>NZ_LMOW01000001.1:0-2677831 GCF_001423645.1 Microbacterium sp. Leaf161 | reverse complement strand
GCCCCGTCGGCGTCGACGTAACGCACGCCTCGGACGGCCCGTGGAGCGGTGTGTCCCACCGACAGCCCGGCGATCCGCTCCCAGCGCGCGTCCCACCCGGCGATCTGCCCCGAACGCTGGGTTCGCGCCTGCTCATGCAGAGCGGACAGGTCCTTCTGAAGCGTCTCGCGCTCGACGTACTCGACGCGGCCATCGGTCGCCGGACCGTTCCATCCCGCCCTCGGCGCATCGATCGACACCTTGGCTGCGGGGATCGCCGAAGCGAACCCATACCGCTCGTAGATCGTCGCCTCGGAGACGGTGAGGCCTGCGATAGCGACACCCGCGCCTGCGGCGGCACGCAGCTCGCCTTCGAGCAGGTTCCGCGCGATGCCGCGGCGACGATGAGTGCCCGAGACCGTGACAGCGCTGATCGCCCACATCCCCACCTCGCCGCCGGGCACGGTCAGCGGAGTCACCCACGAGTTGACCGTGGCGACCGGGAAGGCGCCGTCAGGGGCGTTCTCTTCGAACACGCCGACGTTGCGCCGAGTCGCGAGAAGTGCGCGGTCTGCGACGATCTGCTCTGGCGTGGGATCGGCATCGAGGAACCCCCGTGCCTCCGCCCGCAGAAAGGCCTCGGTATCAACATCCGAGCCGTTGTCGACGAGTCGGTAGACGAGGTTCTTCGCGGCCAGGCGCCCAGCGGACACGGGATCAACGGGGACGGTAAGCGCGTCGGTCATTCCTCCACCCTATGGGAGGCGCGACGGACCGCATCCCGCCTCAGTGCTGCGAGGCCTGCACCTCACGCAGTCGAGCGAACACCTGGTCACGCAGCTCTTCGGGTGCCGTCTCCTTGCACGCGCGCGCCACGACCTCGGTGAGGGTCGTCGCCACTAGCGCCTCATCCCGGCAGGACGGGCAGTTCTCGAGATGCTCACGGATCTCGGTGTGCTCGGTGTTGCACACCTCGTTGCGGAGGTACTCCTCGAGGTCCTTGCGGGCCTTGTCGCAGCCGCAGTCGGTCATTTCTTGCTCCTCGGGTCGGCCGTGGAGATTCCCCGCTCCGCGGCGTACTCAGCCAGCAGCTCCCGCAGCATGCGCCTGCCTCGGTGCAGGCGGCTCATCACGGTGCCGATGGGTGTCTTCATGATGTCCGCGATCTCCTGATAGGCGAAGCCCTCGACATCAGCGAGGTACACCGCCAACCTGAAGTCCTCGGGAACGGCCTGCAACGCGTCCTTGACGACCGATGCGGGCATGTGGTCGATGGCTTCCGCCTCGGCCGAACGGCTGTGCGACGCGGTGGTCGACTCCGCACCGCCCATCTGCCAGTCCTCGAGCTCGTCGATCGTGCCCTGGAACGGCTCGCGCTGCTTCTTGCGGTAGATGTTGATGTACGTGTTGGTGAGGATGCGGTACAGCCACGCCTTCAGGTTCGTGCCCTGCGAGAACGTCGCCCAGGACCCGTATGCCTTGACGAAGGTCTCCTGCACGAGGTCAGCAGCGTCCGCCGGGTTGCGCGTCATGCGCATCGCCGCGGCATAGAGCTGATCCATGAACGGGATCGCCTGTTCCTCGAATTCGCGCCGAGGGTCGCTGACCGTCTCTGCGGTTGCCGTGTCATCCATCACCGGCCAGTCTAGGCGGGTGAGGTCCACCGACTCGCGTTCCAGCGTTGCGAGCATGCTCTCTCCTTGTCGGCGTGCGCCCATATTCGATCGTTCGGACACTCGCGTTTACTAAGGTGGGAACCGATGAGCGCCAACAGGTATTCCCCCTCCCCTGTCCAGGGCGTCTATGTCGCGCCGATCAGCACCGGAGCCGTTCATGCGACCGTGACGATCCCCGGCTCGAAATCGCTCACCAATCGCGAACTCATCATCGCCGCCATCGCAGACGGACCCGGCAGACTCATCGCTCCACTGCACTCCGACGACTCCCGCCGCATGATCGAGGCCCTGCGCGCCCTGGGCGTCGGCATCGAAGAGATCGACGGCAACGGAGAGTTCGGGCCCGACCTCGCGATCACTCCGGCCAAGCTCATGGGCGGCACGACGATCGACTGCGGCCAGGCCGGCACGGTGATGCGCTTCATCGCGCCGCTGGCCGGGCTCGCCCAGCGCGACGTGCACCTCACTGCCCACGAGACGGCCCTGCACCGACCGATGGGTGGTCTCATCAGCGCGCTGCGCGACCTCGGAGTCGACATCGACGATGAGGGCACGTGGGCCCTGCCGTTCACTGTCCGCGGCCACGGTCGCATCCGAGGCGGGCGCGTCGAGATCGACGCCTCGGCATCCAGCCAGTTCGTCTCGGGACTCCTGCTCGCCGCCCCGCGCTTCGACGTGGGCCTGCACCTCGTGCACACCGGCGATCATCTGCCGAGCCTGCCTCACATCGACATGACGATCGAGGCGCTGAGCCGTCGCGGCATCCGGATCGAGCGACCAGCCACAGGTGAGTGGCTCGTAGAGGCGGGCGTGCCACGCGCCAAGGAGATCGCGATCGAGCCCGATCTCTCGAACGCGGCGCCGTTCCTCGCCGCTGCACTGGTCACGGGGGGCGCGGTGTCGGTGCCCGGGTGGCCTGTGCACTCCACCCAGCCCGGCGCTCTGCTTCCCGAGATCCTGCAGGCCATGGGTGCGCATGTCGGCCGTCACAGCGGAACGCTGACGGTCCGGGCCGGGGCCGAGATCCGCGGGCTCGACATGGATCTCTCGGCTGCGAGCGAGCTGACCCCGACGCTCGTCGGACTGGCGGCGTTCGCGTCCGGCCCCACCACGATCCGCGGTATCGGTCACATCCGACTCCACGAGACCGATCGCATCGCGGCACTCGTCGGCAACATCCGCGCCCTCGGCGGCGAGGCGGAAGAGCTCTCCGACGGCCTGCGCATCATTCCCCGACAGCTGCACGGTGGCCGATGGGCGGCGCACCACGACCATCGGATGGCGACGACGGGCGCCCTGATCGGTCTGCGCGTGCCCGGGGTCGAGATCGATGACATCGGCACCACCTCCAAGACGCTTCCGGAGTTCACTCTCCTCTGGGAGCGAATGCTGCGAGGCGCATCCTCGTGAGCTGGCTCGACGACTCCGACGACCTCGACGACGACTTCGAGGACTATGACGAGAGCAGCATCCGCACGCGCCCTAACCCGAAGGCCAACCGCCCTCGCACCAAGCGACGGCCTGCGCATGACGACGCTCAGATCGGCCGCGTCCTCGGGGTGGACCGTGGTCGCTACTCCGTGCTGATCGACGAGGACACGCCTGACGAGCGCATGATCACCGCCGCACGGGCGCGTGAGCTTCGCAGGAACCCGATCGTCACCGGTGATCACGCCAAGGTCGTCGGCGACATCTCAGGCGAAGACGGCACCCTGGCGCGGATCATCGGCATCGCCGACCGCACGTCCCTGCTTCGGCGCAGCGCCGACGATACCGACCAGGTCGAGCGGGTGATCGTCGCGAACGCCGATCAGATGCTCGTCGTCGTCGCCGCCGCCGACCCCGAGCCGCGTGCCCGCCTCGTCGACCGCTACCTCGTGGCCGCGTTGGATGCCGGCGTGCGCCCGCTCCTCGTCGTCACGAAGACGGACCTGGCCGACCCCAGCGCGTTCCTGTCGCATTTCGACGGACTCGACGACCTGCGCGTCTTCGCCAGTGCGCAGGACGAGATGCCCGTCGACGAGATCGGCGCTGCCCTCGTCGGGCACTCCACGGTCTTCGTCGGGCATTCGGGTGTGGGCAAGTCGACGCTCGTGAACGCTCTGGTGCCCAGCGCTCTGCGCGCGACGGGGCACGTCAACCAGGTCACCGGACGTGGCCGGCACACCTCTTCGTCGACCGTATCGCTGCGATACGTCAGCCCGGAGGGCAACGGCTGGGTGATCGACACCCCCGGCGTCCGCTCCTTCGGTCTCGGGCATGTGAACCCCGCGAACATCCTCGCCGCCTTCACCGAGCTGGCGGAGATCGCCGAGAAGTGCCCGCGCGGATGCACGCACCTCGCGGATGCTCCGGATTGCGCACTCATCGAAGCGGCCGAGAGCGGCGAGCTGAGCGAGACCGGGCGAGCGCGTCTGGACTCGCTGCAGAGGCTTCTGCAGACGTTCGCTGACAAGGCCGAGCAGACGCCCGGCCGGTAGGCTGGACGTGTGACTGCGCGCCTCGACTCCGGATCCGCTGCCCCCGACTTCGCTCTTCTCGACCAAGACGGCGCGACCGTCCGACTCGACGATCTGCGCGGCCAGAAGACGGTGCTCTATTTCTATCCGGCCGCGATGACGCCAGGATGCACGACGCAGGCCTGCGACTTCCGCGACAGCATCTCCTCGCTCGAGGGCGCCGGGTACCGCGTGATCGGGGTCTCGCGTGACGAGCCTGCGAAGCTCGCCGAATTCCGCGAGCGCGACGGCCTCACCTTCACCCTTCTCAGCGACCCGGACCACGCCGTGCACATCGCATACGGAGCCTGGGGCGAGAAGATGAACTACGGCAAGGTCGTAGAAGGAGTCATCCGCTCGACCTTCGTTCTCGATGAGCAGGGAACGATCACCCTCGCTCAGTACAACGTCAAGGCGACAGGGCACGTCGCCCGACTGCGCAAGCTGCTCGGCATCGACGCCTGAGAGTCACTCCGCCGGGCGCTCGTTCTCGGCGCGCGTGCTCGCGATCAGCAGCGCGAAGCACAGCAGCGCCGGCAGCCCGACTCCGATGGTGAACGCCCAGGCGACCGGCTGCAGCGTCAGCGAGGCGAGCGCGAGCGCCACGGCGAGCACCTGGAAGACGACGCCGCCCGAGCGCGCCCACGAATGGCCCGTCCTGGTTCCGATGGCGAACGCGATGAGAGCGACAGCGCCGATGAGCGTCAGCACGATGAGGGCGAGCGCGGTCGGCAGCGACGCGGCATCACCTGCGCCGAGACCGACGAGCTCGATGAGGGCGAACACGATCAATGCGGCGCCCTCTGCCGCGAGAACCGCGGAAGCCGCCAGAGCGAGGCCGGGTGAGCGCACAGTTGTCTCCTGAGAATCGAATGAGAACGGCGGAAACCCTTGATTTCGCCGGTTTCATGTAACAGAATAGACAGCGTCATGTGCTCCCACAGCGGCGTGGGGCGGGCTTCGCGCTCGCATCACAGAAAGCGGGCATCCGTCCGTATCTCATACAGGGTAGCTGAACCCGATCTGCACCCGAAATCCGAGTCGTCGCAATGCGACGATTTCTGAAACACCACACCGAGGAGCCCCCATGGACTGGCGCGATAAGGCCGCCTGCCTGACTGTCGACCCCGAGCTGTTCTTCCCTGTCGGGAACACCGGTCCGGCCGTCGACCAGATCGAGAAGGCGAAGACCGTCTGCGCCACCTGCACGGTGACCGAGATCTGCCTGCAGTACGCCCTCGAGTCCAGCCAGGACTCGGGCGTGTGGGGAGGCCTCTCCGAAGACGAGCGCCGTGCGCTCAAGCGCCGCGCCGCTCGCGCCCGCCGCGCCTCCTGAACATCGAGAAGCGGCCCGAGACGATGTCTCGGGCCGCTTCTGTGTCTCCGCTCGACGCTGCGGCCGATTCTCCGCCTATTTCGTCAGCCAGCGAAGCGGGATGTCTATGACGACCTCGGTGCCCTCGCCTTCGCTCCCCCGCCATTCGATCGAGCCGCTGAGCTCGCCCTGGATGAGGGTGCGGATGATCTGCGTTCCCAGCCCCTGACCGATCCGCCCCTCCGGCAGGCCCTTGCCGGTGTCATGCACCGTGACGCGCAGATTCTCCTCGGTGCGCGCCGCATCGATCGTGACCATGCCCTCTTGCCCTGCGAGACCGTGCTCCACGGCATTCGTGACGACCTCGGTGAGAGCGAGAGCCAGCGGCGTGGCGTACTCGCTCGGCAGGACGCCGAAGCGGCCGGTCGACCGTGTGCGCGCGCGGGTGTTCGGTGCCGATGCGACCTCGGCCACGAGCTTGAGGACGCGATGGAACACCTCGTCGAAGTCGACCTTCTGGGTCAGGCCCTGGGCGAGCGTGTCGTGCACGACGGCGATCGAGTCGACGCGTCTCATCGCCTGGGTCAGCGCATCGCGCGCCTCGTCGGAGTGCGTGCGTCGTGCCTGGATCCGAAGCAGCGACGCGACAGTCTGCAGATTGTTCTTGACTCGGTGGTGGATCTCGCGGATCGTCGCGTCCTTGGTGATCAGCTCCTGCTCCTGGTGGCGCAGCTCCGAGACATCGCGGCACAGCAGGATGGCGCCGATGCGGGTTCCGTGATCCTTGAGCGGGATCGCGCGCAGCGACACGGTGACACCGCGCGCTTCGATGTCGGTCCGCCACGGGGCGCGTCCGGTCACGACGACGGGCAGCGACTCGTCGACCTGTCGGGACGGCGGCACGAGCCTTGTGGTGACCTCTGCGAGGGATTCGCCCTCGAGCTCGTCATCGAACCCCATGCGATTGAACGCCGAGAGTGCGTTCGGGCTGGCGAACGTCGTGATCCCGTCGACATCGATGCGGATCAGGCCGTCGGACGCGCGCGGCGCGCCGCGGCGAGGGGAGGTCGGAGCCGCCGGATCCGGGAAGCTTCCGTCGGCGATCATGCGGAAGAGGTCGTTGGCGCACTCGTCGAACGTGATCTGCTGCCGAGACGGGGTCCGGGCCTCGCCGAGGTTCGTGTGCCGGGTGACGACGCCGATCACCACGGCCCGGTGCTCTCCGCCGCGACGTTCGTTGACGATCGGCACAGCTCGAACACGCGTCGGGGTCTCTTCGAACCAGTCCGGCGACGACGAGTCGACGATCTCCGCGGATTCGAACGCCCCCTGCACCTGCGTACGCCACTGAGGGCGCACCCGCTCGCCGACGATGTCCCGATAGAAAAGGGTGGCTGCTCCACTCGGACGCGCGTGCGCGACGGCAACGAACGATCCGTCGTCGGTCTCGATCCAGACCACGATGTCCGCCGAGGCGAGGTCCGCGAGAAGCTGACCGTCACCGGCGAGTCGGTGCAGCCACTCGACATCGTTGTCGGCAAGACGGCCCTGGGCATTGGCGAGGTCGCTGAGCGTTGACACCCCACCAGCCTAGAGCGCGCAGCCTCAGAGAACGGCCAGCGACGTCGCACGCCAACGACGGTCGAGTCCTTCGAGACGGATCGCCACCGCCCGGGTGCGGCCCGGACCCGCGACGACGACGACTGCTTCGACCTTGCCGTCGACGGGTTCTGTCACGCGGATCGAGAGGATCTCGAAAGTCGGGCGCGCAGGCGAGACCCCCCTCGCGCTGCGCGCCCTCGCCGAGAGGTTCGCCCGCGTCACCAGGCTCCGGTACGCGTCTTCATTGAACCAGCGGGCGAGCTGATCGACTTCTCTGACTCCCGCGAGCACCTCGAGCACGCCCTGTGTCAGGCTCCGCAGCAGTGGATGCGGATCCGGCAGCTCGGCGCGAGGCGTCGGCTGCGGTGCGAAGTACTCGTGAAGCATCATCTGAGGCACTCTCCATCGGGAAGACTGCGCCAAGTAGAGCATGCGTCCAGTAGCCGTTCGGGTCGCGTTCGGGATCTATGTGGATAACTCGTACATGCCTTCCCGGACATCGCTTACGGTGGGGCGCGTGCACTGGGATCGACTGTTCGAAGACCTCGAAGGCCAGCTCGCCTCGGAGTGGGAGAGCGAGCGCGCGGCGCTGGATGCCGAATCCGAACGATTGCGCATCTCGCGACTCGAGCTTCGCAGCCGTCTCAGGGTTCTCTGCGCCGCAGCAGCTCCGACAACCATCGACCTGCCCGGCGGAACTCGTGTGCGGGCCCGGCTCGACGCGCTCGGCTCGGATTGGATCGCCGCGACGATCGCGCAGGCCGAGGAATCGACCACGACGCGGTCGACCCTGATCGTTCCGTTGCACGCGGTGCGCGGGCTGACCGTCGATCATGGCCTGCTGCTGTCCAGTCTGGACGAGCATGACGGCTCCGCGCCTGTGCTCCGCGAGCGCATGTCACTCGGCTTCGTTCTGCGTGATCTCGCCAGGCGGCGGGTGCCGGTGCGAATAGTCAGCGTCGACGACTCCGACATGCACGGAACGATCGACAGGGCGGGAGCGGATCATCTCGACCTCGCTCTGCATGATCCGGGCGAGGCGCGGATCGCCTCGGCCGTCCGCAGCTTTCAGATCATCCCGTTCGCCGCGGTGTCCTCGGTGCAGACCGTCGGAGATCAGATGCCGTGACGGCGGGATGTACCCCAGACCTCCGGGAAGCTCGCCTCGTTGGCCTGACGCCACAGGGCCATCCGTCTGGCCTCTTCCGACTGCTCATCGAGATACTCCGAAAGGCTCGACTCCTCGATGCGCCATCTGGCCGGTGCGCCGAGCTTGGATCCGCGCAGACGCCCCTCGTAGACGAGCTCGACGACTTCGTCGACCTCGATGCTCAGCAGCTCCGCCACCTGGGCCGGCGCGAGGAAGCCCTGCGCGGGCTGAGAGGAATGAGGCATGCTCCCATTGTCCTCCTGCCGTGCCGGAGCACCAGCGCCGATCCGATGCTGTGGATAAGTCTCGAGCGGGCTCATCGATTTCTGTGACCATGTCGACATGAGCAAGTTCGTCCGTTCCCGCCGCGCCGTCTGGGGCGACGCCCGCTTTCTGATCGGCATCGCGGTCGTCGCGTTGTCGATCGGCGGCGTGTGGGCCGTCGTCTCCTCCTCGGGCACCACGACGCCGGTGCTCCAGGCGACGCGCACGATCGCTCTCGGTGAAGCGCTCGTCTCGGAAGACTTCCAAGTGGTCGAAGTCGGACTCGGCACGGTGTCGGACCGCTACCTGGCACCGCAAGAGCTGCACGCCGGCCAGGTCGCGTCCCGCACGGTCTTCGAAGGAGAGCTCCTGGCCACCTCTGCGGCTGAGAGCGCCGATGCCAACAGGACGACCACGATTGTCGTCGAGAGCAGCACGGGGATCCCGGCCGATGTCGCCGCCGGGAGTGTCATCGAGCTCTGGCATTCGCCACCGGTCGACGATGGTGGCAGTCAGGGTCCCCCTCGTATCCTCGTGGCCGACGCCATCGTCACATCGGTCACGAAGGCGGAGGGGATGCTCTCGGCCGACGGCACGACCGCCGAGGTCGTGATCGACCGAGCGGATGTCGCCGAGGTGCTGGCCGCGATCACCGGCGGCTCTGTCCTCTCGGTCGTGCCGATCGGTTCGACCTCATGACCTCGGTCATCGTCGCTGTTCCGGAAGCCCGCGCGCGAGGTCTGGCCGACGAGCTCGAGATGGAGGGGATCACTGTGGTCTCCGTAGTGCCGCCGAACAGAGTCCTTCCTCTGCCCGAAGGCGTCGATGCGGCCATCGTCGTCGCCACCCGTGCCGTTCTGACATCCGAGCTCGTCGCCGAGTGCGACAGGGCTGGCGTCCGGATCATCCCGCTCGGCGACAGCGACAGCAGGCTGCTCGGACGCTACGGACTCACCACCGCGCTTCCGGCGGATGCGAGCGGCTGGGAAGTCGCGGCAGCACTCACCGCTGATATCCCGCACATCACCGGGCATGAAGCACCACCTCCGCATCGCGTCTCGGTCGTGTGGGGCCCCTCCGGCGCCCCTGGAAGGTCGACCATCGCGATCCAACTCGCCGTCGAACTCTGCCGGACGGGTCGGCGCGCCGCCCTGGTCGATGCCGACACCGTCGCTCCGTCGCTTGCGCTGCTTCTGGGGCTCAGCGACGATGCACCCGGCATCGCCGCCGCGTGCCGACGCGCAGAACTCGGCGCACTCGACTCAGCCGAGCTCACGAGGCTGGCGACGATCCTCGCGACGAGCGCAGGCGAGATCGAGGTCCTCGGCGGCATCAATCGGCCAGGGCGCTGGCCGGAACTCGGAGCGAGTCGTCTGCAGACCACTCTGCGCGCCTGCCGCAGCTGGGCGGAGGAGACCGTCGTCGACGTGGCGAGCGCCTTCGATGCAGACGACGAAGCGACCTACGACCTCGCCGGACCGCGCCGTCACGCGGCCACGGTCGCAGCGCTGCAGGAGGCGGATGCGATCATCGCGGTCGCGTCGGCCGACCCGCTCGGCATCAGTCGCTTCGTGAGGGAGCATGCCGAGCTCCGACGGCTCACGGCCCCCACGCCCATCAGGGTCGTGGTGAACCGCGTCCGACCCGGCCCCCTGGGCATCGACGCGCGTGGTCAGATCCGGCGCACTCTCGAGAGATTCGCAGGCATCACCGACATCGCGTTCCTGCCGTTCGATCAGCGCGCCGCTGACTCCGCTCTGCTGCACGCCCGCCCGATGGCAGACCTCACCCCGCGTTCGACCCTGGTCGCCGGCGTGCGTCGGATCGCCGAGACGTACACCTCGGCGACGTTGCACACGTCTACTGGCGGTAGCTCGAGAGGAAGTTCCCGAGGCGCTCGACGGCTTCTGCGAGCACGCGAGGCTCGGGGAGCGTGACCCGCGAGGCTCGGGGAGCGTGACCAGCCTGAGGTGGTCGGGCGTCGGCCAGTTGAAGCCGGTCCCCTGCACGAGAAGGATGTGCTCGGAGACCAACAGGTCGTAGACCAGCTTCGCATCGTCCCTGATCTCGTGGACATTCGGGTCGAGACGAGGGAAGGCGTACAGGGCTCCGACCGGCTTGACGCAGGAGACACCGGGAATCGACTCGAGCCCCTCCCACGCGATGTCGCGCTGCTCGTGCAGGCGTCCGGTCGGAGCGATCAACGCATCGATCGACTGAACTCCCCCGAGAGCCGCCTGCACCGCGTACTGAGCCGGGACGTTCGGGCAGAGGCGCGTGGACGCGAGGAGGTTGATCCCCTCGAGGAACCCCTTCGCGTGGTCCTGCGGCCCGGTGATCACAAGCCATCCGGACCGGAATCCGGCGACTCGATAGGTCTTCGAGAGCCCGTTGAACGTCAGGCACAGGAGATCAGGCGCGAGCGTGGCTGTCGGGATGTGCACCGCACCGTCGAACAGGATGCGGTCGTAGATCTCATCGGACAGCAGCAGCAGCTGGTTCTCCCTCGCGATCTGAACCATCCCCTCGAGGACCTCGCGAGAGTAGACCACGCCGGTCGGGTTGTTGGGGTTGATGATCACGAGTGCTTTGGTGCGAGGAGTGATCTTCGATCGGATGTCCTCGAGGTCGGGCTGCCAGCCGTTGTCCTCGTCGCAGAGGTAATGCACGGGAGTGCCGTCAGCCAGACTCGTCATGGCAGTCCACAGCGGATAGTCGGGGGCCGGGATGAGCACCTCATCGCCCTCGTCGAGGAGCGCCTGCATCGTCATCGTGATGAGCTCGGACACGCCGTTTCCGAGGAAGACGTCCTCGGGATCGAACCGGGGGAACCCGGGGATCTCTTCATACCGGCTGACCACGGCGCGGCGTGCCGAGATGATCCCCTTGCTGTCGCTGTATCCGTGCGCGGTCGGAAGCGCCGCGAGCATGTCGTGCACGATCTGGTGGGGTGCCTCGAAGCCGAAGATGGCGGGGTTTCCCGTGTTGAGCTTGAGGATCCGGTGTCCCTCGGCCTCGAGCCGCGCCGCCTCGACGAGCGTGTTTCCACGGATCTCGTACAGGACGTTCTTGAGCTTCGACGACTGGTCGAAGTGGCGCGTTGGTGTCATTGCGCAAGCCTACAATGACGCGAAGAGGGGCCGATCCATACGGACCGGCCCCTCATCGAACCTCCTGGCTACTTCTTCTTCTTGCTCTGCGCCCGGCGCTGCTCACGGTTGCCGGCAGGTGCTGCGGGGGCCTCCGTGCGCTGGCCGAACGCACCGCGCGGAGCATCCTCGGCCTCGGCCGGCTCGGCCGGCGCCTGACGCGCGGCAGCCGCCTGACGGAGCTTCTCGGTCGCAGCCTGCTGAACCTGTCCTCGGTCGTCTCGGACCTCGACCTCGCCGGCATCGTTCGCCGCTGAGTACTCGAGGCGCTGGTCTCCGCCGCCTTCGGCGAGGCCCTTGGCCTCGACCTCGGCAGTCTGCGAGTCGCCCGCCCGGCGGACCTCGACCTCGAGGTTGTAGAGGTACCCGACGGACTCCTCCTTGATCTGACCCATCATCGACTGGAACATCGCGTAGCCCTCGCGCTGGTACTCGATGAGCGGGTCGCGCTGCGCCATCGCGCGAAGACCGATGCCGTCTTTGAGATAGTCCATCTCGTAGAGGTGATCGCGCCAGCGACGGTCGAGGACCTGGAGCACGACACGACGCTCGAGCTCACGGGTGGCCGCCTCTCCGAGCGACTCTTCGCGGGTCTCGTAGGCGATCTTCGCGTCCGAGAGCAGTTCGCGGGTCAGGCCGTCCGCAGTGATCCCGCCCTTGCGGCCGGCGGCCTCGGACACGACCTCGTCGATCGTCACGCTGACCGGGTAGAGCGTTTTGAGCTCCGTCCAGAGTGCGTCGAAGTCCCAGCTCTCGTTGTGCCCCTCGCCTGTGTGATCCCGCACCACGCCGCTGATCGCGTCTTCGATGAAGTGCTGCACCCGGTCGGCGATGTCGTCGCCCTGCAGGATGTGGCGACGGTCGGCGTAGATCGCCTCACGCTGACGATTCAGGACGTCGTCGTACTTGAGGACGTTCTTTCGCATCTCGGCGTTGCGGGACTCGACCTGCGACTGGGCGCTGCGGATGGCCCGCGACACGAGACCCGACTCGATCGGGACGTCGTCGGGGAAGTTGGTGCGAGCCAGGATCGCCTCGGCGGCCCCCGACTGGAACAGACGCATCAGGTCGTCGGTGAGGCTCAGGTAGAAGCGGCTCTCACCCGGGTCGCCCTGACGACCGGAACGGCCCCGCAGTTGATTGTCGATCCGACGCGACTCGTGGCGCTCGGTGCCCAGGACGTAGAGGCCGCCGGCCTCGATGACCTTCTCGGCCTCCTCGGCCACGATCGCCTTCATCGACTCGTAGGTCTCGTCCCACGCGACCTCGTACTCCTCGGGCGTCTCGACCGGGTCGAGCCCCTTGCCCTTGAGTTCCTGCACGGCGAGGAACTCGGCGTTGCCGCCGAGCATGATGTCGGTTCCACGGCCGGCCATGTTGGTGGCGACGGTGACGGCGCCGAGTCGTCCTGCGCGTGCCACGATCTCGGCCTCGCGCGCGTGGTTCTTCGCGTTCAGCACCTCGTGCTTGACGCCCTTCTTCGCGAGGAGTCGCGACAGGTACTCGCTCTTCTCCACGCTGACGGTGCCGACCAGCACCGGCTGGCCGCTCGCGTGGCGCTCGGCGATGTCCTCGACGACCTGGGCGAACTTGGCGGTCTCGTTCTTGTAGACCAGATCCGACTGATCCTTGCGGATCATCGGCCGGTTCGTGGGAATCGGGATGACGCCGAGCTTGTAGGTCGACATGAACTCGGCCGCCTCGGTCTCGGCGGTACCGGTCATGCCGGCGAGCTTGTCGTAGAGACGGAAGTAGTTCTGCAGCGTGACGGTGGCGAGAGTCTGGTTCTCGGCCTTGACCGGCACGGCCTCCTTCGCCTCGATGGCCTGATGGATGCCCTCGTTGTAGCGGCGGCCGACCAGGATGCGGCCGGTGTGCTCGTCGACGATCATGACCTCGTCGTTCATGACGACGTAGTCGGTGTCCTTCTTGAAGAGCGCGAGAGCCTTGATCGAGTTGTTGAGGAACGAGATCAGCGGGGTGTTAGCGGACTCGTAGAGGTTGTCGATGCCGAGGTAGTCCTCGACCTTCTCGATGCCGGGTTCGAGCACGCCGACGGTGCGCTTCTTCTCGTCGACCTCGTAGTCGACGCCTGCTTCGAGGGTGCGGGCGATCTTCGCGAACTCGGCGAACCAGCGGTTGGCCTCACCTGACGAGGGGCCTGAGATGATCAACGGCGTCCGAGCCTCGTCGATGAGGATCGAGTCGACCTCGTCGACGATCGCGAAGTAGTGCTCACGCTGGACGAGGTCTTCCTTGCGCCACGCCATGTTGTCGCGAAGGTAATCGAAGCCGAACTCGTTGTTCGTGCCGTAGGTGATGTCAGACGCGTACTGCTCGCGGCGGACAGCCGGCGTCTGACCGGAGACGATGATGCCCGTCGACATGCCGAGTGCCCGGTACACGCGGCCCATGAGCTCGGCCTGGTAGCTCGCGAGGAAGTCGTTGACCGTGATCACGTGGACGCCCTCGCCCGCGATCGCATTCAGGTAGGCCGGGAATGTGGCGACCAGGGTCTTTCCCTCACCGGTCTTCATCTCGGCGATGTTGCCGAGGTGGAGTGCGGCACCACCCATGATCTGCACGTCGTATGCACGCATGCCGAGCGTACGCTTCGCCGCCTCACGCACCGCGGCGAACGCCTCAGGCATGAGCTGGTCGAGCGACTCGCCCTTCGCGAACCGCTCGCGCAGCTCGGCGGTCTCGTTGCGCAGTTCGTCGTCCGTGAGCTTGGAGATGTCCTCTTCCAGCGCGTTCACGGCCTTGACCACCTGGTTCAGGCGACGGATGACCCGCCCTTCTCCAGCGCGCAGCAGCTTCTCAAGAGGATTCGCCACAGATGTCATCTCCCTGTCGATGGTTCCGGCGGCGCCGCTTGTCGGGCGCGTGCCAGGCATACCTTGTCATGTTACCCGTCCGTGACCTGGACGTCGTCCGCATGGCGCGCCGCCATGACGTTTCCGAGTATGTATATATTGTTCCTCGACACCGGGAGGTCCACATGTCGGTCCGACAGAGTCTGCTCGCGATCCTCGTGCAGGGCCCGTGCTACGGCTACCAGCTCCGTCACGAGTTCGACCGACGCACCGGCTCGATCTGGCCGCTCAACGTCGGTCAGATCTACAACACGCTCGAGCGCCTCGAGCGCGACGGACTCGTCGAGCGTGGAGCCGCCGATCTGCAGGGGCATGTGTACTGGGAGATCACCGACGCCGGGTCGTTCGAGGTCGACCGTTGGCTGGCCTCCCCCGTCGCGCGGAGCCAGGCCACCCGCGACGAGCTCGCGATCAAGCTGGCCGTCGCGGCGACGCTTCCCGGCGCGGATGCGACTCGCGTGATCGAGACCCAGCGCGCGGCGTCTGAAGAGCATCTCGAGCAACTCGCCACGGCGAGGGAGTCACGCGAGGACGACAGTCCCCAGGGGCTCGCGTGGTCGCTCGTCGTTGACTCGATGATCTTCACCGCACAGGCAGAGCTCCGCTGGCTCGACCATGTGCAGGCCCGTCTCGCACAGCATCCCCAGCACGCGCTCGCTCTGGAGCTCACGACCGAGCGACCGAAGCGCGGCCGTCCGTCGAGGACCGAACTGTCGGCGCTCGCCTGAGCGCAGTTCGCCTCAAGCGTATGCACAGCCAGTGACGTCGCCCGGGAAACTAGGATCAGTCCTATGGCTGGAATATGGGGCAGACGCAAGCGCGAGCAGGAACAACTGGCCGCACAGGACGCCGACCTGGCTCGCCGCGCAGAGCAGGCACTCGTCTCCGCTGACGAGCGCATCAGGAGCACCTCCGACGAGTTGGCTTTTGCGGAGGCCGAGCTCGGCGAGCAGCTGACTCGGGATCTGAAGAAGGCGCTGAGCGCGGTGCGCACTCACCTGCGCGAGGCTTTTCAGCTCCACCAGCTCAACCACGACGAGATCCCCGACACTCCAGAGGAGCTCCGCACCCGCAACGCGCGGATCATGCAGCTGTGCGACTGGGCACAGGACCTGCTCGATGAGAAGACGTCGGACCTCGCGACATCGATCTCGAAGGTGCGCCGAGCGCCCGAGGTCATCGCCCAGGTGCGAGCGGATGCCGAGACGCTGAGCGCGCGGATCCCGCAGACCAACGAGACCGTCGCCCGTCTCTCCTCGCGATACGCGGATTCGGCGATGCACCAGATCGCGGCCAGCGCCGCGGAAGCCGAGCAGCTGATCGCCTTCGCCACTCATGGAGCCGCCGTGTCGGAGCGTCGACGCGCCGCGAAGCAGAACGAGGAGGCGAACCTCGCCCTCGAGACCGCGACCGAGGCGACGCGCCGCGCCTCCGCTCTGCTGGATGCCGTCGAGGACTTCGAGATCGAGGCGCTGCGCGCGGAGTCGACCCTCGCGGAGGTCGTCGCTGACTCGCGCAGCGACCTCATCGCCGCCCGGACCGCTCCGCAGGTGCCGGCGGTCACCGCTGCGGTCTCCGCCCTCCAGGACGCACTCAGCGCGCTGTCGCCCGCAGGCTCACCCGGCGACCCCTTCGCGGAGCTGTCGCGGCTGCGCGAGGCGAACACCGCGCTCGACGACGCGATCGCCACCGCCCGCCACCGTGAAGCGCACCCGCTGCCCAGCATCCAGCAGGTGCAGCACGCGATCGACGACGCGGATCGTCAGCTGGGCGTCGCTCGCGGACTCATCGCAGGGCACCGGGGCTGGATCGGTGCGGATGCCCGCACTCGCCTCGCAGAGGCCGAGAGGCTGCGCGTCGATCTCTCAGACCTGCTTCCGGCGGAAGAGACCCGCGATGAAGCGCTGGCCAGTGCTCGGCGCGTCGCGCACCTCGCCTCGGAAGCCCTGCAGCTCGCGCAGCGGGACATCGATTCATCCCGTCCGCAGGACCAGGGTTGGGGCGGCGGCGGCGACGGCTGGGGCGGAGGCGGCTGGAGCGGCGGCGGCCGACGCGGCGGGGGCAGCGACGTCGCCTCCGGAATTCTGGGCGGCCTGGTCATCGGGAGCATTCTCGACGGAATCTTCGACTGACCGGCACCCTCAGCACATGACGACGGCCCGACTCCTTCTGGAGCCGGGCCGTCGTCGTATCAGCCTCAGGAGGCGAGTGCCTCAGTGGGCGGAGCCTGCGTCTCGAGCGCGATCACACCGTAGTCCCAGCCCTTGCGTCGGTAGACGACGCTCGGGTGATCGGTGCGCACGTCGACGAAGAGGAAGAAGTCGTGCCCGACCAGCTCCATCCGGTCGACGGCCTCTTCGACGGTCATCCATTCCGCTCCGAAGTTCTTGGTGCGGATGACCACCGGCGAGTAGACCTCGTCGTCGTCGTTCTGGATCGGCACAGCGCCCGTCGCGACCGCGCGAAGGACCTCCACCGATGCCGGCTCGACGTCGATGCCCTCGAGCGCACCGCTCTCCTTCTCGAAGTGCGCCCCACGCGGATGCTGGCGTCCGTCGACTCGCTTCTCCTTGGCCCGACGAAGCTGTTCGGCCATCTTGTCGACGGCCATGTCGAGTGCGACGAACTTGTCTCCGTCCGTGGCCTCGGCGCGAACGACGGGCCCCTTGCTGATGAGCGTCAGCTCGACGGTCTCATCCGGCACATGACCGTTGCGATACACCCGGTGGGTGACTTTGACATCCAGCCGCTGCGCACGGGACGCGAACGTCTGGATCTTGGCGATCTTCTCTTCGACAACGGTGCGGAATCGGTCGGTGATACCCACCCCGACGCCAACGATGCTCGTTTCCATTGCTGCCTCCTTGTCCCGGTCCTCCCGGCCAAGGGCGGACCGTGGTCGCCTTGTGACCCCCAACGGTAGTCCGCCGGACCTCCGATGTCACGGGTCATTTGCTGCGTGTCTCCGATGCGTTCGCATTCCGTTCGCCGAGACGGGGTGTCGCGGCGAGCGCGACCGCCGAGACGACCCGGGCGCCGGCCTCTCTCAGCGTGCGAGCCGCTTCGTCGAAAGTCGCTCCCGTGGTCACGACGTCGTCCACGAGCACGATCGCCCCGCCCCCGATGGCCGGTCGTGATCGCATGCTCCCCCGAACGTTCTCCGCCCTGCTCGCCGAGTCGAGTCCGCGCTGATCCGCACGTCGCCCCCTCCGCGCGAGCAGGCGATCCGGCGCCGCACCCGCCCGCCTGATCAGCAGATCGGGCACCCGGTAGCCCCGTCGTCGGAACGCACTCTGCGACGTGGGGATCGGCACCAGGCGCACCGGGTCATCGAGCTCGGCCTGCGCATCGACGACGCCAGCGAGAACCTCACCCAACGCCGCTCCGAGCGGGCGCGCGAGCATCGTCTCGCCGTCATCCTTGAGCCTGCGGATGCACCGGGACGCGATGGACTCGAACGGCATGGCGGCCCGGACGAGCAGGCCGCTCGGCGTGCGTCGCATCAAGGGCGCTGCTCGGATGCCCTCTCGACACGCGTCGCACAGCATCGTCTCAGGGCGGCCGCAGCCTGCGCAGGTCGCTGCGAGCAGCAGAGCGAGCACCTCGACACCGATGGCACGGGCGAGCGGATGCGAGAGCATCCGTCGATCCTGCCGCACCGGCCGAGGCCTCTGGACCGCAGCCCTGTGCGGAACCCGCCGGCTGTGAGTGCTCAGCCGTCACAGGCCCGGCGTGCAGAGGCAGTCGCGCTCAGTGACCTGCTCGGGTGGCGAGAAGCGAGACGCCCGTGACCGATTCGCTCCACGCCGACCCGGTTCGCGCGAACACAGCACCCTCGGCGCCGAGGACCCGCAGGCCGGTAGCGGCTCGCGCACCCGCGATCGAGACCGCGCCCGTCGGGCCGACCTCGGTCTCGCCCGGCCCTCCGACCACCTGCGTGACGACCATCCGGTCGCCCGGGTCGGTCAGCAGGCCCAGACGGTCGGCCCCCAACCAGACGAGCCCCACAGCGCTGCCGTCGAGCTGTGCGATCGGCTCGGTCGGGCCGAGTTCGGTGGGCAGTCCTGTCTCGTCGCGGATCACCGAGGAGACGACGATCCAGCGCTCTCCTCCGATCACGACGACTGCAGCCACTCGGGCGCCATCGGCGGAGACTCGGATGGCGGAGACCGTCGACGCCTCGGGCCACGCGCCCGCGATGGTCTGCGGGGCGACGTCGCTCCCGATCGCCTGCAGAGCGGCAGGCGCATTCGAGGGCACCGACCAGGTGTAGTCGTAGGGGTCCAGCGACGGCCGCACCAGCGACGGGCGCGCATCCAGTTCATCGAAGCCGCCGTCTCCAGCGAGCCACACATGACCGTCGATCAACTGCACGGCCGCGCGAGAGCTGTCGACCGACACGTCGATCGCTGTGACCGGTTGACCCGCGTTGAGGATCTGATCCGTCACACCCGGGATCGGGGTGATCTCGCCACCCACCAGCATCCCGAACGTCCCGTCCTTGATCACGAGACTGCCTGCATCCGCCGTGTCGGTCACGACCTCGACGACTCCGGCTTCCAACGCCCGCCCGTCGACCGTGAAACGCACCTGGTCGATCTGCACCCCCGCAGCGACGAGGGTGGCCTGAAGCTGCGTGCGCATGCGTGCGAGGGTCGTGGGGTCGAGACCGAGGGCCGCTCGGTTCAGTGCGACATCGGCGATCTGATCCTGGTCGATCGGAACGGCGTCGCGGGCGAGCTGCACTTCCTGTGGGAACGCGCTCTGCACCGCGGGGTCGAGCCACGGCCGCGGTGCCCCGCCGATCAGCGACTGCGCGATGGTCGTGGCGACCGTGGCGCGTCTGGGGAACCAGCGCACGTCGGGCACGAGACGCTCCCATGTCTGGTCGAAGTACTGCAGTGCATAGTCGTCATAGACCCGCGCGAACCTCGATTCGTCGATCACCACACCGTCCGGAGCCTCGGCGATCCGCCACTGGCCCTTCGTGCGCTCGACCACGAAGGCGGAGTTGGAGGCGCCGAAGGCCTCGGAGTACGCCCCGGTCGCGTCGACGCTGGCTATCTGGTCGAAGGCGACTCGCACGTCGGCGGTGTCTCCGTCCTCCGCCTCGCTGTCGTCCTCGACGTTCGAGACGAACGAACGCGTCGCGGCGCTCACGTCGATCGACACCCCGGTGTTCGGACGCCAGGTCGATGCGAGTTCCGGGGTGAGGAATCTGCGAGCGGTGTCCCAGTTGTCAGCGGGAGTGATCGCCGCTTCCATGAAGCCCTCGACGATCTCTTCCGGGCCTGCGCCGTCGACGGGATCTGAGGCGAGCGGAAGGAAGTCCTGACCCTCCGGAGACGCCCCGAGCGGGTTGCCCCTCTGCACGTCTCCGGTCGTCGGGAGGCCCGTGCACGCAGACAGGAGAATCGCAGCTGTCGCGATAGCGAGCCCGCGCAGCGCGCGTCGGGTCCTGGCCGTCATTCGATGCTCCCTCGATCGAAGAGCTCGGCCGGCACGTCGGCGAGCTGGATCGGCTGCGTGGCGTCGCCGGGTTCGCCGAGACGCTCCTGAGGCTCGATGGGGATGGGCGAGGGGCCCTCCGTCGCGTCACCCCGACGAGGCAGTGTCAGCACGAAGTTCGTGCCGACACCGAGCTCGGACCAGACATCGAGCGATCCACCATGCAGAGTCGCGTCGCCGAGCGCGATCGACAGTCCGAGCCCCGTGCCCCCCAGCGTGCGCTGGCGAGAGGGGTCCGCCCGCCAGAATCTGTCGAACACCCGCTCCGCATCGGCCGGATCCATGCCGAGACCGAAGTCCCGGACACCGGCGGCCACGGCGTGCTGGTTGCTGTCGACGGTGACCACGATCGGCCTGCCCTCGCCGTGCTCGATCGCGTTGCCGATCAGGTTGCGAAGCACTCGGCGCACTCGCCGCGGATCCATGTCGACCGGCGAGTACCCGCCCGGTGCCACGAGCCTCAGCTCGCTGCCCCGGTCGTCGGCGAGAGGCTGCATCTGCTCGATGATGTCCTCGGCGAGGTGCGCGAGACTCGTGGCCTCGAGTTCGAGCTGCACGGAGCCCGCGTCGTAGCGACTGATCTCTAGCAGGTCCGACAGCAGAGTCTCGAACCGCTGCACCTGCGTGTGGAGGAGTTCGGTGGTGCGTGCGGTCGTCGGGTCGAAGGCACCCCGCTGGTCGTTCAGCATGTCGGCCGCGAGACGGATCGTGGTGAGCGGAGTCCGCAACTCGTGCGACACATCCGACACGAATCGCTGCTGCACGAGCGACAGCTCGCCCAATTCTTTGATCTGGGACTCGATACTGTCGGCCATGGCGTTGAAGGAGCGTCCGAGCGTGGCGATCTCGTCTTCGCCGTGCACGTCGATGCGGACTCCGAGGTCGCCCGAGGCCAGTCGCGCGCTCGTCTCGGCGGCCTCGACGATGGGAGTCGACACCGTGCGGAGAACGATGAAGGAGATCGCGGCGACGATAGCGACGAGGCCGATGCCGGCCACCCAGAGGGTGCGCTGCACGAACAGCAGGGTGTTGTCGGCATCGGCCAGGTCGTAGGCGAAGTAGATCGCGAACGGACCGGCCTCGGGCACTCGCAGCTGCTGGCCGACGATGATCCCTGGGACCTCCCGACCGCCGACCTCGAGCGACACGGACTGCCACGACTGCCAGTCGTCGAACTCGACCACCCTGTTTCTGAGGCCGGAGCTGATCAGATTGTCGCTGAGCCCTGCGGTGAAGCCGTTGAGAGGGATGTCCGGGTCGACCTCCATGCGGAATCCGGCGAGGCCCTCGGCCGTCGAATTGCGTCCCAGGTCTTCCTGCACGCTGTCCCAGAGTTCGGGGAGGGCGGCCGGATCGTCGCCGAGCGCAGTGGCGTCGAGGGTCGCCTGAGCCTGATTCACCGAGCGCGCCGCATCTTCGAGCGCTTCGTTCTTGCGCGACTCGAAGAGATCGCTCTGGATCACGAGCGCCATGGTCACGCAGGTGATCAGGATCGCCGTCGACGTCAGCAGAAGCGTGATCGTCAGCGTTCGGAACCGCAGGGAACTGCGCCACAGCGCCCGGAGGACGGTTGGCCAACCACGCCAGTCGCGGATGACAGCGACCGCCGTGGTGGTCGCTGTGGTCGCGGCCATCGTGGTCCTAGCCCGCGCCCCCGGCACGGTAGCCGACGCCCCGCACCGTCATGACGATCTTGGGGTTGTCCGGGTCGAGCTCGACCTTCGCCCGCAGGCGCTGCACGTGCACGTTCACCAGGCGCGTGTCGGCCTTGTAGTGATAGCCCCAGACCTGCTCGAGCAGCATCTCTCGCGAGAACACCTGCTGCGGCTTCGAAGCCAGCGCGACGAGCAGCTGGAACTCCAGAGGCGTCAGGGCGATGGGCGCCGTGCCACGGCGCACCTCATGGGCATCGACGTCGACGGTGAGGTCTCCCACTCGCAGCTGCTCCCCCACGTTCTGCGACGTAGGCCTCAACCGCGTACGGATGCGCGCGACGAGCTCCTTCGGGTTGAAGGGCTTGACGATGTAGTCGTCGGCTCCGACCTCGAGCCCTCGCACCACATCTGCCGTGTCGCTGCGGGCGGTGAGCATGATGACAGGGACGCCGGATTCGGCGCGGATCCGGGAGCAGATCTCTATGCCGTCCATGCCTGGAAGCATCAGGTCGAGCAGCACGAGGTCCGGGCGCTGTGTGCGCCATTCATCGACCGCCCGCGCACCGTCGGCGCAGAACACCGGCTCGAAGCCCTCGGTGCGCAGCACGATGCCGATCATCTCGGCGAGCGCGGTGTCGTCGTCGACCACAAGAATGCGTGAGGTCATAACTGTTACCTTATGGCACTCAGTACCACAGCCCCCATGTCTACGCGCCGACGGGTCTTGTGACACGATGGGAGCGCACGACGGAGGGAGTGCCGGTGAGCGGCCAGACGTGGACCCCTGCCCCGAAGAAGGGCATCATCCCCCTGCATCCGCTGACATTCGGGATGCTGCTGAGCAAGTCGTTCGTCGCGCTGCGGCACAACCCCAAGGTCCTCTTCGGCTTCGGGGTCGTGATCCAGCTGGCGGTCGTCGTGCTGAGCGCCACGGTGATGGGCTTCGTGTTCGTCACCACGTTCACGCGACTCGAGTCGCTGTCGCCCTCCTCTGCGGACTTCGAGGCCGTGTTCGCAGGCACCATCGCGATGAACATCGTCGCCGGCATCGCCGTGGGCCTCGCATCCGTCGCCTTCACCGCCCTGATGCAGGGCGTCGTCGCAGCCGAGGTCGGCTTCGCCGCGATCGGGGTGAAGGCGAGCCTCAAGACCCTCTGGCGCAAGATGATCCCGTCGTTCTGGCGGCTCGCGGCGTTCGCGTCGCTCTCCGTCATCTTCGTCTTCGGCGTGATCGTGATCCTCTTCGTCATCATCGCCGGCTTCGTCGCGAGTGGGCTCGGCGGTTCCATCGAAGCCATCGGCGGCATCGTCATCCTCATCGTGGTCCTGCTGCTCGCCATCGTCCCCCTCATGGTCTGGCTCACGACCAAACTGCTCCTCGTGCCGTCGATCCTCGTGCTCGAGCGAGCGAAGTTCCGCGATGCGCTCGTGCGCTCGTGGCGCCTCACCCGCGGTCGTTTCTGGATTGCCTGGGGAGTCACCTTCCTCATCGGCGCCATCATGGGTGTGGCGATGCAGCTCGTGAATCTGCCCGTCTCACTGGTGAGCTCGATGCTCGGGTCGACCATCGCTCCGACCGGCTCTGCCGACACCGCGGCGATCATGGGGTTCGTCTTCGCGCTCCTCGCCCCGCAGATCCTGCTGCTCGTGCTGCAGGCCATCACCCTCGTGGTGCAGAGCACCGCCGGGACTCTGGTGTATCTCGACAGCCGGATGCGGTACGAGGGTCTCGATCAGGCACTGATCAGTCACGTCGAGAGACGCGATCTCGGATGGACGGACGAGCAGCTCGGCGATCCGTTCGCCGTCGATCCGGCACGCGCCGTCTCGAGCGCTCCGCCGCCGAAGCAGATCCCGGAATGGGCCACGATGACGGCCGCCGGTTATGAGGTGCCGCAGTACCCGGCACAGCAGTACTCAGGGCAGCCGCCCTACGTTCAGCAGTACCTGGCGCAGCAGCACTCGGGGCAGCCGCCCTACGCTCAGCAGTACCCGGCACAGCAGTACCCGGCGCAGCCGCCCTACGCCCAGCAGTACCCGGCACAGCAGTACCCGGCACAGCAGTACCCGGCACAGCCATACCCGGCGCAGCCGCCATATCCGGGAGCGGTCACACCTGCCCCGCCTCAGTCGCCCGCGGACGCCTCGACGCCACCCGCGTACTCGCCCCCTGCTGCTCCCCCGGCTCCTGCGGCTTCGCCGGCTTCCCCCGACGAAGCCACCTGGGCCGCGCCCGGAGCCGGCAGCGAAGGACCTGCATGATCCGCTCGCTCGACGACGTGTGGGTCCCCGACGGAGACGATGCGCGGCAATGGGCCGAGCAGGAGCTCTCCGATCCGCGCTACGCCGATGCGAAGCCCACCTGGTTCGACCTCGTCGCGCGTGACATCGGACGATTCCTCGCCGACCTCTTCAGCTCCGACAACGGCGCCAGCGTGGGGCCCTCAGCCTTGATCATCGTGAGCATCATCGTCTTCGGAGCCCTCGTGGCGGCGCTCATCATCTGGGGCCGCCCGCGCCGCGCCCAGGCTGTCCGTCGGCCCGGGTCCGGCCTCCTCGGCGCGGACGACGACCGCTCGGCCGCGCAGCTGCGAGCCGATGCCGATCGCTGTGCACGCGGAGGCGACTGGGACGAGGCCACCATTCTGCGATTCCGCGCGCTCGCCCGAGGGCTCCTCGAGCGCGACCTCATCGATCCTTCCCCGGGAGCGACCGCGCAGGCGATCGCGCGCGAGGTCTCGGTCGTGTTCCCTGCGGAGACGACACCGGTGCGCCAGGCTGCGATCTCCTTCGACGACGTGCGCTACCTCCGGCATCCCGCGACTGCTGAGCGCTATGCCGAGCTCGCGGCCACCGACGACCGTCTGAGTGCGCTGCGCCCAGAGGCGGTGCCCGCGTGAGCGTGGTCACGCAGCGCGATGCCCCGACGTCGACGGCCGAACGCGCGCCTCGTGGCGGAAGATCGCGGTCGCTGCTCGGGTGGGCGATCGTCGTGGCGCTCGTTCTCGGCGGCGTCTTCGTGGCGATACAGGTCGGCGTGCGCATGCCCGATCAACGCGGCTCACTGGATCCGGAGAGCGTGGGCGATTCCGGAGCCATGGCCATCGCCCGGATCCTGGAGGACAACGGCGTCGAGGTCTCGGTGTTCCGCTCGCGGAACGAGGCACGAGCTGCGCTCGACGACGACGCCACACTCGTGATGGCCAATCCCTATACGCTCTCCGACGACGGGATCTCCGAGCTGATCGAACCGGCCCAGCGAGTCGTGTTCCTCTCGAGCAGCACTCATCTGCTGACCCTTCTGCGCATCGGCGAGAACGCCGCGCCGGACTCGGCTCCGGTGCAGGCCGGCTGCGACGCCCCCGAGTTCGCGGAGGTCGGCACCATCCGCCCTGATCGGCTGTTCACGCCGGCCGACGGCGTGGAGGGCTGCTTCGGCGCCGGCGATGCGGCGGCCGTGCTCATCGACGAGGGCGACGGCAAGACGCACGCCGTCGTCGAGGGCGCGCGTCTCTTCAGCAACGCCTACCTCGCGGAAGACGGGAACGCCGCCCTCGGACTCGCTCTGCTCGGTCAGACCGAGCGGGTGGTCTGGTACGTGCCCAGCTTCGACGACACCGACATCGAAGGTGAGACCGACGACACGCTCGGCTCGCTAACGCCCGCATGGGTGACGCCCGCCATCCTGCTGCTCATGATCGCCGTCGTCGCAGCAGCGCTGTGGCGCGGACAGCGCTTCGGACCTCTCGTCGCCGAGACCCTTCCGGTGACCGTGCGCGCCTCGGAGACGATGCACGGACGGGCACGCTTGACAGCGAAGGCAGGTGACGCCGCGCATGCGGCCGAGGCGATCCGCGACGGCAGCAGGCGTCGGCTCGCGCGCAGGCTCGGACTCGCCCTCACCGCGGGCGCCGAGGAGGTCGCGGATGCCGCGGCCGACCGGCTGCGCATCCCTCGCGGATCTCTGCACGACCTGCTCGGCGGTGCGACGCCTGCCGACGATCCCTCGCTGATCGATCTCGCGCGGCGCCTGCAGGAGCTCGAGAGCGCGGTCGACGCCTCCTCCTTCACCGAACGGAGATCCGAGTGATCCGCCGATGCCACCGAACCGCCGTCCATCCATCCGAACGGAAGCCGAGGACACCACGTGACCGCTGAGACATTCAACGACGCCGAACTGCGTCAGGCCATGCACCGTGTGCGCACGGAGGTCGACAAGGCTGTCGTCGGCCAGGCGGGCACCGTGACCGGCCTGCTGGTGTCGCTGCTGGCACGAGGACACGTGCTGCTCGAGGGCGTGCCCGGGGTGGCGAAGACACTGGTCGTGCGCTCGTTCGCACGTGCGCTGGGTCTCGACACGAAGCGCGTGCAGTTCACGCCCGACCTCATGCCCGGAGACGTCACCGGCTCGCTCGTGTACGACGCCAGGACGGGCGAGTTCGACTTCCGTCCGGGACCGGTGTTCACGAACATCCTGCTCGCCGACGAGATCAACCGCACACCCCCGAAGACGCAGGCCGCCCTGCTCGAGGCGATGGAGGAGCGGCAGGTGTCCGCCGACGGCGTCAGCCGACCGCTGCCCGATCCGTTCCTCGTCGCGGCGACGCAGAACCCGATCGAACACGAGGGCACCTACTCGCTTCCGGAAGCGCAGCTCGACCGCTTCCTCATGAAGCTCGTCGTCGGAATGCCTGAGCGGGACGCCGAAGTGTCGGTGCTCCGCAAGCACGCATCGGGTTTCTCGCCTCGCGAGCTCACCGGCGTCGAGGCCACCGTCTCCGCCGACGAGATCCGGGCGGCGCAGGATGCCGCCGGGCGCGTCGAGGTCACCGATGACGTCCTCGGCTACGTCGTCGATCTCGCCAGGGCGACGCGACAGTCGCCATCGGTCGAGCTCGGCGCGAGTCCTCGCGCCTCGACGGGTCTGCTGGCCGCTGCGAAGGCGTGGGCGTGGCTCAACGCATCGACCGCAGTCACCCCTGATCACGTGCAGACCATGCTCGTGCCGGTCTGGCGACACCGACTGCAGCTGCGTCCAGACGCGCAGATGGAGGGCGTGTCGGCGGATGCCGTGCTCACGTCCGTCGTGCAGCAGACCAGGGTGCCGATCTAGGTGTTCGTCACCGGCCGTCTCGCGCTTGCCGTCGCCGTCGGCATCGTCCCGCTCGTCCTCGCCGGGCTCGCGGAGTTCCCGCCATATGCCGCGCTGGGCATCTGGGTGCTGCTGTGCGTGCTGCTGGTGGTGCTCGACGTGCTGCTGGCACCGAGCCCTCGCTCCGTCGTCGTGACGAGGCGCGTGCCGGCCCGCGCCCGGATCGGAGAACTGGTTCCGGTGAGCGTCGCGCTGCAGAATCAGGGCAGCCGCACCCTGCATGCGGTGATCCGTGATGCATGGCAGCCGACGGCGGGCGCGGGCGAGGCGCGTCAGCGACTCAGCATCCCACCGGGCGAACGGCGACGCGTCTCGATGCCGCTGCTTCCCCGGCGTCGAGGGGAGCTCGCAAGCGAGTTCGTGATGATCCGGTCACGGGGTCCGCTCGGCCTCGCCGGACGGCAGGCCCGCCACACGGTGCGGGGAACCGTCCGGGTGCTCCCTGCCTTCTCGTCGCGCAAGCACCTGCCTTCACGGCTGGCACGGCTGCGGGAGCTGGACGGCAACACGAGCATCCAGGTGCGCGGTCAGGGGACCGAGTTCGACTCTTTGCGCGAATACGTTCGGGGCGACGACGTACGGTCCATCGACTGGCGGGCGACCGCCCGGGCGGGAACCACGATGCTGAGGACGTGGCGACCCGAGCGCGACCGCCACGTCGTGATCATCATCGATACGGGGCGCACCGCGGCTGCGCGCGTCGGCGACGGAACGAGAGTGGACGCCGCCCTCGAGGCATCGCTTCTGCTCGCTGCCCTCGCGGCGCGAGCGGGTGACCACGTGCATCTGCTCATGTACGACCGTGTCGTGCGGGCTCGAGTCACCGGCGTCGACGGCGCCGCGCTTCTGCCCGCCCTGACGGATGCGATGGCCCCGGTGCACGCCCGCCTCGTCGACACCGACTGGCCGGGCGCGTTCGCCGCGGTTCGCACACTCACGACCCGCCCCGCGCTGATCGTCGTGCTGACCGCACAGGATGCCGCTGAGTCGGCACGCGGATTCCTCGGTGCCTTCCCCGATGCGAGCAGGGCGACGTCCATCCTCGTCGGATCCGTCACGGACGACGGCATCGCGGATCTCGCGATGCAGCGTGGTTCGCGCGAGGAGATCTACCTCGCCGCCGCCGCTGAACGCACCATGCGCGACGCGGAGAACGTGGCCGATGCGGTGCGTCGCGCCGGAGGCGAGGCCATCGCCGCCGATCCTGAGACGCTGCCGCCTCGGATCGCCGACCGATACCTCGAGCTGAAAGCCTCAGGGCGGCTGTGAACCGCTGAGACCTCAGCCGGCCAGAAGTCGCGGTGTCCCTGCCTCATACTCGACGAGGTCGCCGGTCTCGCCTCGGCGATACGCGCGACCGCCGATGACGAGCATGTAGATCAGGAACGCGGCGAGCGCGGCCACGCCGATGCCGATCTTGATCGGCCAGGGCAGAGACCACCCGGTCACGAAACCCTCGATCAGGCCCGAGACGAACAGCGCAAAGACGAGTCCGATCGCCACCGTCGCGAGCGAGCGTCCCTCGGCGGCGAGAGACTCGCCTCTCGATCGATGCCCCGGAGCGACCCACGACCAGAAGAGGTGGAGTCCGCCGGCCGCGGCGACGAAGATCGACGTCATCTCGAGAAGGCCGTGCGGGAGGATGTAGAGGATCATCACATCGACCTGATCGTGGGCGGCCATGACGGCGCCGGATACCCCGAGACCCATCGCATTCTGTACGAGCACGTTGATCGGCCAGAGGCCGGTGATGCCGAACAGAACGCACTGCAGGGCGATCCAGGCGTTGTTCCACCAGACCATGCCCATGAAGACCGCCGCGGGGTTCTCGGTGTAATAGCCGGTGAAGCTCTCATCCGCATACTGCTCGAGCAGGTCGGGCGGGCCGAGGGTGGCCAGAAGCGCCGGGTCTGACGAGATCCATGCGGCGGTGCCGACCACGACCGCGATGAACGACACCGCGACCACGAGCGTCGTCCAGCGCAGTCGATAGAGGGCAGCCGGCAGCTGCAGGGAGAAGAAGCGGCCGGTCTGGGTGAGGATGTTGTCGGATGCGCCCGTGAGTCGCAGCCGTGCGCGCACGAGGATCGTCGAGAGATACGCGCCCTGAGGAGATTCGCCCACCGAGGTCTTCAGCTCCGCGAGGTCAGCGGATGCCGCGCGGTATCGGACGATCAGCTCGTCGACGCCCGCCCCGTCGAGCCGGGCGCGGCTCAACTGGTCGAGTCGCTCCCACTCGGCGCGGCGTGCATCTGTCAACGCATCGGCATCCACCTGATTTACTGTACCCATGTCCGTCCCGCTCGATGCATCCGATGAGGTTCTCTCCGGCGAAGCCGTCGCGATCGACGTGCAGCCGATCGGATTCGTCCTGCGAGCCGCGGGGGCGATCATCGATCTCCTGGTCGGCATCGCCGTCTTCGTGCTCACCCTGTTCCTGCGCATCTGGCTGCTCGACATCGGAGTTCTCGACCAGGCGACCGACACGATCGCCTTCATCGCTTCGATCGTGATCAGCTTCGTGGTGCTGCCGATCACGATGGAGGTCGCTCTCAAGGGCCGCAGCCTCGGAAAGCTCGCGGTGGGTGGTCGCATCGTACGCCTCGACGGGGGCGCGACCGGATTCCGGCACGCCTTCATCCGGGCGCTTCTGGGCGTTCTCGAGATCTACATGACGCTGGGCAGCGTCGCGGTGCTCGCCGGGGCGTTCAGCGCCCGATCCCAGCGCCTCGGAGACATGGTCGCGGGCACCTACAGCCAGCGCGTGCGCACGCCGAAGCTGATCCCGAGCGTCCCGGTGCTGCCGCCGATGCTCGCCGGCTGGGCCCAGATCGCCGATGTGGCCCGCCTGCCCGACCGGCTCGCCCGTCGCATCTCCCAGTTCTTGCAGAGCGCTCCGCGAATGGTGCCGTCTGCACGAGCGAGGGTGGCGCAGGATCTGCTCTCCGAGGCCTCGCCGTTCGTCTCACCCCTGCCCCAGGCCGCGCCCGAAGTGGCGCTCATCGGCATCACCGTGCTTCGTCGCGAGCGGGAGCGCACGGCACTGCAGAACGCCGATCGCCGAGCGGAGAAGCTCACCGGTCGTCACGTCGGCGTCTGAGCACTCGCCCGGTGCGGAAGCCGCCGGGCCCACGTCAGAATCGGATCGCGTCGATCACCTTCACCCGCAATGCGACCAGCGCCGGGATGAAGCCGGCGACGGCACCGACCAGGATCGACGCCGCGAGACCGACGAAAGCCGCTCGCATCGGGAACGGCGGGATGTCCTGGATGCCGTAGAAGAGCGACGTCACCACCCAATCGGAGCGGAGCACCGCGACCACGATCGCGATGCCGACGAGCCCGGCCACGGTTGTCGCCACAAGACTCTCGAGGAACACCGAGAAGAAGACCCGGCCCGACGTCGCCCCGAACGCGCGACGCACACCGATCTCACGCACCCGCTGCCGCATGGCGACCAGCTGGATGTTGATCAGGCTCAGCGCGCCGAGAGCGAGGATGACCGCCGCGATGCCGCCGGTGACCATCTCGAACGTCGCCTGCGCGTCCAGCGCACCGGGTTGGGCCGCCCAGTCCGAGCGGCTGACCGACACGGTCTGCCCCTCCGGAAGTCCCGCCCGAAGATCCATCGCGAGCACGGGTGCGATCTCATCGACCTGACCGAGGCCCAGCCAGATCTCATACTGCGGCCAGGCTCCCTCCGGCAGGGCATCGACGCGAGCACGATACGCGTCGTAGAGGATGTCGACGCGCAGCTCCTCGTCGCCGACCCCCTGGCGAGGCACGACGCCCACGACCTGGTACGTGCCGCCTGCCGGCCCTGCGAGCGTCAGCGTCGGGTGCTGAGCGACGGGTGTCCGCCCGATGCGGTCCCACAGCGCCTCCGTGATCACGACGGGCGGTGAGAGCGCGTCGGAATCCGCATCGCGCATCCAGCGCCCCTCGAGCAGCTGCTCGCGGTGGATCTGCGAGTAGAGAGGGTCGATCAATCGCGAGTTCACGTCGACGATGCCGTCAGGAAGCTGCACGGGGACGACCATGCCCTGCGCGATCCGCGCGGTGTGGCTGAACTCGAATCGCTCAGCGACGCCGGTGAACCGTTCGTCGAAGGCGTCGAAGTCGACGGGTGCGCCGTCGTCGCTGCTGATCGTGACGACCAGCGTCGCTGCCCGACCACCCCAGCGGTCCGACTGCTCGGCCTGGAACTGGCGCTGATACTCGGAGATGGCCACGACCCCGGTGAGTGCCGCCACCGAGACCGCGATGCCGATCAGACTGAGCAGCACCCGCAGTTTATGAACACGGATCTCCGACCAGGCGTCCGAGAGGGCGCCGAGGATGCCGGTCACGACACTGCTCCGCGACGCGAGGAAGGCATGGCTGGCACAGTGGCGGGCGCGGATGCCTCCGAGTCCGCTGATGCGGCGGAGGGGACGGAGGCGGCGAGCGTGGAGGCCTCGAAGGCGCGGCTGAGATCCGCCGTCTCGAGCACTCCGGTGTCGAGCCGGTAGTGCCGCCTGGCTCGGGCGGCCACATGGAGGTCGTGCGTGATCGTGACGAGTGCGGCGTCGGTCTCGGTCGCCACCTGGTCGAGCAATGACATGACGGACGCACCCGTGTCGATGTCGAGAGCTCCGGTCGGCTCGTCCGCGAGGATCAGCACGGGGCGGCGCACGAGGGCCCGGGCTATCGCGACCCGCTGCTGCTCGCCTCCGGAGAGGCGGTCGGCGACCTGCTCGATGCGGTGGCCGAGGCCGACCCGCTCGAGCATGTCGGCGGCGATCTGTCTCCTGTTCCAGAACATCCGCCCCCGTGCGTGCCCGAGCGGCATCATCACGTTGTCGAGCGCCGTGCGCCCAGGCAGCAGATTGAACTGCTGGAAGACGAAGCCGACGTTGTCCCCGCGCAGCCTGTCCAGCCGCCCTGAGCGCATGAGCCGCACTTCGCGGTCTTCGAACGACACGGACCCGCTGGTCGGAGCGTCGAGCATCCCGAGGATGTTGAGCAGCGTCGATTTGCCCGAGCCCGACCTGCCGACGATCGACACGTGGTCACCGGCACTCACCTCCAACGAGATGCCCCGAAGGATCTCCAGTTCCGAGTCATCGGCGAGCCGGACGCTCTTCGTCACATCGCTGAGTGCGACGAGCGTCACCAGCTGACCCCGCTGTCGCACTGCTCCACGCCGGGCTCGATCTCGTAGCAGAACTCCTCCACCGGTGCGACGAACCCGGGAACGAACTGTCTGATCGACTCGCCCTCTTCGAGACCGGAGACGACCTCGACCATGGTTCCGTCGTTCACGCCGAGCTCGACAGGGCGCTCCTCGGGTTCGGCGCCGTCGCCGGCGTCGACCCACACGTTGCCGGTGCCGGCCCCGCCCTGCACGGCCGTGACCGGCACCACCAGGGCGTCGTCGACCTGTCCGAGCGCGAGATCCATCGTCGCAGGCAGGCCCGCGAAGACGACCTGGTCGCCCGGCACCGCGCATCTGACGCTCGCCGTGCCCTCGGCGCTCACCTGCACGCGTACTCCCGTGCAGGCGAACGGCGCTGGTCCGCCGGTGATGGTCACCGATGCCTCGGAGGGTGCGTTCACCAGCCGGTAGAGCTGCACCGGTTCCACCGTCGCGAGCAGGTGGTAGCGCGCCGGCGTGAGCGTGAAGATCTCGGTGCCCGCGGACGTCGCCTGTCCCTTGACGAGAGCGATCTCCGAGACGTCGCCCGCCTCGGAAGCGACGACATCCACATCCTTCTTCGGCTCGTCCTGCCTGATCGTGAAGAGCTTCTGGCCTGCCGCGACCGTCGCCCCTTCCGGCACGTGCACCGCGATGACCGTCCCGGTGACCTCTGTGCGCACCGGGAAGGCCTCGTCGCGGGCGACGTTGCCGCTCAGGGTGAGGGCATTCACGACGGAGCCTCGCTCGACCGGGATGACCGGGTCGCCGATCGACGCCTCAGGACTGACCATCGCCTCGCTGCTGTCCGGGAAGAACGCGATCTTCACGAGAGCCGCGGCGCATGCTCCGAAGACGAGCACGAGAAGAAGAGGGAAGATCCAGCGTCGCCAGACGATCACAGCTGCCTTTCCGGCGGCGCCGCCCTGGCGCATCCGCGGTCAGCGTAGCCGGGTGCTCCGAGGACTCACCGCCGCGGGGCGGCGTGTCTCATCCACCGAAGTGAAGAACTCAGGCGCGAAGCGCCTCATGCCGGATCACGAGCCACCCCGCGGGCACTGACAACCGATCCGCGTGCTGCGCGCACAGATCGTGAGCGTTCGGGTGCCGTGCTGTCCCCAGTGGCCCGAGCGCCGCCATCTGATCGCCGTAGTCGTAGGTGAGCGTCGCCACGGCTTCACGCGCGCAGCCGACCTTCGAGCAGAGTCTTCCGTCCATTCACGCCAGGCTACGTCCAGGTTCTCCGGTCGAGCGGATGCCGCGCCGCCCCGGCCGACAGACTCGGCCTAGACTTTCGCTATGCCCCGTCGTCGCCGAACCTCCGAAGCACCCCGACGCGGGGCGAGGCACGGACGGCATGGGCGACTCGGACGCAGTGAGGTCGTGCGTCCGCCGCTGGCCCCTCTCGACGGGCGCATCGACCGATTCGATCTGACCGTCGGCACGGCGGTGGAGTTCCTCCGTGGCACCTGGCCGGAGCTGCAGGAGGTCAGGTTCGAGATCGGCGCCATGCCGGCGTTCGAAGCGACGGATGAGGTGCCGCGCTGGCACCTGGATCACGAGAAGGCTCGGATCGTGCTCTTCCGTCTTCCGATCGAGCGCCTGCTGCCGCCAGGGCACGACGACGGCGCTCACCGGCGTATGGCGATCGAGAGCGCCGTGTTCCGAGCCGCCGCGGAGTACGTCGGCCGTGAACCCTGGGACCTCGGCGGTCACGACCACTGAGGTCGCGGATCGACCCCCACCGCCCCGATCGTCACGGGTAGACGGTGATGCTCTGCTGCGCCCCCGTCGCGGGCCAGATGGGCCACACCGCGAGCTCACCGGCCGCGGCCATCGTGACCGAGGCGTGCACGGGTGTCGGGGTCGAGATCGAGTAGACGGTGCGCGGCTTCACATCGACCGACACGGAGGAGCCCGCGGGCACGGTGACCTCGATCGGGTCTCCCCCGGGGGCGGCTGCTACCTGCACCACCGCATCGGCATCCTCACGATTGACGAGCACGAGGCGGGGATTCGGCCCGGAAGGAACAGCCATGTAGATGTCGTCTTCGAGTTCCGGGGCCGGTGTGACCCAGGCGAAGTCGTCCTGCGGGCCTGCGCCGTCCTGCTGTCTCACGCCGGCGAGGACAGGGTTGTCGGACTCGATGCTCATCGTGTAGCTGCCGGGCGAGAGCGCCGACAGAGAGAGCTCCGTCGGCAGATCAGCGGTGAGCGGCACCGTGAACTCGTCGACGACCGTCGACGACCCGACCTCGCTGATCCTCACCACGGCATCGGAGTCCACCTCGGGCGACATCAGACGCAGAACAGCCATGTCGGCGTTGTCGCCCTGGTTCTCGAACACCTCGATGCCCGGAAGCACCGGCTGACGCTGCGCAGCGGGAACCGCATCCTGCAGATCGATTCCCGCTGGGTCCAGCGTTCGGGTGAGCGAGGACTGCAGCACGGCACGCACCGGCGCGCCTGTCGCTGTCACCTTGACGATCGGGAAGTCGGAGCCGGCGGCGATCGATGTCAGCGGCAGCGCGACCTGCGACTCCGCGGGGACGATCACGGTGCTCGATGCCCGCACCGACCCGTAGACGCCGAGCGCCACTGTCGAGGGTACGACGCCCGGATTCGTGAGGACGATGAGATCCTCGGTTCCTGTGGCGACCGTTCCGCCCACGAGCCACGACTCGATGCTCGGAGGGCGGCAGGGAGCCGCGGCGAGGCCGGACAGATCCGCCTCTGCCAGACTCGCGGACTCGGTCGCGCCGAGCAGGGGGGCTTGGCGTCCGTCGACGATGCCGACGAGGCGCAGGGCGGCTCCGCCGTCGGCGAGGTCCTTCGCAAGCAGGGGGCTCGACTCCGGTCGGCCCGACGAGCCCTCGACCGTCAGTGCGGGTGTTGCCGCCGACACCATCTCGAGCGGATTGGACGGATCGCGTCCGACGGCGCGGAGGTCGCCGTTGCACACGAGCACGGTGTCACCCGGAAGAGGCGTCACCTGTGCCTGAGCGGGCTCGTGCACGACTGTCGGCCACGTCGCCGTGACGCCGAACGCGACGCCGACGACGCACGCCCCTGCCACGACCGCGCCAGTCAGGACTCGAGCGCCGGTGGCCGCCACCCGGAATGCACGGTTGCCGGTCATCGTCGCTCCCTCTCGTCCTGTTCGGAGTCCGGGCCTCCATGACCCTTCGTGCCCGCGTCGTGGTCGGCATCGTCGACGGCGTCGCCGGGATCGGTCTCCGCGTCCTGATGCGGACTGCTCGGAGAACCGGTCTCCGAGGACGCATCGGGTTCTGGTGTCTCGGAGGATCCATCGTCCGTCGTCCCGGCGACCGCAGGGACCCCGTCATCCTCGCGCGACGTGCCGGGATCTTCACGATCATCGGAGTCTTCGCGGTCCTCGGGGTGTCGCGGCAGAACGAGCGGCTCTTCCGGTGCACGTCCCACGATTCGCGACCTGGCACGCGCCGCCCGTCGCGACGCACGCGTCGGCACCGACAGCAGCAGGGCGGCGAGAACGAGCACGAGCTGGATCGTGATCACGAGCCGGGCCGTCGCCTGCTCGGCTGACGAGAGCGGGGCACGCGGCGAGGCATCGGCCTCGAGCCGGTAGAGCACACCGCGGTCGGTGGAACCGGCCTGAACGAATCCCGCCCGCTGATCGAGCGATGTCACGGCCGCCGTGCGCAGGGAGCGGGCACGATCGGACTCTTCTCCGGAGACCTCAGCGACGAGGACGTAGGAGATCCCGGTCATCCCCAGTTCGTCCGCGGCATCGAAATCGCGCGCCGAGAGCAGGTCGACCGCCAGCGTCGTGAGGTCGGCACCGCGCAGCTCCGTCGCTGTCGACAGGATCGTCGTCTGGGCGCTCAGCGTCTCACTTCCGCCCCACGCGACCTCGGTCGCGAGCCCTCCGTCGTTCTGGGGGGTGAGCACGAGGGTGCCGATCTGACGGTCAGCGCCCGCCTGTGCGGCGACGTACGCCGGCAGCGTCGACGCAGGGCCGTCGGTCAGTTCGGAGGAGTCGGAGTGGAATGCGGCGAGCGCCGGAACCGCGCACACCGCGATCGACAGTCCGGCGACCGCCGCGCTCAGGACTCGCACCCGTGGCATCGACAACGCGGTGTCGAGGGTCACGAGGGCGGCTCCCGTGACGCCGACCCAGGCGAGACTGAGACCGGAGCCCGGCCAGATCGCGACAGGCTCCCCCTGGGCGAAGGACACTGCGACGCCGACCGCGAGGAATGCGGTGGCGAGGCCGGACAGTGCGACGACCAGAAGGGTGATCCCCGCCCGCCAGCGAGGAGCGACCGACGATGCGAGAGCGAGAAGTGCCAGAGGGGCCAGCAGCACCGCGACCCACGGCGCGAGTTCGACGCCGAGCCAGGAGGCCCATCCTGCCATGTCTCCGGTGGGGAACCCCGTGGCCAGGGCGAGCCTTCCTGCCGCATCGGCCGTCGCCTGCGGACCGTTCCAGACCGAACCGGGATCGGCGAGCACCGCGAGGATGTCACCGTGGCGAAGCTGCCAGAGCACGAGCGGAGCGAAGAGCGCGACAGCAGGAACAGGCACCCACAGCAGGCGGACGGCCCCGCGGATCCGCGCCCCGGCCAGAGTGATGCCGAGCGCCACGACCCACAGCAGCAGGAGCGCCGGGGCCAGCGACGGCGCGCACGCCGCCACCGCGGCGAAGAGGAGGGATGCGGCTCCCGCCGCGCCCCATGAACGGTGGGCCACGGCCGCTGCGTGGAAGAGCCACGGCAGCAGAAGGTGCACCAGCACTCCTGCTGGGCGACCGTCGACCAGCGCAGTGAGGAAGGTCGGCGCGAGCGCCCACACGATTCCGGCGAAGATGCGCAGGCCCGCTCGATCCGTCACACGCGTTGCGGCGAACCAGCCGCCGAGCACCGCAAGCGGCAGCGCCAGCACCCAGAGCAGCACGAGGGAGAACGACGGGGCACCCGGCCAGAGCGAGCCGAGCACGGCGAGCACACCGGCGAACGGATCGGCCGGACCCACCACATCGACTCCGAGACCTCGCAGCCCCCAGGCGGCGTCGTTCCAGAGCGCTCCGACCGTTTCGCGCAGCGGAAGCAGGGCCCCGCCACCGAGCACCGGCCACGCGAGGATCGTGGTGAAGGTCGCGAGGCTGACCACGAGCGCGGCGAGCACCGCCCAGGCGCCACCGCCCGAGAAGAATCGAAGTTCGCTGGCGGATCCGCCTTCGCTGCCATGGCCGTCGTCCAGCCGTCGACGCAGGTCGGAGCTGCTCACCCGCAGCGGTGCGATGCTCGACCAGCTCGATGTCCGGAACGAACGGATGCGCGCACGAGAGCGAGCGATCGCGCCGAAGCGGAACATCGCCGTGATTGCCGCTGCCCACTCGGGAGCGACCGCCTCCGGCCTCTTGCCGATCAGATCGGTCATCGATCGCCAGAGTGCGAGCGGGAGCAGGCTCAACCAGTGCAGCGGCACGGCGATCGCCGGGGCGTAGGCGAGCCGGCGGTGCAGCTGCGCAAGTCTGGTCGCGAAGGCGCGCCTGCCTCGTGGGGTCGGCAGTGCCGCTGGTCCATCGGGCGAGACCGACACTCTCGCCGACGGCGCGAGCACGACACGTCCGCCGCCGAGTCGGGCGCGGACTCCGAGATCGAGTCCCAGATCCGCTCCCGCGAGGGCCGGATCCGGCCTAAGCGCGTCACGGACCTCGCCGCGGATCAGCATGCCGCGGATGTCTGCACCCAGCGCGTCGTCGCTGCCGTCGTGCTGTCCCTGATCCAGCTCACCGGCTGCCAGCTCTACGGCGCGTCCGAGGGTCGTCATGCTGACACCGAGGGAGACGATCTCGCGCTCGTTGTCCGTGTGCACGAGCTTGGGTGCCACGATCGCCGCAGACGGCGAGCGCTCGAGGGTTCCGACCAGGCGCTCGAGAGCGCGCTCGTGCGGCGCGGTGTCATGCGCGAGCAGCCAGACCGCACTCCCCTCGAGGATGCGAGGTCTGGCCAGCTCGACCGCGTCGGCGAAGGACGTACCGCCGCGTGCCTGGATGATGCCTTCGACAGCGCCGGCGATGGCCCCGCTCTCACGAGCCGAGGCCGCATCGCCGCACATCACCAGGGTGATCGCGGCTGGGGGTGTGGTCTGGGAGCGCAACGCATCGAGTGTGCGGAGCAGCTGCGCGCGGGCGGAAGAACCGGGGCGCGCGACGATGATTGCATGAACTCGGGCTGGCATGACCTGGTCAGCCTATGCGCGCGGCAGGACTCCGAGGCATACCTGCTTCGGCGTGGCCGCGAAGCTATGAGAATCGCGAGTCGCCTCGGGTGACGTCTCCCTGGGAGCGGCTCGGAGCGCGCCTCCCGACGACCGTCGCATACCGGATCAGCTGGCGCGACGCTTGAGCTTGCGGCGCTCGCGCTCCGATAGGCCGCCCCAGATCCCGAAGCGCTCGTCGTTGTTGAGCGCGTATTCGAGGCATTCGCCGCGGACGTCGCACGATGTGCAGATCCGCTTGGCGTCGCGGGTGGACCCGCCCTTCTCGGGGAAGAAGGCCTCGGGATCGGTCTGCGAGCAGAGCGCATCGCTCTGCCATGCCAGAGCATTGTCGTCGTCGGTCTCGATCTTCCGAACCCCGGGGACACCGAGGTTGATCGGATCGACGAACCAGTTCTCCGGTACGTCTGAACGGTAACCCGTCATCTCGCTCTCCAACCCCTAAATTCCGCCCCCTCGGCGGGCCGTGCTCAACTAATTACACCCGTGTCATTCGCATCGGTCAAGTCGCGGATCGTAAACCCTCAATCCGGTCTTGAAGGTTCTTGACCACCACACGGCGTGTCGCACGCCCGCGCCGAGGGTCACCCTTCTGCGGCAGGATCGCCGGGAGCGGCGACGAACACTTCGCCTCGACCGCTGATCGTCACGCGCTCCTCCTCGGGCGTCGCGAACGTGACCGTGCCGACCGGGACTTCACGCCGCTCGCCGTCTGCGCCGCTCACCACGACACGACCGACCGTGGCGAGGACCATGGTGGGTCCGTCCACGTCGATCACGACACTCGCATCGTCGAGCTCGATCCGTCTGAGCGAGAAGTCGGCGACGGGCACCGGGTACACGGTGACGGCATCCGCCGCCGCCGGACGCAGCACGGGCACTTCACCCGTCGTCGTGTCGAGGATCGAGAGCAGCTCAGGCACATCGATGCGCTTGGGGGTGAGGCCTCCGCGCAGCACGTTGTCGCTGGCCGCCATGATCTCCACCCCGAGCCCCGAGATGTAGGCGTGCAGCAGACCGGCCCTCAGGAAGACGCCCTCTCCCCTGCGCAGCACCACGTGGTTCATGAGGAGCGCGACGACCACGCCCGGGTCACCCGGGTAGGTCTCCGCGATCGCAGCCACTCCACGAAGGGTGGCGGCCCACTCGCCCGACGCGGAGCCTGCCGCCGTGTGCACCGCGTCCACGATGTCATCCACCACCGCCTGCGCGTCACCCGACAGCAGCCAGCCGATCGTGTCGCGCAGCACGTCACCCTGGCCGTCGAGACGAGAGGCGAGCTCCGCGACCCCCGTGCTCTCTCCCAGCACGTCGAGCAGGCGCAGCGTATCTTCGACGGGCCGCAGCCCGCTCAGCGACTCGAAGCGCTCGCTCAAGGCGACGAGCAGCTCCGGCTTGTGATTGTCGTCGCGATAGTTGCGGTTCGGGTCAGTGGCAGCGAGCGCCGACTCCCGCGCCCACCCCGCTCTCGCCTGCTCGATGGTGGGGTGCACCTGGATCGACAGCGGCGATGCGGCCGCGAGCAGTTTCAGCAGGTAGGGCAGGGATCCGCCGGTGACGTCGTCGAGCGTCCCGTCGCCCTGCACATCCGCAGGGTCTCCAGGGTGGTCGCCGAACCACACCTCGGCCTCGGGGCCACCCGTGGGGGTGCGGCCCTCCAGGTCGGCGAGAAGCGTAGGCGACCCCCAGGCGTAGTCACGGGGCACGTTCGAGAGGCTGAGAAGCATGTCACCAGGGTATTGGCATGCGAACTCGCCGTGCCACGACGTACTGCATCAGGTTCGTCGCGATGTCCGCGCTGTAGCCTGAACGCGATGGCGCAATATACGAAGCACCCGGTCGCCGCCCCGCCCACCGCTCCAGAGCGCGAGTCGACGGGGCATCTTCTGCTGCGCGGATACATCGGGCTCGTCCTCTTCGCGACCTTTGCTCACTCGGCGGTCTACAACCTCGTCGGCGAGATCGGCGCCTTCGTCACCCTCATCGTCTTCTTGATCTCCACGCTCGCCATCGGCGTTCCGATGGTCGCCCGCCGCCGTCCTGCCGCGTTCGCCTGGCGGCGACTGCCATGGGCGGCCACCGCCTACACCGCCTTGGCTCTGCTCTCGGTCGCGTGGTCGCAGTGGCGGGGGGCGACGATCATCACCTGGTTCCTGCTCGCGACCGTCACAGTGAACGCGCTGTTCATCGTGCACGTGCTGTCGTGGCAGGAGATCGTGCGAGCACTCGCCTCCGCCTTCAAGTGGATCCTCGGGTTGTCCCTCGCGCTCGAATTGTGGGTCGCGCTCGTCGTGCGTGCTCCGATCCTGCCGAACTTCTTCGTCCGGCCCGACGGCGAGACGAATGCGCATTGGTACTGGGTCAGGGGCAACCTGCTCGACGGCGGCCGCATCCAGGGGATCGTGGGCAATTCCAACGTGCTCGCCATCGTCTGCCTGTTCGCGATCCTCACGTTCGGTGTGCTGCTCGCCGCCCGTGCGCGGTGGCGCACGACTCTGGCCCTCTGGACTCTGCTGGCCGGGTACTTCTTCCTCCGAGCCGGATCCGCCACAGCGTACGCATGCGCGGCGGCCGCGGTCCTCGTGCTCGTCGTCGCACTGCTGATGCGCCGCACGAAGACGCCGGGCGCGCGAACGAGGCTCTACGTGGTGTCCATCGGCGGCGTCGCGATCGCAGGAGCCGCAGCCTGGCTGCTTCGTGAACCGCTCTTCGCCCTCCTCGGGCGCAGTGCAGACCTCACCGGTCGCTCCGACACGATCTGGGACAAGGTCCTCGCGCGCGCCGCCGAGCACCCGATCTTCGGCAACGGCTTCTCCAGCCCCTGGGTGCCTTTCGACCCCGCCTTCGCCGGGTGGATCGAGGATCATGGCATCACCGTCTTCCACGCGCACAACATGTGGCTCGACGTCCTGATGCAGCTCGGCGTCGTCGGTGTCGTCCTTGTTGCGCTCGCCTATCTCAGCCTGCTCTGGCGTTCGTGGTTCTTCGCGGTCGACAGACCTCGATGGGACCTGAAGTCCGACCGCACCTTCTCGGCGATCACATTGCTTCCGAGTCTCTTCACCGTCGTGCTGCTCGTGCAGGGCCTCACTGAGTCGACGCCCATCATGCTCTGGGGTTGGATGCTGCTGGTGATGCTGACGTTCAAGATCAAGGTGGTGCCCCTGGTCGGCGTGGGCGAACGGGAGCGCGTGATCGAGCGCGGCGAGCGAATCCGGCGGGTTCCGTGACGACGCGACGTCGTCTGAGCGATCTGCTCGGCTCGGCCGAATTCGCTCGCGCGTACACGGTGGTGGCCCTCACCTCGGTCTTCTCGTCGTTCACGATCGAACACGCGGCCTCCCACGTCACCCTCGCCACGATCATCGCCGTCCTCTGCGTGCTCGGCGCCTGGGTCCTGTGGGTGCGTCGAGAAGAGCTCTCGCTGCTGCGCATCGCTCCGTCATCGCTCCTGGCTTTCCTCGCCTGGGCGCTCGTCAGCATTGTGTGGACGACCGACAAGTCGTCCACCGCTTTCGGGTGGATGGAGCTCTTCGGATTCGCGTTCCTGGCGGTCACGGTCGGCCACATCCGTGACACGCTCCAGACGGTCCGCGCCCTCGGCGATTCGCTGAGGTTCCTCCTGCTCGTGTCGCTCGGCCTGGAGATCCTGTCCGGCGTGCTGCTCGACACCCCCTTCACCTTCCTCGGCATCCAGGGCGACCTGGCCGTCGGCGGCCCGGTGCAGGGAATCTTCGGCAGCAGGAACATGCTCGGATTCGTCACGGTGATCGCACTGATCACATTCGTGGTCGAGTGGCGCTCCCAATCGCTGACGGCTCGCATCGCGGTCCCGTCGATCGCTCTCGCGTCGCTGCTGGCGTTCTTCTCATCCTCCCCCACCGTGCTGGTGCTCGCGGCCGCGGTCGGCGTCGTCGCCGTCGCTCTCGCGATCGTCCGTCATGCACCTGCGGAGAGACGGACCCTCGTGCAATGGGTGCTCGGCGTTCTCGTCGCCCTCGCCCTCGCTGCGGCCTTCGCTCTGCGCCACGTGATCATCGCACTGCTCGACGCGGGGTCTGACTTCTCGATCAGGGCGACCCTGTGGAACACGATCCTCGATTTCGTCGCTCTCAAGCCGGTGGAGGGATGGGGGTGGTTCGGGTCTTGGGCCCGCGGCGAGTTCCCCTTCACGTACATCAACTTCCTGCTCGACGACCACCATCAGAGCGCGCTGAACGCGTACTTCGACGTCCTGCTGCAGCTTGGCACGGCAGGACTGGTGCTCTTCCTGCTGTTCGGAGGCATCGCCACCGTCCGATCGTGGCTCGTCGCGAGCGTACGACGTTCGGTGGTCTACGCCTGGACGCCTCTCATGCTCGTCACTCTCGCTGTGGAGTCGATGTTCGAGAGCTTCACCCTGGTCGGTGCCGGGTGGTTCATGCTGGTCCTGTGCGCTCTGCGGGCCGGACAGACGAGGTCGTGGCGCGAAAGCATAGATGCCGCGCACACCGGCGCGATCCCGACCCTGCGCCCCGAACGCTGACCACTCGCCGCGCCCTCGGCGGATTCCGAACTGCTCCAGGTAGGGTGGAGCTGCTCGCGGCGCCCTGCGGGCCCCCAGCCTCCGGAGATTGCACCTCGTGACTCACGCCCCCTTCGACCCGGCGTCCGCGACGATCGTCATCGTCACGTACAACCGGTCTCACCTCCTGACCGGTCTCCTCGAGAGCATCAGCGCGATGGACCCGAAGCCGGGCCATGTCGTGATCATCGACAATGCCTCGTCCGACGACACCACCGACGTCGTGGAGTCCTTCCGGCCGAAGCTCGGAACGGAGGTCGTGTACCGCCGACTCGAGACGAACACCGGCGGCTCGGGAGGCTTCAGCGAGGGCATGCGCACCGCGTACGAACTCGGCTCCGAGTGGATCTGGATGATGGACGACGACGTCGAGGTCGTCACCGACGGTCTGGCCAAGATGGGCAAGTGGGCTCCGCGCTTCAAGAGCATCCAGGGCCGACGCTACGACTACGACGGCAGTGAGTTCTACTGGCAGTACCGGATCGCCGAGCGAATGGGCATCCCGATCCCGTTCGCTCCGTCCGGCTTCGACGCCTCGGGCTTCAAGGAGATGAACAGCGGATGCTTCGAGGGGATGTTCATCCATCGGTCCATCGTCAGGCAGATCGGTCTGCCCGACCACCGCTTCTTCATCTACTGGGATGACCAGATGTACGGGTGGCTCGCCTCGCGCAAGACCACCGCGGTGATCGTCGACGAGTTCGTCCTGCGACGCACTCGCGAGATCAAGCAATGGGACATGGGCATCCGTCACATGAACGCCTCGAGCAACGCATACCGCTTCTACATCATGCGCAACCGGGCGTACATCAAGAACTACTACCGCGTGCACGGCAACTACAACCCTGTGCTGTTCGGACTCGGGACGTCGATGACGTTCGCGAAAGAGCTCATCAGGCTGCTGTTCGTCGAGCGCACGGTGCGAGGAACGAGCAATCTGTTCCGGGGACTCAAGGAGGGCGGCAAGCTCGGCCGCGATCGCTCCTGGACGCCCATGCCCGCTCTGGAGGATTGACAGCATGACCGACGAACCGCAGCCGGACCTCCGCTGGGCCCCTCTGGAGCCGAAGCCGCGCAATCGTGGTCGAGTCTGGCTCATCGTCGGACTCGTCGTCGCCGCGCTCGTCATCGTGGGCGTGCTGCTGTTCTTCCTTCTGCCGCGCGGAGAGTCTCCGACTCCCGGCGCCAGCGGGTCACCGTCCCCTTCCGCGTCACCGTCGGCGTCCCCGTCGATGTCGCCTTCGGCCTCGCCGACGCCGATCCAGACCGAGATTCCGCAGCCGACCGCCGCGCCTGAACCGACGACGCCGATCACGACCCCGCCGCCCGCCGCTGACCCCTCGGTCGATGCGTTCCGTGGACAGGTGCGCGGGTGGCTCGACGACGCTCTGACCGGGCTTCAGATCGTGAGCGAGACCAGCGGCCAGGATGCGACGGCCGTGATCGCGAATCTTCAGGCCGACGCCCAGCGGCTCGGAGAGACTGCTCCCCCCAGCTCGATCGAATCCGCCTGGGGTGCCGCCGTGAATGACTACAACCAGACGCTCAGCGCTCTGCGCTCGGACGCGGCAGCGGGCACGCCGACGGATGTCGACAGCGCACGATCCGCGGCGAATGCGCTCCGGGACATCGTCGGACTCTGACCGCGAGGCCGGGTCCGGCTCGGTACGGGCTCAGTCGACGCCGGACTCGAGGCGGCGTAGGCGCTCCTCATAGTGGGCGGCGAGTTCGAGTCGGATTCGCGCGCGCTCGTGTTCGGCCTGAGCACGGCTGAGGGCGCCGTCGGGATCCAGGTCTCCCGCATCGAGCCGTGTTCGAAGCCACTCGAAGCGCTGCTCGAGCGCCGCCACCTGCGGGGCGATGCGATCGAACTCGGATCTGATGTACGAGAAGTCCGCCTGGGTGCCGGCGAGGCGCGCCTCGTAATCGCGCTGAGCGTTCTCGAACTGCTCGACGGCTCGGTCGAGCCTGGCGTCCACTCTCGCGTCCACACGGCGTTCGACGACGGCGTCCAGTCTGCGACGGAGTCGGTTCAGCATTCAGTCCTCAATCATTCGGGTGATTGTCGATGGTCGGTTACGTTCAGCGGTGATAGCCGACGCGGCCGGATTCGATCCAGCCTCGCACGAGTTCCGATTCCAAGTCGATCCGGTGCTCCGCGCCCACAGCCGAGGGATCGCCGTAGGCGTGGTTCCAGGATGTCTGATCCGGGGCGTCGACGAATGAGAATCCGGCGGCATCGACCCGAGCTTCAGGGAACAGGCGCGTCGCGATCCACAGCATCACGGTTCCCGTCGTCGCCCACTGGCCGCCGCTGCGCGGATCGGCGCCCATCGCCTCACCGAGGGGCAGCACCACCTCGCGGTTCGGCATCGTCACGATCCCGAGATCAGCAGGCCAGAAAGCGGGAAGCTTCGGATTCTCCCAGAGCAGGCGCCCCGGTTCGATCATGAGATAGAGGCGCTCGGAATACCCGTCGAAGAACCAGGGGGTCGGCCGCACACCGCGGTTGAACACCACGACGTCGGCACGGCGCCCGACCGACGGTGCTCCGTCGACGTCATCCACGCGGAAGCCGTTGACTCGGAACACGACATCCGCCGTATCGATCATCTCGGCCCTGTGGTCGGACGGCTCGAGCGGCTGATTGCCGACGACGGCGATCCGGCGCACCGGGGCCGTCCTGGCGTACGCGCTGACGAGAGGACGGAGGCGGTCGTAGAACCCCGCCTCACCGGCCATCGCCGTGTCATCACCGACAAGCTCCGTCACACGCCCCATGAGACCTCAGCTTAGGGCACGCCAAGAGCGACTCCCGCGGCACGGCGGTGAGTCAGCCACAGGACGCGTCTAGAGTTATCGGCGTGACTTCTTCGCAGACCATCCAGCTCTCCACCGCGAGCATCGGCGCCGGTTCGCCGGTGTTCACTATCGCTGAGATGTCGGGAAACCACAATGGCGACCTCGATCGCGCGCTGGCCATCGTCGACGCCGTCGCCGCCACGGGTGCCGATGCCCTCAAGATCCAGACGTACACGGCCGACACCCTCACGATCGATTCGGACAAGCCCGCCTTCCAGGTCGCGAGCGACCACGGCCTGTGGGGCGGCCGCAACCTGTACTCCCTATATGAGGAGGCGCACACGCCGTGGGAGTGGCACGCGCCGATCTTCGAGCGCGCACGGAGCCACGGACTCATCCCATTCTCCACCCCGTTCGACCCGAGCTCGGTCTCGTTCCTCGAGGAACTGGGCGTGGAGATGTACAAGACGGCGTCCGCCGAGATCATCGACCTGCCGTTGCTCCGCGAGGTAGCCCGCACCGGCAAGCCGATGATCGTTTCCACCGGCATGGCGACGCTCTCGGAGATCGACGCGGCCGTCACCGCGATCCGCGGCGCCGGCGGCACGGAGCTGGTGCTCCTGGCCTGCACCGCCGCCTACCCTGCGGTTCCCGAGGAGGCGCGGTTGGGCAACATCGAGGCGCTGCGGAACGCATTCGATGTCCCGGTGGGGCTCTCGGACCACACGCTCGGCATCGGAGTCGCAGTCGCGTCTGCAGCCCTCGGCGCGGTCGTGATCGAGAAGCACGTCACGCTCGACCGCACGGATGGCGGCGTCGACGCGGACTTCTCTCTCACGCCCGACGAGTTCCAAGCCCTCGTCATCGCCTCCGAGCAGGCGCGTGTCGCGTCGGCGAGCGGCGTATCGTTCGGACCGACAGCCCAGGAAGAGGCGGTTCTCGCCCTCCGCCGGTCTCTGTTCGTCGTCGCCGACGTGCGTGCCGGCGACAGCGTGGGTCCTGAGAACGTGCGCTCGATCCGCCCGGCCGGAGGACTCCGCCCCGATGACTTCGCCCTCGTGAGCGGACGCACGTTCACGAGAGACGTCGAACGCGGCACGCCGCTGACCTGGGACGTGCTCTAGGTCACGCCGCTACGACAGCCGCCATCTCGCCACGGTGAGGAAGCCGTCTTCATCCGCAGGCAGATGCGGAAGATAGCCGGCGCGCTCGAACAGGCGACGAGACGCCGCGTTGTCGCGATGCACGACAGCGAGCAGCCGGATCGGGGGCAGCTCAGTGAGCGCGCTCTCTGCCGCCTCGACCGCCGATGCAGCGACACCGCGACCACGCATCTCGGGGGCGACCGTGATCGAGATCTCCCATGCGTCTGCCGACCTCCTGTCCCAGCGGCACGTGGCGACCGGCATCCCGTCCAACTCGATCATGAGCAGCAGACGATCGGGATCCTCGAGGCTTCTCGCGAGCCACTCATCGTGCGATCCTCGGTCGATCTCGCCGCGCGAGCGGGAATTCAGGCGGACTGTGGGGTCGTTGCGCCACTCGAAGAGCTTCTGGCCATCGTCGATCATCGCCGGACGAGCGCTCAGCGCAGTCCGAGGTCCGACCCGAGGAGGCGTGCTCAGCAGCTGCTCCCAGGAGGTCACGATGCGCCAGCTGCCGAGGCCGTCGACGATGCGTTTCAGGGCGGCAGCCGTCTCGGCGAGCGATTCCGGCGATTCGAGAAGATCGGCGAGCAGGCCGATACGCTCCTCGAGGCTCTGATGGGGCGGCTCTCCCAGCCCGATGGCGAGCCCCCGCTCGACGACCTGGCGGTAGCCGACGCGCTGGTTGTCCGCCACGCATACCAGTGCCATCGGAAGGCCCATGCACGCGAAGTCCCAGACGGAGGTTCCCGCCGCGGTCACGGCCAGATCGTGGTCTCGGGCGATCGCGGGGAGGTCGTCGACGAAACCCAGGACCTCGACGGCGTGGCGCGAAGATTCGGCCGCTGAGACGACTTCATCGCGGCGTCGGGGGTCGATCACGGTGATCTGCACCTCGGAGGGCAGACGATCGAAGGCGGCGACGACACGAGCGGTCACACCGTGGGGATCCGTGCCGCCCATCACGACGAGCACCCGAGGCACGGCCGAGGGTGTCATCCGCACATCGCGCTGCGCCAGCACCTGCGCGCGCACGACCGCGGCGTCGATGCCCGCCAGATGGCTCAGGCTGCGCTCCGGGTCCACGAACGTGCGCTCGGATGCCAGGTTGGCATCGATCGCGAGATCGGCATCGCGCACGCCGAACGGACCGTCCTGCATGTTGCTGATCAGCGGTCCGAGCGACGAGAGATCCGGGATCTCCCGGTAGCTGTCCAGATGGATCACGTCGACGCCACGCGCGAGATCGGCGAAGTCGCCGATGCTCGCCTCGGCCCCCTGCGTCGTGACGAGCGGCAGGTCTGGATCCATCCGGCGCAGGGTGTCCGCACCTGCCTCGTCGACATCGCCGAACACCGTCGCCGACCACCCGCGGTCGCGCGCGATGCGAGCCACCGTGAGCGTGCGCATGAGGTGTCCCATGCCCGACTCGACACCGGCGTTGCAGTGCAGGAGGACCCGTCGCCCGCTCATCGCTCGTCCCTCTCCTCCAGGGCGCGCCTGCGCCCACCCGATAGGATAGGCCGGGCATGGAACAACCCGAGCATCCATGCGATCACGACAACGCTGAGGAGACAGAGTGTCGGTTCTCGAGGGCGCGAGCATCCTCATCACAGGCGGCACCGGGTCGTTCGGCAAGGCGTTCATACGGCACGCCCTGGCCCACCTCAACCCCCGGCGTCTGGTCATCTTCTCGCGTGACGAGCTCAAGCAGTACGAGGTGCGACAGCAGTTCGGCGACGACCCCCGGCTGCGATGGTTCATCGGCGACATCCGCGACGAACGACGTCTCGCTCGTGCGCTGCACGGCGTCGACTACGTGGTGCATGCCGCGGCGCTCAAGCAGGTGGACACCGCCGAGTACAACCCGTTCGAGTTCGTGAAGACGAACATCCTGGGCAGCCAGAACGTGATCGAGGCATCGATCGACGCCGGAGTGAAGCGCGTCGTGGCGCTCTCGACCGACAAGGCCTCGAGCCCGATCAACCTGTACGGCGCGACGAAGCTCACCGCTGACAAGCTCTTCATCACCGGCAACCACTACGCCGCCGCCTACGACACGCGATTCGCGGTGGTGCGCTACGGCAACGTCATGGGATCACGCGGCTCGGTCATCCCCTTCTTCTCCCGTCTGGGCGCCGAGGGCAAGCCGCTTCCGATCACCGATCTGCGGTGCACCCGGTTCTTCATCACACTCCCCCAGGCCGTCGAGATGGTGGTCGACACATTCGAGCTCATGCAGGGCGGCGAGCTGCTCGTCCCCCGCATCCCCTCGATGAAGGTCACCGACCTCGCCCACGCCGTCGTGCCGGGAGCCGAGCTCGTCGACGTGGGTCTGCGCCCGGGCGAGAAGCTGCACGAGGAGATGATCAGCCCGGAGGAGGGCCGCCGCGCGGTGACGGTCAGCGACGGCAAGTACTTCATCATCCAGCCCGACCTCGCCTCGTGGGGCTACCAGATGCCCGCCAGCGCCGTGCCTGTGCCCGAGGGCTTCGCCTATCGCTCGGACAGCAACGACCGCTGGTACTCGCAGGCGGAGATCGCGGAGATCATCGAGGCGGGGATCTGACCGTGCTGCCGTACGGACGTCAGTCGATCTCGGAGGACGACATCCAGGCCGTCGTCGACGTGCTCCGCGGCGACTGGCTCACGACGGGTCCGGCGGTCGCCGCCTTCGAGGCGCGGCTCGGCGAGATCGCCGGAGGGCACCGGGCGATCACCGCGACCTCGGGCACGGCAGCCCTCCACATGGCGTACGGCGCCGCAGGGGTCACCCGCGGTGACACCGTGATCTCGACGCCCATGACCTTCATCGCAACGACGGCGATGGCGTCGGTCCTCGGTGCGAACATCGTCTTCGCCGATGTCGAGGAAGACACGGCGCTGATCGACCCGGATGCGGTCGACACGCTCATCGATGAGCGCACCAAGGTGATCGCCGCCGTCGACTACGCGGGCCATCCTGCGGACTACGACAGGCTCTCCGCTGCGGCCGCACGGGTCGACGCGCTCGTCCTCGATGACGCCGCGCATTCGATCGGCAGCACGTACAAGGGCCGACCGGTCGGTGATCTCGCGGATCTGACGACCTTCTCGTTCTTCCCCACCAAGAACCTCACGACCGGCGAGGGCGGCGCCCTCGTCGCCAAAGATCCGCTGATCGCACAGCGCGCGCACGAGTTCCACTTCATCGGGCTCGTGCGCGACGCGGACCGCTTCGCGGTGACGACCGAAGGCGCCTGGCATCAGGAGGTGCACGAGTTCGGCTTCAACTACCGCCTCGACGACATCGCCTGCGCACTCGGCCTCTCCCAGCTGGCACGGCTCGACACCTTCAGACGGCGACGCGCCGAGATCACTCGTCGCTACGACGCGGCCCTCGCAGGCATCGACGGGGTTCGCACGCCGATCCAGCGCGACGACGTCGAACTGATCCGGCATCTCTACCCGGTGCGCATCCTCGATCAGCGCCGTCGAGAGGTCTTCGACCGGATGCGTGCAGACGGCATCGGTGTACAGGTCAACTACATGCCCGTGTACTGGCACCCCGTCTATGCGGATGCCGGCTACCGCCGCGGCATGTGCCCCAACGCCGAAGCCTTCTACGCCGAGGAGCTCTCGCTCCCCATCCACCCGGAGCTGACCGACGACCAGGTCGACCAGGTCGTCGAGTCGCTCGTCAGGGCTCTGCGTTGACACGCATCGGGATCATCACCCAGGCGCGGATGACCAGCGGTCGCCTTCCGGGAAAGGTGCTGATCCCGGCTGGCGGCCGCTCGATGCTCGATCACCACATCGACAGGCTCAGCAGCGCCGATCTGCCCGTCGTCCTCGCCACGACGACGAACGCCGCTGACGACCCTCTCGCGGACCTGGGGCATCGGCGAGGGATCGAGGTCTTCCGCGGCAGCGAGGGTGACGTCCTGAGCAGGTTCGCGGGGGCGGCCTCTTCCGCAGGGCTCGATGTCGTCGTCAGAGTGACGTCGGACTGCCCTCTGATCGATGCCGCGTTGATCTCCGATGGCGTCCGCCGGTTCGTCGAGCTGGATGATCCTCACGCCCACGTCTCCAACGTCCTCGAACGGACGTACCCGCGCGGGTTCGACTTCGAGGTCTTCGCTGCGTCCGCCCTCGCCGAGGCCGACAGGAACGCCACCAAGCCGGCCGAGCGCGAACACGTCACCCCGTACCTCTACACAGGACGATCGCCGCGTTCGAGCATCCACTCGATCACCCAGCAGGTCGATGCCTCGCACTATCGGGTGACCCTGGACACTCCGGAGGACCTCACCGTCATCCGGGCGCTCATCGAGGACCACGGTGCTGCCGGGCTGGACGTCTCCGAGATCGTGGCCGTCCTCGACTCTCATCCGGAGCTCGCCGCGATCAACTCACACGTGGAGCAGAAGAAACTCGGCGAATGACCGAGAGGACGGCCGCCCGCCCGCGTCAGCCGCGGTTGTAGTCGGCGTTGTACCTGTCGAGGACGTCTGCGATCGGACCGTCGAGAACGAGCCCGCCCTTGTCGAGGTAGAGACCGCGTGTGCAGAAGCGGCGGAGGTCGCGCTCGCTGTGGCTGACGAAGAAGAGCGTGCGCCCCTCGGCGAGGAGCTCGTCGATCCGCTTGTAGCACTTGTCGCGGAACGCCTTGTCTCCGACCGCGAGCACCTCGTCGACGAGCAGGATCGGCTCGTCGAGCTGCGACACCACCGAGAAAGCCAGTCGGACCTTCATACCGTTCGACAGGTGCTTGTACGGGGTGTCCTCGAAGCCCGCCAGCTCTGCGAAGGCGATCATGCCGTCGTAGCGCTCTGCGACCGCGTCCCGAGGCATTCCGTGCAGTCCGGCCATCAATGCGACGTTCTCGCGTACGGTCAGGTCGCCGACGAACCCGCCGGTGATCTCGATCAGCGGAGCGACTCCGCCCTTCACCTTCACCGACCCCTCATCGGGGAGCAGCACCTTCGCGACGAGGCGGAGCAGAGTGGACTTGCCTTGGCCGTTGCGCCCGACGACGCCGATCGACTCCCCCTGCTGCACCGTGAACGAGACGTCGCGCAACGCCCAGAACTCTCCGGAGCGCGACCGCCGCGCCGCAGGGGCGAACAGGTCTTTGAAGTTCTGGCGCCCACGGCGGTTGCGGCGGAAGCGGACGCCCAGCCCGCTGGCCTCGATCGCGACGGTCATCCCAACTCCTTCAGCACGGTGCGCTCGAGGGACCGGAACGTCCATACGCCGAGCGCCAGAATGACGAGGGTCATCCCCACGCTGACGAGCAGCGTGAAGAGGTTCCACTGGTCGGGGAAGAACGGCATCCGGTAGAGCATGAAGATCCCGGCGAGTGGATTGAACGCACCGAGAGTCTGAAAGATGCCAGGAAGATCCGTGACGTTGTAGATGATCGGAGTCGCGTAGAACATGGCGCGCAGGATCAGCGCGGTCGTGCGCTCCAGATCGACGAACAGGACGCAGAGCGGAGCGATCAGGAGCCCCAGGCCCACGAGCAGAACGGTCTGCAGGAACACGGCGACGGGAACCCAGAGGATTCCCCAGCCGACCTGGACCGTGTGCGCCGGGTCCTGTTCCACCAGCAGGTTGATGATCACGAATGCCGCGAGCACCGGGAGCGAGAACAGGAACTCGACGCCCTTGCTCAACACGATGCGGTTCACCCAGATCGAGCGAGGGATCGCAGTCGAGCGCACCAGCTTCGCGTCCTTCTTGAATGCGCGAGTGAAATCCGTGACCGACGTGTTGAACCAGACCCAGGGCAGCAGGGCGCTGATGAGGAACACGATGTACGGATCCTCACCGACATCACGGTTGAAGATCTGCGTGAAGACGAACCAGTAGATCACGCTCATCACGAGCGGATCGAGCACCGACCACAGGTAGCCGAGCAGGCTCGTCGAGTACCGCACCTTCAGGTCCCTGGCTGACAGCAGCCACAGGGAATGGAGATAGCGCCGGGGCGTTCCGGGGGCCCCGGCAGCAGTGTGACTCACAGTGCCGAGTCTACGAGAGCGAGTTGTTCCACAGCGACAGCGCCGAGCCGATGGCCATGTGCATGTCGAGGTACTGATAAGTGCCGAGGCGTCCGCCGAAGTGCACGTCCCGCTCCCCCTTCGCGAGCTCACGGTATGCGAGCAGGCCGTCGCGGTCCGTCGGGGTGTTCACGGGATAGTACGGCTCGTCCTCGCGGTTCGCGAAACGAGAGAACTCGCGCATGATGACGGTCTTGTCGGATTCGTAGACGTCCTTGCGCTCCGGGTGGAAGTGCTTGAACTCGTGGATGCGCGTGTAGGGCACGTCCATGTCCGGGTAGTTCATCACGCTGGTGCCCTGGAAGTCGCCGATGTTCAGCACCTCCTGCTCGAAGTCGAGCGTGCGCCAGCTGAGGGCGCCCGCCGTGTAGTCGAAGTAGCGGTCCACGGGACCCGTGTAGATGATGGGCAGCTGCCCGACCGTCGCCTTCTTGTTCAGCGGCTGACTCTCGTCGAAGTAGTCGACGTTCAGCTTCACCTCGATGTTGGGGTGATCGGCCATCCGCTCGATCCACGCGGTGTAGCCGTCTGTCGGCAGGCCCTCCCACGTGTCGTTGAAGTAGCGGTTGTCGTAGGTGTAGCGCACGGGGAGCCGGCTGATGATGTCGCCCGAGAGCTTCTGCGGGTCGGTCTGCCACTGCTTGGCGGTGTAGTCCCTGAAGAACGCCTCGAACAGCGGCCTCCCGACGAGGGCGATGCCCTTCTCTTCGAAGTTGGCGGCCGTCTTGACGTCGAACTCCCCCGCCTGCTCGCGCACGAGGGCCCGCGCCTGGTCGGGCGTGTAGGCCGACTGGAAGAACTGGTTGATCGTGCCGAGGTTCACCGGCATCGGGAAGACCGTTCCCTTGTGCGTCGTGTAGACCCGATGCACGTAGTTCGTGAAGCTCGTGAACCGGTTCACGTACTCCCACACCGTGGCGTTCGAGGTGTGGAAGAGATGGGCGCCGTAGCGATGGACCTCGATGCCCGTCTCGGGCTCCGCCTCACTGTAGGCGTTCCCGCCGATGTGGTGGCGACGGTCGATGACCGTGACCTTGCGGCCGGCGTTGGCGGCACGTTCTGCGATGGTGAGGCCGAAGAAGCCCGACCCGACGACAAGAAGATCCATGTTGCTGCTTTCTGCCCACGAGGCTCAGATCCGCACGGCATCGCGCGGCACACAGCAGACAACTCTACCGGCAGCGGACTCCGAGCAACCTGTCAGCGCGACTCGGCGCCGCGGGGCTCCCCGACCCCCAGCATCTCCCGCAGCATCGGAGCGAGAGTGCGCCCGTATGAGTCGGAGATGTGATTGTCGTCGATGTACACGGCGATGTTGCCGATGGATCCTCGACACACGCCCTCGGGGCATAGCCAGGGGCGGAAGTCCACAGCGGTGATCCCCTCGGCCGCCGCGAGATCGTCGAGATTCTCCCCGACGGCGAACCCGGGCTCGGGAACGTCGCACGATGCTGCATCAGCGCCGGGAGCGATCTCCGACTCCTCCAGCGCGCACTGGTACATGTCGAAGTCGAAGCGCGGATTGTCACGCACGGCGATCACCTGAATCCCGTGCGCGGTGAGCTCGTCGGCGATCTCTCGGATTCCCTCCACGAGCACCTCGGGAGACGCGGGATCAGCCCGAGTCACGACGAGGTACACAGCATCGGGCTGCACCCTCGTCGCGTACTCGATCGCAGCGGCGCGCCACTCCTCGCACGGAGGTGCGGCATCGGACCGGATCGGTGCACCGATGCCGATCGCGCATCCCCCCTTCAACAGGGCGACGACGCCCCACCCCTGCTCGTCGGCGACGACCGTGAGCGGCGACATGAGCTGCTGGGCGTGCGAGTCCCCCATCACGAGCACCCGCCATGCATCCGACGCCCCTGCATTCGCGGTCTGAACGCAGCTGCCCTGCAGCGCCGGCGTCAGAGGCTCGAGCTCGCCCGCACAGCTGCCCTTCAGATCCACCCACTCCTCATCGAGCGCCGTCGCCAGCGGGATCAGCGGTAGATCTTGGCCAGAGAGGTCGATCGGCGTATCGATCTGCGCAGCCCCCGGGTATCCGTCTGTGTGGTCGGTCACCAGCGCTGCCTCACGCTGCTCGATCGTGAGCTGCCACGCGGTGAGCGGTGCGGCGACGGCGAGAACGGACGCGGCGAGAACGAGCGCACCGAGCCGATGCGAGCGATCGAGGACGGCGGAGTCTCGAACCGGCCTCTCGACCAGCATCGACACGAGTCTCGCGAGCACGAAGGACACGAGGACGATTCCGACGCCGGCGAGCCATCCCGGCTCGCTGCGGCCGGTCAGCATCATCCACGTCACGAGCACGGGCCAATGCACGAGATAGAGCGCATACGCGTCGCGTGAGACGTAGCGCAACGACGCTGACTCGAGGATCATCGCAGGGCCGCCTCGCGGGCGGTCACGCCCGGCGACGATGACGAGCGCCGTGCAGATCACCGGCCACAGAGCGAGATACCCGGGGAATCCGCCCTGCACGTCGAGCACGATTCCGCACATCACGATGCCGACGATGCCGATCCATCCGAGGATCGCCCCGATCGCCGGACGGACACGGACGTAGGGAAGAGCGAGTGCGACGAGCGAGCCGGCCGCGAACTCCCACAATCGCGTCCGCGTGTCGAAGTAGGCGAACGACTGGGCTCGCATCGTCTCGACGACCGAGAACCCGAGTGAGGCGATGAAGATGGCGCCGAACACCACCGTCAAGGCGGGGACGATCATGCGGCGTCGGCCGCGGAGCACCAGCCACACCGCCGAGATGATCAGCGGCCAGAGGATGAAGACCTGCCCTTGGACCGACAGTGACCAGAAGTGCTGGAACGGACTGGGCGTGACGGACTCGCGCGCGTAGTAGTCGACCTCCGACAGCGCCAGCATCCAGTTCTCGACGTAGAAGAGGCTCGACCAGGCTTCACGCCAGACGCGCGGCCACTCGGTCTGCGGATACGCCGCGAGCGCGACGCCGAGTACACCGACGATCGTCACGGCGGCTGCGGGCAGCAGCCGTCGGAAGCGGCGCAGCCAGAACGACCCGAGTGTGAGCGGGCGCCGGGTCTCGACCCGCCGTACGAACGACGCGGTGAGGAAGAACGCCGACACCATCAGGAAGACGTCGACTCCGCCCGAGACGCGGCCCAGCCACACGTGGTAGGCCACGACGAGCAGAATCGCGAGCGCGCGGAGACCGTCGATGTCCGCGCGGTATGTCGCAGAGCGCACGGAGTCAGCCTCGGGAGGCCGAAGCCATATCGGTCGCGTCGGGTTCATGGAGAGTGGGCGCATCGGCGGTGGGTGTCGCCGCAGTCGTCTCGGGTCGACCGTCTGCCCCGTTCAGCCTATCCGTTCTCCGCCAGCAACCGCTCGGTCGCTGCGTCGATCTCGGGTCCGAGCAGCCTGACGTACTCGAGGTTGAGGTGATCCGCGTCGTAGTAGACGGGGATACCGCCCACCACGGCATAGCACGAGGTCGCGTCGCAGAAGCGGTCCGTCAGATCCAGCACGCTGATCGACGCCGATCCGGCTGCTGCACCGGCGGCGACGATCGGGTCGGCGGGGTGCGCCACAGCGCGCGGTCGCGCACACGACTGCGGCTCGTCGGTGTTGAGGAGAACGCAGTCGGGGCTTCTGACCTCGCCGTTGAACGGCGGATCCGCGATCGCGAGCACCTTGATGCCCGCTTCGTTCCAGCGCGCCCAGTACGCCGACAGCCCTTGCGACATCTGATCGATCTGAGGCCTATCGCTCCCGTCATCCACCAGCTGAAGCCGCGAAGCCATCGCGGTGATGACGAGATCGGGGTCGTCTTCGATGATGGTCTCGACCAGATCGCGGGACCATTCGCGACACCTCTCGACATCGGCGGCACCCCACTCGCTGCGGAATCCGGTGAACTCGACGTCGGCCACCGGGCATCCCCCGTAGTAGCTCGTGTAAACGATCCAGCCGTTCTTCTCGGCCATGTCGAACACGGCTCCCTGCCACTGCTGTGCGTGCGAGTCTCCGACCAGCCAGACCCGGGTCGGATCCTGCACGCCACGCGAGAAGTCGCACTCGTGTGTGGTCTTCAGATCTCCGTAGGTGAGGATCGGCATGAAGTCGCCGCACTCGGCAGGGGTGTAGAAGTACTCATTCTTCTCCGTCATCACCGAGTAGTCCGCAGCCCCGAACGGGTCGGCGCACTCGGCCCCCGGTGCGAGCGCCGAAGGCCCTTCGCAGGTCGATGCGATGACATCGTCGGGCGGGCGGTCGCCCTCGACCTGCCCGTTGTACGACGCGAGCACGCCGGCCACGAGAGCCGCGATGATGATCATCCCGGTGACCATGAGCCCGAACGCCCGGCGCGAGGAGCCACGCCAGTACCCCCATGTCTGGCCCGCGTCCTCGACGAACCGCTTCGTCAGCGCCGCCAGAACGAGTGCGGTCGCCAGCACCGCGAGCTTGGAGAGCGTGGTCGCCTCGCCCCCGATCACGAACGGCGCGACGACGATGAGCGGCCAATGCCACAGATACAGAGAGTACGAGATCCCGCCGACCCACTGCACGGGACGCAGAGCCGTCACCTTCGCGTGCCACAGAGATGCGAATCCACCTCCGGCGAGGATCACCGCCGCGGTGCCGAGCACAGGCACCAGCGCGGTGTACCCGGGAAAAGCAGTCGTGTGATCGTAGACGAGAGCGGCGAAGACGATGAGGGCGAACCCGAACAGACTGACGATCTCAGCGGCCGCACGTCCGAGCGGAATCCGGCTTCCGAAAATCGCGATCGCCCCGCCGACGGCGAACTCCCACCCACGCGTGAATGTCGCGAAGTACGCCTGGGATGGCGCGACGGTCGTGTAGACCACGCTGGCGGCGAAGGAGAGCAGTCCCACCCCGGCCACGACCGCGATCAGGGCGTTGCCGGTCCTCGCCCTTGTTCCTCGCCTCGTGGCCGGGGCCGCGGTCCGCCGCGACACGGCGAGCGCTGCCAACAGCAGCAACGGCCAGACGATGTAGAACTGCTCCTCGACCGACAGCGACCAATAGTGCTGGACGACGCTCGCCGCATCGTTGATCGCCGAGTAGTTGACCGACATCGATGCCAGGAACCAGTTCTCGACGTACCCCGCACTCGCCGCGACCTCCCAGGCGCCCCGCTCCCACCGAGGGTAGGGAAGCAGCACGACCATGAGCACGAGTGACACTGCGAGTACGAGAAACGCGGCCGGAAGCAGTCGCCGGATCCGTCGCGCGTAGAATGCCCCGAGTCGCACTCCCCCGGTCCGCCGCATCTCCCCCACGAGGTGTCCTGTGATGAGGAAGCCGGAGATCACGAAGAAGACGTCGACGCCGACGTAGCCGCCTGGGAGGCGAACCGGCCAGAGGTGGTTGAGCACGACCAAGCCGATGGCCACGGCGCGAAGCGCCTGGATGTCGGTGCGGAAGACCCGCGCCTTCGGAGCCGCGACGAGAGTATCCGCGGTCCGCAACGACGCGCTCACGGCGAGAGATACTCCCGAAGAAGTTCGTCTCCCGTGCGAGGCGTGAAGCCGATGCTGTGCACTCGCGTCAGATCGAGCACGCTGTTCAGCGGGCGGGGGGCGACAGGCGACGTCGCGGAGGCGAAGTACTGTTCCGTCGAGACACCTGTGACCCGTGCCGGATCATGCCCTGCGAGCTCGAACACACGGCGGGCGACGTCGGCCCAGGTGACGACCTCGCCCTCGGAAGTCAGGTTGTAGACGCCGAACGACGGACGGGTCTCGACCAGCGTGCGGATGAGGCGGGCGATCTCGGTCGCGAACGTGAGGCGCCCGCGCTGGTCGTCGACGACCTTCGGGTCCACGCCCTTCTCTGCCAGCGAGGCCATGGTGCGGACGAAGTTGTTTCCGCTCCCGATCACCCAGGAGGTGCGGACTATGTAGTGACGAGGCGCCGTCGAGACCGCGAGATCACCGGCCGCCTTGGACTGACCATAGACGCCGAGAGGACACACGAGGTCGTCCTCGGTGTACGGCAGATCGGCAGATCCATCGAACACGTAGTCGCTCGACACATGCACGAGCGTGATCCCGTGCTCTGCGGCGATGCGAGCCAGGGCGGCCGGCCCTGCGGCGTTGACCGCCCAGGCGTCGCGCCTGCCGTCCGGCGTCTCCGCGCGATCGACGGCCGTGTATGCGGCCGCATTGATGATCGTGTCGTAGTCGCGCCAGCGGCGCGCCTCGGCGAGCGTCGTCGACCCGAGATCGAAATCGTCACGCGTCGTCCATTCGACGCTCCGCACGCCGTCGAATTCGGCCCGCAGCGCTGTTCCCAGCTGTCCTGCCGAGCCGATCACGAGAGTCTTCCGCGGAGCGACCGGTTGCACGTCGGCGAGGCGCGGGTGCGCGAGATCCTTCGCAGACACCTCGGCATCCGCAAGCGGGATGGGCCACTCGATCGCGGCAGTCTCGTCTGCGAGGTTCAGGAACGAATAGGACGCGTCCGGCGACCAGTGGTCGTTCACCAGATACGTGTAGGCCGTATCGGGCTCGAGGGTCTGGTACGAGTTGCCGACACCTCGTGGCACGAAGATGGCCTTGGAGGGATCGAGCTCGGCGGTGAAGACGGCGCCGAACGTCGGGCCTTCGCGCAGGTCGACCCAGGCGCCGAAGATACGGCCGGTCGCGATCGACACCCACTTGTCCCATGGCTCGGCGTGGATGCCGCGAGTCGTCCCCACGGCATCGTTGAAGGAGACGTTGTTCTGGACCGGGCCGAAATCGGCGAGGCCGAGCGCGGTCATCTTCTCGCGCTGCCAGTTCTCCTTGAACCACCCTCGAGAATCGCCGTGGACCGGCAGATCGAAGATCTCCAGACCCGGAATCGTCGTCTCGGTGCGGCGCAAGGACTTGCCGAAGTCGATCTCGCTCATCGGGTCACTGTCCCTTCGAGGCGTAGAACGCCTCGGTCTGATCCTTGGAAGGGGCCCACCACGACTCGTTGTCGCGGTACCACTCGATGGTCGCCGCAAGCCCGGACTCGAAGTCGGCGAACTCCGGCTTCCAGCCCAGCTCCGTCCGGAGCTTCGTGGAGTCGATCGCGTACCGCAGGTCGTGACCGGCCCGATCCGTGACGTGGTCGTACGCGTCTCGCGGCTGGCCCATCTCTTCGAGGATCAGCTCGACGACGTCCTTGTTGTTCCGCTCGCCGTCAGCGCCGATCAGATACGTCTCGCCGATCTGCCCCTTCTCGAGGATCGTCAGAACCGCAGACGAGTGGTCGTTCGCGTGGATCCAGTCCCTGACGTTCTCACCCGCCCCGTAGAGCTTGGGCCGGATGCCGCGGATCACGTTGGTGATCTGACGCGGGATGAACTTCTCGACGTGCTGATACGGCCCGTAGTTGTTCGAGCAGTTCGAGATCGTCGCCTGCACACCGAACGAGCGGACCCAGGCGCGGACGAGCAGATCGCTGCCAGCCTTGGTCGACGAGTACGGCGACGACGGGTTGTACGGGGTCTGTTCGGTGAACCGCTCGGGGTCGTCGAGCTCGAGGTCGCCGTAGACCTCATCGGTCGAGATGTGGTGGAACCGCGTCTCGTGCTTGCGCGCCGCTTCGAGCAGCGTGTACGTGCCGATGATGTTGGTGTCCAGGAAGGGACGGGGGCTGTGCAGCGAGTTGTCGTTGTGCGACTCCGCCGCATAGTGGACCACCGCATCCGCCTCGGCGGTGAGCCCGTCGACGAGCTCGGCATCGGTGATGTCGCCGTGCACGAACCGCACACGGTCTTCGGGGAGCCCCGCGAGCGAAGCGCGGTTGCCCGCGTAGGTCAGTGCGTCGAGGACTGTGACCGTGTGGTCGGTGTGCTCGACCGCGTAGTGAACGAAGTTCGAGCCGATGAAACCGGCGCCTCCGGTGACGAGGATGTTCGACATCAACGACCTCTTTCCAGGGTCTCGAGCAGGTAGGTTCCGTAGCCGGACTTCACGAGCTTCGTGGCCCGTTCACGCAGGTCGTCGTCGGTGAGGAAACCCTGACGCCAGGCGACCTCTTCCGGCACGCCGATGCGCAGGCCGGTGCGGCGCTCCATGGTGCGCACGTAGTCGCCGGCATCCGCCATCTGGTCGAAAGTCCCGGTGTCGAGCCACGCCGTTCCGCGAGGGAGCACCTCGACCTGCAGTCCGCCGCGCTCGAGATAGGCGCGGTTGATGTCGGTGATCTCGTATTCGCCGCGAGCACTCGGCTCCAGGTTGCGGGCGATCTCGACCACGTCGTTGTCGTAGAAGTAGAGTCCGGGCACGGCGTAGTTGCTCTTCGGGTGCTCCGGCTTCTCCTCGAGGGAGACGGCGCGACCGTCGGCATCGAACTCGACGACGCCGTAGGCGTTGGGCTCTGCCACCCAGTAGGCGAACACCGCACCGCCCTCGACGTCCGTATAGCGCTTGAGCTGGGTGCCGAGGCCCGGACCGTAGAGCAGGTTGTCGCCGAGCACGAGGGCGACCCTGTCGTCGCCGATGAAGTCCGCGCCGATGACGAAGGCCTGTGCGAGACCATCCGGTGACTGCTGCTGCGCGAACGTCAGATTCACCCCGAACTGCGAACCGTCACCGAGCAGACGCTCGAACTGTTCGGCGTCGTGGGGCGTGGTGATGATCAGGATGTCCCGGATCCCCGCCAGCATCAGCGTCGACAGCGGGTAGTAGACCATCGGCTTGTCGTACACAGGAATCAGCTGCTTGGATATGCCGATCGTAATCGGGTGCAGTCGAGTGCCTGAGCCGCCAGCGAGAATTATGCCTTTCACCCCCATATCGTGCCACATCCCAGCTGGGACTCAGAAAGACACGATTTACTTGCGTCACATCGTTCACACTGGCATCGTGGGTACATTTCCGTCACAATGAGCAAGTGACCGGCTCAAAATCCCCCCACCTGCTCGGCCTCCTCGCCAGTGCAGCGGCTGTCGTCCTCGCCGCATCCCTGCTCGTGGCGACGCCGGCCAGCGCCGTCTCGCCCTCATCCTCCGGCGGTCTGTCCGCCGCAGCGACAGCGCTGACGTCATCGGCTGCGGCAGCGACCCCCGTGGACACCTCGATCCGCAAGACGGCGGACCTCTCGAAGTTCCGCCCCGGGAACATCATCTCGGACGCCGTCTTCTTCGACAGCTCGACGATGAACGTCGCACAGATCAACGCGTTCCTCGAGAGCAAGGTGAAGGTCTGCCGCTCGAGCTACGCGTGTCTGAAGAGCTACTCGCAGCACACACCGAACAAGGCACCCGACGCTTACTGCAACGGGTACACGGCGGGGCTCAGCGAGTATGCGTCGACGATCATCTTCAAGGTCGCGCAGTCCTGCGGCATCAACCCGCAGGTCCTTCTCACGATGCTGGAGAAGGAGCAGAGCCTCGTCACCCACGTGTATCCGGACGCCACACGCTTCCGCATCGCGATGGGGCAGGGCTGCCCGGACACCGCAGGGTGCGACCCCGCGTACGCGGGATTCTTCTATCAGGTGTACGGCGCCGCACGCCAGATGAAGATCTATGCGGAGGGCCGGTGGTTCACGTACTACGCCCCCGGCAAGACGTGGAACGTGCTCTACCACCCCACCGCGAGCTGCGGCCGCGCCCCTGTGTACATCGAGAACGTCGCCACGTCTGCGCTCTACTACTACACGCCGTACCAGCCGAACCGTGCGTCACTGGCGGCGGGCTACGGTAAGGGCGACGGCTGCTCGAGCTACGGCAACCGCAACTTCTACCAGTACTTCACTGACTGGTTCGGATCGACGCAGGTCCCGGCGATCCGCCTCATCAAGGCGAACAACGCCAACGAGATCTATCTCGTGGCCGACCAGAAGAAGCTGCACGTGACCAACAGCACCGACCTGGCGGCGTACATGGCGGTCCTCGGCTGGTATCGCACCGAGAGCGCGGCCGCCGTCGCCGCGATCCCGAACGGCGGCACCGCCACCCGGTTCATCCGCGACAGCAGGAACGGCGGCATGTTCCTCGTCGAACCGGACGGCTCGAAGCACCACTTCGCGTCTGCAGATCACGTCACGCGCCTCGGCTTCAGCATGTCTGCATACACCTCGCTGCCCGCGACTCTGGTCGACGGATTCCGGACGGGGACGCCGGTGGGCGCCTACTTCAAGGCGGAGAACGACGACAGGTACTTCCGCTGGGAGAACGCGACCAAGCGGCATGTGGTGAACCAGTTCGCCTGGGCCCAGCTCAGCGCGGCGGACCGCGCGTACGTCGCGACGATCCCGACGGCCAACGCGAATGCGATCCCTGTGGGCCTCGCGATCCTGCCGGCTGGCATGACGGTGCGCGAGAACGGCTCGCCTGATGTCTACGTCGCCGGCACCGGCGCCGAGATCATCCATCTACCTGCCTGGGGCCTCGCGCGTGACGCCGGGATCAAGGACGCGGGGATCGTGCCCAGCGGGACCCTCGCGAAGAACAAGCCCATGAATGCGAAGTTCTCGGCCTTCGTGTCCTGCGCCGGTTCTCAGTACGCCGTCGATGGTGGTGGTCTCACTCGAATCCAGAAGGCGACGGCTGGAGCGACCGTGACAGCTCTTCCCGATTCCCTCTGCACTCGCATCCCCAAGACCGGACGCACCATCAGCGAGGCCGTGTTCGCAAAAGCCGCCGGCGCCGACCCCGTCTATCTCATCCAGGGCACTCAGCTCCGACACGTGCGCAGCCAGCAACGGCTGAGCGAGGCCAACGCGGGCCGCCCCCTGTATTTCCTCACGTGGACCGCTGACACCCGCGGCGGTTTCGGCGTGGGTGCTCCGCTTCTCGCAGACGGCACCTTCGTGACGATCGGCACTCCCGAGACGTACTACGTCGAGAAGGGCGTCCTGCGGCACGTGCAGTCCTCAGCCACCCTCATCCGTCTGGCAGCACCACGCTGGCCGTCGGTAGAAGCGCTGCCCGCCGCCTACCGCGCGAGCTACCAGTTCGGAACGCCGATCCCTTGAGTCCGGCTCCAGGATTCGGAGAGGGCGATGCCTCTAGAATGGGATCCATGGGCTCGGCTAGCGAACGACTGTTGATAATCGTGCCCGCGTGGAACGAGGCGAACAACGTCGGAACCACGGTGGCTGAGATCAGGGCCACCCTTCCGGATGCCGACATCGTCGTGGTCGACGACGGATCCACGGACGACACGGGTCTCGTCGCTCGGAGTGCGGGAGCGGATGTACTCACACTGCCCTACAACATGGGCGTGGGCGGGGCCATGCGCACGGGGTACGCGTACGCACAGCGTCACGATTACGACGTCGCGATCCAGGTCGACGCGGACGGCCAGCACAACCCTGAGGACATCGCACGGATCCTCTCCGGTCTGAAGTCGGCCGACATCTCGATCGGCGCGCGCTTCGCCGAAGTCGGGACCTACCAGGCGAGCGGACCGCGGAGATGGGCGATGGTGTTCCTCGCCGGAGCGATCTCTCGAATCGCGCGCACGAAGCTCACAGACGTCACGAGCGGATTCCGGGCGGCGAACCGGCGAGCGATCGACCAGTACGTCACCTACTACCCTGCCGAGTATCTCGGAGACACCATCGACAGCCTGGTCGCCGCGATCCACGCGAACCTCACCGTGACGCAGGTGGCCGTCGCCATGCGTCCGCGGATGTCTGGCAACCCGAGCCAGGGTTTCATCGGCTCCGCCGTCTACCTCGCGAGGTCGATCTTCGCCATGACGCTCGCAGTGGTCCGACGTCCGATGCGAGGCCGCGCATGATCTCCATCGGCGCCCTCGTACTCGGCCTCCTCATCGTCGGGGCCGTGACCGCGATGCTGCTCAGACGTCAGCTGCGCGAGAAGTACGCAGTGGTATGGTTGGTGATCGGACTCGCGGTCCTTCTGCTGGGGATCTTCCCGGCCGCACTCCAGTGGCTGACGCTTGCGCTCGGGTTCCAGCTGCCCGCGAATCTGATCTTCACGCTCGCCATAACGCTGCTGCTCGCCGCCTCACTGCACCTCTCCTGGGAGCTGACTCGCACCGAGGAACGCCTCCGCCGCCTGGCGGAGGAGGCGGCCATTGCACGGTTGGCGCAGAGCCGGCTGGAGGCGGATGTCGCCGAGCTCAAGGCTCTCGCCAGGGATCGTCAGATCACCGACGATGAGTGATCTCGCACTCGTCTTCAGCACCTTCAACCCGACGCCGTCCCTCATCGAGACGGTGCGTGGTGTCGCGCCTCAGCATCCGATCGTCGTCGTCGATGACGGTGGTGGTGATCCGCACGACGTCTTCCCCCGGCTCCTCGACGAGGGAGCCCGAGTGTTGCGTCGGCCCACGAACGACGGGATCGCCGCAGCGCTGAACGCGGCCATCGCCGTCGCGTTCGAGGACGGCGCTGCTGCTGTCGTCACCTTCGATCAGGATTCGACGCCGTCGCCCGACACCCTCCGCGTTCTGCATGCGACGTGGAAGCAGGCGTCCTCCGCCGGACAACGGGTCTCGGGAGTGGTGCCCGCACAGTTCGCGGAGGTTCGACAGACCCGATCGGACGACGCCCTGCCCGTGGCCCGACGAGTCATCCAATCGGGCATGCTGATTCCGCGCGAGGCCTTCGATTCTGTCGGAGGGTTTGACGAGGCGCTGTTCATCGATCTCGTGGACACCGACTACGAGTTGCGGTCGATGACCCTCGGGTACCGCATCATCGCCGCCCCCACTCGCATCGACCATGAACTGGGGCGACCGGCGCCTCTCCGCCCCTTCTCACCACTCCCCCCGACGATCTCGACGATGGTGAGCACACCCTTCCGGTATTACTACCGGATGCGCAACCGACTCATCCTCACCCGTCGCTACCTGCGCACCGCGCCGCTGCGCATGGTCACGGATCTGGCTATCGACCTCGCTTACTTCGCGCTGGTCGCGGCGTCCGCGAGACCGCGTCGTCTCATGGCGGCCGTGCTCTTCCGCGGAGCGGTGGACGGCTGCCTCGGCCGTGGCGGACGTGCTCCCGCGAAGACGCAGGTGGCCGCCGCCCGCATCAGCTGGTCGGTCGCGAAGTGATCCTCGTGGAGGAGCGACCGTCGACGAAGACGCCAGCGATCCAGCTGGCGAGGTACTCGAGCACGAACCGACTGGCAACGTAACCGCGTCTGCGCGCTCGGCGGAGCAAACGGACCGTCGGCCAGAACCGACGCTCGACGCCGAAGGCACTGACGGGAGTCCTCGGATCGCCCGTCCGCTCCGCCACGGTATCGGCGAGAAGCTGGCGCCAGCCGACATAGACCCGGAAGAGCATCCTGAGCATGGCGGGAAGGCTCGAAGAGCCCTCGTAGCGCTCGGTGAACGCCCGTGCGTTGCGCCAAGCCACTCTGAGCGCAGAGAGCCGCGTCGTAGCGCCCATGCGGCTCGGGTCACCGAAGACGTTGTTCGCGTGCTGGACGTAGTCCTGAACCACGACATCGATGACACGGGTCCCCCTGGTCGCTCCTGCGAGTGCGGCGAGCCAGTGATCGTGAGCAGCCGCACGCGTGGACATGCGCGGGAACGGAAGCGACGGCTCGATCAGGTCGCCTCGGAGGACGCAGAGCGACCCGGTGAACTGATTGTTGAGCAACGTCATGATCGGTCCGAGATCTCGGCGGTCCGTCTGCCCGGTCACGATCTCGTCCGGGTACGTGATCAGTCGGGCCTGGCCCGACACCAGGTCGACGTCCTCGAGGTGCGGGAGCAGCACTTCGAGCTTCTCCGGGTACCAGGAGTCGTCCTGATCGCACAGCGCGACCCAGGCGGTGCCGGGCGAAACAGCTCGCAGCCCCCGCTCGAAGTTGAGATAGAACCCGAGTCGATCACCATCGGCGAGCACGCGGAAGCGATGGTCGTCGGCGGCGACCTCATCAAGAATCCTGCGCACGGTCGCATCATCGCCGTCGACCGAGATGATGCACTCCCAGTCAGTCACGGTCTGAGACCGCAGGGAGCGGATCTGCCGAGCGAAGAGCTCGGGGTGGGGGTCGTATGCGGCGAGCACAATCGCTCCACGGCCAGGCGTATGCGCCATCGTTCCTCGCAAGAGCTCGTCGGGTCTCGTCAAGTCTACGGGCATGCCCGAACGAGCCGCTGCGACTCGCGCTCCCAGGTGGTCGTGCACGGGAGGCCGTAGGATGATTTCATGTCCCGGGCCCTCCCTCACCCGTGCTCGATCGAGGCGACTGCCCGGTTCGCAGCACCGTCGACCGGTGTCGCCCTATGAGTGGAGCACGGCCGACACCGTCGCCGGCGAGCGCACTGGCTCGTCGACTCATCGGATTCTCAACGCTGCCCTTCCTCGCCTCGGTCCTTCCTCTCATCGCGCTTCCCTTCATGTCGCGTGCGTCGAGCACCGACGACTGGACCGCACTCAATATCGGCCTCGGAGTCGGAACCTTCGCGGGCGCGATCGGTCTCGTCGGATGGAACATCCTCGGAACGCCGCTCGTGGCAATGGCGAGCTCCGACGACGACCGCCGTGCCCTATACGGCCGTTCCTTCTACATCCGGGCTGCGGTCGTGATCGTGGCGTCGTTGCTGAGCGCGGTCGTGGCCTCGCTCATCTCTCCCACGTCGTCCTGGGCTGTAGCCGCTGCCTTCGCCGTCGCGGGAGCCCTCAACGGCATCGGTCTCAGCTGGTATGCCGTCGGCGTCTCATCGCCCCGCATAGCGCTCTGGTATGAGGTCGTGCCACGGGGCATCGCCACTGCCGCCGCGATCGTCGTCGTCCTCGTGACGCAGAACGTGCTCTGGTACGGAGTACTGCTGAGCCTCTCGATCGTGCTGGGCACGCTCGCGTTCCATCGACGCGTGTTGCATCGTCTGTGGCCGACCTGGCCGGGAATCGCACGTCTGCGATCGGACGTCGGCGACATGAAAGCGGCGTGGGGCGTCGAGTCGATCGGCAGCCTCTACCAGAATGCGCCTGTTCCCGTCGCCGGGCTCATCGCCTCGCCCGTCGATGTCGCCGCCTACGCGTCGAGCGACCGCATCTATCGCTACGGCACGCTCGGGGTGTCCGCCGCCGGGAACGCGCTTCAGGGGTGGGTCCTGGAGACCACGGATTCTCGGAGCCGTCGCTCACGCAACCTCGCTGCCTTCGCCGTCATGGGTGTGATCGCGGCAATCGGTTGGGTCGTCCTCGCGATCTTCGGCCCCCTGCTCAGCGGCCTGCTGTTCGGTGCCGACAAGCAGGGTGACCCCGCGGCCTTCCACTTCCTCGGAATCGCCTTCATCGCCGTGACGATGTCGACGCCGCTCATCCGCAACATCCTCATTCCCGCGCGCAAGGACGGCTTCGTCCTCGCCGTCAGCATGTTCGCCGCGATCGTCGGCGTGGCCCTGATGGTTGTTCTCGGATCCTGGCTTGGAACGACCGGCGTCGCCATCGGCTTCGCTGCAAGCGAGACCGCCACGTTGCTCGGGTGCATCGCCCTCGCCACTCGCGTCGGCCTCGCTCCCCGATCCGATGCCACCGCAACGCGGGACGCCCGGTCCCCGACCGAAGAGGAGACTCCGTGATGGACATCCCATCGGTGAGCGTCTGCATGGCGACGTACAACGGCGCTGCGTACCTGCGTGAGCAGCTCGATTCGATCCTCGCGGAGTTGCGGCCGGACGATCAGGTCGTGATAGTCGACGACGCGAGCACCGACGACACCGTCGCACTTCTGGAGACCTACCGCGATGCGCGCGTGGAGGTCTTCCGAAACGCCAAGAACCTGGGCTACGTCAGTTCTTTCGAGCGTGCACTGTCCCTCGCCAGCGGAGATGTCCTGCTGCTGAGCGATCAGGACGACGTCTGGGTACCCGGTCGACGCGACGCGCTCGCCGACGCCGCGGTGAAGTTCGGCGTCGTGGCGTCGAATCTGCTGTTGCTCGATACGGGAACCCCGCTTCGCTCCCCTCTGACCGGTCGCCCGTGGCTGCTTCACGGCAGCGCCGAGCATCGGCCGTTGCGCACCGAGCTCATGATCCTCGCCGGCAATGCTCCGTACTTCGGATGCGCCATGGCGATTCGTCGGGACTTTCTCCCGCTCGTCACGCCCTTCCCGGACTACCTCCGTGAATCGCATGACCTGTGGATCGCGACCGTCGCGAACCGCGCCGGCATGCTCACGCATCTCGAGCAGGCGACTGTGCTCCGTCGTGTCCACGACAGCAATGCATCTACCTCCCGGCCGCGCGGCCTGGTCGCCGCCCTGCGTTCCAGGCTTCTCCTCGTCCGGCTGTGGCGAGAGGCAGGACGCCGACTGGCCGCAACGCGGGGCTCCCGCTAGACGTCCCAGCGCGACCACGCGGTCGACCGCAGCGTGGTCAGGTGCCTGTAGTGGTCTCCGCGGACGTCGGCACCGATGAGGTGGATTCGACGGACTCGCGCTCCCGATCTCGTGGTCCGCGCACGAGCCGGATGAAGTGTCGCTCCACCAGCACCCAGCTCAACCATCCCAGCGCGAACGTCACGGCCGTCGTGATGACGATGTAGACAGCGAGTCCCCAACGCGCGCCACCCAGTATCAGGACCAGTTGCTGGACGGGCCACGCGTAGATGTAGAAGCCGTAGGACACGTCGTTGTGCGCGATCCAGGAGGGCTGCGGGATGATCGTCGACAGATAGAGCAGCGCGTATCCCAAGAGCGGCGCGGCCAACGGTCCGCCCAGCACAGGCACGAAGACCATCAGCGCCGCTGCAGCGGGGATCGCGAGGATGCCGGCCAGGGGGACGATCCCCCTGCGCTCGACGAAGAGGTACATCAGTGAGCCGCCGAGGAAGTATGGGACGAGGCGCACGAAAAGCGAGAAGTCCTCGTCGAGGCCCCCGGTATGACCCAGCGCGACGGTCGCACGAAGTGCCACCGAGACCAGCCAGAGCGACGCGACGAGAGCGATCGAGCGTCGGTAGATCGCCAGCCCGCCCAGCAGCCACACGACGAGGTAGCAGAGGAACTCGAAATACAGCGTCCAGAGCGAGCCGTTCCAGGCGTTCGGATACGGCACCGTCGCAAGCGACTCACCGATCTGGTACTGGTCGATGTGAAGGAACAGGTTTCCCCACACGTACTCCAGGGGCGTCGGGCCCGTCGTGAGGAACCCGTCGAACGTTCCTTTCGTCAGCAGGAGAGCCACCGGTGCGAAGACGAATGCCGTCACGAGCAGGCAGACCACGAACGCGGGCAGAATCCGCGCGATGCGGTGCAGGAGGAAGGTCCCTGCATCCGATCGGAATCGTGAGCGCGTGATCAGGAACCCGCTCAGCACGAAGAACCCGATCACCGCCCAGCCGCCCAGGTTCTCACCGTTGAACCCGGGGCTGTCCGAGCGGCCGACGATGTAGAAGGCGTGCGCGAAGAGCACCAGGAACGCCAGAATCAGACGAAAGAGATTGAGGCTGTTGTCACGGTAGGGGAACTTCTCTGCCCGCAGGAGCGGATGCGTCACTTCAGGAGATTCCTCTTGCTCATCTCATCGAGCGAACGCTGATATCCGTCTACCTCGATCGGCTCCGACAGCACCCATTCGACGAATGCACGCAGCCCCTCGCGGAACTCCGTCCGGGGAGTGAAGCCGAGCACCTCCTTGAGACGACTCGTGTCGGCGACATTGTGTCGTATGTCACCGAGGCGGTAGTTGCCGGACACTCGTGTCGGGACGTCCCGTCCGAAGGCGTCGAAGAGCGCGGCGACGACTTCGTTGACAGTCGTGGCGACCCCGGATCCGACATTGAAGGTCTGTCCGGCCGCTCGTGGATCGGTCGCCGCCAGGAATGTCGCCTCGACGACATCGTCGATGTACACGAAGTCTCGGCTCTCCTCGCCGTCCTCGAAGATGTTGATTTCTTTGCCCTGGCGGATCAGAGTCGAGAAGATCGACAGGATTCCCGTGTAGGGGTTCTTGAGCGACTGCCCGGGTCCGTACACGTTCTGATATCGAACAGAGACGCTGTCCTTGCCGATCGTCGGCGCCACGGTCATCACCAGCGACTCCTGCATCTGCTTGGTGATTCCGTACACGCTCGACGGATGAAGCTTGGCGTCTTCGTCGGTGGGCACGAGCGAGAGGACTCCCTCTCCTGGGTGGTGCACATCGAAGTCTCCAGCCGCCATGTCCGCGTCTGCGCGGTGACCTGGATACACCAGTCGTCCGTCTCCGGTCCGGTACGCGCCCTCCCCGTAAATGGATCGGGACGACGCGATGACGACGCGATGCACGGAGTTGGGTTCGTTCGCGAGCACATCGAGTAGCTTCGCCGTTCCGCCCACGTTGGTCTCGACATAGCGGTCGATCTCATACATCGACTGACCCGTGCCGGTCTCGGCCGCGAGATGCACCACGACAGTGGCGCCTTCGAGCGCACGGCGGAGGTCGTCGGTCGACGTCACGGTGCCCTCGATCACGTCCGCGATACCCCGCAGCGATCTCAGCAGGGGTGATGTCTGCTGCGGGTCATCCCCATGCACCTGGGGAATGAGCGAGTCGAGCACTGTGACCGCATGACCGTCCTGCGCGAACCGGGCGGCGAGACGCGTGCCGATGAAGCCCGCTCCTCCAGTGATCAATACATGCTCAGGCATCAGTGGGCCTCCGGGGATCCTTCGCCGGCGCGAAGTTCACGCCAGCCCGGCGCTCATATCGTGAAGATGTGCGCCAGCGTCGATTGTAGTCCAGCACGATTGCCGTGCATGATGACGCCGGGCAGCTCGGCGACCGCGTGCAGGCGCGACATGAGCCGGACACGGGCCGTACGTGCGGTCGCGTGCCAGCCGACAGCTCTCGCCAGCGCGAACGCTTGCCGGTAGTACGTGCGCTCGTCCCGGAAACGCCGACCGTCGAGGAGGGTCTTCTGCGATGCGCTCGAACCGTGTCGCCGGTAGGAGAAGACGACCTCGGGCACGTAGGCGAGAGAGCCGCCATCGAAGGCGATGTCCATCAGTAGGGCGAGATCCTGGATGATCGGCAGACCGTCACGGAAATCGATCCGCTTGAGAGTCGAGGTGCGGAAGGTCAGCGAGGGCCAATACAGCCAGTCCCCCCGGATCAGACTCGTCGCCATCTGCGCTCCCGTGAGGACAGCGATCCCCCCTGTGGTCTTCGGGGCGAGGACTCGCTGCTTGACGCGGTCGACGAGAGGCACGACTTCGCGCCCGTGCTCGTCGATGACAAGGACTCCCGGCTGGATGACGTCGACACCCGGTACGCGGTTCGCCGCTGCCTTCACGACTCGCAAGTACTCGGGGTGCATGAGATCGTCGCACCCGAGGATTGTGACGAAATCGCTGGACGCCCGCCGAATCGCCTCCCGGTAGTTCTCGGTGATGCCCAGGTTCGTCTGATTTCTCGAATACTCGATCCGCGGATCGCCGAGCGTGGCGAAGTACTCGGCGACGCTCTCATCCGGGTAGCAGTCGTCGATGACGACCATCCGCCAGTCCGGGTCGCTCTGGACTCGGACGGATTCGATCGTCTCGAACAGGAGTGCGGGTTCGCCCCAGAAAGGGACGAAGATCTCGTGAGTCACCGTGTCAACATCCTGTCACTTCGTAGAGCTTCGCTCGCCCCTCGGCGTCGACGAGCGTGACCGCATCAGATGCGGCCAGACGTCGAAGACCGGCGAAGTCATGGCGCGCCCCGTGGATCTCCTGGGTACCGAAGTCCAACACGTAGCTAGTGCCGGTTCGTTCGACCGCATCGCACACTGCCGAGCCGGGCTCCGCATCGGCCAGGTCGTCGAGGATGAGCTGTTGATCCTCCGAGAGACTGGTGAGGGTATGCGGCATCGTGACGTGGCGGTCGGCGTAAGCGTAGGCGAGTCCGGCACCCGTCCACGCGCTGCCTGCGATCACGGCATCCTCAGGAGTCTCCTCAGACAGTCGTTCCAGCAGCTCGAGCTCATCGAACGAGATCAGCCGGGACTCGTCGCCGTACGCATAGACGGCTGCCACGAATCTGACCGCCTGCTGGTTCGCATAGAGCTGTCCGCCGAGGAGCACGACCCCGACCCCGACGATGCCCCCGGCTACTACTCTGCGGCGAGCTCCTTCGGTGGCGAGCAGACCGCGGATCCAGCGGAACAGAATAAGGCCTCCGAACGCCGCGATCGGCACCACGAGCATAGGCAGCAGCGCAGCAAGCCGGGGAGCGTTGTTGTACCACGCCCCTGTGAGCAGATCCCTCAGCTCCGGCCACACCATGGCACTGGACACGACGTAGAGAACGACGACCACGAGATACAGAGCGATCGGCAGTGCCGACGACAGACTGCGCCTTCGAATGAGACCCGCCGTGCCGATGACGAGGAGAACCACAGCGACCCAGCTCACGTTTCCGTAGGTCGGAGACAGTGTGATCGCCTGCCCGATCGCCTGTCCGATCGTCTGATCCACCGGCCATCCGCGAGCCTCTTCGGCGGGCTTCAAAACCGTCCAAGCGACCGCCGCCAGAGCCAGCGCCAGCGCGAAGAAGACAGTGTTGCGGATGAGCGCTCCGCGTGCGGGAGAGCCGAGGACGAACTTCACGTAGGCGAACCCCGCTGTCACGATCGCCAGGACGATCCATGCGACGAAAGCACCGGGGTGCGCGATGATGACGCCGGGCAGCCCGCCCAGCAGCGCGATGAGGAGCGTTCCCTTGCTGAGTCCTGACGCGGAAGATCCGAAACCGAGCAGCTCGATCGTCGCTGCCAGCACAGCGGGAAGGAGGCTCAACGCGAGGAAGTAGGGATAGAGCACGCCGTAGTCGATCAGCATGATCGGGAACACCGGGATGATGGCAGCGACCACCCCGGCGGTCAGCGTCACGAGCGGGTGGCCTCCGACCATGACTCGCGTGAGCAGCAGCACCGACGCCGGCCAGACGAGGGCTGCCACCGCGATCATCGAGGCGTTCGACGCGATCATGATCGAAGTGCCGGTCGTCTCGGCGACCAGCGCGACGAAGGCGTGCCACCCATCCGGATAGAACCACAGCCCTCCTTCGGGGCTTGTCATTCCGCCGACTGTCAGAGGAGAGGCCGAGCCGGTGTCCATGATGTAGCGCACGGCATTCAGATGGAAGATGTTGTCGAACGTCTGCGAGATGTTGTTCGGATCGCCGACGATCAGGATCAGCTGCAGCGAGAGGAGCACACCGGCTGCGACCAGCGCCCACACCGTCGCACGGGGGGTGTGCGGAGAAGGAGTCGCAGGCTCCGAGCTGCGCAGCAGCCTGCCGAGGATGCCAGCGATGACCATCACCACGACGGCCGTCACGGCGACGGGGAGCACCGTCCATCGAATCCCGACGAGCGGGGTCCACAGAGAGGCGAGGACGATGACGGTGACCGACGCCGGCGCAGCGAACGCCCAGGCCCACAGGCCGCGCAGGGAGAGAAGCCGGGCGATGAGATACCCCGGAGCTGCGAGCAGCGCGGCCGCCGTGATCAATGGCAGAAGCGCAGAGATCCAGCTCACGCCGCCTCCGCCTCTGGGTACTTGATCTTCGGGTTGAAGGTGATGCCCTTCAACCACTTGCCGAGCAGCTTCGCGCGCAGATCCAGCGGAACGCGGCCGCGGTGAAGGCTCACGAAGAGTCGCGCACCGAACTCCACGAAGTAGAGGAACCCGCGGTGGTGCAGCTGCCAGGAAGCCTCGTTGCGCACGCCGTACGAGAACTTCCACAGGCTCTTGCGGTCGACCATCGCGAAGTTCACGCCTCGGTTGTCACCCATGTCATGGACGACGACGCTGTCGAGCACCTGCACACCGGGGCAGCGCGCGGTGAGGCGAAGCGTGTACTCCCGGTCGTCGAACCAGATGAAGTAATCGGAATAGGGAAGTCCATACTCCGCGATGGCCCACCGCGGGATGAGCACCGAGACGAACGAGCACGCGGTCACCATGACGTTCTTCTGCCCCTTGACGAGCAGGCGTCCCCAGTCCCACGTGGTCACCGGGTTGTTCATCTCGCAGATGCTGCCGTCGGTGAACTCGACCACCGAGCATGCGAAGGGCACGTCGCCGCCGAGCTCCTTGACCGCCCCGTCGAAACCGGCGATGAGGCTCGCGAGGGCTTCCGGCTTCGGATAGCAGTCGTCGTCCATGATCCAGACGTGATCCGCACCGGACGCGTATCCGCGCAGCATCCCCTCCGAGAATCCGCCCGCTCCCCCGGAGTTGGTCGACATGGTCACCACTTCGAGGGGCACCGCTGTCTCGAGCGCGGCCAGGTACTCCGCCGTGCCGTCGGTCGAGGCGTTGTCGATCACGAACAGCGTCTCGACCGGGTGCGTCTGCGCCTCGATCGATGCGATCACGGTCTTCAGCTTCTCGAGCCGATTGAACGTGACGACCACTCCAGCGACACTCACCACGAGCCCACCTCTTCCTTGAACCATGAACTCGCGGACTGCTGAGACAGCAGCTTCTTCTCAGCCTTGCGCTCCTTGCGCCACAGCGCTTCTCTCGCCTCTTCGTCGTTGACGAGCGGGGCAACCGCGTCGGCGAGCCTGCGTGCGGCGAGGCGCGCATAACGAGGAACCAGAGCCGACTCCGGAATGATGTCTCTCTGGGCACCGACATCCGTGGAGATCACCGGCACTCCGTGAGCGATCGCCTCGAGCGTCGTGAGAGTGAGGCCTTCGTTGTGGGAGGCGACCACGAGCACGTGGGCTTCGTCGAGCGTCTCAGAGACGGGGGTGTCTGAGGTGCGCCGGATGATGTCGGTCCCCAGCCCCTCGGCCTCGATGATGTCATCGACCCAGCTCGACAACTCCCCGCCACCGTGGAGGATGAAACGCAGCGAGTACCCCTGCCGCTTCAGCCTTCGCGCCATCGTGATGAAGACCTCCGGCGCCTTCTGCCGTGCCATCCGGCCGATGAACGCGACGGTGAACTGCTCCCCCGCGGCCCGCGGGCGGAACACGGCATCCTTCGGCTTCACGGTGAGTCCGCCGAGCGGTGCCATGACCACGCGATCGGCAGGGATCCGCTGCACGTCCGTCATCCAGCGGGCGAGGCTCGGAGAGATCACGTGGTGCGTGGTGATCGACTTCGATGCGATCGCACTGCTCAGTGGATAGCCGCCGCCCGTGTACTCGACGATGTGCGTGCTGTCGATGATCGGGATGCCGGGGCGCGAGGCCGCGATCCACGCCACCCGGTCGTACAGCCACTGATTGTGATGGATGACGACACCGCGCACGTCGAAGGTGCGCAGCAGCGATCGGAGAAGCGGTTCGACGCCGGCCGTCTGAGACTGGACGGTGGGCTCTGAGAAGGGGATGAGCAGCGCCCCGTCGAGCTCGGGACGAGTGACCCACGGCTGGTGGGAGTCCCGATTCGTCAGCACGATCGGGAGCAGACCCGCCTCGCGCACGAGACGCACGGTCTCGAATGCCCAGAGCTCGGCGCCGCCGAGCTCGAACCAGTGGAGGCCGATGATCACGGCCTTCTGCGCCCCTTCGGGGGCGGGGCCGGCCGGCACGATCACCTCGTCCTCGTGCGCACCCCCACGGCGGAACTCCGCCTCATAGTCGCGAGGCTCGATCGCGGTCGTGAGCTTGCGTCGGAATCTGAGCAGCGAGAGATCGCGCGCATCGTCATAGAGGAGCGGAGCGCGCGACTTGACACTCCGTGCGATCCCGCCGATGAGACCAGGGCGCTGCGGGCGGTAGGGATCGGAGTCGAGAACGCCGTCGGACGACACGTGGAGATGCCTGGTGGGCGACGCCACGAGTCGGGCTGAGGCAGCCTCCGTGCGTTCGGGCTCGCGCTCTTCGACGGAGACCGAGCTGACGATGTCGAAGCTCTCGATCCGGTGACGGTTGTTCCGAGAGAGTCCGTCGAACGTGCTGTCGTCGGTCAGTCGAGGCGTCGTCTCCACCGAGCCGTCGTAGAGATGGATCCGAAGCGTCCGCTGAGGCGCCATCAGCGCGTGGAAGTTCAGCGCACCGACGAGAAGACGACGTTCGCGCTCCGACAGATTCGCACCCGTCTGCGGGTCCTCGAATCGGAAGAGTGCAGGCTGATCGAGAGCTTGAAGAGGTGTCACGGATACAGTTTGCTTTCGGATCGACGGACGCACGAGACCTCCGCGATCCTACCAGCGACCGTCCCTGTGACCCTGGGTTGAGCCTGTGCTGTGCGTTCGCGGCTTCCCCATCGATCTGCCAGGGACGATGCGCCAGGGATCGTATGATTGCTCTCGGTGCGCCCGAGACCGTCGGCGCGTCGGAAGGTGGAATCGCGGTGCAACAGGCTCGCACAGCCGACGACCAGAGAATGACGACTCCTGGCGCGAATCGAGGGCTCCTCGAGGTCTTCCGGCAAAGGCATCTGCTCTCGCTCATCGTGCGCAAGGAAGTGCAGATCCGCTATCGGGGATCCATCTTCGGGTGGCTCTGGTCGTATGTGAAGCCCCTCGTGCAGTTCGTCGTGTTCTTCGTCGCGATCGGCGTCTTCCTCGGTCTGAACGATCGGGTCGACTTCTTCCCGATCTACCTGCTCTCGGGCATCACGGTGGTGACCTTCTTCAACGAGGCGTTCTCCAACGGCACCCGCTCGCTGGTCGACAACGCGGCGCTGATCAAGAAGATCTACCTGCCCCGCGAGATGTTCCCGATCGCGAGCATGATGATCGCCGCCGTGAACACGGTGCCGCAGATCATCGTCGTGATCGGGATCTCGCTGTTCTTCGGGTGGGCGCCCACGTTCGCATCGCTCGGTGCGATCCTTCTCGCGCTCGTCATCATCGCCGTTCTCGCCAGCGGGCTCGGTCTCTTCTTCGGTTCGATCAACGTGACGTTCCGCGATGCGCAGAGCTTCGTCGAGATCATCGTGATGATCGCGATCTGGGCCTCTCCGGTGATGTACGAGTGGACCCAGGTCGCACGCGTCGTCCCCGAGTGGCTCTTCGTCCTCTATCGACTGAACCCGATCACCGCCGCCGTCGAGCTGTTCCACTACGGAGTCTGGTTCCCGCTCGGACCCGACGCTTCCCCGATCCCCGACGTGTGGATGTACGGGCTCATCGCACTCGTGACGTCACTCATCGCGCTGGTCATCGGCCAGCTCGTCTTCCGCCGACTGGAGGGCCGCTTTGCCCAAGACCTCTGATACGCAGCCTCTCCCGCGGATCATCATCGACGACGTCCACAAGACCTTCAAGCTCCGGCACACGCACTCGATCAAAGAGACGGCTCTCGCGGCGATCCGCCGCAAGCCTCTGACGACGGACTTCCACGCCCTGGACGGCGTCTCGTTCGAGATCCAGCAGGGCGAATCCGTCGCTCTTCTCGGGTTCAACGGATCCGGAAAGTCGACGATGCTCAAGCTGATCTCCGGGGTGCTCGAACCGGATGCCGGCACCGTGCTCACTCGCGGCCGCGTCGCCGGCCTGATCGAGGTCGGCGCGGGGTTCCACCCGGATCTGTCCGGACGAGAGAACATCTTCCTCAATGCCGCGATCCTGGGCATGACCAAGAAGGAGACCGAGGCGCGGTACGACGAGATCGTCGCGTTCAGCGAGATCGAGCAGTTCATCGACACCGAGGTGAAGCACTACTCATCCGGCATGTTCCTCAGACTCGCCTTCTCCGTGGCGATCCACACCGAGATGGATGTGCTGCTGATCGACGAGATCCTCTCCGTCGGCGACGAGCCGTTCCAGAAGAAATGCCTCGCCCGCGTCCGCGAACTGCACGCCCAGGGCAAGACTCTCGTCGTCGTCAGCCACGATCTCAACATGGTCTCGAACCTGTGCGATCGCGGCATCCTGCTTCAGAAGGGCAAGGTGCGCTTCGACGGCCCGAGCGCGGAGGCCGTCGAGGTCATGCGCTCCTGAGCAGACCATGACGCCCGAGGCCGGAGCTCTCGGGGATCACAGGTCCGCGTGCAGTCCCCACACGCGTTCGGCCGCGCCGAGCCACGAGAAAGACCGCGACCGGTCGGCGCCGAGCACGCTCAGGCGACGCGAGCCGTCACCGACCGCGTCAGCCACGGCCTCGGCGATGTCCGTCGGCTCGGCGATCACTCCCCCGTCGGCGATCACGTCGCGGTGTACTCCGCTCTCGACGGCGACCACGGGCACGCCGAGTGTCATCGCCTCGACAGCACGCCAGGGCCACTCGGCGCGTGGGCTCGTCGCCACCAGAGCGGACGCGCCTGCGAGGACGGCTGCCCGATCTTCGACCGACAGCGATCCGCGGATGTGCGCTTTCGATTCGGACAGTCCTGCGGCCGCTGCGACCTCGGCCAACCTCGGCTCGGAGCCTTCTGGCGCGTCGAGCACGACGGCTTCCTTGCCCGCTGCGATCGCCGCCCGGAAACCGTGCTCGAGCGAATCGGCGGAGCCCGTGAGCACCAGATAGCCCGCGGGCAGAGACAGGGAGGCTCGTCGTGCGGTCGCGTCGAACGGGACCACGAGGCCGCACGGGGCAGCACCGGGGATGACGCGGATCCGTCCGCTCAGCTTCGCGATCTCCGCCAGGCGCGCGCCGACGGCGTGCGAGGGCACGACGACGGCATCCGCGTGCTTGACGGCTCGCTTCAGCATCGCCCGCTGCCAGGCGACGGCGGTCTTCGAGAGAGAGTCCGGCTCTTCCCACGCCTGCAGATCCCACAGCGTCACGGTCGTCTGATCGTGGTCGTGCAGGCGATCGTGCCGCACCAACGGGGCCATCAGCGTCGGCGAATGGATGAGACCTCCGCCGACCCCCCGCACGATCCCCAGCTGCCACGACGCCGCGAGCTCACGGCGCGCGAGCGACAGTCTGCGCACATCCGCAAGACCGGGGATCGGCACCTCGACGCCGGAGGGGACGATCGCCTCGACATCGCACCCGGAGGGGGCTGTCGAGATCAGCGCCGCGGTGAGGTCGGATGCCGCTGATGCGTGATCCGCGTGCACGACATGCGTCAGCTGATCCAGAACCACACGCAGCCGAGCACCCATGCGACAACAGTAATCGCCCGACCGCCCTGAACCTGGGAGCGTGACCGCGAGCGACGAGGATCGGACAGCTCCGCACCCCCGATATGTCGCTTCGTGCTTGAATGCAGGGGTGAGTGACGGACGCCTGCCTGTACGTCGTCGGTGGTTGCGGTGGACCATCGGCGTGATCGTGATCTTCCTCGTGCTCGCGGTCGGCTGGGTCGCCATCCGCGGCATCGGTGCCGTGAACAACCTGCAGGAGGTCGCGGCGTCGTCATCGAAGCTCAAGCAGGCGATCCGCCAGGGCGACCTCGAGAAGGCAGCATCCCTGTCCTCCCGCATCGCCCACCATGCGGAGTCGGCCCACGACCTGACATCCGATCCGATCTGGCTCGGATTCGGACTGCTGCCGTGGCTCGGTCCGAACTTCTCGGCGGTGAGCGAGGTTGCCGAGATCGCCGACGACGTCGCCTCGGATGCTCTCGTCCCCGTTCTGGAGGCCGCTGATTCACTCGACCTCGCGAGCCTGGGGCTCTCGGGCGGAGCAGTCGATCTGACGCCTTTCGCGCAGATCGAGCCCTCTCTCGCTGAGGCCAGCGCGACGCTGACGTCGGCTGAGACACGGGCCCTAGGGATCGATGCCGACGCGACCCTGCCGCCGCTCGCCGATGCAGTGCGCGAGATGAGATCGACCGTCACGCAGGCCGCCACGGTGGTCGGAGCGCTGCACGGCGCATCCGCGCTGCTGCCGAGCATGCTCGGCGCCGAAGGACCCCGGAACTACGTGCTCGCCATGCAGAACAACGCCGAGCTGCGATCGTCCGGTGGCATCATCGGTGCCATCGCGCTCCTTCACGCTGAGGACGGCCGAATCACGCTCGTGCAGCAGGCCTCCGTCCCGGACTTCCCCGCCCTCGACACTCCGATCCCGCTCAGCGAATCGACCGTCGCCCTCTTCGAGGATCGTCCGGGTCGCTACATGCAGAACCTGACGAGCATCCCCGACTTCACCGAGGCGGGACCCGCGATCGCGAAGCGATGGCAGGACCGCTTCGGGCAGCCCGTCGACGGTGTCATCGCGGTCGACGCCGTGATGACCGAGAACCTCGTCGCAGCCACAGGACCGCTCGCGTTCGGGCCGTTCACCGCCACCGAAGACACCGTGGTCGACCTGCTGCTCTCCGAGATCTACGCCGCGGTGCCCGATCCTCTCGCACAGGACGAGATCTTCTCGCAAGCGGCGGGAGCGCTTCTCTCCGCTGCGCTGACCGAGGCGGATCCGAAGGATCTCGTCGCCGCTCTCTCGGCGTCAGCCGATGAGCGACGCATCCGTATCTGGAGCGCTCATGAGGAGGAGGAGGCGATCCTGTCCGCGTCCACTCTCGGTGGGGCGCTGCCGGAAGACGACACTCAGACCCACGTGGGCGTCCTGTTGAACGACACCACCGGCGGCAAGATGGACTTCTATGCCGGTGCCGCCATCACAACCTCGATCGGCACCTGTGACGGCGAGCAGACCACGCAGGTGACTGTGACCTGGAAGAACGATGCACCTGCCGACGCCGGGACATCTCTGCCGCCCTACGTGACCGCTGACGGGTTCTACGGAGTACCTGCCGGGTCGACCCGGACGCTCGTGACCGTGTACGGCCCCGAAGGTGCGACTCCGTCTCACATCGACCGCGACGGAGAAGAGGTGGGCGTGCAGACGGCTCTGCTCGGCTCCCGATCGGCGGTTCAGCAGGAGGTCCTCCTGGCCCCGGGGGAATCGTCGAAGATCACCGTCGAATTCCAGGGAACCGGGGCTGGAGAACGACTGACGGTGGTCGACCACACGCCCATGGTGAACACTCCGGAGACATCTCGCGAGCAACTGCGATGCGCCTCGTGACTTTCCCGATTCCATGATGTAGTGTCAGTCCCACTGGGGAATATCTGGGTTCTGCAATTCTGTCGTGGGGACAGGAAGAACTCACGCAGTCGAATGCAGGGGTGTATTCGAGGGCGATTCCGCGTGTATTTCTGGGGAGAATCATGCTGAAGAAATTGGCTGCCATCAGCCTTACCGCTGGCGTACTCGTGCTCATGGCACCTGCTGTCGCCTCTGCCGCGCCGGTCGTTCCGACCGAGTCGGACTCGTACGCGGGCACGCCGCGCGTGAGCGTCGATGATCCGATCATCGACATCTGCGAAGTGTCCACTGTCGCGTTCGGCGCAGGCTACTTCCTGCCGTCCGAGAACGTCGGTGTGTCCGTCTCCGGCCTCAACGCCGGCGACTCGGCCGTCTCGGGCAACACTGCGGCCGCCGACGGCAGCCTCGTGGTCACGTTCCGCCCGCCGTCCGACGGAGAGGGCTCCTACGCCCTGGCCTTCAGCGGTTCGCGGTCGTACACGGCGACCATCACGGTCTCGCACGGCCATGACTCCGCCGTGAGCTGCGACCACGACCCCGGGGTCGCCTCCGCGGGCACAGAGCTTCCGCTCACCGGCGGCGGGCTCGAGCTCGCACTCACGGGCGGCAGCGTGTCGCCGTGGGTTCTCGGAGGTGGGGCAGCCGCACTCGTTGCTGGTGGAGTGCTCGTCGCGACAGGCGTCACACGCCGCAAGCGCGCCTAGATCAGATTCCCGCTCTCAGCGGGAGTCGACTGGACGACGGTGATCCCTCCCCCTCCGATCACCGTCGTCTGGTGAATCCGGTCATGCACCGGAGGCCCACGGCCACCACCTTCACTCTCAGGTGGTGGCCGTGGGCTCACTCATGCGTTCGTACGTGATCGAACCATGCCGACGCCACTCGCGGCATCGCGGCCAACGACCGCCGACAGCGGGTCGACGACCACGGCGCGGCCGATCACGGCGTCGGGGTCGGGGTCTCCGTCGGAGGATGCAGCGTCTGCTGCATCTTCTCGTGAATGAAGCCGTAGTCCGGAGCATGTTCGTCAACACCCTGATCGGGGGTGAGCTCGACCGTCGTGACAGGCTGCTCACGAGCCTTGGTCATTAGGTCGAAGAACTCGGGCAGCTTGTCCTGAGGCAGATCGGTGCTGATCAGCGCTGTTCCCGCGGAAGCCACCTCGTTGAACCGCGTGAGCACGGTCTGCGGCGTGAACTGCGCGAGAATCGCCTCCTGCAGCTCGCGCTGGCGCTTCATGCGGTCCCAGTCGCTCGTCGTATAGCGCGATCGCGCATACCACTGGGCGGTGTCGCCGTCCATGTGCTGCTGCCCGACCTCGATCCAGCCGATCGCCCACGCATCCACGTCGTAGGGGTCCGTGCCCTCGGGCGGACCACCCTTGGGAAGCCGTTCCGTGACGTTGATGTCCACGCCGCCGAGCGCGTCGACGAGCGCCGCGAAACCGTGCATGTCGACGAAGACGTAGTACGGGATCTCGATGCCGAGAACACCTTCGGCCGCATCCTTGGTGGCCTCGATGCCCGCATCAGAACCGTGTGCCGCAGCATCCGGATACAGGGAGGTGCCGTTGTCGTCGCGGCAGATCTCCGCGGCATTGCGCACGTGGTTCATCCAGCCGTTCCATCCGCACGAGCTCGAGCTGTGACCCTCGAAGCCGTTCGGGTACAGCGCCTGCATCGGGCTTCCCTCGCTGAAGGGAGCATTGGGAAGCTCCCGGGGGATGCCGGTGATCGTGACGGCGCCGGTGGTCGCGTTCACCGAGACCACCGAGATGCTGTCGAACCTCATCGAGTCGCGGCCCTCACCGCTGTCCGCTCCGAGCAGCAGGATGTTGTAGTACCCCTCGCTCGGCGGCAGACTCGGCCCGCTCTGGCCGAAGATCGTGTTGATCGTGCCCCGCGCGGTGCCGACATAGGACGCGGCGTATCCGGTGCCCGTTCCGACGAGACCGAGCAGAAGAAGGGCGACGAGGGGGATCGCGAATTTCGAGGGACCAGGGACTCTGATCAGTCTGACGAGACGCAGAACGTCGAAGGTGAGCACCGCCCACAGCACGAGGTAGGCGATCAGCAGCACCTGAACGAGCGTGAGGACGACCGCCGAGAACCAGCCGCCACCGACGGTGAGCCACAGCAGCACCGGCCGCGCGAACAGCGCCAAACCCGCACCCACGATCACGAGGAACCACGCGAGCAGCGTCGCTCCGAGACCGATGCGCCCGAGCCGGCGATTGCCGGCCAGCACCTGAGCAGAACCGGGCACGAGCAGGTTCAACAGCACCAGCCACCAGCCGCGCTTGGTCATCATCCCCGGATCCGCGGTGTTCGGATGCCGCAGCGGGCGGGTCTCGATCAGCGGTCGCGCCGACCCTCGCGGCGGCGCAAGGGTCACAGGGACCCCTTCAGCCGATCGTTCTTCTCCTCGACCTGCGCTTCGAGATCCAGCGCGTACGCCTCGATGCGATCGGCGAGGTCGTCGTCGGAGGTGCCGAGAATACGTGCGGCGAGGATACCCGCGTTGCGCGCTCCCGCGATCGACACCGTCGCGACAGGGATGCCGGCGGGCATCTGCACGATCGACAGGAGCGAGTCCATCCCGTCGAGGTAGGCGAGAGGCACGGGGACGCCGATGACCGGCAGCGCCGTCATCGAGGCGAGCATCCCAGGAAGATGTGCGGCGCCACCGGCGCCTGCGATGATCACTCGGATGCCGCGACCGCGCGCTTCCCTCGCGTACTGCATGAGCTTGTCAGGGGTGCGGTGCGCCGAGACGACCTCCACCTCGTGCGGGATCCCGAAGTCCGTCAGCGACTGAGAGGCATCGCTCATCACGCGCCAGTCGGAGTCGGATCCCATGACGACGCCGACGAGGGGCGCGGTGGAGGAGTGCAATGGCTCAGTCACCCACTCAGGCTACGGTCTGGTGCTGGGAGAAACCCCGAACGGCACACCCCTCGACGCACCCTCAGTCGAAGTGAGCCGCTGCCGCACGGGCCACGTACACCGCATCGTCGAGGTCGTCGCCTGTCACGTTCACGTGTCCGACCTTGCGGCCAGGACGCGGGGCCTTTCCGTAGGTGTGGATCTTGGCCGACGGATGCGCCTCCATCGCTCCCGCGAAACGTTCGCCGAGCGAGCCGCTCTGCGGCCCTCCGAGGATGTTCACCATCACGGACCAGGGTGCGTGAGGCGCGGTGTCGCCGAGGGGCAGATCGGCGACCGCACGCAGATGCTGCTCGAACTGTCCGGTCACGGCGCCGTCCTGGCTCCAGTGGCCGCTGTTGTGCGGGCGCATCGCCAGCTCGTTCACGAGGATCCGCTCGTCGTCGGTCTCGAAGAGCTCGACCGCGAGCATGCCCGTGACCCCGAGTCCTTCGGCGATCGACCGCCCGATCTCTTCGGCGACCTGGGCGAGACGGTCGGTCGCATGCGGCGCCGGCGCGATCACCTCGGCGCACACGCCCTCGCGCTGCACGGTCTCGACGACCGGATAGGCGACGATCTGGCCGCTGGGACGGCGGGCGACCTGCTGCGCGAGCTCGCGAACGAATCCGACCAGCTCCTCCACCAGCAGAGCCTCGCCGTCGGCGAGCCCGTCGAGCCAGTCCTGAGCCTCGCTCGCCGCTCGGACGACGCGCACGCCCTTGCCGTCGTAGCCACCGCGCGGCGTCTTCACGACACCCTGCCCGTCGTGCGCGTCGAGGAACGCCTGCAGCTCGGACGCATCGCGAACCGGTGCCCAGTCGGGCTGAGGAACGCCGAGTTCTTCGAGCCGCGCCCGCATGAGGAGCTTGTCCTGGGCGAACTGCAGAGCATCGGGCCCGGGGTGCACTGCGACGCCCTCGGCGACGAGAGCCCGCAGCACCTGCTGAGGGACATGCTCGTGGTCGAAGGTGACGACGTCGACGTCTGCGACGAACGCGCGGACGACCTCCAGGTCGTGGTAGTCGCCGACCGCGGTCGCGGCGAGCTGCGCCGCCATCCCCTCGTCTTCAGCGAGCACCCTCAGGTCGAGTCCGAGCTCGACCGCCGAAGCGATCATCATCCGAGCCAGCTGGCCTCCACCGATCACACCAACGCGCAGCGCCATGGGCCGCCTCCATTTCGTCCTGACCATTCTCGCGCATCGGCGCGCACGCCGTTCACTCGTCGCGCCGACCACGTCGAAGCGAGGCTCTGCTCAGAACCCCACGGTCCCGTCGTTGCCCGCCTGCGCATCGCGGTGCGCCAGGATCTGACTGACCTCGATCTGATCCGCCAGCGTCTCGTGCACGAGCGTCACGTTCGGGACGTTGGCGAGGCGCAGCGGCGCGTCGACCCCGTTGGACAGGGTGATAGTGCCGACTCCCCACATCCGCTGGATCACGCCGCGACGGACGCCGATCGTATAGCCGCGAGCGTGCGACATCTCCTGCCTGTTGCGCGCACCGATGCCGTGGTTCACGATGACCCGCCGCGTGGTGAGCGTCACCGAACGCGAGTACCAGACGACCCAGGGCACGACCACCAGCAGGAGGACGATTGCTGCGGCCGCGCTCAGCAGCATCCAGTTCTCGAACGGCGCCGGGAGATTGTCATAGAAGAAGGTCGTGGCCCCGAACACCGCGACCAGCACCAGCGCGGACCAGAACAGCCTCCGGGCGTGTGCGCGGAACCGAGCGATGAGCAGTTCTTCGGCGGGCGCACCCGGCGGTGGCATCGTCGGCCTTCCGCCGAGAGTCACGGGCTGAGTCACCCCTCCATTGTGCCCGTAACCGCCGACATCGCCGCTCGCACGCCGGGCGTGTCAGGCTCACGCCGGCCGGACGTGCACCACATCGCCCGCGGAGATCGGCCGCTCAGCGCCCTCCGCCAGCACCAGCAGTCGACCCTCGGCATCCAGTCCTGTGGCGGTTCCGACGAGCACGGAGTCGCCGGGGAGCAAGACCTTCACGTCGAGACCGATCGTCGCGCAGCGCTCGCTCGCCGCGGCATGAAGGCCGCTCGCGACGGCATCGCCCGCTGCGGCGAGGTCGGCGACCAGCTGGTCGAGCGCTCGCAGATAGGTGGCGAGCAGCCGATCGGCGTCGACCTCGACGCCGATCACGGCGAAGGAGGTCGCCGTCGGCACCGGCAGCTGAGACGCTGTCATCGCCGTGTTCACACCCGTTCCCACGACCACGGAATCCTGTGTCGCCTGCGCCAGGATCCCGCAGATCTTGCGACCGTCGACCAGCACATCGTTCGGCCACTTGACTGCCACCGCGTGGTCGGGAAGCTGCTCGGCGATCGCATCCGCCATCGCCACCCCGGCCGCGAGCGGGATCCAGCCGCGCGTATCGGCCGACGGCAACCTCCGCAGCAGAACGGAGACGGCGAGCGACGCGCCCGGCGCGGCCGTCCAGGAGCGGCCGAGTCGACCGCGACCCGCCGTCTGGTTGTCGGTGAGGAGCACCGACAGGTGCGGCCTCGAGAACGACTCGCGCGCGCGTTCGCTCAGGATCTCATTGGTCGAGCCCGCGTCGGTCAGCACCTCGAGATGCGACGCGACTGCAGCGGTGAGCGGAAGGTCCATCGTCAGACCTCCTCTTCGTCGGCCTCTTCGTCGTCGTCGTCCTCGTCGCCGCGCACCGCCCCGACCTCGTGCGCCTGCCACTGATCCCACTCCTTCATGAGGCGCTCGATCGCGGCGTGGAACTTCTCGGTCGCGGCACCCGGCGTCGTGTCGCCGAAGTAGTGCTGCACCCACATGCGCAGCCTGGCGATGGCCACCTCGTCGGCACGGACGCGTTCGACCTCGGCGACGATGTCCCCCGCAGCGTCTGCGCTGAGCCACTCGCAGTCCGACAGATAGCCGTTGGTGTCGATCGACGCACGCTCGTCTGCCGGTCGCGTGATCATCAGCGGCTTGCCCACGGCCAGGCGGTCGTAGACCATCGCCGAGATGTCGACGACTGCGACATCGGCGGCAGCCAGCTGCCATCCGAGCTCCGCCCCGTTGTCGTACACGTGCTGGGCCGTGGGGTCGGCGGCGTTCGCCGCGGCGATGGCCGCGATGATGCGACGGTGCGCTGCGCCGTACTCGTCGTCGATGACCCCGCTTCGGGGGTGCGGCCGGTAGATCACGCGGTGACCGCGGGACGCGAGCAGCGTGGTGACCAGGGTCTCGCCATGCGTGGCGATCGACCCGTAGTGCGCGCTCGGGCGGTCGCCTTCCCACGTCGGGGCATAGAGCACGACCGTGCGCTCGTCGGGCACGTACGGGAGCGTCCCCGAGTAGTGGTCCGCCTGCGGGCGGCCGATCTCGATCGTGCGCCGATCGATGTCCCAGTCCCAGAGCGTCCGCGACAGACGGTCGCGTGCGGCCTGCCCGGCGACAAGCGCATAGTCATACGCCTTGTACTGATTCGTGGTCATGTACATCTTGTCGGACTCGCCGTGGTTGATGAACACGTGCCAGCGCCTGCCGTAGCGGAACATCTGGAAGTTGCGGGTGTTCTGGTTCACGTACAGGACGACACGGATGTCCTGCGATGAGATGAACCTCTCGAGGTCACGGATCGTGGGGACGAAGGCGACCGGGGGGCCGTCCTCGTCGAGCAGCTTGTCGGCACCCGTCGCCGAACGGGACAGCACGACGACCGGCCACCGCTTCGACAGCTCGGCGAGCGGGCGGTACCACTGCCGCATCTGGTACATGTTCACGTCGCCGTCGGCGAAGTACACCGCCACCTGGTAGTGCTCCGGCTGGTGCGGTTCGCGTTCGGCGAGGCGCCGTCGCACTCGCTGTACAGCCTTGCGCGAGGCGAGCGCCCGCTTCAGCAGACGGTAGGCCTTCTTCACGTCGGACACTGCACCCATCCCTCCAGGATACCGAGTACCAGGGGTCGAGCCGACGGCTTCCCCGAGACCCTCGCTGTCTCGAATCAGCGAACGTCCGAGCAGCGCATGCCATGATCGTCATGTGCCTGACAACGACATCGCCACCCCCGAGAACGGAGTGTCGTTCGTCATGCCCGTGCTCAACGAACGCGCCTACCTGCAGCACGCGATCGCCTCCGTGCTGGCGCAGGAGCTGAGCGTTCCGGCCGAGCTCGTGCTCGCGCTCGGACCGTCCACCGATGGCACGACGGAACTCGCTCAGCGTCTCGCAGCGGAAGACGACCGGATCCGGCTCGTCGACAACCCCGCCGCGCACATCCCGGTCGGATTGAACGCGGCGATCCGGGCCAGCCGCTTCGCGACGATCGTCCGCGTCGACGCGCATTCCGAGCTCGCTCCCGGGTACGCGGCGCTCGCGCTCCAGACCCTCGAGCGCACGGGCGCTGCCAACGTCGGCGGCGTGATGCGCGCTGACGGCCGCACACCGTTCCAGACGTCGGTGGCGCGCCTCTACAACTCGCCGGTCGGTCTCGGTGGCGGCGCGTATCACGGTGGCACTCACGAGGGTGAAGCCGAATCCGCGTACCTCGGCGTCATGCGCCGGACGGTGCTCGAAGAAGTGGGGCTCTTCGACGAGTCGATCCGCCGCGGCGAGGACTGGGAGCTCAATCTCCGGATCCGCCAGGCAGGTCACCTCGTCTGGTTCGACCCGAACCTCTCCGTGACCTACTGGCCACGCGAGAGCTGGCTGCGCCTCGCGCGTCAGTTCCGGGCGACCGGAGCATGGCGCGGCGAGCTCGTGCGCCGATACGGGCGTCGCAACGGCATCCGCTTCTTCGCTCCCCCTGCGCTGGTGGTCCTCGTCGCCGTCGCCGTCGTCACCGGGATCCTTCAGCTCACCGGCGTCCTCACCGGAGTGCTCTCGCTGATCGTCTCGGCCGTCGTCTATCTGCCGCTGGTGGCCTACCTCATTCTGGTGATCGTCGTCGCCTGCCTGCCCGGCGGGGGCGGCCCACGGCAGAGGCTCTGGACGCTGCTCGTGCTCCCGACCATGCACCTCTCGTGGGGCCTCGGGTTCCTCGGCGGCGTGCTGCGCGGTGCTCGCGACACCGTCGACGCATCGCGTCTCGGCACCCGCAATACGCCACTCCCCTAGCGCACCGCCGACGCCGCGGGGCGATTCACCTGGTGACGTACCCCTGATCGAGGATGCGCGCGACGACCCGCTCCGCCGAGTGCCCGTCGTCCCGCGAGTTGAACTGCGCCCGCCAGGCGGCGTAGCGCTCGGCGTAGACGCTCTCATGCGCGCTGTCGGCGAGCGCGGTGACGAGTTCGTCCTGGGAGTGCACGAGCGGCCCCGGCGCGCGCGTTGCGAGATCGAAGTAGAACCCTCGGAGCTCTCCTCGGTAGTGATCGAGGTCCGGCACGAGGAAGAACATCGGCTTCCCCGTGACGCTGAAATCGAACATCACCGACGAGTAGTCGGTGATCAGGACGTCGGCCGCGAGCAGGAGCTTCGAGGTCTCGGGATACCCCGTGACATCGATGACACGGGCACCGGCTCGATCCCGCCCGGTGTCGATCGTGCGCGAGTGACCACGCACGAGCACGACGGAGTCCGTCTGCCTGGCGAGCTCCTCCGGGTCGATGAAATCGACCATCTCGGTCAGATCATCGCGCCACGTGGGGGCGTACAGAAGCACCCGCTCGCCGTCGGCGATGCCGAGGTCGCCGCGGATGCCGGCGGCGTCACCGGTGACGAGTGCGTCGTTCCGCGGATACCCCTCGACCCAGATCGGTCGTCCGAAGAACGCGTATGCCTTGCGCAGAATGCGCTCGGAGTAGGTGTTCTGCGCCAGAAGCACGTCCCACCGGCGCGACTCCTTGACGACGGCCGCCATGCGGCGAGGGTCGAATCCTGGTCGGTGCAGCGCGAGCCGCTTCAGCGGAGTGCCGTGCCAGGTCTGGAGCACCTTCTGCCCCGGCTTGCGGACGAACCTGCGACGCAGCCAATCGTTGACGACCAGCAGCCGCGACGCTGCACGGGCCCGCCACCACTCGGGGCTGCCCTCGACGACCGCGATCGCCCCGTCCGGAACCGCCACGGACAGGTCGACGACACTCCAATAGCGCACGACATCCGGTGCCTGCGCGAAGAGGGCGCGGTCGATCGCCTGAGGGTTGCAGCCGACGGTGCGGCCGTAGAAGCTCTCGAAGAAGACCGCGTTCTCGGTGGCTCCGGGATGCGCGACATAGCGCCCCTCGAGGGTCGCCTGCCCCTCACTCGTCTCATACGCAGGGTCGATCGGTGCAGCGATCCGCACTGTCGCACCGTCGACGGCGATCCGCACACCCGCCAGCACCTCCGGGGCGATGAGGAGATCACCGAACTCGGCACCCGCGATGCGCAGCTCGTAGTTCCCCGTGGGAAGCGGCAGCTCCGCGCCGCCCCACCGCGACGCGCGCAGCGGGAACGTCGCCTTCCAGGTCTTTCCTCCGCCGGTGACCCGAGCGTCGACACGGGCCCGCGGCCCGATCAGCTCCGCCGTGGTCGGGCGCTGACCGGCGCCTGCGATGACCAGCGTCTCTGCCGCCTCATCGATCCTGGCCGTGGTCATGCTGCTCCCTTCGGCGCGGGGATCCCCCGCGCACGGATTTTCTCGTAGACGCGCCGGGTGTTGCCTCCGTCGCGGAAGGCGTGCATCTCCGCGCTGAGCGTACCGGAACGCTCGGACTGCGCGGCGAAGACGTCGTCATCGTCCAGCAGCGCCGACAGCCGCGGCAGAAGCGCGTCCCAGCTCGTCGGGGCGTCCTCGCCCGCGACGTCCTGGAATCGGCCGTAGAAGCCTCTCGTGCGGGCATAGTCCTCGGCGTCAGGGGCGAGGAAGAGCACCGGCATCCGCAGAAGGCCCACGTCATAGGCGAGCGACGAGTAGTCGGTGACCAGGACGTCGACCGCCGGCAGCACGGGCGTGATATCGGAGAGCACTCCGGATCCGAGCATCCTGACCCGTCGGCTGGGCAGCGGCGGCGCGTACCCGCCCTCGCCGAGCGGGTGGGAGCGAACGAGCAGCACAGCGTCACTCTCTTCGAGCACCCGGATGATCTGCACCCACTGGGCAGCCGTCGGAACCGCCGGGTCGTCAGCTCCGTCACGCCATGTCGGCGCATAGAGGATGATACGAGAACCGGTCGGCAGTCCGCCGAGCGCACGGTCCAGAACGTCGGATGCCCTCGCCCGACGCTCGATCGGGTCACCTGACGACAGCACGTCGACACGCGGCTCGCCGGTGACGACGACTCGGCCGTCACCGAGCGCGAAGGCCGACTCGAGACGCCCCCTCGAACGGTGCGACGCTGCCGGCAGCACTCGGATGCGCTGAGCCGCACGCCGGTAGAGGATGCCGATGAGGCGGCGCAGGACCGGAGCCCCGGGGATGTCCGGGACCTGGGTGGTCGCGGGCGAGTCCAGTCCGATGCGCTTGAGCGGGATGCCGTGCCACAGCTGCACGACGAAGGCACCGGACACCGCATAGCGGTTCACGTCGCCGAGTCCATGCGTCACCACGACGACGCCGGCGCGCGCCGTGGCCCACCAGCCTCGCAAGCTGCTTTTGCGCGTCGTGCGGATGCCGAGCGCCGCGGCGTCGTTCTCCTCCCGCTCGGAGGACGTCAGCCACACGGTGTCGTGCCCTTCTGCGGCGACGAGGCGCTGCAGGGCGAGAGCCCCGTCTCCGACGCCGGCCCCGCACCCGAACACCCAGCGCGTGCCACGAGGGATGACGAGCGTGCCGGCGCGACCTGCGAGGTAGCACGGTATCCGAAGCAGCTTGGCCGCATTGCCGGAGCCGAAAGAGAAGGACGCCACCCCGCGAGCCTATCGCGGGGTGACGCCCTTCTCCGTGAGCGGGATCGCCCGAGTCAGCCGGCGAGCTCGCCCAGGGTGACCTCGATCTCGTATTCCTTGCCTCCACGGATGTAGGTGACCTTCGCGTCGCTGCCCGCGGCGGCCGCGCGCACCTGCGCCGTGAGGTCGCTGGCGCTCGTGATGGGCACTCCGTTGAAGGCGGTCACGACATCGTCGGCCTTCAGCCCGCCGACCGCGGCAGCGCCGCCCCCGGTGACCTCGGCGATGTACGCCCCCGAGACGTCGGCGTTCTCGACGCTGGCGGCGTCTCTGACGGACGCTCCGAGCAGGCCGTGGCTGGCCGCACCATCGGCGATGATCTCCTCCGACACGCGCTGGGCGATGTTGGCGGGAATCGCGAACCCGATTCCGATCGAACCCGACTCCTCCGAGCTCCCGGAACTCGCGATCGCGACGTTGATGCCGATCAGCTCGCCCTTGGCGTTCACGAGCGCACCGCCGGAGTTCCCGTGGTTGATCGCCGCATCGGTCTGGATCACGGCGATCGAGATCGATTCCGAGCTCTGCTGCGAGGTGTTGCCAGGCAGATCGAACTGGAAGGGGCCTTCGCCCTCTTCGGGGGTCTCCTGCTCGTTCTGCGGAGCATCCTCCGACGACGAATCGGGGAGAGCGGACGACGCGATCTGGATGCTGCGGTTCAGGGCGCTGACGATGCCGGTCGTGACCGAGTTCGACAGACCGAGCGGCGCTCCCAGTGCCACCGCGGTGTCACCGACGTTGAGCTTCGACGAGTCGGCGAAGTCGATCGGAGTGAGATCCGTCGCATCCTCGAGCTTGATCACGGCGAGGTCGTAGATCGGGTCGGTCCCGACGACGGTCGCCGAGAAGATGCGGCCGTCAGAGGTGGTGACCCGGATCGTCGGATCGGCCACGGCCCCGCCGAGGGTCACCACGTGGGTGTTCGTGAGCACGTAGCCGTCGTCGCTGATGATGACGCCCGACCCGCTGCCACCCTGGTCGGACCCCGCCACCTCGATCGTGACGACCGACGGGAGTGCCTCGGTCGCGACGGCGGTGGTCTCGTTGACCGACCCGGGGTTGTTGACGGTGATGGTCTCGGGGCCCTGGGCGACGCCCGTCGACCCCTGATCCGAGATCCCGTTGAGGATCGCTCCGCCGCCGAACCCTGCGACGCCGCCGACGAGGGCGGCGGCGAGCACGATCGCGGCGAACTTCACTCCTGCGCGGGGCTTCGTCTCCTTGACCTTCGTGGAGCCATCGACCGGCTGGCCGGGCTCGGCTGCGGTGTGGAGACCGAATGCTGCACCGGGCGACGTCGCGGTCGGGCCGCCGACGGGTGCCTGGTGCTGTCCGGCCTGGGGTCCTGGCTGGTGCTGTCCGGCCAGGGGCCCTGCCTGATGTCCGGGAGCTCCGAAGTAGGGCTGGGGCACCGTCTGGGCCACGGGCGCGACCGGGGCGCTCGGAGCCTCGAATGCCGGTGCCTGCGACGACGTGAACGTCGGGGGGACGTGGTGTCCCTGGTACGGCCCCGGAGCGGCGACGGTGCCTAGGGTCTCAGCGGCGGCATCCGTCGTCGAACGGTCGACGACCTCTGCTGCCTCGGTGGACGGCGCTGCGTCATTCGACGCAGGTGCCGAGTGGTCCTGGGTGCTGTCTTCGTTCATGGTGTGTGCTCCTTCAACAACGCCCTCTTAGAGTGACGCCTGTATCTGTGCGTTTCGTATGGCGAAGATGAGTTTCACCTATGGCCTTAGCCTGTTCTTCATGAGTGTCATCCCCGGAGCATGGCGGCGCACGGCAGCGGGAGCCGGTCTGCTCGCACCAGACGGAAGCGTCGCGCCCACCATCTTCGCAGAGATGTCCGCTGCTGCGGCTCGAACCGGTGCGATCAATCTCGGGCAGGGGTTTCCTGACGAGGACGGCCCCGCGGAGGTGCTCGCGGCTGCCAGGGAGGCGATCTCCCGCGGGATGAATCAGTACCCGCCCGGCAGAGGGACCCCCGATCTGCTCGAAGCGATCAGCGAGCACCAGCGTCGCTTCTACGGACTGGACGTGGATCCCTCGCGCGAGGTGATCGTGACGGCCGGCGCGACAGAGGCGCTGACCGCGACTCTGCTCGCCCTCATCGACAGTGCGGACGACGAGGTCGTCGTCTTCGAGCCGTACTACGACTCCTATGCGGCCGCGGTCGCTCTCGCAGGTGCCCGACTGCGCACGGTGCCGTTGAGAGCCCCCTACTTCCAGCCGGATCTCGAGCGCCTGGCGGCCACGGTCTCCGACCGCACGCGCATCATCCTGATCAACGATCCCCATAATCCCACCGGTGCCGTCTTGGATCGCGAGGTGCTCGCGGAGGTCGTCCGTCTCGCGGAGCTGCACGACGCGATCATCGTCACGGACGAGGTCTACGAGCATCTTGCGTTCACAGGTCCGCACACCCCGATCGCGACACTCCCCGGCGCCGCAGAGCGCACGCTCACGATCTCGTCTGCGGGCAAGACGTTCTCGGCCACCGGCTGGAAGATCGGATGGGTGCACGGCCCCGCGGAGCTCATCACCGCGGTGCTGACGGTCAAGCAGTACCTGACGTATGTGAACGGCTCGCCCTTCCAGCCGGCCATCGCGGTGGGCCTGCGGCTCGGAGACGACTTCTTCGCGGGTGCCGCGGCGACGCTGGCGCACAAGCACGAGATCCTCGGCGAGGGACTTCGTGATGCGGGGTTCACCGTGTTCGCGCCGCAGGGCGGCTACTTCACCGTCGCCGACGCGTCAGCGCTCGGTGGAGCGGATGCGGCCGAATTCTGCCGCGCGCTCCCCGAGCGCGCGGGAGTGGTGGCGATCCCGCTGACTGCCTTCGTGTCGGAGGCACACCGGGAGGACTACGCCGGACTGGTGCGCTTCGCGGCGTGCAAACGCGTGGAGATCCTCCAGGAGGCGGCGACGAGGCTCGTGTCGAGCTTCTGACCTCTCGGCCGAGTCAGCGCGGTCCGACGGCGTATCGGCGCACCCGCAGCGAGGGATTCACAGCGCGCACGCGCTCGACGGTCTCCCGCTCGACGGCCGCGACCGCGATGCCCTCAGTCGTTCCCACTCCGGCGAGCACGACCCCCTGCGGATCGACGATCTGCGAGTGACCGACGCCGATCGGGGTCGGATGGTCGGCGGCGATCACATACGCGGTGTTCTCGATCGCTCGCGCCGCCAGGAGCGTCGTCCAGTGATGCTCCTTGAGCGGACCGCGCACCCATTCGGCCGGCACCACCAGGGCGTCGGCGCCGGCGTCGATCAGGGTGCGCGACACCTCGGGGAAGCGCAGGTCGTAGCAGGTCATGAGCCCGAAGCGGATGCCGGCGAGCTCGAAGGTGGCGGCCCCCAGATCGCCTGCTTCGATCCAGTCCGACTCGGTCTGGCCGAACGCGTCGTACAGGTGCTGCTTTCGGTAGCTCGCGAGGATCCCGTCGCCGCGCACGGCGACCACGGTGTTGTGGACGTGCTGGGCGTCCGACGCGCTCTCGACGAGACCCGCGACGATCACGACGCCGTGGTCCGCCGCGAGCGCCGTCAGGGTCGACACGAATTCACCGTCGAGACTCTCCGCATTCGCCGCGAGGGACTCATCCATCGGATCCACGAAGTAGCTCGAGTACTCGGGGAAGACGATCAGCCGCGCACCGCGCGCCGCGGCTTCCGCCGTCAGCTCCGCGATGCGGTCGCGATTGCCCTCTCGCGAGGACGTCGGCGCGAACTGGCAGACGGCGACGGGAACGGCGGCGGAAGCGGTCTCGGTCATGCTCACATCCTCCCCCCATCGTGCCTGTCGCGCCTCGATTCGCGGACTCCTGATTCACGTGTTAGGCTATGAAACGTGCCGCGGGGTGGAGCAGTTCGGTAGCTCGCCGGGCTCATAACCCGGAGGTCGCAGGTTCAAATCCTGTCCCCGCAACGAGAATGCGACACAAGAAAAGCCCTTGATCGGGAGAAATCCTGATCAGGGGTTTTTCGCATGCATCCACGCGCTGCTCGGCGACCGAGCGACACCGGAGCGGTCATCCGGCCTAGGACGCGAACCACCCGGCCACCTTCGCCGGCGGCGTCCCCGATACCGCTCGTGATCCTGCCGGATACGACGGATGCCGCCCCTCGAGAGGAGCGGCATCCGTCACTGCAGAGGGTTACTCCCCCGCGCCCTGTTCCAATCCGAGCAGCGTGTTCACAGCATCCGTGAGCCGCTTGTCGGCCTCCGCGAACTTGGTCAGGTCGCCTTCCTTGAGCGCTGCCTCGCGGTCGAGCAGCGCCTGCTGCGCGGCCGCCAGGGCTTCGGCCTCGGCGTCGGTCGGCACGGTCGGCTCGGTCGGGACCTCACCGGTGTCCGGATCGGGTTCGGTCGGCTCGACCTGGTCGTCTCCACCGGCCGCGCCCGCGTCACCCCCGAAGAGGGTGTCGAGCGCCGCGGTCAGCGTGTCCTCGAAAGCGACCTTGTCTCCGAAGGCCACGAGGACCTTCTGCAGACGAGGAAGCTTCGTGCCCTCGGAGGACTGCACATAGACCGGCTGCACATAGAGCAGACCGCCACCCACGGGAAGCGTCAGCAGGTTGCCGTAGAGCACTTCGGACTCTCCCTGCTGCAGCAGGTTGAGCTGCGGCACCACGGCGGTGTCGGAGTTGTAGGTGTTCTGCACCTGGCCGGGGCCGGGCACCGTCGTATCGGTGTCGATCTCGAGCATCCGCAGCTGACCGTAGCCTTCGGCCTTGACGCCCGCCTCGGATCCTGCGTCCGAGTCGACGGCGAGATAGCCCATCAGCACGTCACGGTTGCCACCGCTTCCCGTCGCCGACGGGATGAACGTCGAGAACATCGAGAACCGCGGGGAGTCCTGCCCAGGCATCTGCATCGTCAGGTAGTACGGCGGCTGCAGGACCGCGTCGCTGCGCGGGTCGTTGGGCGTCTGCCAGCGGTTGTCCTGCTGCGCGAACGAGCCCGCGGTGTCGATGTGGTAGATCCCGAGGATGTCGCGCTGGACCTTGAAGAGGTCGGTCGGGTAGCGCACGTGGCTCATCAGATCAGCCGACATGTCGCTCACGGGCTTCAGCGTCGACGGGTAGATGTTCTGCCACGTCTGCAGCACCGGATCCTCGTCGTCCCAGGCGTACAGCGTCACCGAGCCGTCGTAGGCGTCGACCGTGGCCTTGACCGAGTTGCGGATGTAGTTGATGTCGTCGATCGCGAGCGTGGGCGACGGGAGGTTCGAGTCGGCGATCGCCTCCGACAGGCTCACGTTCGTCGAATACGGGTAGGTCGCGCTCGTCGTGTATCCGTCGACGATCCAGACCACGCGTCCGTCGACCACGCTGGGATACGGGTCGCTGTCGAGCTCGAGATACGGTGCGACCTTCTGCACACGCGTCTTGGGGTCGCGGTCGTAGAGGATCTGGGAGTCCTCGTTCACCAGGTTGGAGAACAGGATCTGCTCCGACTGGAACTTCAGAGCGTAGAGCAGCTTCGTGAAGGTGTTACCGATCTGCGGTCCACCGTCGCCTTCGAACGTGGTCTTGGTCTCGGTCGAGCCGTCCTTGCCGCGCGGGTAGTCGATCTCGACGGGGTCGGTGCCGTCCGGCGAGCCGACGATCGAGTACTCGGGCGAGTTCTCGCCGAAGTACACGCGCGGCTCGAACTTCTCCTGCTCGGTGAGGAAGCCCGCGGACGGGATGCCGCGCTCGAGGAACACCGGCTCGCCGTCGGACGTGCGCTGGTTGCCCGCCGCGACCACCAGGCCGTAGCCGTGCGTGTAGACGGCGGCACGGTTGTTCCAGTTGCTGACATCGACGCCTTCCATGTCGAGGTCACGGACGGACACCACGGTGTCCTGCATCTCGCCGTCGATCTCATAGCGGTCGACGTCGAGGTTCTGCTGGAACTGGTAGTACCCGCGGTACTGCTCGAGCTGGCGCACGGCCGGGCTGATCACGGCGGGGTCGACGATGCGGATGGATGCCGTCGTCTCGGCATCCTCACGTAGCTGGCCGGCCTCGGCGTCGGTCTCGGCCTCGAAGGGCGTCGTCTCGAGGTCGGCGACCCCGTACGCCTCCTTCGTGCCGTCGATGTTCCGCTGGTAGAACTCCGCCTGGTACGCGTTCTGGTTCGGCGCCACCTGGAAGGTGGTCACCGCCCACGGGAAGCCGACGCCCACGACGAGCGAGGCGACGATCAGCAGTGCCGTCGCGGCGAGGGGGAAGCGCCAGCGACCGATGATCGCCGTGACGAAGAAGAGGATCGCGACGATCGCCGCGATGATCGTGAGGATCGCGAGACCGGGGATCGTCGCGTTGACACCGGTGTACGCAGGACCGACGATGCGGTCGTCCTGGGCGACGAGGGTCTTGTACCGGTCGAGCCACAGGCTCGCCGCCTGCACGAGCAGGTAGAGGCCGGCGATGATCGCGAGCTGGATGCGGGCGGGCTTCGAGATGCGCAGCTCGCCCTGGCCGATCCGGACGGAACCGTAGAGGTACGACACGAGGGCGGTCACGACGAGGGTGAGCAGCAGGACCGCCGACACGAAGGCCAGGAGGATCGAGTAGAAGGGCATCGCGAACATGTAGAAGCCGGTGTCGACGCCGAACTGCGGGTCGACGGTGTCGGTGGCGACGCCGTTCACCCAGAGCCAGACGGTCTTCCACTGGCTGGCCGCGGAGAAACCCGCGAACAGACCGAAGAAGATCGGCATGCCCCACATCGCGAGGCGGCGCAGCGGCTCGATGACCTCCTGGTATCTGTCCAGCTGCGAGCTGAGCCGCACGTAGACGGGGCGCAGACGGTACGCGAGCTGGATGGCCACGAACAGGGGCACTGCCATGCCGAGGAATCCGACGACGAACATCACCGCCGTGGCGATCCACTGGGTGGTGAGAACTCCCTCGAAGCCCACCTGGTCGAACCAGAGGTATTCGGTGTAGAGCGACGCGAAGACGAAGAACGCGGCGATCAGCGCGGCGATGATCGCCAACGAGATGCCGAAGATTCGTCGCGAGGTTCGGGGAGTGGCCGGGTTCGGTGCAGAAGTCGAGGTCACCGTCCCATCCTAGGCACGCCTTACTGTGCTGCGGCTGTCATCCCTGTCACGGGGAGGTCACGACGTCGCATGACGGCAGTGATCCGACGTCTCCGTCCTCGGCGATCACATCGAGCGCGGCGAGCGATTCCTCCAGGCTCGACGTGCTGATCACGGTCAGGCCGTCGGGGATATGGCCGGCGACCTCGTCGCAGTTCGTCGACGGTGCGAGGAAGTACTCCGCCCCCGCATCACGAGCGCCGTAGAGCTTCTGCCGGATGCCGCCGATCGGTCCGACGGTGCCGTCGGCTTCGATCGTGCCGGTGCCCGCGACGTTCTTCCCGCCGTTGAGCTCTCCCTCGGTGACGGTGTCGATGATGCCGAGTGCGAACATCATCCCGGCACTCGGGCCGCCGACGTTGTCGAGCTGGAGCGTCACATCGATCTCGAAGTCGTAATCCGTGCGCAGGGTCACGCCGATCAGCCACGTCGTCACGTCGCCGTCGGTCTGCTTCGCCGGCGTCACCTCGACGACCTGCTCTTCGCCGCCGCGCTGCACGGTGAGCTCGACCGGCGCACCGGCAGCATCCTGGATCGCCTGACGCAGCTGCTTGGCCGAGGCCACAGCGGTGCCGTCGACGGCAGTGATGACGTCTTCCGCCTCGAGAGCGCCCTCGGCCGGCGCATCCTCGACGACCTCCTGCACGACGACCTCGGCTCCGGTGTCGTAGCCGAGCTCGTTGAGCGCCGCGGCTGTCGCCTCGTGCTGCGAGTCGACCATGAGCGTCGCGTTGCGTTCGTCCCGCTGCTCTGTCGTGACACCCTCGGGAAACACCGAGTCGAGCGGGACCACCGCTCGGGAGGAGTCCATCCAGGCCAGCGCGAGTTCGAACCAGCTCGGCGTGCGCTCGCGGTTGCCGACGACCTGCACCGTCGTGAGGTCGAGCGATCCGGCGGTCTCGAACGTCTCGGTGCCTTCGACCTGGATGAGGGGAACCTGCTCGCCGTCTGCGCCGGCCGCAGTGCCGAGGGTGTCGTAGACCGGGCCGGGACGCTGGATGACGTACGGCGTCGGGAGGAAGGTCAGCACGACGAGCGCGATCAACGCGACGACCAGCGCCCAGACGCCAAGTCCGAGCTTCACAGGCCGGGTTCGATCCACAGGTTCCTCCGTCGTTCGCGGGCGGCGTACAGCGATCTGCCCGCTTCGGGGTCTCGCGGCCGATCCTGTGACTAGCGTAGATGCCACGGCTTTAGGCGTGCTGAGAGGCGAGCGACATGTCAGACAACGACCCGACCCCCGAGGACTTCCAGGAGTTCCTCCGACGAATGATGTCCGGCCAGGGTGCCGGCGACATCGACCCCGAGGCGCTGCAGAACGCCTTCGCGGGCATGGATGGAATCCAGTTCGACCCGGCGATGATGCAGACCATCATGTCGCAGCTGCAGGGCGCGTTCGGCGGCGACGCCTGGGAGAACGCGCTGCGTCAGGCGCTGCACATCGCCAACCGCGACGGCCTCGGCATCACCGACGGTTCGCGGAGCTCGCTCGTCGACTCGTTCGCACTCGCCGATCTGTGGCTCGGCGAGGCGACGACGATCTCCGAGCTCGGCGAGTCACCCAAGGCGATGACACGCGGCGAATGGGTCGAAGCGACCCTCCCGGTGTGGAAGGAGATCGCCGGCCCGGTGTCGACGAGCATCGCCGATGCGCTCACCAGCGCCCTCGACACGCAGGTGCCCGAGGAGATGCGCGACGTCGTGCAAGGCGCCGGCAAGCTCATGCGCGGTCTCGGCGGATCGGTGTTCGCCGCCCAGTTCGGGCAGGTGCTCGGCAACCTCGCGCTCGAGGTGGTGTCGGGCGGAGACGTCGGCATTCCCGTGCTTCCGGCCGGAACCGCGGCTGTCATCCCGCAGAACCTGACGGCGTTCGGCGACGGTCTCGAGATCCCCGAAGACCAGATCACCCTCTATCTCGCGACCCGCGAACTCGCCTACGCCCGGCTGTATCGCCATTCCAAGTGGTTGCACCTGCACGTCATGGCCCAGATCACCGACTTCGCGCGCGGAGTCACGGTCGATGTCGATGCACTCGAAGACGTCGCGAGCCGCCTCGACCCCTCGAACCCCGAGGAGCTCCGCGCGGCCATCGAGGGCGGTGCTCTGCTGCCCACGCAGACGGAGGCGCAGCGCGAGGCCCTCGCGCGTCTCGAGAACCTCGTGGCGACGATCGACGGCTGGGTCGACGTGGTGACGGCTCAGGCCACGTCTCGCCTCCCCGATGGGGCACGGATCGCCGAGGCGGCCCGCCGTCGCCGAGCGGTCGGCGGTCCGGCCGAGGATGCTCTCGGCGCGCTCGTCGGCCTCAAGCTGCGGCCACGTCGTCTGCGCGAGGCCTCGGCCATGTGGCAGGCGGTGACCGACGCCGTCGGCATCGCAGGACGCGACGCGCTCTGGGACTACCCCGACCTCATGCCCACCTCGGAGGACATCGACGACCCGTCCGCGCTCATCGCGCGACTTCAGGCGAGCGCACGAGGCGAGCAGCCCGTCGCAGATGAGTTCGATGAGGCCCTGGCCCGTCTGCTGGACGGCGACGACTTCTCGAGCGAGCAGCCGGAGAGATCTGACGCCTCGGAGGATGAGCAGGACTCCGACGGCGGTGACGGCCCGGGAGGCGATCGCCCGGTGTGAGCGGGGCGGGAGCGGGGTGCGCTGACTTTTCCACGGATGCCCGAGACTCCCCCACCGGAAGTTCGGCTTTGCGCAGAATCGAGGGATGTCTCCTCTGACGCCCAAGACCATCACCCGCCTGGATCCCGCCGTTCCGCTGCTCTGGCGAGACGGGGAGACACTGCAGATCGGCATCGAAGGCACGCTGCGCATCGCGGCGTCCGAGCCGTGGGTCGAGCGACTGATCGGTCGGATGGCTGCCGGGTTCCGGCGCACGGCCTTCGATGTGGTCGCGCACGCCGCAGGTGCACCGCGCGCGGAGGCACGGATGCTCCTCTCACGACTCGAACCGCTGCTCGTCGACGACGCCCCGGCGCCGAGAGCCGCATGGGTGGAGAGCATCGACGTCGCCGACGCGCGCTGCGACTACCGCATGCGCGAAGCACTTCTCGACGAGGGGATCGTCGCCGGAGCGCGGGAGAACCCCGCCGACATCGGAGTCGTGCTGGTCGAAGGCGCAGCAGCAGCCCTGCACTTCGCCCGCTACCTTCGCGACGACACCTCGCATCTCCCCGTGGCGCTCGAGCGAGGGCGGACGACCGTCGGCCCCCTGGTGGTGCCCGGCGAGACCCCCTGTCTCACCTGCCGCGACGAGCACGAACGCGAGCGCGACGACGCCTGGCCGCGGATGCACGCGCAGCTCATCGGGCGAGCGTCGGGTCCGATCAGCGTCGCTCGGATCGCGGACGCGGCGACGCTCGTCGCGCGGCTCCTTGCGGAGACGTCATCAGCGGGTTCGTTCGTGGGCGTCAGCGGCGATGGCCGGCGCGAGTGGCGTTCGGTGGCGTTTCATGCAGAATGCCGGTGCCGCGCGCAGTCGTTCCCATCTCTGCCAGGAACCGCGACGGCGCCCGCTCCCCTCGCCCCGCTGAGCGCGACCATGACAGCGAGAGAGTACGCGCGGCCCGCGTGACGCCGACGTAGGCGAGGCGGCGTTCTTCGTCGATCGCCTCGAAGCCGGAGGCGTACGAGATCGGAAGCGCGCCCTCTGCCCACCCGGCGAGGTGGACGTGCGGCCATTCGAGACCCTTGGCGGCGTGCAGTGTCGAGAGCGTCACGGTGCGCATCGTGGGCTCGTGCTGGTCCTTCGCGCGTGCCATGAGCGCATCGCTGAAGGTGCGCAGGTTCTCGTCCGGCCCCGCATCCTCGGCGAGACGCAGAATCGCGCGCCGAGCCTCCCACCCGTCGCGCTGCGCGCCACCGGCCGCGGGTGGCTCGTCGGAGAGCCCCAGCTCGCGGAGGACTCGCTGAACACCGGGGAGGAACCCCTGCTCCGTCGGAGCCACGGCGGCGGCCCTCAGCGCCAGGATCGCCTGACGCACCTCCGGCATGGCGAAGAACCGCGTTCCGCCCAGCACGGAGGTCGGGATCCCCTCTGCGGCGAGCGCCTGCTGCAGCACCGCCGACTGGGCATGGGCGCGATAGAGCACCGCGATCTCCGAAGGCGACGCCCCGGATTCGATCCGAGCAGCCACGGCAGCGGCGATCCCCTCGGCCTCGTCGCGCTCGGAGTCGTAGGCCGTGACCGTGGGTGATTCCGCGTTGAACGTCTCTCTCGCCGGGATGAGCTCGAGCGCGCCCGGCCGACCCTTCATGAGAGCATTGGCCGCTTCGAGGATCGGCGCCTGCGAACGGTAGTTCGTCTCGAGCCGCACGACCGTGGCATCCGGATGACGCCGCTCGAACTCGAGCAGAAAGCGCTGTTCCGCGCCGGCGAACGAGTAGATGGTCTGGCTCGCATCGCCGACGACGCAGATGTCCTTGCGGTCGCCCAGCCAGAGTTCGAGCAGTCGGTTCTGGAGCGGAGAGACGTCCTGATACTCGTCGACCGTGAAGTGGCGATACTGCTCGTGCACGGAGGCGGCGACGCGCGGCTCCGCTTCGAGCATCCCGGCGCATGCGAGCAGCACGTCCTCGAAATCGAGTTGGCGCCGCTCGTCCTTCAGTGCCTCGTAGCGCTGCTGCAGCTCGACGAACTGCGCGGAGTCGATCCCGCTCACCGTGCGACCGAGCAGCGAGTGCTGTTCGACCGAGAGCATCGACACCTTGCGCCATTCGATCTCGGAGGCGATGTCGCGGAGGGTCGCAGTGCTCGGGCGCAGACGCATCGAGTCCGCAGCCTGGCCGAGCAGTCTCACCTTGTTGTCGATGATCGACGGCGCGGGCGAGCCGGCCAACGTCGGCCAGAAGAAGTTGAGCTGGGCGAGCGCGGCGGCATGGAAAGTGCGCGCGGCGACGCCCTCGACACCGAGAGCGCGCAGGCGTCCTCTGAGCTCTCCCGCGGCCTTCGCGGTGAAGGTGACCGCCATGACCCGAGACGGCGAGTACGCCCCGGTGTCGACACCGTGGGCGATCCGATGGGTGATCACACGCGTCTTGCCCGTTCCCGCGCCGGCCAGCACGGCGACGGGACCACGCAGAACGGATGCCGCCTCCCGCTGTCGATCGTCGAGGGCTTCGAGCGCGCTCACGCGCGCTCCTCGAACCACTCGAGGATGAGTGCGCGCGCGATCGATGCGGGCCCAGGCAGACCGACCGGTCCGTCGCCTGCGAGAGCGGACCCGATCTCGTCGCGAGAGAACCAGCGCACGTCGATGATCTCCTCGCCGTCCGGACGCAGCACGTGGTCGTCCAGAGCCACCGCACGGAATCCGAGCATGAGCGAGCGAGGGAACGGCCATGGCTGAGACGAGACGTAGCGCAGTGAGGCCAGGCGGACGCCCGATTCCTCCTCGAGCTCCCGATGCACCGTCGACTCGAGAGACTCGCCCGCCTCGGTGAACCCGGCGAAGCAGGAGTACATCCGTCCGCCCCAGTTCGCGTTCGCCCCGAGCAGAAGTCGTTCGCCGTCCGAGCTCTCGACTGCGACGATCACCGCGGGGTCCGTGCGGGGGAAGTGCTCGCGGCCGCAGACGAGGCATCGGCGCGACCATCCGGCCTGCCGCACCTCGGTGCCTCCACCGCAGCGCGGGCAGAACGGCGCGTCGCGCAACCAGCCGCCGAGCGCCAGTGCCTCGATGAGCAGCTCTGTGTCGCCAGAGCCGAGACGCGCGCCCAGGTCGCGGAGACCCAGCCAGACCTCATCCGGGGCGGTGTCGACGGTGTCGCCCTCCGGCGGCAGCACGGCGAGAAGCACAGCGGTTCCGTCGCCGTCGCGCCCTAGGAGCGCCCAGGTCGCGTCGACGATCTCGGAGGCGGGCACCCGCAGCAGGGTGGCCGGATCGAGATCGGCGCCGGAGATGCGCACCCGACCGTCGCGCACGGCGATCACCCTCGTCTCCTCCTCTGCGCGGAGTCGATCGAGGATCCCTGGCTCGATGCGCAGATCCGCTGCGCGGTCGAGGGAAGTGCTGCTGTCGGCGATCATCGGCTCCTCTCTCACGGGCGTGGCGGAAGCGGGACCGCCCCCACGTCCACCTACCCTGGAGGCATGGGACGCTCTCCATTCACTCTAGCCGCGGCGGTGACTGCCGCACTGCCCGGCGCCGAGGTGACCGGGGCGCGCGCGCTCAGTGCCGACGGCGACGGCCGCTTCGACTCCGCTGTCGCCACGCTCGCCGACGGACGCGAGCTCGCGATCCGCGTGGCAGACGACGACGAGACCTCTCGGGAGCTCGCCGCCGAGGCCCTCGCCCTCAGAGCGCTGACGGCCGGTGCGCGGGCGATGCTTCCCTTCAGAGCTCCCGAGTACATCGGCGAGACCCGGCTGGCGGACGCACACGCACTGGTGACCGAGCTGCTGCCCGGTTTCCAGATCGAAGCCGCGATGGTGCCAGCGGGCCGGGGCGCCGCCGAATCGATGGGCGCGGCGATCGCCGCCGTCCACGCGCTTCCCACGTCGGTCGTGCGGGGCGCCGGTCTGACCACACGGTCTGCTCAGGAGAGCCGCGACGAACTCGCTCGACTGGTCGACGCCGCGGCATCGACAGGGCGCGTCCCCGCTCGACTCACGGTCAGATGGCGCGACGCCATCGCCGACGACGACCTCTGGCGTTTCGAATCGACGGTCGTGCTGGGTGGAGTGCAGTCCACCTCGTTCATCTTCCGCGACGACCCGGAGCTCGGCCCCGAGGTCACCGGACTCGTCGGGTGGCATTCGCTGGCTGTGGGCGACCCGGCGATCGACCTCTCATGGCTGTCGACCGCCCCTGATGCGGCAGATGACGTCCACGCGTCGTACGCTCGCGCCGCCGATCGCGGCCCGGACGCAGCACTCGAGGTGCGCGCTCGGCTGCTCGCCGAGCTCGAGTTCGCCCGCTGGCTGGTGCATGGGGACTCGCTGCACCGACCCGACATCGTCGACGATGCCGCCGCTCTCCTCGAGGCGCTCGCAGACGGACTCCACAGCGACGATCTCGGCGTGATCGCATCGCACAACGAAGGTGTCGAGTCTGCTCTCGACGCACTCGACAGGGTTCCGTCGAGCGCCGTCTCCGGTGTCGACACATCGATGCAGACCGACGCGTACAACCCGGACGACCTCTGGCGCGACGACAGCGACGGCCAGGGCACGAGCGATCTCAGTGAGACGGCGGATGCCGCACATCGCCTCCAGGTGGGTGGCCTCGAGACCGAGGACCTGTCCGGGGTGCGCGACCAGCTCTCGGAAGACCTCGGTGCGGAGCGGCGCACGACCGGCGATGCTCATCATGCCGACACGCCCGAGAAGGCGGATGGCTCCGACGAGGGGTCGCCGGAAGATGAAGCTCAGCGGGCCGCCCGAGCAGCGCTCCAGCGCTGGAAGAGCTCCGGCTCGGAGTAGACCCGGTCACCGCGGATGACGAGGTCGTCTGCGACGTAGTAGAGCGCGACATCGATCTCGTCGAGCGGCACGCCGAATCGGCGATGGTAGGCGAGGCGATACAGCGCGAGCTGCAGCATCCGCTCTTCCCGCTCCTGGGGTGTGCGCGGGGCCTTGCCCGTCTTCCAGTCCACGATCTCGATGCGCCCGCCCCGATCCTCGCGTCGGTAGACCGCATCGAGCTTGCAGATGACGATATGGCCCTCATCGCCCGGCAGCGCGCCGCCACCCAGCGCGAAGTCGATCTCGATCTCGACCGCGATGGGCTTGAGGGATCCCCACTCGCTGGCCTCGAAGATCTCCTGCAGAGTCGAGAGGTCTGCGGCGTCGGCTGACGACACCTCCGCTCCGCCTGCGCTCTCCCCGAGGGAGAGGTCGTCTTCGTCTACCTCCCAGAGTGCCTCGTCGACGCGCTGGCCCACGCCGACCAGTTCGCTGCGCCGCTCGACCCAGGCATGGAACAGCGTGCCCAGGCGAGTCTGCCGATAGGGTCGCTCGGGCATCGGGCGGACGAGGGAAGACACCGTGCCGGCGAAGTCGGTGACGTAGTCCTTGAAGCGGGAAGCGGGCACGCGAGTCGGGGGTGGTGCATCGACGCCGCGCAGTCGTGCGGCACGCTCGGCGAGCAGACGGACCAGCTCCGGGGAGGCCACAGGTTCGCCCTCGGCGGCAGCGCGCACAGCTGCGGCCGCGGACTCGACGATGCCCCGCCGAGCACCGAGTGGGTCGAGCGGCCAGGTGAGCGTGGCGCCCGGACCTTCGTAGGGGTTCTCGTCAGGATCCACGGGCTCGATCGGCCTGCGACCGAGCACCTCCATGGCCTCGATCAGGTACGGGCTCGGCGCCTTCGGCTGCTTCTGCCCCGCCCAGTGCGCTCCGGTCAGGAGCAGGTGGCTGCGCGCCCTGGTGACGGCGACATAGGCCAGTCGACGCTCCTCCTCTTGCTGATACTCGCGATAGGAGTCCTTGAAGACGGTGATCGCGCCCGGCGCCGTCTTGCTCTTGCTCGTCAGAGATGCGATCCCGGCCTTCAGCCGCTTGGCCGGATCGAGCTCCTCGTCAGAGGGGGCGATCCAACTGAACGTCGGCAGCGCCGCGCTGTCGCCGCGCAACGCGAAGGGCAGCACCCCGAAGCCGAACCACCCCGAGGTGTCCGTCGGTCGCGACGGCAGTTCCCCCTCGACCATGCGCACCACGGCGACCGCATCCCATTCCAGGCCTTTGGAACCGTGGACGGTCAGAAGCTGAACCACTCCCGGCTCCGGCGGCTCCGGGCGCGGCACCAGTTCATCCGTGCTCTCGGCCTTCTCGAGCCAGGCGAGGAGGCTCGAGATCGTCCCGCGCTCGTCGGCGGCGAGGAACGACCTGACCTCGTCGGTGAACGCACGCAGCTGGGTGGCGGCGATACGAGCCGGCCCCCTCGTCTCGTTCGCAGCGAGCTCGATGTCCAGACGCAGTTCGAGCTCGATGAGCCTCAGCATGTCGGGAAGCGGCAGCGACGAGGCTCTGCGAAGACGTTCGAGCATCTCCCCCGCTGCGCGTATCCGAGAGCGACCCTCCGGTGTGATGCCCGACAGAAGGCGGTAGTCATCGTTGAGGCCGCGGAGCACATCGACGGCGTCGATGATGGACAGCGCCTCATCCGCGCCTCGCGAGGCGCGGATGCGCTTTCGGAGTTCGTCGTCCAACGGCAGCAGACCGCTGTCTCTCCGCGAGAGCTCCGCTGCAAGCCCCTGCAGCGCGGCCATGTCGGCGACCCCGACCGAGAAGCGAGGGCCGACGAGGAGTCTGATCAGAGCTGAGCCGGCGGTGGGATCGTGCAGCACCCGCAGTGTCGAGACGACATCGACCACCTCGGGCGTGGCCAGGAGACCACCGAGGCCGAGGATCCGGTGGGGAATGCCCTGCGCGGCCAGGGCAGCCGCGAAGGTCTGCATGTGGCGCTTCGACCTGAACAGCACCGCCCCGGTGTGCGGCTTGGCTGGGTCGTCGTGTGCTGCACGACGCGCGGCGAACCACTCGGCGACCGCGCGCGCCTCCTCATCGACCGTGAGCGGGAATTCCACCTCGACCGCCCCGGGGCCCGCACCCGGGCGGGCCTCGAGGGGTGGCACGTCCAACCCGGGTCTGCGCAGAGGACCGAGGATGCGGTTGGCGACACCGAGGATGCTCCGGTCGTTGCGCCAGCTCGTCATCAGACTGTAGTTCCCGACCTTCTCGTGCTCGGAGAAGGTCCGCGCGAAGGCGTGCAGGTTGTCGGCGCTGGCGCCTCGCCATCCGTAGATCGACTGGTGGGGATCGCCCACCGCCATCACGGCGGAGTCTCGGAAGAGCCGTGCGAGGAACTGCGTCTGGATCACGGAGGTGTCCTGGTACTCGTCGAGCAGCACGACCTGATGCTGCTGTCGGAGATCTTCGCGCACATCGGGTGACGACTCGACGATGTCGTAGGCGCCGCTCACCTGGTCGGCGAAGTCCAGCACACCGCGTCGTTCCTTCTCCGCGATGTAGTCACGGACCAGCACCGACAGAGCGGGAAGAGCGCGAAGATTCGCCACCGCGGTCGCGACATCCGCATTGCTCGAGTACGGCTCGAACGCCTCGGCCTGACGCAGCGCGATCCGGTCGGCGCGGTCGAGGTCGACCCTGTGGTCGAGCGAGTCACCGGCCAGTCTCTGCACCGCATCGACCACTCCCGCCACAGATCGGTCTATCTGCTCCAGCTCAGGGAGGTCGGCGCGCAGCACGACGTCGCGCACCAGCATCCAGGACGCCGCCTGACTGAGCATGGCGACGTCGGACTCGCGGCCGATGCGCGCCGCGTGCTCGCGCACGATGCCGTCTGCGAACGCGTTGTACGTCGACACCTTCGGACGGATCAGCAGGTCCTCGGCCGACAGGGGGGCCGAGTCGCCCGCGGTGCCGAAGCGCTGGGCGAGTTCATCGAGCACCTGCGATCGGACGACCTCGCGCTGACGGCCGTTCGCTGCTTTCGACACGCGATCGAGAGCGTGGCTCGCCACGATCTCGGGAAGGTGCGGCAGCAGCCCCCTTCTTCCGTATTCGTCGATGAGCGCCAGCCTGGCGCCGATCCGCTCGGCAAGCTCACCGGCGGCCTTGCGGGTGAAGGTCAGCCCGAGAATCTGATCGCGGCACACGTGCCCGTTCGCGACGAGCCAGACGACACGACCGGCCATCGTCTCGGTCTTGCCGCTGCCCGCTCCCGCGACCACGAGCGCAGGTGCGGGTGGCGATTCGATCACCCTCTGCTGCGCCTCCGTGGGCGCCGGAAGGCCGAGCGCGGCAGCGACGTCCAGTGCAGAGATCCCATGCCCCGCTCCCGTCCACGCAGTCACGCGCTCACCGCGGCGACGGTGTGGATGCGGCACGGCTGGACCCGCCATTGGGTGTCTGCGCAGTGCGCCTCGACGTGAGCGGTGAAGCTGGACGCCGCCATGCCTCGCGCAGCCTCGGCGATGCGTCCGAGGAACTGCACCCGCTCTTCGCCGGCGAGGGTGTGCTGGTGTGCGACGCGGAAATCGCTCCCGGCAAGGGTCTTGGCGACGAGCACGAGCCGCGCTCCGGCCAGTGCCGCCGGATCCGCTCCCTCGATGAGCCCCTCCTGCACAGCCACCTGGTATGCGGCGAGCTGCGCGTGGTCTGCGACCTTCTGCTCGCTCTCCGGCTCGTACTTGCCGGTCTTCAGATCGACCACCACGACGCGTTCTCCTCCCTGCGCATCGGCCATACGCGTCCATCTCTGCCCTCGGGCCTTCGCATGCTCCCCGCCCCCGGCGGTGTACGCCTCGACCCTGTCGATGAAACCGTGGACGATCGCGTGGTGCGGGTGGGGGTCGTCCGGTTCGGTGCTCACCGGGCGGACACCAGGCGGGACGCCGATCTCCTCCGGAACCTCGACCGCGAATCGGAACTCGACCTCGCCGGCGATCACGCGACCGCCTTCCTCTGCCACGTCAGAGAGATAGCTGTGCAGTCGATCGATGTACAGGTCGGCTCGACGACGCTCTTTCCTGCCGATCCAGGCCGTCTCGAAGTCGAGCTCGGGCCAGTGCTGGGCCAGAACGTCGCGAAGGCGATCCAGTTCCCCGTCAGGCACCTGCTCCATCGCTTCATGGATGATGGTGCCGATGCCCGCCGACGGCGGCATCACGGTGTCGCCGCCGAGTGCGGAGACCGCCCAGTTCAGTTCGCATTCCTCGAACGATTCCATGCGTGACGGCGACACCCGAGCGGCATCGACCGCGAGGTCGTGCAGTGGGGCGTCGGTCGTCGGCGGAGCCACGCCGTACCACTCGGACGGGTCCGCGCCCGGCACGCCCTCTCTCGCGAGCACCGCCAGCTGCGCGGACGCGTGCTCTCGCGCGGCCGGGGAGGTCGAGGTCGTCAGCACCCGGCGATGACGGGCGACGAGGCCTCGCAACGTGAGCGGATGCTCCGCCGATGCATGCAGCTCGGGCGGATCGGGCGGCGGGAGGAAACCGAAGAATGGGCTCGGTGTCAGGTCGTCGTCGTCGACCGCGGTGACCAGGAGCCGGCGGCGCGAGCGAGAGATCGCGCGCACGAAGAGACGCAGTTCGTCATGGAGTGCCGCACGGCGCCGGTCGAGGGTCTCGGGCGGGTGCTCGACGGTTCCGCTGCGGGCGGCGAGCAGCGCATCGGCGAGGCGCCAGGTCTGCAGCATCCCGCCGCGCAGACGCACGTTCGGCCAGATGCCGTCCTGCACTCCGGCCACCACGACGGCGTCGAACTCGGTGCCGAGCGCTGTCGCAGGTGTGAGCAGGGTCACCCGTCCCGGCCGATCGGGACTCGACAGCGAGTCTTCGGGCACTTCGCTGTCGAGGATGTCGCGCACGAACGCCTCGGGCTTCTCATTCGGGGTGCGTTCGACGAACCGCTTCGCCGCACCGAACAAGGAGACGAGGGCGTCGAGGGCTCTCGCGGTCTCCGCACCGCTGGGCTGCAGCGACATCTCGCGCCACGCGACCTGGAGCTTGCGCCCGTCGACTGCCCTGGACTGATCCCAGACCCGCCACAGAAGATCGTGGATCGTCTCGCCGTCAGCCGCCGCGGTGGCCACCTCGGCGATGGTCGAGGCGAAGCGCGCGGCCAAGCGGGATTCCTGCGCATCGATGAGAGTGAAGTGGTCGGGCGAGGCCAGCGCCTGGCGCAGCAGCTCCCGAGCCGGCGTGGACCCGCCGAGGTCGAGCTCGATATGACGCAGACGTGCCCGAAGGCGCCGGAGACCGATCGCATCCATGCCGCCGAAAGGAGTGCGGAGCGCCTCCTCCCAGTCCTGGGGGGTCCGGTCGTCAGGTGCGGTGAGGGCCAGGCGCACGATGCCGACGATGTCGCGCACGATCGGCTCGGAGCCGAGGGGACGCTGCACACCCGCGGCTCTCGTCGGAATCTCGCGTGCCGCGAGCTCTGACTCGAGGTGCGTCACCTGGCGGGTGTCGTGCGCGATCACCGCGATGCGATCCCACGGAACACCGTCGGTGAGGTGCCATTCGCGCATCACGCCGGCGATGCGGTCGAGCTCTTCATGCGGCGACGGCGCGATGAAGGTGCTGACGTCGGTGGGGGCGCCTGCTTCCTGTGCGTCGAGCGGTTCGGGGGCGCGTCGGTGGTCGATGCGGCCCGACGCCCCGATCGCCTGTGTGACGGTGCGGGTGAGCGCAGTGAGAGCGGGCGCCTGCCGATGAGGCCTGTCGAGGACATGCACCTCGCCCAGCGCGGCGGCGAGCTGAGCGAACAGCTCCGGGCTCGCTCCGCGGAAGGCTCCGGAGGAGATGTCAGGGTCGCCGAACGCGAGCACTGCCGTGCCTCGTGCACGCAGCGCCTCGACCATCGCGATCCCGCCACGTGTCAGCTCCTGCGCGTCGTCGATCAGCACCACCCTGAGATCCGCGAGGGGCCCCAGGACAGTCGACTCGGCCGTCTGGAGGATCGTGCGCGCCTCGGCGAGCAGATCTGCGGCGTCACGGTGGGACGCCCGAGCCAGATCGAGCACCGCGCGGTACTCGACGAGGAAGTCGGCGACGGCAGACCAGGCCGCATCGTCGGCCGCGCGCAGCTCCCCGGGCTGCGCGCCGAGCTCGACGCACTCGGCGAGGAACGCACGAAGCTCGGAACGGAAGCCCTTCGACGCGCGAACCGCGGGGCTCAGCGCCTGCGGCCATATGATGCGCTCGTCTTCCGCATCGCCCGCGAGCAGCTCGGCGATCAGACGGTCCTGGTCCGCCCCTGTCAGCAGGGCCGGCGGCTCTGCTCCTGCGCGCACCATCGCTCCGCGCACGACCTGGAAGGCGAACGATCCGAGCGACCTGGCCAGAGGGCCGGGGGTGGCCTGACCGATTCTGACTCCGATGCGGTCGCGCAACGCGGTGGCCGCCTGCCTGCTCGGCGTGAGGACGAGGAGCTGCTCGGGGCGCATCCCGACGGTGTCGAGCAGATGCACCACACGCTCGGTGAGAGTGCGGGTCTTGCCCGTTCCGGGCGCTCCGATGATGACACCGGATGCCGACGCCTCTGCGCCGATCACGGCGTTCTGCGCGGCGTCCTCTGTCATGTCCTCCACGCTACTGCGGCGCACGGACATCGCCGCCCGCCGCCGTCTCACGACGCTGTGCGCTCAGGGCGAAACCCACCCGATCGGCGGATCCCGTCGTCTCGCCGCCCGGTAGAGTTGGGCGCAGTCGTCGACCTCCGAGGTCGACTCGACCACAGCATCGTCGACTGGAATACAGGAGTACGCGTGGAAATCCGCATCGGCATCATCAACACCGGCCGCGAGCTCAGCTTCGAGACCGCTTCGAGCGCGGACGAGGTCCGCGCACAGGTCTCCTCGGCTCTCGAGCAGAACACCTCTCACCTGAGCTTCGCCGATGTGAAGGGCAACTCCTACCTGGTTCCGACCGCGAACCTCGCGTACATCGAGCTCGGCACCGAGGAGTCTCGTCGCGTCGGCTTCTTCGCCTGACGCCACTATGTACATCCTCCTCGCTCTCGTCGGAGCGTGCACGCTCGGCATCGCGGCCCACTACATGATCGGTGGCCGGGAGCTGCGCGGGGTCGCTCTGACGCCCGCGATGGCCACGGCCCTCGCCGCGCTCTTCTATACGGGCATGCAGTGGCTGGGCGTGGGAGAGGACAGCATCTGGCTGTGGCTCGCGAGCATCGTCGGATCCGTCGCGGTCGCAGCAGGCCTCACGGTCGCGATCGTCGCGTCGCGCCGTCGGTCGGACGCATCGGCCAGGGCCGCGCTCGGCATCTGAGCATTCATGAGCGAACATCGCACGCTGCGGTGGATCCGCGTCAGCATCGGCGTGCTGATGCTCGGCCTCGTGGTCAGCGGTGTCACGGCGTGCCGCTCGCTCTCATCGCCTGGCGTCTGACCCGGCGGCTCGAGCGGATGCGCACGCAGACCGCTGCGGGCTAGGAGGCCAGCCCCATCGCGTCCATGCGACGCGCGTGCGCGCCCATCAGCTCGGTGTAGACCAGCTCGACGCGGTCTTCGCTCATGGCCGCGAGTTCGGGCTGACGCAGGGCTGAACGGCACACCAGGATCGTGTCGCCGACCAGGCGGCGCGCCCACATCGACAGGAGCGATCGCCACTCCCCGTCGCCGTCGATGGTCTCCTGGATGATCGCGACGATCTCGTGACGGGCGTCGTCCTCGCCCAGGATGGCCGCCACCCGCTCGCCGGTCTCTCCGTAGCTCGAGGCGAGCGCGAAGTAGAAGTCGTCGAGCATCCCTGCGGTGATGTAGACGGCCAGCAGCGTTTCACGTGGACGCGCCCCGATCGTCTTGCGACGGAATGCATCGAGGTTCTCGCGGAACGGGAGCATGAGCTGCGTCGGATCGTCACCGCGCTCGGCGATCAGGTCGACGATGGCCCGATGCTTCGTGAGAGCGGCGCCGGCCGCGCGAGACAGGGATTCCTTCTCGGAGAGCTCGGGCGTCGCCCTGATCAGTCGGGTGAGCGTCTCGAAGTAGCCCAGCTGCAGGTACGCGGCCTGTCCGAGGAATCGTGGCAGCTCCGGCGCGAGTTCGGCGAAGTCGACGCGCGTCGCTGCGCCTTGATCCCCTCGACTGCGCAACGTCAGTGTGCGCCGGGGCGTCCTTCGCTTCCAGAACCAGTTCACCACGGGGTTCACAATACTCGGACGAGAGGGGCCTTCCGGGCGCCGCCACCCCCTCGGGTAGGCTGTCGGTGTCCCCGCCGTCGGAGCGGGGCCCGCGCCTGTGGCACAAAGACGGCGTGGATCCGTGAACGTGGCGATCCTCGCAGGTCGCCGGACAGGCACTCTGAACATTGACAACCTTCGCTGATCTCGGAATCGATCAGGACATCATCGACGCACTCGCCGCCAAGGGCATCGTCGACGCCTTCCCCATTCAGGAGCAGACCATCCCCCTCGGCCTCCCCGGCCAGGACATCATCGGCCAGGCCAAGACCGGCACCGGCAAGACCTTCGGATTCGGCATCCCTGTCGTGCAGCGACTGGGGCTCAACCCCGAGCACGGCGTCAAGGCGCTCATCGTCGTTCCCACCCGCGAGCTCGCGGTGCAGGTGTACGAAGACATCGACCTGCTCACGAGCAACCGCTCGACCAGCGTCGTCGCGATCTACGGCGGCAAGGCCTACGAGGGTCAGATCGACCAGCTCAAGGCCGGCGCGCAGATCGTCGTCGGCACGCCGGGTCGTCTGATCGACCTCGCCGGCCAGCGCCTTCTCGATCTGTCGAACGCGACCGAGGTCGTGCTCGACGAGGCCGACAAGATGCTCGACCTGGGCTTCCTCGCCGACATCGAGAAGATCTTCCAGAAGGTCCCCGCGGTGCGGCACACGCAGCTGTTCTCGGCGACCATGCCCGGCCCGATCGTCGCGCTCGCTCGTCGGTTCATGTCGAACCCGATCCACATCCGTGCCAGCGACCCCGACGAGGGCCTCACCCAGGCGAACATCAAGCACCTCGTCTACCGGGCTCACTCGCTCGACAAGGACGAGATCATCGCGCGCATCCTGCAGGCCGAGGGACGCGGCAAGACCGTCATCTTCACGCGCACCAAGCGTGCCGCGCAGCGTCTGGTCGACGAGCTCTCCGACCGCGGATTCAACGTCGGCGGCGTGCACGGCGACATGGGCCAGGATCAGCGCGAGCGCTCGATGGCTGCCTTCAAGGCCGGCAAGCGCGATGTGCTGGTCGCGACCGACGTCGCCGCCCGCGGCATCGACGTCGATGACGTCACCCACGTGATCAACCACACGATCCCCGACGAGGACAAGACGTACCTGCACCGCGTCGGCCGCACCGGTCGGGCGGGCAAGACCGGCATCGCCGTGACGTTCGTCGACTGGGAGGACCTGCACAAGTGGGCGCTGATCAACCGCGCCCTCGAGTTCGGCCAGCCCGAACCCACCGAGACGTACTCGTCGAGCCCGCACCTGTTCGAAGACCTCGACATCCCCGCCGGCACGAAGGGCCGTCTGGTCTCGGCGCCGAAGACGCAGTCGGTGAAGACCGAGCGGGCTCCGCGCCCCGAGCGGGCAGCAGACGTGGCAGCAGAGGGCACGGACGAGGGCGGCACCCGTCGCCGTCGGCGTCGTCGGGGCGGTTCGACCCCGGTGGGTTCCACGTTCGCAGAAGGCGCCTCCGAGGCGCCCGCCGACGACTCGCAGTCCACGACGTCAGCCGACCGCAGTGCCGAAGGCGCCGGCACCCACGACGGCGCAGGCAAGGAGCACCACGACGGCAAGCCGGCTCCGGCGCGCCGTCGCCGTCGTCGTCGCGGCGGTTCGGGCGGAGCGGGAGCGGCTCCGGTCTCCGGAGCCTGATCGACCTCAGAGGGGGCGGATGCTGCAGCAGCGGCATCCGCCCCCTCTGCCGTCTCCGCGGGCACACCGCACCGAGCGGTCGACGGAACGCCCGGCGTCAGGCGTACCGCGGCGCGGTTCCGCTCGCGCGCTCGATGAGCCGCTGCACCATCTCGTCGGAGGTCGTGTTCTCGCCCGGCAGGTTCGGTTTTCCGGTGCCGTGATAGTCGCTCGAGCCCGTGATGATCAGGTCGTGCTTCGCCGCGATCGCATGCAGCGCCTTCTTGCCCGACGCGGTGTTCTCCCGGTGATCGATCTCGAACCCGCCCAGACCAGCGGCGATCAGTTGCTCGATGAAATGCAACGGCATCATGTGGTCGCGTCCGACCGTGGCGGGGTGCGCGATGATCGCCACTCCTCCGGCGTCCGTGATCAGACGCACCGCGGTCAGCGGGTCTGGAGCGTAGTGCGGTTCGTAGTACCCCTCGCGCGGGTGCAGGATCCCATCGAACGCCTCGGTGCGATCCCTAACGATTCCGCGAGCGACGAGAGCATCGGCGATATGCGGACGGCCCACCGTCGCGTCCAGGGTGGTCTGGGCGAGCACATCGTCCCAGTCGAGGTCGTAATCGCGACCGATGCTGCGCACGATCCTCTCGGCTCGGCCGATCCGATCGCCCCGGATCCGATCGGTCTCGGCTGTGAGCGCCTCGTCGAGCGGGTCGAACAGGTAACCGAGCACGTGCACGCTGCGCCATTCGTGCTTCGCCGAGAGCTCCATGCCGGGGATGAACGTCATCCCCAGTCCCGCGGTGGCCGCTGCCGCCTCATCCCACCCGGTGCTGCGGTCGTGGTCGGTCAGCGCGACGGTGCGCAAGCCGTACGCGTGCGCCTGGCGCACGACCTCAGCGGGTGTCTCTGTGCCGTCCGAGTGATTGGAGTGCATGTGCAGGTCGGACGGACCGGCGAAACGGCGTGAGGGAGCGGAGGCCATGCTCCGAGCGTACCGACGACCGCGGACGCCGGTCGCGCACGCCGCCGCTCTAGGGACTTCACAGGGGGGACTTCTAGGCTGGAGGGGATGCTTCGTCTACTGGGGATCCTCTTCACCGTGCTGCTCGCGATCGCGACGGCGGTCGTGGTGTGGCCGCAGTTCTTCCATCTCGAGCAGACCTTCCCGTTCGCTCAGATCGTCGCCGCCCGTGGAGTCGTGCTCGCAGCGTTCCTCGTCGTCGCGGCGCTGTCGCTGCTCCTCCTCTTCGCGAAGCCGTTGCGTGGTTTCGCGGCATCAGTCCTGATCGTCGCACTGCTCGGGGCGGGGGCGACGGGCGCGATCGGCTTCCTGCGCGGATTCGGCGCAGACACGCTCCCCGCCCCCACCGAGTCGAGCCTCCGCGTGCTCACCTGGAACACTGCCGGCGACGAGGTGTCAGCCGAGGAGATCGCCCGCGAGATCCTCGATCGAGGCGCCGATATCGTCGCGCTCCCCGAGACCACGGAGGAGGTCGGCGAACAGGTCGCTGTGCTGCTGCGTGATCAGGACCACCCGATGTGGGTGCACCACGTGCAGTTCAAACCCGACGTCGTCGACGGCCCGAAATCGTGGCACACGACCGTCCTGGTATCCCCCGACCTCGGCGAGTACTCCGTGATCGCGTCGTCGGAAGACGGTTCGAACAACACCGGCTCGGTTCCCAGTGCGGTGCTGATGCCGGTGGATGGCGCGGGTCCGACGATCGTCGCCGTCCATGCCGTCGCACCGCGCATGGACGACATGGCGCAGTGGCAGAGCGATCTGCGCTGGATCGCCGACCAGTGCCCCGCGGGCGACTTCGTCCTCGCCGGAGATTTCAACGCGACGATCGACCACATGGCGGGGCTCGGGGTCGACGGCGGCGACATGGGCTACTGCCGCGACGCAGCGACCCGATCGGGCAACGGCTTCAGCGGCACCTGGCCGAGCTCGCTGCCGGCGCTGCTGAGCACGCCGATCGACCACGTCATGGCATCGCCCAGCTGGACGGCCACCGGATCGGTCGTGATCGGAGGCGGCGGTGGCAGCGATCATCGCGGCCTCGTCGTGCAGCTCGAACCCGCAGGCTGACATCCCGCGGTCGTCACGCAGGTGACAGACTGGAGGGATGAGCACCGCAGAACGCGACACGATCGCAGAGCCGACGACCGAGACTCCCGTCGAAGCCACCACCACGAACCGGAAGCAGCCCTTCCCCCGCGGGTTCCTCGACACGATCTCGACCGGATGGGCCGAGCGCCCCGAGTCGATTCCCGCGCCCCGCGCACAGGCGCCGTTCGCTGCCGTGCGCCGCGCAGCCGTCTCGGCGGCATTCCCCGGCAAGCGCCTGGTCATTCCGGCCGGATCGCTCAAGCAGCGCAGCAACGACACGGACTACCCGTACCGCGCCCACTCGGCCTTCGCGCACCTCACCGGTTGGGCATCGGATGCCGAGCCCGATTCGATCCTCGTGTTCGAGCCCACCGACTCCGGCCACGATGTGACGCTGTACTTCCGCGAGCGCGCGGACCGCACAACGACCGAGTTCTACGCGGATGCCACCGTCGGGGAGTTCTGGATCGGCCCGCGCCCGTCTCTCACCGGCGTCGCCGCAGACCTCGATGTCGCGACCGAGCACCTCGCGCAGTTCTCGAGCGCTGACGGTGAACTCGTGCTCGAGGAGGACGACGACCTCACCCGGTTCGTCTCGGAGCTTCGTCTCGTCAAGGACGAGTATGAGATCGCCGAGATGCGCCGTGCCGTCGACATCACCGCCCAGGGCTTCGAAGACGTCATCCGTTCGCTTCCCGACGCGATCGCGCATGCTCGCGGCGAGCGCGTCGTCGAAGGCGTCTTCCACCGTCGCGCCCGCGAAGACGGCAACGGCGAGGGCTACGACACGATCGCCGCATCGGGTCCCCACGCCTGCTACCTGCACTGGACCCGCAACGACGGAACGGTGGTGCCCGGAGACCTGATCCTCGTCGATGCCGGCGTCGAGGCCGACAGCCTGTACACCGCCGACATCACCCGCACTCTCCCCGTCTCCGGCACCTTCAGCGAGGTCCAGCGCCGGGTCTACGAGACCGTGCGCGAGGCCGCGGATGCCGCGTTCGCCGCGGCACGGATCGGCGTACGGTTCCGCGAGGTGCACGAGGCCGCCATGCGCGTGATCGCCGCCCGCGTCGCCGAATGGGGCCTGCTGCCCGTGACCGCGCAGGAGGCGCTGGACGCAGATGCCGGCGGACAGCACCGTCGCTACATGGTGCACGGCACGTCGCACCATCTGGGCATCGATGTGCACGATTGCGCTCAGGCCCGTCGAGAGATGTACTACGACGGCATCCTCGCGCCCGGCATGGTGTTCACGATCGAGCCCGGCCTGTACTTCCAGATCGACGACCTCACCGTGCCCGCGGAGTACCGCGGCATCGGCGTGCGCATCGAGGACGACATCCTGATGACGCAGGACGGTCCGATCAATCTGTCCGCCGACATCCCCCGCACCGCCGACGAGGTCGAGGCCTGGATCGCTCGCATCCAGAGCTGAGCCCGCTGCATGCACGAGCGCGAGCTCGCACTCACGGAGGAGACCGCTGCGGGATTGATCGCGCAGCGGTTTCCCGCGCTCGCCCACCTGCCGGTCGAGCGCATACGCACCGCGGGCACCGTGAACACGATCACCCGGATCGGCGACGAGTTCGCGGCGCGGTTCCCCCTCGTCGTCGAATCGGCAGAGGCACTCGCTGCTGAGGCCGCGGCGATGGAGGAGCTCGCAGACGTCTGCGCGGTGCCTTCGCCCCGCCCTCTCGGTGTCGGTGAGGCGACGGCCGAGTACCCATCGGCATGGTCGGTGCAGACATGGGTTCCTGGCGAGACAGCGGGCCATGATCTCCACGCGACATCCGATGTCCTGGCGCTCGACGTCGCCACGCTGATCGCGTCGCTGCGGACCGCGGATGTGCGCGGGCGCGAGTTCGACGGTCAGGGCCGTGGGGGCGTCCTCACCGATCACGACGACTGGGTCGCACTCTGCATCGAGAGAAGCGCTCATCTGGTCGATCCGGCCGGCGTGCGGCGGCTGTGGGGTACTCTGCGCGACCTGCCGCGCTCCGGTCCGGATGCGATGAGCCACCGCGATCTCACCCCGTTCAACCTGCTGGTCGCGGGCGATCGCCTTGCGGGCGTTCTCGACGGCGGCGGATTCGGCCCTGCTGATCGTGCTCTCGACCTGGTCGCCGCCTGGCATCTGTTCGACGCGCCTCGCCGACGCATGGTGCGCGAGCGCGTCGGAGCGTCGGATGTCGAATGGCAGCGGGGAGCCGGGTGGGCGCTGCAGCAGGCGATGGGTCTGGGCTGGTACTACGAGGACACGAATCCCGCGATGAGCGCTCTCGGACTCTCCACGATGCGCCGTCTGCTCGACGACGCTGAGCTCACGTCGGTCGCGTGATGCCTACGCCGGCGGATCCGCGACGATCTCGACCTTGAATCCCTGGTCGTTCTCGACCCATCCGGCATAGTGATCCGGCCCGCCGGCGTAGGGGTACCGCTCCTGATACAGCGGGCGCCACCCGTGCGCCTCGGCGTCGCTGACGATCGCGTCGACCTCTGCTCGGGCGCCGCCCCAGAAGGCCAGATGATTCACCCCGGCGCGACGGCGGTCGTGGTCAGCCGAGGTGAGGTTCGGCGACGTCGTGATCGTCACGTAGGCACCTCCCGCCTCCCACGTGCGACCGTCCGGCCACTCGCCCGTGAGCTGCAACCCCAATCGAGTCAGCAGCCAGTGCCAGCTTCGCGAAGCCTCGTCGAGATCGGGCACCCAGATCTCGACATGGTGCAGACCCCTCATCAGGGGTGCACGAACTCCGCGACGAAGGGTGCGAGCGACGCGCCGATCTCGGACGCAGGGCGCCTGCGCCCCTTCACCTCGAAGGTGTGACCGCCCCCCTCGATCCAGATGATGCGCGCGTCCTGACAAGTCGCGACGACCTCCTCCAGCTGCGTCACCGGCTGGATGAACGGATCGTTCGTGCCCTCGATGAACAGCTGCGGGGCGCTGATGGCCGGAAGGTGCTCGGCGCGCGGTTTCTCCGGCTTGCCCGGCGCGTGCAGCGGGTATCCCAGGTACGCGAGACCGTCGACGGAGAGTCCCTGCGCGACGGCCATCGACGCCATCCGTCCGCCGTACGACTTGCCCGTCGCCCAGATGGCCGCATCCGGGTCCTGCTCACGCGCGAACGCGACCACAGCGTTCCAGGTCGCGATCGCATGTGTCGCCGGGCCCGGCATCCGGCGTCCCTGCTCGACGTACGGGAAGTTGAAGCGCAGCGTGGCGTGTCCACGGGAGGCGAGCTCTTCGGCGAAGCCGGTGAGGAAGGGGTGGTCTTTGCCGGTGCCAGCGCCGTGCGCCACGATCACGGTCGATCCGCTGTCCCCTGCCGACCAGTCAGCCGAGATGGCGGCCGGTCCGGCGGGCAGATCGACGAGGATCTCGACCATCAGGCGCGCAGGTAGGGAATCGCGAACGGTACGCGCATGACTCTGCCGCCGGATGCCTTCACCATGCCCATGATGACCAGGACGACGTGGAAGGCCGACAGCGCGAAGTAGATCGTGATCGGGATGCCGATGGGGTAGAACCCGCTCGACGGAGAATCGGCCGTGAGTGAGAACAGGATCACGAAGTGCGAGATGAGCAGAACCGTCGACACCAGCAGGTATGTGAGCCCCCAGTTCGCGGCCGCTCGAGCGTTCTCGCCGGCCACGCCTCCGAAGCGACGCGATGTCCCGCCGCTGACGGCCATGGCGATCCCCGATGCGAGTCCGCCGACGAACGGGAACGGGATCAGGATCAGAAGGCCGAGAGCCCACGGAAGAAGCCCGCGCGGCGGCACGGCGGCGGGATAGGTCCCCGCGGGGTAGCCCTGTGCCGGATAGCCGGGTGCCGGATGGCCGGGTGCCGGATTGCCGGGTGCCGGATACCCCTGGGAAGGAGGCATCTGCGGCGGGGCGTAGCCGACGGGCTGCTGAGGCGACGACGCTTGGCCGGGAGCGGCGGGCGGCGCGTACCCCGGTGGCTGCGACGCGGGCTGCTGCGCATATCCCGGAGGCTGCGGCGGCGCGTAGCCGTACACAGGCGCCGGTGCAATCGGGCCCTGGGCGGGAGGCCCGGGAGGCACGGGAGGTACGGGAGGCACTGCGGGGTGTGCGGGTGTCGCCGACGGGTCAGTCGCGCGGTCTGCGTCGGACATCAGACGGTTCCCGCCGAGGTGGGCGGGAGGCCGGGCTTGCCGGGGTCGGGCGTGTCGATCGGCGGTGCGGTCGGGGGTGCGGCCGGATCTGCGGGGCGCGGCGGAACAGTCGGCTCTTCGGGAGCGGCTTCAGGTCCACCGAGCGGCGGGGTCGGGCCGGGAGTCGGGTCCTCTGGCGAGACGGGAGGCGCTGCCGGAGGCGCAGGCGCAGGAGCGGGCTGGCCACCCGGAGCGATGCGCTCGCCGTACCTCGGCGGCTCGTCCAGATCGACGGGCGCACGCACCGGTGCAGGCTTGGCCGCCCCCAGGGCGAGACGCGCCTTCGCGAGTGACGTGGCCTGCACCCGCACCTCGTAATGGTCTGCGGCGAACTGCGTGACGCTCGCGAAGTCGCGGCGTCGGCGCACGATCGCATAGGTGACGAGGCTGAGGAGCATTCCGAGCGCGACGCCGATGAAGACGAACCCGACGAAGAGCTGGATCGGCACCTCGGGGTTGCCGATCACGAGGATCGCGGAGAGGAAGAGACCGATGAGCACGCCGTTGATGGCCCCCGATCGTGCCGCGGCGGCATAGCCGAGTCGACCCGTGATGCGCTCGACCGTCCGGACGCTCTGCCCGATGATCGCGATGTCTCGGGCCGGCACCTCCTGGGCGATCAGTTTCGACACCGTCTTCTGGGCGCCTTCGTAATCGCGGGTGGAGGCGACGATCTCGCCCTCATCGCGGCTGTCGGCTGGACGGTTCAGCATGCTCATCCCGCCATTGTTCCATGCCTTGTGGTGACAGGGCCGGGAGTGTGTCGTGCTGCGGCCCCGCGGGGGCCGCGGGAGGGCCCTGCGCACTACGCTGGACGAGTGAGCACACAACGGGTATTCGCCGCGCGCCTGGCAGGCTGCGCCGTCTTCGATCCCGTCGGCGACCGGCTCGGCAAAGTCCGAGATGTCGTCATCGTGTACCGAAGTACGGCTGCTCCGCGTGTCATCGGCCTCGTCGTCGAGATCCCCGGGCGACGACACGTCTTCCTGTCGATAGGACGAGTGACGTCGATCCGTGCAGGCCAGGTCATCAGCACCGGACTCATCAACGTGCGCCGCTTCTCGCCGCGCGCCGGAGAAGTGCGGGTTCTCGCAGAGCTCTTGGGTCGACGGGTCAGCCTCGTCGACGGCACCGGCACTGCTGTCATCGAAGACGTCGCCATCGAGCCGAACCGCCTGGGCGAGTGGGCCGTCAGCCAGCTCTTCCTCCGTCGCCCGAAGACCAGCGCCTCGCCGTTCGCCAAGGGCCCGACGACGTTCGCCGCCTGGAACGAGGTCACCGAGCAGCACTCCCCTGGCGAGTCCCAATCGGCCGAGCAGCTCGTCGCCTCCTACTCCGAGCTGCACGCCGCCGACCTCGCGAACACCCTGCTCGATCTGCCGCAGCAGCGCATGATCGAGGTCGCAGAGGAGCTCTCCGACGATCGGCTCGCCGACGCCCTCGAAGAGATGCCCGAGGACGACCAGGTGCACATCCTCGACCGCCTCGGCGACGAGCGAGCCGCAGACATCCTCGACCAGATGGAGCCGGATGACGCCGCCGACCTCCTCGCCCAGCTGCCGCCCAATCGCCTCGAGCAGCTGCTCGAGCTGATGGAGCCGGAGGAGGCCGAGGACGTCAGGATGCTGCTGCGCTACGGACCTGACACGGCCGGCGGTCTCATGACGCCCGAGCCGATCATCCTCTCCGCCGATGCGACCGTGGCCGAGGCGCTGGCCCTCATCCGGCGTCACGAGCTGCACCCCGCCCTTGCCGCAGCCGTGTTCGTGACCCTGCCACCCTTCGAGACGCCGACGGGCAGACTGCTCGGCATGGTGCACTTCCAGAGGATGCTGCGCTACCCGCCGCACGAGCGGCTCGGCGCGATCATGGACGACAGCCTCGACCCCGTGCGCGTCACCGCATCGGCTGCGGAGGTGGCCAGGATGCTCGCGAGCTACGACCTCGTCTCGCTTCCGGTGATCGACGCCGCCCATCGTCTGGTCGGCGCCATCAGCATCGACGACGTCCTCGACTATCTGCTGCCCGACGACTGGCGCACACATGACAGCGACGAGCCGTCGATCCCGAAGGAGGTGCGCTGATGCCCCGCTCCCGCTCGCGCTCCCCTCAGCTCGACGCCCCTCTGGGCCGCGGCACCCCTCGGCAGCGGCCGACATCGCGTGACCGCTTCGGCCGCTTCACCGAATGGGTCGCCCGTGCCATGGGCACCCCGGCGTTCCTGCTCATCCTCACGCTGTTCTGCGTGCTCTGGATCTGCTGGAACACCCTGCTGCCCGACCACCTGCGCTTCGACGATGCCGCGCTCGGCTTCACGGCCCTCACCCTCATGCTCTCGCTGCAGGCGTCGTACGCGGCCCCTCTGATCCTCCTCGCGCAGAACCGCCAGGACGACCGCGACCGCGTGCAGATCGAGCAGGATCGCCAGCGTGCCGAGCGCAACCTCGCCGACACGGAGTACCTGGCCCGAGAGATCGTCGCGCTGCGGATGTCGCTCGAAGAGCGCAACAACCAGGTCGTGACCCGGGATGTGCTGCGCCACGAGCTCAAGTCGCTGCTCGCCGAGCTCGGCGAGCAGGACGAGGAGCCGACCGAGCGACGCCCCCGCGGCCGCTCCACATCATCATGAGCTCAGCCGACTCCGTCCGAGCAGCCGTCGCCGCTGTCACCGACCCCGAGCTTCGCAGACCCATCGGCGATCTCGACATGGTCAGGGAGATCAGTGTCGATGGAGCACACGCGCACGTCGCGATCGTGCTCACGATCGTGGGCTGTCCCGCAGCGGCTCGCATCGAAACCGATGTCCGCGCCGCGGCCGCTTCGGTGCCCGGCATCGCCGAGGTGGACGTCGAGGTCGGCGTGATGACGCCGTCGGAGCGCAAAGCGCTCACCGAGAAGCTGCGCGACGGGCGGCCTCCTCGCCAGATGCCCTTCGGCCCGGACTCACTCACACGGGTGATCCTCGTCTCGAGTGGCAAGGGCGGCGTGGGCAAGTCCACTGTGACGGCGAATCTCGCGGTGGCGCTCGCGGCTCAGGGCCTCTCGGTCGGCCTCGTCGACGCCGATGTGCACGGCTTCTCGATCCCGGGCCTCCTCGGCATCCCTGCGGGAACACAGCCCACGCGCATCGACGACCTCATGCTCCCGCCCGTCGCCCATGGCGTGAAGACCATCTCGATCGGCATGTTCCTCCGCGACGGGGAGGCTGTGGTCGCTTGGCGCGGACCGATGCTGCACCGCACCGTGCAGCAGTTCCTGACAGACGTGTTCTTCGGCGATCTCGACATCCTGCTCATCGACATGCCTCCTGGCACCGGTGACATCGCCATCTCGATCGGGCAGCTGCTGCCCCACGCCGAGGTGCTGGTCGTCACGACGCCGCAGGCGGCAGCATCCGACGTGGCGATCCGCAGCGGGCTGGTCGCTCGCCAGACCGGGCAGCGGGTGATCGGGGTGGTCGAGAACATGGGAGCCCTCACGCTTCCGGACGGCACCGTCGTCGATCTGTTCGGTTCAGGAGGCGGTGCAGCCGTGGCCAGTGCGCTGTCGGAGACGCAGTCCGTGCCGCTGCTGGCATCGATCCCCCTCAGTCCCGCGCTGCGTACGGGAGGCGACGAAGGGGTGCCCGTGGTGCTCAGCGCCCCCGACGATGCGGCGGCCGTCGCGATCCGCGAGCTCGCAGGTTCCCTCGCCACTCAGGGGCGCGGCCTCGCCGGTCGTTCGCTGCCGATGACCCTGGGCTGAGACGATCGTGGCTCTCACCGTCGACGAACAGCTGCTTCGGGGCATGGCACGCGACGCCGCGATCTACGCCCTCACACGCCCCGTCGCGATCGTGATGTGGATCGCCCTCGTCGCGGCATTCATCGTCAGCATCCTCAACCTCACCGCCGTGCGCGGCACCCAGGGGCTGGCGGGTCTGCTGCCCGTCGCGAGCATCGCCCTCATGGTCTACGCGGTCGTCATGACTGTCGTCGGCGCCAGACGCGCCGTTCGGGCCGCCACCCCTCCCGGCAGCGCGGTGTGGCTTCGGCTCGATGACACCGCTCTGCACGTCGGCGCCGGCAGTCGGTCGTCGGACATCTCGTACAGCACCTTCCAGAGCGTTCGTGCCGGCAGGCATGCCGTGCTCTTCAAGCTTCGAGGCGCGTCCGCGATCACGGCGATCCCCCGTGCGCTGCTGTCCGATGACGACATCGCGACTCTCCGGGCCAGGATCGGCTGACTGCGATCAGGTCTGGGGCGGCCTCGGAACGCGGCGTGTGATCAGGCGCCTCAGCAGGATCACCAGAGGAAGAAGCACCGCGAGGGGTGGACACATCACCGCTCCGAGAGCAAGCAGAGTCCCCACCGGGTAGTCGTTGCCGCCGGTGCGGCCCAGTCCGATGCTGCCGTCACCGATCGAGTCGCCGGCGACGAGGAATCGCCCGTCGTACGTGTCGAGCGAATCCCGGCAGTCCACCAGGTGAGTGCCCGCCTCGGCCGCGGTGAACTGGGCGGACTGCACGAACCCGGTCCGCGGCGTCATCCACCACAGCACGTCGTCCCAGCTCACCGCGGATGGGCCCTGCTGCGGACGCTCGGCGCCGTCCGGCCCGATGACGCTGCAATCCATGGTGCCGAGCGTGGCGGAGATCCCGCTGGTCCAGATGCCGACCCGAGCCCCGGAGTCGAGGTCGACCGCCATCGTCTGCCCGATCGGGACGTCCTCGGCGCTCTCGATCGACCGCACGATCGGCAGCACCCAGAGCGCCCAGATGAGGACTCCGGTCACGGCGCAGATCGCGGCGGCGAAGAACGCCATCCGGTCTCTGGTCCGAAGCCGACTCTCGTCGACCGTCCGCGTCACGTGGCTTCGGGATCGAACGGGGGCGGACTCGCGACCGAGAACTCCGGTCGCACCCTCGGCGTTCGCACCGGCTTCACCGTCGGCTCTGCGACGACCGCCTCGGCTCTGGCGGGCCCGGGCGCCGCGTCGTCTTCGAAGAGAGCGTCGCGGATGATGCGTCTGGGGTCGTACTGCCGAGGGTCGAGCTTGCGCCAGTCGACGTCATCGATGTCGGGGCCCATCTCGTCGCGGACGCGCGATTTGGTGTCACGGAGGAACTCGCCGGCACGCCGAGCGAGCTTCGCGACGCTCTCGGCGTAGCGGGGCAGCCGCTCCGGTCCGATGAGCAGCGCAGCGATCAGACCGATGAGCAGCAGCTTCTCGAAGGTGATCCCGAACTGCATGTGTCCAGGCTACCGCCGCGCCTGCCGTTGTGCCGCGCACCGAGCGCATACGCTGGGAGAACACATATCTCAGTCGGGAGAATCAGTCAATGAGCGAGAACGATGCGAACGCACGTTTCATCCGCGAGTCGATCGTGGAGCCTTCGCCGATCGCCCGCGCGCGTGCGCACGCCATCGAACTCGGCGCTTCGCCGATCAGCGCGGCCGTCGGCTCGCAGATCGCGGTGCTCGCCGCGGCGACAGGTGCCAGGTCGATCGTCGAGATCGGCACCGGAGCCGGTGTCTCGGGCCTCTGGCTGCTGCGAGGGGCGCCGCAGGCCGTACTGACCTCGATCGACAACGAACCGGAGCATCTGGCCGCGGCTCGTCAGGCGTTCTCCGACGCTCGGGTCGCCCCGACGAAGGCTCGGTTCATCACCGGTCGCGCCGCCGACGTGCTGCCGCGCATGAACGAAGCGTCCTATGACATCGTGCTCGTCGATGCGGACCCCGAGAACGTCATCGACTACGTCGAGCACGGGCTGCGGTTGGTGCGCACCGGCGGGATGGTCCTGGTCCCCCGGATTCTCGGTGGCGGCCGCGTGGCCGACCCCGTGCAGCGTGACGAGGTGACCTCGGCCTATCGCTCGCTCGTGCAGGAGACCCAGGAGTCCTCAGCGGTGCTCGCGACCGTCTCGAGCTCCGGCGAAGGCCTGCTGCAGCTGATCAGCGTCGGTGAGGGCTGAGCCGACGACACCCCCGAACAGACGGAAGAGGGCGACGGATCGATGATCCGTCGCCCTCTTCGTGAATCCGCGTGCGCGAATTCGAGTTCTCTCAGGCGGGCTTCACGACGGCTGCCAGCACGTCGTGGAGTTCCTTCGCCTCTGCGTCGTTCACGGAGACGACCAGACGGCCGCCTCCTTCGAGCGGGACGCGCACGATGATGAGTCGTCCTTCTTTTACGGCCTCCATGGGTCCGTCTCCGGTCCTCGGCTTCATCGCTGCCATCGTGGGCTCCTTTTCCTCCGGTGGTATGCGATCAGTTTATCGGGTGTTACCGGAACCTGGATGTCCCCTATGAAGAAATGCATCAAGCCTTAACATTCACGGCACCTGCCAGAACGTGTTCCCCAACGCGTAGATGTGGTAGATCCAGAGCCACTGACCCAGCAGGCAGACCGCCAGAACCCCCAGCCGCCAGACGCGCGAGCGCAGCACCGCGAGTGCTCCCCAGGCAGGACTCAACGGCAGGAGCAGCCGGAAAGTGCTCGACTGCGGGAAGAAGACGGCGAGCAGATAGAGAAGGTAGCTCGCGCTCCAGAGCCTGAGATCGGGACCGAGCGCGCGCACCTGGGGCAGATAGAGCAGAGCCGCACCTGCCGCCACGACGAGGAGCGCCAGAGCGACGGGGCCCCACGCGCCGGGAAGCCCCCACTGGGCGAACCAGAACTGGGACGCCTGGATCCAGCCTTCGAACGGCACGAAACCCTCGACGCCGCCGACGAGCCAGTTCCTGCGCCAGGCGAGCTCGGTCGCGAGGTACGCGCCGGGGTCTCCGGTGACGATGCCCGCGATGACCTGCCACGAGAAGCCCGCGATCGTGGCGAGGGCGCCGAGCGCCACGATGTGCACGATCTCCCGCAGGGCGAGCGGGTCGTCTCGGCGGTGCCACCAGCGGAGGATGCCGTGCAGACCGAGGTAGAGCGCGAATGCGAGGATCCCCGGTCTCGTGAACGCCATGACGGGGATGAGAAGGTAGAGCCAGACGTAGTTCCTGCGCACCGTCGCGTCGAGCGCCAGGAACAGCAGGAGGAGGAACAGCGTCTCGGCGTATCCGACCTGGAACATCGCCGCGACAGGTCCGGAGGCGAAGAACACCACCGACCACATCGTCGCCCGCGCGCCGATGCGCTCACGCAGCAGTCGGTGCAGCGCGAGGCAGGCGAAGTAACCGGCCACGAATGACAGCAGGAAAGCGCCCATCCCCCACGAGCCGAACACGAACCCGACCGTCTTGGCGGCGAAAGCGAACACCGGCATGAACGCCCAGGCGTTCTCTGCGACCTCACCGGACTCGGTGAGGGGAAGAGAAGACGGATACCCCTCTTCGGCGACGAGCCAGTACCACTGCGCATCCCACCCGACGATGAAGTCGGCGAGCCCCGGCTCCGCCCCGAACCTCGACAGCGACGTCGACAGCGTCGCCGCCGCGATCATCATCGCGGTCGTCACAGCGCGCGCCGCGAGGTAGATCAGGGCGATCCGCAGCGCCAGCGGTGCGGCCGCCCACCGACGGGTCGCGGTCAGCGCGAACTGAGCCATGCGCGCAGTCCTCGCTCGACGGCGTCGATCTGCGCGAGCGGAACGCGCTCCTCGTCATGATGCGCGAGGTGCGGGTCCCCCGGTCCGTAATTCACGGCGGGGATGCCGAGGGCCGAGAAGCGAGCGACGTCGGTCCATCCGTACTTGGGGCGCGGCTCGGCGCCGACGGCAGTCACGAAGTCCCGGGCGATCGGGGCATCGAGACCTGGCCGCGCGCCTTCGGCGGCATCGGTGATCTCCACGTCGAAACCGGCCAGCAGGTTGCGGATGTGCGCTTCTGCATCCGCCGCCGACTTGCTCGGAGCGAACCGGTAGTTCACCTCGACCTCGCACGCATCGGGAATCACATTGCCCGCGACCCCTCCCGTGATCCGGACGGCGCTCATGCTCTCGCGATACAGCAGTCCGTCGACCGCGATCTCCTTCGCACGGTACTCGGCCAGACGCGCGAGGATCGGGGCCGCCCGATGGATGGCGTTCTCTCCTATCCAGGCGCGGGCGGCGTGCGCGCGCACGCCGGTGGTGCGCACGATCGCACGCATCGTGCCGTTGCAGCCGCCTTCGACCTCACCGTTCGACGGCTCGCCGAGGATCGCGAAATCGGCCCGGAAGAGGTCCGGCCGCACCGCAGCGAGGAGAGCGAGCCCGTTCTTCGACGCCTCGACCTCCTCGTTGTCGTACCACATCCAGGTGATATCGACCGTGGGCTCGGTGAGCTCGGCCGCGAGTTTGAGCTGCACCGCCGTGCCGCTCTTCATGTCGACGGTCCCTCGACCCCACAGGTGGGCGACACCGTCGATCTCGAGGTCCTTCGTCGGCACGTTGCCGTTGATGGGCACAGTGTCGATATGCCCTGCGATCGCCACCCGCTGGGCTCGTCCGAGGTTCGTGCGGGCGACGATCGTGTTGCCGTGACGGATCACCTCGAGGTGGGAGTAGACGGAGATCGCCTCCTCGATGGCGTCCGCGAGCGTCTTCTCGTCACCCGAGACACTCGGGATGTCGCAGATCGCACGGGTCAGGTCGACAGAGGACGCTGTCAGATCGAGCATCATGCACCCAGCCTACTTACCCCGACATCTGTGCGATCGTCCACGCCCGCTCGCGATACCGTGGAGGCATGACTGAGGCGCGCACCGTGTGGGGTACCGGACTTTCGACGACCGCCGGCGACGGCACAGTTCTCGACGCGTGGTTCCCCGGGGTGCTCTCCGAAGCCCCGTCGGTCGAAGACGCCGAGGCCGCACTCCTCGCGCTCGAAGCGCTGGCAGGTCCCGACGAGCGACGCAACGTCACTGTCGAGACCGTGCAGCTGCACATCGATCTGGATGCCGCGCCCACGTCGACAGTCGACGCCTATCTGCGACTGCACGCGCTCTCACACCTGGTCGTGCGGCCGAACGAGCTCAACCTCGACGGCATCTTCGCCCACCTGCCGAACGTGGCCTGGACCAACGCCGGCCCCGTGCACCCCGATGACGCGGCACGACTTCGCCCGTTGCTGCAGCGGGCAGGGATCCAGGTGCAGGGGCTCGACAAGTTCCCCAGACTCACCGACTACGTGCAGCCGGCGGGCGTGCGCATCGCTGACGCCTCGCGCGTCCGCCTCGGCGCCCACCTCTCCCCCGGCACGACGGTCATGCATGAGGGCTTCGTGAACTTCAACGCCGGCACGCTGGGTGCGTCGATGGTCGAAGGACGCATCTCTCAGGGGGTCGTGGTCGGCGACGGCAGCGACATCGGCGGCGGCTCGTCGATCATGGGCACGCTCTCGGGTGGCGGCGCACACCGCGTCTCGATCGGCTCGCGCACACTGCTGGGCGCCAACGCGGGAATCGGCATCTCGCTCGGCGACGACTGCGTCGTGGAAGCCGGGCTCTACGTGACGGCGGGCACCAAGGTCGTGCTCCTCGACGCTCCGGCGACCCCCGACGGCGGCAGGAAGACTGTCAAGGGCGCTGAGCTGTCGGGCCAGAACGGCCTGCTGTTCCGCCGCAATTCGCTCAGCGGAGCGGTTGAGGCCGTGCGGCGCGCGGGTGTCGGCGTGACACTCAACGAGGCGCTCCACGCCTGAGCGACGCGCTGAGCGGGAGCGCGTCCCAGGCTTCTCCCCCTGACGCGTGATAGTGTCGAATCGACGATCCTCGCAGTGCGAGTCGTCTGCGTCGTCGACACGCTCCCGCGCCACTTGCCTGGTTCTGGCCATTTCGAACGGCGAAACGATGCGCGATCCCGCGCCGTCGCCCACCCTTCCGCACCCGGCCCGTTGGTACGTGCGTGCATTCTCACGGAGATACCTTTATGACTTCCTTCCTCGATCTCGGCGTGCCCGCCGACCTCGCCGCCGTCCTCACCAAGGACGGCAAGACCGAGGCGTTCGCGATTCAGCGCGATACGCTTCCCGATTCCCTCGCCGGTCGTGACCTCCTCGGCCGCGGCCGCACCGGCAGCGGCAAGACGATCGCGTTCGCCCTCCCCCTCGTCGCCCGCCTCTCCGCGTCTTCGCGCAGCAGCCGCCCCGGCCACCCGCGTGGTCTCGTGCTCGCCCCGACCAGGGAGCTCGCCACGCAGATCGCAGCGACCATCGCACCGCTCGCCGAGGCCAAGGGCCTGCGCGTCACGACCGTCTTCGGCGGCGTCAGCCAGCGCCCGCAGGAGCAGGCGATGCGCAACGGCGTCGACATCGTCGTCGCGTGCCCCGGCCGTCTGGAAGACCTGATGAAGCAGCGGGTCGTGCAGCTCGACGCCGTCGAGGTCACCGTCCTCGACGAGGCCGACCACATGGCCGACCTCGGGTTCCTCCCGGGCGTCACCCGCATCCTCACCGCCACGCCGGCCGGCGGCCAGCGTCTGCTGTTCAGCGCGACCCTCGACCGCGGCATCGACACGCTCGCCCGCCGCTTCCTGTCGAACGCCGTCAGCCACGAGGTCGACGAAGAGAGCGTGCCCGTCGGCGAGATGACCCACCGCGTGCTGGTCGTCGACTCGACCGACAACAAGACCGAGCTCGTGCGCGAGCTCGCGTCAGGCACCGGCCGGCGCATCCTCTTCACCCGCACGAAGCACCAGGCCAAGAAGCTCGCGAAGCAGCTCACCGCAGCCGGCATCCCGGCCGTCGACCTGCACGGCAACCTGTCGCAGAATGCGCGTGAGCGCAACCTCGGCGCCTTCTCGGCAGCCCCCGAAGACGGCGGCGTGCGCGTCCTCGTCGCCACCGACGTCGCTGCCCGCGGAGTGCACGTCGACAACGTCGATCTCGTCGTCCACGTCGACCCGCCCATGGAGCACAAGGCATACCTGCACCGCTCAGGTCGCACTGCTCGTGCCGGAGCCGCAGGAACGGTCGTCACGGTGGTGCTCCCCGAGCAGCGCCGCGATGTGAAGGATCTGCTGCGCAAGGCAGCGATCAGCGCCGCTCTCGAGCCCGTCACGACGGCCGCCGTCAGCGAGCTGGTTCCCGAGCGCGCCGCACACGTGCGTCCTGCTCCCGTCCAGGCGCAGCAGCGCCAGGCGCCCAAGCAGCGTCCCGCGGGCGGCGAGCGCAACTCGGCCGCCAACCCGCCGTCGCGTCGCAGCCGTCGTCCCCGCTCTGGCCAGAGTGGTCAGGGTGCGCCGGCAGCGCAGACCGGTTCGCGACAGGGCGGCCAGGGCGGATCTCGCCAGGGCGGTCAGTCACGCAACCAGGGCGGCCGTGGCTGGAGCTCGCAGGGTCGCTGAACGCAACAGTCATAGAGGCGGGTGCGTCGATGCTCAGGCATCGACGCACCCGCCTTTCTGCGCGCGTCGGCGAAACCAAAGTGTGCGGAGGGCGCCGCGATCAGCGTCCCACGGCCGCGAGAACCTGCGGATCCGCGCAGCCGCGGACGAACCCGGCGAGGCGACGACGGATCTCGAAGCCGAGCACTCGAATCCCGATCCATTCGGCGAACGGTGCGAGCCAGGCGGGGCGGCACGAGAAGTTGTACTTCCACACAGCCAACGTGCCCTCCGGCACCTCGGTGAACCGCCAGCCGCCACCGAGCTTGGTGAAGAACCAGGGGCCCCGCTCCATCACCATGCCCACGTTCGTGGGTGGAGCGTACGACACGTAGCGACTGACCATCGAGAGACCGAACCGCTGCCGGGTGAAGGTGCGCACACCCTTGGCGGGGGCATCCGCGTCGTCCATGAGGTGCTGCTCACTGATGAAGCGGTCCCAGCGTCTGCGCACCGCTCCCGTCGTCTGAGACACTGCGAACGCCGTCGCCGGGTCCACCGGCACGAACGCCTCGGCGCTGACGACAGGCATCGTGCTCGACGTCAGCGGGTCTGGAAGGTGCGCTCGGGGGATCCCGTGTAGAGCTGCTGCGGGCGACCGATCTTGGTCTGCGGGTCGAGCTGCAGCTCGCGCCACTGCGCGAGCCACCCGGGCAGACGGCCGATCGCGAACAGCACGGTGAACATGCGCGTCGGGAAGCCCATGGCCTTGTAGATGACGCCGGTGTAGAAGTCGACGTTCGGGTAGAGGCGACGCTCCTTGAAGTAGTCGTCTGCGAGAGCGAGCTCCTCGAGCTCCTGCGCGAGGTCGAGCAGCGGGTCGGTGACGCCGAGCTCGGCGAGCACCTCGCCCGCAGCCTCCTTGACGAGCTTGGCGCGCGGGTCGTAGTTCTTGTACACCCGGTGCCCGAAGCCCATCAGCTTCACGCCCTCTTCCTTGTTCTTCACCCGCTCCACGAAGCGAGACACGCTCTGACCGGAGTCGCGGATCTGGCCGAGCATGGTGAGGACTGCTTCGTTCGCACCGCCGTGCAGGGGGCCGGAGAGAGCCTGGATGCCGGCGGAGATCGATGCGAACTGGTTCGCACCGGTCGAGCCGACCAGACGCACGGTCGAGGTCGACGCGTTCTGCTCGTGGTCCTCGTGCAGGATGAGCAGCAGCTCGAGGGCCTTCGACATGACCGGGTTGACCTGGTACTCCTCGGAGTGCACGCCGAAGTTGAGCTTGAGGAAGTTCTCGACGAAGCCGAGGGAGTTGTCGGGGTAGAGGAACGCCTGGCCGATGCTCTTCTTGTGCGCGTAGGCGGCGATGACCGGCAGCTTCGCCAGCATGCGGATCATGTTCAGCTCGACGTGCTCGGGGTTGTGCGGGTCGGTCTGACCCTCGTAGTAGGTCGAGAGAGCGGCGACGGCCGACGACAGGACCGACATGGGGTGCGCGGTGTGCGGCAGCGCCGAGAAGAACCGCTTCAGGTCTTCATGCAGCAGCGTGTGCCGACGGATCTTCTCATCGAACTCCGCGAGCTCGGCGGCGGAGGGCAGCTCACCGTAGATGAGGAGCCAGGCGACCTCGAGGTAGCTCGTCGATCCGGCGAGCTGCTCGATCGGATATCCGCGGTAGCGCAGGATGCCCTTGTCTCCGTCGATGAAGGTGATCGCGGACTTGGTGGATGCGGTGTTGACGAAACCGTAGTCGAGCCCTGTGTAGCCGGTCTGCCGCGTCAGCGTCGAGAAGTCGATGCTGTCGGTGCCCGCCGTGCCTCGCACGAGTGGGAACTCAGCGGTCGTATCGCCGATCGTCAGCTTCGCTGTCGCCTGCTGCTCTGCCGCTGCGCTCACGCGGGCCTCCTCATGGATCTTCATCAAGTCGGATGTGGCGATGTCACGGCGCTGAGCACCAGGTCTGTTCGAGATCATCGATACACAACCGAATCGCCTTTACAGCCTAGTAGGCACACAGGCCTACTGTGACAACCGACAAAAGAACCCTCAGTCTGAGGCGAGAACCTACACGGCTTGTTCGTGCAGACGCCGGGCGCCCTCGGCGATCCGTTCGGAAGGAGCCGTCAGCGCCAGCCGCACGTGCTCGTTCGAGAACGCACCGTAGAACGGGCCGGGCCCCGCGAGGATGCCGAGATCCGCAAGCCTCTCGATGCTCGTCCAGGCATCCCGCCCCTCGGTCGCCCACAGGTAGAGGCCGGCTTCCGATCCATCGATCCGGAACCCCGCAGCTTCGAGCGCAGGCCGCAGGATGTCGCGCCGCCCACGATAGAGCTCCTTCTGAGCCGCGACGTGCTCGTCGTCACCCAGAGCCACGGCCATCGCGTGCTGCACAGGCTCCGGTGGCATCAGCCCCAGGTGCTTGCGCGCGGTGAGCAGCTCGCCGACGATGCGCGCGCACCCCGCCACGAAAGCGGCCCGGTAGCCGGCGAGATTCGACTGCTTGCTCAGCGAGTAGACGCTGAGCAGATTCGCCCTGCTCCCACCCGTCACGCGCGGGTCGAGGACCGAGGGGATCGACTCGGTCGCCCACTGGCCGTCCCACCCGAGCTCGGCGTAGCACTCGTCGCTCGCGAGCACGGCCCCCAGCTCACGAGCGCGCAGAACCGCGACCGAGAGCTCCTCCACCGTCCAGGTGCGGCCGTCGGGGTTGCCCGGCGTGTTGATCCAGATGAGCTTGGTACCCTCGGGCCAGTCGGCAGGATCGTCGGAAGGCAGCGGCGTGGCCCCGACGACGCGGGCACCCACCTCGTAGGTCGGGTATGCGATTCGGGGATGCACGACGATGTCGCCGGCGCCGAGACCGAGCAGGGTCGGCAGCAGGGCCACAAGCTCCTTCGAGCCGATCGTGGGCAGGACGTTGTCGACCGTGAGGTCGACCACTCCCCTGCGGCGGGCATACCACGCGACGATCGCCTCACGCAGAGCGGGAGTGCCGACGGTCTGCGGATACGCGTGCGCATCCGTCGCCTCCGACAGAGCTCGGCGGATCAGCTCGGGCGTCGGATCGACGGGCGACCCGACGGACAGGTCGACGATCCCCTGCGGATGCAGGGCAGCGCGCTGACGATAGGGAACGACCGCATCCCACGGATAGTCGGCGAGATCGCGAACGCTCACGGACTACTCGCCCTGTGGCTTGGCCTTGTAGTAGTCCTGCCATTCTTCCGGCAGGTCGTCTTCGTAGTAGATCGCCTCGACGGGGCAGACGGGTTCGCACGCGCCGCAGTCGACGCATTCGTCGGGGTGGATGTACAGCGAGCGTTCGCCCTCGTAGATACAGTCAACGGGGCACTCGTCGATGCAGGCGCGGTCCTTGACATCGACGCACGGGAGAGCGATCACATACGTCACTCCCCCAGTCTACGACTCGCTGCCCGTCCGATCGCCCAGAGCGGGGGCACGCCGGGCACTCGGCGCTCCGCCGTCGGACGCCGCAGGCGACTCTGCGGGCGCAGGCGCAGGCGCATCGGTGCGCGCGGGAAGCCGGGAGAAGGACGGCCATGCCACGGCGAGAAGCACGAGTCCGGCGACGAGATAGGTCCAGATGCGACCGCTGAGCGTGTCTTCGACGACCACCGATCCACCGGGACCAACTCCGGAGATGAGCACCAGCATGCCGAGCATGCCGAGCCCCGCGGCGAGAGTCGCGCCCCGGTCGTGGGTGAGCGCGCGGATCGCGACGAGGATCGCCCCGCACGCGACCGCTCCCACCAGCAGCCCCACGGGCACCGGTCCCCACATCAGGCTGTGTCCGATCGTTCCCGCGACGCCGAAGACGCCGCCGACGAGAGCCGCGGCGATCCAGGAAAGCACCCGGGAGATCCATCCAGTACGCACGAGTCGATCCTACGCGCGCCGAGGATCTGCTCGACTCAGGCAGCGAGGCCGAGAAGCCTCAGGACCGCGGCGACGACCGCAGCGGCGAACACCACGACCAGGAACGACTGACGCAACCACAGGAGACCGGCCGCGACGAGCAGAGCGGGGACCCGTGCATCGACGACCACGGCCTGCCCCGCTCCGAGAGTCTGCACAGCCACGAGTGCGGCGAGGAGCGCCACGGTCAGCAGATCGGAGATGCGAGCCGGTCGTGGCGCCTCGAGCACGCTCGGCGGCACGAGGTAACCGCTGGCCTTGAGCGCCAGGCAGATCACCGCAGCGAGCAGGATCGCGCTCCACACGCTCATCGGTCGACCTCCCCGGAGCTGGCCGTGGAGCCGTCGACTCGTCCCAGCCAGTTGAACCAGCCGACGACGATCGCGACGACAGCCGCGACCAGCACGGGCAGACCGGGCATGATCAGGGGCGTGAGCGACGCGGCCACGACAGCTGCGGCCACACCGACCGCGATCGCCTGGCGCTCCCTGAGGCGCGGCCAGAGCAGAGCCAGGAACGCAGCGGCAGCGGCAGCATCCAGCCCCCAGGTCTTCGGGTCGCCGAGCACGTCGCCGACCAGAGCGCCGATCAACGTCGTGATGTTCCATCCGATGAAGATCCCGATGCCGGTCACCCAGAAGCCGACCTGCCTCAGACGAGGATCTCTCTGCGAGATGGCCACCGCGGTGGACTCGTCGATCGTGAAGTGCGCCGCCGCCACTCGACGGGCGGGCGTGGTTCCGACGATCGGAGACATCCGCATGCCGTACGCCACGTTGCGCACCCCGAGCAGTGTCGCCGAGGCGATGGCCGAGGGAAGCGCCGACACGCCTCCGGCGGCGAACACGCCGACGAATGCGAACTGCGATCCGCCCGTGAACATCAGCAGGCTGAGCACGCACGTCTGCCAGACATCCAGACCGGATGCCACGGCGAGCGCGCCGAAGGAGACGCCATAGGCGCTGGTCGCGAGAACCACGCCCAGCGCCTCGCGCCAGACTTCGCGCTCAGCGCTCATTGCGACATCGTTCGCTGCAGTGAACACATGATCATCATTCTGAACAACGTCTCACGGATAGTCAAGCGAACGATCGTTTGACATACTGAACAGATGGAGGATCTCCGCACCCGCATCGCCCGTACCGTGCGCAACGAACGTGAGAGAGCCGCGCTGTCCGTCTCCGAGCTCGCGCGTCGGGCGGGGATCTCGAAGGCGACTGTCTCGCAACTCGAATCAGGCTCCGGCAATCCCAGCGTCGAGACGCTGTGGGCTCTGGGTGTCGCGCTCGGGGTGCCTTTCGCCGTGCTCGTCGACCAGCAGATCAACGCACCGACGCTCATCCGCGCCGACGACCTCGCCGGTGTGCCGTCGTCAGCGGCGGCGTACAGCGCGACGCTGCTGTCTGCGAGCCCGCCGGGCGCCCGCAGGGATGTGTACCTGATCCAGGCGGAACCCGGTGATCCGCGGCGCTCCGATCCGCATCATCCGGGCACCACCGAGCACGTGGTCCTCATCTCGGGGCAAGCTCTGATCGGACCGACGGATGCCCCTGTGCTGTTGAACCCCGGCGACTACCTCTCGTACGCAGGAGACGCACCTCACGTGTTCGAGGCGATCGTCGCCGGTACAAGCGCTGTTCTCATCTCCGAACTCCGCTGAGCATCATTCCGGCCCCGGACCCGAGCCCGAGACCGGTGACGGGTCGGGGATCTCCTCGGGCTTGTACTTCGGAAGCCTCGATGCGGGCAGGATCGCCACCGCGCTGAGGCCGGCGAGCAGGAGCAGCCCGAGTCGCAGCGTGCCCAGACGAGACTCCTCGTTGACGGCCACCGCCGCGTCGATCTGCTCGGGGGTCGCATCGGTCTGCTCGAGGGCGGCGCGGAGGTCGTCGTTGCTGACGAAGTTGAGGTTGTCCATGTCGACCTGCGCGACGAGCGAGGGCGGCAGCTCGGGATGCTCGACGACCGCACGACCGATGCTCAATCCGAGGAGCGATACGAGGAGTGCGCCGGCCAGAGCGGTGCCGACCGCGGAGGCGAGGTTCTGCGTGGTGCCTCGGAGCGAACCGACATCCCCCGCGAGCTCGGCGGGCGCCGAGGTGACGAGCACGTTGAACACGAGCGTCACGAGCGCGCCCTGGCCGATGCCGAAGACGATCAGCCCCAGGATCGTGGGCAGGGTCTCCCAGTTGTTGTTGACCACGACGGACAGCCAGACGAGCGCGACCGTGGTCAGGATGAACCCGAAGACGCCGATCACCCGCGGCGGGTAGCGCTTGTAGAAGCGGACGACGAGGGTGGCCGTGATGAAGACCGTCAGGTTGAAGGGCATCATCGCGAGGGATGTGTCGAAAGGCGTCCTCCCCTGCACGATCTGGATGTACAGCGGGATGGTGAAGTTCACGCACGCCTCGAGAGCCACGACGATGAACATCGCGTAGACGGCCGCTCGCTCCTTCGATGAGTCCAGGATGCTGAGGTCGATCAGCGGCACCTTGCCCTCGGCCATACGCCTCCGCGTCCACACGAAGAAGCACTGCCCGAGCACGATTCCCACGACCACGAAGGCGGGAGCTGGCGAGAGCCCCAGGATGCTGAAGGGCGCAGCCTCCGTCGCGGCGACGGCGCCCCACCCGTTGAGGTTGTTGAAGCCGAGGGTGAGGAGGACGATCGCCGCACCGATGAGCAGCGACGCCACGAGGTCGATGCGGATCGACGCGTCGCCGCGATCGCCGCGAAGCGTGAAGCTGAAGGCGAACACCACCACCGCGATGCCGAACACGATGAAGAACATCGGACGCCATCCGACGAGCGTTCCCAGGGTGCCGCCGATCAGGAAGGCCGTGACCCCGGAGATGGCCCTGGCCGAGCCGATCGCACCGATCGCGGTCGCCTGCTGCGCTCCGCGATAGTTCTCGGCGATCAGCGCCACGATCGAGGGCACGATGATCGCCGCAGCAGCGCCGGCGACCGCCTGCCCGGCGATGGCCCAGCCCACGCTCGGCGAAAAGATCATGAGCACCGAGGATGCGGCGAAGAGGCCGATCACGATCCGGAAGATGAGCACCCACCCGATGCGCTGGCCGAGCTTCGCGCCGGTCATCACCAGTGCGGCCACGGCGAGCCCGTACATCACGATCGTCGTGCTGGCGACAGTCGGCGGCACGCCGAACTCGCTGACCATGCCGCCGAGCGAGATCGGAAGGGCGGCCACGTTGAACGACATGAGCACCTGGGCGAGGAAGAGGCTGACGAGCGGCATCCAGGAGGTCTTCGTGGGAGCCGGAGCGGTGTGTGTCATGACGGGGTCCTCCGAGCGGTGAGAGGGGTCAGTCCGTCGAGCGAGGGGTCGCCGACGGCGCGGAAGCGAACAGGTTCAGGCCGAGTGCGCGCGAGAGGTGGCCGATCGCGAGCTGCGACCGCACAGAGTTGCCGGCTCGGTCGAGGCGAGGTGAGAATCCGGCGACCGCCCCCTTGCCGGGGGCGACAGCCACGATGCCTCCGGCGACCCCCGACTTGGCCGGCAGGCCGATCTCGAACAGCCACTCCCCCGAAGTCTCGTAGAGGCCGGTCGACGCCACCACGGCGAGAGTGTCGCGACAGACGTCCGCTGAGACGACGCGCTCACCCGTGATGGGGTTCACGCCGCCGTCTGCGAGCGTCGCGCCCATCACCGCGAGGTCGTGAGCAGTGACGCTGAGCGCGCACTGACGCGTGTAGACGTCGACCACGTCATCCGGGTCGCCGGTCAGCCGTCCGTAGCTTCGCAGCAGCCACCCCATCGCTCGGTTCCGCTCGTTCGTCTCCGCCTCGGACGCATAGACGACCCCGTCAAGACTCAGCGGGCGTCCGGCGAAGGCCGACAACCCCTCCCGGACGCGCTCCCACTGCTCGACGGACGTCTGCCCCGGCATCAACGCCGTGGTGGCGATCGCACCCGCGTTGACCATCGGATTCATCGGATGCCCCGCGTTGAGCTCGAGCGCCATCAGCGAGTTGAAGGCGAGCCCGGTGTTGTTGACCCCCACGATCTCGCGCACCCGCTCATGGCCGTGCTCCTGGATGGCCAGCGCATACACGAACATCTTCGAGATCGACTGGATCGAGAACGGATGCAGCGCGTCTCCGGCGTCATGCAGGCCGCCATCGACCTCGATGACCGCGAGACCGAACAGCTCGGGGTCGGCCTCCGCGAGCACGGGGATGTAATCGGCGACTGCACCCGTGCGGTCGTCCGCATAGCGGCGGTGGGCTTCGCGCACGAGCTCGTCGACGCGGTCCCACCCCGGCAGGGCGCCGGTCGACACCTGCTGTGGGATGTCTGTCAGTGCCGCGACGTCCATGCGTTCTCCTCCGAGTCCACGACCCCCCAGCCGTCACCGCTCACCGTAGTGGCAATGCCTCGCTCTGCCTAGAGCACTGAGCGCCGGTTTCAGGCTGCGCCCTGGAACGCCGAGACCCACCGCCGCACGCATGCGGGGTGGGTCTCGGTGGTGCCGGTCGGGCGGCGGAGGCTCAGTACCAGTTCACGGACTGGGAGTGCCCCCAAGCGCTGCAGGGGGTGCCGTACACGGAGGAGATGTATCCGAGACCCCAGCGGATCTGCGTGGCCGCATTCGTCTGCCAGTCGGATCCGGCAGACGCCATCTTGCTTCCGGGCAGAGCCTGCGGAATCCCCGTCGCACCGCCCGAGGCGTTGTACGCCTGGTAGTTCCACCCGGATTCTTTCGTCCACAGCGAATCCAGGCAGGAGAACTGGTCGGCGCCCCACCCGTACTGACCTGACGCGATGTCGCGCGCCGCGGCCTTCGCGCCGTCGACGGTGTTCGTCTGAGCGAGTGCGGCGGCTTCAGCGGCCGCCTGCTCGGCAGCCGCGTCCGCAGCGGCTTTGGCCTGCTGAGCCGCCACGTAGGATTCCTGCAGGGCGGCGGTCTCAGCGACGATCTCGTCCGTGCCGGTGACCGCATACGCAGTGAGGCTCGTGAGCTGCCTGTTCGAGAACTCGTCACGGTCGGCGAGCTGATCGACCCAGGCGGTCACGTCAGAGGTATCGACCGCGGAGGGCGCGGCGCCGAGGTCGAGACCCGATGCCGCGACCTCGGCGTTCAGCGCCTCGGCCGCAGCAATGGCGTCCTGAGCGGCGACCATCGTGAGGGCTGAGTCGTCGGCGCTCTTCGCCGGCTGCTCGGTGTCGCCGGTGACGAAGGACGTGACGCCGGCGACGGCGTCCGGCACCTCGGCACCGGCCGCGGGCGCCGACACCATGCCGACGGTCAGGGCGAGGCCGAGTACACCGCCGGTGATCGTTCCGAGAATCAGCTTGGGGCGACGTGCCGTGATCGCATTGCGGGCTGATGCCGCCGCGTGGGCGCGCCGAAGCGCACGGGTGTTCTGAAGCATGGGTTCGACTTTCGGGTCGTCGTACGCCCGTCACAGGACACTCATCGGGAGATTGCCCCAGGCGCAAGGTAACGATTCTGCAACGACCCGCCTGGACGTTTCGTGAGAAAAGGGCCCTGTACAGCCGTTTATGGCTGCACAGGGCCCTTCTCTTAGACGATTCTCAGGAGCCGGCGTCCTGACGCTTCAGGCGCGCGGTGTCGCGAGCGCGCGTGTTGGCGTCGAGGTTGACCTTGCGGATGCGGACGACCTCGGGCGTGACCTCGACGCATTCGTCGTCACGCGCGAACTCGAGGCTCTCCTCGAGGGTGAGCTGGCGCGGAGGGGTCATCGACTCGAAGGTGTCGGAGCTCGCCGCACGCATGTTGGTGAGCTTCTTCTCCTTCGTGATGTTGACGTCCATGTCGTCGGCACGCGAGTTCTCGCCGATGACCATGCCCTCGTAGACCTCCTGCGTGGGCTGCACGAAGAACGACATGCGCTCCTGCAGGGCGATCATCGCGAACGGGGTGACGACACCCGAGCGGTCGGCGACGATCGAGCCGTTCTGGCGGGTCGTGATCGACCCTGCCCACGGCTCGTAGCCGTGCGAGATCGCGTTGGCGATTCCGGTGCCGCGGGTCGTGGTGAGGAACTCGCTGCGGAATCCGATCAGACCGCGTGACGGGACGATGAACTCCATGCGCACCCAGCCGGTGCCGTGGTTCGTCATGTTCTCCATGCGGCCCTTGCGGTTCGCGAGCAGCTGCGTGATCGCGCCGAGGTGCTCCTCAGGCGTGTCGATGGTGAGGTGCTCGAACGGCTCGTAGGTCTTGCCGTCGATCTTCTTCGTGACCACCTGCGGCTTGCCGACGGTGAGCTCGAAGCCCTCGCGACGCATGTTCTCGACCAGGATGGCGAGAGCCAGCTCGCCGCGGCCCTGGACCTCCCAGGCGTCGGGGCGTCCGATGTCGACCACCTTGAGCGAGACGTTGCCGATCAGCTCCTTGTCGAGACGGTCCTTGACCATTCGAGCGGTGAGCTTGTGGCCCTTGACCTTGCCCATCAGCGGCGAGGTGTTCGTGCCGATCGTCATCGAGATGGCGGGGTCGTCGACCGTGATCGCGGGAAGCGGGCGGACGTCCTCGGGGTCGGCGATGGTCTCGCCGATCGTGATGTTCTCGAAGCCGGCGATGGCGACGATGTCGCCGGGGCCGGCGGACTCGGCGGGGTAGCGCTCGAGCGCGCGCGTCTTGAGCAGCTCGGTGATACGTGCGTTCTGGTGCGTGCCGTCCGCACGGACCCAGGCGACGGTCTGGCCCTTCTTCAGCGTGCCGTTGAAGACGCGGAGAAGCGCGAGGCGGCCGAGGAACGGGCTGGAGTCGAGGTTCGTGACCCAGGCCTGCAGCGGGTGCTCGTCGTCGTACTCCGGAGCGGGAACATGCTCGAGGATCGCCTCGAAGAGCGGCTCGAGGTCGTCGTTGTCGGGCAGCGATCCGTCGGCCGGACGGTTGCGCGACGCGGCGCCGGCACGGCCGGACGCGTAGACGACGGGGACGTCGAGCAGAGCGTCGACGTCGAGGTCGGGCACGTCGTCGACGAGGTCGGACGCGAGGCCGAGCAGCAGGTCGTGGGCCTCTTCCTCGACCTCGGCGATGCGAGCGTCGGGGCGGTCGGTCTTGTTGACCAGGAGGATGACCGGAAGCTTGGCCTCGAGAGCCTTGCGCAGCACGAAGCGGGTCTGCGGAAGCGGCCCCTCGCTGGCATCGACGAGCAGCACGACGCCGTCGACCATCGACAGGCCGCGCTCGACCTCTCCACCGAAGTCGGCGTGGCCGGGGGTGTCGATCACGTTGATCGTGATCTCCTTGCCCTGAGCATGCTTGCCCTTGTAGGTGATCGCCGTGTTCTTGGCGAGGATCGTGATGCCCTTCTCACGCTCCAGATCGTTGGAGTCCATCGCGCGTTCATCGACGTGCGCGTGTTCGCCGAAGGAGCCCGTCTGACGCAGCATGGCGTCGACGAGGGTGGTCTTACCGTGGTCGACGTGAGCGACGATAGCGACGTTGCGGAGGTCAGAACGGAGGGCGTGCGCCATGCAGATGTCCTAAAGAGTGTGGGTTTTTGTCGAGAAGCCGACGTTCCAGACTATCGTATGCCGACGACTCGTTCCTGAGCGCTCGAAGTACGATCGGGAGCGTGACCGTCGTCGACCTCTCTCCCCCGCCCTCGCGCGCTCGTCTGTGGTGGGAGATCGCCATCGTCCTCGCCCTCGGACTCGGTCAGTCCGCGGTGTATGCGATCGTGCAGCTGGCCTACCGGCTCACCGACGAGACGCCGCTGGCCGATCAGACCGCGACCCTGAATCCGTCCCGGAGCGACAGGGAGATCTTCGACCTGATCTACCAGGTCCTGTCGATCGGTTTCTCCCTCGTCCCGGTGCTGCTCGTCTGCTTCCTGCTGTGGCAGTCGTCGAGACCGCATCTAGGCAGGCTCGGTCTGGACGGCACCCGGGTCGGAGCCGATGCGGGTCGCGGGATCCTCCTGGTCGCAGCCATCGGCATCCCGGGTCTCGGTCTGTATCTCGCCGGGCGCGCCCTCGGACTCTTCGTTGCGGTGAACCCCGCGGGGCTCGACACCCACTGGTGGACGATCCCGGTCCTTCTGCTCGCGGCCGCCCGCGCATCACTGCAGGAGGAGTTCGTCGTGCTCGGATATCTCTTCGCCCGACTCAGGCAGCTGGGCTGGGGGCCATGGGCGATCATCCTCACCACGTCCGTGCTGCGCGCGAGCTACCACCTGTACCAGGGTCCTGGAGCCTTCATCGGGAACCTGGCGATGGGGCTGCTCTTCGGGTGGCTGTTCCAGCGCAGCGGACGGCTCATGCCTTTCCTCGTCGCGCACTTCCTGATCGACGCCACGGTGTTCGTCGGCTACCCCTGGGCGGCGGCCACCTGGCCGATGCTCTTCGGGCTTCCCGGCTGACGGAGCTCCGCGCGATCAGGCGTTCGCGATGAGGATCGACGCCACAGCCCAGATCACGATGACGCCGAGCGCGATGAGCGCCTGAGAGTCCCAGGTGCGGCGGATCGGCGCGTCCGCGGTCGAGGGAGCCGCCTGCCAGCGGTCACGGATGTCGGTGAGCTCGCGGAGGCCGGCCGGCGCCTTGGCCTCGTCGTCCTCGCGCACCTGGCGCCGAATCGGACGCGCTCTCGCAGGCCCCCCGTAACTCGAGAGCTCCGTGCCGTCCTCGAGCGAGAAGACGAGCTGCCAGCGCAGGTCGATGTCGCGGACGCGGCTCCAGCCGAAGGTCGTCCGGCGCAGCATGTTCTGCACCATCGCTCCCTCGCCGTCGACACGCACGACCGAGACGAAGGCGATCTCGTACACGACCCAGAGACCGAGCAGCACCCAGGGGGCGAGCAGCAGCATCTGCCCCCATCCCGCGCGCACGACCGCATCGCCGAGCAGGAAGAGCGCGAGCAGCGAGCAGAGGACGAGGGAGACAGGCCCGGAGGCCGCACGGAATCTCCGTGCGGCCTCCGGTCGAGGTTCGGTGCTCACTCTCAGTGACCGCCGAGGGTGATCGATGCACCCGGGATCGCCTTCAGCAGACGATCCGTGTACTCCTGCTGCGGGTTGGCGAAGATCTCGTCGACGGTGCCCTGCTCGACGATCTTGCCCTTCTCCATGACGCACACGAGATCGCTCGAGACACGGACGACGGCGAGGTCGTGCGTGATGAACAGATACGTGAGCCCGAGCTCCGACTGGAGTTCGGCGAGCAGCTGCAGCACCTGATCCTGCACCAGCACGTCAAGCGCCGAGACGGCCTCATCGAGGACGATGATGTCGGGCTTGAGCGCCAGCGCACGCGCGATGGCAACACGCTGACGCTGTCCGCCCGAGAGCTCGTTCGGATACCGGGTCGCCAGAACGCGCGGCAGCGAGACCTGGTCGAGAAGCTCCTCGACCCGCTCACGCTGTGACGCGCGGTCGCCGACGCCGTGGATCTGCAGCGGTTCGGCGATGGTGTTGCCGATGTTGCGCAGCGGGTCGAGCGAGCCGTACGGGTCCTGGAACACCGGCTGCATGCGCCGACGCAGTCCGAACGCCTGGGCGTTCGAGAGCTTCGACACGTCCTGGCCGTCAATCTCGATCACGCCGCTGGTCGGCTCCTCGAGCTTCAGCACCATCTTCGCGACGGTGGACTTGCCGGAACCCGACTCCCCCACCAGTGCGAGCGTCTTGCCGCGAGGGATGGCGAAGGACACGTCGTCGACCGCTCGGAACGCCTCGCTGCGGAAGCCGCCCTGGCGGATCCGATAGTCCTTCGTGAGCCCCGCGACCCGCACCGTCGGCGGGATGTCCGCGAGATCCTCGAGCGTCTCGATACCCCGGTCCTCCACCACCGCCTGGATGCGCTGAGATGCCACGCTGGGCGCCGCGGCGACCAGACGCTTCGTGTACGGATGCTGCGGGTTCTCGAGGATCTCGCGGCTGGGGCCGGCCTCGACGATGTTGCCGCCGTTCATCACGATGATCTTGTCGGCACGCTCGGCCGCGAGCCCCAGGTCGTGCGTGATCAGCAGCACCGAGGTGCCCTTGTCCCGGGTGAGCGAGGCCATGTGATCGAGGATCACGCGCTGCACCGTCACGTCGAGAGCCGAGGTCGGCTCGTCGGCGATGAGCAGCTTCGGGTCGGCCGCGAGGCCCATCCCGATCAGCGCGCGCTGACGCATGCCACCGGAGAACTGGTGCGGGAACTGGTGCAGACGCTTCTCGGCGTCGGCGAGTCCGGCCTGCTGCAGCACCTCGACGGTGCGTGCCTTGGCGGCGTCGCGCCCCTGGGCGATGCCGTTTGCACGGATCGCCTCCTTGACCTGAAAGCCGATGCTCCAGACAGGGTTGAGGTTCGACATCGGGTCCTGCGGCACGAAGCCGATGTCCCGACCTCGCACGGCCTCGATCTCGCGACGGTTGAGTGTCGTGAGCTCGCGACCTTCGAGGGTGATCGACCCGGCGGTGACCTCGCCGGTTCCCGGGAGCAGGTTCACGATGGCCGTGGCCGTCGTGGACTTTCCTGAGCCGGACTCGCCCACGATCGCGACGGTCTCGCCGGGCATGACGTCGAAGCTGACTCCGTGGAGCACTTCGCGCAGACCCTCCTGCGTGCGGAACGCGACCGTGAGGTCGCGGATGCTCAGCAGCGGGACCTGTTCGGTGATTCGCTCGCTCATCGGCGTGCCCTCGCCTTCGGGTCGAGGGCGTCTCGGATGAGCTCGCCCAGGGTGACGAACGCCAGCACCGCGAGGGTGAGCGCGATCGACGGATAGATGAGTGCCATCGGCGCGACACGCAGCGAGGCCTGAGCCTTCGCGATGTCGTTACCCCACGACATCACGTCACTGCCGAGCCCCACGCCGAGGAACGACAGGGTCGCCTCCGCGACGATCGCCGCGGCGAGTCCGAGGGTCGAGACGACGAGGAGCGGTGCGATGGCGTTCGGGACGACGTGGTTCAAGAGGATCTTGAACTTGGACTGCCCGAGTGCCTGCGAGGCCATCACGAAGTCCGCTTGACGCACCCGGAGCACCTCAGCGCGTACGACGCGAGCCGTCGAGGCCCACGCGAATGCTCCGATGGCGAATGCGAGTGTCCACACCGAACGGGAGTCCCGGAACACGGTCATCACGACCACGGCCGCGAGGATGTACGGGATCGCGAAGAAGATGTCGCCGATGCGCGACAGCAGGCCATCGAGCCAGCCGCCGTAGAAGCCCGCGAGGGCTCCCATGATCAGTCCGAGGATCGACGAGATCAGGGTCGCGATGAGGCCGACTGCGAGAGAGGTCTGCGAACCCCAGACGATGCGGGCGTAGATGTCACAGCCCTGGAACGTGAACCCGAGCGGGTGGCCGTCGGTCGGACCGCCGTTGCTGTTCGCCAGCTGGCAGTCGTCGTTCGGAGGTGTGGCGGTGAACAGTGTCGGCCACAAAGCCATCACGAGGAAGAAGAGCGCCAGCACTATCGAGAACCAGAACAGCGGTCGACGCCGCACGTCGAACCAGGCGTCTCGCCACAGATTGCTGGGCTTGTCGGAGATGCGGACGGCGTCGACAGCGATCGACTCCGTCTCGATCGGAGCGACGTAGTGCTTCTGAGAGGTGGGATCAGGCATAGCGAATCCTCGGGTCGAGCAGACCGTAGAGCAGGTCGATGAGAAGGTTCACCAACACGTACAGGATGACGAACACGGTCACGAACGAGACGACCGTGGGCCCCTCGCCGCGCTGGATCGCCTGGAACAGCGTGTTCCCCACACCGGGGACGTTGAAGATGCCCTCGGTGACGGTGGCACCCACAAGCAGCACGCCGAAGTTCGTGGCGGAGTTGGTGATCACGGGGATCAGCGAGTTGCGCAGCACGTGCACGGGCAGAACGCGGTTGCGCGAGAGGCCCTTGCTGTATGCCGTGCGCACCCAGTCCTGGTTGAGGGTCTCGATGACGGAGCTGCGCATCAGACGCATGCTGACGGCGTAGAGGCTGAAGCCGAGCACGATCGCCGGCAGCCAGAGACCGCCCCAGTCGTTGTCGGCTCCGACAGTGGGCTTGAACCATCCGAGCTGGATCGCGAGGAAATACTGCGCGAGGAACGCGACGACGAAGATCGGGATCGCGATCGCGACCAGCGCGACGACGAGCGAGATGTTGTCGAACAGCTTGCCCTTGCGCAGCGCCGAGATGGTGCCGATGATGATCGCCAGCACGAACTCGATGGCGATCGCCATCACCGCGAGGCGGCCCGTCACCGGAAGCGTGGCGGCGAGCACTGCGGAAACCGGCCGACCGGAGTAGGTTGTGCCCAGGTCGCCCTGGAACACGCCGGTGATGTAGTACCAGTACTGCACGATGAACGGATCGTTCAGGTGGTACTGCTCGCGCAGCTGTGTGACGACTGCCGGACTCGGCGTCTTGTCGCCGAACAGGGCGAGGATCGGGTCGCCGGGCATGGCGAACACGAGGAAGTAAATGAGCAGGGTGGCTCCGAAGAAGACCGGGATCACCTGCAGTAGACGTCTCAGAATGTAACCGAGCATCCGCTTGTCCCTTCTTAGAGGGCAGAGAAAGCCGTGCGAACACAAGCCTGTGAGGCGGTGACGAAGAATCGTCACCGCCTCACAGGTGAAGTGCCGTCAGACTTTACTCGCCGGCCTTCGTGATCTCGTAGTACAGCGGAACCGAGTTCCAGCCGAACGTGACGTTGTCGACGTTCTCGCTGAAACCACCGGTCACGTTCGAGTACCACAGCGGGATCGCGGGAAGGTCCTGGAAGAGGACTTCCTGAGCCTTGCTGAAGTCCTCGATCTGCGCGTCGGCGTCGGGGTTGCTGATTCCGGCCTTGATGAGGTCGTCGAACTCGGGGTTCGAGTAGTCACCGTCGTTGGAACCGGCGCCCGTTGCGTAGAGCGGTCCGAGGAAGTTGTACAGACCCGGGTAGTCGGCCTGCCAGCCCGAACGCGCTGCCGTGGTGATGGAGCGGTCGTTGATCTTGGTGCGAAGATCCTGGAAGGTCGGGTACGGGTCGCCCGATGCCTCGATGCCGAGCGTGTTCTTGATGCTGTTGCTCACCGCGTCGACCCAGGCGTCGTGCCCGCCGTCGGAGTTGTAAGCGATCTTGAACTCGCCGTCCCACGGCGAGATGGCGTCGGCCTCGGCCCACAGCTCCTTCGCCTTCTCGGGGTCGTAGTCGAGGACCTCGCTGCCGGGAACCGAGTCGGACCAGCCCGCGATGACCGGCGACGTGAAGTCGGCTGCCGGGGTGCGAGTGCCCGAGAAGATGGTCTCGGTGATCTCTTCGCGGTTGATGGCCATCGACAGCGCCTGACGACGCAGCTGGCCCTCTTCGCCGCTGAAGTGCGGGAGGAACTGACCGATGGTGAACGACTGGAACACAGCCGACGGCTGGTTCACTGCGCGGTCGCCGAGCTCGTCTGCGAAGACGGGCAGGGAGTTGGTCGGGATCGCGTCGATGACGTCGACCTCGTTCGACAGCAGGTCGGCGTATGCCGCTTCCTGCGTGGCGTAGAACTTGATGGTCAGACCGCCGTTGGCCGCCTTGCGGGGGCCGTCGTAGTCGTCGTTGCGCACGAGGTCGATCTGCACGTCGTGCTGCCACGCGTCTTCGCCGTCGATCATGTACGGGCCGTTGCCGATCGGGAACTGGCCGAAGGCCTCCATGTCCTCGAAGGCGGCGTCGGGCAGCGGGTAGAAGGCCGAGTATCCGAGACGCAGAGCGAAGTCCGAGGCCGGCTTGTTCAGCGCGATCGTGAAGGTGTAGTCGTCGACCTGCTTGAGGCCGGCCATGTCGCCCTGCGCGCCGAAGATGTCGTCATCGGGGTTCGCGGGGTCACCGGCGTCGTTGATGAAGCCCTCGATGTCCTCGAAGAAGTAGCCCGAGAGCTGAGCGTTCTCAGCCTGAGCGCCGTAGTTCCACGCCTTGATGAAGTTGTCGGCGGTGACTTCTTCACCGTCGGTGAAGGTCAGGCCTTCCTTGATCTTGACGGTGAGGTTCTGCGGGTCCTCCGTGGTGATCTCCTCAGCGACGTCGTTGACGGGCTTGCCGTCGGCGTCGTAGTAGATCAGACCGGCGAAGATCTCGTCGAGGATCTTTCCGCCACCCACCTCGTTGGTGTTGGTGGGGATCAGCGGGTTCTCGGGCTCCGAGCCGTTCGTCGTGATGATGGCGTCCGCGTCACCGGTTGCACCGGATCCGCCGTCGCCGTCGTCGCTTCCACCGCTCGCGCAGCCCGCGAGCGCCAGGGCGCCGATCGCGAACAACGCAGTGCCCGCAAGGGCGATCTTGTTGCGCTTCACTTTGTGTCCTCCTGTGGACGGGTATTCATCAGACTGCGCGCTCATCGTCGAACGCGTAGGGATAGTTGACTGTAACCCGCGATTCAGGGGACTCCGCTCTCGGCTAATGAACCGTTACTGAGTGGTGATCAACTGAAACATCCCTGAAACACGCGGAAATGCACGGAAACGAGCGACGGCGTCGCGTCCGGATGGACGCGACGCCGTCGCTCGTCAGAATTCGTCGTCTCAGGCGAACGCCTCGATCGGCGGGCAGGCGCACACGAGATTGCGATCGCCATACGCCTGATCGATGCGGCGCACCGGCGGCCAGTACTTGCCTGCCACGAGAGCGTGCACCGGGTAGGCCGCGTCCTCTCGCGTGTAGGCGTGGTTCCACTCCCCCGCGATCAGCGAGACCGCGGTGTGCGGAGCGTTGACCAGCGGGTTGTCGTCTGCGGGCCAGCGCCCGGCGGCGACGGCATCCGCCTCGGCCTTGATCATGATCATGGCCTCGATGAACCGCTCGATCTCGCCGAGGTCCTCGGACTCCGTGGGTTCCACCATGAGCGTGCCCGCGACGGGGAACGACATGGTCGGTGCGTGGAAGCCGTAGTCGATGAGTCGCTTGGCCACATCGTCGACCGTTACTCCGGTCTCCTCTCGGAGGGGCCGCAGGTCGAGGATGCACTCGTGCGCCACCCGACCGTCTTCTCCCGCGTACAGCACCGGGAAGTGCTCGCCGAGGCGCGCTGCGATGTAGTTCGCCGACAGCACGGCCGCTGCGGTCGCATGGCGGAGGCCGTCCGCCCCCATCATGCGCACGTACGACCAGGAGATCGGAAGGATGCCGGCCGACCCGTACGGCGCGGCGGACACGGCGCCACCGTCGAAGACGAATCCGCCCGCATGCTCCGCGCGCTGAGCGAGCGGGTGCGACGGCAGGTACGGAGCGAGGTGCGCCTTCGCAGCGACGGGACCCACGCCAGGGCCGCCACCGCCGTGCGGGATCGCGAACGTCTTGTGCAGGTTGAGATGCGAGACGTCGCCGCCGAGATCGCCGAAGCGGGCGTAGCCGAGCAGCGCGTTGAGGTTCGCGCCGTCGACGTAGACCTGTCCGCCGGCGTCGTGCACGGTGGTCGTGATCTCCACCACGTCCTGCTCGTACACGCCGTGGGTCGACGGGTAGGTGATCATCAGAGCGGAGAGCTCGTCGGCGTGCGCCGCGATCTTCGCCCGCAGGTCGCCGAGGTCGACGTTGCCGAGCTCGTCGCAGGCCACGACGACGACCTTCATTCCGGCGAGCACCGCCGACGCCGCGTTCGTGCCGTGCGCGGACGACGGGATCAGGCACACGGTGCGCTGGGTGTCGCCGTTCGCGAGGTGGTAGCCGCGGATCGCGAGCAGGCCCGCGAGCTCACCCTGCGAACCCGCGTTCGGCTGCAGCGACACGGCGTCGTATCCGGTGACCTCGGCGAGCCACGCCTCGAGCTGCGTGATCATGTCGAGGTACCCCTCGACGTCGGATGCCGGGGCGAACGGGTGGATGCCCGCGAACTCGGGCCACGTGATCGACGCCATCTCGGTCGCCGCGTTGAGCTTCATCGTGCACGAGCCGAGCGGGATCATGCCGCGGTCGAGCGCGTAGTCGCGGTCGGCCAGGCTCTTGAGGTAGCGCATCATCGCGGTCTCGCTGCGGTGAGCGTGGAAGACCGGATGCGTGAGGTAGTCGTCCTGACGGAGCAGGTCGCCGGGAAGGCCGCCCTGCGATCCTGAGCCGAAGAACCCGAAGGCGCGCTCACGGGCCCCACCGAACACCTGAGCCACCTGGTGGAGCTCGGCGACCGTCGTGGTCTCGTCGACCGAGATCCCGATCGTGTCGGCATCTGCGGCGTGCAGCAGGATGCCGAAACCGTGGTGAGCCTGCTCCGCATACTCCGCCGCGCGCCCGGGCACCCGCACCTGCAGGGTGTCGAAGAACGAGTCGTGGACGATGTCAGAGCCTGCGTCGACGAGCCAGTCGCGCAGCATCACGGTCTTGGCCGCGACCTCCCGAGCGATCGCCTTGAGCCCGTCGGGTCCGTGGTACACCGCGTACATCGATGCCATGACCGCGAGCAGCACCTGCGCGGTGCAGATGTTGCTGGTCGCCTTCTCCCGGCGGATGTGCTGCTCGCGGGTCTGCAGAGACAGTCGGTACGCCGGCTTGCCGTCCGCATCGACCGAGACGCCCACAAGGCGCCCCGGCAGCTGCCGCTCGAGTCCTGCACGCACGGCCATGTAGCCCGCGTGCGGCCCTCCGAAGCCGATCGGCACGCCGAAGCGCTGCGTGGTGCCGACCGCGACATCCGCACCCAGCGAACCGGGCGACGAGATGAGGGCGAGAGCGAGCAGGTCGGCTGCGACGACGGCGAGCCCGCCGGCGAGGTGCGCGGCGTCGATCACGGCACTCGGGTCCCAGACGCGCCCTGAGGCGCCGGGGTACTGGACGAACACACCGAAAAGCTCGGAGGGAAGCTCCTCGCCGGCCGCGAAGTCGACCGTCACGAGCTCGATGCCCACGGCCTCGGCGCGGGTCTCGAGCAGCGCCTTGGTCTGCGGGAACGCATCTGCGTCGACGGCGAAGACGTTCGACGCCTTCTTGGATGCGCGACGTGCCAGCAGCATCCCCTCGACGACAGCGGTCGACTCGTCGAGCATCGACGCGTTGGCCGTGGTGAGACCGGTGAGCTCGGCCACCATGGTCTGGAAGTTGATGAGCGCCTCGAGACGACCCTGCGAGATCTCCGGCTGGTACGGCGTGTAGGCGGTGTACCACGAGGGGTTCTCGAGCACGTTGCGCTGGATCACCTGAGGGGTGACGGTGCCGTAGTAGCCGAGGCCGATCATCGGCCGGTTCACCGTGTTGCGAGCGGCAATCGCCCGCAGCTCGGCGAGCGCCTCGGTCTCGCTCGCCGCGCGCGGGATGACCGAGTCCGTGGAGGCGGGGGTGAAGATCGAGGCGGGCACGGCCTGGCGCATCAGCGCCTCGACGGGGCTCCAGTCTTCGAGCTCAGACTCGACGCCGAGGGCATCGAGCATCTGACGCTGGGCGGCGGCGGTGGTTCCGATATGACGATCGGCGAAAGAGACCACTGGTCGATCAGCCCTCCGTGAGAGCGACGTACGCGTCGCGATCCATCAGGCCGTCGAGCGCACCGGCACCGACGGAGACCTTGATGAGCCAGCCTCCGGCGAACGGCTCGGCGTTCACGAGCGAGGGGTCGTCGACGACGGAGTCGTTGATCTCGACGATCGTGCCCGTGACCGGGGCGTAGAGCTCGCCGACCGACTTGGTCGACTCGATCTCGCCCACGACCGAACCGGCGGTGACCTCGGTGCCGACAGCCGGGAGCTCGACGAAGACGACGTCTCCGAGCTTGTCGGCCGCATAGTCGGTGATGCCGATGGTCACGGTGTCGCCGTCAGCGGCGATCCACTCGTGCTCGTCGGTATAGCTGAGTGCGTTGAGGTCGGTCATTTGGTCCTCCGGTAGAAAGGCAGAGCGGTCACGGTCGCGGGGATCCTGGTTCCCCGCACATCAAGGAATACTGCGGTTCCCGCCGCAGCGGAAGAAGGGGCGACGTAGGCCATTGCGATCGGATGGCCGAGTGTCGGGCTCAGGGCGCCACTCGTGATCTCACCCAGGACGACACCGTCTGCGTCGACCACGGAGTAGCCCGCCCGTCCGGCGCGCTTGCCCTCGGCGACGAGACCGACGAGAACCGGAGCGTCGGATGCGGCATCCACCGCTCCCTTGCCGATGAAGTCCTCTTTGTCGGACACGACGACGCGACCGAGCCCGGCCTGCGACGGCTTCGTCTCGCGGGAGAGCTCGTGGCCGTAGAGCGGCATGCCCGCTTCGAGTCGGAGAGTGTCGCGCGCAGCGAGGCCGGCGGGCACGAGTCCGTGCTTCTGTCCGGCTTCGGTGAGTGCGTCCCAGAGTGCAGGGGCATCGGCGACACGCACGAGCAGTTCGAAGCCGTCTTCGCCGGTGTACCCGGTGCGGGCGAGGAGAAGCGGCGCCCCCAGGAACATCGCGTCGGCCCACGCGTAGTACTTCTGCTCCGCCCACGGAGTACTGAGGTCGGTGATGCCGGCCGTCGACGAGACGATCGCCTCGGATGCGGGGCCCTGCACGGCGAGCAGCGCGTACTCGTCGGAGACGTCCTCGACGTCGACCCCGCGATCTCCGAGGAAGCCCTCGAAAGTGCGGTCCTCCCCTGCGGCGAGCGGCGCACGTTCACGTTCGATCCGCGAGGGGAACGAGCGCACTCGTGACGCGAACGCCGAGTCGACGAATCCGCGGTTGCCCGCGTTCGCGATCACCAGGAAGCGGTCATCGGCGAGCCGGTAGACGATGACGTCGTCGATGATCCCGCCGTCGTCCGCGAGCATGAGCGAATACTTCGCCTTGCCCACGGGCATCGCGGAGAGTCGTCCGGCCAGGGAGTAGTCGAGGAACTCGCCGGCGAAGTCGCCGGTGACCAGGAACTCGGCCATGTGCGAGATGTCGAAGATCCCGGCGGCCTGCCGCACGGCGTGGTGCTCGGCGAGGTCGGATGTGTAGCGCACAGGCATCTGCCAGCCGCCGAAGTCGGTGAACGAGGCGCCGAGCGCCTCATGGCGCTCACGGAGCGGGGTGTAGCGAGGGTCGGACATGGAGTTCTCCCGGGCTGGGTCGGGCGGAACAGCGCAGACGCCGTTCCTCGGAACTCCCCCTCTGTCATGGGCCTGAGAGCTTCGCCCAGAGACTGGGCTTTCACCGTCGGCGGACCGCCGGCGAAGACACGGAGACGCGCAGAATGCATGTCCCCAGGGGTTTCGACTCGGGCGCCTCCGGCGGCCTCGCTCAACCCGATTTCTCGCTTCGCTGGAAATCGCTTTTCAGAGTGGCCGGAACCGCGCGGTACGCGTACCTGAGAGATTGGCGGGGAGGCTTGCTCCTTCGGTGCCCGGCTGCGTTCGCCGGGGCTCTCCCGCGTGGGTCATTCGGCCTGTCTTCACTTGTGCGATCAGTCTAGCGGGTCGTGTGCTCCGAGACGGATGCCGTTCCGGTCGCCCTTCGTGCCGCGCGAACGAGTGGCCGGCGGCACGAAGGGGGACCGGAACGGATGCTCAGCGACCGGCGAGCTCCGCCCTGACCTCATCCCGGAGGCGGCCGAGGTTCTCGGGCTCCGGCGCCGCCCCGAGGAGCGTCTTCGTGTACTCGTGCTGCGGATTGAGGATGACCTCGTCAGCGGGCCCGCGCTCGACGACGTCGCCCTTGTAGAGCACCATGACCTCGTCGCTGAAGTGCCGAGCCGTCGCGAGGTCGTGCGTGATGTAGAGCACGCCGAGATTCTCCTCCCGCTGCAGGTCGGCCAGCAGGTTGAGCACGCCCAGCCGGATCGAGACGTCGAGCATCGAGACGGGCTCATCGGCGACGATGAAGCGTGCCCCCGGCGCGAGCGCCCGCGCGATCGCCACACGCTGACGCTGACCTCCGGACAGCTCATGCGGGCGCCGCTCGGCGAAGCTCTCGCCGGGTGACAGCCGCACGCGCTCGAGCAGCTCGATGGCGCGCGCACGCACTTCCCCACCGGAGAGCTTGGGGTGGTGGAGCCTGATCGGGCGCTCCAGGTGGTGGACGATCGTGTGGAACGGGTTCAGCGAGGCGAAAGGATCCTGGAAGACCATCTGCACCTGCGAGCGGTAGTCCTCGACCGCGCGGCCCCGCATGCCCGCATCCTTGCCGTCGAGCAGGATCTGCCCGCTGGTCGGCGTCTCGAGCTTCATCAGCATCCGCGCGATGGTCGATTTGCCCGACCCCGATTCGCCCACGAGGGCGACCGTCTTGCCCGCTTCGATCGTGAACGAGACGTCCTTGACCGCGTGGAGGGTCGATGTCCTGAGCCCGGATCGCAGGGTGAAGTCCTTCACCAGGTTGCGGGCTTCGAGGGTGGGAGCACTCATCGGATCTCCTCCTGACTGGGCTGGTTGCCGGTGCGGACGAAGTCTCCGCGCTCGCCGGTCAGACTCGGGAAGCTCGACAGCAGCTTCTTCGTGTACTCGTGCTGAGGCGTGCGGTAGATCTCCTCGGCCGTGCCCTCTTCCACGATCTGGCCCTGCAGCATCACGGCGATCCGGTCGCTGATCTCGATCAGCATCGGCAGATCATGGGTGATGAAGATCACTGCGAAGCCGAGCCGCTCGCGCAGCCGCATGATCTCGCGGATGATGCCGCGCTGCACCACGACGTCGAGCGCGGTGGTGGGCTCGTCCATGATCATGACCTGCGGATCCAGCGCGAGCGCCATGGCGATCATCATGCGCTGACGCATGCCGCCGGAGAGCTCATGCGGGAAGCTCGTGAGCCTCGACGGGTCGACCCCGACGAGAGTCAGCAGCTCTTCGGCCCGCGCCTGCTTGTCCCTCTTGGACATGCCTGGTCGATGGGTGTCGAAGATGTCGAAGATCTGCGCCTTGACGCTGATCACCGGGTTGAGCGAGTTCATCGCCCCCTGGAACACCATGGAGATCTTGTCCCAGCGGAACGCGCGCAGACCGTCGCCGTCGAGCGCGACGATATCGATGTCGTGCCCGTCGCGGTCGTGGAACACGATCTCGCCGCTCGTCATGAGCGCGGGCGCCTTGAGCAGCCGGTTCATGCCGTAGGCGAGGGTCGTCTTGCCGCAGCCCGATTCGCCGGCCAGCCCCAGGATCTCTCCCCGGTTGAGAGTGAGCGAGACGTTGCGAACCGCCTTCACGGGCGGGTCGACCTCGTACTCGATCGACACGTTGCGTGCGGTCAGCACCGCATCCGGAGCGCTCATGCGGCGACTCCCTTCGTCTTGGCCGCCTTGCGCACGCGGCGCGCCGCATCGGGCGCGTTACGGAGCTTAGGGTTGATGACCTCATCGATCGCGAAGTTGATGAGCGCGAGCCCGGCGCCGAGCAGGGCGATCATGATCCCCGGGGGTACGAACCACCACCACGCACCTCGTCCGAGCGCCTGGCCCGACTGCGCATCGTTGAGGATGGTCCCCCAGGTGATCGACGAGGTGGGACCGAGACCGAGGTACGAGAGACCGGCCTCACCGAGGATCGCGAAGATGATGGCGAACAGGAACTGCGCCGTGAGCAGCGGCAGCAGGTTCGGCATGATCTCGACCAGGATCACCCGGAAGGACCTCTCCCCCGCGACCTTCGACGCGTAGACGTAGTCGCGCGTGCGCAGGGATCGAGTCTGCAGACGCAGCACGTACGCGGCGCCGGCCCAGGACGTGATGCCGAGGACGAAGGCGACGAGCTGCCAGTTGCGCTCCGGCACGAACGACGCGATCACCATGACCAGCGGCAGCCCCGGAATCACGATCATGACGTTGGTCAGCAGTGCGAGCGCATCCTCGCGCCATCCGCCGAGGTATCCGGCGAGGACCCCGAAGAGGAGAGACAGGACGATGGCTATGCCGCCGGCGACGACGCCGACCAGGAGTGAACCCTGTGCGCCGATCGCGAGCTGGGCGAACATGTCGTTGCCGAGCTTGGTGGTGCCGAGCCAGTGCTCCGGCGATGGAGGGAGCAGGGCCGGGTTGTCGGTGCTTCGCGGATCCTGCGAGAAGATCGGGGCGATGATCGCGAAGAGCACGATCGACAGCACGAGGACGGCGCCGACGACGAACTTCGGCGACGTGATCGGGAGCACGCGGCGGCGCTTGCGCCCCCGTTGGGTCGCCAGCGAGATGGTGCTCGCCGGCTGGGTCGTGGGCTGATCCTTCATGATCAGCACTGCGTTCTCGGAGTCAGACATTCTGGCGCGCCCTCGGGTCGATGAAGCCATAGACGAGATCCATGATGAAGTTGGCGGCGAGCACCGTGATGGTGATGACGAGGAAGAGCCCCTGCATCAGCGCATAGTCGTTGTTCGTGACCGCCTGGAACATCAGCTTGCCGATGCCCGGATAGGTGAACACCTGCTCCATCACGATGGAGCCTGCGACCACGAATCCGAGGGTGATGGAGAAACCCGCGATCGACGGGATCGCCGCGTTGCGAGCGGCATACGTGGTCATGATGCGGCGGGGCCGAAGCCCCTTCGCCTCGGCCGTGAGCACGTAGTCCTCGGCCATGGTCTGCACCATCATGTTGCGCATCCCGAACATCCAGCCGCCCACCGACGAGATGACGATGGTGATGGCGGGGAGGATCGCGTGCGAGAGCGCGTTCGTGAAGAACGCCCACGTGGGCTCTGGGCCGTCGGGGAACTCGAAGACGTCGTAACCGCCGAAGATCGGGAACCAGCCGAGCCCGACTGCGAAGATCGCGACGAGGAGCAGCGCCATCCAGAAGTAGGGGATGGACTGCAGCACGGTGGTCGCGGGGATCAGGTGATCGACCCAGGTTCCGCGCTTCCATCCGGCCCAGGCGCCGAGTACGACGCCGAGGATGAAGGAGATCACGGTCACCGTGCCGACGAGGATGAGCGTCCAGGGCAAGGCCTGCCCGATCAGCTCACTCACCGGGGCCGGGAACTTGGTGACGGAGATGCCCAGGTCGCCCTGGAACATGCGACCCCAGTACCCGATGTATTGCTCCCAGAGGGAGGAGTCATCACCGCCGAGAAGCAGCTTGATGTTGCGGATCGTGGTCTCGGAGACCTCGCCGCCTGCTCGCTGCATCTTGGCGATCATGATGTCCGCCGGGTTCCCCGGCATGAGCCGGGGAAGCAGGAAGTTGAGTGAGATCGCGGCCCACAGCGTGAACGCGTAGAACCCGATTCTTCGTGCATAGAACTTCATGTCACTGACCTTGCTTCCTGCTCCCCGACTTCATGTGCTTAGTTCACCGGCTCGAGCTGCGTCAGGACGTAGCCGGACGCAACCTTCTCCCAGGGGGCCGGGAACGAGTAGAGGTCGTCCTCCGTGACCCACCCGGTGAAGTCCCTCGAGTTGTAGAACGTCTGTGTCGCGTTGATCACGAGCGGGATGTAGGGCAGGTCACGGACGATCTCGGTCTGGATCGTGCCGTAGAGCGCCTGCTTCTCAGCTTCGTCGTTCGTGCTGGTCGCGTCCGCGACGGCTGCGTCGACGACGGGGTTGCTGTACCGGCTGAAGTTCCACCGCCCGGGGGGCACCTCCGTGCCGACCGGGCTGGTCGACTCGACTGCTGTGCCTCCGAACCAATCGCGGTAGATCTGGAACGGGTCTGCAACAGAGGTGCCCACGACGCCGCCGACGATCAGCTGGAACTCGCCTCCCTGACGAGCATCGACGAACTCCTGCCACTGCACCGTGGAGGCTGTGATCTTGATGCCGGCAGCCTCGGCCTGTTCGGCGATCAGCTTGGCCGCATCGTTGTAGTCGGTCCACCCGTCGACCGAGATCAGGCTGAGCTCGAGCGGCACGCCGTCCTTCGCGTAGAAATCCCCGTCCTTCGTGTAACCGGCGGCCTCGAGGATCTCACCCGCCTCCGCGGCGTCCGCCTCCTGGGGGCTGATCTCGTTGGCGGGATCCGCGACCCACTTCTCGTCACGGGGAAGCAGAGCGAACGTCGGCGAGACGTCGCCCGTCAGGCCGACGAACGCCTTGTCCTTGATCGCCGCGCGGTCGATCGCGACGTTGAGCGCCTGACGCACGGCGACATCGGTCTGCGGACCTGTGCAGCCGAGATCAGCGTTCGAGCAGGTGTAGAGCACCGTCGGGTCCTGCGGGGTGTTGATCCAGTCGATCACCCCGTTCGAGGTGACATCGTCCGGGTTCGGGATGAACATGGACGTCCAGTCGAGCTTCCCTGCGGCGAGCAAATCCTGAGCGGTCTGGTTGTTGTCGACCGCGATGTACTGGACCTTCTTGACGCCGAGCTCGTCGGCATCGCGGAAGTTCTCGTTGGCGACGAGCGTGTACGACTCGCTCGTCGTCTTCTCGACCACGTAGGCACCCGAGCCGACCGGCTCTTCGTTGGCGAAGTTGGCGAAATCCGAAACATCCGCCCAGATGTGCTCAGGAATGATGTAGGTCGACCCCAGACGCTGGTACTCGGTGGTGTACTGAGCGCTCGAGTAGGTGAGGACCACGGTGGTGTCGTCAGTCGCCTCGGCCGAGACGAGGCCGTTACCTCCGGGATTGTTGGCCTCGTAGGTGAACGAGAACGCGACGTCCGCTGCGGTGAGCGGCTCTCCGTCGCTCCACTTGAGGTCGGGCTTGATGGTGATCGTGATCGCGGTGCCGTCTTCGTTGTACTCGAACGAGTCGCCGATCAGGCCGACCGGTTCGGAGTCAGTCGTCTTGTTGTAAAAGAACAGCGTCTCGTAGATCGGGCCCGTCGCACCGTGGAGCACGTTCGGGGCGAACGGGTTGTAGTTCGCGGTGATGGGGGTCTGGCTGCCGGCCCACACGCGAAGAGCCCGGTCGCCGTCGCCACCACTCCCCTCGTTGCCGCCGCCTGCGCCACAGGCTGTCAAACCCAGGGCGAGGACGGATGCCCCCGCCACAGCGGTGAGCGCGATCTTGCGCCTTCCGTTACGGATCATTCTGTATTTCCTCTCGGTGCTGCACTGCAGGAGGGATTTCTCCGGGTGTGGAGACGAACCCCGGGATGGGGCTCGTAACAGATCCCGGGAAGGGATTTGTTAGGACAGTAACCTAACAAATCCCATTCATAGCGACAAGAGGTCAGAACGCTGGTATATAACGTTTCGGCCTCGGGGATCATCGAGTCATGAAGGTGCACTAACAGTCCCTATGACACTAAGATCGAATCAGGAGGTTAAGGTACTTATGACCCAAAGCAGAGGTATCGACGTCGCCGTATCGACGGTGATCCTCACTCTTCGGCGCACCGACGACGGTTCGGCGGTGCTGGCGCTGCCTCTCGTGCTGCGCACCCGCGAACCCTTCGCCGGACAGTGGGCCCTCCCCGGAGGGTGGCTCACCGAGACCGAATCACCCGTCGACGCCGCAGCTCGAACCCTTGCGGCGACCACCGGACTGACCCCGAGCTATCTCGAGCAGCTCTATGCGTTCGGGGCGGTCGACCGCTCCCCCACACGCGTCGTCTCGATCGTGTACTGGGCGCTGCTCCGCCAGGACGACGTCGACGCACAGAGCTCGACTCACCGCGCATCGGGTCGCGCCCCCGAGAACGTGCGGTGGTTCGGGCTCGACGAGCTGCCAGCGCTGGCCTTCGACCACGCGAAGATCGTCGAGTACGCCCTGTGGCGGCTGCGGAGCAAAGTCGGCTACAGCCGTGTCGCCCATGGTTTCCTCCCCGCCGAATTCACTCTGGCCGACCTTCGCGAGGCCTACGAGGCGATCCTCGGCAAGAACCTGGATCCCGCCAACTTCCGCCGTCAGGTCGAGTCGGCCGGCAACCTCCTGCCCACAGACCGCTTCCGCACCGGCAACCACCGCCCCGCCCGCCTGTACCGCTACAACACCGATGTCGAGCTCGCCGATCACGGCCCGCTCGGCCCTGAGGAGACGAGCACCCGATGAGCATCACCTTCGTTCCGACACCGGCCGTGCAGCCGTTCGACGCCTCCGTCGACCACGCGATCCAGTCGATCGTGTCGGGCGCTTCGACCGACGCGACATGCACGACCGACCTCGCCGCTGGCCCCTGGGACTTCGACTCCCGCCCCGGCTACGGCCCAGGGTCGTCGATGGGCGACGTCATCCCGACCGGAGCACCTCGTCAGGGTGAGCTCCCCGCCGCGTACCGTGAGGCGAGCGAGGCCGACCTCGACGAGCGCATCCGCGCGGCGAAGGCGGTGCTCGGCGACCGCGCAGTCGTCCTCGGGCACTTCTACCAGCGCGAAGAGGTGGTGCGGCATGCCGACTATGTGGGCGACTCCTTCCAGCTCGCGACCGCAGCGAAGGAGCGGCCGGATGCCGAGGCCATCGTCTTCTGCGGCGTGCACTTCATGGCTGAGACGGCCGACCTGCTCTCCGGCCCCGATCAGGCCGTGATCCTGCCGAATCTCGCCGCCGGATGCTCGATGGCGGACATGGCGGACATCGACCAGGTCGAGGACTGCTGGGAGCAGCTCGCAGAGGTTCTCGGCGACCTCGACGCGCAGGATGAGGACGGCCGCGTGCCGGTGATCCCCGTCGCGTACATGAACTCCTCCGCCGCGATCAAGGGCTTCGTCGGCCGACACGGCGGCATCGTCTGCACCTCGTCGAACGCGCAGACCGTGCTCGAGTGGGCGTTCGAGCGCGCGCGGCGGGTGCTGTTCTTCCCCGACCAGCACCTCGGACGCAACACCGCGAAGGCGATGGGCGTGCCTCTCGAGCAGATGCCGATGTGGAACCCTCGCAAGGCGCTCGGCGGCTCCTCCGCATCCGAGCTCGTGGAGTCCCGAGTGATCCTCTGGCACGGGTTCTGCTCGGTGCACCGTCGGTTCACCGTCGACCAGATCGACCAGGCGCGGGCCGAGCACCCCGGCGTGCGAGTGATCGTGCACCCGGAGTGTCCCATGTCCGTCGTCGACGCGGCCGACGAAGCGGGCTCGACCGACTACATCCGCCGAGCGATCGCCGCTGCGACCACGCCGACGACCTTCGCGATCGGTACAGAGATCAACCTCGTCCGCCGCCTCGCCGCGCAGTTCCCCCAGCACGAGATCTTCTGCCTCGACCCGGTGGTGTGTCCCTGCTCGACGATGTACCGCATCCACCCCGGGTACCTCGCGTGGGTGCTCGAAGAGCTCGTCGCGGGTCGCACGCCGAACCGGATCACGGTCACGGCCGATGTGGCCGACCCCGCACGCATCGCTCTCGAGCGGATGCTGGCGGCGAAGCCGCCCGTGGTGACGAGCGCACGATGAACGTCGTCGTCGTCGGCTCGGGGATCGCCGGACTGACCGCGGCGCTGCATGCGCGAGAGGCAGGGCACTCGGTCACCCTCGTGACGAAGGGAGCGATCGGCGACGGCTCCACGGGGTACGCGCAGGGCGGCGTCGCCGGGATCTACGGCACCGGCGACTCTGCGGCGCAGCACGCGGCCGACACGATCGAAGCGGGGGCAGGCCTCTCGGATGAGGTCGCCGTCGGGGTTCTCGTGCGCGACGGCGCGGCCCGGATCGCCGAGCTGATCGCCCGGGGCGTCGCATTCGACCGCTCGCCGGACGGCGAGCTCCTGCTCGGACGCGAGGCTGCTCATCGTCACGCCCGAATCGTGCACGCCGGCGGCGATGCCACCGGGGCGGCGATCGCCCAGTCGTTGGTGGCTGCTGTTCGCAGCACCGACGTCACCGTGGTCGAAAGCGCGTTCCTCGCCGACCTGCTCGTCGAAGACGGCATCGCGCGCGGCATCCGCGTGGTGGTCGACGGCGTGGCCTCCGACCTCTCCGCAGATGCGGTGATCATCGCGACGGGCGGTGCCGGTCGCCTCTATGCGCACACCACGAACCCCCTGGGGGCGACCGGCGACGGCATCGCTGCAGCTCTCCGTGTCGGCGCGGCTGTCGCGGACCTCGAGTTCGTGCAGTTCCATCCGACGATCCTGGGCGAGGGGCCCGCGTTCCTGGTCTCCGAAGCCGTTCGCGGCGAAGGCGCGACCCTGATCGACGGGGCCGGTCGGCGATTCGTCTTCGACAGCCACCCCGACGGCGAACTCGCCCCGCGCGATGTCGTCGCACGCGCGATCGCCCGCCAGGCAGCCCGGCAAGGCTCCCCCGTGCGTCTCGACGCGACGATGATCGGAAGACGCCGGCTCGCACATCGGTTCCCGACGATCGATCGGGTGACACGCGAACGCGGTTTCGACTGGGCTTCCGAGCCGATTCCCGTGACACCGGCAGCGCACTACCTGATGGGCGGCATCGCCACCGACCTCGACGGCCGCACATCCATCCGGGGCCTCTTGGCCGTGGGCGAGGTGGCGCGCACGGGCGTGCACGGAGCGAACCGCCTCGCTTCGAACTCCCTTCTCGAGGGTGCCGTCTTCGGCGCTCGCGCGGCAGCGGCACTCGAGGCGCCCTGGCAGCATCCTCCGATGACCGTGCGTGGCGGGCAGGCGAACGACCCGACGCACGGCGATGGCCCCGACTCAGACGTGGACGATCACGGCACCGCATTCAGTCGGGCAGCACTCCAGCGACTGATGTGGGACCACGTGGGTCTGCTGCGCTCGGAGGACGGTCTCCGGTACGCCCTGATCACGCTGCGTCGCTGGCTCGCCACCGCTCCCGATCCCACCACCGTCGCCGAGCGCGAGGACGCGAACCTGCTCCTGCTCGCCGACGCGACGGCATCCGCAGCTCTCGCTCGCACCGACTCGATCGGTGCGCACTTCCGCGAATCCGTCGCCGCACCTCTCCTGGAGACCGTCTGATGCTCACCCCCGCCCACATCACCCGCGTCGTCGGCGCTGCGCTCGAGGAGGACGCTCCCTGGGGCGACCTCACCAGCACGACTCTGCTGCCCTCGGACGCCACCGCCACCGCCGACCTGGTCGCTCGAGAAGCCGGGATCTTCAGCGGGGGCGAGGTCTTCGCGGCTGCGTTCCATCTCACCGATCCGACCATCTCGACCGATGTGCACGTGGGCGACGGCGACGCGTTCGCGGCGGGTGACGTGCTCGCCTCGGTGTCGGGCCCCGCCCGCGGAATCCTCACCGCCGAGCGCATCGCACTCAACTTCACTCAGCGGATGAGCGGCATCGCGACGGTCACCGCCGCGTACGTGCGCGCCATCGAGGGAACATCGGCACGCATCGCCGACACCCGGAAGACGACCCCGGGGCTCCGCGCCTTCGAACGGCATGCCGTGCTCTCGGGGGGCGGACACAACCACCGCCACTCCCTGTCCGACGCGGTGATGGCCAAGGACAACCATCTCGCGGTGCTGAAGCGCTCGGGAGTCGACCTCGCCACCGCCCTGAGCGACGCGTTCTCGCGCCTGCCCCACACCACCCATGTGGTCGTCGAGGTCGATCGGCTCGATCAGATCCCGGCTGTGCTCGACGGCGGCGCGCACACCGTGCTGCTCGACAACCTCTCGCTCGATGAGCTGCGCGCAGGAGTGGCGCTGATCGGCGACCGTGCGCAGGTCGAGGCCTCGGGCGGGGTGAATCTCGATACGGTCGGCGGCATCGCGGCGACGGGAGTCGACGTGATCTCGGTCGGCGCATTGACGCACTCGGCCAGGGCGCTCGACCTCGGCCTGGACGTGCGGATCGACTGACGCAGATGCTCTATCTCGACCACGCCGCGACTGCCCCGGTTCGCCCGGAGGTGCTCGACGCGATGCGCCCGTTCCTCGCCGGGGTGTTCGGCAACCCGTCGAGCCATCACACGTACGGCGAGGCTGCGGCGAGCGCGCTCGACGACGCGCGCTCGCGGGTCGCGCGGGTGCTCGGGATGCGCTCCGGCGACGTGATCTTCACCTCCGGTGGCACAGAATCGAACAACCTCGCGGTGAAGGGGATCGTGCTCGCGGCTCTCGCGCGGGGCCACGGACATCTGGTCGTCTCGCCCATCGAGCACGAGTCGATCCTCGAGTCCGCGGACTACCTGCGTCGCTTCCACGGGGTCGAGGTGTCGGCCGCTCCGGTCGACGCCCTCGGCAGGATCTCGGCTGCTGCGCTGAAGGAGACGCTGCGCGAGGACACCGCACTGGTGGCGATCGGACACGCGAACAACGAGATCGGCACGATCCAGGACGTGCCCTCACTCGCGGCGGCGGCCCGCAATGCCGGCGTACCGCTGCATGTGGACGCTGTGCAGTCGGCGGGGTGGCTGCCGCTCGCCGATCTCGGGGCGGATGCGATAGCGGTCGCCGGGCACAAGCTCGGGACCCCCAAGGGGATCGGGGCGCTCGGCGTGCGCGGACGCGTCGCTCTCGAACCCCTGATGCACGGTGGCGGCCAGGAACGGGGTCGCCGCTCCGGCACCGAGAACGTCGCGGGGGCGGTGGCCCTCGCCACTGGGCTGGAGCTCGCCGAAGCGGAGCGCGACGAGGTGAACGCCCGCCTCAGCGCATCCACGGGACGATTCGTCGAGGTGGTTCAGTCGCTCGTGCCGCAGGCGTCGCTCACCGGTGACCCGGTGGCGCGGCTTCCCGCGACGGCGAGCTTCACGTTCACCGGCGTCAGCGGCGAGGCGGTTCTGCTCGAGCTCGAGCGACGGGGAGTCGTGTCGTCGAGCGGCTCCGCCTGCGCTGCCGGAAGCGACGACCCTTCGCATGTGCTCCTCGCGTGCGGGGTATCCCCTGCGGTCGCACAGACCTCCGTGCGCTTCACCTTCGGACGCGAGATGCTGCCCTCCGATCTGCCCGAGCGGCTCGGCGCGCTGGTGGCCGAGTCGGTGCGCGCGGTCGCCCACTCCTGAACGGCGAGAGCTGCGCATGCGGCCATAGACTCGGCTGGTGACCGCCACCGCTCCGATCGTGACCCTGATCGTCCCCGGCCGCGACATCGGCGCGTTCGCTCCCGCCGCACTCCACTCGCTGCGCGCGCAGTCCGAGACCCGGTGGCGCGCTCTCCTCATCGATGACGGCTCCGTCGACGACACTGGAGAGATCTTCGCCGCAGCCGCCGCGTCGGATCCGCGGTTCCGAAGCCTGCGACACGAGGCGTCCCGGGGGCTCGGCGCTGCACGCAACGTGGGCCTCGAGCTGGTCGACACCCCCTTCGTCGGGTTTCTCGACGGCGATGACGAGCTCACCCCGACGGCGCTCGAGCGCCTCCTCCGCACCATCGCCGAGACCGGCAGCGATTTCGTCGCGGGCGCGTACGTGCGATCGCGCTTCGACGGCGAGCGCTATGCCGCCGGGCGGGTGCAGCCATGGGTGTCGGCTGCGACGTCTCCTGCGCGGCTGCGGACCACGATCATGGAGCACCCCCGCGCGAGCGCCAACATCGTCGCGTGGTCGAAGGTCAGCCGCACCGCCTTCTGGAGCGACCTGAGGTTTCCCGAGGGCGTGGCGTACGAAGACCAGGTGGTCGCGCAGCTCATGTACACCCGCGCGCGCAGCTTCGACGTCATCCCCGACACCGTCGTGCACTGGCGTCTGCGGGCCGACGGCACCTCGATCACGCAGGGCCGGGCGCAGCTCCCGGTGCTGCGCGACTACCTCGACGCTCTGCGCGGGGGAATCCGAGTGCTGCACGAGGCGGGCGCCCAGGCTGCCGTCACGGCGCGGCTCGAACTGATCCTCGCCATGGATGTGCCTCCACTGCTCGAGATCGCACGCACCCACGCCGATCCCGCGTACTCAGCGGAGATCGACGCGTTCGTCGCCGAGATCGAAGCACTTCCCGAGCACGCCGATGCCCGCCCCGACCCCGCCCTCACCGCCGCCCTGGCATGGTGAGCCTCGCCACCTGGAGACCGATGAACCAGTACCTCGCCGACCTCTTCTCGCTCGAGGGCCGCACAGCCGTCGTCACGGGCGGCAGCTCGGGCATCGGACGAGGCATCGCGACCGCACTCGCGCGGGCGGGGGCCGCCACGGTGATCGTCGCGCGCGGCGAAGCCCGGATCGCCGAGACCGTCGCCGAGCTCACGATCGCCGGATGCCGGGCAGCCGGGGTCGTCGGAGATCTCGGCTCCCGAGGAGGGATACGAGACCTCGCCGAAGCCGCCGCCGAGCCGTTCGGCGAGCCGGACATCCTCGTGAACTCCGCCGGGATCAACATCCGCCCGCCGTACGCCGAGATCTCCGAGGAAGACTGGGATGCGACGATGACGGTCAATGCGCTCGCCCCGTTCCTGCTCGGACAGCGCTACGCCACCGGCATGGCCGAGCGCGGTTTCGGGCGCCTGATCCACGTCAGCTCGCAGCAGGCGCATCGCGCCTTCGTCGGCAGCGGCGTCTACGGAGCGTCGAAGGGAGCGGTGGAGTCGTTGATGCGCTCGGAGGCCGAGGCATGGGGCGGCACCGGAGTCACGAGCAACACTCTGGTTCCCGGATTCGTGCTCACTCCGCTCAACGCACGCCTGCAGGAGGACCCGGAGCAGATCGCGGCGCTGGCGGCCCGGACGATGATCGGGCGCAACGGAATGCCGGCTGACTTCGCGGCGGCGTCCGTGTTCCTCGCGGGCGTCGGCTCGAGCTATGTCACCGGGCAGTCGCTGTTCATCGACGGCGGCCTGTCGGTGCACTGACCGCGTCTCACCCTTCGGCCGGGTACACCCGCTCGTCCGCGCGAGGCATATCGAGCAGCGGAACCGGTGCGGTGAGCGCATCGACCGCATCCGCTCCGGCCGAATCCTCCGGAGCCCGGTCCGCTCTGCGGTCGGCGAGAGCGGCACGCATGCCTCCCGTGACCGCCGTCTCGATGACCATCTCCGTGTCGAGCACGCGTGATGCGGCGACCTGCTGCGCGGCGAGCTCGGCGTAGAGACCGCCCAGAGCGAGGAGTTCGGCATGTGTTCCCGACTCCACGATCAGCCCCGCCTCGACGACGTGGATGACATCTGCACCCATGATCGTCGAGAGACGGTGCGCGATCGTGAGCGTCGTGCGCCCCTTCGCGGCCTCGTCCAGTGCCTCCTGTACGACCCGCTCCGACACGGTGTCGAGAGCGGAGGTGGCCTCGTCGAGCAGAAGCACGGGCGGATCCTTCAGCAGCACACGCGCGATCGCGATGCGCTGCTTCTCACCGCCCGAGAGACGGTATCCCCGCTCCCCGACCACCGTGTCGTAGCCGTCTTCGAACCCGCTGATGATGTGGTGGATGTTCGCCGCGGTGCAGGCCGCGATCATCTCCTCGTCGGTCGCCTCCGGGCGGGCGTAGAGCAGGTTCTCGCGGATCGTGGCGTGGAACAGGTAGGTCTCCTGAGACACGATGCCGACCTGATCGATGATGGACTCCTGCGTGAGGGTCTTCACGTCCGCGCCCGCGAAGAGCACGGCGCCGCCGTGCGCCTCGTACAGCCGCGGAGCGAGGTACAGCACCGTCGTCTTACCGGCGCCGGACGGACCGACGAATGCCACGTGCTGTCCCGGTTCGGCGACGAAAGACACGCCCTGCAGAGTGGGTCGAGCGTCGGGCGCCGCGTCCGGGTAGCGGAAGACGACATCCGCGAACTCGATCCGTCCGCGCGGCCCCGGGGCTTCGGCGACGGCGATCGCATCCGGAGCGTCCTGGATCTCGGGGACGAGGTCGAGGTATTCGAAGATGCGCGCGAACAGCGCGGATGATGTCTGAAGGTCGAGCGACACCCGCATGAGTCCCATCAGCGGCTGCAGAAGACGCGCCTGGACGGTCGTGAAGGCCACGACGGTGCCGGCGGTGATGGCGCCGCTGCCGCCGGCGATGAGGTAGCCCGAGACGAGGTAGATCACGGCAGGCACGCTCGCCATCAGCACCTGGACGACGGCGAAGAAGCCCTGGCCGCTCATCGCTCGCCGCACCTGCAGCGTGACCTGGTTGCGATTCTCGGCCTGGTATCGCTGGGACTCCGTGCGCTGGCGGTTGAACGCCTTCGACAGCAGCATCCCCGAGACGCTCAGCGTCTCCTGCGTGATGGAGGTGAGCTCCGAGAGGGACTCCTGCGTCTCTCCCGCGATGCGCGCACGCACCTGGCCCACGCGGCGTTGGACGATGATCAGGAACGGCATCAGCACGACGGCGATCAGAGTGAGACGCCAGTCGATGAGGATCATCGCGACGAGCGACGCGATCACGGTGACGACATTGCCCAGGATGCTGGTGACGGTGTTCGTCAGCACCCCTGAGACGCCGCCGACGTCGTTCTGCAGGCGGGACTGGATCACGCCTGTCTTCGTCCGGGTGAAGAAGCCGAGTTCCATCGCCTGCAGGTGCTCGAACAGGCGCACACGGAGGTCGCCGGTGACGCTGTTGCCGACCGTCGAGGTGAGCCAGGTCTGAGCCACTCCGAGCACGGCCGAGACGAGGAAGAATCCGACCATCGCCGAGACGAGCCAGATCAACAGCTGCAGCCGCGGCCCCCCGCCGTCGACCGGGAAAAGGGCGTCGTCGAAGATGCGCTGGACGATCAGCGGAGGGATCACCGCGATCGCGGCGCCGATGACGACCAGCACGCCGGTCCAGAAGATGCGCCATCGGTAGGGCCGGAAGAGGGCGATCACTCTGGCACCCAGGCCGCTGATCCGCGGCGCCTCTGCGTTGAGCCGACGCTGCGCGGTCTCATCCACCCCGCGGAATCCACCGCGTCCGCCACCCATGCTCATCTCGCCAGCGTAGTCAGCGAGGTCGACATCGGGACCGATCCGGCGCGGCTGAGCCTCCGCTGAGAGCGGATTCGCCCGGATCCGGAATGGAATGTCCGAAGCTGTGGTTACGCTGAATGTCCAACGCGCACTCGCGCGCCTTCCCTCATTCTCTCTTGCCCAGGAGGCCGTATGTCTGCCGTCGACACCGGTTCGATCACCACGCCCCCGGCTGCGGCGAGCGGTGAGATCGCTCGCAGCGACATGCGCGTGATCTGGCTGCTTCTCGTCGCCGCGTTCGTCGCCATCCTCAACGAGACGACGATGGGGATCGCGATCCCGCATCTGAACGCCGATCTGGGCATCCCGCCCGAGCTCGGCCAGTGGCTGACGAGCGCGTTCATGCTGACCATGGCCGTCGTGATCCCGACCACCGGGTTCATCCTGCAGCGCTTCACGACCCGCCAGGTCTTCATCGCGGCGATGGTCTCGTTCTCGCTCGGCACGCTGGTCGCCCTCGTGGCGCCCGGCTTCGGGGTCCTGCTCGTGGGTCGAGTCATCCAGGCCGCCGGCACCGGAATCATGATGCCGCTGCTCATGACCACGATCATGAACGTGGTCCCGCCGCAGTCGCGTGGTCGCATGATGGGCCGGGTCGGCCTCGTCATCTCGCTCGCTCCCGCGATCGGCCCGACGCTCGCCGGCGCGGTCCTCGAGACGCTCCACTGGCGCGCGCTGTTCGCGATCATCCTGCCGATCGCCCTCATCTCGCTCTTCATCGGGGTCAAGTGGATGACGAACCTCGGAGAGACGCGCAAGGTTCCCCTCGACGTGCTCTCCATCCCGCTCGCGGCACTCGGCTTCGGCGGAATCGTCTTCGGTCTCAGCCAGTTCGGCGGCGAGGGCGGATCCGGCGAGACCAGCGGCGTGATCGCGCTCGTCGTGGGTGCCGTCGCCCTCGCGCTGTTCGTCTGGCGTCAGCTGGTGCTGCAGCGGATGGATGACGCTCTGCTCGATCTGCGGGTGTTCCGCTCGGTCAACTTCACGTTCGCGGTCATCATCATGGCGATCCTCGCGCTGTCGATGTTCGGCACGCTGACGCTGCTCCCGCAGTACCTGCAGAACGTCGCCGGACTCAACGCCCTCGAAGCAGGTCTCATCCTGCTTCCCGGCTCCGTGCTGATGGGTCTGCTCGGCCCCGTCATGGGCCGCGTGTACGACGCTCGTGGAACGCGCCCGCTGCTGATCCCCGGGACGATCCTCGTGTCGGCAGCGCTGTTCTACTACTCGACCGTCGGAGAACACACCGTGTGGTGGGTGCTGATCATCGTGCAGGCCGCGATGTCGGTCGGGCTCGCAATGTCCTTCACGCCCCTGTTCTCCGCATCGCTCGGATCACTGCCGCGCTCGCTGTACTCGCACGGCTCCGCGGTGCTGAACACTCTCCAGCAGGTCGGCGGGGCCGCCGGCGTCGCCGTCCTCACCGTCACCTATTCCGCCATCCTGCACGCAGGAGAGGCCGAGGGACTGGAGACGGCCGCGGCTGGAGCACCTGGCGCTCGGATGGCGTTCCTCATCGCCGCGATCATCTCGCTCGCCGCCGTCGCGCTGAGCGCGTTCGTCCGCAAGCCCGCAGACGATCTGGCCGACGCGATGCATGGCGGGCACTGACCGTCGCCGCTGCGGCGGCGTCTGATCGCTACTGCGTCTTCGGCGCAGGGAAGTGGCAGACGCCGCCGCTGCAGTACCCGGCGGCGTCGTCATCGAGAAGGTTCGGAGTTCCGGTCAGCGGCTGAAGCACGGTCGGTGCGTCCTGCTCTGCGGAGTCCTGTGTCTTGGCCATCATTCGATCGTACGCCCGTGGCGACGAGATGGCTCGAAACGGCCCTCCTTCGCCCGACGACAGTGGCTCACCAGGAGTTCTGCCCTACGGTTGACGAGTGCTCAAACGACTCCTCGCCCGCCTCTTCTGGGCAGTCAGCCGCTGGACCCTCACTGCCGAGGCGACGCCTGTGCGACCCACCATTTTGATCGGTGCGCCGCACACGTCGAACTGGGACTTCGTCCTCATGCTGGCAATCGCGTGGCAGCTCGACATCGAGGTGCATTGGCTCGGAAAGAACAGTCTGTTCCGGGGGTGGCGGGGACCGATCATGCGGAGTATCGGCGGCATCCCAGTCGATCGAGCCGACCCTGCACGAGTCGTCAATGACGTCGTCGCGCAGGTGCATTCCGGCAGCGTCTTCGGTCTCGTCATCACGCCCGACGGCACCCGTGGGGGCAACGAGTACTGGAAATCCGGCTTCTACCGGATCTCGAGAGAGACCGGAATGCCGGTGACTCTCGGATTCGTCGACCGCACCACGATGACCACCGGTCTCGGGCCCACCCTCGAGCTGACGGGTGACGTCGCCGCCGACATGGACAGGATCCGCGCGTTCTATGCCGACAAGGCCGGCCTGCGTCCGGAACGCCGAACGACACCCCGACTGCGCGAGGAGAAGGCCGTCGAAGACAGCTGAGCGCGTCGGCTCAGTCGGAATCGTCGTCCGCGATCTCGGAGCGTGTCTCCGAGCGGGCGTACTCGAGGTCCTCGTCCGAGAGCGTCTCGGTCATGCCGACCACCGCCCCCGTGATCGTCCGGATCTCCGCTCGAGCCCGTTCGCTCAGCTGCGGTGCCGACTCGCCGAGCACGTCGACCCGCGCCTCGAGCGACAGCTCCGACCACCATTCCCGGATCGGCGGAAGCGTCATCATGATCTCCTTCTCGGTCGACGCACAAGCGGCTGGACAGGATGCGACGAATCCCGCGAGACTGGCCGCATGGAACCCGATGACCGACCCGTGCCATCAGCGGAACTCGATGACCGCCGCGACGGGCGCGATGAGACGCGCAACGAGCGAGCCGACCGCAACTGGGAGGAGCTGCTGCAAGAACTGCGCGTGATGCAGACCGGCACCCAGATCCTCACGGGGTTCTTGCTCGCCGTGGCGTTCACTCCTCGATTCGAGGACATGGACGAGTTCCAGCGAGATGTGTACGTGGTGCTGGTGGGGCTCGCCGCGGTGGCCACGATTCTCGCACTGGCGCCGGTGGGCATGCATCGAGCGCTGTTCGGTCGGCGCCGCAAGCCCGAACTCGTGCGGGTGGCCGCTCGCATCGTGAAGATCGATCTCGTGGCGATCGCCGCGCTCACGATCGGCGTCACGACTCTCATCATCGACTTCACCGTCGATCGCGCCGCGGGGCTCATCGCACTCGTCTCCTCGTTCGCGGGTGTGCTCCTCCTGTGGCTCGTCCTCCCCCGCCTCGTGCGGCGCGAGGCCGAGCGAGGCGGGGCGGACGACGAGACCTGAAGCGAGGCCTCCGCAGACGTCAGCGGCCGGCCGGGGTGCGGTTCTCGGCGCTGACCATCCATGCGAACTGCTCGAGGCTCTCGAGCACCGCGTGCAGGATGTCGGCGGACGTGGGGTCTTCTTCGTCTACCGCGTCGTGCACGTCGCGGATCGTTCCGACGACGGCATCCAGACGCGCGGTCACGAGATCGATGGTGTCGGTCGTCGAGACCTCGCCCATCGGGAACGCAGGAAGCGACGTCGACTCGGCGATCGTATCGGTGCGCCCGTCAGGCACGGCGTGCAGCGCGCGCATGCGCTCCGCGACCGTGTCGCTGAACGTGCGCGCGGCGTCGATGATCTCATCGAGCTGTCGGTGCGTGTCCCGGAAGTTGCGGCCGACGACGTTCCAGTGCGCCTGCTTGCCCTGCAGCGAGAGCTCGATCAGGTCGACGAGCACGAGCTGCAGATTGGCGGCGAGCGTCGTGGATGCCGTGAATCCCTTCTCGGCGTTCTGTCGTCTGGTCGTCTTCGCTCCGCGCTTGGATGCGGTGCCGGTCTTGGACGCGGTCTTCTCAGCCATGGAGTCCTCCTGGGGTTGGGAACTGCGAGGTTAGCTCCGCGGCGCGCCCGGATCGAGGGGGTTGACAGTCCCCCCGGTCTCATCAGATCGTGGCGCAGTGACGAAATCAGAGAGAGCACAGACGGACATCGACGAGAACGCATCGGACGTGGTGATCGGGCCCGTCTCAGAATCGGATGCGGGCGAGGTGCTCACCCTTCAAAGGGCGGCGTTCGTCTCGGAGGCGCAGATCTACGGCAGCGCCGACATGCCTCCGCTGACCCAGACCCTGCCCGAAGTCGAGGCCGAGCTGCGGTCGAGCAGGGGGCTGACAGCCCGCCAGAACGGCCGTCTGGTGGGAGTGATCCGATTCGTCGAAGCCGACGGAGTGCTGCTGATCGGCCGGATAGCGATAGCCCCCGACATGCAGGGCGAGGGCATCGGACGCACGCTGCTCGACGCGGCCGAGCGTTCGTCGACGGCCCGTGAAGCCGAGCTCTTCACCGGCAGCCTGAGCGAGGCGAACATACGTCTCTACAAGGCGTGCGGCTATGAAGAGGCGGAGCGGGTGCCCCAGGGCGACGGAACCGAGCAGGTGTTCCTGAGAAAACCTCTGCATCAGGTGGGAGACCCCTCCGAACCGGGCGCGTCGGGTTGAATCGCCCCAGGGGTGTGCGGAATCGTAGCCCGGACACGTCGCACCCGCGGCGTGACCGCAACCGGAAGGAGAGTCTCGTGCTCACCCTCACCGATAACGCCACCGCAATCGTGAACACCCTCGTCAACCGTCAGACCGACGCCACCGACGCAGGCCTTCGCATCCATTCCACGCCTACTGCCGGCCCGGACGGAGGCGCACGCCTCGCGGTCCTCGTGACCCCGGACCCTGAGCCCGACGACCGGGTGGTCGAGGTCGCCGGCACCCGACTCTTCCTCGACGAGGCCGCTGCCGCAGCGCTTGATGACAAGGTGCTCGACGCCGGTGTCGACGACGAAGGCTCTGTGTCCTTCGCGGTTCTTCCGCAGGTCGCCTGAACGACAGGATCACCGGATGCCGCGGCTCATCGAGCCGCGGCATCCGTGTATGTGTGGGGCGGCCGTGCATCCGCCTCGCGTAGGTTAGGTGAGGACCCGCGATCGTCGCGGATTCAGAAGGATCGTTCACCCGCATGAAGCTGGCATTGCTCCGTCGCTACGTCGTCGCCGCCGAGACGCTGCACTTCCCCCGAGCCGCCAAGCAGCTGGGCATCCCCCTGGCATCGCTCTACACCTCTCTCGACAAGCTCGAGGACGAGGTGGGGCACACCCTGATCAATCGCGAAGGGACACCGCGGCTGACGAGCGTCGGCGAGCTGTTCCTCGTCGAGGCTCAGGCGACTGTGGCCGCTGCTCCCCCGCCCGCGCCGAAGACGGTGGGCCCGGCCGGCGGCAAGGCCAAGGCGTCGAAGGGCAAAGGCCGTGCGCCCGTCGTGAAGGGGCAGCCGAAGCCCTACAAGAAGCGTCAGGGGCGCTGAGCCTCAGACCTCGCTCACCTGGCCGTTCTCGACGCTCCATCGACGGTTCGTCTGCACGGCCTCCAGCATCCGCCGGTCGTGAGTCACGAGCAGCAGCGTGCCCGCGTAGGACTCGAGCGCCTGCTCGAGCTGCTCGATGGCCGGCAGATCGAGGTGGTTCGTGGGTTCGTCGAGCACCAGCAGGTTGACTCCGCGCGCCTGCAGCAGCGCCAGCGCCGCCCGGGTGCGCTCGCCCGGAGACAGGGCTCCGACGGGGCGGGTGACGTGGTCGGCTCTGAGGCCGAATTTGGCCAGCAGGGTGCGCACCTCCACCGATGTCAGCTCGGGCACGAGAGCCTCGAACGCGTCCGCGAGAGCTGTGTCGCCGGTGAGCGAGGACCGGGCCTGATCGATCTCGCCGATCTGCACGCTGCTTCCGAGACTCGCCGTCCCCTCGACCGGCTCCTGCCGCCCGAGAAGAGCTCGCAGCAGCGTCGACTTGCCAGCACCGTTCGGGCCGGTGATGCCGATGCGGTCGCCGGCATCGATCTGCAGCGAAAGCGGCCCCATGGCGAAGGTCCCCTGCCGGAACACTGCACCGCTGAGCGTCGACACCACACTGCTCGATCGAGGCGCCGAACCGATCGTGAACTCCAGCTGCCACTCCTTGCGGGGCTCCTCGACCTCATCCAGGCGCGCGATCCGGCTCTCCATCTGACGCACCTTCTGCGCCTGCTTCTCGCTCGACTCGGCCGACGCCTTGCGCTTGATCTTGTCGTTGTCCGGCGACTTCCTCATCGCGTTGCGCACACCCTGGCTCGACCACTCGCGCTGGGTGCGGGCACGCGAGACGAGGTCGGCCTTCTTGTCGGCGAACTCGTCGTACCTCTCCCGCAGGTGCCGGCGCACGACGGCTCGTTCTTCGATGAAGGCGTCGTAGCCGCCGCCGTAGAGGCGATTCGATCCCTGTGCGAGATCGAGCTCGAGCACACGAGTCACGCTGCGCGCCAGGAACTCGCGGTCGTGGCTGACGAGCACGACACCACCACGGAGTCCGCGGACGAACGACTCGAGTCGATCGAGCCCATCGAGGTCGAGATCGTTGGTCGGCTCGTCGAGGAACACGATGTCGAAGCGCGACAGCAGCAACGCCGCGAGGCCGACGCGAGCAGCCTGACCACCCGACAGCCCGGTCATGAGCGCATCAGCCGCGACACCGCTGCCGCTCGGGAGCCCGAGGTCGGCGAGCACGGCAGGGATGCGGTCGTCGAGATCGGCCGCCCCGCTTGCAAGCCACCGGTCGAGCGCCTGAGAGTAGGTGTCTGCCGGGTCTGTGCCCGCCGGCGCGAGCGTCGGGTCGCCGAGCGCCGCCGCAGCCGCATCCATATCTCGCGTCGCCGCCGCGCACCCGGTGCGGCGCGCGATGTACTCCGCGACCGTCTCACCTTCTACTCGCTCGTGCTCCTGTGGCAGCCACCCGACGAACGCGTCAGTGGGTGCGAGCGAGATCGACCCTCCCATCGGCGCGTCCACCCCGGCGAGAAGGCGGAGAAGCGTCGATTTGCCCGCCCCGTTCGCCCCGACGACGCCGATCACGTCGCCAGGAGCGACCGTCAGATCGAGCCCCTCGAAGAGGATGCGGTGGCCGTAGCCGCCTGCCAGGTTCTGGGCGACGAGGGTGGCGGTCATCAGACCATCATCTCAGGCGGCGAGGGAATCTCAGACTCGGGTCGGGTCGTCAGAGAACGACCTGATCGTGCGTCGCGATCCCGAACTCCTGCTCCGGATACCGCAGTCCTGAGAAGTACATGTTGGTGTGTGCGACGATCTGCTCGCCCGAGATCGGCACGCCGTCCCATTCGGTGTCGACCGTGGTGTGCGCGTCGCTCACGAGCGTGACGTCGTACCCCTCGGCTGCTGCGCGCTGCGTGGTGGTGCGCACGCAGAAGTCGGACTGCGCGCCGGTGATCACCAGACGCGTCGCACCCAGCTCGTCGAGCGTCGCTCGCAGGGTCGTATCGGCGAACGAGTCCCGGTAGTTTTTGCGCACGAGGGGCTCGCCCTCTGCGCGATGCAGCGGAGCCGCCAGCTCCCATTCAGGCGTGCCCGTGCCGACGGGGTCGTGATGCACCCAGACGACGGGCACTCCGGCTGCGCGAGCTCTGTCGACCAGGGCTGCGGCGCGGGAGAGCACGCCCTGTTCGTCGAAGCACCCGGGTGTCACTCCGGCCTGCAGATCGATCGCGAGGACGACGGTGCGGCCAGATGCTGCCATCGGAGTCAGTCCCAGTCCAGGTATTCCTCGATGATCACGCCGGTCTCGATCGGGTGGTGCATCGGGAACAGGTGGTCGCCCGCGATCGTCTTGATGCTCGACCGGTCAGGGATCGTCGCCTGCAGTGCGTCGGCGTTCGCTGCGGGGGTGTCGGTGTCTTCGGTCCCCTGCACGATGAGCACGGGGATCGCCGGTGCGACCGCGATGTCGACGTCCTCGACACCGAGCAGCAGCAGGCCGTTGGCCCGGTCGCTGTGCGCTGACACCAGCGCGCGTGCGATCGTGCCGCCGAAGCCGTGACCGCCGACCCAGGTGTCTTCGATGCCCACGTGATCGATCACGGCGATGACGTCCTCGACGCGCTCGTCGAGCGTTGCCTCGGGCTCCGACCGGTGTCCGATCCGCAGCACGTGGAAGCCCGCCTCCTCGGCGAGGTAGTGCGCGGCGACGCCCAGAACGTCGGCGGCGAGCCCCTGCTCCTGGATCAGAACCAGCTTCACGGGGCCGTCTCCCTCGTCCACGAAGGGGATGGCGCGGCCCTCTGGCTCGAAGATCTGGGTATCGGTCATGGGCGCGCGGCTCCTCGTTCGAGTGTCAGGGATCGACATCAAGCGTAGCCCGAGCAGGATACGAAGATCGGCCCCGCGCGACGCCCCGCCGCCCAGGGGCATAGAGTCAGGGCAGGAGCTGACCCTGGTTCCCCGAAGATGGGAACCCGTTGTCCGACACGACACGCTCGTCCGCAGTTCGCACGTCACCCTCGACTTCGACCGCGACCCAGGGCCTTCTGACCCTCGGTGTGCTGGCGAACTCCTCGATGGAGAACGAGCGACGCCTCCCCATCCATCCTCGCCACCTCGACCGCATCCACGCAGATATTCGTGCTCGCATGATCGTCGAGCGCGGCTACGGCACCGACTTCCAGCTCGAGCCCGGCTACGTCGAAACCCGCGTGGGACGCGTCGCCGATCGCGCCGAGGTGCTCGCCTCCGCCGACGTCCTGCTGCTGCCCAAACCGCAGCTCGCAGACGTCGCCGAGCTCGCCGAGGGGCGGATCCTCTGGGGCTGGCCGCACTGCGTGCAGGATGCGGCACTCACGCAGACCGCGATCGACAGCCGCCTCACACTGATCGCGTTCGAGGCCATGAACCACTGGACCTCACAGGGCGACATGAGTCTGCACGTCTTCCACAAGAACAACGAGCTGGCCGGTTACTGCTCGGTCATCCATGCTCTGAGCCTCGTCGGTTCGACCGGCGACTACGGGCCGCGACTTCGCGCCGTCGTCATCGGTTTCGGCGCGACCGCACGAGGTGCAGTGACCGCACTGAACGCGCACGGAGTCCACGACATCGAAGTCCTCACGCAGCGCGGGGCAGCGGCGGTGGGCTCCCCCATCCACAACTCTCACCTCACCCAGCTCAACACCGACGACGGGCCCACGCACCTCAGCACAGTCGAGACGGACGACGGCCCCGTGCTCCTCCCCGATTTCCTGGCGACTTACGACATCGTCGTCAATTGCACCCTGCAGGACGTCGCAGCGCCGTTGACGTATCTCCGAACCGAGGACCTCGACCGATTCGCATCGGGCAGCCTGATCATCGACGTCTCCTGCGACGAGGGCATGGGCTTCGAATGGGCCATCCCGACGTCGTTCGAGGAGCCGATGTTCACGGTGGGTCAGGGCGTGAACTACTACGCTGTCGATCACAGCCCGTCATACCTGTGGAATTCCGCCACGTGGGACATCAGCGAGGCGCTGCTGCCCTTCCTCCGCACCGTGCTCTCGGGTCCCGAGGCATGGGCCGAGAACTCGACGCTCACACGCGCGATCGAGATCCGCCAGGGAGTGATCCAGAACCCCAGCATCCTGAGCTTCCAGGGCCGAGACGGCACCTACCCGCACCCACTCGTCGCGTAGCGAGGGTCCGAGCTTCGCAGACGGCGACGGCAGCCGCCGTCACCGGGTCCGAGGCGAGATCGTCACCGTGAGCGTGGCCTTGCGCGACCACGCGTGCCAGGCACGCGCCACGGCCTCACCCCAGCCTCAGACGCCTTCTCACTCGGAACGATCGCTGCGGTCTTCGAGGTCGGGTTCCGTCCGCAGCACATCGGCGATCTCCTCCTCCGGTCGCGGCGCGACGGTCTCGTCGAGTTCGAGTTCCGGGACTGACGGCTCGTCCGGGGCGGGTATGTGCGCGTTGTGATCAGACACGGCGAAGTCCTTCGGTCGGCAACACGGCTAGCGTACGCCGCTAGATGTGCCGTTTCAGCCCGACATGGGCAGTCTGATATCCGAGTCGGGTATAGAAGGCGCGAGTCCGATCCCGTGCTTCGTCTGTGGTCACCTGCGCCAGTCGCGCGCCCCGCGCGCGACCGAATTCGTGTGCCCACTCGAGCATCGCCGTGCCCAAGCCCCGTGACCGCTCCCCCGGCGCAACCCGCAGTCCCTCGATCTGCAATCGGGTCGAACCACCGCGCGAGAGGCCGGGGATGACGGTGAGTTGCATCGTGGCGACCATGTGGTCGGCACTGTCGCGGACAACCCCCAGATAGTGGGAACTGTCGCGAGCGACCGCGCTGAAGGCGGCTTCATATCGCTCGAGCTCGACGCTCTCACGGTCCGAGCCGAATTGATCATCGAGCAGCAGTGCGGCGATGGCCTCGATGTCATCGCGGCTCGCACGCTCGAGCCGGAAGGTCCGGTCGGCGACCTGCAGTCGCCCACGGACAGAGGACCGCGCGTCCGCCTGCAGTCTGGCCACAAGCAGGTCGAGCCACCCGCCGACGTTGGCGCGAGCCTCAGCGGTATCGGGATAGCGGCATCGCAGGTGCAGGCCCGACTCATCGAGGATGAACCACAGCATGACGCCGTCGGTGTCGGTCGCCGCGCTGACATACTGGGCGTCGAGCGCGACGGAGTCGATTCGCACAGGCAGCCTGCGCAGGTCCAGCCATGAGATCGCGAACATCCCAGGCGCTACGGGCATGCCACCCCACGGGGCGAGTACGTCGGCGAGCGGCCACGCACCGAGTTGCACCGCCTCTTTCACCGCGGCCGCCGCCGCGCGCGGCTCGGCGACGTCCGACTCGAGGACGGAGTTGGTGATGAACCAGCCGACCGAGTCATGCCACGTGTTCTCGAAGCGGCTGTGCACGGGAAACACGGCTCGAAGCGGGGTGCCCGCCAGCTCGCGCGTCACCGCGGTCATCGCGACCACCGCGCGTGCGAGGGTCGAGACGCCGTCGTCACGCGCCTGCACGGCAAAGGCTGCCGCATCGTCGACGTCGAACACATCGCGCACTTCCACGCGCTCACGATGCGGCTCGGGCGTGCCGAGCGGCAACGGGAACTGCGGCATCACACCACCGCTGTCCTCGATGATGTCTTTCCATCGCTGACGAACGTGGTCTGGCGCAGCATCCCGATCGAGCAATGCTTGCGTGTGTTCGACGAACGCCGGCGCCGCCCCCGGCATCGGTTTCGCGCCTGCCCTCTCGGCGTCGAGCGCAGACAACAGGTCGCGCGCGATCACCAGCATCGACCACATGTCGACGTGCGCGTGGTCCGCCGCGATCACGACCGTGAGCCCCGCAGCGGTCTCCAACACGCACAGGCGATGCGAAGGATGCTGGTACGGCGAACATGCCGCGTCGAGGATGTCCCGCAAGGCCTCGTTGACAGCCTGGCCGGGGGCCACCTGATGCTCGACCCAGCTTCCGGGGCCGATCTCGATCTCGTGAAGCACGGGATCGCCGTCAGCACCGGGCGCGAATGCCGATCGCAGCGTGCCGTGGCGAGCGACGACAGTCAGCCAGGCATCGGCGATCGACTCGCGTCGAGTCGCTGCAGGCAGCCGGAAGGACAATGCCATCCATGAGCCCGATCGGTCGCCTGCTCCGACATGGAGTCGCTGATCGAATGACACGGGGATGGGTCGCCCGAGCCCAGACGCGCTCACGTCGTACCCCCAGAGCCGTCCGAACGGGAGGCGGAGGTGCGTGACGTTGGTCAGTCGCATGGGCAGTACCTTAGCGGCCCCAGATAACCTGAAAACTCCACGACTGCCCGAGCCGACGCGGTGAGTCACCGATCGAGGAGCCCGATGCCCACTTTCGAGGTGCCCGGAGCCGAGCTGGCTGTGTCCTTGAGCGATGAAGGCGGACACCCGGTGGTCCAGCTGCACGGCCTCACGTCGAGCCGTGCCCGCGATCGAGTGCTCAATCTCGACCTGGGTCGAGGGCTCAGCGGAACGCGACTGCTGCGATACGACGCACGCGGCCATGGCAGGTCGACGGGGCGAAAGGTCCCCGAGGACTACCGCTGGCACAACCTCGCCGAGGATCTTCTGCGATTGCTCGATCACTGGTTCCCGGGCGAACGCGTCCATGGAGTCGGCCCCTCCATGGGCGCCGCGACTCTCTTGCACGCCGCGTCGCTCGAGCCTGACCGGTTCACGGGGCTCACGCTCATGGTGCCGCCCACCGCATGGGACACCAGACCCGATCAGGCCGCGAACTACCGAGCAGCGGCTGCGCTCATCGAGTCTGACGGTGTGGAAGCATTCCACGCCGCCACTCGGGGATCAGTTCCGCCCCCGGCCACCGTCGGCGCGCCGGAGACATGGCCCGACGTCGCTGACGCTCTGTTGCCGTCGTTGCTGCGCGGCGCGGGCCTCAGCGACCTCCCTGCCCCTGAGGCCGTCGCGCGGATCGATGTGCCGACGACGATCTTGGCGTGGGTGCATGATCCCGGCCACCCGCTGTCGACCGCGGAATCCCTCGCAGAGCTGCTCCCGCAGACGACCCTGTCGGTCGCCCGCACCCCGAGAGATGTCGAAGCCTGGCCCGAGGTCTTGCGTCAGGACGTCGAGCGTCGCGGCTAGACCGGATGTTCGCGCCGAGTGATACCTTCATGCGGTGAGGCCAGAGTTCCGGGATACCGCAAACGCGGCTTTCGTCGTGACCATCGTCGTGGACATGCCGATCACCAAGCTCCATGCGCTGGACGTCATCGCTTTCGCGTCGGACAGTGCCATCAGAGACGCACGCACCGCGTCCCCTCGGGTACCGCTTTCGCCCGACGCCTGGGCGGAGGTGCAGATACCACGCTTCGCCGATCCGCCGCCGATCGCCGTCGACGTCTGCTCCGATGCGAGCTTCGACGTCGCGCGGGCTGCCGCCGACCGCCTTGCGGAGGCGTTGGTGCGGGTCGGCTGGACCGTGCGCGCTCTGCGTGGCGACGAGATCTGATTCGCGACGCGCGGCGTCGTACGAGCCGCCCTCAATCTCCTCAGCGCTCGGCCGGACCCGCCTCAGTTGTTGAAGCGGAACTCCACGACGTCGCCGTCCTGCATGACGTAGTCCTTGCCCTCGAGGCGGGCCTTGCCCTTGGATCGGGCTTCGACGACGGAGCCGGTCTCGACGAGGTCGTCGAACGAGACGATCTCGGCCTTGATGAAGCCCTTCTCGAAGTCGGTGTGGATGACGCCGGCAGCCTGCGGCGCCTTGGATCCCTTGGGGATCGTCCACGCGCGCGCCTCTTTGGGGCCGGCCGTGAGGTAAGTCTGCAGACCGAGGGTGTCGAAGCCGATGCGGGCGAGCTGGTCGAGACCGGACTCGTCCTGGCCGGTCGACGCGAGCAGCTCTGCGGCATCCTCGGGGTCGAGGTCGATCAGCTCGGACTCGATCTTCGCGTCGAGGAAGATCGCTTTCGCCGGAGCGACCAGAGCGGCGAGCTCCGCCTTGCGGGCATCATTCGTGAGCACGCCCTCGTCGACGTTGAAGACGAAGATGACCGGCTTGGCCGTGAGAAGCCCGAGCTCGCGGATCGGAGTCAGATCGATGCCGGCGACGGACAGCAGCACGCCGCGCTCGAGGGCATCCTTGGCCGCGTTGGCGGTCTCGAGGACGACGGGCTCGATCTTCTTGCCGCGCACCTCCTTCTCGTACCGCGTGATCGCCTTGTCGACGGTCTCGAGGTCGGCGAGCATGAGCTCGGCGTTGATGGTCTCCATGTCGGATGCCGGGTTGACCGCACCGTCGACATGCACCACATCGTCATCTGCGAAACCGCGCACGACCTGGGCGATCGCGTCGGCCTCGCGGATGTTCGCGAGGAACTTGTTGCCGAGACCCTCGCCCTCGCTCGCGCCGCGCACGATGCCGGCGATATCGACGAACGACACCGCTGCCGGCAGGATGCGCTCGCTGCCGAAGATCTCGGCGAGCTTGTCGAGCCGCGGGTCCGGCAGGTTCACCACCCCGACGTTCGGCTCGATCGTCGCGAACGGGTAGTTCGCCGCGAGCACGTCGTTCTTGGTGAGAGCGTTGAAAAGGGTGGACTTGCCGACATTGGGCAGGCCGACGATTCCGATAGTGAGAGCCACGGGGGTCGAGTCTACCTGGCGCAGATGCGCAGCCCCTCCGGGATGCCGGTCAGGCGCGCACGGCGCGGAACGCGTGCGTCACGTAGGGGAGGTCGATCGTCGACTCGCCTTCGAGCCCCAGCTCGTCGAACAGGGCATCCATCCGTCGCGTGATCTCCGCGCGCTCGTCGGCGGGAGCGGTGATGAGGTAGCTGCGTGAGAGCGCCATCTGGTGCAGTCTCGCCCTGCTCATCGGGCGGCTCCACTCCCACTGCTGCTTCTCGACGTGCGTGAAGGGCGCCTCGATGCGGGGGCCGTCGGACCCGGGGCCGTTGACCATGTTCTCGGCCGGGCTGCTGTGCATGATGTCCGTCAGGCGACGAACCCACTCCACGCGCTCGTCGCGGATGTTCCAGATCAACCCGAGGACTCCCCCGGTGCGGACGACTCGTCCGAGCTCGGCAGACGCGGCCGCCGGCTGCACCCAGTGCCACGCCTGACCGAGCACGACGGCGTCGAGGCTCGCGTCGGGCAACGGCATCCGCTCGGCGGTCCCCTGGAACGTGGGAACACCGGGAACGCTCAGACGCAGGGTCTCGAGCATGGTGGCGTCCGGGTCGACGGCCACGACCTCGGCGTCGGGCGCCTGAGCGAGCACGCGAGTGAGCTTGCCCGTTCCCGCGCCGACATCGGCGATGCGACGGGAACCGTGCGGCATCGGCTCGAGCATCCACGCGACCGCTTCGAAGGGATAGTCGGGTCTCCCGGCCTCATAGTTCGCGGCTTCGGCGCCGAAGGATGTCGCTCGCTCGGTACTCATGTCGCCAGCCTACGGCGAGTCATCCGGGAGCGTCTCGGATGCCGGGAGAGAGTGGGGATGTGCCACTGGACTTCACCGCTATCGACTTCGAGACGGCGAATTCCAGCCCCGCCTCCGCCTGCTCCGTCGGCCTCGTGCGTGTGCGCGATGGCCGGATCGTCGCGACGGCCGGATGGCTGATCCGCCCGCCCGCCGGGCACGACGAGTTCCAGGAGTGGAACACGAAGATCCACGGCATCCGGGCGCACGATGTGCGGGACGCCGCGAGCTGGACGGATCAGTTCGACCGTCTGTGCGCCTTCGCAGGTGCAGACGTGCTCGTGGCGCACAACGCGGGCTTCGACCTCAATGTGCTCCGCCGCGCGTCGGAGGCCACGGGTGGCGATTGCCCGCCGTATCGCTCGCTGTGCAGCCTGCAGGTGGCGCGCAAGACCTACGAGCTCGAGTCGTACCGACTTCCGAAGGCCGCCGAGGCCGCCGGTTTCACCGGATTCTCGCACCATGACGCGCTCGCTGACGCGCTCGCCTGCGCGCACATCGTCATCGATGCCGCCCGCCGGCACGGCGCGTCCGACGTCTTCTCCCTGGCCGATGCGCTCGCGTTGCGTGTGACCGATCCGGTCGTCGCCACTCCGGAGCGCGCGGTCGCCTGAGTCGCACCGGACGAATGTCCGTGGCCGAGCGCATCATGGAGCACATGGATGCTCTCACGCTCGTTCTCCTCCTGGCCGCGCTCGTGGCCGGCGTCGCAGTGGGATGGTTCCTCCACGGCTCGCGCGGTGCGGCGGATCTCGCCCGCATCGAGGCGGAGCTCGCCGCCGCCCGAGACGATCGCGACCGGCAGTACGACCTGTATCGGGATGCCGTCGAGCACGCGCGACTCGAGCAGCGCGCCGAGGCGCAGCGTGTGCAGCAGCAGAATGCGGTGCTCACGGCGCTCGCCCCCGTTCGCGAGAGCCTGCAGCAGATGCAGCAGAAAGTCGCGGCCATCGAGCAGGAGAGGCATGCGCAGTTCGGTTCCCTCGCCGAGCAGCTCAGGCGCGCTCAGGAGTCCGACGAGGCGCTGCGATCGACCACCGAATCACTCGCCGGGGCGCTGCGGTCGACAGCCACGCGCGGCGTCTGGGGCGAGACCCAGCTGCGCCGCGTCGTCGAGGCCGCAGGGCTGATCCGTCACGTCGACTTCGACCTGCAGTCGACCATCTCGTCAGACCGCGGCCAGGGCCGCCCCGACATGGTGATCCGCCTGGCCGGCGGCACGTCGATCGCGGTCGACGCGAAGGTGCCGCTCGACGCCTATCTCGAGGCCTCGGCGCTGCCGATCGGCGATGCGCACGAGGCCCAGCGACGCGCGCACATGCAGAAGCATGTGAAGGCGGTGCGCGCCCACATAGACGCACTCGCGAAGAAGGCCTACTGGTCGGGTCTCGACGCGAGCCCCGAGTTCGTCATCTGTTTCCTGCCGAGCGAGTCGCTCCTCGCGGCGGCCATCGACGAAGACCCGACGCTGCTGGACTACTCCTTCAGCAAGAGGGTCGCCCTCGCGTCGCCCGTGAACCTGTGGGCGGTGCTCAAGACGGTCGCCTACAGCTGGACGCAGCAGGAAGTGTCGACCGAAGCACGAGCGCTTCTGAACCTGGGAACGCAGCTGTACGACCGGCTCGGGGTGCTCGCCGGGCATGCCGACGACCTGCGCCGTGCGCTCGAGCGCACCGTCGACAGCTACAACAGGTTCGCCGGCTCACTCGAGAGCAGGGTGCTCGTGACAGCTCGGCAGTTCCCCGGCATCAGCTCGTCGACACTCGACTCGGTCGCACCTGCGGTCACCGCGCAGACCCGACGCTTCACCGCGCCCGAGCTCATGATCGACTCGGAGAAGGAACTCGACTCGAACGTCGGCATCCACCACGCCTACGACAAGGCGTCCGGAGAGCCGGGTTCATCGATTCAGGCCGACGTCGGAGACGTCCGCTCTCGTCTCGGCAACGGAGAGTCAGTACAGCCGGGGCCGGACTCCGGGGCGATCCACCCCGAAGGGACCCGGAACTGAGGTCAGGCGACGCCCGGTACGCCGCTGAGAAGAAGGATGACGAGACCGCTGGTCACGACGAAAGCGCCGATCATCCACCAGGAGCTGACTTCGTGCCCCTCATCGAGGCGCTTTCGGAACAGCACGTCAGCGCGACGAGCGGGGTCTGCGACAGCGGTCTTGACCACAGGCGGCGCCGGAGTCCCCGTCGGAAGAGGCACACCGGCCTCATCGACATTGATCCGCATGATGCGACCGGTGGGCGTCGTCACGATCTTGGTCGGCGCGGCCTTGGAACCATTCGTGTGCTGCGTTGTCATCGGTCTGCCCTCCTGTGCCTGCGGTGCCTGGCGGCTCCGTCGACGGCGACAAATCCAGTGACAATTGTGACACGGACGCGCGGGAAACCTCGGCTCGGCGCTGCGCACGGCGGTACCGGGTCGGTAACGATGACCGGTTCCGCTCAGATCTGAGAGATCAGAGCCACTTCGAGACGAGGTGCTCCGAGGCGATCCTCCGAAGGGTTCCCGACGCACCGCGCAGCACGACGCTCTCGGTGTAGATGTACCCGTGCTCACGGCGGACGCCGGCCACGAGCTGCCCATCCGTGACACCCGTGGCAACGAAGATCGTGTTGTCTCCGCGCACGAGGTCGTTGGCCTCATAGACCTTGTCCATGTCGAGTCCGGCATCGATGCCTCGCTGGCGCTCGTCGTCGTCGCGAGGCCAGAGTCTCCCCTGGATGTGCCCGCCGAGCGCCTTGATGGCACACGCCGTCACGATTCCCTCAGGGCTGCCTCCGACGCCCACGCACATGTCGGTGCGGGCGGCGTGCCTGGCCGCGTTGATGCCACCGGCGACGTCACCGTCGCTCATCAGTCGCGTGCCGGCCCCGGCATCCCGGATCTCCTGGATCAGCTGCTCATGACGCGGGCGGTTCAGCACCGATACGACGATCTCGTCCACCGGCTTTCCGAGGGCCCCGGCGAGCTTGCGGATGTTCTCACCGATCGGAAGACGGATGTCGACCACTCCGACGCCGGCGGGTCCCGTGACGAGCTTGTCCATGTAGAACACGGACGACGCGTCGAGCATCGAGCCCCGGTCGGAGACGGCGATGACGGAGAGCGCGTTCTGGCGCCCCGCGGCTGTCAGCGACGTGCCATCGATCGGGTCGACCGCGATGTCGCACTCGGGGCCAGTGCCTGTGCCGACCTCCTCGCCGTTGAAGAGCATCGGCGCGTTGTCCTTCTCGCCCTCGCCGATCACGACACGACCCTGGAAGGCGACGGTTCCGAGGAACGCACGCATGGCGTCGACGGCTGCGCCGTCGGCCGCTTCCTTCGCGCCACGACCGATGAAGGGGACGGCACGGATGGCGGCTGCCTCAGTGGCCCGCACCAGCTCCATCGCGAGATTTCGATCGGGACGAAGGGGGCTCAGATCCGCTGTAAGACTAACCATGCGGTCAGCCTAACCATCGGGCGGGCGTGAAACGCCTGTTTTCGGTCAGGCGGCGACGAAGGAAGTGCGATTCTTAACGTGGGCGCAGGAGGAGGTGGTCGGCCGGTCCGCTCCGACAGCATCCGACAGTCAGCCCCGATAGAGTGACTGCTGTCCCGGCTTCCCAAATCGCAGGAGTTCTCATGCCCGTCGCCACCCCGGATCAGTACGCCGAAATGCTCGACCGCGCGAAGGCCGGCGGCTTCGCGTACCCGGCTTTCAACGTCTCCAGCTCGCAGACGATCAACTCGGTCCTCCAGGGCCTGACCGAGGCAGGTTCCGACGGAATCATCCAGGTCACCACCGGTGGAGCGGACTACTTCGCCGGCCACACGGTCAAGGCACGCGCGACTGGCGCACTGGCCTTCGCCCGCTTCGCGACCGAGGTCGCGAAGAACTACCCGATCACCGTCGCGCTCCACACGGACCACTGCCCGAAGGATGCCCTCGCCGGCTTCGTCGAGCCGCTGATCTCCGCCTCTGAAGAAGAGGTCAAGGCCGGACGCAACCCGATCTTCCAGTCGCACATGTGGGACGGCTCGGCTGTCCCCCTGGCGGAGAACATCGAGATCGCCAAGGATCTCCTCCCCCGCATGAAGAACATCAACGCGATCCTCGAGGTCGAGATCGGCGTCGTCGGCGGCGAGGAAGACGGTGTCGCGCACGAGGGCTCCAACGACGCGCTCTACACGACCTTCGCGGACGTCGACCAGGCCGTGCAGGCTCTCGGCCTCGGCGAGCAGGGTCGCTACATCGCCGCTCTCACCTTCGGCAATGTCCACGGTGTGTACAAGCCCGGCGGAGTGAAGCTGCGCCCCGAACTCCTCGGCGAGATCCAGCAGCAGGTCGCCGCGAAGTACAACACCGGCCCGAAGCCGCTCGACCTCGTCTTCCACGGCGGCTCGGGCTCGACCGACGACGAGATCGCCCTCGCGGTGGCCAACGGCGTCATCAAGATGAACATCGACACCGACACGCAGTACGCGTACACCCGTGCGATCGCGGACTACATGTTCAAGAACTACGACGGCGTCCTGAAGGTCGACGGCGAGGTCGGCAACAAGAAGCAGTACGACCCGCGCGCCTGGGGCAAGATCGCCGAGACGGCCATGGCCGCTCGCGTGATCGAGTCCACGCGTCAGCTCGGCTCGTACGGTCAGTCGAAGAGCTGATCCGTTCCGAATGACAGATGCCCCCGGCCGATCGGCCGGGGGCATCTTTCGTTCAGACGGTCACTGGCCGGCTGTCTTGGCGACGAAGTCGATGAAGGCGGGATCGTTCATCAGCGGGATCGAGGCGCAGACGGACGCCACGAGCAGAGTGATCGCCGCGCCGGCGAGCGGCACCCACCAGGAGCGCTTGCCGGTGCGAAGGCGATGGATCGAGAAGAACGCGGTCAGCGACCAGCCGACCACCAGGACGATCGCGGCGATCGTGCCCCAGGTCCTGCCCTGCGCGAAGTTCGTGAACTCTCCGTCCACACCGAGCACGCTCATCATCTGATTCATCGCCGTGGAGAAGTCGAGGTACGACAGGCCCGTCATGACGACGTTCACCAGACCGTAGGCGAGCAGGGCGATCGTCACGAATCGGTCGACCGGACGCGGACGCGCGGCGGCCGAACCGGTCGGGGCGCTGCCAGTCTGAGCGGGCCGGCTCGAGGGTGCACCGACATCGGCGGTCGGAACCTCGCCCAGCGGGGGCAGCCCGGCTGCCCTGCGCTGCTCGTCGAGGGTCGCGATTTCGCCGTACTGGGGCCGCTGGTCCGTCATCCCAGCATGCTAGTCCGATCGACTAGGAGGTGTTCCCAGGGAGCGTCTGAACCGCCCCGCACATGATGGCGGCCCCGGAGGAGTGGGGACTCCTCGGGGCCGCGGACTCGGAACGCTGGGGACGTTCGTCATCCAAGTGGATCGAGGAACGCTGGGGACGTTCCACCACCAGTAGCGCCGATTGCACAGACGACTACTTCTCACATGTTATGGAAAGCGTGTGCCCGAGCACCAGTGGCACTTCTTCAGATAGTGAAGAGACGCAGGTGCTGTAAGCGGCGAGCGTCAGAACGACGTCGCGAGACGGGAGGCACTGCCGCCCAGCGCTTCCGCACCCAGATGGAGCGACAACCGCCGTGCCACCAGTCGGAGCTTCTCGACGAGGCCGCGATCGAGCCGCGGATGGCCTACCGGAAGCGAGACGGCGAGCGACGCCCTGATGTTCGGAGCGGTCACCGGAACGGCGACACAGGCATTTCCGATCGCGTACTCCTCACAGTCCACGGCGAATCCGCGGGAACGCTCGAGCGCCGTCAGCAGAGCCTGCGGGTCCCTTATCGTGCGGGGCGTGAGCTGCTCCAGCGGGTGGCGCGAGAGATAGTCCATCCGCTCATCGCGACTCAGGTCCGCGAGGATCTGCTTGCCGAGCGCTGTCGCGTGCGCGCTCGAGTCGAGACTGACCGACAGGTCGATCCGCGGGCTGCGAGCAGCATCCACGATGTCGACGAGGTGCAGCTCGCCATTCTCGTAGCGGGAGAGGTAGGCGGTGGCGCCCACCTCTTCGGTGGCGCGGCGCAGCGCCGCGCGGACATGGGCGAAGAACACGCCGCCCGCATCGGACCGCGACCGGAATGCGGGAAAGTTCTCGCCGAGGACCAGACCGTCGGGCTCGCTCACGAGATACCCCTCATGCACCAGCGTCCGCACGAGGTTGTACGTCGTCCCGGGGGTGAGACCCGTTCGCGCCGCGAGACTCTTGACCGGCACGGGTCGTGGCGAGTTCGCCACGATGTCGACCAGCCGGAGCGCACGCTGAACCGAGCCGATCAGCGTCGGTGCCGCCTCCGTGGCGCCACTGTCACGCATTCCCACCGGAGGAACGACCTCCCAGCGCACGCGCATCGCGCTGGCCCGCAGCATCCTGCCGCAGTTCCTTCGGCAGCGAGAACATCAGGTCCTCTTCCGCCGTCTTGACCTCTTCGACGTCGCGGTACCCGGCTCCTTCGAGCGCCTCGAGCACCTCGTGCACGAGGACCTCCGGAACGGAAGCGCCGCTGGTGACGCCCACCGTGGCGACGCCGTCGAGCCACTCCTGCTTGACCTCTTCGGCGTAGTCCACGCGATAGGCGGCCTTCGCGCCGTACTCGAGTGCGACCTCGACCAGGCGCACCGAGTTCGACGAGTTCGACGAACCGACGACGATCACGAGGTCGGCATTCGCCGCGACCTTCTTGATGGCGACCTGACGGTTCTGCGTCGCGTAGCAGATGTCATCGGACGGGGGATTGTGCATCTCGGGGAACCGCGCACGCAGGCGATTCACCGTCTCCATGGTCTCATCGACCGAGAGCGTGGTCTGCGAGAGCCAGACGACCTTCGAGGGATCCTTCACCTGCACGGTGTCGGCTTCGGCCGGCGAGTTCACGATCGTCACGTGCTCGGGCGCCTCCCCCGCAGTGCCCTCGACCTCTTCGTGGCCTTCGTGGCCGATGAGCAGGATCTCGAAGTCGTCGCGGGCGAAGCGGACGGCCTCGCGGTGCACCTTCGTGACCAGAGGGCAGGTCGCGTCGATCGCGTGCAGTCCGCGATCCGATGCCGCCGCGACGACGGCAGGTGAGACACCGTGCGCGCTGAAGACGACATGCGCGCCCTCGGGGACCTCGTCGACCTCCTCGACGAAGATCGCACCCTTGTCTTCGAGCTCGGTCACCACGTGGATGTTGTGCACGATCTGCTTGCGCACGTAGACAGGGGCGCCATAGCGCTCGAGCGCCTTCTCGACGGCGACCACGGCGCGGTCGACCCCGGCGCAGTATCCGCGCGGAGCGGCGAGCAGAACGCGCTTGTTCCCGACGACCGGGTTATCCTGAAGCCGCCCGGCCGCCCCACGTACTCGTGGAACGCGCGGAAGGGGCAGATGAACGGCAGTCGAGGTCACTCTTGAATTCTACCGTCGACAACCTGAGCAGGAGCGGGAAGGTGCACTGAGCGGATGACGGTCTTCGAAGCCTCGACGGGATCCGGCGAGACTCCCCCGGCGGATGCGGTCGCTCCGCGCGACTCATCGGCCGATGCTCCGACATCGGTCGCACGCCTCAACGCCACGATCCGCGACTTCGTGGCCCGGTGGAACACCGTGTGGGTGGAGGGCGAGATCACGTCCTGGAACGTCCGCGGCGGCAACATCTTCGCCCGTCTCAAGGACACCCGCTCGGACGCGCAGATCTCGATCCGGATCTGGTCGAGTGTGCGCCCGCGGATCCCCGGCGACCTGGCAGTGGGTGATCATGTCGTGGCCGCGGTCAAGGCCGACTACTTCGTGAAGGCCGGCGACTTCAGCTTCGCGGTCTCCGCGATGAAGCACGTCGGTCTCGGCGACCAGCTCGAGAAGCTCGAGAAACTCCGTCTGCAGCTGCGCCAGGAGGGACTGTTCGATCCGGGACGCAAGAAGCGCCTGCCCTTCCTCCCGCACGTGATCGGGCTGATCACCGGCGAGAAGTCCGATGCCGAGAAGGACGTGCACCGCAATGCGGAGCTCCGCTGGCCGCAGGTGCGGTTCCGCACCGAGTACGCCGCCGTGCAGGGCGACCGGTGCGTGCCGGAGACGCTCGCGGCGCTGGCGCGTCTCGACGCCGACCCCGATGTCGACGTGATCGTCATCGCCCGGGGCGGGGGCGACCCGCAGACGCTTCTCGGATTCAGCGACGAGCGTCTCGTGAGGGCCGTGGCGGCAGCATCCACGCCGATCGTCAGCGCGATCGGCCACGAGAACGATCACCCGCTGCTCGACGACGTCGCCGATCTGCGCGCCTCGACTCCCACGGATGCCGCGAAGCGCGTCGTCCCCGACGTGAGCGAGCAGCGGGCGCTGATCGCGCAGCTGCGTTCGAGAGCCACGACGCGGCTCACGCAGCGGCTCTCGCACGACATCGCGCAGCTGGAGCAGTTGCGCTCGCGCCCCTCTCTGCGCTCTCCCGACCCGATCATCGAGTCGCGTTCCCAAGACGTGTGGCTGCTGCTCTCGCGCGGCCGCGACACGATCAGGCGCCAACACGATGCGGCCGGTCGCGCGACCAGCGAACTTCGGGCCTCGCTGAGGGCGCTCTCTCCTGCAGCCACGCTGTCGCGCGGCTACGCGATCGCCCACCTCGACGGCGGAGTGATCCTCCGAGACGCCGCAGACGCGCCGGCCGGCAGCAGCCTGACGATCACCGTCGACCGCGGCTCGATCGCGGCACGCTCCGAAGGCGAGATCGAGGAAGCACCGGTGCCTCGTTCCGGCTGAGGGCACCCTGCGCACCGCGTAGGATGGAGGCGTGAGTGCGCTGAATGACACCCCCGTGGACACCCTGTCATTCGAGGCCGCTCGCGATGAGCTCGTGAAGGTCGTCTCCGAACTCGAACAGGGCGCTCCGACCCTCGAACAGTCGCTCGCACTCTGGGAGCGCGGTGAAGCCCTCGCCGCTCGCTGCGAGGAATGGCTGCTCGGCGCGAAGCGTCGCCTCGAGGCCGCGCGCGCCACGTCGACCGGCACCGCCGAGGGAGACGAATCGTGAACAAGCCGGCCCCCATCGTCGCCGAGCTGGGACGTCCGGAGACTCCTGAGGAGACCGCCGCGCGCAAGGCCGCATCGAGCAAGGCCTACCGCTCGAGCCAGACCGTGCGCAGTCTGGTCGCCGCGCTGATCGTCACACTCGCCATCGTCGCGGTGATCGTGCTGGCCGTTCCTCGCGGAGAGCCTGCGACCACGCAGAAGATCGACGTGGTCGGCATCGCCGCCGACGTGGAATCCACCATGGATCGCCCGGTGATCGTGCCCGATCTGGCGGACTTCTGGCGGGTCAACACCGCCGAGCTCACGAGCGCCGCCACCGTGGTCTGGGACGTCACCCTGGCGCCGTCCGCCGAGGACGAGCGCGGATTCATCAAGCTCGCGCAGGCCTTCGACGCCGACTCCTCATGGGCGCCTCAGCGTCTCAACGGCACCGCGCCCACCGACACGACATCCATCGGCGGCCTCGAATGGGATGTCTACAACCTCGGCGATGCGGGCGCGAAGCAGAACATCACCTACGCCATCGGCACCCAGGCGGGTGACGACTACCTGCTGCTCTACGGCTCGCGTTCCGCCGATTCGACCGCGGAACTCGCCGAGTCTCTCGTCCCCCAGATCCGCGACCTCTCGGAGTGACCATGACCCACGCGCTCACGCCCGCTGCTGCCTGGAAGCAGATGCAGGACGGCAATCAGCGATTCGTCGCCGATGCACCTCAGCACCCGAATCAGGACGTGGCTCGACGCAAGCACCTCGCCGAGGCACAGCATCCGGTCGCGACGCTGTTCGGCTGCTCGGACTCGCGCCTCGCCGCGGAGATCATCTTCGACCTCGGACTCGGCGACCTGTTCGTCGTGCGCAACGCCGGTCAGGTGATCGGCGAGTCGATCGTCGCGAGCCTCGAATACGCGGTCGCCGTGCTGAACGTGCCCCTGATCGTCGTCCTCGCCCATGACTCGTGCGGCGCCGTTCGCGCCGCCATCGACGGAACGGCCATCGACGCCGCTCCCCTGCCGCCGCACATCTGGAAGCTCATCGCCCCGATCGTCCCGGCGGCCCGCAAGGTGCTGGCCGAGAGCGGTGGCACCACCGTCGCCGAGATCGACGCCGATCTCGTCGGCGCCGAGCACTTGCGCAACACCGTGCGCGATCTGCTGCAGTCGTCGGAGGTGATCTCCAGCGCCGTCTCAGAGGGCCGCCTGGGCATCGTGGGCGCCAACTACCGTCTGGCCGAGGGCACAGCGGTGCCCGTCATCACGGTCGGAATCGACACAGACGGAAACGACACCGAGGGGCACAGCCCCGCAACCAAGGAGGGTTCGGAATGACCGACCAGCACAGCGGCGCAGACGCGCAGGGGTACCGCATCGAGCACGACACCATGGGCGAGGTGCGGGTTCCCGTGAACGCGCTCTACGGCGCACAGACCCAGCGCGCCGTCGAGAACTTCCCGATCTCGGGCAAGGGCCTGGAGTCCACCCAGATCGCCGCGCTCGCGCGCATCAAGAAGGCCGCTGCACTCGCGAACAAGGAGCTGGGAACCCTCGACGGCGCCATCGCCGACGCGATCGCGCAGGCCGCCGACCAGGTCGCCGCAGGCAGCCACGACGCCGAGTTCCCGGTCGACACCTACCAGACGGGTTCCGGCACGTCGTCGAACATGAACATGAACGAGGTGCTCGCCACTCTCGCGACCCGCATCCTCGGTGCGAACGTGCACCCGAACGACCACGTGAACGCCTCGCAGTCGTCGAACGACGTGTTCCCGACCTCCGTGCACATCGCCGTCACGCAGGCGCTCATCGACACGCTCATCCCTGCTCTCGACCACCTCGCCGTGGCGTTCGAGGCGAAGGCCGAGCTGTGGAAGGACGCGGTGAAGTCCGGTCGCACGCACCTCATGGACGCCACCCCGGTCACGCTCGGCCAGGAGTTCGGCGGCTACGCCCGTCAGATGCGCCTCGGCATCGAGCGCGTGCAGTCTGCGCTCCCCCGCGTCGCCGAGGTCCCGCTGGGCGGCACCGCCACCGGCACCGGCATCAACACGCCGCTCGGGTTCCCGCAGAAGGTCATCGAGCTGCTCGCCGCCGAGACCGAGCTGCCGATCACCGAGGCGAAGGACCACTTCGAGGCGCAGGCGAACCGCGACGGACTCGTCGAAGCCTCGGGCGCGCTGCGCACGATCGCGGTCTCGCTGACCAAGATCAACAACGACCTGCGCTGGATGGGCTCCGGCCCCAACACGGGTCTCGGCGAGCTGCACATCCCCGACCTTCAGCCGGGATCGTCGATCATGCCCGGCAAGGTCAACCCGGTCGTCCCCGAGGCTGTGCTGATGGTGTGCGCCCGGGTGATCGGCAACGACGCGACCGTCGCCTGGGCCGGCGCGTCCGGGTCCTTCGAGCTGAACGTCGCCATCCCGGTCATGGGCACGGCGGTGCTCGAGTCGATCCGTCTGCTCGCGAACGCCTCGCGCGTGCTCGCCGACAAGACCGTCGACGGCCTGCAGGCGAACCTCGACCGCGCGGCGGCATTCGCCGGCATGAGCCCGTCGATCGTCACCCCGCTCAACAAGCTCATCGGCTACGAGGCCGCGGCGAAGATCGCCAAGCACTCGGTCGCGAAGGGCATCACGGTGCGCGACGCCGTGATCGACCTCGGATACGTCGAACGCGGCGACCTGACGCTCGAGCAGCTCGACGAGAAGCTCGACCTGCTCTCGATGACCCACCCCGGTTGATCGTCACACGCTGACACACGGATGCCGCAGGGACTCGGTCCCTGCGGCATCCGTCGTCTACGGCGTCAGCAGCAGCGGGCACCCGGGTCGGCATCCTGCTGCGCGTAGTGCGCCCTCCAGAACTCCCGCTCACTGAGCGGCTCTCTCTCGGGATGCCGCTCCCGCTCGTGCGCCACGTAGGACGCGTACCGCGACTGCCCGGTCATGCCGTTCACGTACCAGGCGACCGCGTGCCAGGCCCGCCGAACATGGTCGGATACCACGGCGGCCATCAGTGCCCCCTCGTGGGCTGAGCGGACGAAGGGAGTGCGTTCCACTGCTTCTCGACGGCGCGTTCCTCCGACGAGGCGATGAGACCGGCCGGTGCGAAGCGGTGCGACGGCACCTCCGGGTCCTCCTGGTCGATGACGGGCCCGGGGCGCACGGCCTGGATGACCTTGATGATCGAGATGGTGATCACGATCACCGACAGCACGAGGAACGTCACCGACAGGATGCCCTGGATCATGGTGTTGCGGACGACCGCTTCCATCGCGGCGACGCTGGTCGCCGTGCCGAAGGAGGTCTCCCCCGCCGCGAGAGCGTCGCGGAAGGCGACATGGTTCGCGAAGTAGCCGACCTGCGGCACGGTCGAGAAGATCTTCTGCAGCGAGGCCGTCACCGTCACGACCGTGACGAATGCCAGCGGCAGCGCCACCACCCAGAGAACCCTGAAGGTGCGTCTGCGCGCCACGATCGTGAGCACCACGGAGAGGGCGATCGCCGCCAGCAGCTGATTGGCGATGCCGAACAGCGGGAACAGGGTGTTGATGCCGCCGAGAGGATCCGTGACCCCCATGATCAGCACCGCGCCCCACCCCGCGACCATGACGGCCGTGCAGATCCACGCGCCCACCCGCCACGAGGTGTCCTTGAAGCGAGGGAAGACGTTGCCGACCGAGTCCTGCAGCATGAAGCGCGCGACGCGGGTGCCGGCATCCACCGCAGTCAGGATGAACAGAGCCTCGAACATGATCGCGAAGTGGTACCAGAACGCCATCATCCCGGTGCCGCCGATCCACTGCTGCATGATGTGCGCGAGACCGAGAGCCAGCGTCGGCGCGCCGCCGGTGCGGGAGACGATCGACTCCTCTCCCACCGCCTCTGCCGTGCTCGTCAGCATCTCGGGTGTCAGGTTCACTCCGGTCAGGCCGAGACTGTTGACGAACGCGACCGCGCCCTCGACCGTGCCGAGCGTCGCCGCCGGCGAGGAGTTCATCGCGAAGTACAGCCCCCGGTCGATAGAGATCGCGGCGACGAGCGCCATGATCGCGACGAACGACTCCATGAGCATCCCGCCGTAGCCGATGAACCGCGTCTGCTTCTCCTTCTCGATCATCTTCGGCGTCGTGCCCGAGGCGATGAGCGCGTGGAATCCGCTCAGCGCCCCACAGGCGATCGTCACGAAGAGGAACGGGAAGAGCGCTCCGGCCCAGACCGGCCCCGTCTCCCCCGCGGCGAATTCGCTGAAGGCCGGGACCGTGATCTCGGGCCGCACGAACAGGATCGCGACGGCGAGTGCCACGATCACGCCGATCTTCATGAATGTCGATAGGTAGTCGCGCGGAGCCAGCAGCATCCACACCGGCAGCACCGCCGCGATGAAGCCGTAGATGATGATGCCCCACGCGATGGTCGTCCGGTCGAGCGTGAAGATCGCCTGACCCCAGTCGGTCTCGGCGACCATGCCGCCGCCGATGATCGCAGCCATCAGGAGCACGAAGCCGATGAGCGACACCTCCGTGATCTTGCCGGGGCGGATCCATCGGAGGTATGCACCCATGAACAGCGCGATCGGGATCGTCATCGCCACGGAGAACACGCCCCAGGGGCTCTCCCCGAGGGCATTCACGACCACGAGGGCGAGGATCGCCGTGATGATGATCATGATGAGCAGCGTCGCGATGATCGCCGCCGTGCCGCCGAATCGGCCCAGCTCGTCGCGGGCCATCTGACCGAGAGAGCGTCCGCCTCGCCGCATCGAGAAGAACATCACGAGGTAGTCCTGCACCGCACCCGCGAGCACGACTCCGACGATGATCCAGATCGTGCCGGGGAGGTAGCCCATCTGGGCGGCCAGCACAGGACCGACGAGTGGGCCGGCGCCGGCGATGGCGGCGAAGTGGTGGCCGAACAGCACCCGACGATCCGTGGCGACGTAGTCCTTGCCGTCCGCCTTGTATTCGGCAGGGGTCGCTCGCCGGTCGTTCGGCTTGACCAGGTTTCGCTCGATGAACTTCGAGTAGAAGCGGTAGAACACGAGGTAGGTGCAGACCGCAGCGAACACGAACCAGATCGCGTTCACCGTCTCTCCCCTGACGATCGCGAGCATCGTCCAGGCGATGCCACCCAGCAGCGCGATCGCCACCCAGAGCACGATCTTCAGCGGTGTCCAGCGCGGCTTCTCGTCCACCGCCACGGGCGGCAGCTGGTCGTCTTCTACGGTCTTCGTCGCATCACTCATCGCGCATCACTCCATCGTCTGCGTTCGGTGCCACGAGCGTATGCCGACGTCTGCGCAGACGGAAGCGAATCGCCGACGCATCCTCCGGAATACACGACAGCGGATGCCGTGAGACCACGGCATCCGCTGTCGAAGCGTCGGCTCAGCTGAGCTCGCCCCCCTCCAGGAGCTCTGTCACGAGGGCAGCGATCGCGGAGCGCTCCGAGCGCATCAGGGTCACGTGGGCGAAGAGGTCGTGCCCCTTGAGCGTCTCGATGACGCTGGCGATGCCGTCGTGGCGTCCGACGCGGAGGTTGTCGCGCTGACCGACGTCGTGGGTCAGAATCACTCGGGAGTTCTGCCCCATGCGGCTGAGCACCGTCAGCAGCACGTTGCGCTCGAGCGACTGCGCCTCGTCGACGATCACGAACGCGTCGTGCAACGACCGACCGCGGATGTGCGTGAGCGGAAGCACCTCGAGGATGCCCCGTTCGACGATCTCCTCCATGACGTTGCCCGAGACCACCGAGCCGAGCGTGTCGAAGACCGCCTGCCCCCACGGGCCCATCTTCTCGCCCTGGTCGCCGGGGAGGTAGCCGAGCTCCTGGCCCCCGACGGCGAACAGCGGTCGGAACACGATGATCTTCTTCTGCTGCTGCCGCTCGAGCACCGCCTCGAGACCCGCGCAGAGCGCCAGTGCCGACTTTCCGGTGCCCGCACGCCCGCCGAGCGAGACGATGCCGATGTCCGGGTCGGTGAGCAGGTCGATCGCGATCCGCTGTTCGGCGGATCGCCCGTGCATCCCGAAGATGTCGCGATCGCCGCGCACGAGCTTGTACTCGCCGTCGCCGGTCACCCTGCCGAGGGCGGACCCGCGCTCGGAGTGGATGATGAGCCCGGTGTTGACCGCCAGGCCTCTGGCGTCTTCACTGATGCCCACCTCACTCTCGTACAGGTCGCTGATCTCATCGCCCGACAGGTCGAGCGTGGTGATGCCGGTCCAGCCCGAGTCGATGGCCTGCTCGGCGAGGTACTCCTCTGCGCGAAGGCCGAGGGACGCCGCCTTGACCCGCATCGGAAGGTCTTTCGAGACGATCGTGACGTCCTGCCCGTCCTGTGCGAGGTTCATGGCGACGGAGAGGATGCGGGTGTCGTTGTCGCTCAGCCGGATCCCGGCGGGGAGCACCGACGAGTCGGTGTTGGCCAGCTCGACGCGGAGTGTGCCGCCCTCGCCCACCTCGACCGGGAAGTCCAGACGACCGTGCTCGATGCGCAGGTCGTCGAGGTGACGCAGCGCCTGACGGGCGAAGTAGCCGATCTCGGGGTCGTGGCGCTTGCCCTCGAGCTCGGTGATGACCACGACCGGGACGACCACCGAATGCTCGGCGAACCGGAAGAAGGCCTGAGGATCACTCAGCAGGACGGACGTGTCGAGCACGTAGGTCCGGAGATCCTGATCAGGATCAGCGGACGCTGCTCGCGTCGTCGTCTTACGGGTGGACTGCTGCGCTGTACGTGAGGTCACGACCCACTCCCGACCCGGGGAATCCCGGTTTGTTCGAACGAGTCGACCAGGGGGTCACGAGTCGTCAACCTGAGGCCGACCCGACGGGCGCCTTGCCCGATGCCTAGAAGCTACGACCAGGTGCCGACATTCGCCTGGCTCGACACGCCACCAGTTCGTTACGTGTTGATTAACGGGACGTGACCGGCCCCCTGATGCACCGTCTCAGCGTCCGAAGCGCCGATCGCGGTCGGCGAAGTCGCGAATCGCTCGCAGGAAGTCGACCTGGCGCAGATCCGGCCCGAGCGCCTCGACGAAGTAGAACTCGCTGTGCGCGCTCTGCCACAGCAGGAAGTCGCTCAGGCGCTGCTCGCCGCTCGTGCGGATGACGAGATCGGGATCCGGCTGGCCACCGGTGTAGAGATGCTCGCCGATCATCTCGGGTGTGAGATGCGCGGCGAGGTCTTCGATCGTCCCTCCGGACGCCTGATGCGCAGTGACGATGCTGCGCACGGCGTCGACGATCTCGTTTCGACCGCCGTAGCCGACCGCGAGGTTGACGTGCAGCCCCGTGTGGTCGCGCGTGCGCTCCTGCGCGTCGTCGAGCACTCTCGCGAGCTCCGCGGGGAGGATGTCCGAGCGGCCGACGTGCTTCACTCGCCAGTTGCCCTCGCGCGACAGAGCCTCGGCGAGCTCCGCGATGATCTCGATCAGGTCGGCCAGCTCGGCCGAGTCGCGCTTGAGCAGGTTGTCACTCGACAGAAGATAGAGCGACACGACGCGGATGCCGAGCTCGTCGCACCATCCGAGGAACTCCCGCATCTTGGCGGCACCGGCCCGATGACCCTCAGCCGGAGTGTCATAGCCCAGCTGACGCGCCCAACGCCGATTGCCGTCGATCATCATGGCGACGTGGTGCGGAACCGACTCGGGGTCGAGGTGTCGGCGAAGTCTGCTGGTATAGAGCCGGTACAGCGGCCCCCGCCCCTGAACATCGCGTGACATCACCTCCCTACGCTATCGTGTCGGCGGTCTCGGGACCGAGGATCGATCCTCAGGATATGTACGCTCGGCTGCGTGGTCGCCCGCATAGAGTGAGGGCGTGAGCACTCCCGACTCCTCGGTACCCGACGTCCCCCAGCTGCCCCTCCTGGAGGATGCCGCGCACGACGTCGCCGCTGCCGAGATCAAACCCACCTGGCGAGGCTGGCTGCATGCGGCCACCTTCCCGATCGCCATCGTCGCCGGTGTGGTGCTGATCGTCGTCGCTCAGGGTGGCGCCGCGAAGTGGGCTGCGGCGGTGTTCATGGCGTCATCGCTGCTGCTGTTCGGCAACTCGGCGCTGTATCACCGGATCGACTGGAGTCCGAAGGTCAAGATGATCCTCAAGCGGATCGACCACGCGAACATCCTGCTCCTGATCGCCGGGACGTACACCCCGCTCGCCGTGCTGGCGCTCCCCCCGGGCAAGGGCGCGCTGCTCCTCGTCTTCGTCTGGTCGGGTGCGCTGGTCGGCATCCTGTTCCGCGTGTTCTGGATCAATGCCCCTCGGTGGCTGTACGTCGCGCTCTATCTTCTGCTCGGATGGGCGGCGGTGATGTACCTCGCCGATCTGTTCGTCGCGAACGCGACCATGATGGCGCTCGTCATCGTCGGCGGCCTGCTCTACACCGGCGGGGCGATCGTCTACGCGCTCAAGAAGCCGAACCCGTGGCCGGGCCATTTCGGCTTCCACGAGATCTTCCACCTGTGCACGGTGCTCGCGTTCCTGTGCCACTGGGTCGCGTGCCTGCTCATCGCGCTGGCGCCGCTGTCCCCGTCGCTCGGGGCCTGAACCGCTCCGGTCCGGTCAGCGCTTCTCAGGGTCGTCGTCGCCCTCGCGGACGATCGGCAGATCGGCATCCGTCTCGGTCGCCTCGTCGGCCGCGAGCGCGGCCTCTTCGGCATCGAGCTCGTCCCTGACCTCTTCGCGGTACCGCACCCGACGGATCCGACGGTTCATGTCGAGGATCAGCAGGATCACCGCGATGAGGATGATCACCACGGCGGCGAAGCCGACGAATCCGGGCGTGACCAGCTCCGGTGCCACGGTCATCGTGGGCGTCGGCATCGGGGTCTCGGTCAGAGCAAGCATGGAGTCTGCCTTTCATGCGCAGGTCGCATAACCTGGAGTTACCAGCCTAACGACCGGAAGACCCACCCCGTGACGACCGCACAACAGCTCGACGACCGCTATGGCCGCACCCGCACCCGACGGGGTCCGTGGATCATCGTCATCGCCATCGCCGCACTTCTCGTCGGCGCGTTCGGCTGGATGATCGTCACGTCGCAGATGAACGCCGTCGACTCCGACGACCTCGGCTTCGACCTGGTCGACGAGCACAGCGTCACCGTGCGCTTCCAGATCACCGGAGTGCAGGGCAAGGACGTGGCCTGCGTCGTCGAGGCGCTCGACGAGGAGTTCGGCGTGGTCGGCTGGAAGGTCGTCGAGATCCCTGCGGGAGACACGCATTCGCAGGCGCTCTCGGCCACGGTCCCCACCGTCTCAGCCGCGACGACAGGTTTGGTGAACAGCTGCTGGGTCGCCTAGACTCGTGCCAGACAGATGACGCCCTGGCACGTGCCGGGGCGTCTTGGCATATCCCCCGCGGAACGTCGCCGGGTACCTACCGAAGGAGCTTCGTCATGTCTACTGACGCTCAGGTTCCCTTCCTCACGCAGGAAGCGTATGACCGGCTCGTCGCCGAGCTCGAGCACCTTTCCACCACCGGTCGCGAAGAGATCGCCAAGCGCATCGAAGCGGCCCGCGAAGAAGGCGACCTCAAGGAGAACGGCGGCTACCACGCCGCCAAGGACGAGCAGGGCAAGCAGGAGGCGCGGATCCGCACCCTCGAGAACCTCCTCAAGACGGCCAAGGTCGGTGAGGCGCCCGCGAGCCGCGGAATCGTCGAGCCCGGCACCGTCGTCACCGCGATCGTCGCTGGCGGCGAAGAGGTCTTCCTGCTCGGCAGCCGCGAGATCGCCGTGGGCAGCGACCTCGACGTCTACAGCGAGGCCAGCCCGCTCGGACAGGCGATCCTCGGACTCAAGGTCGGCGAGAAGTCGTCCTACGAGGCTCCGAACGGCCGCGCGATCTCGGTCGAGATCGTGAACGTCGACACCTACACGGGCTGACACCGGTCAGCATCGGGCTCGTGCCCTGACGTGCAGATGCCCCGTCCGACTGGACGGGGCATCTGCTTGTCAGGGCTGTGAGTGCGCGTCGCGTCAGTCCGGGACGACGATCGGCTGGAAGCCGGCGTGACGGAGCGTGTCGAGGGTGTGCTCGGAGTGCTCGGCACCGCGCGTCTCGACGCTGAGCTCGAGGAACACCTCGCTGATCTGCAGGCCGTGCCCGTGCCGCGTGTGCATGGCCTCGATGACGTTGGCCCCCGCCTGGGCGATGAGCTCCGAGACTCGCGCCAGCTGACCGGGGCGATCGGGCAGCGGGATGCGGATCGTGAGGTAACGACCCGAGGCCGCGAGGCCGTGCGAGACGACACGCTGCAGCAGCAGCGGGTCGATGTTCCCTCCGGAGACGACGGCCATGGTCGTGCCGCTCGCCTTCACCTTGCCGGCGAGGATCGCCGCGACCCCCACGGCTCCGGCGGGCTCCGCGATCACCTTGGACTGCTCCAGAAGAACCAGGATGGCGCGCGCCAGATCGTCGTCGGTGACGGTGACCACCTCGTCGACGAGGTCCTTGATGATCTCGAACGGTATGGCTCCCGGTCGCGCCACCAGGATTCCGTCGGCGATGGTCGGCTTCGTCTCGATGTCGACGGGATACCCGGCCTCCAGCGAGGGGATCATCGCCGCGGCGTTCTCGGCCTGTACGCCGATGATGCGCACCGTGCGTCCGAGTTCGGCAGCCTTGGCCTTCACCGCGGCCGCGACGCCGGCGATGAGTCCCCCGCCGCCGATTCCCAGCACGATCGTGTCGACATCGGGAGCGTCCTCGAGCAGCTCGAGTCCGAGTGTGCCCTGCCCGATGACGACGTCGCGGTGGTCGAACGGATGGATGATCACGGCCCCCGTGCGCTCGGCGAACTCGGCGGCGAGTCGCAGCGAGGTCGCCACGGTCTCCCCCTCGAGCACGACCTCGGCACCGTAGCTCCTCGTCGCCAGCAGCTTGGGCACGGGAATGCCCAGCGGCACGAAGATGGTCGCCTGGATTCCGAGCGCCTGAGCCGCGAGGGCGACGCCCTGTGCATGGTTTCCGGCGGACGCTGCGACCACGCCGCGCGAACGCTCCTCGGCGCTCAGCTGTGAGAGGCGGTATGCCGAACCACGGATCTTGAAGGATCCCGTTCGCTGCAGGTTCTCCATCTTGAGCACCACCGGTGCGCCGAGCACGTCCGACAGGGCGCGCGAGGGCAGGGTCGGCGTCCGCGTGATCACCTCAGCCAGACTCTGAGCGGCGTTCTCGAACTCGGTCAGGCTGGGGACTGCGCTCATCGATTCCTCCGTGTGCGCTCGCGCGGCACTGTGCTCCAGATAAGATCTGCGTTCGGTCTATCGCCGGTGCGCCAGGCGCCGGTGCTGACTGTCACCGCGGCGACGTTGACGAAGGCCGCGAGAGGCACCGCGAACAGCGCGCCGGGGATGCCGCCGACCATCGAGCCCCCGGCGACCACCAGGACGACGGCGAGCGGATGCACCTTCACTGCCGAGCCCATCAGGATCGGCTGCAGGATGTGACCCTCGAGCTGCTGCACGCCGAGCACGACGGCCAGCATCGCGAGCGCGATCCAGGGGCCGTTGTAGACCAGCGCGAGCAGTACGGCGATCGCGCCGGTCACGACGGCACCGACGATCGGCACGAACGAACCGAGGAAGACGAGCACGGCGACGGGGATCGCCAGCGGTACGCCGAGCAGAGCGGCGCCGACGCCGATGCCGACCGCATCGATCGCGGCGACGAGCAATTGGGTTCGGGCGTAGTTGACGATCGTCGCGAAGCCGTTGCTCGCGGCGGCGTCGGCGGCGGGGCGAGCGGCGCGCGGGAAGAGGCGCAGCGTCCACTCCCAGATGCCCCGGCCATCGGCGAGCAGGCAGATCAGGATGAAGAGCGAGAGGACCGCACCGGTCACGACGTGCGCCGCGGTCGTGCCCACTGCGAGCGCACCGTTCAGGAGCGTCTGAGTCTGCTCGTTGACGACCTGGAGGGCCTGGTCGATGTATCCCTGGATCTGCGAGTCGCTGAGGTGCAGCGGTCCGGTGAGCAGGAACTGACGGAACTCGTCGACCGCCTGCGCACTGCGCTCCTGCACGTCGGGCAGCTGCGCACGGACCTGCCAGATCACGAGCCACATGAGCAGGGACACGATCGCGAGCGTGCCGATGATCGAGAGGGCGACGGCCAGCCACCGCGGGAAGCGGTGGCGCAGCATCCACTGGAATCCCGGCCACAGCAGGGCCGTGATCAGGATGCCGACCATGAGCGGGATCACGAGGAGCTTCAGCTCGATGACGAGCCAGATGAATCCGGCGACCACCGCGGCGATCAGCAGAATCCGCCACGAGTATGCCGCCGTGACGCGCAGCCCTCGGGGGACCGCCTCGTCGGCCTCGGTGGTCACCGTGCGATCAAGGGAGACGGGGCGCGGACGGAAGAGGTCTCTCAGCCGCGGACGCTGCTCTTCGCTCATCGCCCAAGTCTACGGCGCAGCCGCCGACCGTCGTGACGGGCCGGGCGCGGATGTCGGCGCTCGGCGCTACCCTGACGAGGTGACCGACACCCTCAGCGCCGCCCAGGCCCGTCGCATCGCGCTCGCCGCGCAGGGCTTCTCTCGTGCACGCCCGGACTCGGTGTCGGCCCGGCACATCCACCGCGTCATGGATCGTCTCGGCGTGCTGCAGATCGACTCGGTCAACGTGTTCGCACGGTCGCACTACATGCCGCTGTTCTCGCGCCTGGGTGCCTACGAACCGGCGCTCTTCGATCGCGTCTTCCATTCGCGCACGACCCATTACGTCGAGTACATGGCTCACGAGGCGACGTTCATCCCCATCGAGGACTGGCCTCTGTGGCGATTCCGCATGGACCAGTTCCGCGCCAGGTGGGCGGCGCCCGACTCCTGGATGAGCACCAACACGCGCACCCTCCGCTGGGTGCAGGATGAGCTCCGAGCCAGGGGGCCGCTGCGACCGGCCGACCTCCGCGACGACGCTCCTCGCGAGCGTGGCACATGGTGGGATTGGGATGAGGTGAAGCTCGCCCTCGAGCACCTGTGGCGCACCGGCGACGTGGCGATCAGCGGTCGAAAGGGCTTCGAGCGCACGTACGCGCTCGCCGAGCAGGTGATCCCCGACGCCATCCTGTCGCAGCACGTGCCCCGGGAGGACGCGATCCGCGAGCTCACCCGGCGCGCGGCACGATCGTCGGGGGTCGCGACCCAGTCGGACCTCGCGGACTACCACCGCATCCGCGACCGAGCGGCGGTGTCGCAGTCGATCGCGGATCTGGTCGACTCAGGCGAGATCCTTCCGGTCTCCGTGCGCGGCTGGGACCGCGGCGGTCGCCCCTTGCCCAGCTGGAGGCACCGCGACGCCGTGCTGCCGCGCAGGATCGACGCCGCCGCGCTCCTGACGCCTTTCGATCCCGTGGTCTGGTTCCGTGACAGGGCTCTGCGCGCCTTCGAGCTCGATTACCGGATCGAGATCTACGTTCCTGCCGAGAAGCGGCGATACGGGTACTACTCGCTGCCCGTGCTCGTCGGCGACCGCATCGTGGCGCGTGTCGATCTCAAGGCCGACCGCGCGACGTCGACGCTCCAGGTGCAATCGGCCTGGTGGGAGCCTCAGGGCCAGCCGGGCGCGGATGCCGAGAAGATCGCCGCTGAGCTCGCCCTCGCGGCGGCATGGCAGGGGCTGGCGCACGTCTCCGTCTCGCGCTGGGGCACCGCGTCCGAGGCTCTGCATGCGGCGCTGTCCGGTCGCGCAGACGCATCCGTGCGTCGCCATGTGCACGCCAGAGAGGCATCCGAGTGAATCACCGCCTCGCGTGGACGATCGGGGGCGGTGTCGCCGCCCTCCTGGTCGCGGGGGCAGCCGTGTGGCTCTGGCAGGCGTCGAGCGACATCCCCTCGGCACGGGCCACGCCGACCGCGACGAGCTCGCCGACACCCGATGCCGATCCGCGGGCTCTGGCGCAGCGGGCGCTCGACGATCACCTCGAGGACTGCACCTCCGCCGTGGTCACCGACGGCGTCGTCCCGGAGGGGTGCGGGATCAGGATCCCGTGGGGCACCGAGTTCGCCACGGTCGACGACGTCCGCTTCCGCGTCGAGCGGATGCCGGTGCTCGAGCTGACAGATGACGGATTCATCGCCGAAGGCGGCATCCTCGTCGCGACCGTGTCGGGCACCGGGCAAGACGGCAGTGCGCGAACCGAGACCTATCGAACGGAGTCGTGGACACTCCGCGGCGACGCGAGCGTCGAGGATGGGGACGTCGATCTCGACGTGTGGTGAGCAGCGCTCCGGGTCAGCGCCCGAATACGCAGAAGGCCCGATGCGACGATGCGCATCGGGCCTTCCCGCAGGTCAGAACTGCACGCGCGGCGGCTCGGAGATCGCGCCGCTGTCGGCGACCTCGAAGAACTCGCGCTCGGTGAATCCGAGCCCCTTCGCGAAGAGGTTGTTCGGGAAGACCTTGATCTTCGTGTTCAGCTCGCGGACCCCGCCGTTGTAGAAGCGGCGCGCGGCCTGGATCTTGTCTTCGGTGTCGACGAGGGCCTGCTGCACCTGCAGGAAGTTCTGGCTCGCCTGCAGCTGCGGATAGGCCTCCGCGACCGCGAAGAGGCTGCGAAGCGCCTGCTGGAGGTGCCCCTCTGCGATTCCTGCCTCGCCCGGGCTGCCGGCCGAGAGCGTCTCCGCTCGCGCACGAGTGACGTTCTCGAAGACCGCCTTCTCATGCGAGGCGTAACCCTTGACCGTCTCGATGAGGTTGGGTATCAGATCTGCCCTGCGCTTCAGTTGAACCGTGATGCCACTCCACGCCTCGTCGACGCGGACGTTCAGCTGCACCAGCGAGTTGTAGGTCGCCCAGAGGTAGATTCCGATGAGCAGAATCACACCGACGACGATCAGTACCGGCACGAGCCATTCCATCAGAGGCCCACCCTTCCTCGTGTTTGTCTCATCCTATCGGCGCAGCCTGCGCGTCGACTGGGTGCGCCGGTCAGGCGCAGAACCCGGATCATGCGCCGAGAACCCGATCGAGGTACCGATTGGTGAACCGACGCTCGGGGTCGAGCCGGTCGCGCAGCGCGGTGAAATCGCCGAAACGGGGATAGCGCTCCTGCAGCTGCTCGGCTGTCTGCGTGTGCAGTTTGCCCCAGTGCGGGCGCCCGCCGTGCTCGAGCATGATCTGCTCCACGGCCTCGAAGTAGGCGGACGGGTCGGCGCGCCAGTAGCGGTGGACCGCGATGTATCCGCTCGCCCTGCCGTATGCCGTCGACAGCCACCTGTCGTCCCCCGCCGTGAAGCGCACCTCGATCGGGAACTCGATGCGCCACCCGCGTCGCTCGATGAGGTCGCGGACCGCGCGGAACGCCGGCACGACGTTCTCGGCGGGCACCGCGTATTCCATCTCACGGAACCTGACAGTACGGCTCTGGGTCAGGACTCGATGCGAGAGCTCTGTGTACCGCCGGTCGCCCGTGAGCTTCACCGCAAGCCTGTTGAAGGGCGGGGTGATGGCCGGCATCGCCTGTCCGGTCGCGCACACCGCTCGGTACACGCCGTTCGAGAGCACCGTCTCGTCGATCCAGCGCCCCAGGACGGGAAGCGGCTGCCGCCTCGTCGACTCCGGCACCCTCGTCTGTCTCTTGGTCAGGGCGATGTCGGTGTGCGGAAACCAGTAGAACTCGAAGTGGTCCGATGCCTCGACCCTGTCGTGCAGGGTCTCGAGAACGTCGTCGAGCGGTTCCGGCTCATCGATCGCCTCCATGAGGAAGATCGACACGCACTGCAGCGTCACCTCGACCAGGATGCCGAGTGCGCCCAGACCCAGCGCGATCGCGGGGAGCAGGTCTGCGTTCTGTCCCTCGTCCACCCGGAGGAACTCCCCTGCGGCGGTCACCAGCGTCGCGCCGACGACCTGGGTCGCGAGGCCGCCGAAGCCGGCGCCGGTGCCGTGCGTCCCCGTCGAGATCGCACCCGAGATGGATTGCCGGTCGATGTCGCCGAGATTCTCCATCGCGAGGCCGAACGGTGCGAGGAGCGACGGGATGCGGTGCAGTCGTGTACCCGCGAGCAGCGTCGCTCGTCCGGTGGCCGCGTCCGCCGACACCAGGCCCTGCATGTCGTCGAGCTCCAGGAGCACGCCGGGAGCGACGGCGATGCCCGTGAAGCTGTGTCCCGCGCCGACCGCCTTCACCGTGAGCCCCTGCGCGACCGCGGCGCGGACCGCGCGCTGCACGCCTTCAGGGGTTCGCGGGCGCTCGACGCGCAGCGGTGTGACCTGCGCAGACCTCGCCCAGTTCTGCCAGGTGCCCCCGATCCGGGTCACAGGAACGCCTTCCCCTCGCCGCGATACGTCGGAAGCTCGTCGACGATCTCATCGCCCGAGACGAGCTGGTAGCTGTCGATGCGCTCGGCAGGCTCGCCGCTCTTCGCGTGGCGGAACCAGACACGGTCGCCCACTCCGAGCCGCTCGGCCTCGCGGCCCTGCAGCGGTGTCTGCACCTCGCCCGCGGCCTCGCGGGACAGCGTGCGCAGCCCCTGCGGCCAGACGGGCAGCGGTTGCCGCGACGCGACAGCGGGACCGGAAGCGATCCATCCGCCGCCGAGCACGGTTGCGATGTCGGCCGCGGGGCGCCGCACCACGTCGAACGCGAAGGCGGACGCCGGTGCGGGACGGAATGATCGATAGCCGTCGAAGAGATGCCCGCCGAGCAGTCCGCTGCCCGCGCTCGCCTCGGTCAGCGACTCGTCGCTGCCGGTGAACTCGAGCGAACCGGTTCCGCCGCCGTTGAGGAATTCGAGCGATGCGACCTCTGACAAGGCGCCGACGATCGCGGCTCGACGCTCACGCAGCTCGGATCGGGAACGCGCCTGCATGAGACGGATCACCGGCGCATCCGCTCCGGCGTTGTCTCCCTGGCCCGCAATCTGAGCCTCGTACATCTGAAGTCCGACGAGCCGGAACCCGGGGCGGCGCACGATCTTGCGTGCGAAGGCGGCGACCTCGCCCGCGGTGAACAGAGCAGACCGTCGCACCCCGATGTGGCCGAGCGCGACGGATCGCAGTGATGCGTCGGCGTCGACCGCGACCCGGATGTCCGGGCGGCTGCCTGCGGGCGCGACGCTGTCGATGATATCGAGGTGCGCCGGATCGTCGACCATCAACGTGATCCGCTGCGCCGCCTCCTCGGATTCGAACAGCTGTGCGAGTCCCGCGCGGTCGACCGTCGGATAGCCGACGACGATGTCATCGTGCGTCTCGGCGAGCCACAGAGCCTCGGCCAGCGTGAAGGCGAGGATCCCTCTGAACCCGGGCAGCTGCAGCACGGCGTCGAGCACCGAGCGCACCCGCACGGACTTCGACGCGACGCGGATCGGCAGTCCGCCCGCGCGAACCAGCAGATCCAGGGCGTTGTAGCGCAGAGCTTCTCGATCGATCACCGCCACGGGAGCCGGCAGATGGCCGGTCGCCGCAGACAGGCGCGGCCAGTATCGTGACGGGTCGAGCCACTCGGGGGAAACGGCGTTTCGTTCCTGATCGGGGCTCAGATCGGCGGTGAGGTCGAGCACTCCCCCACCCTATGGGGTGGGCGGACTCGGATTCAGTCTTTCTGAGATCGAGTTGCACTGCCTGTCGCGACCCGTATCTGGAAATCCCGATACATCAGCGGCGATCGTCGTAATGAACAGCATGGATCGCCGTCTTGATCTCTGAGGCCGCCATTCGCGGCGGTCTCACCGGCCATGCCCGGCCGGTCGCCGGGGGGGCGGCGATGCTGTCCGATCAGCATCACGGGGAGGCGGGCGCGGGGGGCGCCCGCCTCCCCTCGCGCGGCTCGGGCAGCACGGCGAGCGTGGCACCGCGTCTGTCGTGCACCCAGACGCGACCCCCGTGTACTCTGAGCCAGTCACGGCATGGAGCCCCCGTAGCCCAATGGCAGAGGCAGGCGACTTAAAATCGCTTCAGTCTGGGTTCGAGTCCCAGCGGGGGCACGTCGTGCTCTGCTCAGTCCTCCATGAGCCGGTCCGCGAGATCGCGTGGATGCGTGCTCCGCGCCTTTGAGGCACGTGCCTCACGGACGCGTCGGACGATGAGCACGGCCAGGGCGATGGCGAGCGCGGAGTACACGGCGTAGTCGAGGTAGCCGAGCAGGTGCTCCAGCTGTTCATGCTGAGTGCCGAGCAGCGCACCGACCCCGATGAGCAGCGTGTTCCACAGGCCGCTGCCCACGATCGTGTACACGCTGAAGCGGGTCAGGTTCATGCGAGTCGCGCCCGCGGGAATCGAGATGAGGCTGCGCACGCCGGGAACCATCCGGCCGACGAGCACCGTCCACCCGCCGCTTCGCCGGAACCAGTGCACTCCGCGATCCAGGTCCGCACGGCTGACCAGCTTGGTGGCGGAGAGGAGCCGTACCGCCCGATCGATGCCGATCGCCGCACCGAGCCAATAGAGCAGGAGTGCGCCGATCCACGACGCCACAGTGCTCCAGACGATCAGCCATCCGAGGGTGAGCTCGCCGCTCTGGCTCAGATAGCCCGCGAAGGGCAGGATCACCTCGCTGGGAATGGGCGGGACGAGCACCTCGAGGAACACCAGCACACCCACCCCGATGTCGCCGAGCTGGGTGAGAACGTCAGCGGCGAATCCGGTGAGGCCGGAGAACCCGTGATCCGACGCCGACGGGGCGACGGTCATGCTGGCGACGCTCATGCCGGCGGTGCTCATCGGCCGAACAGATCGCCGATGCCCGGAATGCCGAGATCACCGAGCCGCTGTCCCCATTCGCTCGCCGTGTCGCCGAGGCCCGAGACGGTCTCGCCCGCCGACCCGAGAACGCCTTCCGCCGCTCCCGCAAGCTCCTCGCCGCCGAGGCCGCTCGCGATCGCCTCGACGTCGACGCCCTGAGCGAGGGCGTCGAAGTCGACTCCGAGACCGGCAGCCTGCTCGAGGAGAGGAGCGGCGACGGCGCTGCCGACCGCGCCCACCGCGACGACCCCCAGCGCGCCCACCGCGGCTCCGCCGACCGCACCGGCAGCACCGAACCCGCGCACGCGCGAGAGGATGCCGCGCATGCGCCCCGGACGGGCCGCCTCGGACCGACCGGCGGCGCGGGCGAGATCATCGGCCGATGACGATGCGGGGTGCTCGCCCGGAGCGAGTTCTGCGTTCATGCGCTCCTGCACCTGCGCCCGCTGCGCGGGAGTCAGGCGCGCGAAGGCCTCGCGATGGATCTGCTCCACGCGGTGCGGATCGGCAGTCTCGAGCAGGTAGTCGTACCGCGCGATGGCTGCCCGGTCGGCATCCGACACCGCACCGGCCGCACCGCGCGCGCCGGCTGCACCGCGCGCGCCGGCCGCAGGCGGCGAGTAGGGATCCCGGCCCGACGGACGCGCGGGCGGGGGCGAGTAGCGATCGGTTCCGGCCTGACGCCCGACCGGTGAAGACGGCGTCGCTGCCTGCGAACCGGTGCGATCCGTGCGGGATCCGTTCTCGTCGAGATCGAGGGCGCGAGCGGCCATCCCGAGCAGTCGGTTGAGTTTTCCCATGGTGACGGTTCCTTCGTGGGTGTGGACGACCACGGAACTCGACAGCGGGGCAGTGAGGGTCCATGGTCGTCCGCGGATACGGACGCCAGGTCTCCTCCACCCTCACGGGCCGGTGGGCCGGAACACGACTTCGTGTCCGTAATGACGACGCCACCGCAGACGGGAGTACTCCCCTTGCGCTGCCGAGGCTAGCAAGCGCGCCTATGAGGCCGGTGCAAGACACGCCCTCGCCAGAGACGACGAACGCCCCGACTCCGAGGAGTCGGGGCGTTCGAGGGGATGACTACTTGGCGGCAGCCGTCGCAGCGGTCTTCTTCGCGGCCGGCTTCGTGGCGGCGGTCTTCTGACCTGCCGGCTTTTCGTCGGCGGCCTTGTCGGAGGCGGTCGCCTGAGCGGCCGGAGCCGTGACGGCGGGAGCCGGAGCGTCAGCGGCCGGACGCGGGCGCGCGGCGAACTCCTCGAAGACGTAGCGCGGGTTCTGCACCGTCTCGAGGTTCACCAGGTCGCGGCCGAGCCACAGGTTGTTCCACCAGCCCCAGACCACGCGGAACTTGCGCTCCCACGTCGGCATCGCGAGACCGTGGTAGCCACGGTGCGCGACCCAGGCGACGAAGCCCTTGAGCGCGATCTTGCCGGACTGGAAGACACCGTTGTAGAGCCCGAGGCCGGCGACGGCACCGAGGTTCTTGTGGAAATACTCCTTCGGGTCCTCACCACGCAGCACGGCGACGAGGTTCTTCGCGAGGAGCTTCGCCTGACGCACGGCGTGCTGCGCGTTCGGCACGCAGAAGCCGCCGACGCCACCACCCGAGAGGTCGGGAACGGCCGAGACGTCACCGGCGGCCCAGGCGCCCTCGACGAAGGCCTCGGGCGTGCCGACACGGAGGTCTGCGCGGGTCTGGATCCGGCCGCGCTCTTCGATGGGCAGATCGCCGCCACGCACGACGGTCGGGTTCGCCATGACACCGGCGGTCCAGACGATCAGGTCGGTGGGGATGACCTCGCCGGTCGACAGCTCGACGTTGCCGTCGACGGCGCTGGTGAGCTGCGTGTCGAGGTGCACGTTGGCGCCTCGCTTCGCCAGGTCCTTGAGGACCCACTCGCTCGTCGGCAGCGACACCTCGGGCATGATGCGGCCCATCGCCTCGATGAGGTGGAAGTGCGTGTCTTCGAAGCTGATCTGCGGGTACTTGCCCACGAGCGACGACGCGAGCGAACGGAGCTCTGCGAAGACCTCGATGCCGGCGAAGCCACCACCGACGACGACGACCGAGAGCAGACGATCGCGCGCAGGTCCGGCGGGCAGCGAGGCCGCCTTGTCGAAGTTCGACATCAGGCGATCGCGGATGGCGACAGCCTCTTCGATGGTCTTCAGACCGATCGCGTTGTCTGCGATGCCGGGGATCGGGAAGGTGCGGGAGACCGCGCCCGCGGTCACCACGATCTGGTCGTACGAGAACTCGTACGGCTCTCCCACCGGAGGGGTGATCGTCGCGACCTTCTCAGCGTGGTTGATGCCCGTCACCTTGGCGGTGAGCACGTTCGTTCGCTTGAGGTGACGTCGGTGCGCGACCACCGAGTGGCGGGCTTCGATCGAGCCGGCGGCGACCTCGGGAAGGAACGGCTGGTACGTCATGTACGGCAGCGGGTCGACCATGGTGACGTCTGCTTCACCCTTGCGAAGGTGCTTCTCCAGCTTCCACGCCGTGTAGAAGCCTGCATAGCCTCCACCGACGATCAGAATCTTGGGCACAGTGCTGTTCTGAGGCACAGGGGGACAACTCCTCGGGAGTCAGGGATGTGGCGTGCGAGCGCGCGCCGATCGGATGCGCCGGGCAGCTGCGGTGACGCCAAGCGCTATCAGGATACCAGGGACTGTGAGCGCGATGAGCGGCAGGGTACCGTAGCGCAGCGAATCAGCGCTGGGAAGCAGCGGTGAACCGGGCTCGGTCGGCGCGTCGGCATCCGGCAGGGGCGGCACCTCGACCGGCGCGGCGGTGGGTTCGGGCTGCGGAACGCTCTCTGCGCGTCGGAACAGGCGGACCCACTCGGCGAGGTCGCCCATCGGATTCTCGGAGACCTTCGGCACGTCCGCGGTGATCGCCGCGTCGGCATCCACCAGCCCGTAGCCGTAGAGAGGATCGGGGAGGTCGGCCATGCCCGGCACCTTGATCGCGGTCTTGATGATGCGATTGATGACGTTGGCGGCATCGAGCTCGGGGTGCGCAGACCGGACGAGCGCCGCGATGCCCGCGACGATGGGCGCCGCACCGCTCGTGCCGCTCCAGGGCACGACGGTGCCGTCCGCCGAGACGCCCCGCAGCCCCTCACTGGGCGCGGCGATCCCGATGGTGATCCCCTGGGTCGACGCCTCGATGCTCGCCGTCCCCGTCTGGTCGACTCCGCCGACCGTCAGCACGCCGGGGATCGTCGCGGGAGCGCCGATGATGTTGGTGCCGCTCCCCCGGTTTCCCGCGGCGACGACCACCACAACGTCATGCTCGAATGCGTAGAGGAACGCGTCGTCCCAGCTCCTGTCCCAGTCCAGCGTGTTCGTGGTGAACGAGAGGTTGATGATGTCGGCCCCATGGTCGACCGCCCACCGCATGGCCTTCGCGACCTGCTCGGTGAACGGCACTGCGGCGGCGGCGCCGAAGCCCACGGAGATCGACAGCAGATCGGCCTCGGGGGCGACTCCGATCATGCCCTTGCCGTCGGCGGAGCCGCGTCCGGCGGCGAGCGAGGCCACCCACGAGCCGTGATTGCCGTCGATGGCACCCACCGGGGTACGGCCGTCGGGGGTTCCGGTGCCAGACACGTCGGTGCCACCGACGACGGCGTCATCGAACACGCCAGGGACCTTGCCGATCCCGGTGTCGATGACGGCGATCGTGACCCCGTCGCCGCGAGTGGTCTGCCAGGCGTCGCGGATGCCGGCTCCGTCGAGCCAGTACTGAGCGGCGCGATCCGGATCTGCGGGGTCGTCCGGCACCGGCGGCGGGGTCGCTGCCGCGCCGAGGAGCAGGACGGATGCCACGATCGTCGCCGTCGCGACGCCGTTGCGCAGCATCCGCGGCCGCCTCATGCGGTCGATGCCTCGACGTCACGCAGGGCCGCACCGGGGTCGTCGCACCGGCACTTCTCCGGCGACCACGTCGAGCGCTCGAGCGCCGCATCGCCGATCGGGTTCACGCCGGGACCTGCCGCGAGAGCGTGACCGGCCAGAGCATGCAGGCACTTGACGCGCGACGGCATGCCGCCGGCGGAGATCCCATCGATCTCGCTGACCTCGCCGAACTGCGCCCGGTCGGCGAGGTACGCCTCATGCGCGGCGAGGTACGCCGCGGCGACGCCCTCGTCCTCGGCGAGCAGCGCGGAGAGCTCTGGCATGACCTGCGTGGCCTCGAGGGTCGACATCGCGGCCGTCGCGGCCGGATGCGTCAGGTAGTAGAACGTGGGGAACGGTGTTCCGTCCGGGAGCCTGGGTGTCGTGGCGACGACCGTGGGGTTGCCGCACTCGCAGCGGGCGGCGATTCCCACGACGCCACGGGCGGTCCTGCCCAACTGGGCCGACACCACGGCGAGCTCGGCGGTCGTGGGGGCGGGGAATGGCGGCGTGGTCACCCATCCAGCGTACGGGAGCCGACCGGGAGGATGCTCGGAGCGCACTCCCCGGTCGGCGGCGCCGACGGTCAGCGGCTGACTGCCGCCGTGTCGCTCAGCCCCGCGGATGTCAGCGTGCGCAGCAGCTGCGGCATCCAGTCGGAGGGCGTCTCCTCGAGCGTGTCGCTGACCGGCCCCTGCTGCTGCGGGAGCGCCGCGGGGTCGAGATCGTTGTCGATCAGGTACACGACCTCGCCGGGCTTGACGTAGTACAGGCGCTCACGCGCCTGGGTGGTGATGTAGGCCGGGTCGCTCCAACGCTCACGCTCTTTCTCGAGCGCCGCGATCTGGTCTTCGGAGACCTGGATCGACTGCTCCAGAGCCGAGATCTTCTGCCTCTGGTCTATGAAGGTGCCCAGTGTCGGCACCAGCACCCACGCCCCGAGCACGACGAGCGACAGCATGATGACCGAGAACGCCGAGAGACGGATGCCGGAGGCCCACTCGCGCACGTCGACCCGACGCTCCTGGGAGCCTCGATTCGCGGCTCCCCGGGGCCGACGGGCGGACGGACGCGGGGTCGACTTCGCGGCCGACGTGGTGCGGGATGCGCCCGAAGACGCCGAAGGAGGAGCCGGTCGTCGTGCCACGGCTCCTCCTCCGTACGTGCCGCTCAGGCGGCGTGTGTCTGTCTCTGCTGTGTTCAGCCCTGGTAGCGCGGGAACGCTGAACGGCCGGCGAAGACAGCCGCGTCACCCAGCTCTTCCTCGATGCGCAGAAGCTGATTGTACTTCGCGACGCGCTCGCTGCGAGCAGGCGCACCAGCCTTGATCTGACCCGCGTTCGTCGCGACCACGAGGTCGGCGATCGTGGTGTCCTCGGTCTCACCCGAACGGTGCGACAGCATGGCGGTGTAGCCCGAGCGCTGCGCGAGGCTGACCGCGTCGAACGTCTCGGTGAGCGTTCCGATCTGGTTGACCTTGACGAGCAGCGAGTTGGCGACGCCGCGCTTGATGCCGTCGGCGAGACGGGTCGGGTTCGTGACGAACAGGTCGTCGCCGACGAGCTGGACCTTCGAGCCGAGAGCGTCGGTGAGGAGCTTCCAGTTGTCCCAGTCGTCCTCAGCCAGCGCGTCCTCGATCGTGACGATCGGGAAGTCGTTGACCAGGCCCTCGTAGTACTCGATCAGCTCGGGGCCGCTCCAGTCCTTGTTGTCGAGGCGGTAGACGCCGTCCTTGAAGAACTCGGTGGCTGCGACGTCGAGGCCCAGCGCGATGTCGGTGCCCGGCGTGAAGCCGGCCTTCTCGATCGCCTTGACGAGGAAGTCGAGACCCTCGCGGTTGCTGGGCAGATCGGGGGCGAAGCCGCCCTCGTCGCCGAGACCCGTCGCGTAGCCGGCGGCCTTCAGCTCGCCGCGCAGCACGTGGTAGGTTTCGACGCCCCAGCGGAGTGCCTCGGAGTAGGTCTCGGCGCCGATCGGGGCGAGGAAGAACTCCTGCATGTCGATGCCGTTGTCGGCGTGCTCGCCGCCGTTGATGACGTTGAAGAGCGGAACGGGCAGCAGGTGCGCGTTCGGGCCGCCCAGGTAGCGGAACAGCGGCAGGTCTGCGGAGTCGGCCGCGGCCTTGGCGACCGCGAGGCTGACGCCGAGGATCGCGTTGGCGCCGGTGCGCTGCTTGTTGTCGGTGCCGTCGGTCTCGATCAGGATCGCGTCGACGATGCGCTGCTCGCTCGCCTCGACACCCTCGAGCGCCGGGCCGAGCTCGTCGATGATGGCGTCGACCGCCTTGAGGACGCCCTTTCCGCCGTAGCGGCTCTTGTCGCCGTCGCGGAGCTCGTACGCCTCGAATGCGCCGGTGGATGCACCGGACGGGACGGCCGCCCGCTGGACCACACCGTCGTCGAGGAGCACCTCCACCTCAACGGTCGGGTTACCGCGCGAGTCGAGAATCTCGCGTGCGCCTACAGCCTCGATCAGTGCCACTGATGTGCTCCTTGCTCAGAGAAAAGGTTGTGTGGAGCGTCGTCGATCCGCGCCCAGTCTAGCCCGCTCGCGCTCGACCTCCCGGGTCCGTCTCGGCGGCTCACACCACGACGGCGAGGGCGAAGCCGTCCCAGCCCTTGGCGCCGACCGTCTGCAGGGCGGTCGCGTCGAAGCGGGGATCCTCCCCCAGCATCCGCAGCGCGTCTCTGGTGCCGACGACCTTGGAGTCGGTCGAGTCCGCACGGACGATCTCGCCCTCCCGTCCGATGTTGTCGAGCACGATGACGGTTCCGGGATGCCCCAGCTTCGCCGCCCAGTCGAGGTAGACGGTGTTCGACTCCTTGTCGGCATCGATGAACACCAGGTCGAAGCCGCCGACCAGCGTCGGGAGCACGTCGGCACCCCGGCCGATCCGGATGTCGACACGCTCTCCGACACCGGCGTCATCGATGCTCGCCCGGGCGACGGCGGCATTGTCGGCTTCGGCCTCGACCGTGACGACGCGGCCTTCCGGCCCCACGGCCCGAGCGAGCCAGATCGTCGAATAGCCCCCGAGCGTGCCGATCTCGAGCACGCGGCGAGCGCCGCTGATGCGCGCGAGGAGGTGGAGAAGCTTGCCGCCGACGGGCGCGACCTCGATCTCGGGAAGACCGGCATCGCGCTGAGCCGACAGCGCCGACTCGAGGTGCGGATCGTGACCGACGAGCAGCTCTGCGAGGTAGGCGTCGGCATTCGACCAGGCTGCGGGAGTGGAATCCATGCCCTCAGCAAACCGTGACGTTTCGGGAGCGTCAAGAGGGTTGCGGAGGCTACCCCACGCGCGGAGCGGACAGCAGTCGGCCGGGCGCGTCCGCGAGCTCGGGCTGTTCACGGAACTGCCCGGTGACGACGAGGACGGCGATGACCGCTGCCGCGACGATCCACCCCGCGACGCCGAGCGGTCCGGCGAGCGCGAGATCGGGCTGCGATGCGGCGAAGATGACGATCAGTCCGGCGGCGGCGTTGAGGGAGCCATGGGCGAGAACAGCCGGCCAGACCGAGGCAGAGCGCAGGCGCAGCCAGCCCAGGAGAACGCCCCAGGCCATGCAGCCGCCGATCATGAAGAGCACACCGGTGATGTCTGTGCGCCCGAAGTTGTAGCCCAGCAGGATCAGCGGGCTGTGCCAGACACCCCAGATCGCGCCGCTGAGGAGCAGCGTGGGCCAGGTGCCGAGCGGACGCAGCGCGGGCACCAGCCATCCGCGCCATCCGAGCTCTTCGCCGAACGCCAGCACGCTGTTGAGGAGTGCGCCGAAGGGGATCATCACGATCTGCGAGATCACGACGACCTCGATCGGCGGCATCGGCGCACCGGCGGGGAGCGCCTTCGCGACCTCTGCGGAGAACGCGGCGAAGGTCAGGTCGAGCTGCACGAACCCGAGCGCTGCCGCGAGCACGATGCCGAGCGCGACGAGAAGGGGCGGTACGAGCCAGCCGGCCACCATCAGCCAGACGACCCGCTTGGCCGGGCGCAGCGGCCACAGCCCGAGGAATCGCGCCCGCTCGCCCCTCGACGGGAATCGCATCGTGAAGGTGACCACCAGTGCGGCGATCGCGGGGGTCAGCATCATCACCGGCAGGAGGAACCAGGTGCTCGGCTCGGCGAGTCCGTCGCCCAGCCAGAGAGGGAGGGCGACCACCCACGCGAGTCCGCACGCGAGTGCGACGAAGACGGTGATGGCTGTGGCTCGGATGCGAGTCATGGGTTCTCTCCCTGTTCGGGTTCGCCGAGGGGTGCGGTCATCGGCGTGCGGCTGCGGCGAGGACGGATGCCGCGGTGCCCGCGTCGTCGACCGTGACGACGAACACCCGCCCGTTCGTGCGGGTCACCTCGAGGGCCTCACCGGCGCGCAGCACGAACCCGCGCCGTCCGTCGGTGCCGATGCGGTATCCCCAGCCGCCGAACTCGGCGAACGGATCGACCTGGATCGAACGGGTGCTCGCGATCTCGTCGGCGGGGATGGCGAGACGCGGCCATCCTGCCGCAGAGCGAACACGCAGCCCGGCCGGGCTCGCACGGACGCGGAAGGACAGCCCCGTGACGACGACCACCACCAGGAGGAGCGAGACCGCCGCCGTGATCCATCCCGCGGCGATCCCCTGCGCGAGCAGCAGGACCGTGATCGCGATCGCGAAGAACACCCCGATGCCGAGCACGATCTGTCCCGACCGCGCGATGGACACGCTTCGCATCCACACCGCACGCTCGTGATCGGCCAGGGGCAGCGGTGGCGCCGGAGCATCGGACGGACGTGCGGGGACCGCGGTCTTCGGCTGCAGGAACCAGCCCACCACGCTCAAGACTGCCAGGACGACGAGGAACACGGGCACCCACGGCGTGATGTCGGCCGCGTCCGCGGCATCGGCGAGCCCGCGCTGCACGGCGGTTGTGACGATGGCGAGCGTCGCCATCATTCCCGCGATGCCGAGGCTCGTCGCACCGAGCAGCCGCGCGGTCGCGGACCACTGCGGCTGCGGGATCGGCGCGGCAGCTCCCCGCTGCGGGAGTCGGTGGGAGAACAGCGCGATGAACGCGAACAGCACGACGATTCCTCCGCCGAGACCGATCAACAGGACGAGGAATGTCCACGGAGGGGCGAAGCCGTCGACCCCATCGGGACCCCAGTGGATCGCCGCAGGGTCTGGCATCTCGGGGAGCCAGGCGAGCACGACGATGCTCGCGAGAGCGATCAACGCGAGAGGGAGGATCACCCCCACCCACCAGAAGGCGGCGCGGGCTCTGCGGATCTCGGGGGTCATGCGTCGGTCTCCTTGATGAGGGCGGCCAGGGTCGTGGAGGAGACGCCGAGCGAGGCGGCGCGGGCGACGAGCGCGGTGATGTCCTGTGAGAGCTCGGCCAGAGGTGCGGCGGAGGCTGCGACCACTGCCCCCCTGCCGCGACGCAGGTCGATCAGGCCCTCGTCTCTGAGCTGCTGATAGGCGCGGAGCACCGTGTGCAGATTGATCTCGAGTGCGTCTGCCAGCTCGCGCGCGGCCGGCAGCCGATCACCGGGCACGAGCCGCCCGGTCAGCACGTCGGCACGGACGGACGCCGCGACCTGATCGAAGAGCGGCCGAGCGCTGTCGGCATCGATTCGAATCAGCATCGCGGTCCTCAATTTCTACTAGTTATAGGATAACTATAACAACTGTCTGAACCCTCCAGCAAGCTTCGTCTCCCTGACCGCATCGTCCACACTGACCTCATGCGCATCACTCCCCGACGTCTCGCCACCGGCATGAGCCTGTGGATCCCCAATCTCTTCAGCGGCATCCGCATCCGTCGCTTCAGCGAGGACTGGACCCACGCGACCGTCGAGCTGCACGTGAACGTCTTCACACGCAACTACGTCAAGACGGCATTCGGCGGCTCGATGTCGGCGATGACGGACCCGTACTTCTTCATGCTCGTGATGCACCAGCTCGGACGCGACTACGTGGTGTGGGACACCCGCGGCGAGATCGAGTTCCTCAAGCCCGGCCGCGGGATCCTCACAGCCGAGTTCGAGGTCAGCAGGGAGCGGGTCGAGGAGATCCGCGAGCGCACGCACGGCGGCACGAAGGTGCTCGAGTGGTTCGAGACCGTGATCACAGACCGCGACGGCGATGTCGTCGCGAAAGTGCGACGCGAGGTCTACATCCGCGAGAAGAAGCGCGTGACCGCGGCTCGCGGCTGAGCAGCGAGGAAGTCACCGGAAATTCACCCTCGCATGACACGATGACGGGATGCCCCTCGCACGCCGCCTGAGACTCGGCGACGCCGTCGCCATCGGACTCGGCTCGATGATCGGTGCGGGCGTGTTCTCGGTGTGGGCACCTGCGATGGGCGTCGCCGGCAGCGGCATCCTGATCGCCCTGGCGATCGCCGCGATCGTCGCCTACTGCAACGCCACCGCGTCGGCGCAGCTCGCCGCAGCGCACCCCGTTGCCGGCGGCACCTATGCGTACGCCAGAGCAGAGATCGGTCCGTGGTGGGGTTTCGTGGCCGGCTGGAGCTTCGTGATCGGCAAGATCGCGAGCTGCGCCGCGATGGCCATGACCTTCGCCGCCTACGCGGCGCCCGAGGGCTGGCAGGTGCCGGTGGCCGTGGCAGCAGTCGTCGCGCTCGCAGCCGTCAACTGCTTCGGCGTCACGCGAACCGCGCTCGTCACCCGGGTGCTCGTCGCGTGCTCCCTGCTGGGGCTCGCGCTCGTCGCCGCCACCGGACTCGGGGGATCGTCTACGGCGACCCCCGCCCCTCTTCCCGACGCCAGCGCATACGGTGTGCTGCAGGGCGCAGGACTGCTCTTCTTCGCGTTCGCAGGGTACGCGCGCATCGCGACCATGGGCGAAGAGGTCGTCGACCCTGCCCGGACGATCCCGCGCGCCATCGCCCTCGCGCTGGGCGGTGCGGTCGTCGTCTACACGCTCGTCGCGATCACGGTCGTCCTCGTCCTCGGTGGCGAGGCGGCGACGAGCACGACGCCTCTGGCCGATGTCGCCACGGCCACCGGGTGGCAGGCTCTCACCCCGGTCATCCGCATCGCGGCGGCGGCGGCCTCGCTCGGCGCTCTGCTCGCGCTGCTCACCGGCATCGGGCGGACGACCCTGGCCATGGCCCGCGAGCAAGACCTGCCGCGGTTCCTCGCGCAGGTCGACGAGCGCTGGCAGGTGCCGCGTCGTGCCGAGATCACGATCGCGCTGATCATCGTCGGGATCGTGGTCATCGCCGACCTTCGCGACGCGATCGGGTTCTCCTCGTTCGGGGTGCTGCTGTACTACCTCATCGCGAACGCCGCAGCGTTCCGACAGCAGGCGGCGGCTCGCCTCTATCCCCGCGCCTTGCAGGTCATCGGAGCTCTGGGCTGCCTCCTGCTCGTGAACACGCTGCCCGTCGTGGCCTCGGCGATCGGAACCGCGGTCGTGCTCATCGGAGTGCTCTATCGGATGACCCGCCTCAGACTGTCGCGGTGATCACATCTGCGCAGTCTCGTCCGGGGACTGCTCAGACGCTCCCGCACGGTACGTGCGAGGAGCCATGCCGAGGATGCTGCGGAAGTCACGTGTGAGGTGCGCGTGATCGGCGTAGCCGAGGTCTGCCGCGAGGCCCGACAGCTCGATCCCCGGATCGAGGCGCAGCCGCTCGGCGGCCTCCTGAAGGCGACGCCGGCGGATCATCGCCGCCGGTGAGACGCCCACGTGTCGGTGGGCCATCCGCTGCAGTGTGCGCACCGAGACCGCCAGGCGCATCGCCGCCTCTTCGACGCTGCCGGCGGCATCATCCCCCATGAGCACCTCGACGAGCGCGTTCGCGTGCCGCGCGGCATCGTCGACAGCCCCGACCCGGCGCACGAGCCAGTCGGAGAAGACCGCGACGGCGCGCTCACGGCGCCCCTCCCCCGTGCTCATGGCGGCACCGATCGCATCCGCCAGGTCAGGCGCATCGATGATCGTCTCGGTGTCGACGAGCGCAGCCGGGTCGTCGACGAGCGCTGCCACAGCGGCCGGCCGCAACAGCGCGCCGACCGCCCAGCTCGTTCCGCGCAGGTCGCGATGCGATGCCCGCGTCGTCGCACCCGACAGGGTGACCGCGCCCTGCTCGACCACGAGGTTGAGCGCCGGGTAGCCGACGATCTCCTGCCGCGATGACCGGCCGGGCTCTATCGACCACTCCGGGATCCAGAACCACACGGCGAGATCCCGCGCGGCCGCCGCGGGCGGCAGCCGATGGAACTCGGGCAGCCGGGTCGGGTAGAGCACTCCACGGGTCGGACGCATGTCTACTCGTCGCTCGGGAGGTATTCGACATCCATGTCCTCGACCCTACGACCCTTGCGCCGCGAGACAGAGGGCGCGCTGCGCAGTCTGTCGTCGATGTTCAAGCGCACACCCCGAGGGCTCCGTACCGTGAACGCATGACCACCGAGAACACGACCGGCGTGACCGGCGAACACACCACCGACGGCCGCCCGCACAGCGCTACCTCGCTCACTCCGTTCCTCGCGATCGCCGGAGCCAGAGAGGCGATCGACTTCTACCGAGAGGTCTTCGGCGCCCGCGTCGTCGACGTCACGGAGTTCGGGGGCGTCGTCGCCCACGCCGACCTCGACTTCGGCCTCGGTCGCCTGCAGCTGGGCGAGCCGAGCCCCGAGTATCACCTGGTTCCCGCACCGTCGGGTGACGACGACTGCTACTCGATGGGCCTCTACGTCTCGGACGTCGACGCCGTGGTCGAGCGGGCGGTCGCCGCGGGAGCGACCGTGCGCGAAGCTCCGTCCGCCTTCGTCTCGGGCGACCGATTCGCGAGCATCCGCGACCCCTTCGGCGTGAGGTGGTCGGTGATGACCCGCGTCGAAGACCTCTCGGACGACGAGAGCGCGCGTCGCGTCGCCGACTGGGCCGCGTCGTTCAGCGCGGCACCGTCTGACGGCGCGAGCTGAGAGCCGCCTCCGCCGCGAGGCACGCGGCGGGGAGCAGCACCTCGGCCGTGCGCCGGTAGCCGAGCGGGCTCGGATGGAAGCGATCCAGGCTGAACATGGCATCGGGATCGTCGAAGAACATCGGGCCCACGGCTCGGCGGAGATCGACGGGCCGCGCCCCGGCCGAGCGTGCGGTCTCGGCCTGCGCTTCGGCCAGCCTGCGCGACACGCTCGAGATCAGCCTCCGCAGCGGCTGCGGCACGGGGCGCAGCGCGCCGAGGTCGGGGCATGTGCCGACGACGACCTCGGCGCCCTGGCGGCGCAGGTGCACGATCGTGTCGCGTAAGTGCTGTGTGGAGACGGCGATCGGCAGGCGGTGCGTGACGTCATTGCCTCCGACCACGATCACAGCCACGTGCGGTGCGTAGTCATCGGGCAGACCCGCGAGCTGAGCGGCGAGATCGGGCGACTCCGCACCGACGACCGCGGCGGTGCGCAGGCGCACGGGCCGCCGCATGCGCCGTGCCATGCCTTTCGCGAGCCGTCCGCCGAGGGTCTCCTTGCGGCGCTCGGCGCCGAGACCTGCCGCCACCGAGTCGCCCAGCACGAGAAGCTGCACAGGATCGCCGTCGAGCGCACGACGCCAGACGCGATCGGCATCGATCGACTGCTCGCCGAGCGGTTTGCCGATGCGCCGACGCGCGATCGCCGCCTGACGCGCGAGCACGAACCGGATGCCGACGGCGGCCGAGACCGATGCAGCACCGATCACGGCGAAGGCGACGAGATGCTGTCGACTCATGCTCTGATTCGATCCGACCGTCGTGAACGCCGAGTGAACGGCATCCGCAGTGTCCGTCTGCAGGACCGGGGCACGTCCGCAGGACGAAGCCAGCGGTCTGCCCCTGCATCCCGTGCGGTCTTCCTGCAGACGGACCCAGAGTTCGAAAGCCGTGCCCGGAATGCGAAAGAAGAGCGGCGCCTCAGGCCAGCGGCTTGAGCTCCAGCTCGGCGGCGCCCGTCGCGACGGTCGCGAACTCGGTGTATCCGTCGGCGGCCGAGCGCTCGAGCAGTGCCTTCACGTTCTTCGTGCGCCGCTCGAGCCTGACCCTGGCCCCGGATGCCACGAGCCCCGCCTTGTGCGTGACGAGCTCGGCGACCGGCACGTCGGCGTCGTGGATGAGCACGACGGCGCGTTCGCCGGCATCCGCTCCCGCCGTCACGAGATCGACGAGCCTCTCGAAGCCGAGGGAGAAACCCACGGCAGGGACCTGCTGACCGAGGAACCGCCCGATCATGCCGTCATAGCGGCCGCCGCCGCCGAGCGAGTACGACACAGACGGATGCGCGAGCTCGAAGATCGTGCCGGTGTAGTAGCCCATGCCGCGCACGAGGAACGGATCGAAGACCAGCGGGATGTCGGTCGCACCTCGACCGGCGGCGACGGCCTCGCCGATGCCGACGAGGTGCCCGACGATCTCCTCCGGAGCGTTCTCGGGGAGCGCCTTGCGGATCTGCCGCTCGCCGAACGGGTTGTACTCCATGGTCTGCGGACGAAGGAGGAACGCCTCGAACGCGTCGACGGCCGCCGCTGCCGAGCCGCGCTCGCGCAGTTCGGCAGCGACGCCGTCTGGACCGATCTTGTCGAGCTTGTCGATCGTGATGAGAACGCCGGGGCGCTCCTCGCCCGTGAAGCCGAAGCTGTCGAGCATCCAGTCGAGCGCACGTCGATCATTGATGCGAACGGTCGCTCCTTCGAGGCCCAGCGCGTCGACCGCGTCGAGCGAGGCGACCATGAGCTCGGCCTCTGCCCGCGAGGAGTCGTCGCCGATGATGTCGATGTCGCACTGCACGAACTGGCGGTAGCGGCCCTTCTGGGGGCGCTCGGCGCGCCAGACCGGCCCGATCTGGATGGCGCGGAACACACCGGGAAGCTGCCCGCGGTTGCTCGCATAGAAGCGCGCGAGGGGAACCGTGAGGTCGTAGCGCAGACCCAGGTCTGCCAACGCGCTCTGGTCGCCGGCGCCCTCACGGATCGCCTCCGCGTCGAGGCCGCGTCGCAGCACGTTGTATGCGAGCTTCTCGTTGTCTCCGCCGATGCCGGCGTGCAGTCGCGAGTACTCCTCGAGCGCCGGGGTCTCGATCTCGTCGAAGCCATGCGTGCGGTATCGATCGCGGATGACGGCGAGGACGCGCTCGCGGCGGGCCTTGTCGGCGGGGAGGATGTCGCGCATTCCGCGCGGCGGGTTCACAGTAGCCACGACTCCATCTTTCCAGGTCGGCGGGGCGGGCTGCGGCCTCAGGCCCCCGATTCCGCCTCGCGGACCTCGGCCTCGACCGCTCTGAGTCGTTCTCGCAGTGCCCGTTCCGCATCCCAGCCCTCGGCGCGGGCGACCGCGACGAGAGCGAGCAGAGCGTCGCCCAGCTCGGCCTCCGAGGACGGCCTCGCGGCACCCGCCGCTGCATCCGTCGCGGCGACGACACCGGCCCCCGCAGCTCGACCGACGATCTTCTGCGCCAGCGCGAGCGCCGGCATCCCGCGTGGAATCCCGTCGAGGACGCTGCGTCTCGCGCGCTTCTCCGCCGCCTTCGCGGCATTCCAGTGCATGAGGACCTCTTCAGGCGTCGTCGCGACCTCACCGGCGAAGACATGGGGATGCCGCCGCACCATCTTCTCGGTCAGTGTGGCGGCCACATCGTCGATGTCGAACGGGTCGTCAGCATCCTGCGCAGCGATCGCGGAGTGGAACAGCACCTGCCAGAGCAGGTCGCCGAGTTCTTCGCGCAGGTCGTCGCGCGTGCCGTTCTCGACGGCGTCGATCACCTCGTGCGACTCCTCGATGAGATACGGCACGAGATCGCGGTGCGTGATCTGCTGGGACCAGACGCACCGCTCTCGCACCTCGCGCATCGTCTCGGCGGCGGCGCGCAGCGGGTCGCGGTGCGACTCTGCGCTCACTGGCCCTTCCTCAGACATCACTGTGGCTGCCTTCCTCGTCCCTGTCTCGTGATCACGATGTCACGACGCCCTGGCGTCGGTACGCGCGTGCACGCAGTGAGACGATGATCCCCGACAGCACGAGCGCCACGAGCGAGCCGACGAGCACGCCCAGGATCGCCTGGTCGCGGATGCCCGCGTCGGTCGCGAAGGCGAGGTTCGCCAGCAGCAGCGAGACGGTGAAGCCGATTCCACCGAGCGCACCGGCGGCGACGATGTCGGCGAACGGCAGGGCGGGCGCCGCGCCTCGGGGACGGATCCGCATTGCCAGCCACCCGAACACGGAGATGCCGATGATCTTGCCGACGGGCAGTGCGACGGCGATTCCCCAGAAGGCGGGCGACAGCTCTGTCGGCGAGAGCGCGGGGATCACGACGAAGGCGGCGACGAACGCGAAGATCGGCAGGATCGCGCCGTTCACCGTCGGCTCGAGAGCGTGTCGGGTGCGTGCGGCGGGAACGGGCGACATCACGAGCCCGAGCATCACGCCCGCGATCGTGGCATGGATCCCCGAGGACGCCACCAGGCCCCAGGCGACGATGCCGACCACGACCATCGCGACGGCGACCGCCGGATGCCCCTTGGCGTGCAGCAGCCCGCTGAGCAGCCAGAAGGCGACGACGGCGGCGACGGCGAGCGCGAGGAAGAGCCACTGCACGTCGTGCGCGAACAGCACGGCGATGAAGATGATGCCGATGATGTCGTCGAGGATCGCCAGCGCGAGCAGGAACACCCGGACGTTCGACGGAAGTCCGCGGCCGAACATGGCGAGGACGCCGAGCGCGAACGCGATGTCGGTCGCGGTCGGGATGGGCCATCCGGTGGCGGTCGCCGAGTCGCCCGCGATGAGGAGGTAGACCGCGATCGGCACCAGCACACCACCTGCGGCGGCGATGGCCGGCTGCACGGCTTTGCTCGGCGAGTCGAGCTCACCGTGGGTCAGCTCGTGCCGCAGCTCGATCGCCACCACGAGGAAGAACACCGCGAGCAGCCCGTCGGACACCCAGTGCTCGACCGAGAGGTCGAGGACGGTGCCGGGGATCGCGATATGGAAGTCGAGGACTGCGGCGAGCGCATCGTGCGAAGGGAGGTTCGCCAGCAGGATTCCCAGTCCTGCCGCGACGAGCAGGAGGACAGCGGGGAACTGCTGACCACGGAGGGGGTTCGCGGAGATGCGCATCGCCCCCATGGTAGTTGCGGCTGCCTCGCGCGTCTCACATCGTCATGCGTTCAGAGCACGGCCCCGAGCCGGGATACTCTCGAACGGTGACCCCCGAACACGCCTTCCCCGAGCCCACTGACACCTCGGCCATCCGCATCATCGGCCGTTTCGAAGCAGGCCGCGGCATTCCTGATGCCATGCGCACCGATGTGAGAATGCTCGGCGCCCTTCTCGGCCAGGTTCTGCGCGAGTCGGGCGGTGACGACCTCTTCGAGGACGTGGAGCGACTGCGACTGGCGACGATCCAGGCCTATGACGAGGAGACGTCCGACGCCTTCGACCGCGCTGCGGCGATCGCCGAGTCGTTCTCGATCGCGCGCGCCGACGAGGTCGCCCGCGCGTTCACCTGCTACTTCCACCTCGTCAATCTCGCCGAGGAGCACCAGCGCGTGCGGGTTCTGCGCGAGCGCGCCGGCCAGCCCGGTCGCGAGGATGCCGCAGACACGGTCGCCACCGCGTACGCGCGCCTGAAGACCGAGGTCGGCGATGACGAGGCTCGCCGTCGTCTCGAGGGCCTGCGCTTTCACCCGGTGTTCACCGCCCACCCGACCGAGGCGCGCCGTCGCGCCGTGTCGTCGAGCATCCGCCGCCTCTCCGATCTGCTCACGCAGCACGATGCGGCGAGCGAGGGCGGGTCCGAGGAGCACCGCGCCCGGCGTCGGATGCTGGAGGAGATCGACACCCTCTGGCGCACGGCACCGCTGCGAGCCGAGAAGCCGTCGCCGACCGACGAGGTGCGCACGGTCATGGGCGTGTTCGACGAGACGCTCTTCACCACCGTGCCGCACGTGTATCGCCGCATCGACGACGCACTGCGCGGTGACGACTCCGGCTCGAGTGCACCGGTCGTCCCGGCCTTCGTGCGCATCGGCTCCTGGGTCGGCGGCGACCGCGACGGCAACCCGTTCGTGACGGCATCCGTGACCCGAGAGGCGTCGCAGATCGCCTCCGACCATGTGCTGCGCGGTCTCGAGCGCGCGCTCGAGCGCATCGGCCGCACGCTCACCCTGAGCGCCGAGGACACTCCCCCGAGTGACGCCGTCTCGGCGCTCTGGGATTCGTTCGCGGCCGCCGAGCCGCGGGTCGCGCACGAACTGGCCGCCCGCTCCCCCGGCGAGCCCCACCGACGGGTGCTGCTCGCCCTGGCACATCGCGTCGCAGCCACCAGGCACGGCGACGAAGAGGGGTATGCCCGCCCGGAGGAGCTGCTCGAAGACCTTCGCGTGGTGCAGTCGTCGTTGTCGGATGCGGGTGCGAAGCGCCACGCCTTCGGAGGCGTGCAGCACCTGATCTGGCAGGTGGAGACGTACGGCTTCCACCTCACCGAGCTCGAGGTGCGCCAGCACTCGCAGGTGCACGCGAAGGCCCTCGCAGAGCTCGAGAGCGGCGAGGCGATCAGCACGCAGACCGAAGAGGTGCTCGAGGTCTTCCGCGCGATCGCCGAGATCCAGCGCGACCGCGGACTCCGTGCCGCCGGTCGTTACGTCGTGTCGTTCACGCAGGCCGCTTCCGACCTCGCGAACGTCCACAGGCTCGCGGCGCACGCGCTCGGCGACGATGCGCCCGTGCTCGACGTGGTGCCCCTGTTCGAGACCTTCGCCGACCTCCAGGCGGCTCCCGGCATCCTCGCCGAGGCGGTGACCTTCCCCGAGTTCGAGGCTCGCCTCGCAGCGACCGGGAACCGACTCGAGGTCATGCTCGGCTACTCGGACTCGTCGAAGGACGTCGGCCCGGTCGCCGCCAACCTCGCGCTGTACGAGGCGCAGGAGAAGATCGCGCAGTGGGCACAGGAGTCGGACATCGAGCTGACGCTGTTCCACGGACGCGGCGGCGCCCTCGGACGCGGCGGCGGACCGGCCAACTCGGCGATCCTCGCGCAGCCGCCGCACTCGGTCGACGGGCGCTTCAAGCTGACCGAGCAGGGCGAGGTCATCTTCGCCCGGTACGGCGAGCCTGCCATCGCCATGCGGCACATCGACCAGGTCGCCGCGGCGACCCTGCTCGCGTCCTCGCCGAGCGTCGAGAAGCACACGAGCGACGCGGCGGCGCGTTTCTCCGACATCGCCGCCGTCATGGACGCCTCGTCACGCGAGCGGTTCTTCTCGCTCGTGAAGGCCGAGGGCTTCGCTCCCTGGTTCGCCACGGTGACTCCTCTGGAGGAGATCGGTCTGCTCGCCCTGGGCTCGCGTCCTGCCAGGCGGGGGCTGTCGGTCGAGTCGCTCGAAGACCTGCGTGCCATCCCGTGGGTGTTCGCCTGGACCCAGGCCCGCATCAACCTGGCCGGCTGGTTCGGCCTCGGCACGGCTCTCGCCGCCGTCGGCGACGAGGCACGACTCATCGAGGCCTACCGCGATTGGCCGCTGCTGCGCACCATGATCGACAACGTCGCCATGAGCCTCGCGAAGACCGACGAGCGCATCGCCCGCCAGTACCTCGCACTCGGTGACCGCGACGATCTCGCCCAGCTCGTGCTGGACGAGCTCGCGCTCACCCGCGAATGGGTCATCCGCCTCACCGGTGGCGTCGGGCTGCTCGAGAACAAGCCGATCCTGCAGCGCGCGGTGCAGTTGCGCACGCCGTACGTCGACGCGCTGTCACTGCTGCAGCTGCGCGCACTGCGCTCCCTGCGCGACCCCGGTGAGGCGACCGGATCCGGAGCCGACGACGAGCAGAAGCGCCTGCTGCTGCTCTCGGTCAGCGGCGTCGCGGCCGGTCTGCAGAACACCGGGTGATCGACGCCCATCGCGCCTGAGCGAGCGCATGCCGGTGTGAAGGTCCTCACATCGGCGTGCCCGCTAGAGTGAAAACTCCGCCCGATCCGGCGTACCCTCACGCGACACGATCGCACGCAGCACCATCCCCCGATCAGAAAGCTCTTTCGCGTGACCTCTTCTCCATCCGCCGACTTCCACCCGCTCGCAGAGTCCGTGCAGCCCGTGTTCGACACGGTGCTCGCCCGCAGCCCGCACGAGCCCGAGTTCCAGCAGGCCGTGCACGAGGTGCTGAACTCGATCGCCCCTGTGCTGGCACGCAACCCGCAGTTCGTCGACGGCGGCATCCTCGACCGTCTGGTCGAGCCCGAGCGGCAGATCCTGTTCCGGGTGCCGTGGGTCGACGACGCCGGTCGCCTGCAGGTCAACCGCGGCTACCGCATCCAGTTCTCCTCCGTTCTCGGCCCCTACAAGGGCGGTCTGCGCTTCCACCCCTCGGTCAACCTGTCGATCATCAAGTTCCTCGGGTTCGAGCAGATCTTCAAGAACGCGCTGACAGGACAGGGCATCGGCGGCGGCAAGGGCGGCTCCGACTTCGACCCGCACGGTCGGTCGGATGCCGAGATCATGCGCTTCTGCCAGTCGTTCATGAGCGAGCTCTACCGCCACCTCGGCGAGCACACCGACGTCCCCGCAGGAGACATCGGCGTCGGCGGCCGCGAGATCGGCTACCTCTTCGGCCAGTACCGCAAGATCACGAACCGTCATGAGTCGGGCATGTTCACCGGCAAGGGCACCGGCTGGGGTGGCGCCGAGGTGCGCACCGAGGCCACCGGATACGGGGCCGTGTTCTTCGCGCAGGAGATGCTCGGCGTGCACGGCGACTCGCTCGACGGCAAGCGCGTGGGCGTCTCGGGCTCGGGCAACGTCGCGATCTACGCGATCCAGAAAGCGTCGCAGCTCGGCGCGACCGCTGTCACGGCATCCGACTCCTCCGGATACGTCGTCGACGACGCCGGGATCGACGTCGACCTGCTGCGCCAGATCAAGGAGGTCGAGCGCGCCCGCATCGTCGAGTACGCGAACCGTCGCCCCGGCGCGCGCTTCGTCGAGGGCGGCAGCGTCTGGGAGGTTCCCGTCGACATCGCCGTGCCCTCTGCCACGCAGAACGAGCTCGACCTCGACGCTGCCGAGGCGCTCATCGCCAACGGCGTGCGCGCCGTCTCGGAGGGCGCGAACATGCCCTGCGTCCCCGCCGCCGTCGAGGCTTTCCAGGGCACCGGCGTGCTCTTCGCGCCCGGCAAGGCCGCGAACGCCGGAGGCGTGGCGACCTCCGCGCTGGAGATGAGCCAGAACGCATCGCGTCAGCGGTGGAGCTTCGACGCCAGCGAGAACAAGCTGCGCGAGATCATGGCCGACATCCACAGCGCCGCGTTCGACGCCGCAGAGCGCTACGACGTCGCGGGCGATTACGTCGCCGGGGCGAACATCGCCGGCTTCGAGCGCGTCGCCGGCGCGATGCTCGCGCAGGGCGTGATCTGACCGCACTCGCGTCGCGCGCACGTGTGAAGAGCCGCCTCCCTCACGGGTGGCGGCTCTTCTGCATCCCGCGTCGTCAGCTCTCGTCGACCGGTACCTTCACGACCTTGTTGAATCCGGTCACCGCCTGGTTCTCGTCGAACGCGACGACCTTCTTGCGGAAGCCCCTCGTGATCACGGCGAGGTAGATCAGGCCGAGCGCCGTCCAGATCAGGCCTCCGGTCAGGGCGTCCGCGTGCAGGTTCACCCACAGCAGTCCAGTGAGCAGCATGCCGATTGCCGGCATCACGATATACGAGAAGATATCGCGCGGCGTGTGGCGCCGACCCTTGCGGATCGCGAACCATGCGATCACCGAGATGTTGACGAAGGTGAACGCGATCAGGGCGCCGTAGTTGATCCACGCCGCGATCAGCTCGAGCGTGAAGGGGATGGCGAGCAGCGAGATCGCGCCCACCAGCACGATGTTGAAGGTCGGCGTGTGCGTGCGGGGGTTGATATACCCGAAGGCCTTCTGCGGCAGCACGTTGTTGCGTCCCATCACGAGCAGCATGCGTGACACCGATGCGTGCGAGGCGAGCCCGGATGCCAGGGTCGCGCAGAAGCCCGCAGCCGTCAGCACGGCCATGAGCACGTTGCCGCCGACGAGGTTGCCGATGATCGGCAGCGTCGAGTCCTCGACGTACTGCATGTCGCCGCCGGGGGCGAACTCGTTCCAGTCCGGGAACCGCAGCTGCGTCACGTACGCGGCCACGAGGAAGATCGCTCCGCCGAGCAGCACCGTGAGCAGGATCGCCTTGGGCATGATCTTCGGGTCCTTCGCCTCCTCGGCGTACATGGTGACCGCGTCGAAGCCGATGAATGAGAAGCAGACGATCGTGGCGCCCATGAGCACCGCGCTCACCGTCGCCCCGTCGTGGATGAACGGAGCTGCCGACGCGATCGTCCCCGCGCCTTCACCACGCATCAGCTGGGCCACGACCATGACGACGAACACGACCATCACGACGATCGAGAACACGAGCAGGATCATGTTCATGTTCGAGGTGCCGCGCATGGTCATGTAGATGATGCTCGTGACGAGGATGCAGTAGAGGACCACCCAGATCCAGCCGGGGATGTCGGGGAACAGCGCCTCGAGGTAGCTGCGGATGATGAGGCAGTTGACCATCGGAAGCAGCACGTAGTCGATGAGCGAGGTCCAGCCGACCATGAAGCCGAGGTTCGGATGGATCGATTCGCGCACGTAGGTGTAGGCGGAACCGGCGCTCGGGATGGCGCGAGAGATCTTGCCGTAGCTGATCGCCGTGAAGACCATCACGACGAGGGCGACGAGGTAGGCGGCGGGAACGACGTTATCGGTGTCGCGAGCCACCATGCCGAAGGTGTCGAAGACGACGGTCGGCGTCATGTAGCCGAGACCGAGACCGACGATCGCCCAGAGACCGAGGTTGCGTCGCAGTCTTCCGCCACCCTGCGCGAGCGGCTTCGTCTTGATGGGCGTGGCCATGAGTACTCCTTCGGGAACAGCGCATGGGTCGGACTTCGGGCGATCCGACGCTGACGCTCAGTATGTACCCGGGATATTCCTCAGCGGAAGAGCAGATCTGATTCGAAATACGCATTTAACATGCCGCGAACCGACTCGATTCGAAGATCCGCCCCTCGATCACCAACCGTCTGCGAGCACGCGGTCCAGCATCGCGACGACGTGGTCGGCGCTCTCGATCGTCAGAGAGAGCGGAGGCTTGATCTTCAGCACGTTCGAGCGCTCGGAGGTCGTGAGCACGATCACGCCGAGCTCCCGCATCCGCTCGCAGATCGCTGCGGCCTCGGCATCCGCCGGCTCCATCGTCTCGCGATCGCGCACGAGCTCGACGCCGAGATAGAGCCCCTCGCCGTGGACGGGACCGATCAGCGGATGCCGCTCCGCGAGCGCGCGAAGACCGTCTGCGAGATGCCGTCCGACCTCGAGCGCATTGCGCTGCAGGTCGTCCTCGACCATGGCATCGAGCACGGCGAGGCCGACGCTGCTGCTGAGGGTGCTGCCCCCCGCTGAGGAGAAGAACTGCCCCTGGCTGCTGAGCGCGTCGGCGATCCGCTTCGATGTGATCACGCCGCCGATCGGGAAGCCGTTGCCCATCGGCTTGGCGATCGTGACGATGTCGGGGACCACTCCGGACTGCTCGAACCCCCAGAACGTCGAGCCCATGCGGCCGAAGCCCACCTGCACCTCGTCGGCGATGCAGAGACCACCATGCGCGCGCACGAGTTCGTAGGCGCCCGCCAGGTAGCCGTCGGGCAGGAGCACTCCCCCGGCATTTCCGAGCACGGACTCGCACAGGAAAGCCGCGGGCTCTCTGCCGTCCGCGACGAGACCGTCGAGGTCTGCGGAGAGATCGGCGAGATAGCGGCCGGCCGTGTCGTGTCCGCGGTAGGTGCCGCGGAACCGGTTGGGCACGTCGGCGATGTGCACCCAGTCGGGCCGCGTCTCGAGAGCATGCGGGTTGTCGTAGGCGCTGGTCGTGACCGCATCGCTTGCCATCGTCCACCCGTGGTAGGCCTCTCGGAGCGCCACCACGGTGCGTCGACGAGTGGCCGCCTGCGCCAGACGGATGCCGAGATCGACCGCTTCCGAGCCGCTGTTCACCAGCAGCACCGTGTCGAGACCACTCCCCTCGGGCATCAGCGCGATCAGTCTCTCGCTGTACTCGGCGAGCCCGCGGAACAGGAACCGCGAGTTGGTGGCGAGCGTCTTCAGCTGCCGATTCGCGGCGGCCGCCACCCGGGGGTGGCCGTGTCCGAGTCCAGCGACGTTGTTCACCATGTCGACGTAGCTGCGACCGGTCGTGTCGACGAGATGGTGCCGCCAGCCGCGTTCGATCTGCGGCGGATGCTCGTAATAGCGCTCCTGCGCGGTCGCGAAGATGCGCTCCCTGCGCTCGAGCTCCTGGGCGGCCTCGTCGCGCTGCGCATGGGAGGCGAGCCCCAGCAACGCGGCAGGGTCAGCAGTGAAGCGGCACCACGCCGCGACGCGATCAGGTGCCACGAGATGGGCGGCAGCAGGCATATCCGGCCGCCGCGCCGGAAGCGGCGGAGCATCGGCTCGGCTGAGGCCGATGACGATCGTCCTGTTCTCGAACGATGCCGCGAGCCTGCCGATGCTCTCGCCCCGTTCGACTCGGCCGCTGCGGTTCGGCTCGAGGTCGGCGCCCCGGAGCTCGAGCACCCACCCGGTGTCGAGCGCGATGCGCACCCCACCCTCTGTGATCTTGAGCTCGCCCTCTGCCGGCGCGATCATCCGCGACGACGGCCCAGGGGCGACGTGCACTTCGGTCTCGATCGGCCAGGTGGCCGCAACGCTCGCGGTGTCGACCGCCGTGCGAGTGAGCCGGAACACGCCGTAGGGCACGACGGCAGCTCGCGCACCCCTCGCGTGGGCCTCGGCGACGAGGAGCGCCTCGGCGTCGGGATGCGCCCACCGGCCTGCGTCCAGCCCCTCGGCCTCGACACCGGGGTCGACCACGACGACGCGACCGCCGAGCTCCGGAAGAAGGGTCGACAGCTCGGGGCGCTCATCGTCAGCAGCGGCGAACGGCGAACGGCCGGGCTCAGGAGTCCCGGGCTCGGAAGCCTCGGGCTCGCTCTTCTCGGGCTCGGGAGTCTCCGCCACTGCGGCCTCGGGTTCTTGCGCCTCGGGCTCTCGAGTCTCCGACGCTGGAGTATCCGGCTCTGGAGCCTCCGGCTCTGGCACCGCCGGGTGCGAGGCGGTTCCCGCTGGCGCCTCGAACTCCGGCGACTCGAACCCGAGGCGGGCGAGCACCAACTCGGTCGCCTCGGCGAGCGGAACGGCAGTCGCGGCATCGAAGATGGCCTGCTCGCCCGCGATCCGCTCGCGGGCGTAGTCATTGTCGCCGTCGATCTCGAGCTGCCTCCAGCCGCTGGCGACGAGCAGTGCGGCTCGCAGCACGACCAGCGGCCATACCGCGAGCGCCTCGTCACGGGCGAGCGGTGCGTCGGCATGGAACGCGGCGACGGTGTCGAGAGCACGGAGCGGACGCTCGGGCTCGTGGTGCAGCATCGACGAGACGCATACGGCCAGTTCGGCGACCCGCCAGCCGAGCCCCAGATCGCCCAGGTCGAGCACGGTGCGCGGGTGCAGTCGGGAATCGTCACCGCGCGTCCCGGTGACGTTGTCGTCGGTGAGGTCGCCGTGGATCGGCTGAACCGGCAACGCAGCAGCCACGATCGACAGCGCCTTCTGCGCGTCGTCCGCGGCCGTGCGCACACGCGAGCGCAGCTCGGCATCCGTCACCGCCGGGGCGAGCACGTTGATCTGCTCGTACGCGACGCGCATGTCCCACATCTGGTCGCGCTCGAGCCCCGGGTGCGCGAGGCCAGCGAGCGCGTTCACGGATGCCGCTGCCAGGGCTCCGAACTCGGCGAGCACGACGGGTGCCAGATAGCCCGCATCGACCATGGGCTCACCCTCGGCGAACTCGCTGCGCCGCACCGCGAATCCCCGCCAGCGCTGCGTGAGCTGACCGTCGAGTCCGGGGAGCACGGCGGGAACCCGCACGCCGGCCGCGCGGTAGGCGTCGAGCGCTGCGTGCTGTGCGGCTCTCGCGTCATCGCCGAACACCGGGTTGTCGACGCGCAGCACGCTGCGCGATCCGTCCGGTTCGACCAGCACGAAGTTGCGGTCCTGATTGCTGCCGAGCTCGGTCGCCACCGCCTCGACTCCGTAGCATTCGCGAGCGATCAGCGCGGCGTCGTCCGTGCTGACGTCCGGTCGTACGAGCCCCGCGCCGTCACTCACCCGCGACCCGCCGCGCGGCCGTCGGCGTCGAGACGCACATCGTCGGCGTGCCGGGCCAGCGAGCTGCCGTAGCGCTCGGTGAGCTGCACCATGAGGTCGGGGGTGTCGCGATCCACGCCGAAGACGTGCCCGGGGAAGTCGAGTTCGGGTTGTGCGGCGGAGATCTCCTCCTCCCTGTCGGGAGACAGGAGCTGCACGGGATCTCCGACCGCGACCCAGCCGATCGGCACGACCGTTCCGGCCGGGAGCACCGCTCGTCGGTGCACGATGGCGTTCACACGGACTTCGCATCGATCGCCCACCAGCGCTCCGTTGAAGATGCGCGCGCCGGACGCGAAGAAGACCTCCTCGCCGACCGTCGCCCCCGCGATGCTCGCAAGGGTTCCGACGAGCGTGTGCGAACCGATGTGCACGGCATTCGCGGCCGTGGCCCTGATGAGCGCGTTCTCCATCACGATGACGTGCTCGCCGATCGTGATCGGCCCTCCTTCTGCGGTGATCACGGCGCCATGGAGCACCTGGCAGTGAGGGCCGATGGTCACGTCTCCGGAGATCACGGCGGTGGGAGCGACGATGGCGGTGTCATGGATCCGGGGCCGAGCCCCGAGGTGCTCGTACAACATGACGCCAGCGTAGCGCCGCCGCATACGTGTCGAGAAGGCTGACCGAGCCTCCTGCTACGCTGACGCCCATGAAGTGCAGCTGAATCGATCCCTCCCCCGCCTCTGACCGCCATTCGGCGTGCCCGGGGCTCCATCGATCGAAAGGCGAATCGCCATGCACTCCCACGACCTTCCCCTGTTCGGACGCACTGCTCTGGTGACCGGCGTCTCCCGCAGACGCGGCATCGGATTCGCGACCGCGACGACGCTCGCGTCCCTCGGCGCGAACGTGTTCTTCCACCACTTCCGCCCCCATGATCTCGACCACCCGTGGGGCGGGGACGACCTCGACGCGGTTCGCGCCGGCATCCACGATTCCCTCGCATCCGGGGCCGTGATGGGCGACGGCCAGGCGGATCTCCGCGACCCGGCCAGCATCGACCCTCTGCTCGACGCGGCATCAGCGCTCTCGGGTCGGCTCGACATCGTCATCTGCAACCAGGCGATGAGCGGCGGCGACGGCACGATCTTCGACATGACCGCCGACCGACTCGACGCGCACTGGCAGGCCAACACCCGCGCCTCGCTGCTGCTCACAGCCGGGCTGGCGAATCGAGTACGCCGAGAACTCGGCGGTGCAGAGACTCCGATCGGTCGCCCCGGCGACAGCATCCCGTCGCTCGGCCCCTTCGAGAAGCCGACCGCTCGCGTCGTCTGGATGACCTCGGGTCAGGGGCACGGGGCGATGCGCGGCGAGATCTCGTACGCGACGAGCAAGGCCGCGCTCGCGGGGATCACCCGTTCGACTGCCGCCGAGCTGCTCGATGTCGGGATCGTGCTGAACACCGTCAATCCGGGTCCGGTGAACACGGGCTACCTCGATGCCGACACCACGGATCGCGATCTGTCGGGCGTCGAGGACTGGATCGCGGGCACACCGTTCGGCCGTGTCGGTCGCCCCGACGACCCTGCCCGCCTGATCGGCTGGCTGTGCACGGACGCCGGCTCGTGGGTGGTCGGTCAGGTGCTGACCACCGACGGCGGATTCTCGCTGTAGCCGGTTCCCGTCACTCGACCTTCGCCGGCTCGGGGAAGATCGCTGTGAAGAGCTGGTCGACCCAGTCGAGCAGCTCGGCCGCCTGCAGCGGTTCGAGTCCCACTCCCACGGCGGCGGGCACGGTCGGCATCGGCACGACGAGCGCCTCTCCCCCGCCGACAAGCTTCGCCTTGGGGTACAGCCGCTGCAGGCGCACCTTGATCGAGTCCTCGAGTCGAGCCGGCGCGATGCGCAGGTTCGAGCCCATGACCACGACGTCGGAGAGCCCTGCTCTGGCTGCGCGACGGCGAAGGCGGGAGACGGCGATCAGGCCCGTGACCTCGTCGGGAGGAGTGCCGTAGCGGTCGGTGAGCTCGTCGATGACGAGATCGATCGCGTCGTCCTTCGCCGTCGCCGTCGACGCTGCTGACAGCTTCTGGTAGGCCTCGAGACGAAGTCGCTCACTGTCGATGTAGTACTCGGGGATGCGCGCGTCCAACGGCAGCTCGAGGCGCAGCTCCTGGCCCGACTCGACGTCTTCGCCGCGGAACGTCGCGACGGCCTCGCCGATCATCCGGAGGTAGAGGTCGAATCCGACGCCGGCGATGTGTCCGGCCTGCTCGCCGCCCAGCAGATTGCCGGCACCGCGCAGTTCGAGGTCCTTGAGCGCAACCTGCATTCCGGATCCGAGGTCGTTGTTCACTGCGATCGTCTGCAGCCTGTCGGCCGCCGTCTCGCTGAGGGGCTTCATCTCGTCATAGAGGAAGTACGCATAGGCGCGCTCGCGTCCTCGACCGACACGGCCGCGCAACTGGTGCAGCTGGCTCAGCCCGTACTTGTCGGCCCTGTCGATGATGATCGTGTTCGCGTTCGCGATGTCGAGACCGGTCTCGATGATCGTGGTCGAGACGAGCACGTCGAACTTGCGCTCCCAGAAGTCGTCGACGACCTGCTCGAGCGCGTGCTCGCCCATCTGACCGTGCGCCACGGCGATGCGCGCTTCGGGCACGAGCTCGGCGAGCTGTGCCGCGACACGCTGGATCGACTGCACGCGGTTGTGCACGAAGAACACCTGACCCTCGCGCAGGATCTCTCGACGGATCGCCGCCGCCATCTGCTTGTCGCTGCGGGGGCCGACGAACGAGAGGATCGGATGCCGGTCCTCCGGCGGCGTCGCGAGCGTCGACATCTCGCGGATGCCCGTGACCGCCATCTCGAGCGTGCGCGGGATGGGCGTCGCGCTCATCGCGAGGATGTCGACATTCGTCTTCATCTTCTTGAGGGTGTCCTTGTGCTCGACGCCGAAGCGCTGCTCCTCGTCGATGATCATCAGGCCGAGGTCTTTGAACATGACCTGATCGGTGAGGATGCGGTGGGTGCCGATCACCATGTCGACCGTGCCGTCGAGCAGGCCGTCGAGAGTGAGACGCGCCTCCTTGTCGGTCTGGAAGCGCGACAGCGGACGCACCTTGACGGGGAATCCGGCGAAGCGCTCGGTGAACGTCTCGAGGTGCTGCTTGACGAGCAGCGTCGTCGGCACGAGCATCGCGACCTGCTTGCCGTCCTGGATCGCCTTGAACGCCGCGCGCACGGCGACCTCGGTCTTGCCGAAGCCCACGTCGCCCGACAGCAGCCTGTCCATCGGGATCGGCCGCTCCATGTCGGCCTTGATCTCGTCGATGGTCTGCAGCTGATCGAGGGTCTCGGCGAACGGGAACGCCTCTTCGAGCTCGCGCTGCCAGGGGGTGTCCGGGCCGAACGCATGACCCTTCGCGCTCATCCGCGCCGAGTACAGCTTGACCAGCTCGACGGCGATGTCGCGCACGGCCTTGCGAGCCTTGCCCTTCGCCTGCGACCAGTCGCTGCCGCCCATCTTCGACAGGGTCGGCCCCTCGCCGCCGACGTACTTCGAGAGCAGATCGAGCTGGTCGGTGGGCACGTAGAGCTTGTCGCCGGGATAGCCGCGCTTCGACGGCGCGTACTCGAGCACGAGATAGTCGCGCACGGACTTCGTCGCGTTTCGTCCACCCGTCGACACCTCGCGCTGCGTCATCTCGACGAAGCGGCCGATGCCGTGCGTGTTGTGCACGACGTAGTCGCCCTGCTTGAGCTGCAGCGGATCGACGACGTTCTTGCGGCGCGACGCGAGCTTCTTCACGACGCGCTGGTCTCCGCCGATCGTGCGCCCGTAGAACTCGTTGTCGGTGAGGACGGCGAGCTTGGCCTCGGGGATCTGGAATCCGGCTTCGACCGAGCCGGTGACGAGAGTCGCGACGCCGGTGTCAGGCGCGTCGGTCAGCTCGGACACGATGCGGGCGGCGATCCCTCGGTCGGACAGCACGTCGCGGGCACGGTCGACGAGGCCCGCTCCGGCGGCGATCACGACGACCCGCCAGCCGTCTGCGACCTTCGCCTCGACGAACGAGATCGCACCGTCGACGTTGCCGTGGAACGACGGGATGACCGAGGCGTCGATGGTCTCGGCGTCCTCGCCGCCCATCGAGAACGGGCTCAGTCGCCACCAGACGCCGCCGCGATCGCGGACGACCTCGCGCAGCCGGGCGATGGTGAGGAAGTCGCCGGCGCCGAGGTCGATGGGAGCCGACGCGCCGGAGGTCGCCGCACTCCAGGCCGCGTCGAGGAACTCGCGGTTGGTCTCGCCCAGTGTGATCGCACGGGCGCTCGACCGCTCGGGGTCGACGACGGCCGTCGCGACGCCCTCGGGCAGGTACTCCGCGAGCGACTTCAGCGGACCGGAGACCGCCGGAAGAAGAGACTCCATGCCCTCGACCGGGATTCCCTCGGCCATCTTCTCGAGCATCCCCGCGATCGCCGGGAACCCGCCGATCAGCGCTCGCGCGCGATCGCGAACGTCAGGAGTCAGCAGCAGCTCACGGCTCGGCGGCAGATCGACGCCGTCGACGTCGCCCGGGAGCGAGCGCTGATCAGCGACGGAGAACGAGCGGATCTGGTCGATCTCGTCGCCGAAGAACTCGACGCGGAACGGATGCTCCGAGATCGGGGGGAACACATCGAGGATGCCGCCTCGGACGGCGAACTCGCCTCGCCGCGACACCATGTCGACGCGCGAATAGGCGCGCTCGACCAGCTGTTCGACGACGTGGTCGAGTTCGTGACCGCGGCTCGTGGTGCGCAGCTCGAGCGGCGCGATTTCACCGAGGTTGCCCGCGATCGGCTGGAGGGCGGCTCGCACGGAGGCCACGACGACGAGGGGGTGATCGCCCGACCATTCCGCGATGCGACGCAGGGTCTGCAGTCTCTGACCCACCGTGTCGGTGCTGGGGCTGAGTCGCTCGTGCGGCAGCGTCTCCCACGCGGGGAAGGTCACGACCTCGGCATCGGGGATGTACGCGATGAGCGCGGCAGCGAGACTCTCGGCCCGCCTGCCCGTCGGGACGACGGTCAGGAGCGCGGCGGGATGCCCCGCTGCCCGGCGCTTCTCGAGCAGACCCGCGAGCGCCGGAGCGTCGAGCCCGTCGACGAGGCCGAGATCGGCATCGGTCTGGGCCCAACTCAGGGCGTCACGAAAAAGAGACGCCTCTTCCAAGGCGCGCAGAATCCCCGGCACAGTCACCGGACAAGCCTAGCCGCGGCCGCAGACACCGGCATCGGGATCGTCCCGACCCGCGCTGCGAGACCCGTAGGATGCCGGGATGGAACCGGTCACTCTCACCACCGAGCGCCTCGTCCTGCACGTGCCGGACGAGTCTGACATCGACGCGATCACCGCGGCCTGTCAGGATCCGGAGATCCCTCGATGGACCACCGTGCCGAGCCCGTACACGCGCGAGCACGGCGAAGGGTACGTCCGCCTGATCGGCGAGTGGTGGGCCGATGGCAGTCAGGCGATCTGGTGCGCCTATCGCGACGACGAGCTGGTGGCCTCGATCGGACTGCACCGCATCGTCGAGCACTCGACCGGCGGGGACGCCGAGATCGGCTACTGGGTCACGGCATCCGCCCGCGGCAACGGCTACCTCGTCGAGGCTGCGCGCGCCGTCGTCGACTGGGCGTTCGACGAGCTCGGCCTCGCCCGCCTCGGCTGGCGTGCGGTCGCGGGCAACGTCCCGTCGGCCCGAGCCGCCCGCGCCCTCGGGTTCCGGTATGAGGGTCTGGGGCGACAAGCGCTCACGAGCGACCGCGGGCGTGACGACGGATGGTTCGGCGGGCTCCTCGCGACCGACGATCGCACCCCGGTGGACTGGCCGATCCTCTGAGGAAGCGCCCTAGCCGCGTGTCCGACGTCGGTGGCAGGATGAGCGCATGCCTGAGATGCCGGAGGTCCAGGGCCTGACCGCCTTTCTCGCCGAACGCGCGGTGGGGCGCACGATCGTTCGGACGAGCGTGGGCGCGATAGCTGCTCTGAAGACCTACGACCCGCCCAACACTGCTCTGCACGGGGCAAAGATCACCGCAGCATCTCGCCGAGGCAAGTTCATCGTGCTCTCGTGCGGCGACGACCTGCACCTCGTGTTCCATCTCGCCAAGGCAGGCTGGCTGCGGTGGTACGAGACACTGCCGACGACGCTCATCAAGCCCGGCAAGTCACCCATCGCCGTGCGGGTGGGCCTCGACGACGAGAGCGGCTTCGACCTCACCGAGGCGGGCACGAAGAAGTCGCTGGCCGTCTATGTCGTCCGCGACCCGGAAGAGGTGCCTGGCATCGCCCGCCTCGGCCCGGATCCACTCGAGGAGACCTTCACACGTGATGTGTTCGCCGGGCTGCTCGACGGCAGGCGGACGCAGATCAAAGGGCTGCTGCGCGACCAGAGCGTGATCGCCGGGATCGGCAACGCCTACTCCGACGAGATCCTGCACGCCGCGCGCATGTCGCCGTACGCGATCGCCGCCACGCTGAGCGGCGACGAGATCGATCGGCTGTACGCCGCCATGCGGACGACGCTGACGGATGCCGTGGCCGAGGCCTCCGGCAAGCCGCCGGCCGACCTCAAAGACGCGAAGCGCCGGGGTATGCAGGTGCACGCTCGTCGCGGCGAGGCGTGTCCGGTGTGCGGCGACACCGTGCGCAGCGTCTTCTTCGCCGACCGCTCGATGGAGTACTGCCCGACCTGCCAGACCGGGGGCAAGCCGCTCGCCGATCGCCGCCTGTCGCGGCTGCTCAAGTAGCACTTCGACGCGGAATGAAACGCAGTCGGATGTGTTGAGTACACTCAGAGCATCAACGTGCTCCGGGGTCGGTGAGAATCCGAACCGGCGGTGACAGTCCGCGAGCGTCTCGGTTCTCCGAGATGCCGATCCGGTGGAATTCCGGGACCGACGGTGGTGCGAGGCCCAGCCTCGCTAGTCCGGAAGGGAGGCAGCACGGTGCGCCGCCGCGCGCGCGTTCTGCCGACGTCTCCTCAAGAGGAGAATCCCCGGAGCCTCAGAGAGGACCACGGATGGCAGTGAACGAGGCGGAACGTCGGGCGATGACCCGTGCGCTCGAGCTCGCGACGCTCGGCCCACGGGGCGTGAACCCTCAGGTCGGCGCCGTCATCCTCTCCCCCGAGGGCGAGATCATCGCCGAAGGCTGGCACCACGGCGCAGGCACGCCGCACGCCGAGGTCGATGCGCTCTCGAAGCTCGCACCCGGCGCGGCCGACGGCGCGACCGCTGTCGTCACCCTCGAACCCTGCAACCACACCGGGCGAACCGGCCCGTGCGCCGTCGCGCTCATCGACGCGGGCGTCTCGCGCGTCGTCTACGCACTCGACGACCCGGGCGAGGTCTCGGGCGGCGGCGGCGAGCGTCTCCGCGCCGCCGGGGTGAGCGTCGACTCGGGCGAACAGGCCGATGCCGCGCACGCGATCATCGGGGACTGGCTCACCGCTCAGCGCCTGGGGCGCCCGCACGTCACGGTGAAATGGGCCCAGTCCCTCGACGGTCGTGCGGCGGCATCCGACGGCAGCAGCCAGTGGATCACCGGACCGCAGGCCAGGGACGACGTCCATCGACGTCGAGCCGCTGCGGATGCGATCGTCGTCGGAACCGGCACCCTGCTCGCCGACGACCCCTCGCTGACGGCCCGCGACGGCGATGCCCTCTACGACCGGCAGCCGATCCCGGTCGTGATCGGCTCGCGTTCGACCCCCGACGACGCGGCGATCCGTCGGCACCCGAAGGCGCCGGTCTTCTTCGACACGCACGACCTGCGCGCCGTGCTCGCCGACCTGCACTCGCGCGGCATCCAGAGCGTGTTCGTCGAAGGGGGCCCGACCCTGGCGAGCGCCTTCATCGCAGCAGGGCTCGCCGACCGCGTGCTCGCCTACATCGCGCCCGTGCTGCTCGGCGGCGATCGACTGGCGCTCACCGACATCGGCGTCGGCACCATCGACGCCGCCATGCGCCTGACGATCGAGGAGTGGCTGCCCCTCGGTGCCGACCTGCTCGCCGTCGCACACCCCGTGCTCACCATCGAAGAAGGAGCCGCCTGATGTTCACCGGAATCATCGAGGAGATCGGCGAGATCACCGCGATCGCGCCAGCCGGAGACGGGTGGCGTCTGACGGTCAGGGCCCCCAAGGCGGTGTCCGACGCCGTGCACGGCGAGTCCATCGCGGTCTCCGGCGTCTGCCTCACGGTCGTCGACTCGACAGCCGACACCTTCGACGCCGATGTGATGAAGCAGACCCTCGACGTCGCCGCCCTCGGCGGAGCGACCGTCGGCACTCGCGTGAACATCGAGAAGGCGATGCCGGTCGGCGCCCGCCTCGGCGGTCACATCGTGCAGGGGCACGTCGACGGTGTCGGCAGCGTGCTCGAGGTGCGCCCCGGCGAACAGTGGAGCGTCCTGCGCGTCTCGCTGCCAGACGACCTCGCGCCGCTCGTCGTCGACAAGGGCTCCATCTCGGTCGACGGCACCTCGCTCACGGTGAGCGCGGTCAGCCCCGTCGACGTCGAAGTCCACTGGTTCGAGATCTCGCTCATTCCCGAGACTCTCGCCGCCACCACCCTCGGCTCGCGCGCGGTCGGCGACCGCGTGAACCTCGAGACCGACATCCTCGCCCGCCACGTCGAACGTCTGCTGGCGTTCAGGGCAGCACCGGAAGGAGGCTCGCGATGAGCCTTTCCACCATCCCCGAGGCCCTCGAGGCCCTGCGCGCCGGGCGACCGGTCCTCGTCGCAGACGATGAGAACCGCGAGAACGAGGGCGACGTCATCCTCTCGGCAGAGCTCGCCACACCAGAATGGGTCGCCTGGACGGTTCGCTGGTCATCCGGCTTCATCTGCGCGCCGATGCCCGCTGACCTCGCCGACAACCTCAACCTGCAGCCGATGGTCGCGGCGTCCGAGGACGCACGCTCGACCGCCTACACGGTGAGCGTCGACGCGGCAGAGGGCGTGACCACCGGCATCAGCGCACACGACCGCGCCCACACGCTGAATGTCCTGGCGAACCCCGAGTCGACCGCGACGAGCATCATCCGCCCCGGACATGTGCTTCCTCTCCGCGCGGTCGACGGCGGCGTGCGCGAGCGCAGCGGTCACACCGAGGCCGCGGTCGATCTGATGAAGCTCGCGGGTCTGCGCCCGGTCGGCGCGATCGCCGAGGTCGTCGCCGAGGACGGCAGCATGATGCGGCTTCCCGGGCTCATCGAGCTGGGCGCACGCGACGGGGTGCCGGTCATCACGATCGAGCAGCTCATCGCCCACCTCAACGAGATCGACCCCACCGGCTGGTCTCCCGAACGCGCCAGCCGGCGCGTGAGCCTGCGCGCGGATGCGACCGTGCCCACCACGCACGGCACGTTCCGGTTCCTGGCCTATAAGGACCGGGTGACCGGCACCGATCACATCGCCGTCGTGTCGGGCGAGCCGACCGAGACCGCTCTCGTGCGTGTGCACTCGGAGTGCCTGACGGGCGAGGCCTTCGGCTCGCTCAAGTGCGAGTGCGGTCCCCAGCTCGACGCCGCGCTCGACGCGATCGAGCAGGACGGCGGCATCGTCATCTACATGCGGGGCCATGAGGGCAGGGGCATCGGCCTGATCAACAAGCTCCGCGCCTACAGCCTGCAGGAGGAGGGCCTCGACACGGTCGACGCCAACCTCGCGCTGGGGCTCCCGGCCGACGCCCGGGACTATGCGGCCGCGGCGGGGATCCTCGCCGACCTCGGAGTGTCGAAGGTGCGCCTGCTGACGAACAACACCGACAAGGTGAACCAGCTGCGCGGCCTCGGGCTCGACGTCGTCGAGCAGGTGCCGCTGATCGTCGGCGTCGGGCCGAACAACCACCAGTACCTCGAGACCAAACGTGACCGGATGGGTCACATCATCGGAGAGGCGGAGCTCGCAGAGGCTCTCGCCGACGGACGGAAGGACGACGCATGAGCGGCGCAGGAGCACCCAAGACGGAGAAGATCGACGGACGTGGACTGAAAGTCGTCATCGTGGCCGGCACCTGGCACGACGTCATCACCGACGGCCTGATCGCCGGTGCGCAGCGCGTCCTCGACGAGGCCGACGCCGCCTACCGACTCGTGCGCGTCCCGGGCTCGTTCGAGCTCGCTCTCGCCGCTCAGGCCGCGTTCGCGGGCGGGGCGGACGCCGTCGTCGCCCTCGGCGTGATCATCCGCGGCGGAACCCCGCACTTCGAGTACGTCTCGGCCGCGACGACCGACGGATTGACTCGCGTCTCGCTCGATGCGGGCAAGCCTGTCGGCTTCGGCGTGCTGACGCTCGACGACGAGAAGCAGGGCCTCGACCGCGCCGGTCTCGAGGGCTCGAAGGAGGACAAGGGCGCGGAGGCTGCGGATGCCGCGCTGCGCACCGCGCTCCTCGTGCGCGCGCTGCGGGGCTGAGAGGTCAGCCTGCCCTTGCTGGCGCGCGCACCCCGCGTGCTCCTAGCGTGAGGGTATGGAGACTCTGCGTCACGTCGTTCTGTTCGTCCACCTGATCGGCTTCGCCGTGCTCTTCGGCGCCTGGGCGGTGCAGGCCTTCGGCGGCAAGCGCGAGTTCACCCGTCTGATGAGCATCGGCATGACGATCGCCGCGGTCGCGGGCCTCGCACTCGCAGCACCGTGGGGTCTCCCCGAGGGCGTCGAGATGAACTACGCCAAGATCGGCACGAAGCTCGTCGTGCTCCTCGTGATCGGTGCGCTCCTCGGCATCGGCACCTCGAAGCAGCGCAAGTCCGGATCCGTGCCCGTCGCGATGTTCTGGCTCGTCGGCATCCTGACGGCGCTCAACGCAGGCATCGCGGCCATCTGGCGCTGAACCGCGGATCACTCGGTCACGAGCGCAGCGGTACTCGCACGTCTGCGCCCGCTTCCTCGGTCAGCCGTTCCCCCATCTGCGCGAACGTCGGCTGCGCGATGAACCCGCCGGCGAACAGCGCCTGTCCCTGAGCGAATCCCTGGGCACGGCGGATGTCGTCTTCCCCGACGAAGCCGAACACGTCCGCCAGCTCGGCGATGTCCCGCGGGGCGTTCACGCGCATGAGGCCGAGGTTGTCGCACTGCGAGAGCACGTTGGGGTGGATCTTGGTCGGGCGCTGCGTCGACAGGAAGAGCCAGAGGCCGAACTTGCGTCCCTCGGCCGCGATCTGAACGAGCCTCTCGGTGAGCGCCTTCTCGACAGCGGTGCGCGGCTCGGGTGAGCAGAGGTTGTGCGCCTCGTCGATCACGATGAGGAGCGGCCGACGGCTCTCTCGCTGCATCCACAGCGCCTCGAGCACGGCGAGCGCCGCCACCTTCGGCTCCGCAGGGTGGTCGAATCCCCCGAGGTCGAGGACGGTGGCCCTCGGCCGTTCAGCGATCACATCGACGACGGACCCCGCTCCTCTGGACCAGAGGTCCCACTCGAGCACCTGCAGGTTCTCCATGCGATTCGCGAGCCGGATATGCGCCGGGTCTCCTGTCGCGCGGAACTGTCTCAGCATGTCGTCGGCGTCGAACTCCGTGGTGCTGACGGGCCAGTGGAGCAGGACGTTGTACTCCTCGGCATCGGTGATCGGGTCGATCTGCAGAACCGCAGCCTTAGCGGCCGGAGACAGATCGATGTATCGGGCGTGCAGCTTGTCGCCCTCTCCGTGACCCGATCGGAACACGCGGATGTCGGTCTGCGCGATGGCGGCCGCATGCTCGGTCGAAGCGCCTGCTCTCGTCTCCGCCAGCCTCACGAAGTCGGCATTCGGATCGAGGATGAGCATCGGCAGTTCGGTGTGCAGCAGGAGCTGCTCGAGCACGACGCCGAGCGCGTATGTCTTGCCGCTGCCGCTCTGGCCGCACCAGAACGTGTGTCGGTTGAAGCGGCGTGCGTCCAGCTGCACAGACGTTCCGGCATCATCCGTCATCGTGCCTATGGTCAGTTCGGTCATGCTCGGCCTCCCGCACTTCGTCGGCCTCCAGCTTGCCTCGGACTCCCGACGGGGTCATCACACTTCTCGGGTGACGCGGCTCGCCCGTCCAGGTGGTCGACGGACGTCCTCCGCCCGTCGGCCCCTCCCCGGATCGGCTAGGACGCGAGCGCCTTCGCCTTGAGCGTCTCGAACTCGGCCTGGGTGATCACGCCCGAGTCGAGCAGACCTCGTGCCTTCGTGATGTCGTCGACCGGCGAAGACCCCGCGGTCTCCCGGATGTAGGCGGTCTGAGCCGCGTGCAGTTCGGCGATCTGCTCGCCGCGCCGCTGCGCCATGCCCTGCCCGCGGGCGATGAGGTACACGAGTGATGTCAGGAACGGGAGGAAGACGAGGAAGATGATCCACACTGCCTTCAGCCACCCGTTGAGAGAGCTGTCTCGGAAGATGTCTCCGATGATCGTGAAGACGACCATGAGGTAGGAGATGAAGACGAAGGACCAGAAGAACCAGGCCACGAGATCCCAGATGGACATGCGCGATCCCTTTCGATCGGAGGTGGTGAGTACCAGCTCCGAAGCTAGCCACGTGCGGATGCGCCCGCGTCACCCTGCCCGGGTGACCCGTCCTGCACCGCGGGGACGGGATTCACCGAGATGACCTCGATGTGGAGGTCGTCGAAAGCCCCGAGAAGGCCCAGCAGACGCGGCTGATCATCGACCGGTCCGAGGATGCTCGTGAGTCCGCCTGGTCGGGCCTGCACCGTGAAGCCGTCCAGCGCCTGTGCGAGCTGCGGGCTCATCCGTCCTCGGACGAGCACTTCGAAGACCCGGGTCATGACGGCAGCCTCTCTGGAGCACGAGCAACATCGGCGCGAGCGCGATCGTCCCATGATGCACGCGCGGATCACGGCCGTCCTCATCCTCTGCGGATGATCTGAACCGGCTGTGGATGATGCGACCGCGCCCTGCCATACTGACAGCGGAATCGCCGATGACAGCCATACCTCCCCCGCCGGCCCACGCCGTCGAGCGACCACGATTGCGTAGCCGACTCGACGCGACGCTGAACGCGCCCCTCAGCGTCGTCGTCGCCCCGGCCGGCTCCGGCAAGACGGTGCTGCTGTCGCAGTGGGCGGCATCGCACCCCGACGTGCGTGTCATCTGGATCGGGCTGGAGCAGGCGGACAGCGATCCGCGCCGTCTCCTCGACCATCTCCTGAGCGCGGCGCTGCCTCCCGGCCATGGGACGACGGATCTCGGACGACCGCACGCAGTCACCGCGCGAGCCTTCGGGCGCCCCGTCCTCGAGTCTCTCCTCGGAGTCTTCCGCGAGCATCCCCCGGTCGTGCTCGTGCTCGACGACCTGCAGCACCTCGCCGGGTCGCCGCTGCTGCCAGACCTCTGGTGGCTCGCCGACAACGTTCCCGAGCACACCCACCTCATCTTCTCGTCACGTATCGACTACGGCCTCGGCTGGGGGCGCCACCGGCTGAGCCACTCGCTGATCGAGCTGCGACAGAGCGACCTTGCGCTCGATGAGGCCGCGAGTGCGACGCTGCTCGAGCGGATCATCGGCGCTCCCGTCAGCCCCCGCACTCTCTCAGCAGTCATGGAGCGCACCGAGGGGTGGGCCGCCGGCGTGGTGCTGACCGGTCTCGGTCTGCGCAGCGAAGCCGATCCCGAGCAGTTCGCGAGGGAGCTGCGCGGCACCGATCGCCTCATCTCCGAGTATCTGAGCGAACAGGCTCTGGCCCAGCAGCCTCCCGAGCGCCGATCGCTGCTGCTGCGCCTGTCGGTCCTCGACCGGATGTCGGCAGAACTCGTCGAGTCGATCCTGTCCGTCGACGACGCGACGTTGCTCTTCGAGGAGCTCGAGAGAGAGTCGATGTTCCTCGTCGCCCTCGATCGGAATCGGGAGTGGTTCCGCTTCCACCCGATGTTCCGAGAACTCCTGCGCTACCGCTTGAAGGCCGAGCGCCCCGGAGCGGCGACCGAGATCCGCACGGCCGCGGCCGACTGGCATCTCGCGCGGGGCGATGCGTCGTCGGCCATCGCCTACCTCCTCGAAGCCGGATCGTGGGAGCGTGCGGCGACCGTCATCTCCGGATGCGGCCGCGAGATGCTCGAACGCAACGACACCGTGTCGGTCAGCCGGTGGCTGGATGCGCTGCCGGGAGAGTTCCGTGCGACCCGTCCTGACGTCGAGATCCTGCGCGGGATGCTGATGATGATGAACGGGGATGCGGCCCGAGCCGAGGACGTGCTCCGCGAACAGGCCGATCGGCCGACCCTCACACCGGGCCGATCGGCGATCATCCACACGTATCTCGCCGCGCGGGTGCAGTTCCGGCCTGATCCCCGCGTCGCCCTGCAGGCTGCCGAATCAGCGGTGACGCTGCTCCGCGAGAATCCGGATCTGCACCCGCCCGAGCTGCTGGGTCTCACGCACCCGCACCTGCTGCGCGCGAGTTCGCTGACCTCGGCGGGCCGCGCGCTCTTCCTCGCCGGTGATCTCGGCGCTGCGCGACGACGATTCGACGAGGCGCTGGCCGAGCCAGGGGCCCAGTACAGCCTGTACCGCATCCATCTCCTCGGCTCGCTCGCGCTGCTGGAGGCGTGGGCCGGACGGCTGCGTCTTGCCGCGGCGATCTCGGAGGAGGCACTGGACCTCGCCGCCGAGACCCGCCTGCTCGCACATCCGTCACCGGCAGACGCCTTCCTGGCTGCGGCGCTCGCAGCGGTCGAGCGGGGCACCCCGTCTGCCGCCGCCACACCCCTGCACGAGGGCGCACTCCGCGCCGCCGCGAACCACCGCACTCAGCTCATGTGGATCGCGCACCTCACGAGGGTTCTCAGCGAGGGAGACGTCGTCGACCCGGTCGATCATGTTCCGTCGACGCCGCCGCCGATCGTCGCGGCGGCGCTCGAGGCCGAGCAGGCTCGCACACTGCGCCTCGCACATGCGTCGAACGGTGGATTGCGTCATCCGTCGGCAGGACGCTGGTCTCCTCTGGTGTTCGAGGCGATCGCCACCGCGCTCACCCGCAACCGTCCCGACCTCGCTCGCGCCCACCTCGATGCGGTCTCCCCGGAGCCGCCTGAGTCGGTGCCTCTCACCGGCGTGGAGCAGCTCATCCTCCGCTCGTGGCTCGACGCCCGCGAGCGCGGCACCGGCGCGGGCGCCGACGCCATGCACCGGGCCCTCGAGCTGGCCTCACAACACGATCTGGTCGCCGTCTTCGTGCGAGCCGGCCCCGAGGTCATGCGTCTGATCACCGACCTCCCCGGCACCTCGACGCCGTTCCGCGCCAGGGTGCTGGAACGGGCGAGCCTGCTCCGTCGCGCCCGCTCATCCTCGCCCGAGCTGGCCGAGCAGCTCACGGATCGCGAACTCGAGATACTTGCGTACCTGCCGACCCGGATGACCAACATCGAGCTCGCGGCCCGCTGCTACGTGTCGCCCAACACCATCAAGACCCACATGGCTCACATCTACCGAAAGCTCGCGGTCCCCAACCGCAACTCCGCCGTCGCACGCGCCCAGGATCTCGGACTGATCTGACGACGCGGTATATCGCCCTGAAAGGGTGACGCGGCCGTGCGCCCTGCGCCCGAGAGTGGCACCGTGAGCGATGCGAGCGTGCCCGAGGAGTCACCCCCTCAGCTTCGGCGCGCCACTCGTGGGGTGCGACCGCGCAGCATCCAGATCACCGTGACCCGCCCCCTGCTGTTCGGCTTCGCGCTGGTCCTGGGCGGTCTCGGCGCGTTCGTCCTCGGCGTCGCCGCGAGTTCGGTCGCCACGATCCTCATCTACATCGCCATCGCCATCTTCGTCGCGCTCGGCCTCGACCCGGTGATCCGCTGGCTGGAAGCGCATCGGGTGTCGCGAACGCGCGGACTGCTCATCGTCTCGGGCGGGTTCCTCGTCTTCCTCGCCGTCGTGATCGGGCTCATCCTCCCGCCCTCACTGGTGCAGCTGGGCGAGTTCGCCCGCTCCATCCCCGCGGCCATCGCGGACTTCCGCACCTCCGAGGCGTACGCAGCCTTCGAGGCGCAGGTCGGAGACGTCCTCGGAACCGCACTCGATCAGATCGCGGCGTTCTTCGCGGATCCGGGCAACCTGCTCGCCGTCGGAGGCGGGGTGCTTGCCGTGGGGTTCGGTGTGGGCAACGCCGTCTCCGGCGTGATCATCGTCGTCGTCCTCACGCTGTACTTCCTCGCGTCGCTGTCGTCGATCAAGTCCGCGTTCTACTCGCTCGCACCCGCACGTGATCGCGCGAGACTCCGATCGCTCACGGAGCAGATCACGGACTCGGTGGGCGGATACCTCATCGGAATGGTCGTACTCGCCGCCTGCAATGCGGTGTTCGCGACCCTCCTGCATCTGATCCTGGGACTCCCGGCCCCGGCTTTCATGGGGCTGGCTGCCTTCCTGATCACGCTGATACCCCTCATCGGTCCGGTCACGTACTGGATCTTCGCCTCGGTCGTCGCGCTGTTCACGGATCCCCTGCTCGCGCTGATCTTCTCGGTGCTGTACCTGATCTACATGCAGTTCGAGGCATATCTGCTGACTCCGCGGATCATGAACAGGGCGATAGCGGTGCCGGGATCGCTCGTCATCATCGGGGCGCTCATCGGTGGGGCCCTGCTCGGTCTGCTCGGCGCCCTGGTGTCGATCCCGATCACCGCAGCGATCCTGCTGGTCATCAAGCAGGTCCACATCCCGCGTCAGAACGCGAAAGTCTGAGGAAGGAGAACCCCCATGGCACGGTCCACGGTCCAGGAGCTGCAGCGGCGCCTCGCTGCCCTCGAAGCCGAGAACAGCGCGCTCCGCGGCGGCATCCCGGCGGTCGCCCCCGCCCCGACGCCCGGTCCGGTCGAGTCGCGCCGCCGATCCCGCGGGCGGGGACGCACCCTCTCGGCGACCGTCCTCATCGTGCTGGGTGCGCTCATCGCACCCGTCGCCCTGGTGGCCGCCTGGGGCAACGTGCAGCTCACCGACACCGACCGGTTCGTCGCGAGCTACTCCGTGCTCGCGAGCGATCCTGCGGTGCGGTCCGCGGTCACCGATCAGGTGGTCGAGGCGATCGAGGGGCAGGTGGACATACCGACCCTCACCACGGACGTGATCGACGGCGTCATCGAGCTCGGCACCGGCCCCGCGGCGACTCGCGCGCTGGAGCTGCTCAAGGGCCCAGCCGCCCAGGGACTCCAATCGCTCGTGGGCACCGTGGTCGAGCGCTTCGTCGAGTCCGAGGCGTTCGCGAACGTCTGGGCATCCGCGCTTCGCATCAGCCACTCGCAGGTGGTGTCCGCGCTGCAGAACGATCCCGATGCGACCATCGCGCTCGGGTCCGACGGCACGATCGGGATCCAGCTGGCGCCGATCATCGACGCCGCGAAGGACGTGCTCGTCGACCAGGGCGTCGGGTTCGCGGCATCGATCCCGACGGTCGATCGCACCATCACCGTCGCGCAGGTCGACTCCCTCGCGTCCGTCCAGCTCGCCTACGAGCTCATGGTGGCGGCCGGGCTGTGGCTGCCCTGGGTGGCGATCCTCTTCCTCGCCGCCGGGGTGGTCGTCGCGCGACGACGCTCGGTCGCGCTGGTGACCGCGGCGCTCTCCCTCGGTCTCGTGATGCTGATCGTGCTCGCGGGCCTCGCCGTCGGCAGGGTGTTCTTCGACGCGGCCCTGCGCAGCAACGGCATCCCGGCGGATGCCGGCGGCGCGATCTACGAACTGGTCGGCGGCGCCATGCGCGACACCGCCGTGGCCGTGCTCGTGCTCGCACTCGTCACCGCCGTGGTCGCGTGGTTCGCCGGCCCCTTCGACGTTCCTCGACGACTTCGAGCCGTCGTCCACGGGGGTGCCGCCTCGCTACGCGGCACCCTGGAGCGGCGCGGTCTGAGCACCGGGCGCGTCGGCGCGTGGCTGCACTCGCGACGCGCTCTTTTGAGGGGCGTGATCATCGTGGCGGGTGCGGCGGTCGTGTTGCTCGTGCGGCCGCTCAGCCCCGCGCTCGTGCTGTGGACACTGGCGCTGTCGCTCCTCGCCGTCCTGATACTCGAGGTGGTCGAACGTCCGCCGTCGGATGATGCCGATGCCGATGCCGATGCCGATGCCGATGTCATCGATGTCGTGCCGTCCGAGGACGACGCGCTCCACGACGTCGCGGGTGAGAAGGCGGCCCTCGCCCCCGCCGACCCCCTTGGTCCGGCCAGCTCATGACCCGGCCGGCTGAGGTCGCGAAGCCGTTCGCAGAGCGACGCGAGAAAGGACGCGCCGCTCGATCGCGGGTGCCTCGGGCGCATCTCGGTGCGTGGTCACCGGCCCCGGACCGGCCGGACCCCGTCGCGCTGCTGGAGGAGCAGGGACGGTCACGGGTTCAGGAGCTCACGCCGGTGCGGTGCGCACGGATGGCGGTGTCGCCGCTCGCCTTCTACCGCGGCGCGGCGCTGCTCATGGCATCGGATCTCGCCTCCTCCGAGCACACCGGGATCATCGCGCAGCTCTGCGGAGACGCGCACCTGTCGAACTTCGGCCTGTTCAGCACCCCGGAGCGGCACCTGATCTTCGATATCAACGACTTCGACGAGACGCTTCCCGGCCCGTTCGAATGGGATGTGAAACGGCTCGCCGCGAGCTTCGCGGTGGCCGGCAGGCAACGCGGATTCAGCGCCGAGGAGGAGCGCGCCTGCATCGTGGCCGCGGCGCACGGCTACCGGACGGCGATGAGGAGGGCAGCGACGTCGAGAGTGCTCGATGCCTGGTACGACCGACTCGACGCAGAGCGTGCGAGAGCGTCGATCCGCCAGGCGCAGCTCGACCAGCTGGTGGGAGACGAGGAGGTGCGTCGGCTGGACGCGACGATCGAGAAGGCGCGAAAACGCGATCATCGGAAGGCCTTCAAGAAGCTGGTGCGCATCGTCGACGGCCGCCTGCGCATCGTCGCGGCGCCGCCGTTGATCGTCCCCGTCGAGGATCTCATCCGCGAAGCGGGGCGTGCCGCAGACGAAGCGGATGTCATGCATCAGGTGCTCGGCGCGTATCGGACGACGCTCGTCGGCGAACGCCATCCGTTCGCCGAGTACCGGTACCGTCATATGGCGCGAAAGGTGGTCGGTGTCGGAAGCGTCGGGACGCGAGCCTGGGTGATCCTCTTCAGCGGGCGCGACGACGACGACCCGCTGCTCCTCCAGGCCAAGGAGGCGCAGGCGTCCGTCCTCGAGCGTTTCCTCGGTCCGAGCGAGTTCGACGACCACGCAGAGCGCGTCGTGCGGGGGCAGCGACTGATGCAGGCATCCAGCGACATCTTCCTCGGATGGCAATCCGTGGTCGGCCTCGACGGGCAGCACCGTGACTTCTACATCCGGCAGCTGCAGGACGGGAAAGGAGGCATCGATCCGGAGACGATGAGCGTGCGGGGTGCGACCCTATATGCGCGGATCTGCGGCGAGACACTGGCGCGAGCCCACTCCCGATCCGGCGACCGGGTGCAGATCGCGGGGTATCTGGGGCGGAGCGACACGTTCGAGGAGGCGATCGCGGACTTCGCCGTCGCCTACGCGGATCAGAACCACAGTGACTTCCTGGCGCTGAAGGCAGCTCTGGCGTCGGGGCGTCTGCCGAACGAGCACGGAACCGTGTGAGGCGCCTCCATGGAATCCGGAGACACGATGCGTGAGCCTTCGCCCCTCGGCTCACACGTCGCGAGACAGGTGGTCGGCCGGCCGTCCGGGTACTGGCTCGTGCTCGCACTCCTCGTGCTCAGCTATGTGCTGTGCGCCGCTCAGGGGACGACCGACCCGAGCCCACCGGCGTTCGTGCTGCAGCTGGTCACCGTCGCCGTCGTGCTTCGAGTGACCGAGGCGCATACTCGGGTGCAGCGCATCGCCTGGATCGTGCTCGCGGCGGCAGGCATCGCCGCGGTCGTGGTGTCGGTGTTCGACCTCAAGGGACACGCCCTCGACATCTCGCTGTCCGCCGCTTCGATGCTCGCCTTCCTCATCGCGCCGGTCGCGATCATCCGACACCAGGTGCGGCGCCGGGGCCTGGACGCCGAGGCTCTGCTCGCCGCGATCTCGGCGTACGCCCTGGTGGGCATGTTCTTCGCCCTGGTCTACAACCTCGTCGCACTTCTGACCGTCGCGCCGACCTTCGGCCCGACGGTCGTCGACTCGCTCTCGAGCCAGCTGTTCTTCTCGTTCACCACCCTCACGACCACCGGCTACGGCAACATCGTGCCGGCGAGCCCCACCGTGCAGGGGATCGCCGTCGCCGAGGCGATCACAGGGCAGCTATTCCTGATCACGGCCGTGGCGCGGATCATGCGCGGAAACCGCCGTCCCGCGTACGAGACAGCTCCCGCACCCGCAGCTGCACCCGCACCTGCACCCGCACCTGCACCCGCACCCGCGCCCGAGGAGACCTCGTGAAGAAGTGGAACGTCGTCATCGTCCTCGGCTCCGCGCAGTTCGTCATGGTGCTCGACGGAACGGTCATGAACGTATCGATCTCGACGGTCGTGAGTGATCTCGACACGTCCGTGACGGCGATGCAGGCGGCGATCACGTTCTACACCCTGACGATGGCGGCGTTCATGCTCCTCGGCGCCAAGCTCGGCGATGTGTGGGGACGACGCCGCGCCTTCGTGATCGGCTCGTGCGTCTACGCCGCAGGCTCCCTCATCACCGCGCTGAGTCCGTCCGTGGGGTTCCTCTTCCTCGGCTGGTCGATCATCGAGGGGCTGGGCGCGGTGCTGGTGATCCCCGCGATCGCCGCACTCGTCGCCGACAACTACCGAGGTGCTGAGCGCGTCACCGCCTTCGCCGTCATCGGCGCCGTGTCGGGTGCGGCGGTCGCGGCCGGTCCGCTCATCGGCGGGGCGGTGACCACGTACTCCAGCTGGCGGTTCGTCTTCGTCGCCGAGGTGGTGATCATGCTGGGCGTCGTCCTGTGCGCTCGCATCATCACCGACTCCACCCCACGGCAGAGCATCCGCATCGATATCGGCAGCGTCCTGCTGTCTTCGGCCGGCCTCGTCCTGATCGTCTTCGGCATGCTGCAGAGCAAGACCTGGGGATGGGTGGTCCCCCTGTACACGCCGGAGATCGCGGGCGTCCCCATCGCGCCCCTCGGCGTCTCTCTGACGACCTGGTGCATCGCGCTCGGAGCCGCTCTGATCGCGCTCTTCATCAGCTGGCAACGACGGCTGATGCGCGACGGCCGCTCTCCTCTCATGCAACCGGATCTGTTCTCCATCACGACTCTGCGCAGCGGGCTCTCGGTGCTCGGCGCCCAGTACGCCGTGACGGCCGGGCTGTTCTTCATGGTCCCGGTGTACCTGCAGATGACGCTCGGATACGACGCGCTCGAGACGGGCCTCAAGATCTTCCCGCTCTCGGTCTCGCTGATCCTCTTCTCGATCGTCGGCACCGCGCTGTCCCGCAGGTGGTCCCCTCGCCGCATCGTGAGAGTAGGGCAGTCGACCCTCGTGCTCAGCGCCGTGCTGCTGCTCGGTGCGGTGACCGAGGACCTCCGCGGCGGTCTGTTCGCGGCCGGCATGTTCCTCGCCGGCAGCGCCCTGGGGCTCCTTGCCTCGCAGCTCGGCAATGTCAACATGTCGAGCGTCGGTGAGAAGGACACGAGCGAGGTCGGCGGGCTGCAGGGCGTCTTCCAGAATCTGGGCTCATCGCTCGGAACCGCGCTGATCGGATCGCTCCTGATCGGAGCGCTGTCGACCTCCTTCGCGTCGGGCGTCGCCGCGAGCGATCTTCCGAGCGACGTGCGCGAGACCGTGAGCGCTGCGACGGACCGCGGCGTCACGGTGGTGCCCGCAGCCGACGTCGCCGGGATCGGCGAGGCGGCCGGCCTCAGCGACGACGACTCGAGCGAACTCGCCGACATCTACCGAGAGTCGCAGCTCTCGTCGCTGCGCGTGTCGTTCGTGGGACTGATCCTGATCAGCTTGCTGTCGATCCTGTTCTCACGCGGCATCCCGGCGCACGTGTCGATCCGGCGAAGAGAAAGCACCGGCGCGGCCGAGAAGTCCTGACCGCCGGCGCACCCGCTGCGCAGTCAGGCGTGAGGTGGGCGCGGTCAGGCGTGAGGTGGGCGCGGTCAGGCGCGAGGTGGGGCCGTGCTCTCCCGGACGACGAGCTCGGTGCCGACCAGGGGAGTCTGCGTGCGCTCTCCCCCGTCGAGCTCGGCGAGCAGCGCGTCGACCGCGAGTGCGCCGACCTTCTCAGGATGCTGCTGCACGGTGGTCAGCGGCGGCCACAGCTGCGCGGCATCCGGCAGGCCGTCGAAGCCGACCACGCTGACGTCCCCCGGAATATCGCGACCGGCTTCACGGAAGGCCCGCACGACGCCGATCGCCATCTGGTCGTTCGCGGCGAAGACCGCGGTGACGGCATCGTCGTCACGCAGCCGGAGCCCCGCGCGGTAGCCGGACTCGGCAGACCAGTCGCCTTGCAGCGGCTCGGGCGCGACGACCCCGCGGGATTCGAGGGTGCGCCGCCAGGATTCGCGACGACGTTCGGCGGAGTACGACTTCGCCGGACCTGCGATATGCCAGACGGTCGTGTGGCCGAGGTCGAGCAGATGCTCGGTCGCGAGCCGCGCGCCCTGCGCCTGGTCGGTGTCGACGAAGGGATGACTCGCTCCACGGTTGGAGTCGACCAGCACGACGGGCAGCCCGTCGGGGATCTCCACCTCGGCCTCATCGAGCTGGTGCGCCTCGATCACGATGATGATGCCGTCGACCGCGTGCTCCTCGAGGCGTCGGAAGGCGCCAGCAACGGTGTCACGGGCGCTGGACTCCACCGGGATCAGCGTCAACGCGTACCCCATCTGCGAGGCGCGCACCGCGATCGCATCGAGGGTGCGCTGGTTGCCGTATGAGCTGAAGGAGAACATGATCACGCCGATCGCGCGGAATCGGCCGGAGCGCAGAGCGCGGGCTGCGCTGTTGGGCCGATAGCCGAGCCGTTGCATGGCGTCCTCGACGCGCTCCCTGGTGGCGGCGCCGACGTAGCCGCGCGCGTTCACGACCCTCGAGACGGTCTGCCCGGAGACTCCGGCCTCTCGGGCCACGTCCTCCATGGAGGGGTCTCGCCGCCGCTGCGGCGGCTCTGCCGACTGTTCCGAGGTCACGAGCATTCATCCATTCATGTGTTGACGTTGACACACTAGCAGCGCATCGAATATGTTGACGTTGACACACGGCGCTGTGAGCGCCCGATCTCTAAGAAGGTTCTCGTCAATGACGACTCAAGATTCCGCAGCCCTGGCGGACCACGGCATCCGCCGGCGTGAAAAGCGCGACTGGAAGGGATGGGCCTTCGTCGGCCCGTTCATGGTCGTGTTCGCCCTGGTGTTCCTCACACCGCTCGCCTACGCGCTGTACCTCAGCTTCTTCCAGGAGAAGCTGATCGGGGGCACCGCGTTCGTCGGGTTCGACAACTACGTGCGCGCCCTCACCGACCCGCAGTTCTGGGAGGCGTTCGGCCGCGTCGTGCTGTTCCTCGTCGTGCAGGTGCCGATCATGCTGGTCCTGGCCCTCGCCGCGGCCCTGGCACTCGACAGCGCGCGCCTGCGCGGAGCATCCTTCTTCCGCATCCTGATCTTCCTGCCCTATGCGGTGCCCGCCGTCGTGGCGGTGCTCATGTGGGGTTACATCTACGGCGACCAGTTCGGTCTGACATCGAACTTCAACGATCTGCTCGGCAGCGACCTCATCACCCCGTTCGCGCGGGAGTGGATCCTGGTCTCGATCGGAAACATCGTGACGTGGCAGTTCGTCGGCTACAACATGCTGATCTTCTACTCCTCGCTGAAGACGATCCCGACCGACATGTACGAGGCGGCGTCGCTCGACGGAGCAGGCGCCTGGCGCACGATCTTCTCGATCAAGATCCCCAACGTCCGCGGTGCTCTCGTGATCGCCACGATCTTCTCGATCATCGGCAGCTTCCAGATCTTCAACGAGCCCAACATCCTGCGACCTCTGGCACCGAACGTGATCACGACGTACTTCACACCCAACATGTACGCGTACAACCTCTCGTTCGCCGGACAGCAGTTCAACTACGCCGCGACGATCGCCATCATCATGGGCGTCATCACCGCAGTGATCGCCTACGTCGTGCAACTGCGCGGCTCGAAGTCGGAGGTGCGCTGACATGGCACTCCCCCTCGCCCGCCCCTCGCAGAAGCGCCACGATCTGATGAATCCGCGCAAGTCCAAGACGCTGCTCATCGTGATGGTCGCGTACGCGCTGTATACGCTCGTGCCGCTCGTCTGGCTGCTGTTCAGCTCGACGAAGACGCAGTCGGGACTCTTCAGCTCGTTCGGTCTGTGGTTCTCCGACGACTTCGCGTTCTTCGACAACCTCGTGGCCACGTTCTCGTACCAGGACGGCATCTTCCTGCGCTGGCTCGGCAACACGCTGCTGTACGTGGTCGTCGGAGCCGGTGGTGCGACCCTGCTGGCGACCATGGCCGGCTACGGACTCGCGAAATACCGCTTCCCCGGCCGCCGCGCCGTGTTCGCCGTCGTGCTCGGTGCAGTCGCCGTGCCGGGCACCGCACTGGCCGTGCCGACCTTCCTGCTCTTCAGCGAGCTGGGGCTCACCAACACACCCTGGGCCGTCATCATCCCCTCGCTGATCAGCCCGTTCGGCCTGTATCTGATCTGGGTCTTCGCCTCGGATTCGGTGCCGACCGAGCTGCTCGAGGCGGCGCGCATCGACGGCGCCGGTGAGTTCCGCACCTTCTTCACCATCTCGATGCGACTGCTCGCACCCGGAATCGTGACGGTCACCCTCTTCACCGTGGTCGCGACCTGGAACAACTACTTCCTTCCGCTGATCATGCTGTCCGACCCCGACTGGTACCCGCTCACCGTCGGCCTCAACCAGTGGAGCAACCAGGCGATCGGCGCGGGGTCGCAGCCGATCTACAACCTCGTGATCATGGGTTCGCTCCTCACCATCATCCCGATCGTCATCGCCTTCCTGCTGCTGCAGAGGTTCTGGCAGTCAGGTCTCACCGCCGGAAGCGTCAAGCAGTAGCCCCGGCATCCCTCCGCACCGCACACGTCGGTCCGATGCTGGACCGCACCCCCGAAAGGACACAGCAATGAAGCACCTTCCCTCACCCGCCGCACGGCGCACCCTCACGGTGCTCGCGGCCGGAACCGTGGCAGCGCTGGCGCTGGCCGGCTGCAGCACCGGCGACACCGGCTCCGGCGGCGCTGCCGGCGACGGCTCGTTCGACTCCGTCGAGGCCGCTCTCGAGAAGGGCGGCGAGATCACGTACTGGTCGTGGACCCCCTCGGCCGAAGCCCAGGTCGAGGCGTTCGAGAAGGAGTACCCCAACGTCACGGTGAACGTGGTCAACGCGGGCACCAACAACGAGGAGTACACCAAGCTGCAGAACGCCATCAAGGCGGGCTCCGGCGCCCCCGACGTCGTGCAGATCGAGTACTACGCCTTCCCCCAGTTCGCCCTCACCGATGCGTTCGTCGATCTCTCGCAGTACGGCTTCGCCGACTTCGAGGACGACTACACCGCCTCGACGTGGAACTCCGTCACCGACGGCGACGCCATCTACGGACTGCCGCAGGACTCCGGCCCCATGGCGCTGTTCTACAACAAGTCCGTGTTCGACGCCGCGGGCGTCACGGTGCCCACCACCTGGGACGAGTACTACGAGGCGGCGAAGGCGATCCACGCCGCGAACCCGAACGCCTACATCACGAACGACACCGGCGACGCCGGCTTCGCGACCTCGATGATCTGGCAGGCCGGCGGCAAGCCGTTCGAGACCTCCGGCACGGATGTCACGATCGACCTGCAGGACGACGGTTCGAAGAAGTGGACCGAGAACTGGAACCGCCTCGTCGAGGAGGATCTGCTCGCCCCCTACGGCAGCTGGAGCGATGAGTGGTTCCGTGCTCTCGGCGACGGCAGCCTCGCCACCCTCGTGATCGGCGCCTGGATGCCCGGCAACCTGATCACCGGCGCTCCCGACGGAGCCGGAGACTGGCGCGTCGCGCCGATGCCGACCTACGACGGCACCCCGGCGACGGCGGAGAACGGCGGCGGCGGCCAGGCCGTGACCACGCAGAGCAAGAACCCGGAGCTCGCAGCCGGCTTCCTGTGGTGGCTGAACAACTCGGAGGACAGCATCTCGACCTTCCTCGAGTCGGGCGGATTCCCGTCGACCACAGCCGAGCTCTCGAGCGAGGAGTTCCTCGCCGACGCTCCCGAGTACTTCGGCGGGCAGAAGATCAACGAGGTCCTCGCCGCTGCGGCCGACGACGTCGTCGAAGGCTGGAGCTACCTGCCCTACCAGGTCTACGGCAACAGCATCTTCGGCGACACCGTGGGCCAGTCGTACCAGAACGGCACCGACCTGAACGAGGGGCTGGTGACCTGGCAGGACGCGCTGGTCGAGTACGGCAACTCGCAGGGCTTCGCCGTCAACAAGTAATCGCACGTCCGGGCCGGACGGGGACTCCCTCCCCGTCCGGCCCTCCCATCGAAAGCACCACATCGTGACCTCCTTCTCCATCGGCGAGACCGACTTTCTCCGCGCGGGGCTCCCCCACCAGGTGATCGCCGGCGCCATCCACTACTTCCGGGTGCACCCCGACCAGTGGCAGGACCGCATCCGCAAGGCCCGCCTGATGGGGCTCAACACGATCGAGACATACGTGGCCTGGAACGCTCACGAACCCCGCCGGGGCGAGTGGGATGCCACGGGGTGGAACGACCTGGGGCGCTTCCTCGACCTGATCCAGGCAGAGGGCATGGACGCGATCGTCCGCCCCGGCCCCTACATCTGCGCCGAGTGGCACAACGGCGGTCTGCCGAACTGGCTCACCGCCGGCGAGCGCGAGCTGCGCTCCTCCGAACCCACTTTCCTGGCCGATGTAAGCGAGTACCTGCGACGTGTCTACGAGATCGTCGCTCCGCGGCAGATCGACCGCGGTGGCTCGGTCGTGCTCGTGCAGATCGAGAACGAATACGGCGCGTACGGCTCCGACAAGGCCTACCTCCAGGCGCTCGTCGCGCTGACCCGCGAGTCGGGCATCACGGTGCCCCTCACCACCGTCGACCAGCCCACCGACCAGATGCTCGACGACGGCAGCCTTCCCGAGCTGCACAAGACCGGTTCCTTCGGCTCGCGCAGCGCGGAGCGCCTCGCGACCCTGCGCAGCCACCAGCCCACGGGTCCGCTGATGTGCTCGGAGTTCTGGGACGGATGGTTCGACTGGTGGGGCGGCGTGCATCACACCACCGAGGTCACGGCGGCGGCCGCCGACCTCGACGAGCTGCTCGCTGCCGGCGCGTCGGTCAACATCTACATGTTCCACGGCGGCACGAACTTCGGCCTCACGAACGGCGCCAACCACAAGGGGCGCTACCTGCCGATCGTCACGTCGTACGACTACGACGCGCCTCTGGACGAGGCCGGGAACCCGACCGCGAAGTTCTTCGCGTTCCGCGACGTCATCGCGAAGTACGCCCCGGTGCCGGATGAGCTTCCGGCCGCGGCCGGCCCCGCGCCGGTCCTCTCGGTGCCGCTGAGCGCGGCGGGCCCATGGGCGGATGCTGTGACGAGCGCCCCCGCGTCATCAGAGCCCCTCACGTTCGACGAGCTGGAGCACCTGAGCGCCCTGGTCCGCTACGACGTCTCCCTGCCCGAGGGCCGGGGCGGGCAGCTCGTTCTCGAGGAGGTTCGCGACCTCGCCTGGGTGAGCGTCGACGGTCAGCCCGTCGGCACGCTCTCGCGCACACGTCATGACCGTTCTCTGCGCATCCCCGCGGGGCGTACGCTCAGCATCCTCGTCGAAGAGGGCGGCAGGGTGAACTACGACCACCGTCTCGGCGAGCAGAAGGGCCTCATCGGAGCTCCTTCGCTCGACGGTGTTGCGCTGACCGGCTGGCACTCGACACCGCTCGACGTCGCGGCCCTGGCTGCGGAGATCGGATCCCGCGCCGCGGAGTCGTCTGTCGCGGCGACGACCGGCCCATCGGCGTGGGTGGCGGACTTCGACCTCGGCTCCCCCGCAGACCTGTTCCTCGACACCGCCGCCTGGTGCAAGGGCTACGCGTTCGTCAACGGCTTCTTCCTCGGTCGATACTGGCGAAACGGCCCGCAGCGCACCCTTTTCGTGCCCGCGCCCGCCACGAAGACGGGAGCGAACCGACTCGTCGTCCTCGAACTCGAGCATCTGCTCGACGCGACCGCCGATTTCGTCCCGTCGCTCGACCTCGGCGACACCGAGGAATAGCCTTCCGGGGGCCACTCGACCCGGTACCGTGTGTCTGTGCCGCGTCGAAGGTTCTCCACTCCCTCACCTGCCGCTCGCGCGCGCTATGCCAAGCGGCGCCAGGGCCGCGTGGCGCGGGCGGACAACGACCTCACCGTCGAGCAGTGGGCTTCGCTGCGAGAGGCCTGGGGAGGATGCGCGTATTGCGGAGCGGGCGACATCGCACTGCAACGCGATTGCGTGATGCCGATCTCGCGCGGCGGGCGATACACGGTCGAGAACGTGGTTCCTGCGTGCGGGTCGTGCAATGCGAGCAAGCGCAACGACGAGGTCACGTCATGGATGCGACGCAAGCGACTCGACGAACGGGCGTTCCTCACCCGATACGACGCGATCCTCCGCGAGCTGCGCCAGACCGACTGAACCGCCTCGCTCACGGCTCCTCCGGGACTTCCATACGGCTGCCGTGAGACGAGCGGCGTCGGCTCGGGTGATGCTCTGCCAGTTGCGACCGCCGCGCGCGAAGGTCTCGTGCACTCCGGAAGGCACCGCGGCCGCCTCGACCGGACGATCGAGCCAGTCGCACGCGCGCACGTGCACGAGGTCGACATCTCGTGCGCCGGCCGAGGCGTCGTAGCGCCACGGTCCGGTGATCCGTCCCAGCCACAGGAAGCCATCGGCGTCGCGCGTCCAGACGAACACGCCCTCGGCGACCGATGCGAACCGCTCGAGTCGGCGTGCCATCCGTTCTCCGTAGACCGCGTCCACCGCGGCGAGCGCATCGGCGATCGAGTGCGGTGCGTCGTCGAGTCTGCCGCCCATTCCGCACACGCCGAGCTCCAGCGCCCGCTCGACAGCCGGTCCGTCGCTCACGTCGTCGTCGCGCGAGCGCATCGGAGCGCGGTATACCGAGGGAACCGCAGCGTCGTCGCTTCCGCGAGGTGGGGTGCTCATACGAGCGGCACCAGCGTGACATCGATTCGCCGCTCGTCGATCGTGACCGACATCATCGTGCACACCGGCTGGCGGCGGCGGTCCGTCGGCGAACCCGGGTTGAGCAGACGCATCCCAGACGGGGCGACGGTGTCCCACGGGATGTGCGAGTGCCCGAACACGAGCAGATCCACGCCGGGGAACGCGGCATCCATCCGCTCCTCGCGCTTCTGCCGCTGGCCGGTCTCGTGCACCACCGCCACCTCGGCCTGTTCGACCGTGAAGCGAGCGATCTCGGGCAGGCGCTCGCGCAGATCGGGGCCGTCATTGTTGCCGTAGACGCCATGCAGGACCCGCGCACGGGACTCGAGCAGGTCCAGCGTCGCGAGGTCGACCCAGTCGCCCGCGTGGATCACGATGTCGGCGTCGTCGGCCGCCCGCAGCACCGCCTCGGGAAGCCGCTTCGCCCGCTTCGGAACGTGGGTGTCGGCGATCAGCAGCAGTCTCGTCGTCACGGTCTTCCCCTCGCCCTTGGGCATCAGCATCCGCCTCCGACTCTACGCACGCGTGCCCGGCGAACGTCATGCGCACCCAGCAAACGTTCAGGAAGGCGTAGGATCTCTCGGTGCCTTGGTATACCGGGCCATGGATCTAAGGAGCAGCATGAGTACGACCACAGCGCCCGCGAATCCGCGCTCGCGCGTCATCACGGCGAGCCTCGTCGGCACCACGATCGAGTTCTACGACTTCTACGCGTATGCGACAGCGGCCGTGCTCGTCTTCCCGGTGCTCTTCTTCCCCACGGGCAACGACACCACTTCTCTGCTGTCGTCGTTCGCGGTGTTCGGTGCGGCGATGGTCGCCCGCCCGATCGGCGCGGTGGTCTTCGGTCACTTCGGCGACAAGTTCGGCCGCAAGGCCACGCTCGTCGCCTCTCTGCTCACGATGGGCATCGCGACGTTCATCATCGGGCTTCTACCCACGTTCCAGCAGATCGGCTGGTGGGCAGCTCTCCTGCTGCTCATCCTGCGTCTCGCTCAGGGTTTCGCACTCGGCGGCGAGTGGTCGGGGGCCGCGCTGGTCGCCACCGAGAACGCACCCCGGGGCAAGCGCGCCTGGTACGGCACGTTCCCGCAGCTGGGAGCGCCGCTCGGCTTCATCATCGCCAACTTCCTCTTCCTCGGCATCAACTGGCTGCTGCCGCACTCCGAGAACCCCGCGCTCAAGTCCGAAGCCTTCCTGTCGTGGGGCTGGCGCATCCCGTTCCTCTTCTCTGCCGTCATGGTCATCATCGGCCTGTGGGTCCGACTCAAGCTCGTCGAGTCCGACACCTTCAAGAAGGCCGAGAAGAAGGGGGCGATCCGCAAGCTGCCCCTCGCGACCGTGTTCCGCCACCACTGGAAGCAGCTGATCCTCGGCACGTTCATCATGCTGGCGACCTATGTGCTGTTCTACCTGATGACGAACTTCACCCTGGCGTACGGCACCAAGCCGGCCACGCTCGAGACGGCGTCCGCCGCCGCGCAGGCCGCTGCCGAGGCGACGGGCAAGGACTTCGACGCGTCGGCCTTCGCCGCGCAGTTCTATCCGGGTCTCGGATTCGCCTACACCGACTTCGTGCTGATGCAGATCGTCGGCGTGGTGTTCTTCGGCATCTTCACCCTGCTCTCCGGGCCGATCGCCGATTCGATCGGCCGACGCAAGCTGCTCCTGTGGGTCACCGGGCTCATCATCGTGTTCGGCTTCACGTTCAACGCCTTCCTGCTGCCTGCGATGGACCCGAAGTTCACGGGCGCACTCGCGCAGGCGTTCCTCGTGTTCGGGTTCATGCTCATGGGCGCGACGTTCGGTCCGATGGGCGCGCTGCTTCCCGAGCTGTTCCCGACGAACGTCCGCTACACGGGCTCCGCGATCTCGTACAACGTCTCCTCGATCCTCGGCGCCGCAGTGGCCCCGCTCATCGCGCTGTGGCTCTGGGAACTCGGCGACGGCGCCCCGTGGCTCGTCGGTCTCTACCTGTCGGCGATGGGAGTGCTGACGTTCATCGCGCTGCTCCTGTCGAAGGAGACGAAGGACAACGACTACGAAGAGGATCTCGGAGTCGCGGCAGCCGTCGAACTCTGACACGTCACCTCACGCGAAAGGGCGGCACCTCCTCGGGGGTGCCGCCCTTTCGGGTGCTCGGGGTGGTCGTCGGGCTCAGTAGGAGGCGGTGACCGTGCGCGTCGACCCGTCGAGCACCATCGTCCCTCCGTAGGGAACGATCCACTGGGGCCGCGTGTGACCGAACGGCACACCCACGCAGACGACCGCATCGGGGTTGTACCGCGAGACCGTCTCGATCACGGCGTCTCGCTGCGCCGCGCGCAGCGCATCGGCCTCTGCCGGCGACGGCAGGAATTCGAAGTCGCTCACCGGCGGACGCGCGACGACCACGCCCGCGACGGCATCGAGGATCCCGCGCTCTCCCAACCCACGCATCCAGCGTGCCACCCAGCTCGCCGGCGGACGCTCCTCGCTGGTCTCCAGCAGCAGGATGCCTCCGCGCAGGTCGTATGTCGTGGGCAGCCGGTCTGCGAGCGCGAGCGCGTCGATGCTCTCCAGACACCCGCCCCACGTGCGTCCCTCGACGCGCGATGCCGGCCCGGCCCAGGCCCACTCATCTGTCGCGATCCGGTCGCCGTACTCAGTGAGCGATAGGGGGTCTGTCCAGCGCCTTCCCACGTCCTCCGACTCGCCTGGTTCGGTGATCTCGACCGTGCCGCCGTCGAGCAGCGCAGCGCGCAGTGAGCGCAGATGCACGTCGTCGACCGCCGGCCCAGGCCCCAGGTGCACCGCCGTGGACCCTCCGTAGTAGCCGCGGATGCCGAGCCCCCACAGCCAGTTGAGGATGTTGGTGTTGTCGCTGTAGCCCAGGAACGGCTTGGGATCGGCCTGAGCAAGTGCGGCGTCGAGGTGCGGCACCACCAGGATCTGGTCATCGCCCCCGATCGTCGCGAGGATCGCGCGGATGCCGGGGTCGGCGAAGGCCGCGTTGACGTCGGCGGCCCGGGCTTCAGGGCTCGCGTCGAGCTGCCTGGTGGTCGGATACTCGACCGGGATCAGTCCGGTCAGCTGCTCGAGTCGCCGGAGAGCCTGCTCGTGGATCTCGGGGGCGACCGCAGGAGCGGCGAAAGCGGGCGACAGGACGGCGACTCGGTCGCCGGGGACAGGTTTCGATGCAGACAGCATCGGCCCAGTCTCGCATCACGCACGCCGCGAGATCCGTCAATTTATGTTGACATCTCCCGCAGCGTCAACCAATATTGACGCTGGAGGTTCCCAATGACCATGAAGACCACGATCGCCCAGGATGACGGCGGCGAGCCGCTGTCCGAGCTCCACCGCCTTGCCGCCCTGCGCAGTGAACTGGCCCGCGCCGAAGAGACCCAGGTGAGACGCGCGCGCAATCTCGGGTACTCGTGGCAGGCGATCGCGAGCTCACTCGGCGTCTCGAAGCAGGCGGCGCACCGCCGATTCGGCAAGCACTGAAACGCATACAGCCCATCCACAGAATCCGTCCTCGCACGAAGTACGGTCGAACTACCCCCTTTCAGAACGAGGTTCCGCATGTCCAGCACGGCGACATCACGCCGACGCGGACGCGGCGCGCAGCACGACGGTCCGCGCGCCACCTTCCGCCAGCTCCTCCCCTTCCTCTTCGAGCACAAGCGCACGCTCATCGTCGTCGCGGTGCTCAGCGTCTTCGGAGCCGCCACGTCGCTCGCCCAACCACTGCTGGTGGGTCAGCTCATCGAAGCCGTGCAGTCCGATCGGGGACTCGGCATCCTGGTCTGGGCCCTCGTCGGTCTCGTGATCGTGTCCTCGATCATCTCCGGATACCAGCACTACCTGCTGCAGCGCACCGGCACCGCGGTCGTGTACTCCAGCAGGCGCAAGCTGATCTCGCGCATCCTGCACCTGCCGATCAGCGAGTTCGACGCCCGACGCACCGGCGACCTGGTGTCGCGCGTCGGCACCGACACGACGCTGCTCTACGCCGTGCTCACGCAGGGACTGGCGGATGCCGTCGGCAGCGCGATCCTGTTCCTCGGCGCTCTCATAGCGATGCTCGTGATCGACCCCGTGCTGCTGCTGCTCATCGTCGTCGTGATCGGCGCCTCGGTCGTCGTCGTCACGGCGCTCAGCGGCCGCATCCGCACGGCATCCACCGCCCAGCAGGAGAAGGTCGGCGAGCTCGCCTCGGGCGTCGAGCGCGCGGTCGGCTCGATCCGCACCGTGCGCGCCTCCGGGGCGACGGAACGCGAGACCGAGACGGTGTCGGCCCTCGCCTCCGAGGCCTACGGCATCGGCGTGCGCATCGCCAAGATCTCTTCACTCGTGGTTCCGATCGCGGGAGTCGCGCTGCAGGTCTCACTGCTCGTCGTGCTCGGCGTCGGCGGCTTCAGGGTCGCGGCCGGCACCATCACCATCGCGTCGCTGATCACGTTCATCCTGTTCCTGTTCATGCTCGTGATGCCGCTCGCGACCACGTTCGGCGCGATCACCTCGGTGAACCAGGCGCTCGGTGCTCTCGGTCGCATCCAGGAAGTGCTGAACCTGCCGATCGAGACCCAGCACGATGCGGAGATCGCCGCATCCTTCCCGCGCGACACCGCCGACCCCCTCGCCCCCGCGATCGAGTTCCGCGACGTGCGCTTCCGCTACCCCGAGAACGTGGTCGCCGCACGCCTGGCGGCCGCGAAGGAGGCGCAGACGCTTCTCGCCGATGCGCACCTCGAGCCGACGGACGACTCGGCTGTCACGGCAGAGCGTGAGGTTCTCCGCGGAGTCTCGTTCGCAGTGCCTCGCGGTGCTCGCGTCGCGCTCGTCGGCCCCAGCGGTGCAGGCAAGAGCACCATCCTCTCCCTCGTCGAGCGCTTCTACGACCCGACGGGCGGGTCGATCCGCCTCTATGGCCACGACTCGCGCACCTATCCGCGCGACGAGCTGCGCGCGCAGTTCGGCTATGTCGAGCAGGATGCCCCCACGCTCGCCGGGACCCTCGGCGACAACCTGCGTCTCGCCTCGCCGAACGCCTCGGATGAGGACTGCGAGCAGGTGCTTCGCGCCGTGAACCTGGGCGACGTGCTCGAGCGCGACCCGCTGGGACTCGAGGCCCCCGTCGGGGAAGACGGCGTGATGCTCTCGGGCGGAGAACGTCAGCGTCTGGCGATCGCCCGCGCACTGCTCACCGATGCGCCGATCCTGCTGCTCGACGAGTCCACGTCGTCTCTCGACGGCGTGAACGAGCAGCGCATGCGCGAAGCCATCGACGCGGTGTCGACCGATCGCACGCTGATCGTCATCGCTCACCGGCTGTCGACCGTCGTCGACAGCGACCTCATCGTGGTGCTGCAGGACGGCGCCGTGGTCGGTCAGGGCACTCACGCCGAGCTGATCGAGTCGACGCCGCTCTACCGCGATCTGGCGCGGCACCAGCTCCTCGCCTGACCAGGGTCACCTCGCGCACACACATGCGCGAAGGCGGGATGTCAGAGACCACTCAGCCATGGGTTCGCCTCAGCCATCCCGCCTTCGCGGTCTGGGGGTAGGGGGATCTGGAGTGTAGAGCGCCGGCTCCCCCGAACCGGCGCCCGGTCTGTCAGGCCTTGTCGAGGCGGTAGCGCAGCGAGGCGAGCTCGGCGCGCAGCGCGGCAGGCACCTTGTCTCCGAAGGTGTCGTAGAACTCCTCGGTGAGGTCGGCCTCGGTCTTCCAGGCTTCGGTGTCGATCGAGAAGAGCTCCTCGAGGTCGGCCTCCGACACGTCGATGCCGTCGAGATTGAGGTCCTCGACCAGCGGCAGGCGACCGATCGGGCTGTCGATCGTCGACACCTCGCCCGACACGCGACGGATGATCCAGTCGACGACGCGCGAGTTGTCGCCGAATCCGGGCCACAGGAAGCGCCCGTCCGAACCGCGACGGAACCAGTTGACCTGGAAGATGCGGGGTGCGCGGTCGAACCGCAGGCCCCGTCCGACCTTCAGCCAGTGGCCGAAGTAGTCGGCCATGTTGTAGCCGCAGAACGGAAGCATCGCGAACGGATCCCGACGCAGTTCGCCGACCGTGCCCTCGGCGGCCGCCGTGCGCTCCGACGAGATGTTGGATCCGAGGAACACGCCATGAGTCCAGTCCGTGGCCTCGACCACGAGCGGCACGTTGGTCGCACGTCGTCCGCCGAAGAGGATGACGTCGAGCGGCACCGCCTCTTCCCAGTCCTCCGAGATCTGCGGGCACTGGGCAGCCGAGACCGTGAAGCGCGAGTTGGGGTGCGCGGCGGGGCGACCGGAGTCCGGCGTCCATGCGTTGCCCTCCCAGTCGGTGAGGTGAGGCGGAGCCTGATCGGTCAGGCCCTCCCACCACACGTCCCCGTCCGGGCGGAGCGCGACGTTCGTGAAGATCGTGTTGCCCCAGAGCGTCTCGACGGCCGTGACGTTGGTCGACTCACCCGTGCCCGGCGCGACGCCGAAGAACCCTGCCTCGGGGTTGATCGCCCAGAGGCGACCGTCTTCGCCCGGCCGGATCCACGCGATGTCATCTCCGAGGGTCTCGACGCGCCACCCCGGAATGGTCGGGCGCAGCATGGCGAGATTCGTCTTGCCGCACGCCGACGGGAACGCCGCAGCCACGTGGTAGGCCTTGCCCTCCGGATCGATCACGCGGATGAGCAGCATGTGCTCGGCCAGCCAGCCCTCGTCACGGGCGATGACCGAGGCGATGCGCAATGCGAAGCACTTCTTGGCGAGGATCGCGTTGCCGCCGTAGCCGGAGCCGAACGAGTAGACCTCGAGCGTCTCCGGGAAGTGCACGATGTACTTGTCGTCGTTGCAGGGCCACTCGACATCGGGCTCTCCCTCCGCGAGCGGTGCCCCGACCGAGTGCACGGTCTTGACCCAGGGCGCGCCCTCGGCGATCTGTCGGGTCACCGCGTCACCGACGCGAGTCATGATGCCGATGGAGGCCACTGCGTAGGCGCTGTCGGTGACCTGGACGCCGATGTGCGAGAGCGGCCCACCGACCGGCCCCATCGAGAACGGCACGACGAACATCGTCCGGCCTCGCATCGAGCCCTCGAAGATCTCGGTCATCTTCTCGCGCATCTGCGCAGGAGGCGCCCAGTTGTTGGTCGGACCGGCATCTTCCTCGTTCTCCGACGAGATGTAGGTGCGGCCCTCGGTGCGGGCGACATCGCTGGGGTGCGAGCGGGCGAGGTACGAACCGGGACGCCACTCGGGGTTGAGCTTGATCAGCTTGCCCTCGTCGACGAGCCCCCGCAGCAGCCAGTCGTTCTCGGCGCGCGAGCCGTCGACCCAGTGGATGGACGCCGGCTGTGTGAGAGCGGCGATCTCATCGACCCAGGCGGCGAGCTCAGCCATCGCAGGGGTGTCATACGTCGGAGCCGTCCCGAAGGTGCGCACAGGTGCGACAGATGATGCTCGAGGGGTGAAGACTTCGGCGATCGCCATGACTACTCCTTTGAAGTGAGGGGCGTTTCCTCCATCTTCTTCTGGTTCGCACCCGACTTTTCGTCATTTCGTACGATAAGAATTGAAGTTCTTTAGCTAGGATCAAGGAATGGCTCCTTCCGGCATCCACCTCGCGACCCTCGGCCACCGAATCAGGCACCACCGCCTCGACAAGGGGTTCACGCTCGATGAGCTGGGCGCGCTCGTCGGCGTAGCGGGTTCGCAGCTGAGCCTGATCGAGAACGGCAAGCGAGAGCCGAAGCTCTCCTTGCTGCAGGCCATCGCGCTGGCCACGGGCACCGAGGTCACCGACCTCATCTCCGGCGAGCCGCCGAACCGACGCGCCGCTCTCGAGATCGAACTCGAGCGCGCCCAGGAGAGCCCGGTGTTCCGGCAGCTCGGCATCGCCCCGGTGCGCGTCACCAAGGGGATGAGCGACGAGACCATCGAGTCGCTGCTCGGCCTGCACCGTGAGCTGCAGCGCCGGGAGCGCGAGGCGATCGCGACTCCCGAAGAGGCCAGGCGCGCGAACACGGAACTGCGCCTGCGGATGCGAGAGCAGAACAACTACCTCGCAGACATCGAGAGGCTTGCTGAGAAGCAGCTGCGGTCGGCCGGTCACGTGCAGGGGGCACTCACGCACCGCACGGTGAGCATCATGGCCGAGAAGCTCGGCTTCGAGCTGATCTACGTCAACGACCTGCCGCATTCGACGCGCTCGGTCACCGACCTCGAGAACGGGCGGATCTACCTGCCGCCGGCGTCGATCCCCGGAGGCCACGGCCTGCGATCCATGGCGCTGCAGGCCATGGCGCACCGCCTGCTCGGCCACACGCCGCCGACCGACTACGCCGACTTCCTGCAGCAGCGGCTCGAGATCAACTACTTCGCCGCCTCGTGCCTGATGCCCGAGACGGCCTCGGTCGCCTTCCTGCAGCAGGCGAAGAAGGACCGCAACCTCGCAGTCGAGGACTTCCGCGATGCGTTCGGCGTGACCCATGAAGCCGCCGGGATGCGCATGACCAACCTGCTCACGCAGCACCTGGGGATGTCGCTGCACTTCCTCCGCGTCGATGCCACCGGCGCGATCACACGCGTCTACGAGAACGACGATCTACCACTGCCGATGGATGTCACCGGCGCCGTCGAGGGGCAGCGGGTGTGTCGCAAGTTCCAGGCACGGGCGGCGTTCACGCAGCAGAACCGCACGAACGAGCACCACCAGTACACCGACACGCCCTCCGGCACGTTCTGGTGCTCGACGCAGACCGGCGCATCGACCGACGGCGAGTTCTCGATCACGGTGGGCGTGCCCTTCGACGACGCCCGCTGGTGGCGCGGACGCGAGACCGCCGACCGCGCGGTCTCCACCTGCCCCGATGAGGCATGCTGCCGCCGCCCCTCCGCCGACCTCACCGACCGGTGGAACGGCAAGGCCTGGCCCAGCGCCCGCGTGCACACGCACATGTTCTCGCCGCTGCCCCGTGGGGCGTTCCCCGGCGTCGACGACAACGAGGTCTACAACTTCCTCGGGCGCCACGCGAGCGAGTGAGCTGAGCCGCGGCAGGCCGGATCAGCCGTCGAGGAATCGGGTGAATCGCGCGAGAGCGCTGCGCACCGCCTCGTCATCGGCATCCGCCACGAAGAGCTCGGGAGCTGAGCCGAGCGAGGCGCTCGCGTGAGTCCAGCATCCGATCACCCGACCGTCAGCGATGATCGTCGCCCGCACCATGCCGTTCTTGCCCGGTCCGACCAGCGCGAGATGCTCGGGCGCGCAGACCGCCGTGCGGTCGGCATACGAGATGTAGTACTCGTCGAAAGCTCCGAGCGCGAGCACGTCGGCGGCCGATGACGAGCGACGGGGGCGAGCGCCCGACACGAACAGGCCCTCCTCGATCTCGACCACCCTGCCCGCGGCTCTGTTGCGCGCTTCTCGCGACCGGCCGAGCGTGAGCCCCGACCACCAGGCGAAGTCGGCGACCCCGACCGGCCCGTGCCCGTCGACGTAGCGCACGAAGAGCTCTGCGAGTGGGTCGTCCGGCACCGCATGCTCGCGGATGTGCTGTTCGACGAGCACGAAGCGCTGCTCGCGGCTCACCCGCTCTCGAGCGACGACCGGTCCCTGGCAGATCAGGCCGTCGAGGGTCAGTTCGCTCAGAAGGTGGATGCCGCGCTGCCCGCTCGGGTCGATGCCGATACCGGAGAAGACCTCGAACATCTCGGCGCGCGTGAGGCCGCCGTCGCTCAGCCGCGGCACCACTGCAGCCACGGCGGCGTCGACCATCGTCCGGTCGATCCCGAGATCGCGTCGCCTGCCTGCCGCCTGCTGGCGCTGTCGGTCGCCGGTCACCGACAGCACCCAGCGCAGATCGCGGGCCGAGATGATGTGCAGGGTTCCGCGCATCGTCCACGCCCGCACCAGCTCTCCCCTGTCGAAGGCGCGATCGACCAGGTGCAGCGTGGGCTCTCTGCGTGTGCGCGCAGCGAGCGCCCAGCGTCCGGCGGTGAAGTCCTGGCTCTGCACCGCGAGCATGTGCGCCGCGGCGTCGGTCACCGAGGCCGCGGGAGCCGTGAGTCGGTGCGAGCGCAGACGCTCGGACAGAAGGGATGCGGACTTCATGCCCTCATCATGCCCGGTGCCGCCGACAGCGCTCTCACCCGTGCAGCGTCACCTCTCGGCGCTCGGGGAGCACGATCGGATGCGAGCCGGCCATGACCTCGAGCACGCGGATCACCTGGCACGAGTATCCGTACTCGTTGTCGTACCAGACGTAGAGGACGACGTCCGTCTCGTTGGCGATGGTCGCGAGTCCGTCGACGATGCCCGCGCGGTGCGAGCCGACGAAGTCCGTCGACACGACCTCAGGGCTCTCGACGTAGTCGATCTGCTGACGCAGCTTCGAGTGCAGCGAGACCCGACGCAGGTAGTCGTTGAGCTCGTCCTTGACTGCAGGGCGCTCGAGGCTCAGGTGCAGCACGGCCAGCGAGACGTCGGGCGTAGGCACCCGGATCGCGGAACCGGTGAGCTTGCCCTCGAGCTCGGGGAGCGCTCGTGCGACGGCTTTCGCTGCTCCGGTCTCGGTGATCACCATGTTCAGCACCGCAGAGCGACCCCGGCGATCACCGCTGTGGAAGTTGTCGATGAGGTTCTGGTCGTTGGTGAACGAGTGCACCGTCTCGACATGTCCACGGACGATTCCGTACGCCTCGTCGACCGCCTTGAGCACGGGCGTGATCGCGTTCGTGGTGCACGAGGCCGCCGTGATGATGCGGTCGTCGGGCTCGATCGTGCCGTCGTTGATGCCGTGCACGATGTTCTTCAGTGCGCCCTTGCCCGGGGCGGTGAGCAGCACGCGTGCGACGCCCGTGGATTCGAGGTGGCGGCTGAGACCCGCCTCGTCGCGCCAGCGCCCGGTGTTGTCGACGACGATCGCGTCGTGGATGTCATATTCCGTGTAGTCGATCGTCGCGGGGTCGTCGGAGTAGATCACCTGGATGCGGGTGCCGTTCGCGATGATCTGGTCGGCGTCCTCGTCGACCGTGACGGAACCGGCGAAGCGGCCGTGCACCGAGTCGCGCAGCAGCAGCGATGCGCGCTTGACGAGGTCGTTCTCCGAGCCTCGGCGCACGACGATGGCACGCAGCCGCAGACCGCTGCCGCCGCCGTTGTGCGCGATGAGGATGCGGGCGAGCAGGCGTCCGATTCGTCCGAAGCCGTAGAGCACGACATCGGTGGGCGCCGCGGCGACCGCACCGACCGCGGGCGCGAGGGCGTCGGCCAGATAGACGTCGAGAGGCAGGTCGCTGTCGGCGTGACCTGCGACGAGGCGCGCCAGGTCGAGCGACGATGCACCCGGGGCGAGGTCATGAACGCCCTCGAGCACCGCGAGGGTCTCATCCACTGCGAGCCGTTCGTGCCCGAGCTGCGCCACTCGGTCGTGCACCTCGACGATGCCGGTGGCGGAGAGCCCCAGCAGTCGGTGTCCGTGGAGCGAGGTGACCACGTCACGCTCGCGCTTGAGTGCGCCGATGAGCGGGATCATCCGCTCGGCCAGCTCTTCTCTCGCCGTCCAGTCGTCATGGGGTGCGGCGGTTACGTTCATCTGCGTCCTTGCATGTGTGAGCGCGCCGAGGTCGCCGGCGCGCGAGATTGCCGGGTGAGCTTCGGGGGATGCCTCCAGGGTACGCGCCGCGCTGCGGGGTTCAGAAATCGAGACCTCCGCCCGCCGTTCACCTGCGCGACAGGGAATCCTGCGAGCATCTGAGGCGTTCTCCCCGGGCATGCCCCGCGTCGAAAGGCTCCAGATGACCGCCCCCTCCCGCCCGTCGGCGTGGCCACCGCTGCTGATCGCCATCGTCCTCGAGGTGACGGCCACACTGTCGCTGCGCGCCGCCGAGGGATTCACTCACCCGCTGTGGCTCATCCCCGTGGTCATCGGCTACACCGGGTCCCTCTGGCTGCTGTCGATCGTGCTCGATCGAGGGATGCCGGTAGGCGTGGCATACGGCATCTGGGCGGCGATCGGCGTCGTCCTCACCGCCGTGATGGGCACGGTGCTGTTCGGCGAGCTGCTCGGGCCGGTGCAGATCGTCGGAATCGGCGCGATCGTGGTCGGCGTGCTGCTCGTCGAGCTCGGGTCGCACAAGCGCGAGACATCCGCGGAGGTCGGAGCATGACCTGGCTGCTCCTCGCCCTCGCGATCGCGAGCGAGGTGACCGCGACTCTCAGCTTGCGGGCATCGGAGGGTCTCCGTCGCAGGCGGTGGATCCCCGTGATCGTCGTCGGCTACCTCGCCGCCTTCACCCTGCTCGGAGCCATCCTCGCCATGGGCATGCCTGTGGGCGTCGCCTACGGCGTGTGGTCAGCGGCCGGCGTCGCCATCACGGCGATCCTCGGCCGTGTGATCTTCAAGGACCACTTCTCGGTGCTGATGGCGATCGGCGTCGCCCTGATCACTCTGGGTGTGCTGCTGATCGAATTCGGCGGATCGCACTGACGCTTCCCGCCTGCGGCCCTGCGCGTCAAGACGGCGGTCGATGATCAGGTACCACGTCACGAACACCGCGATGATTCCGAGGAAGACGCCCAGCACCGCAGCCATCAACAGCCCGCTCGCGGTGCCATCGGCCGCAACCGCGAGGATGCCTGTTGCGAATTCTGCAGCGGTGGGCAGCGATCCGTCCATGGTGCGAGGCTAACGGAGCATCTACGACGTCAGAACCCCACGCACATCACGCTGACTCCCGCCGCCATCGCCCATGACTCGACCGCGAGCAGGCGGGCGGTCCGGCCCTGATGCACGGGCACGAGCACCCACTCGGACACGACCGTCCAGAGCACCACTCCGATCACCCCGGCGATCACGAGCACCGAGAGGAGTCCGTCGAGACCGTGGCCGCCGTGGCCGCCCGACTCGACCAGCGCCTCGCCCGTCGACAGGCTCTCGAACGAGCAGATCGCCATCACCAGCGACACCAGCGCGCGGTGGCAGCAGGTGGCCGCCGCCGGCGTTCCCCGCACGCCTGCTGTGCCGAGCATGGCAGACACGAGAAGCACGATCCCGAGCACGAGACCGATCATCGCGTCACCGCCGCTCACTGCGATGACGAGCATCGCGCCGGCCATGATCAGCGCGCTCTGCCTGCCCTGCCAGGGCACTGCCCGCCAGACCGCGACGCACGCCGCGGCCGAGACGACGGCGGCGAGCGCCATCAGCCACGGTGCTGCGGGGAGGAGGTGATCCACACACGCATCATATTGATCAACCGCTCAAAATAGCGATACCTGCGAGAGATACGTCAGGATGGGCATGTGCCCCGCGTCGTAGACCACGATGAGCGCCGCCGGCAGATCGCCGAGGCGCTGCTCGCCGTGGCCGCCCGCGACGGGCACGAGGCGGTGTCGTCTCGCGCCGTGGCCAAGGAGCTCGGCGTCGCGACCGGCTCACTCTGGCACTACTTCGACGGATTCGACGACGTGATCCGCGCGGCGGCGGCGGAGATCACCCGGCGCACGGACGAGCGCATCCGATCGGTGACCGCGGGGCTCCGCGGGCTGACCAGACTCGACGCCCTGATGCGGGAAGTCCTTCCCGTCGAGGCGGAGACACGCACCGAGGCGTACGTGGTCGTCGGATTCTGGGGACGCCTCGCGACGCTCGCGTCCTCCCCGGACGCCGGCTCCCCCACGCTCGCGACCTGGCAGGACCGCATCAGCGAGGCCATCGATGAGGCGATCGTCGACGGCGAGCTGTCGGATGCCACGCCGAAGCATGCGGTGATGTCGCTGCTCCGATCGATCACGTACGGGCAGCAGGTGCTCGAGGTCACCGAGCCGCGCGGCGCCGAGGCGCATCTCGCAGTGCTCGACAGCATCCTCTCGCCCTGGCGCGCCTGAACCCCGCGCGCCCACCCCGCACCCCGCGCGCCCACCCCGCACCCCGCACCCCGCGCTCCGCGCTCCGCGCAGAGTCGATCGCCAGCAGGCTCTTGTGCACCCCGCCACACCGTCGTACCATCGAGCCAATCCGTTTATTGAGCGCTCGCTCGAAATAGTGAGGTACGACGATGTCCCACCCCCAGCCCGTCTCCATCGACCGGATCCCGATGCCGCATCCGCTCGACCCGCTCACCGGCGCCGAGATCGCCGCAGCCCGCGCCGTGCTCGAATCCGCCGGGCTGCTCGGCGAGACGGTTCGCGTGCCGATGCTCCTGCCGGACGAGCCCACCAAGCAGGAGCTCGCCGCGTGGACGCCCGGCTCCCCCATCGACCGGCGGATCGACGCGACCCTGCTCGACACCGCGACCGGCGTCGCCACCGAGGTGGTCGTCTCGATCACCCGCGGCGAGGTCGTGCGCAACGTAAGGGTGCCCAACGACGCGCCCCCTTACGGCCAGCCGCAGTACCTCTTCGAGGAGTACGAGCGCGCGGCGGCGATCGCGAAGGCTTCGCCCGAGTGGCAGGCGGCGATGACGCGCCGCGGACTCGCAGATCACATGGAGTTCGCGTTCTGCGGCCCGCTCGCCCCGGGCTACACCGGCCGTGCCGACGAGGTGGGTCGCCGCGTCATCCGCTCCCTCACGTTCCTGAAGTACGACGAGAACGACTCCCCCTGGGCGCATCCGGTCGAAGGCCTCGTGGTGCACATCGATCTGACCGCGGGCAGCGTCATCCGCATCGACGACGAGGGCGATGTGCCGGTGCCCGCGGGTCACGGCAACTACTACCCCGAGGTGCAGGGCGCGGCGCGCACGACGCTCAAGCCCATCGAGATCACCCAGCCGGAGGGTCCGAGCTTCGCCGTCACCGGATCTCTGGTCGAGTGGGAGAACTGGTCGATGAGGGTCAGCTTCAATGCCCGCGAGGGGCTCGTGCTGCACGACGTCGCGTTCGACGGACGCTCGGTGCTCAGCAGAGCGAGCGTGCCCGAGATGGTCGTGCCCTACGGCGACACCGCACCGGGTCGCTTCTGGATCAGCTACTTCGATGCCGGTGAGTACCTGCTCGGCAAGAACGCGAACCACCTCGAGCTGGGTTGCGACTGCCTGGGCGTGATCCGCTACCTCGACGGCTACGTCGCCGATGACCACGGCCACCCCGTGCGCATCCCCAACGTCGTCTGCATGCACGAGGAGGACTACGGCATCCTCTGGAAGCACACCGACCTTGCGGGACGCTCGGATGTGCGCCGCTCGCGACGCTTCGTGGTGTCGTACTTCTCGACGATCGGCAACTACGACTACGGCTTCTACTGGCACTTCTATCTCGACGGCTCGATCGAGGTCGTGGCCAAGGCGACGGGAATCGTGTTCGCAGGTGCCGGCGAACCCGGCGTGCGTCAGAAGCACGCCACCGAGCTCGCCCCAGGGGTGTTCGCCCCCGTGCACCAGCACCTGTTCTGCGCTCGACTCGACGTCGCGATCGACGGCGACGAGAACCGCCTGTTCGAGATCGACGCTCAGCGCATCCCCATGGGGCCCGACAACCCGTTCGGCAACGCGTTCACCTGGTCGGAGACTCAGCTCTCCACCGAGTCCGCCGCTCAGCGCGATGCCGACTCGTCCGTCGCGCGCGCCTGGGAGGTGCAGAGCACATCGCGCACGAACCATGTCGGGCGCCCGACCGCGTACCACCTGATCCCCCAGCCGACCGCACTGCTGATGGCCGACCCCGAGTCATCCGTGGCGGCGCGAGCAGCCTTCGCGACCAGGCACCTGTGGGCGACGCAGCACGAGCAGGGGCAGATCTGGCCCGCCGGCCGGTATCCGAACGCGCATCAGGGCGGCTCCGGCCTGCCCGAATACACCGCCGGAGACCGATCGCTCGACGGCGAGGACATCGTGCTGTGGCACACGTTCGGCCTGACGCACTTCCCTCGCCCCGAGGACTGGCCGATCATGCCCGTCGACTACGCCGGATTCTGGTTCAAGCCCAACGGGTTCCTCGATCAGAACCCCGCGATGGGCGTCCCGGAGTCGTCTCAGGCGCACGTCTCTGCGGATGCAGGATGCTGCGGAGGCGGCGGATCCTGCACCTGCGACCACTGACCCTCGGCGTCGCTGTCGTAGGTCAGCGCGTCGTCGTCGGCGATCAGCGCGTCGTCGTCGGAGGTCAGCGCGTCGTCGTCATCCGGCAGCCCCTGGCGGAAGCACGCGGCGAACGTGCCCCTCAAGAGAGTCGGGCGATCGCGACGCGCAGGATTCCGTCAGCCTCGTCGAGCGCCCGAGCCGAGTCATCCGCCGATGCCCCCGTGGAGATCATCAGGATCGCCAGCTTCACAGAGCCGCCGGCCTCGTCCAGCGCATCGGAGGCTTCGTCGACCCCGGCTCCGGTGAGCTCGGTCACCGTGCGGATCGAGCGCGCGTGCAGCTTCTCGTTCGTGGCCAGCAGGTCGACCATCACGCCGTGGTGCGTCTTGCCGAGCTTGATCATCGACAGGGTGGTGAGCATGTTCACGACGAGCTTCTGCGCGGTTCCCGACTTCAGGCGCGTCGAACCCGAGATGAACTCCGGCCCGGTGACGACCTCGATCGCGATCTCGGCGACAGCCCCGATCTCGGATGCCGGGTTCGAGGCGATCGCGACGGTGAGCGCGCCGATGCCCCGCGCGAACTCCAGGCCTCCCACGACGTAGGGGGTGCGACCGGACGCCGAGATGCCGACGACCGTGTCGCGCTCGGTGAGCCCGAGCTCCTGCAGCGAGGCCGCCGCGGCTTCGTCGTCGTCCTCGGCGTTCTCGACCGCAGCGCGGATAGCCGTCTCCCCGCCGGCGATCAGCCCCACGACCATCGAGGGGTCCGTACCGAAGGTCGGCGGGCATTCGCTGGCGTCGAGCACTCCGACGCGGCCCGCGGTGCCCGCCCCGAGGTAGATGAGGCGCCCGCCGGCGCGGAAGCGTTCGGTGATGCCGTCGACGGCTGCAGCGATCTCCACGCTGCGCTCTCCGACCGCGGTCGGGACACGGTGATCCTCGGCGTTCATCCGCCGCACGAGCTCGGCGGTCTCGAGCAGGTCGAGATCGCCCCGCTCCGTCGTCGACGCCTCCGTGCCGAGCGTCGAGAGGACGTCGAGGAGGGCGGTCAGTCTGGCGTGTTCATTCGGCACGATGCACGAACCTTTCATGGGGAAGATCAGTGCGCTCCGCGAGCAGGAGCGCTCCGTCGATGGCGTCACCGGCTGAGGCGGCGACAGCGCGGCCCGCGGCGCCCAGCGCCCGGTCGAGTGCCGAGCGGAACCAGACATGTGCGGTGAGTCCGCCGTGGAGGGCGACATCTCGGCTGCCCGCAGACGCGGCGACCGCCGATGCGACCAGGAGACGGACGCCCTCGGCGACGATCTCCACCGAGACGGGGTCGCCGCTCTCTGCCGCATCGAGCACCAGCGGCGCGAGTGCCGCGAGGCGACGGGGCAGCGGGCCGTCGATCGCGAGCCAGGCGGGGATCGCTGCAGGGCCGCCGATCGTCGCTCCCACGGCATCCGTGAGCACTGTCGTGGGTGCGAGGCCGACCGAGGCACGAAGGACAGCGCGCAGCGCCTCTCGCCCGAACCAGGATCCGCTGCCGAAATCCCCCAGCTCGGGTCCCCACCCGTCGACGAGAGTGGCCACCTCGCCGTCGATGCCGAGGGCCGCTGCGCCGGTCCCGGCGATCAGGAGCACGCCTGCCCCGCCACCGAGCGCTCCTGCGTGGGCGGACACGACGTCGGAGGTCACGGACACCGGCACCTGCATCGCTCGGGCGAGGCCATGTGCGAGCTCGGATGCGGCCTCGGGGGCCGCCCAGGCTCCCGCAGCGCCCACCGAGACGTCTGAGATCGGCTCATCGAGTCGCTCTCTCAGCGGGAGGATCGCGGCGAGTGCTGCGGCGACGCCGTCTGCGGCCGCAAGACCGGGTGCCCCGATGCCGTCGTACACGGGCCGGCGCTGAGGGCGGAGATCGTCCGCGCCCCACGGCCCCGAGATCACCGCACGGCATCGCGATTTGCCGAGGTCGACGGCGACATGGGCTCGCGAAGAAGACATGGAAATAGTCTACGCACCAGCAGTCGGGCATGAAAGAATTGTTCACACGACCGATATCCGCCCCCCGCCAGGAGAGCCATGAGCATCCAGACGACCATCGCGACAGCGGCCGAGAAGCTGCCGCCGTCGCTGGCGCGCATCGCTCGGACGATCGCCGACGATCCGACCCTCGTCGTCGACAGCACGATCACCGAGATCGCGGCGAGATGCGACACCTCGGTGGCCTCGGTCGTCCGCTTCTGCCGCACGATCGGGGTGAACGGCTACGCCGCGTTGAGAATGGCGCTGGCCACCGAGCTCGGCCGCGAGTCGGTGCAGTTCCCTGCGGCATCCGGTTTCGGTTCCGAGATCTCCGCGGCCGATACGCTGCGCGAAGCGACGGCGAAGCTCGCGGCGCTGGAGCTGCTGGCCATCGAGGAGACGATCGCGAACCTCGATTACGACAGCCTCGCCGTTGCGGTCGAAGCGATCGACGACGCCCATCGCGTGCTGCTCTTCGGCATCGGAGCGAGCGGGCAGGCAGCTGCCGACCTCGGCCGCAAGCTGCTCCGCATCGGACACGCGGCGATCGTGCTCACCGACTCTCACGAGGCGAGCGCCGCCGCATCGCTCGGAGCAAGGAAGACGGTCGCCATCGGCTTCTCGCACTCGGGGACGACCCGCGAGACCGTGCACTTCCTGCAGACCGCGCGCGCTGCGGCCGGCGTCACGATCGGTGTCACGGGAGGATCATCGTCACCCGTCACCGAGAGCTGTGATCACGCCCTGCTGACTCGTGCTCGCGAGCCGCGACTCCGCGCCGGGGCGATGGTCAGCCGGATCGCGCAGCTCGCCGTCGTCGACTGCCTGTTCGTCGGCGTCGCGCAGCGCCGACATGCGCACACGATCCACGCCCTCCAGCGCACCGCCGACGCCACGCAGCCGTTGCGCTGAAGAGGCGGCTCTCAGGCCGGAACCGGCTCGTGCCGACGCTCCGGATCGACCGATCCAGCCGTCCGCAGGAACACGATGATCCAGCTGAAGATGAGCACGGCGGCGATCAGCTCGACCGCTGTGAGGTTGTAGTAGCCGACGGCGAAGAACGACGCGAGGAGGATGATCACCAGCACGTAGGCCCAGCCGAACGCCACGAAGACCCGAGGGATCGTGCGCAGGAACCACGGCAGACCCACCACGACGACCGCGAACACGACGACCATGCCGGTGGCGACCGTGTTGTGCACGAGGAAGAACTCGTCGACGGGGAAGATCCCGACGCACGCGAGGAAGATGCCCATCAGGATCAGACCGCCGCGCACGATGAAGCGGCCGCGCCGATCGATCGGATCGTCCACCGGCAGCCCCGCCGTGGCGTAGCGCGCGATCGTCGTGACCATGACGCCGGCGATGATCAGTGTGATGTTGAAGGCGGCCGAAGCGCTGTTGGTGCTCATGCCGAGCGCCGAGAGGTTGTCCTGCCACCAGTACACATCGCTGGAGGCGAGCATCGCGGCGAATGCGCCGACCACGAGGAACACCGCGAGCACGAGCGACAGCACTGTGGGCGTGAGCGCCACGGCGCTGAGGAACGTCACATAGGCGGTGAGCGCGAACGCCACAGCCACCAGGATCGCGCCCGGGAAGGCGAAGACCGGGGCGTCGGTGAAGCTGCGCTCGAGCAGTTCGGCGATGCCGAGCCACCCCAGGTAGGCGATCGCTGCGTGCGCGAAGGCGATCGCGGCCAGGTCGTACCAGCGCAACCGATCCCCCGGAACGCTGAACCCGTCGCGGGTTCCGTCTGGCGCGATCGTCGCGGGCCTGACGACGAGGCGGCCGAGCGCGAAGGCCAGCACGGCGGTGATCGCGCCGCCATAGGCTGCGAACGCCCCGATCGAGCCGGTGCCGCTGATCGCCATCTCCTGGCCCCAGAAGACCGGCCACCCGATCGCGAACCCGAGCACGAAGAACACCGCCCCGACGATCAGCGCGGTGGCTTCGAACACCGCATCCGCCGTGTCGGGTCCCTGCAGCTGACGCAGGACCTGCATGACCTTGTCGCCGAGATATCGCATCGCTGGCCTCCGCCCACATCATAGAAGCCTCGCCCTCTGGACGGTGCCGGTGATAACATCACGGCACGGATCGTATACAACGTCGTCGTTCCACCACCCGAGGTGATCAGTCATGAACGGTGCACTCGCCGCCCCCGCCGAATCGGTGTCGACGCTCGTCGCGCGCAACATCAGCGAATTCCGCGCCGCCGTCTCGGAGTCCTTCGTGCCGCTGCAGGTCTCGACCGCCGGGCCCGACCACTTCCGCGGGATCATCCGCGGCGCGTCGGTCGATGAGGTGCACGTGAACGAGGTGCGCGCCACGTCCCACGTCGTGGAGCGAACGCCCGAGCTCATCGCGCGCAGCGACCGGTCGTACTTCAAGCTCAGCCTCATGCTCGCAGGCACCGGGATGCTGATCCAGGACGACCGGGAAGCCGTGCTCCAGGCCGGGGATCTCGCCGTGTACGACACCGATCGTCCGTACTCCCTGGTCTTCGACGACGACTTCCGCACGATGGTCGTCATGTTCCCGAAGCATCTGATCAGCCTCCCCTCCGACATGATCGGGCAGCTCACCGCTGTGCGGATCTCGGGTCAGGGCGGTCTCGGCGGGATGGTCGTGCCCTATCTCACGCAGCTCGCCGGCAACCTCGATCAGCTCGCCGGAACGACGGGAGCCCGGCTGGCACACAGCGCGCTGGACCTCGTCACGACGGTGTTCACCCGCGAACTCGGCCTCGACGAAGTGTCGGCCGATCCTCATCGCGCTCTCGTGCAGCGCATCCGCTCGTACATCGACCGCAACCTCGCCTCGACCGACCTCGGACCTGCGACCGTCGCGTCGGCGCATTTCATCTCGACCCGCCACCTGCACGGACTGTTCCAGGAGCAGGGCGTGACCGTCTCGACGTGGATCCGCACGCGCCGCCTCGAGCAGTGCCGTCGTGATCTGCTCGACCCGATGCTCGCCGATCGTCCCGTCGCCGCGATCGCCGCCCGGTGGGGCTTCGTCGATGCGGCGCACTTCAGTCGCGCATTCAAGACCGCCTTCGGCATCTCCCCCAGCGAGTACCGCGCCGCGCACTGACCCGGGACCGTTCAGCCCGGCGAACGACGCTCGGCGTACGGCCTGTCAGGGAACGTAGACCGGCGGTGCGAACATCGTGCCTCCGTAGAGCAGCTGCACCGCGACGAAACCCGGCAGCGAAACCGCAAGGACGAGCACCACCGCCAGCGCCAGACTTGCCGGCACTCCGCGCCGTCCACCGTCGTGGACGGCGAAGAACGCTCCGATCGCGACCAGGGCATGGAACACCAGCACCGGTACGAGGCCGACGGTGAGTCCCCAGCCCTGCATCGTCGACCCGGCGCTGACGGCCTTGGACTGCTCGCTGAACTGCTCCTCGTAGGACATTCCGCACCACACCCACGCCACGGCGAAGAGGAGCAGAGCGAAGAAGACGGAGGCCGTCCAGGCGACCGCCTTGACCGCCGGCGACAGGGCTGCCCGAGGTTCTGTTCGCATGCCTCATCCTGACACCCGAGAGTGCGGCGAGGACGACGGCACGGCAGACTCCCGCCTCATCCTTGCTCTGCAGGGCACGCCGGTTGACTGTCGGCGCGCGATGGCACCGCCTCTCTTGAGCGGATGCCGTGCGCCGCCGGAGCATGGGGCAAGCGCACCGCGACGATGCGGTGCCCGGAGCGAAGATGCTCTGCTGATGCGACGTCAGGACCCTCATGACCGCCCCTGTCACGACCGATTCCGCCCTCGACGAATGGCGCACCTACGACGAGTTCGCCGCGGGCATCGACACCTTCCGACTGCCGAACGCCTCGCTGTCCGGCACCGCGCTGACGCTCGCCCTCGATGACGGCTCGACGCTCTCGCTGACGTTCGACGCGATCGCCGTCACGTGGTCGGCGTTCGGCGAGTCGGGCACCGACCCGTACGACGCCGTGGCCGTGCGCGACGATGTGGTGTTCGTGAACATCCCGCTCGAGAGTCGCGAGCGCGAGGCCATCACCGTCGTGTACTCGACGACGACGCACCGGGCGACCGTCGTGCGGTCGCGGATCGCGGCCGAGGCCGTCGAGGGCACCCCGCAGGTCGGGCAGGACTTCTGGGCGGCGACGACCGACGGCGGCACTGCGACGGGCTCCGTGCCCGGGCCGAGCCGAGACCTCATCGGCAAGCGCAACGTCTACAGATACAGCCCGCACCACCTCTACGAGCACGTGTACATCTCGAGCCAGCGCTATGCATGGCAGTGCCTGGAGGGTGTGCAGCGCGGTCACGGCGACATGGACCTCTCGACGGTCTGGAAGTTCGCCGACGGCCTCTACCTGTTCTGCTTCCGCGAGTTCCGCATCGCCGTCGCGAGTGTCTGGCTGCACGACCTCGGCTACCAGCTGATGACGACCGGGATCTTCCTCGGCCTGAACGGCGACGGCGACGCCGAGCACTCACGAGGCGGCGGCCACATCTATCCGCTCGGGTCCGTCGAGTACCCCGACGCTCAGCCCGTCTGACCGACGACTTTCAGGAAGGACTCCGATGAGCAACGCAGACATCATCACCGCGCACTACGCGGCGAGCGATCGCGGCGACCTCGACGGCATGCTCGCGCCCCTCGCCGACGACGTGAGCTGGACCGAGGCCGCCGGCTTCCCCTACGCCGGCACATACCTGGGACCGGATGCGGTGGCTGCGGGTGTCTTCCAGCGCATCCACGACGAGTGGGACGACTACACGGTCGCCATCGACGAGGTCATCGACGGCGGAGACGTGGTCGTGGGCATCGGCACCTACTCGGGTACGTACCGAGCGACCGGCCGATTCTTCGCCGCCCGCGTCGCGCACGTCTGGCGCCTGATCGATCACAGGGTCGTCGCGTTCGAGCAGTTCACCGACACCGAGCTGGTCAACCGCGCACTCCGCGACTGACCGCAGCAGACCCGAAGCACACGAGAGGCAGGAATCACATGAACAAGCGAGTATCCGGCACTGCGGCGCTCATCGCCGTGGCAGCCCTCACCCTGGCCGGCTGCGCCGGCGGAGACGGCAGCGGAGGCGGCGAAGGCGCCCCCATCGTCGTCGGCTCCGTGAACACGATCAGCGGCCCGGCGACGTTCCCCGAGGCATCCCTCGCGGCGGCCGCCGTGTTCGACGCGTTCAACGAGGCCGGCGGCCTCGACGGACGCACCATCGAGTACAAGACCCTCGACGACAAGGGAGACCCGGCGACCGCCACGGCATCCGCCCGCGAGCTCGTCGGCAGCGACGGGGCCGTCGCCCTGGTCGGATCGGCGAGCCTGATCGAGTGCGAGATCAACGCGAAGTACTACGAGCAGGAGGACATCCTGTCGCTTCCCGGCATCGGGGTGGACACCGGCTGCTTCGCCAGCAACAACATCTCGCCCGCGAACGTCGGCCCGTTCAACGACATGACCCTCACCCTGCAGTACGGCTCCGAGGTGCTCGGGCTCGATGACATCTGCATCCTGCTGGAGATCGCAGGTTCCACGCGCCCGACCTACCAGGCCGCGATCGACAAATGGACCGAGATCACCGGCAAGGAGCCGAAGTACGTCGACGACACCGTGCCCTACGGCGCATCGGACTACACGCCCTACATCGTGAAGGCCCGCGAGCAGGGGTGCAAGGCACTCGCGATCAACCCGGTCGAACCCGACGCGATCGGCCAGGTCAAGGCCGCGAACGCCCAGGGATGGGACGACGTGACCTGGCTCTACCTGACCAGCGTCTACAGCGAGAACTTCGCCGACGCGATCGACGATGCGGGCGCCGGCATCTACGTCCCCGCCGAGTTCTACCCGTTCACGGACGACGACGAGATCAACGCCGACTGGCGGGAGCTGATGGAAGCGAACGACATCCCCCTCACCTCGTTCAGCCAGGGCGGATACCTCGCGGCGACGTACTTCATCGAGGTGCTCGAGGGCATCGACGGCGACATCACACGCGAGACCGTCACCGAGGCGCTGCGAGGGATGGAACCGATCGAGAACCCCATGGTCGGAACGCCCTTTGCCTTCGGCACGCAGAACACCGCCGGCTGGCCGATCATCCTCGAATCCGGCACGAACGCCTGGGAGAAGGTCGCCGACGACTGGCTCCGCATCGGCGAGTAGCCGCCCCTCGCCTGCCGCCGAGCGCATTCTCGGCGGCAGGTCCTCCTCCCCCTCACACCAGAAAGGACGCCTCATGCTGCAAGGCGCCATCGCCGGTCTCGCCGCCGGCGGTCTCTATGCGGTCCTCGGAGTGTGCCTGACCCTGATGTCACGCCTCGTTCGTGTCGTCAACTTCGCCCAGGCCGCGACCGGGATGTTCGGCGCCTTCAGCGCCGTATGGTTCGTCAGCGAGCTGGGGCTGCCGATCTGGCTCGGCTCCGTACTCGGCGTGCTCCTCGGCGGGGTGCTCTCAGCCGCGATCGGATGGATCGCCGCGACCTGGCTCTCCGAGGCCTCCACCACGACCCGATCGGCGATGACCGTCGGACCCCTGCTCCTGCTGATCTCGATGTCGTTCATCCTGTTCGGCAACAAGCCGCAGCCGTTCACGCCGATCATCGCCGGCCCCGCGTTCTCCTTCGGCGGGGTCGTGATCAGCCAGGTGACGATCGCCACAGTCGTCATGGCGATCGTGACGGCGGTCGCGGTGCGGATCGTCCTGCGCCGAACGAGGGTCGGCACGCAGCTGCGCGCGCTGTCGGAACGCCCGACGACCGCCGAACTCCTCGGCATCCGATCGCGCCCGCTGTCGATCGCCGTGTGGTTCGTCACCGGCGTGATCAGCGCGATCGCGATCATGATCGTCGCGCCGTCGCAGTCGAACGACGCGACCAGCCTCGCGATGCTCATCGTCCCCGCCGCAGCCGCCGCGCTGCTCGGGGGCTTCCGCCGACTCGATCTCGCCGTCGTCGGCGGAGTCGTGCTCGGTGTGCTCGGCGGTCTCGTCGCGCAGATCGACGAGGTCGCGCTCGTGCGCAACTTCCTCCCGTTCCTGTTCATCGTCGTCCTGCTCCTGTGGACGCAGCGCAAGGAGGTGTGGGATGCCGCTCGCTGATCGTCCCTGGTTCCGTCTGTCCTGGCCTCTCGCCGTCGCCGCCGTCGCGGTCGGGGCGGGTGCCGTCCTGAGCACGGCGCTTCCCGGCTATTTCGTCTTCCTCGCGATCAGCGCGGTCGTCGCGGCCATCGCGATCCTGGGACTCGGCATCGTCACCGGGTCTGCCGGAATGATCGCGCTGTGCCAACTCACCTTCGCCGCGGTGGGCGCCTGGATCGTGTCCCTGCTGAACGTCATGCAGGCCCCGGGCGGCTTCGTCGTCTGGCTGGTGATGGGCGGCATCGCCGCGGGCCTCGTCGGCATCCTCGTCGGCCTCCCGGCGCTGCGGCTGCGCGGGGTCAACCTCGCCGTCGTCACCCTGGGCTTCGCCGCTGCCGCGGACGTCACCCTCGTGCAGATCCAGTTCCCCGGCTCCGCCGACGGCACGGCCGTCGAGCGCCCCACGATGTTCTCGAACGACCGAGAGTTCTTCTTCCTCTCCGTGGTGGTGCTCGCCGTCTGCGCATTGGGCGTGTTCTTCCTGCAGCGCGGACGCTGGGGATCGAGCTGGAAGGCCGTCGCCTTCTCGGAACGCGGCACCGCGGCTGCCGGTCAGAGCGTGCAGAGCGCGAAGCTCACCGCGTTCGCCGTCTCGGCCGCACTCGGCGGCATCGCCGGCGGGCTGCTCGCCGGTCAGGTGCAGCTTCCGTTCGCATCGAGCTTCACCCCGCTGCAGTCCCTCGCCCTCTACGTGCTCGCCGTCATGTCGGGAGCGCATCTGATCGACATGGCGATCCTCGGCGGCATCCTCTGGGTGCTCGTCCCCGAGCTCCTGAAGCGCTGGGGAGTGCCGCAGGACTGGGCATTCGTCGTCTTCGGAGTGCTCGGCGTGCAGGCGATCACCAGCGGAACCAACCTCGGGCAGGGCATCCGCACCCTCCTCTGGAAACGCGCGGATCGCAAGACGGCGTCGGCGACCCTGACGGCGCTGCCTCCGGATGCCGAGGCGGGCGACACGGTCATCACGACCACGACCACCGCGACCGTCGACGAGCGCGCGCTGGACGGCGCACCCGTGCTGACGGTCGAGGGGCTCACGGTGCAGTTCGGCGCGCTCAAGGCACTCGACGACGTGTCGTTCCAGGTGCCCGCGGCGTCGATCATGGGACTCATCGGCCCGAACGGAGCGGGCAAGTCGACCTTCGTGGATGCGATCAGCGGGTTCCTGCCGAAGCACGGAGGGCGGGTGCTGCTCGGAGATCGAGACCTGGCCGGCCTTTCGCCCACGCGTCGCGCACGACTCGGTCTGCGCCGCACCTTCCAGCAGGACAGGGTGCCGCCGGCGCTCACCGTCGGCGCATACGTCAGGTTCGTGGCGCGGCGGCGACTGGCTGCCTCCGACATCGACGAGGTGCTGGAGTTCTTCGGATGCCCCCCGGCGCGTGCGCGGCTGTCGAGCGTCGATGTCGGCACCAGACGGCTCGTCGAGGTGGCGGCGAACGTGATCTCGCGGCCACGACTGCTGATCCTCGACGAACCGGCGGCCGGCCTGTCGCACGACGAGCACCTCGCTCTCGCGGCACGGCTGCGCGAACTGCCCACTCGCTACGGCGTGGCGCTGATCATCATCGAGCACGACCTGGATCTGGTGCGCTCGGTGTGCCCGATGCTCACCGTGCTCGACTTCGGTCGGGTGCTCGCGAGTGGGCCGCAGGCAGAAGTGCTCGCGAACCCGGAGGTCGTGAAGGCATACATGGGAGAGACGGAGATGCTGAAGTGAGCGAACTCGTGCTGAATTCGCTGACCGTGAGTCGCGGCGCAGGACCCGTGATCTCGGACGTGAGCCTCACGGTCAGAGGTGGAGAGGTGCTGGCCCTGGTCGGCCCGAACGGGGCGGGCAAGACGAGCCTGATCGAATCGGTGTCTGGCGTGACCCCGCACTCCGCGGGGGCGCTGATGCTCGACGGCGAGCCGATCGACAAGCTGTCCCGGGTGTCGAGGGCTCGCCGCGGCATCGTGCACATCGAGCAGGGGCGGGCTGTGTTCCCCTCGCTGACCGTGCGTGAGAACATCTCGCTCACTGCGCGGACGCCTGCGGAACTGGATGCTGCGCTCGCGCAGTTCCCCGAACTCGAGAAGCGCATCGACTCCCCCACCGCTCTGCTGTCCGGTGGCGAGCAGCAGATGGTGGTGCTCGCCCGTGCGTTCGCCGCGAAGCCCCGGATCCTCTTGATCGATGAGATGTCGCTCGGGCTCGCGCCGGTGGTCTTCATGCGGCTCATGCCGATCGTGAAGTCGATCGCCGAGTCCGGCGTCGGCGTGCTGCTCGTGGAGCAGTTCACGCAGCTCGCCCTCGGGCTCGCTCGGGAGGCGGTGGTGGTCGCCGGTGGCCGCGTCTCGTTCCAGGGAACGGCGGAGGCGTTGAAAGAGGACTCGCAGCTGCTGCATCGCGCGTACCTCGGAGGGTGATGCGGTCGTGCGCCTCGGACTTCGGATGCTGCGCAGTAGCCTGAGGGGATGACCGAGACCATCAGCGCCCGCGCCGTCTTGCTCGACATGGACGGCACTCTCGTCGATTCGACCGCTGTCGTGGAACGGCTGTGGCTGGCATGGGCCGCGCCGCACGGTATCGCTCCGGAGACCGTGTTGAGCGTGGTGCACGGCCGACAGGGACATCAGAGCATGGCGATCATGCTTCCCGAGCGTGATCACGAGATCAACATCCGAGAGAACGCCGTGATGCTGGCGAACGAGAGCAAAGACGTCGATGGCGTCATCGCGATCGAGGGCGCCGACGTGCTGCTCGAGGCTCTGCGCCCCTATCCGCATGCGATCGTGACGTCCGCCGACGTGACGCTGATGAATGCCCGCATGGGACAGGCCGGGCTCGCCGTGCCGTCTCTGACGGTGACGGCCGAGAACGTATCGGCGTCGAAGCCGGACCCCGAGGGCTTCCTCCTCGGCGCGAAGCTTCTCGGTGTCGACCCCGCCGACTGCGTCGTGTTCGAGGACTCGGGCGCGGGTATTCAGGCCGCCCATGCGGCAGGGATGCGCATCATCGGCGTGGGCTCTCACGCGACGTCTCACCAGCCGACCTTCCACGTCGACGACCTCACACAGGTGACCGTGGTTCCGACCGCCGACGGGTTCGAGCTCACCGTTCGGTGACGCGGTGGCGTGGGCACGGCGGTGACGCAGGGACCCGCTGACGCTGCTGCGCTTCGGCGCTTCGGCGCTTCGGCGCTTCGGCGCTTCGGCGCTTCGGCGCTTCGGCGCTTCGGCGCTTCGGCGCTTCGGCGCTTCGGCGCTTCGGCGAGATCATCGCATCGGCAGTGCGGCGTGACGCCGCTCCGACGACGCGCTGAGACCCGACACGTCGGAGGCTCGCGAGTGGCCCCTCGGCCGAGCACCGTTGAGGCGTGCTCTGACCGGTCGTGGCGGTGTGGTTGATTTCGCCCATGTCATCGGGTGCGGGCGAGGCGCGCGGGAACTTCGAATTGCGCGGCGCTGATTCGTGGGGTGCGCCAGTGCTGTGCGGGGTCCCACCATGCCGGTCCGCGCACCTGCGGAAGACCCTCGTCCATGCGGATCTCCCACCCCGAGGTGCCGAGGGAGCGGTGGTGCCACCAGCACAACGGCACACCGTTATCGGTATGCGTCGGGCCGCCCCTGGCGTGTTCGGTGACGTGGTGGATCTCACACCACGACGCCGGCACATGGCATCCCGGGATCAGGCACTCCTTGTCGCGGGCGATGATCGCCCGACGCTGATGCACGGTGAACACCCGATCCGTGGTCGTGATCCCGATGATCCGACCCTCGTCCATGAGGACGCGTTGGATCGCCCCGCTGCATGCGACCTGCGCCGCGACGGAGACGGGGACGTGCGCACCGGACCCGGGGATCGTCGCCCACCCGCCAGTGCCACTCACTCCAGACGCAGCGGCTCCGAAGGCAGCGCTTCCGAAGGTGGCGCTTCCGAAGGTGGCACCGGTGGTGTGGTGGGCGAGGTCTGTCGCGTCGACGGTCACGACGAGGACCGGTGAGGCGCCGCCGAGGGTGGGCATGTCCTTGTGCCGGGCAGCGATCCCGAGCGCTGCGGCGAGAGCGTCGTGGCGCTTTTGCGCCGCGGTGCGGTCATCGAGCACGCTGCGCTCATCCGAATTGAACGGGTCCTCCCCTGCATCCGAGTCAGCGTTCGAGCCCGCATCAGCACCAGCAGGCGAAGAGTCGGCGTCCGAAGAATCCGCGTCGGCATCGGAGCTCCCGCTCGGGGCGAAGAACACCCCGGGCATCGGCGGCCCGTCACCCTTGGGGTTGAGGATCGCGTCCAGGATGAGCTGCAGCTGGGCGGCGGCATCCGGGGTCAGGTAGCCGCGGATCGCGTGCATGCCATCCTTCAACCGGCTGATCGTGATCCCCCGCCGACGCCGAGCGTCCTCGTCTTTCGGTTCCTCACCATCCGGGTCGAACATCGACGCGAGATCCTCCGCCAGAGCCTTCAGATCCTGCGCCGTCGGTGACGGACCGTCCGCATGCTCGTCCACGTCCGGGTCGTCACCGGTCGAGTCGTCGCCGGGTTCCGTGTCCAGGCCATGACCGCGCGCGCACCCCGCCAACGCAACATCCGCCGCCAACCGCTGATCGACCGTGAGCCGATCCCACACTCGCTCGATCGGCGTGGTCGCCGCCAGAAACCCCGCGACCCCGACCACCCCGTCCAACAGCGCCAGTCGCATCTCCGCCCACCGCGCCGGCATCCTCTCCCCCGCCAGACTCAGCGGCCGCCGCACCAGATCGACCACCCTGTCGACCCGGGTAGTCGCATCTCCGCCCACCGCGCCGGCATCCTCTCCCCCGCCAGACTCAGCGGCCGCCGCACCAGATCGACCACCCTGTCGACCCGGGTCGCACCCCGCACATCCACACCCACCGTCCGCTGCAGCAGCTCATTCAAACCCAGACAGCCCGCCGAATGGGCGAAGTCCCCCGTGTCCGCCGTCGCAACCGACTCCACGATCACCGCCTCCGCACGCCGGAACACCGCCCCCGCACCCTGCAACACCGCCACCCGCTCCGCATCCGACAACCCCGCCAACCCGTCATCGGACAGCACCGCATCCAGGTCGGCGACGACCCGATCCAAAAGCTCCGCAGCGCTGTTCATACCCCCAGTCAACCGGGAACCACCGACATTCAAGAGCCGAAACGTCCCGCGTTTACCCCAGATCAGACCAAGAATCCCGGCCTACCGGAATTATGCGGCGCGAGTCGTCGCCCCAGGCTGTGGAGAGACCACGCATCTGGAGCGGGAGCGACCGAACCAGGAACGAGAGCGAACAGATGCTCCCTACATCCCCGCCCGGTCGAACGCGATCGTCGGCACATCCACCACGTGGGATCCGCCGTCCGCCACGATCACGGCACCCGTGACGTACGACGACTCCCCCGACCCGAGAAACCGCACGACCGATGCGATCTCGGCGGGGCGAGCCGGTCGCTGCAAGGGCACATCCGCCGTCACGGTCGCATATGCCTCCTCGCGCGACCCGAGGCCCGCCTGCGTGGCGAACTCGTCCATCTCGTCGTCCGCCATCGGCGTCTGCACCCACCCTGGGCACACCGCGTTCACGCGCACACCCCGTCGTCCGTAGTCGCGGGCGAGGGTCCGCGTCAGACCGATCAGAGCGTGCTTGCCCACCGTGTATCCGGCCACAGACGGACCAGCGAAGAGACCGGCGAGCGACGACACGATCACGATCTGCCCCTTCGCCTCGATCAGCGACGGCAATGCCTCTCGCGCCATGACGAACGCCGTGGTGAGGTTGGCGCGGATCGCCGCGTCCCAGCTGTCGTCGTCGGTGTCGGCCACGGGTGAGAAACCGTGTCCGCCGGCGTTCGCGACCAGCACGTCGAGCCGCCCGAACGTCGCAAGCACCTCAGCCACCGCAGCCTGGGCGGATGCCGTGTCGGCGGCGTCCGCGACGATCGGGTGAGCGCCCACCGCATCCGCCACTGCGCGCAACGGCTCAGGCCGCCGCCCGACCACGACGACGTGCGCCCCCTCTGCGGCATACCGCTCGGCGACCGCCGCTCCGATGCCGGTTCCGCCGCCGGTGATGACGACGACGCGCCCCGAGACCGTCGATCCGACTGCAATGCCCATGTCTGCTCCTGTTCCTGATGCGCTCCCGCGCAGTTCACGCGCTCACGCGCAAGTCCACGCGCTCACGCACCATCCGCTGCCCCCGAGGTCATCAGGCGGGGAATCCTGATCGGGCCGAGTACCCGAAGTCGCTGACGATCGTCGTGCCGTTGATCGCTCCGCTGCGTCGTGACACGAGGTAGAGCACGTGAGAGGCGACGTCTTCGGGCGTCTGCACCGCGAACGACGGATCGACGAACGCATCGGCGCCGAGGTCGCCCCGACTCATCGGCGTGTCGACGATCGACGGCGCCACCGTGTTCACTCTGATGCCGTCTCGGGCGAGATCCACCGACAGCGACCGGCCCAATTGGACGAGCGCCGCTTTCGACACGCAGTACGGCGCCATGCCCGGCGATGACACGAACGCGGAGTCGCTCGCGAGCAGCACGACGGATGCGGCGGCCGAAGCGCGCAGCGCGGGGAGCGCCCGCGCCAGCACGAGGAACGCGCCCGTGACGTTGACGGCGAACACCGTGTTCCACTCGAGCAGCGAGATCTCATCGATGGGCGACCCGACCGGGCCCGAGATCCCAGCGCAGCAGACGACAGCATCCAACCCACCGAGCTCTTCGACGGAGGTCGAGACCGCATCCGCCACCTGTGCCTGGTCGGTGACATCAGCCACGCGCAACACGGCGTCACGGCATCCGCGTGCAGTCTCGGCGAGCGCAGCACCATCGCGATCGAGCAGGGCCACACGCACCCCTTCCGCGGCGAGCGCGAGCGCCGTCGCACGCCCGATGCCGCTCGCTGCTCCCGTGATCAGCGCGGTCGTGCCGCTCAGCTGCAGGTCCATGATCTCCCCCGAGACTCCGCGGCAGCGCCGGGCGGCGCTCCTCAAGGACGGCGGTGTCATCACGGTCATCCTGCTCCGCCGTGCGCAAGCCGGGAACACGGCATGGACGGCTGTGCGCGCTGGCACCATCGTCCTTCGCTCAGGGTCAACCGCCGGACTCGCGGCGCGAGCAGACTCGCTCTATCGACGATCCCCCTCATCCTCGATGCCGTTCGACACGGCCGTCACCCAGCAAAGGAGCCGACGTGGCAGACCCGATATCTGCGTCCACGACGCAGCAGGACCACACCTCTCTTCGACCCGGCGCGCTCGGCGTCGCCGGGATCGTCTTCCTCGTGCTCGCCGCCGTCGCACCGCTGACGGGCATCGTGGTCGTCGCCTCCCTGGCGATCGCCCTCGGAAACGGTGGCGGCACACCGATGGCCTTCTTCCTGGTCGCCGCGATCCTGCTGCTGTTCGCCGTGGGATACGCGCAGATGTCGAAGCAGCTCGTGAACGCCGGCGGCTTCTATGCCTTCGTCGTGAAGGGCCTCGGTCGCACGGGCGGTCTCGTCGCGGGCCTCATCGCCACGCTCGGCTACAACTTCTTCGTGGTCGGCACGATCGGCACCAGCGGCTTCTTCATGCAGAACATCATCCGCGACCTCACGGGCCTCGACGTGCACTGGCTGATCTGGGGTCTGCTGTCGATCGTCGTCTGCTTCGTGCTGGCGAGGGTCGGCGTCGACTTCAGCTCCAAGATCCTCGGGGTGTGCCTCGTGCTCGAGGTGCTGATGCTCGTGGTCTTCGACGTCTCGGTGCTCGTGCAGACGGGATACGACGTGGCCGCCTTCAGCCCCGAAGCCGTGTTCTCGGGCTCCCTGCCGATCGGCCTGCTCCTGGCCGCGACGGGCTTCCTCGGTTTCGAGGCGACCGCCCTGTTCAGCGAGGAGGCGAAGCAGCCGCTGCGCACCATCCCGCGCGCGACCTACACCTCGATCATCGCGATCGGCGTGATCCTGGGCGTCACCACATGGGCGGTGGTGAGCGCCACCGGCGTCGCGCAGGCACAGGCCACAGCTCTCGAGCACCTGCCGACGGGCGACCTCATCTTCACCCTCTCGCAGCAGTACCTCGGCGGTCCGCTGACCACGGTGATGATGATCCTGCTGCTCGTCAGCCTGTTCGCGGCGATGCTCGCGTTCCACAACTCCGCCACCCGCTACCTCTACTCCCTCGGGCGCTCGCGGATCCTTCCGCACGCGCTGGCCCGCACGCGACGCAACGGCGCCCCGCAGCTCGCGGGGATCGTGCAAGCCTCGTTCGCAGCCGTCGTGGCGATCATCTTCGCGATCGCCGGTGCCGACCCGATCCTCACCCTGGTGCCGGCCATGCTCGGCTTCGGCACCCTGAGCGTGCTGATCCTGCAGGGACTCGCCGCGATCTCGATCGTCGTGTACTTCCGTCGCTCCGGCGACCCGCGGTGGTGGAGCACATTCATCGCTCCGGGCATCGGGTTCGTCGGAATCGCAGCGATCTCGGTGCTCGCGATCGTGAACTTCAACATCGTCGCCGGATCCGAAGAGCTCGCCATCCGCCTCATGCCGCTGCTGCTCGTCGTGGCTCTCATCGGCGGCATCGTCTACGGCGCCTATCTCAAGCGCTCCAGGCCCGCCGTGTACGAGGGCCTCGCATCCGACCTCGAGCGATTCAGCGATCGCTGACGCTCGCCAGACCCCCACCCATCTCGAGGAGAGACATGACGACCCTGAACCCCGCCGACACCTCCACCTGGCTTCCGCTCGAGGGCCTCGCCCCCGGGTTCGACGCGAACAAGGCCCCGCACACGACCGCGCTGAGCGGCCGGGAGATCACGGTCGAGGACGCGCGCGGAACCCGCATCTCGCACCGTTTCGCCGACACCACGGTCACGTGGGACTACCGCCCCGGTGCCGAGGATTCGACGGCGCCTGCCACCGACACCGACGACTACGAGGCCTTCGAGGTCGACGACGACCTGTACTTCGTGCAGTTCCATCACAGCTACCTGCCGAACGAGGCCGTGTCGCTGGTCGTCGACCTCCGCCACGGGCGCGCCCTCGCCGTCATCTCGGTGATCCTCCCTGCGCCGGAACAGGGGCGCACCCGCGTGCAGCACGTGTTCGCACCGAGCATCATCGAAGGCGCGACCGTGACGGGCGCCGAGCCTGCCCCGACGACGACTCTCATCGGCCGCCGGGTCGAGTGGGTCTACAGCGAGGAGCACGCGTACGAGCACGTCTACCTCTCGGAGCGCTGGTACTCGTGGCAGTGCCTCGCCGGCCCCGAACGAGGCCTCGCCGACACCGACGAGAACAGCGTCTGGGAGGTGCGCCCCGGCATCTACGTCTTCGCGTGGCGCGAGAAGGTCATCCCGTGCGCGTCTGTCACGATCGCCGACCACCGTGACGTGAACGCGATCCGCTCGCACGGCGTGCTGTTCGGACTCGACGAGTCAGGCGAGGTGCCGACGCACTTCACGTTCGGCGCGCACGGCCGACTGCTCTCGACCACGCATCATGCAGAGGGACTCGAGCCCGCCCTGTTCGGAGCGGTCTGAGATAGTGGCGGCCGAGCTGATCGTCACAGGCTCGGTGATCCGCACGGCGGATCGTCGGAAGCCGGTCGTCGAGGCGTTCGCCGTGCGCGACGGACGGATCCTCGGCGTCGGGACCAGGGTCGAGATGCAGGCGCACCGCGGGCCGGGCACGCGGATGCTGGACGTCGGCGACGCCGCGGTCTACCCCGGTTTCGTGGATGTGCACAATCATCACGCCCTGGCCGGCCGCACCGAGCTGTTCGAGCTCTCGCTGCCGCCGTCGCTCGCCCTCGACGACATCCTCGATCTCGTGCGCGACAAGGCGCAGACGCTGCCGCCTGACGCGTGGATCGTGGGCGGCCCGGTGTCGACCACGCTGCTGCCCACCCTCGCGAACACCGCGACCAGGCAACGTCTCGATGAGGCGGCCGGAGGGCGACCGGTGGTGCTGGTCGAGGACTCGAGGCACAACAGGTGGGCGAGCACCCGGGCTCTGCAGCTCGCCGGCATCACCGCCGACGGCATCCCCTCCGGCGGCGTCACTCTGCTCGATCCCGACGACGGGACGCCGACCGGGGTGCTGCTCGAGGCGGCGGGCATCCCGGTGCAGGAGGCCTACGACCGCAGTGGCGGGTTGACGACCGAGCAGCACATCGCCGCGTCGCGCCGTGGCGTCGAGATCCTCAACTCCTTCGGCATCACGACGTTCCAGGATGCCGGGGTGTCGACAGACATCCTCGCCGCGCTCGCGGCACTCGACCGGTCCCAGGAGCTCTGCGCCTGGGTCGTCTCGTCGCTGCTGATCAACGACGAGATCTTCGGGTTCGATCCGATCGGCGCGGCGCTCATCGATCTGGGCGAGCAGTACCGAACCCCGCACCATCGTCCGGACTTCGTGAAGATCTTCCTCGACGGGGTGCCTCCCGCGCGGACGGCGTCGTTTCTCGAGCCGTACGTGGCGGATGCCGTGCACGGCGCCCACTTCCACGGCGAGACGGCGATGGACTTCGACGAGCTGCACACATGGCTGCGGTCGGTCGCGGAGCGCGGACTCGGCGCCAAGGTGCACTGCACGGGTGACGGGTCGGCGCGTCTCGTGCTCGACGTCGCCGCACGCATCCGCGCCGACGGCTACACCACCCCGATCCAGATCGCGCACGGCCAGTTCCTCGCCGCTGACGACATCCCCCGGTTGCGAGCCCTCGATGTGTCGGCCGACATCTCGCCGTTCATCTGGTTCCCCGGCGTGATCCCTCAGGCGCTGACCGAGGTGCTCGGTGATCGAGCCGAGCATTCGCAGCCCAACCGCGCCCTGATCGATGCAGGAGCGCTGGTCGCCGGCGGTTCGGACTGGCCGGTGAGCGAGTCTCCGAACACGCTCGAAGGACTTCAGGGACTCGTGACGCGCGCCGACCCTCTCGGTCGCGCACCCGGCGTCCTCTGGCCCGAGCAGGCGATCACCGCCGAGGAGGCGCTGGAGGTCTTCACGATCAACGCCGCGACCGCGATGGGTCTCGGATCGGAGACCGGGTCGCTCGTGCCTGGCAAGTCCGCGGACTTCGTCGTGCTCGCCCGGGATGCGATCGCCGGCCCCGCCGACGAGATCGTGCACACCCCGGTGCGCTCGACGTGGTTCGCCGGTCGCGAGGTCTACACCGCGGGCTGACAGACACGCACGCCCGACGAGACGCCGGAGCCCCCTCCTGCACGTCGCAGGAGGGGGCTCTTCGAGCGTGCACAGCCGTCAGCGTCCGAGCAGGAACCTCGCCCCGAGCTCGCCGATCATCGCGGCGGGCGCATTGGTGTTGCCCGTCGGAACGGTCGGGATCACCGATGCATCGATCACGCTCAGCCCCTCGAGGCCGCGGACGCGCAGCAGCGGGTCGACGACCGCGTCGGCATCCGCCCCCATCCGGCAGGTCCCCACCTGGTGGTGGTAGGTGATGGCGGTGCGGCGCACCCAGTCTTCGATCCCCTCGTCCGGCACGTCGGGGCCCGGATACACCTCGGTCGCTCCCCACGCGTCGGCGAGCGCGGGCTGCCCGCCGATCCGACGGCACTGACGCACGGATGCCGCGAGCGAGGCGACATCCCTCTCGTCCGCGAGCGCAGCGAGATCGATCAGCGGCGGGTCGTCGAGGTCGCGGCCGGACAGGGTGAGCGTGCCCCGGCTGTGCGGCGTCACCAGGCCGGCCATGAGCGTGAATCCGTCGTCTCCGCGAGGTTCGAGGTCTCCCCACATCGGCACCGAGAAGTGGATCGGCTGCGTGTCGGGCTCTGCGAGGTCGTCGTGACTGCGCCAGAAGAGGTGCGACTGCGTGACCGAGACGCCGGGCTGCGGCGGCCCCACCGGCCGCTCGGTCGTGAAGATGACCGGTGAGAGCAGGTGGTCGTGCAGGTTCTTGCCCACGCCGGGCGCATCGAGCACGACCGGGATGCCGAGGGCTGCGAGCTCGGCGGCGGGGCCGATGCCGGAGCGCAGGAGGATCACGGGCGATCCGATCGCACCGGCGGACAGCACGACCTCGTCGGCGAAGACATCCTCGGAGTCGGCGCCGGATCCGAGCCGGACGCCGACGGCGCGCCCCTCCTCGACGATCACCGAATGCACCTCGCGTCCGGTGAGGACCGTGAGCGTGTCGGCGACCGGCTGCGCATAGGCCATCCATGTGTTCACCCGGCGCCCGTCGCGGATGGTCACCTGCTGCTGCGAGACGCCGTCGAGGGTGCCGCCGTTGTAGTTCGGATTGCGGGGCAGCCCTTCTTCGACCGCCGCGTCGATGATCGACGCCTGGATCGGCGAGAGCTCGTAGTCGTCGGTGACGGGCAGCACATCGTGCTCGAGCGCGTCGAAGACGGGTTCGACAGTGCTCCATCCCCACCCCGTCGCTCCCGCGCGCTCCCATGCGTCGTAGTCGGAGGCTGCGCCGCGCACCCAGATCATCGCGTTGAGCGCGTGAGACCCTCCGGTGACCTTTCCGCGCGGAAGATGCAGCCGGCGACCGCCGGCGTGCTCCTGCGGCACGGTGAAGAAGTCCCAGTCATCGGCCGAGTGCCAGAGCTCCCCCGCCCTCGACGGGTCGTGGATCGCGGGGTTCGAGTCGTACCCTCCGGCCTCGATCAGCGTGACCTCGACTCCCGCATCCACCAACCGGCGTGCGACGATCGCGCCCGAGGTTCCTGCCCCGACGACGATCGCGGACTTCATGCCTGAGCCTTCCGCCCCGGGCCCGAGACGACCTGGGTCACGGCGACGGACTTGAGGCCCTCGACGCCGAACTCGAGGCCGTAGCCCGAGCTCTTCACCCCGCCGAACGGCACCATGGGGTGCAGCCCGCCGTGCGAGTTGATCCACACCGTGCCGGACTCCATTCGCGTCGCCGCCTCGCGAGCGGCCTCGGGGTCGCTCGACCAGACCGATGCGCCGAGACCGACGTCGACCGAGTTGGCGAAGGAGAACGCCTCATCGACATCGCTGTACCTGATCACCGGTAGCGCGGGCCCGAACTGCTCCTCCTGCACGAGGGCCGCGTCGTTGTCGATGTCGGCGACGATCGTGGGCCGGTAGAACAGCTCGCCGAGTTCGGGTGCCGCCTCGCCACCGGTGACGACACGCGCGCCGCGGCCCTTCGCGTCTTCGACCAGCCGCGACACGATGTCGAACTGTGCGCGATTCTGCAGCGGACCCAGCACGTTGTTCTCATCGAGCCCGTTGCCCATCGGCACGGACGCCGCGATCTCGGCGAGCGCGTCGACGACCTCGTCGTAGACCGAGTCGTGCACGTAGAGGCGCTTCATCGCCGCGCACGTCTGACCGGTGTTGATGAACGCCCCCCAGAAGAGGTCCTGGGCGATGGCCGACACCTCGGTGCCCGGCAGCACGATGCCTGCATCGTTGCCGCCGAGTTCGAGGGTGAGGCGGGCGAGGTTGCCGGCCGAGCTCTCGATGATGCGGCGCCCGGTGGCTGTCGATCCGGTGAACATGATCTTGTCGATGTCGGGGTGCGAGGCGAGGCGGGCGCCGACCTCGCGGTCGCCGGAGACGCCGATGAGCACATCGGCGGGCAGCACGTCGTTCATCACGGCCAGCATCGCGAGCACGCTCAGGGGGGTGTACTCGCTGGGCTTCGCGACGACGGTGTTGCCCATCCGCAGCGACGGACCGATCTGCCAGACGGTGATCATCAGCGGCCAGTTCCACGGACCGATCGCGCCCACGACCCCTGCGGCCTTGTAGACGAGCTCGGCATGCAGGGTCTCGTCATCGACGAGCACCTGCGACTCGATCGGGATGGTCGCGTTGGTCCGCAGCCACGCCGAGCAGGCACCGAGCTCGAAGCGCGCGTTGGGGCCGTTCAGCGGCTTGCCCTGTTCGCGCGAGAGCAGGTGCGCGAGCGCTTCGGCGTTCGCGTCGATCGCATCGGCGGCCGCGATCAGCAGCTCGCTGCGCTTCGCGTGCCCGAGGGACTCCCAGCCGGGCTGCGCGGCCCGCGCCCGCGCGATCGCCTCGTCGAGGTCACCGACCGAATGCTCGGGCGCACGACCGATGACGTCACGTGTGGCGGCATCCGGGATGTCTCGTCCGGCGCCCTCCGGCGCCTGGATGCGGTCGAGCAGCGCGGTGGCTGCGGATGCGGCGGATTCGGACATCGGGACTCTCCTTCGAGCGGGACGCGTGCCAAGGAACTGGCAGTCGTCTCATTGTCGGACGGCGTCGGGCGGCCCACTTGTCGAGGAGTGCGCCGCAGATGTCCGAGTGCGAAGGGATGACCTCGGCGTCCGCCCGCTCGGACACCGGATCAGACGAGGGTGAAGTCCTCGAAGATCAGGGTGGTGCGGGTGGACCTGATCGACGGGATCGCCTGGATGTCCTCCAGCACGATCCGGCGGAGGTCGCGCGCGTCGCTTGCTCGGACGAGCAGGATGACGTCGAAGTCGCCGCCGACGAGTGCCATGTGCTCGATCTCGGGGATGGCGCGGAGCCGGGCGCTGACCTCCTGCCACGTCGCCTGCTCGATCGCCAACGTCACGTATGCGCTGGCGTGGTGGCCGAGCAGCACCGGATCCGTGCGCACCGAGTATCCGGTGATGATGCCCGCATCGGTGAGGCGCTTGATCCGCGCATGCGCGCCCGCCCTCGAGATGTGCACCGCTTCGGCGATGGCGGTCATGGACGCACGCGCATCGGCCCTCAGCTCCGCGAGGATCGCGTGGTCGGTCTCGTCGAGCGTGATCATGGAACCCCTTCGTCCGTGCCTGAATTCTGACATTTCGTCGTACAGATGGGCAACCCGGCCGCAATCGTCCACGATCTGCCGATTGTTCTTGGACGACTGTCTGCCGGGGCGCATGCTGTCCTCATCGGGTTCGGCAAGGAGGGCGAACGGATGGAACACGCAGATCTGCTGCCGCGCGACACAGCGATCCAGCTCATCGATGCAGACGGCAGGGTCGTCGAGGACGAGCGCTACGCGCTGCCGGACGCCGAAGCCCTGCTCGCCGCCTATCGGGGTCTCGTCGAGGGTCGACGCATCAACGACCAGGCCAGCGCTCTCGTGCGGCAGGGTCGCCTGGCCGTCTACCCGTCATCGCACGGTCAGGAGGCCTGCCAGATCGGCGTCGCTCTCGCTCTCTCCGATGACGACTGGCTCTTCCCCACGTACCGCGACTCGGTGGCGGTCGTCGCGCGCGGCGTCGCCCCGGCCGACGCGATGGTGCTCCTCAAGGGCGACTGGCATTCGGGCTACGACGTGCGGGCGCACCACGTCGCTCCTCAGGCGACTCCCCTCGCCACGCAGCTCCTGCACGCGGTCGGCTTCGCGTATGCCGCGAAGAGGCGCGGCGAGAGCACCGTGGTCGTTGCCCTGTGCGGTGACGGCGCGACCAGCGAGGGCGACTTCCATGAGGCCATGAACTTCGCCGCGGTCTTCCACGTGCCCGTCGTCTTCTTCGTGCAGAACAACGAGTTCGCGATCTCCGTGCCGCTCAGTCGTCAGACCGCGGCGCCCTCCCTCGCCCACAAGGCGATCGGCTACGGGATGCCGGGGCAGCGCCTCGACGGCAACGACGTCGCCGCAGTGCTGGCAGTGCTCGGCGATGCGGTCGATCGGGCGCGCGCCGGCGGCGGACCGACGCTCATCGAAGCGCACACCTACCGGATGCAGGCGCACACGAACGCCGACGACGACACCCGCTATCGCGAGCGCGCGGAGGTCCAGGCGTGGGTCGCGCGTGATCCGCTGACACGTCTGCGCACGTACCTCACCGGCACGGGCGCGCTCACGGAAGAGCTCGAGGCGGAGTACGCCGACCGCGCCGAGCAGACGGCCGCGGCGATGCGGGAGGCGCTCAACACGGATGCCGACATCGACCCCGAAGACCTCTTCCGCTTCGTCACCGAGTCTCGCTCGCCGCAGCGAGAAGAACAGTGGCACCTGCTGAGGGGCGAGATCGAGCGCACGCACGAACCCGCAGGAGGTGCACGATGACCATCGCCCACGACGACGTCCGCGTCGACATGCGTGTCGCGGCCGTATCGACCATGAGCATGGCCGCCGCTCTGAATCTCGCCCTCGCGGACGCGATCGAGAGCGATCCGGAGGTCGTGGTGTTCGGCGAAGACGTCGGCGCGCTCGGAGGCGTCTTCCGGATCACCGACGGGCTCACCGCGCGGTTCGGCGAGGATCGCTGCTTCGACACCCCACTCGCCGAATCCGGCATCGTCGGCACAGCCGTCGGCATGGCGATGAACGGCATGAGGCCCGTCGTCGAGCTGCAGTTCGACGCCTTCGCGCTTCCCGCGTTCGAGCAGATCGTCAGCCACGTCGCGAAGCTCGGCAACCGCACGCGCGGCGCCGTGCGGATGCCGCTCGTGATCCGCATCCCGTTCGGCGGCGGCATCGGCGGAGTCGAGCACCACTGCGACTCGTCCGAGGCGTATTACGCCCATACCCCCGGGCTCACGGTCGTGAGTCCGTCGACGCCGCAGGACGCGTACTCGATGCTGCGAGCGGCGATCGCCTCGCCCGACCCGGTGATCTTCCTCGAACCGAAGAAGCTGTATTGGACGAAGGGCGAGGTCGACACCTCGGTGCTCGCCGAGATCGGCACCGCCAGGGTCGCCCGCGACGGCACGGATGTCACCCTGATCGCCTATGGCGCCTCGGTGCCGCTCGCTCTCGAGGCGGCAGACGTCGCGGCATCCGAGGGGCGCAGCGTGCAGGTCATCGACATCCGCTCGCTGTCTCCCTTCGATGACGAGACGGTGATGGCCGCCGTGCGTGCGACCGGACGAGCGGTCGTGATCGCCGAGGCCCCTGGTTTCGCCAGCGTCGCCTCCGAGATCCAGGCACGGGTGTTCGAGCGCTGCTTCGAATATCTGGAGGCGCCGGTGCGACGTGTCACCGGTTTCGACACCCCGTATGCGCCGCCGAAGCTCGAGCACTGGTACCTGCCCGATGTCGACCGCGTCCTCGACGCGATCGACTCGCTGCACTGGGAGGACGCGTCATGACCGCACTCACCACCCGCGTCTTCCGGCTCCCCGATCTCGGCGAGGGCCTGACCGAGGCGGGCCTCGTGCAGTGGCTGGTCGCGGTCGGCGACACCATCGTCACCGACCAGGCGATCGCCGAGGTCGAGACGGCCAAGAGCATCGTCGAGCTGCCCTCCCCCTTCGCGGGAGTCGTGACCGCCCTGCACGGAGAGCCTGGCGAGACGATCGACGTCGGCGCCCCGGTTCTCGAGGTCTCCGATGCGACGCAGCCGGCGAGCACGACCGACTCGGGCGCACCGAACGGGTCGGATGCCGCAGAGCACGCGGCCTACCGAGAAGAGGAGCGGGCGGGCTCGGGCAACGTCCTGATCGGCTACGGCACCTCCGACCGCGTGACGACCGGTCGTCGTCGTGCGCGGGCGACCGTGGTCCCGACGTCGGGCGTCCGTGATGCCGCTCCCTCGGCAGAAGCGACGCTGCCCGAGCCGACGCCGACGGAGCCTGGCGTTCCCGCCCCGCCGACGACCGCCTCGCGGCGCACGGTGGCCGTGCGCTCACCGCTCGTCCGCCGCCTGGCGCGAGATCTCGGGCTCGACGTGCACGAGATCACCCCGACCGGACACGACGGCTCGATCACCCGCGCCGACGTCCTGGCCGCGGCCGTCGACGATGCCGTCGACGGCGCAGCCGCACAGCATCGCAGCGCGAGCGGGCAGAGCCTCGACGGCCTCGCCGTGGTCTCGCGCGAGCGTCTGTCGGCTCTGCGCCGCGCCGTGAGCGCGAAACTCAGCCGCAGCCGCTCCGAGATCCCCGAGGCGACCGTGTGGGTCGACGTCGACGCCACCGAGCTGTGGACGCTGCGCGCCGGCATGGCTCCCGAGGGCGGCAGAGCCCCCTCGCTCACAGCCCTCATCGCGCGCTTCGTGCTGCTCGCCCTGGAGGATCATCCGGTGCTGGCATCTCGACTGAGCGACGATGCCTCAGAGCTCATCTCGTTCGAGGGCGTCAATCTCGGCGTCGCCGCCGACACCGCACGCGGGCTCGTCGTTCCGGTCGTCCCCCGCGCCCACGAGCTCTCCGTCGAGCAGCTCGACGCGGCGCTGCGCGACCTGACGACTGCAGCCCGATCCGGGTCGATGCCGCCGGAGCGCCTGCGCGGATCGACGTTCACCCTGAACAACTACGGCGGACTCGGGGTCGACGGCTCAGCCGCGATCATCAACCACCCCGACGTCGCGATCCTCGGAATCGGTCGCATCATCGAGCGGCCGTGGGTGATCGACGGGCAGATCGTCCCCCGCCGCATCGTGCAGATCTCGCTGGTGTTCGACCACCGGGTGTGCGACGGCGGATACGCCGCCGGCTTCCTGCGTCGAGTGACCGAGCTCATCGAGCATCCGCTGCGTGCATTCGGGCGGGTGTGAGGGCCACGCACGTCGCACTCCTGCGCCGCCATGGACGCAGTGCTTGGGCCGCGGGTCGGCGTGCGCTACTCTCGTCAATTACTGACCGATCATTCGGTAAGTGATTCGGAGCGGCACGTCGTCGCTCTCTCCCCCACCCGCAGAACAATGGAGTTCGCATGACGTCAGCAGTCTCCGCAGACAGCACGAGAACGAGAATGCCCGCCGAGGAACGGCGGGTGCTCGCCAGCACCCTGGTCGGCACCTCGATCGAGTGGTACGACTTCTTCATCTACGCGCAAGCCGCGGGCCTCGTGCTCGCTCCGCTCTTCCTCGCTCCGATCGCCGAGGAGAACAAGGGGTTCGCGCAGATCCTGTCCTTCGCCACGATCGGAATCTCCTTCCTCTTCCGCCCCCTCGGAGCCATCGTCGCCGGGCACCTCGGCGACAAGCTGGGCCGCAAGAGGATGCTCGTCTTCACGCTCGTGATGATGGGGCTCTCCACCTCCCTGATCGGCCTGCTGCCGACCTACGCGGCGATCGGTGTCGCGGCTCCGATCCTGCTCATCGTGCTCCGCATCCTGCAGGGGTTCTCGGCCGGCGGTGAATGGGGCGGCGCGGCGCTGATGGCCGTCGAGCACGCGCCCACGAGCCGACGCGGACTCTTCGGCGCCTTCCCGCAGATCGGTGTTCCGATCGGCATGATCCTCGCGACAGCGACACTCTGGGTGCTGACGAGCTCGATGTCACCCGAGGCGTTCCTCGAGTGGGGCTGGCGGATCCCGTTCCTCATGTCGATCGTGCTGATCGCCGTCGGCTACGTGATCAGGCGCGCAGTCGATGAGAGCCCGGTCTTCGAAGATCTACGGCGCCGCCGTCAGGAGGCCTCGGCACCGCTGGGCCGCCTGTTCCGCAAGAACACCAAGCAGGTCGTTCTCACCGCACTGATCTTCATCGGAAACAACGCCGCCGGCTACCTGCTCATCGCGTTCTTCGCCACCTACGCTGTCACCGCTCTCGGCATGGAGCGTCCTCCCGTGCTGCTGGCGACGACGCTGGCCTCGTTCGGATGGCTCATCTTCACGCTCTGGGGCGGTCACCTCTCCGATCGTCTCGGGCGGGTCCGCACCTTCCAGATCGGCTACATCGCACTCGCGCTCTGGGCTGTGCCGATGTGGTTCCTGATCGATACGGCGAACATCTTCTGGTACTTCGTGGCACTGTTCGTGATGACGTTCGCACTCGGGCTCTCCTACGGCCCGCAGGCGGCCCTCTACGCCGAGATGTTCCCGGCCAACGTCCGCTACTCGGGTGTCTCCATCGGATATGCACTGGGCGCCATTCTCGGCGGAGCGTTCGCTCCGATGATCGCAGAGACGCTGATGAACCAGTTCCGCGCGGCGTGGACGATCGGCGTCTACATCGCCGCCGCAGCACTGATCTCCCTCATCGCAGTGACGGTGGTGAAGGAGACGAAGGGCGTCGACCTGCACGCCTGACGGAGCCGCTGACACGGCCGGGCGGCGGGTCGGTCGGTGGAACGACCGGCCCGCCGTCAGCCGAAGACGAGCGGCGTGCGGGCTGTGGCGTCCTCGACCGTGATGCCGACGATCATCGACCCCTCCTCGACGACATCGCGGTCGGCCTGGAACCGGAAGACCTGGCCGTCACGCGTCGCGACGGCGTAGAAGTCATCGCCTGACGCCGCGACATCGACGACGGTGCCCCCGGGGTAGGCGGCCATCGCATCCGCCACGGGAGCGCCGAGGCGGATGTCTCCCCGGTGCGGCAGCGCCGCTCCGTCGTCGACCGACTCATCGAGGCTGCGATCGCTGCCGACGGTGATCGACCACACCGCGTCACCGGCCTCGACGGGCTGCACCAGGATGGACCCCGCGCCCCCGGGCGCGACGAGCCTCCACGGTCCGCCGTCGTACTCCGGCTCCATGACCTGCGCATCCTCGCCCGCTGTGGCGAGAGCGGCATCGACCGAGTCGCCGAGGCGGAGCGGGCCCACCCCGCCGACACCGATCTGCCACTCGCTCCACACGGCTCCGGGGTCTCCCGACGGATCGGTCTCGGCGACAGGCGGGTTCTCGGTGAGCTCGTCGATCAGCCCCGACCTCGCCTCGTCGGCGCGGGTCTGCAGCAGCAGGGCGGCGGCTTCAGCGTCGAAGCCGCGATCACCGCTGAAGGGCTGCCAGAGCTGGACGATCACGTTTCCGGTCGACGCGAATGCGCCGAACGACCGCCAGTCGAGCCCCGCGTCGACCAACGACCCCGCGAAGGCTCGGACATCCTCGGAGGGTTCCGGAATCGCGGCATCGAAAGTGATGGTTCCCTCTTTGGCGAACTCGGCGCACTGCTCGGCAGCCTGGAGCAGCTGATCCATTCGCCCCTCGGCCTGGGCCTCATCAGCGAACTGCATGATCGTCAGCCGGCCGAACCCATTGGCGGGATCCGTCGGCACCTGCCATTCGACCGTCCTCGCCCCGACGCTGCCAAGCGACTGCTCGGCGTAGAGGGCATCGCAGATCGGCGGGTCCGCAGCGAGACCTCCACCATCCGACACCTGTTCGAGCATCGGCGAAGGATCACCGACCTCGGTGGCCTCCGGCACGATCCCCACGATCTCCTCAGGGGTGAGCGCGAACGCGTCGAGTTCGTCTCCGACGAACGCGATCGGTCCAGCGTAGGGCTCGGGGGACGCGGTCGACGGAGACGGCGAGGGCGAGGGCGACGGCGAGGCCTGAGGAGTCGGGGCGCAGGCGCTCAGAGCCACCAGCGCGCCGATCCCGATCGATGCGAGCATCATTCGCGCTCGACACGTGGTGAAGACAGTCATGTGCATCCTCCGACTCGTCATGCGCCGCTGCGGGCGCCCCCTCCCCGGAGCCTAAGGCGCCGCGGCACCTTCGACCAGGGGCGCGCGCATGTCGAGATCAGAACGAGAGGAAGAGCATGCCGGATATCGCATATATCCGCCTGATCGGAGTCGGACGACGTGAACCCTTCAGTCGCCGCTGAGCGCAGCGGCCGCAGCGGCGCGGGCATCGGCCGCGGTCGCCGCTCTCAGCACCGCTACCGCGGCGGCATCGCACTGATCACCCGTGACGTCTGCCAGCGCCGCCGCGACACGGCCCAGCGCGCGGGGCGTCATCGACAGGGAGGTGACCCCGAGGCCGACCAGCACCGCGGCCAGAGTGGGATCGGCACCGGCCTCGCCGCACACGCCCACCGGCAGGTTCCACCGGCGTCCGGCAGCACCCGCTTGGCCGATCAATCGCAACACGGCCGGCTGCCACGGATCGTTCAAGTCGCCCAGCTCGCCGAGCAGTCGGTCCGCGGCGAGCGTGTACTGGGCGAGGTCATTGGTTCCGATGCTGACGAAGTCGACGACCTCGAGGATCTCAGAGGCGAGGAGCGCGGCGGAGGGCGTCTCGACCATCACTCCCACCTTCTCGAGCCCGGCCGCCCGCGCACGGTCTGCGAAGTCGCGCGCCTCATCGACCGTGGCCACCATCGGAGCCATCACCTCGACGAGCGCCGACTCCGCCGCTGCCGCGAGCGCGAGGGCCCGCAGCTGATCATCAAGCAGCGCGGGTGATCGCCGTGCGATCCGCAGACCGCGGACTCCGAGAGCGGGGTTCTCCTCCGTGTCGGCGTTGGCGAACGGCAGCGGCTTGTCGCTGCCCGCGTCGAGCGTGCGCACGACGACCTTCCGCCCCGGGAAAGCCGCGAGGACGCCTCGGTAGGCGTCGACCTGCTCGTCGACCGACGGCGCATCGGTGCGGTCGAGGAAGCAGAACTCGGTGCGGAAGAGACCCACTCCCTCTGCCTTCGATGCCGCAGCCGCCACCGCTTCGGCCGCGCCGCCGACGTTGGCGAGCAGTGCGATCCGGCGCCCGTCCGCGAGCACGCCCTCTCCGTCGAAAGGCACGACGATCGACGCGGCCTGCGCCTCGGCGATCCTGGAACGGCTCGGGTCGACCTCGACCGTGCCCCGGTCGCCGTCGACGAGCAGGTCGGCGCCGGATGCGATGCCCGTGGCCCCGCCGACCCCGACGACCGCGGGGATTCCGAGTGAGCGGGCGATGATCGCGGTGTGCGATGTGGGCCCGCCCTGCTCGGTCACCAGAGCGACGCAGTTGCCGCCGTCCAGGGCGGCCGTGTCGGCGGGTGCGAGGTCGGTGGCCACGAGCACGAAAGGCTCATCCCGCTCCGGAACACCGGGCATCTCGACCTCGAGGATCTCGGCGATGATCCGGTCTCGGACGTCACGGATGTCGGCGGCACGCTCGGCCATCCGACCGCCCAAGGCTCTGACCGCCTTCTCGTGCGCGAGAGCCGTCTCCCAGACGGCGCGGGCGGCGGTGCGCCCCTTCGATCGGACGAGCGACGTCGCATCTGCGACGAGCTCGGGGTCTGAGGCGAGCAGACGCGAAGCATCGAGGATCGCTCGAGCCTCTCCGGTCGCCGCCGATGTGCGGCGGCGGAGCTGATCCGCCACCGCGACGGCTGCCCACTCGATCGCCGACACCTCGCTCTCACGGTCAGCCGCATCGACCGTCAGGCCCGGGTCGGGCTCGTCGAGTGGCGCAGCCAGCAGCACGGCCTGCGCTGCTGCCCGCCCGGCGCTCACGCCTCGCCCGCTCAGCACCGTCCCGGACACCACGGGCGCCGCGCTCACCGCCGACTCGGTCGACCGCGTGCGCACGACCTCTCTCGGGGGCGCGGCGACCGCGGTTCCTTCACCGAACCCCTCGTCGAACAGCGCGACCAGTCGATGGATGGCGAGCTCGGCGTCCGCCCCGGTCGCGGACAGCCGCACCTCGTCGCCCTGCCTGGCGCCGAGCATCAGCAGTCTCGACAGGCTGGCGCCCGCGGCCTCCGGCCCATCCGGCAGCCGCGTGAGCCGCACATCCGCCCCTGCGGAGGCCTCGGCGATCAGCGCAGCCGGACGAGCATGGATGCCGAGCGGGTTGCGCACGGTGACCACGCGGGTCACCGCGTCGATCGGCCCGAGCGTCGGTGCGAGCGTCGGCGCGGCGAGCGCGCCAGGTTCGTCCGGGTCGCCGAGCTGGCCGGTCTTCGCGCCGAGCGCAGCGGACGCCTCCTCAGCCACGACCTCGAGCGATGCGCCCGCCGCCGCAGACACGACTGCGGCGAGCAGCCCTTCCACGAACGGCGCGGGCGTGAGGCGAACGGGCACGTCGCTCATGCGCAGCTCGAGCGCCAGCTCCGCGCTCAGCACCGCCGAGCCGAGGTCCATGAGCACCAGCACGCCGTCGCAGTCGGCCGCCAGTTCGTCGATGGCCGCGGCGACCGCGACGGCATCCGTTCCGAGGACGGCTGCGCCGTCGGCATCCGTCCCCGCGCCGGCCGCCACCAGGACGCGCGCTCCCCCGCCTCGCACCATCTGCTGGGCAAGCTCCAGGGCCGCCTCCCCGAGTCGAGCGCTGTGGGAGACGGCGACGATGCCGACCATCAGGACGATTCCGCGGTGGCCTGGGCGAGCGCCTCGAACAGCAGCGTCGTGGACGCCGCACCCGGATCGATGTGACCTGCGCTGCGCTCACCGAGGTAGCTCGCGCGTCCCTTGCGTGCCACCAGCGGCTCCGTGGCGTCACGCCCCGCAGCCGCAGCATCGGCAGCCGCAGCCGTCGCCGCTGCGAGATCCGCCCCGCCTGCGATCGCCGCATCGAGTGCATCCACGGCGGGCGCCATCGCGTCGAACATGGTCTTGTCGCCGGCTTCGGCCTTGCCTCGCGCGACGATCCCGTCGAGACCCGCTCGCAGCGAGGCTGCGAGCCCGGCGGCATCGAGTTCGTTCACAGGGCCGGCCGCCATCCCCATGCGCAGGAACAGGGTTCCGTACAAGGGCCCGCTGGCACCTCCGACCGAGCTCACGAGCGTCATGCCGACGGTCTTGAGCAGCTCGTCGACGGTGGGCGGCACCGCCGAGTCGAGCTTCGCCACGACCGCGTCCATGCCACGGGCCATGTTCGCGCCGTGGTCCGCGTCGCCGATCGCCGAGTCGAGCTCGGTGAGCCATTCGCGCTTCTCGGCGACCACGTCGCGGAACCGCCGGATCCAGTCGACGAGGGCCGCGGTGTCGATCGCCGCCATCATGCTCCCCATCGCAGTCCTGGCGTGTTCACCGGGGCATCCCACAGTCGCAGCAGCTCATCGTCGGCCTTCAGCACCGTGAGCGAGCACCCGGCCATGTCGAGCGACGTGATGTAGTCGCCGACCAGGTTGCGAGCGATCTGCACCCCCGCCTTCTCGAGCAACGACGCGACCTCGCCGTACATCAGATAAAGCTCGATCAGCGGCGATCCGCCCATGCCGTTGAGCATCACGATCGCGGGTCCGGCAGCGTCGAGGTCGGCGAGGATCGGCTCGACGAGCTGGCGGGCGATCTCGGATGCGGGGGCCAGCGGCTCGCGATGCCGACCGGGTTCGCCGTGAATGCCGATGCCGATCTCCATCTGGTCCTCGGGCAGGTCGAACGTGGGTTTGCCCGCTGCGGGAACCGTGCAGCTCGTGAGCGCCATCCCCATCGAGCGGCCTTGACTGTTGATGCGCGTCGCGAGCTCGACGACCGCGGCGAGATCCTGTCCTTCTTCGGCCGCCGCGCCGACCAGCTTCTCGAGCAGCACGGTCAGTCCGACACCACGACGCCCGGCCGTGTAGAGAGAGTCCTGCACGGCGACGTCGTCGTCGACGATCACGGTGCCGACCTCGATGCCCTCCATCGATGCGAGCTCGGCGGCCATCTCGAAGTTCAGCACGTCACCGGTGTAGTTCTTGACGATGTGCAGCACGCCGGCGCCGCGGTCGACGGCCTTGGTCGCCGCTTGCACGCGGTCGGGCGTCGGTGAGGTGAACAGCTCGCCGGCGACCGCCGCATCGAGCATGCCCACCCCCACGTAGCCGCCATGCAGCGGTTCGTGTCCGGACCCGCCACCGGAGACCACCGCGACCTTGCCCTGCGCCTTCGGCGTCGCGCGCGTGATCACGTGCGTCTCGAGGTCGACCGACAGCTCGGGATGCGCGAGGGCGACGCCTCGCAGCGACTCGACCAGCACATCGGCGGGGTTGTTGATGAGCTTCTTCATCGTTCGATCTCCCTTGATCTCTGCGGTGGCGATCTTTCGCAATATTGGAAAGTTATTCGTCAATGTCGAATATGCTCGGGCGCAGTCGAGTTGTCAAGATCGACTCGGACAGACGACACGACGGCCCGGCTCGATGACGAGCCGGAGGGAGGACGCACCGTGATCCAGGCCATCGACCGCGCCGCGAAGGTCCTCGAGCTGCTGCAGGGCGCGCGCCATCTCGGCATCACCGATCTCGCTCTCGCATTGAGCCTTCCGCCATCGACCGTGCACGGGATCGTCAAATCACTGCGGGAGCACGGGCTGGTCGCGAAAGAGCGCGGCGGGCAGCGTTACATGCTCGGCCCGACGCTGTTGCGCCTCAGCAACGTCTACCTCGACACGCTCGATGTCAGGGCACGGGCGATGCGGTGGACGCAGGAGCTCGCGCGGCGCACCAATCTTCCGGTGCGGCTCGGTGCTCCGCATTTTCACGAGGTGCTCGTCATCCACCACGATCTGCGCCCGGACGACAGCCAGCAGATGCTCGAGACCGGCGTCGCGATCCCCGCTCACGCCTCGGCGATGGGAAAAGTGCTGCTCGCACACGACCTCGGCTTCCAACGCACCGTCTTCGAACGGCCACTGCACAGTCTCACCGGCGACACGATCACCGACATCGCCAGACTGATGCTCGAGCTCCCCGCGATCGCCGAACGAGGCAGTGCGTCCGAGACCGACGAAGCGGTGCTCGGAGAATCGTCCGTCGCCGCACCGGTCGCCGACGCATCGAACGACATCGTCGCCGCGGTCGCGGTCGTGATGCCCACCTCGCAGTCTCCCGCCTCCGACGCCGTGCTGAACGCGCTCCGAGAGACTGCCCGCAACATCTCGCGCGAGCTCGGAGCGACCAGCTGGCCTCCGCGAGTGGCTCCGGCCGACGACTAGTCGGTCAGCGCGACTGCAGTCCGTCCAGGCTCACCCGCAGGATGTCCTCGCCGAGCTCTTCGGGGTCGACGGGCCCGCCGGGGCGATACCACTCGACGACCGAGTTGATCATGCCGAAGATGAGCCTGGTCGCGACCGCGGCATCCACGTCGTCGCGGATGAGCCCCTCGGCCTGGGCTTCGGCGACGATCGCCGTCACCCGCTGATCGAAGGCGCGTCGTCGCACCAGCGCGGAGGTCTCGACATCGCCATTGCCGCGCACACGCAGCAGCAGTGTGACCGACGGCAACTTCTCGGTGAGCACACGCACGGCCCCACGGATGATCGATCGCAGGCGATCGGAGGCGAGCGGATGCCGCGCCGTCGCGTCGTCCACGACGGACTCGAGGGCGTCGAGGGCATCGTTCAGCGCGAGCTCGAGGATCGCCGACTTCGACTCGAAGTGGTGGTACAGCGCCGACTTCGTGAGGCCGAGCGTGGCACTGAGATCGGCGACGCTGGTCGCGTCGTAGCCCTGCTCGTTGAACACCTTGACCGCGACAGCGAGCACCTGCTCACGGTCATAGCCTGGCCGGCCGCGTTTGGGGGCCGGCGCGTCGAATCCGAGCTGCGCCATGGCTCCAGTCTGTCAGTCCCGGTGAGTTGCCATCCGTCCGAGGATCTGAGATCGTATTCCTGACCGATCGGTCTGAAATTATCGCCAGCGTGGGCGTTCGAGAGGATGACGATGTCCGAGGCCTATCTCGTCGACGGGGTCCGCACCGCCGTCGGTCGCTATGGAGGCGCGCTCGCCGGCATCCGCCCCGATGATCTGGCAGCCCTCGTGGTCGGCGAGACCGTCACCCGGTCGGGGATCCCCGCCGAGGCGATCGACGAGGTCATCCTCGGCGCCGCGAACCAAGCGGGCGAAGACAACCGCAATGTCGCCCGCATGGCCGTGCTCCTCGCCGGCCTGCCCGATTCGATCCCCGGGCTCACCGTGAACCGGCTCTGCGCCTCGGGGATGTCGGCCATCGCGCTCGCCGCGAACGCCGTGCGCGCGGGCGAAGCCGACCTCATCGTCGCCGGTGGCGTCGAGTCGATGACACGAGCCCCCTGGGTGCAGGCGAAGCCCGAGCGGGCATGGGCCAAGCCCGGCGCGGCCTTCGACACGTCGATCGGATGGCGCTTCACCAATCCGCGCCTCGCCGCGCGCGCGAAGGCCACCTTCTCGATGCCCGAGACGGCAGAGGAAGTCGCACGCGTCGACGGCATCAGTCGGGCGGATGCCGATGCTTTCGCCCTGCAGAGCCATCTGCGGGCCATCGCAGCGATCGATGCGGGGCGCTTCGCGCCGGAGATCGTCGGAGTCGAGACCGGCCGCGGAATCGTCGAGACCGACGAAGGGCCGCGACGCGACACCACCCTCGACGCACTCGCGAAGCTGCGCGCCGTGGTCGCAGGCGGCGAGGTCGTCACCGCCGGCAACTCCAGCTCGCTGAACGACGGAGCCTCCGCGATCATCGTGGCGAGCGCCGATGCCGTCGAGCGACACGGGCTGCGACCGCGCGCACGCATCGTCGCCTCGGCGACCGCCGCGCTCGCACCCGAGATCATGGGACTGGGCCCCGTGCCCGCGACGCAGAAGGCGCTCGCGAAGGCGGGGCTGCAGATCGCCGATCTCGGCGCCGTCGAACTGAACGAGGCTTTCGCGTCGCAATCACTCGCCTGCATCCGTCGCCTCGGCCTCGACCCGGCGATCGTCAATGCCGACGGCGGTGCGATCGCGCTCGGGCATCCTCTCGGTTCCAGCGGATCCCGCCTGATCGTGACCCTGCTCGGTCGACTCGAACGCGAGGGCGCTCGATACGGCCTCGCCACGATGTGCGTCGGAGTCGGACAGGGCACGGCCATGATCGTCGAGCGTCTGGCATGAGCCTGCAGATCGAGGAGCAGCACGACAGGGTCATCGCCACGCTCGATCGCCCCGAGAAGCGCAACGCGATCGATCAGGAGACGGTCGACGCGCTGCACGAGCTGTGCGCGATGCTCGAACAGACCCCCCGCACGCTGATCCTCACCGGCACCGGCGGTGTCTTCGCGGCGGGCGCCGACATCGCGCAGCTGCGTGATCGCACCGCAGATGACGCCAGGCGCGGCATCAACGCGACCGCGTTCATCCGCATCAACGAGCTGCCGATGCCGGTGATCGCGGCGATCGACGGCTACGCGCTCGGGGGTGGAGCCGAGCTGGCCTACGCCGCCGACATCCGCATCGCGACGCCGTCCCTCCGAATCGGCAACCCCGAGACCGGACTCGGCATCATCGCCGCGGCCGGTGCGACGTGGCGGCTTCCCGAGATCATCGGCGCGGCGCGAGCGAGCGAGCTGCTGCTCACAGGGCGAGCGCTCGATGCAGAGGAGGCGCTGCGCTGGGGACTGGTCTCGTCGCTGCATCCGGCAGAGGAACTGCTCGCGGCGGCGCACGGGATCGTCGACCGGATCGCGGTGAACGACCCGCTGGCGACGCGATACACGAAGCTCGCGCTGGGCACGCCGCGCGCAGGTCATCCCGCGATCGAGCTCGAGCTGCAGGCCGAGCTCTTCGAATCGCCGGAGAAGCACCGCCGCATGACCGCGTTCCTCGAGAGGAAGAACCGATGAGCGAGCAGCCCCCGTCCTCGAGCGACGCCCACACCCGGTCGTCGAGCGAGCGGAGCGAGACGAGACGCCCCGACCACGTACCCGCGGCCGTCGGCGTGCTCGGCGGAGGGCGAATGGGCGCCGGCATCGCGCACGCGTTCCTGCTCGCGGGTTCCCGCGTCGCGGTCGTCGAACGTGACGCGGCGAGCGCGGATGCGGCACTGGTCCGCATCGCTGACAGCATCCGCCGATCCGTCGACCGCGATCCCGCTCTGAAAGAGGTCGAGATCACCGGCCGCCTGACGACCGGTTTCGACATCGCCGCCTTCGCCGCGGTCGACCTCGTGATCGAAGCCGTTCCCGAGGACCGCGACCTGAAGGAACAGGCCCTCGCCCGTGCAGAGGCGGCGATGCCCGCCGGCGCCACCCTGGCGAGCAACACCTCGTCGATCTCGATCGACGATCTCGCCGCGAGCCGCCTCCGTCCGGAGCGCTTCCTCGGCCTGCACTTCTTCAACCCTGTGCCCGCGTCTGCGCTCGTCGAGATCGTGCGAGGCGCAGCGACCGACGCCGCGGTGGTCGAGAACGCGGCCGGATGGGTGAGCTCCCTCGGCAAGACCCCGATCGTCGTCACCGACTCCCCCGGGTTCGCATCGTCTCGGCTCGGCGTGATGCTCGGCCTGGAGGCGATCCGGATGCTCGAAGAGGGCGTCGCGTCGGCCGCCGACATCGACGCGGCGATGACGCTCGGATACCGGCATCCGATGGGGCCGCTGCGCACCACCGACATCGTCGGACTCGATGTGCGGCTCGGCATCGCCGAGGAGTTGGAACGCACTCTCGGTGAGCGGTTCGCTCCGCCGGATCTGCTGCGGCGGATGGTCGCCGAAGGAAAGCTCGGCCGCAAGAGCGGCGAAGGGTTCTACGTATGGAACGAGGAGAGATGACCGAGTATCTGCCGAGCTACATCCAGGGCGAGTGGTGGACGCCGACGTCGCCCGCACGAGTCACCGAGGTCCGTGACGCGTCCACCGGCGATGTGGTCACGCTCGTCTCCACCGACGGCCTCGACCTCGCGGGGGCGCTTGCGCATGCCCGATCCGTGGGGCAGAGGAGCCTCGGTGCGCTCACCTTCCATCAGCGCGCGGTGCTGCTCAAGCAGTTCGCCCTGGCGCTCACCGAGCGCAAGGACGAGCTCTATGCGCTGTCAGCGCGCACGGGCGCGACGAAGAGCGACTCCTGGGTCGACATCGACGGCGGCATCGGCGTGCTGTTCTCGTATTCCGGCAAAGGTCGCCGTGAGCTGCCGAACAGCCGCGTGCACGTCGACGGCCCCGTCGAGCCGCTCTCGAAAGACGGCTCGTTCCTCGGGCGCCACGTCTACACGACGCTGCCGGGAGTGGCCGTGCAGATCAACGCCTTCAACTTCCCCGTGTGGGGGTCGCTCGAGAAGTTCGCACCGGCCTTCCTCGCCGGCATGCCGACGCTCGTGAAGCCCGCAACCCCGACCGGATATCTCGCCGAGGCGATGGTGCGCATCCTCGTCGAGTCGGGCCTGCTGCCGGACGGATCGTTGCAGCTGGTGAGCGGCAGCGTCCCCGACCTCTTCGAGAATCTTCGGCTCGGTGACATCGTCGGCTTCACCGGCAGCGCCTCGACAGCCGAGAGCCTGAAGGCCCACCCCGCCGTGCAGACCGGCGGAGTGCGGTTCACCGCCGAGACCGACTCGATCAACGCCTCGGTGCTCGGCACCGACGCCGTCGAGGGCACCCCGGAGTTCGACGCCTACGTCCGCCAGCTCGTCACCGAGATGACGACCAAGGCCGGCCAGAAGTGCACGGCGATCCGTCGCGCGATCGTGCCGACCGGCTCGGCGGATGCCGTGATCGCCGCCGTGCAGGCGCGCATCACCGAGAAGACGGTGCTGGGCGACCCCCGCGCCGAGGGCGCGACGATGGGCCCCCTCGCCTCGACCGCACAGCGCGATGAGGTGCTGCGTCAGGTCGCAAAGCTGCAGGATGCCGGCGGACAGATCGTGGTCGGGTCGACGGACGCCCCCGAGGTGCGCCTCGTCGACGGAACCACGGGGCTCTCGCCCGACGGCGCATTCGTCTCGCCGCTGCTGCTGCGCTTCGACGACCCGCAGTCCGAGGCCGCGCACTCCGTCGAGGCGTTCGGCCCGGTGTCGTCCCTGCTCACCTACGACACCATCGCCGAGGCCGCCGCACTCGTCGCCCGCGGCGGCGGCTCGCTCGTCACCAGCATCGCGACGCACGATCCGGTGCAGGCAGTCGAGCTTGCCACGCGCATCGCGCCGTTCAACGGTCGGATGCTGCTGCTCGACCGCGACGACGCGCGCTCCTCGACCGGTCACGGGTCGCCCCTGCCGAATCTCGTGCACGGCGGGCCCGGTCGGGCCGGCGGCGGGGAGGAACTCGGCGGCATCCGCGCGGTGCTGCACCACATGCAGCGCACCGCGGTGCAGGGATCGCCCGAGATGCTCACCGCGCTCACCGGTGTCTGGCACGCCGGGGCCGCCGCGCACAGCGGCGGCCGGCATCCGTTCCGCAAATCGCTCGCAGAGCTCATGATCGGAGATCAGATCGTCTCGGCATCGCGCGAGGTCACCCTCGACGACATCGAGACCTTCGCGCACTTCACCGGTGACACGTTCTACGCACACATGGACGAAGCAGCGGCCGCAGCGAACCCGTTCTTCCCCGGCCGTGTGGCACACGGGTACCTGCTGGTCTCGTGGGCAGCCGGTCTGTTCGTCGACCCCGAACCGGGCCCCGTGCTCGCGAACTACGGTCTCGAGAATCTGCGGTTCATCACGCCGGTCTCCCCCGGTGACACGATCCGCGTCGAGCTCACCGCCAAGCAGATCACCCCGCGCGAGACCGACGAATACGGCGAGGTGCGCTGGGATGCGGTGATCCGCAACCAGGCCGACGAGCTCGTCGCGACCTACGACGTGCTCACGCTGGTCAGCAAGGAGCCCACCTCCGAGGTCGCGGCAGCATGAGGGCCATGATGCAGCGCGATGCCGCGTCGGCGATGCTCGGCATGACCGTCGAGCTCGACGAGCCCGGCGAGGCCGTGGTGTCGATGACGGTGCGCGACGACATGCTGAACGGCTTCGCGATCACGCACGGCGGCCTGGTGTTCACCCTCGCCGACACGGCTTTCGCGATCGCCTGCAACGAGGACGAGCGGGTCACGGTCGCGGGCGGCGCGGACATCACCTTCCTGAAGTCCACGGTCGCGGGGCAGCGGCTGACGGCACGTGCGATCCGCCGCGTCGTCAGCGGTCGCAACGGCATCTACGACGTCACGGTGATCGATGAGTCCGGCGACGTCGTCGCCGAGGTGCGCGGCCGCTCGCTCACGACGAACCGATCGCACCCGGGCTGACCGGCACACCTGACATGGCCCTGCCCGCGACGAAGGAGTCGACGATGATTACCCACCCCCGTGCCGAGATCGGTACCGAGATCGAGCTGCACTCCCCCACTGCACTCGCCCGACTGCAGCTGCAGCGCCTGCAGTGGACCGTGCGCCACGCCTACGAGAACGTGCCGACGTCCCGTCGCAAGTTCGACGAGCACGGTGTCCACCCCGACGAGATCCGCACTCTCGACGACGTGCAGAGGCTGCCGTTCACCACGAAGTCGGACCTGCGTGAGAGCTATCCGTTCGGGATGTTCGCGGTGCCCATGGCCGACGTGCGCCGCATCCACGCGTCGTCGGGCACGACCGGCCGACCGACCGTCGTCGGCTACACCGAGGGCGACCTCGACAGATGGGGCGACCTCATCGCGAGGTCGCTGCACGCCGCGGGCATCCGCGCGGGCATGAAGGTGCACAACGCCTACGGCTACGGACTCTTCACCGGCGGGCTCGGTGCCCACGCAGGCATCGAACGACTCGGCGCCACGGTGATCCCCGTCTCCGGTGGTCAGACCGCGCGCCAGGTGCAGCTGATCGCCGACTTCGAGCCGGACGCCATCCTCTGCACGCCGAGCTACCTGCTCACGATCGCCGATGCGATGGAGGCGGCAGGCGTCGACCCGACGCGGACCTCGTTGCGGGTCGCCGTGCTCGGAGCCGAACCGTGGACCAACGAGATGCGCCGCGAGATCGAGAAGCGATTGAACATCGACGCCGTGGACATCTACGGGCTCAGCGAGGTCATGGGGCCGGGCGTCGCGAGCGAGAGCGTGCTCACCAAAGACGGCCCGCACATCTGGGAAGACCATTTCCTTCCGGAGATCATCGATGGCGACACCGGCGACCGCCTGCCGGACGGCGAACTGGGCGAACTGGTCTTCACCTCGCTCACCAAAGAGGCCTTCCCGGTGATCCGCTACCGCACACGGGATCTGACCCGCCTGCTGCCCGGAACGACGTATCCCGCCCTGCGGCGGATCGAGAAGATCACCGGGCGCAATGACGACATGATCATCCTGCGCGGAGTGAACCTCTTCCCCACACAGATCGAAGAGCTCGTGATGGGCATCGAGACCCTGACACCGCACTTCGTGCTGGAGCTGCACCGTGCGGGCCAGCTCGACACCATGACGGTGCGCATCGAGCGGCACCCGTCGTTGAGCATCGAGGAGTGCGACGCCGCCGCTGCAGTGCTCACACATCGCATCAAGGTGCACATCGGCACCAGCGTCGACGTCAAGGTCGAGGAGCCGGGCACTCTGCCGCGCAGCGAGGGCAAGTACAAGCGGGTCTACGACCTGCGGTGAAGTCTTCCCATCGGAATGGATCGCCGACCTCAGCCGCGAAGCGCGAGCACGAACGGAAGCACCTCTGTGGCGCCGGCCTGGCGCAGTGTGCGGGCGGCGACCGTCAGAGTCCACCGGCTGTCGGCCAGGTCGTCGACGAGGAGAACCGGCCCCTCGGGGACGTCGAGGCCCTGCGCGCTGAACCTGTCCCACAGACCTGCGAGACGGAACACGCTGTTGCCTCCCGGCTGACCGCTGGGGCCGCCGCCCACCGGCTCGAGCGCGCCGAGATACGGCAGTCGTCCGATGTCGGAGATCCCTCGGGCGAGCGAATCGACGAGCAACGGATGCGACCGTGAAGGCATCGCGACCACCGCGACAGGGCGCTCCGTCCAGCCCCAGTCGGCGAGCACTCGCACGCAGCCGCCGAGCACCTGGGGCGTCACGGCGGCATCGGGCGCTCCGGCGGCGAACAGCTCGCGCAGGGTGCCACCCCAGCCGAGGTCGGTGAGCCGGGCGAGCGCCCTCCCCTCTCCCGCCTGCTCACCCGCCGCGATGCGCCCCTTGACGGGCACGTCGAGCTTGTCGGCGCCGGTCGGCCAGGCCCGGCGCGGCTCGACGGGAACGCCCACTCGGTCGAGCGACTCCGCGGCCCGAGTCGTCGCCGATTCGCCGATCTCGCTCGGGAACCAGATGCCGGCGCAGTTGTCGCATCTGCCGCAGGGCGCTGCCGTGTCGTCGTCGAGCGAGCGCTGGAGGAACTCCATGCGGCATCCGTCGGTCTGCTCGTAGTCGATCATGTGCTGCTGCTCGGCTCGGCGCTCACCCGCGATCCGCTCGTAACGCTCGGCGTCGTAGCTCCACGGCTCGCCCGTGGCGACCCACCCGCCCTGCACACGTCGCACCGCGCCGTCGACATCGAGCACCTTGAGCAGCAGCTCGAGAGGTGTGCGGCGGATGTCGACCATCGCCTCGAGCGCCGGCGTCGAGATCGGCTGATCGCCGAGCGCAGCGATCACCCTCTCGGCGCGCTCACGGTCGGGCATCGACGCGGTGGCGAAGTAGTGCCAGATATCGCGGTCTTCGACGCCCGGCAGCAGGAGCACGTCTGCGCTCTCGCTCGCGCGCCCGGCGCGACCGACCTGCTGGTAGTACGCGACCGGCGACGACGGCGCGCCGAGGTGCAGCACGAATCCGAGGTCGGGTTTGTCGAAGCCCATGCCGAGCGCGCTCGTCGCGACGAGGGCCTTGACCTCGTTGCGCTTCAGCATCCCTTCTGACTCCGTGCGCTCGTCGGTGTCCGTCTGCCCCGTGTACGCACGCACGTCGTGGCCGTGGTCGCGCAGCAGCCGAGCGGTGTCGACCGCGGCAGCGACGGTGAGCGTGTAGATGATGCCCGACCCCGGCAGGTCGTCGATGTGGCTCAGCAGCCAGGCGAGCCGGCTCGCCGAGGTCGGCAGACGCAGCACCCCGAGCCGCAGCGAGGTGCGGGCGAGCGGGCCACGGATCGTGAGCACCTCGGAGGCCCCGTCGCCCGATGAGCCTCCCGCGCCGAGCTGCTCGGCGACGTCGGCCACGACCCTGCTGTTGGCGGTCGCCGTGGTCGCGAGCACCGGAACCTCTGGCGGCATCTGCTCGATGAGATCGCGCAGCCGACGATAGTCGGGACGGAAGTCGTGCCCCCAGTCGCTGATGCAGTGCGCCTCGTCGACCACCAGCATGCCGATCCGTCGCACGAGCGCCGGCAGCTGCTGCTCGCGGAACGCCGGGTTGTTGAGTCGCTCGGGAGAGACGAGCAGCACATCGACCTCGTCTCGGTCGAGCTGCTGCATCACCTCCGACCATTCGTGCGCGTTGGTGGAATTGATCGCCACGGCTCGGACGCCTGCGCGCTCGGCGGCGGCGATCTGGTCGCGCATGAGAGCCAGCAGCGGCGAGACGAGCACGGTCGGTCCCGCCCCCTGCCGACGCAGCAGCAGCGTCGCGACGAAATACACCGCCGATTTGCCCCAGCCTGTGCGCTGCACGACGAGCGCGCGGCGGCGCCCCTCGACCAGCGCCTCGATCGCCTCGTACTGGCCGTCGTGGAAATCGGCGTCGGGGCGGCCGACCAGTTCGCGCAAGGCGGCGAGCGCAGCAGTGCGGGTGTCGACAGCAGAGGGGGAAGTCATGTCTCCACTGTGCCTCATGCCACCGACGTCGCGCCCGAGGCCGCCGACACCCGGGGGCATCGTCATCCACTGGTGAGATCCGCGCCGCGTCCTCACCCCGTCGTCTAGCGTGGAACGATGATCACCCGAGAACTGGCCGTATCCCTGCGCGATGCCGGGCTCGTGTGGCATCCATCCGAGGGCGATCGCTTTCAGCTCGACCTCCCGAACGATGTCGAGCTCGAAGCCGAGGCCGACGTCTTCACGGTCAGCGCCATGACGATCGAGGCGAGGCAGACTCCGAGCGGCACCGACCTCGCCTTCAACGGCACCACAGAGTGGGCGCTCGACGCGGTCACCCTCGCGGACGCGGTGTGGCTGCCCCGCGAGGATCAGCTGCGCGAACTGCTGCGGGGCACGTTCCGGGCACTCACCCGCCTTCCCGATGCCTTCGTCGTCGATGTCGAGATCGCCGGCGAGACGCTGCGTTTCGAGCATCCGGACCCCTCGGAGGCCTACGGGCTCGCCCTTCTCGACCTGGTCTCCCGCTCGCGCTGAGCGCCGCTTGTTGCGCACGGCGGACCGGCATGTCAGAATTACCTAACGACCGGTCAGTAAAGCGGATCGGATACCGAGGAGTCGATGATGACAAGCCCCGCAGATCTCTCCCTCGTCGATGGCGAGCTCTCAGACGACGAGCGCCTGTTCGACGAGCTCATCGCGAACGAGCAGCGCATCGAGCCGCGCGACTGGATGCCCGACGCCTACCGCAAGACGTTGATCCGTCAGATCTCGCAGCACGCGCACTCCGAGATCATCGGCATGCAGCCCGAGGGCAACTGGATCACCCGGGCGCCGAGCCTCAAGCGCAAGGCGATCCTGATGGCCAAGGTGCAGGACGAGGCGGGCCACGGCCTGTACCTCTACTCGGCGGCGCAGACCCTCGGCATCACCCGCGACGAGATGATGGACCAGCTCATCAGCGGCAAGGCCAAGTACTCCTCGATCTTCAACTACCCCACCCCCACCTGGGCCGATATGGGCGCTATCGGGTGGCTCGTCGACGGCGCCGCGATCTGCAATCAGGTGCCGCTGTGCCGCGCCTCCTACGGCCCCTACGGCCGCGCCATGGTGCGCGTGTGCAAGGAGGAGTCGTTCCACCAGCGTCAGGGTTTCGAGATCCTGCTCTCGCTGATGCAGGGAACCGACGAGCAGAAGCGGATGGCGCAGGATGCCGTGAACCGGTGGTACTGGCCGAGCCTGGCGATGTTCGGCCCGCCCGATGACCAGTCGCCGAACTCCGCCCAGTCGATGAAGTGGAAGATCAAGCGCTTCACGAACGACGAGCTGCGCCAGCGCTTCGTCGGGATGCTCGTGCCGCAGGCCGAGATCCTGGGGGTCACCCTGCCCGACCCCGATCTGCGCTTCGACGATGAGACCGGCCAGTACGTGATCGGCGAGATCGACTGGGACGAGTTCTTCGAGGTGCTGCGGGGCAATGGCCCCTGCAACGCCGAGCGTCTGGAGCGCCGCCGCACGGCGCACGAAGAGGGCGCGTGGGTGCGCGAGGCCGCAGCCGAGTACGCCCGCAAGCAGGCGCTGAAGACGAAGGCGGCGGCGTGATGGCGACGCCCGGTGCCGACGAACGCGAACCCTGGCCCCTCTGGGAGATCTTCGTCCGGGCGAACCGCGGCCTGAGCCATGTGCACGTCGGATCGCTGCACGCCCCGGATGCCGACATGGCGATCCGCAACGCCCGCGACCTCTACACGCGCCGTGGCGAGGGCGTGTCGATCTGGGCCGTGCCCGCCGACGCGATCACCACGAGCGACCCCGACGCCAAGGGCGCCTACTTCGAGAGCCCCGCGGGCAAGAACTACCGGCACGCCGTCTACTACACAGCCTCCGAGGGGGTGCCGCACCTGTGAACGACATCCACGCAGACCTGCACGGCGACCTGCACGGCGACGTCTCGGTCGACGAGCTCCGACTGAGCGAGGAGATCACGGGAGCGGGCGCCGCCGCGGCATCCGCCGACATCGCGGAGTACGCCCTCTGGCTCGGCGACGACGCCCTGATCCTCTCGCAGCAGCTCGGCGAGTGGATCTCCCGCGCGCCCGAACTCGAAGAGGATGTCGCGCTCGGCAACATCGCCCTCGATCTGCTCGGTCATGCCCGCTCGTTCCTGCACTTCGCCGGCTCCTACGACGGACGCTCCGAGGACGACCTCGCGTACTTCCGCGACGAGCCGGAGTTCCGCAGCGCCTGGATCGTCGAGCAGCCCAACGGCGACTTCGCGCAGACGATCGCACGTCAGTTCGTCGTGTCGACCTACATGTTCGAGCTCTACTCGGCGCTGCGGGCCAGCACAGACGAGACGTTCGCGGCGATCGCCGAGAAGTCGCTCAAGGAGGTCGACTACCACCGCGACCACTCGGTGCAGTGGGTGCTGCGTCTCGCCGGAGGCACCGACGAATCACGGCAGCGGATCATGCGCGCGCTCGGCGACGTCTGGCCGTATGTCGATGAGCTCTTCCGCGATGAGCCACTGATCGATCGTCTCGGCGATGCCGCCGTGCGCCCGTCCGCCCTTCGCGCCGGTTTCGACGCGGTCGTCGACACCGTCTTCGCAGAGGCGGATCTGACTGCGCCCTCGGTGGCGGCATCGTCAGCGGGAGGGCGCCGAGGTGCGCACGCGACACCGATGGGCCATCTGCTCGCCGAGATGCAGGTACTCGCGCGACGTCATCCGGGGGCGTCATGGTGACCGACACCCTGCAGACCGACGCCTGGCGGATCGCCGCTGCCGTGGCGGATCCCGAGGTCCCCGTGCTCACGATCGAAGACCTCGGAGTGCTCCGTGCCGTCACCGTCGACGGCGACGTCGTGCGAGTCGACATCACCCCCACCTACAGCGGGTGCCCGGCGATGGACACGATCCGCGACGATGTCATCCTGGCCCTCACCGCGGCCGGTTACTCGCAGGTCGAGGTGCGTCTCGTGCTCTCCCCCGCGTGGACGACGGACTGGATGTCGGATGCCGGCAAGCAGAAGCTCTCGCAGTACGGCATCGCGCCTCCTTCGGGGCGCTCCGCTCTGTCGTCCGGCCCGATCCGCCTCGCGATCAGCGTGCGCTGCCCGCGGTGCGGCTCGCTCGACACCCGGGAGGTCTCGCGCTTCGGTTCCACCTCATGCAAGGCGCTGTTCGAGTGCCGCGCATGCCTCGAACCCTTCGACCACTTCAAGGTGCATTGATGTCGCTGTTCGCCCCGTCCGGTGCCGTCGCACCGGCATCCGTTCGTTCGCCCTCCGCATCGGCCGCGAAGAAGCGCGCGCGGTTCCACACTCTCGCGGTCGAAGAGGTGAGGCCGCTCACCGAGGACTCGGTCGAGGTCACCTTCACGGTTCCCGCCGAGCTCGCCGACGACTACGACCACCTGCCGGGCCAGTACGTGGCGCTGCGCACCACCCTGGAGGGCACCGAGGTGCGCCGATCGTATTCGCTGTGCCGCGCGCCCGAGCACCGCACAGCCGAGCAGATCGCGGCGGGCACGCCCACCCGGCTGAGCGTCGCCGTGAAGCGCGACGAGGGCGGCCTCTTCTCCACGTGGGCCCAGACCGGGCTGCACGCCGGGTTCGAGATCGATGTGATGAGTCCGCAGGGCACATTCACCTCGGGGCTCGACGATCTCGATCATCGCCACGTCGTCGGCATCGCCGCGGGCTCGGGCATCACCCCGCTGATGGCGCTCGCACACACAGTGCTGACGCGCTCGGACTCGTCGCGCTTCACACTGCTCTACACGAACCGATCCACACTCGACGTGATGTTCCTCGAAGAGCTCGCCGACCTCAAGGACCGATATCCGACGAGAGTGACGCTGCACCATGTGCTCTCGCGTGAGCAGCGCACGGCTCCCGTGCTGTCGGGGCGGATCGACGAGGAGAAGCTGCGCACCATCCTGAGGATGCTCATCGACCCGAGTGACGTCGACGAGTGGTTCCTCTGCGGTCCTCTCTCGCTCGTCGATCTGTGCCGCGAGGTGCTCGCCGACGTCGGCGTGCCCCGGGAGCACATCCGGTTCGAGCTCTTCACCACCGGCGACGAACCTGTGCGCGCCGCGCGCCCGGTCGAGGTGCGGGCGGGCGCGAAGACGATCCGCATCGAGGTGAACCTCGACGGCGTCTCGTCGACCGTCGAGAGCCCGGTCGACGCGCACGAGTCGGTGCTGAACGCAGCTCTGCGGGTGCGGCCGGACGCCCCGTTCGCGTGCGCCGGCGGAGTGTGCGGCACCTGCCGCGCCAGGGTCATCGAAGGCAGCGTGACGATGACCGAGAACTATGCGCTCGAGCCGGACGAGCTCGAACGCGGCTATGTGCTGACCTGCCAGTCGCACCCGACGAGCGACCGTGTCGTGGTCGACTACGACGTCTGAGGAGCATCCGATGATCGATCTCACCATCGCCGACGACGTCGCGACGATCGTCCTGAACGCACCGGCCAAGCTGAACTCGCTCGACGAGCAGGCGCTGCGCGATCTCGGCCGTGCATATGACGAGGCCGACTCGGCCGGCGTGCGCGCACTCGTGCTCCGGGGCGCGGGGCGCGCGTTCTGCGCCGGTCGTGACATCTCGGCCGTCGATCCTCGCGACGACGACGTGATGGGCTACCTCGGCGGGCTCGTGACTCCCCTGCTGCAGCGGATGGCGCGTTTTCCCGCTCCGACGTTCGCGGTCGCCCACGGTGCATGCCTGGGCGTCGGACTCGGACTGCTGATCGCCACCGATGTCGTCTACGTCGCGGAGTCGGCGAAGATCGGCTCGCCGTTCGCGGCGCTGGGCGCCACGCTCGACTCGGGCGGACACGCCCTGTTCGTCGAGCGCCTCGGCGCGCACAGGACGCTCGACCTCATCTATACAGGGCGTCTGATGAGCGGCGCCGAGGCCGTGACCTCGGGGCTCTTCTCACGCGTCCTGCCCGACGACGAGGTGCTGCAGACGACGACGGATGCCGCCGGCATCGCCGCGCGCGGTGCCACCGCCGCGTTCCTCGCGAGCAAGCAGCTCGTCTCGCGCATCCGCGACGAGAGGCTGGCGCTGTGGGACTCGATCGACCTCGAGAACGCCGCTCAGGCCGCGCTGTGCGACACCGACGACTACCGCGAGGGCTTCGCGGCCTTCCAGCAGAAGCGCAGGCCCGAGTTCCGCGGGCGCTGAGGCGATCTCCGTCCGGTGATCCGGTGTCATAGCGCCGCATCGAGGACGGATGCAAGGGCATCCCCGATGTCGGATGCCGATGACAGACTGCATCCATGATGCTCTCGGAGCTCGTCTCCACCGCCGACACCGTCACCGCGACCTCATCGCGCCTCGCCAAGATCGAGGCGCTGTCGCAGCTGCTTGCGCGTGCCGACCGTGACGAGATCCCCGTCGTCGTCGGAATCCTCCTGGCGAATCCCCGACAGGGGCGTCTCGGGGTCGGCTGGCGCGGGGTCGCCGCCCTCGATGCCTCGCACGCAGAGACCCCGACCCTGTCGATCGGCGACGTCGACGAGGGGTTCGAGGCTCTCGCCGGGACGTCGGGTTCCGGCTCCGCTGCGGCGCGCACTGCCACGCTCGCGTCGCTGGCGGCGCGAGCCACCGCGCACGAGTGGGATCTGCTTTCTCGGGCGATGCTGGGTGAGCTGCGCACCGGCGCGCTCGGCGGCGTGCTTCTCGATGCGATCGCCCGGGCATCCGGGCGGGAACCTGCCACGGTGCGTCGTGCCGCCATGCTCTCGGGTGACCTCGGCGAGACGGCGCTGCTCGCGCTCACCGGCACAGAGGCCGAGCTCGATGCCGTGAGCCTGGTCGTCGGTCGGCCTGTTCTGCCGATGCTGGCCTCGACCGCGGCGACTCCGACCGCGGCCCTGGAGGTCACGGGCAGGGCGTCCGTCGAATACAAGCTCGACGGTGCACGCATTCAGGTGCACCGCAGCGGCGACGACGTGAGCGTGTACACCCGCAGCCTCGCCGACATCACGCACCGTGTGCCCGAGATCGTCGAGATCGTGCGTGGTCTTCCCGCCCACGACCTGATCCTCGACGGCGAGACCCTGTCGCTCGATGAGGACGGCGGCCCCCGCCCGTTCCAGGAGACGATGTCTCGGTTCGGAGCCGACGTGTCGCGCGAGCTCGTGCTGCGCCCCTGGTTCTTCGACCTCCTGCACGTGGACGGACGCGACCTGCTCGACGAGCCGCTCTCGACCCGTCTGACCGAACTCGAGAAGGCCGTCGGCGAGTGGCGCATGCCTGGCATCGTCACCGACGACCCCGCGGCTGCTGAGCAGTTGTCACGAGAGGCGCTGGCGGCCTGGCACGAGGGCGTCGTCGTCAAGGGCGTCGATGCGCCCTACGCAGCGGGCAGACGCGGCAAGTCCTGGGTCAAGGTCAAGCCCGTGCTCACCTATGACCTCGTGGTGCTCGCAGCAGAGTGGGGCTCGGGTCGACGACAGGGGTGGCTGTCGAATCTCCATCTCGGCGCTCTCGATCCGAGCGGAGAGTTCGGCGAGCCCGGCGGGCTCGTGATGGTCGGCAAGACGTTCAAGGGTCTGACCGACGATCTGCTGCGCTGGCAGACCGAGAACTTTCCGCCACTCGAGACACGGCGCACCCAGAGCACGGTGTTCCTGCGCCCCGAGTTCGTGGTCGAGATCGCGATCGACGGCGTCCAGCGCTCTCCGCGCTACCCCGGTGGCATCGCGCTGCGCTTCGCCCGCGTCAAGGCCTACCGCCCCGACAAGAGCGTCGCAGACGCCGACACGATCCAGACTCTCCGCTCACTGCAGCGCGGCTGACGAGGTCAGGCCGACGGCGCGAGCCCGAGGTCCTCTTCACGCACCGTGCCCTGGAACGACCAGGGGAAGTTGATCCACAGATCTGTGTCCTTCCACGCGTAGTCGGGCTGGATGATGGTCGACGGTTTCGTGTAGATCGTGACCGAGCGCACGTCGGCTCCCTTGTCCTTCAGCAGCTGCACCGCGAGCGCGAGCGTGCGGCCCGAGTCGGCGACGTCGTCGACGAGCAGCACGCGACGACCGTCGAGATAGGCCATGTCGAGTTCGGGCGGCAGCACCTCCGGGGCATCGAGCACGGTGCCGATGCCGGTGTAGAACTCGACGTTGATCGCGCCGCAGTTCTTGGCACCGAGGCCGTACGCGATGGCACCGGCGGGAAGCAGACCACCGCGGGCGATGGCCACCACGACCTCGGGCACGAAACCGCTCTCGAGGATGCTGCGCGCGAGATCTCGCGTCGCGGATCCGAAGCCGTCCCAGGTGAGCGTCTCGCGCTCGATCGATGCATCCGTCATCGTCTCATTCTTCCCCACTGCCGTGCGTCGTCAGGCCATGCCGTCGCCTCAGCCGAGGCGCGTGATCTCCACCGAGACGAACAGCTCCGACGCGCTGGGTCCGGCATACACCCCGCGGAGCGGAGCGACATCGGCATAGTCGCGGCCGTGGCCGACATAGACGTGGGATTCGCCGATGTCGACGAGGTTGGTGGGGTCGTATCCGCGCCACTCCCCGGAGTACCACTCCACCCAGGCGTGCGATTCCCCCGTCACGGCCTGCCCGATCGCGGCCGTCGGGTCGGGGTGCAGGTATCCCGACACATAGCGTGCCGGAATCCCCGCTGCGCGCAGCACCCCGAGAGCCACGTGAGCGATGTCCTGGCAGACACCTGATCGCGCAGGCCAGGCGTCACGAGCCGTCGAGCTCACGCCGGTGACGCCGCTGCGGTACTCCATGGCCTCCCCGACCGCGCGGCAGATGTCGAGGGCGGTCTCGTCCACTCCGCCGCCCTCCGCTTCGAAGTGCAGGGCGAGATCGCGCATCTCGTCATCCGGGGCGGTGGCGGGAGTCTGCGCGACGCACTCGGCCAGAGCGAGCGACTGCGGGATCCGGGATTCGAGCTCATCCCAGTCGATTCCGGCGGTCGCCGTCGGGAGCGGCCTGACGTCGACCACGCTCGTCGCGGTGACCGAGAGCACCTGATGAGGAGTCAGCAGCTCGAACGTCGAGACCCGCGTGTCCCAGTAGTCGGAGTACGAGTGCTGGGTGGCCGTCGGCGAGATGTCGAGCGTCGCATGCAGCACGAACTGCCCCTCTCGGGAGTGCGGCAGCATGCGCGCCTCGTTGTACGACGCCGTCGCCGGCTGCTCGTAGCGGAAGCCGGTGCGATGCACGATCTTGAGGCGGCTCACAGCGCCTCTCCGATCCACACCGGCATCGCGATCGACGGGAAGTACCGCTCCCTGATCGCGTCACTCGCCACTGACATCCCCACCTGGACCTCCTCCATGCTCTCCGACAGACGATGCACGGTGTCGCCGATCGGTCGGTACTCCAGCTCCGACCGCATGCGACCGAGCACGCGATGAGCCCGGTCGGGCACGCCGAATGCGCCGGCCGGATCGATGCCGCGCAGGCATTCCTCGGCCTGCAGGATGCTCGAGAGCACCGATCGGGGGAACAGGCGGTCGATCAGCAGGAACTCCACTGCTGACGCGCCTGTCGGCACCGCTCGGTGGCTGCGCAGATGGGCTTCGTATGCGCCGCAGCTGCGCAGCAGCGTCGTCCAGCTCGGACCACCGGCCTCGGTCAGCGATCGCGTCGCCAGCAGACGCGCGGTCATGTCGGCGCGCTCGATCGACCGGCCGAGAACGAAGAAGTGCCATGCCTCGTCACGGCTCGTCGAGGAGTCGACGACGCCGAAGGCCAGCGCCGAGCGGTCGCGCACCCAGCGGAAGAACGGATGCGTCTTGTCCGAGGCGATACGACGAGGCATGCGCGCATTCGACTCGTTGAGCGTCTCCCAGAGGTCGGTCGAGATGATCTCCCTGGCGCGCCGGGCGTTCTCCCTGGCGGATGCGATCGAGTGGGCGATCGACGCCGAGTGCTCGCGGTCGAGCGCGAGAAGCCGCACCACGTCGTCTCGACTCAGCACGGTGTCGGCATCCGCTGTGGTTCCCATCACCGAGAGCAGCGCACGGCAGGCCGTGTCCTCCTCGACCCACGGGTCTTCGAGCAGCAGCTGCAGGTGCACGTCGAGGATGCGCGCGGTGCCATCGGCCCGCTCGACGTAGCGGCCGATCCAGAAGAGCGCCTCGGCGATGCGGCTCAGCATCCTGTTCCTCCCCGCTGCTGTTGCTGTTGTTGCTGCTGTTGCTGCTGCTGGTGATGGCGCAGCTCGAGGTCTTCGTCCTGCGGCGACGACAGGAACGGCGGGTGCGGTTCTTCGCGCGCCGGCGCCACGACGGCGATCGCCCCGGTGGCGAGCGACACCTCGTCCGCCGCGGCATCGGGATCGCCCTCCACGGTCGTCGTCGGCCCGGTGAACAGCGAAGGGTCCAGCACCCAGGTGTCCTTCGAGCCGCCACCCTGGCTGGAGTTCACGACGAGCTGTCCCTCGGGCAGAGCGACCCTGGTGAGACCGCCGGGCAGCACCCAGATGTCGTGCCCGTCGTTGACGGCGAAGGGACGCAGATCGACGTGCCGCGGGCGGAATCCGTCTTCCACGAGTGTCGGAATGGTCGACAGCTGCACGACCGGCTGGGCGATCCAGCCCCGAGGGTCGGCCCGCAACGACTTGCGCAGAGCCTCCAACGTCTCGCGCGACGCGTCGGGCCCGACGACCAGCCCTTTTCCTCCCGAGCCGTCGACCGGCTTCACCACCAGCTCGTCGAGCCTGTCGAGCACCTCCTCGAGCGCACCCGGATCCTCGAGCCGCCAGGTGTCGACGTTCGGGATCACCGGCTCCTCGCCCAGGAAGTAGCGGATCAGGTCGGGGACGTACGTGTAGACCAGCTTGTCGTCGGCCACGCCGTTGCCCACCGCGTTGGCGAGCGTGACATTGCCGAGGCGAGCAGCGAGCATCAGCCCGGGGGCGCCCAGCACGGAATCGGGGCGGAAGTGCTGCGGGTCGAGGAACTCGTCGTCGACTCGCCGGTAGATCACGTCCACCCGCGTGGGGCCGGCGGTCGTGTGCATCCACACCCGCCCGCCCGAGCAGAACAGGTCGCGCCCCTCGACGAGCTCGATGCCCATCATGCGCGCGAGCAGGGTGTGCTCGTAATAGGCCGAGTTGTGGACGCCGGGGGTCAGCACCACGACCGTCGGGTCATCGACGCCGTCAGGGGCCGCGGCACGCAGCGCCTGCAGGAGGCGGCCCGGGTAGTCGACGACCGGGCGAACCCGGAGACTCGTGAACAGCTCGGGAAGCGTCTGCGCCATCACGCGCCGATTCGCCAGGACGTAGCTCACGCCGCTCGGCACGCGCACGTTGTCTTCGAGCACGCGCCAGGCTCCGAGCTCGTCCCGGATGACATCGATGCCGGCGACGTGGATGCGCACCCCGTTCGCCCCGACGATCCCGGCCGCCTGACGGTGGAAGTGCGCCGACGAGCTGATCAGCGACGCGGGGATCACGCCGTCCTGCACCGCGAGCTGCGGACCGTAGACGTCCGCGAGGAATGCCTCGAGAGCCCGCACGCGCTGCTTCACCCCTGACTCGACGTAGCGCCAGTCATCGGCGGCGACCACGCGAGGGACCACATCGAGCGGGAACGGACGCTCCTCCCCGGCGAAATCGAACGTGACTCCCTGTGCGAGATACGAGCTGGCGAGGGCGTCGGTGCGCGCCCTCAGCTCTGCGTCGTCCATGGCCGCGAGAGCCGGATACATGTCCTGGTAGGGCAGACGCACGCCCTCACCGCCGGATGGCGCGTCTGAGGGGAACATCTCGTCCCACGGTGCGGCGCCTGCTCTGCGCGGCGACCGGCGCGAGGTGTATCCGTCGAACAGTGACTCCATGACCGCATGTTTCCGCGTCGCCGTTTCGGCGGTGTTACGCGCGCAAGTCGGCGACGCGTCGGCCTGGGCGCGATAGGATCTACCCGTCCGGCGCTCTCCGACGCCGGTGCCTGAAAAAGAGGCACGAAGCTCCCCACGACGACGCGGGGGCGAGACACATACGGAATACGAATGTTCTCCGTCCCTGTCTCGAAAGGCTTTCGCATGCCCTCCGTCTCCGCGCACGTCGCACTCACTCTCGCTCAGCACATCGACGCCGTCTTCGGCGTGATGGGCAACGGCAACGCCTACTTCCTCGACGCGATCGAGACCCGGACGGACGCGGTCTTCACGGCCGTCCGGCACGAGCAGGGCGCCGTGGTCGCCGCCGATGCGCACTTCCGTGCCTCCGGGCGGATCGCCGCCGGCACGTCGACCTACGGCGCAGGCTTCACCAACACACTCACGGCCCTCGCCGAAGCCGTGCAGGCCCACGTGCCGCTCGTGCTCGTGGTGGGCGACGAGCCGACCTCCGGGCCCCGCCCGTGGGACGTCGACCAGATCGCCCTGGCATCCGCCGTCGGTGCCCGCACCTACACGGTCGGACGCGCCGATGCCGCAGCGACCACCGTCATCGCGATCGAGCACGCCCTGACCTACCGCGTGCCCGTCGTGCTCGCCATCCCCTACGACGTGGCATCGCTCGAGGCCGGCCCTGTGCCGGAGGCGCCCGCGCCCGGCATCCCGGCGCCGCTCGCTCCGCGCGGGGAGTTCGCCGAGGGCACGCTCGACGAGATCGCCGAGGCGCTGCGCGGCGCATCGCGCCCGTTCCTGCTCGCCGGCCGCGGCGCCTGGTTGGCCGGAGCCGGCTCGGCGCTCGGCGAACTGGCGGCGCTGACCGGCGCACTGACCGCCTCGTCCGCTCTCGGTCGCGGTGTCTTTCCCGAGACGCAGTACGACCTCGGAGTCACGGGTGGATTCGGCGCGGACGGCGCGATGGAGCTCGTGCGCACGGCAGACATCGCCGTCGTCTTCGGCGCGTCACTGAACCAGTTCACGATGCGGTTCGGTGAACTCTTCGCGCCCGGCACCAGGGTCTTCCAGGTCGACATCGCGCCGGCGGCCACGCACCCGCACGTCGGCGGCTTCGTTCGTGCCGACGCCCGTCTCGCCGCGGAGGCGCTGGTCGCCAGGGTCGGCTCGCTCGGCTCCGCTCTCAGCCCCGCAGCCGAGCACGACTGGGGAGCAGCGGCCCGCCCCGCCGAGACGACGGCGGTCATGCGCGGCGCGTCGACGCCGGCATCCGACGCCGTGCCCGGGCAGCCGTGGCGCGAGACCGTCGATGTCGCGGCCGCCCGAGCCTACGACGAGGGAGACGAACTCGCCCCCGACGGCCGCCTCGACCCCCGCTCGGCCGCGCGCCGCATCGCCGAGCTGCTGCCCGCAGACCGGGTCGTCGTCTCGGACGGCGGTCACTTCATCGGCTGGGCGAACATGTACTGGCCGGTCGAGGCACCCGATCGGATGATGATGGTCGGCACCGCCTTCCAGTCGATCGGCCAGGGCTGGCCGAGCGTCGTCGGAGCGGCTCTCGCCCGCCGGGATTCGACGGTCGTCCTCACCTCCGGCGACGGAGGCGGGCTCATGGCGATCGCCGACCTCGAGTCCGCCGTCCGCGCGGCAGCGGGACGCGGCATCGCCGTGATCTGGAACGACGCCGCCTACGGCGCCGAGGTCAACCTCTACGGGCTGAAGGGACTCGCCGAAGGTCCGATGCTGATCCCCGAGGTCGACTTCGCGGCGTTCGGCGCTGCGGTCGGCGCAGAGGGCGTCGTCGTCAGGTCGCTCGCCGACCTCGAGCGGCTCGGCACGTGGGCGCAGGAGGATGCCGCGACACGGCGCTTCCTGCTGCTCGACCTCCGGATCTCGGGCGAGGTCATCGCGCCCTACCAGCAGGAGATCATCCGCGTGAACTCGTGACCCCGAGGCATCGCTAGGCTCCTCGTCATGACGGATGATCTGAGTGTCCTGCGATACAGCGCCTTCGCCGCGACTCCGGAGGGCGGCAACCCTGCGGGAGTCGTGCTCGATGCCGGCGGCGTGACGGACGAGCGGATGCAGCAGATCGCCGCGGAGGTCGGATTCTCAGAGACCGCGTTCCTCGTCGGTCGCACGGACGAGTCCGGTGTGCCGCGATATCGGGCACGCTACTTCTCGCCCGCGGCGGAGGTGCCGTTCTGCGGCCACGCGACGGTGGCGACGGCTGTCGCCCTCGCGGAGCGTGACGGACCGGGCGAGGTGGTGTTCGACACGAACGCGGGTGCCGTGACGCTGCGGTCGGTCGTGGACGCGCACAGCGGTGTGACCGTGTCGTTCACCAGCGTCGAACCCCAGGTGCGCGACCTCGACCCCGACGTGCTCGAGCGCCTGCTCGGAATGCTCGGCCTCACCGGCTCAGACCTCGACGACCGCTTCCCTGCGAGGGAGGCGTTCGCCGGGAACTGGCATCCGATCCTGGTCGTCGACGACCGCGAGCTGTTCGACCAGTTCCGCTTCTCCCCCGACGAGGTGGCCGGGCTCATGCGAGAGAACGGCTGGCTCGGCACCATCACCGTGCTGCATTCCGTCGGCCCCGCCGACTTCGACGCCCGGAATCTCTTCCCGGTCGGTCGCATCACCGAAGACCCGGCGACCGGCTCGGCTGCAGCATCCACCGGGGCCTACCTGCGCGCACTCGGCCACCCGGAGACGACCGTGCGAATCCATCAGGGAGCCCATGTGCGCCGACCGAGCCTGCTCACCGTGACCATCCCTCCCCGCGGCGGGATCGTCGTGTCCGGAGGCGCGACGCAGATCGTCTGAGACCTCCGAGCCCGGCGATGCGTTAGTGTTCCGGGATGCCTGCCATCCGGAACATCGCTGTCGGCCTGCCTGTGAAGGACGGGCACCTGCTCGCCCTCGAGGGACACGACAGCTCGCGCCGGCTCGATTTCCTGCGCGCGATCGGCGGAGGCATCGAGTTCGGCGAGACGGCGGGCGACGCGCTGCGCCGTGAATTCATGGAAGAGCTCGGCGTCACACTCGAGGATGCCGAGCCACTCGGCGTCTTCGAGAACATCTTCACGTACGAGGGCGAACCCGGACACGAGATCGCCCACGTCTTCGCCGTGACCTGTTCGGAGCTGGACGCGGTGCCCCTGGACGCCGAGCTCCGCATCCTCGACGAGGGCAGCCCTGTGCGCTGGGTGCCCATCGACGACATCCGCTCCGGCGCACGAGTGCTGTTCCCCTCGGGCGCACCCGAGGCACTGTTCTCGATCGCCGGACGCTGAACTCGACGCCCGCCGAACTCAGGCCTGAGCGCTGTAGTCCGGCAGCTCCTGCAGCGTCCACGTGTTGCCGTCGGGGTCGTCGAAGGTCACGAACCGGCCCCACGCCTGCTCATCGACACCCTGCGCTGCGACCCCGAGCCCCTGAAGATGGGCGAGCGCCTCATCGGCATCCGGAACGACGACCTGGATCGTGTTCTGCTGCCCGGGCAGCAGCCCCTCGCCCAGATTGGTGCCGAAGGCGATCGAGCAGGCTGAGCCGGGCGGGGTCATCTGCACGAACCGCAGGCCCTCGTAGGGAACCTGATCGTGATCGGCATGGAAGCCGATCTTCTCGTAGAACTCCTTCGACCGGTCGACATCCGAGACCGGGACGAAGATCAGCTCGATCTTCCAGTCCATCACACGCTCCTCCTGTCGGGGCGACTTCGCCCATCGGCCCTCAGAGTACGCGCGGGCTCCGACACTCGCCAGAGGTGCCTCACTCGCCAGAGACGACTCGCTCGTGCGAGGCATCCGGCCCTCGCGAGGCATCCGCCCCTCGCGAGCCGTCTCCCCGACCAGTGCGTCGCCGCACCCGTACGCCCTCGGGAGGAGAACTGCGCCTCGGGAGGAGATCCCGCTGGAGATCCTCCTCCCGAGGGGATATCTCCTCCCGAAGGACGCAGGGCCCCGCGGCAGAGTCAGGATGCCGGCAGCAGTGCCCCGCCGAAGAAGTCCCCCAACTGGTCCGTCGCCTCCAAGGGCAGGATCGCGGCGACGTACTGGTCGGGACGCACCACGATCACGACGCCGTCGCGCGACAGCTCCCGCGCGTCGAAGATGTCGGTCTCCGTCCACTTCGACGGCCCCGCCGCATAGACCTTCTCCCAGTCGGTGAGCCCGAGCGGACCGGTCTTCGGCTGGAACAGAGCCGGAGTCGAGGTCACCTCGATCTCTTCGTACGGCTGCTGGTAGATCGCCTTCACATCGAACACCGCATCGGTGTCGGCATCTGCGGGCGTGAACCGTTCGAAGACGGGCGCAGCCGCGGCCGCCCACGCGTCGAGCGTCGCGGCATCGCGGCCCGCGAAGGCGTACACGCGCCAGCGACCGTCGGCCTTCGCGTGGTGGCCGAGGTGGATCGCGTTGCCGTCGCCGACCCTCACGACCTCGGCGGACTTGAAGCGCTTGCCGAGCGGGTAGCCGACCGCGAGGCTCTGATGCGCGTCAGAGCCGGTGATCATCGAAGACGTGTACTGGGTCATGAACCCCGAGGGGAACTCGGCCGTGGCGAGATAGTACGTCGCGAGGTCGGTCGGGTCGGTGATCTCCGAGGGCTTGCGTGCCATGAGCGTCGACCACTCCCGGTCGAAGTCGATGAGCTGCTGGGCGACGGGCCGACGCTCTGCACCGTACGTCGCGAGCAGCGCCTCGGGCGCGCGCCCCGTGAGCACCGACCCGAGCTTCCACCCGAGGTTGAAGCCGTCCTGCATCGACACGTTCATGCCCTGGCCCGCCTTGGCGCTGTGCGTGTGGCAGGCATCGCCCGTGACGAACACTCGCGGCGTGCGGCCCGACCCGTCGATCACGTCGTCGAACCCGTCGGTGACCCGGTGCCCGACCTCGTAGACGCTGTGCCAGGCGACCTCCTTCACATCGAGCGTGTAGGGGCTGAGGATCGCGTTCGCCTTGGCGATGATCTCGTCGATCGGCGTCTGGCGCACGCGGTGGTCGTCGTCCTCGGCGACCTCGCCGAGGTCGATGTACATGCGGCTGAGGTAGCCGCCCTCGCGAGGGATGTGCAGGATGTTGCCCGCCTCCGAGTTGATCGCGCACTTGGTGCGCCAGTCGGGGAAGTCCGTGTTGACGAGCACGTCCATGACGCCCCAGGCGTGCGCGGCGCTGCCGCCGACGTGCGTGCGTCCGATCGCCTGGCGTACGCCGCTGCGCGCGCCGTCGCACCCGGCGACGTACTTGGCACGGATCGTGCGCTCCTCCCCCGCCCGCTCACCCGCCACGTAGCGCAGCGAGACCTCGACCGGGTACTCGCCCTCGTCGTGCACGGTGAGTCCTGAGAACTCGATGCCGTAGTCGGGGGCGATGCGGCCAGGGCCGTTCGCCGCGGTCTCGGCGAAGTAGTCGAGCACGCGCGCCTGGTTGACGATCAGGTGCGGGAACTCGCAGATGTCGTAGGCGTAGTCGGCGGTCCGCGAGGTGCGGACGATCTCGTTCGGCCGCTCGGGGTTCGGGCCCCAGAAGTTCATCCAGCCGATGTTGTAGGCCTCCGCGATGATGCGCTCGGCGAAGCCGAACGCCTGGAACGTCTCGACGCTCCGCGGCTGGATGCCGTCTGCCTGGCCGAGCACCAGACGACCCTCGCGCTTCTCGATGATGCGCGTCGAGACATCGGGGTACTGCGACATCTGGGCGGCGAGCAGCATGCCGGCGGGGCCGGAGCCGACGATCAGCACATCGATCTCGTCGGGGATGTCTGCGGGCCGCTCGGTGCCGATGCCTGCGGCATCCTTCACGCGCGGGTCTCCCGAGACATAGCCGTGGTGGTGGAACTGCATCGTCGTCGATTCCTTCCGGACGTCACTGTCGGGTGTTGCTATCGAACTAATCGTGTTCTATATTCGAACACGACGTTCTACTATTGAACACAGCTTAGGGACGCCTGTCCCGAAACGCAAGGGAGCGCACGCATGCCAGAAGGCACTCCGGCCTCGCAGACCCTCAGCCGCGGCATCCGGATCCTCGAGGTGCTCGCCGATGCGCGGATCCCGCTCACGATCGACGAGATCGCCGTGAGACTCGACGTCCATCGCTCGGTCGCATACCGGCTGCTGCGCACGCTGGAAGACCACCGACTGATCGGGAGAGACGCGTCAGGCACTGTGACGCTGGGCCCGCGCATGGCGGCGCTGGCTGCCGGCGTCGCCCACGATCTGCAGGCCGAGGCGATCCCCGAGCTGACAGCGATCGCGAACGAACTCGGCATGACCTGCTTCCTCGGCGTGCTCGACGGAGACGACTGCATCACACTCGCGAGCATCGAGCCTCGTCACGCGATCGCGAGCGTCGCACAGCGGCCGGGCACCAGACATCCGGTCACGGTGGGGGCACCTGGCAAGGCGATCCTCACTCAGCTCCCGATCTCGCAATGGCCCGGTGATGCCCGCGCGGCCCTGCACGCAGAGGTCGACGAGGCGCGCGTGCGCGGATATGCGACGAGTCACGACGAGGTCATCCCCACCGTGCAGTCGGTCGCCGTGCCGCTCGCGCTTCGCGGTCAGCGCCCTGCGGCGATCGCGGTCGTGCATGTCGCCACCGACCTCGACGACGCGGAGATCGCGGCGCGTCTGCGGCGCTCTGCAGCATCGATCCGCGAAGCCCTCGACGGCTGACGTCGTTCACAATTCAGCATGGATGGGAGACGGCAGACGCGTCGCCCCGGAAGAACCGGAGCGACGCATCGCCTGCACCACCGTCGATGCTGAATTGTGGACGGCTGATTCAGATCAGACCTTGGCGAGCCCACGGATCGGACTCACCGACTGCTCCTCCTCGTGATCCGGACCCAGGGGGATGCCGGAGCGATCACGCAGCAGCAGGGTCGCGATGAGGCCGAGCAGCGTCATGCCGGCGAGGTACCAGGTGACGGCCTGCGTCGAACCGGTGGCCTGCACGATCGCGGTCGCGATGGTCGGCGCGAACGCCCCGCCGGCGATCGCGCCGATGGCGTACGAGATCGAGACGCCCGAGAAGCGGATGCTCGCAGGGAAGAGCTCGGTGTAGAGAGCCGCCTGAGGTCCGTACGTGAAGCCGAGACCGATCGTCAGGATCGCGAGCCCTGCGAAGAGCAGCCCGACGTCGCCGGTGTTGACGAGCGGGAACAGCGCGAACACACCGACGAGCTGCATCACCCAGCCGATGATGTAGGTGGTGCGTCGGCCGATGCGGTCCGACAGCCACCCTGCGATGAGAGTCGTGATGAGCCACGTGACGGCCGACCCGGTGACCGCCCACAGCACGGGTCCGCGCTCGAGGCCGATCGGGCCCTCGGGGTTGGTGGCGTATCCCTGGATGTATCCACCGGTCGTCATGTAGCCGACCGCGTTGTTGCCGGCGAAGACGAGTGCAGCGACGATCACGAGCAGGAGGTGCTTGCGGAACAGCTGCACGATCGGCATGCTCGCCTTCTCCTTGCGCTCCGCGAGCTCGATGAAGACCGGGCTCTCCTCGACCTTCCGGCGCACGTAGTAGCCGACGAGGATCAGGACGACGCTCAGGAGGAACGGGATGCGCCAGCCCCACTGCAGGAACTGATCTCCCGGTGCGATCGCCGTCATCAGCGCCATCACTCCCGACGCGAGCAGCAGGCCGAGCGGCACGCCGATCTGCGGCGATGCGCCGAAGATCCCGCGCTTCGCCTTGGGAGCGTGCTCGACGGCCATCAGCACCGCGCCGCCCCACTCGCCACCGGCCGAGATGCCCTGCAGGATGCGCAGCAGCACCAGCAGGATCGGCGCAGCGACACCGATCGCGTCGTATGTCGGCAGCACACCGATGAGGGCGGTCGCGGCACCCATCAGGATCAGGGTCCACATGAGCACGGCCTTGCGGCCGAACTTGTCACCGTAGTGGCCGGCGAGGAACGCCCCGAGAGGACGGAAGAGGAAGCTCACGCCGACGGTCGCGAACGCGACGATGGCGCTGTTCGCTCCGAGCGGCTCGAAGAACAGCTGCCCGAAGACCAGGCCGACGGCCGTGGCGTAGATGAAGAAGTCGTACCACTCGACGGTGGTGCCGACGACGGTGGCGAAGACGACGCGGCGCCGATCCGCCGGTGTCGCGATGGTTCCGGTGGGCGTGAACCCAGCCTGTGACTGCCCGCTCATGGGGTGTCTCCTTTGATTGTGACCGCATTGTCACGGCTCGCGCACGAGGTGTTCGAGTTGCTTGCCGAGGGGTGACACGATGATATATGATTTCGAATACGACGCACAAGGCGTCGAACAAAGCGCGAGGAGGCGCCCCGTGACGGCATCCATGACCCGCCCCGGCAAGATCATCGCGATCCACCTGAGCTACGCCTCCCGTGCCGATCAGCGCGGCCGTCGCCCCGCAGCCCCCTCCTACTTCTTCAAGCCGGCCAGTTCGGTCGCCGCCTCGGGCGGCACGGTCGAACGCCCGGCCGGCACGGAGCTCCTCGCCTTCGAGGGGGAGATCGCCCTCGTGATCGGGACCCCCGCGCGTCGCGTCTCCCTCGACGACGCCTGGAGCCACGTCGGCTGGGTCACCGCCTCGAACGACCTGGGGCTCTACGACCTGCGCGCCAACGACAAGGGCTCGAACGTGCGCTCCAAGGGCGGCGACGGCTACACGCCTCTCGGCCCGGAGCTCATCGACGCCCGCACCGTCGATCCCGCCGCACTGCGCGTGCGGGCCTGGGTCAACGGCGACCTGCGTCAGGACGACACCACGGCCGGACTCATCTTCCCTCTGGCTCAGCTCGTCGCGGATCTCTCTCAGCACTTCACGCTCGAACCCGGCGACGTCATCCTCACCGGCACCCCCGCTGGGTCATCCGTGATCGTCCCGGGCGACGTGGTCGAGATCGAGGTCGATGCTCCGGGTGCCCCGGGCGCGCCGTCCTCCGGTCGACTCGTCACCACAGTCACACAGGGCGACGTGCCCTTCGACGCCGATCTCGGATCGCTTCCGGCCGTCGACGACCTGCAGCGCACCGAGGCCTGGGGGTCACGCGAAGAGGCCGGCCTGCCCGCCGAGGCGACAGCGCCGGCCCTCTCCCCCGAGCTGCGAGCCAAGCTGCTCGACGCCCCCACCGCAGGCCTCTCGGCGCAGCTGCGCAAACGAGGACACCACTCGTGCTTCATCGACGGGGTGGCCGCGAACATCCCGGGCAGCAAGATCGTCGGCACGGCCAAGACGCTGCGATTCGTCCCCTTCCGTGAAGACCTCTTCAGGACCCACGGAGGCGGCTACAACGCCCAGAAGCGCGCGTTCGACGCCGTCGACGAGGGCGAGATCATCGTGATCGAGGCCCGCGGCGATGCGACCACAGGCACGCTCGGCGACATCCTCGCGCTGCGCGCTCGTGCCCGCGGCGCCGCCGGCGTCGTCACCGACGGCGGTGTGCGCGACTTCGACGCGGTCGCCGAGATCGGGCTCCCGGTGTTCTCGCAGGGCGCGCACCCCTCGGTCCTCGGCCGCAAGCACGTGCCGTGGGACTCCGACATCACCATCTCCTGCGGCGGCGCGACCGTGCAGCCCGGCGACATCATCGTCGGCGACAGCGACGGCGTCATCGTCATCCCGCCCGCTCTCGCCGAGCAGATCGCCGACGACACTCTCGCGCAGGAGATCGAGGACGCCTGGATCGCCGAGCAGGTCGCGGCCGGGCACCCCGTCGACGGGCTGTTCCCGCTCAATGCGGAATGGCGCGCCAGATACGAAGCCGCGACGGGCGCAGGGTCCGACACCGGGTCCCGCTCATGACCACGGTCACGAACTCGAGCAAATCGGAGCAGGCGTACGTCTGGATCCGTTCACGCATCTCCGGCCACACGTTCGGCCCCGGCTACCGCCTCGTTCTGGGGTCGCTCGCCGAAGAGCTCGGCATGAGCGTCGTGCCGGTGCGCGAAGCCATCCGCCGCCTCGAAGCCGAAGGCCTCGTGACCTTCGAGCGCAACGTCGGCGCCCGCGTCACCCTCGTCGACGAGAGCGAGTACGCGCACACCATGCAGACGCTCGGGCTCGTCGAAGGCGCGGCCACAGCCCTCTCGGCACCGCTGCTCGACTCCGAGACGCTCGATGCGGCCGAGGCGGTCAACGAGCGGATGACGCAGATGCTAGGTCACCTCGATGCGCACGCGTTCACCGAGCTCAACCGGCAGTTCCATTCGCTGCTCTTCGAGCCGTGCCCGAACCCGCATCTGCTCGACCTCGTGCACCGCGGCTGGGCGCGACTGTCCGGCATCCGCGACTCGACGTTCGCCTATGTGCCTGGCCGCGCCCAGCACTCGGTCGAAGAGCACACCCAGATCCTCGAGCTCATTCGAGCGGGCGCCGACCCGCTCGAGATCGAACTCGCCGCCCGCAACCACCGCCTGCGCACGAGGGACGCCTTCCTCGACGCACTGCACGCCCGTTCTCACCACAACTCAGGAGACGAGTCATGACCGATTCCCGCATCCCCGCCGATCTGCCCGACCACATCCAGCACTACATCGACGGCGCGTTCGTCGACTCGGTCGACGGCGACACGTTCGATGTGCTCGACCCCGTGACCAACAAGACCTACACGACGGCCGCCGCAGGCAAGAAGGCCGACATCGAACTCGCCGTCGCCGCAGCGAAGCGCGCGTTCGACGAGGGCCCGTGGCCGCGGATGCTCCCCCGTGAGCGCTCGCGCGTGCTGCACAGGATCGCCGACCTCGTCGAGTCGCGCGATGCCCGTCTGGCAGAGCTCGAGTCCTACGACTCCGGCCTCCCGATCACCCAGGCGCTCGGTCAGGCCCGCCGCGCCGCCGAGAACTTCCGCTTCTTCGCCGACCTGATCGTCGCGCAGTCCGATGACGCCTTCAAGGTGCCCGGCAAGCAGATGAACTACGTCAATCGCAAGCCGATCGGCGTCGCCGGGCTCATCACGCCGTGGAACACGCCGTTCATGCTCGAGTCGTGGAAGCTCGGCCCTGCGCTCGCGACCGGCAACACCGTGGTGCTCAAGCCCGCCGAGTTCACACCTCTCTCCGCCTCGCTCTGGGCCGGGATCTTCGAAGAGGCCGGCCTGCCGAAGGGTGTCTTCAACCTCGTCAACGGCCTCGGTGAAGACGCCGGAGACGCCCTCGTGAAGCATCCAGACGTGCCGCTCATCTCGTTCACGGGCGAGAGCTCGACCGGGCAGCTGATCTTCGGCAACGCCGCCCCGTTCCTCAAGGGACTCTCGATGGAGCTCGGCGGCAAGTCGCCCGCCGTCGTCTTCGCCGACGCCGATCTCGAAGCCGCGGTCGACGCCACGATCTTCGGTGTCTTCTCGCTCAACGGCGAGCGCTGCACCGCAGGATCCCGCATCCTCGTCGAGCGCTCGATCTACGAGGAGTTCGTCGAGAAGTACGCCGCGCAGGCGAAGCGCGTCAAGGTCGGCTACCCGCACGACCCCGCGACCGAGGTGGGCGCCCTCGTGCACCCCGAGCACTACGACAAGGTGATGAGCTACGTCGAGATCGGCAAGACCGAGGGCCGCCTCGTCGCCGGTGGCGGCCGCCCCGACGGGTTCGACGAGGGCAACTTCGTCGCACCGACGGTGTTCGCCGACGTCTCCCCCGAGGCCCGCATCTTCCAGGAGGAGATCTTCGGACCGGTCGTCGCGATCACCCCGTTCGACTCCGACGAGGAGGCGCTCGCGCTCGCGAACAACACGAAGTACGGGCTGGCTGCGTACATCTGGACCAACGATCTGAAGCGCGCCCACAACTTCGCGCAGTCCGTCGAGGCCGGCATGGTCTGGCTGAACAGCAACAACGTGCGCGACCTGCGCACACCGTTCGGCGGCGTCAAGGCCTCGGGCCTCGGCCATGAGGGCGGCTACCGCTCGATCGACTTCTACACCGACCAGCAGAGCGTGCACATCACGCTCGGCGGCGCCCACAACCCGACCTTCGGCAAGAACTGAGCAAGGACCTGACATGACCGACAAGACTGCGAAGACGCTGACCTCATCGGGCTACTACGTGAGCCAGGAGGCTCCGATCCAGACCGACAACCCCGTCGCGACGCCCGAGAGCACGCCCCCGGATGTGCTCCGCTGCGCCTACATGGAACTGGTCGTGACCGACCTCGCCGCCTCGCGGGTGTTCTATGTCGACGTCCTGGGCCTGTACGTCACCGAAGAGGACGACGACGCGATCTACCTCCGCTCCACCGAGGAGTTCATCCACCACAATCTCGTGTTGCGCAAGGGCCCGATCGCCGCCGTGGCCGCGTTCTCATACCGCGTCCGTGACGCCTCCGACCTCGACCGGGCCGTCGCGTTCTACACCGAGCTCGGCTGTGACGTGCGCCGCAACCCCGACGGCTTCGTCAAGGGAGTCGGCGACTCGGTGCGCGTGGTCGACCCGCTCGGCTTCCCGATCGAGTTCTTCCACCAGTCCGACCACGTCGAGCGGATGTCGTGGCGCTACGACCTGCACATCCCCGGAGAGCTCGTGCGTCTCGACCACTTCAACCAGGTCACCCCCGACGTCCCCCGCGCGGTCAAGTTCATGCAGGACCTGGGCTTCCGCGTCACGGAGGACATCCAGGACGACGAGGGCACCGTCTACGCGGCGTGGATGCGCCGCAAGCCGACCGTGCACGACACCGCGATGACCGGCGGCGACGGACCGCGTATGCACCACGTGTGCTTCGCCACCCACGAGAAGCACAACATCCTCGCGATCTGCGACAAGCTCGGAGCCCTGCGCCGCTCCGACGCCATCGAGCGCGGTCCCGGCCGACACGGCGTCTCGAACGCGTTCTACCTGTACCTGCGCGACCCCGACGGCCACCGCGTCGAGGTGTACACGCAGGACTACTACACCGGTGACCCCGACAACCCCGTCATCACCTGGGACGTGCACGACAACCAGCGTCGGGACTGGTGGGGCAATCCGGTCGTGCCCTCGTGGTACACCGAGGCCTCGCTCGTGCTCGACCTCGACGGCAACCCCCAGCCGGTCGTGGCTCGCACCGACAACTCCGAGATGGCCGTCACGATCGGAGCCGACGGGTTCTCGTACACCCGCCCGGACGACGACAAGGACATGCCCGAGTACAAGCAGGGCGAGTACAAGCTCGGCCACCAGCTCTGAGACGCTTCGTGCCCCGTTCGTCGCGCGAGGCACGAAGCACCGAGACGAAACGCACCCACAGGAAGCAGGAACGGATGCTGTCAGCAGACACCGTCGCGCAGATCGCCGCGGAACTGGCCGAGGCCGACCGGAACCACTCGGTGATCCCGCGCATCACGGCGCGCTACCCCGAGGCCACCGTCGAGGACTCGTATGCGATCCAGGGCGTGTGGCGCGATTCGCAGATCGCCGCAGGGCGTCGTCTCGTCGGTCGCAAGATCGGGCTGACGTCGAAGGCGATGCAGCAGGCCACGGGCATCACCGAGCCCGACTACGGCGTGATGTTCGACGACACCGTCTACGAGTCCGGCGCCGAGATCCTTGTCGATCACTTCTCGAACGTGCGCATCGAGGTCGAGCTCGCGTTCGTGCTCAAGCATCCGCTCGAGGGTCCTCACTGCACGCTCGACGACGCACTCGCGGCGATCGACTACGCGGTTCCGGCGCTCGAGGTGCTGAACTCGCACATCGAGCTCGAGGGCCGGACGATCGTCGACACGATCAGCGACAACGCCGCGTACGGCGCGATGGTGCTCGGCACGGTGCGCAAGCGTCCGGACGAGATCGACCTGCGCTGGGTGCCCGGAGTGCTGTCGCGCAACGGCGAGATCGAGGAGACCGGCGTCGCGGCCGGTGTGCTCGGTCATCCGGCGACAGGTGTCGCGTGGCTCGCGAACAAGTTCCATCAGCACGGCGCGCGGCTCGAGGCCGGGGAGATCATCCTGGCAGGATCGTTCACACGCCCGATGTGGGTGTCGCGCGGCGACGAGGTGCTGTGCGACTACGGACCGATGGGAACGATCGCATGCCGCTTCATCTGAGCCCCTCCTTCCGCGAGCAGCTCGCCGCCTCCGACCGATCGCTCGTCGGGATGTGGGCGTGCTCGGGCAGCCCGCTCGTCACCGAGGTCGCCGCCGGATCCGGTCTCGACTGGCTGCTCATCGACATGGAGCACTCGGCCAACACGCTCGAGTCCACTCTGCTGCAGCTGCAGGTCGCGGCCGCCTACCCCATCGTCCCCGTCGTGCGCGTCCCGTTCAACGATGCCGTCGCGATCAAGCAGGTCCTCGACCTCGGTGCGCAGAACATCATCGTCCCGATGGTGTCGTCTGCCGATGAAGCGCGCGCCGCGGTCGCCGCGACGCGCTACCCGCCGCACGGTGTGCGCGGAGTCGGCAGCGCGCTCGCCCGCAGCGCCCGCTGGAACCGCGTCGACGGCTACCTGCAGGATTCGGCACGGCACACCTCGCTGACCGTGCAGATCGAGACGAGGGCCGGAGTCGACGCCGCCGCCGAGATCGCTTCGGTCGACGGCGTGGATGCGGTGTTCGTCGGCCCGTCCGACCTCTCGGCATCGATGGGGCTCCTCGGCCAGCAGACGCACCCCGATGTCGTCGGCGCGGTCGAGCGGGTCTTCGCTGCAGTCAAGGGCGCGGGCACTCCCGTGGGCGTGAACGCCTTCGACCCCGCCACCGCCGATTCGTACATCGCAGCCGGCGCCGATTTCGTGGCCGTCGGCGCCGACGTGGCGATGCTCGCACGAGCATCCGAGGCTCTCGCCGCGCGCTTCATCCCGGCCTCCGACGACGCCGCCCGCGCCAGCTACTGACGCCGACCGCCCGGCCAGGGGCGTGGCAGGATTGACGGATGCAGAGAAGCGAGGCGCCGTCATGATCCGCGCCCTCGCCGCGATGCAGGACCGCGGATTCCGCTGGTTCTTCCTCGCCCGAGCCATCACCCTGATCGCCGGCTCGATGTCGTCGATCGCTCTCGCCTTCGCGGTGCTGGAGATCGACAACGATGCGCGATCGCTGTCGCTCGTGCTGGCTGCCTTCACTGTCAGCAACATCGTGTTCCTGCTGTTCGGCGGGGTGATAGCCGACCGGCTCCCGCGCGCGCTGATCATCCAGTCCTGCTACGTCATCGACATCATCACGGTCGGGGTCATGGCCGCGCTGCTCTTCACCGGCACGGCCACGGTTCCGCTGCTGGCGCTGCTCTCTGTCGTCAACGGCGCATCGACCGCGTTCGTGTTGCCGGCGATGCAGGGCATCATCCCGCAGCTGACCTCTGCTGAGCACCTGCAGCAGGCCAACGCCATGCTCTCGTTCGTGCGCTCGGCGACGACGATCGGCGGGCCGATCATCGCGGGCATCGTGGTCGCCACCGCAGGGCCCGCCTGGGCGATGGTCGTGCAGGCGATCGGATGGGTCATCGCGATCCCCGTTCTCGCGATGGTGCGGCTGCCGCCACCCGATCACGGCGGCGGGACCACGATGTTCCACGACCTCCGCGTCGGCTGGCAGGAGTTCTGGAGCCGCACGTGGCTCTGGGTCATCGTGATCGCGTTCATGGTGATGAACGCGATCCACATCGGGGCGTGGGGTGTCGTCGGCCCGTACATCGCGAAGAACGACGAGCGACTCGGCATCGCGGGCTGGGGGTGGGTCGTCAGCGCCGAAGGCGTCGGCATCCTGCTGATGACCCTCATCCTGATGTGGCTGCCCCTGAAGCGACCGCTGCGCTACGGGATGATCGGCATGGCCGCGTTCGCGATTCCCCTGACTGTTCTCGGGGTGCACCCGGCCGTGGTCCTCCTGGCGATCGCCGCGTTCATCGCGGGTGCCGGCGTCGAGCTCTTCAGCACCGGCTGGAATCTCGCGATGATGGAGAACATCCCCGGAGACAAGCTCTCGCGCGTCTCGAGCTACGACATGCTCGGCAGCTACGTCGTGATGCCGATCGGCACTCTCGTGTACGGCTGGCTGATCACCCACAGCGACGTCGAGACGGTGCTCGTCACCTCGGCGATCCTCTATGCGTCGATCGCCGTCGCAACGCTGATCGTGCCCAGCGTGTGGCGCATGGGTCGGCCGGCAGGTGCCCTCTCCGCACAGGAGGAGTTGGCGGATTCATAGCAATCCGGGCGAGACTGTGGGCATGACCTTCGCCGCGCTCCAGCCGCTCGCAGACCGTGCTGCACTGTTCTCCGCCCTCCGTCAGGATTCCCTGGCCACCGCCCTCGAGGACCTCGGCGACAACCGCTGGGATGCCGACATGGCCGCCGGAACGCTGACCTTCACGTCGAACGCCGACTCCGCGCGCCAGCTCGTCGCCCGCGCCCACCTCGTCGCGACGATCGCTCCGGGGCCGCGATCGCTGCTCTGGGCGTGGGCGCACCCGCAGGGCGACCCTGCCGGCGTCGCAGCCCAGCTCCGCGACTACGGCGTCCAGCACGGCATCGTCGAGCTGAGCGAGACCGAGCTCCCCTTCCCCGCCGACGCCGCGGGCGACGCCGAGTGGATCGCCGCCGCCGCCCACACCGTCGGCACGGTGGCCGTCGAGCTCACCGGCCGCGCCCCCTACTACCTGGCTCCGGTGGGCGGTGGCACCTACGCGGTGTTCCTGCTCGATGCACCGCTCCCGCCGCTCACGGTCGCCTCCGCCGCGATCGTCCTCCCTCGCATCCTCTCGACCGTGGCTCTGCCCGACGCCCGCACGGCCGTGTGGGATGCCGCGCGCCTCGCCGGGTGGAACCTCACCTGGTCCGACGAGGCCTTCTCGGGCGCCACGGTCGCCGATGCGACAGGAACCGCGACGTTCCGCTTCGACGAGCAGGCGCGCATCACGAACATCGAGAGCAGCCTGCACCCGCAGGCCTGACCCCTCGCGAGAGCAGCGCGTCAGCGACCCAGTCGCTGGCGCGCTGTCTTCGTCCCGGAGCCGACCGGCGCATGCGCCGTGGCCGCCGCCAGCCCGAATGCCGGCATGTCGACGTACACCGCCTCGAGGTCGGCGACGGGCACCTGGTAGGTCTCATGCCAGACGCCCACGCTTCCCGTGCCCTGCAGCGTCCGCATGAAGTCCCGCCAGGGCTGCAGATGCGGCGCATCGCGGTCGGCCGCGAATCGCTGCAGGTGCTCCGGACTCTCCCAGTACGACAGCAGGATCGTCGTGCGCCCGAACCAGCTGTGCGCACCGAGCATCCCCGCGTCCGGATGGGTCGCGAGGTGCTGCAGCATCGGCGGCATCTTGCTGGCGGTCCACCACACCTTGCCGAGCTGCCACCAGCGGTTGGCACGCATCCCGATCAGGAAGACCGTGACATCCGATCGGTCGGGGGCCGCGGTGAATCGACCGGGGAAGACCTGCTGAGCCATGAGCCACTCCTTGGAACGTCGTTATGTAACTGCGTTATGCAACAACGTTACGATAGGATCGATCGCATGGCAAGACCTCCTCTGTACGACGACGCTCTGCGCGATCGTCTGCTCGCCGCGACAGCCGAGATGGTCGACGACAAGGGGCCCGAGCGCATCAGCCTGCGCGATATCGCACAGAACGCCGGCACGTCGACCTCGGCCGTCTACGCCCTGTTCGGCGGCAAGGCCGAGCTGCTCGTCTCCGTCATCGAGCACGGCTTCGCCTCGTTCGGTGAGGCGCAGGCTGCGGCCGAGTCCGAGGGGCTGCGCGCGCTCGGACTCGCCTATCGGTCATGGGCGATGACCAACCCTGCGCTCTACCGCCTGATGTTCGGCGGGGGCGTGGCGACCGAGGACTGCCGACCCGACGAGGCGACCATGAGCACGGCGATGGCTCCGCTGATGCGCGCACTTGCGGCACGCGTCGACGAGCCGGACGTAGCGACCGCCGCCCTCACCGTCTGGGCACAGGTGCACGGCGCTGTGAGCCTCGAGCTCGCCGGCGTGACTCCCCCGCTGGTTCCGTGGGACTCGGTCTACGGCGCGGTGGTGGATGCGGTCGAACGCGCCTTTCCTGCACGCTGATCCGTCTGCGCCATCGGAGATGCCGCGGCACCCGAGAGTGTGGAATTCTGGTCAAATGAAGAACGGAATCGTCCGATTCGCCGCGCTCTACGTGTTCAACGTGGCGGTCCTGCTGCTCATCGGCCTGCTGTCCGCCGGGGTCTCGGTAGGATTCAACGCGCTCTGGGCCGCGGTCGTCCTCACCCTTGCGGCGCTCTTCGTGAAGCCGCTGCTCACCGGCGCGTTCCGCAAGGCCGCGGCCAAGTCCGCCGCCGACCGCACGAAGACCGGAGAGAAGGTCGTGCAGTACGTCCTCGTCTACCTCGTCGAGCTCGTCATCTGGGTGGCCGTCGTCTGGCTGAGCGGCGTCCGAGCCTCCGGATTCTGGAGCTACGCGCTTCCCCCGCTCTTCCTGCTGTTCGGCTGGATGATCTACGACCAGGTCGACGACAGGCTCCGCGCGAAGGCGAGTGACCTGTACGACGTCGTGCAGGCGAAGGTCTCGGGTTCGGGAAAGAAGTCTGCGCCCGTTTCCACCGCCCCCTCCGCGGAGTCACCCGCCACCGCCGAAGCGCGCGCGGAACTCTCCGACGGGCTCACCCCCGAACAGCGTCGGATGCTCGACGAACTGGGTTGACGGCCCCACGGCGGAGCCTCGGCATCCGCGCCGCATTGCAGATGTGCAGAGAGGTCGCAGGGATCCGTGGACTCCCTGCGACCTCTCCGAGGTTCTGCGGTTGGACAGCCCGTCGGCTCAGACGAGCCGCTCGGCCGCCTCTACGACGTTGGTCATGAGCAGCGCGACCGTCATCGGGCCGACGCCGCCGGGGTTGGGCGAGACCCAGCCCGCGACCTCTGCGACATCGGGATGCACGTCTCCGAAGACCCTGTTCTTGCCCGTCTCAGGGTCGACCTCACGCGTCACACCCACGTCGAGCACGGCGGCTCCCGGCTTGACGTCTTCCGCACGGATGAGGTGCTTCACCCCCGCAGCCGCGACGATGACATCGGCCTCCCGCAGGTAGCGCGGCATGTCGACCGTGCCGGTGTGCGTGAGCGTGACCGTCGCGTTCAGGTCACGCCTCGTCAGCAGCAACCCGATCGAACGACCGATGGTCACCCCGCGTCCGACGACCACGACGTGCTTGCCCGTGAGGTCGTAGTCGTTGCGCAGCAGCAGCTCGATCACACCGCGCGGCGTGCACGGCAGCGGGGTGTGGATCGGGCTGTTGACGTTGAGCACGAGCCTGCCGAGGTTGGTCGGGTGCAGGCCGTCGGCATCTTTCGCGGGGTCGATCCGCTCGAGGATCGCATCCGTGTCGATGTGCTTCGGCAGCGGCAGCTGCACGATGTACCCGTGGCACTCCGGGTCGGCATTGAGCTCGTCGATCAGCGCTTCGACGTCGGCCTGGGTGGCGTCGGCCGGCAGCTCGCGCTGAATCGAGTTCATTCCGATCGCCTCGGACTGACGGTGCTTCATGCCGACGTAGAGCTGGGATGCCGGGTCGGCACCGACCAGCACGGTCGCGATGCCCGGGACGATGCCCTTCGCCTTCAGTGCGGCGACACGCTCGGTCAGCTCGGCCTTGATCGCGGCTGACGCCGCCTTTCCGTCGAGGATCTTCGCGTTCACTGCTGCAGGTCCGGGTAGAGCGGGAAGACGGCGGCGAGCGCGTCGACACGAGCACGGAGCGCCTCGACGTCAGCCCCGGGCAGCAGCGCGAGAGCGATCACATCGGCGACCTCGGTGAACTCGGCGTCGCCGAAACCGCGGGTCGCGAGTGCCGGAGTTCCGATGCGCAGGCCCGAGGTGACCATCGGCGGACGAGGGTCGTTGGGCACCGCGTTGCGGTTCACCGTGATGTGGATGTCGTGCAGCAGGTCTTCGGCCTGCTTGCCGTCGATCTCCGCCTCACGAAGGTCGACCAGCACCAGGTGCACGTCGGTGCCGCCGGAGCGCACTCCGATGCCGGCATCCTGCACATCCTGCTGCGACAGACGCTCGGCGAGGATCGCAGCTCCGCGCAGCGTGCGCTCCTGGCGTTCCTTGAACTCGGGGGTGCCTGCGAGCTTGAACGCGGTCGCCTTGGCGGCGATCACATGCATGAGCGGGCCGCCCTGCTGTCCGGGGAAGACTGCCGTGTTGATCTTCTTCGCGATCTCCGGGTCGTTCGTCAGGATGAAGCCCGAACGGGGTCCGCCGATGGTCTTGTGCACGGTCGAGGAGACGACATGTGCGTGCGGCACCGGGTTCGGGTGCAGGCCTGCGGCGACGAGGCCGGCGAAGTGCGCCATGTCGACCCAGAGCAGGGCGCCGACCTCGTCGGCGATCGCACGGAACGCGGCGAAGTCGAGAGTGCGGGGGTAGGCCGACCACCCGGCGATGATGACCTTGGGCTTGTGCTCGACCGCGAGGCGACGCACCTCGTCCATGTCGATCGTCGAGGTCTCGGGGTCCACTCCGTAGGCGACGATGTCGTAGAGGCGGCCTGAGAAGTTGATCTTCATGCCGTGCGTCAGATGGCCGCCCTGGTCGAGAGCGAGGCCGAGCAGTGTGTCGCCGGGGCGGGCGATCGCGTGCAGCACGGCGGCGTTGGCCGATGCTCCCGAGTGCGGCTGGACGTTGGCGAACTCCGAGCCGAAGAGGTCCTTGGCACGCTGGATCGCCAGTGACTCGGCGACGTCGACCTCTTCGCAGCCGCCGTAGTAGCGGCGTCCGGGGTAGCCCTCGGCGTACTTGTTGGTGAGCACCGAACCCTGCGCCTGAAGCACCGAGACGGGGACGAAGTTCTCGGATGCGATCATCTCGAGGAACGTCTGCTGACGCTTCAGCTCGCGGTCGAGAACCTGTGCGATCTCGGGGTCGACCTCGGCGAGCGGGGCGTTGAAGTAACGATCGGTCATGACTTGCTCCTCTGACGACGGATTCGAAGGGGTATACCTATCGGCCCAGGCGCGCGGTCGAATTCCGTGGTCAGTCGCTCCCCGGTGGTAGTCCACCCAGACGCCAGTCGCGACGTGAGAAAGCATAGCGGATTTCCCTGTGCTGCCGACTCGGCGCAGGGTAGGTTTTGTTCATGGTCCTTCCCCATTCCATGCCCCTTGTTCCCCTCCCCTCCTCCGCCGTCGCCGGCGACGGTCGGTGGCCCGTCTCCGAGAGCACGCGAGTCATCGGTGACTCGCCGGCCGCGCGGCAGCTGATCGATGCCGCAGAGCGACGCAGCGGCATCCGCTTCTCCCACTCCACGGACACGACAGACCCGACCTCGGCGATCGTGCTGCGCGTCGACCCCGCCGTCGCCCCCGAGGGCTACACGCTCACGGTCGCCGGCTCCGTCGAGGTCGTCGGCGGCGACGAGGCAGGACTCTTCTACGGGGTGCAGACTCTGCTGCAGCTGCTCCGAGACGGCGACGAGGGGTGGGCGCTGCTGCACGCCGAGATCACGGACGCGCCGCGATTCGAGCGCCGCGGCGTGATGCTCGACGTCACACGGCACTTCTTCGACGTCGCCGAGGTCAAGAAGTTCATCGACAGCACCAGCGCTCTGAAGTTCAACCATCTGCACCTGCACCTCAGCGACGACCAGGGCTGGCGCATCCAGATCGACTCATGGCCCAAGCTCACCGAACTCGCGTCATCGACCGCATCGCTCGGCGATCCCGGAGGTTTCTACACGAAGGACGACTATCGCGAGATCGTGGCCTATGCGGCCGAGCGGCACATGCTCGTCATCCCCGAGATCGACCTTCCCGGCCACACGCACGCCATCGGCGTCGCGTATCCCGAGCTCGTCGAGGACCCGGTCATGAACGACAGCCTGATCGCCGAATCGGCGCGCCTCGGTCAGCCGCTCCCCGTGGCCGGCGAGCCCTACCTCGGGTGGGGCGTCGGACACTCGAGCGTCCGCATCCACGAGGAGCGCACGTACGAGTTCGTGCGCGACGTGGTGCGGGAGCTCGCCGAGATGACACCCGGTCCGTTCATCCACATCGGCGGAGACGAGTCGCTCGGCACCCCGCAGGCCGATTTCGATCACTTCGTCGAGCGCGCGACCGCGATCGTCTTCGAGGAGGGCAAGATCCCCCTGGCGTGGCACGAGGTCGGCGCGGCGAAGGACATCGCCGAGGGCACGATCGGCCAGTACTGGGGCAAGACCACGCCCGAGGGATCGCATGCCGCGGAGGCCGCGCACTTCGTCGAGCGCGGCGGCGCGCTCATCATGTCGACCGCCGACGTCGCCTACCTCGACATGAAGTACTCCGCTGACTTCCCGCTCGGGTTGACCTGGGCCGCGATCATCGACGTCCGCACGGCATACGAATGGGAACCGACCGCAGCGCTCGACGTGCCTGAGGCCGCGATCCTCGGCATCGAGGCTCCGCTGTGGAGCGAGACGACCCGCAGCCTCAGCGATGTCGAGCAGCTCGTGTTCCCGCGGGCCGCCGCCCACGCCGAGGTCGCCTGGTCGCCGCAGAGCGCTTCTGGCCGAGACTGGGAGTCGTTCCGCAGACGGCTCGGCGGGCTGGCCCCGCTGTGGAAGGCTGAAGGCGTCGATTTCCACCCCGCAGCCGAGATCCCCTGGAGCGAACGATGACCACCGATTCCGCAGCGACAGGATCGCTCGTCATCCACTCTGCCCGGCTGATCGACCACGGCACCGAGGTCGCAGACTCCTGGGTGCGGATGGAAGACGGCCGGGTCGTCGCCGTCGGAACCGGACAGTCGTGGAGCAGGGCAGACGAGGTCGTCGATGCGACCGTCGTCGCCGGACCGGATGCCGTGCTCACGCCCGGCTTCATCGACATCCACTGCCACGGCGGCGCGGGCGCCTCATTCGACGACGGCGCGGAGGCGATCCGCGCGGCTCGTGCTCTGCACCGTTCTCACGGCACCACGCGATCGGTGATCTCGCTCGTCACCGCGCCGGTGGACGCCCTCGCGCAGCGCGTCGCGGAGATCGCCGACCTGATGGAGACGGATGCCGACATCCTCGGCTCGCATCTGGAGGGACCGTTCCTCGACCCTGCGCACCACGGAGCACATGAGCCGTCGTTGCTGCTGGCTCCGGCGCGCGACGATGTCGCTCGACTGCTCGATGCCGGCCGCGGCACGATCCGGCAGGTGACGATCGCGCCGGAGCTGCCCGGTGGCCTCGACGCGGTCCGGCTGATCGTCGACGCCGGCGCTGTTGCTGCGGTGGGGCACACGAGCGCGGATGCCGAGACAGCGGTCGCCGCGTTCGACTCAGGCGCGACCGTGCTGACACACGCATTCAACGCCATGCCCGGCATCCACCATCGCGCGCCAGGGCCGGTGCTGGCCGCGGCCGGCGACCGTCGCGTGGTGCTCGAGGTGATCGCCGACGGCGTTCACCTCGATCCGCACGTGATCAAGCTCGTGTTCGACTCGGCACCCGGCCGCGTGGCGCTCGTCACCGACGCCATGGCTGCCGCGGGCAGTGCCGACGGCCACTACGACCTGGGCGCCGTGAGCGTCACGGTCGAAGACGGCATAGCGCGCGCGGACGACACCGGCTCGATCGCCGGGTCGACCCTCACTCAGGACGACGCGCTGCGCAGGGCGACCGCTGCAGGGGCGCCACTCGCGGAGGCCGTGCGCGCTCTCACCGAGACTCCGGCGGCCGCCATCGGATATGGTGACCGACTCGGCCGCCTCGCGGTCGGATACGTCGCCGACGCCGTGCTTCTGGACGCGCAGCTGCAGGTTGTGCGCGTGTGGGTGGGCGATCGCCCGTAGTCGGATGTCGCGAGCCTGACGTCGAGCGACCCGATGTCGCGCGATCCGACGCCGCGAGCGAATCGAAGTGCAGAGGTGCTCTGCCGCCACGCCGCCGAAGTGGGTGAAGGGCCGCCGTTCCCCAGATCGGCGGCCCTGTCACATTTCCCTCCCCTGCGCGAGAGCTGGCGGGTCGAGCGCTCCTCCCCCGAGGTGCCCGACCCGCCATGCCGGTGCACTTACCCCTTGCACCAGCGCCTGAGCTCCGCCCCCCGGTGGAGCCCCATGGCTGTCTCACCTGATGAGACGAAGGCGATGCCGATTCATTACGCGGTTCCCCGGATCTTTTTTTGAGGTTGTCCTCAAGAATCGATCGATCTGCGCGTGACCAGGACTTTATCGGGGCAGGCAGTTCGCGGCCGGTTTCTCGGAAGGGGTGGCAAGCCTGGGAGATTGGAGAGAGAATGGGAGACGGCGCGTGATGAAAATGGGGTTCACGCGTCTCTTCATGTGGAGGCGCACCCGCGCTCCACGACAGATGGATGACATGGATCAGGACAGCACTTCGCACGAGGAAACGATCGCCGACGCCGATCTCGTCCTGCGCACCCGCTCGGGTGACGCAGCGGCCTTCGGCGAACTCTGGAGGCGGCACTACCCCTCCGGCATGTCCGTCGCCCGGTCGATCACGTCGTCGATCGACCCGGACGATCTCGTGCAGGAGTCCTACACCCGCATCTATCAGGCGATCGTCAAGGGCGGCGGGCCCAACGGCTCGTTCCGCGCGTATCTGTTCACGAGCATCCGCAACACCGCCGCGGCCTGGGGCCGCTCTCGCCGCGAGTCGGCCATCGACGAGCTCGACAGCGTCGCCGACCCCGACAGCACCGACCAGGCGGCCAACGAGGCCCTCGATCGCAGCCTGACCGCGCAGGCGTTCCGCAGCCTTCCCTCCCGTTGGCAGGAGGTGCTCTGGTACACCGAGATCGAGCAGATGAAGCCGCAGGAGGCGGCGACCCTGCTCGGCATGAAGGCGGGCGCCGTCTCGCAGCTCGCGTTCCGCGCGCGCGAAGGGCTTCGCGAAGCATGGATCCAGGCCCATCTCCGCAGCGCAGCCGCGGGCTCCGACTGCCAGTGGACCATCGAGCATCTGGGCGCCTACTCGCGCGGCAACCTCAGCAATCGAGACCACAACCGTCTCGAGCAGCACCTCGAAGAGTGCGCACGCTGCATGATCGTCGCCGCTGAGGCCAAGGACGTGTCGAAGCGGCTGGCGCTCGTGCTGCTCCCGCTCGTCCTCGGCATCACGGGTTCCGCAGGTTATCTCGCCACGCTGCAGGGCGGCGGCACCCCGATCGTCGCGCTCGCGGCCATGCCTTCGGGAATCACCGAGGGCGCGGTCGTCGTCGCGGGAGGCGCGACAGCCGCGTCCTCGAGCGGTGCAGCAGGCGGCGGTACGACGGGCGGTGGCGGTGCAGCAGGCGGCGGTGCAGCAGGCGGCGGAGCCGGTGGTGCGACCAGCGGCGGCATCTTCAGCGGTGTCGGCGCGCTCGTGGGCGCTGGCTCAGCCGCTCTCGTGGTCGCGGGTGTCGTAGCGGCTGCCACCATCATCCCGAGCCTCACCGGCGCGTCACCAGCGGCATCGCTGCCCAGTGCCGGCGACAGCGACTCCTCGTCGATCAGTGCCGATGTCGGACCCGACGAATCGATGTCCGACGAGAAGACGCCGATCGTCGACGATGCGGAGACCGAACCCGAACCGGTCACGCCGCCGGTTGAGGCGCCCGTCACCCCTGAGCCGGCCGAGGACATCGCGCCCGCTATCGTCGCGCCGTCGGCTCAGGTCGAGACATCGAAGCCGGCTCCGGAAGACGATGTCCCCGGAGAAGAGACTCCCGGTGAAGAAACTCCCGGAGAAGAGACCCCCGGCGGCGAAACCCCCGGAGAAGAGACCCCCGGCGGCGAAACCCCCGGAGAAGAGACCCCCGGCGGCGAAACCCCCGGAGAAGAGAACCCCGGCGGCGAAACCCCCGGAGAAGAGAACCCCGGCGAACCGGCGGTCCCCACGACCCCAATCGTGGTCACCCTCGCCGACCTGTGTCTCGACGCTCGAGCCATCACCTATGTGACCCTGGACGTGTCCGGTGAAGCAGGTGCCGACATCGAGGCCCTGCTCGGTGGCAGTCACGGCGGTGCCGACAGCACATCGCTGAGTGACGCCGGAACCGGCACGATCGAGCTGCGCCCCGGACTCGTGCAGATCATCCTCGGCGCGACCGTCGAGATCCACTATGTGACGGAGGCCGGTCCGGTCCTGCCGGTCACCACGAGTCTCTCAGCGCTCGGGGTCACCCTCGAATCCGTCCTGCTCGCGCCTGCCTGCGGTGCGCCGGCCGAAGATCCCGCCGAGGACGCGCCCGCGGTCCCGACCCCGGGCGACACGGTCGTGCCTGCACCGGAGCCGACGGACGAGGCCGCACCCGCTGCACCGGACGAGGCCGCCCCCGTGGCTCCCGTCGAGGCCCCCGACGCAGAGGTCGCTCCCGAGACCCCGGCTCCCGAACCGGCCGCGCCCGTCGAGCCCTCCGCTCCGGTGGAGACGGCTCCTCCGGCCGAGCCGTCGGTCGAAGAAGAGACCGCTCCCGTCGACGAGACTGCGCCCGCAGTCGACGAGGCCGTTCCCGCCGCAGACGAGGCCGTCCCCGCGCTCTGACCCGCCATCTGCGGCGAATAGACTGGATCCATGTCCCAGGATCCCGCCTCCGTCCCCGGCGTCGACCGCCCGAACATCACCGCCCTCGACATCGTCCGATCGGTGGTCCTGATCGTCGCCGTGGGCACGCTCGCGCTGTGGGGATTCGCCCTGTGGCCGTTCCCCTGGAACATCGTCATCGGCATCGGTGCTCCCCTCGTCGTGATCCTGGTGTGGGCTCTCTTCCTCTCCCCGCGTCCTGTGCTGCGCCTGCACCCGTTCCTGCGGGTCGTCGTCGAGCTGCTGATCTACGTCGGGGTCACGATCGCGTGGTGGCTGATGGATCAGCCGATCATCGGCACCGCATTCGCCGTGGTCGCAGTCGGCGCCGGAGTGGTGAGCGGGCGGCGTCGCATCCGATGAGCGCTCTCGACCAGCTCGTCGCCGCACTCGGCGACATCGTCGACACCGATGCCACGATCCTCGAAGAAGCCCGCGCCGACCGGTCAGGGCACGCAGCGCCAGGTCAGCCCCTCGCGGTCGTGCATGCCGAGACCGTCGAACACGTCCAGACCGTGATGCGCATAGCCACCGGCACAGCCACGCCCGTCGTGGTGCGCGGGGCCGGCACCGGTCTCGCCGGTGCGGCGAACGGCGGCGAGGGAGAGATCGTGCTCTCCACCCGCCGTATGACCGCGATCCGCGAGATCCGCGCCGATGACCTGCTCGCCGTCGTCGAACCCGGCATCCTCAACTCCGACCTCAACGACGTCCTCGCAGAGCACGGACTCTGGTGGGCCCCCGACCCCGCCAGCCGCGCGATCTCGACCGTCGGCGGCAACATCGCCACCGGCGCAGGCGGGCTGCTCTGCGCGAAGTACGGCGTCGTGAAGGACGCCGTCCTCGGGGTCGACCTGGTGCTCGCTGACGGCCGACTGATGCGCCTCGGCCACCGCAGCGTCAAGGGCGTGACGGGGCTCGACCTCACCTCGCTCGTGATCGGCTCGGAAGGCACTCTCGGCGTGGTCGTCGGCGCCACGCTGAAGCTTCGCCGGCTCGTCGAGGGAGCCACCTGCACGGTGACGGCGATCTTCCCCGACGTGCGCACAGCGGCATCCGCATCCGCCGCGGTCACCGCCTCCGGTGTGCAGCCGGCGATCATGGAGCTGATGGACTCGGCGAGCCTCGCCGCTGTCGCCGCCCTGCTGGAGCTGCCCTCCCCCGCCGCCGGAAGCGCGCAGCTGACGATCCAAACCGATGGCCCGGCCGCCGTCGCCGAGGCGGCGACGATCGCGGAGATCCTGACCTCTCACCACGGTGCGACTCAGGTCTCGCACGACCGAGAGGAAGGCGAGCGCCTGCTGGCGATACGTCGCGCCATGCACCCTGCGATGTCCGCTCTCGGGACGACCCTCATCGAGGACGTGTCGGTGCCGCGCAGTGCGATGCCCGCGATGTTCGACGAGATCGCCCGCATCGAGAAGGCCTACTCGATGACCATTCCCACGGTGGCGCACGCGGGAGACGGAAACCTGCACCCGAACTTCATCTTCGAGGGCGCCGAGCCCCCCGCTGAGGTCTGGGCCGCCGCAGACGAGCTGTTCCGGGCCGCGATCGCCCTCGGTGGCACGCTGACCGGCGAGCACGGCATCGGAACCCTGAAGAGCCGCTGGCTGGCCGACGAGCTCGGAGACGACCAGTGGGAGCTGCAGCGTCAGATCACCCGGGTGTTCGACCCGCTCGGCATCCTCAACCCCGGCAAGGTGTTCGCACCCGATGCCTGACATCCACGTCAGCGCGGCGGTCATCGTCGACGACACCGGCCGAGTGCTGGTGGTCCGCAAGCAGGGCACGACGCGCTTCATGCAGCCCGGCGGCAAACCGGAGCCCGGCGAGACGCCGTCGCAGACGCTGATCCGCGAGTTGCACGAAGAGCTCGGCCTGCGCCTCGACGAGGCCGACCTCGAGCCCCTCGGCACGTTCGTCTCCGAGGCCGCGAACGAGCCGGGTCACCGGGTCGTGGCCGAGGCGTTCTCGGTGTCCATCGCCGCCGCCGAGGTGGTGGTGCAGGCCGAGCTCGCCGAGCTGCGGTGGATCACCCCCGCCGACGCCGAGACGCTGCCGCTGGCGCCGCTCAGCGTCGAGCACCTGCTGCCGCTCGCGTGGCCCGCAACGCGGGCCTGAGGATCGATCGGATCAGATGCCCTGCCAGCTCGGCTTGTTGGCGTAGGTGTAGCGGTAGTAGTCGGAGAGCTTGAGGCGAGACGCCGCGGCTTCGTCGACCACGACGGTGGCGTGCGGATGCAGTTGGATGGCCGAACCGGGGAGGATGGCCGACAGCGGCCCCTCGACGGCGTCCGCGACCGCCTGAGCCTTGCCCTCTCCGAAGGCGAGCAGCACGAGGTGACGCGCGCGCAGGATCGTTCCCAGACCCTGCGTGATGCAGTGCTTCGGCACGTCGTCGATCGAGTCGAAGAAGCGCGCGTTGTCTTCGCGCGTCTGCACGGTGAGTGTCTTGACGCGTGTCCGCGAGGCGAACGACGACCCCGGCTCGTTGAATCCGATGTGTCCGTCGGTACCGATGCCGAGGATCTGCAGGTCGACTCCTCCGGCTGCTTCGATGGCGGTCTCGTAGTCGTCGCCCGCGTGCTGGATCGTCTCCTGTGCGCCGTTGGGCACGTGGATCCGGCGCGGGTCGAGCCCGAGGGGCTCCACGACCTCGCGGGTGATGACCGAGCGGTAGCTCTCGGGATGAGCCGGGTCGAGTCCCACGTACTCGTCCAGCGCGAATCCGCGCACCTGCGAGACATCGCGACCCGCGAGCTTCTCACGCAGCGCCTTGTAGACGGGAAGAGGCGTCGAGCCGGTGGCGAGGCCGAGCACGGCATCCGGACGCCCGTCGACCAACTCGACGATCTCGGCGGCGACCAGTGCGCCTGCTGCTTCTGCGTTCTCGACGATGACGACTTCAGCCATGGGAAACGATCTCCTTAGAGGGGGTGGTTGCGCCGACGACCGCTGCCCCGAAGGCCGCGGCGGGAGAGCCGGCAGGGAGCAGTTCGATCCTGTCGTCCAGGTGCAGCGAGCGCATGAAGGGCGACGCCTCGGCGCCGGACTGGAGGGCTCTGCGGACGCCTGAGAAGAGTCTCTCTCCGAGCGAGGTGAGGCCGCCGCCGATGATCACACGTTCGACGTCTGCGGAGAGCACGAGGGCCCTGACCGCCGCCGCTGCGCCGTGGAACAGGTCGGCACGCAGACCGGCGGCGCGCTCATCGCCCGCCTCGGCCGCGTCGAGGATGTCGCGCACCGGCAACGCCCCCGGCCGATCCCAGGCGCGGGCGAGCGCGCCACCGCCGCAGAAGGTCTCGATGCATCCGCGCTGCCCGCAGCCGCAGAGCCGTCCGTTCGGGTCGACCGAGAGGTGGCCGACCTCGCCGGCGGTCCCCCGCGCGCCACGCCAGATCGTGCCGTCGATGACGATGCCGGCGGCGACACCCGTGCCGAGGTTGAGGTAGGCCATCGAGCCGTCGACGCCGCGCAGCACCGCAGCACCGAGCGCGGCCGCCTTCACATCGTTCTCGACTCGCACCGGGATCCCCAGCTGTCCACCGGCGAGACCGGCGAGATCCAGCGACTCGACACCGAGGTTCACGGCATGCAGGACTCGGCCGGTATCCGCGTCGACGAGCCCGGGGATGCCGACACCCACCGATTCGACGGCGGAGCGGGCGAACCCTCCGTCGACGGCGAGCGCGTCGACGGCATCGATGATGCTGACCACGACCGCCTCCTCGCCCCATCCGGTCGGACGGCGAAGGCGCGCCAGGATGTCTCCGTCGGGCGACACCGCCACGGCATCGATCTTGGTTCCGCCGACGTCCAGGCCCACTCGAATCGGCCGACCGGACAGGCCGACGGTGATCGCATCCGTCATCGGATGGCGCTCCTGCTCGTCTTCGGGTCGAGGCTGCGGTCGCGTCCGCAGATGCAGATCACGAGACGCCCAGCTGACTGGAGAGCACCATCACAGCGGCGCCGCGCAGAACGATGTCCTCCTGGTGGGTGCGTCGGATGAGCGCATCCTCAAAGACGCCCTCGAGCGTGCGCGCGTGCAGGGTCTCGACCGCAGCGTCGATCAGCACGCCGTCGAGCAGGTCCTCCGGGCCTGAGAGCACGACTTCGGACAGATCCAGGGCCGCCACGATCGGGGCTATCGCGATGCCCATGCGGGTGCCGGCGTCGCGGAGGATCTCGTCGCGCGACTCGGGAGCGGCCGCGATGGCCGGGCGCAGTCGCGTCTCGCTCAGCCAGGCTTCGAGACAGCCGTCCTTGCCGCACGCACAGCGGGGACCGCCGTCTGTGCCGACGACGACGTGCCCGATCTCGCCCGCGGCGAAGCGGCTGCCGAGAAGCGGCTGGCTGCCGGTGATGACCCCTGCTCCGACTCCTCGACCGATCTTGATGAGCATGAAGTCGGCCTTCGCCTCGCCGAACGTGTATTCGGCGAGCACCGCGGCGTTGGCGTCGTTGCGCACGAGCACCGGCAGGTCGAGATCGATGCCGAGCTTTGCTTCGAGAGGCAGGTTGCTCCATCCCAGGTTCGGCGAGCTGAGCACGACGCCGTCTGGGCGCACGACACCTGGGCTGCCGATTCCGACGCCGAGGATGGGCTGTGTCGCCGTCTCGGCGAGCGCGCGCGCGAGTTCGAGGGTGGCGGCGTAGGCGGCGTCACCGTCTGCACTCTCGGGCCGTGGCACTTCGCGGCGCTCGAGCACGTCGCCGTCGAGACTGAGCAGCGCGCCCACGAACGCGTGGGGGCCCGAGAGATCGAGCCCGATGATCTGATGACCGACACGGTCGATGTCGATGAGAATCGGAGGCTTGCCCGGTCCGACCGTCTCGCGCACTCCCATCTCGACGACGATCCCGTCGGCGATGAACTCGGCGACGAGGTCTGAGATGGTGACTCGCGTCAGGCCCGTCTCTCGCGAGAGGTCCGCCCGACTCATCGCGCCCGAGTGGTAGAGAGTCTGCAGAACCAGAGCACGGTTGTGGCCGCGAGCGTGCTCCGGGAGCACCTTCGATCGCGAACGCAGGTGGCGCCCCGGGCCGAAGGCGTGTGCGCTCGCGGCGACGTAATCTGGCGACGTCGAGGGACGCGATCCATCCGATACGGACATGTTTGTTAGTAGACCTTACGAACAAAAATTTCGCAACCCCTGCCTCAGTTAGCACAGGGAGGGTTACGGAAACGTTACATTATGCCGAGAGTACCCCGTCGGCGGTGCCATGGGACCCGGACAGGCGCTCCACGAGGCCCGCCACGATGTCCTGCCGAGCCTCACGGGTGAGGGGCTTCCCCGGTACTCCAGGACGCCTCTGCGTCGGCGTCGGACCGTCGAGAGGACGATACCGCACCCCTGACTCCGCGAGGCGTCTGAGGTGGATCGGAAGCCTGCGGGCGAACCCCTCGTACGGAGGAGGTTCGCCGCCGTCCCACAGCCGCTCGGCGATCGCGGCAAGACGGGGGAACATCGCGAAGTCGACACGGTCTCTCGTCGGGAGGTGCTCGGTCCACACGTTGGCCTGTCCTCCGGACGCGCCGTCCTCGACGCGCAGCGCATACGCGCGCTCGATCGGCAGCGGCGGTCCGACGCTGATCGGCTCCTCCCCCGATTCCGACTGCGGATAGTCGAGATACACCTCGAGGTCGGGGCACGCGATCACGGGGATGCCGCGCCGCAGCGCCTCCTGCATGGCGACGGGGCCCCGCCACGCGAGGACCTGCACTCCCTCGGGGACGTCGCCCTCGAGCACCTCGTCCCAGGCGAGGGCTGTGCGTCCGCGGCTGCGGACGTGCGCCACGAACTGATCCGTGAACCACGGCTGCACATCGTGCGGAGTCGCGAGACCGAGCTCGCGCATCCGTTGGCTCGCAGCGGCGCTCTGCGCCCACTCGGTCACCGGAACCTCGTCACCGCCGATGCCGATCCACGGAGAATCGAAGAGATCGCACAGCGCGTCGATCGCTGCCCGCCCGAAGGCGAGCGCCTCGTCCGTCGGAGCGAGCGTCCGCGGGTTCACTCCGAAGCGCGACCATGGCACGACGACAGGGTCGCCGACGTCGGTGTTGCCCAGCTCGGGATAGGCGGCGAGACCCGCCTGGATATGCCCCGGCAGCTCGACCTCCGGCACGACCGTCACGAATCTCTCTGCGGCGTAGGCGACAAGGCCGCGCAGCTCGGCATCCGTGTAGTAGCCCTCGTGCAGCCCCGCCTCCACGGTGGCGCGGGGCCCATGCCCCAGCTGCGTCTCCTCTCGGCGAGCGCCCACCTCGGTCAGACGCGGGAACCCCGGCACCTCGAAGCGCCATCCCTGGTCGTCGGTGAGGTGCAGGTGCAGGTGCGTGAGGTGGTGGTCGGCCATCAGATCGACCAGTCGCTCGAGATCTTCGACGGGGCGGAAATGCCGTGCGACGTCGAGCATCACGCCTCGCCAGGCGTAGGCGGGCGCGGACTCCCAGACCCCGGCGGGGATCCGTGCGCGATCAGCGCCCGGTTCGCGCAGCTGTCTCAGCAGGGTGACGCCTCGGAACACCCCGGCCGGGCTGGCACCCGCGACCTCGATCCGATGGGCGGCGACAGTAACCCGGAAGGCTTCTGCGCCCAGGCGCTCTCGGGCGAACGGCTCGTCTGCGAGGGACTCGTCGACGAGCAGGGTGATCGCGGGGGGCGAGTCCGGAGCCTCGCGGAGGTCACCGAGACGGGACGCGCTGATCGCGAGCGTGTCAGGAGCCATGACCGGTGTGCGAGCAGTCCAGTCGAAAGGGGCAGCAGCCGGGTCGATCACCGAGCGGATGTTCGGGACGGGCGCACGATGGGGCGCGGGAGTCATCGTCAGAGCGCGACCCGGTGTCGCGCCGGAAGTGCGACCCGCCGCCACCACAGGCACACCGGCGACGAGCACCTCGTCGATCCCCACCGGCGCGCGGTGCGGTTCATCGAACGTCGCCCCCGCCGAGATGGTCTCGGGATCGAACAGCACCAGATCGGCCGTCGCTCCCTCGCGGATCACGCCTCGTGGCGCGTCGCCCCGGTCGAGGCCCAGTCGCATCGCCGGCGTGCCGGACAGATGCCGAACGGCCTGTTCGAGGGAGAGGACCCCGAGCTCGCGCACGTAGTGCCCGAGATAACGGGGGAAGGTTCCCCGGCCTCGCGGGTGCGGTCGCGCCCCGATCAGGATCCCGTCGCTGCCGCCGCAGTGCCGCGGGTGCCGCATGATCGCGCGGACATTGTCCTCGTCGCCGATGTGCATCAGGATGCCGGTCGCACCGCCGTCTTCGAGGATCGTGTCCAGCACGACGTCGACGGCGCGTCTGCCAGACGATGCGGCGATCTCATCGACGGTGCGCCCGACGAGGTCTGCGAGGTCGGGCGCGGAGGTGCCGGAGATCTGGATCGCCGACCAGTCGGCGCGTTCGCCATGGAATCCGTCGCAGCCGATCTCCTCGAGCTCGACGCGCACGGCCTCGCGACCCGCCCTGTCGAGGGCGGCGATGGTCGCCAGCAGGTCTCCGCTCTCGGCGAGCCTGCTCGGAAGCAGGGCCGCCAGTGTCGTGGCGCCGGGAAGGTAGGGGTAGGTGTCGAGAGTGACGTCGACGCCGTCTTCGAGCGCCTCGTCCACGAGTGCCAGCAGCTCCGCCGCGCGCCCGCGGTTCGGCGCGAAGTTCATCGTCGCGTGCGTCAGATGGATCGGACACCCCGTGCGGCGGCCGATGTCGAGCGCCTCTCGATAGGCGTCGAGGGCTCCCCCGCCGTAGCTTCGCGTGTGCGGCGCCCAGTACCCGCCACGCTCGGCGACGACGCGGCAGAGCGCCTCCAGCTCGGCGGTGTCGGCGTACATGCCCGGGGTGTACGTCAGCCCGCTCGACATCCCGAACGCTCCCGCGTCGAGCGCCTCGCCGAGGATGCCCGACATCTCCGCGATCTCCTCGCGGGTGGCCGCGCGGTTCTCGTGGCCCACCACCATCATCCGCAGGTTGCCCTGAGGCACCAGGACGGCGGCGTTGGCCACCGACACCTCGTCGATCGCGGTGAGCAGGTCTCCCATCGAGCGCCAGGGGGCAGCGGAGGGCATGCCGTTCCAGCCGGCGATCTGAGCGGGGATCACTGCTGCTGCCGCATCGTCGAGCGGCGCGTAGCCGAGTCCGTCCTGGCCGAGCACCTCCGTCGTGACACCCTGCAGGATCTTGGCGTCGTGCGCGACTCCCTGCAGCACGGCCAGCTCGCTGTGTGCGTGCATGTCGATGAAACCGGGCGCGAGGACCAGCCCCGTGGCGACGATCTCGACCGCATCCGCCGGCAGCTCCAGCCGGTCCTCGTCGCCCTCGCGGATCACCGCCACGATGCGCGATCCCTCGACCGCGACATCGGCGACGAACTGCTCGGCGCCGGTGCCGTCGACCACCGTGGCGCCACGGTAGACCCGCACCGGCTTCTCGGTGCTCAGAAGCATGTCGCCACCGCTCCGATCACACGCGGATCTGCTGCATCCGGGTCGTCGATCACTGCCACCACACGCCACTTGTCGAAGGCCGTGCACGGGTGCGACAGCCCGAGTCGCACGACGTCCCCGACGGCGACACCCGCCCCGTCTGCGAGGTCGAGGAACGCGTGCTGATCATTGAGAGCGGTGATCCGTCCTGTGACCGACTGAGGCACGGGCAGATCGAGGTCGAAGGGCACGTCGCGTCGCCCCGCGTCCAGCAGCGCGAGTCCGTGCTCTGGCTGAGAGACGACGCGCGACCAGGCATGCATGGCCGACCGCAGCGGTTCCGTCGATGTCAGCGGACCGAACGGCGACATGCGCGAGTAGAAGCCGTCGTCGTGGATCTGGAATGCCCCCGAGCGCAGCACGATGTCGGCATCCCCGCGCTGCGGGGCCAAGACCGCCGCGGCTCGGTCGGGAAAAGCGCTGCCGCCTGCGCTGAGCACGGGGCGGACGTCGGGCGGGTAGGCGAGACGTCGATGCAGCTCGACCAGCGTCGACAGATAGGCGTCGACCGCCGCGACCGATGCGTCTTCCCGGTCGGGGCCGAACGGACCCTCGTATCCCGTGACGCCGGCGAGCCGCAGACCGGGTGCCGCGAGGATCGCCTGGGCGATGCGCTCGCCCTCGTCCACGCTGCGGGCACCGGTGCGGCCGCCCCTGCCGCCGAGTTCGACGAGCACGTCGAGCGGGCGGTCGGCGCCCTCGAGGGCGTCTGCGAGGATGCCGACGGTGTCGAGGGAGTCGGCCCAGCACAGGATCCGGAGGTCGCGATCCGCGGCGAGCAGATCGCCGAGGTGACGTGCGGCCGTGCCATCGGTCACCGAGTTCGCGATCAGCACGGTGGAGACCCCTGCCTCGACGGCGACCTCCGCCTGCCACGGCGTCGCGACCGAGATGCCCCACGCCCCCGCGTCGAGAAGTCGCTGCCACAGGGCCGGCGCCATCGTCGTCTTGCCATGGGGAGCGAGAAGCACACCCTGTCGCTCCGCCCACGCGAAGACGGTCGACTCGTTGTGCGCGAGCGCGGCCTCGTGCACCGTCAGAACCGGAGTGACGAGGTCGGAGACGTGCAGACCCGCCCCGGCGACCTCCGAGAGCCGGAGCCCCGCGGATCGCGAAGGGAAACCCTTCGCCCAGGTGCCGAGAACAGGATCCGGGATTTGTAGAGGCATCTAACAAGGCTACTAGGCTGGCCTCATGACCGCGAAGATCCGAGTGTCGACCGACGCCGCCCCCGCCCCCGCCCACACCTTCTCGCAGGGCATCCGCAAGGGCCCGATCGTGCAGGTCTCCGGTCAGGGTCCCGTCGATCCCCAGACGAACGAGTATCTCTTCCCGGGCGATGTCGCGGCTCAGACCACGCGCACCCTCGAGAACGTCAAGGCGATCGTCGAGGCCTCTGGCGCGACGTTCGACGATGTCGTGATGCTGCGCGTCTACCTGACCAAGCGCGAGGACTTCGCGATCATGAACGACGCGTACGGCGCCTTCGTGACCGCGCACACGACCAGCGGCGTCCTGCCGTCGCGCACCACCGTCTTCACCGGTCTCCCGCGCGAGGAGATGCTCGTCGAGATCGACGGCCTCGCGGTCGTCGCCGACTGACGCGAGAGGGATCTCCACAGGTCCACGGACCGTTGCCTCCCCGTTATACGCGATCGCGTAGCATATCGGTAAGGACACGCGAGAAACCGGGGGGTGATGTTCGTGACCGATCTGATCTCAGCGCAGGATGCGAAGACCGAGAAGCTGACCGAGGCGACCGCCTCCGGTGACCAGCTGCAGAACGGCGCGCCCGGCGACTCCGGCAATGCTCCCACCGACTCCCAGCCGCCGAGCAGCGGCGACCGGGAGCTCGCCTGGGCACCGAACGAGCCCGCTCCCAAGAAGAAGCGTCTCGGCCTGTGGATCGGCCTCGGCGTGGGAGCCCTGGCCATCGGCGCAGGCGCCGCATCGATGATCCTGATCGCCCCGGGCACGACTGTCGCCGGAATCCCCGTCGGCTGGCTCACTCCCGGAGCCGCCGCAGAGACCATCCAGGCTCACGTCGCCGAGACCGAGGTCACTCTCACCGGAGCCGGTGACGACATCGTCCTGACAGGAGCCGACCTCGGTGCCGCGATCGATGCGACCGCGCTCGCCGACGCGGCCTTCGCGGAGCGTCCGCTCTGGAACGTCACCGCATGGATGGGCGATCCCGTCGCCGGGGACATCACTCTCGACCCCGCCACCGCGGAATCCGCGCTGCGCGACGCGGTGCCGGCAAGCTTCGAAGACCCGGTCGATGCCGGCGTCGTCTTCGACGCCGCGGGCGGAGGCTATGCGATCACGCCTTCGGCACCGGGCACGGGCGTCGACGTCGACGGCCTCACCGCCGCGATCGTCGCGACGATCGCGGACGGCGGAAAGAGCCTCGAGTTCTCCGGCGCTCCGGCCGAAGCCGCCCCCGCCGTCACCGACGAGGACGCCACGACCGTTGCCACCTCACTGAACACGATGCTGGGTTCGATCGGCTTCTACATCGGCGAAGAGCGCACGGTCCCCGTCGACCCGGCGACCGCCTCGACCTGGATCTCGGTCGTCGATGACGAGGGTGAGCTGAGCGTCATCGCAAATGAAGCCGCGATCCAAGCGACGATCGACACCCTTCCCGCAGCCGTCAACCGGGAACCCGTCAACGCGACGAACATCGTCGACTCCGGGGGCGAGATCCTCCGCACCGTCGCCGAAGGCGCCAACGGCCGCACGATCGGCGACACCTCGAGCCTCGCATCCGACGTCGCGGCGAAGCTGGAGGCCGGCGAGGGCGTCTTCCCCATCGAGGTGACCGAGACCCCGTTCGAATCGGTCAACCTGGTCCGCAAGATCGATGTGGACCTGAGCTCTCAGACGGCGACTCTCATCGAGAACGGCGCCGTCGTCCGTTCGTGGGCGATCTCGTCGGGCAAGAGCGCGACGCCCACCGACACCGGCAACTTCCGGGTCTACGCGCATGTGCGCGAGCAGACGATGAAGAGCCGCGAGCCGGACGGGTCGATCACCGAGACGCCGAACGTCCCCTGGGTCACGTACTTCAACGGCGACGAGGGCTTCCATGGCACCTACTGGCACAACGACTTCGGCAACCCGCGTAGCCACGGCTGCGTGAACATGCCGATCGACGTCGCCAAGTACGTCTACGAGTGGTCGCCGGTCGGCCTCGAGGTGTCGGTCCACTACTGAGCCTCGCTCCCGACCGAGCTGGCGACTAGCCGGCACTGAAGGCCGCGGCCTTGCGTATCGCCCGGCTCTGAAGGCCGCGGCCTTGCGTATCGAGGAGAACGACGAAGGAGGGGCCGGATGCACATGCATCCGGCCCCTCCTTCGTCTGTCCATGTCAGCTCAGTGCGTCGACGATGCCGTTCAGCGTCGTGGACGGGCGCATGACGGCCTCGACCAGTGCGTCGTCGGGGCGGTAGTAGCCGCCGATCTCGACGGGCTTGCCCTGCACGGCGTTGAGCTCGGAGACGATCTTCTCCTCGTTCTCCGCGAGCGTGGCGGCGATCGGCGCGAACGACGCCGCGAGCTCGGGGTCCTTCGTCTGCGCCGCGAGCTCCTGCGCCCAGTAGAGCCCCAGGTAGAAGTGGCTTCCGCGGTTGTCGATCGTGCCGAGAGCGCGACCAGGAGAGCGGTCCTCTTCGAGGAAGGTTCCCGTCGCAGCGTCCAGCGTCTCCGCGAGGACGCGGGCCTTCTCGTTGCCCGTGCGGTCTGCGAAGTGCTCGAGCGATGCGGCCAGCGCGAAGAACTCGCCCAGGGAATCCCAGCGCAGGTAGTTCTCCTCGACGAGCTGCTGCACGTGCTTGGGTGCAGAGCCACCGGCACCGGTCTCGAACAGTCCGCCGCCTGCGAGCAGCGGGACGATCGACAGCATCTTGGCGCTGGTGCCGACCTCGAGGATCGGGAACAGGTCGGTGAGGTAGTCACGCAGCACATTGCCCGTCACCGAGATGGTGTCGAGGCCGTGACGCATGCGCGCGAGCGTGTAGCGGGTGGCCTCTTCGGGGGCGAGGATCGTGATCGTGAGCCCCTTGGTGTCGAGCGTCGCGAGACCCTGGTGCACCTTGGCGATGATCTGCGCGTCGTGCGAGCGGTTGGCGTCCAGCCAGAACACCGCGGGCGCTCCCGAGGCGCGAGCGCGCGTGACGGCGAGCTTGACCCAGTCCATGACCGGAATGTGCTTGGTCTGCGTCGCGCGCCAGATGTCGCCGGCGCCGACCTCGTGCTCGATCAGCACGGTGCCCTCGCTGTCGAGGACCTGGACGGTGCCGGGAGCGGCGATCTCGAAGGTCTTGTCGTGGCTGCCGTATTCCTCGGCCGCCTGGGCCATGAGCCCCACGTTCGGCACGGTGCCGATCGTGGCGGGGTCAAGCGGGCCGTTCGCGATCACATCGTCGATGACGGCCTGGTAGACGCTCGCGTACGAGGAGTCCGGGATCACCGCGAGGGTGTCGGCCTCGCCGCCGTCCTCGCCCCACAGCTTGCCGCCATTGCGGACGAGCGCGGGCATGGAGGCGTCGACGATCACGTCGCTGGGCACATGCAGGTTCGTGATGCCCTTGTCGGAGTTCACGTACGAGACGCGCGGGCCCTCGGCGAGGGCGCGGTCGAAGGCTGCGGCGATCTCCTCGCCGCCGGCGATGCCGCCGAGACCCGAGAGGATCGACCCGAGACCGTCGTTCGGGTTGAGGCCCGCCTCAGCGAGCTTGTCACCATACTGAGCGAACACGTCCTTGAAGAACACCCTCACGACATGGCCGAAGATGATCGGGTCGCTGACCTTCATCATCGTGGCCTTGAGGTGCACCGAGTAGAGGATGTCGTCGTTCTTCGCCGTCTCCATCGTCTCGGCGAGGAAGGCGTCGAGGTGTGCGGCCGAGAGGAACGTGGCGTCGATGATCTCGCGCGGAAGGACCTTCAGCCCCTCCTTCAGAATCGTCACGGTGCCGTCAGCGGCGGTGTGGCGGAAGCTCAGGACGTCGTCGTGTGCGGCGACCCAGGAGCGTTCGTTGTGCTTGAAGTCGTCGTGACCGAGCGTCGCGACGCGGGTCTTCGAGCCCTCCGCGAACGGCTTGTTGCGGTGCGGGTGCTTCTTGGCGTAGTTCTTGACTGCCAGAGGCGCTCGGCGGTCGCTGTTGCCCTCGCGCAGCACGGGGTTGACCGCAGAGCCCTTGATGCGGTCGTAGCGAGCGCGGACGTCCTTCTCCTCGAGGGAGGTCGGCTCGTCCGGGAAGTCGGGGATGTCGTATCCCTGCGACTGCAGCTCGGCGATCGCGCCCTTGAGCTGCGGGATCGAGGCCGAGATGTTCGGGAGCTTGATGATGTTCGCCTCGGGGAGCGTCGCGAGTCCGCCGAGCTCGGCGAGCGAGTCGCCCACCTGCTGTTCGGGCGCGAGCTTCTGCGGGAATGCGGCGAGGATGCGTCCGCCGAGCGAGATGTCGCGGGTCTCGACCTCGATGCCCGCCTGCCCCGTGAAGGCCTTGATGATCGGCAGGAAGGAGGCTGTGGCGAGAGCCGGTGCCTCGTCCGTGTAGGTGTAGATGATGGCGTCGTCGGTCACCAGGAGGTTCTCCGTTCGCGAGGGCATATTTGTCTCGATACCAAGATACCTGAGGCGCTCCCGGCGCACGTTCGCCGCGAGGAGGCGCCGACATCGACTTCCGGCATTCTGCGCGTGCGCACCCCTGACGAAAGTCGAGGTTTCTGCGCGGGCACCCCCGCGAGGGGCTAGCCTGTGACTATGTCCGAACTGCGCATGGTCGAACTCTCAGCTGCGACGATCGTCGCCGTGAACAACCTGTCGCTGAAGCCCGGACAGGAGCAGTTCCTCGCTCCGGTGTCCTACGGCATCGCGGCGACGGTCATCAACCCGCAGACCTCCTGGCAGCGGGTCGTCCTCGAAGACGACCAGGTCGTCGGGTTCGTCAGCGCCAACTTCGACGCCGAGGCTCCGGAGGAGCATTTCCGTTCGGTGCTGTGGCGCATCAACGTCGACGCTGAAGGCCAGGGCAAGGGCGTCGGCCGCTTCGCGGTCGAGAGCCTGCTCGAGGAGGCCCGCAACCGCGGCTTCGACCACGTCAACGTCATCTACGAGGCCGGAGAAGACGGCCCGGAGGCGTTCTTCCTGCGTGTCGGGTTCACCCCGGTCGGCGAGACCGAGTACTCAGAGGTCATCGCCCAGATCCGCGTCACTCCGTAGACCGGCGGCGGGGTCTCGAATCCCCTCCCCCATCGAGGCCCCGTCGCCCTGTCCGGTGACGTGATGGGACCGCTCCCGCAGCCTCGAGCACGAATTTGTTGCGGCTGACCACAAAAGTGTTGCGCGCGGCATCGAACTCTGCCTATCATCGCTTTCGGAAGCGCAAGCGAAACGCTTCGACGATGAACCGATAGCGACGATGGAGTCCTGATGACGACGATTCACGAGGTGGCCGAGGCTGCCGGAGTGTCGATCAGCACGGTCTCCTATGCGCTCAGCGGCAAGCGCCCGGTCTCGGAGAAGACGCGTCGGCGCATCGAGGACGCGGTCCAGACGCTCGGCTACGAGCCCGATGCCGGAGCACGGATGCTGGCTGGCCGCCGCACACAGATCTTCGGACTCACCGAGCCTCTCCGTGCCGACACCCACGCCCCCACGCACATGGCCTTCGTGCTTGCTGCAGCAGTCGCCGCCCGCCGCCGTGGCTACGACATCCTGCTGCTGACCGACGAGCAGGCATCCGAGGGGATGAACCGCGTCGCCGCGAGCAACCTCGTCGACGCCATCCTCGTGCTCGACGTGGCGCCGGACGACGAGAGAGCGGAGATCGCCCGATCCCTGCGTTCCCCGACCGTCTTCATAGGCATCCCGGACGACGCGGACGGTCTGACCTGCGTCGACCTCGACTTCGAAGGCACAGGGCATCTCGCCGTCGACCGACTGGCCGATGCAGGGCACACCTCCGTCACCCTGCTGGGACAGACCGAGGTCTCGTACCGCAAGTCGAACTTCCCCCGACGACTGCTCCTCGGTGTGCAGGACCGAGCGGTCCAGCGGGGAGTCGACCTCGACTGGGCGACGACCGGAGACACGACGACCGACGCGTCCGCTGTGCGCGCCGCCGCCGAGCTGGCATTGAGCCGCGGCGTCCGTGCGTTCATCGTGCACGCCGTCGGCGATGTGCACGAGATCCTCCTCGAGACGATCGCAGCCCACGGCTTGACGGTCGGCGAGGACGTGTCGGTGATCTCGGCCGCCGCATCGTTCGACACGTCGTCGCTCGCGGTTCCGGTCGACACGATCCCGCTCGTGCCGCAGAAGTCGTGCGAGCTCGCCGTCGATCTCGCCGTGCGGCACCTGGAAGAGCCGGGCACGCCGGCCCAGATCCATCTCATCCCCCCCGAGTACCACGTCGCCGGCTCGGTCGCCCCCGCCCGGGAGTGACCGCCCGCGGAGAACGCAGCCGCATCGCTGTTGTCGAAACGCTTCGACGACAGCCTCATCACAACTGAACACCCGACCCACTGAAGTGTCCGGCCCCAGGGCCACCGAGAAAGGAGTGCCGACGATGGCACGCACCACACGCAGGACGAAGACGCTGGCGGCTCTCGCCGCGCTCACCGCGACAGGCATCGCACTGAGCGGCTGCACTGCCGGTTCGGCAGACGAGGGCGGCGACGGAGACACCCTCAAGCTCTGGCATTACGAGGGTGCGGACAGCGCCATGGGAAAGGCCTGGGCCGAGGCGATCGCGATCTTCGAAGAAGAGACCGGAGCGACCGTGGAGTTCGAGGAGAAGTCCTTCGAGCAGATTCAGAAGACGGCCAGTCAGGTGCTCGACACCGACGCGGCACCCGACCTCATGGAATTCAACAAGGGCAACGCGACGGCGGGATTCCTGGCATCCACCGGACTGATCTCGGACATCTCCGACGCCGTCGAGGAGTACGGGTGGGATGAGAAGCTCGCTCCCTCGCTGCAGACCACCGCGAAATACTCCGAAGACGGCGTCATGGGCGGCGACACCTGGTTCGGCGTCCCGAACTACGGCGAGTTCGTCGGCGTCTACTACAACCAGGATGCCTTCGCCGCGGCGGGTCTCGAGATCCCCACCACCTACGAGGAGTTCGTCGACGTCCTCGACGCGTTCGTCGCGCAGGGCGTCACCCCGCTCGCCGAGGCCGGCGCCGAGTACCCCCTCGGACAGCTCTGGTACCAGCTCGCGCTGCTCGAAGGCGATCGCGGCTTCGTCGACTCCTACCAGCTGTACGACGGCGAGGTCGACTGGCAGGGCCCGGAGGTCACTGCAGCGTCCGAGACGCTCAAGGACTACGTCGACAAGGGCTACATCGCCTCGGACGTCTCCTCGGTCAAGGCTGAAGACGCCGGCGTCTCGTTCATCAACGGCACCTCGCCGATCTTCGTGTCGGGTTCCTGGTGGTTCGGTCGCTTCGTGTCAGAGGCGACCGGCTTCGACTGGACGATGACCGCCTTCCCCGGCGCCGACCTGTCGCTCGGCTCGTCCGGCAACCTCTGGGTCGTCCCCGAGAACGCCGCGAACAAGGAGCTCGCCTACGAGTTCATCGACATCACGATGCGCCCCGAGATCCAGGCGATCATCGGCAACAACGGGGGCCTTCCGGTCGCCGCCGACACCGCCGACATCACCGACGAGAAGAGCGCGGCGCTCATCGAGACCTTCAACGGCGTGCTCGACGCCGACGGGCTCTCGTTCTACCCGGACTGGCCCGCCCCCGGCTTCTACGACGTGATCGTGCAGGAGCTCCAGGGTCTGATCACGGGCACGCAGGATGCGGAGACCACCAACACGAACCTCGGCGAGCAGTACGACGAGGGCACGTCCGAATTCCGTTGATCCGCCCGCGGGGGCGACGACCGCACGGCGTCGCCCCCGCATCCTCCTGGAGATGAACATGTCACTCGTCACCCGACGCGAGGGCCGCACGAAGCTGCCGCCCGAAGAGCCGTCGATCCCGCAGCGTCGCGGCGGGACCGGGGCCTACTGGTTGTACCTGCTCCCCGGCTTCGTGCTTCTGCTCGTCGTCGTCATCGTCCCGCTGATCTGGAACGTCTACCTGACCTTCACCAAGTGGAAGGGAGTGCGCGCCCCCGAGTTCATCGGTCTCGAGAACTGGCAGAAGATCCTCACCGACAGCGACTTCTGGACCTCGTTCACGAACTCCGTGTGGATGATCATCGCCATGGTCGTGGTGCCGACGATCGTCGGCCTGATCGTCGCAGCCCTGCTCTTCGACGTGGTCGGACGCAAGTTCGGCGGCAAGGTCGGCAGCTTCCTGCGCGCGACCTACTACCTCCCGCAGATCCTCCCCATCGCCGTCGCCGGCATCGTGATCGGCTGGATCGTCAGGCCGGGTGGCGACGGCGCGCTCAACCAGATCCTCGGTTGGTTCGGCGTTCCCGCCTACGACTGGCTCGGCCAGATGCCGTCAGCCCTCATCGTGCTGATGGTCGTCATGGTGTGGGTGCAGCTCGGCTACCCCGTCGTCGTCTTCATGGCGGCGCTGCAGCGCGTCGATCCCGAGCTGTACGAAGCCGCCGAACTCGACGGCGCGAACTGGTTCCAGCGATTCACCGCGATCACGATGAGCATCATCCGCCCGGAGATCTTCGTCGTCACGCTCACCTGCACGATCGCCGCCCTCAAAGTCTTCGGCCCCGTCTACATCATCACGCGCGGCGGCCCCGCCGGTGCCACCCTGGTGCCCGCGTACTACGCCTATCAGGAGTTCTTCACCAAGCGGAACGTCGGCTACGGCGCGACCATCGCCACCGTGCTGACCATCGTCGTAGTGATCGTGTCGATCATCTTCATCCGCGTGCAGAACTCGCTCGAGCGCAAGGAAAGGGCGGGTCTCTGATGCACGCCACCACCGCCATCGTCACCGGCAAGCCATCCCAGACACGCCCTCGCGGCGGGATGACCAGGAAGCGCCCCGTCGACTGGCTCATGCTCGCGCTCGTCGTAATCGGCGCGCTGCTCATCATCGCGCCGTTCTACCTCGTGCTGGTCAACTCGTTCAAGTCCCCTGTCGACTACGCCACATCGGGTCCGCTCGCCTTCCCTGAGACGCTGGACTTCGGCGGGATCATCAAGTTCTGGGAGCGGGTGAACTTCCCCGAGAAGGTGTGGAACTCGATCTTCATCGCCGGCATCGTCTCGGTGCTCGCCGTCGTGATCTCGATGCTCAACGCCTTCGCGATCGGCATCGGCCGCGTCCGCGGGCGCAGCTGGATCGTGCTGCTGTTCCTGCTCGCCAACCTGCTGCCCCAGGAGGCGCTGCTCTACCCGCTGTACTACATGTTCAAGTCCGTCGGCCTGTACGACAACGTGTGGTCGGTGATCATCGTCTTCACGGTCATCCAGGCGGCTTTCGGCACATACCTGCTGTCGTCGGTCTACGGCACGTTCCCCAAGGAGATCCTCGAGGCGGCATCCATCGACGGTGCGAGTCGCTGGCAGATCCTCTGGCGGATCGTCTTCCCGATCAGCCGCCCGACCCTGTCGGTGCTGCTCATCTTCTTCTTCATCTGGACGTGGAACGAGTTCCTGATCCCGCTGACCTTCCTCGCATCGAATGCGAATCAGACGGTCCCCGTGGCGATCAGCGTGCTGCAGGGCGACCGGCTCATGGACGTCACGACCACGAGCGCCTCCGCCCTCCTCGGCATCATCCCCACGCTCATCTTCTTCCTCATCTTCCAGCGCACCCTCACACGCGGCATCACGGCAGGAGCAGTCAAGTAATGAAGTTCACCGACGGGTTCTGGCAACTGCGTCCTGGGGTCACCGCGCTGTACGCGCAGGAGGCCTACGACATCGCCGAGACCGACGACACCCCCGACGGACGCGGCATCGTCATCACAGCACCCACCATGGTGATCGCCAAGCGCGGCGACACCCTGAACCGGCCGGTGCTGACGACCACGCTCTCATCGCCCGCCGAGGGGGTGGTGCGCGTCCGCATCGCGCACCACGAAGGAGGCCGCTGGCACGGCGGCTTCGGTCTTCCCGGGGCAGGATCCGGAGCGGCATCCGTGTCCCTCACCGAGGGGGGTGGCGCTCTCGATGCCGGTTCGCTCGTCGCACGGATCACGAAGGGCGCGCCCTGGGACCTCGCATTCGAGGTCGACGGGAGACGCGTGACCGGAAGCGCGCACAAGGCCCAGGGATACGTGCGACTCGCCCCGGACGCGCAGGTCGACGCCGGCATCGTCGACAATGCACGACAGGGCGGCTCGACCCCGAACGGATCCGTCTTCGTGCACGAGCAGCTCGACCTCGGAGTCGGCGAGCTGATCTACGGTCTCGGCGAGCGCTTCGGTCCGCTGGTGAAGAACGGCCAGTCGGTCGACATCTGGAACGCCGACGGCGGCACCTCCAGCGAGCAGGCCTACAAGAGCATCCCGTTCCATCTCTCGAATCGCGGCTACGGCGTGCTCGTGAACGACCCGGGCCACGTGTCGTACGAGATCGGATCGGAGTCGGTCGAGCGCGTGCAGTTCTCCGTCTCCGGCGAGGTGCTCGAGTACTTCGTCATCGCTGGTCCGACGCCGAAGGATGTCCTGGGACGCTACACCGCTCTCACCGGACGACCGCCCGTGGTGCCGGCCTGGTCGTACGGGCTCTGGCTGTCGACGAGCTTCACGACCGACTACGACGAGAAGACCGTCAACTCGTTCATCGACGAGATGGCGGCGCGTGAGCTGCCGGTGTCCGTGTTCCACTTCGACTGCTTCTGGATGCGCGAGTTCAACTGGACCGACTTCGTCTGGGATTCCCGGGTGTTCCCCGACCCCGAGGGCATGCTGTCGCGACTGCACGACAAGGACCTGCGCGTCTGCGTCTGGATCAACCCGTACATCGCGCAGCGCTCCCCCCTCTTCCGTGAGGCGGCTGATCAGGGCTACCTCGTAATGCGCCCCGACGGGTCGGTCTGGCAATGGGATCTCTGGCAGGCGGGAATGGGGCTCGTCGACTTCACCAATCCGGATGCGACCGCCTGGTACCAGGCGAAGCTCCGCGAGCTCATCGCACAGGGCGTGGACTGCTTCAAGACCGACTTCGGCGAACGCATCCCCACCGAGGTGGTCTGGGCCGACGGCTCCGACCCCGAGCGCATGCACAACCTGTACACCGATCTCTACAACCGAGCCGTGCACGATGTGCTCGTCGAAGCGCGAGGCGCAGACGACGCCGTGCTGTTCGCGCGCTCGGCGACCGCCGGCGGGCAGAGCATGCCGGTGCACTGGGGCGGCGACTCGACGTCGACCTACGCGTCGATGGCCGAGACCCTGCGCGGCGGGCTCTCGCTCGCACTGAGCGGCTTCGCCTTCTGGAGCCACGACATCGGCGGATTCGAGGGCACTCCGGATGCCGGTGTGTTCAAACGCTGGACGGCCTTCGGTCTGCTCGGCTCGCACTCGCGCTTCCATGGATCGAGCTCCTACCGGGTGCCGTGGGCATTCGACGAGGAGGCCGTCGACGTGACGAGGCGATTCACGCACCTCAAGATGCAGCTGATGCCCTACCTGTATCAGCAGGGAATCATCGCATCGAGGACGGGCCTGCCCGTGATGCGGCCGATGCAGCTGGAGTTCCCCGATGACCCGGCCGTCGGCTACCTCGACCGGCAGTACATGCTCGGCACCGACCTGCTCGTGGCGCCCGTCTTCTCCGAGGACGGATCGGTCGAGTTCTATCTGCCGGAGGGCGAGTGGACCTCGCTGCTCAGCGGCGAGACCGTCTCGGGCGGGGGCTGGCGCCGAGAGACCCACTCCTTCGACTCGCTTCCGCTGTACGTGCGATCAGGCACGGCACTCCCCTGGGGTGCCCGCACCGACAGACCCGACTACGACTATCACGACGGCCTGCGACTGCGGGTGTTCCCTGGCGGATCGGGCTCGGCGTCCGTGACCGTCACGAGCCCGGACGGCCGTGAGAAGATCTACGAAACCGACCTGACTGAGGTGACCCGGTGACTCTCTCTCCTGCCGATGACTACCGCGGATCCGGACTCGTGCTGCCCGAGGGCTTCACGTTCGGATCGGCTACCGCCTCCTACCAGATCGAGGGGGCGGCCGCCGAAGACGGGCGCACGCCGTCGATCTGGGACACGTTCAGCAAGATGCCGGGGAAGGTGTGGAACGGCGACACCGGCGATGTGGCCTGCGATCACTACCACCGCGTCGATGAGGACCTCGATCTGATGTCGGATCTCGGACTGCAGGCGTACCGATTCTCGATCGCCTGGCCGCGGATCGTTCCCGCGGCGGACGGCGCCGTGAACCAGGCGGGGATCGATTTCTACTCTCGTCTTGTCGACGGACTGCTTGAGCGGGGCATCAAGCCGGTGGCGACCCTCTATCACTGGGACCTCCCCCAGTACCTCGAAGACGCAGGCGGGTGGACCTCTCGGTCGACGACCGACGCCTTCGAGCGATACGCGTCGATCATGGGGGCGGCGCTCGGCGACCGGGTGCACACCTGGACGACGCTCAACGAGCCCTGGTGCTCGGCCTATCTGGGATACGGGCAGGGTGGTCACGCGCCGGGCCGCCACGAGCCGGCCTCCGCCCTGGCGGCCGTGCACCACCTGAACCTCGCACACGGGCGCGCGATCCAGGCGCTCCGCGCCACGTCGACCGGCGACCCCGACTACTCGGTGACACTGAACTTCCATGTGCTGCGCGGCGTGGGCGACGGCGCAGACGAGGCGAGGCGCCGGATCGACGCTCTGGCGAACCGCGCGTTCACGCATCCGATGCTGCGCGGCGAGTACCCCGCGGATCTCCTCGAGGACACGGCCTCGGTCACGGACTGGTCATTCGTGCACGACGGCGATCTCGCCACCGTCAACCAGCCGATCGATGTGCTCGGAGTGAACTACTACTCCACCGCGACGGTGCGACTCTGGGACGGCGTCTCAGAGAAGCAGCAGAACGACGGGCACAAGGGCACGGCCGGAGGCACCGCGTGGCCGGGCAGCGATCAGCTGGTCGAGTTCGTCGAGCAGCCGGGGCCCTACACGGCGATGGGGTGGAACATCGCGCCGGAGGGACTCGAAGAGCTGCTCGTCTCACTGTCGGAGCAGTTCCCTGCCCAGCCGCTGATGGTCACCGAGAACGGCGCCGCGTTCGACGATGAGGTCGCTGGCGACGGCTCAGTGCCGGATCCCGATCGCACGGACTACCTGCGACGTCACTTCACCGCCGCTCACCGTGCGATCGAGCGGGGTGTCGACCTGCGGGGCTACTTCGTGTGGTCGCTGCTCGACAACTTCGAGTGGGGGTACGGCTACGCCAAGAGGTTCGGCATCGTGCGCGTGGACTTCGACTCGCTCGAACGCACCGTCAAGGACTCGGGGCGCTGGTATCGCGAGCTCATCGCCTCACGCACGATCGGGGCCTGACCCTTCGGATGAGCATCACCGACCGCCGCCTTTCCTCCTCGGAGGCGGCGGTCACTGCTTGCCTGGCCGCTTGCGCTCGTTCCAGGCCGCGAGTGCCGATGCAGCGGCGCCCGCTGCACGATCGATCGCGTCGGCGGAGCGGCTGATCATGTCCTGCGCGGCGTACTGCCAGGCCGACGACGACTGGGGTGCCTCGCCCGCCTGAACCCTCGCCGAATGCTCTGCAGCCTCGAAGGCGCGCTCGAGTTCGGCGACGGCGTCGCGGTAGGCGGCGAAGTCCTCAGCGCTGACCCGTCCGGTGGCGGCGCGGCGCATCTCGACCGCATGCGCTGCCGCCCGGAGATACGCCGCTGTCGCGGGCTGCTTGACGTCCGTCATCGCCGGGTACGCGATCTGCAGGCCGGCATCGGTCTCATAGTTCATCCAGCGCACGACGATCGCCTCATGCTGCGCCTGGAGACGCTCCAGGGGACGAGGGGCGGATGCTGCGGGGATCGCCGCGCGCGCGGCGTTGAGCCGAACCTGCTTGGCGCGCACGTCTGCGGCGGCGGCCTTGGCATCATTCTCCTTGGCGCGCAGCATCCGCTTGGCACCGGCCACCTGCTCGGGAGTCGCACGGCGCGCGCTGCGCTCGGCCGAGATGCGCGCGACGTCGGCCCTGGCCAACTTCACGGCCATCCGTCGTTCGACCGCCGTCTGCTGCGCGGCCTTGAGATCGTGCCGGGCCGCGTCGTACTCGAGCCGGCGGCCGCTCTTCGTGCTGCGACGACGCAACCCGACCGCCCCGGCCGCGACTCCGCCGGCCGCGACGGGCGCGATCCACCACAACTCGACGGCGAGAAGCAACGGATCCATACTTCGATGCTACCCAGGCCGACGCCTCACCGCTCCGCCGTCTCCCCGGCGTACGACCGAGGCCACGACCGATGATCGGTCGTGGCCCCGGTGTTCAGGAATCGGGCTCGTTCACACCAGGGTCTCCTGCCAGGCGGCGTGCAGCTGCGCGAACTTGCCCGTGCCGCTGATGAGCGCCTCGGGCGTGTCATCCTCGATGATCTTCCCGTGCTCCATCACCAGCACCCTGTCGGCGATCGCGACCGTCGAGAGACGGTGCGCGATGATGATCGCCGTGCGGTCCTTCAGCAGCGTCTGCAGCGCGTCCTGAATCAGACGCTCCGAGGGGATGTCGAGCGACGCGGTGGCCTCGTCGAGGATCAGCACCGCAGGGTCGGCGAGGAACGCTCGGGCGAACGAGATCAGCTGACGCTGACCTGCCGACACACGACCACCGCGCTTGTTGACGTCGGTGCGGTACCCGTCGGGCAGCGACGAGATGAACTCGTCCGCCCCGACCGCGCGGGCAGCCGCGCGGATCTCGTCGAGCGAGGCGTCGGGCTTTCCGAGAGCGATGTTGTCGGCGACCGTTCCGCTGAAGAGATAAGCCTCCTGCGTCACCATGACGATGGCCCGGCGGAGATCCTTCGGGTGCAGGTTGCGCAGGTCGACTCCGTCGAGCGTCACCTTTCCGATCGACGGGTCGTAGAACCGGGAGATCAGCTTCGCGAGCGTGGACTTCCCCGCTCCGGTGGTGCCCACCAGAGCGATGGTCTGCCCAGCGGGGATGTCGAGCGAGAAGTTCGGCAGGATCGTCTTCTCACCGTTGTAGCCGAACGTCACCTCATCGAACTCGATGTGTCCTCGCGACTCCCAGAGGTCGACCGGCTTCTCGGGATCCGGAACGGTCGGCACCTCCTCGAGCACGCCGGACACCTTCTCCAGCGCCGCCGTGGCGGACTGGTAGGAGTTGAGGAACATCGCGATCTCCTGCATCGGAGCGAAGAAGTTGCGCACGTACAGCACAGCCGACAGCAGCACACCGACGGTGAGTGCCCCCTCGGACACTCGGATGCCACCCCAGAGCACGACGATGCCGAGCACCAGAGCCGCGACGCCCATCAGACCGGGCTCGAACGTGCCGAACAGCAGCATCGAGCGTCGGTTGACGTCCCGATAGTCGCCCGCGATCTTCTGGAACGCCACATCGTTGCGGGGTTCCTTGCGGAACGCCTTCACCGCTCGGATGCCCGTCATCGTCTCGACGAACTGCACGATCACCTTCGCGCTGATCACGCGCGACTCGCGGTAGACGAGCTGAGAGCGCGAGTAGAACCAGCGCATCAGGAAGAACAGCGGCACGCCGCCGATCGCGAGGATGAGCCCGGACTGCCAGTCCCACACGCACAGCGCGATGAACGTGAACAGGCCGAACAGCACGCCGGAGACGAGCTCGTTCAGTCCGCCGTCGAGAAGCTCCTTGATCGAGTCGAGATCGCTCGTCTGGCGCGAGATGATGCGACCGGACGTGTACGACTCGTGGAACTCCAGGCTGAGGCGCTGAGTGTGCAGGAAGATCCGCTTGCGGAGGTCCAGCAGCACCGCCTGCGTGAGCTTGGCCGCGATGATGACGTACCAGGCGATCATCGCCGCCGCGACCGCCCCGGCGAGGAGGTAGATCCCGCCGATCATGAAGGTCGGCATCCAGTCCGCGCGCTCGAGCACGGCGGGCAGGGCCCGGTCGAGTCCGATGCTGATCAGGATCGGACCGGCGACCTGGAGCGCCGTCGAGATCACGAGCACGATCGCCGCGAGCGCGATCTGCGCCTTGAGGGGACGCACGAGCGAGCCCAGCAGTCGGAGCGAGCGACGCCGGATGGCCCGGCTCTCCTCCTTGGTGTAGCTGGAGCGGTCTTCGTCCTGGGTTCCGGTGATCGCGGTGCTCATCGCTGCACCTCCTTCTCGGTGATGATGTCTTGGTCGGCGGCATGCTCGCGGATCCCGGCCTGAACTGTGGCGTCGATCTCAGCCTGCTCGTCGCGGATGATCGGGATGGCGCCCGTACGCGCCGCCTCCTCGGCCTCGAGGCTCGAGATGACGTGCCGGTAGTGACGGCTCGTCCTCAGCAGTTCGCTGTGGGTTCCGACGGCGGTGACGCGGCCGGCCTCGAGCAGTGCCACGCGGTCGGCGAGGGCCACGGTCGAGGGGCGGTGCGCCACGATCATCGCTGTGGTGTCGGCCAGCACGTGCCGCAGCGCCTCTTCGACGAGAGCCTCGGTGTCGACGTCGAGCGCCGACAGCGGGTCGTCGAGCACGAGCACCTTCGGGTTCGCGGCGACGGCCCTGGCGAGTGCCAGACGCTGACGCTGCCCACCGGAGAGGCTCAGCCCCTCCTCGCCGATGACGGTCTCGACGCCCTCGGGCAACGAGTCCACGAAGGCCGCCTGGGCGACCTCGAGAGCCTCGCGCAGCACACGCTCGCCCTCCTCGCTGTGCACGTCGAGGTCGGCGCGCCCCAGCAGCACGTTCTCACGAACGGTCGCCGAGAACAGCGTGGCGTCTTCGAAGGCCATCGCGATGTGCTGGCGCAGCTCGGCGAGCGGCAGATCCCGCACGTCGACGCCGTCGAGCGTGACCCGCCCGCCGGTGACGTCATAGAGGCGCGTCGGCAGCGTGGTCAGCGTGGTCTTGCCGCTGCCGGTCAGTCCGACGAGCGCCATGGTCTCGCCCGGCCGCAGCACGAGATCGATGCCGTCGAGCAGGTCGCGTTCGTGCTCTCCTGCGTCCTGGTAGCGGAAGTGCGCCGCCTCGAAAGCCAGCTCGCCGCGGGGTTCCGCGATGTGCACCGGGTTCTCGGGGTCGGTGATGGAATTCGTCTCGGAGTAGATGTCGAACACGCGGTCGGTCGCCGTGCGCGCATCGAGCATGAACGAGAACAGGAAGCCGATCGACTCGATGGGCCAGCGGAGCACCACGGCCATGGCGAAGAACGCGAACAGCTGCGCCTGATCGATCTCGCCCTGCGAGATGAGCCAGATGCCCGACATCAGGCTGAGGCCGAAGGCGATCTGCGGCATGAGGTCGAGCCAGAACCAGATCGACGCGATCGCGCCGGCCTTGCTCATCTCGGTCTCGCGAAGCGTCTCGGCCTGACGACTGAAGCGACCGAGGGCGTGCTTGCCGCGACCGAAGGCCTTGAGCACGCGGATGCCGTGCACGCTCTCCTCGACGCTGGTCGCGAGGTCGCCGGCCTGGTCCTGGCTGCGGCGCGTGAGCGCACCGTAGCGCTTCTCGAAGAGGTAGCCGCGGATCCACAGCGGAATGGCGGTGACGATGAAGATGACCCCCAGCAGCCAGTGCCAGCGGAACAGCAGCACCGAGCCGATGATGATCGTCAGCACGTTGACCACGAGCAGCACGAGACCGAACGCCAGCCACCGGCGGATCAGGCCGATGTCCTGCATCATGCGGCTCAGCAGCTGCCCCGACTGCCAGCGGTCGTGGAACGAGACCGGCAGCGTCTGGAGTCGCGAGTAGAGCTCGGTGCGCATCTTGTACTCGACCTGCGTCGCCGGGTTGAGCACGAACTGGCGGCGCAGCCACACCATCAGCGCCTCACCGAGGGCGAGACCGAAGACCGCGAGCGCACCCCAGGCGATGGCGTCGAGCGCGCCGGTCTGCACCGGTCCGCGCATGATCTGCTCGAGCACGATCGGAATCATCAGCGCGATGATCGCGGCCACGAGGGCGCTGGCGGCACCTCCGGCGAGCCGCCAGATGACGGGCTTCACGAAGGGCTTCAGGCGCCACAGGGCTGCCGGCGTGGAGAGGGACGAGGAGGAGGAAGCGTTCTGCGATGAAGGCGAGGAAGACATGTCTCTCAGACGAGTTTCGTATGGGGAAGCGGTTGCTGAAGGGGGCGGACGCAGCAACGGACTCTCGGAGTCCGGCATCCGGTGAGGTCGTGCGCGTCGGAAAAGTGGCTCTAGCGGAGCGGGCGCACCGGGGTCGAGCCGAGAGCGGCGATCTGCACAGCGGCGATCGATGTCATGGTGTCCTCCTCAGGCTCGGCGATGTCGTCCCGGTCGGTGCGACAGCCCACCAGCCTATTCCTGTGAACAAGCTGAGCGCAAGAGAGATTCCCGATTCCTCGACGTCGTCTTCCTCTGGCGACATCGCATGCCGGGATGCCCGTCTCGGTGACGGGCGATAGCGCTTCAGCGCCGGCCGACGATTCTGCGACTCACCCCCGCGCGGCTTCCCTCTCCAACAGACTCGCCTTGACGTCGAGGCCCCACGCGAACCCGCCGAGCGTGCCGTCGGAGCGCAGCACGCGATGGCACGGGACGAACAGCGCCGGAGCGTTGCGCGCGCAGATCGAGGCAGCGGCCCGCACCGCCCGAGGGTTGCCGAGCCGCGCCGCGAACGAGGTGTAGGTCAGCGGCTCCCCCGGCTCGATCTCACGCAGCGCCGACCATCCGGCCAGCTGCAGCGTCGTGCCCGTCTGCTTCACCGCGACCGCGTCGATCGCCGAGAGGTCTCCGGCGTAGAACGCGAGCGCCGCGGCTGCCGCATCCGTGTCGCGCTCGCGCACCTGAGTCGGTCGCCCCTGGGCCGAGAGGCGGGCGACGATCGTCGCCTGATCGGCAGTCCACCCCGAGGAAAGCACTCGCTGATGCTCGTCGGCGAGGATGGTGAACGGCCCGTCCGGGGTCTCGATGGTCTGGATGATGGCGTTCATGGGGTCTCCTTCACAAGGGTGGTGGTCTGGGACGCGCGCGTCCGTCGCACAGGGCGGGCCGGTGCTGCGCGCCAGAGATGTGCGCTGAGATAGCTGCGCCACGGGGCGGTGCGCTCCGCCCACGCGACGAGCGGCCGCGGATCGCCCGGAAGCCCGGACGCGGCGGCCCCTGCGCGCAGTGCGACATCGCCGGGGAGAAGCACGTCGGGGTCGCCGAGTACGCGCATCCGCACGTAGTCGGCCGTCCAGGGACCGATGCCCGGCATCGCGAGCAGGGCGGCTCGCTGCTCGACGCCGTCGTCTCCGACCGTGAGCGGGAGCGAGCCGTCGGCGAGAGCTGCCGCAGCACCGACGATCGCCCTGATACGAGCCCCCGGCCCGCGCAGCACCTCGGCCCCTCGCTCGGCGATCGCCGACATCGTGGGGAACAGAAGCCCCTGCTCCGTACGCTCCCCCAGCGCCTCGGTCAGGGCCGTCAGGGCAGTGCGAGCGGCGACGACCGTGATCTGCTGACCGATCATCGCGCGGATCAGCATCTCATGCGGATCCGCCGAACCGGGCACACGGATGCCGGGAGTGCGCGCGACGAGCGGAGCGAGCTCCCGATGCGCGCTCAGCGCCTGGTCGACGGCGAGCGGGTCGGCGTCGAGATCGAAGATCCGTCGCACGGTCGACACCAGCGGAGCGAGGTCGCCGAGCTGCGCGACGCGAGCACGCAGGTGCAGTCGCTCCGTCGCATCCTGCCTCACCTCGAACCACGCGGGCCCGCCCGCCATGCGCAGATGACGCGAGAACGACGTGGCCGTGGCCTCTTCGACCCCCGACACCGCACGGGCCGCCATCCAGTGGAAGACGCCGGCCGCATCGAGAGGACCGCGATACGGGAGCACGAGGTCGATCGCGCCGGGAGCAGCCGACGCCGGCATCTTCCGACGGGCCCTGAGCTCGCCCGGCGTCAGGCCGAACACCTCGCGGATCGTGTCGTTGCACTGCCGGATGCTCGCGAAGCCCGCGGAGAACGCGACGTCGGAGATCTGCATGTCCGTGCCGACGAGCAGCATCCGCGCCGTGTGCGCCCGATGCGCCCGCGCGAGGGCGAGAGGACCCGCACCGAGCTCGGTCGAGAGCAGCCGCGTGAGGTGCCGCGTCGAGTATCCGAGACGCACGGCGAGCCCGGAGACCCCCTCGCGCTCGACCACGCCCGAGGCGATGAGACGCATCGCCCGAGCAGCGACGTCGCTGCGCAGATCCCACGCGGGTGAGCCGGGGGCCGCCTCAGGGAGGCATCGTTTGCACGCCCGGAAGCCCGCCTCGTGAGCCGCCGCGCTGGTCGGGTAGAAGGTGACGTTCTGCGGCTTGGGTGTGCGCGCAGGGCAGCTCGGCCGGCAGTAGATGCCGGTGGAGCTCACGGCGGTCACGAACTGACCATCGAAGCGCGTGTCTCTTGCGCTGATCGCGCGATATCGCTCGTCGAAGTCGGTCACCGGGAAGCTCATGGCTCCACTCTGTCACGCTCCTCCGACACCGACTGGCGGAAATCGGACATCACTGTGGACATCGGTCTCACCCCCTGCAGACAGCGCGAGACCCCTCGCGCCGACGTCGACGCGAGGGGTCTCGGAGGTACTGCGACCCTGGGGCCGGACTCCTCAGTGGAAGAAGTGACGCTCTCCGGTGAAGAACATCGTGACTCCGGCCTTGCGTGCGGCGTCGACGACCTCTTCGTCGCGCACCGAGCCGCCGGGCTGGACGATCGCCGTGACGCCCGCGTCGATGAGCACCTGCGCGCCATCGGCGAAGGGGAAGAACGCATCGGATGCGGCGACCGAGCCCGCTGCCCGGTCACCGGCACGCTCGACGGCGAGCCGGCACGAGTCGACACGATTGACCTGGCCCATGCCGACGCCGACCGTGGCGTTGTCCTTCGCGAGGACGATGGCGTTCGACTTCACGGCGCGGCACGCCTTCCACGCGAAGATCAGGTTCTCCATCTCCTCGTCGCTGGGGCGCTCGCCCGAGACGAGCTCCCAGTTCTTCGCGACCGACACGATGTCGTCGGGGAAGCGGTCGGCGTCCTGCAGCAGAAGCCCTCCCGAGACCAGGCGCACGTCCATGCGCTCCTGCTGCCAGTCCTGCGGAAGCTGCAGCAGACGCAGGTTCTTCTTCGCCTTGAACACCTCGAGCGCTGCGGGCTCGAACGACGGAGCGACGATGACCTCGGTGAAGATGTCCTTGAGGTTCTCGGCCATCTTGAGCGTCACGGTGCCGTTCGCGGCGATCACACCGCCGTACGCCGACACGGGGTCGCACTCATGCGCACGGATGTGCGCGCTCGCGATCGGGTCGAGGGCGTTGGGCGCGGTGGTCGCGATGCCGCACGGGTTCGCGTGCTTGATGATCGCGACGGCCGGCTTCACCATGTCGTACGCGGCGCGCAGCGCGGCATCCGCATCGACGTAGTTGTTGTACGACATCTCCTTGCCCTGCAGCTGCGTCGCCTGCGCGATGCCGTGGCCACCGACGCGCGTGTAGATCGCGCCGCGCTGGTGCGAGTTCTCGCCGTAGCGCAGGGTGTTGAGAAGCTCGGCCTGGATCGTGAGGTGGGTGGGCAGGTCCTCGCCCTCACCGAGCGTGCCCTCGGCGAACCAGGAGGCGACAGCCGTGTCGTACGCGGCGGTGTGCGCGAAGGCGCGGGCCGCGAGCTCGCGGCGCTGCGTCAGCGTGGTGCCGCCGTTCTCGATGGCGCTGATGATGCCGGGGTACGACTGCGGCGAGACGACGATCGCGACGTTCGCGTGGTTCTTGGCCGCGGCGCGGACCATGGCAGGCCCGCCGATGTCGATCTGCTCGACGACGTCGTCGCCCTCGGCGCCCGAGGCGACAGTCTCGACGAAGGGGTAGAGGTTCACGACGACGAGCTCGAACGGCGCGATGTCGAGGTCGGCGAGCTGACGCTCGTGATCCTCGAGGCGGAGGTCGGCGAGCAGGCCGCCGTGGATCTTGGGGTGCAGCGTCTTCACGCGCCCGTCGAGCATCTCGGCGACGCCGGTGACGGCGGCGACATCGGTCACCTCGAATCCGGCCTCGCGGATGGTGGAGGCGGTCGAGCCGGTCGAGACGATCTGCACACCGGCATCGGCGAGCGCCGCCGCGAGCACGAGCAGATCGGTCTTGTCGCTCACCGAGACGAGCGCCCGGCGCACCGGGACGGTGTCGCGGTCGCGGTACAGCGAATGATCGTGGCGGGGTCCGGCCATGAGGGGCTCCTTCGTGCGAGGGGGGCGTGCGTGGATCGGGTCAGGATGCGGAGGTCAGCGAGAGCTCGCCGGTCGCGATGCGGCGCACCACGTCGATGAGCAGTCGGCGTTCGACGGGCTTGATGCGCTCGTGCAGGCTGTGCTCGGTGTCGCCTGCGATGATCGGCACCCGCTCCTGGGCGAGGATCGGCCCGGTGTCGACGCCGTCGTCGACGACGATCACGCTCGCGCCGGTCTCCGAGACGCCCGCGGCGAGCGCATCGCGCACTCCGTGTGCACCGGGGAACTCAGGCAGGTAGGCGGGATGCGTGTTGATGAGCCGCGGCGCGAGGTCCGCGACGAGCGCAGCGGGAAGCAGGCGCATCAGGCCACTGAGCACGACGAGGTCTGCATTCCAGACCGCGAGCTGTCGGCCGAGTTCTTCACCCCACGCCTCACGAGACTCGTGCTCGTGCCAGGGAACCGTGAAGCTCGGGATGCCGAACTCCTCGGCGTGGGCGAGGCCATCGGCTTCGCGGTCGGCGCCGACGACCACCACCCGCGCAGGAAAATCGGGGTGGCGAGCAGCCTCGAGGAGGGCGCGAAGGTTCGAGCCGGTGCCCGAGATGAGAACGGCGACCGTGAGCACGCGCCCAGTCTATCGGGGCCGGCGCCGGGGCCCGACCCCGCGTGTCAGCCGACGGGGTCCCCGGGGTCGCGCTGGGGCAGCCGGAATCCCGCCGCGCCATCCAGCGGCGCGGTGTCGTAGTCCGACGCTGCATCGGGCCAGCGAACTATCCCCTCGCCGGGCTCACTCGAGGCGGAATCGGATGCCGTCATCTCGGCGACCCACCGGTCGGTGCGCTCCTCCGCGAGCTCATCCCGGTTCCGAGGCGACAGGAGCAGGATCGCCGCACCGAGCAGGACCTCGCCGCCCAGAGCGAGGGCGAAGGGCAGCGCCGCCGGTCCGGCTTCGGCGAGCCGCCCCGGTCCCATCGATCCTCCTGCGAGCAGGGCGGCGACCCCGGCGACCGCGGCGGTCAGCACACCGATGCCCGCGGCGATCACTGCACGAGGAGCCATTCCGAGAGGCGTTCCCTCCCACACGAGTCGCGAGCGGACGGCCCATCCTGCGAAGGCTCCCGCTCCGATCGGGAGGATGATCACGATGAGCATCCAGATCGACGTGCTCTCGGGAAGAAGACCGAGCACGGGGATGCCCGGGACCACTCCGAGCTGGGTCCCCGCGGGAGACACCGCAGTGCCGACGCCCACCGCGAATCCGGGGCCGGCGAGCCAGGAGGCCGCCCAGACGATGATCGTCGGCAGATAGGCGAGGTGCCCGAGCGTGATGACTCCGGCGCCGAGCGCGTCGACGCGAGCTGCCTGGAACAACGCGACCATCTCCCCGCCCCGCGCCGCGACGAGAACAGCCACCGCCACGGCCGAGACAGCGGTGACCCCCACCACGGCGAAGGCCGCCCCGCGGACCGCTGCGCTCGGCACCGGCCCCCAGTCTCCCCAGGAGTCGACGACGTCGTGGATGCGGTCGAGGACGCCGCCGTCGCCGTCTTCCCAGGCGATGCGCACGGCCCCGCACGCGGCGCCCACGAGATAGACCACGGTCGGAAGCAGGATGCCCTCTGCGACGGGCGTCTCGACCGCGGCGAGATGCGAGGTCAGCGCGACTCCGGTCGCGATCGCCGCGAACGCGAGGGAACCGGAGAGCGTGCCGAGCAGCCATGCCCCCGCGCGGGCGGCACGGGCGCCGGAGCGAGCCGCGAACAGCAGAGTGAAGACGAGGAACGCGAGCGGAGTCACCGAGAGCGTGAAAGCGGCAGCGTCGGGCGCGATGCCCGTGGTGCGCAGCACCTCGGTCGAGACGTCGATGCTCAGCGGCACGCCGTGGCCGAACTGCCACAGTGACCCGGTGAGCGGCCAGAGGGCTCCCCAGTCGGCTGTCACCCCGAACGAGAGCGTCCACAGCAGGGTGAGCGGCGCCAGCAGAACCACGAGACCGACCGCCGCAGCGATAGCGGCATCGAAGGCGGCGAGGAGCGCGACGAGGAGGCGTTGCATATCGAATCGAGACTACGACGAGAACCCTGTCGTCGCCTGGGGGCGCGCGCGACTCGCGCGACACGATATCGTCTCCTGCGGAGGTTTCCCGATGACAACTGCCCCGTCCCCCACCCGCTCAACCGCCGAACCCACGAACGCCCTGGACCGCTTCTTCGAGATCAGCAAGCGCGGATCCACGATCGGCACCGAGATCCGAGGGGGTCTGGTGACCTTCGTCACGATGGCCTACATCGTGATCCTCAACCCGATCATCCTGTCCGGCTCGGCCGATGTCGCAGGCGACACCCTCGACTTCAGCGCCGTCGGCGCCGCGACCGCGCTGACCGCCGGCGTGATGACGATCCTGTTCGGCCTCATCACCCGCCTGCCCTTCGGCTTCGCTGCCGGTCTCGGCATCAACGCCTTCGTCGCATTCTCGGTCGTCGGCCAGGTCACCTGGCCCGAGGCCATGGCGCTCGTCATGATCAACGGTCTCGTGATCGTGCTCCTCGCTGCCACTGGCCTTCGGAAGATGATCTTCGACGCTGTGCCGTTCCAGCTCAAGATCGCGATCACGGTCGGAATCGGCCTGTTCATCGCCTTCATCGGCTTCGTCAACTCGGGCTTCGTGACCGCCACCGGCAGCGCGTCCCCGCCGGTCGGTCTGGGAGTCGGCGGCTCCGTCGCGACCGTCCCGACCGTCCTCTTCATCGTCACGCTCATCGTCACCGGCATCCTGGTCGCCCGCAAGGTCAAGGGCGGGCTGCTCATCGGCCTCGTCTCGGGCACGGTGCTCGCGGTGATCGTCGAGGCGATCTGGCACCTCGGCGCCGCGGCAGACGGCAACGCCGGAGGCTGGGGCCTCACGGTCCCCACGCTCAGCGGCTCGCCGTTCGGCCTGCCCGACCTGAGCCTGGTCGGCGCGGTCGACTTCGGCTTCGACTTCAGCAAGGTCAGCCTCGTCGCGATCGTGATGATCGTCTTCACCCTGGTCTTTTCGAACTTCTTCGATGCCATGGGCACCATGACCGGTCTCGCCAAGGAAGCCGGTCTCGCGAACGAGAACGGGGACTTCCCCCGCATCAAGTCGGCGCTGGTCGTCGAAGGTGTCGGCGCGATCGTCGGTGGTGGCACGTCGTCGTCGTCGAGCACCGTGTTCATCGAGTCCGGAGCGGGCATCGGAGAGGGTGCGCGCACCGGCTTCGCGAACCTGATCACCGGTGGCATGTTCCTGCTGGCGATGTTCCTCACACCGCTCACGTCGATCGTGCCGACCGAGATCGCCGCCGCAGCGCTGGTGATCGTCGGAGCCATGATGATGGCCCAGATCAAGTACATCGATCTGACCGAGTTCAGCGTGCTGCTCCCGGTGTTCCTGACGGTCACGGTGATGCCGTTGACCTACTCGATCGCCAACGGCATCGGCGCGGGCTTCGTCAGCTGGGTCCTCGTGCAGGCGCTCTCCGGAAAGGCCAGGAAGATCAGCCCACTGCTCTGGGTGGTCGCCGCCGGTTTCGTCGTGTTCTTCGCCCGCGGACCCATCGAGGCACTGTTCGGCGTCGCCTGAGCGACTCAGGAACAACGAGGGGCGGATGCTGCGGCATCCGCCCCTCTGTCGTGTGCAGGCCCCGTGGCGCCACCCTGTGCGCAGTGCTACAACGGAAGGACCCGAGGAGAGCAGGCACCGATGTCCGCACCCGTCGTACCGGTCCGTCACGTCACAGACGGCGGCCTGGAGACTGATCTGATCTTCCATCACGGCGTCGATCTGCCGGACTTCGCCGCCTTCGTACTCCTCGACGATGATGACGGCCGCCGGCTCCTGGGCGAGTACTACCGCGGCTACGTCGAGATCGCCCGAGCACACGGCGCCCCGCTGCGGCTCGAGACCCCCACCTGGCGTGCGAGCTCGGACTGGGGCGCCCGACTCGGATACGACGCCGACGCCATGCATCGGGTCAACGTCGATGCGGTGCGGCTGCTGCAGCAGATCGCTGCCGAGTCCGGCCTGCCTGAGGTGCAGATCGTCGGCATGCTCGGCCCCCGAGGAGACGGCTACCGACCGGGGGCGTGGGATCCCGTGACCGGACCGGATGACGCCTATCGCTATCACCGCGACCAGGTGCGGGCCCTCGTCGAGGCGGGGGCAGACGTGATCGCCGCGTACACGCTCAACGACGCGGCGGAGGCGCAGGGCATCGTCCACGCCGCCCGCGAGGCAGGCATCGCCGTCGAGATCTCGTTCACCGTCGAGACCGACGGACTGCTCGCGTCAGGCCGCACACTCGCGGAGACGATCGCCGAGGTGGAGGCGTCGGATCCGCCCGACGGTTACGCCCTCAACTGCGCGCACCCGGATCACTTCGAGCGCGCTCTGGATGCCGACACCGCGCCACGTATCGTCGGCATCCGCCCCAACGCCTCACGCCTCTCGCACGCCGAGCTCGACGAGTCGGAGATCCTCGACGACGGCGACCCCGTCGAACTGGCCGACCGCATGGCTCAGCTCCTCGAGCGGATGCCGTCGGTGCGCGTCATCGGAGGATGCTGCGGCACCGATTCACGGCACGTCGCGGCGATCTGGGAGCGGCTCGGCAGAGACCCCGTCCGGGCATAGAAGAAGGCCCCGGAGTGGAGTCCAGGGCCTTCTCCTCGATTATAGCTCTTAGAGCGACTCGACGATCTCACGCATGAGAGCGGCGGTCTCGGACGGCGTCTTGCCGACCTTGACCCCGGCGGCCTCGAGGGCCTCCTTCTTCGCCTGAGCGGTGCCTGCCGAGCCCGAGACGATGGCGCCTGCGTGGCCCATGGTCTTGCCCTCGGGGGCCGTGAAGCCCGCGACGTAGCCGACGACGGGCTTGGTGACGTGCGCCTTGATGTACTCGGCCGCACGCTCTTCCGCGTCGCCGCCGATCTCGCCGATCATCACGATCGCCTTGGTCTCGGGGTCTGCTTCGAACGCGGCCAGCGCGTCGATGTGCGTCGTGCCGATGACCGGGTCGCCGCCGATGCCGATGGCGGTCGAGAAGCCCAGATCGCGCAGCTCGAACATCATCTGGTAGGTCAGGGTGCCCGACTTCGACACGAGGCCGATCGGGCCCTTGCCGGTGATGTTCGCGGGCGTGATGCCGACGAGCGCCTCACCGGGGGTGATGATGCCGGGGCAGTTCGGGCCGATGATGCGGGTCGTGTTGCCCTTGCTCTGCGCGTAGGCCCAGGCCTCGGCCGAGTCTCCGACGGGGACGCCCTCGGTGATCACGACGAGCAGCGGGATCTCGGCGTCGATGGCCTCGATCATCGCGTCCTTCGTGAAGGCACCGGGGACGAAGGCGATCGACACGTCGGCGCCGGTCTCCTTCATCGCCTCGGCCACGGAGGCGAAGACGGGGAGCTCGACGGCGTTGCCGTCCTTGTCGGTGTGCGAGACCGTGGTGCCGGCCTTGCGGGCGTTCACGCCACCGACGACCTGGGTGCCGGCCTTCAGCATGAGCGCCGTGTGCTTGGTGCCCTCGCCGCCGGTGATGCCCTGGACGATGACCTTGGAATCCTTGTTGAGGTAGATCGACATTTCTTTAGTCCTTGTGTCTCTCTGCGATCAGGCGTTGGCGAGTTCGGCGGCCTTGTCGGCGCCCTCGTCCATGGTGCTGGCGAGCGTGACGAGCGGGTGCGCGTACTCGGCGAGGATCGCGCGACCCTCGTCGACGCGGTTGCCGTCGAGGCGCACGACGAGCGGCTTGGAGGCTGCGCTGCCGAGGGTCTCGAGAGCGCCCTTGATGCCGTTGGCGACGGCGTCGCACGCCGTGATGCCACCGAAGACGTTCACGAACACGCTCTTGACCTGCGGGTCGCCGAGGATGACGTCGAGGCCTGCGGCCATGACCTCAGCCGAGGCGCCACCGCCGATGTCGAGGAAGTTTGCGGGCTTGACGCCGTTGTGGTTCTCACCGGCGTAGGCGACGACGTCGAGAGTCGACATGACGAGTCCTGCACCGTTGCCGATGATTCCGACCTCGCCGTCGAGCTTCACGTAGTTCAGACCGCTCTTCTTGGCCTTGGCCTCGAGCGGGTCGGCTGCGTCCTTGTCTTCGAGCGCTTCGTGCTCGGGGTGACGGATCTCGGAGGCGTTGTCATCGAGTGTGACCTTGCCGTCGAGAGCGATGATGTCGCCCTCTTCGGTGCGGACCAGCGGGTTGACCTCGACGAGAGTCGCGTCCTCGCCCTTGTAGACGTCGAAGAGCTTGACGAAGACATCGGACACCTTCTCGATGAGGTCTTCGGGGAAGTTGGCTGCACGGGCGATCTCGACGGCCTTCGCCTTGTCGATGCCGGTCAACGGGTTGACCTCGACGCGTGCGAGCGCCTCGGGGCGCTCGACCGCGAGCTCCTCGATCTCCATGCCGCCCTCGACCGAGCAGAGGCTCAGGTAGGAGCGGTTGGCACGGTCGAGCAGCACGGAGAAGTAGAACTCCTCGGCGATACGCGCACCCTGCGCGACCATGACGCGCTTGACGACGTGGCCCTTGATGTCGAGTCCGAGGATGGCCTTGGCCGCCTCGTATGCCTCTTCGGGTGTCTTCGCGACCTTGACGCCGCCGGCCTTGCCACGACCACCGGTCTTCACCTGGGCCTTGACGACGACGACTCCGCCGATCTTCTCAGCGGCTGCCTTCACCTCCTCAGGGGTGTCGGCGACGATGCCGGCGAGAACCGGCACTTCGTACTTTTCGAAAACGTCTCGTGCCTGGTACTCGTACAGATCCACTGTGGTTCCTTCACTGGGCTGCTGTCTGGTAATTCTCTCGATGTCGAGACATCGACCAGTCGCCCAGCCTACTACCTCGAACTGAACGCTCCCGGCGGCCAAGAGGCCGCCGGGAGCGCATACCGGTATGGAGATCGGGTTCAGCGGAGCGTGTCGCGACTGCCGGCCTGGGCCGAACGCGAGCGGGGCCCTGTCTCCTCTTCGTCTTCGAGCTTGGGGGCGATCGGGCCGCCGAGACCCGAGCGTTCGCGCCGCTTCTCGTCGTCGCCTGCTCCGCCCATCATGCCGGGGGCCATCGAACGACCACCCGCGCCGGCGGCCGAACCGCCGGCAGAACCTGATGCCGAACCAGATGCGGATCCCGCCGCCCCGATGCCTCCGGGGCCGGTCGCGCCACTCATGCCGAGCAGTCCACGTCCGGCAGTGGCCGCACCAGCACCGGCTCCTGCGCCGCTTCCACTCCCGCCGAAGAGGCTCGCGCCGCCCGTGCCGCCGAGAGACGCCGAGCGCGTGCCCAGGAGGGCCGCGGCTCCCGCACCACCCACGACCGCTGCGCCGAGCGTGCCCGAACCACCGGATCCGCCGGTGAGCAGACCTCCGCCGCCGCCGCCGCTGGCACCGCCACCGCCGGGGTACCCGGGCAGGGTGCCGCCGATCGGCGAGTCCACGCTGGGGTCACCTGCCCCGCCGCTTCCGGATCCACCTGGGTCGACGGTGCCCCAGCCGTCGTCGCCGCCGGTGCCGACGTCGCCCCCGCCGTTGCCACCTCCGGAGCCACCGTTGCCGAAGTCGGTGTCACCCACCGATCCGCCGTTGCCACCGCCGGAGCCGCCATTGCCGACGCCCGAGCCGCCGTCGCCTCCGGGCACCCACCCGCCGCCAGGCTGCGCCGTCCAGGTGCCGCCGCCGGTGCCGCCCTGCGGCGAGCCGCCACCTGCCGACGGCCCATTGCTGCCGACCGGGGGAACACGGGAGTCGATGCCGTCTACGTCGATCACGGGAAGGGGGACAGAGGAGGTGTTGACCGTCACCGTGCCGGGATCGTGGAAGTTCTGTCGCGCCTCTCCGGTGAGCGAGCCGCGGATGGCCTTGAGCTCCTCGATCGCCGCGGCCTCCCGTTCTGCGGCGAGCCGCGCCTCTTCACGCGCCACAGCCTCGCCGGTATCGAAGGCGCCCCATCCGTCGGTGATCCCGGCGAGATTGCGTTGGGCATCCGCGATGAATCCGTCCGCAGATGCTGACGGCAGGCGCCGCAGCGCAGCGGATGCGGCGCCCGCCGCACTGTCCGCGGCCCTGCGGAGGCCGGATCGCATGTCCGTCAATGCCGTCTCGATGGCGGTCGCGTTCTTCTCCATACGCTCCAGGAGAACCTGCGCCTCGCCCACCGAGTCGCCGGTCCAACCGGGGATCTCCCGCACGGCCTGGATCGCTCTCCGCAGCTCCGCCACCGCCTGCAGGCGGGACTCCATCTCGGGATCCGTGAACGAGCTCATCGATGACAGCGCCCGGAGCTCATCCTCGAACATCGTCGGTGTGCACACATTGGGGTCATACATCTGCGCGTCCTCCACTCTTCTTGCGGCCGATCAGTATTGCAGTCGCCGCGACGGCGATCACGATGACCACTCCGCCGCCCAGCATCCACGGAAGCACACCGGGACCCGAGCCGTCTTCGGCACTCGGCTCTCCGGTCGGCTCGGTGTCGGTCGTCGAAAACACCTCCTCGAACGAGGGCGACTGGTCGTCCTTGAAGAGAGGGTTCTCATCGGGATACTGCGTGGGATCCTCCTGCACGAGACGGGTCGCATTGATGATCCCGTGCCCGAAGGTGTCCGACCACTGCAGCTCATGCGGGGTTGAGCCTGTGTTGCGGATCATCGACTGCAGCAGCTGCGACCCGCTGGCATCCGGCCACTTCTGCTTCGCCAGTGCAAGAAGGCTCGCGACGATCGGAGTGGCTGCCGAGTTGCCGGACCACGCCGACATCCCCCACGTCTGATCGAAGCCGAGGCCTGCGACGTCGATACCCGGCGCGACGATGTCCACGTCCTCGTTGACCATTGCGGAACCGTCGAGCTGCGTCGCCGCCTGCGCCGACGCATCGACGGACGCGACGTTCACGACGCCGTTGACGGTGGTCGTCACGAACTCCCAGACGGTGTCGCGGTTCGGCAGTCCGGCTACGACGAGCACGCCCTCGCGCAGTGCGGCGGCGACGCTGTCGACGGAATCCTGCGAAAGCTCATCTGCGAGTCGATTCAACCCACCAGACATGGTGACGATGTCCGCGCCCTGGGCGACGGCATCGTCGAGGGCAGCAGGGAACGTGTCTCCCTCGCACGAGTCCTGCAGGATGCCGTAATAGAGGATCCGCACGCCGGGAGCGATCCCGACGGGACCCGCACCCGAGTCCGATGTGCCGTTTCCGACGATCAGCGACGTCACCGACGTCCCATGCTTCAGCCCCTCGAAGTCGTCGCGATTCCCCGAGAGCGGATCGGGACAGCCCTCGGCTTGCCTCACCTCGATGTCCGCACCCTCGAGCGTGGAGACCTCCGGGTCGAGGGCTGCGTCGAAAACGGCGACGGTCACGCCCTCACCGGTGATCCCCGCGTCATGGATCGCCTGGATCTTCATCGCGTCCAGATACCAGAGCGGTCCGTCGGCTGAGAAGTCCTGCGCGGCAGCCGCGCTCGGTGCCGTTGCCGTTGCCGTTGCGATCGCGAGTGCCATCGCCACGGCACCCCATCGACGAACACCCATCAGTATGTGACCGACTCGGTGCCGTCGTCCTCCGTCGTGCCCGAGGATGCCCCCGGATCCGATTCCGTCGGAGCAGAACCGGTGCTGGTCAGTTGAGCGGTCGGCGTGAGTGCCGGGTCGTCGACGACCTGCGCGATCTGAGCGAGAGACGCGGAGAGGTTCTGCTCTGACTCCTGCTTCTGGTCCACGACGGCCTTGAGCGCATCCCGGAAGGCCGCGGTGTTGACGCTGAGCTCGGCGATCATCCCTTCGAGGCCGGCGGCGTAATCGGACGCGGAATCGATGTAGGGCGCGGTCGTGTTGGTGCGCAGGCCGTCGATCTGCGTTCCGCGCGACCCCACTCCGGCCGCTTCGATGCTCTTGACCAGCGTATGGATGTTCTCGAGCATCTGCTCGAAGTCAGCACCGATCTGCGCTGCCATGATCTTCCCCTCCGTCAGGGACGCGAGCGCGCCCCACCCTCCGGCGACCCATGTTAGTCGACGCTATCGACAGTGCACAGAGCGCGTCGCCGCGATCGGCGTATTCCGGCGTCTGCACCGCGTGAAGCCGAGGTCTAGGCTCGTCCCATGCATGAATCCGCAGAACTGCGCACCGGCGTCGTGGCCGCTGCGCTCGAGCTGTTCGCCTCACAGGGGTTCGATCAGACCTCCGTCGAGCAGATCGCGAAGGCAGCAGGGGTCTCACGGTCGACGTTCTTCCGCCAGTTCGGCGGCAAGGAGGACGTCGTCTTCGCCGACCACGAGGTTCTGCTCGAGCAGCTGCGGACCTTCCTCTCCGAGGGGCATGACGACCCCTGGGGCGCAGTGTGCGCAGCATCCGAATCGGTCTTCGCCCACTTCGCGCACGACCCGGAGCTCGCGCGTCGGCGCTATCAGATCGTGCGTCAGGTGCCGGTGCTCCGTGAACGCGAGATCATCACGGTGTTCCGCTACGAGCGACTGTTCGACGACTACCTGCGCAGCTCGCTTCCCGGCATCGACCCTCTGGATGCCGTCGGATTCTCCGCCCTCGTCACCGCGGTGCACAACCATGTGCTCCGGCAGCTGCTGCGCGGCAAGAAGAAGGTGCCGCTCTCGACGTTGCAGACGGCGCTCGCCGACGTCCGCCGCCGTTACGGCGTGCCATCGGAGGCGGTCACCGAAGCGCCGGACGATGTCGTCGTCGCCGTGTTCCCCCGTTCGATGCCCATCGCCGAGGTCACCCGGCGCCTGCGCACGCAGCTCGACTGACCCCGCCTGACTCCCGTCGAGGGAGTCGTGGAACCGAGTATCGAGGAGTACGATACTTGGTGTCACGAAGGAGTCACCATGAGCACCACAGCCTCCCCTCTCCCCGGCGAGCGCGTCTCGTCGTACGACATCACCGGACGCCAGGACAGCGACTACTACGCCGTCTTCGCCGACATCCCCGACGCCGATCGCCAGGCCTGGGATCGCGCCAAGGCGTACATCGACGAGGTCGGACCGCAGATGGCGGAGGCCTGGGACCGCGCCGAGTACCCGCTCGACGCCGCTCGCCGCATGGGCGAGATGGACCTGGTCGTCGACGGCATCGAGCATCCTTCGCTCACCCGCCTCTCCCCGCTCGCCGCCGGGCTCGTGAACATGGAGATCTCCCGCGGCGACGGATCGCTCGGCACCGTGCTCGCGGTGCAGGGCGGGCTCGCGCTGCGCACTCTCGCACTCTTCGGCTCACCCGATCAGCAGCAGAAGTGGCTGACGGCCCTCGCCGACGGCTCGGTCTTCGGCTCCTTCGCGCTCACCGAGCCCGACCATGGGTCGGACTCCGTCTCGCTCGAGACCGTCGCACGCCGCGATGGCGACGAATGGGTCATCCGCGGTGCGAAGAAGTGGATCGGCAACGGCGCCTCGGGCGGCATCACGTTCGTGTGGGCCCGCGTCGATGACGAGACGGCGGCCGAGCACGGCGCCGTCCGGTGCTTCCTCGTCGAACAGGACACCCCCGGATACACCGGGACGCCGATCCGCGGCAAGGCATCGCTCCGAGCCATCCACCAGGCGCACATAGAGCTCGACGACGTGCGCGTGCCGCTCGACTCCGTGCTGCCGGGGACGAAGAGCTTCAAAGACGCGTCGGTCGTGCTCTACGCGACCCGTTCGGGCGTCGCCTGGTCGGCTCTCGGTCACGCGACCGCCTGCTACGAGGCCGCGCTCGCGTACTCGACCCAGCGCATCCAGTTCGGCAAGCCGCTGGCCAAGTTCCAGATGGTGCAGGAACGCCTCACCCACATGCTCGAGGATCTCACCGCGATGCAGCTCTACTGCCGTCGCCTCGCAGACCTCGAGACCGCCGGCGAGCTGCGGCCCACGCAGGCGTCACTGGCGAAGTTCCACAACACGCGCGCAGCACGGCGCGTGGCCGCCATCGCCCGCGATCTGCTCGGCGGCAACGGCATCCTGCTCGAGAACGGCGTGATGCAGCACATGGCCGACATCGAGGCGATCCACACCTACGAGGGCACCGAGAGCGTGCAGGCGCTGCTGCTCGGCCGTGACATCACCGGGATGAGCGCCTTCGCCTGACCCGGCGCGGTGCTCTCCTGTCGGGAGTCAGCCCTCGGACTTCCCGCCTGAGGTGGTCGGTGAAGGATCGCCGACGAATCTCTGACCACCGATCACCGAGAGAAGCCGCAGCTTCTCGTGGCTCTCGCTGCCCGGCGCTGCGGTGTAGACGAGCAGGGAGTGCGACTGCTCCGGATCGACGAGCGTCTGGCACGTGAGCTCCAGCCGCCCGAGCTCGGGGTGCATGAAGCGCTTGGTGGCGCCGGGGCGGAGACCCACCTCGTGCTTCTTCCAGATGCGTCGGAACTCCTCGCTCCGATCGGTCAGAAGGTCCACATAACGCGCCGCTCGAGATCCCGGGCCCCGACGAGCGGCGATCTCTCGCAGCCCCGACACCCACAGCCGAGAGAGGAACGGGTGATCCTCCGGGTCGTAGATCGAGCGCGCGGAGGGGTCGGTGAACCATCGATATCCGATGCTGCGCGAAGGTCCGCGGAGTCCGACGAGATCCCCCACCAGGGCGCTGCCCAACGGGCTCTGACGCAGAGTCTCACCGAGTTCCGTGACCACCTCGGCGGGAGTGTCGTGCAGTCGATCGAAGATCCGCAGCATCCCCGGGCTCACATGGTCGCTCTCGGCACCCCGCGCCGGCGGCGTGTGACCGGCGAGGGCGAAGAGATGGTCTCGCTCTGCCAGTGAGAGGTGCAGTCCCTGGGCGATCGCCGCCACCATCTGGTCGGAGGGCTGAGGTCCGCGTTCCTGTTCGAGCCGCGCGTAGTAATCGGTCGACATGTGACACAGCGAAGCGGCTTCCTCCCGTCGCAGGCCGTCGGTGCGTCGCCGCTCTCCGCGGGCGAGCCCGACATCCTCGGGTTGCAGCGCCTCGCGCCTCGTTCTCAGGAACTCCGCGAGCCCCCGTCGGTCCACCGCCATGCGCTTCTCCCGCCGTCGACTCCGTTCTACCAGCCGGCCCCTCTGCGATCCACGGATCGACGATCCCTGGTTCGCACGGCGGACACGGGAGAGCATCGGAGCCGACGAGGAAGAAGAGAGAACATGCCACGCAAGAACGCAGAGCCGACCATCCCGCCGTTGCACGGCGCGCGCGCAGTGATCACCGGAGCAAGCGACGGAATCGGGATGGGAATCGCCACCCGTCTCGCCACCGCAGGCGCGGAGGTCGTGATGCCCGTCCGCAACCGGGCCAAGGGCGACGTGGCGATCGCACGGATCCGCGAGACGGCTCCGAATGCGCGCATCTCGCTACGGGATCTCGATCTCTCGTCGCTCGGCTCGGTCGCCGCACTCGCCGCCACGTTGCGAGATGAGGGAGAGCCGATCAGCATCCTCATCAACAATGCCGGAGTGATGACGCCCCCTGACCGCAGAACCACGGCGGACGGCTTCGAGCTGCAGTTCGGCGCCAACCATCTGGGGCACTTCGCGCTCGTCGGACGGCTGCTCCCCCTGCTCATGGCCGGCGCGGCCAGGGTCGTGTCGCAGATCAGCATCGCGGCCGACAGCGGAGGCATCAACTGGGACGACCTGCAGTGGGAGCGCTCGTACAACGGGATGCGCGCGAACAGCCAGTCCAAGATCGCGTTCGGGATGTTCGCGCTCGAGCTCCAGCGACGCAGCGAGGCCGAGGGATGGGGCATCGCCAGCATGCTCTCGCATCCGGGGGTCGCACCGACGAACCTGCTGGCCGCGCAGCCGGATCTCGGCCGCGCGACGCAGACGTCAGGGCGCCGCATCATCGACGCGCTCTCGCGCCGAGGCCTGATCGTCGGCACGGCCGAGTCCGCGGGACTTCCTGCGGTCTACGCGGCGACCTCAGCGGATGCCGTCGGCGGAGGGTTCTACGGGCCGTCGGGGATCGGTCACCTCGGCGGCCCGCCCGCACCTCAGAAGCTCTATTCGCGTCTCCGGGACGATGAGTCGGCCCGGAGGATCTGGGACGTGTCGCAGAAGCTCACCGGCGTGCCCTTCGAGGCACCGTGATCGCGGGCGTCAGTCGCAGCCGCAACCCCCGGCCGGCGTCTTCACCATGAAGCAGACGTCGCACACGCCGTAGTCGCGCTCGCTCGTCTTCGTCGCACGCTCGGCCTTCGGCGCCGCCGCGACTCGGGGAGTCGTGCTGCGCTTCGCCTTGACCGGAGCGATCGGACGGAACTCGCTCGGGTGGGTCACGAAGAAGTACGGAGCACGGCCTTCGCTCGGCCGCAGACGCAGGGGCGTGGAGCCGACGACGACGACCTCGTCTTCGGCGAAGCCATTGGTGTAGGTCTTGCCGATGTGCAGCGAGGCGCCCTCGCCGCGGCGGATCGCCTCGATGTAGCGGCCTCGGTCGATGTAGGACGAGATGCCGACGGCATCCGTGATCGCCGCGATGAACTCATGGTTCTCTTCGGCGATGCGGTGCGCTCGGAGCGCCTCCGCGAGGGTTCGGTACGGACGGGAGTTGCCTGTGGGGGTCGGGCCCTGAACTTCATTCATTTCCTCAAGGATCTCACGCCCGGGCATGGAAGACTGGCCGAATGGCACGAGCGACGATCATCGGCTCCGGACCGAACGGCCTGGCGGCGGCCGTGACCCTCGCCCGCGCGGGCTACGAGGTGCGCGTCCTCGAGGCGGCGCACACCATCGGCGGCGGCGTCCGCACGGCCGAGTCGACCCTCTCCGGCTTCCGCCACGACGTCTGCGCCGCGGTTCATCCGGCCGCGCTGTCGTCGACGTTCTTCCAGGCGTTCGGCCTCGCCGAACGGGTCGAATGGATCCTTCCCGACATCTCCTACGCGCACCCGCTCGACGGCGGCAGAGCCGGCATCGCCTGGCGCGACATAGAGCGCACCGCCGCGGCGCTCGGTGCCGACGAGCGTGCCTGGCTGTCGCTTCTGCGCCCGCTCAGCACACATGTCGAGGGTGTCGTCGACTTCACCGGCAATCAGATGCTGCGGGTTCCTCGCGAGCCGATCACGGCTCTCCGGTTCGCACTGCGGATGCTCGATCAGGGCACGCCCCTGGCCCGCCGCACCTTCCGCACCGAAGAGGCCGCCGGCCTGATGGCGGGCGTCCTGGCGCATGCGAACACTCCCCTCCCCTCCCTCGCCGGCGCAGCCGCCGGACTGCTGCTGGCCGCGCAGGCGCACGCGGGGGGATGGATGTACCCGCGAGGCGGTGCGCAGAACATCGCCGACAGCATGGTCGCCGACATCGAGGCCCATGGCGGATCCGTCGAGACAGGCGCCCACATCACCGACCTGGCATCCCTCGACTGGGGCGACCCCGCCCGCGGCGATCTGCTGATGCTGAACACGTCGCCCCGGCTCACCCTCACCCATCCCGACATCCCCGCGTCGTACGCGCGGGCGATCCGCAGCTATCGCTACGGACCGGCTGCGGCGAAGGTCGACTTCGCTCTCGACGGTCCCATCCCGTGGGCCAACGCAGAGGTCGGGCAGTCGCCCACCGTGCACATCGGAGGATCGGCCGCGGAGATCTGGAGGAGCGAGAACGCCGTCGCCCGTGGTCGCATCAGCGATCGCCCCTACGTGCTGTCCGTGCAGCCGTCGGTCTTCGATCCGAGTCGTGCGCCCGAGGGCAAGGCGGTGCTGTGGGCGTACATCCATGTGCCGCAGGGCTCCGACCTCGACGCCACCGAGCTCGTCACCCGTCAGGTCGAACGGTTCGCGCCCGGCTTCCGCGACCTCATCCTCGCCCACCACTCGGTGCCCGCGTCGTCGCGCGAGGCGATCAACCCGTCGGAGATCGGCGGAGACATCCTGGGCGGCGCCTTCACCATCCCGCAGGCGCTGCGCAGACCCGTGCTCGGCACAGCGCCCTGGCGCACACCGATGCGCGGCGTGTATCTCGCTTCGGCATCGACCCCGCCGGGTCCAGGGGTCAACGGCATGGCCGGGTGGCACGCTGCCCGAACGGCGCTGAAGGATGCGGGTGCCCGCGTCTCGCTCGGCGACCTCTTCGGCTGACATCCCGAAGTCCCCCTTCTACGGCAGCGCCGGCGCCGCCAGGATGGACCCATGCGCTACGAAATCCCCTCTCCCATGCTGGCGAAGGCGGCGGCATCCGTCCCGGACCCCGCGAAGACCACCGGCGGACTGCTGTTCGAGCCCAAGTGGGACGGATTCCGTGGGCTGATCGCCTGGGACGGCGAGACCGTCGAGATCGGCTCCCGCGGAGCGAAGCCTCTGACCAGGTACTTCCCCGAGCTCGTCGAAGCGATCCCCCGGCTTCTCCCGGGCCCGTGCCTGCTCGACGGCGAGATCGTCGTCGCCACGGGGCCTGAGGGCGCGCAGCGGCTCGACTGGGAAGCGCTGAGCCAGCGCATCCATCCCGCGGCCTCGCGAGTCGCCAGGCTGGCCGCAGAGACGCCCGCGATGTTCATCGCGTTCGACCTGCTGGCCGTCGACGATGAAGACCTGTCGAGCACCCCGTTCGCCGAACGGCGCGAGCGCTTGGAGACGCTGATGGCCGGGGTCGAGCATCCGTTGCACATCACGCGCACCACCCGCGATCGTGATGCGGCCGTGCGCTGGCTCGCGGAGTTCGAAGGCGCAGGCCTCGACGGAGTGGTCGCCAAGCCGCTCGATCAGCCGTACGCGCCGGGCAAGCGCACCCTGGTCAAGGTCAAACACGCCCGCACGGCCGACGTGGTCGCGCTCGGGTACCGTGTGCACAGATCCGGATCGGGGGTCGGATCGCTGCTCGTGGGCCTCTACGATTCCGACGGCACGCTGCGCCAGGTCGGCGGCGTGGCGGCATGGAGCGATGTGCGTCGGAGGGAACTCGTCGAGGAGCTCGCCCCGCTGGTGGAGCGCGACGATGCGGGCGATGCCGTCACCGGAGAGGGCGAGCGCTCGCGCTTCAGCGGATCGAAGGACGTGTCGTTCGTTCGGCTGCGACCCGAGCTCGTGCTCGAAGTCCGCTACGACCAGCTCGAGGGTTCGCGGTTCCGGCACACCGTGCAGTTCGAGCGCTGGCGCCCCGATCGAGACCCTCGCTCCTGCACCTACGATCAGCTCGAGACCGTGGCCGGATACGACCTGGCCGAGGTCATCGGCTGAGCCTCATTCGTCAATCGGGTCGCCGTTCGCGTCCCAGTTCGCCTCGACCTTCTTGCTGGGCTGCACACGCGGCGGCTCCCCCGGCATCTTCGGGAACTCGGGCGGGAACGACAGCTCGCCCAGCCCCGCCTCCAGGTCGCGCTCCCACCACTCCAGCAGGGTGTCGATGCGGCCCGGGCTGCTCTGCTTGCCCGCCCACGGGTCACCGATCTCGTCGAGTCGTTTCGGGATGCTGCGCACGGTGAACGCGGCGGGGTCGAGGCCGTCGAGCTCATCCCAGTGCACCGGCGTCGAGACCGTGGCTCCGGGAAGAGCGCGAGGGCTGTAGGCACCGGCCATCGTGCGGTCTCGGTTGGCCTGGTTGAAGTCGATGAAGACGCGTTCCCCTCGTTCCTCCTTCCACCAGCTCATCGTCACCTGCTCGGGCATCCGTCGCTCCAGCTCTCGGCCGGCCGCGATCACGGCGTGCCGCACGTCGAGGAACTCGTGCGTCGGCTCGATCGGGGCGAACACATGCAGCCCGCGGTTGCCGCTGGTCTTCACGAACGCGTCGAGACCGACCTCGCTGAGCACCTCTCTCAGCGCGTGTGCGGCGGGAACGGCGTCGACGAACCCGGTTCCCGGCTGCGGATCGAGGTCGATCCGCAGCTCGACCGGGTTGTCGGGGTCGGAGGCGAGCGACGCCCACGGGTGGAACACGATCGTGTTCATCTGCGCCGCCCAGACGATGGCGCTCGGTCGATTGAGCACGATCTGCGGATGCCGTCGCCCGCTGTTGTAGGTCACCGTGACAGCGTCGACATAGTCGGGCGTGCCCTTGGGCGGGTTCTTCGAGAAGAAGCCGTCGCTGCCGAGCCCGTCGCGGAAGCGCTCGAGCGAGACGGGACGGTTGCCGTTCGCCTCGAGGAACGGAGCACTCACGAGCTGGAAGTACTCCGCGAGCTCGGCCTTCGTGATGCCGTCCTTCGGCCACACCACCCTGTTCGGGCTGGAGAGCACGACCTCGCGCTCCCCATCAGGATCGATGACGGTCAGGGGCACGCGTTCTGAGGCCATGCTCCGACCCTAGGGGGCAGGTGCGACGCGCGGAAGCCCGTCAGTCGTCGATATCGATCGCCAGGATCAGCACGGAGGTGAGCGCCTCGCGCTCGACCACGATGCTGGGCCCGGCCGGGTCGATGATGACACCGGCCATATCGACGTGGCTGGACAGGATCTTCGCCAGCTGCAGCGGCTCGAAAGGCAGCGGTCGATCGCCGCGCCCGAGCGCGAGCACCTCGAGCGGGTGCGAGAACAGCTGGAGGAACCGCTTGCCGTCAGGCGTCTGCGCTTCGGCGATGCCGACCTGCCCGCCGGGGTTGCCCTCGTTGACGGCCACCCACATGCGCTTCGTCGCGAGCGCCTCGCCGACCTTGGAGGCAGAGTCCTGCTCGCGCGGTGCGGCGATGAGCGACTTGACGGTCATGTCGACATCCGCCTGCTCGAGAGCCTTCTGCAACAGCTCGGTCGGGAACACCACGCGGTGCGGTGCCGAGGCGTTATCGACGATGAGGCCGGCGAAATCTCCGGACACCACCTGCTGCAGTACCGAGGTGACCGGTTGTGCGACGGCCGATGTCGCCGTCGGGTCCTTCTCGAGCTGCACGGAGTCTCGCACGGCGGCAGCCGAGCTGAACGCCAGCATGAACTGGCGTTCACCATCGCGCACGACGGCGACCGCGAGGGGCTTGCCCTCACTGATCTGTGCCCGAGCATCGCCGTTCACCCGGATGTACATGTGGCCCTGCAGCGCCTGGCGGAGAACTCCGAGAAGCTGCTCGTTCGTCGCGCCCTGCTCGACCTCCTTGAGCGATTCGCGCAGCAGGACGTTGTCCTTCATGCCCGCGACGGTCTCGGTCTGCTCGGGCGGCAGCGCAGGTGCCAGCGGGAGCTTGCGCTCGGGCTCGGCCACGGGCGCAGGAGCGGGCGCCGCGGGAGCAGGCGCCGCAGTCGGTGCGGATGCCGCGGGAGCCGCGTCGGGATCGGGCAGCTCGACCTCGGGTCCGGCCTGCGCGCCGACACCGCGGAACGCCTGCACGGAGATCCCGATGGTGGGCGTGACCTCGGCGGCTTCGGAGGGTGTCTCCGCGACCTCCGGAGCGTCGACGACAGACTCCTCGGTCTCGGTGTGGTCGGCGACGACATCGTCAGCGGACTTCTTGCGGCGAGAGAACAGGGCCATATCAGCCAGCCTAACCCGCTACAGGGCTAGATCTTCTCGATCGGCGCGACCTTGATCAGCAGCTTCTTCTGGCCGGCGGAATCGAAACGCACGTGAGCGATGCGCTTCGCCCCCTCGCCCGTCACCGCGTCGACTCGCCCCTCGCCGAAGTCCGAGTGGCGGATGCGGTCACCGGCGGCGAGTTCGAGGTCGCCGTTGTCGCGCATCTTCGCCGTCACCCGGTTGGGGAACTTGTCCATCGCCGTGGACAGCGGCTTGAGAGAGTCGCGTCCTGGCAGCTGCTTCACCCCGAAGCGGTCGCCCGAACCGGAGCCGCCGAATCCGCCTCCCCTGCGTGCGTTGAGCGCGCGGGACTGCATGCCCCCGCGGGAGTTGACGTCGCCCGGCGACTGGCGCCAGTCGATGAGCCCGGCGGGGATCTCCTGCAGGAATCGGCTGGGCATCGCGACCGAGACCTCTCCGAACTGAGCCCTGGTCATCGCCAGCGACAGGTGCAGACGCTTGCGAGCGCGGGTGATGCCGACGTAGAAGAGTCGACGTTCCTCCTGCGGGCCGCCCGGCTCACCGGCCGAGATGCGGTGCGGGATGAGGTCCTCTTCGACGCCGGTCACGAACACCGCGTCGTACTCGAGCCCCTTCGCGGTGTGCATCGTCATCAGGGACACCGAGCCCGACTCGTCGTCGAGGTCGTCGGCGTCGGAGACGAGGGCGACCTCCGTGAGGAAGTCGACGATCGTCCCGTCGGGGTTGTTGCGGGCGAAGTCTCGTGCGACGGCGACGAACTCGTCGAGGTTCTCGACGCGCGCCTCGTCCTGAGGGTCGCGGCTCGCACGCAGCGCGTCGAGGTAGCCGCTCTTCGACAGCAGCACGCTGAGCCCGTCGGCGACGGCGGTGGGCGCGGGGACCTCGCCGGAAGCGGGGAGCATGATCTCGGTCGCTTCGGCCAGCACGGCATCGAGCTGGGCGATGCCGGCCTGGATCTTCGGGCCGAAGCCCAGCTGATCCGGCACCGAGAGCGCCTGGCGGAAGGTGATGTCATGCTCTTCGGCGAAGCGGGCGATCGCCGTCTCGGTGACGTCGCCGATGCCCCGGCGCGGCTTGTTGAGGATGCGTCGCACCGCCATCTCGTCGGCAGGGTTCGCGACCGCGACGAGATAGGCGAGCGCGTCCTTGATCTCGGCGCGCTCGTAGAACTTCGTGCCGCCCATGATTTTGTAGGGCACGGCCGAGCGGATGAAGATCTCTTCCAGGGCGCGCGACTGCGAGTTCGTGCGATAGAAGACCGCCATCTCGGAGTACGGCATTCCGGCCCGGTGCAGCACCTCGACCTCGTCGGCCACGAACTGCGCCTCATCGTGCTGCGAATACCCGGTGAAGCCGACGATCATGTCGCCGTCGCCCTTGTCGCTCCAGAGCTTCTTGTCCTTGCGGTCGAAGTTGTTGCCGATCACGGCGTTCGCCGCGGAGAGGATGTTCTGGGTGGAGCGGTAGTTCTGCTCGAGCAGCACGACACGGGCGCCGGGGAAATCGCGCTCGAACTCGCTGATGTTGCGGATGTCGGCACCGCGGAAGGCGTAGATCGACTGGTCGGAGTCGCCCACCACGGTGAGCGAGGCGCCCTCGAGCTCGGGAGTGGTCTCGGGCTCGAAGATCATCATGCCGTTGGAGGCATACGGGTCTGGGCTCTCGCCCGTCACGGGCCGCGTCAGCTCGTGGATGAGCGCGTACTGGGCGTGGTTCGTGTCCTGATACTCGTCGACGAGCACATGACGGAAACGACGGCGGTAGGTGTCGGCGACCTGCGGGAACGCACGGAACAGGTGGACGGTCTGCCCGATCAGGTCGTCGAAGTCGAACGCGTTCGCCTTCTGCAGCTGCCGCTGGTAATCCGCGAACAGCTCGACGAAGATCCGCTCGGCCGGGTCGCTCATGTTCGCCTGGCGTGCGTAGGCGTCGGCGTCCGACAGCTCGTTCTTGAGCTTCGAGATGCGCGACTGCACGGCTCCGGGGGTGAGCCCGTATGCGTCGGCCTCGTGCTGCTTGACCAGACGCTTGATGAGGGCGCGTGAGTCGCCCGAGTCGTAGATCGTGAACGACTTGGTGAACCCGAACTGCTGGGCCTCTCGGCGGAGGATGCGCACACAGGCGGAGTGGAAGGTCGAGATCCACATGCCCCGAGCGGCGTCGCCGACGATCGCCTCGACGCGCTCGCGCATCTCACCGGCCGCCTTGTTCGTGAACGTGATCGCGAGGATCTGGCTGGGCCAGGCCTCTCGCGCCCTCAGCAGCGAGGCGATGCGGCGGGTGAGAACGCTGGTCTTGCCGGAACCGGCGCCCGCGACGATCAGCAGCGCGGGTCCGCGATAGGTCACCGCCTCGAGCTGCTGCGGGTTGAGGCCGGCGAGGAGGTCGTCCTGTCCCTGCGCTCCCGTGGAGCGGGGGCCGACGGATCCGGGAACGATGAGGGGGGCTTCGGTCATGGCTCTATGAGTCTAGGCCGCGCCACCGACACTGCCGTCGGGCGGAAGTCCCGCAGGGACGACGAGGCATGGAACGCCCTCTCCGACGGTGCGCGCGAAGACGGCCTGGCGCACGAGTCATCGTGCACCAGGCCGTCCGTCGTGCAGGAGCGTCGTTTCAGGCCGAACGACGACGTCGGCGGGCGACCAGCGCGCCGGCGACGACGAGCATCAGCGCCAGCGAGATCATCGCGACGGGGACTTCGACGCCGGTTGCGGCGAGCCCGCTCGGGTCGGTGACGTGGTTGTCGTCGCCGGAGTTCTCACCCGGGTCCTCTCCCGGGTTCTCGCCGGGGTTCGCTCCCGGGTCCCCTCCCGGGTTCTCGCCGGGGTTCTCGCCAGGGTTCTCGCCGGTGACCCCGGGGAGGGTGCCGACGCGCAGCGCCTCCGAGGCGAAGCCGTCGGCGAACCACCAGACCGGGCGCTCACCGTCGACCGACAGCGAGGCCGGAGCCGTCGCGAAGCCCTCGTTGTTGATGTCCGGCATGCCGGCGGGGCGGGCGAAGTGCGCGAGTCCGGGCTGGGCCGTGCCGTTCAGCGTGATCTGCGCCGACTGCCCCTGGCAGCCGTCATCGCAGACCGCCCACAGCACGTCGAGCACGCTGTCGTAGTCGAGCGCCATGACGCCGGCGAGTCCCGGTGCGATCTCCGAGACGAGGGTCGCCTGGCCGTCAGCGCCGAGCGCGAACGCGTAGACGTGGCCGTTGTCCTCCACCGCTACGAAGAACAGACCGTCACCGTGACCGGCATAGTCTGCCGGGTCGTAGGCCGAGCCGCTGTTGACATCGAAGAGCGCGCCCTCGAGCGCGCTGTCAGGCACCCACTGCACCGCCTCCATGCCGAGGTTCGCTCCCACGGCAGGAAGCAGCGCGGTCAGATCCCACTCCTGCTCGGCGACGAGATCACCGGCAGAGGCCTCGGGATCGACCTTGAGGAGGGTGTTCTGGTTCACGCCCTTGGCACTGTTGTCGCGCTCCGAGGCGACGTAGACCGCCCCGTCGCCGTCGACGGTGATGCCCTCGGTGTCGGGGCCTGCGGCGCCCGGCTCCGAGGCATCCTTCTGGAACCGCACGCGCTTGCCCGATTCCCAGCCGGGGATCTGCGAGAACGAGCCGTCGGCATGGGCCTCGAGCTTCCAGATGCGTCCGTCACCGTTGTCGACGGCCCAGAGGAACGATCCGTCGGCGGTCTCCTGCACGTCGAGCCCCGAGCTGTCCTCGAGGAAGGTCGGCGCGGTGTCGAGCACCCGGACCTCGGCAGAACCCGGCCAGGGAGAGACCTCGATATCTCCTGCACAGGTGTTGGCCTGGCCCTTGGTGCTCTCCGCGGTGGCGGCGAATGCGCCGGTCGCATCAGGGCAGCGCCCCCAGGTGGTCGCGGCGTGCCCCGCACCCCAGGTGGTCGAGTCGACGAGAAGACCGCCGTCGAACACGCGCACGGTGTCGCCGTCGCCCAGACCGAAGCCGAGGTCGGCACCCTCGATGACGAGGTGTCCGCCGGCGCTGATGGTGGTGCCGGCCAGGATCGCGTAGGAGTGCGTGTCGTCGTCGTCCTTCACGACGATGCCGGAGACATCGAGGTCGGATGCCGTCGGGTTGACGAGCTCGACCCAGTCACCCGGCGAGCCGCCGTCGGACTCGACCTCGTTGATGCGCACCGCGTTGCCGCACGCGTTGTGCTGCCCCTTGGTCGAGACCGCGATGTCGATGAAGTCGCCGCTGCCGTCTGCGCAGCGGGCGAGGACGCCTGCCGCGTGCGCGTCGTACACGTGCTCGTCGACGACGTTGAGGTTCGCGTCGCGCACGGTGACCGTGTCGCCGTTGCCGAGGCCGAAGACGAAGTCCGTGGGCTGGTCGAAGACGAAGTACGCGCCCGGTTCGAGAACCGTTCCCGCAGGCAGCGGAGTCGCCTCCGCGGCGTGACCGACCGGATCGCCGTCCATGAGCGTCCAGCCGGACAGGTCGACCGCAGTGCTGCCGGAGTTCACGACCTCGACCCAGTCGGTCGCGTCGCCGTCGGACTCGATCTCGTTGATGACCACATCGGGCATCACGCACGAGTTCGCGCCGCCCATGGTCGGGTGGGCCAGCACGAAGGCGCCCTCGCCGTCAGGGCAGCGTGCGAGAGTCGCGGCAGCGGCGTCGCCGTCGATCGCCGCGTGGCCCTCCCACGGAAGAGTGTCGTCGATCTGCGCGCCGACGGCGTCGAACAGTCGGATGCGGTCGGCGCTGCCGATCCCGATCGGGTCGCGGAACGCGGTCTCGGCGCCGTCGACGAGGCCGATCGTGCCCTCCTCGACCACGAGGAATCCGCCGGCGGCGATCTGCGTCCCCGGCAGGAACTGCCAGCGGTGGTCGTCCGAGTTGTCGCGGATCTCATAGCCGGAGATGTCGAGCGCGGCGTCTCCGGAGTTGTGGAACTCGACCCAGTCCGCGGGTTGCGAATCGACCTCGTTGATGACGATCGAACCGCCGACAGGGGCGTCCGGGGCGAACACGTTGGCTGCGCCCTTCGTGGACTCGGTGGTCTCGGCCCACTCGACCGTGCCCGCCACCTCGCGGGCACCCCAGGTGACAGCGGCGTGAGCGGTCCAGGCGGTCTCGTCGACGAGGGTCGCGCTCGGGTCGAACAGGCGGACCTGGTCGTCCTTTCCGAGACCGAAGGCGAAGCCGCCGACGCCGTCCGCTGCCTCATCGAGCACGAGGTGGGCGCCGGGTTCGACGAGGGAACCGTCGGGGAACACATACGACTCGTCGTCGCCGTCGTCCTTCACGACGAAGCCGCTCAGATCGACGACGGCGTCGGAGGTGTTGACGAACTCGATCCAGTCTCCGGGAACGCCCCCGCTGGATTCGACTTCGTTGATCCGGATGCCGAGTTCGGCTCCGGTGGCGGCGAGGGGCACGGCGAGCAGAGCGGCAGCGCTGAGCGCGCAGACCGTCGTGACCGCAGCCGCGGATTTCAAGCGGGACATGGGGCTCCTGGGGGAATCAGACGGGTATGACTCCACATCAGCGATGCCGCATGGCCGCCCGACGACCCGCAGGTGCACGGATGGTGAACGAGCGGTGGCGGTTCACATCCGAGCAGCGCGTCGCCGGTCAGGCGATGCGCGTTCCCGGAGGCAGCCGCTTGGCCGGCGTCCGGGTGCGCGACCACGCTCCGGCGAAGAGCCCGCCGGCGATGAGGATCTGCACGCCGAGGCCCACGAACCAGCTCGGGACCGTGCTGGCGATGATCTTCTCGGGGGTCGGATACTCGAACACCTCGTTGGAGCACTCATCCCACCTCTGCTCGACCGGCGGCTGCTGGGCCGTGCGGACCCCGAGCTTGATCTGCCCGAACATGTCGACGGGGTAGCCGTCAGCGTTGAACTCGGTCGGTGTGGCGTCGGCGAGGACCACGAACGGGTTCGCGGCGAGAACCCACCAGACGTAGTCGAAGCGCGGAACCTCCTGCGTGTAGGTCTCCCAGGAATCGCAGTCCACGATGCCGTTCGCGTCGTACGGACGGCTCTGCTGCTCGACGTCGGTCCGCACCGCCAGGCCGCCGAGCGCGAACACGACCAGAGTGCCGATCGTGAGCCCGGCGACCACGAGGTACGTCGTCGCGACGGAGAAGAGCGGGCGGGCGATCAGGCCGCTCAGCCCGACACCGATCGCCGCGACGACGATGATCTCCACCACGAGCACCAGCAGCGAGACGAGCAGCACCACGGCATTCGCTCCGCCGCCCAGCAGCGAGATCGCCAGGAAGGGAATCGCGACGATCAGGAACGCGAATCCCGTCGCGACCGCGGCGGCGAGCTTGCCGAGCATGATGTCGCCGGTCGAGGCGGCCGTCACCTGGACGGCCGCCAGGGTCGCGGCGTCGCGATCCCCGTTGATGGCGTTGCCGCTGAGCGTGGGCGACACGAGCACGACGAGCAGGAGCACCATGTTCACGACGATCGAGAAGACGCCTGCGCCGACGAAATCGGCCCAGGAGTAGACCGCGAATGCGAGCACGGTGACGCCGAGAAGGAGCACCCCGAAGATTCCGAGGAGCACGTACCAGCCGACGCTGCGGAGTCTCTGCGTCAGTTCGAGACGGGCGATGATGCGGATGTTCGAGATGCTCATGCGCCTGCCTCCCCGTTGTCGGTCGCTGCGGGTGGGGAGGGCGGCGCCGTCGGAGGAGCCTGCGCCGCAGATCGCGCTGCGGCCGCAGCCGGGTCGTTCAGGGTGAGGAAGGTGTGCTCGAGCGCGCTCTGCGCGGGGGCGAATTCCGAGATCTGGAGACCCGCCTGCACCAGGGAGCGCAGGCCCAGTGCGGCCGCCTCCTCGGAGTCGAAGCCGACGAGCACTCCCCCGCGATCGGCTCCGAGCGATTCGATCGGCAGCCCGAGGGTCTGAGCCACCTGCCAGGAGTCCGCGTTCTGACGTGCGGCATCGGCCCCCAGCAGCCGGACGCGCCAGGCACGCCCCGTCGACTGCCCCGGCGCGGCATCGACCACCGAGCCCGCGACGAGGAACACGGCGTCGTCGACGACCTCCTCGAGCTCCGACAGGATGTGACTCGAGATCAGCACCGTGCGTCCTTCGGCAGCGAAGCTCCGCAGCAGCGTCCTCAGCTGGATGCGCGCCTCCGGATCGAGACCCGATGCGGGCTCGTCGAGCAGCAGCACCTGCGGATCGTGCACGAGCGCGCGGGCGAGGCCGAGCTTCTGCTTCTGGCCGCGCGACAGCACTTTGGCCGGAGAATCGGCGAGATCTCGCAGACCGACGAGCTCGAGCAGCTGCGCCGCCCGGGCGGCTGCGTCCGGCACCGGGATGCCATACAGCCGTGCCGTCGTCGTGATCGTCTCGCGAGCGGTCAGCGACGGCCACGCGCCGAGGGCGTCCGGCATCCACCCGAGCAGCCGTCTCGCCGCGAGCGCGTCCTCCGACGGGTCGACTCCGGCGATGCGGATCGTCCCCGCGTCCGGAGCCAGGAGCGACGCGAGCATCAGCAGCAGCGTGGTCTTGCCCGCACCGTTGGGGCCGACGAGTCCGGTCACCCGCCCTGGCTCGGCGCGCAATGTCGCGGAGCGCACCGCCCGCACGCTCCCGAACGATCTGCTGACACTGTCGACGATGATTCCGGTCATCGGGGCAGTCTCGCATCTGTTCTCGCCGGATCACGGGAGGCCGAAACGGATACACAGCGAATCGGCAGATGTTCAGGCTGCGGTGCGAGGATCGAGACGTGCGAACGATCCTCAACATCATCTGGCTGATCTTCGCCGGATTCGGTCTCTTCCTCGGCTACATGCTGGCGGGCATCCTGCTGTGCATCCCGATCGTGACGATCCCCTGGGCCATCGCCTCCTTCCGCATCGCCCGCTACGCGATCTGGCCGTTCGGACGCGAGATCGTCAGCAAGCCGACCTCGGGAGTCTGCTCGTTCCTCGGAAACGTGCTGTGGGTGATCCTCGCGGGTTGGTGGCTGGCGATCGGCCACATCGTCTCGGGTCTGCTGCTCTGCGTCACGATCATCGGAATCCCGATGGGCATCGCCGACTTCAAGATGGTGCCCGTCTCGCTCATGCCTCTCGGCAAGGAGATCGTGTCTCGCAAGGGCGCATTCGACCGCACCCTCTGACGTCGACGCCGGTCCTAGACTGGCCGGGATGGATGCCGATCGCCTGATCGCCTGGGACGAGGAACTGCGCCGGGCCCACACCCGACTCCGAGCGGCCCTGGAGGCGACGCGAGCGGCTCTCGACGAGGGCGACGACCGCCCGGATGCCGCCTCCGATCTCGCCCTCTTCTGCATCGGCTTCTGCTCCGCGCTCGACGGCCACCATCTGAGCGAGGACCGCGCCCTGTTCCCGGCCCTGCGTGCGGAGCACCCCGAACTCGGCGACGTGATCGACAAGCTCATGCAGGATCACTCGATGCTCGCGCACCTGCTCGGCGCGCTGCGGACCGCCGTCGAGGACGGCGAGAGGGCCGAGACGATCGAACGGCACCTCGGCGGTGTCGCCGCGATCATGGAGCCGCACTTCCGATTCGAGGAGCGCGAGATACTGGCCCCGCTGCGCGCACTGCATCTCGATCGCGCGGTGCCGGACGTGCTCGGCCCGCTCTGAGCACGCCGCTCAGTCTCGGAAGAACCCGACACCGAGATCCGGATGGTCGACGAACACCCCGTCGACCCCGGTGCGCGCGATGACTCCCCACTCGGCCTCGTAGTCGCCGTACGCGCTCTTGCCCCCACCTGCACGGAACTCCGACGCCAGGAACCTGTTCTCGGGCCGACAGGTCCACGTGAAGACCGTGAGCCCCCTGGCATGGGCGTCTTCGACGATCGTGTTGCCCCGCGCGAGGAGCATCCGCTTGTCGACGCTGATGCCGTCGACAAGCCCCGCCCACCCGTCGAGGCCCTGGGCGGTGACGGCGTCCTTGTACGTCTGCCCCTTCGACCCGTGTGCGACGAAGAGGTCGTATGGTCGCCCCGCGGCCTCGATCAGGTAGACGTAGGATGCCGCGACACCGCGTTCCTTGAGCTGCGCGAGCACCGTGGATTCGAACGACTCCACGATCAGCGGCAGCTCTCCGTTCGCCCACCCCGCGGCGCGCAGATCACGGTCGATGAGCGGCGCGAGGGCGAGGCCGATCCCCGCGAAGTACGTGGCGTGCTTGACCTCGAGCACGACGCCGATCTCGCGCCCGTGCTCGACCGACCCGGCGCGCACGATGTCGAGCACATCGGTGAGCCGCAGAATGGCCTGCGAGCCGTCGAAGGTCGCGCTCGACAGCCGCACCTCCGGCAGTCGTTCGCGGCTGCGCAGCGTCGAGAGCTCCTCCCATGTGAAGTCCTCGGTGAACCAGCCGGTCAACGCCTGACCGTCGACGCGCTTGGTCGTCTTGCGGTCGGCGAACTCCGGGTGCTCCGCGATGTCGGTGGTCCCCGAGATCTCGTTCTCGTGCCGCACGACGAGCACGCCGTCCTTCGTCGCCACCACATCGGGTTCGACCGCATCCACCCCCATCGCGAGGGCGAGCTCGTAGGAGGAGCGACTGTGTTCGGGACGGTAACCGGGCGCACCGCGGTGCCCGATCACGAGAGGCGATTTCCTGGGCACGCTCTCAGCGTAGGACACCCTGATGACCCGGCATTCCGGGTATCGTGGAGGAAAGCGACCCACAACCCACTTTGGAGTGAGGCCCACATGAGCAACTTCGCCTTCAACAACCCGGCGTTCCAGCAGCAGGATCCGCGCAACGTCGCGACCTACCCGGGTGCGCCGCAGGGCGCTCAGGGTGCGCAGGCCGCGTCGCTCCAGCACGGAGCGATGGATGCCGCCGCCAACGCGCAGCTGGAGGGCATGTACGCCGCTCCCCCCGCTGGCGCGATCGAGACCGACCGCATGTCCGTCGAGGACACCGTCTGGAAGACCGCCGGACTCTTCGCCATCCTGCTCGTCACCGCCGCCGTCGGCTGGTTCGTGACGCTCGGCGGCGTCGTCGCCCCTGAGCAGAACCCCTACGACCGGTTCCAGCCGAACATGCTGCCCTGGATCGTAGGCGCGCTCGGCGGCTTCGTCCTCGCCATGGTGATCTCGTTCACGTCCCGCAAGAAGGTCCGCCCCGCGCTGATCTTCGCCTACGCGGCGTTCGAGGGCCTCTTCATCGGTGGCATCTCGGCGTTCTTCGAGGTCATCTGGCCCGGCATCGTCGTCCAGGCGACGCTCGCCACGGTCTCGGTCGTCGGCGTGACGCTGGCGCTCTTCGCGAGCGGCAAGATCCGCGCGTCGAAGAAGGCCACCAAGATCTTCATGATCGCCATGGTCGGCTACCTGGTCTTCTCGCTGCTCAACCTCGTCCTGATGTGGACGGGCGTGCTGCCCCAGGGCCAGGCCTTCGGTCTCTACAGCGCTGAGATCATGGGCATCCCGCTCGGCCTGATCATCGGTGTCCTGGTCGTCATCATGGCCGCCTACTCGCTGGTGCTCGACTTCGACCAGATCCAGCAGGGCGTGCGCAACGGCGCTCCCCGCAAGTACGGCTGGCTCGGCGCCTTCGGCATCATGGTCACGGTCGTCTGGCTCTACGTCGAGATCCTGCGCATGATCGCGATCGTCCGCGGCAGCAACTGACGCGAATCGCTTCGCCGTAAGGTCCGCCTCCCCCTGGGAGGCGGACCTTATTGCATATCTGGGGGCCGCAGCGCAAGGGGTTGGCTGATAATCAGCTGGGAGGGCACTATGGGTAACACGAGCCCTGGCACCCCGGGGCTCACGAAATAAAGGAGCTGAACATGAGCTTTCTCGGATTCCTTCTTCTCGGCCTCATCGCCGGAGCAATCGCAAAGCTGATCCTGCCCGGAAAGCAGGGCGGCGGATGGCTCATCACGCTGCTGCTCGGCGTCGTCGGCGCCTTCCTCGGCGGCTGGCTCGGAAGCCTGATCTTGAACCGTCCTCTGACCGAGTTCTGGGACCTCGGCACCTGGCTCCTCGCCATCGGCGGCTCGATCATCGTGCTGCTGATCTACGGCCTGGTCGTCAACCGCGGCAGCAAGGCCCGCAGCTGACACACCGCAGTACCGGAACCGCCCTCCTCTCCAGCGTCGCTGGAGAAGGGGGCGGTTCTCTGCGTATGGGGGCTGTGCTCAGCGCCGTTCGGCCTTGGCCCGCAGTAGTGCGCGCTCTCGATCGTTGCCCGCGAGCGACGCTGCCACCGCGAATTCGCGGCGAGCCTCGTCGTCGCGCCCGAGCCGCAGCAGCAGCTCAGCCCGCGTGGCGGGAAGAAGGTGGTACCCCGCGAGCGCGCCCGAAGATGCGAGCCGGTCGATGATCTGCAGGGCCGAGGCCGGCCCCGTCGCCATCGCGACGGCCGCCGCACGATTGAGTTCGACCACGGGCGACGGAGCGATGCGGCCGAGCGCCTCGTACAGCACCACGATGCGATCCCAGTCGGTCTCGTCGATAGATGCGGCGACCGCATGGCATTCGGCGATGGCGGCCTGAAGTCCGTACGGGCCACGACCCGCGCCGAGGACGTCCGCAGCACCCAGGGCTGCGCGCCCGCGGGCGATGCGTCCGCGATCCCAGCGACGACGATCCTGATCGGCGAGAAGCACGGGGTCGCCGTGCGCGTCCACCCGGGCGGGGAATCGGGCCGCGGTCAGCTCCATGAGGGCGACGAGGCTGTGAACGTCCCGCTCGCGGGGCATCAGAGCCGCCAGCACGCGTGCGAGTCGGATCGCCTCGAGGCTCAGCTCAGGGCGCATCCAGTCGGGCCCGCTGCTGGCCGCATGGCCCTCGTTGAAGATCAGATAGAGCACGCCCAGGATCGCTCCCAGTCGTGCCGTGTGCTCTTCGCGAGGCGGCATCTCGAAAGGGACGTTCGCCGCCGCGAGGGTCTTCTTGGCCCGCACTATGCGCTGCTGCACGGTCGCCGTCGGCACGAGGAAGGCCCGGGCGATCTCCTCGCTCGACAGGCCGCCCACGACGCGCAGGGTCAGCGCCACCTGAGCTTCGCGCGAGAGCACCGGGTGGCACGAGATGAAGATCAGCCGGAGCACGTCGTCATCGACGGCATCCGGGTCCCAGGGGGGTGCGTCTGCCGCCTCGGCCTGCTCCCGCTCGAGGTCGTGGGCGAGCACGGCCATGCGGTCGTCCAGCCGTTCCCGGCGGCGCCAGCCATCGATCGCCCTGCGCTTCGCGACCGCCGTGAGCCAGGCGGCCCCGTTGCGAGGCACACCGTCGACGGGCCACTGCTGCACAGCATCGAGCAGGGCCTCCTGCGCGAGGTCCTCTGCAAGGCCGAAGTCACCCACCACGCGCGTGAGCGTCGCGACGATCTTCGCCGATTCGATGCGCCACACGGCGGCGACGGCTCGCCGCGCACCCTCATCAGGTGCGGAGCGAGCCGCCTCGCGGTGGTCGGAGTGGGTCATCTCACTGCTGTGCGCGACGCGCCTCCTCCTCTTCGCGCCAGCCCTTCTCCTTCTCGATCCACTCGTTGTCGGCCGGGAAGTCCGACTCATCGGTCACGCGTCGCACCTCGAGGAACGACCCGGGTCCGAGCGGCGCCCTGCTCGCCCACTCCGCCGCCTCTTCACGACTCGAGACCTCGAGGATCCAGAAGCCGTTGAACAGCTCCTTCGTCTCTCCGTAGGGCCCGTCGGTGATCAGCGGCGTCTCGGCGCTGAAGTCGACGACGAATCCCTCAGCGGCGTCGCTCAGGCCCTCGCCTGCAGCCAGCACGCCGGCCCTGATCATCGACTCGTTGTACTTGCCCATGGCCTCGATGACCTGCTCGAACGGCATCTCCTTGTACGCCTCGACCGCTTCGTCGTTCGAGCGCATGATCAGCATGTACTTCATGGTGTTCTCCTTGGTGGTGGGGCCGCCTGTCGACCCTCTCATTGAAGACGTCGAACGGGGATGCCTCAGGTCGACATCGTGCCGAAAAAACTTCGAGAGTCTCTCGAGGCCGATCAGCCGAGTTCCTCGACCGCCACGCGGATCGCGTCGGCCGAGGCCTGCAGAAGGGCTTCCTCGTGGTCGCTCATCGGTGTCTCGGCCAGCGGAACGGCGCCCGCCGCGCCCACGACCGACGGCACCGACAGAGCCACTCCGTGGATGCCGTACTCGCCGTCGAGCACCGTCGCGACCGGAAGAACGGCACGCTCGTCGTGCAGCACGGCCTCGGCGATCCGGGCGCAGCTGACGCCGATCGCGAGGTTGGTCGCCCCCTTGCCGCGGATCACGGCATACGCCGCGTCGCGCACCTCGATCGCGATGCGGTCGAGCTCCTCGGTGGTGAACGGCTCGTCGGCAGGCCAGTCCAGGATCGGCACCGACCCGATCGTCGCGTTCGACCACAGCGGGAACTCGGTGTCGCCGTGCTCCCCCACGATGTCGGCGTGCACGCTCGCGGTGCTCACGTTCGCGCGATGCGCGAGACGCCAGCGCAGACGCGAGGTGTCGAGCACCGTGCCCGAGCCGAACACCCGGTGGGGCTCAAGCCCCGAGACGCGCTGCGCCACGACCGTCATCACGTCGGCGGGGTTCGTGACGATGATGAACACCGCGTCCGGAGCGCGCTCGACCAGCTGTGGCATCAGCGTCTCGAGCAGTCGCGCATTGATGCCCGAGAGCTCCATGCGGGTCTGCCCGGGCTGCTGCTTCGCCCCCGCCGTCACCACGATCACGTCGCTGCCCTCGACGACGGCGAGATCAGAACCGCCGCTCACCGCCGCCGACGTGAACTGCGTGCCGTGCGCCAGGTCGAGCACCTCGGCGTCGACCTTGTCCGTCGCGATGTCGTAGAGCGCGACTTCGGCCGCACTCCCCCGGATCAATGCGGCATAGGCCACGCTCACCCCCACGCTGCCTGCACCGATAACCGTGATCTTCGTCCGTGCCTTGGTCATACGCTCATCCTGCCCGAAATACCGCGAACGGGCACGGACCGCGATGGTCCGTGCCCGTTCATCGTCATGCGAGCGAAGCGCTCACTCCCACTCGCCCGCCGGCGCGGTCGAGTGCCACCAGCGCCTATGCGAGCGGGAGCTCCTGCGTCACTCCCACTCGATGGTCCCCGGCGGCTTCGACGTCACGTCGAGCACGACGCGGTTGACGTCGCGGACGCCGTTGGTGATGCGGTTCGAGATCTTCGACAGCACGTCGTAGGGCAGGCGCGTCCAGTCGGCCGTCATGGCGTCTTCGCTCGACACCGGGCGCAGCACGATCGGGTGGCCGTAGGTGCGGCCGTCTCCCTGCACACCCACCGAGCGCACATCGGCGAGCAGCACGACGGGGCACTGCCAGATGTCCTGGTCGAGGCCGGCCTTGGTGAGCTCCTCACGCGCGATCGCGTCGGCCTCGCGGAGGATCTCGAGGCGGTCCTGTGTGACCTCGCCGATGATACGGATGCCCAGGCCGGGTCCGGGGAACGGCTGACGGCCGACGATCGCCTCGGGGATGCCGAGCTCGCGGCCGATCGCGCGCACCTCGTCCTTGAACAGGGCCCGCAGCGGCTCGATGAGCTCGAAGTCGAGGTCGTCGGGCAGCCCGCCGACGTTGTGGTGCGACTTGATGTTGGCCGTGCCCGCACCGCCGCCGGACTCGACGACGTCGGGGTACAGCGTGCCCTGCACGAGGAACTTGACCGGCGCGCCGCCCGAGGCCTTCGCCTCGGCGACGAGGTCGAGCTGCACCTTCTCGAAGGCGCGGATGAACTCGCGACCGATGATCTTGCGCTTCTCCTCGGGGTCGGTGACGCCCGCGAGGTGACCGAGGAAGACATCTGCCGCATCGACCGTGATCAGACGCACGCCAGTGGACTCGACGTAGTCCTTCTCGACCTGCTCGCGCTCGCCCTTGCGCAGGAGGCCGTGGTCGACGAAGACCGCGGTCAGCTGGTCGCCGATCGCCTTGTGCACGAGGGCGGTCGAGACCGCCGAGTCGACGCCGCCGGAGAGCGCTGAGATGACGCGGGCGTCGCCCACCTGCTCGCGGATGCGCTCGACCTGCTCGGCGATCACGTTGCCGCTGTTCCAGTCGGATGCGAGACCCGCGCCCTTGTGCAGGAAGTTCTCGATCACGCGCTGGCCGTGGTCGGAGTGCTTGACCTCGGGGTGCCACTGCACGCCGTAGAAGCCGCGCTCCTCGTTCGCGAACGCCGCGACCTTGGTCGCATCGGTCGTGGCGAGCACGTCGAAGCCCTCCGGTGCCTTGGCGACCTGGTCGCCGTGGCTCATCCACACGTTCTGCTCGGCCGGCTGGCCGCCGAGCAGCGTGCCGCCGTCACCCGAGACGACGGCATCCGTCGCGCCGTACTCGCGGAGGCCGGTGTTCGCGACCTCGCCGCCGAGGGTCTGCGCCATGTACTGGAAGCCGTAGCAGATGCCGAGCGTGGGCACGCCGAGCTCGAAGACCGCGGGGTCGAGGCGCGGAGCGCCCTCCTCGTAGACCGACGACGGACCACCCGAGAGGATGATCGCGACCGGGTTCTTCTCAGCGATCTCGGCGGCCGTGGCGGTGTGCGGCACGATCTCGCTGTAGACGCCGGCCTCACGCACCCGACGGGCGATCAGCTGCGCGTACTGCGCGCCGAAGTCGACGACGAGCGTGGGGCGCTGCTGGGTCTCGGACTGTTCGGTCACCGGACACCTTCCGTGGCAGGGGCGGGGGCCGAGGCGGCCTCCCTCGAAGCGAGGTAGGCCTTGACGTCGCAAGCGACGATGGCCTCCATGAAGAACGACAGCAGCGGGATCACGCCGCCGAGCGCGAGCAGGATGAAGCGCAGGAACGGCCAGCGCATGAGGCTCCACATCCGGAAGCACGCGAAGAGGTAGACGACATAGAACCAGCCGTGCGCGACGAGGATCGAGAGCGAGATGTTGAGTCCGTCGCCGGTCGATTCGAGGCCCTCGGGCCCCTCGACCACCGGTGCGAACCACAGCAGACCGCCGGATCCCCCTGCGAAGAGCTCGAGTCGGATCGGCGTGTACTTCAGCACCATCTCGGCGACAAGCAGGAGCAGCATGACTCCGGTGATGATCGACGCGATCTGGTAGAACTTCAGCGCACCACGGATCGCCGGAAAGCTGGCGACTTTCGGTTCGGGCATGACTCCAGTCTACCCGGGCGGAATCCGCGTCGATTCCGGCGTCAGGGCGTCGGTGGGCGCGCCACGAGCAGCTCGCCGACTCCGGTCGCGTCGAGTGCTCCGGCCGCGTGCGGAACGACGAGAGTGGCCCCCGTATGGTGCTCGACGCCTCCGATCACGACGTCGCCCGCGCTCACGATCAGGACCGAGAAGCCCCGGTCGATGACGGTCGGGCCGTCGATGGGGACACGCTCGAGACGGAAGTACTCGTCGGCGGGGTGAGGGAAGACCGAGTCGGATACCGGAGCGGGGCCGATGAGCTCTCCGAGGTCGCTGCGCGACCGCCCCCTGCGGTTCACCGCGGCGAGCGCGACCTCGAAACCGAGTCCGAGGTGACCGACCGCGGCTCCGTCGATCGCGTAGTCGTGCCACTCGAGGAGGATCGAGAGATCCTCGGGCTGCTGCAGTTCGAGCAGCAGGATGCCGGCGCCGATGGCGTGCAGCTCACCCGGGGGAACCCAGACGACGTCGCCGGGGTGGACGTCCACCGCGTGCAGCAGGCCGAGCAGCGCCGCCGAGTCCTGCCGATCGACGAGGTCCGCCAGCACGTCGGCCGCGACGTCGTCTCGCAGTCCGACGTGCACCGTGCCGCCCTGCAGGATGTACCAGGCCTCCGCCTTGCCGTGTGCGGTACCGAGGTGCGTCGCCGCGAAGTCGTCGTGCGGGTGCGCATGCACCGGCAGGCGTTGCCCCGCGTCGAGGAGCTTGACCAGCAGGCGCGTGTCGGCGCCCCACCGTGCGACGTGGCGCTCACCCAGCCACGCGATCGGGTCGTCGGCGACCGCCTCTCGCAGCAGCCGCCCGTCGGGGAGTCTGGTGAGTCCGACGAGCGCCTCGCCGTTGACCGTGGTCGTCGACGCGATCCAGTCCTCGGGTTCGCGGGGTGCGGAGGCCCGCTCTCCCCGTAAGCCGCTGATGCGCGCTCCCCCGCGGTAGAAGCGCTCGGCCGGTCGGTTCGACGGCAGCAGGATCGGATTCACTCGGTCTCCCTCGATCGCACGGCTCCGGCGAGGAATCCCCCGACGAACGTGTCTCCGAGGCCGACCGTGGTCGGCGACGCGACATCGAGCGAGAACGCCGCGACGCCCACGGCATCGGGCAGCGCATCCTCGACGGCGGCGACGAGCGCCTGCCCTCCTTCGTGGCGGGGCAGGGCTGAGGTCTCCTCGACGTCGCGTTCGGTCAGCCGGTCGCCCATGCGGTAGCGGGTGGCGGCGACACGCACGGCGCTGTCGAGCGCGGCACGGTGCCGACCGGCATCCGGCCCTGTCGCGATCGCCCAGTAGCGCGTGTGCACGACCAGGGCGCGCGCAGGGATGATCATCTGCGCTTCGTGGAGGGCTCGGATGACGTCGGACTGGTCGAGCAGATTCACCGACCGGCCGACGTACTCCTGCAGCTCGTCTTCGTTCATGCCGTAGACGTCGATCTGCGGCAGCAGGCGAGCCCGGACCGTCTCGGCGAAGCTCCGAGTGTAGAAGCCCGCGTCTTCGTAGTAGACGAGGGAGTCATCGGGCAGGCTCTGCATCGCCGTTCGCACCTCGGCGAGCCGGAGCTCGAGCAGATCATGATCCTGCATCGTGTTGAACCCCGAGACGAGGAACACCCCCGCACCCGCGAGCGCGTCGGCGAGGTCGGGCGCCAGCAGCATGCGCCGATTCGGCGGGTCGTTCGCGAAGATCAGGCGGTTGGGCGCGGGCGACAGGACGTCGCCGTCTGTGAGCCGCACGTGCGCGCCGACCGGGTACTGCACGATGAGGTGCGGATCGAGGGTGTCCTCCGTCGCCGAGCAGATGTACGACACCGACTCCGGAAGCAGCCGGCGCACGTTGTCGTCGATGCTCACCAGGTGCTGCACGCTCGGGATGCCGAGGGCATCGAGCACGAGACCGGCTCGCACCCCGGTGCCTCCGAGCGTGATCGTGTGCGCGAAGTGCGACACGAACGCCTCGATCACCTCGGACGAGGCGACAAACCGCTCCGCCCCGGTTCCCGAGGCGACGAACGCGAGCACCGCCACCAGCAGCGAGCGTTCGTCGATGATCGGCGCCGTGGTCGTCAGTTCATGCCGACGCACACCGTGCGCGTGCGCCAGCCTGTCGAACACCGACGAATCCCACGTGAGCTCGTAGTCGACTGTCCCGCCGAGTCCGAGTACGAGCGTTCTGTCCACGTCGCCGATCATCCTTCCGAGGTCCGAGGTTCAGTACAGCGACGCCTTGCCGTCTGCGCCGAACAGGTCGATCTTCTCAGCAGCCGTGGCCTTCATGGCCTCGAGGGCCGCCGGCTGGATCGCGTTGGGTTCGCGCAGACGCTGATCGGTGCCGAGGATCTCGCGCATGCGGTTGTGGTAGGACACCTTGATGTCGCTCGAGATGTTGATCTTGTTGACGCCCAGCTCGACGGCGCGGCGGAGCTCGGCATCCGGGTTCGAGGAACCGCCGTGCAGCACCAGGGGGATGCCGACCGCGGCCTTGATCTCCTCGAGCAGATCGTGACGCAGCTCGGGGTTCTTGTCGCTCGGGTAGAGGCCGTGCGAGGTGCCGATCGCGATGGCGAGGCTGTCGACGCCGGTCTCCTCGACGAAACGCACCGCGTCTTCCGGGTTCGTGTAGATGATCTCCGCGGCACCCGACTCGCCGTAGCTGTCGTTGGCGCCGATCGTGCCGAGCTCTCCTTCGACCTGGATCCCCACGGCATGAGCCGCATCGACGACCTTGCGGGTCAGCGCCACGTTCTCGTCGAACGGCAGCAGCGAGGCGTCGATCATGACCGAGGTGAAGCCGGCCTTGATCGCGGTGATGATCTGCTCGTAGCTGCCGCCGTGGTCCCAGTGGATCGCGACGGGCACGCTCGATCGGTGTGCGCGGGAGTGCATCGCCGCGATCAGATCGGTGGTGATGTGAGACACCTCGTCGGGGTGGATCGCGATGATGACCGGGGCGGCCTTCTGCTCGCTGATGTCCATGACCCCGTTGAACATCGCCCAGTCGCTGATGTTGAACGCCGGGATGGCGAAGTTGTTCTCGTTGGCGACATCGAGGATGGATTTGCCGGTGTAGAGCACGTGTTTTCTCCTGTTTCGTGGTGGTCGGTTGTCCGTCGGCGCGACGTCAGCTCTTCACGGACCCCGCCGTGAGACCGCTGATGAAGTACCGCTGGAAGATGAGGAAGAGGATCAGCACGGGGATGGACCCGAGCACGCTCATCGCCATGATCTGGTTCCACTCGTATGAGTGCTGGCCCATGAGCAGCTGGATGCCGATGGGAACCGTGCGCATGTCGATGGTGCGGGTCAGCGTCAGCGCGAACAGGTACTCGTTCCACGCGATCATGAACGTGTAGATGCCGACTGAGACGATGCCGGGAACCGAGATCGGCACCAGGATCCGCCAGAGGGCGGTCATGGACCCGGCGCCGTCGACACGGACGGCCTCGTCGAGCTCCTTCGGCAGGGTGTTGAAGTAGCCGGTCATCATGATGATCGCGTAGGGCAGCGTGAACACCATGTAGGTGAGGATCAGGCCGAGGTACGAGTTGTACAGCCCGAGCGCGACCATGAGTCCGAAGTACGGGATCAACAGCGTGATCGGAGGCACGGCCTGCACGCTGACGATCACCACGTTCAGGATGCGCTTGCCCCGGAACTCGAACCGGCTGAACGCGTAGGCCGCCTGGATCGCCACCAGCAGGGTGAGGATCGTGACCGACCCCGCCACGATGTAGCTGTTCAGGAAGAACCGCATGGTCTCGGGGTTCGTGAAGATCGCGATGTAGGCGTCGAACGAGAACGTGTCGGTGATCAGCCGCGGGGGAAGCTCGAAGATCTGCGTGTTCGACTTGAACGAGCTCGACAGCATCCACAGCACGGGACCGGCGGCGAAGACCGCGCCGATGATGAGACCGATGGTCAGGCCCGTCTTGGCGACACGGCGCTGGGCGAGGGCGGTGAGAGCCATGATCAGTCCCTCGCTTTCTGGTGACGGACGTAGAACACGGCGAGCACCATCGACATCAGCAGGACCAGAACCGCGGAGGTCGCCGCGAGCGAGAAGTCGTATTTGGCGAAGGCGAGCTTGTAGGTGAAGGTGCTGAGCACCTCTGTGACATCGATCGGTCCGCCACCCGTGGTCATCCAGATGAGGGCGAACTGCTGCGAGGTCCAGATCAGGTCGAGCAGCACCAGGCTGATGATGATGGGACGCAGCTGCGGGATGGTGACGTTCCAGAACCGCTGCACGCTGTTCGCGCCGTCGACGGTCGCAGCCTCGTGCAGTTCGGCCGGAACTCCCTGGAGGCCCGCGAGCAGACTCACCATGAAGAACGGGTAGCCGGCCCAGATGTTGATGAAGATGATGGTGCCCAGCGCGAGCTGCGGAGAGGCGAGCCACTCGATGTCGGTGTTGAGCAGGAAGTTGACCACGCCGTTCGGGGCGAGGAGCATGCGCCAGAGCACGGCGATCACCGCGACGGTGAAGAGCCACGGCAAGACATAGAGAGCCCGGAAGAGCGAACGCGAGAACCGACCGAGCAGGGGGCTGTTGAGCATCATCGCGAACGCGAGACCCAGCACGAGGTGCGCTGCGACGCTCGCCACCGTGAAGAGGATGGTGTTGCCCGTCGCCTTCCAGAAGCCGGGATCCGAGAGTATCTCGACATAGTTCCCGATTCCGACGAACTCCGGTGACTTGTTCAGGATCACGTTGTCCTGGAACGAGTACCCGATCACCATCACGATCGGGATGATCATCAGCACGAACAGCAGGATGATCGTCGGCGAGAGGAATCCGTACGACTCCGTAGTCTTGCGCAGCTGTCGGCGTCGCCGCGACAGCGCGACCCCTGTGACGATCACCTCGGTGTCGTCTGACATCTTCAGGCTCATGGGAACCGGTGCTCCTTGGTTGGTCGGGTGCCGCACCGGACTCGTCGCGATGCGGCACCCCGTTCAGGTGGGGAGGCGGAGGATCAGAACTCCGCTTCCCAGGCCCCTTGCGCGGTCTTGAGCGCGTCGTCGATCGACTGCTGCCCGTCGAAGGCCGACTGCAGCTGCTCACCGAGCAGACGCATCAGCTCTTCGGCGACGGGGAGTCCGGTGAACTCATTCGCCGGGTAGCCCGCCTGGTAGATGTCGAACGCCTGCTTGAACAGCTCGTCGTCGTTCACGAAGTCAGGGACCGACTTCGAGTTGCCGGGGAAGGCCTTGGCCATCGTCGAGAGCTCGGAGTTGGTCTGCTCGCTCATGAGGAACTCGACCAGCTTGAACGCGGCGTCCTTGTGCTCCGAGTTCTCGGCCACGCCGATGCCCCAGGATGCGTACGGGATGCCCCGCTCGCCGTCGTATCCGTCTTCAGCCGGAAGCGCCGAGATCGAGAACTGCAGATCGGGGTTGGTCTCGCGGATCAGGTTGATGTGCGCCAGCGAGTCGATCATCATTCCGACGCGGCCGTTCGTGAACTCCTCGACCTTGTCCTGCTCCTTCATCGTGAAGGAGCCCGAGGCGATCGAGCCGTCGTCCCACATGCCGCCGATGAAATCGACCGCCGAGGTCACGTCGTCGTTCGTCAGATCGGGCTGGCCATCCTTGAGCATCGAGCCGCCAGAGGCCCAGACCCACGACATGACGTCGTTCTGCACGCCGTTCGGAGCCTCCAACGAGAGGGGGAGGACCCAACCCGAGACGTCGCCACCGAGGGCCGAGACCTTCGAGGCTGCGTCCGCGAACTCCGAACGGGTGGTGGGTGGAGCAGTGACGCCCGCGTCGGCGAGCAGGGTGTCGTTCGTGAACATCGGGTAGACGAAGTTCACGACGGGGATCATGTAGGTGCTGCCGTCGACCTGGATCTGACTCGCCAGCTCGCTGTCGTCGTAGTCGTTCTCCTCCATGAGGGCGGTCAGGTCGGCGATGACGCCCTGCGACGCGAAGTCGTTGACCCATGCGCCGTCGAGGCCGACGACGTCGGGCATGGTGCCGGATGCCGCGCCGGCGAAGAGCTGCTCCTTGGTCGATGCGTACGGTCCGCTCACGAGCTCGACCGTGATGCCGGGGTTCGCGTCTTCGAACTCGTCGATGAGCGCTCGGAACTCGCCGTCGGGGAGCTCCGGCTCCCACCACTGCGCGAATTCGATCGTTACGTCTCCGCCATCCCCGCCGTCGGTTCCGCTGTCGCCTGCCGCGCACCCAGCCACGGCCAGGACTGTCACGGCTGCTGTCGCGGCGCCGGCGAGCTTGAGAATGCGTCGCCCTCGTCCCACTGTGATCATCACTTCTCCTCTTCGAGATCGTGCCGCACACGCGCTTCGATGCTTGTTCATGCGGTTTTGAGCAATGTTATGCGTTCATTTGCCGGAACGTCAAGCACTTCTTTGCACTATTCGGTGGATGTAATCACAGATTCGTTCCCGTATCGCCGTCACGGCGCGGGCTGCGGACACGATCCGCCCCGCAACGAATCTGCAGTTTTCTGCTGAACTCTGCCGAATTTCTCGCTCGTATGTGCTAGAGATGGGTGCATGGAAGCAACCGCACCGTCGCCCAAGCGCCGCCTCCCGGCGGGTCGGAAGGCGGATCTCGCCTCGTATGTCGAGCAGGTGGGAGAGGTGACCGTCGGCGGCCTCGCCGAACATTTCCACGTCTCCATCGACACGATTCGCCGCGATCTCGACCAGCTCGACCGTGAAGGCGTCGTCATCCGCACACACGGAGGAGCTGTCAGCGCGGAGGGGCAGCTGAAAGACCGGGCGCTCGACGTCCGCCTGCGGATGCAGACCGAGGAGAAGGAGACGATCGCGCGCCTCGCCGCGGGACTCATCGACGATGGAGCAGTCGTGATGCTCAACGCCGGCACGACCACCCTGGCCCTCGCGCGGGCGCTCCGCAACCACCGGGATCTCACGATCGCGACGAACAACCTGCGGATCCCCGCCGAGATCTCCCCTTCCGCCTTCCGCGACCTCTACGTGTTCGGTGGCGCTGTGCGAGCGATCACCCAGGCCACCACCGGGCCCGTCACGTTCATGATGACCCCGGGAGGACCCGAGGTGGACATCCGCTGCGATCTGGCACTGATCGCCGTGGGTGCCATCGACGAGGCCGGCTTCTCGACCTCGAACATGGGCGACGCGAACATGATGGCCGAGATGATCCAGCGCGCCGATCGCACCGCGATCCTCGCGGACTCGTCGAAGTTCGGGCGGCGACTGTTCGCCCAGGTGACGACTCTGGACCGCGCGGACTACCTGGTGACGGACACTCCACCGGAATCGGCGTTCGCGACCGCCCTCGCTCAGGCCGAGGTCGAGGTCATCTCCGCCTGAACGGCGACCGCGCCCACGCACGACGAAGGCCGCCGGGATCGCTCCCGACGGCCTTCTTGTGAGTCAGGCGGACATGCCGCCTATCGAGGTCAGAACCAGCCGTTGATGAGATCCCACAGCCAGTCGATGATGCCACCGATGATGCCGCCCGCACGGTTGACGGTGACCGTGGCTGTCGCCTCGTCGCCGTCCGCCTGCGACACGGCGACCGTGTACTTGCCGGGCTGAGTGCTCTTCGGCACTGTCACGGACGTCGAGAAGGTGCCATCGGCCCTGACCTGGACGGTGCCGACCTCGACGGCCGAGCCCTTCTTCGGTCGCAGCTCGACGGTCACGGTCTCGCCGGGCTCGTAGCCCTCACCGGTGATCTTCAGCTTCTTGCCGGCGGCCACCTTCGAGGATCCGAGGTCGATGGAGCCGGCGAACTCGACCGGCTCCTCACCCGCGATCGTGAACGGCACCTGCACGGTCGTCCCCGTACCTGCGACGGCGACGGTGAGCAGCTGCTCTCCGAAGACGCCCGAGGGAACCGCGAAGCTGAGCGACGCGCGCCCCACCTCGTCGGTCGTGTCGACGATGGTCGGGTCGACTGCACCCGAGGCGAGCTGAGTGCCGCCGAGCGACAGAGACACCTCACCCGGCGCCTGCTCCCCCGCGCTGAACGCCAGCGACGAGAGTGCGACGGTCACCTGGTCGCCGGCGCTGTAGCCGTCGGCATCCGGCGCGCTGACCGAGACACCCACCGCACGCTGCGCGAGGTCGGGCGTCGCCGTCTTGTTCGCGTCGAACCAGTCGACCATCGACTGCAGATCGATCTTGCCGGTGTCGCGCTTGCCCGTCCCCTCCCTGAAGGTGAAGAAGTTGTCTCCACCCGCGGCGAGGAACGAGTTGGCTGCGACCGTGTAGTTCGCCGCCGGGTCGATCGCGGTTCCGTTGAGGGTGATCGACGTGACGCGCGAGCCCTGGGCCGCGGCCGGGTCGTACGTGTAGACGAGCCCCTCCGAGACGCCGAGCTTGAGGAACGGACGGGCCGACCCTGCGGGCTGCCACTGCTCCTCGAGGACGCCCTTCAGCTGCACACCGGTGAGCGTCAACGTCACCAGCGTGTTGGCGAACGGCTGCACCGTCGCCGCCTCGCGGTAGGTGACGTTGCCATTCGGGTCGCTCGCATTCGACGACGCGTATGTCAGGTTCGCACGGATGCCACCCGGGTTCATCAGCGCGATGTCCGCACCGGTGGACCACTTCTGCACGTCGGCGACGAAGTTGCCGATAGTGGACTCGCCACCGCGGTTCTCCGAGCCGTTCGTCTGGCGAGCCCGGTTGAAGTCGGCCGTGATGTCTCCGACCTTCACCGCACCGAGCACATCCGCCTCGGCCTTCGCCTTCGCCACGATGTCGGCGACCTCCGGAACCGCTGGGTAGAGCGGCTGGCCGGCGGCGGTGAGGGGCTTGATCTCGTTCGTGATCGAGATCAGGTCCTTCGTCTTCGGGTCGACCTGGAGGTTCATGAGCCCCAGGTTCTCGCCGTACTGGCCGGCCGAGACGACGGGACGACCGTCGATGACGTGGTTGTACGCGAGGTGGGTGTGCGCCGACACGATCGCGTCGACATCCTCATCGACCCCGTAGACGATCTCGCCCAGCGGCGAATCCGGAGTGATGCTCGACAGTTCGACGCTGGACGCGCCCTCGTGGACGAGGAGGATGACGACATCCGCCTCACCGTTGGAAGCTTCCCCGTCACGCAGGTCGTCGGCCACGGCGTTCACCGAGTCGACGATGCTGCGCACCTCGAGATCGGCGATGCCCTCGGGGGACACGAGCGAGTCGAGGTCCTCCGTGACAGCCCCGACGAAACCGACGCGCACGCCGTCGAGTTCCTTGACCCAGGCCGGGGCGAGCGCGGGCTCGCCGGTCTCTGTCACGAACACGTTCGACGAGATGTACTCCCAGTCCGCGCGGTCCTGCACACGGTCGCGCAGGTCCTCCCAGCCCTGGTCGAACTCGTGGTTGCCCGCCGCGCTGACGTCGAGACCTGCAGCGTTGAGCGCGTCGATCGTCGGGTTGTCGTCGTTGATGAACGAGGTGAACGTCGACGCGCCGATCAGGTCGCCGGCTCCGGCGAAGATCGTGTTCGGGTTCTCCTCACGGAACTGCTTGACGGCGCCCGCGACCACTGCGGCACCGGCGGCAGCGCCGTCGGCTTCGATCCGACCGTGGAAGTCGTTGATCGTGACGACGTCGATGCTCACCGGCGGGATCTCCGAGGAGACGCCGACGATGATCGGGTCGTGGTCGCTGGAGCGGAACGGCGTGCCCGCCTCGGTGGCACCGAACGCGTAGCCGCGATCGCTCCACTCCGGAGAGTTGATGCTCCACACCCCCGCGCCCGTGATCGACGCGGCCAGCGACGGCGATGCGAGTACGTGGTCGAGCGAGCCGAGCTCGCCGTCGAACGAGTAGGTGTGCTCGTCGGGTGCCTTCTCGCGCGCGACATCGCTCCAGCCCTCGCTCGTGAAGACCTCGATCGGGTCTTCCTTCGCGTAGGCGTTGAAGTCGCCGATGAGCAATATGTCGCTGCTTCCTGTGGACTCCTCGATCTCCGTGGTGAACCCCTTGAGCGAGTTCGCCTGCTTCACGCGGTCGGCGTTGAAGAAGCCCTGTCCGTCTGCGGGCTCTGCGCCACCGCCCTCGGGCGCCGACTTCGACTTGAAGTGGTTCGCGACCACGGTGACCACACGGCCGTCGATGTCGAAGGCCTGCGCGATCGGCTCGCGGGCGTTGCCCCACACCGTCTCGTCCGTGACAGTGAGGCTCTCGCCCACAGTGCTGACGTCGTCCTTCTTGTAGATGATCGCGCTGGTGATGAAGTCCGTGGTCGCCGAGTCGTTCAGCTCGTCGGGGGTGCGGACGTAGTCCCACTCCTCGCTGCCCAGAGCATCGTTGAGTCCGTCGACCAGATCGGCGAGCGCCTCGTCGAGCGAGCCGCCGAGCTTGATCGAGTTCTCGATCTCCATGAGAGAGACGATCTCTGCGTCCAGCCCGTTGATGGCCGCGACGATCTTGGACTTCTGGATGTCGAACTGGGCCGCGTTCGCCGCGCCCCGAGCGTTCGAGTTCTCGCTCTTGAGCGTCGTGAAGTAGTTGAACACGTTGAACGACGCGACCTGCACGTCTCCGCCCACGGTCGGTGCCGTGTCGGTGCGGGGGTTCGTCGCCTCGAAGCCCGCCTTCAGGTCGGCCGACGACGTGCTGTCGATCGGCACGACCGGCTGCAGACGCCAGTCGTCGAAACCGTACTGGAGCACATATCCGCTGTCGCTGAAGTCGACGGTGTCGCCGTTGCGGACGACGACGTCCTTCGTGAAGTACGGCTGGTCGTTCGGGTGCCCGCTGTTCGAGACCTGGATCGACCATCCGTCGTCGAGCAGGATGCGGTTGGCCCGATTCGCCGCCGCGATCGCGGAAGCCTCGGCGCCGGGGCGCACGGTCTCGGTGCTCTTGACGTTCAGGGCAGCTCCGGCGTTCAGCCAGAGCGTGCCGAAGTTGAAGAGCTGGTGGCTGGACGCGAGGCGGTAGGTGCCTGCGGGCGCCACGTACATGTTCTCGTACTGCTCGCGGGCGGCGCCGACTGCGGCGTCGGGAAGAGGCGTGACCTCGGGAACGCCCACGCCTGCCTGCACCACCGAGATGCCGTTCAGCGACGCGGGGTTGATCTGGGTCTGGCCGAAGTACTCGCTGACCGAGCCGGTGATCGAGACGAGGTCGCCGATCGCGAGCGTAGGCGCGAGCGCGTTGAGGAAGACGAAGACGCCGTCCGATGCTCCCGGCGTGGCGTCGGTCGCTCCGCCGGATCCCTCGGTCTGGATGACGACGCCCTTGTAGCCGCCCGTCCGGTAGTCGGCCGTGACGACGCCCTCGACCGTGACGGTCTGGCCGTTCAGCGGCGAGACGTCGGTCGTGCCCTGCACGTCGGCGATGGACACCTCGGTGGGCTCGGGTTCGGGCTCGGGGTCGGGATCGGGAACCGTGCCGGCGTTCTGCGGCGTGATGGTCGACGACAGGCTGAAGTCGGCCTTGTTGTCGTCGGTGTCCTTGCCTCCGGTGCGGTTGAGCGACTTCACGTCGGTGTTGCCCGTGGGCGGCGTCGCCGCTGCGGTCTCGAAGGTGTTCGAGGTGCCGTAGCCGAGCACGTCGATGACGCCGTCGACCCCGGTGACCGAGCCGGGGGTCAGCGTGACCGCCGCCGTGCCCTCGACCAGTGCGAGCGTGCCGTTCGTGCCGCTCGGGTTGAGGGTGCTCACGGCATCGGCCGCGGGGAGGGCGGCGCCGTTGGCCCCGTTGCTGCCTGCCTGCACGAGATAGTGGCCCCCGGCGGGGATGGCGCCGGTCAGCGGTGCGACGCCGTTGGAGCCTCCCGTTCCCGTCGCCGATCGGTACTGCAGCGAGAGCCCGTCGAGGGTGACGGGCGCGGCCGTGGGGTTGTAGAGCTCGATGAACTTGTTCGTGAACGCCGCACCGGCGCTGCCTCCGGAGAGGTACGCCTCGTTGATCACCACCCCCGTCCCTGAGACGTCTGCGGAGGCTGGCGCGGCGATCAGGGCGCTGGCGCCGAGAGCTGCGACGCAGGTGGCGGCGAGGACGCCGAGACGCCCCCGACTTCTGCGATCTGACCCGGGAACCTGCTGGTTCGCGGCGTCGGGAGCGGACATCATCTGTGTTGTCTCCTCGGGTATGGTCTGGCGACGGCTCTCGTGAAACCGCGTCTGTGCGAGCTCTCAGCCGACGCACATGTGAGCGAGCATACGGACGCCTTCGGACATCCTCAACGGAGTTTTCCGATTGGTAACCAAGCCCTCACCGAACGTCCCAAAGGGCCCCTGACGAAGGTGGAATATCGCGTGGAGAAGCGCTCAGATGCGCGCGGCCGATCGCGCGAATGCGCGGTGACTCAGGCAGTCCCGCCGGTGCCGGCGGCTGCGTCCTCGAACTCCTCGACCTCGCGCTCCCACTGGTCCTTCGCGAGTCGGTACCAGAGGTAGAACGCGAACCCGGCGAAGATCGCCCATTCCGCCGCGTAGAAGATGTTCAGCCAGTTCACCGGCGACTGCTCGTCGGGCGCCGGTGACGAGATGTCGGTGAGACCCGCCGTCGCCGTGACGGAGGCCAAGTACGGCCGATAGACATCCAGGTCGTCGACGTCGTGCCAGTGGCTGAGGAGCGCCGCGGTCGACATCCGGTCCATGCGCTGCGGATCGTCCTTCGGCGGCAGGGAGGGGCCCTCGTCCGAGATGACGCGTCCGATGATCGATGCTTCTGCGTCGCCCTCGTTCAGCTCCGCCACGGCCGCATCGGCGACCGCGCGGTCGGCGGTCCAGCCGATCGCGACCGCTATCGACGTGCGCTCCGCGACTCGCAGCTGACCGGTCACCCAGTAGCCTTCGACATCGTCGTTGAATCGGCTCGACACGATGAGGAAGTCATCGGGGATCCACGTTCCGGTCGTCTCGACCTTCTGCCCGACGAGCGGCTCCGGCAGATACTGCCCCGGCTCGACGACATCGGTCAGCGGCCGCACCTGCTCGGTCGCTCCGGCGGGCGGCGGATCGGTCTCGATGGCGCGCTCGAGCTGCCATTGGCCGAGCCACGCGAACACGCCGGCGACGACCAGGCACAGCACGAGCATCCCGATCCAGCGTCCCCGGAGCATGACCTCGCGGAGGGTCGGCGGGAACAGAGCAGCAGAAGTCACAGCGTCGTGCGCGCCTCAGGCCTCGTAGGGCGCGAGGACGACCTCGACCCGCTGGAACTCCTTGAGGTCGGAGTATCCGGTGGTGGCCATCGACTTGCGCAGCGCCCCGATCAGGTTCGACGTGCCGTCGGCGACGGGGGCAGGACCGTAGAGGATCTCCTCCAGCGTGCCGATGCCGCCGACCTCGACGCGGCGGCCGCGCGGGAGCTTCGGGTGGTGCGCTTCGGGACCCCAGTGGAAGCCGCGACCCGGTGCGTCCGTGGCGCGGGCGAGTGCGACGCCGAGCATGACCGCGTCGGCGCCCATCGCGAGCGCCTTGACGATGTCGCCGGAGGTGCCGACGCCGCCGTCTGCGATCACGTGCACGTAGCGTCCGCCGGACTCGTCGAGGTAGTCGCGACGGGCGGCGGCGACGTCCGAGACGGCCGTGGCCATCGGGGCATGGATGCCGAGCGTGGCCCGGGTGGTCGATGCCGCTCCCCCGCCGAACCCGACGAGGACGCCGGCCGCGCCCGTGCGCATGAGGTGCAGCGCCGCGGTGTAGGTGGCGGCTCCGCCGACGATGACGGGCACGTCGAGGTCGTAGATGAATTTCTTGAGGTTGAGCGGTTCGTCGACGCTCGAGACGTGCTCGGCCGACACCGTGGTGCCGCGGATGACGAACAGGTCGACGCCGGCCGCAGCGACGGTGTCGTAGAACTCCTGCGTGCGCTGCGGGGTCAGTGATCCGGCGACGGTCACGCCGGCCTCGCGGATCTCGGCGAGGCGCTGCGTGATGAGCGCCGGCTTGATCGGCTCGGAGTAGAGCTGCTGCATGCGCGCGGTCGCCTCGCCCTCGTCGAGGGCGGCGATCTCGGCGAGAAGCGGCTCAGGGTTCTCGTAGCGGGTCCACAGGCCCTCGAGGTCGAGGACGCCGAGTCCGCCGAGCTGCCCGAGCATGATCGCGGTCTGCGGGCTCACGACGGAGTCCATCGGGGCGCCGAGCACCGGGATGCCGAATCCGAAGGCGTCGATGGTCCAGGCCGTCGACACGTCCTCCGGGTTGCGGGTGCGCCTCGAGGGCACCACCGCGATGTCGTCGAACGTGTACGCGCGACGCGCACGCTTGCCTCGGCCGAGCTCGATCTCCATGGTCACCACCCCAGACTACCGGGCGCACGCGATGACACCGACGGCTGGGAGACTGAGAAGGAGCTCGGGAGGCAATATGTCGGATTCGATGGAGGTCGCCGTCATCGGCGGCGGCGTGATGGGCCTCGCGACCGCGTGGGAGCTCGCCCGGCGAGGGCTGAAGCCTGTCGTGTTCGACCGTTTCGCCCGCGGACACCACCAGGGGGCCTCGCACGGCGCGACACGCAACTTCAACAATGCCTACGACGAAGAGCACTACCTCGACCTGCTCGTGCGCGCGCGTGAGGGGTGGAATGCCCTGGGGCAGGTCGACGGCGAGCCGCTGCTGCGCCTCCATGGCCTCGTGACCCACGGCGATGTCGACCTCGCCGTGATCCAGCGGCGTCTGATCGAGCGCGGCATCCACGCCGAGACGCTGACGGCCGGCGAGGCATCGTCGCGATGGTCGGGCATGCGGTTCGGCGACGACGTGCTGTTCTCCCGCGATGCCGGTGTCGCCCGAGCATCCGCCGCGATGGGTGAGCTCGAGCGACGCATCGTGGCCGCGGGAGGCGAGGTGCGCTGGGAGACCCCCGTGGCGCGCATCGAGGAGACCGACGAGGGCGTCGACATCGTGCTGTCCGAAGAGCGGGTGCGGACGGACGTCGTCGTCGTCGCGGTCGGCGCCTGGACCGAGCGGATGTTGCCCGGCATCCGCCTGCCTCGGCTGGAGGTCACCGAGGAGTTTCCCGCGCACTTCCGACCCACAGGGGACGACGTGTGGCCGTCGTTCAATCACTATGTCGACCCCGACATCCACCCCGCGACGGTCTACGGCATGCCGACGCCCGGCGAGGGGGTCAAGGTCGGCTTCCACCGCGTGGGCGACGTCGTCGACCCCGATGCCCGTCCACACGCGGTCACGCACGCGCGGGCTCTCGCGGACTACGTGCGCGAGTGGATGCCGGGCCTCGACCCGGCATCCGCGGTTCCCGTCAGCTGCACCTACACCTCGACCGATGACAGCGCCTTCGTGCTCGATCGGCGCGGACGGATCGTGGTGGGTGCAGGCTTCTCGGGGCACGGGTTCAAGTTCGCACCGGGAGTGGGGGCCACCCTCGCGGACCTCGCGCTCGACCCGACCGCCCTCGCGTCCGCGCCTTTCCGCCCGCCCTGACTCAGCGGGCCCGCGCCACCCGACGCTCGTCCCACACCGGAGCATCGGACTCGTAGACCTCGCCGTCTGCCCCGAACACGAGGAACCGGTCGAACGAGCGCGCGAACCAGCGATCGTGGGTGACCGCGAGCACGGTGCCTTCGAAGCGCTTCAGGGCGTCCTCAAGGGCCTCTGCCGACTCGATGTCGAGGTTGTCCGTCGGCTCGTCGAGCAGCAGCAGCGTCGCGCCCGAGAGCTCGAGCAGCAGCACCTGGAAGCGCGCCTGCTGCCCGCCGGAGAGCGATTCGAAGGGCTGCTGGGCCTGGCGGACGAGCCCGTACCGGTCGAGCGCCGAGCTGGCTGCGTCCCTCGGCATCCCCGCCCGCCGCTCGTCGCCTCTGTGCAGGATCTCGAGCAGTGTTCGGCCGACGAACTCGGGATGCGCATGCGTCTGGGCGAACAGCCCCGGCACGACGCGCGCGCCGAGCGTGGCCCGCCCGCTGTGATCGACGGGAGCCAGCTGCTCCCCCGTGGAGGTCACGTGGCCCAGCGACGGATCCGGGTCGCTGCCTCCGCGCGCGAGCAGGCGGAGGAAGTGCGACTTGCCCGAGCCGTTCGACCCGAGCACGGCCACCCGATCGCCGTACCAGACCTCGGCATCGAACGGCCGCATCAGGCCGCTGAGCTCGAGCCGCTGCGCGACCACCGCGCGTTTGCCGGTGCGTGCTCCGCGCAGTCGCATGTCGAAGTCCTGAGCCGGCGGCCGCTCCTCCGGCGGACCAGCCTCTTCGAACTTGCGCAGACGGGTCTGCGCTGCCTGATACCGCGACGCGAATCCGTCGTTCGCCGATGCCTTGACCTTGAGGTTCGCGACGAGGGTGCGCAGCTTCTCATGCTGCTCGTCCCACCGACGGCGGAGTTCGTCGAGCCTGTCCATCCGGTCGCTGCGCGCCTGGTGGTAGGTTGCGAACCCGCCACCGTGCACCCATGCCGAGGCGCCGGCGCCGCCGGGTTCGAGAGTGATCAGGCGATCGACCGCCCGCGCCAGGAGCTCTCGATCGTGCGAGACGAGCAGCACGGTCTTCGGCGTCTGTCTCAGCTGCTCCTCGAGCCAGCGCTTCGTGGGCACGTCGAGGTAGTTGTCGGGCTCGTCGAGCAGCAGCACCTCGTCCGGTCCGCGCAGCAGCGCCTCCAGAGCGAGCCGCTTCTGCTCGCCGCCCGACAGCGTCGTGAGGTCACGGTACCGCGCACGCTCGTACGGCACGCCGAGAGCGGCGACCGTGCACTGATCCCACACGGTCTCGTGCTCGTACCCGCCGGCATCCGCGTACTCCGCGATCGCCGTCGCGTAGGCCATCTGGGTGTCGTGCTCATCCCGTTCGATCAGCGCGTCCTCCGCCGCCTCGAGAGCCACCGCCGCCTGACGGATGCGCCGAGGCGCCACTCTCACGAGCAGCTCGTGAACGGTCTGGCCGGTCTCACCGTGGCCGACGAACTGATCCATCACACCGAGCCCGCCGTCGATCGTCACGACCCCGGCGTCTGCGGCCTGATCGCCTCGGATGATGCGGAGCAGCGTCGTCTTGCCTGCCCCGTTGGGTCCGATGAGCGCGCTCGTCGAACCGGCTCCGACGCGGAACGTCGTCTCGTCCAACAGCGGTCTGCCGTCAGGAAGGGTCAGCGAGACCCCTCCAACATCTATGTATCCCACCGTGCGTGGCCGTCCTTCCGCCCGCATGGCGAGCCGACCAGGCTATCAGCTACCGGAGCCGACTGCGGGTCAGGATCGACGGCCGACCACCTGGATCGCCTCGGTGCGAGGGGCCACCGGGAGAAGCATCCGGAACTCGGTGCCGACGCCCTCCCTGCTCGTCACATCCATCGAGCCGCCGTGGGCGAGCACGATCGCCCGAGTGATCGTGAGCCCCAGCCCGACACCGGGCACCGCGTTTCGGGTCGCGGTCGACGCGCGGAAGAACCGGGTGAACAGCATGCCCTGCTCGTCTTCGGGGATCCCCACCCCGGTGTCGCGCACGGCGAGCTCGACGGCTCCGTCGACCTCGCGCAGGCTCGCGGTCACCCGCCCTCCCGCCGCGGTGAACTTGATCGCGTTCGACAGCAGATTGTCGAGGGCCTGCCCGATACGTCCCGCATCCACGGTCATCAGCACCGGACTCGTCGGGACCTCGGCGAGGATCTCGATGCCCTGCCGCTGCGCGTGCGGCCCCGAAGACGCGACGGCGCTGCGCACCAGCTCGGCGACGTCGGCTTCTCGGCGTTCGAGCGGGAATCGACCGGACTCGACCTGGGCGGTGAAGAGCAGGTCGCCGACGAGATTCAGCAGCCGCTGCGCGTTGCGCTCGATGATGTCGACGAACTCCTGCTGATCCGACGTGAGGGGCTGGGCCGGATCGTTCTGCAGAAGGTCGAGGAATCCGATGATCGCGCTCAGCGGTGTGCGCAGCTCGTGCGAGATCATCCCGACGAACTCGTCCTTCATGCGTGCGACCTCGACCGCCCGGGTCTCGTCGGTGATCACCAGCAGGTAGCCGTGTCGCGACCCGTCGGAATCCTGGTACGGGGTGACAGTGACGCGGGCGGGGACCGTCGAACCGCCCTCCCTCGCCACGTCGATGTGCGAATCCACCGGCAGCCCGGCGTCAGCGTCGTCGAAAAGGGCGCGCAGGCCGGGGTGGAGCTCATCGCCCGGCGTCGGCCCATGCTCGGGGACGAACGGGGCGAGCGCATGCGACGGGAAGAACCGGTCGACCTGCACCGCAGCGAGCGCATCGGGCACCTCCATGCCGAGCAGCCGCACAGCGCCCGGATTCCAGGCCGTGATGGTTCCACGGTTGTCGGTCGCGATGACGGCCTGTCCGGTGATCGAGTTCCACAGGCTCGTGAAGGACTCGGAGAGCGCGCGGTACTGCTGCTCGCTCGACTTCAGCTGCTCGAGGATCTCCTCGTTGGCCGCCAGAGCGGCGGTGCGCTCGACGACATGGGCCTCGGCCTGGGTGGTGCGAAGACGTTGCTGGCGCGACAGCTCATTGACGATGGCCCCCACCGTCGCGAAGACCAGCGGCCCGATCACACCGCGCAGCCAGTCGGCCGGGGCCTCGGGCGGGTCGATGATGTTCGGCATGACCAGGGCGATGGACGACAGGACCCCCACGATGACGACCTGCCGGCGCCCCGGTGCGGCCGCGATCCAGATCACCGGCAGGAGGACGAAGGACGAGAAGAGCGAAGCCGGCCCGCCGGTGCCTGTCCTGATGGCGCCCAAGGCGACGATGTCGATCATCGGGATGAGCATCACGACCCAGCCCTCGTACACACCTCGCACCGAGAGCACGGCCGCAAGCGCTGTGACGGCGGCGATGGTGACGAGCCCGAAGATCGCGACAGCCGCGTCCGTCACCGGGATCCCCGGGACGGTCCACATGAGCACGGCCGCGACGGCGACCGCGATCGCCGTCGGGCCCTGCTTCATCAGGGGCGTCGGGTTGTCGAAGTAGCGGCGCCAGCTGCGCTCCAACGACTGCTGCACGGTGCTGGTCGGAGTCATCGTGTCGCTTCTCGCAGGAGCGCTCGCAGATCCGCACCGATGATCGGCTTGGGAAGCGCGGCATCGGCGTCGGGGTAGTCCGCGACATCGAGCACCGAGCTCACGATGAGGAAGCAGTCGGGGAAGCGGGCCTTGATGAGACGCGCCAGCTCCGTTCCACTGATGCCGGGGAGCAGCAGGTCGAGCACGGCGACGGCCGGAGATATCGTCGCGAACGCAGCGATCGCCGTCTCGGCATCCGCCGCCGCGTACACGTCGAACCCCTCGCGGTCGAGGTAGCGCTTCAGCAGCGCCGTCTGATCTGCGCTGTCCTCGACCACGAGGGCCAGCGGCCGCGCGGTCATCGCAGGAACAGCTCTCGCACGATCACGATGACGACGACGATGCCCATGGCGAGGAGCGCCTGCGGGATCAGGAGCTTCTCGCGACGCGCATCGGCGGCGATCTCCTCCTCCTCGGCGCTTCTCGAAGGTGCTTCGGTCATGAGTCGACCCGTCCGATCTTCTCGGTCTTGATCCATGCGGCGTCGGCATGGCGCCACTCTTTGATGTACGAATCCACGGTGATGGCGCAGAGAAGCGACCCATACCCGCAGATGTAGAGCAGGAGGCCGGCGAAGAAGCGGCCGCCTGGCAGTCGCTCCACCGCGCGAGCGAGCCAGATGCCGAGCATCGAGATCGGCCCCCAGAGGTAGAAGACGACCGCCCAGGTGAACCGGGTCTCATCCGTGACGGCGATCCCGAGACCGCTCAGCCCCGCCTCGAACAGCCAGGGGAACAGCGCGATCGCCATCAGGATGAGAGCCCCGAGTCCGGGGAACATCAGCGCCTCGCGCCAGGATTGGCGGCCGATCCGCCCGTCGAGCTGCACCGCGTAGAGCATCGAGAACAGATAGATGCAGGCTGCGGAGATCCACATGAAGCGGAAGACGAACTCGGCGATGTCGCTGTGCAGGACGAGCAGCACGAGCAGCGCCGTGGCGGCGAGGATCATGAACGCCGGCAACAGCAGGATTGTGAACCACGCGAGACCGAATGCGAAGCTGCCCAGATTGTGCACGCGGCTGGGTCGGAACCAGAGATGGCGGTAGATCGAGGTCAGCTGCACGTTGCCTCTCGCCCACCGCAGGCGCTGCTTCCAGAGACTGTCGATGGTGCGGGGCTCCTCGGCGAGCACGACCGCGTGGGGCTCGAAGACCATACGGCGCCCCGCCAGCTGACCCTCGAACGTCGTCATCGTGTCTTCGGCGAGCGTGCCGGTCGGGATCCGACCGCCGATGGCCTCCAGGTTCGCCCGCGAATGCAGCTGCGCGCCGCCGGCCAGGCACGCGATCGCTCCCCCGACGTTCTGGGTGCGCCGGGCCGAGAGCTGTCCGATGACATACTCGATCGCGATGAACCGGGTGAGGTAGTTGCGGTCGCGGCTGCCCTCGGCGATGTAGGCCGTGACGGCCCCGACCTTCTCATCGGCCAGGTGCCGGCTCATCTTCCGCAGCGAGTCCCGCGCGAAGATCACGTCGGCGTCCATGATCAGGACCGCTTCGGTCCACTCGTCCGCGAGCACGATGTCGAGCCCGTGATTCAGCGTGTGCGCCTTGCCCTCGCCGCCCTTGTCGCGGCGCAGGTGCACGACGCGTCCGGGGTACGCCGCAGCCTTCGCCGCGACAACCTCCGGGGTGTCATCCGTCGACGCATCGTCGATGACGAAGATCCGCAGCCGGTCGGCCGGGTACTCCAGCTGCGTGAGGCGTTCGATCGCCTGCCCGAGCACGAGCCCCTCGTTCCAGGCGGGGATCAGCACGGCGATGCGGGGGTGGTGCGGAGCTGCCTTGCCGTAGTGGTTGCGGAAGGCATGGATCGGGAGCACGAGGAACTGCAGGCCCGTGTTGATGACAGGCAGCGTTCCGACCAGCACGCAGAGGAGCAGGAACACGACGACGACGGTCTCGACCCAGTTCAGCTCGGGCATCAGCGAGCCCTCCATCCGTCGAGGATCTCCACCACGCGCGAATAGCGTCCGACATCGGAGGCCACATGGCTGTCGGTCGACGCGACGATCTCGGCGCCGGCGCCGTGCAGTGCGTCGAGAAGCGGGATACCGGGGCACCCCCACTTCTCGTTCACCTCGACGATCGTGTCGGTCTCGGCCGCCGTCTTCGCCCAGGCCGCGATGCGATCGGCACCGAGGTCGTTCTCGGAGAGACCGATCTTGGGCAGGATCGAGAAGCAGTGCGCCAGCTGGTTCCCCGGGTGGCGGCGCATGGCCGAGATCAGCGCGGAGACCAGCTGATCGAGCGCGTCCTCCGGAGCCCAGCCGCCCTCGATCCGCTCTCGGACGACGCTCGGACCGAGCGGTCCGTCGACGCCGGGGAACTGATGATCGGCGATCAGGATGCGGTCGATCCCGGTGGGCAGCTCGGGGATGTCGAGGTCACCCGAGGCATCGAGGATCTTCGCCTCCACCCCGGTCAGCACGGTGAGACCGTCGGGCACCTGCAGCGACCGCACGGCCGCGAGATAGTCGGGCACCCAGGGTGTGGATCGGCGCACATGGTCGACCAGGCGCACGGTGGCGAGCCCCGCCGCGGATGCCGCCGCGACGTTCTCGGCGAGAGTCGAGACCGCGTCGTCCGAGAACGTCGAATGCACGTGATGATCGCCTCGGAGCAGCGCGTGAGTCACAGCTCCTCCTGATGCCCCGCGTGCGCGGAGACGAGGACCTCGTCGACGTCGAGGATCACGTCCTTGAGGAACCGCACCGAGGCGACCTCGCGGAAAGGGATCTTCGACGGGATCTCACGACCCAGGAACAGATCGGCGACGAGCGAGGGGATGTCGACGCCGGCGGCGATCGTGAGCGGAAGAGCACCCGGGAACCGCGGATTGACCTCGAGCAGCACGGCACGGCCTGCGCGGTCCCGCCGGAGCTGCACGTTGGCGACGCCCACGAGTCCGATGGCACGAGCGATCGACGCCGCGGCGCTCTCGAGCTCTTCGTCGTGCACCGTGCGTCCGGCGATCGCGACACCCGAGTCGACCCTGGCGCGGGTGCGCGGCACAGCCGCCACCACCGCACCCGAGGCGTCTGCGATCACATCCACGGAGTACTCCTCGCCGGGGAGGAAGTCCTGCACGATGAGTCCCTCATCCTCGGGCAGCGCGTCGAGCGCCGCGCGGTCGGGGACGACTCGCACGCCACGGCTGCCCGCACCCTGGCGAGGCTTGGCGAAGGCCGGGAACTCCCAGTCGACCGCCCGGGCGTCGGGACCCGCGAGCACGGTGCGCGGGGTGAGCCCCGTCGCCTCGCAGCGCTCGGCGAGCGCCAGCTTGTCGAGCGCCACCGAGAGCGTGTCCTGCGAGGGCGCGGCGAGCACGGCCGGGGCCAGCTCGTCGCGTCGGCCGGCGAGTGCCGCGAGCTCGACATCCACCGTGGAGATCACGAGGTCGAGTCGATCCTCCTCGACCATGCGGGCGATCGTCGAGACGAAGTCCTCGTCGCGCCCCGGTGGCACGAGACGCCGGTGCGTCGGCGGGACGAGGTAGATCCCGCTGGCCCAGCCGTCCATGTCGGCCGCGAAGACCTCGAGGTCGGATCGGCGCAGGAGCGAGCGGATCACGGCCACTCCGGCAGGGCCTCCTGCACCGGTCACCAGCACGCGCGCGGTCATCAGCTCTCCCTTCGAGTGAGCTCGTGGGCGCCGACGAACTCGGCGGTCTCGCGCACGACCTCGAGCGGCTCCACGGCCGCTCCGCCGCCGAAACGCGACCAGTATCGAGCCGTGGCCGTCACGAAGTCGGGGTCCAGGTAGTCGCGCGTCGCCGTCTGCGAGCCGAAGCACTCGAGCAGGCGCAGCTTCTGAGCGATGTACTGATCGATCCGCACGAAGCGCGTCGGACGGAAGTCGATGGTGGCCGAGGGGCTCTGGTAGCAGGCGACGGTGCCGACCCTGCGGGTCGCGGCGATCGTCGCCTCGCTCACGGCGCGGTGATCCTGGTGACGGTCGTTGGACGAGTGGGTGTAGACGATCGTCGGCTGCACCTCCTGAACGACCTCCTCGATCAACCGCACGGTGGCACCGCCGCCGGAGATCTCGGTGTCCACGAGGTCTTTGACGAACAGGCGCGCGTCGAGGATCTCGGCCGAGGCGAGCGACTCGTGCTGCCGACTGTCGGCGTCTCCACCGCGCGCACCGCGCGAGAGGGTGAGGATGGTGATCGAGTCGCCGGCCTGGGCGTGCGCCGCGAGGATCCCGCCCACGCCGATCTCGACATCGTCGGGGTGCGCGCCGATGGCGAGCACGACCTCTTTGGTGCGGCCGGCTTCACGTCGCGCGCGGCCCTCGGTCGCCAGCCGCTGCACGGCCTCGACGAGCTTCAGATTGTCGAGCGGCTTCGTGAGGAACTCGTCGGCCTGCGCGCGCAGGGCCGACACCGCGTACTCGACCGAGACGTGCGCGGTCATCACGATCACAGGCAGCAGGGGATCATTGCGACGCAGCTCTGCCAGCAGCTCGAGCCCGTCGAGACCGGGCATCTCGATGTCGGTGACGACGACGTCAGGGGTGAAGGTCTCGAGTCGCTCGACGGCGGACTGCCCGTCGTGCGCGACCGCGACCTCACAGCCGGCCCGCCTCTCGAGCACGGTCTTCACGAGCAGGGCGACGTCAGGGTCGTCATCGACGACGAGGACGCGGGGAGCATCCTGGGGCATATCTGCGGCTCTCATTGGGGAAGTCCCCTGCCGATCAGCGTCCGGCATGTCACTCCCTGCGCCCTTCGCGCCGAGAGCTCGAGGGGAAGTCGAGCGGGTGTCTCTAAATACTGGCATATCAATAGACCGCAACGACCGCGCCGCACGACAGAGGGCCGGATGCTGTCGCATCCGGCCCTCTGTCTCTTCTGTCTCAGCGCTTGTAGTTCGGCGCCTCGACCACGATCTGCACGTCGTGCGGGTGCGACTCCTTGAGCCCGGCCGCGGTGATGCGCACGAACTTGCCGCGCTGCTTGAGTTCTTCGATGGTGCGCGCACCGACGTAGAACATCGACTGGCGCAGCCCGCCGACCAGCTGGTACGCGACGGCCCCGACAGGACCGCGATACGGCACCTGACCCTCGATGCCCTCGGGGATGAGCTTGTCGTCGCTCGGCACATCGGCCTGGAAGTAGCGGTCCTTGGAATACGAGGTCTGCTTGCCGCGTGTCTGCATCGCTCCGAGCGACCCCATTCCGCGGTACTGCTTGAACTGCTTGCCCGACTGGAACACGATCTCGCCCGGCGATTCGTCGGTGCCGGCGAGCAGCGAGCCGAGCATCACGGCGTCAGCACCGGCGACGAGGGCCTTGGCGATGTCGCCCGAGTACTGCAGTCCGCCGTCGGCGATCACGGGCACACCGGCGGGGCGTGCCGCGAGCGATGCCTCGTACACGGCGGTGACCTGGGGCACGCCGACGCCCGCGACGACGCGCGTGGTGCAGATGGAGCCGGGTCCGACGCCGACCTTGACGGCGTCGACGCCCGCGTCGACGAGCGCCTGAGCGCCCTCGCGGGTCGCGACGTTTCCGCCGATCACATCGATGTGCGCGAAGCTCTCGTCGGCCTTGAGCCGCTTGACGAGGTCGATCACGCCCTGAGACTGGCCGTTGGCCGTGTCGACCACGAGCACGTCGACGCCGGCATCGCGCAGCGCCTCCGCGCGCTCCCAGGCGTCTCCGAAGAATCCGATGGCCGCGCCGACGCGCAGGCGACCCTGGTCGTCCTTCGTCGCCAGCGGGTACTTCTCGCTCTTGTCGAAGTCCTTGATGGTGATGAGGCCGGCGAGCCTGCCGTCGTCGTCGATGAGCGGCAGCTTCTCGACGCGGTGGTGCGCGAAGAGCGCGATGACCTCGCCTGCGGCCACGCCCACCGGTGCGGTGACGAGGCCCTCCGACGTCATGACGTCCTTCACGAAGGTGGTCTGACGCTCGAAACCCGACACGAACCGCATGTCGCGGTTGGTGATGATGCCGACGAGACGGCCGTCGGGGTCGACGACAGGAAGGCCCGAGATGCGGTACTTGGCGCAGAGCGCGTCGACCTCTTCGACGGTCGCATCCGGCGACGTCGTGATCGGGTCGGTGATCATGCCCGACTCGCTGCGCTTGACGCGGTCGACGTGCGCGGCCTGATCGGCGATCGAGAGGTTGCGGTGCAGGATGCCGATGCCGCCCTCTCGTGCCATCGCGATGGCCATCCGAGACTCGGTGACGGTGTCCATCGCGCTGGACAGCAGCGGTGTCGCGACCGAGATCCGGCGGGTGATCCGCGACGAGGTGTCGGCCTCGCTGGGGATGACGTCGGTGTGCCCCGGGAGGAGCAGCACGTCGTCGTATGTGAGTCCGACGAAGCCGAAGGGGTCGTGCTGGTCCATGGATTGTCCTCCTGCGGGCGCGATCTGGGGGCGAGGGTGTACCAATTCTAAGCGTCGGGAGCCTGAGGAAATTCCCGGTCGTCGCGCGCTCCCGCGCAGCACGACACGCGGAGACGCTCCGGATTCGCAACTTCGTGATGGGATCGTTCTCACCGTGAGCAGATCGTGCCTTGGTTGAAACAGAGCCGACACATTACGCTCATACCGTCGTACATCAGGGCCGATGCACAACTCCGTCATGGCCTGTGTACTGGGCTGGAGGTTCTGTGCGTCCGACGATCTCGGCGAATCGAAGCGGAATGCGGTGGGTCATCATCCTGCTCGCGTCGCTCCTCGCCATCGCTTTCCTGTGGTTGCAGCCTCCTGCAGCGGCCTCCGCCGAAGAGACGGACGACGGGCAGGAGATCACCGACTTCTACTTCGCCGGCGTCATCACCTTCGACGACGACCCGGTCGAAGGCGTCGTCATGACGATCGAGGGCGGCGGCTTCGAGGGCGAGACCGAGACGGACGCCGAGGGCAAGTGGCGCCTGTACGTGCCTGAGAAGGACACCTACACGCTCACCGTCGACGAGGAGACGCTCCCCGACGGTGTGATCGTCGACGCGGCGCAGCTACCGGAGGGCACTCAGCCCATCGCCGGCACGACGGCGTCGTTCGAGGTCGAGTTCGGTCTGACCGGCACCAAGATCCTCAACCTCTTCCTCGGCGAGGGCGAGAGGATGACGACGTCCTTCATCGATCAGCTCCTCTCGCGTCTCGTGGGCGGTCTGAACTTCGGTCTGCTGCTCGCACTCGCCTCGATGGGCGCCGCGCTCATCTACGGCACCACCCGGCTGTCGAACTTCGCGCACGCCGAGATGGTCACCTGGGGCGGCCTGGTCGCCCTCGTGACGACGAGCTTCTGGCATCTCGACCTCTGGGTCGGGATCATCGCGGCTGTCATCGGCGGCGGCCTCTTCGGCTGGGCACTGGACGCCGGCATCTGGCGTCCGCTGCGAAGACGAGGGCTCGGGGTCGTGCAGCTGATGATCGTCAGCATCGGCCTGTCCCTCGCCCTGCGCTACGCCTTCCAATACATGATCGGCGGCGGCACCCGCCAGCTTCCCGGAGCGAGCCCCGAGCCCTTCCGGTTCGGTCCGATCTCGCTGTCGTACATCGACCTGATTGGAATCGTCGTCAGCATCGTAGTGATCGTCGGGGTCGCGTTCTTCCTCACACGCACCCGCATCGGCAAGGCCACCAGGGCGATCTCCGACAACCCGCAGCTCGCGGCCGCGTCGGGCATCGACGTCGACAAGGTCGTTCGCTACGTCTGGATCCTGTCCGGCACCCTCGCGGCGATCTCCGGCATCCTCTGGGCGTACTTCCGCCCCGGTGTGAAGTGGGACATGGGCATGCAGATGCTGCTGCTCATCTTCGCCGCCATCACCCTCGGCGGCCTCGGCACCGCGTTCGGCGCGCTCGTCGGCTCCCTCATCGTCGGCATCGCGGTCGAGGTCTCCACCCTCTGGATCCCCTCGGATCTGAAGTATGCGAGCGCCCTGGTCGTGCTCATCGTGATCCTCCTCGTCAGACCGCAGGGCCTGCTGGGACGCAGGGAAAGGTTGGGCTGATCGCCATGGACTTCGGAAGCATCTTCTCGAACACAGCCGCTTATCTGTTCAGCCCCGTCACCCTGGCGTACGCGCTGGCGGCGACCGGTCTGGCCGTGCACTTCGGATACGCGGGACTCCTCAACTTCGGCATGGCCGCCTTCATGGCCATCGGCGGATACGGCTACGCCATCTCGGTGCTGACCTTCGGTCTCCCCTGGTGGATCGGCATGCTGATCGGCCTCGTCGGCGGCGCGTTGTTCGCCGTCCTCCTCGGTATCCCGACACTGCGGCTGCGGGCCGACTACCTCGCCATCGCGACGATCGCGGCCGGTGAGATCGTGCGACTGCTCTTCACCACCCAGATCTTCGACGAGTACACCAACTCGGCCGACGGTCTCGCGCAGTTCAACGGCGGGTTCCGCGACGCCAACCCCTTCCCGCCGGGCACCTACGGGTTCGGGCCGTGGACCTACAGCGCGAACGACCTGTGGAACCGGGTATTCGGCCTGATCGTCCTCGCCGTCGCCATCCTCCTGGTCTGGTCGCTCATGCGCAGCCCGTGGGGGCGCGTGCTCAAGGGCATCCGAGAAGACGAGGACGCCGTGCGCTCGCTCGGCAAGAACGTCTTCGCCTACAAGATGCAGGCGCTCGTGGTCGGCGGTGTGATCGGCGCGGCCGGAGGAATCGTGTTCGTCCTCCCCTCGGCTGTGGTCCCCGGGAGCTACACGACCTCGCTCACGTTCTTCCTCTGGACTGCGCTGCTGCTCGGCGGAGCAGCCACGGTGTTCGGCCCGACGCTCGGCGCGATCCTCTTCTGGGTCGTGTTCGCGTTCATGGCGAACCTGCTGCCGTCCATGGCGAAGGCGGGAATCCTGCCGATGTCCGACAGCCAGGCCTCGACCCTGGTGTTCATCTTCGTCGGCATCGCCCTGATGCTGCTCGTGATCTTCCGACCTCAGGGCATCCTCGGAGACAAGAGGGAGATGACCTTTGTCAAATGAACTGACCCCCGACGAGAGCGCCGAGACGGCGCCCGCAACCGGGAGCATCCGACGCCCCAAGACCACCGGTCTCGCGAAGGGGCCTGCGGCCCCCGGCGTGCCGAAGGTCGACCCGATCCTCGTGGCCGACGCCGTGCAGCGACGCTTCGGCGGCCTGACCGCCGTCGACGTCGATCACGTCGAGATCCCGCGCGGCGCGATCACCGCGCTGATCGGTCCGAACGGCGCGGGCAAGACGACGCTGTTCAACCTGCTGTGCGGGTTCGACAAACCCAACAGCGGCACCTGGTCGTTCGACGGGGTGAGCCTCTCGGGCGTCCCGTCGTTCAAGGTGGCGCGCATGGGACAGGTGCGCACGTTCCAGCTGACCAAGTCGCTGTCGCTCCTCACGGTGCTCGAGAACATGAAGCTCGGGGCTCCGGGGCAGCGCGGCGAGGGTTTCTGGTCGAGCCTCTTCCCGTTCCTGTGGCGCAAGCAGGACCAGGAGATCGAGGGCAAGGCGCGCGAGCTGCTCGCCCGTTTCAAGCTCGACGCCAAGGAGAAGGACTTCGCCGCATCGCTCTCGGGCGGGCAGCGCAAGCTCCTCGAGATGGCCCGCGCTCTGATGAGCGACCCGACCCTGGTGATGCTCGACGAGCCGATGGCCGGCGTCAACCCGGCCCTCACGCAGTCGCTGCTCGACCACATCCTCGATCTCAAGGGCCTCGGGATGACCGTGCTGTTCGTCGAGCACGACATGCACATGGTCCGCCACATCGCCGACTGGGTCGTGGTCATGGCGGAGGGTCGCATCGTCGCCGAGGGACCCCCGGACGAGGTCATGGAAGACCCCGCGGTGGTCGACGCCTACCTCGGCGCGCACCAGGATCTCGATCTCGGTGCCGTCACCGGTCGCATCCCCGTGATCGAGAATGCCGCAGCAGCCAGACTCCGAGAGCAGATCGAAGCAGAAGCCGAGGCGGAGCTCGAAGCGACGAGCACCCTCGATTCCGACCAGAAGGGCACCGCATGAGCGCCGCCACCCCCGCAGCGTCGTCGCCGTCACCCGACGACATCGTCGTCGAGCTCAAGGACGTGCACGCCGGATACCTCCCCGGAGTGAACATCCTCAACGGCGCGAACCTGGTCGCACGTCAAGGAGAGCTGATCGGCATCATCGGCCCCAACGGCGCGGGCAAGTCGACCCTGTTGAAGGCGATCTTCGGCATGGTCAACATCCGCGGCGGCGACGTCACCCTGAACGGGGACAGCATCGTCGGGTTGAAGGCAGACAAGCTCGTCAAACGCGGCGTCGCCTTCGTGCCGCAGACGAACAACGTCTTCCCCTCGCTCTCGATCGAGGAGAACCTGCAGATGGGGCTCTACCAGAACCCCAAGATCTACGCAGAGCGCCTCGAGTTCGTCACCGGCATCTTCGCCGAGCTCGGCAAGCGCCTCAAGCAGCGCGCGGGCTCGCTCTCGGGCGGTGAGCGCCAGATGGTGGCGATGTCGCGGGCGCTCATGATGGACCCGTCGGTGCTGCTGCTCGACGAGCCCTCCGCCGGCCTCTCCCCCGTGCGCCAGGACGACGCGTTCATCCGCGTCTCCGACATCAACAAGGCGGGAGTGACCACGATCATGGTCGAGCAGAACGCACGTCGCTGCCTGCAGATCTGCGACCGCGGCTACGTGCTCGACCAGGGCAAGGACGCGTACGAGGGCACAGGGCGCGACCTGCTGAACGATCCGAAGGTCATCGGCCTCTACCTCGGCACGCTCGGCACCGACGCGGCCTGAGGCGGCAGACAGAGAGAAGGGGCGGATGCTGCGGCATCCGCCCCTTCTCTCTGTCTGCGGCTCTGTCCGGGTCTCAGTCCGGGCCTGCGGGACGGGGAGGGTCGGCCACGCTCGGTGACCCCGTGGCCTTCGCAGGTGCTCGGGACACGACGAAGGCCCCGGATGCTGAATCCGGGGCCTTCGCTCGTGATCAGTTGGTGCGGGAGATCAGGTTCTCGGCGTCGTACACGTACGTGCCGATCGAGGCGCCCTGCGGGTCGCCGTTCTCGTCGAACGTGATCTCGCCCGAGTATCCGTCGTAGTCGGCCGTGCCGCCTCCGTTGATGATCTCGGCGCAGTCGGCGAAGCTGGTGCACTTCTCTCCGTCGCCGGTGCCACCCGAGACCTCAGCCATCTTCGCTGCGATGTCCGCGCCCTCGGTCGAGCCGGCCGCGAGCGACGCGAGCGAGACGAGCACGACGGCGTCGTACGCCTCAGCCGCGTAGGTGAAGTCGTTGACCTCGGGGTTGCCCTCGCCGGTCCAGTACGCCTGCAGACGGTCGGTGAAGTCATCCTCGAGTGCCGGGCCGGGCTTGGTGCCCTGTGCGCCCTCGAGCGAGAACGGGAAGTTCGTGTCGGGCGACGAGCCGTAGTCCGACAGGTTTCCGTCGACGAGGTAGAACTTGTCCGGCGAGATGCCCGCGTTCACGAGCAGCGGAGCGATCGTCTTGAACTGGTCGAACGACACGATCGCGACGGCGTCGGGGTTCTGCGCCTTGATGGTCTCGACCTGTGCGTCGAACTGACCGTCACCGACGTTGTACGACGCGTCGGCCACGACCTCGCCACCCGCGTTCTCGAACGTCGACTTGATGTTCTCGAAGAGACCGGTGCCGTAGGCGTCGTTCTGGTAGATCACGCCGAGGGTCTTGTGCCCGTCTTCGGCGATCAGGTTGCCGAGGACCTCGCCCTGCAGCAGGTCGCTGGGAGCGGTGCGGAAGTAGAGTCCGTTGTCGTCCCAGTCCGTGAAGTCGGGGCCGGTGTTCGAGGCCGAGATCTGGAGGATGCCTGCGCTGACGTTGCCGTCGAGGATCAGACGCGAGACGCCGGACGCCGCGGCACCGACGATGGCCGTGACACCTGCGCTCTGCAGCTTGCTGATCGACGTCTCGTAGGCCTTGGTGTCGGTGTCGCCCTCGTCTTCAGCCGTCAGGTTGATCGTGATACCTGCCGCAGCGTCGTTGACCTCCTTGACGGCGAGGCCGACGCCGGATTCCATGGGCGGGCCGAGGAACGACAGCGAACCGGTCTGCGGCAGCAGCGAGCCGAGCTCGAGCGTGAGGTCGGCCGTCGATCCGCCGCCTCCGCCGTCGGACGGCTCCTCGGAGGGCGTGCTGCTGCAGCCTGCGACGACGATCGCCGAGGCGCTCAGCAGCGCGACTCCTGCGAGAATCTTGGCGCTGCGCGAGCGCGTGAATGCGGTCATGATGCTCCCTTGCGTGACTGGCCGTGGATTGTGACCACGGTCGGGTGCTCTAACACTAGGACTGAAAGGCTTCGCGTAGGGGTCGCCGATGTTTCGGTGCGTTAACGATCCGACACCGAGTTCCGCAGGCGTGAACCGGGAGTTCAGACCAGTGCCGGCTGAGCGATCCGACGCCCTCGCCGCGCGGCGAGCAGCAGGTCGATCACGAACACCAGGATGGCGACCCAGACGATGATGAACCCCGCCCACCGCTCGGGCGGCATCGGTTCGCCGAGCACGACCGCGCCGATGATGAACTGCATGATCGGCGTGATGAACTGGATCATCCCGATGACGGTCAGGTTGATGCGTCGGGTGCCGGCGGCGAACAGCAGCAGCGGCACCGCCGTCGCCACTCCCGCGAAGGCGAGGAGCACCGCGTGCCAGACGCCGTGGGAGCCCATCGTGATCCCGTCGGGTGTGGCGGCGACGAGGATCAGCTGCACGACGGCGATCGGGATCAGCCAGAACGACTCGAGGGTGAGTCCGCTGACCGCGTCGACTGCGGGGCCGATCTTCTTCTTGATGAGTCCGTAGACCCCGAACGAGGCCGTCAGCGAGAGGGCGATCCACGGGAACTCGCCGTAGAAGAGGACGATCACGATCACCGCGACGGCGGCGATGCCGATCGCGGCCCACTGCAGCCTGCGGATGCGCTCCTTGAGCACGAACACCCCGAGCAGCACCGTCGTGATCGGGTTGATGAAATACCCGAGGCTCGTCTCGACGATGTTCTCCGAGAGGGTGCCGATGAGGAACACCTGCCAGTTGACGTAGATCAGGACGCCGGCGAGAGCAGTCCATGCCAGCAGCCTCGGCTGCCGGATGATCGCGCCGAACGCCGCCCAGCCGCGCATCACGGTGAGAAGCAGCAGACAGAAGACGAGCGACAGCAGCACCCGCCACGCGACGACCTCCCACGGCCCCGTGGGTGCGAGCAGAAGGAAGTAGAGGGGCAGCACGCCCCAGAGCAGATACGCACCCCCTGCGTACGCGACTCCCGCCGTCTGAGTGGCTCGGGAGGCGGCGTTCGTCGGGGTCACCGCACAACCCTATGCCCGTCGATGAGCGGCATCGCACCCGAAGCCGTCGCCGACCGGACATTGGCAGGAATCGATGCAACGGTGGCGCCTCCCCGGCCGTTCAGCGGCCTCGCCGACCCCTGAGCACGACGGCGACGAGGAGGGCGGTCGAGAGCGCCATCGCCGCATTGAGTCCGATCGCCATCTGCAGCCCGGCGAGAAGACCCGCGGCGGCGAACGCCGCGACCACAGCCGCCATCACCGGCGTGCCCAGTGCGATGCCCACCTGCTGGCTCATCGTGACGAGACCGGTCGCCAGGCCCTGCTGTTCAGAGGGAACCGACCCCGTCGCCGTCACGACATAGCCGACGATGGCGACGAGATTCGCCACGCCACCGAGGAACGTCAGAACGAGGAGCGGAATCGCCCAGGCATGCTCGTCCGATGCGAAGGCGAGCGGGAACGTGGCGCCGGCCTGCACGATCAGCCCGACGACGATCGCGCGCGACGATCCGACCCTTCCGATGACGCGGGGCGCGAGAAGGCCACCGAGCACGGTGCCGATACCGAGCACTCCGAGCATCAGTCCGGCAGCGATCGGGGTGTACCCGAGGATCTCCTGCAGATAGATGGTCAGCAGGAAGACGAGTGACGTCTCAGTGGCGAAGGCGAGGAGACCGGCGAGGTTGCCCCAGGCGATCTCGCTTCTCCTCAGCAGCGAAGGTGCGACGAGCGGTTCGATCGCTCTCTTCTCGGCGAGCGCGAACAACACGAAGAACACCGCGGAGACCCCGAGCGGCATCCACGTGCCCGGTTCGCCCCAGCCGACGCGCCCCGCGGAGTCGATGCCGAAGACGAGTGCCACCAGAGCGGCTGTCACGGTGATCGCGCCGACGACATCGAGCCGAGCCCGTGCGACGCGACGCGGCTCGTGAAGGACGAACGCCCCTACGAGCAGGGCTGCAGCGGCCACCGCGACGTTGATGAAGAACGCCCAGCGCCACGAGACGCCTCCGGTGAGCAGCCCGCCGAGCACCGCTCCCGCCGTGAAGCCCGCCGCCATGAGCGCGCCGTTGAGCCCGAGCGCCCGCGAGCGCGCCCACCCCTCGGGGAACATCGTGGTCATCAGCGCGAGAGCAGCCGGAGTGACCATCGCCGTCGCGACGCCCTGGCCGACGCGGGCGGCCAGGAGAACACCCGGTGTGGTCGCGAGTCCGCCGACGACCGACGCCGCACCGAGCAGCGCGAGCCCGGCGATGAACAGTCGCTTGCGCCCGAGCAGATCGGCCACCCGCCCGAAGAACAGGGTGAACGACGCGGCGCACACCGCGAACGCGGTCACGATCCACTGGAGCGACGCGGTGTCGAAACCCAGTTCCCGCCCGATCGGAGGCAGCGCGACGTTGAGGATCGAGAAGTCGACGGCGAGAGTGAAGTTCGCCGTCAGAAGGACGCCCATGGCGAGCGCCTGCGACGGGGTAAAGCGATCGGTCGCCGGCGGCGCCGTGGCGGGGAGAGTCGAGTCGGAATGAGTCACGCTGCTCAGACTGCGCCCGGGGGCACGGGGCAACCAGTCCCCTCTCGTGACTAGCACCGCCAGGGACAGGCTGCGCGTGCGGCGGTCGTGGAGAATGGCTCCATGGATCCGCACCCCGCGTTCACCAGGCCGATCGCCTCAGAACGGCCGGTGACCGAGCTCGGCGAGTTCCTGCGCTCCCGGCGGGATCGCGTCACCCCCGACGACGTCGGGGTTGCCAGCTTCGGCCGGCGCAGGGTTCCGGGCCTCCGTCGCGAGGAGCTCGCGCGACTCGCCGGGGTCTCGGTCACCTACCTGACCCGTTTGGAGCAGGGCCAGTCGCAGAACGCATCCGACGCGGTCATCGACAGTCTCGCCCGCGCGCTCCAGCTCGATGCCGACGAGCATACGCATCTCCGAGCGCTCGCACGCCCGCGATCAGCCGCTCCCCGCCGTCCCCGAAAGACCGAGCAGCCGCATCGAGGCGCCTCGCAACTGCTGCACGCCATGGGAGTTCCTGCTGTGCTGCTGGGCCGTTTCAACGACATCCTCGACTGGAACAGCGCCGGCCACCTTCTGATGGCGGGCCACATCGAGGTCGATGCGCCGTCTCGGCCGGCCGGGCGCCCCAATCACCTCCGGATGCTGTTCCTCGATCCGCACACACGAGACCTGTACGCCGACTGGAACGAAGAGGCCGCGGTGGCCGTGGCATCGCTGCGCTACGTCGCCGCACGATTCGTCGACGACCGACAGCTCGCCGAACTCATCGGCGAGCTCAGCCTGAGCAGTCCCGACTTCGCGAAGCTCTGGGCCGGACACATGGTCAAGCTCTGCACGAGCGGCAGCAAGCGCTTCCGCCATCCTGTCGTCGGCGAACTCACGCTCGGCTACGAGGTCCTTCACCTACCCGAGGGAGATGGCCAGCGGATCCTCGCATACAGTGCGGCTCCCGGCAGCGCTGCCGCGGCGGCCGTCGATCTGCTCCAGTCGCGCTGAATCCGGCCGCGGTCGTCTGACACGGTCCGGACACGCAGGAAGGCCCGGATGCGTGATGCATCCGGGCCTTCCGAAGACGTTGTCTCAGCGGACGACGACTGCGAGCACGTCGCGAGCCGACAGGACGAGGTACTCGTCTGCGCCGAACTTCACCTCGGTGCCGCCGTACTTGCTGTAGAGAACACGGTCGCCCACGGCGACGTCGAGCGGAACGCGGTTGCCGTTGTCATCGATGCGGCCGGGGCCCACGGCCACGACCTCGCCCTCCTGGGGCTTCTCCTTGGCGGTGTCGGGGATGACCAGGCCACTCGCGGTGGTCTGCTCTGCCTCGACCTGCTTGATGACGATGCGATCCTCGAGCGGCTTGATGGAAACCGACACGGTCTACCTCTTCTTTCTTGACGCTGACAGGAAGACTTTTCGCACTCTCAACCCGAGAGTGCTAATTCAGTCTAGGCGCTCCGCTGGCACTCACGCAATGCGAGTGCCAATCGGACGAACTGGCCGCCGCCTAAGCTGGAGGCGTGGAGATCTCCGAGCTGCGCGCCCTGCTCACCCCCGAAGGCCTGAAGGCGCTGGACGAGCTCGGCCCCGTCGATGAGATCGCCGACGTCGCTCGGATCGTGTCTCGGCTGCGCGCCACAGGGCACTCCCCCGAGCTGGTCTCCGCCGTGGTGGGGCAGGCACGTCTCCGCGCCAAGGCGAGGGGCAAGTTCGGCGACTTCGCGGCGCGGATGCTGTTCACCCGCGCCGGGCTCGAGCAGGCCACCCGGCTGAACGTCGCCGCACGGCACGCGCAGCGGCTGCGGCGGGTCGGCATCACCCGTGTCGCCGATCTGGGCTGCGGCATCGGCGGAGACGCCCTCGCATTCGCGGGCGCCGGACTCGACGTCATCGCCGTGGATGCCGACGAGGTGACCGCAGCGATCGCCGCCTACAACCTGGCGCCCTTCGGAGACAGCGCGGTCGTGACGCACGGCACCGCCGAGGCCCACGTGCCCGCCGACGGCGACGAGACTCAGGCGATCTGGATGGACCCGGCCCGCCGCACCGCGGGTCACAGCGAGACGCGGCGGGTGTCGTCCGATGACTACTCTCCCCCGCTCGACTGGGCATTCGACGTGGCCTCCCGCACCTCGACCGGCATCAAGCTCGGCCCCGGCCACGACCGGGACTCGCTCCCCGTCGACGCCGAGGCGCAGTGGGTGAGCGCAGAGGGCAGCGTCGTCGAGCTGGTGCTGTGGACGAGAGCGCTCGCTCGCGACGGCATCCGCCGGTCCGCTCTCGTGATCCGCGGCGAGCGCTCGCACGAGCTCACCGCAGGAGCAGATGCGGAGGATGAGCCTGTGCGTGAGCTCGGCGCCTTCCTCCACGAGCCGGACGGCGCGGTGATCCGTGCGCGCCTGATCGGCGACGTCGCGCGCAGTCTCGACGCGGGGATGCTCGATGAGCGCATCGCGTACCTCACCTCCGACACAGCGCTCACGAGTCCGTTCGTGCAGTCGTTCCGGGTGCGTGAGACGATGCCTGCCAATCCCAAGGCGATCAGCGCCGTCCTCAAGGCGAACGATGTCGGCTCTCTCGAGATCAAGAAGCGCGGCATGGACATCGACCCCGCCGCCTTCCGCAAGAAGCTGACGCTGCGGGGCGATCAGGCGGCGACGCTGATCCTCACCCGCATCGGGGATCAGCGCCGCGCGATCCTCGCCGATCGGGTGCCTGCCGCCGAATAGCGCCAGGCGAGGCCGCCCTAGCCCTCGGAGTCGTCAGACGGGATCTCGACCTGGATCGGATCCTGCTTCTCGCCGCCGAGCTCGAGCGTCTCCCCCGGCTCCGCCGTCTGCTCGGCAGCAACTGCTGCGCTGTCGCCGGAGACGACGAGGTATGGCGTACCGCTCGGCGTGTAGGCGAGGCGCACACTCCAGTCCGCGGCGACGGTCCCCGTCTCGTCGACGGTGACCCCTCGGGTCTCGATGCCGTCGCCGGAGAACTGCTGGTCGCCCGACACGCGGCATTCGACGCTCTCGACGGCGTCGATGATCAGACAGTCCTGGATGTCGTCGCTCTCGAGGCGCTGTGCCCGCCAGACAGGGGCATCGCGGAAGTAGCCGACGACCGAGAACGAGTACTCCTCGAAGCCCTCCTCGATCAGCTGCTCGGCCCGTTCCCGCTCGTCCCCCTGGAACTGCGACAGCCACGAGTTCTGGTCCGAGCGCCAGCGCTGGATGATCCCGACGACCTCGCCGTTCATCGCCCGCGCGGCGGATGCCCAGATCTCCTCCGGACTCTCGTCGCCCTCGCCGGGTGCGGTGACACTCGCACTGAGGCCGATGCCGTTCCCGTTGTCGAGATCCGCAGCCGGCTGACACTGATCCGCCGACTTGCCTGCCGCGTCGAGCGTGATGCAGATCGTCTCGCCGTCTTCCTTGGTGGCGTACCAGACGAGGGCGTCCTCGTCCCGTCCGATCGCGCGCAGACTGCCGGGATCGAACCCGCCCTCCGCCTGCAGCTCGGCGCGACGCTGCTGCAGCTCGGAGGTCAGCGCCACGGCGTCACCGGTGTGCCCGAAGACCGCCCATCCGACGCCGAGACCGATCGCGAGCATCGCGGCGGATGCGGCGACAGCGGCCTTCCAGTGCTGTCGGATCGCTGCGCGAAGTCCGCCGGCCTCGAGGGGCTGCTGCCCGCCGGCTTCCTCATCGGCGGGACTCCCGCTCGGCGGACCGGAGACGGGCGGCTCGGCATGCGGGAGAGGAGCATCCTCTGCTCGACGCGGGGCGTCGACCGCGTCGGCGCCCGGGCCGGCCGCAGCTGCGGCGAGGACCGTCGCGTCCGGTTCGACGCGCATGGACTCGAGTTCGCGCAGCCTGGCCGCCTCGATTTCGGTCAGGCCGCCGTCGCGACCATAGGCCTTGCCCTGCAGGGCGCGCAGCTCGGCAGACTCACTCTCCTGCAGCATCGTCGCTCTCCCAGCCCCTCGTCACGGTGAGGTACTGCTGACCGTAGCCGAACTGGTACTCATAGCGGGTCGTCTCGCCGTCGTCTGCGACGTCGAGCACGAGCGTCCGGTCCGCATCCGCGAGCATCAGGCTGTCGTCGCACACCATCGGAGGGTCGGGCATGGACCCGTCATAGACGAGACAGTATCGCTGGGTGGACGTGTCGATCCCGGTCCAGATCGGCACCTCGTCGTCATAGCCGACGACGAGGATCGTGCGGCGATCCAATCCGGTCTGCGCGGCGAGCGTCGTCGCGGCCTCCGCCTCCGCCTCGCTGGCGAACATCGACGTCGACTGCGACGACGTGATGTAGCTGCGGGTGATGACCGCGGGCTCGCCATCCTGCGTGAGGTACATCTGCGCCTGGATGTCGTAGGTCTGGGCCTCGCTCACGGGCTTCGCGAGCGTCGCGTTCACACCCTGGATCGTCGCCTGGTCCCGCGTCGTGCACGCGGGAGCCGTCGCGTCCTCGTGGCCGAGCACGAGGCACACGTCCGCGCTCTCGTTCTTCGTCGCGAACCAGATCACGACGCCCTCCTCCTGGGCGACGGCTCGCACGGAACCCGGGTCGAAGTCGCCCGACGCGACGATCGCGCTCTGCCACTCGCCCTGCTGCGCAGTGAGCTGCATCGGCGCAGGACCACGATCGGCGAAGATCAGCCAGCCGAGCACGAGGCCCACCGCGATGAAGGCTGCGGTGATCGCGACGGCAAGACGCCCGTGCCGTCGCAGCGCGGCGAGGGCGGAGTCGCCGTGGGGCGCCGCGGTGGTGCGGTCCTCAGACACCGCGGTCCCGACTCCCTCGACGACGGTCGACGCGGCGGGCTCGATGTGTGCGGGCTCGATGTGTGGGGGTGCAGGCGCAGCCGGCTCCGGTCCTCTCGGTGCGGGCGGCTCCGCCGGGCGGGTCTTGCCGGCCTCGAGTTCGCGCAGCCGCGCGGCCTCCGCCTCATTCAGCGCACCGGCTCGACCGTAGGCCCGCGCCTGGAGAGCCCTCAGCTCGACGGATTCATCCGCGTCGAGCATCCGCTATCCGAGTCTCTCGAACTGCATCCCGGCCCAGACGAGCCAGCCGAGGCTGTAGACGGTCGCGCACAGACCGAGCACGAGCGCCCAGCGTGCGATGGCGCGGCTCTCGACCGGTCGGCGCAGCGACATGATCGACGCGATCACGGCGACGATGGCTATCGGTATGCCCCAGCCGACGAAGAAGGACGAGACCAGGGCCACGATGGCGGCCATCAGAGCCCAGGGCGCGAGGCGGGTGTCGTCGACGACGGACGCGTCGGTCGACGGCGCCCAGTCGGTGCCGCGCCCAATGTCGTCTGCCTCGGGCCCGCTGACGACCACCGGTTCGACTCCGACCGGTCCCGTCGGCAGCTTCGTGTATCCCTCGCGGCGCGACCCCGGAATCCGCGCCGAACCGGACGGATGCTCGACCTCGCCGCTGGGGCGCTCGATCCTGGTCGGAGGCAGCACGGCATCGGACCCTGGTTCTGCGCCCACGGGATCGGGCGTGCGTGGCGCGTCGCTCATCACATCACCGCGACGCGCTCGTCGACCTGGATCTCGGTGACCGGAAGAGTGGAGTCGGCTCCGAACGCGAGCGTCGACGGGCGTCGACCCGACGAGATCAGCTCCGCAGCGAGAGCCGCGATCATCGCCCCGTTGTCGGTGCAGAGCGACAGGGGCGGGATGCGCACGGTCACGCCCGCCTTCTCGGCCCTCGCGAGCGCGACCTCGCGAAGTCGTCGGTTGGCGATGACCCCGCCGCCCAGCAGCAGGCGCGGCACGCCGAGGTCCGCGCACGCGGCGAGCGCCTTCGACACGAGCACGTCGACGACCGCCTCGCGGAAGCTCGCGGCGACGTCGGCCACCGGCACAGGCACACCGTCGGCCTCGCAGCGTTCGACCCAGCGTGCGACGGCGGTCTTGAGCCCGGAGAACGAGAAATCGTAGCGGTGCTTCGCCATGTCGGATGCGCGAGACAGACCCCGAGGGAACCGGATCGCGTCGGGGTCTCCGTCGAGCGCCGCTCGGTCGATCTCGGGGCCACCGGGGTACGGCAGCGACAGAAGCCGGGCGACCTTGTCGAACGCCTCCCCCGCAGCGTCGTCCATGGTCTCGCCGAGCATCTCGACGTCGGTCGTGAGGTCGCGCACATGCAGCAGCGACGTGTGCCCGCCCGACACGAGCAGCGCGATCGTCGGGTACTCGAGAGGCTCGGAGTCGGGGGTGAGGATGTCGGCGGCGATGTGGCCCACCAGGTGATTGACCGCGTACAGCGGCTTGTCGAGCGAGACGGCGAGGCCCTTCGCGGCGCCGACGCCGACCATGAGCGCCCCTGCGAGGCCCGGTCCGCTGGTCACGGCGACCGCATCGAGGTCATCGAGCCGCACCCCGGCCTCCGCCAACGCGGCGTCGATAGACGGCTGCAGGGCTTCGAGGTGCGCTCGGGCGGCGACCTCGGGCACGACGCCGCCGTAGCGGGCGTGCTCGTCCATGCTCGACGCGATCGTGTTCGACAGCAGCGTGCGTCCGCGGACGATACCGATGCCCGTCTCGTCGCAGCTCGTCTCGATGCCCAGCACCAGTGGCTCGGTCATGCGGAGGCCTCCTTCGCGGCATCCTCGGCGGGCTCGTCCCGATGCGCGGAACGCGGATGCTGCAGCACGAGGCGCATCACGATCGCATCGACGTCGTCGGGCTGGTAATAGCGAGGGCGGCGGCCGATCTCCTCGAACCCCTCGGAGAGGTAGAGCCCCTCGGCGCCCGGATTGTCGGCGCGCACCTCGAGGAAGACCTCTCGGGCGCCGCGTTCGGCTGCGGCGTCGAGAAGCGAGCGCAGCAGCGCGCGCCCGCGACCGGCGCCACGGTGCTCGGCGTCGAAGGCGATGGTCTGGATGTCGGCATCACTCGACCCCTGCAGCGCGCGGACTCCGCCGTAGCCGATGATGGCGCCGTCATGCTCGTCGACCAGATAGCGGCCGTGCGGGCTCGCAAGCTCCAGCGCCATGGCCTGGGAGCTCCACGCGTCGGTCGGGAACGAGCGATGCTCTATCGCCATGATGGCGTCGAGGTCGTCGGGCGTCGCTGCACGCAGAGTCATCGCCCCACCTTCTTCGGCGCTCCGGGCACGGTGACATCGGGCTGTCGCAGATACAGCGGCTCGGCCCCCGCGAGCGTGCGCCCCGCCGCCACCGCTCGGGCGCCCACGCGAGCGAGGTCGACAGCCGACAGCGTCTCGACGTCGATGCGACGGATGCCATCGAGGTGCTCGTCCGCATCGACCCGCGCGACCAGCACCGTGTCGGCGACCATGTTCGGGATGCCGTCGGCATCCGTCCCTTCGAAGACGGTGACGGCCACCTCTCGACGGCGGGCGTCCGTGACGATGGCGAACGGCCCGGTCACGGCGTCTCGATCGATCGCGGTGAGCGCCGCGGCGAAGTGGCTCGGCACGGAGACGACCGGGATGCCGCGGCCCATCGCGAACGTGCGGGCGGTCGCGATGCCGATGCGGAGTCCGGTGAAGGGGCCAGGGCCCATGCCCGCCACCACGTGGTCGATCGATCCGCTTCCGGTCTCGCCGAGAGCTCGCACGAGCAGCTCGCCGATGACCTCCGCGTGACCGAGAGGGTCGGCGGCCGAGGCGTCGGACAGACGGGTGCCGTCGTCGTCGATGAGGGCGACGGCGGTGCCCAGGGAGGTGTCGACGGCGAGGATCACCTCTCCAGGGTAGTCGCCGTTCAGCCGGTGATCGCTGAGCGCCCTGCGCGCGTGATCGTCACATGCCGTGGGGCATCCGTGTCGAGCTCGGAGGGGTCGAGATCGTCGTCGCCGCCGACCGGGCGCTCGAGCTCGATGTCCCACCAGGTCTCAGCCAGGTCCTCAGCCATTCCGCGTCCCCACTCGATCACGACCACCGATCGTGCGAGGTCGAGGTCGAGGTCGTCGAGCTCGGCGCCCGAGCCGAGACGGTAGGCATCCACATGCACCAGGGGGGCGCGTCCGACGAGCGAGGGGTGCGTGCGTGCGATCACGAATGTGGGGCTCTGCACCGGACCCCGTACTCCGAGTCCTTCCGCGAGCCCACGAGTGAACGTCGTCTTCCCGGCCCCGAGGGGACCGGTGAGGATAAGCAGATCTCCGGCTTCGAGCCGCTCGCCGATGCGGAAGCCGAGCTGCTCCATGGCATCGGATGTCTCGATCTCGATGCGCCCGAGGAGGGCCGGGTCGACGCTCATGCCGACCGCCGGGGCACGCGCGGGCCGATGCGCGTGACGATCTCGTAGTCGATGGTCGACGCGGCGTTGGCCCATTCGGCTGCGGAGGGAACCCCGAGGGTCGGGTCGCCGAACAGCACGACCTCGTCTCCGATCGACACCGGGGAATCGCCGACGTCGACGACGAACTGGTCCATGGCGACTCGGCCGACGTTGGTGAACCGACGACCGCCGATCGACACGGGCAGGCGTCCGGAGGCGTGGCGAGGCACCCCGTCGGCGTAGCCGAGCGGCACGAGCACCAACGTCGTGTCGTGCGGGGCGCGGTGGTCGTATCCGTACGACACCCCTGCGCCGGCGGGCACGCGGCGCACAGCGGCGATCGCGCCTCGCAGGGTCATCGCAGGACGAAGCCCCAGCTCGGCCGACGAGCGGTCCTCGAAGGGCGAGAGGCCGTAGATGCCGATGCCGATGCGCACCGCATCCAGTCGCATCTCCGGCAGGTCGATCGCGGCCGCGGTCGCCGCGATGTGCCGGATCTCGGGGTGGATGCCGAACGAGGCCGCCGCGGCGACCGCCTCCTCGAACTTCGCCAGGGCCTCGCGGTCGTCCTGAGGCGAGGTGTTCGAGAGGTGACTGAAGAGCCCGATGATGCGCAGCCGTCCGATGCGCTCGAGACGCGCGGCCTCGGCGAGCACGCGCCGCCAGTCGGCCGGCGCGATGCCGTTGCGCGAGAGCCCCGTCTCGAACTTCAGGTGCACGCCGACCGGACGATCGACCGACGCGACGGCACCGGCAGCCTCGAGCTGGTCGAACGACGAGATGCCCACCTCGACGTCATGAGCTGCCGCCTGATCGAACCGCTCGCCCGGAGCGTGCAGCCACGCGACGATCGGCGCCGTGATGCCCTGGCGGCGGAGCTCGAGAGCCTCGGGGATCTCGGCGACACCGAGACGGGTCGCGCCGCCGGCGAGGGCCGCGACGGCTACGGCCGCGGCGCCGTGACCGTAGGCGTTCGCCTTGACGACCGCGATGACCTGCACGCCGGTGAGACGGCGGAAGTGGCGGACGTTGTCGCTGATGGCATCGAGCTCGATACGTGCCTCGCGGAACGGAACGGTCACAGGGGCTCTCCTTCGGCGACGACGAACGCGGCGGCGAGTCCTGCGTCATGGGTGAGGGTCAGATGCAGTCGGGTGATCCCACGCTCGGCGACGACGTCGGCGGTCGAGCCCGACAGCACGAAGTGCGGGCGGCCCGATGCCTCGGAGGCGATCTCGATCTCGATCCAATGCACCCCGTCAGAGCCGCCCAGGGTCTTGATCAGGGCCTCCTTGGCGGCATACCTCGCTGCCAGGGACGGAAGGCGCAGCGCCCGCTCCCCCGGCGCGAACAGCCGCTCCAGCAGCCGCGGCGTGCGCTCCATCGTGCGCTCGAACCGCGGGATGTCCACGAGGTCGATGCCGGTCCCGATGATCACCCGTTCAGCCTAGTCGCGGCATCCGCTTCGTTCGGCTCCTGCCCCGCCCCGACACCCGAGACGGGGTCTACTCGACGGTGACGGACTTGGCCAGGTTGCGCGGCTGGTCGACGTCGAGGCCCTTGGCCGTGGCGAGGGCCATGGCGAAGATCTGCAGCGGGACGACAGCGAGCAGCGGCTCGAACATCGCTCCGGCGAGCGGAATCCGGATGACCTCGTCGGCGAACGGCAGGACCGCCGCGTCGCCTTCTTCGGCGACCACGATCACGCGCGCTCCGCGCGCACGGATCTCCTGGATGTTCGAGACGACCTTGGAGTGGACCACGGCCGAGTGGCGCGGAGACGGCACCAGGACGAAGACCGGCTGCCCTGGTTCGATCAGGGCGATCGGACCGTGCTTGAGCTCTCCGGCGGCGAAGCCCTCGGCATGGATGTACGAGATCTCCTTGAGCTTGAGCGCACCCTCGAGCGCGATCGGGAAGCCGACGTGCCGACCGAGGAACAGCACGGAGCGGGTGTCGGCCATCCAGCCGGCGAGCTGCGTGACGTGCTCCTGCTCGCTCTCGAGGACCTTGGCGATCTTCTCGGGGAGGGCAGTGAGCTCCGCGACGTCGACGGATGCGTCCTGCACCGATCCGCGCACGCGCCCCATGTGCAGACCGAGCAGCAGCAGAGCGGTGATCTGCGCCGAGAACGCCTTGGTCGACGCGACCGCGACCTCTGGGCCCGCATGCGTGTAGACCACCGCATCGGACTCTCGCGGGATGGTCGCACCCTGGGTGTTGCAGATCGACAGGGTGCGCGCTCCGCGCTCTCTCGCGTACTTGACGGCCATCAGCGTGTCCATGGTCTCGCCGGACTGGCTGATCGAGATGACGAGCGTGTCATCGCCGATCACCGGGTCGCGGTAGCGGAACTCGTGCGCCAGCTCGACATCGACGGGGATCCGCGCCCACTGCTCGATCGCGTACTTGCCGACGAGCGCCGAGTACGCGGCCGTACCGCACGCGGTGATGATGATGCGATTGATGCCGATGAACAGCTCGTCGAGGCCGTCGAGCTCGGGGATGACGACCTGATCTCCTCTGATGCGACCGCGGATCGTGTTGGCGACCGCCTCGGGCTGCTCGGCGACCTCCTTGGCCATGAAGCTGGACCATCCGCCCTTCTCCGCGGCGGCGGCGTCCCAGGAGACGTCGAACGGCTCGGCCTCGACAGGCGTGCCGGCGAAGTCGGTGACCGTGACGGCATCCGGCGTGATCGAGACGATCTGATCCTGCCCGATGGCGAGCGCCTTGCGCGTGTGCTCGATGAATGCGGCGACGTCGGAGCCGAGGAAGTTCTCGCCCTCGCCGAGGCCGATCACGAGCGGCGAGTTGCGTCGCGCTCCGACGACGAGTCCGGGGTGGTCCTGGTGCATCGCGAGCAGGGTGAACGCACCCTCGAGGCGGTTGACCACGGCGCGGAACGCACCCTGCAGGTCGCCGCCGTTGCTGCGGTACTCACGACCGAGCAGCGCTGCTGCGACCTCGGTGTCGGTCTCGCTGCGGAACGCCACGCCGTCGGCGAGCAGCTCGTCACGCAACGAGGCGAAGTTCTCGATGATGCCGTTGTGGATCACGGCGAGCTTGTCGTCATCTGCGAGGTGCGGGTGCGCGTTCTCGTCGGTGGGGCCGCCGTGGGTGGCCCAGCGGGTGTGCCCGATGCCCGTGTTGCCGTCGGCGAGGGCCGCATCCTTCAGCGAGTCGCGCAGCATCGCGAGCTTTCCCGCCTTCTTGCGCATGCCGAGCGAGCCCTCGCCGTCGATGACCGCGACGCCTGCGGAGTCATAGCCCCGGTACTCGAGACGGGCGAGCCCTGCGAGCAGGATGTCCTGGCTGGGGCGCGGGCCCACGTATCCGACGATTCCACACATGTGGTCAAGAGTAAGGCGGGACTTTTGCGAAGGTTCCGAACGAAACCTCGGGCCTGCTCAGAGCTTGCGGAGAAGCACGCTCTCGACGCTGTGATCGACGCCTTTGTTGAGCACGAGACGCGCTCGGTGCTTGGTCGGCATCACGTTCTCGACCAGGTTCGGCATGTTGATCTCGTTCCAGTAGCCGAGTGCGGTCGTGATCGCCTCCTCGTCGGTGAGGTGCGCGAAGACGTTGAAATACGACGACGGATTCGAGAAAGCTCCCTGGCGCAGGGCGAGGAAGCGGTCGACGTACCACTTCTCGATGTGCGAGGTGTCGGCGTCGACGAAGATCGAGAAGTCGAAGAGATCGCTGACGGCCACATCGTTCGGTGCGGGCGGCGGCTGCAGGACGTTCAACCCTTCGACGATCACGACGTCAGGACGCCGGACCACCACGTGCGCATCGGGGACGATGTCGTAGCGCATGTGCGAGTAGAACGGTGCCCGCACCTCTGCGGCCCCGCTCTTCACCTCGGTGAGGAATTCGAGCAGCGCCCGCCGGTCGTAGGACTCGGGGAACCCCTTGCGGTCCATCAGACCTCTGCGCTCGAGCTCGGCGTTCGAGTGCAGGAACCCGTCCGTCGTGACGAGCTCGACGCGCGGGGTGCCCGGCCACCGACTCATCAGCTCACGCAGCAGACGAGCGATCGTCGACTTGCCGACCGCGACGGAGCCCGCGACTCCGACCACGAACGGGGTCGTCGAATCGTCCTCCTGCAGGAACGAGCTCGTCGCGGCTCCCAGACGCTTCGTGGCCGTCGCGTAGAGGCTGAGCAGCCGACTCAGGGGCAGATAGACCTCGCGCACCTCGGCGAGGTCCAGGCGGTCTCCGATGCCGCGGAGCTCGACGACCTCGGTCTCGGTGAGCGGCTGATCGAGGCCCGCCGCCAATCGCGCCCATTCGTCGCGTCCGATCTCGCGATACGGAGACAGAGGCAGCGTGGGGTCGGCGGTGGTCACGGATACATCGTAACGGCGCACGAGTAGTCTCTATCCGTGCGCCTCGGAGTCCTCGACATCGGTTCCAACACCGTCCACATGCTCGCCGCCGATGTTCGCCCCGGGGGTCGGCCTCTGGCGACGACCAGCGATCGCACCGTCCTGCGGCTGATGCGGTACCTCACAGACGACGGTGCGATCTCCGAAGAGGGCGTACGAGCACTCGAGGCGGCTGTGGTTCGGGCGCGAGACGTCGCGGAGGCCGAGCGGGTCGACGAGCTGCTCGCCACCGCGACGAGCGCGGTGCGCGACGCCCGGAACGGGGCCGACGTGATCGCCCGCATCGAGGCTGCCCTCGGCCAGCCGTTGCAGGTGCTCGACGGAGAGACCGAGGCCCAGCTCACCTTCCTCGCCGTGCGGCGCTGGTTCGGCTGGTCGGCCGGACAGCTGCTGCTCCTCGACATCGGCGGCGGGTCGCTCGAGGTCGCGGCGGGCGGGGATGAGCTGCCGGATGCCGCGGCATCCGTCCCCCTCGGAGCCGGCCGGATGACAGTGCAGTTCCTCCCGCATGATCCGCCGGGTGAAGACGACGTCGAGCGTCTTCGGGAGCACGCGACTTCGACGCTCGCCGAAGTGCTCCCTCAGTTCGCCGCGCTGCCTCGCCCCGATCACGTCGTCGGCTCGTCGAAGGCGATCCGCTCGCTCGCCAGACTCGCGGGCTACCCGGTGCCGGGGTGGTCGGGAATCCAGCGCATGGTGCTTCCGCGGGCTTCGCTGGGATCGTGGATCCCGCGGCTGGCCCGTCTGCCCGCGTCCGCGCGACAGGAGCTCCCCGGCATCACTGCGGATCGCACGTTCCAGATCGTCGCCGCGGCGGTATCGCTGCACACGGCCATGACCGCGCTCGATGTCGACGAGCTCGAGGTGTCTCCGTGGGCGCTGCGCGAGGGGGTGCTGCTGCGATACATCGAGCAGCTGAACTGGAGCGCGCCGCGCGGCTGACCTGTGGTCGGTGCCGCGCGGCGCGCTCGACGGTTCAGAGGGAGAGTCGCTCCCGCACGACGGCGACCAGCCGGTCGGCGTACGCCTGAGCGGATTCGGCATCCGCCGCCTCGACCATGACCCTGACGAGGGCCTCGGTTCCGGACTTGCGGAGCAGCACGCGACCGGTCTCGCCGAGTTCGGCTGCGACCTCGCGCACGGCCGCCTGCACGACGGCGTCGGACTCGAGCGCGTCCTTGTCGACATCGCGCACGTTGATGAGCACCTGCGGGTACACGGTCATCACGCTCGCGAGTTCGGCGATCGTCTTGTTCTGACGTGCCATCTCGGCAACCAGGTGCAGTCCGGTGAGCAGGCCGTCGCCCGTCGTGGCGAACTCGCTCATGATGACGTGGCCCGACTGCTCGCCTCCGAGGGCGTAGCCGCCACGGTCCATGTCCTCGAGGACATAGCGGTCGCCGACCGCGGTCTGGCGCACGGTGATGCCGTGCTCGCGCATGGCGACGTGCAGGCCGAGGTTGCTCATCACCGTGGCGACGAGCGTGTCATCGGTCAGGTGACCGCGCTGCTTCATCGACACCGCCAGGATGGCCATGATCTGGTCGCCGTCGATGACGTTGCCCTGCGCATCGACAGCCAGGCACCGATCGGCATCGCCGTCGTGGGCGATCCCGATGTCGGCCCCGAGCCGCACGACGGCCTCGGCGAGCTGGTCGAGGTGGGTCGACCCGACGCCGTCGTTGATGTTCAAGCCGTCGGGGTCAGCACCGATCACGGTGACATCGGCACCCGCATCGCGGAAGGTCTCGGGAGACACCCCTGATGCGGCGCCGTGGGCGCAGTCGAGCACGACCTTGATGCCGTTCAGCCGGTTCGGCAGCGAGCCGAGCAGGTGCACGACGTAGCGGTCTTCGGCGTCGGAGAATCGATCGATCCTGCCCACGCCCGCACCGGTGGGGCGCAGCTTCTCGCCCGCCATCGCCTCTTCGATGCGCTGCTCGACGACGTCGGGCAGCTTCACACCGCCGCGGGCGAAGATCTTGATCCCGTTGTCGGGTGCCGCGTTGTGCGAGGCGGAGATCATCACACCGAAATCGGCGTCACGGTCGGCGACGAGGAACGCGAGCGCAGGAGTCGGAATGACACCGGCCTCGAGCACGTCGACGCCGGAGGAGGCGAGCCCTGCGGCGACCGCCGCCGTGAGGAAGTGACCGGAGACACGAGGGTCACGGGCCACCACTGCGGTGAGTCGCTTGCCTTCGGCTTTGCGGGCCTCCGCAGTACGGCCCTGGCCCAGGACGACAGCAGTCGCCTGGGCCAGGGTGAGCGCGAGGTCGGCGGTGAGGATGCCATTGGCGAGTCCTCGCACACCGTCCGTGCCAAAGATCGGCATCGGAGCGGTTGACCTTAACGCTTCGAGTACTGAGGCGCCTTACGGGCCTTCTTGAGTCCAGCCTTCTTGCGCTCCTTGACGCGAGCGTCGCGCGACAGGAAGCCGGCCTTCTTCAGCGTCGGACGGTTGTTCTCCTCGTCGATGCCGTTGAGCGAACGGGCGATGCCGAGACGCAGCGCGCCGGCCTGACCCGAGGGGCCACCGCCGGAGATGCGCGCGATGACGTCGTAGCCGCCGGCGAGGTTGAGGATCGTGAACGGGTCGTTGATCAGCTGCTGGTGCAGCTTGTTCGGGAAGTAGTCCTCGAGCGTGCGGCCGTTGACCGTGATCGTTCCCGAGCCGGGGACGAGACGCACGCGGGCGATGGCCTGCTTGCGACGGCCGACAGCGGCACCCGGGACGCTGAGCACGGGGCGGGGGGCCGCCTCGACTGCGTCGGTCTCGGGAGTCGAGGTCGAGAAGTTCTGGGGGTTTTCGGTGGTGTCCTGGATGTCAGCCACGAGTATGTCCTTAAGTCTTTACGGCGCTTACTGGGCGACCTGGTCGAGGGTGTACGTCTGCGGCTGCTGCGCGGCGTGCGGGTGCTCGGCACCGACGTACACCTTGAGCTTCGACAGCTGCTGACGGCCCAGGCTGTTCTTGGGGAGCATGCCACGGATGGCCTTCTCGACAGCGCGGATCGGGTTCTTCTCGAGGAGCTCGGCGTAGGTGACCGACTTCAGTCCGCCCGGGTAACCCGAGTGGCGGTAGGCCAGCTTCTTCTGGAGCTTCTGACCGGTGAGCGCGACCTTGTCGGCGTTCACGATGATGACGAAGTCACCCGAGTCGATGTGGTTGGCGAAGGTGGGCTTGTGCTTGCCACGCAGGAGCGTAGCGGCGTGCGAGGCCAGGCGGCCGAGAACGACGTCAGTGGCGTCGATGACGACCCAGTCACGCTGGACCTCGCCGGCCTTCGGGGAGTAAGTGCGCGTCACGATAGTGCTGCTTTCTTGTTCGAACGGAGAAGTTCGTGAATCCCACTCCGGGGTGGTTCTTCCCTACAGGGATGAACACGCCAGTGGAGGGCTCACGTTCGTTAGTGCTCGGCAGTCGAGTACCAAAGTGACAGCCTACGTCATTCCGGGCGTTCTCCCAAACCGAGCCGGTCTGCGATCAGTCGAACCGGGTCGTCACCAGGATCGGACGATGGTCGCTCATCCCCTGCGGAAGCGTGGTGACCCGCTGGATCTCGAAGCCGACGGACGTCGCGAAGTCGTAGTGTCCGCGGAACACGCGGTACCGGGTGTAGGTGTGGTCGTCGCTCAGCGTCAGCGCGTACCCGTGCTCGCGGATCGTCTGACCGAGGTTCTCCTTGAACACCGGGTAGTTGTAGTCCCCGACCATCAGCTGCGGCAGCTCTTCGCCGAGAGTCGCCAGCTCGGTGAGGGCCGCCCGGATCTGGTGCCGACGCAGGGAGTTCAGCGCTGTCAGCGGCGCCGCGTGGAACGACGCGGCGATGAACTCGCGCCCCGCGTCGATGTCTCTCAGCCGCGCACCCAGAACCCGCTCATGCGCGGGCTTCGCGATCCGGTCGTGCAGCGACTTCTTCAGCTCGATCGTCTTGACCTCCTGGAGATGGAACTCGCTGGCCCGATAGAACATCGCGAGTCCCAGCCGATTCCCCTGCGTCGCGTCGGCGATGGTGAGGTCGCCGATCGCCTCGGGCAGATCCGCGACATCGCACTCCTGGAGGCACAGGATGTCAGGATCGTGCGCCGAGACCAGCGCCGCCAGTTCTCCTGCGGCGCGGTGCTTCTGCAGGTTGTATGAGAGGACCTTCATCGCACCTCACGCTAGTGGCTCAGTCTTGGATTCCGGTGGAAATCGCCGTTCGATCGGTGGAGTTCACCCGTTCGGCATCACTCGTCGTATCCCCATCGGAGTCCCAGGATCCCTGGGCCGAACCCGTGCCGAGCGAGATGGACCGAGCCCCCGTTCGTCGAGCGCATCACCGAGATGTACTCCCCCTCGGTCTCGATGTACTCCTCGCACCAGCTGGGGAGGGCGTCGGGATGGAAGCGCACCCAGATGAGGCTCTCGCGAGCCGATCTCGACGTCGCATGCCAGGCCGACTGCCGCGGCGGATATCCGGGCGGGAAGGTCTCGGTGAACTCGAACAGCGTCGTTCCGCCGGTGGTGATCGGCTCGTCGAGCGCGATGACCACGCCAGACACGAGGCGGCCCCGATGCAGGTATTCCCGATCGATCCTCCCACCGACGACGTCGGAGATCACCGACATGACATCGGTCTCGATCGGCGCCACGTCGATGAGGGGCACCTCGGTGATCGTGCCTCTCGTCGCCTGCACGAGCGAGCGCATGATCGTCCTCTCGACCGCGCCGTCGGCACCGACGAACACCGTCATGTGGGTCGAGAGGTCGCGCAGGGCGTCCTGCGGAGCGGCACGCAGCTCTCGCAACGTCTCCTCGGTCTCGCGCTGCTCGCGCTCCTCGTCGAACGGCAGACGCGGAGGTGCGATCGGCCCCAGACGAGCGGTCGGGATCAGCAGGCTCCCGAGGTGTCCTCGATGCAGACCGAGGCGATCCTCTATGCCGTCGACGACGCTCAGCGATTGCGGGCCTTCGGGCTGCCGATCACCGGAGCGCCAGTAGCTCAGCGTCGCCATGGATACCGGGTTGCCGTCGTCGATCAGCTGGCTCCGCAGCCGCGCGAGGGTGATTCCCCGGTCGGAGATCGCCGCACGGAGCGCAGCGGCGAATGCGCCGCCCTGATCCTCCAGCCGATCCGTCACAGTCCCCCGCCGCAGTGTGAAGATGCCCTTCGTACGATCAGCATACGGTTCAGCAGTGTCACACCCCTCCGGCCTGCACGAGTCGTCACCGCCGCGCCCGGCCTGGGGGCCCGCCGTCCGCGGCGGTGCTGCCGCATCGTGGCCGCCCCCGGGAAGGGCGGCCACGAACGGGTCACCTGCGGCGTCGGCGCTCCCGCGTGATCGCGGCGGGCTTGTCTTCGTCCACGCGTCCGACGTCGCCAGGGAACAGGGCGTCACGCGCGAGCTGTCGCTCTCTGCGGCTGCGTCGTGCATCCGCCCACCCGACCGCGAGCCCGAGCGCGATCAGCACCACGGCGGTGAGAAGCACGGCGCGCGTGTCCATGGCGGCCCACTCCGCCCAGAGCGCCCCCATGCCCACGACGGCGGCACCCGCGCCGACGGCCGTCAGACCCAGCTGAAGGCGCACCATCGATCGGGTGCCGGAGAGCAGCGGCTCGACCAGGCTCACGTCGACACTGCGGGATGCTCCATCCGAGACCCACCTCGTCAGAGCGCGCTCGCGGGCGAACTGCAGGACCACTCCTCCGACCCAGGCGAGGATGCCGAGGGCTGCGCACACGGCGAGCGCCGCTCCGCTGCTCAGGCTCAGCACGTCGATGCCGTTCTCGATCGGCTCGTTCCAGTAGACCGGATCGCAGTTGCGACACTGCTGACGCATGAAGACCGAGATCATGGAAGCGCCCAGGGAGACGAGTGTGGCGGTGAGCAGCACCCGGGCCACGCGACCGAGAGTCCGCCTGCTCGGAGTCGAGAGCCACTGCGGAACGACCGCTCGGATCGCCGCCTCGCGACGATCCGAGTCGCACGCCTCCGCTCGAGGGACGAGCTGCTTCCACCGCGACCAGTGGTCGCGCATCCGCGCATCGTCGCGTTCGACGAGTCGTCGCCCCAGCCTCCGCAGCATCGCTGCGGCGAGCGCCAGCACCGCGAAGACGAGCAGCACCGCCCAGACCACGCCGTCTTCGCGCAGGTCCTCTGTGAAGACGACGGCGAGCGCGAAGAGGGCTCCGAGCCCGACCAGACACCAGAACAGCACGGTTCCCGTGGTCTGGAGGTATGCGGCGGGGGCCTTCGCGAGCTCCGTCCTCAGTGATCGCTCCGGCACGGCATCCGGGTTCTCCCGTGCGCTCGCCTCGACCGCGCGGAGGGCGGCGAACCGCTCGGCGACCAGCACGAAGGGCACGACGATCGCGAGCACCGCGGCGATGAGCAGGATCACCCCCATGCTCGCGCGGAACAGCGGATCGAGGTCGATCTGCCAGTACAGGGAGGACAGTGCCTCCTCCCCCACGATGCCGACCACGACGATGCCGAGGAACGTGTAGAGCGTGCCGACGCTCAGACCGACACAGGTGTCGAGTGCCGCCCGCCAGAACGCCCATCCTGGCGACGAGACCTCGACGAACACGGCCGCGCGTCGGGTCATGCGCTCGTGCCGTCGCGGCGAGCGCGCGTCTGCTCCGCCCTGGTCGACAGGAGCTCGTCGGCCGGGTATCCGACCTCGGTGAGCGTCAGCCCCCTGGCGGCCAGCACCTTGAACTCGCTCGTGCGGGTGAGCGCGTCGCGCAGCACGACCAGATCGTCGACGTCGAGACGCCCCTCACCCACGGCGACGCATGCGCCCACCAGCGCCCGCACCATGCTGTGGCAGAACGCGTCGGCCTTCACCTCGGCGACGAGCACGCCCTCGGAGTCCCGCGACCATCGGTAGTCGAGGAGGGTCCGGATGGTCGTGGCCTCCTCGCGGGGCTTGCAGTATGCCGCGAAGTCGTGGAGCCCGATGAGCGTCCGCGCCGCGGCATCCATCGCCTGGTCGTCCAGAACACCCCGGTGCGCGGTCGTGTCGTGGCGTCGAAGGGGGTCGTAGCCGGCGGTCGAGTCGGCGAGCCGATATCGGTAGCGACGCCAGACCGCCGAGAAGCGGGCGTCGAATCCGTCGGGAGCGATGGAAGATCGGGTGACGGTCGCATCGGGGTAGGCGCCGAGCACACCGCGCATACGCCTCGCGATCGACGCCGCGGGGTCTTGCGGGGCGCGGCCCTGACGCGACTCGATGCGCGACCACTGCGCCTCGTCGAGGTCGACGTGCGCCACCTGGCCCACGGCGTGCACTCCGGCATCCGTCCGCCCTGCGACGACGAACTGCACGTCGGAGCCGACGATGCGAGCGAGCGCGGCTTCGAGAGTCCCCTGCACGGTGCGCAGGGTCGGCTGCTTCGCCCACCCGCGGAAGTGGGTGCCGTCGTAGGCGATGTCGAGCCGGATGCGCACGGATAAAGCCTAGGGCGTACCCGCGCGCGATCCGGCTCCGCTCAGATCCCGCCGTCGATCGAGCGGATGACCTCGCCCGGCTCGTCCGGCACCATGACCTGGGTGTCGCGGTTCAGGCTCTCGCCTCGGAAGAACCGCTTCGAACGCGGGAACAGGTACCAGGCGAACATGAGCACGAGACCGAAGGCGAGCGAGCCGATGCCGATCACGAACGTTCCGCCGATGCCGAAGAGCACGGTGTAGCCGTAGTCCACATCCCACATGTCGATCGCCGACTGCACGAACGCCCCCGTCAGCATGAGGCCTCCCAGCAACGGGAAGAGGCCCTTGAAGAAGAAGTCACGCGCCGAGGTCGTGAGGTCCTTGCGGAAGTACCAGACGCAGGCGAAGCCGGTGATCGCGTAGTAGAACGCGATGGCGAGGCCGAGCGACAGGATCGAGTCCTGCAGGATGTTGTCGCTGATCAGGGTCATGCCGACGTAGTACACCGATGCGACGACCCCCATGACGATCGTCGAGAACGACGGCGTCTTGTAGGTCGGGTGCACGTCCTTGAACTTCGCGGGCAGAGCGCGGTAGACGCCCATCGCGAGTGTTCCGCGTGCGGTGGGCAGGATCGTCGTCTGCGTCGAGGAGATCGCCGAGATGATCACGGCGACCACCAGCACCCAGCCGAAGGGTCCGAGAAGTCCGTCCTTGATCGCGAGGAAGAAGTCGTCGGCGTTGGCCTCGTTGCCGAGTCCGGTTCCGGTGTCGCCGAGGCCCGCGTACATCATGGCGGCGATCGTGACGCCGACGTAGGTGAACAGCAGGATGACGGTGGTCAGCAGCGCGGCACGACCCGGGATGCGCTTGGGGTCCTTCGTCTCCTCGTTGAGCGCGAGGCAGGTGTCCCAGCCCCAGTAGATGAAGAGGGCGAGCAGGATCGACTCGGTGAAGCCCGACCACGAGGTGAATCCGAACGGGTTGAGCCATTCCATGTCGAACGGGGTGGGATCGGGCGCGGTTCCTGCGAAGAACTGCCACAGGGCGGCCACCACGAAGATCGCCAGTGCGAGGTACTGGATGCCGAGCAGGACGTTCTGGATGCGCTCGCCGATCTCGACACCGCGCCAGCTCACCCACGTCATGGCGGCGATGAAGAGCACGGCCACCAGGATGATGCGCCAGTCGTTGTTCTCGAGGTCGAAGCCGATCAGCGACCAGAAGTAGACCGAGGCGATCTGGGCGAGATTCGCGAGCACGACCATTCCGGCGACCGCGACTCCCCAGCCGCCCATCCAGCCGACCCAGGGCCCGAAGGCCTTGGTGCCCCACGTGAACGTGGTGCCGCAGTCGGGAACGGCGTTGTTCAGCTCGCGGTAGGCGAAGGCGATCAGCAGCATCGGCACGAAGGCGATGATGAAGGCGATCGGTGCCTGTGCTCCGACCGCGAGCACGACGAATCCGAGCGTGGCCACCAGCGAGTAGACCGGTGCGGTGGATGCGAGCCCGATGACGGTGGACCCCCACAGCCCGAGCGAACCGGTTGCGAGCCCCTTGCCGTCGGGGCGTTCCAGATGGATCGGCGTCGTAGCTGACATGCTCAGAACATACGGCTACCACGTATATCGCGTCAATCCTTTTCTTTCACCGACGGATTCAGTGGTCATCGGCGCTGAGATGCGACGGAATCCGTCGAGCTAATCTCGCTCGATCATTCCATCGGCGTGGTCGGCGACCCACTCGACGAGCGGCAGCATTCGCTGCATGAGATCGCGGCCGAGTGGCGTCAGGCTGTACTCGACGTGCGGGGGCACCCTCGGGAAGGATTCGCGGCGCACGAGCCCGTCGTCCGCCAGGGTGCGCAGGGTGGAGGCGAGCATCTTCTCGCTGATGCCGCCGACCTCGCGGCGCAACTCGCCCCAGCGACGGGTTCCGTCGGAGAGCGACGAGAGCACCAGCACTCCCCACTTGCTCATCACGTGGTCGAGGATCACTCGGGTGCTGCATCCAGGCTCGAAGATCTGCGGGGTCGCCTCCCGGATCTGCGCATAACTAACCGTCATGTACGTACCTTACTTCAAAGTCGGTACCCATCAGCTGGAATGTTCGTCGCGGGTGGGGCGGTTGTCGCTCATGTCACCTACGAAAGGACACCCCATGACCATCCTCGTCACCGGCGCGACCGGCAACCTCGGACGCCTCGTCATCGCCAGCCTCCTCGAGCGCGGCGCCGACCCGCAGTCGATCGTCGCCGGCGCGCGCGACGTCGCGAAGGCCGAGGATCTTGGCGTGCGGGTCGCGCGACTGGACTACACCGACCCCTCCTCCGTCGCTGCAGCCGTCGAGGGCGTCGACAGCGTCCTGCTCATCTCGGGTTCGGAGGTCGGCCAGCGCGTCGCCCAGCACCAGTCCGTCATCGATGCCGCCAAGGCCGCTGGAGTGACGAAGTTCGTCTACACCAGCGCTCCGAAGGCGACGACGAGCGATCTCGTGCTCGCCCCCGAGCACAAGGCGACAGAAGAGCTCATCGCGGCCTCGGACCTCCCCTCGGTGATCCTGCGCAACAACTGGTACACCGAGAACTACGCCGCCGACGTCGCCCGTGCTGCCGAGACCGGCGTGCTCGCCTCCGGAGCCGGTGACGGACGAGTCGCCTCCGCGAGCCGCAAGGACTTCGCCGAAGCGGCAGCCGTCGTGCTGCTCGAGGACGGTCACATCGGCCAGGTGTACGAGCTCGGCGGCGACGTCGCGTGGAACTACACCGAACTCGCCGGTGCGATCGCCGAGGTCACGGGCCGCGAGGTGGAGTACCAGCCGCTCACCGCCGACGAGCAGCTCGCCGGCCTCCAGGCCGCCGGCGTCGACGAGGGCACCGCAGGATTCGTCGTCGCTCTCGACTCCGGCATCGCCGCAGGCGCGCTCGCAGACACGGACGGCACCCTCGCCCGGCTGATCGGCCGACCGACCACCCCCCTCGTCGACGGCATCCGCGCGATCGCCTGATCAGCCGTTCACCCGTTCACACAGCCGAGAGGCGCCGATCCTCACCCAGGATCGGCGCCTCCGCGCGCTCACGCGCACTCAGTCCGACGATGCCTCCCGGGGGTGGACGTACGCGATCGTGAGCGCGATCTCGACGGGCCCCAGCCCGTCGTCCGCGAGGACCTTGTCGATCGCCGCGCGGACATCTCGGAGCAGCTCGAGGGCGTTCGCCGAGTACTCGACACCGAGCGATGCCTCGACCTCGACGCCGTCGTCATCCGTTCGGACGGCCACGAGAGCCTCATCGCTCCGGCTGATGCCGATCGCCACGGCCCCTTCTCCGACGATGTTCGACACCAGCGAGCCCGCTCGGTAGACGTTGCGCACGCCGGGCGTCGCCAGCACCGCCGCCTCGATCCGCTCGGCGAGTCCCGGTAGGGCTGTGGTGCTCATGAGGTCTCCTCCGCTGCACTGCTGATCCGTTGGATGTCTCGCACCGTGACGTCGATCGAGGTCACGGTGAGGTCCGTCTGCCGGTGCAGACGCTCCGCGATCTCGGCGCGAAGCCGCTCGACCGCGGTCGGGATGGACTCCCCGTAGATGGCGTTGACCTCGATCGCGATCCGGATCGGCTCGCCCACGACGGTGACGTCTCCGTCGAGAGTCGACCGACCGACCATGATGCCGGGCACGGCGTTCTCCGCCGAGCGGATGAGTCCCCGGACCGCGCCTTCCGTGATGCCGAAGTCCACGGAGGGGTCGGATTCGTCGAACGGGATGCGGCGTCCTGCACGGGCATCCAGCGCGATCCCCGAGAGGATGCGGTCGACCCAGCTGTCGTCGACCTCCGGCCTCGCCGCGGCATCCGCTTCGATCAGCTGTCCCCCCAGACCCTGCAGCCGCTCGAGCGCGTCCAGCGCGAGCTGGCACCCGGGCGAGCCCTCGATCGACGGGTCGACGGGAAGCCTGCCTGCCTCGAGGTAGTCACTCAGCTCTTCGAGGGTGTGCCCGTCGAGATCGCTCGGCTCGAGTCCGAGCTGACGCACGTCGGGAGCCTTCTGCTCTTCAGTCATCGCCAGGCCTCCATTCGCGCGATCATGAACTTTCTGGCTCGAGCGAGAAGGCCCCGTGCCGTCGACACCGAGATGTCGAGCTCCGAGGCGATCTCGTCGTACGAGTAGCCGCCCATCTCTCTCAGCACCCAGCATTCACGCTGAGCAGCGGGCAGCTCCTGCAACGCCGCACCGAGCGCCTCGATCCCCGCCCGTGCCTCCACCACACGCGCGGGCGCGTCGTGCGCGGGAGCCGCCTGCTCCATGTCATCGACGTCGAGCGTCGGTCGCAGCGCGCGAATGCGGTCCACCGCCTTGCGGCTCACGATGCGCATCAGCCAGCTCTTGACCTTCGCCGGGTCGTCGAGCTCGGAGAACCGCTGCCATGCGGTCACGAACGTCTCTTGCACGATGTCGTCGACATCGGCCGAGGCATTCAGCATGCGCTGCGTGTACGCACGCATCATCGGCGTGTACCTGCGCACCAGCACCGCGAACGCGGCCACGTCGCCGTCCATCGCCCGACCGGCGACGATCCGGTCGTCAGCCTGCTCGAGAGCAGAGCGAAATCGTTCCCCAGCCATGCGTCGACTCCCTCTTCCATGCCCCGTGTGATGTTCGGAGCAGACGCGCCGACGGATCGGATCGACGATCCGACGGCGTGGTCACGAGATGCTGATCCGATCGTTGACACGCAACTCGCGGAACTACAGGACACGTGTCTCCGCGCCGTCGTCGGCGGCGACCGAGTCGTCGCTCGCGTCGTCGTCTGAGGGGATGTGCACGTCGTTGATGGTGACGTTGACCTCGACCGCCTGCTTGCCGACGAACTCGCTCATCGCGACGGAGATCGCGGCGCGCACGTCATCAGCGACCTTCTGCAGCGATACCGGGTACTCGGCGACGATGGTCACATCGATGGCGACCTGGGTCTCGCCGACCTCGACGCTGACGCCCTGGGTGAGGTCCGTCGAGTTGAGGGCGTCGCGGATGGCACCGACCGCGCGCGCTGCTCCGCCGCCGAGGGCGTAGACGCCGGGAACCTCACGAGCTGCGATGCCGGCGATCTTGGCGACGACGCCGTTCTCGATGATGGTCTGGCCGGTCGAGGCGACGGTCGAACCTGCCGGGGCGACCTGGACCTTGGGCTGCTGTGCGTTCGAGACGTTCGCCATCATGTGCTCCTTCATCAGTGAGTGGGATCCCCAGCGGGGAGGGCCGCAGTGCAGCGACACCACTAAGACGGATGCTACGAACGATTCGTCACAAATTGGTCGTGAATCATGACGGAGGCCGCCCCCCCGAGTGGGGAGCGGCCTCAGATCAGAGTCGATGTCAGCGCGCCGTGCGGGCGAATGCGACGGATGCCAGTGCCGCGGACTGGTCGCCGAGCACCGCGTCGTCGAACACGACCCGCGGCGAGTGGTTCCACTCGATCGTGCTCGGATCGGCATCGGGCGGCGAGGTCATCAACGCGATGAACGTGCCGGGAACCTCGTTCAGCACGAACGCGAAGTCCTCCGACCCCATCATCGGCGTCGGCATCATCACGACCCGCTGCTCCCCGAACGCACCCCGCAGGACGTCGACCGTCTCGGCCGTCTCCTCCGGGTCGTTCACTGTCACCGGATACATCGTGTCGAACCGGACCTCCGCCGACAGCCCATGGGCGGTCGCCACTCCCTCGATCACCCGGGGCAGTCCCTCCTGCAGCGTCGCGAGAGATGCCGGCGACATGTTGCGGACCGTCGCCGCCAGCTCGACCTGCTCAGGAATGACGTTGACCGCTCCGTCTCCCGCCGAGAGTCGGGTCACCGACAGCACGACGGGGTCGAACGCATCGAACCGCCGTGTCACGAAACTCTGCAGCGCGAGCACGATCTCGGCCGCCGCGGGCACCGGGTCGAGCGTCTGGTGCGGCTGCGATCCGTGCCCTCCTCGCCCCCTCACCGTGACGAAGAGCTGATTGGACCCGGCGGCCACCGCTCCGCCTCTCGTCGCGAAGATGCCTCGGGGTCCCGGGGCCACATGGATCGCGTAGGCGGCGACCGGTCGCTCTCCCGCAGCGTCGAGCAGCCCCTCCTCGATCATGATCTTCGCTCCGCCATGCCCCTCCTCCCCCGGCTGGAACATGAAGATCACCGAGCCGCGCAGCTCGTCGCGACGCGCAGCGAGCAGCTTCGCCGCGCCGACCAGTCCTGCGGTGTGCAGGTCGTGGCCGCACGCGTGCATGGTGCCGTTGACGGAGGCGAAATCGAGGCCGGTCGTCTCCTCGATCGGCAGGGCGTCCATGTCGCCGCGCAGCAGCACCGCGGGCCCCGGCAGCCCTCCGCGCAGCACCGCCACCACCGAGGTGGTGCGAGTGCCGGTGGTGATCTCCAGCGGAAGCCCTGCGAGGGCGTCGAGCACCTTCTGCTGCGTGCGAGGGAGGTCCAGTCCGAGCTCGGGGTCGGCGTGCAGGGCGCGGCGCAGCGCGACCAGATCGGGCAGGATCGCGACGGCATCCGCCGCGAAGTCGGGGATGGTCAAAGGTCAGCCTTTCGTGAGGGCGGGGTCGGTCTCGTGCGGCATCCGCATGAATGCGAGCGCGAACGCGGCGACGATGAATGCCCCGGCGCAGACGCTCCAGATCGTGATGTAGCCGCCGATCGACGAGCTGAGGGATCCGGATGCCGTGAAGCCCGCGAGCAGCACGGCGAACACCGCGCCCGCGGCCGAACCCCCGAGGGTGCGCAACGAGTTGTAGACGCCGGTCGCGATGCCGGTCGAGTCGCTCGGCGCCAGTTCGGCGACGAGTGCGGGAAGCGCACCGAGGAGGAACCCCATGCCGATGCCGTTGATCGCCGAGATCACGAAGATCTGCCAGAGCTCATCGTGGAACGCGATCTGGATGAGAGATCCCGACGCGGCGAGAACCGCACCCGTCACCAGCACCGCACGGATGCCGATCCGGCGCGCGATCGGCGCGAAGGTCGCTGCCCCCACGGTTGCGAGGATCGTCACCACCGCCGTGACCGCCGACGCTGTTCCCGCGGACGCCGCGAAGCCGTAGCCCGCGGTATCGGGATCGGCCGTCAGGAACGTCGTCGAGGGAGCCTGCGCACCGAACATCACCATGCCGAACAGGAATGCCGTGAGGTAGACGGGCCCGAGGCGCGGCGAGACGATCAGCCGCACATCGATCGCGGGTGACGTGACGCGCAGCTCCCACAGCACCCAGAGCACGAAGATGACGACTGCCGCAGCGAGGGTGGCGATCGTCGTGGCCGAGGCGAATCCGTCAGTCGACGCCAAGCGCAGACCGAACAGCAGCACGACCATCGCGAGTCCGATGCCGATGAATCCGACGACGTCGATCTTCGCCCCGGTGCGCGACGTGGATTCGGGCACCTTGAAGAAGACCGCGTAGACGCTGACTGCGACGAACAGCACGGGCACCAGCAGTGTCAGCGTGAGTGTGGGCAGGATCGCGGAGAAGATGCCGGCCGAGATCGTCCCGAGAATGGCGCCGCCCGTCAGGCACGACACGAGCAGGCCGATCGAGGTGCGAGCCGTCTCGCCCTTGATGCGGTTGTGCACGAGAGCGATCTCGAGCGGCAACCACACCGCGAGTGGCCCCACGAGGATGCGAGCGGCGAGCACCAGCGGGTAGCTCGGCAGGAACGCGGTGACGAGAGTGCCGATCAGCACCGCGACCACGGCGATCCGGAGCATCCGGCGATGCCCGAAGATGTCTCCGAGCTTGGAGAGCAGCGGCACGCAGACTGCTGCGGCCAGGGTCTGGACCGTGAGGAACCAGGTGATGTCGGCGTCGGAGACCTGGAGATGGCCGGCGATCTCGCCGAGCAGAGGGGCGTAGAACCCCTGGACGAATCCGCTCGCGAGTTCGCAGAAGACGAGGAAGCCGACGACCGCGCGAGCGCTCACGTTCGGCAGGGATCGGGTGAGGGGTGGAGTGTCAGTGGTCAAGGGGAAGCCTGTTCATCAGCGTCTGCAAGGCGACGCGGCGGGGTGCTGACGAGAGCGTCGATGATGTCGACGTAGTGGCGCTCATCGATGTGGATGCGCTTGACGGACTGCCGGTACAGGGTGAGCCCGGCGATCGTGTCGAGGAGGATGTCGTGGTGGACGTCCTCCGGGAGTTCGCCTCGGGCGATGGCGCGGTCGATGATCTCGACGCCCTGCCGACGGCGGTGCTGGAAGAAGGAGTCCCACAGCGTGGGAAAGACATCGGGCTCGAACATGGCGCGCAGCCCGTGGCTCTGCTCGGGCGACAGCTCCTGGTTGCGCTGGTTCTGCAGCACGTGCTCGAGCAGATCGCCACGGATGTCTCCTCGATCGGGCATGGCTCCGATCTCGACCTGCGAGCGGAGCACCGCGGCGACGAGCGCGCCCTTGTCTGCGTAGCGGCGATAGATCGCGGTCTTGCCGCAGCCGACCGCCTTCGACACCTGCTCCACGCTGAGTGCCTGATAGCCGTGCCGGCCGAGCATCTCTCCTGCGGTCGCGAGGATGCGTCGAGTGAGGTCCTCGTCGGTGGGACGGCCGGGCTTCTCGATCGGATCAGAGGTCATGGCCCAACGATACGATACGGAGTGTTTCGTAAGTATTACGGATGCGAAACGATGTGAAGTGTGACTCACAGTGCACTCTTAGGTTTGGAGTGCAATATTGCACTCTATGAATGAGAGTGCAGAGTCATTGCGAGACCAGCGCAGGCGCGAGACGACTCGCGCGCTCACCGATGCGGCGCGCCGCCTGACGACGGAACGCGGCTTCGCCGGCTTCACCGTCGAGGAGCTCTGCACCGAAGTGGGCGTCTCGCGGCGCACGTTCTTCAACTACTTCGAGAGCAAAGAGAACGCCGTCTTCGGGTTCGCCGCGATCGACTTCCGACAGGAGGCTCTCGAAGCCGAGTTCGTCACCCAGAGCGGCGAGCTGCTCGATGACTTCATCCGACTGACGATCGCCCGATTCGAGCTCTTCAACCCGCTCGATGACGCGCCGGCCATGTTCGCGGTGATCGAGCAGGAGCCTCGGCTGCTCAAGGCCGCGTTCGAGCAGCTGGCGAAGAACGAGCGTCGCGACATGGAGCTCGTCGTGCGGCGAAGCGGCGAGGGCGCCGCCGATGCCGAGTTGCACGCCGAGGTCATGGTCCACACCGTCGGCGCGCTGGTGCGCCTGTGCATGGACCAACTGCTGCACCATCACTCGACCGATTCCTTCAGCGATCTCGTCAGGCGTCGCCTCGAGATCGCTCGCGCCGTGTTCGCACCATCACAGAAAGCCGACTGAATGTCCGCCACAGCCACCAAGGACGCGCCGTTCCTGCTCACCAAGCGGCGCATCTGGATCATCTTCAGCGCCCTGATCGCCGGGATGCTGCTCTCGAGCCTCGACCAGACGATCGTCTCGACCGCCATGCCGACGATCGTCGGACAGCTCGGCGGCGTCGACCATCAGGTCTGGATCACCACCGCCTACCTGCTGGCGACCACGATCGTCATGCCGATCTACGGCAAGTTCGGTGACGTCCTCGGCCGACGCAACCTGTTCCTCGTCGCGATCGCGCTGTTCACGCTCGCGTCGGTCGGCTGCGCCTTCGCCACCGACTTCTGGATGTTCGTCACCTTCCGCGCGCTGCAGGGCCTCGGCGGCGGCGGACTCATGATCCTGTCGCAGGCGATCATCGCCGACATCGTCCCCGCGAACGAACGCGGAAAGTACATGGGTCCGCTCGGCGCCGTGTTCGGTCTCTCTGCGGTGGCCGGTCCGCTGCTCGGAGGCTTCTTCGTCGACCACCTGACGTGGCAGTGGGCGTTCTACATCAACATCCCCGTCGGCATCGCAGCGTTCATCATCGCGCTCGTCGCGTTGAAGCTGCCGAGCAAGAAGGCTCAGAAGCCGATCGACATCTTCGGCGTGATCTTCCTGTCGATCGCGACCACCTGCCTGATCTTCTTCACCGACTTCGGCGGCGACAAGGAGTTCGGCTGGGATTCGCTCGCGACCTGGGCCTGGGGCGCGGGTCTCGTCGTGGCCGCGACAGCCTTCGTGATCACGGAGGCGAAGGTGCAGGATCCGATCATCCCGCTGAGCCTCTTCCGCAACCCGATCTTCGTCAACGCCACCGCGATCGGACTCGTGCTCGGCATCGGCATGTTCGCGGCGATCGGCTTCGTGCCCACGTTCCTGCAGATGTCGTCCGGCACGTCGGCCGCCGCGTCTGGTCTGCTGATGATCCCGATGATGGTCGGACTGATCGGTACATCCATCTTCTCGGGTATCGCGATCTCGAAGACCGGGAGGTACAAGGTCTACCCGATCGTCGGCACGATCCTGACCGGCATCGCGATGGTGGCGATGACGACGCTCTCGGCCGAGACGCCGATCTGGCTGATCTGCGCGTTCCTCTTCGTGTTCGGCGCAGGGCTCGGCCTGATCATGCAGGTCGTCGTCCTCGTCGTGCAGAATGCCGTCCCCGCCGGCGAGATCGGCACCGCGACCAGCACGAACAACTACTTCCGCGAGGTGGGCGCCTCGCTCGGCACCGCGGTGTTCGGCACGATCTTCACCACCCGCCTGACCGAGAACCTGCTCGGCGTCTTCGCCGACGCCGGGGCATCGCCCGAGGACGCATCGCAGGCGGCGTCGACCATCGACCCGGCGACGCTCAACGTGCTTCCCGATGAGGTGCGAGACGGAATCGTCACGGCCTACGCGGATGCTCTCGCTCCGGTGTTCTGGTTCCTCGTGCCGTTCATCGTGCTCGCCCTCGTGCTGTCGCTGTTCCTCAAGCAGATCCCGCTGTCTGATCAGGCCGGGCTCGTCGCCCGAGGCGAGGCCATCAGCGGCGAGGAGGCCGAGCGCCTCGAAGCCGAGCAACGAGGAACGCCCGTCCGGACCGCCGCCGGCTCGGATGGCAAGGCGCATGTCGCGGCCGAGAGCGACGCCCCTCCGACCGCTCGCTGACGCCTCTCTCACAGACCACGGGCCCGCTCCTCACATCGAGGAGCGGGCCCGTGGTGTCTGCAGTGTCAGGGAAGGTCGCCGACCTCGAGCTCGTCAGGGTGATCGGCGTTGTCGCCGTCAGCCTTCTGATCCTCACCGGGGGTCGCAGGGTCGATCTCGGGATCCGGGTCGTTCGTCACGAAATCGGCGTCCACGCCGGTCGCGTCGATCTCGGCACCTTCGTCCGGGCCTGCCTGAGGGTCTGACATGATCGCTCCTATCGTCGGGGTATCGGACGATCAGTGTGACCGGGTCGGGCCCCGAGCCGGCATCCCCTTGACATCGTCGTGCCGTGCAGCAACCGTTCCGATGGCCGTCGTGCGACCATCGGATCATGAGCGATGCCCCTCTCCTCCTTCCGACTCTCTCCGGCAGACAGGTGCGGCTCCGTGCATGGCGCGACACGGACGTCCCCCTCGTGCAGGAGGCGTCGCGCGACACGCTCATCCCGCTCGTGACCACGGTCCCGCGGACCCCCGACGAGACCGCGGCCCTGGCGTTCATCCGTCGTCAGCATCAGAGGCTCGAGTCGGGCGCGGGTTACGCGTTCGCGATCGCAGACCTCGATGATCGCGCGGTCGGTCACATCGGTCTCTTTCCGGTCGGTCGCACGCGCGCGAGCGTCGGATATTGGGTCGCTGCGTCACAGCGCCGGCGCGGCTTTGCGGCCGACGCTCTCGCCACCCTGACGTCGTGGGCATCGACTCTCGAACGCCTCGACCGTCTCGAGCTCTATGTGGAGCCGGCCAACGAAGGATCCTGGCGCGTGGCAGAGAGCGCAGGCTATGAACGCGAGGGCCTTCTGAAGGCCTGGCAGAGGATCGACGGGCGACCACGGGACATGTACATGTATGCGCAGCTCACCGAGCGCGCGCGGGTCGGGGCAGGCCGCTCCCTGAGTCCGGATACGACAAAACCCCCGGAAAACCGGGGGTCTTGATCTGTAGCAGGAGCGGGGCTTGAACCCGCGACCTCACGATTATGAGTCGTGCGCTCTGACCAGCTGAGCTACCCTGCCACACCGCATCCGCATCGCAGATACGAACGCTGTGAGCCCCGAGTCAGGATTGAACTGACGACCCCTTCCTTACCATGGAAGTGCTCTGCCACTGAGCTATCGGGGCGTGCTGCCCCTCGCGGGGCAACCACACGAGAATACCATCACTGTGGCGTCCTCATGAAATCGAGGTGTCAATACGAGGTGCGACCCGCGTTCTCTCGCAGCCACGGCAGCGGGTCGATGGTGCTGCCGTTGATGATGATCTCGAAATGCAGGTGCGCGCCGTACGAGCGGCCGGTGTTTCCGGTGTGACCGACGATGTCGCCGACCTTCACGGTCTGCCCGGCCTTGACCTGGAGCGAACCGTACTGCATGTGCGAGTAGTGGCTCGTGACGATCTGTCCGTCGATCACGTGATCGATGTAGACCGTCACGCCGTATGCAGCACCCTGCTCGGTGGCGATGCGCACGACACCGTCGGCGATCGCCTGGATGGGCGCACCTTCGCCGGGGACGAAGTCGATGCCCTCGTGAAGGCGGCCCCAACGCATGCCGTAGCCCGAGCTCATCCCCACGCCGACCTTGAAGGGCCACTGGATGGCGGCCTCTGCGTCGTTGGTGAAGACCTCGTTGGAGTAGTTGATGCCCTCTTCGGACGCCACCTGGATCAAGGAGACCGTCGAGAAGCTGTCGGAGCGCGCGAGCGACTCGTTCTGCACGTCGGAGGACGTGACGAAGGCCTGGATCTCATCGTCAGCGCTGTCCGCCGACTTGGAGCCCGATGCGGCGACGAGAGACGTGGCCGCGAGCGACGGCGAGCCCTGCACTGCGGCGACGGCCTCAGCCGGAAGGGTCATTCCGACCGCGAGGAGTCCGGCCAGGCTCATGACACCGACGGTCGCACCGACCGTGAGGAACTTGCGCGCCGATGGACGACGACGGGCGACGTGCTCGACAGGCGTCTCTTCGGCCGCAGGGGCGTCAGGCTCGACTGTCGGCTCGGACGCGCTCTCCGAGGCGACGCGACGGAATGCGCGGGCCGCGGTCTCGAACGCGTCATCGGTGCTCGGACGGCGGTCACCGGCGTCGTCGCGCTCGGCGCGCAGAGGCTCTGAATCAGCGTCTTCGACCATCGCGGGCATAGCCGCAGGCTCGACGACAGGTTCCACGACCGGCTCGACGACGACCTCGGGAGCCTCAGTCGGCTTCACCGCGACGACGTCTGCGGAATCGGATGCTGCTGACGCTGCGGCGACGGCGGTCGCCGTGATGAGCACCTCTGCGGTGTTCAGCCGTTGGCGGGCGGCGCGGCGCGACATCGGGGTCTCGGATGCGACGGACGCGGATTCGGATACGGGTGCAGCTTCGGAGACGGCTTCCGTCACTCCTGCCGCAGAGGCCTCGAAGGCCGCAGTGCGGGGACGGCTGGACCGGCGCGTGGGCGCAGAGGCAGCCTGGGGATTCTCGAAGGGCAAGTCAGATTCTCTCGGGTTTAAAACGTCAAGCTCGGGGGCGCTTACGACCTTCACCGATTCGGGCCGATGAAAGTAACGATCGGATAAACCCTAGCCTGATCCACCTGTGAATGCCATGAATCGTTCACGTTTCATCGCGAAGAATATCGAGCACGCGTCGGTGGACCTCGGTTCCACCCGCGATGAGCATGGGTCTCATCGAGTCCCGGTCGATCAGCGAGACGCTGCCTCCGGCCTCCACGACGAGAAGCGCGCCCGCCGCGTGATCCCAGGGCTTCAGACCGCGCTCGAAGTAGCCGTCCAGGCGTCCGGCGGCCACGAACGCGAGGTCCAGCGCGGCGGAACCGGCGCGTCGGAGATCCCTGGCGATCGGCATGATCCTGCGTACTGTGGCGAGGTCGCCGTCGTGCGTCGCCGGGTCATAGCCGAAGCCGGTCGCCAACAGCGCACCGGCCGGCGTCTCGGTCGTGACCGAAAGCCTCGTCTCTTCCAGAAATGCGCCGTGGCCCGTCGCCGCGGTGAACATCTCTGCGGATGCCGGGGCGTAGACGGCCGCGGCGAGCGCCTCCCACTCCCCCGCGACAGCGCTGCCGCGCACCGCCGCGATGCTCACCGCGTAGGAGGGAATCCCGTAGGCGTAGTTCACCGTGCCGTCGATCGGATCGACGACCCAGGTGATTCCGCTCTCGCCCCGCTCGGCCTCGGATTCCTCACCGAGGAAGCCGTCGCCCGGCCGAGCGACCCGCAGCCGTTCACGGATGAGTATCTCGACCTCGCGGTCGGCGTCGGTCACGATGTCTGCGAGCGTCGACTTCGTCGCGGCGAGGTGCACGCCCTCGGCGCGACGCAAGCGCGCCAGGTCGCCGGCCTCGCGTGCGATCCGAGAGGCGAGGTCGACGAGCTCGAGTTCGAGGCTCACTGCGGCGGGAACGGCGGAGCCGGCGGATAGGCAGCGGGCGCCTGCGGCACCGGAGGCGCGGGCTGCGCCTGCGAGTACGGCTCAGGGGCAGTCGGGAAAGGTGCGACCGGGAACGGCTGCGGGGCGGGGGGTGCGGGCAGCGCCTGCCGGGGCGCCTGCGGAGCCTGAGCCGACGGGTGACCGGTGTAGTAAGCGTTCCAGTCCGGCGAGCCGTCAGGCAGCACAGGCAGTGGGGTGCGACCGTCGGCATATGTCGGCCATGCGGGGGCGGCAGCGACGCCGTGAGCGTCGGCAGCCCGGGGGCCTGCAGGCTTGCGAGGAGCGAACAGAGCGTTCAGCAGGGGAATCAACGTGGTCCCCACCGCCGCGAGGATCGTGAGCGCCACGACGATGCGCCAGTAGAGCTCGCCGTAGTCGAACGTGTTCGGGAACGTGAGGAAGAAGATCAGCATGCCCACAAGACCACCGAGGAACACGATCGTCGCGATGTAGATGATCCGGGTGAACGTCGTCACGTGTCGCTGGGCAGCCGGCGTGAACAGCCGCACATGCAACAGCGCGAGTTGGAGGATTCCCACGACCAGGAGCAGCTGGAAGAAACGCTCGGCACCGGTGAAGAACTGATCGTCCTCCGGCAGCCAGATCTTGACGGCTCCGACCAACAGAGCGACGATCCAGCTGACCATGCTCGACAGGGCGAGCCAGTCGGGACGGTTCGGCGCGAGTCCTGCCTCGAGGATCGCGATGCCTGCGAATGCGGCGAGCAGGAGGATGGTGAGGAACGCCCGGCCGATCAATCCGTCCTGATCACCGACCAGCACCCAGACGACGCAGACGAGCGCGGCGGCGATGAGCGCGCCGATGGCGATCCAGATCGCCCCCCTGATGAGAAGGGACATGTTCTTCTTCTCGACCGGCACAGGGGGCTGCGGGGAGATCTCCGGCTGCGTCATCGCGTTCCTCTCGTTGGGCGGCGTTGCGTTCATCCTTGCATGCGCCGGCGCGAGGGCAGCAGTGGCGGCGCGATCCGTGGATACATCGGGGCGAACCGGCTCACGTGCAGTGATCAGCTCTTGCGTGCGGAGGAGGCGGCGAATGCGGCGATCCGGGCCTGGGCGTCCGGCGTCGCCATGGCGGCCCCGATCGACCGCGCCTCCTCGCTCAGCTGCTCTGCGAACGTCCGCTCGGGCTGCGAGCGAACGAGTCGCTTCGCGTGTCCGTAGGCCTCCGCCGCCCCGGCAAGCCAGAAGCGTGCGACCTCCTCGGCACGGACTCGGACCAGATCGGCTTCGTCCGCGGAGCCGGCCCCCTCGACGGCCTCTGCGACGAGGCCCCACTCCACGGCCTCAGCGGCGGACAGCAGGCGGTCCTGCAGCACCAGCTGCAGCGCTCGACGCTGTCCGACGGCTCGAGCGAGCTGGGCCGAGACCGAGAGGTCGGGGGTCAGCCCGATGTTCGCATACAGACTGCCGAGGCGAGACCGCGATCCGACGACGGCGTAGTCACTACTGAGAAGGATGCCGAGTCCACCGCCCGCCGTGGTGCCATGCGCTGCGGCGACCACGGGCACTGCGGACTCCGCCAAGGAGCGGATGCCGGTGTTGATGACTTCGGCGAGCGCGATGATGTCGTCGGCTGACCCCATCGTCGTCGCCATGTCGATCACGTCGCCACCCGCGCAGAACGCGGGACCCGCCGCGTCGATCAGGATCGCCGTGACGTCTGACCGCGACGTGGCCTCTGCCGTCGCATCCCGCCAGGCGTGCGCGAGATCGGCGTTGAAAGCATTGAGCCTCGCGGGGCGGTTCAGCGTGAGCCTGGCCAGTCCCTCATCGACGGCGAACAGGATGGCGTCGTTCATGGCTTCTCCTTCGAGCGCAGGACGTTGGCCACCAGGCTAACCGCGATCAGCGCTCGTCCCGCACCCGCTTGGTGAAAGCCTCCATACGCCGTCGAGTGCCGTCAAGGCGCATGTCCACCTGTCCGGGTGCCAGCACCTCGCTGGGGGCGAGGGGGTGTGCGAGCCTCACGTTCTCGTGGCACGAGAGATCAGTGCAGATGTAGGTTCCCACTGAATCTCCGCGCATCCCGGCTTCGCCGGCTCGTCGGGCCGAGAAGAGCGCGACCTGGTTTCCGGGCTGCATCGTGTGGCAGATGTTGCACATGCCCGAACGCCCGCGGCCGGGGTCGGAGACTCGGAGGACGACTCCGGAGATCTCCCCGTCGCGCTGAGTGAGGACGTAACCGCGGCGCCCAGCGCTCGGATCGCGCCATGCGAAGAAGTCGAGATAGTCCCAGTCGATCAGCACGAAATCGAGGGGCATCTCCATGACCCTCAGCTCGTCCGCATCCGCGTTGACGAAGGACGCACGGATGTCTGCCTCGGTGAGCGCTCGCATCCGACCAGTCTATGAACCCCTCGGCCGCCTCCGTCCGCACATCGCCATCACGAGACCCCCGCAGCGGCCGGGGTGAGTGCACGAGCAGGCGCGCGCTGCGTGCGCCCCCCTCATGATCCTGACTCTCAGGCGGTCTGCGGCTCCCCCGCCTCCCGAGACACCGATGCAGTCGGTCGGACTACTCAGCGGCGCGTTGCATGGCCTCGTCAGCCTCCGAGACGATGTTGCGCATGGCGACAGCCGCCGCATCCGCATCGCCGCTCGCCACCGCGAACGCGACATCGCGATGCCACTGCACCGCGTTCTGGTCGGCCACGTGAGGCATGAGGGAATGAGCGGTGCGCCCGCGGAGGACCGCCTCCACCGTGCCGCCGAGCGCGGCGAGCATCCCGTTGCCCGAGGCCTCGAGGAGGAGCCTGTGGAATCGGATGTCGGCTGTCAGATAGCGCTCGCGATCGGCCTCGTGGTCTTCTTGCCCCATCGCGACGACGAGCGACACGAGGTCGACCTTCTGCTCGGAGGTGGCCGTGCCTGCAGCGAGGCCGGCAGCGAGTGGCTCGATGACGGAGCGCAGCTGGCTGAGCTCGCGCAGCTGTTCGTCGCGGCCCGGTCCTGCGAGCCGCCACGCGATCACCTCAGGGGCATAGACGTTCCAATCGGCACGGGGCCGCACCTCGACCCCCGACTTGCGACGCACCCAGACAAGGCCGAAGGACTCGAGGACCCGCACTGCTTCCCGCGCCGCGGAGCGTGAGACACCTCTTTCGCTGGCGAGCTCGACTGTGAGCATGCGCGAGCCCGGGGGGTGCTCCCCATCGACGATCGCGCGACCGAGCTCCGCGACGAGCGAGTCGTGGACGGGGCTTGCAGGGCCGGCGATGGTCATATGTCGAGTATGCCCGCAGCGACTCGGTGACGTGGGACGTCTCACACGATTGTTTCGTTTATGTTGCGCATGACATGGTATGCGTGCTTATTATGTACGGCATAAGGTCGTAAACCACGCCCGGATCAAGGAAGCTCATGGCACTCTTCACCCCCGCCGCCGACGCGCTCATGATGGCAGCCGCCGACACCGCAGCCCCCGACCGCCCCGCCGGTCAGCTGATCACCGCCGCCGTGCTGGGGATCGCGATCATCATCGTCCTCATCACCTGGGTGAAGCTGCATCCCTTCCTGTCGCTCACCATCGGCGCGCTCGCCACAGGTGCGATCGCCGGCATGGACATCGCCGCGTCCGTCACCAGCTTCTCGACGGGCTTCGGCACCACCATGGGCGGAGTCGGCATCCTGATCGCACTCGGCGCGATCTACGGAAAGCTCCTCGCCGACTCCGGCGGCGCCGACCGCATCGTCGACACGCTCGTCAGCCGCGCCAGCGCGCGTTCGCTGCCCTGGGTGATGGGACTCATCGGCGCCGTCATCGGCCTTCCGATGTTCTTCGAGGTCGGCCTCGTGCTCCTCGTGCCGGTCATCATCCTCGTCGCACGCCGCTCCGGTGCGCCGCTCATGCGCATCGCGATCCCGACGCTTGCGGGCCTCTCCGCCATGCACGGCCTCGTGCCGCCGCACCCCGGTCCTCTCGCGGCGATCGACGCGCTCGGTGCCAACCTCGGCCTCACCCTCGCCTTCGGTGTGATCGTGGCGATCCCGGCCGTGATCATCTCGGGTCCCCTGTTCGCACGCTTCGCGGAGCGCTGGGTCGATGTGCCGGTGCCCGAGCTGTTCGTCACCGAAGAGGACGAGGGCGTCGAGCAGCGTCGTCGCCCCTCGTTCGGCGCCACGCTCTTCAGCATCCTGCTGCCGGTTTTCCTCATGCTCGCGAAGGCTGTCGCCGACATCTCGGCCGCGGGGTCGGATGCCCCCTGGAAGCTCGCTCTCGACTTCCTCGGCACGCCGGTCATCGCACTGCTCATCGCCGTGCTCGCCGGCTTCTTCATCCTCGGACGCGGCGCCGGCTTCGACCGCACGAAGATCAACGACATCGTGGGGTCGTCGCTCGGCCCGATCGCCGGCATCCTGCTGATCGTCGGCGCCGGTGGCGGGTTCAAGCAGGTGCTGGTCGACACCGGCATCGGCAACGTGATCGCCGAGTTCGTCTCCGGGTCTTCGGTCTCGGTGCTGATCCTCGCGTGGCTGGTGGCCGTGGTCATCCGCATCGCCACCGGATCGGCGACCGTCGCGACGATCACCGCCGCCGGCATCCTGCAGCCGCTCACCGAGACCCTCGACTCGCCCATGGTCGCGCTGCTCGTGCTCGCGATCGGCTCGGGATCGGTGTTCCTGTCGCACGTCAACGACGCGGGCTTCTGGCTCATCAAGGAGTACTTCGGCCTCAGCATCCCGCAGACTCTGAAGTCGTGGACGGTGCTCGAATGCCTCATCTCGGTCACCGGCCTGGCCGGGGTCCTCGTCCTGAGCCTCTTCGTCTGAGCGCACCATGATGTCCGTCAACGCACCCGTCCTCGTCTTCATGGGCGTCGCCAGCACCGGAAAATCGACCGTCGCCGCCATGCTCGCCGGACGCCTCGGCTGGGCCTTCGAAGAGGGCGACGATCTACACCCCGAGGCGAACGTCGCCAAGATGGCCGCTGGCCATGCTCTCGACGACGACGACCGCTGGCCGTGGCTCGACCTCATCGCCGAATGGATCGACGAGCGCATCGAGGCCGGCGAGCCCGGCATCGTCACCTGCTCGGCCCTGAAGCGCAGCTACCGCGACGTCCTGCGCCGAGACGCGGTCACGTTCGTGCACTTCGCGGGCGAGCGCGAGCTGATCCTCGATCGGATGCTGCGCAGGGAAGGCCACTTCATGCCGACGACCCTTCTCGACTCGCAGTTCGCCACCCTGGAGCCGCTGCAACACGACGAGAGGGCGATCGAGATCGACATCGCTCTGACGCCCGCCGAGCAGGCCGCACAGATCGCCTCGCGGCTGCGCCTGCACCCCGACTACTGAGACGATCCCTCGGGTCGCGACACTCAGAGTCATGGGGAACTCGATGCGGCACCCGTTACACGCACTGCTCGTGGCACTCCTGCTCAGTACCGGACTCGCAGGGTGTTCACCGCAGACCGCCGGAGGTCCGAGTCAGCACGGTACGAGCAGTGACGCACCAGGCACCGAGACCGGGGCGCACGCTCCCTCCGCTTCCTCGCGAGCGTGCGAGGAGTCGGTGATCCTGCTGACGGTCGACTCCCCGTCGCCGCGGGCGGGACAGACCGTCACAGTATCCGTCGATCCTGCCGGGTGCAGCATCGACGAGCAGTGGGCGGGCGAACTGATCGTCCGCACTTCCAGTGGTGACACGACGACCGGCTCACGCCTCGAGATCGGAGCGGCCTCCGTCTCGGTAGACCTGCCACCCGATTTCACGGGACCAGCGCTGCTGATGCTCGCGCCCGATCAGGACTGCGAGCAGGCCGGTGCGACCGGCGACTGCCACTATCCATACGTCGAGGTCCAGATCGGCCCCTGACCGCGGGCGGAATGGACCCAGTCGTCATCGGGCGTTCGCGCACCGACGACGTTGGGCAGCCTCACTGCGTCACCCGACTCGCCCGTCACCCGACGAGCAGTCCCAGCGCCGTGATCCCCTCGACGACGAGGTCGTGATCATCCGCTGAGGGAAGCCCCGACACCGTCGCGACGGCGACGACGCCCACCCCTTCGACACGGACAGGCACAGAGCCGCCGGCGACGGCATAGGTGACGGCGTCGAGCCATCCCGGCTCGAACATGTCACGCCCGCCGCTGGCGACGCGTGCTTCGAGCAGCGCAGTGCTGGTCTCGAACCTCAGGGCAGTCGCTGCCTTCTTCTGCACCCAGGCGTCGTTGTCAGCCGTCGCGCCAGGCAGCGACGCGTGGAACAGGACGCCCGACGCAGTGCGCACATCGACCGCGACGGGAGCTCCCTGAGCCAGCGCGCGCTCGGCTATGGAGCGCCCGAGTCGCCACGCGTCCGCTCGGTCGAATCGCCGCACGACCAGTTCGACGTGCTCCTTCTCCAGCTGTGCGAGCCTCGTCTGGTCAGTCATCAGCAGCGCCTCTTTCGTAGATGGTTCGCCTGAGACTGTAGCCGCCGCACAACGCTGCTGACGACGCGCGCGCCGCATCCTCAGCACCCCAACACCATGCGGCTCCCCTCCGATGGACGGAATCAGTCAGCCGAGCTCGCCCGATCCGTACGGACGCACCGGTTGCTGCTTCTGGAACTCGTACTCGCCTCCCTGCCGTCCGCCGAAGGGACGCCCATGGTCGGCGAACTCCTCGCGGTAGTACGCCAGGCGCCATGGCCCTATTTCGATGCGAGATCCGGTGCGCAGGATCCTGGCGTTCTCCGTGCTGTGCGGCAGATTCGGTCGACCGCCGCCGGTCGCCGCATACGAGTAGAGGACGTACTCGTCGTCCTCATTGTGACGGACTTCGGCGTGGCGGGCTTCGAGTCCCTCCAACCGGAGGTCGGCGTCCGGTCCGGAACCGATGACGGTGCGCCCCGGGAGCAGGGCGAACTCACGCGGCCTGCTGGAGTTCCAGTCGCCTGAGCCGACCGCGAAGATCAACCGCGGACGACCCGAGCCGGGAATGTAATGGGTCGTCGTGACTCGCCGCCGAACTCTCCGGGCGACTGTGGGGACGAGGGGGAACGGCGTCGAGGGAGGGACGGGAAGCCGGAAGCCGCTGCCGCGTTCCCGATGCTGCGCCTCCGACAGGAGCGTCGAGAGATGCCCCAGTTTGATGTGCGAGGATCCGGCGATCGCCCGGCCCATGGGCCCCGATTTCACATCCCCGAACTGAACGAGAGTCCCCCGCGGCCCTTCCACGCGCACACGGATTCCGCGTCGCGCGAGCCCATCGGCGAGCGGCACGAGCTGAGTCAGGTCTCGACGGCTCATGCTTCCGAGTCCCGGGGTGGATTCAAGGGAGACGACGACCTCCTGACCCTCAGCCCTGACGCTGAACCGTGTCGGAGGGCCGCCGTCGGGGCTGGCCTGCTCGACCTGCAGGTCGATATCGAGGCGAATCATCGGAGAAGCTCGTGCTCAGATCGAGCCCGCGCCACCGGACGCGCTGTCGCTGGTCGTGACCCGGAGCGTGCCGTTGAACTTCCAGGTCGCCCGCGGCGCATCAGGCCCGATATCCCGAGGCACTTCGACGGTCATGTCGTCGAACGTGTAGTTGACGGCGGCTCCTCGACCGGTGAGGTAGGCCCACATCTCCCGCCCGAGGTCTGTCCAATCGGTGATCGAGGCACCGGTCGGCCCCGACGCCGAGTCGAACAGCTCTGTCGGTTCATTCGGATCGCTCATGGCGTGCTCCTTTGCTAAGACCATGTCCTGTGGATCAGATTATGCGCCTGCCGTTCCGAGGTGTCCAGGGATTTCTGAACACTGTCTAGAAATCTCAGCGTGGACCCGACGGGTCGGCGCCGGCGTGTGCGCGCAGTAACTCAGTGACCCGTCGGAGATACCTGGTGATCACGTCCTGTTCCTGTGGCGTAAAGGAGTCCAGCTCCGCATCGACACCCATGATCATGGGGATCAGGCGACCCATCGCTTTGTCGCGCGACTCGGGGCGGGGAGCGACGAGGATGCCGCGACGATCGTTCGGCCGAGGCTCTCGAGACACATGCCCGAGCGCGACGAGTCGATCGACGGACGTGGTGGTCGCTCCCGCAGAGAGCCCCACTCTCCGAGCGAGCTCGGTCGGAGCGAGCGGCCCGCTCATGATCAGGTGCTCCATGACCTGGAGGTCGGTGGGATTGACGCCCAGCTCGTCGGCGAGGGAGGACTCGAACAGCTCGCTGAGTTCGAGGAAGTCCCGCAGCAGCGCCGTCGCCGGTCGGGCAGGCGCGAACGCCGCTCTCTCGGCCTCCGGTGATGGACCCTCGCTCGCTTGCATGACCTCCACGATATCGCTACTCTCTTTCGATAGTCATATAATTAGACTTTCGAACTACTATCCAAGGTGGGGAATTCTCGTGAGTGCTCTGACCCGTTTCCTGACGTCCGCCAAGACGTCGTGGATCATCCTCGTCGTGACCGCCGTCTCAGCCGCCGCGCTCTTCGCGCTCGCGGGGAGCGAGGAGTCCGAAACCGCCCCTTCCGTGGGGCTCCCCTCGTCGGCGGAATCGGTCAAGGTCGATGAGCTTCTGGAGAAGTTCACGAGTGCGGAGGCGACCTCTGCGCTCGTCGTGTTCGCCGCCGAAGATGGCGAGCTGGACGCTGACACCCTCGCTCTGATCAATGAGAAGGCTTTCGGCGATCTGGCGGATCTCTCACGCGACGGTGCCGTCCCACCCGCGCAGATCTCAGATGACGGAACGGTCGCACTGGTGATCGTGCCCCTCGAGCCGGAGCCCGACGTCGCCGCACAGTCCGACCGCGCACAGGAGATCCGCGACATCTCCGCCACAGACCTCGATGGGGTACGCGTCTATCTGACCGGCGCAGAGGGTTTCGAAGTCGACATCGCCGCTGTCTTCGACGGAGCGGACTTCACCCTGCTGCTCACCACCGTCATCGTCGTCGCGGTGCTTCTTCTGATCACCTACCGGAGCCCCTGGCTGTGGATCGTCCCACTGGTCGTCATCGGGCTGGCAGACGCCCTTGCCGGGATCGTCGCGCGACAGGTGGCCGGCGCCGTAGGCATCCAGCTCGACGCGTCGATCACCGGCATCCTGTCGGTGCTCGTCTTCGGCGCGGGAACGAACTACGCACTCCTGCTCATCGCCCGATACCGGGATGAACTGCGGTTGCACGAGGATCGCAGGGAAGCCATGCAACAGGCTCTTCGCGGAGCGGGTCCCGCCATCATCGCCAGCGGATCGACCGTCGCACTCGCGCTCCTCACTCTGCTTCTCGCCGAGATCGCCGGCAACCGTGCGCTGGGGCTGGCGTGCGCCGTGGGGATCCTCGTCGCCATGTTCTTCGCGCTCTTCGTGCTCCCCGCCGCCCTGGTGCTGTTCGGTCGCGGTCTGTTCTGGCCCTACATCCCCCGGTTCAACTCGCCCGACGCCATCTCGCGCAGCATCTGGGGCAAGCTCGGCCGCGGAGTGTCCAAGCGGCCGGTCCTGGTGGCATCCGTCGGCTTCGTGGCGCTCGGAGCCATGGCCAGCGGCCTGCTGTTCGTGCAGACCGGGCTGTCGCAGAATGACCGTTTCTTGCAGAAGCCTGAGGCGGTGCAGGGTCAGGAGGTTCTCGCCGACGCATTCTCGGCCGGAACCACCTCCCCCGCGATCGTGGTCGTCCCTCTCGATGATGCCGATGCAGCGACTTCTGCCCTCGGAGATCTCGACGGCGTCGATTCGGCGACCATGGGAGAGACGACGGATGAGCTGGCACGGATCGATGTCACCCTCGATGCCAGTGCCGAGACCGAGGCGGCGTTCGCGACGGTGGAGCGCATGCGCGACGCCCTCGACGACGTCGGATCCGGCGAGGGCCTCGTCGGTGGCCTCGACTCTCAGGCGCTCGATGTCGCCGATGCGCAGGCTCGCGACCAGGCGCTCCTCATCCCGCTCATCCTTGCGCTGGTCTTCGTCGTCCTCGTCCTTCTCCTTCGTGCATTCGTCGCCCCGTTGCTGCTCCTGATCGCCGTCGTCGCCAGCTTCTTCTCGGCCATCGGGCTGAGCTGGTGGCTCTTCCAGTCACCGCTCTTCGAGTTCCCCGCCATCGACACGAACGTGCTGCTGTTCAGTTTCCTGTTCCTCGTCGCTCTCGGCGTCGACTACAGCATCTTCCTCGTCACGCGAGCGAAGGAGGAGGCCGCGCACCTCGGGACCACGCAGGGAATGATTCGAGCTCTCGCCGCGACGGGCGCCGTGATCACCAGCGCCGGCATCCTGCTCGCCGCGGTGTTCGCCGTGCTCGGAGTCCTGCCACTCATCACGCTGACGCAGATCGGCATCATCGTCTGCATCGGCGTGCTGATCGATACTCTTCTCGTGCGAACCGTCATCGTCCCGGCGCTCGCCTTCATCACCAAAGACAGCTTCTGGTGGCCGCGCCGTCCGCCGCTTTCCGATGCCGAGGCCACCCGGAACGGTGCCGACGCACTCTCCGCCGAGCAGAGGCCTGACGTCGTGAGCGTCGGCTAGGACGGCAGATCCTCGCCGCCACCGGGCAGCGGAAGAAGACTCCGCCAGAACAGAGACGAGAAACGCCCCCGCGGTGCGGGGGCGTTTCTCATCGTGTGCGAACTGTTCAGCGTCGACCTCGCATGGCCGAGGAACTTCTCTGGTGAGTTGTTCGTGGATCTCGTACAGCCGCGTGTTTCCGCGCCTCCCGCGCCCCCTTCTTTTCAACGATCCTCCGGGTCGAGCGAGATAATCCTCTGTCGCCCCTCGTCTAGGGCTTGGGTACGTCCCACTCGCGTGAAGTCAGCATTTCTGCGCCGCTCGTGGCATGCAACAACTGCGCAGTGTCAGGAACCAAGGTCATCTGCAGCAGGAGGCATCGACGATGCTTATCTCCACGCCCTGTCCGTCGAGATAGTGCGCTTCCTGCACCAACTCTCGAAGGTGCGGTGCCGCCGCAGCGCCCCCTGCTCAGGCATTGGGGCTGACGCCCCTTCCCAGGCTTAGTCCTGCAGGATCTTTTTGACTCGTACTTGATGCCGTTGAAGCCGGCGCTTCTCTTCTCGTCCGACAATCGTTCGTCGCCTGGCAACTCGCCGGCCCCCTGCAGGCTGAGCGCAATCTCTTCCCAGAGAATCGCTCCTGTCGCTGACCCGGCCAGTGCGCCCGGGGCGGGGAGGTCGCGGGCACCTCGTGCAGCCAAAGCAGCAGCAACCTGATCGCGGGTCGTCGGAAGAAGCACTTGCCCAGCTGTGCGGACCCTCTCTTTCCATTCAACCGACTCGATCTGCCTCCTCCGGCCAATCAGGGCGTCTAGGTCTTCGGATGCCAGAGTTGCTTCCCCAGCGGGAGACCCCGACCATGATGCGTTGCCCCAGTTCGAGGCCCACCCGGGTTCAGCTGCGGCCCACGACACCCCCCGACTCTCGACAAGGTGTAGCCAAAGCTGGGCGACCAGGAATGCGTCGTCGCGCGGGTCGTGCGAACCGCGAGTGGAGGCTGGGCTCGGCTGGCCTCGCTTTACCCAAGGTGCTGGCTGATGCATCGTGGGCTTCGATCTGTGCAGCCCTAGATTGCTACGGGCCAAGTCTCCCAGCCCACATCCTGCTGGGAATGTTCCGTCCCTAAGCCGATGGACAAGCGCCAACGTGTCCACCGTTCTCTCGAGAAGTGAATCCGGTACCGCCGTGACCATTGCAAGCGCGCGGAAATCGGCCGTGAGGATGCCGTGACCGATTACAAGCCGACCATCGTCGAGCATCCGGACGAGGTCGCTCGCGACTGAGCCGCCCTCTAGCAGGTCATCAGCCTCCACGCGAAGGCCGTGACCGTCCCAGCGGGCATGAATCAGACCGACTCTTCCGATTGCCCATCCCTCCGGCGGGATGACTCTGCCAGCGGCGCTCCCATGAGCCCGGGATGCGCGATTGAAGTCGAAGTCGCAGAAGGTGAACGCGAAGCCCGCACTCCCCATAGCGCGCGGCTGCCAATGGTTCATGCTCGACTCTCAAGATCTGCGATCCTCTTCCGGTCAGCGTCAATGCCGCTCGTCAGTTCCTCGATGGCCACCCGCACTGCGACATCGTCCCAGGAGTACGCCCCGCGGTAGCGAGCCAGTACAACCGCGACGCCGGCGAATGCAGCCATGACAATCACGGCCGAGGCGGCACGACCCCATCCCCACGGCCCATCGAGACTGAAGAAGGCCCAAAGGACGAGCGCGGGGATCACGCCTGCCGCGACGAAGACGACCCAGAGACGGGTGCGGGTGCGCTGCCAGAACTTCGCGGAGCGTTGTCCATCGCTTGACGCGGTCCACAGTGATTTTCGCCATGCGTACACCGCAGTGCCCACGATCACTGTGTAGACCAGGAGGAAGCTAGCCAGGCCGACGACCTGACCGAGGAAGTTGACGGGGCGCCCAGCGATCAGTCGGACGCCGGTGTTCACGAGGGCGCCGGCCCCAGCGAACGCAAACGCTGCGCCAACGGTTAACGCAGTCGCGAGCATTTGTGTGCGGCGCGTGGATACCCACTCTTCTCCTCGCCGCCTGCAGGCGACCTGCCGCAGACTGACACGTTCACTTAGACGCTGTTCCAACGCGCTCAGTTCTTGCACAGCGTCGTCGTCGTCGACTCGAATCCAGGCTCTCAACGCTCGATCCGCGTACCTGCACGACATCAGCACGCCGAGACCCACCATGCCGAGAACAAGGAGGCGGGACTGGCTGCTCAAGGCGTCCCGGAACGAGCCAAAGGACTCCCCATCCATGCCTGCTCCCGACGCGGCCTTCGACAGCTGGCTTAAGGGCACCGCCATGAGGAATACCGCACTACTCACCCATGTCGCAATGCCTGACGCGAGAAGGGTGAGAGCCCACGCCGCCTCCGCAAGCGTGTGGCGTTTCGATTCAGAGGTGACTGTCCATTTCGATGACCCCACGAACGCGACGATGGTCACCACTAGCGCGAGCGCCCCCATCGAGGCAGCGATCATCGGCCACCCATCGACCGCGAGGTTCGCCGCCACCTGCTCGACGGTGCGCTTGAACCAGAACCAGGAATCCTCACCTGCTTCACGGTCGGATTGCGGTATCCAGATGGAACCACCGAGCAGCACAATCCCGACCACGACACCGCCAAGCCAGGCGCTACCCGGCGCTCCGTCACGCTGACGTGTCGAACCGCTCGTGGCTGAGGCGCTTGTTGGACCAGACATCTGTTCCTTCCGGTTCATGTAGTTTGCGTTCCTCGCTTGCCGCCGCGGCGGCGCTCCGTCGACGACTCGGGCGACGACTCGGGCGACTGCCTTATCTGCGAGAGCCGCAGCCAGTGGCAGTGCGGGTGCGCCGGCCCAAAGGAACAACCCCGAGCTGCAGCGGACGCACTCTCCATCGACATAGAGTCTGCGCCGCTAGGTACAGCGTTCATGCCAGTCTCCCGGTTTGCCCCACACCTCGAAGGCGCGCTCGGCGGTGCGAGCGGCTGAGAACGCAGCAACGATTCGTAGGCTGCGGAGATCTCTCGAGGCAGCTGTTTCCGGGTCACGACGTTCGGGCCGAGAGGGCCGTGCGGCCCACCTAAAGCGAGCGTGCCGCGCGTATCTTCCGCCAGGAGTCCCCGGATACGCGTTCTACTCCTCGAACGATGCCGGAGACGGGAGGTATCGCCGTGTGAATACTGTGTCGTCATCAAGTTGAAGGGCGGCGCTGGACATTTCGGGGATCCCACCTTCGTCGGCCCGCCCGGCCACAGCGGTGACCGCCGCCCTCCGTCGCACGGGGTGTTGCGGTGCGGCACCTCTTGTTACGTCAGACACGAGTATGCACGTCACCGACGTTCACGGTGATGGGGGTCACGACCGGCAAAGCGGTGAGTACGGAGAACTCGGTTTGCACGTCCGTGTAGATCGGGAGCTTCGCACGCGAGGACACAGTGACGACGAGGCTGAACTCGATGTCGTCGGTGCCCGTCGTGATGCGCCCGCCCTCCCGGGTGAGGTGACTGATGTCGATGCGGGGTTCGAAAAGACTGGTCGCCCTCATCGAGGTGTCTGCGCGCCACAGCGACTCCCACTTCCCTTGGTCGCGTCTGGCGCCCTCGTTGCGGGAGCTACGTTTGGGCTGCTTTGTGACGGGGTTCTTGCTGAGCTTCCACCCTTCCGCGACGAGTCGTTTGACCCGCGCTTCGTCACTGACATGGACGTGGACCGTGTCGTCCCCCGAGCCACCCACCTTCTTGCGACGCATGGAGTAGGTGTCGGCATGCGGCCGGAACGCGAGCTCAAGTCCGGCTTTCGAGTACTCCCCGGCCTCGGCGCTGTCTGTGGCAGTGCTCAACGCGAGGCTCCACCGAATGTCGACAAGACCTTTATTCAGGGTGCTGGGGACGGGCAGCGGATACGCCCGCACTTCGTCGCGTTTGAGTACTCCTTGGTAGATGACGGTCGCCTCAGACGGTGCGCATTCCAGCACATCACCGACGTCGCTGGTCAGTCGGCCATGACCGACATCCACGAGCAGATGGTCGTCGGTCTTCTCGGCGAAGTGAACGGCGAGCGCACGCAGGGTGTTCGCGTCGGAGCGGCCGTCGAGTTGCGCGGCGATCTTCGCGAGCGCGTTGGTGACCAGCGGGGCAGCGTAACTGGTGCCTTCGTGGTCGCGGACGACATCGCCGTTGGGACGGACCCGCCCGAATCGCCTCGTCGGTGTTCCCCCGAAAGCCAGTACGGCTGGCTGGATCCGGGCGCCCGGACGTCCCGGTCCGCGACCGGAATATGGGGCCGCATCCCAATCCTTCTCCGGCGCGGGCTTATCGGATGCCCCCACGCACAGCCCGTTGACCATGTCAGCTGGCGACTGCACGCGGTTCAGGCCGGTCGCGGCATCGGCCGCACCGTTGTTGCCTGCTGCGGTGACGAACAGGATCTGACGCTCGTACGCAATTTTGTCGAGCACGGCCGTCCAACGGTGCGGTTCCCGGTCCTCCACCGGCGCCTCGGGCCCCAAGCTGAGGTTCACGATGCGGGCGTCGGTCGTGTCGACGACCTGTCGAATCTGACGCAGCACCCACGGGAACTCGGCCGCGTCCTGATCCGGTCCGGGGAGGATTTGGTAGTGGGTCACGTGCGCGGCCGGCTCGGGGAGTGTGCGGGTGTTCCCGACGTCTCCGAACAGGACGGCACCGGTCACAGCGCTCCCGTGCCTGGCGTATTCGGGCACTAGGGACTTGCCGGTGAGGTTGACGGCTGTCACGTGTCCGTCGAACACGCGTCCGGTCTCATCGACCCCGCCGTCGAAGACCAGCACCTCGGGCAGCCCTCGCACACCGGTCGGGAGCGGGAGGGTGCTTTCCGCCTCTTCGGACTCGTCTATATTGGCCAGCACCACTTTCGGCGCCGGCGTGAGGGATCGCAGTGGATTGAACGCCGCGACCTCGTCCACTCGCGCCGGCGGTAGCTCCAAAGCGACGAATGTGAGGCCATCGACGGTGTCGTTCTCTTCCAGGTGTACGCGTCCCCCGACGGATTCGACCAACGCCTGGAACTTCGCGAGCGTGGCCTCGGAGGCAGCGGCGCGTTCCCACACTGTGGAGTCGTCGGGGTCGGGGTGCAACACCGCTTCGAACGGTTCGAGTTCGTCGTCGGGGATCGCGACGGTGGCGCGGTGCGCTGAAGACACGGCGATCTTGGTGAATTGGCGCAGGTCGTCCTTCGCCCCCTTGGTGCCCCCGTTACCGCTCAAGATTGCTTCCATCGATTCGACTGCCTCAGCGTCAGCGGAAAGGAGGAAGGACTTGGACACGGCGTCGGTCTCACCGGTGCTGGGAAGACTTTGGATGCCATGTTCGACGACTTTGGACCCGAGGGGCCTCAGCTTCAGTTGGGTGACGAGGTCCTCCGGGAAGTAGGAGTTCGCCAGGTAGTTCGCGAAGACTTCCGCTTCGATGACGACGCGTTCGGCCCGCAAGTGCTCTGGCAGCGCTGCCAGAGTTTCGCGAATCTGAGCGACCTGCGGCGCGAGGCTTTGCTGAGCCTGGTCAAACGACTGCGGGTGATGCTTCTCCCCGCCGCCCGCTGCACGGATCGTCTTCTGGGAGAGTTCTTCCCCGTTGACGAAGATCCTTCCACCGACATTGTTGTCAGGCATCGCTTCCCCCTCCGGAGCGTTTCAGGTCTTTTCCGATAGTGACATGGCTGACGCCCAACCACTCGCCGAGTTTCCGCTGTGTCCATCCGAGTTTCTCGGTAGCGAGCCGTGAAAATTCGGCTCTTTTCTGCGGGGAATCCGATGCCCACTCCCGGGCACGTTGCTTCGCTGACAGAAGAATCGCGTGCGCGATGTCGACAGGCCCTTCTGCACTCGCGAGCACCGCACCGCGTGCAGCGCGCGTCGTCCAACTCTCCAGCTCTGCCAGTGACCATCCGTCGCTGACGAGTGCCACAACCCGCAATGCGGTGCCGTCGCTCTCTCGGAGCGCGGGGATACTGCTCTCCCCGAGGAACTGAAGCCGTTCATCGAACCCAGGGAGTACGAATTCGAGTGTTGTGTCGAACCGGCGGTGCACAGCCGGGTCCAGCAGCTGAGCGTGGTTTGTCGCGGCGAGGAGCAATCCCCCGGGCGGCCACTGGTCGAGCTGTTGCAACACAACGTTGACCAGTCGTTTCACTTCCCCGACATCCGACTCGTCGACGCGGCTCTTCGCCAATGCGTCGAACTCGTCCAGGAACAGCACGCACGGCTCCGTTGCTGCCCGCGACAACACCTCCTGCAGGTTTTTGCCGGTCTGGCCCATGAGGCTGGACATCAAGGAGGCGAGGTTCAGCGTGATGAGCGGCAACTGCAGCTCCGAGGCGATATACCGGGCCGTGAGTGTCTTCCCCACCCCAGGAGGCCCCACGAAGAGGACAGCACGAGACGGTGTGAGGCCGAACTCTTCCAGCCGCTGGGGCGTAGCGTGTTCCGCGACGATGAGATCCACTGAGCGTCGAACGCTGGGGTTGAGGATCGGGGCGGGCACACCATGCGGGTACCGGACCCAACTCACGTCGCCCGCGTCGACCTCATCCGCTCCCCGCAGCGGCGAGACCTGGCGGGCGGGGGCGGTCGACATCAGTGCGAAGAGCTCTTCCTTGAGCTCGAGAGGGTGGATCGCGTCCGCTGGCGGACGTCGAGCGAGCCGTCGACTCAAGATTCGAACACCGTCAGTGTCTCCGCCGAGCGCAACGCGCGTGATATCCACCAACGCCTGCTCCAGGTAACCAAGCTTCTCGCTCACAGGTTCAGGTTACCAGGATCATTCCCGGAATATCAAGGATAGAAGCCGATTTGGTAACCCCGCCGCAAATCCTGCATGCGAGGTTACCAACGCTTAGGTGCCTGGCTTCCAGCAGACACGTACGGTGAAGGTAGCTTCACCCGAAGCCTTCGCGATAATCGGGATACCCAAGTCACCGCGCAGTGACACTCCGAACTTGAGTTCGATCTCGTCGGGCGCAACATCGCCGAGCCCTTCTCTCATCGCTTCGAGGATCTCACGACTGGATTGCGCGATCACCTCGCCGACATCTGCGACCCCCCTTGCGACGTTCTCTGCAGTCTGTGCGACACCGCGGAGAGGGCTGACATCCGGTTCTACCTCGACGGCGTACCACGGCTTGCCTGCTGCATCCAGAATGATCCGCTCCACCAGGTGCCCCTTCGTCGATCTGCACTGTCGCTGAGGTCCAGTATGCCTGCACCCGCTGGCCGTCGCCGACCTCATGGGCGACTCCGGACAGAAGGTCATTTCGGCCGTGAGGTCATGGCGCCTCGAGAACTCAGCGCTTCCGGACTCAGGATAGCGACGGCGCCATCCTTGGCGAGGTGCCCATCGACGCCGATGACACGCAGAGTGACGAGATCGTTCCGGAGGCGCAACTGCGTCGATCCCTCAGGGCGCGGCCGACGATGTCGCACTCGTGGTGGGCGAAAGTCCTGGACCGGCGGCACAGCATCTTGTACTGTCGGCAATGATCATGAGATTCGGAGGCGGGGAGATGAGAGCTCTTGAATACGCGACCAGCATTGTGCTGCCCGACCAACGCGTGGCTGTCTGCGGTGACTGGCACGGGAACGTCGGCTGGGCGCGAATGATCGCTCGAGTACTGCCGCGCCTCGCGCCCGACGTGACGACGCTCCTGCACCTCGGCGACTGGCAGATGCCGCCAGGCGAGACTGACGAAGCCTTCGCCGACACGAGCATCGAACACATCTACGTGACCGTCGGAAACCACGAGGACTTCGGGCAGATCACCCCGCTTCTCGACAAGCACCCAGGGGACGCCGTGCGCGTCTCTGACTTGACGTGGATCCTTCCGCGCCCAGGACGCCTCACCATCGGCGGTCGCCGTGTCTTGTCTCTCGGCGGCGCCGCGTCCGTCGACCGACAGTCGAGGATAGAGGGACTTACGTGGTGGCCGGATGAGGCTGTCAGCGACCAGAACGTAGCGGAGGCCATCGCCGGCGGGCCAGCGGACCTGATGCTCACTCACGAGTCGCCGGCGGGCACTCCTGTCCGTCCTGTCCGGGAGATTCTGCGCACGAACCCGCACGGCTTCCCGAAGGCCGCGCTCGAAGCGTCCGCCGCGTCTCGAGCGCAGGTTTCCAAAGTCTGGGATGCTGTGCGCCCCGAGCTGCTCGCGCACGGGCACCTGCATGCGCCAGGTGGGGGCAAGACCGAGGACGGTCGGCGGGTCGCGAGCCTCGGACGAGACGGTCAGAACTGGAACCTCGGGATCCTCGACATGAAGACGTTGAGAATGGCTACACCAAGCCTTGCCATCATCCGCGGGATGGCAGATCGGTGGGAGGACGACTACCTCGCTCGCGAGAAGCGTGCGAAGGGCGCTGCCGAGGCGCTGCACTCCGGAGTGCTAGACGGGCTCTCCCCGAGCCCTGCCGCCGCTCGCGACGCCCAAGACTATGTCGACGGACGCCGCACCCTCGACGAGATCATCGAAGATGTCCGTCGCCGCCACACGCGTCGTCCGAAGGGCTACACGGCGGGCAATCCGTGACCGACGACGAGGAACCGGATCATCAGCCCCTGCAGCACGGTGGCGATCATGGCCCGCACGTTCGGCTGGGCCGAGGCAGAGGTCATGGACGCCGGTGACGATCTCCCTCTACTCCGCCCGCACACCACCGATGATACGAGCGGCTCGACGAAACGATCCGTGGCGCTTAGCACGACACGTGGGTCTGGCGCGCATTGGATCGGCCTAGACCTCCGCGGGGCCGCGGCGACCCGTGGCGCATCACGTGCCTCATCTAGCCACCGCGAGACGGCGCCTCAGGGTGCGGGGGCCGCATTCTCGCGGACGAGGTCACGCCGGTACCCCCAGGCGACAGAGCCTGCAGCACTGCCGCGGGCTTTGACCCTGCTCGGCGCCTCCCCTAGCGACGTACACGATTGACTTCACCCTCCGAAGCGCACTCGGATGTCGCCGTCACAGGCAATCGACGTGAGAGCGGGGCGAAGTAGGCCCGGCCTCCCGCTTCGCCGTCAGCGGGGGGACCGCGCGAACTTACGTCTGTAGTGACGGATCTCCCGGATCGTGTCCATCTGCGACTCGAGACTCTCCTCCTCGTCATTCGGGTCATCCCACATCTGCAAAGCAATGTGGCGGGTCAAGACGCCTGCGACGACAACGATGACTCCGACGCCCCAGCTGTCGGCGCTGTTCATCAAGTACAGCCCTCCACCTACCGCGACGAACGCAAACCCGTATCCGACGCTCAACGCTCCGTAGCGACGGAGTCGTATCAGTCGCAGGCTGCCTCCAAGTCGAACAACTTCTGCCTCCAGGAGGTCGTCGCTGGCTTCGGCATGCAGGATGGCGTGACGCCCCTCGGCGACGTAGATGTCGCCGATGTGATCGCCTGCGGTATCGATGTCCCTCATCGTGCGCTCCCTGCCGTCATCCGTGCACCCCACGCAGAGACGTGTCTTCAACAGATTGGTGCCCCCGTGAATCGATGGCTTACGCACGGGAGGGGCCCGAGATTCGCTCCTCGGGCCCCTCCTGTCGCTAGGCGTTCCGCTCTACTCGACCGTGGACCGGCGACGGCGCGCAGCGACGAGCGCGAGCAGTCCTGCGCCAATGGCTGCTGCACCCGCGGCGACAGCAACCAGAGGCACGTCACCACCCGTCTGAGCAAGCCCGTCGCCACCATTCGCTGGAGTTTCCCCCGCGCCCGTTCCCGGTCCGGGTCCGGGTCCGGGTCCGGGGCCGGGCTCAACCGGAGCTGCGGACACCACGAGGTCGTACGTCACAGAGGTTGCCCCACCGGGGCCGGTGATGGTCACCGTGAAGGTTGCAGTACCCGGCTCCCCGGCAGTGCCACTGATGATCCCGGTGGTCGGATCTAGGGCAAGGCCGTCCGGGAGGGCACCGTCGGAAACTTCGAACTCGAACGGACCAGTGCCGACGACTGTGATGGCGTGTTCGTACTCGACCCCGACCACGGTGCCTGCCGGATCACCCGACGTCACCGAAGGCGGCACGAGAATGTTCAGGGTGTACGTGGCCGAGACGGAGCCCGCCGGGTTTGTGGCAGTAACCGTGAACGAGAAGGATCCCTCGGCCGTGGGCGTACCGGTGAGCGCGCCCGTCGCCGGGTCCAGCGCGAGGCCGTCCGGGAGCGCCCCACTTGTCACCGTCACCGTGATGACCGGGGAACCGGTGGTCTCGATGGTGTGGGAGTAGGACTCGTTGATGATGGCATCCGCCGGTGCGTCGGAAACGATCTCCGGCAGCGTGAGCAAGGACACACGGTGGACGGGATCGGTGACGCCGGAGGCAAAAACATCGCCATTCGCCGGGTTTAGTGCGATCTTCCATGTAGGAAACACCGCTACGTCCTGGACGAAATCGTTCGTTACCGTGTCCCACACTCGTAGAGCCGAGTCGGTGGACGTGACAAACAGCCGGCCAGCCGCTGAGTCGACGACTGCTCCGCGCAGAGCACCGGGCGCGGAGATCGATCCCGTGATGCCACCGGTTGCAGAGTCGATGACGGCGATAGTGCCGTCTGCAAGGGGAACGAATACCTTCCCCTGTGCGGTGTCGACAGCCACGCCGGTCGGTGCCGCGGGGAGGGCAACCGTGTGGAGAATGCTCAACGCCGTAGAGTCGACGACCGACAGGGTGGAGTCGCCACGATTTGTGACGTACAGCTCGCCTCGTACAGGGTCGGTGGCCAATGCTTCGGGCCATACGCCGAGTCCGACAGGAGCCAGCGGGACGAACGACTCGGCATCGATAACGGTGAGGTTGTCATCGGAGAACAGACTGGTAACGAAGACTCGGTCACTGCTCGTGTCATACGCCAGGTCGAACGCGCCGACCACGGGGATGGCAACCAGAGGTGCGTAGGTGTCGCCGTCGTGAGCAGTGACAGTGCCCGCGTTCGTGTTGGCAACCCAGATGATGTTTCGGGCTTCGTCCACGGCAATACCTTGGGGGCTGTCGGTTGAGAATGACCCCACGACTTCGTTGCTGTTCGCATCGATGATGGTGACCTTTTCCTGCAGGTAGTCGGCCGAGTATAGGAGCCCCCGGCTGGAGTCAACCGCCATACTGCTATTGCCGCCGCCGCCGGTCTCAATCTCTGCAACAGGGGTATAGCTGACGGCGGCATGGGCGGCGGGGGCGACCCCAGCCACGAGCGCCACCGACAACGCGAGAGCGCTGCCCGTTAATGCGCTGATACGTCGCATCGGAACCTTCGGGAACTTCATCTTCTTCTTCCTCTGTTCGATTTGCCCTGATAGGCGGTGCACGGGAATAACTGTATTGATCGCTGACACACGAGGAGACCGGGTCCGCATCGATTGAGTACTTATATGCGTGCCGCTCAGCGTTGCCGGGTCCCGGTTAAGTGACCGCATCAGGCGCGCTGCGCTCAACCTCATTGCGAAACGAGTGCCCGGCTCAATCGCGGTTCCAGTGCTGGAGAATCCAGACTGACCGGAACTGGGCTCAGCGGTAACTTTCCGCGGTCAAGATCATCCATGATGGATGAGTGGTGTACCCGGCGGACGAAGGCGGCTAGACCCCGTGTTGACGAGGGCGAGTCACGCCGTTCCGCTCCTCGTGATTGCCCACTCGGCACGAGTCTCACGCGCGCTCAAGGAGGGAAAACAGGGCGCATACCAAACTCTCAACATCTGACGGGGTTCCTTCTCGCAATGTTGCCGCGAGGGCCATCGCGGGTTGGGCGAGATCGGTTTTCAACGCGGGATCGGTAGTTCTCGCGGCACTAAGCAACACGCAGTGGGCCAGGAGCGCAACTTCAGCGAGGTGCACCGCCTGACGTCGATGGTCGATGAGGCCCGTGGTGGCGTCGAGGAATTTCGACGACGCGTCGGCGCGAGTGGAGGGAGAGTCCGCACGAGCGAAAAGCTTCGTGGTGGATTCGAGCACACGTCGCGCATCCTTGCTGTCACCGGTAAGCGCATACCTGAGTGCAAGTCCCGCGAGCCGGCCTGCGTAACTGACAGCTGCGCGAGATTCCGGAGACGAGAAATCGGCGACTTTGGTGTACCGAGCGGGAGACACGTCCACAAGCCCGACATCGCGGAGCCGGATGACCGCCTCGCGCACCGGGGCCATGGACACGCGTAAGTCGAGCGCAACCTGCCGGGCGTTCAGTGCGTCCCCCGGGGAATACTTACCGTCGCGGATCGCCTCGCTGATGTGCGCGAATACGAGGTCTGGGAGAGGGGTACGGTCGAGGACACGGCCGAGCATGATTCATAGACTCCGAGTCAAGGCACCTCTCCTACGACGCACAAGATCTGAAGGTGCGGGAGGATGACTGTGCGCGGACCACGAGAGTATCGCTGCAAACCCGCCGGAATGTGCCAAGTCCGCACGAATCATCCAGGATGCAGTAGCCGCGCCACACGATGAACGCACCCGAGCTGGGTCTGGGGCCAGGGGCCTTTCGCGCGCTGAGGCGCCCCGACTTGCGCTTGCGGCAAGCGCACGTCACGCGACGTTCTTCACCATCGCCGATAGAAGCCCGGCCTGCTACAGCGGGTGTTATGTTGCGCCGTCCGCACCGTGGGACCGTACCCAATAGGCACTGCCATGCAGTTCGCTGCAGCGTACGGCACGAAACGTCGCCATTCCGGAATCGAAAACATCTCACCACTCGAGCTGAGGAGACTCATCACGCCGCAATCGCGGCATGATTCCACGCTTGCGTCTGAGAAGAGACTGCGACCTCGGCGGCGTCTCTCTCAGTGAAAGAACGCGGGGAAGGGGGTGGACGTGTGAAACGCCCACCCCCTTCCCGCGTACTCTAGGCGCGGCGCCGCACGCGCAGCATCGCGAGGAGCGTGCCCATGCCGACAGCGGCGATACCGATGCCGGCCGGGATGAGAAGGCCAGCGATATCTACTCCTGTGCTCGCCAGCGCCCCCTCCTCAGCGCCCGACTCCGGTGCGGGACTCGGGTCGACCACACCCGACTCAGGCTCAGGCTCAGGCTCAGGTGCAGGACCGGGTTCGACGTGGTTGTCCGGCGCTATGCCGAAGTTGATTCGGGTCTCACCGTTCTCGAAAACCACACCGGGCTGAGCGACGGCAATCAGTTCACCATCCTCTTCCACCCAGGTGACGTACTCCGTGTCGGCGGGGGGCACCCATGTGGAATTGTCGGGCCCAACAGGGTCATCGACGGGCGGTGCCGACGGAACACCGACGACGAGTGGTGCGACGGTGAGCGTGTACGCGCCAGTGGTCGTGACACCGGCGGCATCCGCGATCTCGACGCTTAACGGGAAAGAACCGGTCTGAGTGGTGGTTCCGGAGATGCGCCCCGTGCTCGGGTCGAGCGAAAGGCCCTCGGGAAGCGTGCCCGACAGGACATACGAGACAGGCACGTACAGGTCACCCGCCCCCGCGTCGGAGTACTGCAGTTCTACGAAGTCAAGCGCGACATGATCGAATGCTCCTACCGCGAGAGCTGCGCTGTCGACCTGATCAACCTCCACAACGGGGAAGAAGGTCCTGCCTGTCGCGCTCTTTCCGCCGCTGGACACCCGCCAGTCGTAGGAGGCGTAGATGTCCTACTCGGCTTCATACGGGAACCAGAGGGACGCCTTCAGCTGATCCGCCGAGCGCATCTGGTCTCTCGGAAACGTGATGGAACCCGCGTCGGGCGTCACACCGTCCGCAAAGGTTGCAGTACCGCCAGCCCACGGGGTTACGCGGTCCAGAGGATCGACGGTGGTGGGTGCCGCGTCGGCCGACAGCAGGATCAGCTCGTCGCTGATATGCCGCTGGCTACTCGCGACAAGTTGGGTGATCTGGTCGGGAAGCCCAGAGAAGTCGTTGATGGTGTTGCTAGAGATACTGATTGTCGCATACGACTGCCGGGGCAGAGCCGCGAGGTCACCCCCGTCCAGGATGTTCGTCGTCGCGTACAACTCGTTCAACGCAGTAAGAGACGAGATTCCGACCAGTTCATCTTGCCCGCCGAAAGGGATTGACAGCTGCCGAAGGCCGCCAAGTAGCGCCAGCCCCTGGATCTCAGGCCGCTGGATACGGGGCGCACGGTCGGCCGGGAGCACTGCTAGATGGGTGAGTGTGTCAGCCGCGCCCGCGAGCTGGGCGAGATCGATGACCGCTGGGGCACTGAGGTACTTCTAAATGCTGAAGCGCTTCAGGCTAGGCATCTCGGCGACAGACGTGAGGTCTCCGAGGTGGAGGCTCGATGTAAAGTTGACACCCTCAACGTTCTCAAGGTGCTGCATTCCTTCCAGGTCGCTGATTGGCGCGTACGCCGCGTCGCACACCAGACCGGCGACCCCAGTCGTGAGACCGTTGAGTTCCGCCACGGTGATGGGGATGTCCGCCGCGCGGCCGAGCCCGACGACGTTCAGGCAGGCCTGCAGGTTGACATCTGGAACCACATTCACATCGCCGGGGGCAGCGGCAGCCGGACCGGGCATCAGCACGATGGCTGATGTCGCGACGATCCCGGTCGCGAGGACGGCGGCTGTTTTGCGCCGACGTCGGATTTTGACGGACATGAAACTCCTTGGTGGTCAGTTTGAGCGTCGGTTCGAGGCCGGCAGCTCGGGGCGGCAGACGACCCGCTAAAGCGGGCCCCTGCCGTCGGCTAAGGGCTGATTCTTTGATTCACTGTCGAGTGGGCGCGCCTGGAAGCGCGGGAGGCGGCTTTGGTGCAGCTGAGCACGCCTCAACTGCACCCCCAGCCCCGTGAAGACCGGTTGTATAGACACGCCCAGTCAGCCCGGCACTCCAGCACGTTCACTCCGGTGCGTCGCCTCAGAATCGGTGGGACAACGTAGAAGAATTTAGGGTGAGACACGAACCCGCCGCCGCAGAACGGGTCACGATCAGTACCACGCCGCCCTTCCTCGCGTGCACGGCACTCGAGGTACCGTGACCTCGTTACCCATCTTCGGTACGCATACGCCAGGGAGTAAGTGCCCGAGCTCGGTACCAACAGCCAAGACGCGTTGCACTTTTCGCGCAAGCACATCCCCGCAGCCTCATCCCTCATCCGTTGTTGACGAGGCCCGCCGCGCGGTTCTGAACGCCGCAGACGGGCGATGACGGCGCGTTGCGTCTCCGGTATCGGGATCGTTGTGAGACCAGGTGTCATTTTCTGCGTGCGCGGGGCCGGACGGTACGTGTACGAAAGTCGGGTTCGCGGACGAACGGTACGAGTGGTGGAACGCCCGGGTTCGGCTCCCTCTGGCAATGTGTGCGAGCCCGAGCAGGACCGTCGGCGAGTTCGCCGTTGCGTGTGGCGCGGGAGGGATTCGCCGGCACGATAGCGGGGTGCGGGGCCTCATGCGTTGTGGATGATCTTGTCGCCGTTGCTGGACGCGTACCTGCGTCACGCAGATGATGGGCGCATCGAGTCCCCGGGGAGTTCCGGGTAAAGGAGAGGGTTCTGCCATGCGTGTGTCACTGTCACCCCGAGTAAAAATCGTCGCCGCGTCCGGGGTGCTCCTCGTTGCCGCCGCCGGCATCACCCTCGCCGCGTTCACCGATAGCGGGGACGTGCAGACCACCTACGCGACGGGCACGCTGGACTTGAAGTTTGACGACGCCCAAGACGGCAATCCCTCCCCGTACCTGGTCGATTTCAGTGCAGGCTTCGACAACATGGCCCCCGGTGACACGGTGACGCGAGAGGTGTTGGTGTACAACTCCGGCACGGTGGACGCGCTCGTAGACATGACCGCCCCGCAGATCACGAATGCGGCGGGTTCCCCCGCCTCCGCTGTGGAGAATGCACTGACGCTCACCATCTCGGACACCGCAACATCCACGGTGTTGTACACGGGCCCACTCGTAGCGGCCGAGCTCACGGGTGTGGACATCGACTCCGGCGGCTCCGCGAACGGGGCGACGTTGCTGTTTGATGTGACTTTGGATGCGGCAGCGACCGTCGATGTCGCCGGGCAGTCCATCTCGGTGGTGTTCCCTTTCACCGCGACACAGAGCTGAGCGCCCGATGCCCGCCGTCGCGCCCTCAAACCTCGATTGGATCCCACCGAGCATCACAGTCACTGATCTGAAGCCCGGCGACAGCATCACCACGACGTTTTCTTTGCACAACACGAACCCAGTGCCTATCGAGCTTCGCGCCGTGGAGTTCCGCGACGGTGACCTGTTCGCGGGCCCCACGCCCCTGACCGTTGACATCACCTTGTCTATGGATGACACCTGCCCCCTGAACCAGGACGCGATCCCACCAGGCGCGACGGTGAACCTGACCATGACCGCAGCTCTTCCTGCAGAGGCCGGAAACGAGTACCAGGGCCTCGAGGGGACGGCGACCGTCGCCGCGACCGCGACCGAAGCCTCCGTCTGCGAAACCTCGAGCGCGGGCCTCGGACACGGACTCGCGTCCACCGGCGGCGCTGCCGATCCTACGATCACCGTGCTCGTGGCCGGCACGCTGATCGCCGCTGGCGTGATGCTCGCCCGAAGAGCGCGTAAACGCGGAAGGCAGGCACAGTGAACCGCATGGGACGCAGCGCGCTCACCCTGGCCGCGGCCGCGATGGTGTGCGGGGTACTGGTCGGATCAGTGTCTTCGACCGAGGCTGCCTTCACAGACCCTGGCTCCGTGGATGCATCGTTCATGACCGTGCAGCCAGTCATTCTCGACTTCGTGGACCTCGCCGCGGGAGAAGATTACTCGCTGGGGTGGACATCCGACGGGCAGCTGTTCTCCTGGGGTTTCAACGACCGCGGTCAGCTCGGCACGGGCGATACACAGGAACGCACGATCCCCTCTCAAGTGCTCTTCCCCGACCCGGTGATCATCGCCGACGCCGACGCTGGCATCAACACGTCCATCGCTCTCACCTCCGTCGGGGAGGTGTACACGTGGGGGAACTCCGACATTGGCGGCAACACGAACAGCCCCCAGAAGGTAACAGCGCTCGTGGGGCAGACCGTCGTGGGTGTGGCCTCCGGCGGCTATTTCTACCTGGCGTGGACTTCTGACGGGAAGCTCTACTCCTGGGGGACCCCCGGTGGAGGTCGGCTCGGGCGAGGCGGATCCGCCGACACACCAGAATTGGTCACCGCACAGGGCACGGCGTCGGGGTTTGTCACAACCGCGGACGCTGGCCGTTTCTACGGCACCGCGGTCCTCGATGACGGCACGCGGGTGACCGCATGGGGACAGGACCATGGCAGCGCCTCCGGCGTGACCACCACTGGACTGCCGTCCGGGACGGTCGTCTCTGGCCTGTCCGCCGGGAACAATTTCACCTTCGCCTGGTCCGATGGAGGAGCGCTCTTCGCCGAGACGTCCGGCATGTACACCCAACCCACCGCCCCCGCTGGATACGTAGGGGCTCAGGTCAGCATCCAAGCATTCGGTGGCAGTTCCTTCTACACATGGCGAGACACCGGCGAGTTGTTCGCGTGGGGGGAGAACTCGGAGGGACAGCTCGGACTCGGGGACAATACCGACAAGCCCTCCCCTGCCCCCGTGATCCTCCCCGCGGGCGCTACCATCCGCGGAGTCGCGGCCGGCGGAGACCACGCCCTCATCACCGCCGACGGCGGGGCATACTCAGCAGCTGGGTCCAACGACGCAGGACAACTAGGCTCAGGCACCCTCACCCCGCGCAACACATTCAGCACGCCGGTGATCGTGAAACGATGGCCATGAGCACCGGTTCCGGACGCCCCGCACGCCTCGCTCTTGCCGCACGCTGCTTGCTGAACGTGGCAGCCGTACTCGGGGTCGTGTGCGTCGTCGCTGCCGCTGTTCTCTGGAGTGTCGGTGGACGAGTGATCATTTTTTCCTCCGGGTCGATGGCCCCGGCCATACCCGCCGGGTCTGCTGCCATCACCACCCCCACCCCCGCGGACAGCATCGCGGGTGGAGACGTTATTACTGTGCGGCGCGACGACGGAAGGCTCGTCACCCACCGGGTGCAGGAAGTCACCTCACAGCGGAGCGTCACGTTCGTCACGCTCCGCGGTGACGCGAACGCCGTCGACGACCCTCACCCGTACGCGCTGCAGGGACCGGTGCAGCGCGTCGTGTGGAGCGTGCCGGGCATCGGCAGGTTGATGGCGGTCATGCAGTCTCCATGGTTGCTAGCACCGTTCGTCGCGCTACTGATTCTCGTGTTGATCCCCACGCGGCGACCGGTGCCCCCTCCGATTAGTGGCGCAGGAGGACCGGACGCCTCCGCTGCATCCGACTCCTCCGACGTGCCCTAAATGGGTCGGCGGTTCGGCTCCCCACTGATCATGGCGAGACGTCGCGCGACGAAACACTGGGACCGCTTCCTCCGCGGGCGCTGAGCTCTCACAGCAGAGCGTTCCAAGCTGTTTGTGACGCCGCCGCGAAAGCTCCCGCGGTCGCGCTAAGCCGCGGCGGACAGCACGTAGAGCCACCGGAGAATCAGCGTCTCTGTCGCTGCCGACACTGCCTTCCCCCGTCTCCGGTACCGAATGTGAGCGGGACGAGCATTCTCCCGACGGCCCCGGCGTAGCGTCGATTATCCCCGCACCCGAGGACCCATGATGATCGCGCACCGCTCCCGTCGTAACCGAACGACGTCCACTCCCATTCGCCCGCAAGACGTTATCGTCACCGGATGTGGGCGGGTATACGCGTTCCCCGCTGACACCCCTCAATTCGCGCGACCTGCCGGCCCCGGTCATCATGCATACCGGATCGGATATATCGAACCAAGCGAGGGAGCGTGGCTGGCGCGAGACTTCGGGAACTGGGCGCTCGGCACACCGTCACCGTCCCGCATGGAAGCCCTGAACAGAGTCCTGCGCGCCGCCGGGCACCATCTCACCCCGGCAGTCTGGCCAGAGCCGGAGCTGGCAGGGAGGACGGTCCCTGTGCCCCGCTCGCTTGCCTTGGAGTATGGGCACGTCTTCGTAGACGCACTCGGGCTGGTGTTCCTCGGAAAACAGGGACGTGGAGGCCACGCCCATCTGAGGCGCCGTCTCCACCTGGGGGCGGTGTGGGCTACCGCCGGGCGCTTCGCGGCCCTCCCGCACCTCGCGTCGAGTTCCGCGATGACGACCTACACGACCCGGCGAGCGGCCATCCGCTCTCTCATCCCCCCGGCCCCGGAGTCCCCGTCAGCTAAGGACTCTCCAGCCAGAGTTAGAAAGAGGACTTACCCGTCTTCGTTACCCTCGGACGACTCGACTTAGGAGGTGACGCCCTCATACTCGGCGATCACCTGCACGCTCTCGCCCGGTTCGAAGCCACTCTCGACGCCGCCTTCGGCGACGACTGCCGGCGGGACGGACTCCTCGGCATGAGCGGCTGTGCGAGGGCAAGTAGTGGTGGCCTCGTCCGGTCTCATCCTCCGGTGGTGAAATTCCTGGCGCATTGCCGGAAGGCACTGGCAGGCTGGTGTGCACGCGGCCGCCCCGGCTGCAGATGTGGAGATCTTCATGACTGGGACACGGCTGTCCGGCACCCCCCTGATCGGCGGGGAGAGCCTGCCGTTCGCACCGACACCCAGCGGGAGCACGGCTGGGATCACCATGCAAGACTCCACCTACTCGCCCCGGCCGCGACCTTCGCTCCTACCGGACGATGCACCCAACATCCTCGTCGTCCTCATTGACGACGCCGGTCCGGGACTACCTGCACCGCTCGGCGGCGAGGTGGCGACCCCGAACCTGGGTCGGATCCTCCAAGAAGGTGTGTCATTCAACCGGTTCCACACCACTGCCATGTGTTCCCCGACCAGGGCCTCACTGCTGACCGGACGGAACCAGCACCGGGTCGGTGCCGGGCAGATCGCCGAATTCGCCAACGACTGGGACGGGTACTCGGGACGCATCCCCCGGGAGGCTGCGCCACTTCCGGAAATCCTCCGCCACTACGGGTACGCGACCAGCGCGTTCGGAAAATGGCACAACACGCCCAGCAACGAAACCCACCCGGCCGGCCCCTATGACAACTGGCCCACCGGACTGGGTTTTGAGTACTTCTACGGTTTCCTCGCCGGGGAAGCGTCCCAGTACGAGCCGAACTTGGTGCGCAACACCACCAGCGTCCTACCCCCACGCACCCCGGAAGAGGGGTATCACCTGTCCGAGGACCTCGCCGACGACGCCATCGCCTGGCTCCATCAGCACAAGACGCTCCGCGCGAAGGACCCGTTCTTTATGTACTGGGCCAGTGGCGCGATCCACGGCCCCCACCACGTGGCCTCCGAATGGGCAGACAAGTACGCTGGCCAATTCGACGACGGGTGGGACGCGTACCGGGAACGCGCGCACGCGCGGGCCATCGAATGCGGCTGGATCCCCGCAGGCACAGCACTCACCCCTCGCGACCCGGAGCTGGCGGCCTGGGAGGACATCCCTGAGGAGGAGCGTGCGTTCCAAGCCCGACTGATGGAAGTCGCTGCCGGGTTCGCCGAGCACGTCGACCATCAGGTCGGCCGGATCCTCGACGAGCTCGACACGCTCGGGTACACGAATGACACGCTCGTGTTCTACATCTGGGGAGACAACGGTTCCTCCGCCGAAGGCCAGAACGGCACGATCAGCGAACTGCTCGCCCAGAACGGCATCCCCTCCACCATCGCCCAGCACATCGACACGCTTGAGGAACTCGGCGGACTGCCGGTGCTGGGGTCCCCGAAGGTGGACAATATGTACCACGCCGGGTGGGCGTGGGCAGGGTCGACCCCTTACAAAGGGATGAAGCTGCTCGCATCCCACCTGGGCGGCACCCGCAACCCGCTCGCGATCCGTTGGCCGTCCCGCATCACCCCTGACGCTCGGCCACGCACCCAGTTCCACCATTGCAACGACATCGTCCCCACCATCCTCGACATCACGGGAATACCCGCGCCCGCTCAGGTGAACGGGGTGCCGCAGAAATCGCTGGACGGCACCAGCATGGTCTACGCGCTCGAGGACCCCGACGCGACAGGGCGCGTGCGTACCCAATACTTCGAGGTGATGGGAAGTCGCGCGATCTACCACGACGGGTGGATGGCGTGCGCGCGGGGACCGCGCCTGCCGTGGAAGCCGGGTCTCCCCCCGGGGATCCACACCTGGACCCCGAACGAGGACGTGTGGGAACTGTACAACCTCGACACCGACTGGTCCCAAGCCCACGACCTCGCCACCGTCCACCCGGAGCGTCTCACTGCCCTGAAGGAACTGTTCCTGGTCGAGTCGGCTCGCAACGATGTGCTCCCCGTCGGCGGAGGGCTGTGGATCATGGCACTGCACCCCGAAGACCGCCCCCAATCTCCGTATACCGAGTGGGAGATGTTCGACAGCACCACCCGCATCCCCGAATCCGCTGCCCCCACTCTGGGCAACCGCAGCAGCGTCGTCACGTTCGACGTCGACATCGAGCACGACGCGTCCGGGGTGCTGTTCAAGCTCGGCCAGGCGGCGGGCGGCATGACGGTGTACATGGATGAGGGTCGAGTCCACTACGAATACAACCTGTTCCTCATCTCCCGCACTCACATCAGTACGCCTCCCCTCCCCGGCGGCCCGGCCACGATCACGATCCGTTCCACACGCCGCACCGCCGCACCGGACTCGGCGATGGATATCACCATTGAGGTCAACGGGAAGAAAGTCGCGGAGGGGACAGTCCCTCTCCTCGCGAACATCGGGTTCTCCGCCAACGATGGATTGGACATCGGACGGGCATTGGGGTCGCCGGTGTCGCTCGCGTACGCCGACCGGGCCCCGTTCCCGTTCACTGGCCAGATCCGCCGCGTGCACATGGCCTATGTCTGACGCTGGTACTGCGCCACACGTGCGTCGCGACATGGTGACGATCCCGGCAGCTCACTTCGTGATGGGCTCCAACCGTCACTACCTTGACGAACGTCCCGCGCACCTCCGGCACGTGGAAGCCTTTCACCTCGACCGCACCCCAGTGACGAACGCACAGTTCGCAGCATTCGTCACCGCGACCGGGTACGTGACGGTCGCAGAACGCCCTGTCCCCGCGCACCTCACCGGCGGCGACAAGGACCTACCACCTGGCAGCATGGTGTTCACCGCACCGGAACGGCCTGTCGATCTGTCCGATTGGCGAGCGTGGTGGTCCTGGGTTCCGGGCGCCACCTGGGCACACCCGGAAGGCCCCGGCAGTGACCTGAACGGACGCTCGACTCATCCCGTCGTGCACGTCGCATTCGAGGACGCCGCAGCGTACGCGGCGTGGGTGGGCTGTCGGCTTCCCACCGAAGCGGAATTCGAATACGCCGCCGGCGGCGGCACCGGTCGCGCGTTCGCCTGGGGCGACGACCCCTACCCCGCCGACGGGCCACGAGCGAACACATGGATCGGACGGTTCCCACACGACAACCAGGGCATCGGGGGAACCAGCCCGGTCGGCGCCTACCCGGCGAACGCGGATGGCCTCTTCGACATGATCGGGAACGTGTGGGAATGGACGACCGACGCCTACCGTCCTTTTCATCAGCCTCCGCACGTCGACCCGGACGGACGCCCCCCGCTCCTCACAGTCGGTGACGGCGGCACTGCCCCGCCACGCCGCGTCCTGAAAGGTGGGTCGTTCCTCTGTTCACCGGACTACTGCCTTCGATTCCGTCCCGCCGCCCGGTCCCCGCAGACCGACGACACCGCAATGTCCCACATCGGATTCCGCTGTGCGGCAGACACCCCCAAATAACAGCAAGCAGGGACGCATCCGGTGCGGGCTTTCAAGGGCCCCACCTCGTCGAGGCGTCACCGGTCTCCGATCCCGCTGTCCCCGATCACACGTACGGCAGTTCAGACTCTCGACAGCGTGCTGTCGCGACTCAGTGACGGCCCGCGCGTCACCGAGAAGGTCCCCGCGATGGCGTCGTCCGCCCGCGGCTCGCGAGGAAGCAGTCGAAGATCGTCCACCATGGATCGCGCTCAGCCCGGTGAAGTGAATCCGAGCGCCAAACGGCGTTCCTCAAGACCGGCCGCGATCAGTGCCTTTACTGGTTTGCTGCGTGCCACGACGACAGAGCGGACCTTAATATGCCGCAGCCTCTTGCCACTGCCTTCTAGCATGCCGTAAGGATCGGGGAGCCTCGCCCCGAAGTAGAACCCCAGGTTTACGTAGTGTGCGTGCGGCATGACGTACACATGACAGTCGCTCATCTTCTTCGGGCCGACCCCGTACGAGGCGGCACCCTCACCGAGCCTCACAACCTCGACCGCGCCCGGCAGACCCTCGAGAATCACCTCACGCAGATTACGCGCTACGGAAACCACATTGGAGGACTCCACCTCACGCATCAGGTCGTCGAAAGACCCCACCCGTCCCGCGCCCATACCGCTGCCTTTCGCTCTGCTCCCCGCCCTACGGCCGAATCGTAGCCCCACCGCATCCAGGGCACCCGCCACTCATGATGCTCCGAGCTCCATGGCGGGCGGGCGCGCGTCGTGGGTGTCTTTGCCCGCCACACGGTACCCATCCGAGCCGATACGAAGGTGGGGTTGCGTGCCCAACCAGCGAGCTGCCGCGCGTGGATCAGCAACGTGTGGTGCGCGGGCCGACTTTGTCCTGTCGCGGGACGCGACAACGGTGAAGACGGGAGAGGCCCGGTAGCCGTGGGGGCCCCGGGCCTCTCACCGATGAGACCTGGGGAATCTCAGCGCGACATCTCATCGCACACCTCACGTTACGATTCACCGCCTCTCGACTCCTACTGAAGCACGCCTGTTTCACCAATCACGGATGAATCTTGACGGGCACCAGTGCCGCACGGCTGGCTGCTGCCGAGCGAGCGCCGACGCAAAACAGTCCACACCCAGCACGGCGCACTTCGACAGCCATGTCTTCCTCGGTCACGGCAAGGTCACTTTCGGGACTCGCAGTTGGTGTTCGCTTTTCGGTTACAGCACGGACGTCGACCTACGCTCGGACGCACGCTAGGCCATGAACGCCGGCGCCCGCGACCATAGGACAACGCATCATTCACCGTCTGTTTCGATAGACCTCCTCCGTGTTTGTCCATGCGGGCCTGCAGGATTCGGGGGGTTTCCCTGTAGATGCGTGCGATTGAGCGTCGACCTGAAAACAGAGATACCGGCGCCATATCGTCACAAACAGCACACACGCGATGGTCACGCTGCACACAACAAAAAGCTCGAAATCCGGCGTCTGCAGCTCGCAGCGCGTTATCCACAGCCAGCCGCCCACTAAGAGCGACCGACGTCCACCCCACGAGCGCACCTACGCTAAGGAGCGTCGTCTACTGATTCCGTCGTACACGTTCAGCAGGCAAAGTCACCGCTCTTCGTTCGGAGCGACGACGGCTAGCGCCTCGTCTACGTAGCGTCGAAACACCTGTAGTGCGGCCGGTTCGAGCTCAGCTAGGTGTTCGAAGTGACCCTCGCTGGCAACCAACTCCGGGTAGCCCCACGCTGCGTCCAGGCGCCCCAGGTCCGCACGCGTGGCGAAATGCCAGCCTTCCGGGATAGCTAAGGTCTCCGATGCGAACATTGCTGCGGGCGCCAGTATTGGCAACTCATCATCATCTACTGTCAACAGATTCAGTCGAGATGAAAAGAGCAGCATTCCTACGACCGGATATTCCCGCCCTATCGTCAATGGATAAATCGACTGGTATTCCGCAGGCACGAGCAGCTGAGCCGCGTCGAGCTTGGAGGGAGAATTTTCTACGCACTTGATCTTCATCGCTAGTTCACAAACTGGAATCATCAACGGCACCCACGGGGCGCTGGGCGTGCGCCGTAGCGCACGGGGAGCCAGCCGAGACGTGCGGGCACGCAGAAATCCACCCACTCCCACTCCTCCATCTGCCGTCGCCGCCGTCGCCGGGGCGCTCCCGCGGCATAGGAGACGTTAGGGATTCACCATCGAATCGTGGGGGTTTCGCGTCCTATTGCAGTGGCAACCACGCGTAGTTAGGTACACCCTCACCCCGATACCCGTAGTGAGGCAGCGCGGGGGCGCTCACCACGTAGTCCCTGCGGTGCACCACCTTCCCCGAGAAAAGCGAGCACGCGCACGGCTTCCGCTCCTTGTGGGGTCCTTCTGTGGCCCGGGGTGACCAGAGACACCCACATGACGCATCACGGCCGGGCGCCCCGCCGCATCTGCCCCGAGCCTCCTCGACCGGTGGACCGCCGTCCCCGGCACATGAAGCGAACGTTGCGGGGGTGATTGGCGTGCGCGTGTCATCATGCGCGTACTGGCGGCTCGTGCGCACTGGCGGCTCGGGTACCGCGTGCATCCGCCGGTAGCCGCCCACTGCAACGACACCGGCGCTCTACACTGACCACATGGCTGAACCGCACAGTACGCATGACCGGGTTCTGCGGGTGCACCGCGCGCTTCGGCCGGGGTTCGGGACAGAAGCGGCCGTGTCCGGCACCATCATGGTCAGCGGACTCATCGCTGTGTCAGCCCCGAACGGAAAATCGTCCGTCGCCGTCCTCCTCACGGTGGCGGTGACAGTCATCGTGTTCTGGGCGGCGCACCTCTATGCCGGATCGGTCGCGCTACTGGGGGCGCACCGCACTATCGGCGTGCGTGACGCGATCCGCAAGGCGCTACCCTCGTCCCTGGGAGTACTGGGGTCCTCCGCGATCCCGACACTGATCCTTCTCGCCGGAACAACCCGACTGATTCCCGACGAGATTGCCAACGACATCGCCTTATGGTCGGGCACGCTCATCCTCGGGTTCCTCGGCTATGTCGCGTTCCTTCGACGCGGCAGCACAGGACTGGGGCGCATCGTCGGGGCGCTCACGACCGCGTCGTTCGGGATTGTCTTCGTAATCCTCAACGCACTCCTGCACTGACCGCCGGGTACGGGAAGAGCCGCCGACCCCATGTCGACGGCTCTTCCCGACTGCTCATTGCGCGACGGAATGCTCACCCCGCAGCGCCCGAGCCTTCAACGTCTCGAACTCGTCAGCGCTGATCGTCCCGGCATCCCGCAGACGCTGAGCCTTCACGATCTCATCCGCGGGACTGGAGCCGGCGACGTCCCGGATGTATGCATCCGTCGCCTCTCGTGCTTCCCGGGCACTCGCATTGATGCGCTCGGGCATCGTGCCACCCCGAGCGATGAGGTAGATCAGGGACGTCAGCAGCGGCACAAAGACAAGGAAGACGATCCATGCAGCCTTCGCCCACCCGTTGAGTTTCCGATCACGGAATAGGTCCATCAGCACCATCAGCGCGGCGAACAACGTCGACACGAACACGAACACCCAAAACAGCAGGACGAGAACATCCCACACAGATTCCCACAAGCTCACGGTCGAGCTCCTTTCACATTTCAGTGACGGGCTTTTCCCGTCCTAGTCGTCAGCGCCGGAGGAAACGGCGCTGGATGTGTGTCAGCTATTCGCAGGACAGGTCGGCCAGAGCGGCGGCACGCGCGTCCTGGAACGACTTTGCCTCTTCGACCAGACCATCCCGGGCGTCCGAGATGTCGGTCTCATCATCGACATCGCCGAGCGCATCCGTGAACGCCTCCCCTGCCTCCTGGACGGCGTCTGCCCGATCCGATGCGACAGCATCCAGGGCGGCGTCAGCTGTGTCGTAGGCGGCGACCACACGGTCCCGAATATCCCGCACCTCCCCCACGGTGCTCGCCTCTTGCAGATCCGTGGACGCGTCGTCGATAGTCGTCCGCAACGACTCCAATGCGTCGCACGCGGCAGTGATGTTCTCCTCCTGAGACGGCTCGGGCGCGCACCCTGCGATCCCCACCGTGGTGAGCACACCGAGCACGACAGCAGCCGTGAACACACGTGTCCGGTTCATCAGATTCCTTTCCTGCGCGGCCGCGATCTGGCGGCAGCACTCGCTTGCCACCAGACTGCCCGGACACGCGCGCAGGGGGCACCGTTGCACGCGAGAATCATCCGCGACGGACGAGGGTCACCCCTGCCCCGCCCGCCATCGGTCGACCGCCAATCTCGCTTCCGATAGCGCCTCACCCACCCGGTCACGGGCAGGGAACACGTGCCCCTCTCCGACCCGACTCAACGCACCCGTCGCCCGCAGCTGAGACACGACACTGTCGCTGACACCGGAGATGTACAGGACCGCACCTGCCGTCTGCAACCGCGCTGCGTACCCCTCCACCACTCGCAAGAAGGTACTGCCGATCTCCTCCGTTCCCCGCAACCGGAGAATCACCGCCGTCCCGGTCGCATCCCCGGGAACCGCGGGGAGTTGCGCCTCCAGCACTGGCGCTGCGGCGAAGAACAGGCTCCCGTACGGCATCAGGATCACTGTCTCTCCCGCGGGTAGCACCCTCGGAGGATCCACCTCTCGGGGTAGCACGGACGAGTCGTCGAACACCCACCGGCGCACGACGACTCGGTTCGACTGACGGATCACGTGCAGTAGCACCGCCACTCCGACCCCGGTGAGTGCGGCGTACTGCAACGGGATAAGCAGAGTGAGAACGAACGTCACCGTGAGCACCGTGGCCTGAACCGGGCCGGTCCGCCACACCAGGAGCACGTCCCGGGGTTTGAAGGTACGCACACCGATGAGGATCAGCAGCCCCGCCAACGCCGGCATCGCCACGAAACCGATCATGGGTCCCAGCAGCAGAATCGTCGCCGCCATCACCGCTGCCGCGGTGATGTTCGCCATCGCCGAGGCGGCGCCCGCCGCACGCACCAGTGCGGTGGCAGACATCGACCCGCCGACGGGCATCCCTTGAAACAGGCCACTAGCGAGATTTGCGACACCTTGCCCACGGAAATCCGCCGACGCGTCCGCGTACCTCCCGTCAGGGTTGGGAATCGAACCGCTGATCGCCGCACCTTGCACAAGCCCGACGAGGGTCAACGAGCATGCCGGCAAGATCAGCTCGAGGACCATAGAGAGGTCCGGGACGCTCACTCCCGGTAACGCCCGAGGGACGTCCACAAGGTCTGCGATCACGGCGACGGGGTGAACTCCGGGAACGAGAACGAGGAGAGCGGCGAGACCGGACCCGAGTACTACCGCGGCGACCATCGCCAACGGCCCCAGCCTGGTCCGCTCCAATGTGAGAACGAGGGCGATAGTGACAACAGCGACGGTCACCGCCGGAAGACTCCACGACAGCACGTGCAGGACCGCGTCCACGGCCCGGAGGACCCTGTTCGCCCCTTCCGCTTCCCGGCCTGTGGCATTGTCGACCTGCCCAAGCACGATATTCACCGCCACAGCATTGATGAACCCCACCAGCACCGCGGTCGGGATGAATCGCACCAGGGACCCGAGACGCAAGATTCCCAGCACCAGCATCGCCACCCCCGTGAGGACACCCAAGGTAGAAAGCCCCGCCGCGGTGAGTCCCCCCGGAAGCGACGCGTCCACATCGGACACGACAACCGCCATCGCCCCGGTCGCTTGGACGGTCATGAACACCGACCCCGTCGCCAACGCCCCACCGAGCGTGCCCATCAAGTAGGCGTTCACCCCGTGCAACGGGTTCAATCCCGCAAGCAGACCCGCGGCCAGACCATCCGGAACACTCTCCACACCGAGCACGATCCCCGCGCGCACATCCCGCCCAAACGTTTTCCGCGTCCCGAATCGGGTGAGGTACCGTGCGGCACCCCGACGCATGGACAGTACGACTCGCAGCTTGTCCGGCATCCGCACCTCATTCGTTCGACCAGCAGCATCCCGTGATCTCACTGTGCGCCCTTGCCTGCCCGGCGAGGAAGGTGCGCGAAAAGAGATCATCCGCACCTGATGACCGTCCACGAAGTGGTTATGATCATCACATGGATCTGATGCCAGGTGCATCGTGGGTGAGGTCGCCCTGGTTCCTGACCTCCGCCCCCGAGGTGACATCTCACACCGTCGAACGCCCGCGGCTCTTGGACCGCCTGGAGTACGTCCTCGCCGATACAGGCGTGGCGATTCTTGCTGCTCCGTCCGGGTACGGCAAGACCGTCCTACTGACGTCCTACACGCACCGTCACCGGACCAGCACTGCTTGGTTGACGGTCACCGCTCACGACCGGGACAACGAAGAGCGCCTGCTGATGGGGGTGGTCTCCGCCCTCGACGCTCTCGCGGGGGACCCAGACCCCCAGCCCTCGGTGCGGGCGCTGCGAGTGACCGCACCACCCATGACAGCCCGGGACCTCATCGGCCGCATCGCCGCCATGGCCGCCGGCTCCCCCTCCCCGTTGACCGTCATCATCGACGACGCCCACCACGCCGGGGCGATCCTGGAAAGCGGTGTAGTCACCGTCCTGCACCGCCTCACGCAGGGCCGGTTGACGTTCGCCATCGCCGGTTCCCCAGAGATCCTGCCCTGGTTCGCACCCCGCATTCCCACTCCGAACTCGGTCTTCACCGCCGGCGACCTGGCCATGACGTCCGATGAGATCGTCACCGACGCCGGCCAGCGCGGTGAGACGCTCAGCGACTCCGACGCGGACGCCCGTCACCACCTCACCCAGGGGTGGCCGATTGCGTTGCACCTGCAACAGTTCGACGGCCGCGGAGGGCAAGGTCCCACCGACTTTGGGCGGGAGGGGGTCCTGGTCAACTACATCGAGTCCACGGTCCTCGCCTCCCTCCCGCCCCGCACGCGCGAGTTCGTCCTCACCACCACCACGTGCACACGGTTGAACAGCGCTCTCGCCCGCGCGCTCTCCGGCGAGGCGGACAGCGCGTCGCTCCTGGAACAGTGTGTCGCCTCCGGCTTGTTCCTGGAACGTTTCCTGGACAGTGACGGGACAGCGGTCTACCGCTGGCATGATGCGTTCGCGGACGCGTGCCGACGGATCGTGCTGCGCGCCGACAGCGAACGCAGCCGCGCCCTGGAAGCGGTCGCTGCGGACACGCTCTCCCACCGATACCCGGTGGAAGCTCTTCGTCACTCCCTCCGCGCCGATGACCCGCAGCGCACCCTCGCTCTGATCCGGTCGTCATGGCTGCGGATCATCGTCGATCACGGCGCCCGCCCGTTGCACACCAGCTGCCTGGCGCTACCGAAGACACTCGCAGAAGACGCGGAAATCCTGCTGATCCGGGCGTGCTGCGCGAACCTCCTCGGCGACCGGGACGCGGCCCGCGCTCTCGCCGCTGCCGCACGCGCTCAGCCACACGCCGAAGGCGACATGTTCACGGACACCGACGCCTTTGCGCAGCTGTTCCTCACCGATACCCAAGACGACCTTCAGGCCGCGGTCGACCGGGCCCAGGAACTGGTGGAAGCGGACACCCCCGACCCTGAGGTGCACGCATACCGGCTGTTCCTTCTCGGGTGGACACGCCTCCGGTTGCGCAGTCAGCCTCTCGAGGCGATCCGGCTGTTGGGCGCTTCCGCAGAGGAAGCACGCCTCAGCGACCGCCCCATCCTCGCCCGCCGCGCGGACCTGAACCTGCAGTTCGCGTTGACATTTAGCGGCCAGTTCACCGCCGCCGAACGCGCCACCCACGCCTCCGCCCCCACCGCCGGTGACACCGACGACTGGGATCACTACGACGGGGGGATCGGGGCATTCACTCACGGTTTCCGCGCCTACTGGCAGGGGAACCTGGCTGACGCAGAGAACCGCTTCAGGATCCTCATCGACCTCGACGGTCACGAAGAGTCCTACACCGCCGTTGCCAGGGTGTACCTCGCGTTCCTCGCCGCCCTGTCGGCGGATCAGCAACGTATGCGGGAAGCGAAACACCTGCTCAACGGCATCGGACGCACGGAAGTTCATGGTGTGCCCTGGCCGGCGTACCGCGCCATCGCGCGCGCAGAACTGTACGCGGCAGCCGGCGACATGGATCGGGCGATGCATCTCGTGGACACTCTGACCGCGCAGTACAACGCCCCGGTGGTGCGTTCGTCATGCGCGGATCTCGCCCGCCGCGGCGGCCGACTGGGATTGGCCATGGAACTTCTGGCGGGCCTCACAGAGCCCGAACGACGCGTGTCGTACATTGCGGTGTCTGCGGAGACGACCGCAGCCCTCGTCGCCCACGAACGCGGGGATACCGCCCGCGCCCACGCCCGCCTCGAGAGGGCTCTCACCGCCGCCACCCACGAAGGCATCATCCGCCCATTCCTCACGAAAGACCCTCGCGTCCGGGAGATCCTCGCCGACCACGCCCGAGGAGGCACAGGACATCCGGAGTTCGTTGCCGCACGCCTAGCCGAGCTGGAGAAGACACCAGCCGACGACCGTCGCGGCACCGTCCTCTCCGCACGAGAACTACAGATCCTCGGGTACTTGCGCAGCTCCATGACCGCCAGCGAAGTCGCCGCCGCCCTGTTCGTATCTGTGAACACCGTCCGCACTCACCAGCGCGCGATTTACCGCAAGCTCGGCGTCACGAACCGCCGCGACGCACTGCGCGTGACCCTGTAACCCTCACAGCCCATCCGCGGGCACCGGCACAGCGACGTCGCCGCCGGCTTCATGGGTCAGCCGGTCGCCCATCTGCACCACGGTCGGTTGGGTGATGAACCCCCCGGCAAACAACGCCTGCCCCTGGCGGAATGATTGCGACGACCGGATCTGCTCCTCGGGCACGAACCCGAAAACGTCCGCAAGCTCGGCGAGGTCGCGGGGAGAGTTCATCCGCATCACGCCCAGGTTGTCACACTGGGAGAGCACATTCGGGTGAATTTTCGTGGGGCGTTGCGTGGACAGGAACAGCCACAAGCCGAACTTCCGCCCCTCCGCGGCGATCTGGATGACCCGATCCGTCAACGCCCGCTCCACCGCGGTGACCGGATTAGGGGAACAGATGTTGTGCGCCTCGTCCATGACGATCAGCACGGGATTGCGAGACTCCCGCTGCGCCCACAGGTGCTCCAGCACCGCCAACGCCGCGACCCTCGGTTCCTCCGGATGTTCGAATCCTCCCAGATCCAGCACCGTCGCCCGCGGCCGCGCCTCCACGGTATCGGTGACCGCCACCTGACCTCGTGCCCACAGATCCCACTCCAGTACCTGCAGGTTCTCCATCCGGTTTGCCAACCGCGCCTGTGCCGGGTCACCGCTGTCCCGCAACGCCTGCACCATCGCCCCCGCATCGAACGTCGCCCCGTCTGCAACCGTGTCGACGTGCAGGAGAACGTTGAATTCTTCCGCGTCGCCTATCGGATCCATCTGCAGCACGGCGGCTTTGGCCGCCGTCGACAGATCTACCCACCGCGCATGCAGGCGGTCGTCGGATGTCGCGCTGGCACCCGAACGGAACACCCGCACATCCACCTTCCCGAGCCGTTCGCTGAGGTGAGAGCTGACGGATTCTCTCACCTCATCGATGCGCACAAAATCCGCATTCGGATCGAGGATCAGCAACGGCAACTCGGTGCGCAATAGCAACTGTTCCAAGACCACCCCCAGCGCGTATGTCTTACCGCTGCCGCTCTGGCCGCACCAAAAAGTGTGGCGGTTGAAGCGCCGCGCGTCCAGGACTGCAGGGATGGTCGGGTTGTGAACGTCGGACCCTACGGTCAATGCACGCATAGTGCCTCCAGGAGAGAAGCGGGAAGGGGTTTCTGCAATTGGATCGTGTTCCGCCGTCGTCGGCACACATCCTACGGATATGGCGGCGGGAAATCATCATCGATGGACGATGCGTATCACCCGCCCGGAGCCGCACAATGGACGCCCGCTCCACCGAAAAGGACACGTGATGCCCTCCGCCCCCACGCCCTTGTCGTTGTCGTCGCCGGGAAGCCCCCGACGCACCTCCGCTGCGGCATTGGAGATGCGATGGGCGAGCGCCCTGTCCGCCGCAGTCGTCGCCAGTGGCGGCCACATCACGCTCATTCTCGCGCCCACCGTTCGCGCGTTCATCCGTGCGGGTCTCGCCACGCCAGCCGCCCTCGAGGAGAACTGACATGACAATCCTGAGACGCGTCGGACCCTCCGGGTTACTCGCCGCGGCTGCGCACACAGCCATCAGCAGCGCTGTCGCCCACCGGCTGCAGCAACTCGGATCGATGCACCCGCAAAGACTGCTCACAGCGGACGACTTCACCTTCGCCAAGAATCCGCTGCTCCATGAGTGACTACGCCGACACTCTCACCGACGAATCCATCAGCGTCCTGCGCGCCCGCGTCTCCACGTTGGAGACCGAGAACGAGCAACTGCGTACCGCGCTGACACCGCCGGTCAGCCCGCGCCGCCGCGGCATCGGCTGGAGCATCGCCTCCGCTGTCCTGGTGGTCGTTGGCCTCGTCACCGGCGTCGCAGGTCTTGTTGCCGTGTACGCGAAGACGCAGCTACTGACCACCGATCAATTCGTGGGGACGTTCGCGCCTCTCGCCGACGATCCCGCCGTTCAAGACGTGCTCGTCGATGCGTCATTGGCTGCCGTCAACGACGCAGTGGACGTGCCCGCGCTCACGAAAGATCTCATGGACGGGATCCGCGCCCTCGACCTCCCCCCGCGCGCGGACTCCGCCCTGACTCTGCTGGAAGGACCAGCCGCGCAAGGCACCCAGTCACTCATCGACGCCACCGTGAACGGCATCGTCCGCTCGGACGCATTCGCCTCCACGTGGGAGAACACGCTGGAGGTCACGCACACGCAGCTCCTTGTCGCCTTGCGCGGTGAGGATGACGCCGTCCTCACCATCAACGATGGCACGCTCAGCGTGCAACTGGGCCCTGTGGTCGAGCAGGTGCGCGCCCGGCTGCTGGATGCGGGCATCGGGCTCGCCGACGCGATCCCCATCGTCGACCGGGCCGTCCCTCTGCTGGAGAACGCTTCCCTCGAGGAGGTGCGCACTGCGTACCTCCTCGTTGACATCGTCGGGACATGGCTGCCGTGGGTGTCGCTGCTCCTCCTCACGGCGGGCGTGTTGTGCGCCAGGCGCCGCCGACAGGCTGTGGCCGTCACGGCGGCGATGACCGCCGCGACCCTGGTGGTCCTGTCTGTCGCACTCGCCCTTGCGCGCACCGTCCTCGCCATTTCGGTGAGCGGCGCGAAGACGCCGATGACCCCTGAGGCTGCGCAGAGTCTGTTCGACGCGGCCTCCTCGAACCTCTCCTCAATGATCACTGCGCTCGCCTCTCTTGCCGTCATGGTGTTCCTCGTCGCGTGGCTCAGCGGGCCGGCGTCTTTCCCGAAAAGGTTAAGGGCAGCGGTCACTGCCGCGGGGGTCCGGACATGCGGACGACTGGAAGCCCGCGGCCTGCACATGGGGCGCGTAGGAGCATGGGTGAGCGCGCACACCTCCGTCATCGTCACTCTCGTCGCCGTCGCCGGGGCGGGGATCATTGTCCTCGCACGACCTCTGTCCCCGGCCGTGATCATCTGGACCTTCCTCGGGGTGGCAGTCATCGCTCTCGGCATCACATTCCTCCCCCGTCCACCAGAATCCGTACCCCCTCACGTTTTCGACACAGAGGAGGCTGATGCCTGACGTTCTCGGGATGGTGCTCCCGAACGCGGTCGCCATCGCCATCAGCCCCCTGCCCGTCGTTGCGGTGATCCTCATCCTCATGGCCCCGCAGTCGCGGCTGCGCGGGGTGGTGTTCCTCATCGGCTGGTTCTTCGGGGTCGTGGTGGCGACGGGACTGTTTGCGTTGCTCGCCGACGTGATACCCGCCACGGACTCCAGCGCTGCCCACACCATCGTCAGCATCGTGCAGATCGTTCTCGGGTCGGGACTGCTGTGGCTGGGATGGCGTCATTGGCGAACCCGCCCCGCCCCCGGGAAAACGCCGATGTTGCCGGCATGGATGTCGAAGCTGGACACCCTCTCCGCGTCGATGTCCGGGGCACTCGCATTCGCGCTGTCCGCCGTGAACCCGAAGAATCTGCTCGTTGCTGCATCTGCAGGATCTGTCCTCGGCACACTCGGCACCACGTCACCCGAGCTGTGGGCGGCAGTGGGGGTGTTCGCGCTGCTGGCATCTCTCAGTGTTCTCGTCCCGGTCGTGCTGGTCGTCGTCGCGCCCGCCACCTCCCGGCGCGTACTCACTCGCATCCGAGAATGGTTGACGGCGAACAGTTCCGTGATCATGACCACTCTGTTCCTGATCGTCGGAGCGCACATCATCGGCACGGGTATCTCCGCGCTCTGACGCCATGCACACCCGACGAACAAGTCCCGGGTGGGTCAGGACGTGACTCGTGACACCGTGTACCCCGAGTCATGGGCCCGCATCGACCACGCCGACCGGATATCGGGAAGAAGATGCCCGGCCCGCGGGGAGGATGACCTCCCTCACGGAACTCACCGCTTCATGCCTCGCGACCCTCGCTGGGCGGAGAGGGCCATGGTGTTCCGATGTGTGCAGTTTGTAAGGAGCCGTGGATCCGGGATGGGCCCGGGTGCGCCACCCGAAGTCGCACCCGGGCCGGGAGACGGGCCGGGTCGGCCCGCTCACGACAAGACCGGGGAGAGATCTCGTCGTGACCCCGGTCTGTGACCCGGGATCACTTCACCGTACGGCCGTCGGCCGCACATCACACAGACCACCTCGTCGCGTTCATCAATCGTGGATGACTTCCCAGGCACCCGCGGCCATTTCTGGCTTGCCCGCACACGCTCCGAGGCGGGGCGTGCGACGATGTCGAGAGGAGTCGTAGGGCGGAACGGGGAACCGATGACAGCACTCGGGGACGGGGGCCAGCACACCGGCGTCATCGCTGACCTCAAGGCTGATAGCGCGCCCGCGTTGACCCCGAGCGCAGCGAGCGGTTGGATCCCGACACCGTGGTACTTGACCTCAGCACCTCACCTGCCCGGAAACGTCATCGACCGTCCGCGCTTGCGCGCCCGGGTCGACGAGTCAGTGAGTATCGCGAACGTGACCCTCGTCGTCGCGCCGCCCGGGTTCGGCAAGACGGTGCTGCTCGCCTCGTGGGCTGCGCACGCGACCTCCACGGTCGCCTGGTTGACGCTGACACCCGGCCCACCGGATGAGTCGGCCTCGCTGCTGATGGGGATCGTCGCTTCGCTGGAGCGCGCACTGCGACCACCGGGTCGGGTCGTCACCCTGTCGGCGCTATGGATGGCCTCTCCGCACTCGAGTGACGTCGCGGTTTTGTTGACCAACGCCGCCGATCTTCTGACGTCCACGCGGTCGCCGGTGACGATGGTCATCGACGATATTCAGCACGCCCCGCACGCGGCAGGGGACGTCATCAGTGCGCTCACTCGAGTCGCCGCCGGCCGCCTCCGAGTGATCTGCGCGGGAACCGCAGGGTATGAAACCGGATTCTCGAAGCTCCTCCTGGCGCACCCGGGAATCCTTCTAGATGCCCGGGAGCTCGCGATGACGGTGCCGGAAGTCGTCTCGACCGCCCACCTGCGCGACGCAGATCACAGCATCGATGCACACATGGCAACCGAGGTCGTTGCAGCGACCGGAGGATGGCCCGCCGCCGTCGCGCTACGACTCCTTCCCGGCGAAACGACGTCCGCACGCGCCCAGCACGCGGAACGTCTCCCGGACTATGTTCGTGAGGTTGTTCTCCCCAGCTTGCGGCCACCCGTGCGCCAGTTCGTACTGGATGCGACGACCAGCCTCACGCTTGGTCCCGGCCTGGCTGCGGCACTCACCGGCGAGCCCGCGGCTGCGCACCTGCTCGAAGAATGTGCGGCCAACGGCATCTTCCTCGACCGTTTCGTTGACGATGTCGGAACCACCATTTACCGCTGGCATGAATCTTTCGCTCGCGCATGCCACACCCTCGTCCGCCGCACCAATCCCGCCCGTGCTCAGCGCCTGCACAGCCGAGCTGCCCGCTATCTTCTTCACCGCGACACCGCTCAGGCGCTCGCTCACGCGTCTCTCACCGAGGACGCGACGCTCATTCGCGAGATGATCTGCGCGAGCTGGTTGCAGCTCCTCATCGAACACGACGCACGAACACTGCACGAGGTCTGCGTCTCCGTTCCCGATGTCCTTCGCGAGGACCCCACCATCACGCTCATCCGCGCCACGTGCATCAACCTATTCGGAGACCGAGAGAATGCGCGCCTGCTCGCCGCACGAGCTGTCGCCCATGAGGACGACAGCTCGCAGTGGAGACACACGCATCCGTTCGCTCAGATCTTCCTCGCCGACGGGGAAGAAGAGCTCCTCGCCGCGGTGACGGCAGCCGCGCAAGCGCTTGAGCTCGGTGACAGCACCAGCATCCTGCATCCGTATCAGGTGTTCATCGCAGGATGGGGCATGATGAGGACGCGCCGGCGTCCGCGGGATGCCGTCCGATTGTTGCGTGCAGCCGTTGACGAGGCAACCCGGACACGGCGGTCAGTCCTCCGAGATCGCGCGCGGTCGAATCTCTTGTTCGCATTGGCGTACGGTGGGCATCTCGCTGCCGGGGACCCCCTCCTCGCCGGCCCCCCGCTGAGCCCGGAGACCGTTGACGACTGGAATCGCTTTGACGGGGGCATCGGAATATTCGCGCATGCGTTCCTGGCATACTGGCGCGCAGATCGTCCTGTCACCGAACGGCTCCTCACCGAGCTGTCAGCGAGCGCATCAGGGGAACAGTCCTACCCGGCCCTGGCACGCCTGTTTCTCGTGTTGATCACAAGCGCCGGCCAACAGCCGGCAGAGATCCGGGCCGCGAGTACCCTGTTGACGGGGATATCCACCGAGAACCGTCACGGCGTGCCGTGGGCGACCTACCGTGCGCTCGGGCAGGCAGCGCTGCACGCGGGATTGCGCGAGTACACGGATGCCATAGCCATCGTCGAAAAGTTCCGGGCGGAACGCAGTGTCCCCCTGGTGCGCACGTTCGGTGCAGAAATCGCCAGGAAAGCGGGCCGGGGCGACCTCGCCATGGAGCTGCTTAGCGGTCTCACCGCCGCCGAACGCCGTGTCAGTTACGTCGCCGCTTCGGCAGAAACCACCGCTGCGCTCATCGCCCATGCAGCTGGGGATGCCGCTCGCGCTCACCTGCGACTGCGTCGGGCCCTCGCGGCCGCCGACCCTGAAGACATACTCTCGCCTTTTCTGTCGGGGGGCGAAGAGATCCGCTCGCTCCTCACCGAGGCCGCCGCGCTCCCCACCCCGCACACCGACTTCATCGCCCAGCTCCTCACCCGGTTGCTAGACACGTCGGGTGGAGTCGTCGGCGAACCGCTATCCGCCCGGGAACGAGAAGTGTACGGGTACCTCGGGACACCGCTGACGGCGGAGGAGATCGCAGCCGCGCTGTTCGTATCCCCTAACACGGTCCGCTCGCACCAACGCTCCATCTACCGCAAGCTTGGGGTGACCAGTCGTCGAGACGCCGTACGTTTACACCTGTGAGCTGTGGGAGGGCGGGGTCTGTGCCGCCGGTGCGGGATCAGGAAGCAACGAGCGCCACACACGACCAGCAGGACCATGCAGTTCCGTTGACAGCGGGAAACGTCCGCAGGCCGATGCCGGTACCGTGCGACGGTGACGACCACCCGTTACAGCAGCGCGCAGACGTCACATACCCTGGTGGCTGAGTATGTAGTCACCGACGGACTGCCGATTGGGGAGGTCGAGTTTACGCATGATGCGATGCATGTGGCTCTCCACGGTCCGCACACTCAATACCAGCTGAGAGGCGATGGCGGGGTTCGACATCCCCTCGGCAACCAGGCGCGCGATCTCCACCTCGCGATCCGACAGCCTCACCGTCGTTGCGGCGAACCGGTCAACGTCGACACTACGCAGCGGCAGCGACTCGAGGTACTCGCTAGCGCGAGCATCAACGTCCCTGGCCCGTGCGTCATCTCCCGTCGACCGGTACGCCTGCGCCGCGCGACGCAGCGCCGCCAACGCCATACCCATCCGCCCCGTCGCGACCAACCCGTCGACAGCGGCTTCCAGAGCAGGGCCGTCTTGCGCGGCGGCAGCGACCACGAAGGTGTAATGCGCGGACAGCAAAGGACTGTCCATTTTCGTGATCCGCGAGCGCACCGCCTCCAGCCAATGCGCCTCAGGCGTCACTTCGCACGCATTCAACATGCTCAGGATCCCGGACATGCGCCCGCCCCGAGCCCACAGGTCCTCCCCGGCCTCCCACAGGACCGTGGCGGCAGTACGGGTGTCGCCGTCGGATGCAAGAAGTTGCGCGTTGGCCCACGACACTGACTGGCCGGGAAGCAGACCGTTCGCGCCAGGCAGGGACGCCATCTCGGCCATATAGCGTTCCCCCAACGCGATGTTGCCACGTCGAACGGCCACGACCGCTGCCATCGTCAGCAGCATCCGGTGGTACCCGGCCGAGATACGAGGGAACGGACCCGCAGCGACGAGAGTCGCCACCAGGTCCTCGACGGGTCCGTTATCCCCTGACATGATCATGCACGCGACGCCGACCGCACCGTGCGCGCGGGCGGTATCCACATCCAACAGCCCGAACGATTCGTCCACCCCCCGCATCGACCAGGTCAACGCGTCCTCAAGGCGTCCCGCTCCCAACAACGCCAGCCCGTTCAGCGCTCGGACGCTTCCCGGCATATGCGCGGCAGCCCGTTCGTCCGCTTCATATTGCGCGAAGACACGGGACGCATCCACGAATCTGCCGAGGGTGGCAAGAACAAGGATCTGCGCGTCCCACAACGCTGCCCGTACCGGCTCCGGGGCGAGGTCGTCCACTTCCAACCGGGCGGCGAAATCCTCCGGCACTCCTTTATGCTCGCATTCGACTGTCACTGCCGCGGCCGCGAGCATCCCCGCAAGGGGGCCCGCTGTCGTGCGGGCAGTCTCCAAGTCTCGCAAGGCGCCGTCCACGTCACCCACGCTGGCAGTCCAGCGCGCGCGGAGTATTGCCAGACGTACCGTACTGAGCGGGTCTCCTGCGGATTCGCCTGGCCAGTCCAGCACCGCAGAGATCGCCGAGTCCGGTGCTCCGGCGTTCATCAGCGCGGTGACGTACTCGTACGCGGTATGCGGTTCCGGACGGGCCTCCCACTCCGCGCGAGTCACCAATTGTCGAGTACGGGTGCGCTCATGGATGAGCCGCACGAGCGCGGCATCCGTGTCCGGGGCGAACACTCCGGAACTGAGAGATGGCCCAGATACACGCTCCCCCTCCGCGCCCAACCGTTCACTGATCAGCGCCTGCAATCGCATCCGGCGCGCGGCAAGAGGCTCATTGCGGAAGAACTCCACTAGGAGTGGCGGGACGACCGTAACGAGGTGCCGGTTACCGGAGGCGACCATTCGGATCATCGCTCGCTGTTCCAGAAGCTCCAGCGTCGGCCACGCAACAAGCTTCCGAACCGTGTCGATATCGGCGTCCCCGACAAGTGCGATCACCTCCAGGGCGTCCAGTGCATCCTCGTCGAGGTTCTCGATATGCGCTTCGACCACCCCCCGAAGCCCCGCGCTCCAGAGATCCCGCGTCGCTGTCCACGCTCCGTCGGTCTTGCGGATGCGTCCTTCTCGGATGGCCGCAGCGACGACACTGGTTGCAAGCCCCACGATCCCTCCGGACTTGGAGTAGATCCGGCGCATGGTGCTGATCTCCACAGGCGCTTCGAATACCGTCTCCACGGCGGATTCAAGCTCGTCGAAACGCAACGGTGTGATGTCGATGACGAACGCGGGTTCCAACGTGGAGGCATCAAGCCCAGAGGGTGTGTGGCGAGCCTGCCGACCCTGCAGTCGAGAGATGACCACAGGGGCTCCCAGCGAACGCCGGGTTCCCTCCACGATCCCCCAGGACGCTTCGTCGAGGTCGTCCCAGTCATCGATGACGATCACAGCCTTCTTGTCACGTATCTGCGCTTCCAGCGCTTCAGCGGTGCTCTGAATCGTCAACGGGCGCGAGTCATTCACGCGCACCATTCCTGCCAGTTGCATCGCGGCCAGGGGGTGCTGGCGCAACGACGCGACTCCGCGTAGTCGCACGATCACCCAGCCGGCGTTTTGGAGTCGCAGACACACCGCTTCCAGGAACGTGGTGCGCCCGCTACCGCGGCTACCAACAACATCCAGGCTCCCCCCGTCCTGGATGACGCTCATCGCGATTGCAAGGTCGCGTTCTCTGCCCACCACCATGGTCGACCTCTTCCGCACAGGGATCCTTTCCGGAACGGTACCGCTGATCTACGCGCACGGCCAGAGCCAACACACCACGCCCGCGCGAACTTTCAGCGTGGCTACTCGGCGGTGGGCGCACAGAGCAAAAGACCATCGGTGCGTATGAATGCGAGCAAGTGCAGTGCAGAAAACTCGCCCCTTGCGTATCCACAACCACGCCTGGCCGAACGTGGCTCCCAGCGACCGGGGCGACGTCAAGGACGCGCCGCCGCACACTGAACGACGCCCTCCGTGCTCGCAAGAGGGAAAGTATTGACCCTTCACCTCGGCCCCTGGTCACCTAGCCAACGCACACGGCCCGCGTAAAACACTCACTTCGGGCGCCGGACAGCCGCAATCACCCGCAGAGTTGAGTCTGACGCCAGTCCCCAGCTGGCGTCTCCCCGGTGGGTTGGCTTCTTGTCAATCTTCCCTGGAAGCGGTGACACCCCCCGCGCTCACCGCTTCACAGGCGCTGCCACGGCTCCCCCGTGGCAGCGCCTTCTCCGTACATCGACGTTGCCCCCGTCAGATTGGACGCTGCATGACCCCCCTCGCCTCCGTCCGCGTCGTTCCGATACCCCCCACGGACCTCGCCCTCACTGCCACCGTTCCCCCCGTCGTATGCCCGCGATGCTTCCTCCTCATCCGCCCCACAGGCACTTGCGGGACCATCGGCTGCAAATGAGCCCCACGAAAGCGTTCCCCCCGGCGCGAACCCAGATTCCCCTCGACGGATCAGAGCGCGCCGGCTTTCGCACTGTTTTCCCGCACCGGTCTGAACCGGTGCAGTGGGCGGCACTGCACCGGGAGTCATGGCGGTGCGGCGCATGCCAACAAACGCCCCTTGACGCCACCCTGGCGTGGGCTGCAGTGCTGCCCCGCCCCCGTCACACCATCGTCGTTCGCGTCGCTGCCATCGAGTGGCATCACACCCTCGCCCGCACACGCCGTGGAGAGGCGTTCGACCTGGTGACCCTCACGCTCGCTCGCGTTCTCAGCGCAGGCGGAGGAGCCGTGCGCTGGGACACACAGACCGGCCAGCTGGAGCACGTGCGAGGTGAGGTCCGGGCGCTCCCCCCGAACTACACACCAGTACTACGAGCGATGCTGCCCCTCTGAGCAAAGGCCCCACCCGCTCGAACCCCCATCTCGGACAGAGAACTGCGGATACCCTCTCCACAGAACGACCATAATTACGGGCACGGACGACGAATCAGCGCGGCGGCCAGACGGGACGGGCCAGAACCGCCTCCATGCGCGCGATCAACTGCACGCTCGGCCACGTGCGCCCCGCGAGCACGCCGAGCAACGTCGAGTGGTTGAGGTCCACCTGATCGGCGAAGGCGCGCAGCCCATGGACGGCAATGGCAGACCGCAACTCAAGAGCGACGCAGCGCGCGACCTCTCCAGCCGGATCATCTGTCGCGACGTCCGGCCATCCCGACACAAGCTCGGCAGGACTCAGACGCGGGACACCGACCATGACCCCATGCTACGTCGGACGCCCGTGGGTACGCTCCTAGGCGTGCGAGCCGTCCGCGTCCGCACCGGCCACCACGAAGTGCGCCCGCGTCGCCCCCCCCTCTTCCCGCACTACTCGCTGAGAGTGCGAGAGGTGGGCACTGCGCTGCGCTTGCCACTCGAAGCCAATGTGCTCATCCCCCGCCCAACGACTCGCATCCCCTGCTGTGATGGCAGATCGGGTCAGAGTGTGGTGATCGGGTCGTCGACGATCTCGACAATCTCCTTCTCAGAACGAGACGCATCACCCTCGTCATCCCGAGGCTCGTCGCCGAGGAGCTCCGCGGGCCTGAGGTCGTCCGTCTGCTGGTCGCTGAAGATGCCGTCCGGGCGGATCAGCTCGCGCACCTCGGCCATGAAGCTGGCGAGCTGCTGCTGCTGCCAGCGCAGCTGGCGCGCCTGGTCTTCGGCATCCCGCAGCACTGCGGAGGTGTGACTCGTCACAGAGTCGACGATCTTCTGAGACTTCACACGCGCACGGTCGAGCGTGTCGCGGGCGCGCACCTGGGCATCCGCTTCGATGGTCTGCGCCTGCGAGCGCATCAGCCGCTCATAGTCGTCGGCCTTCGCAGAGATGCGCTGTGCATGATCGAGCGACGCGGCGACCTGCTCGTTGGCATCGTTCGTGATGCGCTCGGCGTGGGCGACGGCCTGGTTGTGCAGCACGAGGAACTCCTGCTGGGCATCGTCCTGGCGTCGGGTGAGCGTCTCCTCGAACTCGAGCACACGCGCGTTCATCTCGCGCACCTCGCGCTCCGCCTCGGCACGCAGCTGGGTCGTCTCGCGAGTGACGAGCGAGCGAAGCGCCGCAGCGCCCTTCTCGGCCTCGGTGCGGATCGCCGTGGCTTCCTGCGTCGCCTGGTGCACCCGCTCGGCGGCGTGCGCGGCCTCGCGCTCGAGAGTCGCCTGGTGCGCGGTGTACTCGGTGTCGATCTTCAGGCGCACCTGGTCGGCATCGTGCTGAGCGTGCGCGATGATGCGGGTGACATCGGCATCCGCCTCGGCACGCTGCGTGGTGACCTCTTCGCGAGCTGCGGCCATCAGTCGGTCCGCCTGCACCGCGGCGTTCTGGATGAGCACGTTCGCCTGCTCTTCGGCGACGCGGAGGATGGCCTCGAACTGCTCGCGCGACGGCGCCTCCTGGCCGTCCGCCCGCGGAGTGTCGACGAGTTCGTTGGTCAGGGTGGCGACCTGCTGCTCGGTCTCCGCGGCCTTCGCCTTGGTGGCGAGAAGCTCGGCCTCGAGTTCTTCGCGGGCGATGCGCTCTTCTTCGCGGAGCGCCTCGACGGCGTCTTCGTGGCGCGCCTCGGTGGCGGCGAGGTCCGCCTTCGCCTGCTGCAGCTGATTGCGCAGCGCGCTCAGAGCCGAGTCGACCTCGGCCTTGTCGTAGCCGCGGAACGAGGCCGTGAACCCAGAAGACTGTGGATCCCGAGGGGCGTCGTCGATCAGTTCCTCGAAGAAATCCGATGTGTCAGTCATGTAGTGCTTTCCTGTCCAGATGGTCTGATGGTGAAACTGGCGTGCTGTCAGGCCGCAGCTGGGGCAAGCGCAAGAAACCTCATGCGATCCTCCCCGTAGAAGCACGTCTGCACCACAAGCTCCCCGCCAATGCCAGTCAATGCTTCGACGGGTGCGCCTTTCGGAGTGTCTCGTTCATCAACAACTTGATACACGGTGTCCGCCCCCGCGATCTGGACCATGGTTCCCTGCTTCCATCCCAGGATGATGTCCCCACCGCAGTTGTTGTGGGCAGCGTACAGCGGGGGCACGGAGCCGTCCCGGTAGGCGATCATCTCGATGAACTCGCCCGTGCAGGCGTCCAGTTCCCGCTCACCGCCCTCTTCGCCGAGCGTGATCTGAGGAGGTTGGTCCGGGGCGATGGCGTTCTGGGTGGCTGTTTGAACGGCGACCTTCACCGAGCCCAGCACGCGTTCGGTGTCCGTGGGTGCCACCCAGGTGCATGCGAGGAGGCTCAGCCCGGCCGCGACGACCACCGCGCACCCGACGATGGGCGCGACGCTGCCGCGGCGTGACTTTCTCGGCATGATGAAAACCCTCCTTGTTGCAGCGGAACCCGGCATGCCCAGTGTCGAGGACATGGGCCCGGCCACACGCTCGAGTGCAGGGCAGTGCGGTGTGCGCCGCGCCGTCGTTAAGTGGTGCGCGGTGCCATCACCGTGACGTGCGCTCTCCCTTGCGGTGAGTACGCACAGGGGCCGGGGAGACGAACCTGACGCCCCGGGAGTGCGCCGCCCCTGCGTCGCCGTTGGCTGGGTTCACGCACCGTGCGGGGGCCTGCTGACAGGCCTCTGCGCCCTTCTCGCCACCCGCCCGATGACACACGCTGGTCACCGCCACCCGGGGAAGGCGACGTACGGGACCACGCTCGCAGCGCACGAACCTCCCGTGTTCCGCGGTACCGGGGGGCACTGTCGCACTCCGCGCTGCCCGGTGCAGTACAGAGCCCGCGGAGGCCCGTGGGACGCGAACACCGATAGGCAGGCGTCGCACCGCGCCGTGCGGTGTCGTGTCGGCTCAGTGGTGGTGGTTCTGCGACTTGGCTTGTGCCACGGCGCTGCCAAGGCTGTCAAACTCTCCTTATCCCAGTTGAGACGCTATAAAAGAGACCTCCAGCCAAGGTGACCAAGTGCGGAAGGTATCCCTGTAGGGATGTGAAGAGAGAAGTTGCCTCTATCTTTACTACTTACTTTTGATCTCTCATATGAACTATCTACTACTTGGCAACCTTGCCAGGGCCCCCCGATCCCAGTCCGGAGTAAGGCAAGCTCCAGCCAAGGTCGCCTTGGCAGGAGCTTGCCAGACTTGGCAGAAACGAGCATCCAGGAGTGATCAGGCCGTCCGTCTAGGCCAGCGTCGACGCCACAGCAGGGGCGTTACAGCGGTGCGCGATTCCGGTCCCGTTCACGCTGTTCTCGTGGACACGGGCCGGCGTGATTGTTATGTGCCGCAGGGTACTGGCTGAGCACGCCTCGCGATGCAAAGATTCTGCACGCAGTCCGCCGCTCAGAAGGATGCGTCTTGGAGATCACACATGCACCACGCCTGCGCCACGCGCTGAAGGCGACAGTCATCACCTTCCTCGTACTCGCGCTGGCGGTGACCGCGCTCGTCGCCACTAGGCAGCCTGCCCAGGCCGCAGCACAGGGAGCCGGCTACGGCACGTGGGATGACCGCATCGGCTGGCAGGGCGGATTCGTCGCGCCGGACGGCAGCATCGTGTACTGCATCGAACCCGGGGTCTCCAACCCTTCCGGAAGCACCAGCAGCGCCGGGAACCAGAGCAGCGTCACCTCCACCAGCCCCTTTGGCAGTAGGACACTCAGCAGCAACGACCTGGCTCGCATCAACTACCTGGTGACCACGTTCGGACAGACGTCGAGCAGCCGGGAGGCGGCGGCGGTCAACTTCGCGGTGAAGTACATCGCCAACCCCGGTGCGATGTTCACCTCGCACAGCTGGAACGGCTCGTGGGATCTTCACGGTTACGTGAACTGGGTTCTGTACAGCACCGTCGGCGGCTCCGAAGCTGCGGCCGTCGCTGACCGCGCCCAGGCTCTCATCGACGCCGCGTCCACAGTGACGGCCGGCCCTGTCGAGGGCGGTTCCGGCTCACTCACGTTTCAGGTAGACAACTTCAACAACTACCTGGGCACCATCACCATGGCTGGCACCGCCGGCTCCACGGGCACCGTGACCCTCACCAACGGTGTCTTCACCACGACCGGATCGGCGAGCCTCTCCGGCATGCATGCGAACACCCCGTACCCGGTGACCGGTGTGCCGCCGACCGAGGACGGCGCCCCGTACAAGATTTCCGGCACCGGCACGTTCACCGTGGCAGGTACCGGCTGGGAGGGCGCGGTGCACGTCTGGAACACCGGAAACCAGCAGATGACGGCGGGCCCCGGCCCCCGCTCCTCCACCCAGTTCAGTGTCGCAGGCACCGACCCCACCACCCGGTCCGTCCTGTTCCGCCCCGCCCTGTCGACGACGGCGACCGCATACGTGCAGCCGGGCGAGCACGCCACCGACACCCTGACGTTCCGCACCCGCGCGGACAGCCAGGGGCTGAACAACCCGTGGCCGCAGACCGCGGACGGCAGCTACCGCGTCGTGAACGCGGAAGGCACGCTCTACGGTCCGTTCGCGGATCAGCCGGCCGAATCCGACACGGTTCCTTCCGACGCGCGCGTCGCCGGGCACGCGGCTGTCTCCACGTCCACCACAGATGGCCCGACGGTGACGTACGAGGCCACGAGCGAGGAGCCGGTGGACGCCGCGGGCTACTACACCTGGGTGTGGAGCATCGACTACGACAACCAGTCCGCCATCACGCGCATGTACCTGCCGGAGGACTACTCGTTCACCGACAACTTTGGTCAGACGGTGGAGACCAGCATCACCCCAATGCAGTTCACGGTGAGCACACACGTCGTCGACAAGGAGGTCCTGCTCTCGGGCCCGGCCGCCGATACCGCCGCGGTCACCACTGACGGCCTGTGGCTGCAGCAGAACGGGCAGAACATCCCGGTTGTCACCCGTTGGGATGCGTACTACGATCCCCGTGCGGCAGCCGACATCAACGAGGTCCCGGGTACCGAGATCCCCGACGAGGCCGTGCACCTTGGTACGCACACCGAGACGGTCACCGACAACGCGAACATCTCGACGCCGACCACCCTGGAAGACGGTGCCATTCGCGTCCCGGCGTCCGGCGAAGGAAGCATCGTCTGGGTGTTCAGCATCCTCCGCGTCGACCAGGACGACACCGCAGGCTACATCGTGGACGTTGTGGACAACTACGGTGTCCCCTCGGAGATCTCCACCATCCTCCAGCCCACGGTGGCCACCCAGGCGTCGGCCGGCGGCAGCATCGGTGAAGGCATCTTCGACACCGCCATCATCGACGGCCACCTGCCTGCCAACGGCGCCCAGCTGACCTTCGACCTGTACCGGGTACCGATGGTGCAGGAGGAGGACGGCGCCTGGGTCATCGACTACCCGACGACGGACGCCAACGGTGACCCGATCCTCGACAACGAGGGCAACCCCGTCACGTTCGGACCCGGCGACCTGTCCTGGGTCTGCTCCCCGGAAAACCTCGTGGCCAGCGACACGGACAGCCTTGGCACGACCGTGACGGAGAACGGTCAGTACCCCTCGTTCACCCACGAGCTCACGGAGAACGGGAAGTACCTGTGGTCGGAGAAGCTGTGGTCGATTCCCGGCACCGACGAGGACGGGAACCCCGTCGGAGAGCGGGAACTGATCCACGCCGGTGAGTGCGGGATCGCCGAGGAGACGTCGTTCGCCCTCGACGTGAAGACGGTTGCGATGAGCGAGACCGGAGCAACCACCGGTATCGAGCACGGAGTCAACGTCTGGGACACCGCGGCCCTCACCGGCTACGTCCCCGAGAATGGCCGAATGAATTTCGAGGCCTACCTCGTCCCCGCAGGCACCACCGCGTGCACGGAAGACAACCTCGCGTGGACCAGCGCCGACGTCCCTCTCGTCGGCGGTTTCTATGACGAGGACCACCCCCTCGAGGTCAAGAGCGAGACTCACGTTTTCGACCCGGACGTGGACTCGACGCTCTACTTCGTCGCCGTCACCTATGACGAGCTCGACCGGGAGGTGAACCGCGGAGTCTGCGGCGACCCGGATGAGACCCTGAACCTCAAGGGGCAGAAGCTCATTGCGACCGGTGGTGACGTCACAACTCTCGTCGTCGCTGGCGCGGCTGCGGCACTGCTCGCGGGCCTCGGCATCTTCCTGATGCGTCGCCGCTCCCGCTCCTAATCACCAGACCGGCGCCCCGGGGAACCCTCCACCTGCCCGGGGCGCCCAGAGGCTCGGTGCGGGGCGCCCCAGGCTAGCGCCACACGTCGCCGAGCAGCTCGTCGATGCTTACCCCGAACGTGCGGCTGAGTTTGAGCCAGGTGCGCAGGTCGCCGTTGTACTTTCCGGAGGAGATATTCAGCAACGTCTGCCGGCTGATGCCTGACGCCTCAGCAAGTTGCTCGAACGTGAACCCTGCCGCGTGACGCCGCTCATTGAGCACAGCACGCAAGCGCGTGAGATCGGGTTCAGGAAGAGGCACGTCTCAAGAACACGGCATCCGCCCTAGAACTACAGCACAGCATCCTGTACTTTCGGCACAGGATCCTGGACTGAGGGAGGAGTGGTGCCGTGGACGTCGACGAGTACACCCCCAACCTGCCGACAGAAGACTGGCTGCGGGTACAGCAGGTCGTCAAGGACATTGTCCGCGATGTCGCCGGCATCCTGCCCTACTCGCTCGCCGCCGTGACGAACGCGGTGGCGCACCACGTGGATTGGTGCGTGAACGTCGCCGGCTTCCCGATGGCGAAAGAATCACTGTTCCGCCGCGACGTGATCGCCTATGCAGTGGATCTCATGCCGACCTCCTCACCGTCCACGAGGGGCCGCCAACGCGCGATCCTGCTGCGCACCGGCGAAACCCTCGGAACTGTGGACGCCCTGCCGCCGCTCACTCCCCTATCTGCTGCGCAGCCCAGCGCCCCGTATACGCCAGCAGAGGTGGAAGACCTGTGCGGGTGGGCCGAGTTCCAAAATTCCGTCGCGCGACAGTCCTCCGCCCGAGCTCTCCTATGCCTGGGCCTCGGCGCGGGACTCCCGACACGCGATCTGTGCAGAATCCGCGCATTCGACGTCGGCCCGGGCGGCGAGCATGTTCATGTCGGTGGCGCTCAGCCCCGCACGGTTCCCGTCACCCCGAACTGGGCACCTGCGCTCAACGAGATTGCACAGCACACCACTGACCAGTCAGCGACGCTGTTCCGACCCGGCACCCGCTGGCACGCGAACATCGTCACCGTTTTCGTCGAACGCTCCAGCGGCCTCTCTGTGCGGCCTACGACACAGCGCATGCGGGTGACGTGGATTGTAGAGCAGCTCACCCGCGGCACGCCGATGCACACGCTCCTTCATGCGGCCGGGGTGAAGTCCATGGACGCTCTCGTCCGCTACGAGAAGTTCCTCCCGCACATCTAAGAGCCGGACATGCATCGGTTACCGCGGCTGCACGCCACCCTGCGGGTGTGCGGGCGCCTCGAGCGCCTGCAACTGCTCGCGCAGGAACGACGCGACGACCTGACGGGCCGGAGTCGCACGGTCCGACACCGGTGTACTCGCCCAACTCACTCCCGCCACACTCGACCGACAGGCCTGGAGGATCTGCTCGAGATCCGAGAGCGTCACCCACACCTGCCCACCGAGCACTCGCGACAGCCGTTCGCGCCGCCACCCCAGAGCCTCGGCCAGCGACCCCTGCGTCCGATCCTCGGCGAGCAGGAACGCCCGCACGTGGAACGCCGCACTGTGCTGCAGGCGCGCAGCTGCGCACTCAGCCTCGCCCCGCCGCGTAGCGGTCGGCACCCAGTCACTCAACCCCGGCCGACCGAACGTGGTTGCGTCGACCAACCAGTCTCGCGGCGCATCACTCACCACTCGATTCTAGAGGCCGTGTGCGTTTCGCCGGCACCAAACCGGTTTCCTGTGTCTCCACGGCGCACATTGTGTCAAAAACGCGCACATCGAGCGCATAGCCCCCACATGGCTGTGACTCCCGACCTTCTCGACACCTACAACCCGTACCTGCCCGCGGACGACTGGGCGCAGATGCGCGACAGCGTCCTCGCGTCCGTCCGCCCCCACATCGAAGACCAATCGGGAGCATCGACGCGGCAGGCGCTGGCGACGCTCACCGGCTACGTCCAGTGGACACGAGAGCGCGGTCTCGTCGGCCAGGCGGACGATGCCCTCACCCCACGCTTCATCGACGTGTACACGCAGCACCGCTCTACCCAGATTCGCCCGCAAGGAGCCGCCCGCGAAGGCGCCATCCTCCGCACCCTGTTCAGCGAGGATCCGCTGCCGCGACGAGCGCAAGCTCCGCCCGCCCCCGCCGACATCCCGTACAGCGGCGACGACATCACCACAATCCGTTCGTGGGCCGCGTACCAGCCCAGCACTCGCAAGCGCCTCGACGCCACAGCCATCGCGGCGCTCGGCCTCGGATGTGGCCTCACGGTGAACGAGATGATGCTTGGCAGAACCGGCGATGTCACGGTCGCGGACAACGGCGACGTCGATGTCACCGTCCATGGGCCACGACCGCGCGCCGTCCCCGCGCTGCACACGTGGGCGCCACTGCTCGCGGAGCTCAGGTCCACCGCTCCGGAAAGAAGCGATTGGCTCATCGGGCCAGGACGCACGGCCCGCGACTCACACAGCCTCAACGACATCCGCCGGAACCTCCGGGGTGACATCCGCCCCGTCCCCCAGCGCATGCGAAACACGTGGCTCGTCACCCACGTCAACGGCGGAACCCCCGTCTCCGTGCTCATGAACGCCGCCGGCCTCCTCGACGCCGCGTTCCTGCGCCGGCTCGCCCCCTACATCGACATGCCCTCCGCGCGCGAACAGAGAACGATGCTTCGGAACGGAGGCGCTCATGCGTGACGAGCTCCTCCGCCACGATCCGACCGCCCGCGGGCCCATCCCCAAGCAGACGATCCGCCAAGCGGCCATGGTCATAGACGCGTCCGGACTCGTCGACCTTGTCCTGCTCTGGGAACAGCAGGACCGCACCTACAAAGGAGGACGCCGCCCCTATCTGACGGTCCGCGCAACCCTCATCCTGTGGCTGGTTCTTGCCTGCGAGCACCAGCCCATGCACATCCGCCGTGTCGAGGACATCCTCCGAAGCCGTCTCAAGCCGAAGACCGCCGCCATCCTCGGCATCGAACACGACCCTCTCGCTCCCGCTGAAGCGCTCTTCGAGCGCGCTCGAAACAGCACACGCCGCATCATCGACCTGTTCGACGCCTACCCGCTCCCCACCCGCCAGCGACGACTGACCGTGCAGGAGTACCGTGACGCGCTGGAGGACCGCAGGCTCCGCGACGAAGAAATGAAGACCAAAGCGCGCCGCGCCCACATCTTCGCGAACCAGATGCTCGAAGCCACCTACCAGATGCTCCCCGCCCAGTACCGCCCCGCGCAGATATCCCTCGCCGTCGACGCCACCCGCCTGAAAGCGTTCGCCCGCGGCATCGGCAAAGAACGCCTCGCTCGAAAGAAGCCGCACGAGAAGGTCTCCATCGAGCCCGACCACGGCTTCTACCTCCGCACCGCAGCCGGCAAACCTACCGATGTGTTCAAAGAGGCACGCGTCCGCGAATACTCCCTCGAAGCCGAGTTCGCCGTCATCACTTCCAACGACCCCTCCCAGCCTGACGTCGTCCCCTCGCTCATCGTCGCATACGACCAGCACCGCCCCGGCGAGGAGCCTGCCCCGTCCGCGATGCGCCTGGTGAACTCGCTCATCGAACGCGGACACACCATCGACCACTTCGTCAGTGACCAGGCCTACCTCCCGGGCGGGAAGCCCGACGAACTCCAGAACCCGCTCCGGGCCCTCCGTATCAAACTCGTCATGCAGTACCCGACCAAGGAATGGGCGCTCGGCATGCAGCATCACGCGCACGGCGCCATCATGGTCGAAGGCAACTGGTACTGCCCGTCCATGGCAGAGCACCCCGACCTCATCAACGCCACCGCCGAGTACCGCAAGGGAACCCGACAGGACGAGGAGGACCCGACCCTCACCCCTGAGGAGCGAAAGTCACGGGAGGCCGCGAGGAGAGTCCGCTGGAAGAACCTCATCAACCAGCGCACACCGTTCCTCGTCACCGATAAGGAGAAGATGGACAGCCGCGGCAAGACCGCGAAGAAGTGCCCGTGCGCAGGCGGCTCCCCCACCGCATCCTGCGACCTGAAACCCAACCCGAAAGCCGCACAGCCCGGCCGCACCCTGCTCCCCATCCTCAACCGACCGCAGGTCGTTGGGAAGCTCTGCACCAACAAAACCAGCACCAGCTTCGACTACACCGACGACGGTAAGTTCGGCCAGCACTACCAGTACGGCACCGACGAGTGGGAGGCGATGTTCGGCTACGCCCGCTCCCAAGTCGAATCCGCGAACGACTACGTCAAAGACTCCGCGACCTTCGCCCTCGCACAACCGGGCCGGCGACGCATGCGCGGCCGCGCCGCACAGGCGTTCCTGCAAGTCATGACCATCGCCGCCGCCAACCTGCAGCGAATCCGCGACTTCCTCCTCGAACGAGACGAACGCGCCGGCGAGATCGAAGACGGCATCACACCGCCCGTCGCGCGCACCCGCCGCAGCCGACGCACCTCCGCACGCACCCGCCTCATGCTGCGCGAAGCACGCCTGGCCCGACGAAGCAGACGCGGGCCCGCGCGCACGTAGACGTTGGTCCTCTCCCTGAGGTGAGTACGTTGGTCACTGCAACACCGACGGCTTCAGTGTGCCTGGAAGTCGGTTGATTGGGCCCTGCGGTCGTGCTTGAGGCGCGCCGAGAGCTCCCAGAACGATTGTGAGCAGCTGACAAACGAAAAACGCCCCCGGTTTGGGGGCGTTTTTCTTTGCGTTTCGAGTTTCCTGGAGAACTTTCGTGAGAAGTACGAACAACTCCTGGTGGCGAGTGAGGGATTCGAACCCCCGAATGCTGAGCAGTCTGATTTACAGTCAGATCCCTTTGGCCGCTTGGGTAACTCGCCAGAGCGCACCCGTCCGACTTCGACAGCCAACCGGGGGCACGATAGATAATCATACCTGCCGAGGGCAGGCGTGAGAAATCGAGCGCTCAGCTCCCGAAGACGCCCGGGTCGGGGTCGGCCAGGGACTCCGGAGTCCGCAGCAGGCCGCCCTCGGCGCGGCAGGTCGCGGCGGCCACATCCATCGCTCGAACGAGCAGCTGCCGCCACCCGTCAGCGTCGGACGGCGTGCCGTTCGCCAATCCCGCCGCCACAGCGGCGAGGGTCGCATCGCCCGCTCCGACGGTGTCGACGACGCGTCCTGGCAGCGTCGAGATGGGCGCCGTCACGATGCCGGCATCCGACTCGAGCGCCGCGCCATCAGCACCAGCGGTCGCGAGGACCGCGCTGACACCGAGGGCACGCAGCCGTGCCCGGAGGGCGTCGAGATCGCCGTCGTAGAGAAGCGACGCATCATCGGCGCCGACCTTGACTATCGATGCCCCGGCAGCCGCACGCTCGAAGCCGCGGACGAACTCGGCACGATCGCTCAGCATCCCCGAACGCGGGTTCGGGTCGACAGCGAGTCGAGCATCACCGACGGCCTCGAGCAGCGCATCGACCTCAGCAGGCACGTCGAAGGGGAAGCAGCTGACAGCCACGAGACCCGAGTCGGCGATCGCCTGGACGGCTTCGCCCGAGTACCGGATGCTGCGCCTCTGCGCCGCCTCGTTGAAGACGTAGACGGGCTCGCCGTCCGACGCACGCTGCACGATCGCACGAGACGAGCCCAGCGGCGCCTCGCTGGCGATCAGTCGCACGTCGTGATCGTCGAGGTACTCGCGGATGTGCGCACCCGCTTCGTCCTCTCCGACCATCGCGATCAGCGTCGTCGGAACACCCAGCCGGCGAAGGCCGACGGCGACGTTCAGCGCTGCGCCGCCGACCAGCTCTCGCACTCCACCGCCGTCGTGGATCTCGTCGATCAGTGCGTCTCCGACGACGACTGCACCGCGTGCTCGGGAGGATTCATCACTCATTCTGCCGACACTACCGCGAGAGCGGCTTCTGGGCCCGCTTGCGCGGCTTCCCTGCACCGCATCCCATCAGCGCTACGGTGAGCGCATGAACCCTCGAATCGCCGCCGGAGCTGCGGCTCTCCTGCTCGTGACGCTGCTCACCGGCTGCGGTTCCACCGGCTCAGGATCCGCCGGCCCGAGCGAATCCGGGGAGCCGTCGTCGAGTTCTTCACCCGATGGATCTGCAAGTCCGTCGCCCTCCCCCACTCCGACCGAGACGCCGATCGCTCTGCCCTCCGATTGTCGCGCCGTCCTGTCGGACGACGTGCTCGCCCAGCTCGACGACATCCCGCTCAACGATGCGGCCTTCGGACCCTCCGGAGTGGGCGACGACGGCACGCTGACCTGCATCTGGGCGGACCCGAAGGCCGACACCACCCGTCTCGTCACGACGATCTCTCTGATGAACCGCGGCCCGGCCCTCGACATGCTGAACGCTCTCGTCGCCGACGAGGGCTTCACGTGTTTCACGCCGGACGGCGGCACCCGCTGCGAGAAGACCTGGCCGAACACGCAGTACCCGGTCACCGACGGGCGCACCCTGTTCTGGCGTGACGACGTGCTGATCGACTCCGAATACTCCAACCTGGCCCCCGAGGGCTACACCTCGAGCATCGTGGCGCACCTCTTCGACTGACGGCGTCCGGACACGAAGAAGGCCCCGGGCGAATCGCCCGGGGCCTTCTCACTCACTCACTCAGTACGTCAGTGTTTCGACTCGCTCGCGCTACGCGCGTGCTCGCTCAATCTTGACCCGCAAGCGGGTCAATTGTACGTACCCGGCGTGATGTCGTCCGTCGAGAACGCGTCGAAGTCGACGTAGCCGAAGTCGCCGTCAGCGTACGCGCCGTCGGATGCGAAGATCCGGTTCGGGTAGCGCTCGCTCTTGGCTTCCTCGGTGGCCTCGACCGTGACGTCGCGGTACTTCGAGAGACCGGTTCCGGCGGGGATGAGCTTACCGATGATGACGTTCTCCTTGAGACCGACCAGCGGGTCGCGCTTGCCCTGCATCGCAGCCTCGGTGAGCACGCGGGTCGTCTCCTGGAAGGAGGCGGCCGACAGCCACGACTCCGTCGCGAGCGACGCCTTCGTGATACCCATCAGCTCCGAACGGCCGGACGCCGGGCGCTTGCCCTCTGCCACAGCCTCGCGGTTGATCGCCTGGTAGCGCTTGAGGTCGACCATCTCGCCCGGAAGCAGGGTCGTGTCGGCGTGATCGACGACGGTGACCTTGCGGAGCATCTGACGGACGATGACCTCGATGTGCTTGTCGTGGATCGGCACACCCTGCGAGCGGTACACGCCCTGGACGCCACCGACGAGGTAACGCTGCACCTCGCGGGCACCCATGACACGCATGACCTCCTTGGGGTCGAGCGTTCCGACCAGCAGCGGCTGACCGACGCTGACGTGCTGACCGTCCTCGACCAGAAGCGTCGCACGCTTCAGAACCGGGTAGATCACTTCCTCGTCACCGTTGTCGGGCGTCAGGATGAGCCTCTTGGCCTTGTCCGTCTCGTCGATCGTGATGCGACCGTCGGCCTCTGCGATCGGCGACGCAGCCTTGGGGGTACGCGCCTCGAAGAGCTCCTGCACGCGGGGCAGACCCTGCGTGATGTCATCGGCCGAAGCCGAACCACCGGTGTGGAAGGTACGCATCGTCAGCTGGGTACCGGGCTCACCGATCGACTGGGCCGCGATGATGCCGACGGCCTCTCCGATGTCGACGGTCTTACCCGTCGCGAGCGAACGGCCGTAGCACTGCGCGCAGACACCGACAGCGGAGTCACACGTGAGAACCGAGCGCACCTTGATGCTCTCGACGCCCAGCGCGACCAGCTTGTCGATGAGAACGTCACCCACGTCGTCACCGGCAGAAGCGAGAACCTCGCCCTTGCTGTCGACCACATCGGAGGCCAGGGTACGAGCGAACACCGAGTTCTCGACGTTCGCGTCGCGCACCAGCTCGCCCTGCGAGTTCGGAGCGGCGATCGGGAGCTCGAGGCCCTTCGACGTGCCGCAGTCCTCTTCGCGGATGATGACGTCCTGCGAGACATCCACCAGACGACGGGTCAGGTAACCCGAGTCGGCGGTACGCAGAGCGGTGTCGGCCAGGCCCTTACGGGTACCGTGCGTCGCGATGAAGTACTCCGCAACCGACAGACCCTCGCGGTACGAGGAGATGATCGGACGCGGGATGATCTCACCCTTGGGGTTGTTCACCAGACCACGCATACCGGCGATGTTCCGGATCTGCAGCCAGTTACCACGAGCACCGGACGACACCATGCGGTTGATGGTGTTGTCCTCGGGGAAGTTCGCCCGCATCGCGGCCTGAACCTCGTCCGTCGCCTCGGTCCAGATCTTGATGAGCTCCTGGCGACGCTCGGTGTCGGTCGTCAGGCCCTTCTCGTACTGGGACTGGACCTTCGCGGCCTGCTTCTCGTAGCCGGCGACGATCTCCGCCTTGTTCGGAGGCGTCAGGATGTCGCTCAGAGCGACGGTCACACCGGAGCGAGTCGCCCAGTAGAAACCGGCGTCCTTGATGCGGTCCAGCGACGCAGCCGTCTCGACCTTGGGGTACTCCTCGGCCAGCTTGTTGACGATCTGCGACAGCTTGTTCTTGTCAGCCTGCTCGCGGACGAACGGGTATCCCTTGGGAAGCGTGTCGTTGAAGATCGCCTGACCGAGCGATGCGTCGACGAGACCGTGACGCTCGTAGCCCTCGGGAGCTTCGCCCTCGAGGAACGTCAGACCCGGGATGCGGATGCGGACCTTGGCCTGCAGGTCGAGGGTTCCCTCGTCCTTGGCCAGGATCGCCTCGCCCACCGAACCGAATGCACGGCCCTCACCGGCTGCGCCCGCCTTGACCGTGGTCAGGTGGTGCAGACCGATGATCATGTCCTGCGAAGGCAGGGTGACCGGGCGGCCGTCGGACGGCTTCAGGATGTTGTTCGACGCGAGCATCAGCACGCGGGCCTCGGCCTGAGCCTCGACCGACAGCGGCAGGTGGACAGCCATCTGGTCACCGTCGAAGTCGGCGTTGAACGCCGCGCAGACGAGCGGGTGCAGCTGGATGGCCTTGCCCTCGACGAGCTGAGGCTCGAAGGCCTGGATGCCCAGACGGTGCAGGGTGGGTGCACGGTTGAGCAGCACCGGACGCTCGCGGATGATCTCCTCGAGCACGTCCCAGACCTCGGGACGGGTGCGCTCGACAGCGCGCTTGGCTGCCTTGATGTTCTGCGAGTGACCGAGGTCGATCAGGCGCTTGATCACGAACGGCTTGAAGAGCTCCAGAGCCATCTGCTTGGGCAGACCGCACTGGTGCAGCTTGAGCTGCGGTCCGACGATGATGACCGAACGGCCGGAGTAGTCGACACGCTTTCCGAGCAGGTTCTGACGGAAGCGACCCTGCTTGCCCTTCAGCATGTCGCTGAGGGACTTCAGGGCGCGGTTGCCGGTTCCGGTGACGGGACGACCACGGCGACCGTTGTCGAACAGTGCGTCGACGGCCTCCTGCAGCATCCGCTTCTCGTTGTTGACGATGATCTCGGGGGCACCGAGGTCGATCAGACGACGAAGACGGTTGTTGCGGTTGATCACACGACGGTAGAGGTCGTTGAGGTCGGAGGTCGCGAAGCGGCCACCGTCGAGCTGCACCATCGGGCGCAGCTCGGGCGGGATCACCGGAACGACATCCAGCACCATGGCGGCCGGGCTCATGCCGGTCTCCAGGAACGAGTTGACGACCTTCAGACGCTTGATCGCGCGGATCTTGCGCTGGCCCTTGCCCTCGGAGATCTGCAGGTGCAGGCTCTCCGCCTCGGCTGCCAGGTCGAACGCCGCGAGGCGACGCTGGATCGACTCCGCGCCCATGTAGGCCTCGAAGTACTGACCGAAACGGTCCTGCAGCTCGTGGAAGACGTCGTCCTCGGGACGCAGTGCGCCGACCTCGAGGGTGCGGAAGTCTTCCCACACGCGCTCGAGCTTGGCGATCGCCTCGTCGGCACCCTTGCGGATGAGCGACATCTCCTTCTCGGCGGCGTCCTTGACCTTCTTCTTCGCGTCGGCCTTGGCGCCCTCCGCCTCGAGGGAAGCGAGCTCCTCCTCCAGGCGTGCCAGGCGCTCGGCGATCTTCGCGTCGCGACGGTCTCCGAGCGTCTTCAGCTCGAGACGGATGTTGTTCTCCTGCGTGCCCAGGTCACGGTGACGAGCATCCTCGTCGACCGAGATGACCATGTAGGCGGCGAAGTAGATGACCTTCTCGAGGTCCTTCGGCGCCATGTCGAGCAGGTAGCCCAGACGCGAAGGGACACCCTTGAAGTACCAGATGTGGGTGACGGGAGCGGCGAGTTCGATGTGACCCATGCGCTCACGACGGACCGAGGACTTGGTGACCTCGACGCCGCAGCGCTCGCAGACGATGCCCTTGAAGCGGACACGCTTGTACTTTCCGCAGGCGCACTCCCAGTCGCGGGACGGGCCGAAGATCTGCTCTCCGAAGAGACCGTCCTTCTCCGGCTTCAGGGTGCGGTAGTTGATGGTTTCAGGCTTCTTGACCTCGCCGTAGGACCAGGCGCGGATGTGGTCCGCGGTGGCCAGGCCGATGCGAAGCTCATCGAAAGTGTTTGACTCGAGCACAAATTCTCCTGTGTAGGAATTCTTCTGAAGAAATCGGGGAGGTGGGCCGCCGACCGGGCATGCTGCTCAGTCGGCGGCCTGAACCTTAGATCTCGTCGATCGAGGCGGCCTCGAAGCGGCTGGAGATGTTGATGCCGAGCTCCTCCGCAGCGCGGAAGGCCTCGTCGTCGGTGTCACGCAGGTTGACGAGCGTGCCGTCTGCCGAGAGGACCTCGACGTTCAGGCAGAGCGACTGCATCTCCTTCATGAGCACCTTGAAGGACTCGGGGATGCCGGGCTCCTGGATGTTCTCGCCCTTGACGATGGCCTCGTACACCTTGACGCGGCCGAGGATGTCGTCGGACTTGATCGTGAGGAGCTCCTGGAGCGCGTATGCGGCACCGTAGGCCTCGAGGGCCCACACCTCCATCTCACCGAATCGCTGGCCACCGAACTGCGCCTTACCACCGAGCGGCTGCTGGGTGATCATCGAGTACGGACCAGTCGAACGCGCGTGGATCTTGTCGTCGACCAGGTGGTGGAGCTTCAGGATGTACATGTAGCCCACCGAGATCGGCGCCGGGAACGGCTCGCCGGAGCGGCCGTCGAACATCTGGGCCTTTCCGGTGGAGTCGATCAGGCGCACACCGTCGCGGGTCGGGATGGTCGAGTCGAGGAGACCTGCGATCTCCTCCTCGCTCGCTCCGTCGAACACCGGGGTGGCGACCTTGGTGCCGGGTGCGGCCTCGAAGGCGTCCTTCGGGAGCTTCGTAGCCCACTCCGGGTTTCCTTCGACCTTCCAGCCCTGCTTCGCGATCCACCCGAGGTGGGTCTCGAGCACCTGACCGAAGTTCATTCGACCCGGGATGCCCAGCGGGTTCAGCACGATGTCGACGGGGGTTCCGTCCGCGAGGAACGGCATGTCCTCGATCGGGAGGATCTTCGCGATGACACCCTTGTTGCCGTGACGACCGGCGAGCTTGTCACCCTCGGTGATCTTGCGCTTCTGGGCGATGTAGACCACGACTCGGCGGTTGACACCGGAGCCGAGCTCGTCGTCGCCGTCCTCGGCGTTGAACTCCTTGACGGCGATGATCGTGCCCTGCTCGCCGTGGGGCACCTTCAGAGAGGTGTCACGGACCTCGCGGCTCTTCTCGTTGAAGATCGCACGGAGCAGACGCTCTTCCGCCGACAGCTCGGTCTCGCCCTTCGGCGTGACCTTGCCGACGAGGATGTCGCCGGGGCGGACCTCGGCACCGATGCGGATGATGCCGCGCTCGTCGAGATCCTTCAGCAGCTCAGGGCTGACGTTGGGGAGATCACGGGTGATCTCCTCCTTGCCGAGCTTCGTGTCGCGGGCGTCGACCTCGTATTCCTCGATGTGGATCGAGGAGAGGGTGTCGTCCTTCACGAGGTCCTGGCTGAGGATGATCGCGTCCTCGAAGTTGTAGCCTTCCCACGTCATGAACGCGACGAGGAGGTTCTTTCCGAGGGCCAGCTCGCCGTTCTCTGTGGCGGGGCCATCAGCGATGACCTCTCCGACCTCGACGCGGTCGCCCTCGTTGACGACGACCTTCTGGTTGTACGACGTGCCCTGGTTGGAGCGGTCGAACTTGCGAAGGTGGTAATCCTGCGTTCCACCCTCGTCGAGCATGACGGTGACGCGGTCTGCGGAGACCTCGGTGACGACACCCGGCTTCTCAGCCGTGAGCACGTCGCCGGCGTCGATGGCGGTGTAGCCCTCCATACCGGTTCCGACGAGCGGCGAGTCGCTGCGCAGCAGCGGCACAGCCTGACGCTGCATGTTGGCGCCCATGAGCGCGCGCTGCGCGTCGTCGTGCTCGAGGAACGGCACGAGCGAGGTCGCGACCGACACCATCTGGCGAGGCGAGACATCGATGTAGCCGATGTCCTCCGGGAGGAACATGTCGACCTCGCCGCTGCCGCCCTTGGGGCGGGCCAGGACGTGGCTCTCGATGAAGCGACCGTTCTTGTCGAGCGGGGCGTTGGCCTGCGCGATGTTGAAGTCGACCTCTTCGGAAGCCGTCAGGTAGTCGATCTCCTCGGTGACGACGCCCCCGGTGACCTTGCGGTACGGGGTCTCGATGAAGCCGAACGAGTTGATGCGCGCGAAGGTCGCGAGAGCACCGATCAGACCGATGTTCGGGCCTTCCGGGGTCTCGATGGGGCACATGCGGCCGTAGTGCGACGGGTGGACGTCACGGACCTCGACACCTGCGCGGTCACGGCTCAGACCACCGGGGCCGAGTGCCGAGAGGCGGCGCTTGTTGGTCAGACCCGCGAGCGGGTTGTTCTGGTCCATGAACTGCGAGAGCTGCGAGGTTCCGAAGAACTCCTTGATCGCGGCGACGACGGGGCGCACGTTGATCAGGGTCTGCGGCGTGATCGCCTCGATGTCCTGCGTGGTCATGCGCTCGCGGACGACGCGCTCCATGCGGGAGAGACCGGTGCGGACCTGGTTCTGGATCAGTTCGCCGACCGCGCGGATGCGACGGTTGCCGAAGTTGTCGATGTCGTCGGTCGCGATGCGGATGTCGGCCTTCTTGCCCGAGCGGATGCCGGGGAAGGTCTCTTCCGTGCCTGCGTGCAGACGCACGAGGTACTTGATCGTCGCGACGATGTCCTGAACCGTGAGGACCGAGTCGGTCAGCGGTGCGTCGAGACCGAGCTTGTGGTTGATCTTGTAACGACCCACCTTCGCCAGGTCGTAGCGCTTCGGGTTGAAGTAGAAGTTGTCGAGAAGCGCACGCGCGGCCTCGGCAGCGACCTGCTCGCCCGGACGCAGCTTGCGGTAGATGTCGCGGAGCGCATCTTCCTTCGTGACGATGGTGTCCTTCGCGAGCGTCTCCTCGATCGAGGTGTAGCCGGCGAACTCCGTGAGGATCTCCTCGCTGGTCATGCCCAGCGCCTTGAGGAACACGGTGACCGACTGCTTGCGCTTGCGGTCGACGCGGACGCCGACCTGGTCGCGCTTGTCGATCTCGAACTCGAGCCATGCACCACGGCTCGGGATGACGCGCGCCGACACGATGTCCTTGTCGGACGTCTTGTCGGGGGTCTTGTCGAAGTAGACACCCGGGGAGCGCACGAGCTGCGAGACGACGACGCGCTCGGAGCCGTTGATGATGAACGTGCCCTTGTCGGTCTGGAGCGGGAAGTCGCCCATGAAGACCGTCTGGGTCTTGATCTCGCCCGTGAGGTGGTTCATGAACTCGGCCTCGACGTACAGCGGAGCGGCGTAGGTCTTGCCACGCTCCTTGCACTCCTCGATCGAGTACTTCTCCGGCTCGAGGTACGGGTTCGTGAACGACAGCTGCATCGTTTCGCCGAGGTCCTCGATCGGAGAGATCTCCTCGAAGATCTCGCCGAGGCCGCTGTTCTCGTTCACGTCTGTGCGGCCGGCCTTCTTGGCCTCTGCGACACGAGCCTTCCAGGCGTCGTTGCCGACGAGCCAGCCGAAGGATTCGGTCTGCAGAGCGAGAAGGTCAGGGACCGTCAGCGTGTCGGAGATCTTGGCGAACGAAAGACGGGATGCTCCGCGTCCGTTCTTAGTGGTGGTGGTGGTGGATGCGTTGCGAGCAGCAGCCAAGGGAATAACCTCCGTGAGCCCCGCAGGGCTTCTCGATTCCTTTGTCGTCAGGTGAGTGTGCGCCCGGATGCTCAACGAAATGCCGACCACCATATGAGGGCAGGGAGAAGCGAGCGCAACTACCAACTATACGCGCGAACTTGCGACATGGCAAGCTCAATCCTTGACGTTCTTCGGATGCTGCGGTATTGGCGCCCTCCGGACGCCTCGTCGGACGTCGGTCAGACCCAGGTCCAGGTGACGAGGATCGACTCGGCGACCGCCTGCCGCTCGTCGGGAGTCACCGTGTCGCTGAACGAGAACGTGACGACGTAGGTCTGGTCGTCGGTGCTGACGTAGTACTGCTCGACGCTGTAGGTCGTGCCCTCGCTCGTCATCGACGCCGACAGGTGAGCGGACTCGGAGTCTGCGATCGTCACCCGGTCGTTCACGACGATGTCGGTCGCGCCGGCTCCCTCGAGCTCGGTCACTCCGGCGCTCTCGACGAGGTCAGGAGTGACGAGGCCCGCAGGCGACTCGAGGACGTTGACGTTGTCGGCGAACCCGTCCGTGTCCTGTCGGTCCGCGGCGAGCGTGTCCGGGCTGAAGCCGGCGATCTCCTGATCGGGCACGGCCCACCCCTCGGGGACGACATAGGTGTACCCGTCTCCGGTGATCGTCTCTCCCGTGGCAGGCGCCGCGTCGAGACCCGTCGACTCCTGCGTGCTCGGCGCGCTCGACTCCTCCGACTCCCCGCCTGTCGCGCTCGATGACTCCGTGGTCGAGAAGGAGCATCCGGTCAAGACGAGCGATGCAGCGAGGAGGACCGCTGCGGCGGTCGGAAGGGGAGAGCGCATGGCCACAGCCTATCTACCGGCTGTGACCGCGCGCTCTCCGCGCCTCAGGAGGCGATGTTGAGCTCGTTCCCCGGGATCGACGCCAGCAGGCGGCGCGTGTACGGGTCGCGCGGGTTCGTGAAGATCTCCTCCGACGAAGCCGCCTCGACGAGAGATCCGTCCTTCATCACGCACACGTAGTCGCTGATCAGTCGCACGACCGCGAGGTCGTGCGAGATGAACAGATAGCTGAGCCCGTACTCGGTCTGCAGGTCGCCGAGCAGTGTCAGGATCTGGTCCTGCACGAGCACGTCCAGCGCCGACACCGGCTCGTCGCACACGATCAGATCGGGCGAGAGGGCGAGCGCCCTGGCGATCGCGACTCGCTGCCGCTGCCCGCCGGACAGCTCCGACGGATACCGCCGCAGCATGGACTGCGGCAGCGCCACGTCGTCGAGCAGCTGGCGAACGCGCTTGCGCCTGTCGGCGCTGCTCCCCCGCTTGTAGAAGTCGAGCGGCTCAGAGATCAGGCGCTCGATCGTGAACATCGGGTTCAGGCTCGAGTACGGGTCCTGGAAGATCGGCTGCACCCGCTGACGGAAGTCCTTCGTCTCCGCGCGGTCGAGGGACGCGATGTCCTTGCCCCCGTACCGGATGAGGCCGCTCGTCGGCTCGATGATCTTCAACAGCATCCGCGCCGTGGTGGTCTTGCCGGACCCGGACTCGCCCACGATGGCGACCGTCTCACCCCGAGGGATCGCGAGGGAGACGTCGTTCACGGCGACGAAGTCGTCCTTCTGCCCTCGGACCGGATACACCTTGGTGAGGTGTTCGAACTCGACGATGTGGTCGGCGGCCGGAACCCCGGGCGTCACCTCGTCCGCCAGGGCCGGAGCATCCGCCCCCGGAGCGGGCCGATCCTCGACACGGAACGCCTCCGGCCGCAGGCGCGCTGCCGCGACCGACGGTGCCGCCGCCACGAGCGACTGCGTGTACGGATGCTGCGGCGCCTCGAGGATCTGCTTGGCCGGCCCCTGCTCGACGACCTTGCCCCGGTGCATCACGACGACGCGCTCGGCGCGCTCGGCCGCGAGACCGAGGTCGTGCGTGATGAGCAGCACGGCCGTGCCCAGCTCGCGCGTCATCTGACCGATCTGGTCGAGGATCGTGTGCTGCACGGTGACGTCGAGCGCACTCGTCGGCTCGTCGGCGATCAGCAGACGAGGTTTGCACGCCAGACCGATCGCGATCAGCGCGCGCTGGCGCATGCCGCCCGAGAACTCGTGCGGATACTGCTTCGCACGGCGTTCGGGGTCGGGCAGGCCCGCGGCGCTGAGCGCCTCGACGACCTTCTCCTTCACGTTCTGCCTGGTGGCGAGACCGTGCGCGAGGAGGGTCTCGGCGACCTGGGTGCCGATCTTGGCGACCGGATTCAGGTTGGACATCGGGTCCTGTGGGACGAGGCCGATGTCACGCCCCCTGATCGTGCGCAGCTCGTTCTCGGAGGCACGCGTGATGTCGCGGCCGTCGAGGCGGATGCTGCCAGCGGCGACGCGGCCGCCCCCGGCGAGCAGCCCGATGATGGCCATCGCGGTCGTCGACTTGCCCGACCCCGACTCCCCCACGATCGCGACGGTCTCACCGGGAGCGATCTCGAGGTCGACACCCTCGACCGCGTGCACGACGCCGTCCATGGTGGCGAAGTCGACGGCGAGGCCCTCGACAGACAGCAGGGGCGCGTTCGGCGCCCGGTTCTCGTTCGCAGCGTTCATCGTGCTCTCGTCCTCGGGTCCATGGCCTCGCGCAGCGCCTCACCGAACAGGGTGAAGCCGAGTGCGGTGACCGCGATGCAGATACCGGGCAGGAATGCCAGCCACGGCGCGATGGCGAGCTCGGCCTGCGCGTAGGTGAGCATGCGCCCCCACTCGGCCGTCTCGGGGCGACCGCCGCCGAGACCGAGGAACGACAGCGCCGCCGCGTCGATCACAGCCGTCGCCAGCGTGAGCGTCCCCTGCACGATGACCGGGCCGATCGCGTTGGGCAGCACGTGCGACATGGTGATCTGACCGCGTCCGAGGCCCAGCGTCTGGGCCGAGAGCACGTAGTCGCTCGATCGCTGCTGCAGCATCGACGCGCGCAGCAGGCGCGCGAAGATCGGAACCTGCGACGCACCGATCGCGATCATCACCGCGAAGGGCGTCTGACCCAGGATCGCGGCGATCGAGACGGCCAGCAGCAGGTTCGGCACCGACAGGATGATGTCGACGATGCGCATGATGAGCGTGTCGACCCATCCGCCGAACGTGCCGGCGAGAAGACCGAGGATCATTCCGCCGACCAGACCCAGGGCGGTCGAGATGACACCGATCAGCAGCGACGCCTGCGCACCCCAGATGAGCTTGGAGAGCACGTCGCCGCCGAAGCGGTCGAGGCCGAGCGGGAACTCGGGCAGCTCCCCCGGTCCCGGGATGTGCGTCGGCGTGATGAACTTCGCGCCGGGCAATGCGGTCTCGGGATATGGAGCGAGCACGGGAGCGAGCACCGACACCAGGATGAACACCAGGACGATGCCGGCGCCGATCCAGGCGGTGGGGTTGCGGCGGAGGCGGCGGAACACATCGTGCCAGAATCCGCCAGGGCCCTCTCTGAGCCCTGCTCGGCCGACGGCGACGGTGTCGACGACCTCGCCGCTCGCTGCGGATGGTCCTTGCGCGGGTGGGAGCGAGATGGTCATGACGCCACCCCCTTTCGGAGAACGAGACGGGACATCACTGCACCCGCACTCTCGGATCGATGAAGCTGTACGACACGTCGACCGCCAGGTTGATCAGCGCGTAGGCGATCGCGATGAAGATGATGAACCCCTGGAGCACCGGGAAGTCCCGCGTGAAGATCGCCCTCGCGAGGAAGGATCCGATGCCGGGGAACGCGAAGACGGTCTCGGTGAGCACCGCCCCCGAGATGAGGAGTCCGGTCTGCAGACCGATCGTCGTGATCACGGGCAGCATCGCGTTGCGCAGGATGAAGCGACTGCGCAGAGTCGGCGAACCGACACCCTTCGCGCGGCCCGTGCGCACGTAGTCGGCGTTCTGCACCTCCAGGACACTCGCCCTGGTGATGCGGACGATGATCGCGAGCGGGATCGTGCCGAGCGCCAGCGCCGGGAGGACGAGGTGCATGAGCGCGTCCCAGGACGCGTCGAACTCGCCGGTGATGATGCCGTCCCAGACGTAGAACCCCGTCGGGTGCGTGGCATCTATTCGGGGGTTCTGACGGCCGTCCGAGGGAAGCCACCCGAGCTGCACCGCGAACACGTATTTCAGGATGAAGGCCAGGAAGAACACCGGGATGGTGATGCCCACGAGGCTCAGCACCACCGACGCGTGGTCGGTGAACTTGCCGTGGCGGCGAGCCGCCCAGTAGCCGAGCGGGATGCCGACGCCGACCGCGAAGATGAGCGCGAGAACACTCAGCTCGAGCGTCGCGGGGAAGCGACGGAAGAACTCCTCCGTCACGGGCCGGTTCGTCTGGATCGATGTTCCGAAGTCGCCTTGGAGGAGGCGGCCGACCCAGATGAAGTACTGCTCCAGGATCGGCTTGTTGAAGCCGTAGAGTTCGTTGACCCTGGCGACGGCCTCCGGAGTCGCCTTCTCGCCGAGAAGAGCGACGGCCGGGCCGCCTGGCAGGGCCCTGACCCAGGCGAACAGCAGGATGCTGAGGCCGATCAGAGTGGGAATGAGGAAAAGCAGTCGCCTGCCGATGGTGCGCAGCAAGAGGTCTCCGTTGATCAGAAGGTACGCCGGGCCCGGGCCTCCGCGGCGAGCGCGGAGACCCGGGTGGGCATCTCAGTCGGTCAGACCTACTCGGTGAGGACGATGTCCGTGAAGACCTCGTCGTTCACCGGGCTGGCGGGATAGCTCTCGACGCGAGGGTCGAACGCCAGTGTCGGCGCCGGGTGCGCGATCGGCACACCCGGGATGAACTGCGCGACCATCTCGTTGATCTCCTCGTAGAGGGCCGTCTGGTCCTCGAGGTTGGAGACACCGCGAGCCTCGTTCAGCTTCTGGAACAGCTCGGGGTTGTCGAAGCCCCACTCCGAGCTCTGCTGACCGAAGAAGACGCCGACGAAGTTGTCGGTGTCGTTGTAGTCACCGGTCCAGCCCAGCAGGTGGATGCCGTGGTCGGCCGTTCCCGTGGTGCGGTCGAGGTACTCGACCCACTCCTCCGAGACCGGGGTGGTCTCGACGCCGACCTCGGCCAGCTGCGACGAGAGCACAGTGAAGATCTGCTCGGGGTCCGGCATGTACGGACGCGAGACGTTGACCGGGTAGTTGAAGGTCAGCTTCAGCGGGTTGGCCTCGTCATAGCCTGCTTCTGCGAGCAGTGACTTGGCCTTCTCGGGGTCGTAGTCGTAGGTCGTGACGTCGGGGTTGTATCCGTTGACGGTGTCAGGAACGAACTCGATCGCCTTCTCGGTGCCCTCGGGGAGGACCTGGCTGATCAGCGCATCCTTGTCGACCGCATACGAGAGCGCCTCACGGACCTTCGGGTCCTGCAGCTCGGGGATGGCCTGGTTGAAGGCGAGGTAGAGGATCGTGAAGGGAGGGCGCGACACCATGGTGAAGCCGTCGTCCTCGAGCGCCTTGGTGTCGGCAGGACCCACGAGGTCGTAGCCGTCGATCGATCCGGACTCGAGAGCCTGACGACGCGCGGTCGGGTCGTCGATCGTGCGGAAGATGATCTCGTCGATCTGGCCCGCCTCGCCCCAGTAGTCGTCGTAGGCCTTGAGCGTGACCTGCTCGCCCGGCGCCCACTCGTCGAACTGGTACGGGCCGGTGCCGACCGGGTGACCCATCGCGTACTCGGAGAGCACGGGAGCCTCGGCGGAGCCGCTCACGTCGTCGGCGCCGAACTCCTGGAGTGCCGACGGGCTCTGCATCGAGAACGACGGCAGCGACAGCGACGCGACGAATCCGGCGAACGGCTTGTTCAGGTCGATCGTGACGGAGTAGTCGCCGTCAGGGGTGCAGGACTTGTAGACGGCGTCCGCCGGGCTGTCGGCGTAGCCCTTGAAGAGCTTGTTGTAGTAGTAGCCGAACGCCTCTGATGCCGCGAGGCCGGTCCAGTTGTACCAGCGGTCGAAGTTCGCGCACACGGCCTCGGCGTTGAACGGGGTGCCGTCGTGGAAGGTGACGTCCTCCTTCAGAGTGAATGTGTGGCTCATGCCGTCTTCCGACGACTCCCACGACTCGGCGAGCAGCGGTGCAGGGTCGGCCGTGCCGGGTTCGGTGCCCACGAGGCCCTCGAACATCTGCCGCGAGACGCGGAAGCTCTCGCCGTCCTGGGCGAATGCCGGGTCGAGGCTGGCCGGGTCGGAGGATGCGGCGAACACGAACGTGCCGTCGACATCGCCCGCAGCCTCTCCGCCGTCGTCGCTGCGCTCGCTGGCGACGCATCCCGAGAGGACCAGCGCCGCCAGTGCGGCTCCGGTGACGGCGAGGAGTCCTCGCCGACGCGTGACTGAGTGGTGCATTGTGTGACCTTCCTGTCGAGCGCTACAGTGCGCGTCCCGAAGACATCGTCGACTTCGGAACGGTGATGCCTCGACGCTACCCAGTGCGCATTCCGATGCAAACACCTCCAGGTTGCATTCCTGTTACGGAAGTTACGTGGTCGTGCCCATCCGGTAATGTCCACAACGTGCCCGACACATCTCCCCTCGCCGTCTGCGTCGGCGAGGGCCTCGTCTCTTTCGTCCCCGCCACTGCCGCTCCTCTCGAGGACGTGCGCACCTTTCACCGATCGCTCGCCGGGGCGGAGTGGAACACCGCGATCGCACTGGCATCGGCAGGAATCCGCACCGCTGTCGTGTCCCGCGTGGGCGACGACGGTTTCGGTCGGTTCCTCACGGCCGAGCTGCGCAGACACGAGGTCGACGATTCGGCCGTCGACGTCGACGCCGAAGCCCCGACCGGTCTCTACGTGAAAGAGCTGTCGCCTCGCCCAGACGGCTCGGTCGACGGGACGATGCACTACTACCGCTCGGGCTCAGCAGCCGCGGCGCTGTCGCCCGCGACCCTCGAATCCCCCGCAGCATCCGCCCTTCTCGCTCAGGCGGCACTGGTGCACACCTCCGGGATCACACCTGCCCTCTCGGCTTCCGCCCGTGCTGCGCAGGACGCGCTGTTCGATGCACCCCGCGACGGTCGGCTGCTCAGCTTCGACGTGAACTGGCGCCCCGCGCTCTGGCGCGGACGCCAGGACGAAGGGCGCGCCGTGATCTCGGAGTACGTGCGTCGCGCCGACATCGCGTTCTGCACTCGGCCCGACGCAGAGTCGGTGTTCGGCACCGCCGAGCCGGATCGACTGCGCGAGCTGTTCCCCGAGCCGAGGTATCTGATCGTCACGAGCCCCGACGGCGCTGTCGCGTTCGACGGAGCGGAGCGCACCGACAGCAGGTCGCTCGACGTCCCCGTCGTGGAATCCATCGGAGCCGGCGACGCGTTCGCCGCGGGATTCCTCGCCGGCGTGCTGACCGGGCTCTCCCTCACCGGCAGCCTCGCCCGCGCGCACAGGATCGCGACCAGAGCGCTGGTCAGCACCCGCGATCACATCGACTGATCGGCCCCTACCGGCGGCGGCGAGACGCCGCGGCGTCGTGCGTGAGCTGCAGCGGGATGACCACGGGTTCGCCCCGGTGCTGCACGACGCGCACGAAGAGGATGTCGACCAGCGCCAGCTGCGCGATGCGGCTCGACATCGCGGCCATCCGGAACGGCGACTCCTGCGCGTAGGTGATCAGCACGATGTCGGCGGCGAGCGCGAGCGTCGAGTCGGGCGCGCTCGTGATCGCCACGGACAGCGCGCCCGCGTCTCGGGCGATCTCGACGGCGCGGACGACCTCCTGGGTCTCGCCGCCGTGCGAGAAGGCGATGACGACGTCGTCCGAGGTCCGCAGCGATGCCGTCGTGAGGGCCAGATGCGGATCAGCGGAGTGCGCGACCGAACAGCCGATGCGCGCGAGCTTCTGCTGAAGGTCCTGGGCGGTCAACGACGAGGCCGCCTGCCCGAACAGATCGACGTGGCGGGCTGCCACGACGGCCCGCGCGACCCGGTCGAGTGCGTCCGCATCGAGCCCGCGCGCCGTCTTCTCGATCGCGTCGATCTCTTGAGCTGCGAGCTTCGCGGCGATCGCCGACGGCTCGTCGTCCGGGTCGATCGCCGTGGTGTCGAGGCCGAAACGCGCCCGCTGCGCCTGGGCGAGCGTGACCGTGCGAGCGACAGCGACCCGCAGCTCCCGGTACCCGCTGAAGCCGAGCGACTGCGCGAACCGGGCCACGGTCGACAGAGACGTGTGACAGAGCTGCGCGAGATCGTTGATGGCGAGATCGACGACGAGCGTGGGGTCGCCGAGGATCGTCTCCGCGACCCGTGCTTCTGCAGCACTCAGTCGAGGAACGGATCGGCGCACCAGCGCGAGAACATCGTCGTCCACGGTGTCATCCTGCCTCAGTCAGGCGGGCCTGCGCTGGCGGGCGACTGATCGGCGCGGCGCGAAGCCCCGCCGGTGAGTCGATCTCTGGCGGCCTGAGCACCGATCCTGCTCGCGGATCCGACCTCCACGACGGGAAGAGGCAGTGGCCGCCCGGCCGCGAGTCCGACGTTGACCACAACGGCTTCGGGGTCGCGCAGAGCGGCGCGCTCGACCAGCGAGCGCTGCGCGTCATCGGCGTCAGGGCGATCCAGGAGGATGACCGTCAGCCCTTCGGCGAGGACGGCTCGCTCGAGAGCGGAGTCCTGCTCGTCGATCGACGAACGTGCGACGTCGACACGAACGCGGTGGCCGCCGGCTGCGAGCGTCTGAGCCACATACGCGGACGCGCTGTCGACGGCGAGAGTCGAACGACGGCGGGCGTCGACGACGGCGAGCGCCTCGGCATCCGCGGTTGCGCCGGTGATCGCTCGTCGGACGATCTCCGATCCGTCGTAGTCGACAGGAGGCGCGGTCGTGGCACGAGTGCGAAGGGTCTCGGCCAGACGGGCGACCCGCTGGGCCGCAGCGGCGAGTCGCTCGCGCGGCAGCGAGCCGTCGCTCACCGCCGCGAGGATCCCGTCGCGAGCGGCGAGGAAGTCTCGTCTGTCCTGATCGGGGAGCGTGGCTTCGCCCCGGTTCGTCGGGTTGCCGATGCACAGCAGATCGACGCCGGCCGCCAGGGCGCGTGCGGCGCCCTGGCCGATGCCGACGGTCTCGCGGATCGCCGCCATGTCGAGGGCGTCCGAGATGATGACACCGTCGAAACCCCAGTCGCGCAGCATCCCGAGCACCCGGGGATTCAGCGTCGCCGGTTCTTCCCCCCACGCGGGAACGACGATGTGCGCGGTCATGATGGCGTCGACCCCCGCGGCGATCGCGGCACGGAACGGCTCGAGGTGCACGCGTTCGTACTCATCGATGCCGAGCGAGATCTCGGGCAGCGCGTGGTGCGAATCCAGATGCGTGTCGCCGTGTCCGGGAAAGTGCTTGACGCACGCGGCGACGGCATTGCTCTGCAATCCGTCGACCGCCGCCTGCACGTGTCGGGCGACGAGTTCTTCGTCGCTGCCGAAGGACCGGACCCCTATCACGGGGTTCCGTGGATCCGTGTTCACATCGGCGACGGGCCCGAGCACCACGTTGACGCCGACCGAGGCGACCCGTCGGGCAAGCTCCGCACCGGAGTCCCTCGTCGCATCGACATCGTCGACGATGCCGAGCTGGGCGGCCCCCGGGAGGGTGGAACCGGTCGCCGACTCGAGGCGCGTGACGTTGCCGCCCTCCTCGTCGACCCCGATCAGGGCGTCCGGGTTCGCGCGGAGGATCTCGTCGCTCAGGGCAGGCAGCCCATCACCGACGTTCTGGCTGAAGTACACCGCACCCGCCAGGCCGTCGCGCAGTTCGGCGAGAAGCCAGTCCGGTGCCTCGGTGCCCAGGAACCCCGGCCAGAGCACCGCGTTGGCGAGGCGGACGAGCTCGTCGGTCATCCCTTCACCGCTCCGGCGACCATGCCTGCCGAGAGGCGACGCTGCACGATCACGAAGAACACCATGACGGGGATCGTGATGATCGTCGACGCGGCCATGATGCTGCCCCAGTCGTTGGAGTGCAGACCGAAGAAGGACTTCAGACCGATCGAGACCGTGTACTGGTCGGTCTCGCTGCCGAGGATCGTCATCGCGAAGATGAACTCGTTCCAGGCCGTGATGAAGCTGAAGATGCTGGTGGCCACGAGGCCGGGCATCACGAGAGGCAGCAGGATCGAGCGGAACATCCGCCACCAGCTGGCCCCGTCGATGTACGCGGCCTCTTCGAGCTCGACCGGCACCGCGGCGACGAACCCGCGCAGCATCCAGATCCCGAACGCGAGCGAGAGCGCGACGTAGACGACCATCAGACCGAGGATGCTGTTGAGCAGTCCGAGGCTCTTGACCTGAAGGAAGAGCGGGATGACGAGAGCCTCGAGCGGGACCATCTGCACGACGAGGATCATCATCAGGATGGTCGTGCGGAACTTGAACTTGAACCGGGCGACCGCCACTGCCGCGAGCAGACAGACCAGAGCACTCACCAGAACCGTCACCAGGGCCACGATGGCCGAGTTGCGCAGGTAGGTGCCGAAGCCGCCGTCGGTGAGGACGAAGGCGAAGTTGTCGAACGTGAATTCCTGGGGCAGCAGCGACTGACCGCCGCTGGATGCCTTGGCATCGAACGCGCTGGAGACCATCCAGTACACGGGGAACAGCGTGAAGATCAGGACGGCGGCGATCGCGATGCCGGTGCCGAGGCGCGACATGGCGGACGGGCGGGGGTTCACAGCTCGTCCTCCTTCATCAGGGAGCGGATGTACACGATCGTGATTCCGATCAGCACGAGGGTGAGCAGCACGGCGAGGGCGGCGCCGAACCCGTAGCGGTTCTGGCCGAAGGATTCGACGTACGACCAGACGCCGAGGTTGAGCACCGACCGGTTGCCTCCCCCACCGCCCGGCATGAGGTAGACCTGCGCGAAGACCTTGAAGTCCCAGATCGTCGACAGGATGATGACGACCGAGAAGACGGGCTTGAGCGTCGGGAAGATGATCTTCCAGAAGCGCATCCAGGCGTTCGCCCCGTCGAGCGCGGCCGCCTCGAGCATCTCCTTCGAGACGCCGAGGAGACCGGCGAGCACCGTGATCGCGACGAACGGGAAGCCGTGGTGCACGACGTTCAGCAGCACGATCGCGTAGAACGACCACTGGTTGGTGAACCAGTTGACCGGTTCGTCCATCAGACCGAGGTTCTGCAGGGTGGTGTTGAAGATGCCCCGGTCGGCGTCGAAGATGAACGTCCAGACGTAGGTGCCGGTGACGGCCGGCATGGCCCACGCGACCATGATGCAGCTCGAGACGATGGTGCGCCAGACCGTGCCCAGCTTGGCGAGCAGGAGCGCGACCAGCGTGCCGACCGCCACCGTGACGAACACGGCGACAGCGGCGAAGCCGACGGTGTTCGGCAGGACGACGGTCCACAGCGTCGGGTTGGTGAGCGCCTCGACGTAGTTGCCGACGCCGATCCAGTTGTTCTCGCCCGTGTTGATCTCGCGCAGACCGTAGTCCTGCAGCGAGAAGATGAAGACCTGGATGAGCGGCCAGAGCATGAGCACCGCGAGGATGACCAGCCCGGGAGCGAGAAGAAGCCAGGGGCGGGCCGTGAGCAGCGAGAGTCCTCGCCGCCGGGGCTGGCCGCCGGCCACGGAGGCGGAGGGGGACTCCGCCTTCGTGGCCGGCAGTGGCGCTTGCACCATCGACATGAAGGGATACAGCCTTACTTGTTGAGCAGCTCGGTCATCTCGGCTGCGGCATCCTTCGTCGCCGTGGCGACGTCCTTCTGCCCGCCGAGGATCGCCTGGATCATCGAGTTGGTGGTCTTCTTCGCCTGGACGGCTCCGAAGTTCGGGGTGACGGGCACGGATGCGCCGCCCTCGACCATCTGCTGTGCGAACGGAGCGACGAGCGGGTCGGTCGAGGCGAGGGCCTCTTCCATCGCCGACTGGACGCCCGGGAAGTAGCCGGTCTCATCAGCCCACTGCTCGGCGAACTCGCCCGTGGTCATCAGCTTGACGAACTCCCACGCGAGGTCGGCGTTCTTCGTCGTGTTGAAGACCGACAGGTGCGAGCCTCCGAGCACGGACGGAGCGATTCCGCCGTCCTCGCCCGGGATCACTGCCGCGCCGATCTTGCCGTCGAGTTCGGGGTTCGCCTCGATCAGCGCCTTCGGGGTCCACGAGCCTGAGAGCATCATGGCGACGTTCCCCTGCGTGAACGAGTCACGGAGGTCCGTCTCCTTCCACGTGGTGGCGCCGGCCGACGAGAAGCCGTGCTCGGTCGCGAGTCCGGTGTAGAACTCGATGCCGGCCTGCGACTCCTCGCTGTCGAGCTCGCTCGTCCAGGTCTTGCCGTCGAGGGTCGCGACCTCGCCGCCCGCGCCCCAGACCCAGGGGTACACCTGGAACTCGGCGTCGCCCGCGACGGGGAACGGCAGCATGTCGGGCTTGGCGGCCTTGATCGCCTCACCGGCGGCGACGATGTCGTCCCACGTCTTCGGAGCCTCGAGACCGAGCTCCTCGAACACGTCGGTGCGGTAGACGATCGAGCGGACACCGGCGTACCACGGCATGCCGTACAGCTCTTCGTCGTAGGTGCCGGCGACCGCGAGACCCTCGACGAGGTCGTCGCGCAGGCCCTTCTCAGCGTCGACGTACTCGTCGAGCGGCTCCAGGGCACCTGCGTCCGCGAACTCCGCTGTCCAGGTGGTGCCCGTCTCGGCGATGTCGGGCGTGGTGCCGCCGGCGATCGACGTGACGAAGCGGTCGTGAGCGTCAGCCCACTGGATCTCCTCGATCTTGACCGTGGCCCCGGTCTCGTCTTCGAAGGCGCTCGATACCTCGTCGTAGAACGCAGTCGCGTCGGGGTTCGTGCCCTTCATGATCCAGACGGTGAGCTCCTGGCCCTCTCCGTCGACGGCTCCGCCGGTGTCTGCTCCGCCACCGGCACAGGCCGCCAGGCCCAGTGTGGCCACGGCGCCCAGCGCCATGACCGGAAGAATGCGCTTGTGCATCAGGGATCTCCTCTTTGAACGTCCTGGCGGCATCGGGTGCCTACCACGTAGGAAAAAGTATTCATCACTAACTAATTCCCTGCAAGTTATTCTCGGAAACGTCATGCGGCCGTAACATCGGCCTCCGCGGGTAGGCTCTCGGCATGTCAGGGGCCCTCGACGACGCGAACCGCTCGACGGTCGCGCGCCACGCGGATCTTCCTACGCCCAGTGCGTTCTCGACTCTCTTCAGACTCCTCGGAGTCGCCCTGGCAGCGATCCTCGTCTCGTCCGTCGCGGTGGCGGGCTTCGTCGCCGCGGACGTGCTGAACCGGGTCGGCGAAGGTGCGGTCACCCTCGAGGACGACGTGGAGGTGGCTCCTCCGTCGCTGGGCGCGTACCCGAGCGACGAGGCCTTCAATCTTCTCATCGTCGGGACGGACGAGTGCGGAGAGGTCTCGACGAAGATCCTCGGCGATCGATGCGCCCAGAGCGACCAGGGAGCCCTGAACGACGTGACCCTCCTGGTCCACGTCTCGGCGGCGCCTCGCGCAGTCACCGTCGTGTCGTTCCCCCGCGACCTCGGGCTGGAGGTGCCCGAGTGCGAGAGGGAAGACGGTTCGACCGCGTCGGGGATGTCGAAGGGCCGGATCAACGAGGTCTTCGAGCACGCCGGTGTCTCGTGCGTCGCGAAGACCGTGACCGATCTCAGCGGACTGCCGGTCGAGTTCGCCGCCAAGATCAGCTTCGACGGCGTGATCGCGATCACCGATGCGATCGGCGGAGTCGACGTGTGCGTCGCGGGTGAAGGCATCCACGACACCCTCGCCGGTGTCGACCTGCCGGTCGGCACGCACACGGTGTCGGGCGCCAGCGCCCTCGCATTCATCCGCACACGGCACGGAGTCGGCGACGGGAGCGACCTCGCCCGCATCTCGAATCAGCAGCAGTACATGTCGCGACTGGCCAAGAAGATCCTGAGCGCCGAGACGCTGACCGACCCGTCGAAGGTGCTTCGGCTGATGGACACGGTCGCCGACAACATCGTGCCGAGCGAGTCGCTGAGCAACGCCCTGACCCTCACACAGCTGGCGCTCGCCCTGAAGGATGTCGAGTTCTCGGACTTCGTGTTCGTGCAGTACCCGAACCTGACGGACCCGGAGGACAGCGACAAGGTCGTACCCGATTACGACGCCGCGGCCCCGCTCTGGGCGGCGCTCATCGCAGGAGAGCCCATCACGCTCGCCGGTGACGTCGCGACGCATCGGAGCGTGGAGCTCGCGACGCCGCCGCCCGTCGACGAGCCGGTCGAGACGGCGACCGAGGCGCCGGAGGCGCGGGCGACCCTCCCCCCGGAGATCTCGGGGCAGACCCTCGACCAGGAGACCTGCTCGGTCGGCGTCCAGGCGGAGTGAGCGCGTAGTCTCGGAGGATGGGCAGGACGCGCGCGAAGGACACCGAACACCCGCAGGCCCGCCTCGACCACGGAGGCATCGCCCGTATCGTGCCGTCGGAGTTCACCACCGGGTTCGAGCTCATCGTCGACGACACCCCGCAGTCGCACGTCGACCTCGATGACCCCACGCACCTGCACTTCGAGTACATCGTGCGCATGGGCGCAGTCATCGACCAGCTCGCGGGCGGCCCCCTCACCGCGGTGCACCTCGGAGCGGGAGCGCTGACGATCCCCCGCTACATCGAGGCCACACGGCCCGGTTCGCGGCAGCAGGTGATCGAGCTCGAGGCTCCGTTGGCCGCACTCGTGCGCGAGCATCTTCCGCTGCCGAGAGGCGCGTCGATCAGACTGCGGATCGGTGACGCCCGCGAAGGCGTCCGCCGTCTTCCGCCGGCCATCGCCGGCAGCTGCGATCTGGTCGTGTCCGACGTCTACTCGGGCGCCCAGACGCCTGCCCACCTCACCAGCATCGAGTTCTACCGCGAACTCGCCGAGCTGCTCGCACCGGGAGGCGTGCTGCTCGTGAACGTCGCCGACGGCCCCGGCCTCGCCTTCGCTCGACGTCAGGTCGCGACGATCGCGGAGGTGCTTCCCGAGATCGGCGTCCTCGCCGACACGCAGGTGCTCAAGGGCCGCAGGTTCGGCAACCTGGTGATCGCGGCGTCTGCCGCTCCCCTCCCGACCGAATGGCTGCCGAGGATGCTGGCCGCCGGACCGCATCCGGCGAAGATCGCCCAGGGCGCCGAGGTGACCGCGTTCGTGCAGGGTGCACGCGTGGTCACGGATGCGGATGCCGTGGCCTCGCCTCGCCCGGATGCCTCGCTGTTCCTCCGCTGAGCACCTCGATCGAGATCGGATGCGAGGACGCGGGGCGTGCCGCCCCGACGACGGCGCCGTCGCGAGGCACACTTGACGGGGGACGCTGCGGAAGGAGAGCAATGAGTTTCATCAGAGGCTATGACCACGAGAGCCTTCGCGAGCGCGTCGATCTCGATGAGTGTGCGGCACGACTGGAGGAGATCGACGGTCAGCGCAGCCTTCCGGCCCTGCTCGAGCGCGTCTGGCTGCTGAAGGTGCTCGACCGCCTGGACGAAGCCCTCCCCCTCGCTGACGAAGCCGTGCGACAGGCTCGCATGGCCGGAACCCGCAAGGACGTTCTGCGTGCCCGGGTGCTGCACGCCACGATCCTGCAGTACCGCGGCGCGCACGCCGCCGCCGCACAGGAGCTCGCCACGTGCGCAGCCGAGGCGGAAGGGCAGCGCTGGGTCTCGATCGCGGCTTTCGCCCATCACCACCACGGCAAGAACGCCTACGAAGCCGGCGACTACGAGACGGCCCGCGAGAGCTTCAAGCAGTCCCTCTTCCTGCGTCGTGAAGCGGGAGCCCAGGACGGGGAGCTCGAGACGGTGCTGCTCGCGATCGAAGCCGCCGAGCGGCGGCGTACGACCCAGCTCGTCGCGGGCTGACGGTGCATCGAGCCGGCTGACGCTGCGCTGAGCCGGCTGACGCTGCGCTGAGCGGTCCGACGCGGCGATGTCGGCGGTATGGCTTAGCCTGATCGCATGGCGGAACTTGACCGGGTGCGCGTCTGGGGCGAAGCACTGATCACGATGCACCTCGACGACAGCTGGTCGTTCGGTTTCGACCACGCCAAGCGCCGGGCGGGGCAGTGCGACTACACGAAGAAACGCATCACCGTGTCGCGATATCTGGCAGCCCGGTTCGAAGACGACGAGATCCACCAGGTGCTGCTGCACGAGGTGGCGCATGCGCTCGCCGGTCATGAGGCCGCGCACGGCGCGACCTGGAAGCGCGTGGCCCGGGACCTGGGTTATGTCGGCGGAACGACCCATCACGGCGAGACCGCTGTCGAGCTCGCGCCGTGGGTGGGCAGATGCCCCGCAGGTCATGTCACGTACCGGCACCGGCGCCCGTCACGCGCCACGTCGTGCGCGCGCTGCTCGCGCTCGTACGACGCCCGTTTTCTCTTCGACTGGACACGTCGCGAGATCTCGGCCGACACGAAGCTCGCCGCCCAGATGTCACGCTGACAGCGTCGACACGCTGCGAGGTCGGAATCACGTCGCGTAAGGCCGATGCCGTCAGCGCGGTTGAGTTCCCGTCTCGGGATCGGCCCCGGGCGCTGACTCTGCCTGTGGGCCGTCCTCGACCTGAACCTCGTGTTCGGCGATCTCGTCGTGCACGACTCCATCGACCGGATCCGCGTCGTCGGAGTGTTCGGGTGACGCACCGCTGTCGCTCGTGCGCCCGGCGCGCCGGCGTAGGAGCGCCGCCGCGGCGCGCCAGCCGAGGAGGAAGACTCCGAGCACGAGTGTCGCGACGATGATGAACGCGATCTGAGCGGTGTCTCCCGTTGCGACCCGCAGCAGGAGTCCCCCCGCGACCGTGACGAGCCAGACGACGGCACCCCATCCGAGCGACCACGGACGACGCGGCCGGGCCGGCAGCAGAGCCGCCACGACGTGCCCCACCAGCAGCGCGACGATGAAGGGCCAGGCGGTGATCAGGAACCCTCCGGGGCTCTCGCCGTGCGAGGCACGGCCGATCACGGCGAAGACGAGCACCAGGACGGCATCGACGATGAATGCGGGGACGAACCTCATGCCACGACCCTATGTCGCACGAGGCGAAACCCGTGCCGAGTGCGCGGCCTGTTGCCGACCGCACTGCGAAGCGACGCCGGCGAGCACACATTCGCGGGCTTCCCGCGATCTCGTCGTCGCGAGCCGGAACGAACCGGTCAGTCGAACGCGACGAAGACCCCATCGCGCAGCACGGGCACGGCAGAGATGGCATCGAGCTCGGCAGCGCTCGACGTCGTCGTCGGGACCACGCCGGAAGCCCGCATCCGATCGGTCGCGGCGACCCCTTCTGCGAGTTCGCGTGCCGATCCGCTGGCGCTGACCATATGGCGCAGCGCCCTCTTCAACGCTCGGAACCCCTCGGCTGCCACGGCCGCGTCGGGCGCGGTGTGGTCGATGCCCAGATCGGTCAGTGCAGCGATGATCGCGCCGGCACCCAGGTGGTCTTCGACTGCGAACCGCACTGCACCGTCGGCGTCGGCCTCGCCCGCCGCGATCACGCTCACCGATGTGCGCGCCTGATTGCGGTCCTGCAGCGTGGCGATCGCTCGCGCCACCGCCGAGGCGTTTCGGAGGCTTCCGATCAGCACCACGGCATCACCGGCACGGGTGGCGACCGCGGCGCCATTACGAGACCACCCACGTGCGTCGTCGAGCGAGACCGTGGACCCGGCGGCGACCGCATCCGCCACCGTGGAGGAGAAGCGGAGCACGTCGACGACCACGACGACGTCGGCCGGAGCGAGGCGATCGAGCCCTTCGACGCCCCAGTCGAGGCGCACCTGATACGTGGACTGGTCGAACGGAGACGGCATCCGTCCAGCCTAGAGCGACCGGATACGCCAGAACGCTCCGATGACCGATTCGGTCACAGAGCGTGCTGGCGCACGGCTGCCGTCAGTCTGCAGCGAGCGCGTCGACCGGCGCCACCCGCGTGGCGAGACGGGTCGGCGTCGCAGCAGCGACCAGGGTCAGCACAGCGGTCGCCGCGACGATGATGACGACGGGCAGCCACGGCACGTGAGGTGCGACGAGCCCGGCGGGCTCGAAGTCGGGCAGGGTCGGCACCGATCCGAGCAGCGACTGCGCCGCGATCCATCCGTAGGCGACGCCGAGGATCAACCCGGTCACCGTTGCGGCCACCGTGATGTGCGCGGCCTCCAGCAGCACCATGCGGCGCACCTGCCCGTTGGACAGACCGATCGAACGTAGGAGACCGAGTTCGCGGCGACGCTGCACGACGCCGATCGTCAGGAGATTGACCAGGCCGACCGCGGCGATCACCGCCGACACGGCGACGAGCACCATCATCACCGACGCGAAGGCATCGAACGGGGTGAAGAACTCGGCGGGTGTCTCGCCGTCGACCTGACCGATCAGCATCTGCTTGACCGATTCGAGAGCGACGGCGAACATCGTGACGAGCGTGACCCCCATCACCACGCCGATCACCATGCGTGAGGAGCGCTCCGGATAGCGGAGGGCATTCTGGGCCGCGAGCCGTGCGGTGGCACTCGAGCCGAACATCCGACCCACCAGACGCAGCACGGGCGGCATGAACAGCACCGATCCGAGCGCGAGTCCTGTGAAGGACAGCAGTCCACCGAAGAAGGCGACGACCACTCCGAGGGGATGCGCGAGCCCCACGACGACCCCCGCCGCCAGCAGGACGCTGCCGGCGCCCAGCAGCACCCACGCACCGATGTGACGTCCGGGGCGGGACATCTCCTCGTGGCTGCGCTCGACCGATCCGCCGATCGCCTGCAGCGGTGTGACGGCGAGCACGCGTCTGGATCCTGCCCAGGCCGCAGCCCAGGTGGTGAGGGCGACGCCGATCACGGGCAGTGCGATGAACGGCTGCGCGAGGGAGAAGCCGGTCGGCACGTTCTCGATCAGTCCGGAGCCGATCTGCACCCCGACAGCTGCGATCGCGAGGCCCGAGAGCAGACCCAGTGCCGCGCCGATGACGCCGACCACGAACCCCTGCCTGCCGACCTGCGCCCGCTGCGAGCGCGCAGTCGCGCCGATGAGGCGCATCAGCGCGATCTGACGAGTGCGCCCCGCGATGATCGTCGAGAAGGTGTTCGCCGTGACGATCGCCGCGACGTACATCGCGACACCCGTGAGGAGCACCGAGAGCAGCCCCACCACGAACGCGAGCGTCTCGCTGTCGCCGATGAACGGGTCGGCCTGCAGCACCGCTCCGAGATAGGCCGTGGTCTCGACCAGCACCACACCGAAGGCGGCCGAGAGCGTCGCGACCAGGATGCTGGCTCCCATGCCACGGTCGCGCAGCCATGCCAGGCGCGGACCCGTCGCAGACGTCTGAGCGACGACCGTGCGGACCGGAGAGTCGATAACGGCGCTCATGCCGCGACCTCGGCGGCGAGCATGTAGGCCGAGATCTGCTCAGCGCTCTGACGCGGATGATCGGCGACGATCCGCCCGTCGCCGAGGAACAGCACCCGGTCGGCGTAGCTCGCCGCGATCGCGTCGTGCGTGACCATCGCGATCGACTGCCCGTGCTCGCGGCTCGCGGTCGCGAGCAGCTGCAGCACCTCGCGTCCGGTCTTCGAGTCGAGGTTGCCGGTCGGCTCATCCGCGAAGACGAGGTCGGGCGCGGTGGCGAGAGCGCGGGCGATAGCGACCCGTTGCTGCTGACCGCCCGACAGCTGATGCGGTCGGTGATGCAGCCGCGATCCGAGACCGAGCGTCTCGATCAGACCATCGATGCGCGCCTTCTCGATCGCGCTCGGTCGGCGTCCGTCGAGCTCGAACGGCAGCATGATGTTGCCGAGGGCGGTGAGCGTCGGCACGAGGTTGAACGCCTGGAAGATGAACCCCACTCGGCGCCGGCGAAGGATCGTCAGGTCGAGGTCTCCGAGCTCGGTGATCTCCGTGTCGCCGATCCAGCTCCTCCCCTGCGTCGGGGTGTCGAGGCCGGCCATGATGTGCATGAGCGTGGACTTTCCCGAACCGGACGGACCCATGATGGCGGTGAACTGCCCGCGGCGGATGCCGACGCTGACGTCGTCGAGCGCGTGGACGGTGCCCTCGCCGGATCCGTAGGTCTTCGTGAGGTGCTGGACGCGGGCTGCGAGCCCGAGGTCGGTGGTCGTGATCTCCATGCCTTCGACGCTACGGACGGCTGGTGCCCCGCCGCGTCGCCCTGACGACGCATCCGTCTACATCGCAAGGATGATCCCGCGGGCGCTCGTCCGGTCAGGCGAGCCCGTGCTCGAAGGCGAAGACCACGAGCTGCACGCGGTCCCGCAGGGTGAGCTTCGTCAGGATGCGACTGATATGGGTCTTCACGGTCGCCTCGCTGAGGTACTCGCGAGCGGCGATCTCAGAGTTCGACAGACCCCTGGCCGCGAGCGCGAAGATCTCCCGCTCGCGGTCGGTGAGCGCGGAGAACTGCGCGGGCACCGGCTTCGGCTCCTCGGCGAAGTGCTCGAACAGCTCACGGGTCGCAGACGCGGCGATGACGCTCGACCCCGAGTGCACGGTGCGGATCGCGGCGAGGAGGAACTCGGGGTCGGCGTCCTTGAGCAGGAATCCGCTCGCCCCCTGACGTATGGCGCGCGCGGCCGCCTCATCGAGGTCGAAGGTGGTCAGCATGACGATGCGCGGCGGGTCGGGCTGAGCGAGGATCTCGGCGGTCGCGGCGAGACCGTCCATGACAGGCATCCTGATGTCCATCAGCACCACGTCGGGTCGAGTCGCGCGCACGAGAGCGACTCCCTCGCGGCCGTCTCCCGCCTCTCCGACGACGTCGAGGTCGGGCTGCGAGGCGAGCAGCATGCGGACTCCGGCGCGGAACAGCGCCTGATCATCGACGAGGACGACCCTGATCATGCGACTTCTCCGATCGGGAGCGAGGCGGCGACGACGAACTGTGCGCCCTGACGCTCCGCCTGAAGGCTACCTCCGACGAGCTGAGCCCGTTCGCGCATGCCGATCACTCCGTGGCCGACGCCGATCTGCGGCTGCTCGCTGCCCACGATGTTGCGCACCCCGATGTCGACGCGATCAGGAAGCCAGGCGAGATGCACATCGACCGCCCCGTCGCCGTGTCGGATGGCATTGGTGAGCGCCTCTTGCAGGATGCGGTACACCGCGAGCTGGATCGCCCCCGGCGGCTCGCCGGGAGGCATCGGGTCGACGGTGATGCGAGGCTCGACGCCTGCCTGTCGCACCTGCGCGAACAGCGCTTCGAGATCTGCGAGCGTCGGCTGCGGGCCGTCGCCCTGTCGGTGGCGCAGCTGGGTGAGCAGCAGACGCACGTCGCTCAGGGCGCTGCGAGCGGTCTGCGCGATCGTTCCCAGCGCCTCGGTGGCCATCTCGGGCTTCGTGACCGCCGCGTACCTCGCCCCGTCTGCCTGGGCGATCACCACGGCAAGCGAGTGCGCGACGATGTCGTGCATGTCTCGGGCGATTCGCACTCGCTCCTGCTCCTCAGCCGCGAGCGACTCCGCCTCCAGCTGGGCGGACCGTGTGCGTCGGGCGCGGAGGATGACGCGCCACAGCAGGCCGCAGACCCACGCGAAGCCGAGAGCGAGCACCGAGACGACGAGGAGCAGCGTGCCGGTGGTCAGCTGATCCCAGCCGCTGGTTCCGGAGGTCACGCCGGTGACGACCACCAGGTAGACCGCTGACACGAAGGCGCCGAACAGCGCCGAGCCGAATCCCCACCACAGCACGACCCGCGATCCCCACGCGGCGGTCGCATAGAGCACGAGGAGGATGGCGACGTCGATCGGCAGCGGCCCGAATCCGGAGAGCATCTGCACGATCGCCCCTGCCCAGGCCGCGGCGAGAGCGAGCCCGGGAGCGAGCCTGCCGATCGCGACGCCGCCGAACATCAGGATGCCCGCGATCACAATCGCCGCGACCGCGGCACCGTCGATTCCCTGGCCGATCGTCCCAGGACCGTAGAACACGACGGAGAAAGGAGTGAGGATGCTGAAGAGCAGCGTCGCCCCGACGATGTCGAGCACGAGCGCCGTGCGGGAGAGCGGGCGGATCACTCCCCCACGCTACGCGGCACGGCGTCCGCCTCGCATCCGCCTGCAGATGTATCCGCGGAGCGCGTCAGGCGCGGGCGATGATCTCGCCGTGCGGCACGAGGTACCACCCGTCGCCGTCGGCGGCCCAGCGCTTCCACGCGTCGCTGATCGCCTGCAGGTCGCTCGACGTCGCCATCCCGCTGTCGACCAGCTGCCGCGCGAGCGCCGACTCGAGGATGCGGTCTGCCCACATTCCGCCCCACCAGGCTCGATCCTCCGGGTTCGCGTACGTCCAGTTGGAGGTCGTCACCGTGATGTCGTCGAAGCCGGCCGCCCGCGCCCAGGCGAGGAGGCGACGCCCTGCATCGGGCTCGCCGCCGTTTGCTCGTGCGGCGCGGCGATACAGGTCGAGCCAGTGGTCGAGCTCCGGGAGCATGGGGAACCAGATGAAGCCCGCATAGTCGGCGTCGCGTGCCGCCACGACACCGCCGGGTGCCGCGACCCGACGCATCTCGCGCAGCGCCTGCACGGGATCGCCGACGTGCTGGAGCACCTGGTGCGCGTGCACGACGTCGAAGGTGTCGTCGGCGAAGCTCAGCGCATGCACGTCTTCGACCGCGAAGTCGAGGTTGTGCAGACCTCTGCTCGACGCGAGATCGCGCGAGAGTGAGAGCGCGCTCTCATCGATCTCGGTCGCCGTCACGTGGGCGACGACGCCGGCGAAGTCGACCGTGATGCTGCCGGGCCCCGCTCCGACGTCGAGAAGCGTGGTGGTCTCGGCGAGGTGCGGACGGAGGTACTCCGCGGAGTTGGAGATGTCGCGGCTGCTGTGGGAGCGGAGGACGGTCTCGTGATGCCCGTGGGTGTAGGTGGCCATGCCTCAGTCTGGCAAGAAACCCTCGTCCGACCGAATCGACCGTCAGTGCAGTTCGAGGACGGCCCGTCTGATCGACTCGCGATCCGGCTTGCCGGAGGCCAGCACGGCGAGCTCGTCGACCATGATCAGCCGCACGGGACGCGCATGCTTGCCGAGCTCCTCCGCCACGAGATCCCGCGCGTGCGAGAGCTGCTCGGCCTCGCTGCGCCGCAGCACCTCGCCGCGCGGCGCGACGATCACCGAAGCCTCGCCCCATCGCTCATCCGGCACGCCGACGACCACGGCGCCCGTGAGTCCTGGAACGCTGCGGACCAGCCGTTCGACGCGGTCGAGGGAGATGTTGATGCCGCCCGAGACGATCACGTTGTCCGCGCGACCGTGCACCCGCACCACTCCGTCGTCGAAGAGCCCGAGATCGCCCGTGTGGTACCACCTGATGCCGTGCTCGTCGCGCGAGAAGTTCTTCGCGGTCAGCTCCCCGTCGCCGAGGTACCCGTCGGCGAGCATCGGACCGGCGATGCGCAGCTCCCCGTCCACCGTGCGCACCGCGACCGTATCGAGGGGAACGCCGTCGTACACGCATCCGCCGCAGGTCTCGGTGGAACCGTACGTGCGGACGAGCCGGACGCCGAGATCGGCGGCCCGCTCCCGCAGCGGCTCGGGCAGGGACTGCCCTCCGACGAGGATCGCGCGGTAGGCCTGCAGCGCGGCCCGCACCGGTCGGTCGTCGGCGGCGTCGAGCAGTGTCGACAGCTGCGCGGGCACGAGAGACGTGTACAGCTCGGGGATCGCTGCGGAGCCTCCCGACGGACGGAGCATCGACAGCGTCGCATCGGCGAAGGACTCGGGTGAGAACCGACCGCCGAGCGCGACCGGGTGCGTACCGGCGATCAGCGACCTCACCAGAACCTGCAGCCCCGCCACATATCCGGCCGGGAGCGCGAGCAGCCAGCGTCCGCCGCCGACCCTCGCGGTAGTGGCCTCGACGCTCGCCCGCAGCGCCTCGCCGCTCAATGCCACACGCTTGGGGACGCCGCTGGAGCCGGAGGTCGCGATCACCACGGCCGTGCCGTCCGGCACCGATCTCGGCGCGTCACCGAGCATCCCGAAGCCGAGCGCCGGCCCGCCGTCGAGCGCCCGCGCCAGGGCGTCGCGCAGTTCGGCCGGATCCTCGGCATCCGTCGGCGTCAGCGCGACCATGTGCGTCTCGATCCGCTCAGTAATGCCAGGGGAACGACGACCAGTCGGCGTCGCGCTTCTCGAGGAACGAGTCGCGGCCCTCGACCGCCTCGTCGGTGCCGTAGGCGAGACGCGTGGCCTCGCCCGCGAACACCTGCTGCCCGACGAGCCCGTCGTCCACCGCGTTGAATGCGAACTTCAGCATGCGGATCGCCGTGGGCGACTTGGTGAGCACGGTGCGCGCCATCTTCAACGCCTCGCGCTCGAGCTCGGCGTGCGGAACGACCCTGTTCACGGCTCCTGCTTCGTAGGCGCGCTGAGCCGAGTACTCCTCCGCGAGGAAGAACACCTCGCGTGCGAACTTCTGCCCGGTCTGCCTCGCCATGTACGCCGAACCGTAGCCGGCGTCGAAGCTGCCCACGTCGGCATCGGTCTGCTTGAACCGCGCCTCCTCGGCCGAGGCGATCGTGAGGTCGCAGACCACGTGCAGCGAGTGCCCGCCGCCCGCCGCCCACCCGGGGACGACGGCGATGACGACCTTGGGCATGAAGCGGATGAGGCGCTGGACCTCGAGGATGTGCAGGCGACCGGCCCGCGCGGGGTCGTGCACGGTCGTCTCGTCGTCGGAGTACTTGTAGCCGTCGCGGCCGCGGATGCGCTGATCGCCGCCGGAGCAGAACGCCCAGCCGCCGTCCTTCGGACTCGGACCGTTGCCCGTCAGCAGCACCGCGCCGATGCGGGGGTTCTGCCGTGCGTCATCGAGCGCGCGGTAGAGCTCGTCGACGGTGTGCGGGCGGAAGGCGTTGCGCACCTCTGGGCGGTTGAACGCGATGCGGGCGACTCCGCCGTCCGTGCTGACGTGGGCGGTGATGTCGGTGTAGTCCTCGGCACCGGGCGCGAGCACCCATTCGTCCGGGTCGAACAGGTCTGAGACGAATGTGCTGGTCACAGCATCCAGCCTATTCCCGCCGGGGTTGCAGACGCAGACGGCGTCGCCCCGAAGAGGCGACGCCGTCTGGGATCTGCGGTCAGGGTCGGCGGGCACGAGCCGTCTTGATCCATCCGTCCACGATGTCCCAGATCGGGAAGGCAATCAGGCAGAAGCCCGTGATCACTGTGAGGATCCGCATGGTCTCGTCGGTCACCCCGTTGTCGGTGAAGACGAAGCTCAGGAACTCGGGGTTGATCAGTGCTCCCTGCAGCAGCAGCGTGATCGACCAGGCGGCGAAGACCGCGGCGAGCAGTGTGTTGACCACCGCAGCACCGACCGTCCACCGTCGCTTCGCGTAGACCACGACCGCCAGCAGCGCCTCTGCGGCGAACAGCACGAAGAAGAACGTGATGCCCCACGGCCAGAGCCCCGGGTCGAGAATCGCGATCGGATCACCGCCGGTCGGGAAGAAGCCGAGGAGTGCGTCCCAGAACACCGCGCCCACGCCGAGCAGCAGGAAGATGATCGATGCGATCGCATCGGCCCGCCCCGCGCCGTTCTGCGTCGGCTCGGGGAGCTGGTCGACGCTCCACTTCACGCCGGTGTCCGTGCCGGCGCGCTCCAGGATGACGAAGACCAGCGTCACCCAGAATCCGATGTGCACGACCGAGCCGAGTGTCGCGACGACTGCGGTGCCGATGATCTCGCCGGTCGGAGCACCGTCGAGCAGCTGCCCGAGGACCACTCCTCCGAAGACGCACACCGGGACGATCCACAGCAGCAGCTTGAGCAGCCGCCACCAGACGAGGTAGTACTTCGGCCCGATCAGATGCAGTGGACGGTCGGCGTAGCCCGCCGCGAGGATGCCGGGGTCGCCGAGCTCGGAGAGGACGGCGCGCTCGGCGGCTGAAGGGGTCTCCCCCTGTTCGAGTTTCGCGTCGATCGCATCGGCGATCGACGCTTCGAGCTCTGCCCGGACGTCGTCCTGCACCTCGGGCGTGAGGCTGCGGATCGTGGCGCTGATGTAGCGCTCGGTGAGCGTGGCTGTCGTGGTCATGTCAGTGCTCCTCGACTGTGAGGGTCGCGATCGCCGCGGTGAGCGATCGCCATTCTTCGGTCAGGGTGTCGGCGAGCCGGATGCCGGCGTCCGATGTGCGGTAGAACTTGCGAGGTCGCGCCTCGTCGGTGTTCCACTCGCTCGTGAGGTACTCCTGCTTCTCGAGCCTGCGAAGCAGCGGGTACAGCGTGTTCGCATCGGTGGCGAAGCCGCGGCGCTCCAGGTCTTCGAGCAGTCCGTAGCCGTACCCCGCAGTGCGCAGCAACTGCAGGCAGGCCAGCACCACGGTGCCGCGGCGCAGTTCCTGCAGATGCGTGTCGAGGGTCTCGTTCATGTCCGTCACATTACTGTGCGTCACACACCATTGTCAATTACACATAGGTGTGACGCGCCACGAGCTTCCATCCGAGCCGTCAGCCTTCCCGATCGAGCAACTACCGTGGGTGCATGACGATCGAGATCTCCCGCGTCGATCCCTTCGACGACGACGAGGTGGATGCATGGTGGGGTTGCTACGCCGCAGCCGAACGAGCCGACCGTGGCGCGGACGCCGTCGTCTGGTCTCGGGCCGAGTGCCGCAGCGAGCTGCAGCAGCAATCGGCCGTCGTCGATCGGCGCGCATTTCTGCTCCGCGACGGCGAAGACATCGTCGGATCCGCGAGCCTCGCGCTGCCGCTCAAGGACAACACGCACGTCGCCCACCTCGCGATCAGCGTGCCACCCCGGTACCGACGACGCGGCATCGGCACGGAGGCGCTGGCCCGCCTCGAGAGCGAAGCCGTGACATCCGACCGCACGACCGCGCAGGGCTCGGCGTCGTGGCCCTACGAGCTCGGATCGGAGGGGGCCGGCTCCCCCGGCCGCGAGTTCGCGAGGCGGCACGGCTACACCCTCGCTCTCGGCGACGTACAGAGCAGACTGCCCCTTCCGGTCGACCCCTCGCTGCTCGACCGGATCGAGAACGACATCGCCTCGGCCATCTCGCAGTACGAGATCCGCAGCTGGGTCGGCCGCATCCCCGACGACGTCGTGGAGCCCTGGACCATCCTCGACGCCACGCTCGAGACCGAGGCGCCGACCGGCGAGCTCGACATCGAACCGCAGAAGCCCGACGTCGACAGCATCCGCGAGAGCGAGGAGCTGCTCGATCTGCAGGGCCGCATCTCGTTCGGCACGATCGCCCTCTCCCCGGACGGCGACGCCGCCGCCTATTCGCAGCTCGTCGTGTCGACCGACGACGGCAACGCGTATCAGTGGGGAACCCTCGTGCGCGCCGCCGACCGAGGCCACCGGCTCGGCATCGCGGTCAAGGTCGCCAACCTGCGGATGCTGCACCGCGAGGCCCCTCGGGCACGCGCCGTCTACACCTACAACGCGGAATCGAACGCGCACATGCTCGCCGTGAACACGCTGCTCGGCTTCCGCCCGAGCGAACGACTGGGCGAACTGCAGAAGCGCTTGATCTGAGGAGCATCCGTCGGCACGGCGGATCCCGGAGGCAGCTCCGACAGAGCAGAATGAGCACATGCTCCCACCGCTCGCAGATCTGCTCGGCTCGGCCAGGGTCGTCTCTCTTCCGATGCACACCCGCTTCCGCGGGGTCGACACTCGCGAGGCGCTGCTCTTCGAGGGCCCGGAGGGATGGGCCGAGTTCTCTCCGTTCCTCGAGTACGACGATGCCGAAGCGGCGACCTGGCTCGCGGCGGCGATCGACTTCGCGTGGCGGCCGCAACCGGCACCCCTGCGCGAGCGCATCGGCGTGAACGCCACGATCCCCGCCATCGAGGCGTCACGGGTCGCCGACGTGCTGGCCAGGTTCGCCGGGTGCCGCACGGCGAAGGTCAAGGTCGCAGAGCCCGGCCAGACACTGGCGGACGACGTCGCTCGCGTGCGAGCCGTGCGCGAGGCGATGGGACCGGAGGGACGCATCCGTGTGGATGCCAACGGAGCCTGGAACGTCGACGAGGCCGAGCATGCGGTGCACGCGCTCAACGAGTTCGATCTCGAGTACGTCGAGCAGCCCTGCGCCACGGTGCCCGAACTCGCCGAGCTGCGCACGCGCGTGAAGTACATGGGCATCCCGGTCGCGGCAGACGAGAGCATCCGCAAGTCGTCCGACCCGCTCGCGGTCGCTCGGGAGAAAGCCGCCGACCTGCTCGTGATCAAAGCGCAGCCCCTCGGAGGCATCACTCACGCTCTGCAGATCGTCACCGCCGCCGGCCTCCCCGTGGTCGTCTCGAGTGCGCTCGACACCGCGATCGGACTCTCGCAGGGTGCGGCGCTCGCCGCCGCGCTGCCGATGCTCGACTACGACTGCGGGCTCGGCACCGCATCCCTGTTCCTCGACGACGTCGCCGACCTGCGCCCGGTCGACGGCTCGATCCCCGCTGGACGCGTGACGCCGGACGCCGCGGCAGTTGCTCGACTCGCCGCAGACGACGATCGTCGCGACTGGTGGCTCGATCGCCTCAGCCGCTGTTACGAGGTGCTCGCCGCGCGCTGAGCGGCGACGTCACTCCGCGAGCAGCAGCTGCACGAGCCTGCCCAGCTCCTCGCTGCCCGAGTGCCGCAGCTGATCGGAGTCCTGGCCCGCCATCGCACCGCGAACGGTCATGCCCTCCCAGAGGATCATCAGCATGCGCGCGGCCTCCTCGGCCGGAATCTTCAGCTCGAGTGAGCTCACCGAGACGATGTCCGTGATGATCACCGCGATGCTCGAGACCATCTCGCGCTCCTGCACGAGGTAGGCCGAGCCGAACTGATGATCGCGCAGCGCGCGGATGCGGATCTCACTCATCAGCATCACACCGAGCCGGTCGTCGCCTCCCGCATCCATGATGCGCTGGACGAGCTCGACCGGGTCGCACCCCTCTGAGAGGCCGCCCTCAGCGGCGATCTCCTCGACGCGGGCACGCACCCCGTTGACGCGCTGCTCGCCGACGCTGCCGGCGAGCATCAGGAACAGCTCGTCCTTCGACTCGAAGTTCGAATAGAACGCTCCACGCGTGAAACCGGCGCGATCGCAGACCGCTTCGACGGAGGCGCCGTCGAGTCCGACCTCGGCGAAGACCTGCGCGGCGGCATCCAGAAGCCTGGCGCGCGTGTTCTCTCGGCTTCGCGTGGCGGGTGTCGTCATCGAATCCTCCTGCCTCTCATTCTCACACCCCGCACACAGACTCCGGGGCTCGGATCACCTTACGATACATCTATGTATTGGATACACCTGTGTATCCAGCCCGCATTCCCTGAGGAGCCTCGTGTCCACACTCCTGTCCTCGCTCGGCCGCTGGTCTTACCGGCACCCGTGGCGCGTCCTCGTCTCCTGGCTCCTCGCACTCGGCATCGCAGGCGCGGGCGCGCTCGTTCTCGGAGCCGGCACGGACAACTCCTTCTCGATTCCCGGAACCGAGTCGCAGGCGGGTCTCGAGCAGCTCAACCGCTCGTTCCCCGCAGTCAGCGGGACCAGCGCGCAGATCATCGTGGTCGCCGCGGACGGCGACTCGATCACGGATGACACGTATCGGAACGACATCGACGACGCCGTCGACCAGCTCGCCGATCTCGACGATTCCGTGCTCTCGGCCACCTCCCCGTTCGACGAGATGGTCAGCGGCATGGTCAACGACGACGAGACCGCCGGCATCATCCGCCTGCAGTTCGACGGTCAGGCGAGCGAAGTCTCGGACGAGACACAGGACGACCTGCGAGCCGTCGTGGCAGAACTCGCCGAAGAGCTTCCGGACGGATCGCAGACCTCTCTCGGTGGCGAACTGTTCGCCACCTCCATCCCCGGTGTCACGCTGACCGAGGCCGTAGGTCTTCTCATCGCGTTGCTCGTGCTGATCGTGACCTTCCGCTCGTTCGTCGTCGCAGGGCTCCCGCTGCTCACGGCCGTGCTCGGCGTGGGCATCTCGATGGCCGGCATCTTCGCGGCGACCGCCTTCGCCACGGTCTCGTCGACCACCCCTCTCCTCGCCCTCATGCTCGGGCTCGCGGTGGGCATCGACTACGCGCTGTTCATCATGGCCAGGCATCAGGATCAGGTGCGCGACGGGGTCGACCCCGAGGAATCCACCGCCCGCGCCGTCGGCACGGCCGGCTCCGCCGTCGTGTTCGCGGGCGTGACGGTGCTGATCGCCCTGATCGGACTCGGCTTCGCCGGCATCCCGTTCCTCACGACCATGGGCATCGCGGCGTCCGCCGCCGTCGCGGTCGCCGTCGCGATCGCGGTGACGCTCACCCCTGCGCTCCTGGGCTTCATGAAGGGCCGGGTGGCGGGTCGGCCGCGCAAGGCTCCGAAGACGAAGAAGGGCAAGCCTGCTCCCGCTCCGCGTGTGCGATTCAGCGAGCGCTGGGTGACCGGCGTCACCAGACGCCCGATACTCGTCTCACTCGCGGTCGTGATCGGCCTCGGAATCATCGCCGTGCCTGCCCTGAGCCTGAACCTCGCACTGCCGAACGCCGGCGTGCTGCCGAAGGACTCCGAGGCGCGGCAGAGCTACGACCTCGTGGCCGAGGAGTTCGGCCCCGGCTTCAACGGACCGATGATCCTCACGGGCACGATCGTCACGTCGACCGATCCGCTCACGCTCATGGAGGATCTCGGCGACGAGGTCGCGAAGATCGACGGCGTCAAGGAGGTGGCCCTCTCGACGCCGAACGAGACGGCCGACACCGGCATCGTGCAGATCATCCCCGAGACGGCACCCGACGACCCCGCCACGGCCGATCTCGTGCGCGAGCTGCGGTCGCACCACGACGAATGGCTCGACGAGTTCGGAATCGACCTCAAGGTGACCGGATTCACCGCGGTGGGCATCGACATCTCCGACCAGCTGGGCAATGCCCTGCTGCCCTTCGGCATCTTCGTGATCGGTCTCTCGCTGATCCTGCTGACGATCGTGTTCCGCTCGCTCTGGGTGCCGATCACCGCCGCCGCCGGATACCTGCTGTCGATCGTGGCCGCGTTCGGCATCGTCGGCGGGGTGTTCGAGTGGGGCTGGTTCGCCGATGCCCTGCACGTCGCGAAGGTGGGCCCGATCATCAGCTTCATGCCGATCATCCTGATGGGAGTGCTGTTCGGGCTCGCGATGGACTATCAGGTCTTCCTGGTGTCGCGCATGCGCGAGGACTTCGTGCACGACCCCGACGCGAAGAGCCCTGACCGAGCTGTCCGCCGCGCCGCCGCGCTGCGCGCCGTGCGCAGCGGCTTCACGGGGTCCGCGAAGGTAGTCACCGCGGCGGGACTCATCATGTTCGCGGTGTTCGTCGCGTTCGTCCCCGAGGGCGACTCGTCGCTCAAGCCCATCGCACTGGGCCTCGCAGCCGGCATCGCGATCGACGCGTTCCTGGTGCGGATGACCCTGATCCCCGCTCTCATGGCCATCCTCGGCGAGCGGGCGTGGGAGATCCCGGCGTGGCTCGAGAAGATCCTCCCCCGCGTCGACATCGAGGGTGAAGCGGTCGAACGCGAGCGTCACCTGGCCGGTTGGCCGGAAGACGACTCGGTCGTGGCCGCCGACGATCTCTCGGTGACGGATGCCGGCATCGACCGCCTCCACCTTCGCCTCGCTCCCGGTGGATCCGCCGTGCTCACCGGCTCCTCCGCCGGTGCGCTGCGTGCGCTGGCTCTGACGATCGCCGGCCGCGCGACGCCCGACGACGGACGCCTCCGGGTCGCCGGCCACCTGCTGCCAGGTCGAGCGGCGTGGGTGCGCGCTCATGTCGGAGCAGTCATGACCGCCGATGCCGCAAGCCTGTCTGCCGACCTCTCCGAAGCTCTGCGCGGGCGGCCTGCACTCGTGGTGATCGATGGAGCAGACCGGCTCTCGCGCCCCGAACGCGATCAGCTGGCGGCGCGACTGCGCGACTCTCGCAGCACGACCGCGATCCTGCTCACCGCGCTCGACGCGCAGATCGGCCTCGAGATCCTCGCAGACGCCGGCCGCTCCCCCGCCGACGTGATCGACGTCGACGCGCCCTCAGCACAGACACGACCCGAGTCCTCGGCGCCCCGCACCGCCGACGGCACCACCGAATCGACCGAGGTGAACGCATGACCCTCCCCATCGAACGCGCACGCTCGCGCAAGCCCATCACGTGGCTGACGATCCTCGGCATCCTGCTGCTGCCCGCAGCCGTCGGCGGCATCCTGGTCGCTGCGCTGCAGAACCCGACCGAGCGCCTCGACTCGATGACCGCCGCGATCGTCAACCTCGACGAGCCGGTGGAGATCGACGGACAGCTGACGCCGCTGGGTCGGCAGCTCGCATCAGGGCTCGTCGAAGGATCGGACGAACTCGACTCCAACCTCACCTGGGTGATCTCGAACGAGGATGACGCGGCCGACGGGCTCGCCGACGGGTCGTATCAGGCCGTGATCACGATCCCCGAGGAGTTCTCGGCTGCCGCGACCTCTGCAGGGCAGGCGATCTCGGACGGCGGAGGCGACGCCGAGCAGGCCACCATCCAGGTCACCACGCCGGACGACGGACTCGTGGCCGACGATCTCATCACCGGTCAGATCGCGAATGTGGCCGCGTCGAGCATGGGCACGCTGCTGTCGGAGGCGACGACCGAGAACATCCTCGTCGGCTTCACCACGATCGGGGATCAGATCGGAGAGGCAGCCGACGGCGCCACCGAGCTCGCCACCGGCGCACGGGACGCGGCGACAGGCGCGGCCGCGATCCCCGACGGCGCGACACAGCTCGCCTCGGGTGCCGCCGAACTCGGAAACGGTGCGTCCTCACTCGCGTCCGGGCTCGACACGCTCGCGGCGAAGACCCGCGAGGCTGCGGGTGGAGCGAGTCAGATCGGCACGGGGCTGACCGCAGGGGCCGCGGAGCTTCAGAACCAGGTCGCCGGGGCCCAGCAGCTCGCAGCAGGGTCCGCACAGGTGGCCACCGGTCTGCAGCAGCTCGCCGAGACCTGCGTACCTAGTGGATTCCCTCAGGAGTACTGCGACCAGATCGCCGCACTCTCGTCAGGTGCCACGCAGACGGATGCAGGAGTGCAGCAACTCGCTGTGCTCCCCGCAACTCTCGCGACCCAGCTCGGCGAAGCCGGCGCCGGCGCGACGACTCTTGCAGACGGCCTGAACCAGCTGGCGTCCCAGGGCCTCGACGAATCCGCGGCCGGCGCACGTGCGCTGTCGACGGGCGCCGTTCAGCTCTCCGATGGGACGACCGAGCTCGCGACCGGCGCCGCCGACCTCGCGACCGGCCTCGACACCCTCGCCACCGGAACGGGTGACCTCGCCGGGGGCCTGCGCACCGCATCCGACTCCCTCCCCTCGTTCAGCGACTCGGAGTCGACCTCGCTCGCCTCGGTGATCGCCGATCCTGTGGCGTCGAAGGGAGCCGACGGTGCCACGATCTTCGGACCGACGGCGATTCCGCTGCTCACTGCCGTGGTGCTGTGGTTCGGCGCTCTCGCCTCGTTCCTCGTGATGCGGGCGCACACCGCGCGCACGCTCACGTCGCGGCGCTCCTCTGCCGGACTCGCGCTGCGCGCCTTCGCCCCGGCAGCCGCCATAGGTGCCGCTCAAGGCCTGCTGGTCTCGCTGATCGTGCAGATCGTCGCGAGCTACGACGCCGCCACCTGGTGGGCATTCGCCGGAATCGCGGTGCTGGCGGGAATCGTCTTCGCCGCGGTCAACCAGGCGCTCGTCGCCGTCTTCGGCGGCATCGGACGCTGGATCAGTGCTCTCGTCGGGGTGCTCGCGATCGCGACCGGACTGATCTCGACGGTGCCCGGCTGGCTCGCGGATCTCGGTGCGTCTCTGCCGACCTCCCCCGCGTTCGCCGGACTGATCTCCGCGAACGGAGGCGCAGCCGCCGGCCTCATCGTGTGGGGTGTGCTGTCGCTCGTCGTGACCACCATCGCGGTCGCCCTGCGTCGCACGACGTCTGTGAAGGCGGCCGTGGCGACCGCCTGAGCGTTCTCCCCGGGCACGCAGCCCTGGCACACCTTCGGATCTCATCCGAGCTCGCGCCGTGCATCGTTCTCGATGCGCGGCGCGTCGTCGTTCAGCTCCGAAGCCGTGCTCGTCTAGGCAGAGGCGGTACTCGCATACTCGCCGACGCACGTACGATCAGAAGATGCGTCGCCCGTTCATGACCTCTCCCGCCCAGCTCGAGTCACTCGAGGGGCAGCAGTATCTCGTGCTGCGCCCGACGAGAGCGGTGTCTGACGTCTACCGGGCCGAGCAGAGATCGGCACTCGGCCGCATGGACGCTCCGCACCCGCATACCGAGCACGTCACGCTTCGTGCATTCCACGAGCCCGCACGCCGAGAAGAGGTGCTCACCCTGATCCGCGAATGGGCCGTGGCGCAGCGCCCGATCGAGGTCGTCGCCGAGGCCGTCGACGTGTTCCCGGCTCCGTGGCAGGTCGTCATCCTGCGCCTGAGACGAACCCCCTCGCTCGTGTCGGCCTACGCGAACCTCAGCGAAGCTCTCGAGGGCACCGACCTGCGTCGACTCGACGAGCGCAGCACGGAGGACTGGACGTTCCACCTGTCGGTGATCTACGCGAAGACGCTCGCCCCCGCGGCATGGACGGAGCTGTCGCACAAGTCCCGTCGCTCGCTCAGCTCACGCCCCGCCGAGACCATCAGCGAGGCCGAGCTCGTCTGGTACGAAGACGGCGCCGAACACTCCGAAGTCATCCCGTTCGGACTGCGTTCGTTCAGATGAGATCCGCTCGGGCGCTCAGCTGAGGCCCGAGTAGGCGTGCAGACCCTTGAAGAACACGTTGACGATCGTGAAGTTGAAGAGCACGGCCGAGAAACCGACGATCGCCAGCCAGGCCGAGGGGTTGCCGCGCCAGCCGCGCGTCGCGCGCGCGTGGATGTACCCCGCGTAGAGCACCCAGATCACGAAGGTCCACGTCTCCTTGACGTCGAAGCCCCAGAAGCGGCTCCAGGCGTAGTAGGCCCAGATCGAACCCGCGATGAGCGTGAACGTCCAGAGGATGAAGCCGATGATCGTGAAGCGGTAGGCCATGCTCTCGAGGCGCTCCGACCCGGGGAAGGTGCGCAGGAACCCGGGGCCGGTCTTCTCGGCGCCTTCGGAGATGAGGCGCTCCCGGCGAGACTGCATCAGCTGGATCACCGAGAGAGCGAAGGCCAGGGCGAAGAACGCGGTGCCGAGGGAGGCCACGAAGACGTGGATCACCAGCCATACGCTCTTGAGCGGGTCCATCAGGGGCGAGACCTCGACGTAGAAGTTCGTGGCCGAGAGACCCAGCAGCACGACGACGAGACCGGTGATGAACGTGCCGAGGAAGCGCAGATCGATTCGCGTCAGCACCACGAGGAACACCGCGACGATCAGCAGCGTGCCCATCATCGCGAACTCGTAGAGGTTGGCCCACGGCACTCGCCCGGCCGCGAGACCACGCGTCACCGTGGCTGCGAGGTGGAAGATGAACGCGAGCACGGTGAGCGAGGTGCCGATGCGCGCCATCACGAAGCGCTGCGGGGCGACATCCGAGCCGGATGCCGAAGCACCCTTGGCGCCGCGCGAACCCGCGCCGGCGCCGGCGCCGGCGCCGACCAGTTCGAACTCCCGCACGCTCGCCGCGTCGGCCGACAGCTGCGACCGGCGGGCGAGGTCGAAGGCGTAGGCCACGAAGGCTGCCGCATAGATCGCGATCGCCGTCCAGAGCAGGATCGGCGAGATCACTTCGAGATCGAACATGGTGTCAGTCTACTTTCGGGATGTCGGATGCGGGCTGCTCGGGGTCACCGTCGGGGACGGCCTCGGGCGCCGTCGCGGCCTGGTCGGAGTCGTCGACGGTCGGGGCCGGTGCCTCGACCGCCGTCGTCACTCCCGCGGCGTCCATCAGACGCGTGTGACCGGCCACGAGGTCGTCGACAGCCGTGGCGAGAGTCGGATCCTCGCCGCGCGCGAGACCGGCGTACTCGAGAGAGACGATGCCGTCCTGCCCCGTCGCCTTGACCCACACTCGGCGCCGAGGGATGAACAGGGCGAGCATGAGTCCGCCCAGCGCGAGGAGCGCGAAGCCGAGAACCCAGGGGCCCGACGCGTCGCGGTGGATCTGCAGCGAGGCGAAGCGCTTGACCGACTGCGAGGCATCGGTGGCCCCCGCCGGCGATTCGTCCTCGAAGGTCACGGTTCCCATGCCGTTCGGCAGATCGGCCGTCTGTCCGGGCGCGAGCTCGATCGATTCGAGGTCTGTCGTCCGTCCGGTGACCTTGGTCATGCCGGTGGTGTCGAGCACGTAGACCGAGCGGGGGATGCCCTCGTTGATGCCCAGGTCGCCCGTGTAGACGTCGAGGGTGAGAGTCGGGTTGGTGAGGTCTCCGAAGCCGGAGAAGAACGCGCCGGTGTCGAGCACACCCGTGGTCGGGTAGAAGAAGCCGACGAGGCCGACCTGCTCGCTGAGACCGTCGGGGATCTTGATGACGCCGAGCGACGTCATGTTGTTGTCCTGCGGCAGGAAGGGCGTGCTGTTCGTGAACACGATCTCCCCGTCGGGGTCGCGCACGGTGATCGTCGGCGCATAGCCGTTGCCGAGAAGGAAGACGTTGTCGTCGGCGACGCCGAGAGGCTCGTTGACCTTGACCGAGCCGGTGCGCTCCTCGCCGTTCTCCTGCACTGTGACGTTGGCCGAGAAGTCGCCGGCCTGACCCGAGCCGGGCTCGCCGAAGGGCTGGTAGGTGACGTCGAAGCTGTCGAGGCGCATCGAGTACGGCGCGAGCGCCCCGTCGCCGACGAAGCGGCCGCGGTTCATCGAGTCGTAGTCGAGCAGCGTGTTCGCGAACGTCTCTCCCTCGACCAGCACGCGCTGGCCGGTGTAGGCGAACCCTCCCCCGACACCCACGGTGATCAGCACGCCGACGAGGGCGAGGTGGAAGAGCAGGTTGCCCGACTCGCGCCAGTAGCCGCGCTCGGCCGAGACCGACGCGGTGCGGCCCGAGTCGTAGCGCTCGACGCGGTATCCGAGCGCTTTGAGCTGCTTCGTCGCGATGTCGATCGTCGCCGCAGCGTCGGCTGTCGCGTCCGTGGACGCGCGATCGACGGCACGGAAGTCGGCGAGTCGCTTCAGACGCGCAGGGGTGCGAGGGGGCCGTGCCTGCAGCGCCTTGGCGTGATGGCGGATGCGCGGGATGACACAACCGACGAGTGAGGCGAACAGCAGCAGGTAGATGGCCGAGAACCACGGCGACAGGTAGACGTCGAACATCTTCAGCCCGTCGAGCACGGGGAAGAGATCGGGGTTGTCGCGCTCCCACTGAGTGACGCCGTTGGGGTCGGCCATCCGCTGGGGGAAGATCGAGCCGGGGATCGCCGCGATCGCGAGCACGAGCAGCAGGATCAGCGCGGTGCGCATCGAGGTCAGCTGACGCCAGCCCCAGCGCAGCCAGCCCACGAAGCCGAGGCGCGGCTGGGTGATCGACTCCTCACCGTCGACGTGGTCTGACGGCCGGAGCGGATCGCTGGACCTCTCGGTTGTGCTGCTCACGTCATCCTTCCGATGCGTCGTGTTCTCATCAGAACGGGAGGGGGACACTGCCGATCACCACCGTCAGGCGAGACATGATGTCGGTCCAGAGGCCGGTCAGCATCAGCAGGCCGAGCACGATCAGCAGCACTCCGCCGATGACGTTCACGACGCGGATGTGGCGACGGAGGAACCCGATCGTCTTGGTGGCCCACCCGAAGCCGAGCGCGACCAGCAGGAACGGCAGGCCCAGGCCGAGCGAGTACGCCAGGCCGAGCATGCCGGCACGCACCGGGTCGCCCTGGTTGAACGAGAGGGCGAAGATCGCCGCGAGCGTCGGCCCCATGCACGGAGCCCAGCCGATTCCGAGCGCGATTCCCAGCAGCGGTGCGCCGATCAGGCCGGCCTTGGAGTCGACGTGGAAGCGCAGCTCGCGCTGGGCGAAGCCGAAGAGACCGAGGAACACGAGCCCCATCAGGATGATCACGCCGCCGAGGATGCGGGTGATCAGCTCACCCCACTGCAGCAGGAAGACGTTGGCGAGCCCGCCGAGCGCTGTCAGCGAGACGAACACGAGACTGAAGCCCAGGATGAACAGCAGCACACCGAACACGAGTCGGCCGCGAGCGGGAGCTTCGGCCGTCGCGACGCCGCTGCCGTTCTCCGACCGCTCTCGTCGAGGGGAGACCGCTCCCCCGAGAAACCCGAGGTAGCCCGGCACCAGCGGAAGCACGCACGGTGAGAGGAAGGAGATGAGCCCAGCGAGCATCGCTACCGGGATCGCGAGCCACAGTGCGCCTGAGTCGATGATCGTCCCGGGGTTCATGCCGCTTCCGCAAGACTCATGAGTCCTCCGCGAGCGCGTCCTTGACGAGCGTCGAGAGGATCGAGGTGCCGTCGATCGGCCCGATGATGCGGGCGGCGACCCGGCCCTGCTTGTCGAGCACCAGAGTGGTCGGCGTCGCCTGGATCGGCACCGACGACGCGAAGGCGAGCTTCGCCTCGGCGGTGTCGACATCGATGAGGCTCGGGTAGGTCACGCCGAACTCCGCCGAGAACGCCTTGGCGGTGTCGGCCTGATCGCGGGTGTTGATGCCCAGGAAGGCCACGTCGTCTCCGCCGTGCTCCTGCCACACGCTCTCGAGGTCTTCTGCCTCGAGCCGACACGGTGCGCAGCCCGCGTACCAGAAGTTGACGACCGTCACCTTGCCCGCGAGCTCGGAGCTGCTGAAGTCGTCGCCGTTCTCGGTCACGCCGCCGAAGTCGACGACGGGTTCGCCGCGCTCGGCGACCGGGATCTCGACGATCGCCCCGTCGGCCGCGACGTATCCGGGATTGTCTCCGCTCAGGAACGAGTCGTTCACGGGATCGGGAGCGCAGGCGCTCAGACCGATGGCGAGTACCGCGGCGAGCGCGGCACCGACCGCACGGCGAGAAGGCCGGATGCGGGAGGGGCGGCCGCTGCGGATCGGAAGAACCGTCGAGGCGAGTGGCACGATTCCCAGTTTACGCGGGGCTTCCTATGCATGGGCCGGACGCCCCGGCCGTAGAAGCCCGCTGTCAGAGCCGGGCGAGCACGTCGGCCACACTCGCGCGGAAGCGAGGACACGTGGCGATGTCGTGCGAACGGCATCCCATCGCATGCTCGGTCATATCGCGTGATCGGCGCATGTCCTCCATCCGCCGGTCGAGATCGTCGAGGTGCTGCTGCAGCACCTCGTGCCGGCCGGCGCTGCCGTCGTCGAGCAGCACCGCGATCTGGTCGAGGGTCATTCCGGCCGCCTTGCTGCGCTGGATCACCGCGATGCGCACCACCTCGTCCTGCCCGTATCGGCGCCTCCCGGCGGAGTCGCGTGCGGGTCGCAGCAGCCCGACCGCCTCCCAGTGCCTCAGCACGTTCGTGGGCAGCTCGAAACGGGCAGCCACCTCACCGACGGACCAGGGATTCTCGACGCTTGACTTCATGTTGACATGAAGTCACAGACTGAGGACGAAAGCAACCTCCGCCCCTCGGAAGGACACCACATGTACGACGCGATCGTGATCGGAGCAGGCCCCGCCGGCCTGCAGGCGGCACTGACCCTGGGACGGATGCACCGCTCGACGCTGCTGCTGGATTCCGGTGAGTATCGCAACGGCACGGTGCTGCACATGCACAACGTCGTCGCGAGCGACGGAACTCCCCCGGCGGAGTTCCGCGCGACCGCGCGCACCCAGCTCGCCGAGTATGCCGACGTCGAGATCCGTGACGTCGGAGCACAGTCGGTCTCGGGTGCGGAGGGCGCGTTCACCGTGCTGCTCGCGAACGGAGTCTCCGTCGAGGCGAAGAGCGTCATCCTCGCGACCGGCGTCGCCGACGATCTGCCATCCGTGCCCGGTCTGCAGGAGCTGTGGGGAGTGAAGGCCTTCAGCTGCCCGTTCTGCGACGGCCACGAGCATGCGGGGCGCTCCATCGCCATTCTCGGGCCCACGCCTCGGGCCGAGCACCTGATCGGGCTTCTGGGTCGCATCGCAGGAGACATCACTGTCTTCCCCGTCGATCAGTCGTTCTCCGCAGAAGAGGCACAGACGCTCGAAGGGCTGGGAGCACGGGTGAGCGTGGAGCTCGTGACCGCGCTAGCGCCGGACGGCGACGATGTGCGTGTCACCACCGATGCCGGCGATCGGACTGTGGCCGGCGTCTTCGTGGCATCGGGCTCGCTCCGCCACCGTGCGCCGTTCGCCGACCAGCTCGGGCTGCGCATGCTGCCGTCCGGGTCGATCGAGATCGACGACTTCGGTCGCACCTCACTCGCCGGCGTCTTCGCCGCGGGCGACCTCGCACACCGTGCGTCGCTTCCGGGACCGATGGCCTCGGTGCTGCTGGCCGCCGCGGCCGGTCAGCTCGCGGCGGTCGGGGTCATCCAGTCGCTGATGGCTCCGTGATCGCGAGCATCTTCGCCGCAGCGCAGTGATGGTCGCTTCCCGACTCGGGGAGCGACCATCACTGCAACCAGAGCCGCTAGCTCAGACTTCAGACCGCCCCGACGTCGACCGCGCCCCCGGTGGCCGCGGGTTCGGCGTATGCGACCTCGCGCCACACATCGCCGACGAGCTCGAAAGACGTGACGCTCGACAGCGCGCAGCGCCGAGTGCGCGGGTCGTGCTGCAGCGGCAGGCCCGCGACGCGAAGGTGGGTGATCCAGATCGGTGCCTGGTGCGAGACCATCACGAGGTCGCCGTCCTCGACGGATCGCCATGCCTCGGCCATCATGCCCAGCATCCGCTCGGCGATCGATGCGTACGGCTCGCCCCAGCTCGGCAGCGACGGCTGACGCAGGTGCCACCACTTGAGCGGGTTCATGAGCGAGCGACGCATCTGCGTGCCCTCGAACACATTGGTCGGCTCGATCAGGCGGATGTCGATCTCGGGTGCGAGTCCGAAGCGCTCGGAGAACGGCTCCGCCGACTCCTGTGCCCGCTCGAGCGGCGAGGAGTACAGCGCAGCTACCGGCCTGTCGAGCGAGGCGACGTGATCGGCGGCCGCCTGCGCCATCTCCCGCCCGGCCCTGCTCAGGTGGTAATCGGGCAGTCGGCCGTAGAGCACGCGCTTCGGATTGTGCACCTCACCGTGTCGGACGAGGTGCAGTCGGGACGCCACCACGTCAGACCGCGCGGTAGCGGGACTCGCCGAAGCCGATGATCAGATACCCGATGTAGGGGAAGACGAAGAGCAGGAAGAACGAGAAGAGCCCGCCCTTGCCGAAGCGCTCACCCAGCTTGATCGCGACGATGATCCCGAAGATGAAACCGACGATCGGGATGAGGTAGAGCAGCGCGAGCCAGCCGGACATCCCGGCGATCTTGACGAGGAAGACGACGTTCACGATGGGGATGATCGCGAGGATGCCGGGGTAGCCGGCCTTCGTGAACACCTTCCACAGGCCGATGACGACGAGGACGTAGAAGACGAGGGCGATCAGGCCCGTCGTGCCGGAGAAGATCGATGCGTAGAGATCCGAGATGCCGTTGGAGTCCATGATGACCCTTTCGCTGGTCGAGCGGCTGTCGTGGCGATCCTACTGACCGATATGCCACCGGCGGAGGAGGCGACACCGCCCCCGTAGAATGGGCGGGTTCATCATTTCCCAGATCAGGAGGAATCCTCCGTGCTTCGCACCCACTCGGCAGGCTCACTGCGAGCCGAGCAAATCGGTCAGACCGTCACCCTCTCGGGTTGGGTCGATCGCCGTCGTGATCACGGAGGAGTCGCGTTCATCGATCTTCGGGATGCATCGGGCATCGCCCAGGTCGTCATCCGCGACGAAGAGGTGGCGCACCCGCTGCGCAACGAGTTCGTCCTCAAGGTCACCGGCGAGGTCTCGCGCCGCCCCGACGGCAACGCGAACCCGAACCTGCCGACCGGCGAGATCGAGCTCATCGCGACCGACGTCGAGGTGCTGAGCGAGTCCGCTCCCCTGCCGTTCCAGGTGTCGACCGCTGTCGCCGACACCGAGACCGTCGGCGAAGAGGCCCGCCTCAAGTACCGCTACCTCGACCTGCGTCGCCCTGCAGCGGCATCCGCTCTGCGTCTGCGCTCGAACGTCTACAAGGCCGTCCGCGACGTGTTGCACGGTGAGGACTTCACCGAGGTCGAGACCCCGACCCTCACGCGCTCGACCCCCGAGGGCGCCCGCGACTTCGTGGTGCCCGCACGTCTGCACCCGGGCAGCTGGTATGCCCTGCCGCAGTCGCCGCAGCTGTTCAAGCAGCTGCTCATGGTCGGCGGCGTCGAGAAGTACTACCAGATCGCCCGCTGCTACCGCGATGAGGACTTCCGCGCCGACCGTCAGCCGGAGTTCACGCAGCTCGACATCGAGATGAGCTTCGTCGACCAGGAAGACGTCATCACGCTGATGGAGTCGCTCATCCGGGCGATGTGGAAGACCATCGGCGTCGAGGTGCAGACCCCGCTGCCGCGCCTGACCTATGCCGACGCCATGGCGAAGTACGGCTCCGACAAGCCCGATCTGCGCTTCGGACTCGAGCTCGTCGAGGCGACCGAGTACTTCAAGGACACCCCGTTCCGCGTCTTCCAGGCCGAGTACGTCGGCGCTGTCGTCATGCCCGGTGGCGCGAGCCAGCCGCGCAAGCAGCTCGACGCGTGGCAGGACTGGGCCAAGCAGCGCGGTGCCCGTGGCCTCGCCTACGTGCTCTTCAACGAGGACGGCTCGCTCGGCGGCCCCGCCGCCAAGAACCTGTCCGAGGCCGAGCAGGCAGGTCTCGCCGAGTTCGTCGGCGCATCCGCGGGTGACTGCGTGTTCTTCGCCGCCGGATCGACCAAGGAGAGCCGCGCTCTTCTCGGCGCCGCACGCGTCGAGATCGGCCGCCGCCTGGGCTACCTGAACCCTGACGAGTTCGCGTTCACGTGGGTCGTCGACGCCCCGATGTTCGAGCCGGCCGCGGATGCCGTGGCATCCGGTGACGTCGCCGTCGGCGCCGGAGCCTGGACCGCCGTGCACCACGCGTTCACGGGGCCCAAGCCCGAGTTCCAGGACACGTTCGACACCGACCCCGGTTCGGCTCTCGCCTACGCCTACGACATCGTGTGCAACGGCTCCGAGCTCGGCGGCGGATCGATCCGCATCCACCGCGAAGACGTGCAGAAGCGCGTGTTCGAGGTCATGGGCATCAGCGACGAGGTCGCGCAGGAGCAGTTCGGCTTCCTGCTCGACGCGTTCAAGTTCGGCGCACCGCCCCACGGTGGAATCGCGCTCGGCATGGACCGCGTGCTGCAGCACCTGGCGAAGACTGAATCGATCCGCGACGTCATCGCGTTCCCGAAGTCGGGCAACGGTTTCGACCCGCTGACGGCGGCTCCTGCGCCCATCACGGCCGAGCAGCGCGCCGAGGCCGGCGTCGACTTCGAGCCGGAGGACGACGAGTCCTGACCTTCGCACGAAGAGGCCCTCTCCCGCTCACGCAGGAGGGGGCCTCTTCGCGTACCCCGGTCGTTCGGCCGGAACGATGCGACGCGACTCGACCTCACCACGTTTCGTCTCGGGCGGCTCCGCCGGCCTCGCTCAACGACCGATCAGTGCGAGCGCCCGCCCCGCTCACCCCCCCGTTCGCTGAGCGAAGACGACGAAGTCGACTGAGACGAAGCGTTGCGACCCGGCCTCGCTCAACGACCGATCTGCGCGAGCGCCCGCCCCGCTCACCCCCCCCGTTCGCTGAGCGAAGACGACGAAGTCGACTGAGACGAAGCGTTGCGACCCGGCCTCGCTCAACCACCGATCTGCGCGAGCGCGGGAGCGATGTTCTCGTTCCACACGTCGACGCCGAGCTTGGCGATCAGGGCGACCACCACGACGAGGAACACGACGCGGATGAAGGTCGTGCCGCGTGAGATCGCCATGCGCGAGCCGAGATAGCTGCCCGCGACGTTCGCCACGGCGAGGATCCCGCCGAGCAGCCACAGCACGGCACCGTGCGGGATGAAGAGCAGCAGCGCACCGGTGTTCGTGGCGAGGTTCACGATCTTCGCCTTCGCACTCGCCTGCAGGAAGTCGTACCCCAGCAGCGCGACGAGCGAGATCACCAGGAACGTCCCGGTGCCCGGCCCGATCAGCCCGTCGTAGAACCCGATCACGAGACCGGCGAGCCCCGCCATGATGTGGTGCTTGTGGCCCTTGAAACGCAGACGGGTGGCCGCGCCCATCTGCGGGCGGAACGCCGTGAAGAGCGCCACGACGAGCAGGGCGATCACGATGATCGGCTTGAACGCCGCGGCCGGCAGCACCGTGGCGACGGCGGCTCCGCCGAATGAGCCGACGAGGGCGATCACCGCCATCGGCAGCGCCGTGCGGATGTCGGGTTTCGCTCGGCGGTAGTAGGTCACGCTGCTCGTGGCCGTGCCGAAGACCGAGGCGAGCTTATTGGTGGCGAGTGCCTGGATCGGTGAGATGCCGGGGATCAGCAGCAGGGCGGGAAGCTGCAGCAGCCCTCCGCCGCCTACGACGGCGTCGATCCAGCCGGCGGCGAAGGCCGCAATGACGATGAGGATCAGCGTGCCCCAGGTGAGCTGCTCGAGCCCGAGCACACTGCCGATGTCCATCCGTCCAGGATGTCAGACGGCGTGGCGCCCCGAGCACCATCGCGGCCTGACACGCCACACTGCGGACACCTCACGTTCACCGGGACCGCGATGATCGGCAACCCTCGGCTCATAGTGTCCTCTCGCAACCCGAATCCGGCTCACAGCGCCGGACACCGAGAGGACCCTGATGACCAACTTCCACCGCCGCGCGCGCATCGGCGCCGGCATCGCCCTGTTCACCACCGCCGCGCTCGGACTGACCGCCTGCGCCACGGGTGCTGAGACCCCCGCCGCCGGCAGCGACGACGTCGACGCCACAGCCGCGACCTCCGTCGAGGACTTCGGATCGTTCGCCGACCTCGAAGAGGCAGCGAAGGCCGAAGGCCAGCTCAACGTCATCGCGCTTCCGCGCGACTGGGCGAACTACGGTGAGATCCTCGACCTCTTCGCCGAGAAGTACCCCGAGATCACGATCAACGAGGCATCGCCCGACGTGTCGAGCGCCGAAGAGATCCAGGCAGCGAAGACCAACGAGGGGCTCGACACCGCACCCGACGTCTTCGACCTCGGCCTCACGGTCGCTCTGCAGAACACCGACACGTTCGCGCCGTACCAGGTGCAGACGTGGGACGAGATCCCCGACGCGCTGAAGGAGCCGACCGGGCTCTTCGTCGGCGACTACGGCGGATACATGTCGATCGGCTACGACTCATCGAAGTTCGACGCCCCCGAGTCGCTCGACGACCTGAAGGACGCCGCCTACAAGGGTGCCGTCGCCATCAACGGCGACCCGACGCAGGCCGGTGCGGCGTTCGCCGCTGTGGGCCTCGCCACGGTGCAGTCCGACGGCACGCTCGACGACTTCCAGCCGGGTATCGACTTCTTCTCAGAGCTGCAGAAGGCCGGAAACCTGCTCAAGGTCGACGTCACCACGGCGACCGTCGCGAGCGGCGAGACTCCCGTCGTCTTCGACTGGGACTACCTGAACGCCTCGCACACCGCCGACAACAAGGACTGGAAGGTCGTCGTGCTCGACGGCACCGGTTACGCCGGCTACTACAACCAGGCGATCAACAAGGATGCCCCGAACCCGGCAGCCGCACGCCTCTGGCAGGAGTTCCTCTACAGCGACGAGGTGCAGAACCTGTGGCTCAAGGGCGGCGCACGTCCGGCTCGTATGGAGGCCATGACCGAGGCCGGCACGATCGACGCCGACCTGGCCGCGGCTCTTCCTGAGGTCCCGAGCGAGACGGTCGTCCCGACCGAGGAGCAGTCGACGAACGCCGGCACGCTGCTCGGCGAGAAGTGGGCAGCGGCGGTCCAGTGACCACTGCCACCACGACGGGGGCGGATGCCGCGGCATCCGCCCCCGTCCCCCTCCCTCCGGCCGGCGCCGGGCCCGTCGTCTCGGGGGCCCGTCGCTCGGCGCCGTCCGCGGCCTGGCTCGGTCTCGTGCCCTTCGCCGCCTACGTGCTGCTCTTCCTCGCGGTGCCGACCATTCTCGCGATCGGGTCCGGCTTCGTCACCAAGGACGGCTCGTTCACCTGGTCGAACGTCTCTGCGCTCGCCGACCCCGTCGTGCTCGCGACATTCGCGAACTCCGCGGGGCTGTCGCTGCTGACCGCCGTCGTCGGCGCGTTCGTCGGTGCCCTCGTCTGCTATGCCCTCCTCGGCATGAACCCCGATGGAGCGGTGCGGTCGACCGTGGATGCGGCGGCCGGCGTGCTGGCTCAGTTCGGTGGTGTGATGCTCGCGTTCGCCTTCATCGCGACAATCGGCATCCAGGGCGTCGTCACGCTCTTCCTCAAGGACGACCTCGGCGTCGACATCTTCGCGAACGGCACCTGGCTCTACGAGCTCCCCGGCCTGATCCTGCCGTACATCTACTTCCAGATCCCCCTCATGGTGATCACGTTCATGCCCGCCCTCGCCGCACTCAAGCCGCAGTGGGCCGAGGCGAACGTCACGCTCGGCGGCACACGCTCGAGCTTCTGGCTGCGCATCGGGATCCCGGTGCTGGCGCCCTCGTTTCTCGCGAGCCTTCTGCTGCTGTTCGCGAACGCCTTCTCGTCCTACGCCACGGCCGCAGCACTCGCCAGCCAGGGCGCGCAGATCGTCCCGCTGCAGATCCGGGCCGCGCTCACCAGCGAGACCGTACTCGGCCGCGAGAACCTCGCCGGCGCTCTCGCGCTGGGCATGATCGTGATCGTCGGAGTCGTCATGGGCCTGTACTCGATCATCCAGCGACGAGCCGCGAGGTGGCAGTCATGAACCGTCTCGGCCCCTCTCTCGCGACCCGCTGGGTCATCGGCATCGCCGTCGGCGCATTCTTCGCGATCCCGCTGATCTCGACCTTCCTCTACACGCTTCGCCAGACCGACGGGAGCCTCGGCCTCGAGCGCTGGTTCGCGCTGTTCGACCCCGCGAAGTCGGCGGCGATCAAGCCGATCTGGATGGGGCTCGGCAACTCGCTGATCCTGGCCGTCGTGACGGTCGCGATCGTGCTCCTCCTGCTCGCGCCGACGATGATTCTGGTCAACCTGCGCTTCGCGAAGCTCAAGCCGGTGTTCGAGTTCGCGGTGCTTCTGCCGATCTCGATCCCCGCGATCGTGCTGGTCGTCGGGCTCGCGCCGATCTACCTGCAGATCGGACGCACCCTCGGCACCGGCACCTGGACGCTGGCCTTCGCCTACGGCATCACCGTGCTGCCGTTCGCCTACCGTTCGATCCAGGCCTCCATCGACGCCGCCGACCTGCGCACCCTCGCCGAGGCCGCCCGATCACTCGGTGCGAGCTGGCCGACCGTCGTGCTCAAGGTGCTCGCGCCGAACCTGCGCCAGGGGCTGCTCGCGGCTTCGCTCATCTCGATCGCCGTCGTGCTCGGCGAGTTCACGATCGCGTCGCTCCTCAACCGCCAGGTGTTCCAGACCGCCATGGTCGTCGTCCAGAAGCAGGACCCGTATGCGCCGGCCATCTTCACCCTGCTGGCGCTGCTGTTCGTGTTCCTCCTGCTCCTCCTCATCGGCCGCGTCGCGCGCGGCAACGGAAAGGCCCGCTCATGACCCTCCCCCAGACCGCCGACAACATGCTCCTCGCCGAGGCCGGCGAGGGCACGCGTGTGCAGCTGCAGAGCATCGTGAAGAGCTACTCGGGCAACACGGTGCTGCACGGAGTCGACCTCGACATCGCTCCCGGCGAGTTCGTCTCGCTGCTCGGTCCGTCGGGCTGCGGCAAGACCACGCTGCTGCGAGTGCTCGCGGGGCTCGAAGGTCTCGACAGCGGCGCGGTGCTTCTCGGCGGGAGCGACGTCTCCCGCGTCCCGACGAACAAGCGTGACATCGGCATGGTCTTCCAGTCCTATTCGCTGTTCCCGCATCTGCGCGTCGCGGACAACACCGCGTTCGGGTTGCGCCGCCGTGGACTCGGCAAGGCAGAGGCCTCGAAGCGTGCTCTCGACGCCCTGGCCCTGGTGGGGCTCGCCGACTTCGCCGACCGCTTTCCGCATCAGCTCTCCGGTGGCCAGCAGCAGCGCGTGGCGCTGGCCCGTGCACTCGTGACCGAGCCGAAGGTGCTGCTGCTCGACGAGCCGCTGTCGGCCCTCGACGCGAAGGTGCGTGTGCAGCTGCGTGACGAGATCCGCCGCATCCAGCTGCGGCTCGGCATCACCACCGTCTTCGTGACGCACGACCAGGAGGAGGCGCTGGCGGTCTCCGACCGGATCGCCGTGATGAACGCCGGGACCATCGAGCAGATCGGCACCCCCGAGCAGCTGTACACGACGCCGTCGACCGCAGGTGTCGCCGCCTTCGTCGGTCTCTCGAGTATCGTCTCGGGCGTCGCCGAGGGCGACCACGTCGTGGTGTGGGGACAGAAGCTGCCGCTGCAGGCTCCGGCCGACGGACCGGTCGACGTCTACCTGCGCCCGGAGAACGTGCACTTCGCGTCCGAGGCGGATGCCGCGACCGATGCGCTCGTGCAGGAGAGCACGTTCCTCGGCAGCATGCGCCGCACGCTCGTCCGCACCGAATCGGGCGAGCTGGTGCGTCTGCAGCACGCCCCCGGCATCCATCCGGCGTTCGGAGATCGTGTGCGGATCGCCGTCGCACCCGAGCCCGTGGCCGTGCATCCGCGCGGCTGAATCGCGCTCTATCGCTGGGCCAGCACTCCGGGATACCGTGACCCGAGGGGCGCCGCCCCTCCGACATGACAGAGAAAGGACGCCTCATGGCAGGCAAGTTCGAGCTGTACGCCGACCGCTCAGGTGGGTACAGGTTCCGCCTCAAAGCCGGAAACGGTGAAGTCATCGCGACCAGCGAAAGCTACACCACGAAGGCCGCCGCCAAGAACGGGATCGAGTCGGTGAAGACCAACGCCCCGGGCGCAGAAGTCGTCGACGTCGACTGACTTCCGAGTTCGCGCTTCACACACAGAGACCCCCTCCTGCTGATTCAGCAGGAGGGGGTCGCTGCGCGCGGCGGTGATCCTGGGATCAGAGCACGCGGGCCAGGAAGTCCTGCGTACGCGGATGCTGCGGGTTGGCGAGCACCTCGCGCGGGTCGCCCTCTTCGACGATGTGTCCGCCGTCCATGAAGATCAGTCGCGACCCGACCTCGCGGGCGAAGCCCATCTCGTGCGTGACGACGAGCATCGTCATTCCCTCATCCGCGAGTGAGCGCATCACCTGCAGCACCTCGCCGACGAGCTCCGGGTCGAGCGCCGACGTGGGCTCGTCGAACAGCATCATGTCGGGGTTCATGCACAGCGCACGCGCGATGGCGACGCGCTGCTGCTGACCGCCCGAGAGGTGTCCGGGAAAGGCGTCCGCCTTCTCGGCGAGACCGACGCGTCCGAGCATCTCCTTCGCGACCCGCTCAGCCTCGGCCTTCGACCGCTTCTTCACGCGCTGCTGCGCGATCATGAGGTTGCCCATCACGTCGAGGTGGGGGAACAGGTTGAAGCTCTGGAACACCATGCCGATGCGCGTGCGCACGCGGTCGATGTCGACGTCGGGATCGGTGATGTCGATGCCCTCGATGAGCACCTTGCCGCCGGTCGGCTCCTCGAGCAGGTTCACCGAGCGCAGCAGCGTCGACTTGCCGGAGCCCGACGGGCCGATGATGCAGACGACCTCGCCGGCGGTGACGGTGAGATCGATGCCCTTGAGCACCTCGTTGTCGCCGAAGCTCTTCACGAGCCCCTGCAGGTCGATCGCTGGCGCGTGGACGTCAATCAGATCGGTGATCATCGCTGCCTCGACATCCTTCGTTCCAGGTACGCGCTGAAGCGCGTGAGGGGGATCGTCACGATCAGGTAGAGCGCCGCGGCCATGATCAGCGGCGTTCCGTTCGCATTCTGCGTGCTCGCATCACGCGCGAAGTTCGTGAGCTCCTTCGACCAGATGAAGGAACCAGCGACGAAGAGCAGCGAGGTGTCCTTCAGCAGCAGCACGAACTCATTGGTCAGCGGCGGGATGATGATGCGGAAGCCCTGCGGAACCACGATCCAGAAGGTCGTCTTCATGGGCGACATGCCGAGCGAGCGCGCGGCCTCGGTCTGCCCTTTCGGAACCGCCTGGATCCCCGCCCGGATGGTCTCGGCCATGTAGGCCGACGCCACCAGGATCAGACCGATCAGACCGAGCACCACCGGTCCACCCAGCTTCGTGCCCGGCACGCCGAGTCCGATCGGCAGGATGAACGCGATCGCGAAGATCGTGAGGATCGCGGGAAGCCCGCGGAACAGCTCGATCCACGCCGTCGCGATCCACCGGAAGGGCCCGATGCTCGACAGCTTGAGCAGCGCCAGCACGATGCCGAGCAGCAGACCACCGGCGAACGCGACGGCGGTGAACCACAGCGTGTTGACGAGTGCCGTGGTGATGATGCCCGGGAGCATCTTCGCCGCGACCTCGGGGTTGAAGTACAGCTGCGCGATGCGTGCCCAGTCGGTGCTGACGATCAGCCAGACGACGACTGCAATCAGCACCGCATAGACGGTGTACCGGTAGAGCTTGCTCTTCGTGGTGCGCCTCAACGCCATTGTCAAGGTCTCCCTGTCCTACGTCGCTCGCCGATTACTTCGCGGTGAAGTAGGTGTCGTAGATCGTCTGGTAGTCGCCGCTGTCGCGCAGATCCTGCAGCGCACCGTCGATCGCCTCGCGCAGCGCGTCCTTCTCGCCCTTCGCGTAGGCGAAGCCGTAGGACTCACCGGTCTCGTACTCCTCGACGATCTTGTAGGCGCTGTCGGCCTTCTCGTGCTCGAGGTTCACCGGCTGGTCCTGCAGGATCGCATCGATCTGACCGGCCTGCATAGCGGGCCACAGCTCGCCGTCGGACGGGTACTGCACGAGCTGCGCGCCCTCGGCGTTCTCGGTCGCGTACGCCTCGCCAGTGGTGCCCTGCTGCACGCCGACGTTCTTGCCCGAGAGGTCGTCGATCGACTCGATACCCGAGTCGGTGCGCACGAGCAGCGACTGCAGCGACTCGTAGTACGGCTCGGAGAAGTCGATGTTCGCCTTGCGCTCGTCGGTGATGGTCATCGCGGAGGCGCCGACGTCGCACTGGCCTGCGGCGAGGGTCGTGCCCGACTGCAGAGCGTCGAATCCGACGTCCTGAACGGCGAGCTCGAGGTCGAGCTCCTTGGCGATCGCATCGAGCAGGTCGATGTCGAAGCCGGTGTAGCCGGTGCCGTTGTCGCCGCCCTCGAATTCGAACGGAGCGTAGGGGATGTCGGAGCAGACCGTCAGAGTGCCCGCCTCGATGAGGCCGTACTCGTCGCCGGCCGCCGGCTCTCCCGAGCCTGCGTCTCCGCTGCCCGTCGCACAGCCGGCGAGGGCGAGAGTGGCGGTCGCGGCGAGCGCGATCCCGGCGATGATGTTGCGACGGCGCATGTCAGCTCCTGAACGACGAGGGTGTGAGTGCCCACGGACGGGTAGGAGAACATCTAAACATGCACCACCGGGCCCGACCGGTCGCCAGCCGCCTTCCGCGGATCACATTTGTGTTGCAAGTGTGACGGGATATGACATGGCCCGGGACCGGCGCGGCACCGATTGTTCACCTTGCCTGAGTATCCTCTGTGCCAACTCCCGGGCGGACGCGCTCGGGTCGCACAGGAGGATCGACCATGGCCAAGAATAGCCCAGCCCACCGGAATGCCGAGGCAGCACTCGATGCCGCCAAGGATGCCGCGAAAGATGCGAAGAAGCTGATCAAGACCCTTCCGAAGAAGGCGGCCAAGAAGCTCAAGCCTCTCGTCGAGGACGCGAAGGACGCGGCGAGCGCCTCGAAGAAGAAGATCGCCGACCGGCCCAAGAAGGTCGCGAAGTCGGCCACCGCCGCCACCGAGCGACTTCAGGAGGCCGCCGCGCGCCTGCAGGCGCCGAAGAAGGCCGACACGAAGAAGGGCGACAAGAAGGACGCGAAGAAGTCCGACGCCAAGAAAGCCGAGACGAAGAAGCCCGGGGCGAAGAAGCCCGGGGCGAAGAAGGGCGACGCGAACAAGTCCGAGACAAAGAACACCTCGCCCTCGAAGAAGGCTGACGCCACGACGTCCGACGCTCTCTCGTCGCCCGCAGTGACGACCACCGAGGCGAAGACAGCCCCGGTCGCACCGAAGGCAGCGAAGCCGGCGACCGCAGTGACGCCAGCGACGACGAAGGTCGCCCCTGCTCCCGCGGTCCCCTCCACGACCACGGCGACGGCTGCCGCTCGTCCGGCGAAGAAGACGGCCACCGCGAGGACCGCGACGCCGAAGTCCGCCGCACCGTCGTCATCCCCGGAGTCCGAGCTGAGCGATCTCACGGTCGTCGAGCTCCGGGCCCGTGCCCGCGCCGAGGGCCGCAGCGGATACCCGCGACTGTCGAAGGCCGCGCTGCTCGACCTCCTTGCGAACTGACGTGCAGGAGGCGCTCGACCGCGCTGCCGAGGCGCCACTCCCCCGCACACTGATCGATATCCTCCGCGACACCACCGAACAGCATCCCGATGCGTCAGCTATCGAAGACGCCGACGGTGCGGTGAGCTACGCGGAACTGCTGGCGCAGGTGTGGCGCACGGCTGCCGTGCTGCGAGAGCAGGGCGTGAGCCAGGGCGATCGCGTCGGCATCAGGATGACGTCTGGTCGCCGTGACCTCTATATCGCGATCCTCGGCGCGATGGCGGCCGGCGCGGCATACGTCCCGGTCGACGCGGACGACCCCCAGGAGCGGGCCGATCTCGTCTTCCGTGAGGCGCGCATCGTCGGCATGATCACCGATGCGGGATACCTCCCCGCGGACACCTCTGATGCGAGACAGCTGTTCTCCAGCGCGACACCCCACCCGAGCACGTCGGCGGTGCCCGTCGTCGCCCCTCCGACCGTCGACGACGACGCCTGGATCATCTTCACCTCCGGCTCGACGGGGGTCCCTAAGGGCGTCGCCGTCTCACACCGTTCCGCAGCGGCCTTCGTCGACGCCGAGGCGCGCCTGTTCCTGCAGGATGCCCCACTGGGCCCCGGCGACCGCGTGCTCGCGGGCCTCTCGGTCGCGTTCGACGCATCGTGCGAAGAGATGTGGCTCGCATGGGGCCACGGCGCATGCCTCGTTCCGGCACCGAGGGCTCTGGTCCGGTCGGGCGAGGATCTGGGCCCCTGGCTGCTCGGGCACGGGATCACCGTCGTCTCGACGGTTCCCACGCTCGCAGCCCTATGGCCCCAGGATGCGATCGAGAACGTGCGGCTGCTGATCTTCGGAGGCGAGGCCTGCCCACCAGAACTGGTCGCCCGGCTGGCATCCGATGGTCGCGAGATCTGGAACACGTACGGCCCGACCGAGGCCACCGTCGTCGCCTGCGCTTCTCTGATGGACGGCACCGGCCCCGTGCGCATCGGACTGCCTCTGGACGGCTGGTCGCTGGCCGTGGTCGATGCAGAAGGTCAGCGCGTCGCCGACGGCGAAGCGGGCGAGCTCATCATCGGCGGCGTCGGCCTCGCCCGCTACCTCGACCCGGTCAAGGACGCCGAGAAGTACGCCCCGATGCCGACGCTCGGCTGGGACCGCGCCTATCGCTCCGGCGACGTCGTGCGCGTCGAGCCCGAGGGCCTGATTTTCCAGGGCCGTGCCGACGACCAAGTCAAGATCGGCGGTCGCCGCATCGAGCTCGGCGAGGTCGAGGCAGCGCTGCAGGGGCTGAGCTCGGTCTCGGCGGCGACCGTGGTCGTGCAGAAGACCGATGCCGGCATGCCGATCCTCGTCGGCTATGTGGTCCCCGACGAGGGCTTCGACCGGCAGGTGGCGCGCGGCGAGCTCGCCGAGATGCTGCCGGCTCCTCTGATCCCGCTGCTCGCGATCGTCGACGATCTGCCCGTGCGCACGTCGGGCAAGGTCGACAAGGCGGCTCTTCCGTGGCCCCTCCACTCCGGCGACGCGGGCGAATCCTCGCTCTCTGGAACCGCCGCGTGGCTCGCCGAGCAGTGGTTCGCCGTGCTCGGCATCCGCCCGAGCGATGAGGACGCCGACTTCTTCCAGCTGGGCGGAGGCTCGCTCGCCGCCGCCCAGCTGGTCTCGCGCCTGCGCACCCGCGCACCCGAGTTCACGATGACCGACGTCTACGACCTGCCGAGACTGCGTCAGATGGCCGATGCCGTCGACGAAGAGGCCGACGATGAGGACGCCGCGGAACGGGTCTTCAGCCAGCAGGCACCCACACCGCGGCGGATGCAGTGGGTGCAGACCATCGCCGGGTTGCCGCTGTTCGTGTTCACCGGCATCCGCTGGCTGCTCTTCCTGCTCACCGCGAGCTGGATCCTGCGCCTGTCACCCGGATTCGAGTTCCTTCCCGCCGTCCCGGTGTGGACGATCATCGTCGGCCTGGTGATCTTCGTGACCCCGCTGGGCAAGATGACGATCGCCGCGGTCGCCGCCCGCCTGCTGCTCGCGGGACTCCGGCCCGGCGACTACCCGCGGGGTGGCGGCGTGCACCTGCGCCTGTGGCTCGCCGAGCAGATCGCGCAGCAGGTCGACCCGGTGGGACTCGCAGGCGCGCCCTGGGTCGTGTACTACGCCAGGGCGCTCGGCGCGCGCATCCACAAGGACGTCGATCTGCACACGGTGCCCCCGATCACGGGCATGCTCGACATCGGGTCCGGCGCCTCGATCGAGCCCGAGGTCGACCTCACCGGGTACTGGATCGACGGCGACACCGTGCGCATCGGCGGCATCCGCATCGGCGCGGACTCGACGATCGGCGCACGAAGCACCCTCGCCCCCGGCACGAAGATCGGCCGCGGCGCCGAGATCGCACCCGGTTCAGCCGTGTTCGGCCGCGTGCGGTCGGGGCAGCGCTGGGCCGGATCCCCGGCGGCCCGCGTCGGCGGCGTCTCGAAGCCGTTCGCGGCCGGTCGTCCGCCGAGCCGCACCCGTTGGTTGTGGGCCTACGCCGCGTCCTCGGCTTTCCTCGGCATCCTGCCGGTCATCTCTCTGGCGACCGGAGCGTGGGTGGTGGCGCTCGGCATCCGAGGAGCAGACTCCCTCACCGCCGCCGTTCCCGGCATCCTGGCGCTGCTCGTTCCTGCTGTGCTTCTCTCGGGCGTGGTCTTCGCCGCCCTCGTGCTGGTTCTCGTGCGCGTGCTCGGGGTGGGCCTCGGCGAAGGCGTGTACCCGGTGCGCTCTCGCGTCGCGTGGCAGGCGTGGACGACCGAACGCCTGCTGGATTCCGCGCGCACCTTCCTCTTCCCGCTGTACTCCAGCAGCTTCACCCCGTTCTGGCTGCGTGCCCTCGGCGCCGACGTCGGTCGCGATGTCGAGGCGTCGACGGTGCTGCTCATCCCGAAGCTCACGACGATCGCCGACGGCGCGTTCCTCGCCGACGACACCATGGTCGCCACATACGAGCTGCAGGGCGGGTGGATGCGACTGGGCACTGCGCGGATCGGCAAGCGCGCCTTCCTCGGCAACTCCGGCATGGCGGCCGGTGGGCACAACGTGCCCCGAGACGGCCTGGTGGCCGTGCTGTCCGTCGCGCCGCCCAAGGCGAAGGCCGGGTCGTCGTGGTTGGGCTCGCCCGCCGCTCGACTGCGTCGTGTCGTGAACGACTCCGATCTCGAGCGCACCTACCGCCCCCGCACCGGTCTGCGGGTGGCGCGAGCATTGTGGGAGCTGGGCCGCATCATCCCGGTGTTCGTGACCTGCGCGATCGGACTGGCCGTGATGCTCACGCTCGCCGCCGTGGTCGACGCGTGGGGGCTCGGATGGGCGGTCGTGCTCTCCAGCGCCGTCATGCTCGCCGCCGGCGCGATCGCCGCCCTCGTCACGACAGCAGCGAAATGGATCATCGTCGGGCCGATTCGCGCGGGAGAGCATCCGCTCTGGTCGAGCTTCGTCTGGCGCACCGAGGTATCCGACACGTTCACCGAGATGGTCGCCGCCCCCTGGTTCGCGAACGCGGCCTCCGGCACGCCCGCCCTCGCCATCTGGCTGCGCACGCTCGGAGCCAGGATCGGTCGAGGCGTATGGACCGACAGTTACTGGCTGCCCGAACCTGATCTCGTGACGCTCGGCGACGGCGCCACGGTGAACCGCGGATGTGTGGTTCAGACGCATCTGTTCCATGATCGAGTGATGAGCATCGACGCAGTGACCCTCGAGAACGGTGCGACCCTCGGGCCGCACAGCGTGATCCTCCCCGCGGCGACGATCGGTGCGGATGCGACGGTCGGCCCCGCGTCGCTCGTGATGCGCGGCGAGTTCGTGCCCGTAGGCAGCCGATGGAGCGGAAATCCCATCGGCCCCTGGCGCGCGGTCAAGGTGCGCTCCTACCAGGCGTCGGACGCATGAACGTCGACCCCTACACCCCGCACAGCGGCGATCGCCGCTACGCGGTGCTGCACTACGATCTCGCCATCGACTATCGGGTGACCACGAACCGGCTCGCCGGCATCGCGACGATCCGACTGCGGATGCAGGAGACGGCCAAGCACGTGTCCTTCGATCTCGTCGGGCTCAAGGCCACGAAGGTGCGGGTGAGCGGTGACCGAGCCGCCTCGTTCCGTCAGGACGACCGGCGGCTCAAGGTGGCCTTCGGCGGCGAGCGCGCAAGCGGTCAGGAACTCACCGTCACGGTCGAGTACTCGGGGGCGCCCTCGCCGCGCCGCACCCGGTGGGGACTCCTCGGCTGGGAAGAGCTGGAAGACGGCGTGCTGGTCGCGTCGCAGCCCACGGGTGCCCCGACCTGGTTCCCCTGCAATGACATCCCCTCCGACAAGGCGACCTATCGTCTGGAGTTCACGGCCGACCCCGAGTACACCGTCGTGAGCGGCGGCGCAGCCACCCGGTCGACGCAGCGAGGCCGCACGCGCTGGACCTTCGACCAGCCGGTGCCGACAGCGACGTATCTGATGACCGTGCAGCTCGGTCAGTACGACGACGACAGGGTCGAGCTCGGTGCGACGCCGGGGCGTCTGTTCCACCCCCGGGCGCTCGCACCCCGGGTGCGCTCGGACTTCGCCGCGCTGCCGCAGATGATGGAGACGTTCGTCGAGGCCTTCGGCCCGTACCCCTATGAGTCGTACAAGATCGTCGTCACCCCGGACGTCCTCGAGATCCCGCTCGAGGCGCAGGGCATGGCGATCTTCGGCGCGAACCACGTCGACGGGTCGGGCGGCAGCGAGCGGCTGATCGCGCACGAGCTGGCACACCAGTGGTTCGGCAACAGCGTCGGCGTCGCCCGCTGGCAGGACATCTGGCTGAATGAGGGATACGCGTGCTACTCGGAGTGGCTGTGGTCGGAGGCCGCCGGAGGCCCCACCGCCCATGCGAAGGCCCGGTCGCATCACGCCAGCCTCCGCCTCCTCCCCCAGGATCTCGTGCTCTCGGATCCCGGCCCCACCGACATGTTCGACGACCGCGTGTACAAGCGCGGCGCACTCACCCTGCATGCTCTGCGTCTGACGATCGGCGATGAGCGGTTCTTCGCTCTGACGCGCGAGTGGACGTCGCGCTTCGCCGGGCTCGCGGTGACGAGTGACGACTTCCTCGGGCTGGTCGACGAGATCGCCGACGGCCAGGCGCGCGCGCTTGTGCGGACCTGGATCGACGAGCTCCCGCTGCCCGCCCTTCCTGCTGCGCGACCCCGGCGCTGACGCTGACGCCGCGCTGACGCTGACGCCGCGCTGACGGTGGAGGATCAGCCGACGGCGACGCTCAGCACGAATCCGGGGGGCCCGACGAGCGTCGCGATCTCCAAAGGACTCGCACGCCCGGGAAGCACTGCTGACCACGCGCACGGGTCCATGTCATCGGCGCTCGGATGCAGGAGCACCTCCGACGGGTCGATCTCGAAACCTCGACCATCCGCCTTGACGGCCGCTTCGATGCGCGTCCACGCCGCGAGATCGGGGGCGGCGCCGTCGGGGAACATCGACCCCAGTCCGTGGAGGCGTCCGGCCGCCGCCGCATCCTCGACATCCACGCCCAGCAGGATGGACCCCGCTGTCGCCGCGACCACGACAAGATCCTCCGCGTGGCTCACGCTGAGCGACACGTCGGCCGAGCGCGGTCGGCCGTGGTCGGCTCCGCATCTGTCGCAGCGGCTGGAGAGCAAGACCTCGTCGGAGCCTCGGATCCTGCGCACGAGTGTGCGGATCAGCGCCCTCCCCGCCAGGAAGCCCTGAGCGCGGCTGCCACTCAGCTGGCGGACGCGGTCGACCTGCTCCTGCCCCATCGCGGCAGCATCGATCTCGGTGAACCCCTGAAGGTCCGAGGGCCGCGCCCACGCGACGGTCACGTCGTGCCAGATGGTCTCGCCCATGACTCCGCCTGCTCCCGTCGGATCGGCAGCTGCAGCCCGGCGGCTCAGACCTCGAAGTCGACAGCCACGCGCGACGCGACCACCGAGCGCACGTATGCCACGACCTCTTCATGAGCGGGGTGCACCTGGTACTCCTCCAGGGCCTCGATGGAATCGACGTCCGCGACGAGCGTGACGTCCCAGTTCGCGTCCGGATATGCGATGTTCGCGCCCGCAGAGATCGAGCGAAGCTGCGGCACGACGCCCTCGAGTGCGTTCAGCCTGCGGGCCACCTCGGAGGCCTGTTCGGAGCGCGTCGCCGCGTCGTCTGCGGCGAGCTTCCAGGTGACGACGTGACGAATCATCGCGCTTCCTTCTTCAGTGCGTCCTGCTGCACAGCGGCTTCGAGAGCATCGCGCAGTCGGTCGGCCGACAGGCGCCAGTGCGCGTGCAGCTCCCCGTCGATGAGGACGACCGGGATCTTCTCCCACCACAGCTCGTAGAGCGCGGGGTCGTCCTTGATCGACGCCTCGACGATCTCGATCCGCTCGGCAGCCGCGTCAGGGAGTTCGGCGACGACGGAGTCGATGATCTCGGACGCGACGTCGCACAGGTGGCAGTCGGGCTTGCCGATGAGGGTCAGCGTGGTCACGCCGACGGCACCTCGACCTCGCGGCCCTGAGCGATCCACTCGCCCGTGCCGCCCTCGACGTTGGTCGCGTCGTACCCGCGGGATTCGAGCGCCTCGACGACGCGCGCCGACCGTCCGCCGGCCTGGCAGATGACGTCGAACGACTCCGCCGGGAGCTCTTCGAGTCGGTTGCCGATCTCGGACATCGGGATGTTGACCGCGCCGGGGACGTGTCCGGCGGCGTACTCATCCACCTCGCGGACATCGATGAGCGGAGTGTTCGAACGCTCGGCGAGTTCGGTGACGGTGATCGACTTCATGGCATGCTCCTGCGACGAGTGGGAAACCGGGGGCAGAGACACAAAGCGCCCGTCCGGAGACAGGCGCTCGTGTCTGGTCGCTTACTTCTTGTTGCGACGCTGGTGGCGAGTCTTACGAAGCAGCTTGCGGTGCTTCTTCTTCGCCATGCGCTTGCGGCGCTTCTTGATGACAGAACCCACGGAAACCTCACTAAGTCAGTGGCTGGGTGTCGTCGGTGACGGACACCCGGGTACGGGCACGGAAAAAATGCCTCGGATCAGTCTAGCAAACAGTGAAGCTCTCGCTGCACGCGCTCACGGGACCGAGCGGAGAGCGTCAGCCGACGTCGGCTATCGGTCGCTGCAGAGCATCGGCCACCGCAGATTCCGGAACCCGGAAACTTCGACCGAAGCGAATGGCTGGCAGCTCCCCAGCGTGCACCATTCGATAGACGGTCATCTTCGACACGCGCATGAGTTCGGCGACCTCAGCCACCGTAAGGAACCGGACATCTGGAACCTCGGGCATCCCACGTACCCCTTTCTCGATTTGTGCACACTCTAGGGGGAATCTGGGACGCGTGTAAACCCATGTGGCCTGTGTGATCAGTGAGCATCGCCGACCGTGGCGAAGGCACGCACCGGGAACGTCCCGAATCCACGCACGGCCGGAGGAGCCGCCGTGAACCGCGCACCACGGGCGGGCACCGCGGACAGGCGGGTCAGGTGCTCGACCACATGGATGCCGGCGGCCAGCAGGATGCTGTGGGCCGGCCGCTCGCCGCCGCTCTCCGTGTCGTCGATGTTGAGCGAATCGATGCCGACGAGTGCGACCCCGGCGTCAGCCAGGAACCGCGCTCCTTCTTCGGTGAGGAACGGTGCCCCGCGGCCGTATTCCGGAGTGCCGAAGTGCTCACTCCACCCGGTGTCGAGCAGCACCGCGGCGCCTCGGAGCTCACGGTCCGCGAGCGTCACCGCTTCGATCCCCCGGCGCTCGGCGCTCCACGCGTCGTGCAGGTGGAAGACCTCGGCGCGTAGGCCGACGAGCGAGCTGAGCTCGAGCGAGGCCAGGTCCCCTCCGTCCTCGTACCGGTGGAACGGCGAGTCGAGGTAGGTGCCCGTGTTGCCGATCATCGTGATGATGTCCATCGCGAACTCCGTGCCCTGTGCGTACTTCGAGCGGGAGTCCTCACGCGTGAGGTGCGGAGTGATCGTGGGGGCAGGGAGGCCGGGGTAGGTCACGAGCCCCGCTTCGATCGTGTGGCTGAGATCGATGACCCGCGGTGACGGAGCGCTCCCCTCCACGCCTCGACTGCCGCGGTGCGCCTCTTCCACGATGCGGAGCCGGTGCAGCTCGACGGCGCTCACGAGAGCAAGACCGAGATGCCGCACCAGCAGCGCTCCGATCGCTTCGGAGTCGATGTCCGGACCGGGAAGGTCGAGACGGAAGCCTTCTCCCGTCATTCCCCCGCCATTGGCGAACGAGATCGTGAAGTCGAAGTGCGCTCGGTACGAGGGCGAAGCTGTCGTCATGCTCACATCATGGCAAGCGCGAGACGCGATCGGCGAGACCTGTTCGTTCTCGCCGTTCGTGCACTCCTGACTCGGCGCCTTTCACGAGCGGAGCATGCGGGTCACAGCGGAGACATAGGACGTGTGCCGCAACCGTTCAGACTGCACTGGGATGCTGAATGCACGACTCACGATGGCACCGTCCGAGTCACGCGGGCTGGGGCCCGCGGCCACGCCCCCGATGACAGACCCCCCACTGTCAGCGGGGGCGAAGTGCGTCCGGGGGCGTCAGCCGCCGAGGCGCTTGAGCGCGGTGGTGACGACGTGCCTCGCCGACGCGGCGGCACGACCGACGACCTCGGCCGCGTGCGCGGCTCCGTCGGGAAGCGGCAGTCCGGGGTAGTCGATGTCCGGCGCATCGTCGCCGTAGGCATCCATGAGGAACGGGACGAGCCAGTCGTCGACGACCTCCAGCGGCTCGACGGCGAGGCTGTAGAAGCGCCGCTGGCCGTCTTCGCGCACGCTGACCAGTTCAGCCTCGCGGAGCACCTTGAGGTGCTTCGAGACGGTGGGCTGGCTGATGCCGAGCTCGGCGACGATATGGCTCACGCTCGTACCGGCGTCCCCTTCGGTGGTGCGTCGCAGGAGGAGCTGGAGGATGTCGCGCCTCGTACCGTCTGCGATCACGTCGAAGATGTCCGTCATGTGATCAGGGTAGTCGTCCCCGGCACGGAGTACCATGACGAAGGCTCGGCGATCGGCGTCGTGCAGCCGCGGTGCGCGGCGAGGGGAAGCGAAGGGGGACTCGATGTCGGGCATCGCTTCGGCGTCGTCACCTCGACAGCGTCTTGAGAACGCCGCCTCCTGGGGCAAGCACATCGTCACCTCGTCGCCCTCGCGCTTCGCGATCGTCATCTTCGCGATGCTCATCCTCGTCTTCACCGTTCTGCTGTCGCTGCCGATCGCGTCGGCATCGCGCACGGTCACGCCGCTGGCGGATGCACTGTTCACGGCTGTGTCGACCATCTGCGTCACAGGCCTCGCCACCGTCGACATGGCGAACCACTGGTCTCCGTTCGGACATGTGCTGATCTTCGTCGGCGTGAACATCGGCGGACTCGGCGTGCTCACCCTGGCGTCGCTGATGGGCCTGGTCATCTCGAAGCGCCTCGGGCTGCGGGCCAAGCTCATGGCCGCCGGAGACACGAACCCGCTGCGAGCGCACGGCGGCGTCGTGAACGAGAGCCAGACCGTTCGATTGGGCGAGGTCGGCCAGCTCCTGCGCACCGTCGCGGTGTCGTCGCTCATCATCGAGGGCGCCCTCGCGATCCTCCTCTACCCCGCGCTGGTCCTGGCGGAGGTCGACCCGATCGCCGCCCTGTGGGAGGCGCCGTACTTCGCCGCCATGGCATTCACGAACACCGGGTTCGCTCCCAACGACGGCGGCGTGGCCGTCTTCGCCGACGACTACCTCGTGCTGTCGCTGCTGATGGTGGGCGTCTTCCTCGGCAGCATCGGCTTCCCCGTGATCTACACCTTGGCCAAGCACGTGTGGCACGTGAAGAAGTGGTCGCTGCACACCAAACTCACCCTCGTCACCACCGTGCTCCTGTTCGTGCTGGGTGCCGCGGTGTTCCTGATCCTCGAGTACGCGAACCCGAAGACGTTCGGGTCGATGGACGCCGCAGACACCACGTTCCAAGCCTTCTTCCTCTCGGCGATGACGCGTTCGGGCGGCTTCAACGTGATCGAGATGGACGACCTGAACGGCTCGTCGCTGCTGGCCGCGAGCATGCTGATGTTCGTCGGCGGCGGTTCGGCATCCACCGCCGGAGGAATCAAGGTCACCACTCTCGCCGTGCTCGCCATCGCCGTGTGGTCGGAGGCGAAGGGACGTCAGTCGGTCGAGGTCTTCGGCCGCCGCATCCCCAGCGACGTGCAGCGGGTGGCGCTCAGCGTCGTCGCCTGGGGCGCCACGATCGTCGCGCTGTCGACGATCATCATCGCCCAGATCACCAAGGCAGACATCAGCCATGTGCTGTTCGACGTGATCTCGGCGTTCGGCACCGTCGGCCTCTCGACGGGTCTCACCGCCGAGCTCCCCGATTCCGCCTCGTACGTGCTCGCGACCACCATCTTCATGGGGCGCGTTGGTACAGTGACTCTCGCCGCGGCAGTCGCCGCGACGTCGCGATCGCAGTATTACTCGCTGCCCGTGGAAAGGCCGATCGTTGGTTGAAGTGCTCCGGGGCGACGCTCCCGTACTCGTCATCGGCCTGGGCCGCTTCGGCGCCGCGTGCGCAGGAGAGCTCGACCGCCTCGACCGCGAGGTGCTCGCGATCGACGGCAATCTGGAGCTCGTGCAGAAGTGGTCCGACCGCGTCACGCACACCGTGCAGGCCGACGCCAAGAACATCGACGCCCTGCGTCAGATCGGCGCGCAGGACTTCCAGGTCGCCGTCGTCGCGGTCGGCTCGTCGATCGAGGCCTCCGTGCTGATCACCGCGAACCTCGTCGACCTCAAGGTGCCGCAGATCTGGGCGAAGGCCGTCTCGCAGTCCCACGGGAAGATCCTCGCCCGCGTGGGTGCCAACCACGTCATCTACCCCGAGCGCGAAGCCGGCGAGCGCGTCGCTCACCTCGTCTCCGGCCGGATGCTCGACTTCATCCGCTTCGACGACGACTTCGTGCTGGCGAAGATGTACCCGCCGAAGTTCATCCGTGGCGTGGGCTTGAACGAATCCGGCGTGCGCAGCAAGTACAAGGTCACCGTCGTCGGCGTGAAGAGTCCGGGCAAGCCGTTCCGCTACGCCGAGGCGAACACGATCGTCACCAACCACGACCTCATCATCGTCTCGGGAACCAACAGCGACATCGAGCGCTTCGCCGCGCTCGACCGCTGAGCGGCAGCCCCGCGAGTTCAGGCGTCGATGTCGAGCGTGATCTCGACGACGTCGTCGATGCCGACGCCCTCCCGATCCTGCAGCGCCTTCTTGATCGGCACGATGTACCCGCCATCCTTCGGCCACAGCGCCGTGGTCACGGTCGTGCGCCCGATCGTCACGGATGCGGGGATCATCCCCCACCCGTAGGTGACGACGCTGGCTATCTCGCCGATCATCTCGCTCTCGGCCGGCGGCACGGTGACGAAGTGGAACGGCGCCGGTCCGCGCCAGAACCAGATCTCTCCCGAGAACCGCAGCTGCATGTCATCCTCCTGCGGCAAGTTCCTTCGCCCGCGCCAGCGCCGCGTCGGCGGCCTGCGCGAACGTCCGGTCGAGGTGCGCCTCCTGCAGCACAGCGACGGCCCGCTCGGTGGTGCCCTTCGGACTCGTGACCCTGCGACGGAGCTCAGACGGCTCCTCCCCCGACGCGTCGAGCAGCGCGGTCGCACCGATGAAGGTCTGCTCCACCATGACTCGCGCGTCGCTCTCGCTGAACCCCATGCCGACGGCGGCCTTCGTGAGCTCCTCGATGAGCAGGTAGACGTAGGCGGGGCCCGAACCCGAGATCGTCGACAGCGCGTCGATCTGCGACTCGGGAACCTCGACGACAGCGCCCACGGTCGCGAAGAGGCGGTGCACGAGGGCGAGGTCGTCGGCGGATGCGGCCGCCCCCGCCGCGAGACCGGTGACGCCCTTGCCGACGGTCGACGGCGTGTTCGGCATCGAGCGGATGACACGGACATCGGCGCCGAGGTTGTCGGCGAAGGTCTGCAGGGTGACCCCGGCCGCGAGACTCACCACGATCGCGTCTTCGGGCAGGGAGGGAGCGATCTCGCGCAGCAGATCGGGGACCATCGCCGGCTTCACCCCGACCAGGACGATACGAGCCGACTGGACGGACTGTGCATTGCCGTCCGGCGTCTCGGAAAGCGCGATGCTCGTGACGCCGTCGAGGTCGGCGAAGGCCCCTGCCTTCTCGGGGGTGCGGTTCGTCGCAGTGATGCCTCCGTCGACGGGAATCCCGGATGCGACGACCCCTCGGAGGATCGCACCGCCCATGGAACCGGCACCGAGGAACGCGAGAGCGGGAAGAGATTCAGCCATGTCGTCATCCTACGGCGGGCGCACCGGGCGACCGCGGGCGAGCCGATCTAGACTCGACGCATGAGTGCATCCGGCGGCGGCAAGGCCATTCTCGCGGCGTTCCTGGCGAACCTGGGCATCGCCCTGGCGAAGTTCATCGCCTGGGCGCTCTCAGGATCCGCGTCGATGCTCGCCGAGGCGATCCACTCGGTCGCCGATTCCGGCAACCAGCTGCTGCTCATGCTGGGCGGCCGCAAGGCGAAGCGCGAGGCCGACCGAGCGCACCCGTTCGGCTATGGCCGAGAGCGTTACGTCTACGCGTTCGTCGTGTCGATCATCCTGTTCTCCGTCGGAGGCCTGTTCGCGATCTACGAGGCGATCGACAAGCTCACCCACCCGCACGAACTCGACAAGACCTGGTGGTGGCTGCCGCTCGTCGTGCTCGTGGTCGCGATCGGCCTCGAGTCGTTCTCGCTGCGCACGGCCGTCAAGGAGAGCAACCTCGTGCGCGATGAGGGCCAGTCGTGGGTGTCGTTCGTGCGCCGCGCCAAGGCGCCGGAGCTGCCCGTCGTGCTGCTCGAGGATGTCGGGGCGCTGACCGGTCTCACCTTCGCACTGCTCGGTGTGGGATTGACCATCATCACCGGCAACCCCGTGTTCGACGCACTCGGAACGCTGATGATCGGCATCCTGCTCGTGCTCATCGCGATCGTGCTCGGAGTCGAGACCAAGAGCCTCCTCGTGGGCGAGGGAGCCACCCCGGCCGATCACGATCGCATCGTCGATGCGATCAACGCCGGCGACGAGATCGAGAAGATCATCCACATGAAGACGCTCTACCTCGGACCGGACGAGTTGATGGTGGCGGCGAAGATCGCGCTCAATGCCGACAAGCCGCTGCGCGAGGCCGCGGTCGACATCGACGCGATCGAGGCCCGCATCCGCGAGGCCGTGCCGACGGCCAGGGTCATCTACATCGAGCCCGACGTGTACCGGCCGTCACTCGACCCTGAGCCGTCGACCGACGTGTTCGTGCTCAAGTCCTCGGACTGACTCCCCCGAGGTCCGCGACCGTCAGCGGCGCTGCTCGAAGAAGTCCCGCAGCAGCGCCTTGGCGGCGTCTGCCTCGACCCCGCCGATGACCTCGGCGCGATACGGCAGCCGACGATCACGCAGCACGTCGTACATGGATCCGGCGGCCCCCGCCTTGTCGTCCCAGGCTCCGAAGACGACCCGAGTGATCCTCGCCTGCAGGATCGCCCCCGCGCACATGAGGCAGGGCTCGAGCGTGACGACGAGGGTGTGGCCCTCGAGATTCCACGAGCCGGCCGATGCCGCGGCCGCACGCAGCGCCTCGACCTCGGCGTGACCGGTCGGGTCGCCGGTCGCCTCGCGGTTGTTGCGCCCCTCGGCGATGATGCGCCCTTCGGCATCGAGCACCACGGCACCCACCGGGATCTCCGCGGCGTCCGCCGCGTCTGCCGCGAGAGCGAGTGCGCGTTGCATCGCGATGAGGTCGGCGGCGGTCATGGGTCGAGCCTACGACAGCCGCAGAAGCCACTCCCGTGCAGCCGATGTCGTACGCGAGCGTCCGGCGCATTAGCCTGTAGGCATGCGTGTTCACGTCGCCGACCACCCTCTCGTCACTCACAAGCTCTCGGTGCTGCGCGACCATCGCACACCGTCGCCGGTCTTCCGCCAACTGACCGAAGAACTCGTGACGCTGCTCGCGTACGAGGCGACCCGCAACGTGAAGGTCAGCCCGGTCGAGATCACCACTCCCGTGACCACGACGATGGGCGTGAAGATCTCGGAGCCTCGCCCGATCGTCGTGCCGATTCTGCGCGCAGGACTCGGCATGCTCGAGGGACTCGTCAAGCTTCTGCCGACCGCCGAGGTCGGATTCCTCGGGATGGTCCGCGACGAAGAGACCTTCGAGCCGACGACCTACGCCGAGCGCCTCCCCGATGACCTGAGCGATCGCCAGTGCTTCGCCATCGACCCGATGCTCGCAACCGGTGGCTCGCTGGCTGCGGCCATCCAGTTCCTCTTCGACCGCGGGGCCAAGGACGTCACGGCGATCTGCCTGCTCGGCACGCCGGAGGGTCTCGCCGCGATCGAGGCGCTCGTCGGAGACCGCGATGTGACCATCGTGCTCGGCGCGCTCGACGAGCGTCTCAACGAGAAGGGCTACATCGTCCCCGGACTCGGCGACGCCGGCGATCGGCTCTACGGCACCGTCTGACGCATCGGCTGACGCATCGGCTGCTCGCGCTAGCCGAGCAGCGCCACGCCGAACCCCGCGACGACGTCGCGGACCTCGGCGAGATATCGCTGCGCCTGCTCGGTCAGAGGGATGGCGGTGCGTCCGACCCATCCGATCTCGATGTGATCGTCGACGTCGAGAGGCACCGCGACGATCTCAGGATCGAGGTCGTCGCTGATGATGCCCGTCGAGATCGTGTACCCGTCGAGTCCGATCATCAGGTTGAAGATCGTCGCTCGGTCGGAGACCCTGATCTCGCGAGCGCTCGAGAGGGTCGAGAGGATCTCCTCGGCGAAGTAGAACGAGTTGTTCGCCCCCTGATCGAAGGTGAGGCGCGGCAGGCCGACGAGATCGTCGAGGGTCGCCCGCTCGCGGGAGGCGAGCGCGTTCCGTCGCGAGACGAAGATGTGCGGCTCGGCGACGAAAAGCGGATGGAACGCGAGGCCCGAGTCCCGCAGCAGCTTGTCGATGACGTTCCGGTTGAAGTCGTTGCGGAAGAGGATGCCGAGTTCGCTGCGCAGCGTCCGCACGTCTTCGATGATGTCCCAGGTGCGGGTCTCCCGCAGTGAGAACTCGTACTCGGCCGCGCTCGAGCCCTTGACCATCCGCACGAACGCATCGACAGCGAACGAGTAGTGCTGCGTCGACACCCCGAGGAGTCGGCGCGACGGCGGCCGCCCCAGGTAGCGCTGCTCGAGCAGCTCGGCCTGCTCGACGATCTGTCTGGCGTACCCGAGGAACTCCGAGCCGTCACTGGTGAGCGTGACGCCCCGGGCCGAGCGGGCCAGAAGGGCACGACCCACCCGACTCTCGAGGTCTTTCATCGCCGCGGACATCGTGGGCTGTGCCACGTAGAGCATGTCGGCCGCGGCGGTGATGGATCCTTCCGCGGCGACCTCGATGAAGTACTGGAGCTGTTGCAGCGTGATACCGCTCGATCGCCTGGGCATAGGAGAAGGCTATAGCACCGCATAGTGGAGCTGAATTACCCGATGACCCTCGTTCGGCAGCACCATGAGAACACAGCATTCGCGAGGCCCTGTCAGCCTCTTTCCCGGATTGGCCCCTCATGGCGAACGAGATCACGTTCAGCATCACCACCACGCGCTTCGACGAGGACTACGCCCCGTCGGACAGTTCGCGGATCACCACGAACTTCGCCAACCTCGCTCGCGGCGAGCGTCGCCAGCAGAACCTCCGCGATGCCCTCACGATGATCGACCGACGGTTCAACGATCTCGCACGCGGTGACGGACTCGACGGCGACGGCCCAGACGGCGGCCGCTACTCGGTGGAGCTCGACATCGTCTCGGTGCAGCTGCGATTCGCCGACGGCGAGGACCGGGAGTTCCCCGTCCTCGAAGTGCTGGACATCCACATCGTCGACCGGCTGACCGGAGAACGCCACCAGGGCATCGTGGGGAACAACTTCTCCTCCTACCTGCGCGACTACGATTTCAGCGTCGTCCTGCCCGCGGCGAGCGCAGCCGCCGGCGGATTCGCGACACCCGACGACTTCGGTGAGCTGCACGGCAAGCTCTTCCAGCACTTCCTCGAGTCCGACGCGTATCAGGAGCGGTTCTCGACGCTGCCGGTGATCTGCATCAGCGTCTCGACCAGCAGGACGTATCGCCGCAACGGCAACGTCCACCCCGTGCTCGGCATCGAATACGTCCAGGACTCCTTTTCGCTCACCGACGAGTACTTCGGGAAGATGGGCCTGCAGGTGCGGTACTTCATGCCGCGAGGCAGCTCTGCCCCGCTCGCCTTCTACTTCCGCGGCGACCTTCTGAGCGACTACTCCGATCTGCAGCTCATCGGCACGATCAGCACCATGGAGACGTTCCAGAAGATCTACCGCCCCGAGATCTACAACGCGAACACACCCGCCGAGAGCGTCTACCGTCCGAGCCTGGCGCACGAAGACTTCCAGCAGACCGAGATCACCTACGACCGCGAGGAGCGCAGCCAGCTCGCGGTCGTCCAGGGACGCTACGCGGATGAGCACTTCGTGACTCCCCACCGGCGCGTGCTGGATGAATGGGCCGCCGCCTACCCGGCTCCGTCCGCCCTCACCCCGACCTCCCCCGCTCCGGTCCGATGACCGGCGCCGGCTCGACGACCTTGGAAACCCTCCTCCCCACCTCGATCGTCGGAAGCCTGCCCAAGCCGGCATGGCTCGCGAGGCCTGAGGTGCTCTGGTCGCCGTGGGAGTTGCAGGGGGATGCGCTCGTCGAGGGCAAGCATGATGCGCTGCGCGCCGCGGTGCACGAACAGCGGCGGCGCGGCATCGACATCGTCAGCGACGGGGAGCAGACTCGCCAGCACTTCGTCACCACCTTCATCGAGCATCTCGACGGCGTCGATTTCGAGAAGCGCGAGACGGTCCGCATCCGCGACCGCTACGACGCGAGCGTGCCCACCGTGGTGGGTGCGGTGAGCCGTCCGAAGCCCGTGTTCGTGGACGACGCGACGTTCCTGCGTCGGCAGACCGATCAGCCGATCAAATGGGCGCTCCCTGGCCCGATGACGATGATCGACACCCTGGCCGACCGTCACTATCGCAGCCGCGAGAAGCTGGCGTGGGAGTTCGCGACCATCCTCAACCAGGAGGCGAGGGAGCTCGAGGCTGCGGGAGTGGACATCATCCAGTTCGACGAGCCCGCGTTCAACGTCTTCTTCGACGAGATGAAGGACTGGGGCATCGCGGCCCTCGAGCGCGCAGTCGAAGGGCTGAGCGCCGAGACGGCTGTGCACATCTGCTACGGCTACGGGATCAAGGCGAATAACGAGTGGAAGGCGACTCTCGGCGCGGAGTGGAGGCAGTACGAGGAGTCGTTCCCCCTTCTGCAGCGGTCCTCCGTCGACATCATCTCGCTGGAGAGCCACCACTCTCACGTTCCTATGGACCTCATCGAGCTCATCCGCGGCAAGAAGGTCATGCTCGGGGCGATCGATGTGGCGAGCGAGCAGGTCGAGACTCCGGAGGAAGTCGCCGACACCCTGCGCCGCGCGCTCGAATTCGTCGACGCCGAGCTTCTCATCGCCAGCTCGAACTGCGGCATGGCACCCCTGCCGAGGCATGTCGCGCTCGGCAAGCTGAGCGCGCTGTCGGCGGGAGCACGACTGGTCCGCGAGGAGCTCGGCGCCTGACCGGCGCCACGCCCCTGAACATCGCCGCGCGTGGCCACCGGCTGCGACGCCCCGTCAGGGCGACTCACACGCCCAGGCGGTAGCCGCGCTCGTCTCCGTAGTATGTGAAACCTGCCCGCTCGAGGATCGGTGCGGACGTCGCTGTGCGCCCCTTGACGAGTGCCGTCTCCGCCCCGAGTGATGCGCTCACCCGCAGCCGCTCGGCGAGGACCGCCCGGTAAGCGCCTCTGCCCCGCGCGTGCTCGAGCGTGGCGGCACCCCACAAGCGGGCGAATCCGTCGACGATCGTGCACCCGCCGGTGCTGACGGCCCGGCCGTCGAGCCGCGCAAGAACACGGGCGTGCGTACCCGCGTCGAGCGTCGACGTGATCTCTTCGAACTCGATCCGGAGCCCTTCTTCATCGAGGGGCTGCTGCTGCCACACCGGCACGTTGATGGCGTCGACCTCGCGGACCTGCTCGAGCGTGCGTACGACCTCTGCGGCGGCCTCCGGGGGGACGTCGATCGACGCACGGTCGATTGCACAGGCGAACACCGCGACCGTGTCTATGTGCTCGGCGCCGCGTCTGCGCAGCTCCGCTTCGAGGTCGGGGCGATCGGACGCGTTGGTCCAGAAGCGCAGCTCGCGCTCCCCCCAGGATCTGGTGCGCTCGATCGCGTGGTCGAGAACCGCCTCCCCATCGGCGTCCGAGTCGACCTGCGATCCACGCACCCCGCCACCGAACCGTTCGGGGTACCGCACCAGCTGCAGCTCCGTCTTCTCGTGATCGCTGTCACGGGGGAACCACACCCATGCCGCCGAGGCGCGAAGGATGTCGTCTGTCGTGTGCACGATGGCTGTTCCTCGCTCTGGATCCGGTCGTCGCTCAGCTCGCCGCACCGACCAGCCGCGCGAAGGCGCTCATCCGAGCGACCCCCTCGGGCGTGCGGGGCAGGTCGTCGAGCAGTGCCGGTGAGTGGATCAGGTAGGCCGCTACCTGCGCTCTCGAGATCGCCACGTTCAATCGGTTCTGCAGCAGCAGGAATTCGGGACCCCGTGGGGCATCGCGTCCGCTGGATGCCGCAAGGGACGTGATCGAGACCACCGCCTCCTTGCCCTGGAAGTTGTCGACCGTGCCGACCGGGACGTCGGGGAAGCCTGCCTCGGCGAGTGCGTCGCGCACGGTCTGACGCTGTGCGTTGTAGGGCGCGACGACGATGATGTCGCGCTGCACGAGCGGCCTGACCGTGGCATCGGCATCGTTGTCGGTGAACGCGCGTCCGACGAGGTCTCGCACGAGTGCCACCACCTCGTGCGCCTCCTCCGGCGACTGCGTGGCGTTGCCGCGGTGCCGGAGCGGGACGATGTGCAGACCAGGATCGATGCCTTCGAGCGCGCGCCGCTCGGTGCCGGGGGCCGACGCGAGCTGCCCGGCGTATGCGAGCTTCGACACCGGCGCGGCGAGCCGAGGATGCATGCGCCACGAACGGGCCAGGAAATAGCCGTAGTCAGGTCGGACCACCGCATCGCCGTCCATGACCCATCCGAGCGCCGACGTGTCGACGGGCTCGGGGTGCGCTCCCTGGCTGACTTGGGGCAGCTGCTGCGGGTCACCGAGCAGCAGCAGACGCTGCGCGCCCGCGGCGACGGCGATCGTGGAGGCGAGGGAGAACTGACCCGCTTCATCGACCACGAGCAGGTCGAGGCCCCCGCGCTCCACGCGTGCGGTGTTGCTGAAATCCCAGGCCGTGCCGCCGACGACCGCTCCGTGCTCGGCATGCTCGCCGAGGAACGCGGCCATGCCGTTCTTGGGAATCGCCGTGTACGAGGGATCGGACGACGGATCCTTCGGCGCCTTCCCGACCTGCGCGGCGGGAACGCCGTCGGCCACCACGCGTTCGAGCAGATTCTCGATGATCGCGTGGGACTGCGCGACGACGCCGATTCTGAAGCCGTGATCCTTCACGAGCCGCGCGATCACCTGGGAGCCCGTGTAGGTCTTGCCGGTGCCTGGTGGGCCCTGGACCGCGAGGTAGCTGCGATCGAGGTCGAGGACAGCTCGCACGATCGCATCGATCGTGTCGTCTCCCTGCTCAGGCAGGGGGCGGCCCGAGAGGGTCCGCGGGGGGATCCGGCGCAGGATGTCGGTGGCCGCATCGGACGGGAACCCGGGTGCTGCCGTGTGGACCGTGTCGGCCCATTCGTCGATCGCGCCCTGCAGCGAGACGACACGTGGCGGAGCCGCGGGGGTGAGAGCGAGAGGAAGTTCGTCCCACGTCTGTCCCTGGATCGCCGTCTCGGTGATCAGATAGCCGTCGTCGAGCAGCTCGGTGACCGTGACCGTGTGCGGGACGTGCACCGCGCGTGACGGGGCCTCGGTGTCGAAGGGAGCCGGCACGGGATAGAGCGCGAACGGCTGCGACCCTGCTCCGAGAGTGGTGCCGGGTGACACCTCTCCGCGGATCTCGATGTCGCGCGACATCACCCGACGACCCTCGCCGACGCTCCAGTCGCGCTGAACGGTAGACGACATGCTGTCGACGCGCACGACATCGCGAGTGCCGTCCCACATCGTCACGGGCTCGCGCAGCCGCTGGAAGTGCGACACCCAGAAGCTCTTCGCCTCGCGAGGGAAGTAGTCGATGGCGGCCGCAGCGAGACGATGCACCTGCCCGTCGCCACCCGCCGCGACGGCCCGCTCGGCGTCGGCGAGGAGCGCCACCGACCGCGGCGACGGCTCGTAGATCACCTCGTCGGCCTCGTCGGGCGGGGCGGGGTTCACCCCCTCCTTCCGGGCGATGTCGATCAGCCAGTTGCGAAGGCGCCTCGTCGACACGCAGTCGTAGCGGTTGTAGTCGGCGAGATCGGCGAAGACCGCGTCGGCCTCGTCCTGCTCCCCCGCCGCCGCGAACTCGCGGGCCGCCACGTACTGCACGATCGAGTCGTCGCCCTTCTGAACGTCACTGGTGCGCACGTCCTCACCCATGTAGAGCGGCTCGAGCTTCTTGATCGAGTACGACCGCGACCCCACGCGCACGGTGCGCAGCACCAGCGGATACAGGTCGACGAACACGCCCTCGCGCAGCAGGCGGTCGATCTCGCCCTCGCGCACGCCGTGGCGTGCCGCCATCGCCACCAGGTGCGAGGTCTCGTATGGCGCGTAGTGATAGATGTGCATGCCGGGGTGCGCTGCTCTGCGCACCTTCACGAAGTCGAGGAATCGCTCGAACGCCTCTCGCTCCGCAGCGAAGTCGTGGGCCCACAGCGCCGTGTACTGGTCGGCGTTGTCGACCCATCCGAAGAGGTAGTCGATGCCCCAACGAGCCTCGCCGTCAGGCGCCGGCTCGGTGTAGAGCGGGTCGCCCTCGAAGTCGAAGAAGATGTCGCCGTGACTGGGCACGGGGAGGGTGTGGATCGCCGCGGCGTAGTGCACGTCGTATGTCGGCGCACCCTCGGCATCCGCGCGGATCTGCAGCCTCGCCTGCGCCCGCAGCGTCTCGAACGTGTCGGTGTTCATGCCGTCAGGAGGCGTATCGGCGTCGGCCAGCGCGTCGATGGTCTCGATCCCGGCTGCCCGCAGCCGGGCGCGCTGCACGGGCCGCATGCGCGCGACCATCAGCAGGTCGCGATGCGCGATCACCTGCTCCTCGCAGGTCGCGCATCGCCCGCAGGCCACGACCTCGAGGTCGCCGCGGTCGTCGCCCCATGCCAGCGGGGCGCCGCTGGAGCCGTCTCCGACTCGGCGATCGGCGATGAGGGCGCGCAGGCGCGCTCGACGCACCTGGAACAGCGGAAGGAGGTCGTCCACCGAGTGGGTGCTCAGCGTTCCGTCGCCGAGGATGAGGTCGACCTCGTCGGACCGCGGAATGCCCAGCCGGTCGAGCTGATCGACATATGCCGCGAGCTGCATGAGGGCGGTGACCCGCGCCTTGCGGGCGAGCTTGGAATCCTGCACGCGCCATCGCCCGTCGTCGTCGCGCTTGAGAAAATCGGCGAACCCGACGAACTCGGGTGTCGCGAACGCCGCCTGGAACACGATCAGCGCATCGGATCCGAGAGCACACACCGTCTCGTCGACCGCAGCTGCGAGCGCATCGGCGTCGATCGACGACACCTTCTCGACCCGGTGCACCTGATCGCTCCCGAGGTCGTCGATGTAGCGCGCGAGGACGTTCTGCTCGTGGACGTCTCCGAGCAGCGCAGCCCTGGCGAGCGTCGCGTCTTCAGGCTCCTCCACGGCCGGGACGCGGCCCAGCTTCGCATCGATCGCGCGGCACCAGGCGAACTCGCATTCGGCGGCCGCCTTGAGGTCGCTCGCGCTCCAGATGACGCGCTGCGCCTGAGTGTCGATCCGCACGATTCTCCCGTTCCCTCGGATGCTTCGACACTAGCCGCGGCATCCGACACGGGATCACGGCGAGAGGCGTGTCAGCGCCACCACGTGTCGTCGGGGGTCACCGGGAGGTGACGCTTGTGCTGCGTGGCGAGGTATCGGGACTCGATCCGCCCCGCGACATCGGGGTCGACCTCACGCCCCTCGAGGAAGTCGTCGATCTGCTCGTACGTGAGCCCCAGCTCGTCTTCGTCGGCTCGGCCGGGCTGGCCGTCCAGGAGGTCGGCCGTCGGCACCTTGTAGGCGAGACGATCCGGCGCCCCGAGCAGCAGCAGCAGTGACCGGCCCTGCCGCTTGCTGAGACCCGAGAGGGGAAGGATGTCGGCCGCGCCGTCGCCGAACTTCGTGTAGAAACCCGTGACCGCCTCAGCTGCATGGTCGGTGCCGATGACGATGAGACCGTCGTGTCCGGCGAGCGCGTACTGCGTCACCATGCGCACGCGCGCCTTGATGTTGCCGCGGTTGAAGTCGCTGATGTCGCTCGTGACCGCGAACTCGATGTCCTCCTCGACGCCGTCGACGCCGTTCTGGATGTTCACCTCGACCGAGGAGTCCGGTGCGATGAACTCGAGCGCGGCCTCGGCATCAGCGGCGTCCTTCTGCACCCGGTACGGCAGCCGCACGGCGAGGAACTTCGCCTCTCCGCCCTCGGCGCGCACGCGCTCGACGGCGAGCTGTGCGAGTCGCCCCGCGAGTGTCGAGTCCTGTCCGCCGGAGATCCCGAGCACGAAGCCCTTCGCTCCGGTCACCCGCAGGTAGTCGACCAGGAACGCCACTCGGCGTTCCACCTCGACCTCGGGGTCGATCTCGGCCTTCACACCAAGCGCTTCAGAGATCTGCTGCTGCAGGGTCATTTGTTCCTCCGGTCTGCCCGACGCCAGTATCCTCCCCCAGTGTTACATCGAGATGACGTCGGTCGCACGCGCTCGGCTTCGCGGCGATCGATCCACCTGGCAGGATGGCGGAGTGAAACTTCTCGTCGCAGCCATGGCATCCGAACTCGCAGCGTTCCCGGACGAGCTCGAGGGATTCGACCAGCTCGTCACCGGCGAGGGCAAGATGCAGGCCGTGTACGCCCTCACCCGTGCGCTCGACGCCAAGGAGTACTCCGAGGTGGTGGTCGTCGGGACCGCCGGCGGCATCGACCCTGAGCTCGATGCGACCGTGCACGAGATCGGCAGCGCACTGCAGCACGACGTGTTCGACCTCGACGGCGTCGCAGGGCAGCACGTGTCGCTGCCCGCGCGCGTGTCTACCGGCCGCGAGGGCGTGCTGATCGCGACCGGCGACAGCTTCGTCGGCGATGCCGGGATCACCGCCGTCATCCGCCCCTCGGGTGCGGGTCTGGTCGACATGGAGACCTATGCGTACATCTGGGTCGCCGAGCAGTTCGGAGTGCCGATCCGCGCGTTCCGCGCGATCTCCGACCGGGCGGAGGATGGCGCGCTCGTCGACTTCCGCGAGGCGATCGCACGGTGCAGCGTGCAGCTGCGTGAAGTGATCCGCCGGGAGTACGGCGTCTGAGGACAGCATCCTCTGAACCCGCTGCTCCGGCGAGGGGCGCGCTGGGTCTCAGCGCGCTTCGATCACGCTCGGACCGCTCGACGTCGCACGCACCCGCAGCTGCGCAGGGATCTGCTCCTGCATCGCCTCGACGTGGCTGATGACGCCGACGGTGCGACCGCCCTGGCGCAGCTCGTCGAGGGTGCGCATGGCGACGTCGAGGGTGTCGCCGTCGAGCGAGCCGAAGCCCTCGTCGATGAACAGGGTGTCGAGACGGATGCCGCCGGCTCGCGCCGTGACCACCTCGGCGAGTCCGAGCGCAAGGGCGAGGGAGCTCAGGAAGGTCTCGCCCCCCGAGAGCGACTGCGCCGGCCGGGTCTGGCCCGTGAATGCGTCGAACACGACGATGCCGAGCCCAGACGCTGCCCCGCGGGCGGCGAGCGCGTCTGAGTGGCGGAGCTGATAGCGCCCCGTCGACATGTCGCTGAGCCGGCGGTTCGCGGCGTCGACGATCTCTTCGAGTTCGGCGGCGAGGACGAACGTCTCGAGCGTCATCTTGCGGGCGTTCGCCCCGCGACCGGCGATCGCGTCGGCGAGTCCTCGCAGAACCTCGTAGTCGGCGGCGTCGTCTGCGATGCGGGCGTGCTCTGATGTCGCGGCCTCGATGACCGCGGCGAGCTGCTCTGACACCCCTGCCGCCCGCCCCGCCTCGTCGACCGCGACGGACCAGCGCTGCCGCGCGGCGAGGGAAGACTGCTCGGCAGGACCGAGATCGATCGTCTCCTCCGGGAGCGTGCGGAGCTCGAGGTCGAGGAGGATCGCGCGCTCCTTCTCGCGCTGGACGGCGTGCTGGGTGACTCGATTCTCGAGAGCCGCCTGCGCTGCGGCCGTGAGGAGCGACAGCTCGACCGCCGCGATGCCGTCGAACTCGGATGCTTCCAGCGCCGCATCCAGTTCGGCCTTCGCAGCTGTCGCGGCCTCAGCCTTGCGTGCCCGCTCTGCCGCCGCCTCGACGAGCGCGAGAGCAGCCTGGACTTCGACACGCGTCGCCGTGAGCCTCTCGGCCACGGACTCGTAGTGCCCTTTCGCTTCTGCGATCGTCTCTCGCGTATCGGCGACCCGCTGCGCCACGAGCGAGTGCGCTTCGCGCGCCGCGGCCAGCGCTGTGGAATCACGGTCGCGGTCGCTGTCGAGACGGCGGATGCGCGCGAGGAGGGCTTCGCGCTGCTGATCGAGCGTGACCAGCTGGTCGGCTGCATCTGTGCTCTGTGCGTGTGCCGCTGTCGCGGTGTCGAGCTCTGCGACAGCCTCGTCGACCTCTCGACCGTCGGCGCGGCTGATCGCCGCGGCGAGGTCGGCGCGCAGTGAGGATGTCCGTTCTGCCGCATCTCGCTCGCGCTGCGCGAGGACATCACGTGCGGCTTCAGCCTCGTCGACGTCTTCCGCCGAGACGGGGTCGGCATGCACGGCGGGAGCCGGATGTTCGTGCGATCCGCATACCGGGCACGCCTCGCCCTCGTGCAGCGAGGTCGCCAACTCCCCCGCGAATCCGTCGAGTCGGCGCTGTGTGAGCTGAGCGAGCGCGGTCTGAGCTGCAGCGAGCGCGGCGCTGGCGTCAGCGAGTTGCCGTTCGGCGTCGTCATGAGCGGCTCTGAGACGGACTGTCTCGACCGCCGCCGCATGCCGCGCTGCGGCAGCATCCCGTGCTGCGGCCAGATCTCCGGCGCGATCAGCGAGCTGCCTCGCCGCGTCGCGCGCGAGTGTGAGCTGTTCGAGCTCTGCGGGAAGCGCGACACGATCGGCCTCGGCCGCGTCGATGCGAGCGGTCGCCGCCGCCACGGCATCGGACGTCGCCGCAAGCTCGGCATCGAGCGCCGATGCGGAGCGTTCCAGCTCTGCCGCACGCTGCCACAGACCGGTCTGCGCCGTGCGCTCGGCCGCCCACTCCGTGAGATCGTCCGCGACGATGCCGTGAGCCTCCCAGGCCGCTCGTGCGCGTGTCTCGGCCTCGATCGCGGCGTCGAGCGCCGATGTCGCCGTCGTCGCGGCGGAGATCGGGCCCCGCAGCAGCTCCGCGGCCCTGGCGTTCTGCAGTTCACCGCGCGCAGCGGCGATGTGCGGCTCATCAGCCTCGAGACGTGCGAGCGCGGCTCTGGCCCGATCCCGCTCGAGCTGCGCCCGCTGCTCCTCACGCGCGATCGCGAGGGCCGCGTCTGCTGCGTCCGACTGCTTCTCCGCCTCGATGCGCTCAGCCGCTCGACGTTCTGCGCGGTAATCCGCACGAGCCTTCGCGCGACGCAGACCGTCGAGGCGCTCCTCTGTCGTCACCGCGACAGGCTCTGAGTCGGCCGCGCCCGCGTCTTCTCCCTGCACCTCGCCGTCGTGCCCGAGGCCGGCGCTGCCGACGAGCCTCTCGCCCTCGTCGAGGCGGGCAGACACCGTTGCGAGGCGTGCCCCGAGACTCTGCTCGGCCGCCTTGCGTCGTTCATCGAAACGCGCCTGCACGTCTTCGAAACGCTCGGTGCCGAACAGCCGCCGCAGCAGCGACTGTCTCTCTTTGCTCCCCGCCAGCAGGAACTCCGAGAACCGATTCTGCGCGAGCAGGATCACCTGGAGGAACTGCTCGCGACTGAGCTGCAGGATCTCGTCGAGCTCGAAGGCCGCCTCGCGCTCTTTCGCGGCGAGACCGATCCATTCGCCGCCGACCGAGGTGTCGAGCTGCACGGCCGCCGGCTGCACCGTCATGCCGCCGCCGCGCTTCTTGGGGCGCTCGTATTCCGGTGAACGCCTGACGCGGAATCGGCCCGCCGGAGTGCTGAACTCCACCACGACCTCAGTCACGTCGTCGGGCTCGCAGTGATCGCTGCGCAGCCGCTTCTCGCCACCCTCGTAGCGCGGGACTCCGCCGTAGAGACCGAAGCAGACGGCATCGAGGATGCTGGACTTGCCGGCGCCCGTGCGACCGGCGATCAGGAAGATGCCGTCGTCGGCGAACGCATCGAAGTCGACGGTCTGCCGCTCGCGGAACGGGCCGAACCCTTCGACCTCCAGTCGGTGCAACTGCATCAGAGAGTCTTCTTCACTGTCGGAGCATGATCGCGGTGACGCATCGCCGGGCTGGATCGAGTCGTCACCGGATCAGATGAGGGCTTCGGCGCGGACGCGGTCATCGAGGACCTCGCGGATCAGCTCGCGCTCGCGCTCGGTCGCCCCGTGGCCCGCGCGGACGTGCTCGAGGAAGGCCTCGATGCGCTCGGGGTCACTGACGGCACCGCTCAGCCGATCGACATAGGAGCGCTCGACTGCCGCGGATGTGTCGGAGGGCTGATGCTGCACCATCGCGCAGTGCGGATAGCGCTCTCGGAGTCGACGCATGGGCTCGGTCTGGGCGAGCGCGTCGGTGTACACCGCACAGACCCAGTCGTCGGCGTGCGCCGCGATGTTCTCGGGAGACAGGATCTCATCGAGGGTGCCGGTGAGGGTGACCAGGCGACGAGGGACGGGAAGATCGAGCCACTCGACCGATGCGAGGCCGGTGGCATCGAGGTCGACCAGCCAAGAACCGCGCGGCTTGCTCTGCTCGCCGAAGCTGTAGTGCAGCGGAGCGCCCGAATAGCGCACCCGTTCGCTGATCTTCTGGCGCCCGTGGATGTGCCCGAGAGCGACGTAATCAGGACCGTCGAAGACCGACAGCGGCACGACGTCGAGACCCCCCTGCCGCACCTCGCGCTCGAGACCGACCGTGGCGTCGACTCCGGCGGAGAAGCAGTGCGCGATCGCGACGGATCGCCCCGGGTGGGCCTGCATCCCCACCCGGACGAGATCCATCGCATGAGACAGCGTCTGCGCCTGCGTGCGCAGATCGGCGCCGATCCAGTGCTGACGCACGATGGCGGGCTCGAGGTACGGGATGCCGTAGAAATGCACCGGACCATCGGCGTCTGCCAGCGTCACCGGCGTGCCGATCGCGAGCGGATCGGTCAGCACGTGGATGCCGTCACGGAGCAGCCGCGCCTGGAACCCGAGACGCGCAGCGGAGTCGTGGTTGCCGCTCGTGACGATCACACGGGCACCCGTCTCATGCAGCGCGACGAGCACGTCGCCGAGAAGCGTGTACGCGGGGCCGGCCGGCGTCGCCGAATCGAAGACGTCACCGGCGACGATGACGACGTCGACCGCGTTCTCACGAACCTGCACCGTGAGCGCTCCGAGGACCTCGGCCAGCGCGTCCATGGTCGAGTTGCCATGGAAGGTGCGGCCGATGTGCCAGTCGGAGGTGTGCAGGATTCGCATACTCACACGCTACGAACCCCCACCGACATTCGGCCTCAGGCGTGCCGCGGCATCCGTTCCTGGGCCCGGAATCCGTGGGATTCCGGGCGGAACGGATGCCGCGAGCGTCTCAGTGCGCGCCGACCGCGAACCCCGGCTGCGACGGCATCAGCTCGTCCTTCGAACCGCGCACCATGACGGCGGCGATCACGGCAGCGCCGACCATGAGGATCGACGCGACGATGAACACCCAGCCGTAGGCGTCGGTCAGCTGCGTCGGGGAGACCTCCGTCTGCGCGTGCCCGCCCACGGACGCCGCGTACACGGCCGTGAACACGGACAGCCCGATCGATCCGCCGATCTGCATGGCCGAGTTGGCGACGGCCGATGCGATGCCCGCGTCATGCGGTGCGACTCCGGTGAGCGCCAGGTTCTGCAGCGGGATGAACACGAAGCCCATGCCGATGCCGAGGAGCAGAAGCGCCGGCGCGATCTGCACGATGTACGCCCCATCGGGGGTGATCCCGGAGAGGAGGAACAGACCGGCCGCCGCGACGAGCGGCCCCACGATCAGCATCGGCCGCGGCCCGATCACCGTGAGGAGCTTCGTCGCGATCGGGGCGATGATCATCGTCGCGATCGGCAGCGGCAGGGTCGCCGCTCCCGCCGGGAGCGCGCCCATGCCGAGCACGAACTGGAGGTGGAAGGTCAGGTAGAGCGTCGCGCCGATCATGATCGCCCCGGCCACGCCCTGGATGAGGAACGCTCCCCCTCGCACTCGATCGGCCACCACCCGCAGCGGGAGGAGCGGCTGCGACACACGACTCTCGACCCACACGAACACGCCGAGCAGCACGACCCCCAGAGCGAGGAACGTGATCGTCAGCGGATCGCCCCAGCCGTTCTCGGCGAGGCTGAAGCCGTAGACGAGCGATCCGAGACCGAGAGTCACGGTGATCGCACCCCAGACGTCGTACCGGTTGTCGCCCTCGGCCTTGCTCTCGGTGAGGAAGAGCGCTCCGCCGACGAGGCCGATCGCGACGAAGAACAGATTGACCAGCAGGCACCAGCGCCAATCGGTGAACTCGGTGAGGAATCCGCCCAGCAGCAGGCCGACCGCTGCGCCGGTTCCCGCGACGGTCCCGAACACGGCGAACGCCGTGTTGCGCTCGCGGCCCGAGGGGAAGGTCACGGTGAGCAGCGCGAGAGCCGCCGGTGCGAGAAGTGCGGCGAAGACGCCCTGCAGGCCGCGGGCGAGGATGAGCTCCCAGCCCGACTGCGCGAGGCCGCCATAGAGGGATGCAGCGCCGAAGCCCACCATCCCGATCATGAAGACACGCTTGCGCCCGACGTAGTCGGCGATGCGACCACCGAGCAGGAGCAGTGCGCCGAAGGCCAGGGCGTAGGCCGTGACGACCCACTGACGCTGGCCGTCGGTCAAGCCGAGGGACGCCTGGGCCTGAGGCAGGGCGATGCTCACGATCGTGCCGTCGAAGACGACGATCAGCTGCGTGAGGGAGATGACGACGAGCGCCCACCACCGGGTCTGGGGGCGGGCGCGCAAGGACGATGACATGGAAGAACCTCCGGTGTCGGGGACGATGCCGGAGGTTTCGAGCCTCGGACCAGCGCGCTTCATGAGCGCCTGACCACCTCAGCCGACGGGGCTGAGCAGAGAAACCATATTACCCGAGATGAGGCTGTGGGATCGCGAGCGGAAGGTCCCCTGACCCCCCCTCGTCACGATGATCGACACGTGGTGATGCGAGATGCGCGATGCGCGATCACATGTGCGGCGTGCGGGGCTGCGCGATGCGGATCCGGGCTGCCCTCCGCCCAACATGAGCCGGAATTGCCCCTCCGGCTGGGGGTGTGCCCGCCTCGTCGTGACTACCGACTTCCGCTCTACTCCTCCAGATCGTGGAGCCAGTTCGCCTGCTGGATCCGATTGTCGAGTTCGCGCAGCTCCTGCGCGACCCCATCCGCGCGCGAGCGCAGCTCGGCGACGGGAAGCGCGGAGATCTGACGCAGCTCCGACCGCATCTGACGCAGGAACTGGTCGTTCGCCCCGGATGCCGCCGCGGCGGCGTCCGCGAGCAGCGAGTGCTGCAGCCGGAGCACGTCGCGGGCGGCGAGGGCATCGGTCATGGTTCCGTCGGTACCCAGATCCAGACGCGAGTTCGTCGCGTTGATCCGCCTGATGAGGTCTCGGAGCAGCAGCAGATCGGCGTCCGCCTGAACGAGAAGCGCGGCGGCATCCTCGGCGGGCTCCTCGCCCTCCTGGTACCTGGCGTTCGCGGTGATGCGCGCACGCAGCTGCTCTATGCGGCGCTGCAGGTCTGCGCGGGCGGTGAGTGCCTCTGCGAGTTTCATGACTTCATCCTGTCAGGGCGCCACCGTGTAACACAGCGTCACACGAGCTGCGTCAGCGAGAGCGCAGGAGAGCCGAGTGCTCCGGGTGCGCCTGGAACCAGTCGGAGACGTACCAGCACACCGCATCGACCTTGCGATCTCCGCGTTCCTCGATGTCGGCGACAGCGCCCTCGACGACGACACCCGCATAGCCGTGGCCGCGGAAAGTGGGGATCGTGAAGGCTCTCGTCAGGGCGATCGTGTGTCCGTCGTCGCGGTAGTCGAGCACGCTCACGAGCTGCCCGTCTCTCATCAACGTGTACCGCGATGCGTCCTTCTCATCGGTGAGGAGGAAGCCTGCGGCGAGGGTCGAAGTGGTCATCTCTCCACGTTACGCCCGCCTCCGGCACGGTCGGCCGTTTTGACACGCCCGGACTTCTTCCGACATAATCCCCCCATGACTACCAACGCAAGCCCTTTGTCCGCCCAGGAGGCGAACAGGACTGCCGGGATGATGATGCCCGGTCGCGTTGGCATGTGTTGCCGAATGTGTCGCTGAACGAACAGCCACTCCGTCTGACCTGACTTCTCGCGATCTGCGAGGTATGGGTCATCGAGCATCCACCCTTTGCTCGCTCTTCCGGCTCGCCCGGTCATTCATGCAACGCATCAGAGCCTCTTCCCGGCTCACGTCCTGAGGACTTCATCATCATGTCGAACACCGCACTTCTCGAGCGTCCCGCCGCCACCGCCGCCGTCCGCACCGCCGCTCCGGCGCCCGCCGCAGCCCCGCTCGATGCAGATCTTCCCGCTGTCCGCTCGCCCCGCGGCTTCGCCCTCTACGTCGGCCTCGACGAGATCAAGGCCGCAGAAGCCGGAGTCAGCCTCCCGCTCCTCGTCGACGCGCTGCGTCGCACTCTCGCCGAGCTCGCTCCCGGCGCCGAGACGCACGCCACCGTCGCGCTCGCCCCGCACGGCTCGGGGGGTCGCGACCTCGACGTCGTGCGTCTCGCACTGCACGAGCCCGGTGCGATCGCCCGCACCAAGGCCGCCGCAGAGGAGGAGACCACCGACGAGGAGGGCGGCGTCGTCGTCGACATCTCGCGCAAGCGCGTCCTGATCGACGGAGAATCCGCAGCCTTCACCTACAAGGAGTTCGAGCTGCTGCAGTACCTCGTGCTCCGCGAAGGACGCACGATCGAGCGCAGCGAACTCGTCTCCGCTCTGTGGCAGGCGCAGGACGACGAGACCCCCGGCGAGCGCACCATCGACGTGCATGTTCGGCGTCTGCGCGCGAAGCTCGGCCGCTACGAGGACATCGTCCGAACCGTGCGCGGCATCGGCTACCGCTTCGACCGTCACGCCGACGTCGTCATCCGCTACGGCCACGGCACACCCTCGCCCGACCGCTTCTGATCCGAGTGTCAGCCCCGCCACGTATCGTGGGGCGCATGACCCTGACCGCGGATGCCGGAGCCGCCGACGCGGCTTCTCAGAGCGCACCGCGGGAGACTGTGTATCGGCCGACCGCACCCGTCGATCTCCGCGCGACGGTCGGCATGCTGCGGCGAGGCCCCGGGGACCCCACCATGGTCTTCGACGGTCCGGTGATCTGGCGCACTCTCCGAACTCCGCTCGGCCCTGCGACGCTGGCCCTGCGCGCGCAGAGCGGAGAGATCAAGGCCACCGCGTGGGGCCGCGGAGCCGAGCACGCACTCGACACCGTGCCCGACCTGTGCGGCGCCCGAGACGACCCGTCGGGTTTCGATCCCTCGCTCCATCCCCTGATCTCCGAGGTGGCCCGCCGTGCGCCCGGCATCCGCCTGGCTCGCACCGGCGTCGTTTTCGACGCTCTCGCCTGCGCCATCATCGAGCAGAAGGTGACGGGTCTCGAGGCGTTCCGCGCCTGGAGGCTGCTCGTCACGAAGTTCGGCGAGCGCGCACCCGGTCCGACCCCGCGGCCGATGCACGCCGCCCCGACCGCAGAGCAATGGCGTCGCATCCCCTCGTGGGACTGGCATCGGGTCGCGGTGCAGCCGCCGCAGTCGAAGACCGTCGTGCGCGTCGCCGAGCGGGCGGACAGCATCTCGCGCGCGCTTCTGGCAGCACCCGGCGGCGACGAGCGTGACCGCGTCCTGACGAGCTTCCCCGGCGTGGGTGTGTGGACCTCGGCCGAGACGCGCATCCGGGCACTCGGCGATCCGGATGCGGTGAGCGTCGGCGACTACCACCTCGCACATCAGGTGGGATACGCCCTCACCGGCCACCGCACCGATGACGAAGGGATGCTCGACCTGCTCGCCCCGTGGGCGGGGCACCGGCAGCGTGTGATCCGCCTCATCTTCGCGAGCAGAGTGAGCGAGCCCCGACGAGGGCCACGGCTCTCCCCCGAAGATCACCGCACTCGCTGACCTCCCGTGGCGGGCGGATCGCCTTTAGGCTGAGCCCATGTCGCGCAACGCACTCCGCTTCTCCGTCACCGCAGGTCTTCTCATCCTCGGTGTCGTGATCGGCCTGATCTTCCAGAACGTCTGGCTCGGCATCCTGCTCGCCGCGATCGTCTGGCTGGGCTGGTTCATCGGCTACGAATCCCGCCGGGGCCGCAATGCCGGCGTCAACGACGAGGACCACGGCGTCGAGCTCTGAGCATCAGTAGTAGACGGCGAGAGGACCGGAGGGCCCCTCGACCACCTGCACGGACGTGTCGAACACGCGGGTGAGCACCTCACCGGTCATGATCGCGGAGGGAGGGCCGAACTCCACCACCTCACCGTCTTTCATGGCACAGATATGGTCGGCGTAATGACCTGCGAAGTTGATGTCGTGCAGGACGATGACGATCGTGCGCCCGAGCTCTTCAGCCGCACGACGCAGGTGCTTCATCATCTGCACGGCATACTTCATGTCGAGGTTGTTGAGCGGCTCGTCGAGCAGCACGAACTCGGTGTCCTGCGCCAGAACCATCGCGACGTAGGCTCGCTGCCGCTGGCCTCCGGAGAGCTCGTCGAGGTAGCGCCCTTCCAGGTCGCCGAGGTCGAGGAAGTCGATCGCCCTGCTGATGATCTCCTCGTCAGCGCGGGTCAAGCGGCCCTGCGAGTGCGGGAAGCGCCCGAAACCGACGAGCTGGCGCACGGTGAGCCGCGTGACGAAGTGGTTCTCCTGGCGGAGCACCGAGACGATCTTGGCGAGGTCCTTCGACTTCGTGGTCGCGACGTCGTATCCGGCGATCTCGATCGCCCCGGCGTCCATGCCGCCGAGCCGACCGATCATCGTCAGCAGCGTCGACTTGCCCGCGCCGTTGGGACCGATCAGCGCCGTGATGCCCCCGGCGGGGATCCGGAGATCCACGGGGCCGATCGCGACCTGGTCGCTGTAGTCGCGGCGGGCGCCCTCGAGTGTGATCACAGCCTGCCCTTTCTGAGGATGACGATGAGGAAGACGGTTCCGCCGACGAGCTCGATGAGGATCGAGACCATCCCCTGCGCGTAGAAGACGTTCTTCATGACGAAATAGGCCCCGGCGAGGATCGTGAAGGCCGTGAGCACGGCCACCGGGAAGATGAGTCGATGATCGTACGTGTCGGCGAACTGGTACGCGAGAGTCGCGACGAGGAATCCGAGGAACGTCATCGGACCGACCAGCGCGGTCGATGTCGCCATCAGCACGGCGACGAGGAAGAGCACGATGAAGAGCTCGCGCTTGTGGTCGAGGCCGAGCGAACGCGACACGTCGGGCCCGAGCGCGAGCAGGTTCAGCCTCCGGGACCTCATCCAGAGCAGCGCCGAGGCCGCGATGCACAGCGGAATGGCGAGCGGCAGGTACGACGCGTCGGCGTTCGAGACGTTGCCGAACAGTCGCGCCGCGAGCACGTCGAACTCGCTGGGCGTGAGCAGCCGCTGCATGAAGGTCGAGATCGCTCCGAGACCGCCGCCGATGATGATCCCGATGAGCAGCATGATCTGCAGGTTGCCGTAGCGCCCGGACAGCAGCCATCCGTAGAGCGCCATCGCAAGCCCCACCATGATGACGACCTGCAGGCCGAACTGCCAGACGCCCTGGATCGCCACGAGACCGGCGACGCCGAACAGATACACCGTGGTGGTCTGCACGACGCGATACAGCGACTCGAATCCCATGATCGACGGCGTGATGATGCGGTTGTTGGTGACCGTCTGGAAGCTCACGGTGGCGATCGCCTGCGCCACGGCGACCACGGCCATCACGGTCACGTTCGTCACGCGCAGCTTCGCGATGCGCCAGAATCCGGGTGATCCGATCGGCATCGGGTTCTCCCACGCGAGCAGAGCGAAGGCGAAGGCCACGGACAGGGCGACGAGGATGCCGAGCACGATGACATATCGCCGTCGTGCGCGCGGAGTCGTGAAGGATCCGGAGCTGCGGGTGCCGGCCGCGATCGCCTCAGCCACGACGACGCTGCCTCAGCAGGAGCAGGATGAAGACGATCGCGCCGACGATGCCGAGGATCAGCGACACCGGCACCTCGAACGGCATGATGATCGTCCGTCCGATGATGTCGCAGACGGTGACGATCGCGATGCCGAGCAGGCAGACCCACGGCAGGTTGCTGCGCAGATCGTCGCCGCGGACCATCGAGACGATGTTCGGCACGATCAGCCCGAGGAAGGGAAGGTTGCCGACGATGACCGTGACCACCCCCGTGGTGACGGCGATGAGCACTGTTCCGAGCAGGATCACCCGGTTGTAGTCGACCCCGACGTTCGTCGCGATCTCCTCCCCCAGCCCGGCGATCGTGAGACGGTCGGCGACGACGAACACGACGACTCCGACGATCGCCACGATCCAGAGCATCTCGTACTGCCCTCGGAGCACCGATGTGAAGCTGCCCGCGAACCAGACGCCGATGGCCTGCAGCGAGTCGGTCACGAGTGCGAAGTAGGTCGACACCGATCCGACGACGGCACCCAGCATGATGCCGACGATCGGGACGATGAGAGACGACTTCAGCGAGACGCGGCGCAGGAAGGCGAAGAACACCATGGTGCCGATGAAGGCCGCGATGATGGCGCCTGCCATCCTCAGCGGGATCGAGGGGTTCGGCACGAGCACCATGACCGTCAGCAGACCGAGGCCCGCCCATTCGGTGGTGCCGGTGGTGGTCGGCTCGACGAAGCGGTTCTGAGTGAGGAGCTGCATCACCAGCCCCGCCATCGCCATGGCGGCGCCCGCGAGGACGAGGGCTATCGTGCGCGGGACCCGGGTGATCTGGAACATCTCGGCACCGTCGGCGGCTCCCGCGATGTCGTAGACGCCTGTGAACAGGGACACGACGAGAAGTGCGAGGACGACGAGGATGCCGACGAGGAGCTTGACGTCGAAGAGCCGCCCGACAGACCGGGGCGGCTCGGTGGAGAACGCGGTGCGAGACATCGTGAGACGCCGGCCGGCGGCATCCGCCCTCGAGCGGATGCCGCCGAGCGGACTACTTCTGGGCGGCCTCGAGGGCGTCGGCGAGGTCGTTCAGGAACGTCGTGTACGTCTGGATGCCCTCGTTGAGGTACGTGTCGGTGGGCATGTAGACGATCTGCTCGTCAGCGACTGCCGTGACGCCGGCGAGCGCCTCGGAGCTCTCGAGGATCTCGGATGCCTGCACGTAGTCGGGGGTCTCTGCGGCGAACACGGCGTCGCGGTCGAGCACGAGAAGCCAGTCGGGGTTCGAGGCGGCGATCGCCTCGACCGAGATGTCGTCGCCCTGATGGTCGTCGGAGGCATCGGCGACCTCGAGCGCCGGGGTCAGGCCGAGGATGTCATAGATCGGTCCGAGCGAGCGGCCCACGGTCGGTGCCAGATATCCGATCTCGCCGCCCGAGGTGTTCACGGCCATGACGGTGTCGGCGTCGTCATAGGCGGCCTTCGCCCGCTCCACCGCCGCGTCGAAATCGTCGACCAGTGACTGCGCCTCGTCCTGCTTGCCGAAGATCTCGCCGAGCACGGTCACCTGTCGTTTGAGCTCGTCGTCGAAGGGCTCGCCCTCGCGAGGCTCGAGATCGATGATCGTCGCCTCAGGCACGAGTTCGGCGACGGCCTCGTTGTGCTGCGTGAAGCGCTGTCCGCTGATGATGAGGTCGGGTTCGACGGCGACGATCGCCTCGAGGTCGGGCTCGCTGTGCAGGCCGATGTCGACGATCGAGTCGTCGTCGAGGTACGACACCGTGTCGGGCATGAGCGCGACCGCACCGGCCGAGAGCTCGACTCCCCAGTCGGAGAGCGTCTGGAACGTGCGGTTGTCCAGTGCGACGACGGATGCGGGAGGCGTGGCGATCTCGTGCGATCCGGTGTTGTCCTCGATCGTGACCGAGTCGGCGGCCGGCGCGGTTTCGGCCGGCTCGGCTTCGGCTCCGGAGGCGCAGCCGGCGAGGGCGAGAAGGCCGACGAGACCGACGCTCGTGGCGCTGAGGATTCTGGGCATGGACATGGAGAGACTCCTGTTCTGCGGTGGTGAGTGCGCGCGGGCGGCGCAGGACAGGTGGAGTTAGGCTCCCCTAACTCCACCTCCAAGATAGGTTAGCCTTACTTTATGAGCGATACGAAATCCGGCTTCTCCATCGAGCGCCGAGGCCTCGATCTGCGCTTCCGCACCGTCACGCTGAGCGCCCGGGAATGGCTGGCACCCGACTTCGTGCGTGTGCGCCTCACGGGCGGCGACCTCGAGGGCTTCGACTCCCCGGGCTCCGACGACCACATGCGTCTGTTCTTCCCCTCCGGCCCGGTGGGATCGGTCGAGGAGATGCGGGCTGCACCGAGTCGTGAGTACACACCTCTGGCCTGGGGCGCGGACTGGTTGGACGTCGAGTTCGCTGTGCACGGCGACTCGGGTGTCGCAGCCCCCTGGGCGGCGACTGCTGCTCTCGGGTCATCGATCGGCGTCGGCGGGCCCCGCGGGTCGGCGGTGCTGAACGGCACCCCCGGCTCCTGGCTGCTCGTCGGAGACGAGACGGCCATCCCCGCCATCCGACGTTTCGCGGCGCTGATCCCCGCCGGCGTCGCCGCTCGAATCGTGGTCGAGACGGTCTCGGCCGGGCGTGAGATCGACATCGAAGCCCCTGTCGACATCGAATGGCTGCATCGCGGCGATGCTCCCTCTGGCTCCGCGCTCATCGCGTTCCTCGACGACCTGGCAGCGGAAGATGCGATCGGCGACGACCCGTTCGTCTTCATCGCGGCCGAACAGTCGATCGTCAAACCGGGGCGCGCGTTGCTGGACCGCTGGGGCATCGACTCCGCGAACGCCGTGGTCAAGGGCTATTGGAAGCGCGGCGAAGCCGAGTACCACGCGCCGCACTAGTGCAGCGCGTGCCTCGACTGGAAGACTGAACGCATGGCACTTCTGGATCATCTGGGAATCACCGTCGACGACCTCGAACGGGGCAGAGCCCAGTTCCACCCCGTGCTCATGGCGCTCGGCTACGAGAGCGGCGGCGAAGACGACCATTCCATCTCATGGAACAACGGCGACGAGACAGAGATCATCCTGTACGCATGGGATGAGGACTCCGGCCCTCACCGCCACGGCCGGGTCGGCTGGCAGCACATCGCGTTCGCCATGCCCTCGCGCGATGAGGTGGATCGCCTGCATGCAGTGGCGCTCGATGCCGGATGGACGGCCGTCCGAGACCCGAAGGAGTATCCGCGGTACACCGACCGCTACTACGCCTCCTTCGTCGAGGACGCCGACGGCATCCGCGTCGAGTTCATGCACAACCCCCCGCACGATTCCGCTTGACTCCCGGGCGTGTCGCGCCCTAGTGTGGCAAAGCTGTGCCGATCGCGCACAGCATTCACGCCGAGGAGACGACGGATGACCGCCCTGCGGAACTTCCCCTTCGCCGCGGTCTTGCCGCTTCAGCAGAAGCGCAATGACCGCTACGAGTCGTACCCTCCGGCGCGCGCCATGTGACAGCATCCGCTGTTCTCATGCCCCGCACCGTCAGGTTCGGGGCATTTCCGTTTCTCACGAGACTCCCGACCTGTGGCTGAACATCACACAAGGAAAGGAATCATGGAGAGGCTCTCCACACGGCTGCTCTCGTGGGCGTCGATGATCGATGAGAAGACACTCGATCAGGCGCACACCACCGCGCGCATGCCGTTCATCCACCCGCACGTGGCTCTGATGCCCGATGCGCACCTCGGCAAGGGAGCGACGGTCGGCTCGGTCATCCCGACGCTCGGCGCGATCATCCCCGCCGCAGTCGGTGTCGACATCGGCTGCGGCATGATCGCGGTTCGCACCCAGTTCACGAAGGGTGACCTCGCCGGTCGCGATCTCGCCGAGGTGCGCGAGCAGATCGAGCGCGCGATCCCGCTGTCGGCGGGGCGCTACAACAACAAGATCGTCGCGAGTGCCGAACCGCGCATCGCAGAGCTCGAGACGCTCGCTGAGCAGAGCGAGTTTGACCCTGAGAAGTACGCCAGGAACTGGCGACTGCAGCTCGGAACGCTCGGCTCCGGCAACCACTTCATCGAGGTGTCGGTGGACGAGCTCGACCGCGTGTGGCTCTTCCTGCACTCGGGTTCTCGAGGCGTCGGCAACCGGATCGCCGGTCACCACATCGCCGTCGCGCAGCGGCTGGCGAAGCAGTGGTGGATCGAGCTGCCCGACCCCGACCTCGCGTACCTCGTCGAAGGCACTCCCGAGTTCACCCGGTACATCCGCGAGCTGCGGTGGGCCCAGCACTTCGCGCTGCTCAACCGCGAGGAGATGATGGACCGGGTCGCACGGCAGGTATCGGAGTTTCTCGGCGCCCCGGTCGACGAGCAGGAGCGCATCAACTGCCACCACAACTTCACCGAGTCGGAGAAGCACTACGGCAAGCAGGTGTGGGTGTCGAGAAAGGGCGCGATCCAGGCGGATGCCGGTCGCCCCGGACTCATCCCGGGCTCGATGGGCACCGCGTCGTACGTGGTCGAGGGCCTCGGCGACCCGCAGTCGCTGAACTCGTCACCGCACGGCGCCGGCCGGGAGTACTCGCGGTCGGCGGCTCGGCGCACGTTCTCGCACGAGCAGCTGCGTGAGGCGATGGAGGGGATCGAGTTCCGCGACACGAGCGCCTTCATCGATGAGATCCCGCAGGCGTACAAGCCGATCGATCAGGTGATGACGGATGCCGCGAGCCTGGTCGAGATCAGGCACACGCTGCGTCAGCTCGTCAACGTCAAGGGCGACTGAGCACGGGGGTGGGCGAGTGATGAGGAATCCCCGCCCACCCCTCCTGCACGACCACCCTGCAACTCGCAGTTCCTCACACTGCTCGGGATGACGGTATACAGCGACCACGATTCCGCTGCTCGACGTGGAACGATGCGAGGATGACATGGTGCACCTCATGACCGACGCTCAGATCTGGACCATGATCGGGTGTTTCACCGCGCTCATGTTCGGCATGCTGACCGTCGTCTCCACACTGTTCATCCGGGTCGTCCGCACCGAGATCGGTGGCCTCCGCAACGAGATGAACGCCCAGATCGGGGGCCTCCGCGGCGAGATGAACGCCCGCTTCGACACCGTGAACACGCGCATCGACGGACTCGACCGCGACATGCAGGCCGTGGTCAAGCGCTCGTTCGGGCTCGACCGCGACTGACATCGGCCCACCACAACATGCCTTCGTCCATCGCCTCGGATGACGTCTACGACGCATTCCCCGAGCGACCCTGCGGCGCAGCGGTGCTGCTGCTCGCGGGTTCGAGTGGGCGCCTCGAGTCCGCTCGCGCCGATCTGCTCAGCCATCGCGGCGCTCGGGTGCGCGCGATCCGCTGGTTCGGCGGCATCGGCCAGCGACCGGCGCCCCATGAGGTCCCGATCGAGATGTTCATCGATCAGATCGAGCTGCTGCGACGAGATCACGATCGCGTGGCGATCTTCGGAACGTCGTTCGGCGCCGAGGCGGCCCTCGTCACCGCTTCCACCGTCGAGATCGAGGCGACCATCGCCGTCTCCCCGTCGTCCGTCGTCTGGTCCGGGCTGGCGGAGGGCCGCTGGTCCTCGCACTGGACTCTGGGTGGTTCTCCGCTGCCGGCGGTCGTGTTCGACCCGGCATGGACGCCGATGAGCGATCCGCCGGAGTACCTCTCGCTGTACTCGACGAGCCTGACCCTCGACCCGGCACTCACTGCGGCGGCGACGATCCCAGTCGAGCGGATCTCCGGCGATCTGCTGCTGATCGCCGGAGGCGACGACCGCGTCTGGCCGAGCGCCGCGTTCACGACGGCGATCTCACAGCGCCGCCATGCCCATGGCAGCGGCACGACGATCGTCCAGCATCCGGATGCAGGGCATCGTCTGCTCCTGCCCGGCGAGGCCCCCGCGGCCGGCGGCGTGCACATGGCTCGGGGCGGCACACCGCGCGCGGATGCAGCGCTCGGCGCGCACGCCTGGCCTCAGATCTCCCGGGTTCTCGGCCTCGATCCCAGCTGACGTCAGGCGATCGGCGTGGCGACGGCCTCGGCATCCGTCCGGTCGGTGAAAGCCTCTTTCGGAACGAAGACGAGGATCGCGGCGGCGACGAGCGCCGTCACGCCGCAGACCACCCAGACCGTGACGTAGCCGGCGAATGACCCTGCGGTGCCCTCGACCGCTCCGCTCACGCCGTTGAGCAGTGCGATCCCGAAGATGCACGAGGCGATCGCTCCGCCGACCGTCTTGACCGAGTTGGTGAGTCCCGTCGCCACACCGGTCTGCGTCGCGGGAGCCGCCGACGCAGCCGCCGCGGGGAGAGCCGCCACGAGAGCGCCGGAGCCGAGTCCGACGATGACCATGTTGGTCACCACCTGCACATAGGAGTCATGGAAAGGCAGGAACAGCAGGAACCCGATGCCGACGAGCAGAGACGCGCCCATGAGAGTGATCCGCGGGCTCACCAGTCGAGCGACGAGCGGGAACAGCAGCGCACCTGCGATCATCGCGATCAGATACAGCCCGATGATCAGCGACGTCGCGAAACCCGTCGTTCCGAGCCCATAGCCGTAGACACCCGGATCGGTGCGCGCGAACGTCGACAGCGGCGCCTGGGCCCCGAGCACGCTCACTCCGAACAGGCCGGCGGTGAGGAACACAGGCCCGAGGGCCGGTGAGCGGAACATGCGCACGTCGATGAGAGGGTCATCGCAGCGCAGCTCCCAGAGCACGAACGGGATGACCAGCAGGAGGCCGAGCACGACCACCGCCCATGACCAGGGGTTGACGAGTCCGCCCTCGAGACGGAGCAGGCTCAGCCCGCCGGTGAAGCAGATCAGGGCGAGCGAGATCAGCACGACGCCGACCGTGTCGAACACGCCGCCGGTCGGATCGGGCGACTCCTTCACCCCGAACAGGATCACGAAGAAGCAGACGACGATCAGCACCGCGGGAATGAGGAGCACGACCGTCAGCGGGAGGACATCGATCAGCGCGCCGCCGACGAGAGCACCGATGATCGCGCCGCCTTCGAGCGCCGCCACCAGCAGCCCTGCCGCTTTCGCCGTGATCGAGGAGCGTCCCTCCATCCGGCGGGAGCGCGACCAGATGAGCGCGATCTCGAGCGGCAGCCAGACGACGTAGAAGCCCATGAGCGTCCAGCCGATCAGGAACACGGGGAACGAGTCCGTGAACGGCAGCACGAGTGCCGCGGCGGCGGTCAGCGCCGTCGAGATCAACAGCATCCGCTTGTGCCCGACCATGTCGCCGAGCTTCGCGAACGCCGGCACGACGAGAGCCGAGAGCATGAGCTGCGTGCCCTCGAGCCAGTTCACGTCGGCGTCGTGGATTCCCAGATGCCGCGCGATGTCGGTGAGCATGGGCGTGTAATAGCCCTGCAGCACGCCGCTGGTGAACTCGACGAAGGCGAGGAAGCCGACGACGGTGGCGAGGGTTCCCAGAGTGCGGGTGCGCGTCATCGCGGCTCCTCGGTGAAAGGGCTGACTCGGGCGCCGAGACGCCCTCGAAGGGGTGAGATCACCCTAGCCGCTCGAGGAGAGCCCGATGGAACCGCTCTCCCCGCTCGAGCGCAGCGATCTCGACGTTCTCATCGACGCCATGGATCGACGCCCGCTGCGCGTTCGACATGTCGAGCGGTGCGAAGCGGTAGACGGCCGGCGCGAAACGGTGGAAGTGGCGAGAGTCCGTCGCCGCCATCATCACGTACGGCACGGCGGGGACTCCGGGGTGCGAGACCGCGAGCGCGTCGGCGAGCACCGCGAACTGGGCGTTGTCCGTCGCAGATTCGGGCGACGGTTCGCTCGCCTCCTCGACGGTGACCGCGACCAGCGGATCCCGGATGCGCCGACGCACCCGCAGCACCGTCTGCTGCGTCGTCTCGCCCAGAGCGATGCGCAGATTCACGGTCGCCGACGCCTGTGAGGGGAGGACGTTCGCCGCCGTGCCACCCGACTGCATCGTCGGAGCCACGGTCGTGCGCACGAGAGCGGCGGGCTCGCCGCCGAGCGCGGCGAACAGCTGACCGGTCAGCAGCGGCGCGGATCCGAGCAGGCGCAGCAGATGTCTCGCGGGGCCTGGCGTCTGAGCGCCGAGTTGCGACAGCATCCTCCCGATCGCCTTCGAGGGCCGCGGTCGGAACGTCCGGGGCCCGAGCCGATCGACGGCTCTCGCCACCCTCCGGACGGCGGTCAGAGAGGGAGGCGCCGACGCGTGGCCACCCTCGCCGCGCGCCGAGAGGGTCAGGGTCATCACACCCTTCTCCCCGACGCCGATCATCGCCGCTCGGCCCGGTACGAAAGGCAGTGGGGCGTCGACGACCGCGCCGCCTTCGTCGACCACGAGCCACGGGATGATGCCGCGCTCGCGCAGCACCCGCGCGATCTCCTCGGCCGCTCGACCGAAGGTCTCTTCATTGCCTCCGAATGAGAGGTAGACGTCTCGCGCGGGGACGAACCCGTCGGCGAGCAGATTCTCGACCGCCTCGAGCACGACGATCAGCGGACCCTTGTCGTCGAGAGCCCCGCGCCCGTAGACCACCCCGTCGGCGATGACGCCCTCGAACGGAGGATGCGTCCATGCATCGCTCTCATCCACCGGTACGACGTCGTAGTGCGCCATCAGCACGACCGGCCCGTCGGCCTCAGCATCTCTGCCCGACCAGCGGAAGAGCAGCCCGAAATCTGTATGCCGTTCGAACGTGAGGTGCTCGTGGACGAGCGGATAGAGGTCGGCGATCAACGCGACGAACGCCTCGAACGGGTCGGATCCGCGTTCCTCCAGCTCCGCCGACACGGTCGGCAGCTGGATCATCTGCGAGAGGCGTTCGGCGATTCCGGGGCGCGGTTCTGTCACGTCGGCCATCGTAGCGCCGGGCTCGTTGCCTCCCACCCGCACTCCGGACGCACCGGAACGGCTCAGCCGCGTCCCGCGGGTCCTCGGCACCACGAGACAATAGAAGGATGAGCCTGTTCGCCCTGGCGCCCAAGCGCGGTCCGCGCTGGCACCTCGCCACCCAGGCGGCGCTGGGCATCGCGGTGCCGATCGCCGTCATGACCATGATCGGTCAGCCCTCGCTCGGCTACATCGCGGCGTCGGGCGCATTCACGGTCCTCTTCGCCGGCACCGCTCCTGTGGTCGAACGGGCCAGGATCCTGCCCTTCGTCGCCGCGGGTCTGATCGCCAGCGCCGCACTCGGAGTCGCTGCCTCCGCGAGCGCCTGGCTCGTGAGCATCGGCGTCGTGGTCGTCGCGGTCGTCAGCGCGGCTCTGGCGTTCGGTTTCCGGCTCGGTCCACCGGGGCCCCTCTTCTTCGTGCTGGTCTTCGGCCTCTCGGCTCATGTGATCGTCAGTTCACCGATCGCACCGATGGTCTACATCGCCGCGCTCGCGGCGGGATGCGTGTTCTCCTATCTGATCGCGATGGCACCGCTTCTGCTCCCCCGTGCGCGTTCGGTCTCGGCCAGGCCGCTGCGTGAGCTGCTGCCGGGGCCCGCGTTCACGGCCGATTCACGCATGCTGCTGATCCGGGTCGCGATCGTCGCGATCATCGGCGTGCTGCTCGGGCTGGTGATCGACCCGACTCGCACGTACTGGATCGTCGGATCGGCCGTCGCCGTGATCGGCGTGGCAGCCGCCCGCCGCGCCGCCGTGCAACGCGGACTGCACCGCATGCTCGGGACCGTCGTCGGCGCGGGGGTCTACGCGCTTCTCGCCCTGCTGCATCCGTCGGGTCTCTGGCTGGCGCTGCTTCTCGGCGCCCTGCAGTTCACGATCGAGCTCGTGGTGGTGCGCCACTACGCACTCGCGCTCGTCTTCATCACGCCGCTCGTGCTGCTGCTGACGGGCGCCGCGACCGGCGAGATCGGTTCGATGGACGTCGCGTGGGAACGTATCGTCGACACCCTCGTCGGCGCCGCGCTCGGCGCGCTCTCGGGGCTGCTGCATCCTCGCGCCACCGCGTCGCGCGCCTGACCCTCGACGGCGGCCGCCGCACGGGCCATACTCGCACCATGACCCGCGCGCCCGAGATCGACGACTACCACCGGAGACTCAGCCCCGAAGATCGCGAGATCTGCGAGCGCCTCGCCGACGAGATCGACCGGGGGCTTCCCGAGGCGGCCGCCAAGGTGTGGCACGCGCACCCCGTCTGGTTCCTCGACGGCAATCCGATCGTGGGATACGACCGGTTGAAGGATGCCGTGCGACTGATGTTCTGGAGTGGCCAGTCGTTCGCCGAGCCTGGACTCGTCGCGTCCGGATCGTTCGAGGCGGCCGAGGCGAGGTTCGTCGACGTCTCGGAGATCGACACCCACCGTCTCGCCGTCTGGCTGTCGGAGTCACGGGTCGTGCAGTGGGACTACGAGCACATCCGCACGAATCGGGGCCTCGTCAAGCGCACCGAGTTCTGACCTCGATCCGGGAACACGACGGGCCGGCGCCGGGTTGCACATCGAGAGACGAGAGGAGCGCGATGGAACTCACACTGGTCACATCCGCGTTCTGCGGCGCCTGCTCGCGAACCCGTGCGGTCGTGGCTGATGCGGTGCGCTACCTTCCCGATGCGACCGTCACAGAGATCGACGTCGCATCGGAGCCGGATGCGGCGGAGGCGCTCGACATCCGGTTCACCCCCACGGTCATCATCCGCGATGCCGCGGGTGCGGAGGTCTTCCGGGCAGAAGGCGTGCCGACGGTGCCTCAGGTGCTGACCGCGGCGGTGAAGGCGCTCCCCGGCTGAGCGAAGGCGCCGCTCTTGCGTATGTCCGACCCCCGGCGCAGAATGAGCCCCAGCGGGGCCGACGAGGGCCCTGCCTGACATAGCTGGGGGCAGTCATGGCAACACTCAATCCGTATCTCTCGTTCCGCACCGAAGCGAGACAGGCGATGGAGTTCTATCAGGGCATCCTCGGCGGGGACCTCGAGATCACCGTGTTCGGCGAGTTCCCCGACATGGTGCAGAACCCCGATCAGAACGACCTCGTGATGCACGCGCAGCTCACCACGCCCGACGGCCTGGTGCTGATGGCGTCGGACACCCCCGACGGCATTCCGTTCGAGCCGCCGCAGGGGTTCTCGGTCTCACTGAGCGGCAATACGCAGGAGAAGACGCAGCAGGTCTGGGATGCGCTGTCCGACGGCGCGGCGATCACTATGCCGCTCGACGCTGCGCCGTGGGGCGGCAGTTTCGGGATGCTCATCGATCGATTCGGGATTCCATGGATGCTGCACGGCGACCCCGAGTGAGTCGCACGCTGCCGTTCCGCTGACTGCGAAGACCCCCTCCTGCGGGCGTCCGCAGGAGGAGGTCTCCGTGGTGTCAGGTCGCCAAGGGGGCGGCACGGTGCGGTTTGCTCAGCTCAGGGCCTTCGCTTCGATGAACGCACGGAGCTCCTGCTCGTCGTCTGCCATCTCGGTCCGGTGCTGCGGAGCATCGAGCATGGCGCGCAGCTCCGAGGAGTACTCGAGCTCGACGTCGATCGCCTCGCGGATCGTCTCGGCGAACTTCTGCGGCTTCGCGGTCTCGAGCACGAGCATCGGCACACCCGATTCGAGATTCTCGCGGGCGACCTTGACCCCGTCCGCGGTGTGAGGGTCGATGATGTCGCCCGTCGCCTCGTAGACCGCCTTGATGGTCGCGAGTCGGTCGGCGTGGGTCGAGGTGCCGCTGACGATGCCGAACTCGTCGACGAAACGAGCCAGGTCGGCGGTGAAATCGAAGAAGCCCTGGGTGTCGAGATCCTGCCAGGCCTTGACCACGCGTGCGGCATCGCGCCCGACGAGCTCGAAGATGAAGCGCTCGAGGTTCGAGGCCTTCGAGATGTCCATCGACGGGCTCGAGGTGGCGAGCGTCTGCGCCGCGCTGCGGGGCCGGTAGACACCGGTGCGGAAGAACTCGTCGAGCACGTTGTTCTCATTGGCGGCGAGCACGAGCCGACGGATCGGGAGGCCCATCTGCTTCGCGAAGAACCCCGAGAGGATGTTGCCGAAGTTCCCCGACGGCACGGTGAACGAGACCTCGGTCCAGCCGCCGGCATCCGTCGCGCGCAGCCATGCCCAGAAGTAGTAGACGACCTGAGCGGTGATGCGGGCGAGGTTGATCGAGTTGACGGCGCCGAGGTGCTGGGCCCGCTTGAAGTCGAGATCGCCTGCGAGCGACTTGACGAGGTTCTGGCAGTCGTCGAACACGCCGTCGACCACGATGTTGTGGATGTTCTCGTCGGCGAGCGAGAACATCTGCGCACGCTGGAACGCGCTCATGCGTCCCTTCGGAGACAGCATGAAGACCGAGATGCGGTCCTTGCCGCGCAGCGCGTGCTCGGCAGCCGATCCCGTGTCTCCGGAGGTCGCGCCGAGGATGTTCAGGACAGAGCCCTTGCGCTCCAGCGCGTACTCGACGACCTGGCCGAGGAACTGCATGGCCATGTCCTTGAACGCCAGCGTCGGGCCCTCGGAGAGACCCACGAGCGTGAGGTCGTCATCGATCGAGCGCAGCGGCACGACCTCTTCGGGGAACTGGTCGTATGCAGCCGCGGTCATGCGCGCGAGATCGGCACGGGGGATGTCCGTCGCGAACAACGCGAGCACCTCGGTCGCGAGCTGCGGGTAGGTCAGCGCCCGCCAGCGCTCGAGAGTCTCACCGTCGACCGTCGGCATGGTCTCGGGCACGGCGAGCCCGCCGTCTGTCGCGAGCCCTTCGAGCAGGGTCTCGCAGTACGGCAGCGGCTGCATGCCGCCTCGGGTGGAGATGTACTGCACGGGAGCTCCTCGGTTCGGGATCGGCACGGGGCTTCCATTCTCGCAGGTGGCCGCGGGGTGGTTGCACGGCCACCACGCGCACTCACGACATAGCGCGTTCGTCGCGCGGAGGCAATGGTATTTCCCTGTGAGCTCGGATCTCTTAGCGTGGACCCCATCAACAGAACAGGAGCCCTCATGACTGCGAAGACCCATACCGCGCATGACCACAAGCCCGCCGACGGCCAGGCTCCCACGACAGCCTCCACGCCGGCCGAGCCCCTCTACGAACGTGTCGACCTCGATCGGTACGTCGTGCTCCACGAAGGTCCCGTCGGATACGTCGAGCACGTGCATCCGGTCTTCGTCTGCTACGTGGGCCACCCCTATCATCACGCCGATGAGATCGCTCAGGTGTATGACTTCCACGACGCTGTGCGGACTGTTCTGCACCGCGCCGTCTCGAAGCGGCGCGCTCAGTGAGCCGCGAGATCTGGCCCGGTTCCCCCTACCCGCTCGGTGCGACCTTCGATGGCCAGGGCGCGAACTTCGCCCTGTTCAGCGAAGGCGCCGAGAAGGTCGAGCTGTGTCTGTTCGATGACGACGGCAACGAAGAGCGGATCGCGCTCGAAGAGGTCGACGCGTACGTGTGGCACGGGTATCTGCCCTCGGTTCAGCCGGGGCAGCTGTACGGATACCGCGTGCACGGCACCTACGACCCCGCCCAGGGAAAGCGATTCAACCCGAACAAGCTCCTTCTCGACCCCTACGCGAAGTCGGTCGCAGGTCGTGTGGAGTGGGGACAGCCGCTGTTCGGCTACGACTTCGGCGACCCCGACTCCCGCAACGACGAGGACTCCGCCGCGACGATGGTGAAGGGCGTGGTCGTGAACCCGTTCTTCGAATGGGCGGGCGACCGCCTTCCGAAGATCCCCTACGCGCAGACCGTGATCTACGAAGCGCACGTCAAGGGACTCACGCAGCTGCACCCCGATGTCCCCGAGGAGCTGCGCGGCACATATGCGGCGATCGGTCACCCGTCGGTCATCGCGCATCTCGTGCACCTCGGAGTCACCGCGATCGAGCTGATGCCGGTGCACCAGTTCATCTACGACTCGACGCTCGAAGAGAAGGGCCTCACGAACTACTGGGGCTACAACACCCTCGCGTTCTTCGCGCCGCACAACGACTACTCCTCCAGCGGGCAGCACGGTCAGCAGGTGCAGGAGTTCAAGGCCATGGTGCGCGCGCTCCATGCAGCAGGCATCGAGGTCATCCTCGACGTGGTCTACAACCACACCGCCGAGGGAAACCACATGGGGCCGATGCTCTCGATGCGGGGCATCGACAACGAGGCGTACTACCGCCTCGAAGAGGACCGCCGCTATTACACCGACTACACAGGCACAGGGAACAGCCTCAACGCGGGCAACCCGCATGCGCTGCAGCTGATCATGGACTCGCTGCGGTACTGGGTGACCGAGATGCACGTCGACGGCTTCCGCTTCGACCTCGCCTCGACCCTCGCGCGCGAGTTCTACGACGTCGATCGACTGGCAGCCTTCTTCGAGCTCGTGCAGCAGGATCCGATCGTCTCGCAGGTGAAGCTCATCGCCGAGCCGTGGGACGTCGGTCCGGGCGGATATCAGGTCGGCAACTTCCCCCCGCAGTGGACGGAGTGGAACGGCAAGTACCGCGACACGGTGCGCGACTTCTGGCGTGGCGAGCCTCAGGCGCTCGGCGAGTTCGCCTCCCGCCTCACCGGGTCGGCCGACCTCTACGAGCATTCCGGTCGCCGCCCTGTGGCGTCGATCAACTTCGTGACCGCGCACGACGGCTTCACGCTGCGCGACCTCGTGTCGTACAACGAGAAGCACAACGACGCGAACGGCGAGGACAACAACGACGGAGAGTCCCACAACCGCTCAGACAACCACGGCGCGGAGGGTCCTACCGAGGACGAGGGGATCAACCGCATACGTGCTCGTCAGCAGCGCAACTTCCTGGCGACTCTGCTGCTGTCGCAGGGAGTGCCGATGATCGCGCACGGCGACGAGCTCGGCCGCACCCAGGACGGCAACAACAACGGCTACGCACAGGACAACGAGCTCACCTGGGTCGACTGGGAATCGGCCGACCTGCCGCTCGTGGAGTTCACTGCAGCCGTGGCCAGGCTTCGCCGCGACCACCCGACGTTCCGACGCAGCCGCTTCTTCGACGGGCGTCCGGTGCGGTCGGACGACGGCGAGCGCGTGCCCGACGTCGTCTGGCTGCGTCCGGATGGCCGCCGCATGGAACCGGAGGACTGGGATTCCGGATTCGGTCTCGCGATCGGAGTCTTCCTCAACGGTCAGGGGATCCGCGAGAAGGACCGGCGGGGTCGCCCCGTCACCGATCAGAACTTCCTCGTCTACTTCAACAGTGGGACGGATGCCGTCGAGCTCGCGCTGCCCGATGAGCGGCACGGCCATGCGTGGGAGGTCATGATCGACACCGCGGGCGAGCGAGCCGATGGCGGATCGCTGGATCCGGGTGCGTCGGTCCCGCTCGAGGCCCACTCGCTCCTCGTGCTGCGTGACGTCGACCGGACGGTGGTGTCGACGGACAATTCGGTCGAAGCGTCGCTGCGCATTCAGACCGAGCAGGCCGAGGCCCCGGCGCCGGCCCCCACCCCGGAGCTGCCTCGATGACGTATCGCCCGCTCTCGACCTATCGTCTGCAGATCCGGTCAGGCTTCACGCTCGACGATGCGGCATCGGTCACGAAGTACCTGGCCGATCTCGGCGCGTCGTGGGCCTACCTGTCGCCGCTCCTGGCCGCCGTGCCCGGGTCGGACCACGGCTACGACGTCGTCGACCACTCCCGAGTGGATGACGACCGCGGCGGCCCCGACGGCCTGAAGCGGTTCGCCGCCGCCGCGCGAGAAGCCGGACTCGGCATCCTCGTCGACATCGTGCCGAACCACGTCGGCGTGGCAATCCCCCGCGCCAACGTCTGGTGGTGGGATCTGCTGAGACTCGGACGCACGTCACGTCATGCGGTGGCGTTCGACATCGACCGGCGACTGTCGGAGGGGCGGGTGCGTCTGCCGATCCTTGGTTCGTCGCTCTCAGAGGTCCTCGAGTCCGGTGACATCGTGGTCGACACCACTCCCGCCGACGACGCCCCCGACGGAACGCTGTCGTACTTCGACCATGTGCTGCCGTTGGCGCCGGGCTCCGGTGAGTTCGCGGAAGACCTGCCGAGGCTCCTGGAGACCCAGCACTACGAGCTGCGGTTCTGGGAAGACCAGAACACCGACCTCGACTACCGCCGCTTCTTCGCCGTCTCGGAGCTCGCCGGCATCCGCGTCGAGATCCCCGATGTCTTCGACGAGTCGCATGTCGAGATCGCACGGTGGATCACCGATGGTCTGGCCGACGGCCTGCGGGTCGACCACCCCGACGGACTGACAGACCCCGGCGGCTACCTCGAGCGACTCGCGGACATCACGGGCGGCGCATACACGGTCGTGGAGAAGATCCTCGAGCCCGGCGAGCAGCTGCCCTCGTGGTGGCGCACCGACGGCACGACCGGATACGACGCGATGGGCGAGATCGACCGCGTCCTGATCAACGGCGACGGAGTCGCAGCCCTCGACCGACTCGATGAGCGGTTGCGCTCGGAGACCGGTCTGCCCGCGGCGGAGCCGTGGCACGACCTGATCCATACGACCAAGCGGATGATCGCCGACGAGCTGCTGCAGTCCGAGGTGCGCCGCCTGGTGCGGGCGCTGCCGTTCGGTGTGGTCGGCGCAGAAGACGCGCTGGCCGAGATCGTGGCGAGCTTCCCCGTCTACAGGGCGTATCTGCCGGCGGGGCGCGAGCACGTGCAGCACGCGATCGACGACGCCTCGCGCCGACGCCCCGACCTCGCGGCCTCGATCGCAGAGCTGACCCCGCTGCTGCTCGACACGACTCTCGAGGTGTCGGAGCGCTTTCCTCAGGTGACAGGCGCCGTCATGGCCAAGGGTGTGGAGGACACCGCGTTCTACCGCCAGACCCGGCTCGGAACCCTGACAGAGGTCGGCGGCGACCCGTCGATCACCTCCGTCTCGGTCGACGAGTTCCATGACGCACAGCGAGCGCGACTGGCGTCGTGGCCGCACTCTCTCACCGCGCTGTCGACCCACGACACGAAGCGATCCGAAGACGTCCGCGCACGCCTCTCGGTGCTCGCAGAGGTTCCGGATCGATGGGCCGAGGTCCTGACCGATCTTCGGGCCGTCGCGTCGACCGGACACGGCCCGCTCGATTCGCTGCTCTGGCAGGCGGCGGTGGGAGCCTGGCCGATCTCATCGGAGCGACTGCTCGCCTACGGCCTGAAGGCGGCGCGCGAAGCCGCGGAGTCGACCGGATGGCAGCATCCCGACCTCGAGTTCGAGAAGGGCATCGAATCGATCGCGCACGCGGCGAACGGAGATGCCCGCGCGACCCTCGAGGCGTTCGTGGGCGAGATCGTCGATCACGGCCGGGTGAACTCGCTGTCCGCGAAGCTTCTGCAGCTCGCAGCCCCCGGTGTGCCGGACGTCTATCAGGGCACCGAACTGTGGGATCACTCCCTCGTCGACCCCGACAACCGGCGGCCCGTGGACTTCGCCGAACGATCGGCGATGCTCCGGCGACTCGATGAGGACGTCGCCCGCGGCGTCCTCCCCCCTGTCGACGACTCGGGTCTCGCGAAGATGCTCCTCACCTCTCGCGCGCTGCGTCTGCGCAGAGACAACCGCGAGCTGTTCTACCGGTATCGCCCCGGTGGCGTCGCCGGGGAGGCATCGGATCATGCGGTCGCCATGGACCGGGGCGGCGTGCTCGCCGTGGCGACGCGTCTGCCCGCAGGACTCGCCCGTCGAGGTGGCTGGGGCGACACCGTGCTGCTGCGGCGCGAGCTGCCCGCGACCGACGCGATCACGGGGCGTCGGTTCGACCGTGGGCCGATCCGTCTCGCCGACCTTCTCGACACCTATCCGGTGGCGCTCCTGGTGGATGAGCGATGATCTCGGTCTGGGCTCCGCGCGTCGACAGGGTGCAGCTGCGGCGTCTCACCCCCGCCTGCACGACGATCTCGGAGCACGATCTCGATCCGGCGGATGACGGGTCCGGGTGGTGGCGCACGGATGTGGCGATGGCCGAGGGCGAGCGCTACGGCTTCCTGCTCGGCGACAGCACCGAGCTGCGCCCCGACCCTCGGTCGCGCCGACAGCCTCGAGGCGTGCACGGGCCCTCGGCCCTGTTCGACCCCGCCCGCTTCGAGTGGACCGACACCGGCTGGAGCGGACGGCCGCTCGACGGCGGTGTGATCTACGAGCTGCACGTCGGCACGTTCACGCCCGAGGGGACACTCGACTCGCTCGCCGGGCATCTCGATCACCTCGTCGAGCTCGGCATCACCCATGTCGAGCTTCTTCCGGTCAACGCGTTCAGCGGTGAGTGGAACTGGGGATACGACGGCGTGCTCTGGTACGCCGTGCACGAGGGGTACGGGGGCCCGGCCGCGTATCAGCGGCTCGTCGATTCCGCTCATGCACGCGGCATCGCGGTGATCCAGGACGTGGTCTACAACCACCTCGGCCCGAGCGGCAACTACCTGCCCGAGTTCGGCCCCTACCTGCGCGAAGGCGAGCACACCGCGTGGGGCGACTCGGTGAACCTCGATGAACCGGCCGTGCGCGAGTACATCATCGAGAACGCCCTGATGTGGCTGCGTGACTTCCACGTCGACGGTCTGCGTCTCGACGCCGTGCACGCCCTGCACGACGAGAGCACACCGCATCTGCTGCACGAGCTGTCCGAGCGAGTGGATGCGCTGGCGCGTGAGGTCGACCGCCCCCTGAGCCTGATCGCCGAGTCCGATCTCAACGACCCCGTCATGGTCGTCCCCCGCGAGGACGGTGGATACGGTCTCACCGCTCAGTGGTCGGACGACTGGCACCACGCCGTGCACGTCGCGCTCACCGGCGAGACCGACGGGTACTACGCCGATTTCGCGGCACCGGATGCTGTCGCGAAGGTCACCCAGGACGGGTTCTTCCACGACGGCACGTATTCGTCGTTCCGCGGGCGAGCGCACGGCGCCCCGCTGCCGCCGAGCGTTCCCGCCTGGCGTCTGGTCACGTTCGCGCAGGATCATGACCAGATCGGCAACCGCGCGGCCGGAGACCGGCTGACGGCGTCGCTGTCATCCGACCGGCTCGCCGTCGCCGCGGTGCTGACGCTGACAGCGCCGGGCACCCCGATGCTGTTCATGGGCGAGGAATGGGGAGCATCGACTCCCTGGCAGTTCTTCACGTCTCACAAGGAACCCGAGCTCGCCCGGGCCACGGCGGAGGGCCGGATCGCCGAATTCGCGCGGATGGGATGGGACCCGGCCGCTGTGCCCGACCCCCAGGACCCTGCGACCTTCGAGAGGTCGCGGCTGGACTGGAGCGAGCTCGAATCGCCGCACCATGCTCGGATGCTCGATCTGTATCGACGTCTGATCGCGCTGCGACGGGAGGTGCCCGAACTGACCGACCCCGAGATGTCGCACAACGTCGTCTCGGTCTCTCATCTCAAGGGCGCACCAGAGCACCGGGCCTACCGCATCGAGCGGGGTGAGCTCGCGGTGCTCGTGAACCTCACCACGGAGGAGGTGGAGTTCGACCTCGGCCCCGACTCGCGGATCCTGCTGGAGACGGCACCCGGCCGGATGGTGGCACGGACCATCGCGCTGCCGCCCGAGTCAGCGGCGATCGTCGCGCCGCCGCGCTGAACCGTCTCAGGCGCCGAGCACCTTCTCGAAGCACAGTGAGAGATCGCTGCCGACGTAGTGCCCGAACAGCGGAATCGGCACGTACCCTTCGCGCTGGTAGAAGCGCACGGCATCCGGCTGAGCGGTGCCGGTCTCGAGCACCAGAGACCGGATGCCGAGCTGTCGCGCCTCCGTCTCGAGGGCGCGGAGCAGGGCGACGGCCGCCCCTGTTCCGCGCGCGGACGGCGCCGCATACATCCGCTTGATCTCTGCGACATCCGATCCGAGGACCTCCGGATGCAAGGGTCTGAGACCGCCGCACACGACGGCGTGACCGCCACCGTCCCTCGCCACGAGGAAGACCGGCACATCGTCGGCCGAGGGGATGACGCCCGGCTCGTGGTCATCGCTGCCGTACCGCGCGTCCAGCTCTCTGCGTTGAGCGGCTCTGAGCCGCTCTGCGTCCGGATGCGACCACGCCACTCGCTCGACCGTCACGTCCATGTCGTCCCTTCGATTCGGTGCCAGCGCCGTTCACGATATCGAGGGGAGATTTCGCAGATGTTGCCGATCCGCACCGATTCAGGATTCTCTGAATTCAGATTTCTGTGTACTGTTGTTGCGTGACCCTCACCGCCTCGCTCACCCATACCGCCGCGGTCGCCCGCCTCGGGCATGCACTGTCGGACGCGACTCGGGCAGGCATCCTGCTCGCCCTCCGAGACGCCCCCGCCTATCCCTCCGACCTCGCGGACGAGCTCGGGGTCAGCCGTCAGCTCCTGTCGAATCACCTCGCCTGTCTGCGGGGATGCGGTCTCGTCGAGAGCGCCGCCGACGGACGCCGCAGCCGCTATGCGCTCGCAGACCCGCACCTCGCCACAGCCCTCGACGAGCTGATGCGCGTCATGCTGATCGTCGACCCCGGCTGCTGCGACGGAGACGGGTGCAGCTGCTGATGTCGGTGACCGCCCTCACCCCCGATCGGCGTGCGACGCTGCATCGCCGCATCCGGCTCATCGTGGCCTTCACGATCGTCTACAACGTGATCGAGGCCGTCGTCGCGATCGCCGCGGGGTCGGCCGCCTCGTCTGCCGCGCTGATCGGGTTCGGACTCGACTCGAGCATCGAGGTGCTGTCGGCCGCCGCCGTCGCCTGGCAGTTCACCCGCCGCGATCCCGAGCGCTGGGAGAAGCCCACCTTGCGAGTGATCGCCGTGGCTTTCTTCGCGCTCGCGGTCTATGTCACTGCGTCGTCTGCGCTGTCTCTGCTCGGCGGAGACCGGCCCGAGCACAGCGCTGTCGGTCTCGTGCTGACCGCGCTCAGTGTGGTGATCATGCCGCTCGTGTCGTTCGCCGAGCGACGGGCGGGTGTCGAGATCGGATCCGCCACGGCGGTCGCCGACTCGAAGCAGACTCTGATCTGCACCTACCTGTCGGCCGCGGTGCTCATCGGACTGGCCCTCAACAGCCTGTTCGGCTGGTGGTGGGCGGATGCCGTCGCCGGACTCGTCATCGCGATCTTCGCCGTTCGAGAGGGCCTCGAGGCATGGAAGGGCGACGCCTGCGCGACCTCGGTCGGCATGATCCTGGAAGACGAGCACGCTCGTCACACGCACGACGACGCACGTCATGAGCACTGACTCAGGAAGAAGTTCAGCGAGATCCTGACCTCAGCGTCACTTTCGGTCGACTTCGGGGTCTTGCACATGAGACCTGAAGTCGGCCTGGGGGAACATGAGCCCGCTTCCGGTCTGAGCCGCACTCTCCCCTGTTGAGCGGCTCGCGGGTGGGGCACCTCCCACAGCCCCACCCGCCCTCCTGCTCGTCACGGGCTCGGCGCGCTGGTGTCAGATCCAGCCGCGCTCCTCGGCCATCAGCACCGCCTGCTGCCGTGTGCCCACCGACAGTTTCGCGAGCACCGCGGAGATGTGGTTGCGCACCGTGCCCGGGGCGAGGGACAAAGCCCTCGCGATCTGGGTCGTGGTCTCACCACGACGCCCCGCACGCAGCACGTCCAGCTCACGATCGGTGAGGGGCGAACGCTCATCGCTCAGCGCGTCGGCCGCGATCTCGGGATCGACATAGCGAGCTCCCGCCGCGACCCTGCGGATCACATCGGCGACCTGATCGGCGCCTCGGGACTTCGGGAGGAAACCTGCGACGCCCGATGCGAGCGCGCGCCGCAGCACCCCTGGGCGGGCGTGACGGGTGACCACGACGCAGCGCGTGACGATCGCCCGGTTCAGCCGCTCGGCGACCTCGACGCCGTCGAGCCCCGGCATCTCGAGGTCCAGCAGGCAGACATCGGGGGTCAACCTGAGCGCGGCAGCGAGCGCCTGCTCTCCGTCGGCGCACTCGGCCACCACCTCGATGTCTCCCTCGAGGCGCAGCAGCGCGGCGAGAGCCGAACGGATCATGCCCTCATCGTCCGCGAGGAGCACCCGGATCATCGCGTGTCCTCCTCGTCAGCAGGCTGCATCTCAGATGCCGGCACCGTCACCGAGACGATGAACTCACCGGCGTCCTCGCGGATCTCCAGAGTTCCGCCCGCTTCCGAGATGCGTCGTCTGACCCCGTCGAGCCCCGACCCCACCGGCTCTCCCCCGACGCCGGCCGCCACATCGTTCGCGACCTCGTAACGCCAGCCGTCGGCGACCCGGCGGAGGGCGAGACGCGCGCGGCGCCCGGCGCCGTGCCGCAAGACGTTGGTCGTGGTCTCCCTGATCACGGGTCCGAGAGCCGACGATGGCGCGTCGTCGGCGTCCGGTGCGATATCGGCCTCGACGTCGAGTCCGGCCGCGGCGAGCAGATCTCGCGCATTCGCGACCTCGTCGCCCAACGGCACCGAACGGAAGCGGGTCGCAAGGTCGCGGGTGCCCTGCCGCGCTTCGTCGACACTAACCCTGGCTGCCTGCAGCTGCTCCAGAGCCGCACCGGGGTCGATCCCCATGAGTCGCTCGGCCAGTTCGAGCTGCAAGGCGATCACCTGCAGGTGGTGCCCCTGCAGGTCGTGCACATCCGTGGCGACGCGCAGCCGCTCCTGCGTCGCAGCGAGTCTCGACTCGGATGCCCTGGCGCGGTCGACGGTGACGAGCACATCCCACCACCAGAGGGAGCTGACCGACATCGCCGGGATGAGTATCGCGTAGAGCGCGGGGATCCAGCCGGCGACGCCGATGTCTGCAGCGCCCCTCGCCGCGTCGACGAAAGCGACGAGAACGAGCAGCAGGGTGGCGAGCGCGACGATCCGCAGGCGGATGCCCTTGGGCCAGTTGAGCAGCACCACCGACTGAGCAATGGGCATGATGGCGAGCAGCCAGCTGTCGATCGCCAGCCCGCCTGCGACGCCATAGCCGACCGCCATCAGCAGTGGTAGCGCGATGCGCGTCCAGGCGATTCCGGGCTCCGCGTCGAGCCGGTGGCGATACCCGGCGAGCAGCACCATCGTCGAGGCCCACCAGACGAGGCCTCCCAGACCCACGATGAGCGGAGCCGCCGTGTCGCCCGGAACGGCAAGGGCCTGCAGACTCCAGACCAGCACCAGGAACAGCTCGAGGAAGACGACGGCCGAGAATGTGTACCACCAGGTCGCGGTGATGCCGCGGGCGAGTTGGCGCGCGCCGGGCGGCGGGTCGCCGGAGTGGTCGACGACCGGAGAAGTGCTGCTCATGCCCCCAGAGTACGGGCGTGACACATGTCACGGATGCCGCGGGCGAACCACCCGGAAAGCAGTGACGCTGCGACACTGCCGCGGTCCGGCGAAAGGCGGTGGACTGGATGTATCGCGACGGAGACACCGTCGCTCAGACCGGCAGGAGCCACCCATGAATCTCATCGAGACCTTCCAGGGCTTCGTCGCCCAGGTGCCCGAACTCGTCCAGCCGCTCATCGTCGCCCTCGCCGGGGCAATCCCCTTCATCGAGGGTGAGGGTGCCGTGTCGATCGGCATCATCGGCGGCATCCACCCGGTGATCGCGGCGATCGCGGCGATCATCGGCAACTTCCTCTGCGTCGCTGTGCTCGTCATCGCCAGCTCGGGGGCGCGCACAGCGATCGTGAACCGGTCGCGCAGCCGGCAGGCTGTGGTCGCCGGCGGCGGAGCCGTCGAGACGGTTCCCGCCGACTCCGCGGATTCCGACCGCGGCAGCGCCCGCCGCGAGAAGTTCCAGCGGGCCTTCGAGCGCTACGGCGTGCCGGGCGTCAGCCTGCTCGGCCCGCTGCTCCTGCCCACGCATTTCACGGCCACGATGCTCGCCGCGTCGGGCGTCGGCAAAGTCCGCATCCTCGTCTGGCAGGCTGTCGCGATCATCGGCTGGACCACGATCGTGGCTGTGATCGTCGGCGGCGCCGTCTACGCGATCCGCTGATCCCCGGCGCCGCACGCACGGAAGCCCACCCGCGAAGAGCGGGTGGGCTTCCGTGCGTGTCTGACGTCAGCGACGTCCGGCGCTCGACCGTCGCTTCGCGGCGATACCTGTAGCCAGTCCGCCACCGACGATCAGCGCGAATGCGAGGGACAGGAACGCTGCACCCGATTCGCCTCCCGTCAGCGCCAGCCCGCCGGGGGCCGCGATCGGGCTCGGCATCGGAGTCGGCGTCACCACCGGTGACGGCGTCGGAGTCGGGGTCACGACCGGTGTCGGCGTCACCACCGGTGTCGGAGTCGGCGTCGGCGTCACGACCGGCACCGGGTTGGCGATGTTGGTCAGGGTCAGCTCGACACCGGCAGTGGTCTGCGGTGTCACCTCGTAGGTGCCGTCGCCGCCGTCGACGACGCCCTCTCCGGCGATCGTCCATTCACCCCACGTCACGCCCTGGATCTCCGGCAGATCGATCTCCTCGATCACGAAGGTCGATCCGAGGGGCGCACGCGCGCTGACCACCGGCTGCTCCACGGGAACCGACATCGTGGCGGGCGGGGCATCCGATCCCTTGACCGAGTACCGCACCGTGTAGGTCGCGTCGCGCACGGCGTCCGCCTGTGCACCGGTGATCTGCTTCGTGATCGAGAACGTCGTGTAGGCGACACCGCTGCCGTCGCCCCCACCGGACTCGACGACCGTGTGGGTCGCCGACGTCTCGAAGGTGTCGACGATCGCGTGGTTGCCGAAGATGTCACCATCGGCCACGGGTGCGTCTGCCTGCGTGAAGTAGACCAGCTCGTATGCGAACCCTCCGGCCGGCAGACCGGACGCCACGAACTCGAACGAGCGCCCGTCGTCTGCCAGGTCGATCACGTAGGCCGAAGGGTCGACCTCGCTCGCGTCCCCGACCAGCGCGCCGTTCACGACCGCACGCTGAACCAGCTTCACGTCGCCGGTGTAGTGATGCCCCGTGAGTCCCGCGTCGAGCGTGTCGGTGATCGTGAACGACCCATCATCGACATAGCCGCTCGGAATCCCGATGACCCACTTCAGCAGTCCATCGGTCGCGGTCTCCCCGCCGTACTTGTAGGGCTCTTCCTGTTCGGCCGGGTCTTCGGGCACCACTCCGCCGTCGCCGGGGAGATCGACGATCTCGACCGTGTCGCCCAGGTCGAACTCGACCGTCTCGCTGGTCGTCGTCTGCGAGGCCCGTGCCTCCATCCAGAACGTGCCTCCGACCTTCTCGAGACCCTCGACCGCTTCGGTGAGAGTGCAGACCATGTCGGGCCCGCCACCCGCCGCCACGGCGCAGTTCGCCATGACCAGACCCGTCACGGGATCGGCGATGGCGAACTCCCCGGCGGACTGCCGACTGAACTCAGCGGGGAGCGTCATCCCGAAGGTCTCCCCCGCCTGTGCTCCGGCCGGCACTGTCCACTTACCGGAGATCCTCACGTTCTGCCACTGCACGAGCGGCCCGCCACCGTGCTGATTCTCGAGGGACACACCGCTTATCGCGCCGGGATACGTCACCGTCGGAGCCGCGGTGGCCGGAACAGCAGACCCCAGAAGTCCGGTCACCGCCATGACCATCCCCACGATCATCGCCGCGATGCCCCGACCTCGCGTCTTCGCTCCCCCGGTCGTCTTCGCCTCGCCTGTCGTCCTTCTGCGCGCACGCACGAAACCACGCTCCCCAGTCATCGTCTTCCCCATCCGATTCGAGTCGCTCCCAGTCGCGACCCATCTAAGAGATCAGGAAAGTGCCCGGGGATTACGTGGCAACCGGTATACAGCTTCGATATACCGGAATGGGTTGATGGCAGTGCGTGGTTCCCGACTCAGCGCACAGCCCCGGCAGTCAGTCCCCCCACGAGCCAGCGCTGGAAGAACACCGCGGCGGCGAAGACCGGGATCACCCCGATGAACGACGCGGCCGCGATCTTGCCGAAGTGCGGTGTGCGGTCTCCGTAGAAGAGAGACAGCGCGACCGGGAAGGTCTGCGAGTCCACGCTCTGGGTGAGGAAGGTCGCGAGAAGGAACTCGTTGTAGTTGAGGATCGCGACGATGATGCCGATCGCGACGAGGCTCGGCAGCAGCAGCGGCACGACGACCGACCACAGCATCCGCAGGGTGCCCGCTCCGTCGATGCGCGCCGCCTCCTCGATCTCGACCGGGAGCCGGCGGATGAAGCCCTCCAGCAGCCAGACGGCGACGGGGACGTTGACGAGTGCGTAGACGAGCGTGAGTCCGAGAAGCGTGTTGTTCAGCCCCACGGATCGCAGAAGCGTCAGCAGCGGCACCACGGCGACGATCGGCGGAAGCAGCCACGGGCTCATCAGTGTCGCCGCGAGCGTGCGGCCACCTGCGTTGTGGCGCACGATGGCCCACGCGCCGGGGACTGCGATGACGAGCGAGACGACGGCGCCGCCGAGAGCCGCGGCCAGGGAGTTCAGGATCGAACGCGGGATGTCGGTCGACAGCACGTCGCCCCAGTTCTCCCAGTGCGGGGCGGCGCTCCACAGGACTCCCGAGACCGTCTCGTCACGCCCCATCAGCGACACCGAGAACAGATAGGCAAGGGGCACGAGGGTGACGGCGAGCGCCGCGAAGAGCACACTGCTCGCGACGGGCCGCAGACGGGTGCGCCGCTCAGTCATGCCGGGCCTTTCGTGCGAAGATCGCCACCACGAGGGTCACCACGGTCACGATGACAGCGAACACCAGGGTGATCGCGGACGCCCGACCGATGTCGAACTCCTTGAGGGCGACCTGCTGGATGAGATAGGTCGTCACGGTCGAGGCCTGACCGGGTCCGCCCGACGTCATCACGAACACGAGGTCGAAGACCTTCAGCGCGATGACGAGCCGGATGAAGAGTGCGGCGATCACCGTGCCCGCGATGGCCGGCCAGGTGATGTGCCGGAACAGGCCTGTTCCGTGGGCGCCGTCGAGAGAGGCGGCCTCGCGCACCGACGGATCCTGCGTGAGCAGGGCGGCGTAGACGAGGATCACGATGAGCGGCGTCCACTGCCACACGTCGGCGAGTCCGATCGCGGGCAGCGCCCAGGCGGTGGTCGACAGCGGCGCGAGCGAGAGGCCCGGGAGAAGCGTCGCGAGCAGCCCACCGCCGGGGTTGAACACGAGCTTCCACAGCGTGCCGACCACGACCGGGGGCGTGATCAACGGGAGCAGGAGAAGAGTGCGCACGACCGCTCCGGCGCGGGTGGCCCGCTCCAGCGCGACGGCGATCGCGACGCCCAGCACGACGCTGACACCGGCCACGACCACCGCGTAGGCGACCGTCCGCGCGAACGACGCGACGACGTCGGCATCCCTGAGGATCGTCTCGAGGTTGGCCGTGCCCACCCACTCCTGGAAGGGCCGCCCGAGCGTGGAGTCGGTGAGGGCCGCGGCGAGGATGAAGACGAGCGGATACGCACCGAGCACGACGATCGACAGGATCGTCGGGGCGGTCAGCAGCCGTGCTGTGCCGTTTCGCGCGGCACCGCCCGCCCGTCTCGGCACTCGGCCGGACGTGCGGGCGGCACGCACGCGGATCGCGGCGGCGTCAGCCAAGGATCTCTTCCCACTCGGCCTGCACTCGGTCGAGCGTCTCCTGGGCAGTGCCGCCGTCACCCGCGATGAGCTTCGCCAGCTCGTCGGTGAGGATCTGCGCCGCCTGCGAGGCGTTCTCTCCCGTGGGCCACGCGAGCGATCCACTGAGCGTCGTGCGGTTCACGCGCTGCAGGTCGGGGTAGGTCTCGCCGTACGCCTCGCTCTCGAGCGAGGACTCGCGGTTCGGGTCGATGCCCGTCTGCGGGTCGGCGACGATGAGTTCGGAGTTGACCTCGCTGGACGCGGCGTACTCGATGAAGGCCTTGGCGAGGTCCGTCTTCTCGGTGTTCGCGGCGACGACCCAGGTGAAGCCGGCCACCAGCGAGGCGCGCGCCTCGGTGTTCTCGCCGCCGACGGGCAACGTGGTCACGCCCCACTTGCCCGCGACCTTCGAGTCGGGGTTCGTCTCCGACCCCACGCCGAGGTCGGTCCAGTTCTCGATGAAGCCGACCTTGCCGTCGTACCACGCGCCGTTGCCGACGCCGAAGTCGGTCTCGGCAGCGGTCGGGAAGGCGTAGGGCACCGCATCCACCAGCGCCTCCGCTGCGGCCACCGCTTCCGGGGAGTTGATCGTGGGCTTGCCGTCCTCGTCGACGAACTCGCCGCCGAAGCCCGCCAGGCGGTTCGCGTAGGCGGCGCCGAGGATCAGCGGCGACTTCTGACCGAAGATCGCGGATCCGTAGACGCCCTCGTCGCCCTCGTTCTCGGTGATCGTCTTCACGTCGGCCAGGTACTCGTCCCAGGTCGCCGGCGGCTCGGTGATGCCGTTCCGCTCGAGGATCTCCTTGTTGTAGAAGAGCACGTGGGTGTCGCCGTCGAAGGGCAGCCCGTAGCGGCGGTCGCCGACCACCGTGTACGGGTCGTTGATCGAGGGGATGAAGTCGTCGGTGTCGAGCGACGGGGTCTCGTCGATCCAGTCGGTGAGGTCCTGGATGGAGCCGCCCTCAGCGAGGTCCCCGATCGACACGTACCAGGGAGCGGCGACGTCGAACGTGTTCGCGCCCGACTGCTGGTCGAGGGCGAGGGTCGAGCCGATCTCGTCGTAGGGCACGATCGTGAGGTTCACCTCAGCGCCGGTCTCCTCTTCGAAGTGCTCCTTGAGCCAGTTTCCTGCGCCCTCGTGCGACGTGATGAGCAGCGCATTGAGGGTCTGGCCCGAGAAGTCGCCGTCTGCGCCCTCACCACCGGACTCGGGGCTCTGGGTCGCGCAGCCGGCGACGGCGATGGTCGCGGCCGTCAGAGCGGCGGCACCGAGGAGGACGCGGCGGCGACGGCGGCTCGGAAGGAATGACATGGGGGGCTCCTCAAGGCGTCGGGTCGGGGAAGCAGATCGGCGCTCACGCTAGGAGCCGAGGGACGACCGCCGCATCGCGGACGTAACAGTTCGTCGTGGAGCGACGCGAAGAGTCATCCGGCGGGTCGCCATACTGCTCGAGTGGCTATGGTCGCGAAGTCCCCGATCTCCTGAGGAGCACCATGTCTCGCCGCATCATCCTGAACGCCTTCGACATGACCTGCGTGACTCACCAGGCTCCAGGACTCTGGCGGCACCCTGAGAACCAGGCCGATCGGTACCACGATCTCGACTACTGGGTGGATCTCGCGAAGACCCTCGAGCGGGGCAGGTTCGATGCGATCTTCATCGCTGACGTGCTCGGGACGTACGACGTCTATCGCGACTCGGCCGCCACGGCGCTCGGTGATGCGACGCAGGTTCCCCTCGGCGACCCCGTCGTGCAGATCTCCGCCATGGCGCATGCGACAGAGCACCTCGGATTCGGTGTGACCGTCGCCACGACCTACGAGCAGCCGTACGCGCTGGCGCGCCGGTTCTCGACTCTCGACCACTTCACGCGCGGCCGCGTGGGATGGAACGTCGTGACGAGCTACCTCGACTCCGCCGCCCGAAACCTCGGGCTCGACACGCAGATCGCGCACGACGACCGGTATGAGATCGCCGAGGAGTTCCTCGACGTCACGTACAAGCTGTGGGAAGGGTCGTGGGAGGACACCGCCGTGCTGCGCGATCGGGAGGCCGGCGTCTTCGCGGATGCGTCGCGCGTGCACCCGATCGGCCACGAGGGGCGGCATTACCGGGTTCCCGGCATCCATCTCGCCGAACCCAGCCCGCAGCGCACGCCGGTGATGTTCCAGGCGGGTGCCTCCCCTCGCGGACGCCAGTTCGCCGCGAAGCACGGCGAGGCGATCTTCATCAACGGACTGCGTCCGGAGGCGACGCGTCCGGTCACCGACGACATCCGCGATCGCGCCGAGGCTCTCGGACGCCCGCGGGATTCGGTCAAGATCCTCACCCTGGTCACGGTCGTCGTCGCGGCGACGGACGAGGAGGCTCAGGCGAAGCTCGATGAGTATCGCCGCTATGTCTCGGTCGAGGGCGCGCTGGCACTCTATGCCGGATGGACGGGACTCGACCTGTCGCAATACGACCCCGACGTCCCCCTCGAATACGTCGACACGGATGCCGGACGATCCGCCCTCTCGGTCTTCACCAAGGCCGATCCGGAGCGCAAGTGGACGCCTCGCGACATCGCCCACTACGTCGGAATCGGCGGCATCGGTCCCGTCATCGTGGGCAGCCCGCAGACCGTGGCGGACGAGCTGGAACGATGGGTCGAGGTCGGCGGTGTCGACGGCTTCAACATCGCCTACGTCGTGACACCCGGATCGTTCGAGGACATCGTGGACCACCTCGTGCCCGAGCTCCGCCGCCGCGGGCGCACCTGGGACGACTACCCCGAGGGCACGCTGCGCGGACGACTCAGCGGCGACGGCTCCCCCGTGGTGCCCGAGTGGCATCCCGCGCACGCCTACCGCGGCGCCTACGAGGGCGGCGCGTCGGCTCTCGACGGCACGCTCGGCGGGCCGCTGGTGGATGCAGCGGCCGCCTCCGTTCCGGCGGAACTCGACGACCTGACAGAACTCACCGAGAAGGAGGGCGCCCGATGAGCGTCATCGCAAAGACCACCCACCGCAGCCGATGGACGGGAACGGCGGATGCCGAAGAGCGCGCGCACTGGCGGGGCATCGCCGAGCGCGTCGCCGCCGAGCTCGAGAGCGATGCGCTGCAGCGCGACCGAGCGAACCAGGACCCGACGGTCGAGCTCGACCTGCTCCGCGATGCGGGGCTGGTGACGCTTCTGCAGCCGGCCGAGTTCGGGGGTGGCGGCGCGCACTGGGAGACGGCCTTCCTCGTCATCCGCATCCTGTCGCGCGCCGATGCGTCGGTCGCCCAGGTTCTCGCGTACCACTACATCAACTCGGGCAACATCGGCTTCGCGGCCGAACCGTCGGTGCAGGAGCAATGGCACCGCAAGACCACCGAGGGTCGATGGGTGTGGGGCGACTCCGTGAACCCGACCGACCCCGACCTCGAACTGACCGTCGACGGCGAGGGGTATCGACTCAACGGTCTCAAGCGCTTCTCGACCGGCGCCTCGGCCGGCGACGTCGTGCTGGCGGCCGCACTCGTGCGCGGCGGCGAGCGCGACGGTCAGGTGCTGTTCGTCGTGCTGGACCACGACCGCGACGGCATCCGATATCTCGGCGACTGGGATGCACTGGGACAGCGGCTGTCGGCGAGCGGGTCCGTCCGCTTCGAAGACGTGCGCGTGTCTGCCGACGACGTGCTCGGCGAGCTCGGGGACGAGCCTTTCTCGACGCTGATCACGCCAGGCATCCAGCTCGCCTTCGGCAACCTCTACCTCGGTGTCGCCGAGGGAGCACTCGCCCGGGGACTCGACATCGTCCGTGCGCGCCCGCGCGCCTGGTTCCTCAGCCAGGCCGACTCGTACCGGGATGACCCGTTCGTGCAGCGCGTCGTCGGCGAGTTCTCGTCGCGGATCGCGGCGGTCGAGGCGCTGACGGACCGCGCGGGGCGTCTGTTCGACGAGGTCGTGGCTGAGGGCGACGGCGTCACGGCGGAGCGCCGCGGCGAGCTCGCCATCGAGATCGCCAAGGTCAAGGTCGTCTCGACCGAGGTCGGCATCGAGGTCGCGAACAGGATCTTCGAGATCACCGGATCGAGCTCCGCCCGCGCGGACGTGGGCCTGGACCTGTTCTGGAGGAACATCCGCACGCACTCGCTGCACGATCCGATCGATTACAAGAAGCTCGAGGTCGGCGCCTGGACGCTGAACGGCGAGCTCCAGCCGATCTCGCTGTACACCTGATGGGTGAGCAGACGCGGCGGCTCGATGCCGTGCGGGAGCGCTTGCGCCCGGTCTTCGCAGAGATCGCGGCGGGCACGGTCGCACGGGAGAAGGATCACGAGCTGCCGTTCGCCCAGGTCACCGCCCTCCGCGCAGCGGGCTTCGGTCGGCTCCGGCTGCCGATCGAGCACGGCGGTTTCGGGCTGGACTGGGAATCCTTCGCCGAGGTGCTGATCGAGCTCGCCGCGGCCGACTCGAACCTCCCGCAGATCTTCCGTGGCCACATCGCATACGTCGAGCACATCCTGGCTGCGACGCCGAGTGAGCGGCGCTCCCGTTGGCTTGAGCGCATCGCCGACGGAGAGCTGGTCGGCAACGCGTGGTCGGAGAACGGTGCCGCCGCCGTGGGGACGAACGCGACGCGCGTGACCCGACGCCCCGATGGAAGCTGGCGCGTCGACGGACGCAAGTTCTACACGACGGGCAGCATCTTCGCGGAGTGGATCGACGCGACCGTCGACCTCGACGGCACGACCGTGACCGCGCTCATCCGCAGGCATCAGGGCGGAGTGGAGATCTCCGACGACTGGGACGGCTTCGGACAGCCGCTGACGGGCACCGGCACTGCCGTGTTCACGGACGCCTCGGTCGATGAAGACGACGTCGAGCCGTTCACGTCACGGTTCCCGTTCCAGACGGCGGTCTATCAGCTGACGCTGCTGTCGGTGCTGGCCGGGATCGCCGCCGCGATCGAGCGCGACACCGTCGCTCAGGTGCGGGCACGCACTCGCACCTACAGCCACGGCAGTGCCCAACGAGTGGCCGACGATCCTCAGATCCTGCAGATCGTCGGCGAGCTGACGGCGACGAGTGCGACGGCCAGGGCGCTCGTACTCGACGTCGCTCGAGCGGTCCAGCACGCAGCAGACGTGCTGGGCACACCGGAGACGGAGGATGCCGTGATCGCGGCCGAACTCCGCTCGGCGCAGGCGCAGATCGTGCTCACCGACCTGGTGCCCCGCGCCGCCTCTCGGCTGTTCGACACGCTCGGCGCATCTGCCGTGAGGTCGGGCACCGCTCTCGACCGCCACTGGCGGAACGCTCGTACCGTGTCATCGCACAACCCGTGGATCTTCAAGGCCCGACAGCTCGGCGACCACGCCGTGAACGGCCGGACGCCCGAGTTCGTCTGGTCGGTCGGGCAGGCGAAGGTTCTGGAGGCGAGCACGGCCGAGCACTGAGACGTTCACCGAGGCTGCCCACCTCGCCCGTCTCGAGGCGGACGGAACGACACAGGCACCCGGTTCCCTGGCCGAAGCCGCATGGGCCGGGCGCCTCGTGAACCACGCCCCTCAAGCTACTCGATGGGAAGATCGTCGACCGAATGCCGCGGAATGCTGGCGCTCGTTCGGCGCTGCACCGTCCGGCGTTGCACCGTGCGGAGCAACGCCGTCGCGCCGGTGACGAGCAGGAGCACACCGATGGTCAGGATCATGAGAGTGCTGATCGTGACGGGTGTGAGGGTGAGCGCCCAGTCGGCGACGCCCGAGCGGCGGTCATCGTCGGCGATCAGCCAGAGCGAGGTCGCCGCCACGGCGGAGAACAGCAGCCCCCAGACGATGGCCGCCCAGCGTGTGCGAGGCGGGGTGATCGCTTCGGCGTGGGGTGCGGATGCAGCGGTCACCGCTGCTGTGCCCGCCTCGGTGGTCGTCTGAGTGCTCATCGCTCGTCCTCTTCCTCAGCCTCGATGAGGGTGATGTTGATCTCGCCGCTGTTCTGTTCGATGGTCACACGCTGCACGGTGGTGGTCGGCGCGTTCTCGGCCGAGATCGTCTCGGCCACGACCGATTCGCCGTCGCGTTCCGTCGCCGACCATGTGCCGCTGTCGATGATCGCGCCGGTGCCGGCCTCGACCCGCGTCCAGCTCACGTCGGCGGTTCCGACGGTCGCCCGCAGCTGCAGCTGCACACCGGGGTCGACGGAGATCCAGGTGCTGCCGGCGCCCTTCTCCACGACGATCGGCCGCGGAGCGTCGTCATGCCGGTTGAGTGAGATGGAGAGGTCACCGAACGGCTGGCGCACGTGCGCCGCCTCGTTGTTCGAGATCGATGCCCAGCCGATGCTCACGCCCTGGAAGGCGGAGAACCCGCCGGCCACCAGTCCGGCGACGAGCGTCAGCACGGTCGCGAAGGCGAGGAAACCGCTTCGCCGTCGGAGGGCACCGGCGACGATCATCCCGATCGCGAGCACCAGTGCGGCCGACAGCAGGCCGAGGGCACCGCCGACTGCGGCGTCGCCGGTGCCGAGCCCGACCAGAGCGCCGACGACGATGGCGAGGCCGATGACCGAGGCGACGATCGCGAAACCCGCGCGCGGGCGGGAGGCGCGACGAATGCGGCGGCGCCCCGCGGCCTCGGCGGCGAACACCGCTGCCTCCGCCTGACGCTCGCGTCTGACCTGATCGCGCGCCATGCGTTCGGCATCCTGCTGTCGCCGGCGCCACGCCTGGTCCTGCTCCTTCCACGCCCGGTGCTGGATCCGCCACGCGGCGACCTCGGCCGGGTCCTGCACCCCGGAGGGAAGAGGCGCGGGTGGCGCGGGCGGTGCGCCGTCGATGAACGCAGCCGGTGCGGCGTTCACCTCGGACGAGGCGGCGGATGTGGCATCCGCCCCCTCGGCGGTACCCGAACCGCCGAGGGGAGCGGATGCCTCCGGGGCCGCCGGATCTGCGGAAGCCACCGGCAGATCAGGCGCGGAAGCACCCGGGGTGCGGCTTGCAGCACGCACGATCAGGAAGAGCAGGCCGCCGACGATGACCAGCCCGACGATCCAGCTGAAGACCGCCAGCGCCGACCAGCTCTCGTATCCGAACCCGAACAGGCGTCCGGTGAGCGGAGCCGTCGGGATCAGCCCGACGATGGCCATGCCCAGAAGACCGAGCTGCACGGGCTCATAGTCCCGCCGCAGCAGGTCGCGGACGTGGACCCGGCCGTCCAGATCCGGCAGCAGCGCCCAGGCGAGGGCGTAGAGGAAGATCACCGGGAGGCCGAAGAGCGCTGCGACCACGAGGACGCCGCGAACGATCAGCGGGTCGATCCGCAACCGGGCGGCGATGCCGGCGGCGACCCCACCGAGCCATCCGTCGGAGCGGACCACTCCGAGACCGGCGACCCATAGGAGGAAGCGCTCTGCTCCATGCGGAGCGACCGTCTTCGGCGGGCTGGCCTGGTCGGCAGGGGGCGGCGGCACAGTCGGAATCGTCATGCGTCAATCCTGTCTCCCCCGGTCGGCTCCCTGCCATGGGGTGAACCCCTGAGCGACCCCTGATTCTCGCCAGGGGAGGCCACGGATCCGCACGCCGGGTGATTGGATGTCGACATGTCCTCTTCCGCGACCGCTTCTGCGCGACCCGCTCGCTCCGCCGTGTCGCCGCGAGCGGGAGAAGACCCCCAGCACGAGCCCCGTCAGGCCCTGACACGCGACCGCGACTGCCTGGTCGCAGGCGTCAGCGCGGGTCTCGCCCGTCACCTGGGCGTGCGGGTGTGGATGGTCCGTGCGCTCTTCATCGCTCTCACGATGTGCGGCGGGGCCGGCATCCTGCTCTACGCCTGGTGCTGGGCGTTCACGCCCTGGGCCGACGGCGACGGCACCCCGTCGCGACGGGTGCCCGTGGCCTGGATGCTGCTCGCCCCTGCGAGCGTCGGCATGCTCATCGTGCTCTTCTGGCGCGGCGGCAGCGACTGGCTCTCGGGAACGATTCCGCCTGATGCGGCGGCCGTGGTCGTGTTCGGCACCGTGGGGGCGGCGACCGGGGCCGGGCTGTGGGCGACCCTGATCGATCGCACCGACACCGCCCGCGGACCTCGACACACGATGCTGGTCAGGATCCTCTCGATCGCGCTCCTCGCGATGCTGTTCGGCCTGCTCCTGACCCGGCCTGTCGGCAGCACCGGTGTCGCACTCGTGCTGGTCCCGCTCGCCGGCATCCTCGCCGTGCTGCTGTCGACCCTGATTCCGCGGTGGCGCGACCTGGCGGGCGAACGCGTGCGGCGCATCCGTGAGGAGCAGCGCAGTGAGATGGCCGCGCACCTGCACGACTCCGTGCTGCAGACCCTCGCGCTGATCCAGAACAGGGCGGGCGCATCGAGCGAGGCGGCTCGACTCGCACGGGCGCAGGAGCGTGAGCTGCGAGCCTGGCTGTACGACGGCGATGCCCCGGCCGACAGCGATCTGGCGACCGACCTGCGCGACTATGCCGGGGGCCTGGAACTCGACTACCCGGTGCGGATCGAGGTGGTGTCGGCCGGCCTCTCCACCGAGCGTGCGAGCGGGGAACTCGCCGCGGCGGCGCGAGAGGCGATGCTGAATGCCGCACGGCACGCGACGGGCGAGGTCTCGGTCTACATCGAGGGCAATGCGACCGACGTCGACGTCTTCGTGCGTGATCGGGGTCCGGGCTTCCGACTGGACGACGTGCCAGGCGACCGCCTGGGCGTGCGGGAGTCGATCATCGGTCGGATGCGTCGAGCCGGGGGCTCGGGCACCGTGCGCAGCGATGAGAGCGGCACCGAGGTGCATCTGCGACTGTCGACCGTGCCGCGGGGCGCGGCGAACGCGCAGGTGCCGAACGCGCCGGCGAACACGGATGAAAGCGAGGACGCTCGTGGCTGACAGCATCCGCATCGTGATCGTCGACGACCATTCGATCTTCCGCTCAGGGCTTCGCGCCGATCTCGATGCGAGCGTCGAGGTGATCGGGGAGGCAGCCGACGTGCCGTCCGCCATTGCGATGATCCGCGAGACCGTGCCCGATGTGGTGCTGCTCGACGTGCACCTTCCCGGTGGCAGCGGTGACGATTCCACGGGCGGCGAGTCGGTGATCCGCGGCTCGCTGCCGACGACGGCCCGGTTCCTGGCGCTGAGCGTGTCGGATGCCGCAGCCGACGTCGTGCGAGTGATCCGCGCCGGCGCGCGCGGCTACATCACGAAGGGCTCATCGGGCGGGGAGGTCAGCCGCGCCGTGCACGCCGTCGCCGGCGGGGATGCGGTGTTCTCGCCGCGGCTCGCCGGGTTCGTGCTCGACGCGTTCGGCGCGGTCGCCGGCGAGATCGCCACGACGACCGACGAACTCGATCGACTGTCGGCACGCGAGCAGGAGGTGATGCGGCTGATCGCCCGCGGATACGCCTACAAGGAGGTGGCCGCAGAGCTGTTCATCTCGATCAAGACGGTCGAGACGCACGTCTCATCGGTGCTGAGGAAGCTGCAGCTGTCGTCGCGCCACGAACTCACGGTGTGGGCCTCGCAGCGTCGACTGCTCTAGCGGGGGCTGTTGCTCGGGATGCCTCGGGCAGCGTGCGACTCAGCGTATGCCGGGGTCGGCCGTGAGCTTTCCGAGCAGACGCTCGAGCTCGCTGAGGTCATGCAGCGCTGGCCGTGGCAGAATGCTCGGCGATGCTCGGCCACGGCGATCGGAGTTCGACATCGTCATACCCCAGACACGCGAACGGACCGAGATGGCTGAAGCGACAACAATCCTCGACCGGGTGGCGACGGCTGCCGAGCATCGATCGATCGCTGAATCGGTGGGCTGGCACGACGCGTTCGACTGGGCGACGATCGCAGATTCCCTGGCCGGCTCGACGTTCGGCGTGGTCGCGTATGCCGGAGGCGCGGCTGTAGGCATGGGGCGCGTCGTCGGAGATGGCGTGAAGTACTTCTACGTGCAGGATCTGGCCGTCCTCCCGGCCTTTCAGGGGACCGGCCTGGGGGCGCGCATGCTGGACCGCCTGACAGAGCGAATCGCCATGGTCTCCCCGGCAACGGCCTTCGTCGGATTGTTCTCGACCGCCGCGGGCACCGACCTCTACACCTCGCGCGGTTTCGGCCCCGGCGACATGAGCGGGCTGTTCAGGCTCATCGAGCCAGCGCCGCGGGACGATGGGCAGAACGGATAGACGCGGGACGACAGGACAGCGACCGGCACGCGCTGAGCACGTTCATCTGAGGGCCACTGTGCGGCCGCAGTCATCCCGCCTCGACGACCCCGGCCCTGATCCCCCAGAGCACGGCCTGCAGGCGGTCGCGGGCTCCGGTCTTCTGGAGGATGCCGGCGAGGTGGTACTTGACGGTCGTCAGTTCCACGAAGAGACGGTCGGCGATCTCGGCATTCGACAGCCCCTCGGCGAGGAGTCGGAGCACATCCAGTTCTCTCTCGGTGAGCGGAGGCCCCTCGGCCGGGACCTGCGCGCTGCTCGCTCGACGGCGGCCGGCGAACTCGTGCAGGATGCGGCGGGTCAGGCGTTGGTCGAGGGTTCCGTCGCCGGCGGCCACCGAGCGGACCGCGGCGAGCAGCGTGTGCTCGTCGGCGCCCTTGAGGAGGAACCCGGCGGCGCCGGCCTCGAGAGCGGCGAAGACGTCGGCGTCGACGTCGAAGGTGGTGAGGATGAGCACGTCGGTCGCCAGGGCTGCGTCTCCGACGATCTCGCGTGTGGCTGCGATGCCGTCTGTTCCCGGCATCCGGATGTCCATGCAGACGACGTCGGGGCGGAGGCTGCGGGCGAGACTCACGGCGTGGGCGCCGTCGACCGCTTCGCCGATCACCTCGATGTCGGCCTCGGCTCCGAGGATGACGGAGAGCCCGGCGCGCACGACGGCCTGGTCGTCGGCGATGAGAACACGGATCACGGGGTGCTCCGTCCGTCGTAGGGGATGCTCAGGCGATTGGTCCATCCGCCGTCGTCGTCGGGCCCTGCTGACAGGTGCGCCCCGATGAGTTCGGCCCGCTCCGCCATGCCGGAGAGTCCGTAGCCGGCGCCCGACCTCTCGGTCGTCTCGCGTGTTCGAACTTCGGCGGAGCGCTCGTTGGCGACCGTGATCTCCACCGCATCCGCTCCGAACCGCACGGTCACGGCGCCCGCCGCGCCGGGTGCGTGTCTGGCGGCGTTCGCCAGCGACTCCTGCACCATTCGGTACGCGGTGGTCTCGGCAAGCGCACCCACCGGACGCGCATCCCCGGCGGCGGCGAGTGCGATGCGCTGGCCCCGTTCCCGCGCGATGTCCACGAGCGCCGGGATGCCGGCGATGGTCGGCACCGGGCTCGGGGCACCTGAAGGTGCGTCGTCGTCGCTGCGCAGGAGCCCGACCGTGCGTCGGAGGTCGGCGAGCGCGATGCGGGCATCGTCCTGGACCGTCTGCATCATCTCCCGCGCCCGGTCGAGATCGCTGCGGGTGAGAGCGGTGGCGGCCTGGGCGCTCACGATGATGCCCGAGAGGTGATGCCCGGCGATGTCGTGCAGTTCCCGCGCGAGGGCCTCGCGCTCGGCACGCACCTCGCGCTCGGCGCGCTCGCGCCGCTCGTGCTCGGCCATCCTGGCCTGCTCCTGCAGCGCATCCGCGAGACGCTCGCGCCCGCGCACGTACTCGGCGACGGCCGCCGGTGCCGCGTACTGCAGGGCGATGCGCGCGATCACGGTGAGGATCAGGACGAGCGCCGATTCGCGTGACCCCAGGAGCAGCGCACTCGCGCCGACGCCGGTGGTCACGAGCGCGCCGAGGGCGAGCGCCGTCAGCGCCGGGTTGCGCGGGCTGCGCCGAGCCATCGCATAGGCGGCGAGGATCACGCCCAGCGAGCCGACCCCCAGCTCCCCCGCCGAGGTCGCCAGGATCACGGCGTCGAGGAGCACGGCGCCGGCGAAGACGAGGATCGGTGCGCGCTGGCGGAAGACGAGCAGGACGGCCTGCAGGGCGACCAGAGCGGCGTGGGCGAACGGCGACACATCGCCCGGCACCGCTGCGGGGAGCTCGTCGATCCACAGGTCGGCTCCGATGTAGCCGACCGCCGCAGCGAGCACGAGAATCGGCGGGATCGCGCGGCGCACGCGTTCGGCGCGCCGGGAGGGCGGCTCCGCAGGGGACATGGACTCAGTCAACCACGCCGGGCCCCACCCCCGTCGGGAGGCAGGACCCGGGATCGATCGAGGTGTGATCATTGATCGCACAGTGTCTCATCGAGCGCCTCGACGACGATCCGATACTGCTCGAGCAGCACCTCTTCGTCATCCGGGGAGACCACCGCCCAGGGAAGCGCGGTCACTGCGATCGTGACGGCGGTGCCGTCGGGTGCGACGGCGTTGCGCGTCTGGGTGCCGGGGATGTCACCCCCGTGCCCCCAGGCGAATCCTCCGCAGCTGAGCGGGTACCGCTGCAGACCGAGTCCGTACTCCGCCTCGGGCCAGAGCTCATCGCCCGCCGGCACGGTGGTCTTCATCGTCTCGAGCCCGGCACCGCTCAGCAGCTCGCCGTTCAGCAGAGCGCGCATGAAGGTGTTGAGCTCTGCCGGGGTGGACACCATGGCTCCGGCCGACCAGGCGAATGACGTGTCCATGGCAGAGATGTCACGCAGCTCTCCCGGAACGTCGGCGTGGTAACCGGTGGGGTGCTCCCCGCGGAGCGGGAGCTCACCGGGGGCGGGGAAGTACGTGTGCTCGAGTCCCAGCGGCGTCACGATGCGCTCATCGATCTGCTGGGCGATCGCGCGGTCGGTCACCGCCTCGATGAGCAGCCCGAGCACCAGGTAGTTCGTGTTGCTGTACTCCCATCTCTCCCCCGGCGCGAAGCTCGCAGGGCGAGTCAGGGCGATGTCGAGCATGTCCCGCGGAGAGATGTACTTCTCCCGCGCGCCGAAGGCATCGGCCGCGATCTGGTCGGCGTATTCCGGCAGACCGCTCGTCTGCTGCAGCAGCTGATGCACTGTGATGCCGGCGCCGTCGATCCCCGCTCCCCTGATCAGCCCGGGAAGATACGTGTCGATCGGAGCGTCCAGGTCGACGAGGCCCTCGTCGACCAGCTGAAGCACGATTGTCGCGACGAACATCTTGGTATTGCTGGCGATCCGCACTTCTGCGTCGGGTGGAGGCGCCTGGCCGGTCTCGATGTCGCCCTCGCCGGCGACCGCGTTCTCGACCTCACCATCCGGCGAGGTCACCGATGCGAGGGCCGCCGGGTAGCCGGCGTCGACGAGCGACTGTAATCTCGTCTCGACCGCGCTGGTGGTCTCCGCGTCCGCGGATGAGGCCGGTCGATCGGACGCCCGGAAGAGTGCGCCCGCTGTGATCGCTCCCGCGACGAGCACGGCGGCGGCCGCGATCGCGATCACCGTCCGCATCCTGCGTCTGGGGGCGGGCCGGTTCTGGGGTGTGGGGATGTCGTTCATGATGTGTCCTTTCCCGTGGGTCGCGTCGGATGGGTCGGGCATCAGAGGTCGCGCCGGGACAGAGCGACGGATGCCGCGGCGAGCGCCGCCGCGGAGAGGGCGGCGAGGGCCGCCAGCGCCACTCCGACAGGCACCCCGGCCGACCCGCCGTGAATGACGTTCTGCGCGAGCGCGACAGGCAGGAACTGCGTCCAGACGGGCGCGGAGCCGCCGCCGATCAGCGAGGTCATCGCGGTGACGAGCGGTTCGGCGAAGAGCACCGCGAGCATGGTGAGGATGCCGGCGAGCTGCGTCCGCAGGAGGATGCCGACCGCGAGGCCGATCAGTGCGAGGCCCGCGACTGCGACGACACCCCGCCCCAGGGTGGCGACGACGTCACCGATGCCCGCGGTGAAAGGCGTTGCGGTCGTCGCGAGCGCGACGAGCAGGGCGGTGAGACTGACAACCGCCATGAGGGCGCCGATGACGACACCGACGACTGCGACGGCCATGGCCTTGCCCGCGACGATGCGACCACGACGGGGAGACGCGAGGGCTGCGCCGACCATGCCGCCGTACCGGTCGTCACTGGTGCCGGCGAGGGTGCCGAGCAGGACGATGGCGAGGAGCGCGATGCCGATCGACCCGCCTCCCATCGACGCGCCGAGCGGGTTGATCGCGTCGAGCTGCGCCGCCGGAGATGTCAGGTCGAGCACGGGGAGGTCGGCACCGAGCGCCTCTGCGCCGGGACCGATGTCGCCGCGGGCCAGCGCCGGGAGCACGGTCACGAACATCAGCTGCGTCAGGATGAGTCCGATCACGGCGACGAGCGCGCTCACCTTCGTCGCTGTGGTCGTGGTCAGTCCGAGGAGCTCTGCACGGAACATCAGCGCACCCCCGCGATTCCGGTGACCTGGAGGTAGTAGCCCTCGAGGTCTCCACTCGCTGTGGCGACGGCATCCGCCAGCGTCACGTCGGCGACGACCCGCCCCTCGGCGATCACGACGATGTCGTCCGCGATGTCCTGCACATCGGAGAGCAGGTGAGAGGAGAGCAGCACCGTCCCTGCGGCATCTGCGAAGGCCCGCAGGCGATCACGCAGCCAGCGCATGCCGGCGGGGTCGAGGCCGTTGGAGGGCTCGTCGAGCACGAGCAGCTTCGGCTCTCCGAGAAGCGCTGCCGCGACCGCGATGCGCTGCTTCATGCCGAGCGAATATCCGCCGGACCTGCGGTCGGCGTCGGCGGTCATGCCCACCTCGGCGAGGACCACATCGACGCGCTGGGGGGCGACGTCGGCGCGGGCCGCGGCGATGCGCAGGTGCTCACGTCCGGTGAGGGCGGGGTGCAGGCCTCCGGCGTCGAGAACGGCGCCGACCATCGTGGCGGGCCGCTCGAGGTCGCGGTAGGGGCGCCCGAAGACCAGCGCCTCGCCCTGGTCCGCCGCGATGAGTCCGAGCAGCAGGCGGATCGTGGTGGTCTTGCCGGCGCCGTTGGGCCCGAGCAGGCCGACGACTCTCCCTGACGCGATCGTGAAACCGACTCCGTCGACGCGAGAGCGTCCATGGAAGGACTTGTGCAGTCCGCGCGCCTGGAGCGGCGGAGATGTGGAGATGTTCATGTCTCCAGCCTCGCCAGCGCGGCTCTCGAGCACCCCCGCCGGCCGCACGGGATCGCCCTGTCCGAAAGGACAGTCGTGGTCGGATCCGGATCCCGGGAACGGAACAGCGGAGGCCTCGCGAGGGCCGTCGCCCCGCTCCTGACCTCCCCCTACGTCAGCGACGCATCAGGCCTCGCTCTGGTTGACACGCCCGTGGCCCGGCTTCGGGATCCCGGCTGGCTGGCTGTGGGGACGCTCGCGCGCCGGCCACCGGAATCGCTCGACGAATCCCGCGACGGCCTTCGAGCGCGTCGCGAGGACGAACAGGCCGTAGCCGATGATCCCGCCCAGGATGTTCGTCATCCAGTCGTTGATGTCCGCGAGGTGTCCGCCGAGAGCGAGCCGGGCAGTGGCCATCTGCGTCAGCTCGATGGCGAGGCTCGCACCGGCGACGATCGCCACCACCTTCCACCAGCGCGGCCGGGCGGTGAGCAGGGGGACGAGCACACCGAGCGGGACGAACACCGCGACGTTGATGAGCGCGTCCTCGAGCCCGTAGTCGACGAACGGCACGAGGTAGAGCGGCAACGGGCGCGGCCCGTCATAGAACCCTGTCCCGACACGGAGGAAGATCGGGAAGACCGTGTTGGCGAGGACCCCACCCGCATAGATCGCGAGGACCGCAGCGACACTCGCCCGGGGAAGCGTCACGGCCCCACGGGAGCGGAGCACCCAGATCAGCACGAGGAAGATCACGACTCCGAAGGGGATCACGATCGGGAGCATGGGGACTTCGACGAACTTCATTCACTGCTTCCGGAGACTGTGGGAGACGGTGCGAGAGCACCGCCCCGATCGTACAGAGGACCGGATCTGCCGCGAGGCTCACCGAGCTCGACCAGCGCGAAGCTTCGTCTCCGATCTCATGAGAGTTATCGGTTGGTGAGACAGAACATCCCCGGAAAGACGGGTGAGTGACGCGCTGCCGAACCTGCCGGTTGTCTCACGAAACTTGTCGGTATTCGCGTTCTCACCCTGCCTAAAAGATGGGGCGGACCGTTTCGGCACGACAGGTTACGGCAGGGGTGAAACCAGAAACGATCGTTTGCGGCAGGGAAGGTCGGCACCGTACGATCGGTACGTGCATTTGTTTTTCCTTTGAAGGCTGAGTAAGGCCCGCCGCGCTCGTTGAGTTTCTCCGAGCTTGTGGCGGCCGCTCGTTTCTGACCCTCGTGGGTCGCCGTCATCTGCGTACCTTTGCGCTTCATCTGGAGTGCTCGGTGCGTCGTCTCGAAGGATTCGAATGCTCACCCTGACCAAACATCTACCGGCGCGCCAGCGCGCCCAACTCATCGCCTCCGACGTCTCAGTGATGCGCGGAGCGACCAGCGTCCTGAACCACGTCGACCTCACCGTTACTCCTGCGTCGCGGATAGCGATCGTCGGCGAGAACGGCCGCGGGAAGTCGACCCTGCTACACGTCCTCGACGGCACACTGCTCCCTGATTCCGGAACCGTGCAGCGCACGGGAACTCTGGGCGTCGCGGAACAGGAGATGTCCGCGGACGACGAGCGAACCGTGGGCCAGGCCGTCGCCGACGCGATCGCCGAACCGCTCGCCGCTATGGCGTCCCTCGACGAAGCGGCCCGCGCCATGTCGGCCGGGGACGTCGGTGCGGATGAGCGTTACGCTGCCGCGCTGGAGCACGCTGAATTACTTGATGCGTGGAATGCCGAACGGCGGGTGCAGATCGCACTCGAAGCGCTCGACGCGGAGACCGACCCGGACCGGCCGCTCGGTGACCTCTCCGTGGGACAGCGGTATCGAGTGCGTCTGGCGTGCTTGCTCGGTGCTGACGATGATTTCCTGCTGCTCGACGAGCCGACGAACCACCTCGATCGGTCCGGGCTCGAGTTCCTGAGCGCGCAGCTCCGCTCCCGTGCAGGCGGGGTCGTCGTCGTGACGCACGATCGGGCACTGCTCTCGGACGTCGCCGACACCATCGTCGACCTTGACCCGACGCCGGATGATCGCGTGCGGGTGTACGGCAGCGGGTACGCCGGGTATCGCGAGGGCCGGCACGCCGAGCGGGAACGCTGGGAACAGGAGTACGACCGGCAACAAGCTGAGCATGCCCGCCTGCAGGACAGCCTCAGCTCTGCACAGAATCGGCTCGTCTCCGGGTGGCGTCCTGAGAAGGGGACTAACAAGCACGGCCGTGCGACCCGTGCCGGCGGGCTGGTCCAGAGCGTGCATCGACGTCAGGAACAGCTCGAAGCACACGCGGTGACGGTGCCCGAGCCACCACTGCAGTTTCGGTTCCCGGACCTGCCCACGAGGTCTGGCGCAGTACTACTGAGCGTCGAACAGGTGAGCGTGGCCGGGCGCTTGGCGACCTCCGTGTCGTTTGCGCTGTCGCATCGCGGTCGCCTGGTGGTGACGGGCCCGAACGGTGCGGGCAAGTCGACCCTGCTGGGAGTGGTCGCGGGCGAGCTATACCCGGACGCCGGTGCGGTGCGGATGCCGCAGAACGCTCGTCTCGGGTTCCTTCGTCAGGAGACGAATCTTCCGCTGGACCGCCGGGCGAGCGAGGTCTACGCCGCGCATGTTGACGCACTGGTATCTGCCGAAATCCTCCCGGCATCGGAAGCGGTCGGGCTGTCGCAGCTCGGCCTCCTGCGAGCTCGGCAATCGAGCAAGCGCATCGGTGAGCTGTCGATGGGACAGCAACGCCGGCTCGACCTGGCACTGGTGCTCGCGGCCAAGCCTCACGTGCTTCTGCTCGACGAGCCGACCAACCACCTTTCCATTGCTCTCGTCGACGAACTCACCGATGCGCTTGGTGCCACACAAGCCGCCGTGGTTCTTTCCAGCCACGATCGCCAACTCCTGCGCGACGTCGCCGACTGGCCACAGCTGCATCTGAACTCGACGACGGAAAGTGAGGCGCCCCCGCGATCCGACGGGCGTCTCGAGACTCCGCCACTTTCGTGAGGCCCCCACGGCTTCGTGAGATCGGACACTTCGGGAGTGTGCCGAAGATTCCGTGACCAAACCGTTGCATTCGTTATCTCGCCGTTATAGAGTGATCGCACGGTGAATGTTTGCTGTGGCATACACCGCATGTGATTGCAGGACACTCTTGGTGCAAGGGACAAGGGCCGGTCGGGAGCCTCTCCGACCGGCCCTTTACTGTTGCCAGTACGCTGTTCTCCATGACCGATCGCAAGCTCGCCCTCGAGGCCTGGGAGAGCCTGTTCCGCGCACAGCACGAGCTGTTCACCGAGATGAACACCGACTTCGATCACACCGATCTCGGGCAGGCCGAGTACGACGTCCTACTCACCGTGACCCGCTCCCCCGGCATGTCAGCTCGCCTCCGCGATGTCACCGCGAACATGCTGATCAGCCAGCCGAGCGTCTCTCGTCTCGTCGACCGCATGGTCGCCCGCGGACTCGTCGCGAAGTGCCCCGACCCCGATGACGGGCGCGGCGCGCTGATCAGGGCCACGGATGCCGGTGTCCGAGAGTTCCGCAGCGTCGCCACGGTGCATGGCCGTTCGATCGCCGAGCGGATGTCGCGACTCGACGACGCCGAGCTGAGGACGCTGCGCGACCTGGCGGAGAAGCTCCGCGGCCACTGAGCGGCGCGCAGGCCTCGGCCTGACGACAGAAGCCTGCCCCACGGGAGGAGATCTGCCCCACGGGAGGAGATCTCGAGTTGAGACCTCCTCACCAAGCGCATTTCTCCTCCCGAGGCGCATCCCGACGTCGACTCCTTCGACGGCATCCCCCGATCTCTGGCAGGGTGGAGCGTGAACGCCCGCGCGGCCGCGCCGGCATCCGAGACCGCCCCCTCGGGGGGAACCAGGGAGGTCATCCATGGAGATCGCCGGAGTCGTAGGCATCCTCATCATCGTCGGCATCGGCATAGCCATCGCTATCGTCGTCCTGCTCATCCTGCTGCTGTTCGCACGCAGCTGGATCAAGGTGGCGCGCGCCGATGAGGCGCTCGTCATCTCGGGACGCAAACAGAAGGTGGCGCGCGCTGTCATCGGCGCAGACGGCTCGACCAGAGACGAGATGTCGGAGTCGCCCGTCACGGTCATCGTGAACGGCAAGTCGCTGGTGAACCCCATCACGCAGCGCCACGAGATCATCTCGCTGCGCTCGCGTCAGGTCTCGCTCAACGCCGAGGCCCAGTCGCTCGACAGCGTCACGCTAAACGTCGACGGCGTCGCGATCGTGAAGATCGGCTCCGACCCCATCCTCGTGCGCCGCGCCGCCGAGCGCTTCGCCTCGCAGGACAAGGCCATCGAGCAGTTCACCACCGAGCAGCTCGAAGGTGCGCTCCGTGGCATCGTCGCGACCCTCTCGGTCGTCGAGCTCATGCGCGAGCGCAAGAAGTTCTCCGACCAGATCGCCGCCGACGTCTCGCAGGAGCTCGCCGAGCAGGGTCTGATCCTGGACTCGTTCCAGATCAAGGGCATCACCGACAAGGTCGGCTACATCCAGTCGCTCGGTGCTCCCGAGATCCAGGCGAAGCGTCAGTCGGCGGAGATCTCGCAGACCAACGCCGACCGTGCGATCAACCAGAAGAACATCGCCAACCAGGAAGCCAACCTGGTCGAGCAGACCGCCCTCGACACGAACACCGCCAACGCCAACGCCGGCATCGGCCGTGCGCGCGCCGAGGCCGAGCAGGCCGAGAACCTCGCCCGCGAGCAGGCTCAGCAGGCCGTTCTGCAGCAGCAGGCCGAGAACCGTCAGGCTCAGCTCGACGCCGACGTCAAGCGCGTCGCCGACGCTCAGCGATACGAGGCCGAGACCCGCGCACAGGCCGAGCTCTACACGCGTGAGCGTGCAGCCGAGGCCGGCGCGATCGAGCAGGTCAAGCAGGCCGAGGCCCGCACCCGCATCGCCGAGCAGCAGGCACAGGCAGACAAGGCCAAGGCCGACGGTGAGGCCGCAGCCGCGATCGCGCGTGCGACCGGTGAGGCAGACGCCCTTCGGGCGCAGGCCGAGGCCGAGTCCGAGGCCCGCCGCCTGCGTGCGAACGCCGAGGCAGACGCCATCCGCGCCGAGGGTGAGGCGCGAGCCGCCGCCGTCGAGGCCGAGGCGAAGGCCATCGCGTCGAACCAGGACGCGTTCCTGTCGCAGCGCGTGCTCGACGTGCTGCCGTCGATCATGGCGGAGTTCTCGAAGGGCTACGCCGCGATCGGCAACGTGTCGATCATCGGCAGCTCGGGCGAGGACGGCGCGTCGAACCTCGTCGGCGCCGACAGCGCGAAGGCGCTGAAGTCGGTGTTCGACAGCGTCAGCTCGGCGACCGGACTAGACCTCGCGTCGATCATCCAGGGTCAGGCGGTCGGCCGCGGAATCGGCGAGGGAGTGGCTGCGGCATCCGCGCCGTCTGCTCCGGCGACGCGCACGTCGACCCCGACCACCCCGCCGCCGCCCGCACCGCCGGCTCCGGCAGCGGAGTAGTCAGCACACAGCACACAGCGGATGCCGCGGCCGGATCGGTCGCGGCATCCGTCGTCTCAGGGAGCGCACCGTTTACTGTTCAGCATGAATCGGAGCGTCGGGGGCCGGGGATCGCTTTCTGGGACAGGTCGAGCATCTTCATGCTGAATTGTGAACGCCGTTCTCCGGCGGGGCAGACTGGAGTGATGATGCCCGCCGCCTTCGATCTCGCCGCCATCGGCGCCGGGCTCTCGTTCGCGGCCGCCCTCGACGAGCTCTCGACTGCCCTGGACGAAAGCGGGTCGGTGGTCGTGAGCGCACCGCCCGGCACGGGCAAGACCACCCTCGTGCCGCCGCTCCTCGCATCGCGATCGACCGGACGAGTGATCGTCACCCAGCCTCGTCGCGTCGCCGCCCGGGCAGCTGCGCGGCGCCTCGCGCAGCTCGACGGCTCCCCGCTGGGCACCCGCGTCGGCTTCACGGTGCGCGGGGAGCGCTCGGCGGGACCGCAGACCCGGGTCGAATTCGTCACCGCGGGAGTGCTGCTGCGGCGCATGATCGACGACCCGGGCCTCGACGGCGTGGATGCCGTCATCATCGACGAGGTGCACGAGCGCGCACTCGAGACCGATCTGCTGATCGGTCTGCTCTCGGAGGTCCGCGAGCTGCGGGACGATCTCGTCGTCGTCGCGATGTCGGCCACGCTCGACGCCGCGCGCATCGCCGCAGTCCTCGGCGCGGATGACCATCCGGCTCCGGTCGTCGACCACGACGTCCCCGCTTTCCCGCTCACCGAGCGCTGGGCGCCGAGCGCGACGCCGCGCCTCGACGAGCGCGGAGTCACCAGAGGGTTCCTCGACCACGTCGCCCGCACCACCACGTCAGCGGCCCTCGATCTGCGACGCGAGAACCCCGACGCCGACGTGCTGGTCTTCGCACCGGGCGCACGCGAGGTGTCGGAGATCGCCCGTCGCATCCGCGACACGAGCGATGCGTTCGACGTGCGGGAGCTTCACGGCCAGATCCCCGCGGCGGAACAGGATGCCGTGATCCGCGGCCGCTCCCCGAACGACCGCCCGCGCATCATCGTCACGACGTCCCTTGCCGAGTCCTCGCTCACGGTGCCCGGCGTGCGTCTGGTGGTGGACAGCTGTCTCTCGCGGCAGCCGCAGCGCGATGCGACTCGCGGCATGACGGGTCTGGTCACGACCGCCGCGTCACGCTCATCGTGCGTGCAGCGCGCCGGCCGCGCCACGCGTCAGGGCCCCGGCATCGTCGTCCGTTGCGTCGACGAGCGCACCTACGCGGCTGCCCCCGCACGCCCGGCCCCGGAGATCGCGGTGACCGACCTCGCGGATGCCGCTCTGCTGCTCGCCTGCTGGGGCGCTCCCGGTGGCGCAGGTCTGCGCATGATCGATCCGCTGCCCGCAGACAACCTGGCTGATGCCGTCTCGGTGCTTCGCGGTCTCGGCGCGATCGACGACGAGGGTCGTGCGACCGCCGAGGGCCGTGCCCTCGCACGCGTTCCCGCTGACCCCCGCCTTGCCCGCGCGCTCCGCGACGGCAGCCCCGTGGTCGGCAGCCGCCTCGCGGCCGAGGTCGTCGCGGTGCTCGGCGGCGACCTGCGTATCGCCGAGGCGGACGTCGCTCACGCACTCATCACCCTGCGAGGCGGACGCACACCGGACGCGCGACGATGGCGCGACGATGCGAATCGCCTCGAGCGCATGGTCCGTCCGACACCGGACGCGCGATCGGGCCTCGACGGCGTCGGCTTCGTGATCGCCCTGGCCTTCCCCGAGCGGATCGCCCATCGCGTCGAGCGCACCGTCGAAGGGGCGACGTTCCTGCTGGCATCCGGAACCCGGGCCGGGGTGCGGGGTCCGCTCGGGGCCGTCGAGTGGCTCGCGGTCGCCGACGTCGCGCGCGCGTCGGCACGGGCGACTGCCGGCTCAGGCGCGATCATCCGATCGGCGGCCGTGCTCGCCGAGGCGCAGATGGAGCGCGCCGCGAATCACCTGATGACCGACCGCGTAGAGGCGGAGTTCACGGCCGGCCGCGTCCAGGCGCGGCGGGAGCGCCGCGTCGGGGCGATCCTGCGTTCGTCCTCGCCGGTGCGGGCATCGGCCCAGGAGGGGCGCGACGCGGTGCGCCGCGCGATCCGGCGTGAAGGGCTCGGCACGTTCACCTGGTCTGACACGGCCGCCGCACTGCGCTGCCGACTCGGGCTGCTGCGACGAGAGCTGGGCGCACCCTGGCCCGATGTGTCGGATGCCGGACTGCTCGACGCTCTCGACGAATGGCTGGCTCCCGAGCTCGACGTGCTGGCCGGCGGCACGCCTGCGGGGCGGATCTCTCTGACGTCAGCGCTGCGGCGCCTGCTGCCGTGGCCCGACGCCGCGCGACTCGACGAGCTGGCTCCGGAACGCCTCGAAGTGCCCACCGGCTCGCGCATCCGCATCGACTACCCCGACCCCGCCGACGCCACGGCGCGCCCTGTCGTGGCCGTGAAGCTGCAGGAGTGCTTCGGCTGGGCGGAGACCCCTCGGCTGGTCGACGGGCGAGTGCCTGTGCTGTTCCATCTGCTGTCGCCCGCGGGTCGTCCGCTCGCGGTCACCGATGATCTCGCCTCGTTCTGGTCCGGTCCATATGGCCAGGTGCGCGCCGAGATGCGGGGGCGCTACCCGCGGCATCCGTGGCCCGAGGATCCCTGGGCCGCCGTGCCCACGAAGCACACCAAGAACCGCTCGGCGCGCTGAGCAGCGGCCGGCGCTGAGGCGTCAGGGCGTGCGGCGCCGCAGGGTCAGCGACGCGAGCACGAGAGCTCCGATGCCGAAGGCGACGACCACGAGCAACGGGGCGTAGACGTCCCACCCCTCGTCCCCGGCGGTCACGGCGTTGATCGTGTCGATCGCATAGCTCAGCGGCAGCCAGTCGGAGATCGCGTACAGCACATCGGGCATCTGATCCCGCGGCATGAAGAGACCGCCGAGGATGATCTGCGGGAAGACGAGCAGCGGCATGAACTGCACCGCCTGGAACTCGGTCTGGGCGAACGCGCTCGCGAGCAGTCCGAGCGCTGTTCCCAGCAGCGCGTCGACCACGGCGACGAGTCCGAGCTGCCACAGCTCACCGTCGACATCGAGGCCGCAGACACCGACCGCGAACGACACGGTGATGACCGCCTGCAGCAGCGCCATGACTCCGAAGGCCAGGGCGTATCCGAGGATGAAGTCCGCCTTGCCGAGCGGAGTCGTCATGAGACGCTCGAGGGTTCCGGAGCGGCGCTCGCGCAGGGTCGTGATCGACGTGATGAGGAACATCACGATGAACGGGAACAGCGCGAGGATCGCACCGCCGAACTGATCGAACACACCGTCCTGGTCGCTGAACAGCCACGCGAACAGACCGACCAGCAGGCTCGGCGCGACGAGCATGAGTGCGATCGACCGCGGGTCATGGCGCAGCTGACCGAGCACCCGGCCCGCTGTGGCGAGGATCCGACGGCCGTTCATTCCGCCGCCGCCCGACGCTCGCGCCTCGTGGTGCCGGGAGGCTGGCGGTCCTGCATCCGACTGTCGCGTTCGATCAGAGCGAGGAATGCCGCATCGGGGTCGCCGGTGCCGGTCTCTGCGAGGAGGGCCTTCGGGGTCGTGTCGGCGATGATCCGCCCGCTGCGCATCAGCACGAGCCGGTCGCACCTCAGCGCCTCGTCCATCACGTGGCTGGAGACGATCATCGTCACTCCGCGTTGAGCGAGCCCGCGGAACAGATCCCACAGCTCGACGCGGAGCACCGGGTCGAGGCCGACGGTCGGCTCGTCGAGGACGATGAGCTCGGGAGACCCGATGAGCGCCATGGCCAGCGAGATCCGTGTGGTCTGGCCGCCGCTGAGCGACTCGACGAGCTGACCCGCCTGCGCTCCGAGACCGACCTCCGCGATCACCCGATCGACATCGCCCTTCGGCGCCTTCAGCACTGCCGCGAGGTACGAGAGGTTCTGACGCACGGTGAGGTCGCCGTATACGGCAGCGCCCTGAGTGCCGTAGGCCACGCGATGGCGCAGCTGCGCCGATCCGGCCGGTTCGCCGAGCACCGTCACCGTGCCTGCGTCGACCCTCTGCACGCCGACGATTGCACGCATCAGGGTGGTCTTGCCGCATCCGGAGGGCCCGAGCAGACCGGTGATCTCGCCCTGCGGGATCGTCAGGTCGGTCCCGGCGAAGACGACGGTCTTTCCCCGGCGCACGTGCAGCCCTGCGACCTCGACCGCCGCTTTATTCATCATGTGATGAATTATGCGCTCGCGCGGATTCCCGGTCAACGTCTGACGGCGGTCGACCCCTACTCGAAGAGATACCGCTGCACGGTGGGACCGACGCGCGCGATGATGTCGTCGACGGATGCGGAGGCCATCGGTGCGAGCTTCAGCACGTACCGCGTGAGCAGCAGCCCTGCGATCTGCGACGCGACGAGGGCCGCCCGCAGCTCTGCATCCGCGACGCCGAGCGTCTTCGCGATCTTGCCGATGAGCTCGCGGGCGAGAAAACCGGCCAGCAGCGGCGTCGTGAGCCGGCTGCCGATCGCGGTGCGCATGAGCATCACGCCGCGACGTCGGACATCGGGTTGTTCGAACGCCTCGAGAACATAGCGGACGAGCCGTTCGCCGACTTCGTCTCGGGGACCGGCGACGATCCCGGGCACATCGATGTCGGGTCGGAGCGGGATGCCGACCGCCTCCGCGAAGAGATCGGCCTTGGTGCCGAAGTAGTGGTGCACGAGCGCGGAATCCACGCCGGCCCTGCTGGCGATCGAGCGCACCGTCGACCCGTCGTACCCCTGCTCGCCGAACTCGTCGACGGCGGCACCGATGATGCGCTCGCGCGAGTCCGAGCCACCCCTCGGACGACCGCGCTTTCTCGGCGCACGCTGCTCGGTCATGGCGTCAGCCTACGACCCGCGACCGGGGTGCCGGGACGCGCCCCCTAGTCGAGCAGGTGCCGCAGATACCGCGGCGGGTCCTGCAGGAACGAGCGCCAGTGGTTCACGAGCTCGAGGTCGTTCCACTCGGCAGGACGGATGCCCCAGTCACCCACCTCGAGGATCCGGGCGCCCGGCAGCGCAGCGAGCACCGGCGAATGCGTGGCGCACAGCACCTGGCCGCCGTCGTCGACGATGCGCTGCAGCACGGCGATGAGGGTGAGCGTCGACTGGAACGACAGCGCTGCTTCGGGCTCGTCGAGACAATAGAATCCCGGCTCGTCGAATCGGCTCTCGAGGAGGGCGAGGAACGACTCGCCGTGACTCATCTCGTGGAACGGCACGTCTCCCCGCGGCGAGGGGTTCTCTTCGAGGTACGTGTAGAACGAGTGCATCGTCTCGGCCCGCAGGAAGAATCCCCAGCGGTTCGCTCCGACACCTCGCTGCAGCTGCAGCCATTCCGACAGCGGTGATTCCGTCGGTCGCGTGCTGTGTCTGGCGAACTTCGAACCCCCCTCGGGCGAGAGGCCGTAGGCGATCGCGATCCCCTCGACGATCGTGGACTTGCCGCTGCCGTTCTCGCCGACGAGGAACGTCACCCCGGGCGAGAGGTCGATCCCCTCCTCCAGCACCTGGGCCACCGCGGGGATGCTCATCGGCCAGACCCGCCCGACCTCCGGCGCGTCGTCGCTCGGTCGCACGGCGACGACCGGCTGCTCTCGTCGACGACGACTGCCGGGGGTCCAGATCGATTCCATGCGTTCCTCCTCCGAAGGAGGCTAGCCGCAGCCACCGACGCGACCGTCGGGAGGTCGGGTCAGCACTCGATCACGTTGACAGCGAGGCCGCCCTCGCTGGTCTCCTTGTACTTCGTCGACATGTCGATGCCGGTCTGGCGCATCGTCTCGACGACCGCATCGAGCGAGACGTAGTGGCTGCCGTCGCCGCGCAGCGCGAGACGGGCGGCCGTGACCGCGGTCGACGCCGCGATGGCGTTGCGCTCGATGCATGGGATCTGCACGAGGCCGCCGATGGGGTCGCATGTGAGCCCGAGGTGGTGCTCCATCGCGATCTCGGCGGCGTTCTCGATCTGCCGGTTGGTGCCGCCCATGACGGCCGTCAGCCCTCCGGCGGCCATCGCGCAGGCGGAGCCGACCTCGGCCTGGCATCCTCCCTCGGCACCCGAGATCGACGCGTTCGCCTTGAACAGCGACCCCAGTGCCGTGGCGGTGAGCAGGAACCGCCTGATGCCGCGGCGACGGTTCGCATCGGCGACAGCCTCATCGTCATCGGCCCGGCCGGCGTCGATCGCCCGTGTGCCGTCGAAGCCGAGCAGCGCGCTGCCGACCAGCTCTCCGTACGGCGTCACGGCATTGCCGGCGCCGAGGCCCGAGTCTGCGAGGAACCGCCACCAATACATCGCGACGGCGGGGAGGATGCCGGCGGCACCGTTCGTCGGAGCGGTGACGACCCGACCGCCCGCGGCGTTCTCCTCATTCACCGCGAGCGCGAAGGCGCCGAGCCACTCCCCCGGCAGCTCGCGATGACCGTCGGCCTCTGCCTCCTCGAGCTGGGCGCGGATCATGCTCGCGCGTCTCTTGACCTTGAGCATGCCGGGGAGCACACCGTCGGAGTGCAGTCCGTTCTCGACGCACGCGGCCATGGCATCCCAGATCGCGTCGAGTCCGGCTGCGACCTCTTGTTCCGGGCGCTCGGCGGTCTCGTTGAGTCGCGCGACATCGGCGATGGACAGCCCGTGCTCGTCGCACAGCGCGAGCAGAGACGCGGCGTCGGCATACGAATAGGGCAGCGGCGCCGAGGCGAGCTTCGCGGCTTCTCCATCCCGCCGGATGAACCCGCCGCCGACGGAGTAGTAGGTCTCCTCGGAGACGACACCCGCAGCGGCATCCCACGCGGTGATCGTCATGGCGTTCGGATGACCGGGCAGACGGGTGCGGGGCTCGAACACGATGTCGGTCTTCGAGAACGGGATCTCGTGAGACCCGTCGATTCGCAGCGTCGCCCCGTCGCGAAGGTCGGTCCACGCTGACCGCACGTCAGCCGGATCGCAGTTCTCCGGTGCCAGACCGCGCAGCCCGGCGACGACCGCATCGGGTGTGCCGTGTCCGATTCCCGTGGCACCGAGAGAGCCGTAGAGGGTGCACCCGATGCGCGCGACGCGATCGAACGCTTCTGTCGAGCGGAGCCGGTGCGCGAACTCGAGCGCCGCCCGCATCGGCCCGACCGTATGGGAGCTCGAGGGGCCCACTCCGATGGAGAAGAGATCGAAGGCCGAGACGTACGCTGTCACCTCCTCAGCCTACGTCGTGGCCGGGAAGACGGGTCGGGGCATCGCCGTCAAGGCCCTTCTCGCCGCGGAATCGGAGATCGATCCTGGTCGTGCATCCGATGTGAAAGGGACGACCATGACGAACAGCACTCCTGAGCAGGACCCGACCTCCGGCCTCGACCCCGAGGCCCAGACGCCGACCCCGACACCGTCGTCGGGCGATGCCGGCGAGTTCAAGGACACGGGCAGCACCGCCGAGAAGCCGGCCGAGGCCGACTCTCCTGAAGACGCGGATCCCTCCGAGGTTCCGAGCAACGACGAACTCGAAGAGCCGAGCACTGAGAAGGAGCCGTCGGAAGAGCCCAAGGCCCCGACGCGCAACGACCCCGAGCCCGACCATGAAGCGATCGGGATCGGGGTCATCGACGGTCCGGAGACCGACGAGGGCGACTGAGCGACTCCTACCTCGCTCGCCACCCGGCCGCTCCCGTCGCGATGCACCCTGCGACGGGAGCGAGTTCGGTGAGGGCTACTCGACGAGCTTGCCCTCGGTGTCGACTTCGCGCATGAGCTCGGCGATCTCCGCGGGGATCTCGGGGATCGACTCGTGCGTCACGCCGCCGGTCGGCGACCAGACGAGATTCACCTGCAGCGTCGGGTCGGTGTCGGGGTAGTCGCTGCGGTTGTGGCATCCACGCGTCTCCCGACGCTCCAGCGCCGCCTCGAGCGTGGCGCGTGCGGCGAGAGCCGAAGCCTTCAGGTCGAACGCGTGCGCGAGGTCTTGGAACCCGGCGATGTCGGGGTGGATGCCGATGTCCTCCATGCGCCCCTCGATCATGTCGAGTTCAGCCAGGCCTGCTCGCAGTCCCTCCTCCGAGCGGACGACACCCGCGTGCTGGGTCATGGTGTTGCGGATCGCGCGCTGGAGAGCGCGGACGTTCTCGCGGCCGTCGGCGACGAGCAGGTCGTCGATCTCGGCGCGCGCCTGCGCCACCGCATCCGCCGACCGATGCTGGGCATCGAGCCCCGCCGCATGCGCCATCGCCGCCTGACCGACGATGCGGCCGTAGACGAGAAGCTCGATGAGCGAGTTGCCGCCGAGGCGGTTGGCCCCGTGCAGTCCGCTCGACGCCTCGCCGATCGCATAGAGTCCGTCGACGTCGGTCTGGTGGTCGTCAGGGCGCACCCACACGCCGCCCATCGAGTAGTGCGCCGTGGGAGCGATCTCGATCGGGTCGGTGGTGATGTCGAGCATCTGCAGCTCCATCATCGTCTGGTAGACGCGAGGCAGACGGGTCATGATCGTCTCGCGAGGCAGGTGCGAGACGTCGAGCCAGACGCCGCCGTTCTCCGTTCCGCGGCCCTCGGCGATCTCGGTGTACGCCGCGAGCGCGACGCGATCACGGGTCGAGAGCTCCATGCGCTCGGGGTCGTACTTCGACATGAATCGCTCGCCGAGCGCGTTGCGCAGGATGCCGCCTTCACCGCGCGCAGCCTCGGAGATCAGGGTGCCGGCGGCGTTCTCGGGCTCGATGATCCCTGAGGGGTGGAACTGCACGAGCTCGGGGTCGCGAAGGCGTGCCCCCGCGTCGACCGCCAGGCGGAACGAATCGCCCGTGTTCTCGTCGCGACGCGACGAGGTGCGGCGCCAGATGCGGTTGTGGCCGCCGGCGGCGAGGATCACGGCATCCGCATGGATCAGATAGCGCGTGCCGTCTGACTGGTCGAAGCCGTAGGCGCCGAAGACGACGTTGTCGCGCACGAGCAGACGCGTGATGTACACGTGGTCGAGGATCGGGACCTCGAGCTGCTCGGCCTTGGCGACGAGGGTGCGCTGGATCTCGAGACCGGTGTAGTCGCCGGCGAACGCGGTGCGACGGAAGGTGTGTGCGCCGAAGAACCGCTGCGAGATGCGTCCGTCGTCTTCGCGGGCGAAGTCCATGCCCCAGCGCTCGAGGTCGCGGATGCCGCGCTCAGCACCCTGCGTCACGATCTCGACTGTGTGGGGGTTGGCGAGCAGGTAGCTCTCCTTGATGGTGTCGGCCGCGTGCTGCTGCCAGCTGTCGCCCTCGTCCATGGTGCCGAGCGCGGCGTTGATGCCGCCGGCAGCGAGGGAGGTGTGGGCATCCTGTCGGGGGCGCTTGCCGACGGCGAGGACGTCGATGCCGTGTTCGGCGACCTCGATCGCCGCGCGCAGCCCGGATCCGCCGGTGCCGATGACGAGGACCGTGGTGGAGATCTGACGTTCGCGAGTACTCATGCATCTCACGCTAGTTAGGGCGACCTAATTACTCCAATGCATTGTTCTACTGGTATCGATAGACTGCAGGCATGAACCTCGAGCAGCTCCGCGGGTTCGTCGAGGTCGCCCGCCTCGGCCACTTCACCCGCGCCTCCGAGCACCTGCACCTCGCCCAGCCGTCGCTGAGCCGACAGATCTCGACCCTCGAGCGCGAGCTCGGTGCCGAGCTCTTCCACCGCGCACGCGGTCACATCGGCCTCACCGCCGCCGGAGAAGCTCTGCTCCCCCGTGCTCAGCGGATGCTCGCAGAGTCAGACGCGATCCGTGAGGAGATGGCCGAGCTCGCCGGGCTCCGCCGCGGACGCGTGCGCCTCGGAGCACCGCCCACCCTGTGCATCAGCCTTGTCGCCGAGGCGATCAGCACCTTCCATGCCGCGCACCCCGGCGTCGACCTGCACCTGACCGAGAGCGGGTCGAGGCTGCTCGTCGACCAGCTGGCCGTCGGGGCCGTCGACATCGCGCTCATCACGGAGTCGGAGGGACCCCCTCCCTCGGGATTCAGTCTGACTCGGATGCCGCTGCTCACCGAAGAGCTCGTGGTGGTGTCTGCGGCGTCCGAGCCTCCGGTGTCGACGTCGTCGATCATGAGCCTCCACCATCTCGCCACGCTGCCGCTGATCGCCCTCGACGAGACCTACGAGCTGCGGGCCACCACCGACGCGGCGTTCCGCTCGGCGGGGCTGACTCCGAGCTTCGTCCTCGAAGGCGCCGAGATGGATGCACTGCTGCGCTTCGTCGAACGAGGGGTCGGCGTGGCCGTTGTCCCGGCGATGGTGCTGCTCGACCAACCGGCGCTGCGGTCGGTCAGGATCTCGCACCCGATGATGAGGCGCACCGTGAGCCTGGCCCACCGCGCCGACGTCACACCCGCCGTGGCGGTCGCCGCGATGCGGCACGTGATCGTCGGCACAGCGGCGGAGGTCGCCCGCCGCGACCCCGCCATCACGAGCCTGCTCGGCTGAGGCGAGTCAGGCGGTGAACATACGGGTGAGCCGGACCACCAGCAGAGCGACCGACACGATCAGCCCCAGGTAGGCGAGCACGAGACCCGTGATGGCCGCAGCGCGGAACGCACCGCGCCTCCGAACCGATGCGTGTCCGATCAGCACAGCGGTCGCCGCGATCGCGATCGCGACGACGTAGCCCACGACGCCGCTCGGCACCACGAACGACGACAAGATCGCCAGCACGCCGCATGCCAGGCCCGCGACATGCCACACCCGGTTGTTCTGGGCCTGCTCGGGAAGCGTCATGGGCACGAGCCTATCGAGTGGGGTCAGCCGCGGAGGCACCCGTCGGAACTCGGCGATCACAGGCCTGCGCGAGTGATCCGGTCAGGCGTCCTCGTACTCGTCGGGCGACCACTCCTCGCGCCACTCGATGACCGGTCGGTCGCCGTCGAATCTGATCGGCAGCCAGACGTAGTCGGCGATCGAGGTGTCGACGTAGGCGAACTCCTCCATCGGCTCGTCGCCGTCTCTGCCCGGTGCGAAATGCTCGATGAAGGCCTGACGAGCTCGGTCGCCATGGTCGAGGTAACGCGGAAGCCAGCGATCGGCGATCGCGATGTAGAGATCTTTCTTGCCCGGGTGCCGGAACACCGACGAGATCTGCGAATGGAACGATGTGCGGGACTCATCACTCGGATGCAGGTCGCCGAGCACCTCGAACGGGCCGTGATAGCTGCGCGCCACGGCTGACTCCGAGGGGTTCGGGTAGTACCCGGTCGTCCCGGAGGTCAGCAGATAGTGCAGCCCGCCGCGCTGGAAGTGCGCCGGCGCCTCCCGCACGAACGGGGGCTGCGGCTGTGGGAAATGCGTCGAGTAGTATCCCGTGACGTCGGTGTAGTCACTGGTCAGATCGGCGCAGATCATCTCGGAGTGCACGCGCTCGAAGTAGTAGTAGCCCTTGCCGTCGTGCGGGTCGACGACCAGATCGAAGTCCCCTGCGCTCATGTCGAGCGGGCGCAGCCATGTGCGCTGGATCTCATACGGGCCCAGGATGCTGTCGGCGGTGAGCACCGTCGAGCGCTGCACCGATCCCTTCGTCATCACCTTGACCCAGCACACGAACTTGCCGGTCTGCGCATTGAAGATGATGTGCGGACGATCGAGGCCCTGCGACGGATGCAGCGGCGAGGACTCGTCGTCCTCGTCGGGTGGGATGATCACGCCACGGTCATCCCAGTTGACGAAATCCGTCGACGAGTAGCAGCGCACGCCCCAGTGCCAGATCCCGCTGCCGGGAGTCGAGAACTCCTTGTTCTCTCCGTACCAGTAGTGCACGCCGTCGACCGTGAGGACAGAGCCGCCGTGGGCGTGGATCCGCTCGCCCTTCGTGTCGAGCCATACCTGCCCAGGCCGGATGTACTGCTGCGTCATGATGCTCCCTCGGTCTCGAGAACGGGCTCCGGCCTGCGCCACCCGAAGAACGGACGCTCGGGGTCGTCGGCCACCGCTCGGAAGGTCGTGGTGAACGAATGACGACCCGGTCCGACGGGGATCTCCTCCGCGGATCCGGGCAGCACCAGAACGCCTGTGGATGCCGCGGGCACCTCGACCTCGATCGACAGGCTCTCGCCGTCTCGTCGCCAGGAGATCGCCGCTGCGCCTCTCACACTGTCGTACCACGCACCCGCATGCTCGAGCCCACCGCCCGGCCGCGGCTCGAAGCGGATGCGCTCCCACCCGGGTGCGTCAGCGGCGAGCCCGGCGACCGCGCGATGCAGGAAGTCTGCGACGGCTCCCAGCGCGTAGTGATTGAACGATGTCATGTCGCCGGGGTTGATCGATCCGTCTGGCAGCATGCTGTCCCACCGCTCCCAGATCGTCGTCGCACCCATGCTGACCGGATACAGCCAAGACGGGAGCTCGTCCTGCAGCAGCAGGTGGTACGCGTAGTCCATGCTGCCGGCGCGCACCAGTGCATCACAGATGATCGGGGTCCCGACGAAACCCGTCGAGATGTGGAACCCGCCGGCTCCCACCAGCTCCTGCAGTCGAGCACCGGCTCGCCGCACCTGTTCCTCGTTCTCGAAGAGCTCGAACACGAGCGCGACGGCGATCGAGGTCGGTGTGTCACTGACCACTCGACCGGTGTCGCTGAGGAACTCGTTCTGAAAGGCGCGCGCGGCACGCTCGGCGACCGTGCGGTAGTGCGTGGCATCCGATTCCTCGCCGAGCAGCGTCGCCGTGTCGGCCAGGATCCGAGCCGTGCGCACGTGATAGGCCGTCGCCACCAGGTACTTGTCGGTGTGCGACTTGCCGGGGTCCTCGGGCGGCGCGGTCGGGTCGAGCCAGTCGCCCAGCTGGAAGCCGGTGTTCCACAGCCCCGAGTGCCCGGTGAGGTCGTCGACGAGGTCGACCCAGGCGCGCATGCTCGCATACTGATCGGCGAGGATCCGCAGGTCGCCGTCGTTGCGGTACAACTCCCATGGGACGATCACGGCCGCGTCACCCCAGGCGGCGGTGGGGAAGTTCGGAAAGCCGCACTCGACCCACGGAACGAAGTTGGGCACGTGCCCCTGGTCGTTCTGTTCGAACGCGAGGTCGCGCAGCCAGCCGGTGAGGGTGCCGTGGGCCGCGAACAGCCGAAGCGCGGTCGGAGCGAAGACCTGGATGTCACCGGTCCACCCCACCCGCTCGTCACGTTGCGGGCAGTCGGTCGGAAGATCGACGAAGTTGTCGCGCATGCTCCACACGACGTTCGAGTGCAGCTTGTCGAGTCCCTCGTTCGAGGACTCGAACCAGCCGGTGCGACGCATGCCGGTGTGGATCACGACGGCCTCGACGTCGCCCTCACGGAGCTCGCCGGGCCAGTTCTCGAGCTCGGCGTACTGGAAGCCGTGGATCGTGAACCTCGGCGTGTATGTCTCCTCACCGCGCCCCGAGGCGGTGTACGTGTCGATCGAGGTCGCCGCACGCAGCGGACGGGTGCCGAGTTCCCCGTTCTCGATGACCTCTGCGTGGTGCAGCCGCACGGTGTGACCCGCCTCCGCCCGCACCTTGATGCGCAGCACACCCGAGATGTTCTGTCCGAAGTCGAGTCGGATGCGTCCGCTCGGCTGGCGCGTGATCGAGACGGGTCGCAGCGTCTCAGTCTCCTGCACCGGCAGGGCCGTCGGCGGCTCGATCGCCGCGGGGAAGTCGGACCGGGCGAGCACGGCCGCCGGAGACCAGCCGGAGGCGTCGTGACCGGGGGTCGACCATCCGTCGTGCGTGAGCCGCGCATCGAAGGTCTCGCCCTCATAGAGACCGACCGAGGTGATCGGCGACACAGACGTGCTCCACTCGAGGGGCACCCGGTGGTGGGTGCCGTCAGCCGTGGTGACCTCGAGCTGCGCGAGCAGCGCGACATCCGATCCGTAGATGTCCCACACGCCGCCGTCGAACCCGATGTGACCGCGGTACCAGCCGTCGGCCAGCCAGGCGCCGATGACGTTCTCGCCGCTGCGGAGCGCCGCCGTCACATCGTGCGTCTGATAGCGGAGGCGGTGGCTGTAGCTCGTCCACCCCGGGGCGAGCACGTCGTCACCGACGCGTTCGCCGTTGACCTCGAGCTCGTAGACGCCGTGGGCGGTCGAGTAGACCCGCGCTCTGACGATGTCATCGGGCAGGGCGCCATCTGCGATCACCGCGCGCATCAGGTAGGCCGGGCGGGGCGCATCGCGGGCGGCTTCGACGGAGGGCGACACGAAGTCGACCGCCCAGTCATCGCCGAGTCCCGCCTCGATCCTGACGGGCTCACTCCACACCTCCGAATCGACGGCGCGGATACGAAGCTCGCCTCCGTCGCGCGGAGCGAGCGGCGCGAACGGCCACGCCACGCGCTGCGTGGTGGTCGCCCGCACGACGCGGGGGGCGCCGCCGTCGGGGGTGAACGCCAGCTCGAACGCCGGGGCCGCGGCATCCGCCACGAAGGAGATCCGCGGCACGACCTCTCCGATCCCGACGGTCTTGCCGCCGCGTCGGTTCTCCAACCAGATCTCGATGATGTTCGTCATGTCAGCCCTTCACCGATCCTGCGGTCAGGCCCTTCATGACCTGCTGGTTGAGGAACACGTAGATCAGCAGTGTTCCGAGCACGTTGACCGAGATCGCGGCGAAGGTCGGCCCGTACTGCACCGCACCGTACTCCCCGGTGAAGTTGAGCAGCCCGACCTGGATGGTACGCAGATCGCTGCTGTTGGTGAACGTCAGAGCGATGAGCAGGTCGTTCCAGAGGAAGAAGAACTGCACCAGTCCGATCGTGAACAGGGCGTTCTTGACCAGCGGCAGCCCGATGGAGAAGAACGAGCGGAAGATCGAGGCTCCGTCGAGAGTCGACGCCTCGAAGACCTCGCGCGGCACCGATCTGAAGAACGTCGCCATCATGAACACCGTCAACGGCATCCCCAACGCGACGTACGTGATGATGAGCGGCCACAGCGTGCCGGTCATGTTCGTGCGGAAGTAGATGGTGAACAGCGGCAGCAGGATCATCTGCGCGGGCACCATGATGCCCGCGAGGAACAGCAGCAGGACGGTGCCTCTGCCCTTCCACACCATCACCTCGAGCGCGAAACCGGCGGCCGTGCCGAAGACGAGGATGATCGCGAGCGACGGGAAGACGGCGAGAACGCTGTTGACGATGTACTTGCCGAACTCACCCGTGGTGAACACCTCGACGTAGTTCACGATGTCCCACGACTGCGGCAGGGCCCAGAACGGTTCGTTGAGGAACTCGTTCTGCGTCTTGAACGACCCGAGGATCATCCACAGGATCGGGTAGATCTCGACGATGAGCAGCACGGCGATGAGCAGCCGGATCGGTAGCCGGCGCAAGAAGTCGCGGGCTCCCCGGCGGTTCGGGTCGACGTCGCGGCGGGTGGGCAGCGGCGTGCCCGTGACGATGGCGGTTGTCGCACTCACTGGTTCAGTCCTTCGTCAGATCGCGGCGGGTGGAGCGGAAGATGAAGACCGTGAACAGCAGGCACAGGATCGTCAGCATGAGGGCGATGGTGCTGCCGTACCCGTAGTCGCCGTAGGCGAACGAGGTGCGGAACATGTACAGGGTCAGCGGTGTGGTCGCGTTGCCCGGCCCGCCGTTGGTCAAGGCGACGACGGTGTCGAACACCTTGAGCGTGCCGTTGATGCTGAAGATGATCGACGACAGCAGCACGGGCAGCGACAGCGGAAGGATGATCGTGCGGATGAGCTTCCATCCGGATGCGCCGTCGATGCGCGCCGATTCGATGAGCTCATCGGGGATGTCGACGAGGCCGGCGTAGAGAAGCACGGCATAGAAGCCCATGGACCTCCAGAGGTCCATCGCGATGATGACCCAGAACGATGCGTCGGGGGTGCCGAACCAGTCGAGGTTCTGCACGCCGAGGATGCCGAGGAACGAGTTCACCGGACCGACGGTCGGCGCCGCCTCGAACAGGCGCTGGAACAGCAGTGCGACCGCCACCGTGGGCAGCACCACGGGGAAGAATACGATCGTGCGGATGATCCCCGACCCCTTGCGGAGCCAGAACACGTACATCAGGGAGAGCAGGTACCCCACGATCACCTGCAGCGCCGTGAGGATGAGGGCGTACTTCAGCGTGAAGAAGATCGCGTCCCAGGCGGCCGGGTCCTGGAAGAACTTCGTGAAGTTGGCGAACCCGTTGAAGGTGAAGCCGGTGATGGGGTTGCCGTCCTGCACCGTGTAGAACAGCGACCACACGATCGGGACGAGCATGACGAGCGAGTAGACGAGCAGCGCGGGTCCGAGAAGGACGAAGATGGCGCGCTTGTCACCGAGGACTTTGTGCATGGTGGATCTCCTGATGCGACGACGACGGTCCCGGGGCGAGCGGCGCCCGCCCCGGGAGTGGGTCAGCCTTCGTCGTTGGCTGCCTGGACGAGCTTCATGAACTCTTCGCCGGAGAGGCTTCCGTTGGCGAGACCTGCACCGTTGTTCTGGCTGATGCCGGTGGCCTTGGGAGTGAAGAGCGCCTCGAACCAGAGGACGCTGGACGGAGCGTTCGCGATCTCCTCCTGCACCATCTGGGTCGTCGGGGGCAGGTCGGACGGCGGGTTGTCGACCACGAAGCCCGAGACCACACCGCTGTCGTTGAGCGCGGTGTCGCCGTAGCCCTCGGCGATGCACTTCAGCCAAGCGGCCGAGTCGTCGTCGTAGTTCTTCTCGGCGAGCATCACCGGGATGCCGACGTTGGCCGGGATCTGGTCGATGCTGCCTGCGCCGCCTTCGACCTCGGGGAACCGCGCGAAGCCGATGTTGTCGGCGCCGATCTGGTTCTGTGCCTCGTCGTTGAAGTTCGCGAGCACCCAGCTCCCCATGTAGTAGAACGCGGCCTTGCCAGACAGGAACAGGTTGAGCGAGGCGTTGTAGTCGATCGAACCGACCGCGTCACCGAAGTACCCGGCCTTGCCGAGCTCGGCGACCGCGTCAGCGGCTTCGACGTACTCGGGGTCGGTCAGCTTGGCGTCGCCGTCGGCGACCTTCTGCAGGGCGTCGGGGCCGAGCGTGCGGAAGATGTAGTCACCGACGAGCCGCGTGACCGGCCAGCCATCCTTGCCTGCCGTGGCGAACGGCTGCACGCCGGCCTCCTTCAGCGTGGACGCGGCGTCGACGAGGTCATCCCAGGTCTGTGGTACCTCGACGTCGTTCGTCTCGAGAAGCTCCTTGTTGTACCAGAAGCCCTCGATGTTGAACTCCGTCGGCAGCGCGTAGAGCGCACCGTCGCCATAGAGCGCCTTAACGGTCGACTCTGCAGCGGGCACCAGACGGTCGGACACCCCCAGGTCGTCGAGCGCCTTCGAGAGGTCGAGCACCTTGCCGCCGTCGATGAACTCCGACATGAGTGCCGGGGTTCCGGCGGCCATCTGGATGTCGGAGAGTCCGTCCTGACTCGCGAGCAGCTGCAGCTGCTGGTCCCACTGAGTGCCGGATATGTCGTCGGACTTCAGCGGAGCGGCGTCGGCGGCGGCCTTGCACTGGTCGCCCGCGAGGGTCTCCAGCGTGGTGATGATCGTGGTGTTCTCGGTCTGGCCGAGGTAGGTGAACTCTCCGTCTCCGGCGCCGGATTCCGATCCGGATCCTCCGGAGCTGCCCGAGCAGGCCGAGAGCGCGAGTGCACCGATACCGATGAGCGCGATTGCGGGGGCAAGGCGACGGGCGCGCCTCGTTGCTGTGGTCACTGTTCCTCCTTGAAGAGCGACGCCTCTTTTGAAGCGCTTCATTCACACCATGCCATACAGAAAAAGAGACTGTCAAGACCGTTACCGATCAGAAATGAAGCGCTTCATGAATTGACATGCTCTAGAGTTGAAGAGCCAGGTCATGGCGAGGATGCCGAGGAGGAAGACGTGACCGACACTCCCCCTTCCGGGCGATCGAAGCCCAGCATGGCGGACGTCGCGGCCCACGCCGGTGTCGCGCTCGGCACGGTCTCGAACACCCTCAACAACCCCGAGAAGGTGCGCGAGGCCACGCGGCGCAAGGTGCTCTCCTCCATCGCCGAGCTGGGCTTCGTGCGCAACGACGCCGCACGTTCGCTCGCCGCGGGAAACAGCACATCGGTGGGGCTGGTGCTCGCCGACCTCGGCAACTCGTTCTTCGTCGACATCGCCCGTGGAGCCGAGCGTGCGCTGCGCCGCCACAAGATGGACGTCCTGATCGTCAACTCCGACGTCGACCCCGACCGCGAGGTGCACAACCTCGAGCTCCTCGATCGTTCGCGGGTGGCCGGCATCATCCTCGCCCCTCTCGACACGGCGCTCGCGAAGTCGCCGCATCCGGAGAACCGCACCACCCCGACCGTCCTGGTCAACTTCGAGTCACCCTCGCTCGCCTACCCCGGAGTCACCGTGGACGAGCGCCACGGAGGCGCACTGGCCGCGTCGCACCTGATCGCCCTCGGCCGCAGGCGGCTGCTTTTCGTCGGTGGACCGCGGTTCCTGACAGCGGTCAACCAGCGTTGGGAAGGGGCGGAGCAGGCCACGGCCGCCCACCCCGGGGCCACCATCGAGATCCTCGAGACCCGAGGCGTCAACATCCGGCACGGGCGGGATGCCGGCAGGCAGATCCTCACCCGTGGTGCGGGAACGTACGACGCGATCGTCGCGGCATCCGACCTCGTGGCGATCGGGCTGATCCAGATCCTCAACGAGGTGCCCGGATTCTCGGTGCCGGGCGACATCGCCATCACCGGCTACGACAACAACCACTTCGCATCGGAGAGCGCGATCCCGATCAGCACGGTGAGCCAGCCCGGCGAGGAGATGGGAGCCGTCGCTGCCGATCTGCTGCTGGAGCGCATCGCCGACCCGGGAGCTCGCGCCCGCAGCGTGACGCTCGAGCCGCGCCTGCTCCCGCGCACCTCCACCCTCGGCGAGATGTGGCGTCGGGACTGATCGCCGAACACGATCTCACCGGGCAGGCAACGCAAAACCCCCGCCGCTTTCGCGACGGGGGTTTCAACTGATGTGCGCCCGAAGGGACTCGAACCCCTAACCTTCTGATCCGTAGTCAGATGCTCTATCCATTGAGCTACGGGCGCTCCTGGACCGCTCAGCGGGCCGTAGAACAGCCTACAACAGACGCGACGCGAAAGCGAAACGAGGGCTCAGTCGTCACCGTCGGGCGTGTTCTGCTTCTTCTTGCGCTTGGCCTTCGCGCGCTGCAGAGACGACAGAGCCTGCAGATCGACGAGGCGCAGCGCCTGCATCCGCGCCTCGCGCATCCGCTCGTAGTCGGGGTCCTGATCGGGCCGCATGCCCTCGACACGCAGTCGACGATCGAGGTTGTGCCGCACGTCGGCCCAGGCGCCCTCGCGGGCTTCCTCGACGATGACACGCAATGCGGCCTCATCCTCCATCATGTCGCGCAGCTTGGTCGCGACCCCGTGCGACTGCTTGGCCCGCCGACGCAGGTTGCGCACATCGCGGTCCCGGTAGTCATGGGTTCCCGAGGGGTCGGAGTGGCGCCCGCGAGCGCGCTTGCGCAACTCGGTCATGTTGCGCTCGACCTCTTCGGACTCCTCAGCCATCGCCCGCAGCGCTTCGCGCGCATCGGCGATGTACTTGTCCGTGTCGAAGACGCCGTTCTCGGCGATCGTGCCGATGAGGATGTGATTCTTCACGGCGAGGCGCGCCGCAGCGGTCGCGATCGCGACGCCTTCTGCGATGGCATCTGCAGTTCGTCCCACCGCTACCTCCTTGCTTCGAGCGTACCGGTATCGCTCTCGGTTGCAGTGGGCCAGAATGGATCGGAATCGGGTCTCCGCGACCTGCTCCGCGACCGGCTGCTGCTCGGATCGCCGCCAGGAGGGGTGCAATGAAGCGTCTCACGCTCACCGGAAGCACGACGGTCATCACCGGCGCTGCGAGTGGGATGGGCGCCGACATCGCCCGCCTGCTCGCGCGCCGGCGCGTGCATCTGGCGCTCATCGACCACAACGCCGAGGGGCTCGCGGCCCTCGCCGCCGAACTCGGGGGTTCCACCGTCACCACGCACATCGTCGATCTGCGCGACGACGACGCCGTCTTCGCCGCGGCCGACGAGATCACCGCAGCGCATCCGCGCGTGAACGCTCTGATCACGTGCGCGGGCTCGTCGATGCTCGGAGATCTCGAACAGCTGACCATGGAGGAGATGCGCTGGCTGACCGATGTGAACCTCTGGGGAACGGTGTCGATCACGAAGGCGCTGCTGCCCGCCCTGCGTGCGGCACCCGCTGCGCACATCTCGCACCTTGCGAGCGTGTACGCGCTGGCCGCGCCCGCCGGACGCATCCCGTACTCCCTGAGCAAGTTCGCCGTGCGCGGGTTCTCCGAGGCGCTGCGACACGAACTCGAGGGCACCTCGGTGACGGTCGGTGCGGTCTACCCCGCCGGCGTGCGCACGGGCATCATCCTGCACGGAAGATATGCGGCCGCGATCGATCCGGCGGTCGCCGCGCGCGCCGCAGCGGCGCAGGCAGCGATGTATCACACCGAGCCGACGGATGCCGCCGCGCTGATCGTGCAGGCGACAGAGCGTCGCCGCGCGCGGACGATGGTCGGCAGGGAGGCGCGGCTGATCGATGTTCTCGCACGCCTCGCACCGACGGGCTACTGGCGGGTCATGCGGGGCCCTCTGCGCGAGGCCATCGACACGACCACCCCGATCGCCTGACTCAGCGGACCGCGCCGACCCAGATCCCCGACGCCCACGACTGCTGCTCGCTGTCGCACCCGATGGACCCGGGGTAGCCGCGCACGACCGCCATGCAGTTGGCGAGGAACTCGGGGTCGCCGCCGAAGGACGAGTAGTAGACGTCCGACGAGGTCAGGGCGCCCCAGACCCGGAACTGATAGATGTGGGCCAGCTCGTGCGCCATCGCCCAGTTCAGCCGGTCGACGCTCCAGTCCACGATGTCGGCGCGGTACTTGATGTAGCCGCTGCTGTTCGCGCACGCCGGCGCGGTGCCTCCCGCACATGAGGCCGATTCGTAGAGGCCGACGCCCCCTCCTCCGACCCGGTCGAGGGCGGCGCGCACCCGCGCGAATCCATCCGGCCCGCTCGACGACCAGGCCGGGCCCGACGGCGCCGCGTACTGCGCCGCCTCCCAGCTGCCGATGTCCTGCCCCACCCTGTCGATGAGCGCATGCACGGTGGCGGTGGCGGCGATGACCGTTGCCGGGTTCTTCCGCTCGGCGAGGACGGACTCCTGCGCCGACATCGCGGCCGCCCGGTGCGCCGAGGTGTCGATCTTGCCGTCTGCTCCCTCCATCGCCACTCTCAGCGCGGTGATCTCAGCGACGAACGCGGGCCGTACCTCGAGCACGGCGGCGCGCGCAGCGGTGTCCTTCTCGGCGATCGCGATCGACCCTTCGAGATGGTCGGTGCGCATCTGCGCCGTCCGAGTCGACTGCGCAAGCGACTGCAGCTCGGCGATCACGGCCGCCCTGTCTTCGTCGAGAGCGACGGCGCGAGCGACGACGCCCGCACCCAGCATCAGCGCGGCGACCATGGCGACAGAGAGGACCCGTCGGATCACAGAGATCCCCTCATGGCAGCAGACCCGAGGTGTCGGAGAGGAGCGTCTCCTGTTCGGCGATGGCCGTGCGCAGCGTGGTCAGCTGCCCTGCGAGGCGCAAGTTCACCTCGTGAGCGGCGTCGAGCCGCTCTTCGGCCTCGACGACGGCCGCCCTCGCCTCGGCGAGCGCCTCCACGCGCTGCTGATCGGCGACAGCGATGAGCACCGTTCCGCCGAGGAGCAGCAGCCCACCGGCGACGACGGCAACGCCTCTCATATCGCTCCCCAGGACACGACGATTTCCGGAACGATTCCGTAGGGCCAATATATCCCCGCCCGAGATCACTCTCCAGACCGGTGCGCGCTCGGTGCGGGGCGGGACAGATGGATGCTCAGATCGAGTACGCCTGATCGCTGAGGCGCCGTTCCGCGGCTTCCTGACCGCTGGCGAGGTGGCGGGGGATCATCCAGCGGAGGGTGTCGGTGTCACGCGCTGCGACAGCGTCGAGAATGAGGCGGTGCTCCTCGGCCATTCCGAGCAGATCGTCGTGCTGTCCGAACAGCCAGCGCAGGCGCGTGACGAAGACGGAGATGAGTTCGCCGAGCATCTCGTTGCCGGCGAGCTCGGCGGCGATCTCGTGGAACTCGCCCGCCGCTATGCGGGCGGCTTCGACCTGGTCGGCGGATGCGGCGGCGAACTCGCGCTCGTAGGCCGCCCGAAGCCGCGCGATCCCCTCGTCGGTGTGGCGCTCGGCGGCGAAGACGAAGATCAGCGTCTCGATCGCCGCTCGGACCTCTCCGAAGTCCCGGATGTCATCATGCGTGAACTCCCGCACCACTGCCCAACTGCGTGGTCGGGCGACGACCACTCCCTCGCCGACGAGCGTGCGGATCGCCTCGCGCACGGGCAGCCGCGACACGTTGAGCTCCGCAGCGATGTCCCGTTCGATGAGCCGGGATCCGGGGGCGCGTCGACCGAGCACGATGTCGTCGCGGAGAACGCGCGTCACCCTCACCGACTCGAGTTCGCCGGTAGTCCCCACCCCCACCATGCCGGAATTATCGCACTCGCCGATCCGTCCGACAAGTTTGGTATCCCAACGGAACGCATATGTTACCGTTCCGTGCCTCGTCGGACGGCTGACATGAGAGAGGAGAGCGGATGCCGCCGGCATCCCTCCCCTCTCCCCTCACGTCAGGGCAGACGGTTCGCGATCGCGAGGTTCTCCGTCAGCTCGTCGGCGTTCTGTCGTACGACGTACGCCGGCCGGCCCCGCTCCACGCGCCAGGACTCGCTGAGGGATCCGACGTTGACCGTGTCGAAGCCTGCCTCATCGTAGAAGCGGGTGACGAAGGCGACGGCCTCGGCATCATCACCGGCCGTGGCGAGCGCGCGTCGATCGGGCGTGCCCGCCGGCGACCCGTCGGTCGTGATGTCGGCGGCGTAGATGTGGTTGAACGCCTTGGCGATGCGCGAGGTCGGCAGCTGCGCCTGCAGAAGCTCCGAGGTGGTCGTCTCGCCCCGGTCGAGGGCGTCGATGTGCCCGTCGCGCTCGAAGTAGTAGTTGTTCGTGTCGAGCACGATCTTGCCGGCGAGATGCTCGACGGGCAGCTGGTCGATCTTGCCGAGCGGCACCGTGACGACCACGACGTCGCCCGCGGCGGCGGCGTCGGCAGCAGTCGCGGCCGTCGCCCGATCGCCCAGCTCCGCGACGAGGCCCGCGAGGGTCTCCGGTCCGCGCGAGTTCGCGATCACGACGTCATAGCCGTTGGCCACGGCGACGCGTGCGACCTGGCTGCCGATGTGTCCTGCACCGATGATTCCGAGAGTAGTCATGCTCGGGCCAACGTGTGGGCGGCCCTGCTATTCCCCCATGACGCCGCGTGTCGCCGATCACACCGTGAGCAGGAACCGCTCCTCGATCCGGCGGTAGCCGAGGCTCTCGTAGAGCGTGATCGCCGAGGTGTTGAAGCCGAAGACATGCAGCCCGATCGAGTCGGCTCCCAGCCGTGACGCCTCATGCTCAGCCGCGAGCATGAGGTCGCGACCGTAGCCCTTGCGACGCCGATCGGACGCGATCTCGATGTCGAGGATGAACGCATGCGGCCGCCCGCCCCGGCGGCGCACACCGATCCACAGCACTCCGACCTCGTCGCCGTCGACGTGAGCCGTGAAGAGCTCCTGCCCCTCCGAATCGATGCCCTCGGGAAGTTCGAGCTCCATCTGCCGGTGCGACTCGACCACCGCATCCTCTGCCGAATACCGGCCGGAAGACACCAGATCCTCGGCGAAGGCCGCTTCGGATGCCGCGGCGAAGCTCGTGAATCGCTCGGGCGTCATCGGTGTCACGACAAGGCCACCGGACGCGTGAGGCGCGCGAGGCGGGAGAGGTTCGAGAAGCATCTGGATCGACGCGACCTCGAAGCCTCGTCCCTCGACGAAGGCTCTGCCCGCGGTGTCGGAGGAGTGCAACGCGATGCTGAGGCGACCGACGTGCTGCCTGCGTGCCAACGACCGGAGCTCATCGAGCAGCTCGTCGAGCTGTCGCGCGGTCGGATCGATCGCGAACGCGAGATCGACGATGATCAGCACCCCGCTGTTCGCGGCGAGCCACACCGTGCCGACGCGTGTGCCCTCTTCATCGATCGTGAGGATGAGCGAGGTCTCGGTCTCGTGGCCGGCCGCGAGCAGGTCCCCCAGCACGGCATCGACGTGCGAGCCGGCATCCTCGCCGATGAACATCCCCGACTCCTGCCGAAGCGTCACGAGCCGCGCTCTGGTGGCCTCGAGCCAGTCGTCGAAGCGGTCTGCGCTGAGCGGGGTCAGGTCAAGAGGCATGAGTCCATCCTGCACCGCATGGCGCCGAGGCTCATGCCTTGTGGAGTGCGTCCTCCACGGCGACCCACGCCAGCATGGCGCATTTCACTCGCGCCACATAGCGCGAGACGCCCCCGAGGGCGGCGGCGTCGCCGAGCAGCTCCTCATCCGGTTCGATCTTGCCTCGCGAGCGCATCGCCTCGCGGAACGCGGCGATGCGGACCTCGAGCTCGTCGACCGTGAGCCCCTCGGCGAGTTCGGCGAGCAGCGACGCGGATGCCTGCGAGATGGCGCATCCGTGGCCTTCCCACGCGAGCGCCTCGATGCTGCCGTCGTCGGCGCGATGCACCTGCAGGGTGACCTCGTCACCGCAGGTCGGATTCACCTGGTGCGACTGCGCGGCGATCTCGCCGCGCAACCCGAACCCGTGCGGGGTGCGGGAGTGGTCGAGGATGAGTTCCTGATACAGGTTCTGCAGGTCGCTCATGCGCCCCTCCGGAAGAAGTCGATCGCGCCCTCGACGCCGTCGAGCACTGCATCGATCTCGGCCTGGGTCGTGTACAGATATGTGCTGGCCCTCGTCGACGAGGTGATGCCGAGACGACGATGCAGCGGCTGCGCGCAGTGATGTCCCACGCGCACGGCGATGCCGCGGTCGTCGAGGAACTGGCCCACGTCGTGCGAGTGGATGCCGTCGACGTCGAAGCTCGCGAGCCCGACGCGCGGCAGGTCGATGCCGGCGCCGAGCACGCGCACCCCGTCGATCGCTGTGAGCCCCTCGACGAGTCGTCTGCCGAAGGCTGCCTCGTGCGCGGCGATGCGCGGCATGCCCACCGCGGTCAGGTAGTCGATCGCCGCGGCGAGCGCGACCGCCTGCGAGACCCGCTGGGTGCCGGCCTCGAAGCGCTGGGGCGGTGGGAGATAGGCGGCCTCCGTCGTGGTGACCGTCGTGATCATCGAACCGCCCGTGAGGAACGGCGGCATGGCTTCGAGCAGCTCGCGCCGCCCGTAGAGGGCCCCGATGCCGGTGGGGCCGAGCATCTTGTGTCCCGACAGCACGGCGAAGTCGACATCGAGCGCGCGCACGTCGAGCGGCAGATGAGGAGCCGACTGGCAGGCGTCGAGCACGACCATCGCGCCGACCGCGCGGGCCATGGCGACGAGCTGCTCGACGGGGTTGATCACGCCGAGCACGTTCGACACGTGCGTGAACGCGACGACCTTCGTACGCTCGGTGATGAGGTCGGCGGCCGCATCGAGTCGGAGGGCTCCGTCGTCGTCGAGCGGGATCACCCGCAGGGTCGCGCCCGTGCGGGCCGCGAGCTCCTGCCACGGAATGAGATTCGCGTGGTGCTCCATCTCGGTGGTGACGATCTCGTCGCCCGCACGCAGCCGAAGACGCTCGGCAGCCGCTCCCCCGCGTCCCAGCGACGCGTTCGATATCGAATAGGCGACGAGGTTGAGCGCCTCGGTGGCGTTCGACGTCCACACGATCTCGCCCTCGTCGGCGCCCACGAACCGCGCCACGGTCGCACGGGCATCCTCGAACACCTCCGTCGCCTCGGCGGCGAGGGTGTGTGCGCCGCGATGCACGGCGGCGTTCAGCGTCGAGGCGAACTCGCGTTCGGCGTCGAGCACGGCGAACGGACGCTGCGAGGTGGCACCCGAGTCCAGATACATCAGGGGATGCCCGTTGACCTCGGCGCGCAGGATCGGGAAGTCCTCACGGAGGCGCCGCACCTCCACGTCGGTCAGAGCGCCACCTCCCGATGGGGCGATCACGTCGGATTCGCGGGAAAGGCTCATCCTTCTAGCTTCTCATCTGGCGCACCCTGCGGGGCGCCCCTTCGCGCAGAGGAGTCGGTCAGGGCACCACGAGGATGTGGTCGGTATCTGCGAACCCGAAGATCCCCGTCGCCGGGTCGACATAGCGCAGCGTGACCCGATGGAGTCCCGGCCGGATATCGACGAACGACACGATGGTCGACGCGCCCGTGAGCAGCACGGTCGACGCAGGACCCCCGTCGACGGATACGGATGCCGTCGACCCGGCGACGCCCCGAACATCGAGCGCGAGGTCATCGCGCCTCCCGTCGCCGTCGGAATCCGTGCGCGAGATGACCCCGTCCGAGTTCTCACCCAGTCCCGGAACGGGGAAATACACCGGTCCGGTCGACTCGCTCGCCGTCTGCTCGCCCGTGGTCGGCGAGGTCTGCCGCATCGAGATCGAGATGCCCTGATGAAGGAACTCGACGTCGGGACGAACCGAGAACGTTCCGTCCGCAGCGACGACCGTTGTGGCGAACACGCGGCCCGTCTCATCGACAATCTCGACGGCTGCACCCGGCGTCCCGGTGCCGGTGATCACCGGCGGAACGGCCGTGGTCGGCAGGATGCTCCAGGAGATCGTCACGGGCGGACCGACGGGAGGCTCCACCACCGGAGGGTCCACCACCGGCGGGTCCACCACCGGAGGGTCCACCACCGGAGGGTCCACTGCCGGCGGGTCCACGACGGGAGGCTCGACGACCGGAGGGTGTTGCGCGGGGACCGACGGCGGTCGTACCGGGGGTGGGGTACGCACGTCCCCCGGTGTCGAAGGCTCGGTGGTGTCCGCGGGCGCCGGAGGCACGGCGATCGGATCCTCGACGGCCTCGCGATCGGGCTGCGGCTCAGGGACCGACGCGGGCGGCTGCGGTTCGACAGGAGGCTCCGCCTCGATCGGAGGTTCGGTGGGCGCCGGGGAATCGATCGGTGCCGGAGATTCGACCGGTGCCGGGGCGCCAGCCGATGCGGGCGATTCGATCGGAGCCGGCGATGCGACGACGAGTGCGGACGACTCGTCGGCATCCGGGGATCCGACCGGCGCCAGCTGCGCGGCGACCGCCGCGACCGCGACGACCGCCGTTGCCGCGGCGACAGATCCGCCGACCACGAGCCACTGCGACGTTCCTCGGGGGATCCAGCCCGTCATCGAGGCCGCCATGGCGGGCGCCGGAGATCCGGCCGAATAGGCTGCCGCCGCAGGTCCGCCGATGACCACGGGCAGCAACACGGCCCGCAGCTTCGACGAAGCCCGCTCGATCTCGGCACTGGCCATCGTGCATCGGGTGCAGCGTTCGAGGTGCGCGTCGAAGCGCGCGCGGTCGGCGCGCGCCACATGGCGCTTGCGACCCTGCGCCACGATGCGCTCACACGTCCACCGGCATTCGGGGTCGCGTCCGGGTTCTGTGATGTGCGCCTGCAGCCATGCGAGCTTGAACCCCTCCCTCGCCCGCGCTGCCAGCACCGAGACGGCGTTCGGGGTCATGCCCATGAGCGGTGCGATCTCTCGCGGCTTCATGCCCTCGACCTCGAGGTACCAGAGCAGGGTGCGCCATCGCTCGGGGAGATCCTTGAACGCCGCTGTCAGCAGCGCCTTGTCCGACAGCAGGTCGAGCGAGTCGTCGGTGTGCTCGACCGGCAGCTCGTCGATGTACTCGAGCGCGACGACGTCCTTCTGCTTGCCTCCCCAGGTGGCCGCGGCACTGCGCACGGCAGCGAAGATGTAGGGCCGGAAGGCGTCGGTCGGACCGCCGCCGTTGCGGATCGCGCTGAAAGTCTTGGCGAATGCCTCGCTGACGAGGTCCTCCGGATCGATCGAGCTCGTGATCGAACGCGCGGCGCGAAGTGCGGCCGGCGAATGACGATCCCAGAGCACGCCGAACGCTCTGCTGTCCCCCGCGCGGGTGGCGAGCACGAGCTCGTCGTCGCTCACCTCGGAGGCGGTCCGCATGCGCCGCTCGCGCACAGTCGAGGCGCTCACGGCGTGGCCCCGGGGGCGCGCATCGAGTCAGGAGCGACGGGCGGGTTGTTCACTGGGTTCCCTTTCGATTTCTCACTACCAGCCTTGCGATCCAGCGATCTGACCGGTATGTAGATTCGTATGAAAGTTCTCCGCGCCGAGTAGAGAAGGTTCCATGGCAGCCTCCGAGGTTCACCCCGCAGATCCCACGTTGCGAGACGCGCTGCGGGTCAGTGGCGGGCGGCTCTTCACGGCTGCCCGAAGCGCCCGCTTCGACTCGAGGACGTTCGCCGGAGTGGAGTTCTACGATCCGTCGACACCGGCCTCCGCGTACATCGACCGGATCGTGCTCGGTGCCGGCGTCGCATCGAGTCACGTGACGGCGCTCATAGCCGAGCTGGCCGACGCCGGGGTAGCCGCTCTCGTGCTGCGTGCCCCCATGGACGACGATCCTCGGGACTGGACGTCGACCGACCAGCACCCCGCCCTCGCCGTGCTCCGCCACGGCGAGGGAGACTGGGCGCAGCTCGCGAACGTCCTGCGGTCGCTGCTGGGTGCTCACTCGATCGGGCAGGTCACCGGCGTGCGGCTGGGTGATCTCTTCGGTCTTGCCGACGCGGTCGCCACCCTGGCAGGCGGAGCGGTCAGCATCGTCGACTCCGCGGGCCAGGTCGTGGGGTACTCCACGCACAGCGAGCAGCCGATCGACGACGCACGACGACGCACCACTCTCCTGCTGCAGGAGGACATCTCGATCACGTCCGACTCCCGCTACCGGTCGCTGCTCCGTGTCACCGAGGCGCGGCACTTCCCCTCGAGCACCGACCTGTTCGGCCGGGTCGGGATCGCCGTCAGGGCGTCCGGAGAACTGCTCGGCTCTCTCTGGGTGATCCAGGTCGACCCGTCGCACGCCGCCCACACCCGAGATCTGCTGCAGGAGATGGAGCCGATCGTCGCCCAGCATCTGCTGCGCGCACGCGAGGACGCGGGCGACCGCGACCAGCGCACCTCCGGGCTTCTCCGAACGCTTCTCGAGGACCGTCGGCATGCCCGCGGCGCGGCCTCGCAGCTGCTTCTCCGACCCGAGGCCGGTTGCACCGTCGTGTGCCTGCGGGTGAACACCTTCGACGAGGTCGAGGCTGTGCGTGGATTGCACCGCGTTCTCCATCTGGCGATCAGCGTGTCCAGCGCCGCGTTCCCGGGTTCGCACAGCGCGATCGTCGGTTCCCAGGTCGTGACGCTCATCCCCGGCCCTCACCAGGCAGCGGCCGAGACCTTCACCCAGGCGATGGTCCGCGTCGACAACGCGTTGATCGCAGGCATCGGCAGGCGTGCGAACGACGTCAACGGCATAGCTCGCTCGTACCGCGAGGCCGGAGCCGTCGCCGGCGCGCTCATGAATTCGCCTCGCCACGACGGAGACCGTCACGTCCATGTCGCGACCTTCGACGAGATGCGCGATCGTCTCGCCATCCTGCAGGTCGGCGATCTCATCGAGGGTCTCGACGCCGCGGTCGGCGATGCGGCGAGCATCCTCGCCGCACATGACGCGGCGCAGGGCACCGATCTGACGCGCACCATGCGCGTCTACCTCGACCAGTTCGGCAGCGTCCGCGAGACGGCGAATGCACTGCACGTTCACCAGAACACCGTCCGGTACCGGCTCGATGTCGTGCGCACTGAGCTGGGGATCGATCTCGATTCGCCCGACACTCGGCTCTGGCTCTGGCTTCGCCTGTCGGCCAGCTCGCGCACATCAGACTGAGCGCTCATTCGATGGCCGCCGGCAGCAGGATGGTCACGCCGGCGCGCTTCGTCGTCGGGTCGACATATCGGGCGGCGACGAACGGCGCATCGGCCCCGGCGCGGATGACGGTCCCGTCGCGGGCGGCGGCCGGAAGCCACACCATGCGCGACCGTCCCTGACCATCGAGCAGCTCGACCCACGCATCCGGCTCGGCGCGCAGATGCAGGCAGCTCACAGCGCCGAGAGAGACCCCGGGACAGGTGTCTGGGTCGGCGGGCGCGATGGTCGGTGTCGCGAAGGTCAGCGGGCCGATGTCCTCCGCCCACTCGGTGACTCCGGTCACGGCGTCCTGCTGCCCCACACTGAGCGTCATGCCCTGGTGAGTCTCCTCGCCCGAGACGTCGAGCACGAACGCGCCGAACTCGTCGACGATCGCCTTATGCAGCACGACACCGTTCTCGTCGACGACCGTGATGATCGCGCCGGGAGTGCCGATCCCCTCCAGCAGATCCGGGATCAAGGAGTTCTGCGCGATCGACTGCGTGATGCGAAACTCCGGTGCGTCGACGGGAGGTGATGCCTCCGCGCTGCCCTCGGTCGGCCCCGTCGTCTCGGGCGCGACCGTCGACGGAACCGGAGTGCCATCGCTGCCCGGAACCAGCGGGTGGCCCTCCTCCGTGACTCGTGCCGAGCTCTCACGCGGATCGCTCTCCGTCGAATCCGACATCGACTCCGGTGCGGGCGCCGGCTCGTGCTCCGGTGCCGGCCGCGCCTCGGGCGTCGGTTCGGCCGCAGGCGGCAGGACCACAGGGTGGGGCAGCTCTTCGAGAACCGGACCGGCCTCACCCGCGATCGCCACCTCAGACGACGACGAAGTGAGTTCGGTGCGGTCGGAATCCCCGGCGGACAGAGTCAGCACGCTGCCGGTGAAGATGACAGCGCCGACGACGACGACAGCGGTGGCCGCCAGCGCCGCGAGGCCTCCGGCCGGAACCGCCGATGCTGCTCCGTGCGCGGCGGCAGGAGTGCCGGCGCCGAACGATGCCCCACCGTCCGTCCCGAACGCCCCGGCTGACCCGACCGACGGGGCCGCCCCCATGACGTGGGCCTCTGCCGTCCGATCGCCTGTGTAGATCGCCGCCGCCGCGCCGCCGAGCAGTGCCGCGGGCAGGATCGAACGCAGCCGCTGCGACACGGTGTCGATCTCCGCAGCGACGATCCGGCATCCGCCGCACGTGTTCATGTGCTCGCTGAAGCGGTCCGCGTCGCCGGCACCCATCGAGCGCTCTCGCCTGGCCACCACGCGCTCGCAGAACCACCGGCACTCCTCCGACCGGGAGGGGTCGTGGATGTGCGCCTCCAGCCAGGCTCGACGGAAGCTGTCGCGTGCCCGTGCGGCCAGGGCGGAGACCGCGTTCGAGGTCATTCCCATCAGGGGCGCGAGTTCTCTCGGCTTCATCCCCTCGACCTCGAGATACCAGAGCAGGGTCCGGTGCCTCGCCGACAGCGTGCCGAACACCGCGGCGATGCTGGACCGCTCGGCGATGCGCTCGAAGGCGTCGCCGTCCTCCGCTGACAGGTCGCGCTCTGACACCAGGTCGATCGAGAGCGCGGTCCCGTTCCGAGCCCAGCGGGCGGCGGTGTTGCGCAACGTGGCGAGAAGATAGGGCCGGAAGGCGTCGCTCGGTCCACCGCCCGCCTTCGTCACCCGGAGGATCGACGCGAACGCCTCGCTCACGAGATCGTCGGGATCCGACGACGGCGAGATCGCCCTGGCCGCACGTCGAGCCGATTCGACGTGCCTGCGCCAGAGAAGCGCGAAGTCACCGATGTCCCCGCCGCGCACGGCCTCGATGATCTGAGCATCGGATGGTTCACCCGGGATGTCGTCTTCACCATCGATGTGCGTGCCGAGATTCATGCTGCTCCGGATGGTGTCAGGACCGGCGTCTCACGGGGAGCGCCGGAGACGAACGAGGGACGAGACAGTGGGGATGCCTCGTCCCTCGGACCCTCGTAGGGGTCGATTCCGCGGGGAGAGGGTTCGGCCGGGGAGCGGTCGATCTCTGCTGTGCGGGCGTCGGCCGGGAACCCGACGCGCGGCCGATGGCCATACCTACAAGACCGATATGACCGGAAAACATGACGGGGCCCACCGGAGTTCTTCGATGAAAGGCACATCAGTCGACGCTCCCCGTCGGGCCCACGGGTGCGAGCGACAGAAAGCGCATCCTGTTCTCACCGTAGAAGCAGGTCTGCACCATGAACTCGCCCGTCATGCCGACGAGCGCCTCGACGTTCGACCACTTCGGAGTGTGCCTCTCCTCGACGACCTCGTAGACGACGTCAGAGCCCTCGATCATGACGCGCTGACCGAGATCCCACCCGAGAATCACGTCGCCTCCGCAGTTGTTGTGGGCGGCGAAGAGCGGAAGCACGTCGTCGATCCGATAGCTGACCATCTCGGTGAACGTGCCGTCGCAGTGGTCGAGCTCGACCATCCCGCCCTCACCCCCGAGCCGGATCGTCGGCAGCTCGTCGGGGGCGAAGATCTGATGGAACTGCTTCAGCACCGAGACCTTGACGTCACCGGTCACCTTGTCGACGAGGTCGGGGGCGAACACGGATGCTGAGAGGAAGGACATTCCGAGTCCGACGAGCACGATGCTCGCGAATAACAGACCGAATCGTCGCCGCGGCCGGCGACTCGGAACAGTCCCACCGGAAGCTCCTCGGTTCGAGTCGGTGCGGTCCACTGTCATGTCGACTGTCATGAGTCGGATTCAGCGGCACGATGCGTGGCTCGTCGGCCGCTGCGGTTCTTGCGCCCGCGCCGGGGCATGACGACGATGAAAGTGAGCACCGGGACCCCGACGACGAGCAGCGCCCACCACGGGAATCCTGCCGGGTTGGTCGTGTCCGCGATCGTGGTGACGGAGGATTCCTCGGTCGGAGCATCGATGCGCTCGGCGCGCACCAGAAGACGGTGGGTGTTGACGCCCGTGGGCGTGCAGGTGACGAGCGTCAGGTAGTCCTTGCCTGCGACCTGGCGCAGATCCTCGGCATCGTTCGGAAGAACGGTCTTCGTCTGGTCGACCTCGTAATAGAGGTCTCGGCCCAGGGTGCTGACGACGATGATGTCGCCCTCGACGAGTTCGTCGATGTCGTCGAAGAGGGTTGCCTGCACGAAGCCGTTGTGCCCGGTGAGCACCGAGTGGGTGCCCGAGCCGCCCACGGGGAGGGACGATCCGTAAAGGTGCCCGATCCCGCGCGATAGTGTCTCTTCGTCGGTGCCATGGAAGATCGGCAGGTCGACGTGAATGCTCGGAATGCGGATCCGTGCCATCGTGTCTGTTCCGTCAGCGCTCAGGGTGTCGAAGTATGCCGACGCGCCCTCCCCGATCGCTGTCTGCTGACCGTCAGCGCCGAGTGCATAGGGGTCACGCAGCGGTCCGGTCGGCAGGTTCTCGTTGTACTCCTCGGCCGCGGCGAGCATCTCGTCGACGGCCGCATCGGGAATCTGCTCGACGGACTGCACGTAGCCGTCGACATCGGTGTCGTGACTCCACGCGGAGAACCACGAGGCTGCGGTCGGATAGACGAGCACCACGATGCCGATGGTCGCGATGAGCATGACGATCGACTGGCTCCATCCCCACCGCGCCCTGTGCGCGGTGGCACGCGAGGAGGGTCGCGCCGGAGAATCCGGTGTGGACGCGTCGATGAGGGTCATGCTGCGCTCTCTGATCGGAGAAGGGGAAGAAGAAGGTGAAGACGAGTGGGCCGTGCGGGGGAAGGAATGTCTTCACCTCCCCCGCACGGCCGGTCTTTCGGGTTACGCCTGTGCTGCGGCCTTGCGGCGGCTGCGGATGGCGAGCAGGACCGCTCCGCCGAGCAGCATGACGCCACCGGCGAGGAACAGGGTCGTGCCGGTGCCACCGGTCAGCGGCAGGGTGAAGCCGGCGTTCGAGGGAACGTTGACGACCTCGAGGTCGACGCCCACGGCCGTGGTGGCTGCGGTGACGGTGAACTCGATCGGAGCCGCGAGCAGCTCGAATCCGTCGGGTGCGACGATCTCGGCGAGCCAGTACGACTGGTAGCCGTCTTCGCCTACGGCGACCGTGGCGTTGTCCGCCCAGTCGGAGTAGCGCAGACCCGAGATGGTCACGGTGCCGTCAGCGGCGACCGCGAACTCGGTCGAGCCGGCGAGGGCGATGGCGTTGGTGCCGTCGATCGCGTCCTGCTCGGTCGGGTACACCGAGAACACGGCGCCGGTGAGCGGTGCGCCGGCCTTGTCGGTCTTCTCGACCGTGATGTCGCCCCACTTGGTGATGACCTCGGGGGTGACTGTGGGTCCGCCGGGCTCACCGGGCAGAACCGTGTACGAACCGGCGTTCGGGTAGAGCACTGCGGTGTTGGCGATCTCGCCGACCGTGTTGACCTCGGTCGTGACGACGACCTGCACCTGCGTGGCGGGGTGAGCTGCGAGCACGGCGAGGCCCGATGCGGTGAACTCGACGGTGACCGCATTGGTCGCGGCGTCGTGCACGATCGTGTAGTCGCCCGCGGCGAGCGGGGTTCCGTCGACGAGCGTGACAGCGGCGCTGACGTAGTCGAGCTTGTCGTCGAGCGTGTCGACGATTTTGTAGCCGTCGATGACGGCGACGTTGGGGATGTCACCCGTGATGGTGAAGTCGATCTCGTCGCCGAGCTTGACGTCTTCCGAGTCCTCGACGGTCTTGGTCGCCTCGGTGAGGGCGTTCTTCGGGTAGACGTGCACGTCGTACAGCCAGGTGCTGTCATCGGCCGGGTCGGTCAGCGGCACGGTCACGAGGAACGGAGCCACACCGGTCGAGCCCGCCAGCGGTGCGGTCTCCACCACGAAGTACAGGCCCAGGTCGAGGTTCGCCAAAGCGATCTCGCCGTTCGCGTCGGTCAGCGTCTGACCGCCGACCGCGCTGGCCGTGTAGCCGGCAGCGGTGATGTCGGCGACGCTGTCGGGGTCGAGGTCGGCGAGATCGTTCGCGTCGATCCAGCCCTGGTTGCTCGTCAGATCGATCGTGTCGACCTTGTAGACCGTGAAGCCCACGCCGGGCAGCGGTGCCAGTGCGACGTTCTGCTCGGTGCCGTCGTTCGGCAGGCCGGTCGGCGTCTCAGGCGCCTCGAACTTGTGGATCGTCAGCGAACCGACAGCATCCGGGTCGACGAGGTTCGGCGTCGCAGCGCTGGCGGGTGCGGCGAGGGTCAGCGCGGCGACGCCTGCGACGAGCAGACCTGCCGCGACGCGGGATCCGCGTCCGTTGTTGGGAGTGTTCACTGTGTCTCTCTCTCGGTGTCCAGGTCGCCCTGGTGGTGTACAGATGGTGGTTGGTGAGAAGTGCAGATCAGATCTGCGGGTCATCGGCGTCGGCACGTGCACTGCGTCTGCGGACCCAGAGGGCCAGCGCGCCCGCGCCGAACACGGTCAGGGAACCGGCGAGGATGTAGGGCAGCGCGCCCGTCCCCCCGGTGGTCGGAAGGCTCATCGCCGGAACATCGCGCACCGTGATGATCTGACCTGTGGCGGTCACCGCCTCGTCGCCGCCTGCCGTGATGCTCACGGTGCGGTCGGCGTTGATGGTGAACTTCACCGGCGCTGCGAGCAGGCTGAATCCGTCGGGCGCCGTCAGCTCGCTCAGCCAGTAGGTGCCCGCCGGGATGCTGTCAATCTGGAACAGTCCCGTCTCGACGCCGTTGATCGTGAACGGAAGCGCGGTGCCCGGCTCGCCGTTCGCGTCGGCGAGCACCGCGAACGAGGAGCCATCCATGCGCACCCACGTGTTCGCGGATGCCTCGCCGACCTTCTCGATCTTCAGTGGGATCCGGAACGGCTCGATCGGCGTCTCGGTGCTGTCGTCGTTCGAGCGCACCGGGCCGCCCTTGGGGTCGGTTCCCGTGGAGTAGGCCGTGTTGATGACCTTCTTCGCGTCGACATCGGCCTGTCCGATGACATACGGTGCATTCGCGACGCAGTGCGACACCTGAGTGGGCGCGATGGTCGTGGGCGTGCAGGTCACGGTGATGTTGCGCTGCGTCAGCCGGTCGTCGACCACCGTGATGTTCGCGACCGTGACATTGCCGGTGTTGGTGACGTCGAACGTGTACATGATGTGGTCGCCGAGCCCGGTCACGCCGTCTTGGTCGACGTCGACGACCGAGGCCGTCTTGTCGAGCACGAGCGCGGGCTTCCAGACGGCCGGGATGATCTCGTCGTCGGTGTCGGTCACGGTGGGGCCGACTGCCGGGGTTCCGGTGGCGCGAGCGACGTTCGTCAGCGGTGCGTTGTCGATGTCGCCCTGCTGCACCACGTAGGTGGCCGTGCAGGTCATCTTGGCGCCGCTGGCGAGCGTGGAGCCCTGCGGCGGAACGCAGGTCAGGGCGCTCATGTCACCGACACCGGAGAACGCGTCCTCGGTGATGCGCACATTCGTCAGGTTGGTGTTGAGCGTCGTGTTGGTCGGTGCCTTGGGAGTCGTGTTGGTCGCCACGAAGGAGTAGGTGATGACGTCGCCGACCTTGGTGTACACCTTGTCGGGGTCGGTGTCGCTGGTCACGGCGACCCCGTTCACGGCGGTGATGCTTTTGACGATGTCGATCGACGGCTGGATGACCTCGAGCGAGGCGTTGGCCGGCGGGTTCAGGTTCGTCGTGATGTTGGCAGGGCCATTGATGTAGGTGCCGTTGACCGTCGAGGTGACGTCGACCGTGATCGTGCACGAGGCCTGGCCCAAGGCGAGGTCTCCGCCGGTGACCGACACCGACGTTCCGCCTGCGGGTGCCGTGACCACATAGGCGGCACCGGCGCGCTGGACGCAGGTTCCGCCGACGTTCGGCGTCGCCGCGATCTTGAGGTTGGTCGGCAGCGCGTCGGTGATGAACCAGTCGTTCTTGGCCATGAGGTCGCTCGTGTTCGTGACGGTGAGCGTCATCTTCGAGGTCGAGCCGTTCGTGATCACCGTCGGGCTGAATGCCTTGTCGAGCTGCGGGGTGACATCGACGATCTGCGGCAGGTCGAACGCGACGTCGTTTCCCGAACCCGTGGCTGTCGCGTTGTACAGCGTCAGACCGAGGTTCGCCGTGGATCCGACGGGCACCTGATAGGCCGCAGACTGCAGCTTCGCGGTCTGCGTGCCCCAGAAGGTGTTGTTCGTGCAGGGATTCAGCCCGGTGCTGAGCACGATCGGACTGCCGTTCACGAGAAGGCTGAACGTCTCCTTGGGCTGGTTCGCACCACCGGCGGCGGGGCAGTTGACCGCGGCGAAGTACGCCGACACGGCGTAGTAGTGTCCGGCGACCGCGGGGATGGTGTTGACCGTGCGGAACTGCGTGCCGGCGGCGATGACGCCGTTCGTCGCGTTGGTGTACGAGGTGAGCACCTGGTTGGTGGCGGCCTGCGTCGTCGTCTGCCCCTGCGCAGTGCCCAGTGCCGCCGCCATCTGCTGAAGCGTGGGCCAGGTCGTGGTCGGGTTGTTGAGGCAGCCGAGGTCGGTGACGGGCGCCGTCGGGGTCACGCTGCTCATGACCCATCCGTTGCACTGGTTGCCGGCGGGCGTGTACTGAGCCGAGGCGGTGTACGTCGAGTTGGCCGCGGCCGCGCCACCCGTGTAGTTCAGGATGCTGATCGGCAGGAGCGACGCGTTCTGGTTCGAGAAGTTCTCGGTGTACACGGGCGTGCCCGGCTGCGGGGTGCCAGGAGTGCCAGGCACCGTCGCCGCGGCCGTGATGCCGCTGTTGGGGGCGAGAGTCGCGCCGGCGACGAGCACGCCGGCGATGGCGAGCACGCCGAGCAGCCGCGTCATCGCCCGTCGGCGAGGCGCGACTCCGGAGCGTGATGACCGCTCCGCCGTGCGGTGGTGCGAGCGAATGCTCATGAATGTCCCAATCCCGGCGCGCCGATCCCGTCCGCCACGTGTGGCGAAGCGGGAGAGGCGAGTGCCTTTTCCCCGAAAAGTCGTGTGTGTCCCCAGTGCGATACAGGAAGCAGCAGCTGCCCGTCATATACCCAGACCTCGATGCGGACTTTTTATGACGGGCCGTGAAAAAACTTTTTCAAGGGTCTCCGCGGGCCTGCCCTAAGCTCGCAGCATGTTCAGCGCCGAGACCCTTGCGACCTTCGTCGTGGCCGCGTTCGTGATGGTCGTGATCCCCGGGCCGACGGTGCTCTTCACGATCGGCAGAGCGATGGCCCTGGGGCGGCTCGGCGGATTCCTCAGCATCCTGGGCACGGCGCTCGGGTCGATCGTGCTCGTCGTCGGCGTCGCGCTGGGCGTGGGCACGGTGGTGGCGCAGTCGATCGTGCTCTTCACGATCGTGAAGGTGCTCGGCGCCGGCTACCTGGTGTTCCTCGGCATCCAGGCGATCAGGCATCGCAAGGACTCCGCAGCCACGATGACCGGGCCGGTGGCGAGGCGATCAGGCGTGCGGCTGCTCGCCGAGGGTTTCGTCGTCGGCGTCACCAACCCCAAGTCGATCGCCTTCTTCCTGGCGATCCTCCCGCAGTTCGTCGACCTGCACGCGGGGTCGGTGCCGATGCAGCTGTTCGTGCTCGGCGCGATCGTCGTCGCGATCGGTGTCGCCTGCGATGCGATCTGGGTGCTGCTCGCCAGCGGCGCCCGTGAGTGGTTCGGTCGATCTCCTCGCCGCATCGAGGCCATGGGCGCCACCGGAGGTGGGCTCATGATCGGCCTCGGCGCGTTCCTGCTGCTGTGGAGCGAGAAGCCCGCTAACGGCTGAGGCGCAGCGTCACATCCGTGCGAAGCGCGCGCGGACCATCGAGAAGATGCCGTAGATCGCGAGTCCGACCCCGACGAGCCAGAGGATCGCGCGGCCCTGGGGCAGGTCGATCAGACTCCGCAGGGCTCCATCCAGGCCCGCAGCCTTCTCGGGGTCCTGCGTCCACGCCGCGACGACGAACAGCAAGCCGGTCACGGTGATCGCGATGCCCTTGGCGATGTAGCCCGCGATGCCGAGGGCGATGATCCCGGGCCGCGACGGCCCCTCCGGAACATCCATCGTCTTCTCGAAGCCCCGGGTGAAGCCGATGACGATGAACCCGACACCCACACCCGCCACGGTGAGCCCGACGATGATGAGCAGCACGATCCCGCCGGGAGCACCGAGGATCACCGCGCTGAGGGCGCGCAGCGTCGTCTCGGACTCGACATGCCCTCCGAAGGCGAAGATCAGCGCAAGGCCGGCGATCACGAGGTACGCGCCCGCGATGCCGATGAGCTTGATCCTCATCCCCCACTTGCGGGGCTCCTTGCCGCGGGCGAGGAGCCCGCTGGCGATCTGCCACACGGCAAGGGCGACCAGCGCCACCGCGACCAGCCCGAGAACCAGCCCGCCGACGGGGGTCGAGCGGATCTGCTCCATCGCTCCGTCCTGGTCGGCGTCGCCGCCGCCGCCTGTGGCGATGGAGACGGCGATCGCCCCGATGATGATGTGCACGAGACCGACCACGACGAAACCTGCCCGCGCCACCCGTCGGAAGGCATCGGATCGCTGCGCGGTGCGCGCGGCACCCTTCGCTGAGGTCATCCGAGCAGGATATCCCCCGCCACGAAGAACACCGGAGGGGTTGCGCGGAGCGCACTCGACACTCGTCAGCCGGTGCGCTCCACGGGCTGGCGCAGGATCGTCCGGAGCTTAGACGGATCGACGCGCCTGACATCGCTGAGGTAGACCTCGTGGTGCAGCCCCGTCATGGCCAGACCGTTCTCGGGGATGAACCGGTGGTGCAGCTCGTCGAGCACCGGGGCCTCATCGTCGTATGAGCCGACGTGAAGGGTCTGCACGCACAGTCCCTCGTCGAGGGTCTCGAGCCGCACGGACCGCAGCGCGGGAGATGCCTGCTTCTTCCTCGCGAGCTTCTCCTCGACCGTGTCGACCGCGCGATCGAACATCTCGCGGGTGACGTGCTCCGGCACCATGATCATGAGCGTCCATTCCCACGCCGACTTGTCACGGCGCGATGTGAACGACTCCATGTCGGGTGCGTGCCACTGCCCCTCGAGAGGCATCACGACCGTGTCGATCCCGAGCTGGTCCCTGCTCGCGAACTTGAGAGTGTAGGCGACGGGGAAGAGGGCGGACACCGCATCCTGATACGCCTGGGCACTGTTCGGGTCGCCCGCGCCGTCGACCATCAGGTACTGCATCGGGGGCACCTCGAGGATGCGGAACTCACCGCGCTTCGCCCGATAGGCGTCGAGGGTCTTCTTGGGATCGAGCGCCATCGCGGGTCCTCTCACGGCGGCATCGGCATCCGACCGTCGCCACAGTGTCGCACGGGCCGCAGACATCGGGTGGGCGGCACGACAGTCCGTGCCGCCCACCCGAGTCGCGTCACGCCGGCTCGACTGCCAGCCAGAGCTCGCACGACGCGTGCGAGCCGGTGAACTCGAGGTACCGCACGATCGACGGACCAGGGCGCAGCCGCCAGGGGTTCGACGGGAACCACTCGGTCGCCGTGGCCGCCCAGAGGGTCTGCAGGGTCTCAGGGAACGGACCTGACGCGGAGAAGACCGCCCACGCGCCCGCCTCGACCCGGATGACGTCGAGGTCGTCGGGAACCACGGTGGATGCAGACACGGAGACGCCATGCAGATAGGTGAGCTCAGTCCCCTCCGGCGCGTCCGGTGCGACATCACCGGTGACGGCGAGGATTCCGCCGGGTTCCGCGTCGCTCATCGCCTTCAGCCTGAGATGCTCTTCGGGTGCGATCGAGGCGATGTGCGCCTGGATGTGCGGATTCGCGCCCTCGTGGATGAGCGGCACTTGCGCGGCGTGGCCGACGAGCACGAGCTCGGGGGTGGTGGTGATGGTGACGTCCATCTGGGTGCTCCCTTCGACGCTCAGGCGGAACCGGAGCGTGGGTTGTGTGCGGAGAGGACCCCCGTCGCGGCGCGCGTCGACCGGACTGATCCCGTGCACGGCGCGGAACGCGCGGGCGAACGCCTCGTTCGAGCCGTAGCCGTGTCTCACCGCGACATCGAGCACGTTCGGGGCGCCGGCGGCGAGTTCTGCTCCGGCGAGCGTCATCCGGCGGCGGCGGACATACTCCGACAGCGGCATCCCGGCCAGAGCCGAGAATATCCGCCGCAGGTGGTACTCCGTCGTCCCGTGGACACGAGCGAACCCGGCGACGTCAATCTCGTCTGCGGCGTCGGCCTCGACGAGATCGACCAGTGCGTTGAGCGTTCCGATCATGAGGTCCTCCTTTCCTCACCATCGTGCGATCCGAGGGTGTGCCGCGACCCGACTTTCCGCGTCGGATCCGATCAGTCGCCTCGCGAGATCAGCTGCGCTCCCCCGGATCCGCGAGCAGGTCGGCGAGGGCCAGTTCGGCCGCACCGATCAGCAGCCTGTCGGCGCCGAGAGCGGCAGGACGGATCTCGAGCGCCTCCGCGCTCTCCGGCATCGCCAGCGCACGCACGTCGTCCGCGATCTGCGTGGCCCTCAGGTCGGCGATCGTCGCGAGGAACCCTCCGAGCACGACGAGAGCGGGGTTGAGCACGTTGACGGCGTTGGCCAGCGCCCCCGCGAGCACACGCGCCTGACGCGTGATCTCATCAGCCACCACCGCCGATCCGGACTCCGAGAGCTCGGCGTCGAGCAGCTCGTCATCGGCCGCATCGAGGCCCACCGCGTCGAGCAGCAGACGGCGACTCACCTCGGCCTCGAGCACGCCATCGGCGGTGCGGCGATCCGCGTCTGCAGAGATCCGCGGCCTGTTCTGGCCGAACTCACCCGCGTATCCGCCCGCGCCGGCGACCGGCTTGCCATTGACGATCAGGCCGCCACCGATGCCCGACGCACCTCCGTTCATGTAGACGACGTCGTCGATCCCTCGGCCTGCGCCGTAGCGGTGCTCGGCGATGGCCCCGAGCGTCGCATCATTGTCGACGAAGGCGGCAGACGACGTGGCCGCGGAGACGAGGTCGGCGAGCGGCACGTCGGTCCAGCCCAGATGGGGCGCGTTGCGCACGACCCCGTCGGAGGCGCGCACGAGACCGGGCACGGCGACGCCGATGGCCGCGATCCGCGCATCGGCGAGCGGCCCCTCGCGCCATGCGGCGATGCGCTCGGCGATCGTCGCCACGACGACTCCGGGTGTCGGCACCGTCTCGTTCGGCAGTCGTTCGCGCACGAGGATGCTGCGGTCGAGGCCGACCGCAGCGATCTCGATCGCATCGACCTCCGGGTTCACCGCGATGGCGACGACGCGAGCCGAGGCCGTCACGACCGGCGAGGGTCGACCCACACGACCGGCGACGTCCGGGACCCGCTCGTCGACGAGCCCCCGTCTGACGAGCTCTGCGACGAGGTCGGCGATCGTCGAGCGGTTGAGCCCCGTCTGCTCCGTGAGAGCGGCTCTCGACTGGGCGCCGTTCTCGTGCACGAGCCGCAGGATGAGGGAGAGATTGTGGGGGCGGGTGCCCAGCGCGGGGCTCGACTGCGACGGCATCCCTTCACTGTAGGGGGTGGACGCGCCCCCTGTCATGAGATATGTTGTCAAGCACAACTTATTCGATGACCTGCACAGGAGCAGCCATGAGCACCCCCACCCGCGATGACAAGTTCTCCTTCGGCCTGTGGACCGTCGGCTACAACGGCGCAGACCCCTTCGGCGGCCCCACCCGGCCCGCGCTCGACGTGGTGCACGCCGTCGAGAAGCTCGCCGAGCTCGGCGCCTACGGTCTGACCTTCCACGACGACGACCTGTTCGCCTTCGGATCGACCGACGCCGAGCGCCAGACGCAGATCGACCGACTCAAGGGCGCTCTCGACGACACGGGCCTCGTCGTGCCGATGGTCACCACCAACCTGTTCAGCGCACCCATCTTCAAGGACGGCGGCTTCACGTCGAACGACCGCGATGTGCGCCGGTACGCCCTGCGCAAGGTGTTCCGCCAGCTCGACCTCGGCGCGGAGCTCGGCGCCAAGACGTTCGTCATGTGGGGTGGGCGCGAGGGTGCCGAGTACGACTCCGCGAAGGACATCCGCCAGGCACTCGAGCGCTACCGCGAGGCCGTGAACCTGCTCGGCGACTACGTCACCGACAAGGGCTACGACATCCGGTTCGCGATCGAGCCGAAGCCCAACGAGCCGCGCGGCGACATCCTGCTGCCGACCCTCGGACACGCGATCGCCTTCATCGATTCGCTCGAGCGCCCCGAGCTCGTCGGCGTGAACCCCGAGGTGGGTCACGAGCAGATGGCCGGACTCAACTTCACCGCCGGCATCGCGCAGGCGCTCTTCCACGGCAAGCTCTTCCACATCGATCTCAACGGTCAGCGCGGCATCAAGTACGACCAGGACCTCGTCTTCGGTCACGGCGACCTGCACAACGCCTTCTCGCTCGTCGACCTGCTCGAGAACGGCGGCCCCGGCGGAGTGCCCGCCTACGACGGCCCCCGCCACTTCGACTACAAGCCGAGCCGCACCGAAGACGAGAAGGGCGTCTGGGACTCGGCGGCCGCGAACATGCGCACCTACCTGCTCCTGAAGGAGCGCGCTGCGGCGTTCCGCGCCGACCCCGAAGTGCAGGAGGCACTCGCGGCGGCTCGCGTCGACGAGCTCTCGACGCCGACCCTCAACCCCGGAGAGAGCTACGACGACTTCCTCGCCGACCGCTCGGCATACGAGGACTTCGACGCGAACTCCTACTTCGGCGGCAAGGGCTTCGGCTTCGTCCGACTGCAGCAGCTCGCGACCGAGCACCTGCTCGGCGCTCGCTGATCGACATGCCGCTGGTTCTCGGGGTCGACTCGTCGACCCAGTCCTGCAAGGCCGTCGTCGTCGACACGGCGACCGGAGCGGTCGTCCGCGCCGGTCGCGCGACGCACCCTGACGGGACGTCGGTCGACCCCGAGGCCTGGTGGCGTGCCCTGAACGGCGCGATCACGGAGGCCGGCTCTCTCGACGAGATCGAGGCCTGGTCGATCGGCGGGCAGCAGCACGGCCTGGTGGCGCTCGACGAATCCGGCCGTGTCATCCGCGATGCACTGCTGTGGAACGACACGCGCTCCGCAGGCGCGGCGACGGAACTGATCGCCGAGTACGGAGCAACCGAGCTGGCCGCGCGCACCGGGCTCGTTCCCGTGGCCTCGTTCACGATCACGAAGCTGCGCTGGCTGCGCGATCACGAGCCCGAGAACGCGGCACGGGTGGCCGCGGTCGCTCTTCCGCACGACTGGCTGACGTGGCGCCTGCGTGGCTTCGGCCCCGAGAACCCGGTGCTCGACGAGCTCGTGACCGATCGGTCGGATGCGTCGGGCACCGGCTACTGGAATCCGTCGACGGGCGAGTACGACCGTGAGCTGCTGGTCGCCGCTCTGGGGCACGATGCGATCCTGCCCCGGGTGCTCGCACACGACGAGTGGACGACGGATGCCGATGGTCGGCGCGTCGGCGCCGGAGCCGGAGACAACGCCGCTGCCGCACTCGGACTCGGCGCCGTGCCCGGGGATGCGGTCGTGTCGATCGGCACATCCGGCACGGTGTGTGCGATCAGCACCACCCCGCTGAGCGACGCGACCGGAACTGTGGCAGGGTTCGCCGATGCCTCGGGCAACTTCCTCCCTCTCGTCGCCACGCTCAACGCGGCCCGGGTCGTCGACGTGACGGCAGCACTGCTCGGTGTGACGCACGACGAGTTCAGCGATCTCGCTCTGCAGGCCACGCCGGGCGCGGACGGACTCACGCTGCTCCCCTACTTCGAGGGCGAGCGCACACCCAACCTGCCGGATGCCACGGCATCCCTCTCGGGCATGACACTGGCATCCACGACGAGGCAGAACCTGGCACGCGCTGCGGTCGAGGGGATGCTGCGCGGACTGGGCGCGGGCCTCGACGCGCTGCGCGACCTCGGCATCCCTCTCGAGCGCGCCCTGCTGATCGGCGGCGGCGCGCAGTCGGAGGCCGTGCGCCGCGTCGCGCCGGAGATCCTCGGTCTCCCTGTCGAGGTGCCGGAACCCGGTGAGTACGTGGCGCTCGGCGCTGCGCGCCAGGCTGCTCTGATCGTCGACTGATCCTGCGCACCTGCCCTTGGGAGGACAGCCCCTCGGGAGGCGATCTGCGCTTCGGGAGGAGCCGTGCACGGCATCCGTCCTCCCGAGGCGCAGTCCTCCTCCCGAACCGGTGGCGACTGCGTCGGACGCGCCCTGCTAACCACGCGCGAGGCAGCGGATGCCGAAGGCGGATGCCGAAGGCGGATGCGGTCAGCCGGCGAGCACCCGAGCGTCGCGCTGGGCGATGATGCTCAGCTCGGCCGCGGCGAAGGCGTGCTGCTGCGTCATCGCATGCTCGGTGCGGTCGAGGCAGTCGCGGATCAGCCGGCCGAAGAACGGGAACCCCGTCTTGCCCGTCGCATCGAACCGGAACTGCCCGTCCTGATTGACGAGCAGCACTTGACCGCCGCCGTTGTCGGTCGTGATGTCGGTGTACTTGCGCAGCTCGATGTACCCGTCGGTGCCGAGCAGCACGGTGCGCCCATCGCCGAAGACGTCCAGTCCTGCCGGGGTGAACCAGTCCACGCGCACATAGCCGGTCGTGCCGTTGTCGAGCACCACGTGTGCATCGCCGAAGTCCTGCAGCCCTGGGGTCTCGCGATGCGCGTAGTTGGCGACCGTCGAGCTGACCACCTCTCCGTCCGTCGCACCGGTGTAGTAGAGCATCTGCTCGAAGTTGTGGCTGCCGATGTCGCAGATGATCCCGCCGTACTGCTCGGGGTCGTAGAACCAGTCGGGGCGCCCGGTGCCGATGCGATGAGGGCCGAACGACGCGACCTGGAGCACGGTTCCGATCGCTCCCTGATCGATCAGCTGGCCGGCGAGGATCGCCGCCTCGGAGTGCACCCGCTCGCCGTAGTAGACGGCGAACTTCTGCCCGGTGCGCTCGACGGCCTCGCGGGCCGCGGCGAGGTCGTCCATCGTCGTGATCGCGGGCTTGTCGGCGAAGAAGTCCTTGCCGGCGTCGAGGACGCGGACACCGAGCCGAGCCCGCTGATTGGCGATCGACGCGCTCGCGACGAGTCGCACGTGCGGGTCGTCGAGCACCTCCTGCTCGCTGGCGGCCGCCCGCGCCTGCGGGAACCGCACGACGAAGTCGGCGAGCTTCGCGGGGTCGGCGTCGTAGACGAGCGACAGCGTGGCGCCAGCCTCGAGAAGCTGCTCGACCATGCCGAAGATGTGGCCGTGGTCGAGCCCCACGGCGGCGAACACGAACTCACCGGGGCCGACGACCGGCTCCGGCAGAGGATCGAAGGTGTAGGTGCGGGTCATCGCAGGGTCTCCTCATCGTTCACGCCACCATCGTTCACGCTATAGGTGCGCAGGCGTCCGCACATGCCGAATGCGCGCTCTCCCACCGAGGGTGCGGCCCGGTGCACGCGGGCGTCGGCCAGATGCGCCACAGAGCCCGATGCCACGGCTTCGGCGAGCGCGAGCGAGTGCTCCGCCTGCGCCAGTGGGCGCTCCCGCACCAGGTCGGGCCATGTCTGGGCGCGGTCGCGCACGAGCGCTGCAGCGGCGGCGTGGAAGGCGGTGAGAGCGGTGCGGTCGCCGGCGGCGACGGCGTCCCGCAGCGTCTCGAACCCCGTCACCGCGAGGTCGCGTCGTCGTCCGGCTCGTGCCGCGCGTTCGCCGTCGTCGTCCCCGAGCGACACCGCTTCGGCATACGCGTCAGGATCGCCGACGACGTCGGACGGAAAGGTCAGCACCGCATCGCCCGCCTCGGGGAGCCCGGCGTTGCTCATCAGCACGACGACTCGCAGGTCACCGCGGTTCACGGCGCGGTGGATCGTTCCGGGGGTGAACCACACGACCGACCCGGCAGACAGCGGAGTCTCCCGAAAGCCGTCGGCGTCGATCGTCTGCAGGGCGCCCTCACCCGAGATCACGACGTAGGCCTCCGTCGAGACGAGGTGCATGTGGGGGCTGCCTCCGCAGATGCCGTCGGGCGCGGCATCTGCATACACGTCGAGATGAGACAGCGATGTGCCACCCGGGAACGAGGATGCGGTCATGATGCCGCCTCGACCAGCGACGAGGTCTTCTCGAAGAAGTGCGGAGCGTGTGCCACGAGCTGCCCGGCTCGGTAATACGGGTCGGACGCCGCGATCGGCAGTGAGACGAACTGGCGTTCGAACCCCGCCTTGTAGATCGCAGTGACGACCTCTACCGCATTGCGGCCGTCCTGTCCCCCGGCGATCGGTGGGCGGCTGTCGCGGATCGCGCCGATCAGATCGCCGATCTGCCCTTCGTGGCCGAGGTGCACGAGCGGTGTGCGGCCGGCGACGAGCGCCTCGATGCGCGCCACGACGTCGGGAGCTCCCCCGTCTTCGGGGAATCCGTCGCGCCGGGACTGCTCTGCGACGACGGAGAACGGCTGCGACACCCGCGCATGCGCACCCTGGATCACGATCGCCTGCTCCTCGCCGTGGTGCACCACCGAACTGGTCAGCTGGGCGAGGCCGCGGTCGTATCGGAAGATCGCGACCGAGAGATCCTCGACCTCGGCGTTGTCGTGCTGCGCGTTGGCGAGCATGGCGGTGATCTCGGTCGGAGTCCCCAGCAGCCACAGCAGCAGGTCGATGTGGTGGATGGCGTGGTTCAGCGTGCATCCGCCACCCTCTTTCTCCCACGTACCGCGCCACCAGAGGTCGTAGTAGGGCAGCCCTCGCCACCAGGCCGAGTCGACGCGCACGTGCGAGATAGAGCCGACCAGACCGGAGTCGACGACGTCTTTCAACGCCGCGAGGTCGTCACGGAACCGGTTCTGCGCGACGACCGACAGCACTCTGCCCGAGCGCTCCTGCGCCGCGAGCATCGCATCGCACTCTTCGAGCGAGGGGGCCATCGGCTTCTCGACGAGCACGTGGATCCCCGCGTCGAGGGCGGCGATCGCCAGCGCGGCGTGTGTCGAGGGAGGGGTCGCGATGCTCACGATGTCGAGGCCCGCGTGGGCGATCATCTCGAGCGGATCGTCGAACGTCGCCGCATCGGCGAGTCCGAAGGCCTCGGCCTTCTGCGCCGCCCTGCCCGGGATCACGTCGGCGAGCGCGACCACCTCGCAGTCGCCCGCGAAAGCGAGGTATCCGCTGATATGCGCGTCGGCGATCCCTCCCGTGCCGATGATGCCGATCCTGAGCATTCGCTGCCTCCTCGATGAGGTGTTACTACGTATTACTAAGACGTAGTAGATACTATCGAGAGGCACACCCGTCACGTCAAGCCCGGAAAGGACGGATGCCGTGGACAAGAGGCCGACGAGCCATGACGTCGCACACCTCGCCGGGGTGTCGCAGTCGACCGTGTCCTTCGTCTTCACCGGGCGCGCCGGAATCTCGGAGGCCACCCGAGACCGGGTGCTGCGAGCGGCATCCGAGCTGAACTACCGGCCGAACCTCGCGGCCCGCTCCATGCGCACGCACCGCACCGGGCGACTCGCGGTCGTCGTGCCGATCGCCACCATGAACCCGCTCACCCTGCTGTCGGGTGCGATCTCCGCCGCCCGCGAGGAGGGCTACGTCGTCGAGGTCGTGAGCCTGCCCCAGGACCCGACGGCCCGCGACGAGCGCCTCTCCGAGCTCGTCGACTCCGGTCAGTACGAGGGGGTGCTCGCGTTCACCCCGCTCCCCTTCACTGACACGAACGGGGGCGGCGGGCCCGTCGTGCTGTCGGTGGGCGAGTTCGACGACGCCATGCACATGACCGGCGAGTTCACCGATTCCCGTCCGATCGCCGAGATGATCGAGCGACTCGCCGCGCAGGGCCACAGGAGATTCGTGCACCTGGCCGGCCCCGACGACTTCCCGTCGGCGCGAGCCCGCCGCGCCGCCTATCTCGACACGATCGCCCGACTCGGACTCGAGTCACTGGGGGTGTTCGGCGACGAGTGGAGCGGCAGCGCCGGTGAGGCCGCCGTCGACGCGCTGCCGGCGGATGCACCGCCCCTGGCCGTGATCGCGGCGAACGACGTCATCGCGACGGGCGCCATCCGCGCGGCGACCAGGCGCGGTTGGACGCTGCCCGACGACGTCGCCGTCACCGGGTGGGACGACCACCCCCAGAGCGCGTTCCTCGTGCCCTCGCTGACGAGCGTCTCACAGGACCGCGAGAGACTGGGGGCCTACTCGATGCATCGCCTCATCGCCGCCGTGCGCGGTGGAGAGCCGCCGACGAAACCCGACGGTCTGCTCACCGTGATCTGGCGCGAGTCGACCGAATCCCCCCGCTGACCGCCGCGAACCGGAGACGCACATGAAGATCCTGATCCCGAACACCATCGCGCTGCCGCTGACAGCAGACGTCGAGACCGTCGTCTACGACATCGACGCGGACGTCCCCGATGAGCACCGCGACGCCGAGGTGCTGGTGGTCTGGCACAACTCCTCGTCGTGGCTGCAGCACGCAGCTCGCGTGCTCCCCCGGCTGCAGCTCGTGCAGGCTCTGGCCTCGGGAGCCGACGCGGTGCTGAACGCCGGGTTCGCGGCGGACGTGCGCATCTGCTCGGGTCGCTCGCTGCACGACGGTCCGGTCGCCGAGCACGCCCTGGCGCTGATCCTGAGCGCGGTGCGCCGACTCGACCGCCTGCGCGACGCCCAGCGCGAGCACCGCTGGGACGACGAGTTCATCGACGAGCAGAGTGCTGTCGAGACCCGGGCGCTGCACACGCTCTCCGGTGCTCGGGTGACCATCTGGGGCTTCGGATCGATCGCTTCGACGCTCGCTCCGTCGCTCACCGCACTCGGGGCCGAGGTGCAGGGCATCGCCCGCACCGCCGGCGAGCGGTCGGGCTTCGACGTGCACGCGGATGCCGATGCGACCGATGTGCTGGCAGACACCGACGTGCTGGTGTCGATCCTGCCCGCCACCGACGAGACCGCCGATCTGTTCGACGCCGAGGTGTTCGCCGCGCTCAAGCCCGGTGCCGTGTTCGTGAACGTGGGTCGGGGTGCCACCGTCGACGAGGGCGCCTTGATCGCGGCACTCGAGTCAGGGCAGCTGCGCGCCGCAGCGATCGACGTCGCGAAGTCGGAGCCGCTCCCGGCATCCGATCCGCTCTGGGACGCGCCGAACCTGCTCATCACCCCGCACGTCGCCGGCAACCGCCCCGTGGGGGCCGCCCGACTCGTCGACGACAACGTCAGCCGACTGCTCGCCGACGACGAACTCGTGAACCAGGTGCGCCCATAGGGTCTGGACACCTCGCCGGGAGCGGCGCATGCTGAACGCATGACCGCCTTTCAGACAGCACACGCGTTCAGCGGATTCAGCGTCGACGACATCGACGCAGCCCGCTCCTTCTACGGCGACACCCTCGGCATGGATGTCACCACCAACGCCATGGGGTTCCTCGACATCAGCCTGCCCGACGGCGGGTCGATCCTCGTCTACGCCAAGCCGAACCATGAGCCCGCGAGCTTCACGATCCTCAACTTCCCGGTGGACGACGTCGAGGCCGCCGTCGATGAGCTCAACGGCCGAGGGGTCGTGACGAAGATCTACGACGACTCGGAGTTCGACACCGACGACAAGGGCATCCTCCGGGGCGGCCCGGACCGCGGGCCCGACATCGCCTGGTTCAAAGACCCGGCAGGCAACGTGCTCGCCGTGCTCGCCGCCGGCTGATCCTGCGTCAGGCGAGCAAGCCGTCGAACAGGGCGTTCACGGCGGGGTCGACGCGCTGCAGGTCAGGATGCGCGTCGTGCCACTCGATGATCTCTCGCGCCGCCGTGTGCAGAGGAATGACGGGGGTGAAGTCGGGCACGACTCGGCGGATCTTCGTGTTGTCGAAGACCACCGAGTGCGCCATGTCGCCCGAGAGCTGACCGGCGCGATCCGGTGCAGCATCCTCGATCGCCGCGCTTGTGGCATAGCGGATCTTCGGCTCGGCACCGGCCGCACGCCCGAGGATCGAGTAGATCTCGTTCCACGTGTAGACGAAGTCGCTGGTGATCTGGAAGGTGTCGCCGTAGGCGAACGGATTGCCGAGCAGCCCGGCGAACCCGACGGCGAAATCGCTCGAGTGGGTGAGGGTCCACAGCGACGTGCCATCGCCGTGCACGATGATCTCCTCACCGCGGCGGATGCGATCGATCGCTGTCCATCCGCCGAAGGCCGGGATCGTCCACTTGTCGTAGGTGTGCGAGGGACGCAGCACCGTGACCGGGAACCCGCGATCGCGATAGGCGGCGGTGAGCAGGTCTTCGCACGCGATCTTGTCTCGCGAGTACTGCCAGTGCGGGTTGCGCAGCGGGGTCGACTCGGTGATCGGCAGGCGGGCGACGGGCTTCTGATATGCGGATGCCGAGCTGATGAAGACGTACTGCCCCGTGCGACCCTCGAAGCGGTCGATGTCGCGCTGCACCTGGTCAGGCGTGAACGCGATCATGTCAGCGACTACGTCGAACTCGCGCCCGGCGAGAGCGGCATCGACCGCGGCAGCATCCGTGATGTCGGCCGTCAGCACCTCGATGCCCTCCGCGGGCTCCCGGCGCGACTGCCCGCGGTTCAGCAGCGTCACCTCCATGCCTCGGGATGCGGCGAGCGCACTCGCCGCCGAGGAGATGATTCCGGTTCCACCGATGAACAACACCTTCGTCGCAGCCATGCATCGACTCTATCGACGGGTCGGTCAGCGGGCTCCGAATCGCCGGGGTCGAAGCGCCCTCATCTCGAGAAGGCGACCGCGGACTAGACGAGGTGCTCGAAGAGGCCGCGAACGGCTGTCTCGACGGCATCCGGGTCACCTGCGCGCACCGCGTGCGCGACGGCGTCGGCCGCGACGGACCGCACCTGCGTCACACCGTCACCGCGGGTGACCCCGGAGAACTGCAGGGCGCACTGGGCCAGGATCGTGGCCTCGACGAGATGGATCGCCTGGCGAGGATGCTCGATGAGGTCGGTCACGGCAGTGAGGAACCCGATGACTGCCGCGTGGCGGCTGGTGTCCCCGACGGCGCCGCCGATCTCTTCGGCATGGGCCGCGAGTTCTGAGCGCACTCGCTCGGCGGTCGTCGGCAGCGCCTTCCGGAGCGCAGTGCCGGCGAGCACCCCGGCATAGCTGAGGGCGGCGCAGGAATCGGACGCGGTGAAATCGGCGACCTTGGTGTAGCGAGCGGGAGTGACCTCGACCAATCCGATGTCGCGGAGCCGGATGATGGCTTCGCGGATCGGATTCAGCGACATGTGCAGCTCCTGAGCGAAGCGTGCGGTGTCGAGCCGGTCACCGGACACGTACTCACCCCGGAGAATCGCCGCGAGGATGTGCTGGAAGGCGAGTTCGGGCAGCGGAACGGGGCTGCGATGACTCCATTGGTGCGTTCGCAGCTCGACGTGGGCGATGGTCATCTGAGGCTCCTCGGGATCCGTTGCGGACGCCCCCGTTCGCAGGGGCGTCCACTAACCAGACCCGCTGGCGCACGGAATATTACGCGACGGCGTCAGAAAGGTCCGAGAAGCCCCGCCTGACAGCGCGTCCGGGGCAGCACGCCACCACGGAATCCCGATCGCGGCGCCGTTCAGACCACGCTGGTGCCGGGCGCTGCGGCGAACTCCTCGAGAGCAGCGATGACGTCATCCGACAGCTCGACCTGGCTCGCAGCCACGGCGTCGTCGATCTGGCCGGTGCGCGAGGCTCCGATGATCGCGGTCGTCACCACGGGGTCGCGCAGCACCCATGCGATGGCGAGCTGCGGGATCGACAGACCAGCCTCCTTCGCGACGCGGTCGATGCCGCGGATGCGCTCGAGGTAGCTGTCGGTGAGGGCCGATCCGTCGAGGAAGTGACTGTTGGCCGCGCGCGAGTCGGCGGGGACGTCGCCGTCGATGTACTTGCCGGTGAGCAGGCCCTGCGCGAGCGGCGAGAAGACCGCGCTGCCGACCTTCAGCCCGCGCAGCGCCGGGAACAGCTCGGCCTCGGGGGTGCGGTCGAACAGCGAGTACCGGGGCTGGTGCAGCAGCAGCCTCACCCCCTGGTCTGCGAGCAGCTCATAGGCCTGACGGGCGAGCTCCGCCGGGTAGTTCGAGATGCCGACGTAGAGCGCCTTTCCGCTGCGCACGATGTCGACGAGCGCCGTGACCGTCTCCTCGAGCGGCGTCTCGGGGTCGGGTCGGTGCGAATAGAACACGTCGACGTAGTCGGTGTTCATACGCTGGAGACTCTGCTCGAGCGAGCGCGTGAGGTACTTGCGCGAGCCGCCGTCGCCGAACGGACCCGGCCACATGTCGTAGCCGGCCTTGGTCGTGACGAACAGCTCGTCGCGATAGCGTGCCAGGCCGCTGTCGAGCACTGCCCCGAACGTCGACTCGGCCGACCCGTAGGGCGGACCGTAGTTGTTGGCGAGGTCGATGTGCACGACCCCGCGGTCCAACGCGTGCAGTACGATCTCGCGCTGGCTGTCGAACGTGCGATCGCGTCCGAAGTTCTGCCAGAGGCCCAGCGAGACCTTGGGCAGCTGGATGCCGCTCGCGCCCGCGCGCTGGAAAGGCACGTCGGTGTAGCGGGTGGTGGCAGCCTCGTAGGCGTGCGTCAGGCGGGGGTCATCAGCGGCGATGGGCATGAACGATGCTCCTATGCAGGCAGGGGAAGGTCTCAAGGATAGCGTTTTCTGGCGGCTGACCGAGGGCACGCGATGCGGTCGTCGTGGCCACCAGAGACACACCTTCGTGGGACTCGGCTGATCGGCTCGCCTTCCCGATCGACCGACCGCTGTCAAGGACACCCACGAAGTCGGACGGGCGCGGTAGCGTGGCGCAGAGACGGCGATCGCCGCATTCAACCCCCGCTCTTCGCGGGAGACGAGAAGAGGTCCATGATGGGCGGGACCCCACCGTCGAAGCTCTCGGGCACGTCGAACGCCATCGTCGTGACCGGAGCACGTGTGCACAACCTTCGCGACGTGGACGTCGCGATACCGCGCGATGCCCTCGTCGCCTTCACGGGTGTCTCGGGCTCAGGCAAGAGCTCCCTCGCGTTCGGCACTCTGTACGCCGAAGCCCAGCGTCGATACTTCGAATCGGTGGCTCCGTATGCGAGGCGTCTGATGAGCCAGGTCGACATCCCCGACGTCGACGCCATCGAGGGGCTGCCCCCTGCCGTCGCCCTCCCCCAGCAGCGCACCGCCGGCAGCGCGCGATCGACCGTCGGCAGCGCCACGTCGATCGGCAACGTCGTGCGCATGCTGTTCTCGCGCGTCGGCACCTACCCGCCCGGGGCGGAGCCGCTGTTCGCCGAGGATTTCTCCGCGAACACCGTCCAGGGCGCCTGCCCGCAGTGCCACGGGATCGGTCAGGTCTACGACGTGCCCGAGCACCTCATGGTCCCCGACGAGTCGCTGACGATCCGCGACCGGGCTCTCGACGCCTGGCCCAGGGCCTGGCACGGCAAGCAGCTCATCGACAGCCTGATCTCCCTCGGCTACGACATCGACATCCCGTGGCGCGATCTGCCGGAGGAGCAGCGTGAGTGGGTGCTGTACACCGAGGAGTCCCCGCAGGTGCCGGTGTTCACCGACCGCGGCCCGGCGCAGGTGCGCAAGGCCGTCGCCGCCGGCATCGAGCCGTCGTACATGAGCACGTTCGTCGGGGTGAAGCAGTACGTGCTCAACACGTTCGCCCATTCGAAGAGCGCGAAGATGCGCGAGAAGGCGGCGAGCTTCATGGTCAGCGTCCGCTGCCCGATGTGCGATGGGCGCCGGCTGAAGCCCGAGGCGCTCGCCGTGACGTTCGCCGGTCTCGACATCACAGAGATGGCCGCGCTGCCGCTGGCCGACCTCGAGGCCCTGCTCGAGACCGCCCTCAACCCGTCCGACGGCGGGTCGGCCGCCGAATCCGACAGCGAAGCGCTCTCGCCCGAGAAGCAGCTCGCGGCGCACCGGCTGGTCGACGAGCTGCGCGATCGGGTCTCTCCGATCATCGAGCTCGGTCTGGGCTACCTCTCGCTGGATCGGTCGACCCCCACTCTGTCTTCGGGGGAACTGCAGCGCATGCGGCTCGCGACCCAGGTGCTCTCGCAGCTGTTCGGGGTCATGTTCGTGCTCGACGAGCCGTCTGCCGGGCTCCATCCCGCCGATGGTGAAGCGCTCGTGCGCATCCTCCGATCGCTCAGAGACTCGGGCAACACGGTCTTCTTCGTCGAGCACTCCCTCGACGTGATCCGGCATGCGGACTGGATCGTCGACATCGGCCCCGGTGCGGGAGCCACGGGGGGCGAGATCGTCTATTCCGGTCCGATCGACGGGCTCCGCGAGGCGGAGCACTCCCAGACCCGGCGCTACCTGTTCGCCGATGACCCGCGCGCCGAACGGCCGACGACTCCGGCACCCGCCGCTCGCGAGCCCGACGGCGAGCTCGTGCTCACCGATGTCTCACGGAACAACCTCCGCAGCGTCTCAGTGTCGATCCCCCTCGGCTGCCTTACCGCCGTCACCGGCGTCTCGGGGTCGGGCAAGTCGTCTCTCGTCACCCAGGCTCTGCCCGATCTGCTGCACAGGAGCCTTTCCAGTGAGGTGGACAGCTCGACGCTCGACGTCTCGCGAGACGAGCAGAGCGCCACGACGACGGATCCGCTGTTCTCCTCTCCGACGGCGGAGACGACCGGGCATGCGTCGGGTCCCGCCGGACGCGTGCGTCGCGTCGTGCAGGTCAGCCAGAAGCCGATCGGCCGCACGTCACGGTCGAACGTGGCAACCTACACAGGGCTGTTCGACCGCGTCCGCGCTCTGTTCGCCGCGACTCCGGAAGCGCGGCGGCGGCGATACGCCGCGAGCCGATTCTCATTCAACCTGGCGAGCGGACGATGCCCCACCTGCAAGGGCGAGGGCACGGTCGAGGTGGAGCTGCTCTTCCTCCCCACGGTTCATGCTCCCTGCAGCACGTGCGGCGGCACCCGCTACAACCCCGAGACCCTCGAGATCGAACTCCACGGGCACACCATCGCCGACGTGCTCGCCCTGAGCGTGAACGACGCGCGTGTTCTCTTCGCCGACGATGCCGACGTCGCTCGACACCTCGACGCACTCCTCGACGTGGGACTGGGGTATCTGCCGCTGGGTCAGTCGGCGACCGAACTCTCCGGCGGCGAGGCGCAGCGCGTGAAGCTGGCGTCAGAGCTGCGGCGTGCCCAGCACGGCGACACCCTGTACCTGCTCGACGAGCCCACCTCGGGGCTCCATCCGTCGGACACCGATCGACTGCTCGTGCATCTTCAGCATCTGGTGGACGCCGGCAACTCTGTGGTCATGGTCGAGCACGACATGCGCGTGGTCGCGCAGGCCGATTGGGTGATCGACATGGGCCCCGGTGCGGGAGACCTCGGGGGCACGGTCGTGGCGCAGGGGACCCCGCGCTCGATCGCCTCGGCGAGCGGGAGCACGACGGCTTCGTACCTCGCGGATGCCCTCGCCGCTCGGGACCGCAGTATCACCGCCTGAAACAGAAAATCCCTGCCGAAGCAGGGATTTCTTCTGCGGAGACGAGGGGATTTGAACCCCTGGTCCCCGTGAGGGGACTCCACCTTAGCAGGGTGGTGCACTCGGCCGGACTATGCGACGTCTCCAGGCATCCGGTCCGTGAAGATCGGATGCACCTTGCAAGCATAACGGGTTCCGGTGACGGGAACGAATCGGCGTACCGATCGTTGAGCGGGGCCCGCGAAGCGGCCCGAGACGAAATGTGGCAGGTTCCGCAGAACGGGTCGCGACGTTTCGTCTCAGTCGACTGCGTCGTCTTCGCTCAACGACCGGGGATGCTCACCGAGCTCGACTCCCGCACCACGAGTTCGGGCTGGAACCGCACGCGGCGGTCGTGCTCGACCCCGTCGAGCTCTTTCAACAGCAGGTCGACGCCGGTCCAGCCGAGCAGCCTGGCCGGCTGGCGCACCGAGCTCAGCGGCACGACGGTGGCGGAGGCGAAGTCGATGTCGTCATATCCGACCATCGCGATGTCGTGGGGCACGCGGATGCCGGAGCCGAAGCTGAACGCCTGCAGCAGCCCGACGGCGAGCAGGTCGTTCGCGGCGAAGACGGCATCCGGACGCGAGCCTGCCGGACGCGCCGCGATCGCTTCGCCCGCCGCCCGCCCCTGGAGAACGGAGAGAGCGGACTGCTCGACGATCTCGAGCGTCACATCGGGGTGGGCCGCGACCGCTGCCTGCACCCCCCGAAGACGATCGGCGACCTGCTGCACCGATTGCGGCCCTCCGACGAAGGCCAGACGACGACGCCCGGATGCGAGCAGGTGATCGGCCGCGAGCCGGCCCCCCTCGACGTCGTCGACGGAGACCGACGGAAGAACCCCCTCCTCCACCTCACGGTCGACGAGGATCACCGGCATCCCCCCGGCGGCGAAACGATGCACGGCCGAGAGATCGTCGGAGGCGGGGGTGAGCAGCACGCCGTTGACCCGCTGCTCCTGAAAGAGCTCGAGATGCGCCAGCTGGCGCTCGTCTCGTTCATCGCTGTTGCCCAGCAGCACGGTCATTCCGGCATCCGCTGCTCTGTCTTCCGCTCCCCTGACCACCTCGGCGAAGAACGGGTTGCCGATATCGGGCACCACGAGGCCGATGCTGCGGCTGCGACCGGCGCGCAACTGCCTGGCAGCGTCGTTGCGCACGAAGCCGAGCTCCTGGATCGCCCGCTGCACGCGTTCGACCGTCTTGGCTGACACGCGCTCCGGCTGATTGAGGACATTCGAGACGGTGCCGACCGAGACGCCGGCCGCAGCCGCGACGTCCTTCACCCCTACCGCCATGGCATGCCTCCGTCTGTTCGCGCGTGCGCCAACGACTACCTTCTCATTCTGTGCGGTGCACTCCGCGCCTGCGACGCGCGGGCACGGCGACGACGGCGAGCGCCGCACAGCCGATCCCCGCGATGAACAGCGGCGCGAGCGCCCAGGTCACGACGCCGGTGAAGACCGCGGCGGCAGCGATGTAGGCGGTGCCTGCGACATCCGCTCGGACGGCTGCGGGAACCCCTCGGACCGCTGCCCGCCACCCCTGCCGAGGAGACCAGGCGCCCGCGGCCATCAGGATCGCGACGGCGAGAACGAGAAGCCCGGCCCAGCCGACGACCGCGATGACCTCGCCCCCGGGCAAGGCACCAGACCCGGCCAGCACGACGTCGAGCGTGAGCACTCCCGCGATCAGCGCGGCCGCAACACCGACCACGAGCGAGGGCAGGAGGCCGGCACGCACGTCATCCCAGAAGAGACCTGCCCGCGAGTCTTCCGCGGCGACGAAACGCCGCAGATGACGGATGCCGGCGGCGAGCGCGATCGGCAGAGTGACGACGCCGAGGGCCACGACGGTCATCATCAGACCGATCGTGAGCACCTCGCCGAACAGACCGAACTTGGCGGTCGCCCCGGGGTTGACGCCCGGTTCGATGCCGGCGACCGTCGGGCCGGCACCCGAGCGCGCCTCGCGCTTCGCCGCCCGGTGCTCCCGGCGGTCTCCGCTGATGACCGACATGGCTATCCCTTCAGACCCTGCGTCGCCACTCCGTCGACGAGGAAGCGCTGGAACACCACGAAGAAGAGCAGCACCGGCAGAAGCGCCACGAACGAGGCCGTGACCGTGGCACCGTAGTCCGACGTCGACGACTGGTCGTTGTACAGACGCAGCGCGATGGGCAGCGGATAGTTCTCGGGGCTCGTCAGGTAGAGCAGCGGCCCGAGGAAGTCGTTCCACGCCCAGATGAACGAGAAGATCGCGCAGGTGATCAGGGCGGGCTTGATCAGCGGCAGGATGATCGCCCAGAAGATCCGGAAGTGACCGGCGCCGTCGATGCGTGCCGCTTCGTCCATGTCGCGCGGCATCTGGCGGATGAACTGCACGAGCAGGAAGACGAAGAACGCCTCGGTGGCCAGGAACTTCGGCAGGATCAGCGGGATGAAGGTGTCGACCCATCCGAGCTGATTGAAGATGATGTACTGCGGGATGATCACGACGTGGAACGGCAGCAGCAGCGTGCCGATCATCGCGGCGAACAGCACCCCGAGACCCTTGAACTGCACCCGGGCGAACGCGTAGGCGGCGAGAGCCGACGAGAGCACGGTGCCGACCACGGCGGATGCCGCGAGGATCAGCGAGTTCAGGAAGAAGCGCCACATCGGCACTCCGGCGATGCCCTCCATGACCTTGCCGTAGTTCTCGATCGTCGGCGCCTGCGGGAAGAGACCGGGGTTCTGGCCGAACTCGGAGTTCGGCTTGAACGTCGACAGGAACAGCCAGAGCAGCGGGTAGAGCACGACCGCGGTCAGCACGAGAAGGCCGACGAACCAGATGACGGTCTGCCAGGTCTTGCGCTTCACGCGCCGGCGAGGCGAGGGGGCGGATGCCGTGACGACGGCTTCTGTGATGCTCATTTGTCGTCTCCCGAGTAGTGCACCCACGACCGCTGGGTGCGGAACAGGATGAAGGCGATGATCGCGACGACGATCAGCAGGACCCACGCGATCGCTGCCGCGTAGCCCATCTGCCCGTCGGAGAATCCTCGCTTGTACAGGTACACGGTGATGAAGTTCGTCATGCCCGCGGGTCCGCCGGTGCCGTTGGAGATGATGTACGCCGAGGCGAACACCTGGAAGGCGCCGATCAGACCCAGCAGCAGGTTGAAGAACATCACCGGAGAGAGCATCGGGATGGTGACGGCGCGGAAGCGGCGGTAGGCGTTGGCCCCGTCCATCTCGGCCGCCTCGTACAGCTCCTTCGGAATCTGCTTGAGACCGGCGAGGAAGATCACCATCGTGGCCCCGAACTGCCACACGGCGAGCAGGATCATCATCGGGAGCACGAGGCTCGGGTTTCCGATCCACCCTCCGAGGTCGACGCCGAAGACCTGCAGACCGCTGTCGACCGGACCGTCGGACGAGAACATCGCCCGCCACACGATCGCGACCGACACGGAACCGCCGATGAGCGACGGAGCGTAGAAGGCCGAGCGGAAGAAGCCGGCGCCCTTGTCGCGATAGTTCAGGAGCATCGCGACGCCGAGCGCCGCGGCGAGGGTGATCGGGGTGCCGATGAACACGTAGACCAGGGTGATCTGCGCCGACTGGATGAAGTTCGGGTCGCTCGTGAAGAGACGGATGTAGTTGTCCAGCCCGATCCACTTGGGCGGCTGGAAGATGTTGTACTTCGTGAAGGAGAGGTACAGAGAGTAGATCATCGGCACGGCGGTCAGGCCGAAGAAGCCGATGAGCCAGGGGGTGAGGAACGCATACCCCGTCGCGGTCTCGCGGCGCAGACGTGCGCGCTGACCCGGTCGTGCCAGTTCCTTCTCGGGGCGTCGGCCGCTGCGCAGCGTTCGTCCTCGTCCGGACTTCTCGTCCGTGACGATCGTCCTCGTCGCCGTCGTGCTCATGACAGCTCCTTCCGAAGTGTGCGGGGTGCGGCGGGCCGGATGGAGATCACCCGGCCCACCGACGGAATCACTGGTTGAGGACGACGTCCATCTCGGAGAAGAACTGCGTCACGGCCTCGTCGACCGTCGTCGTACCGAAGTTGAGCTCGGTGCCCAGCACGCGGAACTTCTCCTCGAGGGTGCCGTAGCCGACGATCGGCACGGGCGGGGCGTCGCCGAGGCGGTCGGCGATCGACTCCTCGTAGTCCTTGACGATCTGGCTCATCGGGTCGAGCTCAGCTGCCTCGAGAGCGGTCTCGGAGGCGGGGAGACCACGGTTGGTGCCGAAGATCTCGCCGGACTCAGGCGAGTTGACCAGGAAGTTGACGAGCGTCGCGGCCGCCTCCGGGTGCTCGGTCTTGGCCGAGATCGTGTGCAGCATCGAAGGCTTCAGGTAGAGGTCCTTCGCGCCCTCCTTCGTCACGGGCGGTGCGACGAGGCCCAGCTCGGTGTAGCTCTCGCCGAGGTTGGCGAGGTAGCCCGCACCGAAGTTGTCCCACGTCATCTCGCTGGCGTTCTTCGCCGCGTCGAATGCGGTGAGCGGGTTGAGCTCCTCGACGACCTGCTGCGGCACCACGACGCCGTCGCGGATGTCATCGCCGGACTCCCAGAACTCCTTGAGGCGGTCCTCGTCGAAGCCGGGCGTGCCGTCTTCGTCGAACAGGTTCTTGCCCTCGCTGCGCAGCTGCAGCTCGAAGTTCTGGATGCGGCCGGTCCAGTCGGACCCACCCCAGAACTCGCCTGCGCCCGCCTCAGTGACCTCACCCATCCAGTCGTCGTAGTCCTCCCAGTCGCCTCCGGCGAACTCCTCGACGCCCGCGGTCTCGAGCAGCGTCGGGTTCGTGAAGACGCCCCACGCGTTGGTAGAGGTGGCGATGCCGTAGGTCGTGTCGTCGACCACGCCGATGCTGAGGATGTTCTCGGGCAGCGGGTCGGTCTCGATGACGGACCCGAGGTAGGGCTCGAGGTCGAGCAGCAGGCCGTTCTCGGAGTACTGACGAAGGTACGAGTAGTCGAACTGCATGACGTCGGGGAGGCCGCCACCGGCAGCCTCGGTCTGACGCTTCTCCCAGAACTCCGGGAATCCGAGGAAGGTCGCGTTGACCGTGATGTTCGGGTACTCCTCGTTGAACGCCTCGATCGCCTGGTTGTAGAGGTCGGCGCGGACGTCGTTGCCCCAGAACGCGAGGTCGAGGGTGACCTTCTCGTCGGGGTCGTAGGTGGGCTCGCCCTCAGGGCTGCCGCCGCCGGCGCAGCCGGCGAGTACCAGCGCTGCGCTGGTGGCGACGGCCGCTGCGGCCGCCAGACGCTTCTTGCTGAACATCGTTGTCCTCTCTGGTGAACGTCCTCGTTCGGCAATGCCGCGGAACGCCTGTGTCCATCTGGTGCGGGGAGCGATCTCCATAGTGCGGGGAAAACGCTTACCTGCACGCTAATCCAGATTGAAACGTTTCGCAACCGGCAATTCGCGGCGGCGATTACATCGATTACCGCGGGATCTTCCAGTCTTTCACGACGAGGTTCCCGGCCTCGACCTCGAGACCCAACCGATATACCGCCGCGCGCCTCCGCTCACCCGTCGCGGCGTGCACCGGTGCTGCCTCCGCGGTGGCGAAGAAGTAGAACCAGAGGTCGTCTCCGTGGTGCACCTGAGCGCCGTGATTGCCGTGCCCTCCCCCGGGAGCATGGGCGAGGATGACGGCATCCTCACCGCCCTGACGGGCCCACCGGATGCCGTCATCGGAGCGGTACACGCCCATCCCGCGCCATTCGTCGACGATCATCCACCAGAATCCGCCGAGGTCGAAGACCGCCGGCCCCTCATGGGGACGTCCGCCGATCGCGACGCCGTCGAGACGCCAGTCGTCGAGGTCGACGGATGACGCGACCATCGTGACCGAGTCCGCTGCCTCGTCCTTGTACCAGAGGCGCCACAGTCCGTCGGGTGTGCGCGCGACCGCTGCGTCGATGACCCGATCGCTGCTCAACGCGAGCGGACCGCGTCGTTCCCAACGACGGAGGTCATCTGAGAGATACTCGATGATCGAGCGCGCGAAACCGGGCCAGCGATCGGGGATGCCGTCGATCTCGGTGAGGTACATGCGCCAGCGCTCACCGTCCCAGACGACCTCGGGCGCCCAGTGGGTGCGGTCGACCTCGCGGGGCGGTGGCCCGGGCACGAGACCGAGGCCGGATGCCGCCGGCTCCAGAGTGCCGACGTAGCGCCAGTCCACTCCGTCTTCCGAGGTCGCGACGCCGATGCGACTTCCGTGGATCCAGGAGACCCCCGGCCCGGCGTCCTCGACGCTCGCCCGGCGCTGTGTGTAGAACATCCACCACAGTCCGTCCGCGTCGATCACGACTCTCGGGTCGGTGACGCCGTCGTAGACGGGGTCGCGATAGAGCTCTCTCATCGGCGCAGATCGGTGACCGGGCTCGCGAAACCGGCGCGGTGGGTGGGGTGTGCGGCCAGGATCTCGGGCGTGATCACTGCGCCGTCAGCCGCGGCCGAAGCGTAGATCCCCGCCACGATCTCGAGCGAACGAGCAGGCGCGTCCGCGGTCGCCGGCAGCGGCCCGCCGTCGAGCAGAGCGTCGAAGACGTCACGCAGCAGCGGCTCGTGATCGCTGCGCTCCTCGACATCCGGGAATCCCCACCCCTCGGCCTCGGATTCGAAGCCCGGCGCCGGGGTGATCCGCCAGTTCTCGTGGCCGTGCCCGTAGACATGATCGACCGTGATCGTGGCCTTCTGCGTGTCGATGCGGATCGAGCTCGCCTCTCGGGGCGACACCGCGCTGGTGATCAGCTGAGCGACCACGCCCCGGTCGAACACGATCGTCGCGGTCGAGACGTCCTCGGTCTCGGTCTCGCGGTCGAGGCGCCAGAGCCTGCCCTGCACCGACGACCAGTCGCCCAGCAGGTGCGCGAGCAGGTCGATCTGATGGATGCCGTGACCGAGCGTCGTGCCACCGCCCTCGCTCGCCCACTTGCCGCGCCACGGCACCGCGAAGTAGTCGGCGTCGCGGAACCAGAGCGTCTGACACACGGCGACCAGGGGGCGTCCGAGCGCGCCGCTCTGCAGCAGCGAGCGCACGTGTGCGGCGGCCGTTCCGGTGCGCTGCTGGAAGACGACCGCAAGCTGTCTGCCGGCGGCATCGGCGGCGGCCCGCATGTCGTCGAGCTCATCGAGCGACGGCGCCGGCGGCTTCTCGACGACCACGTGCGCGCCCGATGCGAACGCGGCGAGCGACTGCTCGCGGTGCGGAGCCGGCGGCGTGCAGATGAGCACGACGTCGGGCTGCTCGGCGGCGAGCATCTCGTCGAGGTCGCCGTAGGCGGCAGCGATGCCGTATCTGCCGGCGAACTCCTGGGCCTTCTCGAGGCTGAGATCGGCGACGGCGACGAGCTCTGCGCGCGGGTACGCGGCGACGGCGCGGGCGTGCGAGTTGGCCACGGCTCCGGTGCCCACCAGGGCAGCGCGAAGTCTCTTGTCTGACGTCATGGGTCCTCCTCAGGACGGAGAGTCGGGGTCATCTCATGCCGTTCTGCACCAGGTGCAACCGAGCGTATCGCCCGCCTGCGGCGAGCAGCTCGTCGTGCGAACCCTGCTCGACGATGCGTCCGCGTTCGAGCACGACGATGCGGTCGGCTTGGCGGATCGTCGACAGGCGGTGCGCGACCACGAGCGTCGTGCGACCGCGCATGAGCCTTTCGAGCGCCTCCTTGACGAGCCCTTCGGACTCGGGGTCGAGGGCGCTCGTCGCCTCATCGAGCAGCAGGATCCGCGGGTCGCGAACGAGGGCGCGGGCGATCGCCAGCCGCTGCCGCTGACCACCCGAGAGGCGCGCGCCTCGCTCGCCGACGACGGTGTGCCACCCCTGCGGCTGCTCGTTCACGAACTCCCACGCGTTGGCGTCTCGCAGAGCCCGTTCCACCCGATCCGGCGTGACATCCGGCATGCCGTAGGCGATGTTGTCGAAGACCGAGCCCTCGAACAGCACCGACTCCTGAGGGACGACCGAGATCGATCGGCGCACTGTCCGCAGGTCGAGCTCCTGCATGTCCTGACCGTCGAGCCTGATGCGACCGCTCGTGGGTCGGACGAACCCGAGCACGAGGTTGAGGAGCGTCGACTTCCCCGATCCCGACGAGCCGACGAACGCGACCGTCTCGCCGGGAGCGATGCGCAGATCGATTTCGAACAGGGCGTCATCGTCGGCGTCCGCATACCGGTGGCTCGCCGCGTCCAGCACGATCTCGCCCGCCACCGTCGAGACCATGCGCTTGCCGGAGTTCTGCTCGACGTCGGGCTCCTGAAGCACCTCGGCGATCGAGCGCACCGACTCGAGGCCGCGGGCTCCGACCGGAATGAGCATCAGCAGCTGGGTGAGCCCACCGGTCAACAGGGTGAAGTAGCTCGAGAGCATCACGACCTCGCCGGGCGTGATCGGCAGGAAGCCGGTGAGCGCGCACACGGCCGCGAGCATGAGGCAGGCGACGCCGAGCAGCTGCATCGCCACCCACGAGATCGACGCCACTCTGCCGTTCAGCAGGTCGAGGTCGAGGCCCGCCTTGCGGACTCCGTCTGCACCGCCCGCGACACGGCTGATCGCCGTCTCCTCGAGTCCGTGAGCGCGGGTCACCGGGATCAGCGACGCCATCTCGCCGACCCGGGCAGACAGCGTCTCGATCTCGCGGCGGAAGACCTCGTTGCGACTCTGCGAGCGATTGCGCATGCCATAGCGGATGCCGATGGCGATCGGCACGGCGAGGGCGTAGACGGGAAGGAACTGCGGCACCGTGATCGCCGTCATCCCGAGTGCACCGAGCATCACCATGGTCGATGACAGCAGCGGATGCGTGACCTGCTGCAGCATCAGCTCGACGTTCTCGACGTCGCGCACGACCTTCGTCTGCACGATCGACGAGCTCATCCGCGTGTGATATCCGATCGAGAGACTCTGCAGTCGGGCGGTCAGGGCGTTGCGCAGGTCGGCGCCGAGGTCTCGCACCACGGTCATGAAGTTGCGCGTGTAGATGATGTGGTTGGGGTAGTTCTGCAGCAGGAGCACCGCGGCGAGCGCGAACCACCACAGCACCTCGGTCACCTCGCCGTCGCTCGCCACCACGTCGATGATGGCCGCGGTGATCACCGGCAGCAACCAGAGCGGAATCTCCTTGATCGCGAACGCGGTGATCGCGAAGGTCAGCCGCCAGGGCCGACGGGCGATGAGGCGCAGCACAGAGCGAGTCGGATGATTCCCATCGATGAGCGCGGTCGGGTGGGAAAGCGCTTTCTGTGCCATGGTCCTATCGTAGAGTCACCGCACCTCTCACGGAAGCGCGACCCCCGAATCGGCAGGAGCACACATGACCTTCGACGCAGCATTCGACTGGGCGCGCCGTCACGTGCGGGCGGAACACCTGCCGACAGCGGTGCTCGGCATGGCGACCGCCGACGGGATCGTCGACCTCGAGGGATTCGGGGCAGCGACCGACGCCGTGTACCCGCTGTTCTCGATCACCAAGGTGCTCACCGGCATCACCGCGACGAGAGCCATCGAGCGCGGTCTGCTCACACCGGACACTCCCCTCACTGATGCGCTGCCCGATTTCGGATCGTCCCGCGACGACATCGTGCGACTCCGGCACCTCGCATCGCACACCTCCGGGATCTCCGAGCCCGCCCTCGACACGGCTCTGCCCCTGCGCCAGGAGCTGCTCACGAGAGGGCGGGACTTCGCTGCGGGAACAGCCTCGCGCTACTCGACGATCGCCTTCGAGGGCATCGCCGCGCTGATCGAACACGCGACCGACACGACGTGGGATGCCGGGACTCTCGAGTGGGCCCACCGCATCGGCGCGATCGGACTGACCCTCGACACCGCGCAGTCGGTCGGCGTCCCTGATGCCGCGGCGGGCGGGCTCGACCTCGACCGGTTCCACGCGACGCGAGCGCCCGGCGCGGGGATGCTGGGTCGCGCAGAGGACCTGCTCCATCTCGGCGCCGAACTGCTGCGCATCGGCCGCGGCGAGCGCGACGGCATCCTGTCTCCCGCGGGCCTGGCGATGATGCTGCGCCCGCTGACCGGCGACATCCCCCGCCTCGACCCTTACCCCGACGGGCGCGGCCAGGACTGGGGGTTCACGTTCAACCTGCGCTCGCGGGCGCCCGGGCTCGTCGACCGCGACGTCTACGGCCACGGCGGCTGGGCCGGCACCGAGTTCTGGGTGCACCCCGGTGCGGGGATCTGCTGGGTGCTGCTCACGAACGCGGCGGTGCGCCCCGGCGTCAACGCCGACGAGCTCGACAACGCGATCGTCGCGGCCCTGTAGCCGCCGACCTTCACTTGACACGGCCATCGGCTCTGTCTAGTGTTGAGACGTTGAATGAAACGATTCAAAACCTCGATGAAGAGAGACCGCCCATGACCCGCGTCGCGTTCCAGTTGCAGGTGCGTCCTGAACTGCTCGACGAATACCTCGCCCGTCACTCCCCCGTCTGGCCCGAGATGCTGGCCGAGATCGCGGCCGCAGGCCGACGCAACTACTCGCTGTTCCTGGCGGAGGGCGGCACGCTCGTCGGCTACTACGAGACCGACGACGATGCCGCAGCGCAGGCCTACCTCGCCGCATCCCCCGTCGCCGCGCGCTGGGAGGCCGAGATGGGGCGCTTCTTCGTCGATCTCGAGGGCCGCCCCGACCAGGCAGCCACCGCGCTCACCGAGGTGTTCCACCTCGAAGACCAGCTCGCCGACGCCGGCGGCTCCCCCGAACCCGACACCGACAACCGCAACGACACCGAAGGCAGCGCCTCATGAGCATCCTCTCGTCCGACAACCTCGCCGCTCTCGAGCAGCAGGGCATCGAACTCCCCAGCTGGGCGTTCGGCAACTCCGGCACCCGGTTCAAGGTGTTCGGCACGCCCGGCACGCCGCGCGACCCGTGGGAGAAGATCGCGGATGCCGCGCAGGTCAACAAGTACACCGAGCTCGCCCCCTCGGTGGCCCTGCACATCCCGTGGGACCTCGTCGACTCGTTCTCCGACCTCCGCAAGCACGCCGAAGACCTCGGCGTCACCCTCGGCACGGTCAACTCGAACACATTCCAGGACGATGACTACAAGTTCGGAGCCCTGACCCATGAGGACCCGACGATCCGTCAGAAGGCGATCGACCACCACCTCGCCTGCATCGATGTGATGGATGCCACGGGCAGCCGCGACCTGAAGATCTGGCTCGCCGAGGGCTCGAACTACCCGGGCCAGGCCGACCTGCGCGGCCGTCAGGACCGCCTGCAGGAGTCACTCCAGCAGATCTACGCGCGCCTCGGCGACGACCAGCGCCTCGTGCTCGAGTACAAGTTCTTCGAGCCGGCTTTCTACCACACCGATGTTCCCGACTGGGGCACGTCGTACGCCCAGGTCTCGTCGCTCGGCGACAAGGCCATGGTGTGCCTCGACACCGGCCACCACGCCCCCGGCACGAACATCGAGTTCATCGTCATGCAGCTGCTGCGCCTGGGCAAGCTCGGCTCGTTCGACTTCAACTCGCGCTTCTACGCCGACGACGACCTGATCGTGGGCGCGGCCGACCCGTTCCAGCTGTTCCGCATCCTGTTCGAGGTCGTCCGCGGCGGCGGCCTGAACAACCCCGACGTGGCGTTCATGCTCGACCAGTGCCACAACGTCGAAGACAAGATCCCCGGTCAGATCCGCTCGGTGCTCAACGTGCAGGAGATGACGGCCCGCGCGCTGATCGTCGACCGCGATGCGCTGACCGCCGCGCAGAAGTCGGGCGACGTTCTTGCCGCCAACGCCGTGTTCATGGACGCGTTCTACACCGATGTACGCCCGGCCCTGGCCGAGTGGCGCGAGTCGCGCGGACTCGCCGCCGACCCGATGAAGGCCTACGCCGAGTCGGGCTACCAGCAGAAGATCGCTGCCGACCGCGTCGGCGGCGTGCAGGCCGGCTGGGGCGCCTGAGCGCGCATCCTGACTCGTCGGGGTGCGGGAGCCGATCCCCGCGCCCCGACGTCCCATCGACAGAACGGATGACGCTGTGAGAGACCAGGTGCTCGACGGTCCGCATGGACCGTTGCGCGTGCGCGTGTACGAGCCGGAGAACCCCGCGGGGCCCGGGCTGGTCTGGGTGCACGGCGGCGGATTCGCCGCGGGCGAGATCGACATGCCCGAAGCCGACTGGGTCGCACGGAGCTTCGCCGATCGCGGCATCGTCGTGGTCTCGGTGGACTACGCCCTCGCTCCGTTCCCTCGTGTCTGGGCCGCTGCGGCGGACGCACCCGAACGCGAAGGCGTGCACTACCCCGTCGCCTCCGACGAAGTGGAGCACGCGTTCCGCTGGGCAGTCGCCTCCGATCTCGCGGAAGGCCCGTGGTCGATCGGCGGTGCGAGTGCCGGCGGCAACCTCGCGACCGGTGCGGCACTCCGTCTCAGCCATGGCGCAGGCCCTTTCGCGGCACTCGCAGTGCTCGCATACCCGACGCTGCATGCCGTGCAGGGCGCACCGGATGCCGCACTTCGCGCCGCACTCGATGCCGACCCCGAGGCAGACACCTTCGGCCCCGAGGCCGTGCGTGGAATGTATGAGAACTATCTCGGAGGCCCGGTCTCGGCTACCGAGGTCTACGCCGTTCCGGGCACGGCATCCCCCGCCCAGCTCTCGCACTTCCCCGCCACGATCATGATCAACGGCGAGGTCGACGAGCTCCGCGTCTCGGGCGAGGCGTTCGGCGCCTTGCTGCGCGACGCCGGCATCGCCCTCGACATCTCCACCGAGCCCGGCACCCGCCACGGCCACCTCAACCAGCCAGAACTCGCGGCGGCGACCGCATCGATCGATCGCTTCGCCGCCCGCATCCTCGCCACGTCTCCCGAGCACAAGGAACAGTCATGACCAATCCCACCGCCGCCGCCCTCATCGAGCGGTCGAACCGCCTGGGCGCCGATCCCAAGAACACCAACTACGCGGGCGGCAACACGTCGGCCAAGGGCACCGAGACCGACCCGGTCACGGGCCAGCCGGTCGAGCTGATGTGGGTCAAGGGATCGGGCGGAGACCTGGGGACCCTCACGGAGCAGGGCCTGGCTGTGCTGCGCCTCGACCGCATGCGCGCGCTCGTCGACGTCTACCCCGGCCTCGACCGAGAAGACGAGATGGTCGCCGCGTTCGACTACTGCCTGCACGGCAAGGGCGGCGCCGCCCCGTCGATCGACACCGCGATGCACGGCCTCGTCGATGCCGCACACGTCGACCACCTGCACCCCGACTCGGGCATCGCGATCGCCACCGCCGCAGACGGCGAAGAGCTGACCGCGAAGATCTTCGGCGACAAGGTCGTGTGGGTGCCGTGGCGTCGCCCGGGCTTCCAGCTCGGACTCGACATCGCCGCGATCAAGGCGAAGAACCCGCAGGCGATCGGCACCATTCTTGGCGGACACGGCATCACGGCCTGGGGTGACACGTCGGAGGAGGCCGAGGCCAACTCGCTGTGGATCATCGACACCGCCGCCGCCTACATCGAGGCCAACGGCAAGGCCGACCCGTTCGGCGGTGTCCGTGCCGACTTCGAGGCCCTCCCCGAAGCTGAGCGCCGTGAGCGCGCCGCCGCCCTCGCCGGCACCATCCGCGGCATCGCGTCGACCGACAAGCCGATGGTCGGCCACTTCACCGACTCCGACGTCGTGCTCGACTTCCTCGCCTCCGACCGGGCCCCCGAGCTCGCCGCTCTCGGCACCAGCTGCCCCGACCACTTCCTGCGCACCAAGGTCAAGCCGCTGATCCTCGACCTGCCCGTCACCGCATCCCTCGACGAGCAGATCGCCCGCCTGCACGAGCTGCACACCGAGTACCGCGCCGACTATCAGGCCTACTACGACGCGCACGCGACGGCTGAGTCTCCGGCGATCCGCGGTGCCGACCCGCTCATCGTGCTCGTTCCCGGTATCGGCATGTTCTCGTACGGGGCGAACAAGCAGACCGCCCGCGTCGCCGGCGAGTTCTACGTCAACGCGATCAACGTCATGCGCGGGGCCGAGGCGCTGTCGACCTACTCCCCCATCTCCGACGCCGAGAAGTTCGACATCGAGTACTGGGCGCTCGAAGAGGCGAAGCTGCAGCGCATGCCGAAGCCGAAGTCGCACCAGGGCCGCATCGCGTTCGTCACCGGGGCTGCCAGCGGCATCGGCAAGGCCATCGCCACCCGCCTCGCGGCCGAGGGCGCCTGCGTCGTCATCGCCGACCTCGACCTCGAGAAGGCCCAGGCCGCCGCGGCCGAGCTCGGCAACACCGACGTCGCTATCGGCGTCGCGGCGAACGTCGCCGACGCCGATGCGATCCAGGCCGCGCTGAACGACGCCGTGCTCGCGTTCGGCGGCGTCGACCTCGTCGTCAACAACGCCGGACTCTCACTGTCGAAGCCGCTGCTCGAGACCACCGAGAAGGACTGGGACCTGCAGCACGACGTCATGGCCAAGGGTTCGTTCCTCGTGTCGAAGGCGGCAGCCCGCGTGCTGATCGACCAGAAGCTCGGCGGAGACATCATCTACATCTCGTCGAAGAACTCCGTCTTCGCCGGCCCGAACAACATCGCGTACTCGGCGACCAAGGCCGACCAGGCCCACCAGGTGCGACTGCTGGCCGTCGAGCTCGGCGAGTTCGGCATCCGCGTCAACGGCATCAACCCCGACGGCGTCGTGCGCGGCTCTGGCATCTTCGCCTCGGGCTGGGGTGCGAACCGCGCCGCGACCTACGGCGTCGCCGAAGAGGACCTCGGCCAGTTCTACGCGAACCGCACGATCCTCAAGCGCGAGGTCGTTCCCGAGAACGTCGCGGATGCCGTCTATGTGCTGACGGGCCCCGAGCTCAGCCGCACGACCGGTCTGCACATCCCGGTCGACTCCGGCGTCGCCGCGGCGTTCCTGCGATGACTGTCCGCGCCGTCGCCGCCGTCGACCTCGGGGCGACCAGCGGTCGCGTCATGATCGGGCGGATCGGCGACGGCCGGCTCGACCTCGAGCTCGTCTCACGGTTCCCGAACGGGCCCGTCGAGCGCGAAGACGGACTGCACTGGGACTTCGGCGCTCTCTACGAGCATGTCGTCGCAGGCCTCGCCGAGGCCGTTCGTCGCGAGCCGGGCATCGAGAGCATCGGCATCGATTCGTGGGCCGTCGACTACGGCCTCGTGAAGGACGGCGAGCTTCTCGCTGAGCCGTTCCACTATCGCGACGACCGCACCGTGCGCGGCGTCGCGGAGGTGCACGCCGAGGCGCCTTTCGCCGAGCTATACCAGCGCAACGGACTGCAGTTCCTGCCGTTCAACACGCTCTACCAGTACCGCGTCGACGCGCGTCTCGCCGACGCCGACACGGCGCTGCTGATCCCCGACCTCATCGCCCTCCTGCTCACCGGAACGTCCGTCGCCGAACGCACGAATGCCTCGACCACCGGACTGCTCGGCGTCGGATCGGGCGAGTGGGACAGCGAGCTGGCCGAGCGCCTCGGCATCCCGTCGAGCATCCTGCCGACGCTCGTCGATCCGGGCGAGACGATCGGCACCCTGCGACCCGAGCTCGCTGAACGCGTCGGCAAGGAGCTGCCCGTGATCGCGGTCGGCTCGCACGACACGGCATCCGCCGTCGTCGCCGCTCCGCTGTCGACCCCGCACTCCGCGTACATCTCGTGCGGCACCTGGGGCTTGGTCGGTGTCGAGCTGACCGAGCCGGTGCTGACGGATGCTGCGCGCGAGGCCAACTTCACGCACGAGCTCGGCGTCGACGGACGCTACCGGTTCCTGCACAACGTCACCGGGCTCTGGCTGCTCAGCGAGACCGTGCGCGCGTGGGAGACGGAAGACGGAACGTCGATCGACCTGTCCGAGCTGCTGACTGCGGCATCCGCGGTCACGGGCGACGTGCCGATCTTCGACGCCAACGACCCCACCCTCGGCGCTCCTGGCGACATGCCTGCGCGCATCGCGGCGCTGCTCGGTGCGCAAGCGCCGTCGTCACGGCCAGCGTTCGCACGGTCGATCGTCGAGTCGATCGCGACAGCGTTCGCGGATGCCGTGCAGACGGCATCCGATCTGTCAGGGCGCGAACTCGACAGCATCCACCTGGTCGGAGGTGGCTCGCTGAACCGCCTGCTGTGCCAGGCGACGGCTGATCGCACCGGCCTTCCGGTGCTCGCGGGCCCCGTCGAGGCGACCGCTCTCGGCAACGTGCTCGTGCAGGCGCGCGCTCTGGGCGCCGCCCCCTCGTCTCTCCAGGAGCTGCGAGCGCTCGTCGCCGCGACCCACGATCCCGAGCGCTTCGACCCGCGCTGACCCGCTCGCACCTCTCGGGCGGCTGACGCCACTGTGCGCAGTCGGCTGCCCGGATCACGGATGGATGCCGAGAACACCCTTTCTCGGCATCCATCCGTGCTTTCGGCATGCACGTGTGTCGCGCGGGACACTCGCAGGACGGGCGGAGAGCTGCGCCCTGCCCCCGGCACACGAAAGGGGCGCCGGGCCGAAGCCCGACGCCCCCGACGAACCCGACTCAGAAGTCGAACTCGCCGATGTTCTCTGCGTTGAACTCGAACGGGTCGCCGAGCAGCACGACGCCGTCGGCGCCGACCGTGTACTCGCCGAGCTCGCCGGCTTCGAAGGTGTCGCCCTCTTCGCCGGTGATCTCGCCCTCGATCAGCGCCTTGGACGCGAAGGCCGCCAGGTAGCCGAGGTCGGCCGGGTTCCACAGCGCGAACGCGGTGACGGTGCCGTCTTCGACGTACTCGCGCATCTGGTTCGGGGTGCCGAGACCGGTGATCGCGACCTTGCCCTTGTAGTCCGAGGTCGAGACGTAGCGCGCGGCAGCCGCGATGCCGACCGTGGTGGGCGAGATGATGCCCTTCAGGTTCGGGTGGCTCTGCAGCAGGGCCGCAGTCTTGTCGAACGACGTCTGGTCGTCGTCGTCGCCGTAGACGGTCTCGACGATGGTGATGTCGGGGTACTCGCTGGCGACGTACTCCTCCATGAGTTCGATCCACGCGTTCTGGTTGGTCGCGTTGGCGGATGCCGACAGGATCGCGACCTCGCCCGCTCCACCGATCTGGTCGGCTATCAGATCGACCTGCACCTTGGCGATGCCCTCGGAGTCGGCCTGGTTGATGAACAGGTCACGGCACTCGGGGTTCGTGTCGGAGTCGAAGGTGACGACCTTGACGCCGGCGTCGCGAGCCTCGTTCAGCGCATCGCAGATCGCCTTGGGGTCGTTGGCCGAGACGACCAGCGCACCGACGGCCTGCTGCGTCGCGGTGTTGATGTAGCTGACCTGCGCGTCGGGCGTGGCCTCGGCCGGGCCGACCTCGGCGAACGTACCGCCGAACTCGTCGACGGCCGTCTTGCCGCCCTCGCTCGAGGTGTCGAAGTAGGGGTTTCCGAGGTTCTTGGGCAGGAACGTGATCGACAGGTTGTCGGACCCGCCGCCTTCGCCCTCGCCCGAACCCGAGCCGCCGGTGCCGCCGCTGGTGTCGGCGCAGCCGCTCAGCACGAGCGCTGCGGCCACGGCGACCGCCGCGAACCCCGCGATCTTCTTGCGTGCAAACGTCATTGTTCTTCCTTTCGTGATGATCACCGCTGGCGGGTGCCGACGATGAGAGGCTGCCTCATGGTGCGGGAGAGGCCGCTACGCGGAGGGGCGGGCCGGCCTTCGACCTGACGCGCTGCGCCCAGGCGAGGACGCTGGCTGCGACGACCGAGAAGATCAGCAGACCGCCGGTGATGATGTTGATGACGTCGGAGGTGACGCCGGCGAGGCGCAGGCTGCTGCCGAGCACCCCGATCAGGAGCACCGCGGCGACGACGCCGTGCAGGTGACCCCGCCCGCCGAAGACCGAGACTCCGCCGAGCACGACGGCCGCGATCACCTGCAGTTCGAGGCCGGTGGCGTTGTCTCCGCGGGCGCTGCCGAACCGCAGCGTGTAGAAGATGCCGGCGAACGCGGCGACGACACCCGAGAGCACGAACAGGATGAACTTCGTGCGTTCGACATCGACGCCCGAGAAACGCGCCGCGTCCTTCGAGAGTCCGATCGCGAAGATGCCCCGACCGAAGGGGGTGAAGTGCAGCAGCACCGCGAACAGCACCAGCAGGATCAGGAACGGGATGACGATGTACGGGATCGTCGTGCCGGCGATCTTCGCCTTCGCCAGCGCCGTCCACGTCTCCGGGAAGTCGGTGACCGCGGTGGTGCCGAGCAGGCCGACCGCGAGGCCACGGAAGAGCGCGAGCGTGCCGATCGTGACGGCGAGCGAGGGCAGGCCGACGACCGTGACGAGGAAGCCGTTGAAGGCCCCTCCCACGACTCCGACCAGCAGCGCCGCCAGGGCCGCGACCTCGAACGGCGCCCCCGACTCGGTGAGCACACCGGTCACGACGCTGGCGAGTCCGACCATGGAGCCGACCGACAGGTCGATCTCGCCGGTGATCATCACGAGCGTCATCGGCAGCGCGATCAGCAGAATGGGCGCGACATCGAGCAGGAGGTAGTTCGCCGTGATCGGCTGCGCGAAGCCGCGGATCGTGACGGCCGCGACGATCGCCACCAGCACGAGCAGCGCGATGATCGCGAACTCGCGGTTGACGAAGATGCGACGCCACAGGGGCCGGTCGTAGTCGCGGATGACGCGCGTCGACGTCGTCGTCGTTGTCGTGGTCATGATTCGTCCCTCGCCTCGATGAGCTGGCGTCTCTGTCTGACCGCGAGCACCCGGTCGAGCACGATGGCCCCGATGATGAGCACACCGACCACGGCGCGCTGCCAGAAGTCGGGGATGCCGAGAATCGGCAGTGCGCGGTTGATGGTCATCAGGAGCATGGCGCCGATGGCCGCACCCCAGACCGTGCCGACACCGCCGGTGATCGCGATGCCGCCGATCACGGCCGCGCCGACCGCATCCAACTCCCAGCCGCTGCCGGCCTGTGAGCTGATCGATCCGTAGCGCGCGGCGTAGAAGACGCCGGCCAGCCCGGCCAGCGCGCCGGAGAGCACGAACGCGGAGAGCACCCGGCGGGTGACCTTGAGGCCGTAGAGCTCGGCGGCCGAGGGGTCGGATCCGATCGCGTAGTACTCGCGGCCGCCCCTGGTGTTGCGCAGATACCAGGCGGCCAGTGCGAGCACGATCACCGCGACGATCGACAGCACCGGGATGAAGAGGATCTGCTGGGTGCCGAGCGCGAGGAAGTCCTTCGGCATGTCGGAGGCGTTGATGCGGTCGCTGCCGGTCCACAGCACGTTGATGCCGCGGTAGGCATAGAGCGTGCCGAGTGTGATCACCATCGCCGGCACCTTGGCGAATGCGACCAGGGCGCCGTTCACGAGACCGAGGAAGGCTCCGAGCAGCACGGCTGCGATCACGACGACGACGATCGGGATGCCGGGCACGTCGACGAAGAGGCGTCCGGTGAGATATGCCGTCAGGCCCATGACCGAGCCGACCGAGAGGTCGACATTGCGGGTGATGATCACGATGGCCTGGCCGACCGCGACGAGCATGAGGATCGACGGCGTCAGCAGCAGGTCGCGCCAGCCGTCGGCGCTGAACAGGAAGTTGGGGTTCTTCACCGTGGCGGCGATCACGACGAGCACGAGGGCGGCGAGGATGCCGAACTCCCGTGCACGGCCGATGCCGCCCGGCTTCTTGGCGATCGCCGGAGCGGCGGCCGCCGGCGCGGTGGTGAGGCTCATGACTGCAGCTCCGATGAGTGGGTGGCGGCGAACATGACGTTCTCGCTGGTGGCGTCGTCGCGGGAGATCTCGGCGGTGATGCGCCCTTCGCGCATCACGAGCACGCGGTCTGCCATGCCGAGGACTTCGGGGAGCTCCGACGAGATCATCAGGATCCCGAGGCCCTCGCCCGCGAGCTGCGAGAGCAGGCGGTGCACCTCGGACTTCGTGCCGACATCGATGCCTCGTGTCGGCTCGTCGATGATCAGCACCCGCGGGTCGGTTGCAAGCCACTTGGCCAGCACGACCTTCTGCTGGTTTCCGCCCGAGAGGGTGGCTGCGACGGTGTCGAGCGCGTGCGTCTTGACCTCGAGGCGCGATGCCCACTCCTTCGCCGCACGGTTCTCGATGCCGCTGGTGATCAGACCCCACTTCGACAGGCGCCGACGGATCGCGAGAGTGATGTTGCCGCCGACACCCGCATCGATGACGAGCCCCTGCTTGCGGCGGTCCTCGGGCACGAGCGCGAGGCCGCTGCGCATCGCCGCGGTGGGGTTGCGGCGTGCGACGCCTGCGCCGAGCATCCGCACCTCTCCGTCGCTGTACGGATCGACGCCGAAGATCGCTCGGGCGACTTCGGAGCGCCCTGCCCCGACGAGGCCGGCCAGGGCGACGATCTCGCCCGCGCGAACGGTGAAGGAGATGTCGTGGAAGACGCCGGGGCGGGTGAGGCCGGTGACCTCGAGCAGCGGTTCGCCGATCGCGGCCTCCTGCTTGGGGAAGAGCTCGGTGACGTCGCGACCGACCATCTGCCTGACCAGGTCGTCGACCGTGGTCTCGGCGATCGGGGTCGTGTCGATGTAGGCGCCGTCGCGCATCACGGTCACCGTGTCGCACAGGTCGAACACCTCGTCGAAGCGGTGCGAGATGAAGAGGATCGCACGGCCCTCGTCGCGGAGGCTCCGGGCGACGGCGAACAGACGGTCGACCTCGACGCCGCTGAGCGCCGCGGTCGGCTCGTCCATGATCAGCACGCTCGCGTCGAGCGAGATGGCCTTGGCGATCTCGATGATCTGCTGGTCGGCGATCGAGAGACCCTCGGTGATGCGGTCGGGGTCGAGCGTCACTCCCAGGCGACGGAAGATCTGGTCGACCTCGGTGCGCATGGCTTTGCGGTCGATGCGTCCGAGGAGTCCGGTGGGCTGACGCCCCATGAAGATGTTCTCGGTCACCGAGAGATCGGGGAACAGCGTCGGCTCCTGATAGATGACCGCGATGCCTGCGGTCTTCGACTGGGCCGTGCTGGTGAAGTCGACGTCTTCGCCGTGCAGGCGGAAGTCCCCCGAGTCACGACGGTAGAGACCGGCCATGATCTTCACGAGCGTGGACTTGCCCGCTCCGTTCTCGCCGATGAGGGCGTGGATGGAACCGGGGCGGAGCGTCAGGCTGCCGGAGCGGAGCGCGACGACGGGGCCGAAGGATTTCACGACCCGATGCAGCTCGAGCGCGGTGGGGGGAGCGCTGCGGGCGGAGGCTGCGTCTACCACTGGCTTTCCTCTCCGTTGAGGGGGATGATGATCGGAATGAACTTTACCTGAATCGATTCAAGCTCGTTTCAGGCTAGTGTATGTGATGCCGGTCTCAGGTCAACCCCCGATGCCGAAGCGTGATCCGCCCGACGACGAGAGGACAGCCGAATGCCGATCAGCATCCGCGATGTCGCCGTCCGTGCGGGCGTCTCCGTCGGCACGGTCTCGAACGTGTTGAATCGGCCGGACGAGGTCTCCAGCGACTCGGTCGAACGCGTCACGCAGGCGATCGAAGAACTCGGCTATGTGCGCAATGACGCGGCACGCAAGCTGCGAGCCGGTGTCAGCACGACCGTGGGATTCGTGGTGCTCGACGGCCAGAACCCCTTCTACAACGACGTCGTGCGCGGGGCGGAGGACGAGGCATCCAGTCACGGCATCGCGATCCTCTACGGCAACACCGACGACGACCCCTCGCGGGAGAAGGTCTACCTCGATCTGTTCCGCGAGCAGCAGGTGCGCGGTCTGCTCATCGCCCCCTACGGCGACGTCATGACGCAGCTGCGCAGGTTCCGCGCGAGCGGCATCGCGACGGTGCTCGTCGACCGGTTCAGCGCCGACAGCGGGTTCTCGTCGGTCTCGGTCGACAGCGTCGCGGGCGGACGACTCGCGGTCGAGCATCTGATCGAGGGAGGTCGGCGGCGCATCGCCTTCGTCGGCGGCCCCTTCGACATGCGCCAGGTCACCGACCGTCTCGCCGGCGCTCGTGCCGCGGCCGAGAACGCGGCCGTGCACGTCGAGCTCGAGGTCGTGCCGACCGCGGCGATGACCGTCGAAGAGGGTGTCGCTGCGGGCGCGCGCCTGCTCACCCGCCCGCGCCGCGACTGGCCTGATGCGCTCTTCGCCGCGAACGACCTGCTCGCCCTCGGCCTGCTGCAGTCGCTCGTGGCCGGCGGACGCCTGCTCGTGCCGCAGGAGATCGCTCTGATCGGCTTCGACGACAACCCGTTCGCCGCGGCCGCCGCAGTCCCGCTGTCATCGATCCGCCAGCCCAGCCGCATGATCGGGCGCACCGCGCTGCGGATCGTGCTCGAAGAGGCGGCCGACCCTGAGAGCATCCCCCGGCAGACCGTGTTCCCGCCCGAGCTGATCGTGCGCAGCTCGACCAGCGGCTGACGGTCCGTCCGCGGCGCAGCGTTGCGGGACGGATGGCTGACCGATTCCCGGTTGGCTGCCGCCTGACACGCGGATGATCAGCAGCCATGGTCCCGCAGGAGTCGCCCTCACCGAGGCCCGTACGCCCTCGCGACCGGACGCCGCAGTCCCTCATATTCGACGGACGGCCAGCGGTCGTCGACCGTCAGCACTTCCCAGCCCTCCGCTGTACGCAGCATGGTGTCCTCGATCTTGAGCCCCGGTACTGTCGGATTCCACGCGAACGCCTGGTTCTCGACGAGACGATCGACCGTGGATGCCGCAGCGCGGGGGTCGCGCCCGGCATAGCCGCTCGGCCCACCCTGGTGGTGCCGCTGCCACTCGTCGGCGTCGAAGCCGAAGCGGGCGTACGCCGCCGTGCCCGCGGCGAACGCCCCGTCGAGGCGAGCGCCCGGCGCCGACGCGTCGAGGAAAGCACGCTCCACGCCGAGCAGCGGTTCCTCGTCGACCGGCGATCCGACCCAGCGGGTGGCGTTGGCGATCAGCCCGTCGCGGCGACCGCACACCACGACCATGGCCCGATCTCCGAGCACGCCCGCGGTCGGAAGCGGATGCCGGAACGCACCGCGATCAGCGCCGGCGACGAGCACGACGAGCGGATCGATCCCCCGGGCGACGAACTCCGCGGCGACCATCGCCGCGACCGCGCGCTCGGTTTGATCCGACCCGACGCGGCCCAGCACATCGGTCAAGGTCTGGGCCGTCTCGCGCCCGAGGACTCGGTACCTCTCGGTCTCGGCGGGCAGCATCCGCGCTCGCGCTGCGCGGAGCTCTGCCGCCACCTGCGACTCCGGAACGCCCGACCGCTCGGCCGCCGCGATCGACGGCGGGATCCACCACGGCACCCGCACCACGCGCTCGGCATCCTCCGGCAGCAGCTCTTCGGCGATCAGTCGATCCGCCTCGTTCGCGGCGACGAACAGCACATCTCCGTGCGTCTCCGCGCGCACCGCGAGCACCGGCGGACCCGCGAGCGACACATGCGTGCGCGCTCCCTCGAGGTACCACGACACCGCCTCGTGCGAGGTGAGCACGAGCGTCGCACCATCGACGTCGCGCCGCACTCGCGCGAGACGTTGCTGCTTCTCGATGCGATCTTCGGATGCTCCGGCCACGCGACCCTCCTCGTAGAACGTTTTCTCGTAGTATGACGACAGCCGTGACCGATCGCGGAATGGAGGGATGCTGATGGCACGCGAATCCTCTCGCCCCGGCATCACCGACGTCGCGAAGCTCGCCGGCGTCTCGCTGTCGACCGTGTCGCGAGCGATGAACGGAAACCCCACTGTCGACCCCGCTCTCGCGGAGCGAGTGCGGGCCGCCGCCGCCGAACTCGGCTACACCGCGAACCCGGTGGCTCGGAGTCTGGTGCTCGGCCGCACCCAGACGGTCGCGGTCGTCATCCCGGATCTCGAGAACCCGACCTTCCAGGCGATCCTCCGCGGGCTCAGCCGCGCGGCCACCGCAGACGGCTATCACGTGCTCGTCGCCGATTCCCGCGAAGATCTCGACGAGGAGCACGCGCTCGCCAGGGCGACACGGCTGCGCACAGACGGCGTGATCCTGTGCGCTCCTCGAATGCCCGAAGAGGAGCTCGCGACGCTGCTGCCCGCGCTCTCCCCCGCCGTCGTGATCAACCGCGGACCGCAGATCAGCGCTCCCGTCGTCGGCGCCGACTACGGCTCCGGCATGCGCGAGATCGTCGACCATCTGACGTCTCTCGGCCACCGCCGGCTGGTCTATCTCGCCGGAGCGACGCGCAGCGTGACGCACAAGGCGCGACAGGATGCGATCGCCGCAGCGGTCTCCGGGTTCGACCGGCTCGACCGGCTCGAGGTCGAGGAGATCACCGCGGGGGTCGACTTCGACAGCGGCACGGCCGTCGCCGATCAGGTGCTCGCGAGCGGTGCGACCGCCGTGATCGCCTACAACGACCTCGTCGCGATGGGCCTCCTCTCGGCGCTGACCGTGCGCCGAGTCGAGGTACCGGGCCAGCTGTCGATCACCGGCTTCGACGACATCCCGTCCGCCGCCTACACGTCGCCGCCGCTCACGACCGCGGCGGTGCCGGCTGTGGATCTCGGCGCAGCAGCCTGGGCCGCCATGCACGCCCAACTCACCGGCGGCGAACCCACTCCGGCGCTCACGCTGACGCCGACCCTGGTCGTGCGCGGAAGCACCTCCGCCCCGCGCGAGGACTGAGCCGCCTCCGTCCGAGTGCTCGGCTTCCGCCCTGTGCTATCGTCGAGAAAACGTTTCCTGAGTTCGAGATCACAGAAGGATCACGATGACGAAGACCCGTTATGCCCTGGCCGGTGCCGGAGTCCGCGCGCAGATGTATGTCGATGCGATCACCGGAGCGCACCGGGACCGCGCCGAACTGGTTGCGATCGTCGAGCCCAACCCCGTGCGCGCCGCCTTCCATTCAGAACGCGCCGTCGAGGCAGGCGCCTCCGCTCCCCGGCTCGCGACCCCCGACGAGCTCGAACAGGTGATCCGCGACGAACGCGTCGACCGGGTCATCATCTGCTCGCGCGACGATCTGCACGCCGAGTTGATCGTCCGCTCGCTCGAGGCCGGTGCCGATGTCGTGGTCGAGAAGCCGCTGACGATCGACGCGGCGAGCGCGGCCCGCATCGAAGAGGCCGTCGAACGCACCGGCCGCCAGGTGGTGCTGACGTTCAACTACCGGTACTCCCCCCGCAACAGCGCGCTGCGCCGGATCATCCAGGACGGCACGATCGGGCAGGTCACCTCCGTCGACTTCCAGTGGATGCTCGACACCAACCACGGCGCAGACTACTTCCGCCGCTGGCACCGGGACAAGAAGAACTCGGGCGGTCTTCTCGTGCACAAGTCGAGCCATCACTTCGACCTCGTCAACTGGTGGATCCGCTCGCAGCCGACCCGTGTCTACGCATCGGGCGGTCTGCGCTTCTACGGCGCCGAGAATGCGGCCGGCCGCGGCCTCGGCGAGCGGCCGGCGCGAGGAACCCACGACGGGGGCGACCTCTTCGAACTCGACCTCCGCACCGACGAACGCCTGACCGCGCTCTACCTCGACGCCGAGCAGCACGACGGCTACGTGCGCGATCTCGATGTGTTCAGCGCGGGCATCACGATCGAGGACAACCTCGCGCTCGTCGTCGACTACGTCTCGGGCGCGACCATGTCGTACTCGCTGAACGCGCACTCGCCGTGGGAGGGCTATCGCGTCGCCGTCAACGGCACGCTCGGCCGCGTCGAGCTCGAGGTCGTCGAACGCGGAGCCGTGCTGGCCGGCGAGGGCCTGCATCCCCACATCGACCCGAGCCTCTCGGGCGGCGACGGCGCCAGCGCACTGCGCCCTGAAGGCGAGCGCATTCTCGTGCAGCGGCACTGGGAAGCGGCCTACGAGGTGCCTATCGACGGCGGCGACGGCGGACACGGCGGCGGCGACGCCCTGCTCCTGTCCGATGTCTTCGACGGTCCAGGCGATGACCCGCTCGCGCGGCCGGCGGACTGGACAGACGGCATCCGCTCCATCGCCGTCGGCATCGCGGGCAACCGCTCGCTCGAGACCGGACTCCCCGTGAGGGTCGACGAGCTCGGGATCGCCCTGCTCGCACGCCGATGAGGATCGTCGTCACCGGCGGGTCCGGGCGACTCGGGCGCACGCTCGTGACAGGACTCGCGGATGCCGGACACGAGCTCATCTCCGTCGACAGAGAGCCGATCGCACACCTCGACCGCGCCGGGATCACTCAGTTCTCCCTCGATCTGACCGATGCGGATGCCACCGCGTCGGCGCTCGCGAGCGCACGAGCTGACGTGGTGATCCACCTCGCGGCGATCGCGGTGCCCTTCAGCGCACCGGAAGACGTGATCCTGCGCACGAACGCCGCCCTCGCGCAGTCGGTGCTCGGCGGAGCCGTGCGTGCAGGCATCCGCCGCGTGGTCGCAGCGTCGAGCCCGACGGTGATCGGCTACGGCGCACCCCGCGGCTGGACTCCCGAGCGCCTCCCCCTCGACGAGACGTCGCCCACCGAACCGTGGAACGCCTACGCCCTGTCGAAGCTGCTCATCGAGCAGACCATCGACATGCTGCGGCGCCAGGCGGGCGACGACGTGCGGTTCGCATCCTTCCGCCCCTGCTACGTGATCGCCCCCGAGGAATGGGCCGGCGCTCCGACCCAGCAGGGGCACACCGTGCTCGAACGCCTCGATGACCCCGCCCTGTCGGCACCGGCGCTCTTCAACTACATCGATGCCCGCGACGTCGCAGCCTTCGCAGACGCCCTGCTCGACGCCCTCGACGACATCCCGAACGGCGAGCGGTTCTTCGTCGGCGCCGACGACGCGCTCGCCCGCCGCCCGCTGAGCGAGCTGCTGCCGCAGTTCCACCCCGGCACCGCGCGGGCGGCGGCCGAGCTCACCCGCACTGCGCCCGCGTTCTCCTCCGCCAAAGCGACTCGCCTGCTCGGCTGGCGCGCCGCGCGCACCTGGCGCACAGAGCTCGCCGCAGGACGCGCACTGCTGTGACCACCATCCGGAGTCTGACGTCGCGTCTCCAGCGGGTGCCGCTGACGCGTCCGTGGGCTGCCGACGTGACGTCGCTCGGAATCATCGCGACCCACGTCGTGCGCTCAGACGGCGGCGAAGGATGGGGTTTCTCGTGGAGCCCGCAGATCGGCGCACCCGCAGTGCAGTCGCTGCTGCAGCACGACATCGCTCCCGCCTCCGTGGGTCGACCCGCTGTTCCCTGCGAGGCCTGGCAGAGCCTGTGGGAGCACCTGCACGAAGCGGGCGGCGGTGGCATCACGACGATCGCGCTGGCAGGGCTCGACCTCGCGCTGTGGGATGCCGAGGCGCGCGCTGCCGACACCTCGGTGTCGCGCCTGATCGGCCGCCGCCGTGAGCGCGTGCGCGCCTACGGATCGGGCGTGAACCTGCACTACCCGCTCGAAGAGCTGCTCGCCCAGGTGCAGCGCTGGATCGATGCGGGGTTCGATGCCGTGAAGATCAAGGTCGGAAAGCCCGATCTCTCGGAGGACATCGAGCGCGTCGCCGCCGTGCGCGCGCTGCTCGGACCCGATCGCGCGCTGATGATCGACGCGAACCAGCGCTGGGATCTCGACCGCGCGACGACGTCGATCGACGCACTGTCGCGCTTCGATCTCGCCTGGATCGAGGAGCCGCTGCGGGCCGACGACCTCATCGGCCACACCGAGCTCGCCCGTCGCATCGACGTGCCCATAGCGGTCGGCGAGAACCTGCACACGGTGCACCGCTTCGCAGACTTCCTCCGGGCAGGCGCCGCGCAGATCGTGCAGCCCAACATCGTGCGCGTCGGCGGAATCACCCCGTTGCTCCGCATCGCCGGGCTCGCCGCCTCGCATGGCGTCGCCCTGCATCCTCACCTGCTGCCAGAGCTCTCGGGCCAGCTCGCCCTGACGCTGCCCGACACCGCGTTCGAACCACTGGTCGAGGATGTGGAGGATGCCGGATTCGGTGCGCTCGGCGCTCTGGCCGATCCCTCGCCCGTGACCGTCGCCGACGGCTTCCTCACGGAGAACGAGCATCACGGCCTCGGCATCCGCTTCTCCCCCGTTCTCGGAGACGAGGCTGGACGCGACCTGACGACCTGACGCACAGCCCCGCGCACGACAGCGCCCTCCCCGTCGCAGGACGGAGAGGGCGCTTCGTCGTTCGGACGGTCTGAGATCAGGCCGGCGTCAGCACTCCCGCGTTCGCGCCCTCGAGCAGCTGCTCGACCTGCTCGTGCGTGACGTCGACACCGGGGAATCCGATCAGTCGGCCGATCGGGAACGACGCCATCATCTTCTGCATCGCCTCGTCGTTCGGCATCATCGAGGCGGCCGACGAGTCCGCACCGGTCAGCTCTCCCAGGAATCCGCCGAGGGCGCCCATGACGATCGGGCCAGCTACGGGGTGCGCGAGGACATCGCCGATCGACGAGTTCATCGTGAGGGGAAGCGAGACGGCATCGCCCTCGACCTGCACGGTCGCGGAAGAACGGATGTCGCGGCTCGACGCGGCGACCTCGACCCTGTACTCGCCGCTCTCGACGATCCAGCGGTCGACGCGCACGTCCCAATAGGCGAGGTCCTCTCGGCGCACGACGAGCTCGACAGTACGGGTCTCACCCGCAGCGAGCGCCACCGATGCGAAGGCCTTGAGCTCGCGGGGCGCGCGCTGCACGACGGAGGCGACCGGGGCCGCATACACCTGCACGATCTCGCGGCCGTCGCGGGCTCCGGTGTTGGTCACATCGACCCGCACGACGATGTCGCCGCTCTCGCTCGCCGCGACCGACGCCTCGCCATACGAGAACGTCGTGTACGAGAGGCCGTACCCGAAGGGGAAGGTGACGTCGAGGCCCTTCGCGTCGTACCAGCGGTAGCCGACCAACACGCCCTCGCCGTAGCGGACGTGACCGAACTCACCGGGGAAGCTGCCGAACGAGGGGTTGTCCTCCAGCCGCACCGGAACGGTCTCGGTGAGCTTTCCCGACGGATTCACCGCTCCGTAGAGCACGTCGGCGACAGCGCCGCCGCCGGCCTGTCCGAGCAGCCAGGTCTCGACGATCGCCGGCACCCGGTCGGCGAACGGCAGAGCGACGACGCCGCCGTTCGAGAGCACGACCACCGTGGTGGGGTTCGCCGCGATCACGGCGTCGAGCACCTCCAGCTGCGCAGCGGGCAGATCGATGTGCTCGCGGTCGAAGCCCTCGGATTCCTCGGCAGCGGGGAGACCGAGGAACACGACGGCGACGTCGGCTGCGGACGCGGCGGCGACGGCCTCGGCGCGCAGGTCGTCGGCCGAACGGCCGGATGCCGCGATGTCGCCGCCCTCGACCGCGAAGCCGGCGGCGTACGTGACGTTCTCTCCACCTACGGCACGCAGCTCGTCCCACGCAGTGTCGACGCGGGTGGGGTTGATGAGCGAGGATCCGGCTCCCTGGAAGCGCGGCTCGGTCGCGAAGGCTCCGATGACGGCGATCCTCTGGTCGGCGGCGAGCGGCAGCACGTCGCCGTCGTTCTTCAGCAGCACGATCGAGCGTCCGGCCGCTTCCCTCGCGAGCGCATGGTGCGCGTCGACGTCGAGGGGGCCTGCGACGGCCGGGCGCCGCTGCGCCTTGCGCACGAGATCGATCGCACGGTCGGCTGCGGTGTCGAGCACGCTCTCGTCGAGCTCGCCGGCACGCACCGCAGCCACGAGCTGAGCACCCGTCCGCCCGCCCGACGACGGCATCTCGAGGTCGAGACCGGCGGCGACGCCAGCCACGCGGTCGTTCACAGCACCCCAGTCCGAGACGACCACGCCGTCGAAGCCCCAGTCATCGCGCAGCACCTGTGTGAGCAGCCACGGGTCCTCCGAGGCGTAGACCCCGTTGATGCGGTTGTACGAGCACATGACGGTCCACGGCGCGGCATCCTTGACCACGCGCTCGAATCCGCGCAGGTAGATCTCGTGCAACGGCCGCGGGTCGACGTCGGAGCTCGCGCGCATGCGATCGAACTCCTGGTTGTTGGCGGCGAAGTGCTTGAGCGAGGTGCCGACGCCCTGCGATTGCACGCCACGCACCGAGGCTGCACCGAGGATCCCCGAGACGATCGGGTCTTCCGAGAAGTACTCGAAGTTGCGACCGCACAGGGGCGACCGCTTGATGTTGATGCCGGGGCCGAGCACGATGGCGACGTCCTCGATGGCCGCCTCGACACCGATGGCCGCGCCGACGCGCTCGATGATCTCGGGGTCGAACGACGAGCCGATGCCGACGGCGGGCGGGAAGCAGGTCGCCGGCACACTGCTCGAGAGACCGAGGTGATCGGTGCCGCCTGCCTGCTTACGCAGGCCGTGCGGGCCGTCGGTCATCATGATCGACGGCAGACCGATGCGGTCGATGGCCTTCGTCGTCCAGAAGTCCGCACCGCTGGTGAGCGATGCCTTCTCTTCGAGGGTGAGATCGGATGCCGATGTATCGGTCATGATGTTCCTTTCGCGGCGACGGCGGTGTCCTGCGAAAACTATATGCCAGTAAGTATTGGATTTCAAACGTTGTTCAGGATTACTCTCGAGGGATGGCACGACGAGGTTCATACGCGAAGGGCGTCGCCAGACGCGAGGAGATCCTCGAGAGCGCTCTCGATGTGATCGGCCGCAAGGGCTACCAGAATGCCTCTCTCAAGCAGATCGCCGAGCTGGTCGGCGTCACCCCCGCTGCGCTCCTGCACTACTTCGGCAGCAAGGAGGAGCTCTTCACCGAAGTGCTGCGCAAGCGCGACGAGCATGACGGCATGATGCCGCAGACGCTGAATCCGGCCGACAGCAAGTCCGCGTTCATCGATGTCATCCGCCACAACACCGAGGTCCCCGGCGTCGTCGAACTGTTCTCACGCCTCTCGGTCGACGCCGTCGACCCCGCACATCCGGCCCATCAGTACTTCCTCGAGCGCAGCGAACGGCTCCGCGAGAGCATCACCGACAGCTTCGTCCACGACGCCGCCCACCGGGCGACACTCGACCCGGACACCATGGCACGGGTGATCCAGGCGGTCGCCGACGGGCTGCAGCTGCAGTGGATGATCGACCGCTCCGTCGACATGCCGGGCATCATCGGAGCCCTCATGGACGTGCTCTACCCGCCGACCGATCAGCCGGAGACGCCTACGCGCTGAACGCGGAGAATGGTCCGTGCGGTCGGCGTGGACGTCAGCGGACGTTTCCGTTCGAGCAGGTCTGCTGCGCGGCCGAGTTGCCCTTGATCGTGTCAGGCAGCGCCACGACGTTCTCAGGTGTCGCCGCAGGATCAGGCGTCGCCGCCTCGGCACCCGCGTCGGCGGGCGTCTGCGTGGCCGGATCCGTCACGACGACTCCGTCGTTCTCGGTGTTCTGATGCGTGACCTGCAGCTGGGCGTTCTCGTTGATCGCGTTCCACATGGCCTCGGCGGACTCCTTGTCCGGCACGACGCGGTTGGGGTCGGCCGGGTCCGCGAACGTCGGGTACTGCAGGAAGACGATGTCCTCGAACGGCACGGACTTCACCGCGAGCGCGATCTGCACGATCTTCATCGGGTCGGCGAGCGAGGTACTCGCCTCGACGTTGTCGAGGCCGGTGGTCGCGAGCTTCAACATCATGGGGACGTTGCCGAGCGTCTCGCCGCTGATCAGCGTGCGCGCCAGGCTCGACATGTACTGCTGCTGGTTGCCGATTCGTCCGAGGTCGCTGCCGTCTCCGACGCCGTGGCGGGTGCGGAGGAACTGCAGAGCGGTGATGCCCTCGATCACGTGGTTTCCGGCTGCCAGATCGAGGCCCGTGTAGCGATCCTTGATCGGAGAGGCGAGGCACACCTCGACGCCGCCGATCGCATTCGTGATCTCGATCACACCGCCGAACGTGACCGATGCCGCGAACTGGATCTCCTGACCGGTGAGGTCGGAGACGGTCTTCGCGACGCAGTTGAGTCCGCCGTCGGTGTAGGCGGTGTTGATCTGCTGCTTGCTCATCGCGGAGTGCACGTCGCCCTCGGCGTCTTCGCACTCGGGGATCGGCACCATCATGTCTCGGGGCAGGCTGACGACGGTGATGCGGCGGGGCTCCTCCGACACGTGCAGGAGGAGATTCACGTCATTGAGCGTGCCTTCGGAGTCGGCGCCGGTGCAGCGTTCGCCGAAGTACTGCGCATAGGCCTCTTCGCACGTGTCGACACCGGTGAGCAGCATGTTGAATCCGCCCTCGTACTCGCTGATGTCCGGCGGCAGCTCCTCGGTGCTGTCCAGCTCGACCGCGTTGGCCGAGACCGTGCTCGAGAGGTCGTAGACGATGTACGAGACGACGCCGAAGCCGCTCACCAGGACGACGGCGAGACCGATCGCGATGAACGTCAGAAGCTGGCTGACGGGGCCCGGCGAGTGGAGCTGTCCGTGTCGCGCGATGGTACGACGGCGTCGGGTGTGAGGACTCACTCGGTGCCTTTCGGTTTCAGCGTGCGGTGCGGGGGGACACCGTTCCCTGGAATGCGGAGGGTGTGGGATTCGAACCCACGAGACATCTCTGCCCACTGGTTTTCAAGACCAGCTCCATCGGCCACTCGGACAACCCTCCCGACAGACGAATCTGCCGACAAGCCGTGAGTCTAGCCGAGTTCTATTCTCTCGCGCTGACCTGGGCGGCCGCTGGAAGCGTGTTCAGTGCCATTGCGAGCCCGCCATCCTCGACGTCGCCGGTCACCTCGCCCGCGGCATCCTTGACCTCTGCGGGCGCCTGCCCCATGGCGACGGCACGGCCGCCGAGCCCCAGCGCCCACCCGAACATGCCGATGTCGTTGCGTCCGTCGCCGGCCACGAAGACCTGCCCGCGCTCGAAGCCGAGCTCGGTGCGCACGCGCTCGAGCGCCGTGCCCTTGTCGACGCCCTGCGGCGCGATGTCGAGCCACGCCGTCCAGCCGATCGCGTACGAGACCTCGTTGAGTCCTGCGTCCGCGACGAGGCGGTGGAAGTCCTCCTCGTCGTGCCCCGGCGACACGACGACGACACGGGAGACCGGCTCGGCGACCAGCTCTTCGAAGCCGACCTGTCGTCCGCCGTCGAGCGTCCAGTCGTCCAGGTGCTCGGTGTACAGCCTGAGCCCCGAGCCGAGCTCGACCATGTACCGGGCCTCCGGCAGGCGGTCGCGCAGGAGAGCGAGCACGGGAGACGGATCGAACGTCTCGATGTGCCACCGCTCCCACTCGTCGCCCACCCGACGCATGGTCACCGCTCCGTTCGAGCACACCACGAACTGCGGGGTGAGCTCGAGCTGCTCGACCCAGCGACGCGTGGCCATCCAGCTGCGTCCGGTGGCGATCGTCACCTCGTGACCGGCATCCCGCAGCCGCGCGACGGCCTCGGGCACGCCTGGGCTCATCGTCTCGTCCTGCAGGATGATCGTGCCGTCGACGTCGAGCCCGACGAGCCAGGGGGCCGTCACGCGGTCGGCTCCAGAACCTCGAGTCCGCCGAGGTAGGGCCGGAGCACCTCCGGCACGCGCACAGAACCGTCGGCCTGCTGGTGCGTCTCGAGCAGTGCGACGATCCAGCGGGTCGTCGCGAGCGTGCCGTTGAGGGTCGCCACGGGCTGCGTCTTCGCGGTCTGGCCCTCGTGAGCCTCGGGCCGGTGTCGGATGTCGAGGCGGCGCGCCTGATACGTCGTGCAGTTCGAGGTGGAGGTGAGCTCGCGGAAAGCACCCTGCGTCGGCACCCACGCCTCGATGTCGTACTTGCGGGCTGCGCTGGAGCCGAGGTCGCCTGCTGCGACGTCGATCACGCGATAGGCGAGGCCGAGCGCGGTCAGCATCTCCTCCTGCAGCGCGACGAGACGCAGATGCTCAGCTTCTGCATCCTCCGGGTTCGTGTAGACGAACATCTCGAGCTTGTTGAACTGGTGCACCCGGATGATGCCGCGGGTGTCCTTGCCGTGCGAGCCCGCCTCGCGGCGATAGCAGGTCGACCAGCCGGCGTACCGCAGCGCGCCCTTGCCCAGATCGAGGATCTCGTCCTTGTGGTATCCGGCGAGCGCGACCTCGCTGGTGCCCACGAGGTACAGGTCGTCGTCCTTGTCGAGGTGGTAGACCTCGTCTGCGTGCTCGCCGAGGAATCCGGTGCCCTGCATGATCTCCGGCCGCACCAGGGTGGGCGTGATCAGCGGCACGAAGTCGTTCTGCAGCGCCTTGTCGAGCGCGAGGTTCATGAGCGCGATCTCGAGACGAGCCCCGATGCCGCGCAGGAAGTAGAAGCGAGCGCCAGACACCTTCGCACCGCGCTCCATGTCGATCGCGCCGAGGATCTCACCGAGCTCGAGGTGATCACGGGGCTCGAAGTCGAACGCGGGCACCTCACCGACTCGGCGCAGCTCGACGAAATCGGCCTCGCCCCCGGCGGGGACGCCGTCGATGACGACGTTCTCGATGCGTGCGAGAGCAGCGGCCAGGGCCTCGGCAGCCTCGTTCGCCGCCTGCTGCGCCTGCTTGACGCGCTCGGCGAGATCCTTGGCCTGCGCGACGAGCGCCGCCTTCTCGTCTTTCGGCGCCTTCGCGACCTGCTTGCCGAACGCGTTCTGCTCGGCCCTCAGCTCCTCGAACGCGGCGAGCGCCGCGCGGCGCGATCGGTCGGCCTCGAGCGCGATGTCGACGGTGCCCTGGTCGTTGCCACGGGCGGCCTGAGAACGGCGGACGATCTCCGGATTTTCGCGGAGGAGTGCGAGGTCGATCATCCACCAAGTCTATGGTGCGGCCCGGGCGCGTCCGCCGCGAACGGGTGGGTCGACGCCCGGGTTAGAGTAGCGCCATGACCACGAGCGCCACCGGCCGACGCCAGGCAGCGCTCATCTACAACCCGATCAAGGTCGACGAGAAGCATCTGCGGGCCAGAGTCCGAGCCCTCTCGAGCGAGGCCGGGTGGGAGCACCCCGCCTTCTATCCGACCACAATCGAAGACCCCGGCCAGGGTGCGACGGCCCAAGCCCTCGCCCGCGCTGTGGATGTCGTGCTCGTGGCCGGCGGAGACGGCACGGTGCGCGCGGTCTCCGAAGCCATCGCGAACACCGGGGTGCCACTCGCGATCCTGCCGAGCGGCACCGGGAACCTGCTGGCGCGCAACCTGGGACTCCCGCTGGCCGACCCGGACGAGATGATCCGCGCGGCGCTGGGCGGGTTCCGCCACGCGATCGACATCGGCTGGGCGCGCCTGACGCGGGAGAACGGCGAGCACGAGGAGCACGCCTACGTCGTTCTCGCGGGCGTCGGGCTGGATGCCGACATGATCGCCAACACCCGCGCAGACCTGAAGAAGTCGGTGGGATGGATCGCATACGTCGACGGAGCCGCGAGGTCGCTCGTGACCGCCGAGCCGTTCCGCTCCGTGTTCCAGATCGACGACGGCCGCCTGCACTCGACCAAGGTGCACAGCATCCTGTTCGCCAACTGCGGCACTCTGCCGGCGGGCATCTCTCTGATCCCCGACGCGTCGATCACAGACGGCGTCCTCGACGTCGCCGTGATCCAGCCCACCGGCATGTGGGGCTGGCTCGGGGTCTGGCGCAAGATCTGGTGGGACAACTCGGTGCTGCGGCGCTCACGCGCCGGTCGCCGGGTGCTCGAACGTCGGGGCCGGGATGCCTCGGTGCACTACTTCCGCGGAGCCGCCGCCGAAGCGGCCGTGACCTCCCCCACCCCGATCGAACTCGACGGCGATGAGTTCGGGACCGCGGTGCGCATCACCTGCCGCGTCGACCCCGGGGCACTCCTGCTGGCCCTTCCCGCCGACCATCCGGTCGCGTCGTTCTGATCGCCGCGGGTCGGGCCGTCCGATCGCTGGGTCAGCCCCGCACCTCGACCGTGCCGTCGAGGCCGCCGCCGACGAGCGTGAGAGTGAAGGCATCGTCATCGACAGCATCTTCGCCGAACTCCAGGATCGTCGCACGCGGCGCCATGTCCATGGTGCACACCTGGTCGTCGTCGGTCGCGAAAGTCGCCGTGCCCGAGGCGCCCGAGCCCTCGAGATTCTCGACCACGGGGGCGCAGCTCGACGAGCCCCAGGTGAGCAGGACCAGCGAGCCGTCGTCGAACCAGCCGGCGGTCGGTGCGTACTCGGTCGATGAGCCGGGAGTGCCGGTGAACGAGGGGTCACCGTCGAGATCGACGTCGTCGACGACGTCGCCGTAGGTCACCTGCAGGGTGATCTCCTTCGTCGGGTCGACACCTTCCGGCAGCGCACCGACGCTCGCGCGGGACGCCAGGTCGGCCGTGCATGCCTTCTCGCCGTCTCCCTCGGACTCCGGCTCGACGAGTGTCACCGAGACGGTCTGCCCTTCGGCCGTCACCGTGTCGACCTGCGGAACACAGGTGGAGGATCCCCAGGTGACGACCGCGAACATGCGGCCGTCGTCGAGCAGCGTGCCTTCGACGTCATCCGAGTCGTCTGAGCTCTGACCGGGCCCGCTGGAGGGGTTCGAGGTCGCCTGCGATCCGGTGGCCCCGGGACCGATCGTGCACCCTGCGATCAGCAGCACGGCGGCCAGGGACGAGAGTGCGGCGATGACACGCGATGGGGATTCCATGCACACAGGGTACCGGCCGCGGTCTGCCGAGGGCACCCCGTCTTGCCGCCCTACTGCAGCGCCGAGGTGAGGCGCGCGAGGTTGTCGAGGACGGTCGAGCGCAGAGGCTGCTGCATCCACTCTTCGAGGGTCAATTCCCTGCTGAGGGAGCGGTAGACGTCTTCGACGGCGCGCATCTCGGAGACGAACTCCTCGCCCCGCACCAGCATCGACACCTCGAGGTTCAGACCGAACGAACGCATGTCCATGTTGCTCGAGCCGATCACGGCGACCTGGTCGTCGATGGTGAGGCTCTTCGTGTGCAGGATGTAGGGCTTGCGGTACATCCAGATCCGCACCCCGGCCTTGAGCAGCGCCTCGTAGTAGCTGCGCTGCGCGTGATAGACCATCGCCTGGTCCCCCTCTTCGGAGACGAACAGCTCGACCGCGACTCCACGGTCGACAGCGGCGGTGACGGCGAGCAGCAGCGCTTCATCCGGCACGAAGTACGGACTGACGATCATGATCTTCTCTTTGGCCGCGTAGAGCAGCCCGAGGAAGAGACGCAGGTTGTTCTCGACCTCGAACCCGGGCCCCGACGGCACGACCTGGCAGTCGAGATCTCCCGACCCGGTCTCGGCGTGCGAGATGTCGATCTCCTGCAGGACCTCGTCGGTCTCGCTGTACCAGTCGCTGAGGAAGATGGCGTTCACACTCAGCACGACGGGGCCGTCGATGCGGACCATGAGGTCGACCCAGTGCAGACCGCGCTTGATGTTCTTGGGCAGGTTGTAGGTCGAGTCCGTGACGTTCTGCGAGCCGAGGAAGGCTACTTTGCCGTCGACGACGAGGAGCTTGCGGTGGTTGCGCAGGTCGGGCCGCTGCATGCGCCCCTTCAGCGGCTGCACCGGAAGCATCAGATGCCAGTTCGCGCCCATGCGATCGAGCCGCCTGACGGTCTGCCGATACTTCGGCTTCCATCTGTTCGCCCAGTGGTCGAGGAGCACGCGGACGTGCACACCGCGCTCTGCGACCTCTTCCATCGCGCGGAAGAAGTTGTCCGTCGAGGCGTCGGCCTGAAGGATGTAGAACTCGATGTGGACGTAGTCCTCGGCCTTGCGGATCTCGTCGGCCATCGCGTCCAGCGAATCCTGATAGTCCGCGATCAGATGCGCGCCGTTGTCTCCCGAGATCGGCAGCGCTCCGAGCCTGTGGTTCATCTCGACGAGCGGGGGGAACCAGCTCGGCGCATCCGGTCGCAGGGTGCCGAAGTGCAGGTGCTCGCTCGTCTCGGCGATGTACTCGTTGATCTGATCCTGCTTGCGGCGGCGGGCGCGCGGCAGGCGCGGGTTCCCGATGAGCAGGAAGAGGAAGACGCCGATGAACGGGATGAAGAAGACCGCGAGCAGCCACGCCATCGCCGCGGTGGGTCGCCGGTTGCGCGGGATCACGATGATCGCCGTGATGCGGATCGTCAGGTCGAGGGCGATCAGGAACGCCGCGGTCCACCAAGCCCAGATCTCGGGCGTCATCCCTCGTCCTCTCGGCCGGTCGGCACTGCGACGCCGGGCGCGTCAGTGGGCACCGCGGACGGTGCGCTGGCTACACAGTAGCCGATGGTGCCGACGCCGCTCAGGAGCGCGGCGGCAGACCGCGCGCGGCCCGCTCCTCGGCCTCGATCCGTGCGTGCACCTTGCGTTCGGTGCGATCGAACCGCAGGATTCCGCGGAGCACGAAGAAGAACACGACGCTCACCCCGATGGTCGGGATGATCGACCATGCGGCTGCGAGCCAGAAGTTCTCCATAGCTCCATGGTACGCGACCCACTGCTCCTCCACACTCGGGGCCTGAAGCGGATCGTCGCTCGGCGCTGTGGAATCGGACCGCGACGGCAGGCGTGCGATGAGACTCGCCGGATGACAACACTGCTCCGTGCTTCCGGCTCCGCTGAGTTCCTCAGCATCGTTCCCTCCCTCGCAGGCTTCACCCCGACCGAGAGCCTCGTCCTGCTGCCGTTCCGAGGCACACGCACCTACGGTGCGATGAGACTCGACCTCCCCCGCGACGACGTCGAGCTCGAGGACTACGCGGATGCCGCGGTCGGTCTGGTCTCACGAGTCGAGCGGACGGATGCGGTCGCCCTCGTCGTCTACACGGACGAGGCTGCGCAGCAGACGCGCGATGGGCTCGTCCTCCCTTTCGCCGTGGAGGTCGACGAACTCCTCGGGCGCGCGGAGGACGCGGGACTGCGAATCGTGGACGCGCTCTGCGTGACCCCCGGCGGCTGGTCGAGCTATCTCGTCGGCGACCCGCAGCTCCGCGCTCTCGATCGCACGGCCCCTGAGGTGCCCGGCGTCGGCGACGTCTCAGGCGACCAGCGTGCCGGCGCTGTTCTGCCGACGGCGGGGTTCGCCGACAGAGAGAGGGTGGGGCGAGCGCTGCGTGACGTCACCGACCTCCTCGCGCGGGGCGGAGAGGGCGGGCCGACGGGCGCCGAGAACCCTCAGGCGATCGCTGCGCTCGTGCTCCTCGAAGACATCCCGGCATTCTTCGAAGCCGTGCTCGCGTCACCCGATGATCTGCCGCCCTTCGCCACCGCCGCACTCCTCTGGTGCCTCGAGCGGCCGCTGTTCCGAGACGTGGCACTGACGCAGTGGGCGACCGATGTCCGCGGCGGCGAACGCACACTCGAGGCGCAGCTCACCTTCGCCGACTCCGGTTCCACGGCGCCGGACGACCTCGGCGAGGTCTTCCTCGGTCGAGGGCCTACTCCCGATCCGGAGCGGCTCGGGGTCGCCCTCTCACTCGTCCGCACAGCCGCAGCGCTCGCGCCGCGAGACACCAGGCCCGCACCGCTCACCGCTGCGGCATGGCTCTCGTGGGCGCTCGGCCGATCGAGTCACGCCGGGCAGTACCTCGATCTCGTGCGGGCGATCGACCCCGAATACGGCCTCGCCGCGCTGCTCGAGACGATGATCAACGCGGCGATGCTGCCGGAGTGGGCTTTCAGACGCGGCGCGACGCCCGCTACTTGACCAGCGGGAACAGGATGGTCTCGCGAATGCCGAGCCCCGTGATCGCCATCAGCAGGCGATCGATCCCCATGCCCATTCCCCCGGACGGCGGCATGCCGTGCTCGAGTGCCCGCAGGAACTCCTCGTCGACGGGCATCGCCTCGACATCGCCCCGAGCGGCGAGCTTCGCCTGTTCGACGAAGCGCTCGCGCTGGATGACGGGGTCGACGAGCTCGGAGTATCCGGTCGCCAGCTCGAACCCGCGGATGTACAGATCCCACTTCTCCACCACGCCCTCGATCGAGCGGTGCTCGCGCACGAGGGGCGAGGTGTCGACGGGGAAGTCCATCACGAAGGTCGGCCGCACGAGGTCGCCCTTCACGAAGTGCTCCCACAGCTCTTCGACGAGCTTGCCGTGCGTCGCCTGAGCAGGCAGGTCCACACCGTTCGCCTGGGCGAACGCGATCAGATCCTCGACCGAGTCGCGCGGAGTGATCGTGCGACCGGAGGCCGCCGACAGCGACTCGTACATCGAGATGCGATCCCATTCGCCGCCGAGGTCGTACTCGGTGCCGTCGGCCCAGGTCACCGTGGTCGAACCTGCGACGGCGATCGTCGCCTGCTGCACGAGCTCCTGCGTCAGGGCGGCCATCTGGTTGTAGTCGCCGTAGGCCTGATAGGCCTCGAGCATCGCGAACTCCGGGCTGTGCGTCGAGTCGGCGCCCTCGTTGCGGAAGTTGCGGTTGATCTCGTACACCCGCTCGATGCCGCCGACGACCGCGCGCTTGAGATACAGCTCCGGCGCGATGCGCAGATAGAGCTCGGTGTCGAAGGCGTTCGAGTGCGTGACGAACGGACGAGCGGATGCCCCACCATGCTGAACCTGCAGCATGGGCGTCTCGACCTCGAGATAGTCGTGGCTGCCGAACGTCGCCCGAAGGCTCGCGTTGACCGCGGCGCGGGCGCGCACGGTCGTGCGTGCCTGCTCGCGGACGATCAGATCGAGGTAGCGGCTGCGCACACGCCCTTCCTCGCTGAGCTCGGAGTAGGCATTGGGCAGCGGCAGGATCGCCTTCGAGGCGATCGCCCATGCATCGGCCATGATCGACAACTCGCCTCGACGGCTGGAGATCACCTCGCCGTGCACGAACACGTGATCGCCGAGGTCGACGTACTCCTTCCAGTCGGCGAGCGACTCCTCCCCGACGTTCGCGAGCGAGATCATCGCCTGGATCCGCGAGCCGTCGCCGGCCTGCAACGTCGCGAAGCACAGCTTGCCGGTGTTGCGGCTGAAGACCACACGGCCGGCGACGCCGACGACGGCACCCGTCTCGGCACCGGCTTCGAGCTCGCCGTACTCGGCGCGCAGGGCGGGGATCTGGTGGGTCACGGGCACACTGACCGGGAAGGCTCCCCCGCCGGCGTCCGCTCGGTTCGCGACCAGACGCTCGCGCTTGGCCAGGCGCACGGCCTTCTGCTCGTGCACGTCTTCTTCGGTGGCGGCGGTGGTCGTGTCGGGCGCGGCAGACGCGTCAGTCATTCGGGGCTCCTTGAAAAGTCGTGTCCAGTTTACCGAGGTCGCGTCCCTCACCCCGCGGTCGAGTCTGGGTAGCCTCGAAGCATGGCAGCCTCCAGACTCGCCCACGTTCTCGTCACGACCGGTCTCGCCGCCGCTGCGCTGCTCATGTCAGCGGCTCCCGCTGCCGCAACAGCGCCGGCCGCGGCCCCTGTGGCCGGTGCGACGGCGGTCCGCGCCGATGTCGACGACTTCGCGTACGCGTCGTGGGACGCGCGCTACGAGGTGCGACTCGACGACGACGGGCGCGCCCGCATGCACGTCACCGAGACCCTCACGGCGCGCTTCCCCGACATCGACCAGAACAAGGGAATCGTCCGCGGGCTGCCGACCAGTTACGAGAATGCGTGGCTCGACCCGCGTGTGCTGTCCGTGACCGACGAGACCGGCGCCGATGTGCCGTACGAGACCGAGAACGAGGATGGACTGCTGCTGGTCCTCACCGGCGACGACGACTACGTGCGCGGACTCACGACCTACGTCATCGAATACGAGATGCGCGACGTGATCCTCGCCGCCGACTCCGGCGTCGACGAGTTCTACTGGGACCTGCTGCCGCTCGACAGCACTCAGCGCATCGAGGCCTTCCATGCTGAGGTCGCGTTCGACGAGGCGATGACGGATCGGATGACCGGCGATGCACGCTGCTATGCCGGCTTCGAGGGATCGACAGACGAATGCGATCTGGTCGCCTCCTCCGACGGCTCGCAGCTCAGTGTCGAGGCGAACGAGCTGTCGCCCGGCGAGAGCATCACGATCGCTGTCGGCTTCGAGTCGGGCACGGCGGCGCAGCCCTCGGCTCGGCAGCCCAATCCCGTGACCGACACCGTGCCCGCGATCGTCGCGCTCGGCGGGCTCGGGCTCTCGGTCGCCAGCTGGGTCGCCGTCGCGGCCTTCAAGAGGAAGCGGCGCGCGGCCAGCGGCATCATCGTCGCGCAATACGACGTGCCGGACTCGCTGCCGCCGCTGCTCGCCGCCGCGATCGTGCCCGGAGCCAAGGACCCCATCCCCGCCGAGATCATCCACCTCGCTGTGCGCGGCACGCTCCGCATCGAAGAGGGGACGGACGCCGAACAGCCGCGGCTGCGGCGCCTTCCGGGTGGCCGGATCCCCGACCAGCTCGATGTCGAGGCGCTGGACGCGCTGTTCGCCGGCGCGGACGCCGACGGTGTCGCCGAGCTCCCCCACGCGAGCGAGGAGTTCGCCGCTCGCATGAAGACCCTGGCGCAGCACGGCATCGAGGCAGCGGTCTCGCGCGGCCTCACCACGAAGGCCCGCAGCAGGGCGGCGATGATCCTGCAGTGGTGTGCGATCGCCATCGTGCTGGTCGGCTTCGCCCTGGGCATGTCGGGAATCATCGCGGGAAGGGTCACGGCGATTCCCGCGTTCGTGGCGATCGCCTTCGGCGCGCTCCTCGTCTTCCTGTCGTCCCTCTACAGCTTCTCGAAGCACACGGTGCTCTCGGCCGAAGGGGCTCGGCAGTACGAGTACCTCATGGGTGTGCGGGAGTTCATCCGCGTCGCCGAAGCCGATCGGCTGCAGATGCTCCAGTCGTACTCCGGCGCCGAGCGGCGTCAGGACGGCAGCGCGAACGTGATCGTCGTCTACGAGCGCCTGCTCCCCTACGCGATGCTGTTCGGCATGGAGAACGAATGGGGAGCCCTGCTCGAACACGTGTATGCCTTCGAGCAGCGCGGGGCGACGTGGATCGGCGACCCCAGCACACCGTTCGTCCACGGCCAGCTCATCGCGTTCGCCGCCTCTTCGCAGGCTTCCGCCACGTACTCGGCGCCGAGCGCCAGCAGCTCGTCGAGCGCAGGCGGATCATTCGGCGGCGGCTTCTCGGGCGGCGGCGGGGGCGGCGGCTTCTCGGGCGGCCGCTGACCTCAGAGGAGCGGCTGCGGCCCGGATGCGTCTCGGAGCGCCCGCTCGACGGTCGACTGCACGAGGGCAGAGAGATAGCCGCCCGGATTCTCGATGCCGAGTTCGCCGAGGCGGGAGGTGGACTGCGCGATGATCGAGCGCGAGAACTCGGTGACCGTCTGGATCGCGTCGGCATAGGCCCCGCGATCCGCCTCCGATATCACCACCGGCTCGCACCCCATCTCGACGGCCAGGGCCTGCGCGATCGGCAGCACCGCCGCAGGAGCGGTGACCGCCGCATAGCTCGCCTGCAGCTGACGCAGATCGACCGAGGTGCCTGTGAAGGCGATCGCCGGATGCACAGCGAGCGGGATGGCTCCGCTCGCGGCCGCTGGTCGCAGCACCTCGATGCCGTGACCGGGGTCGGTGTGCAGCACGAGCTGACCGATCTGCCACCCGCCGACCTCGGCGATGCCCGTGATCAGGGCGGGCAGCTGATCGTGTGGCACGGCCACCACGACGAGCTCGCTGCGACGCACGACCTCCAGCGCGTCCAGGATCGGCACGTCCGGCAGCACCGCTGAGGCCCGGTCGTCGTCCGAACCGCTCGTGATCCCCGTGATCGCGTGTCCCGCTCCGGCGAGAGCCGCACCGATGACGGGCCCCACGCGCCCGGCCCCGATGATGCCGACTCCGAGGCGCCCGTCACGGCGCAGCGGATCACTCACCGTTCGGAGCCGGCGGCGCAGGGGGTGCCGGAGAGACGGGCGGCGCAGGAGGCGGCGAGACCGGCGGCGCGGGCGGTGCCGGCGCCACGGCCGGCCGAGCAAGAGGTGCCTGCGGAGCCGCAGGAGGTGCCGGAGGCCCAGGAGGTGCCGGAGGCCCAGTCGGGGAACCGACCGGAGCAGCGGGCGGCCTGGGAGGCGGAGGAACGGGAGCCGCGAGAACAGGAGCCGCGGTGTCCGCCCCAGTGCCCGGGTACCCGGGAACCTGCGCGCCCTCGGCATCCGTCACGTACTCGCCCCAGCGGTGGGTGTGATCGCGCGCTGCGGCGGCGACCGCTGCCGAGCTCACGCCATCGAGGAGATACAGGGCGTCGTCGCGCTCGAGACCCGACAGATACCCCGTGATGAGGCCCTGCACGGAGTGCACCTGCGCACCTGAGACACGCTGCGCACGGTCGATGGGTCCCTGAGAGAGCGACACGCCCTGCAGTCGTGCGAGCGGGAAGATGGCCAGCTTGCGCCAGACGACTCCGCGCCTGAGCAGCAGTCCGAACTCGGTCAGCGCGAAGCCGTGCCGCTTCCACGACACAGGTCGGCGCCACCATGCGCGCCGCGGCATCGTCCGATAGGGATCGCCCTCGACCGGACCGAGGATGCCGTGCTCCCAGACGAGCGGGATGTCGGCGACCGGAGCATCCGGGAGGATGAGGGCGAGCACCCGTTCGACATCGGCGCGCTTGCCGACAGGCAGCACGACGTTGAACTGCTGTGCAGAACCCGATGACTGCTGCGCGGCGCTCTTGCCGCTCATGCGATTGATCCTGATGGTCCACCAGCCGAACGGACGCCACAGCAGCGACTGCGTGACCTCCACGGCGAAGATGCGCCCCGGGGGCAGCGTCTCGGTCACGGTCGTCAGCAGACCGTAGGTGATGCGCACGCCGTCGGGTGTCGGGGCGATCGAATATCGCAGCGACTTCGAGATCTGTGCCCAGGTGATACCGGCGATCGCGATGATCATCGGGATTCCGATGCCCAGCGTGATGCCGAGACCGAGGAACCCGCCGATCGGATCGCCGTCGATCAGGGAGCCGATCGCGACGCCGCCGACCGCCACGCCGAAGATGATCCCGAAGAAGACGAACCAGATCACGCTCGAGATCAGCTGCGATCCGACGAGGCGACCGGTCGGAATCTTGACCACGCTCTCGGGCTCGACATCGGCGAGGTCGACGCCGCTGATCAGATCGTTGACCCCGGCGTTCACCGACCCGACGAGGTGTGCTCGCGCCGAACCGGGCACACTGGCGGCGGAACCCGCGGCATCCGAGGCCCTCACTCCGGCTGCGGCATCCGCGGCTGTCAGTCTCGCCGCACGCGCACCCGACGCGAGACGCAGGATGTCGGTGCGCACCGCCTCTGCGCGCGGCGTCGCGAGGTACTCGAGCTCGACGTTGGAATCGTTGCCCGCGCCGACGACCTCGAGCTTCGCCAGTCCGATGATGCGCGCGGGGAACGGGCGAGTGAGGTTGACGCCCTGAACCCGATCGAGCGGAGCGCGCCGGTGCGAGCGGAAGACGATGCCCTTGCGCACCTCGACATGATCGCCGGTGATCCGGAACTGCTGGAACCGCCACACGAACCAGAAGACGAGCACGAGCACGGCGACGAGCGCCAGCACGCTGAGCAGCACCACGATGAGCAGGTTGTTCTCGAAGACCCAGTCGACGGGATCGCCGCCCGAGTAGTCGTCGTAAAGCACCTCATCGGGAGTGAAGAACTCGACGAACCAGGCGATGAGCCGATCACGCAGGTTGGCGATCGCGATACCCGCGATGATGATGAGCGCAAGCCCGCCCTTGAAGAGCGGGGTGAGCGGGTGCATCCGGTGCCACTCGCCGTCGGCGAGTGTCGCGTCCCGCGCCGGGGATTCGGCCGGCGCCGGGGGCGATGGGAAGGACTGATCGCTCACAGGCCCGTCCGGCGGGTCTCGGCGACGGCGATCAGGGTGTCGCGCAGCGCCTCGGCGGCAGCCTGTGCGAGCCCGGGGATCTGCACGCCTGTCGTCGCGGCGGCGGTGACCATCTTGAGCTGCGAGACGCCGAAGGCCCGGTCGAGGGGCCCCTGCGTGATGTCGACGAGCTGCATGCGGCCGTACGGCACCGCGATCATGCGCTGCCAGAGGATGCCCTTGCGGAAGACGATGTCGTCGTCGCGGAGCATGTACCCGATCGCCTTGGCCTGCCGAGGGAGGATCACCAGCGTGATCAGGGTGATGAGCACGATGACGCCTGCCGGGATCCACACCCAGGTCTGGTCGAGCACCAGCGCCAGCACGAGAGCGGCAGCCAGCACGAACCCGACGAAGATCAGATTCTGAAGGACCTGCGAGACCACGTAGCGCGGCGAGATCTGATGCCAGGTTCCGTCGAGCTCCAGCCTCGCCTCGTTGCGCACGGTGCGCAGCTGCGAGTAGGTGCCCTGGTCGAGGGCAGCGAGATCGGTGACCTCCGTCGAACTAAGCGGTGCCGGGGTCCCCGGCTCGATCTCTGGGTTCTGAGTCATCAGGATCCTTCGGCAGGGTGCAGAACTGTTCGGCGATGAGCGCGACGACCGCGAGCACGATCGCGCTTCCGATCAGTGCCACCATCGCCACAGTCGACCCTACCGGGGGATCGATCGGCCTGGAGAGAAGGAACGCCAGCAGCCCCGCGCCGAACCCGGCCATGATCGCCCCGACCAGGCTCGACGCGCGGGCGAGCGTCACCGCACGGGTCGCGCGGAACGGATCGATGCGGATGCCGTTGCGAACGCTCGCACGCACCGGCCAGGCGACCCCCAGCGAGGCCCCGGCGATGAGCAGCAGCAAGACGGGCAGGAGCAGCGACGGTGTGAAGGTCGTGCGGCCCATCGCCGTCAGCATGTGGTCGAGGACGAAGCCTCCGGCCGCGGCGAGCACGGCGAGGACCGCGAGGAGTCCGAGGGAGGTGCGCTTCATGAGCGCTCCCGGCGACGCAGCCCGGCGACGAGATCGGCGACGCGGCCTCTGCCCGGCAGCACGGCGTCACTGTCGAGCTCGAGCCACGGTTCGAGCACGAACAGCCGCTCGAAGGCACGAGGGTGTGGCAGCTGCAGACCATCGCCGTCGGCCGACTCGTCGCCGTATGCGATCAGGTCAAGGTCGAGGGTTCGATCGCCCCAGCGCTCATGGCGCTCACGTCCGTGCTCGTCCTCGATCGCGTGCAACATGCCGAGCAGGATCGACGGGGCGAGGCGCGTGGTGACCAGCGCGACCGCGTTCACGTATCCGGGGGCCTCCGGATCAGGCCCATCGAGCCGCAGCGCCACCGTCTCGAACAGAGACGACAGGCGCACGTCTCTGACCAGCGGCAGCCGCGAGATGCGGTCGGCTGCGGCGCGGATCGTGTCTTCGCGATCGCCGAGGTTCGCGCCGAAGGCGACGACGGCCACGGCCTCCGCCCGCCCGGGTCGGGGGCCAGGCAGGCTCGGCGGGTTGGCCAGGTTGCGACTCATCGCGATGCCTCCTCGGCGGATCGCTGCCGCGACCGGTGCACCGTGACGGCGACATCGGAGAACGTGAGCGGGATCGGGGCGTGCGGTTTGTGCACGGTGACGGTGACCGAGCGCACCCGGGGGTCGGTGAGCGCGACGTCGGCGATGCGCTCCGCGAGCGTCTCGATGAGGTTCACCGGCTCGCCCGCGACGACCTCGGCGACCTTCTCTGCGAGCTCTCCGTAGTGCACGGTGTCGGCCACATCGTCCGATGCCGCCGCGTCGTTCAGCGGCATCCTGAGGCGGAGGTCGATAGTGAACTCCTGGCCGTTCTCGCGCTCGTGGTCGTAGACGCCGTGCCGACCGAACACGGTGAGTCCTGTCAGGACGATCTCGTCGAGGACATCCATGGTCTACCCCTCCCAGGCATGCACGATGGCCAGAGCATCGCGGGTGGCGCCGACATCGTGCACCCTGACGGCCCAGACTCCGGCGCGAGCGGCGAGCGCGCTCGTGACGGCCGTGGCGAGGTCCCGTCGCGCCTCGGAGACCGTCGCCGGGTCTGCGGCGATGCTCTCCGCGAGGAACCTCTTGCGAGAGGTGCCGACGAGCACGCGGGGTCCGAGGGCGACGATCTCGTCGAGACCGCGCAGCACGCCCCAGTTCTGGTCGCCCTTCTTCGAGAACCCGATGCCTGGATCGACGATCAGTCGCGACGGCGCGATGCCGGATGCCGCGGCCTCGCCCATGCGCTCGTGCAGCTCCCCCGCGACCTCGCGGGCGGCACGGCGGTATTCGGCGTGCGCATACATGTCGGATGGGAAGCCGCGCCAGTGACCGATCGCGTAGTCGGCGCCGGATTCTGCGACCGCCGCGAGCATCTCGGGGTCGGCCAGTCCGCCGGAGACATCGTTGACGACCCGTGCCCCCGCACGCACGGCTGCCGCGGCGGTGGAGGCGTTGATGGTGTCGATGCTCACGGGCGCTCCGGTGGCGACGAGGCGCTCGATGACCGGGAGCACGCGCTCCTGCTCGACCTCGGCTCCCACCCGCTCGGCGCCGGGCCTGGTCGACTCGCCGCCGACATCGAGCACGGTGGCTCCGTCGGCCCGCAGCCGCAGGCCGTGCTCGACTGCCCGATCGACGTCGAGATAGCGGCCGCCGTCACTGAACGAGTCGGGCGTGACGTTGACGATGCCCCAGATGCCTGTCATCCGTGCGCCATTCCCAAACCCGACGACCCGATCAGCGCGATGAGCTCGGCTCGAGCGATCGGCTCGGTGTATTCGCCCCGGGCGGCGATCGTGAGCGTCGAGGCCTCCGGCTGTCGTCCACCGCGCATGGTCACGCAGCCGTGGCTCGCGTCGAGCACCACGAGCACGCCACGGGTGTCGAGATGCTCGGCGATCGTGTCGGCGATCTGCTCGCCCAGGCGCTCCTGCACCTGAGGGCGACCGGCGAGGATCTCGACCACGCGCACGAGCGCTCCGAGTCCGACGACCTGCTCCCCCGGCAGATACGCGATGTGCGCACGCCCGGCGAACGGCAGCAGGTGGTGCTCGCACACCGACCGGAAGCGGATGTCCCTCAGCAGCACGGCACCCGACGGGAGGGTGTCGGGAGCGGGACCTCGAGCGACGCTGATCGTGTGCGCGAGAGGAGCCGCCGGGTCCTCGCCCACGCCCGCGAAGAACTCCGCATAGAGATCACCCAAGCGGGTCGGTGTCTGCTTCAGTCCCGGACGATCAGGGTCTTCACCGATCGCCTCGAGCAGTTCCCTGGTGAGCCGTTCGACACGCGCGCGGTCGACAGACACGGGTCAGGCCGTCGCGGGTCGAGCCTGGCCGGCTCCCGCCGATCCGGGCTGCGTGCGGGGAGCCGATGTGGGCGCTTCGACCGAAGCCACCAGTGAGACGTCCTTCTTCGGGACCTCGATCGGAGGCCGCTCCGAGACGGGGCGGTCCTCGCTCGAGAGCCACAGCGGACGCTCGGGGAGCTTCTTCACCTCGGTGAAGATCTCCGCGATCTGGTTGTGATCGAGGGTCTCCTCCTCGAGCAGCGACAGAGCGAGGCGATCGAGGATGTCCCGGTTGGCGCTGATGACCTCGTAGGCCTCGTTGTGAGCCTGCTCGATGAGCGCGCGCACCTCTGCGTCCACCCGCTCGGCAACCCTCTCGGAGTACTCGCGTCCTCTGCCCATGTCGCGACCGGCGAAGGGCTCGCCGCCCTCGCTGCCGAGCTTGACCGGTCCGACCTGGGTGGTCATGCCGTACTCGAGCACCATCTTGCGAGCGATCGACGTCGCCTTCTCGATGTCGTTCGAGGCGCCGGTGGTCGGGTCGTGGAACACGATCTCCTCAGCGACGCGACCGCCCATGGCGTAGGTCAGCTGGTCCTGCAGCTCGTTGCGGGTGACGGAGTACTTGTCGTCGAGCGGCAGCACCATCGTGTAGCCGAGAGCCTTGCCTCGGGGCAGGATCGTGATCTTCGTGACGGGGTCGGTGTAGTTCATCGCCGCGGCAGCGAGAGCGTGACCGCCCTCGTGGTACGCGGTGATGAGCTTCTCCTTGTCCTTCATCACGCGGGTGCGACGCTGGGGGCCGGCGATCACGCGGTCGATGGCCTCATCGAGGGCGCGATTGTCGACCAGCTGCGCGTTCGAGCGAGCGGTCAGCAGGGCGGCCTCGTTGAGCACGTTCGCGAGATCCGCTCCGGTGAAGCCGGGGGTCTTGCGGGCGACGACCTCGAGGTCGACGCTCTTCGACAGCGGCTTGCCCTTGCTGTGCACCTCGAGGATCTTCTGACGACCGCGCAGGTCGGGGGCGTCGACGCCGATCTGGCGGTCGAAGCGGCCGGGGCGCAGGAGAGCCGGGTCGAGGATGTCGGGGCGGTTGGTCGCCGCGATCACGATGACGTTCGCGTTCGGGTCGAAGCCGTCCATCTCGACGAGCATCTGGTTGAGCGTCTGCTCGCGCTCGTCGTTCCCGCCGCCCATGCCGGCGCCGCGGTGGCGACCGACGGCGTCGATCTCATCGATGAAGATGATCGCCGGCGCGTTCTCCTTCGCCTGGTTGAACAGGTCACGGACGCGGGAGGCGCCGACACCGACGAACATCTCGACGAAGTCAGAACCCGAGATCGAGTAGAACGGGGCTCCGGCCTCTCCGGCGACGGCGCGGGCGAGCAGCGTCTTTCCGGTTCCTGGAGGGCCGTACAGCAGCACGCCCTTCGGGATGCGGGCGCCGATGGCCTGGAACTTGGCCGGGTCCTGGAGGAACTCCTTGATCTCGTGGAGCTCCTCGATCGCCTCGTCTGCACCGGCGACGTCGGCGAAGGTGACCGTCGGGGTCTCCTTGTTGACGAGCTTCGCCTTGGACTTGCCGAACTGCATGACCTTGCTGCCGCCGCCCTGCATCGACGAGAGCAGCCACCAGAACAGCAGGCCGAGCAGCACGAGGGGAAGAAGAAGGGAGAGGATGCCGTCGAACCAGGTCGCGCGCGGCACGGCGTCGTTGAAGCCGTCCTTCGGTTCGGCGGCGTTGATCGCCGAGACGACCTCTTCGGCGCGGGCATCGACGTAGTAGAACTGAACGTTCTCCGAGCCCTCGAACGCCTTCGACAGGGTCATGTCGACGCGCTGGTCTCCGTCGGTGTTCACGACCTCGGTGACCGTCTTGCCGGAGAGCAGCTCCAGACCCTCCTGGGTCGTGATCTGCTTCGGCGCGCCGAGGTTCGAGATCAGCAGGAAGCCGCCGAACAGCAGCAGACCGATCAGAGCGACGTAGATCAGCGGATTCCGAGTGAGCTTCTTGACATCCATGGTCGGATCAGCGTATCGCGCGCGCCCTAGGTGGCCGCTGTGCGTTCACCCACGGCGTAGCGATGCGCCCCGAGCGTCCGATCAGCTGTAGACGTGGGGAGCGAGCACCGCGACATCGCGCAGGTTGCGGTAACGCTCGTCGTAGTCGAGGCCGTAGCCGACGACGAAGTCGGTGGGGATGTCGAAGCCGACGTACTTGCAGTCGATGACGACCTTCGCGGCCTCCGGCTTGCGCAGCAGTGCGAGCACTTCGATCGACTCCGCACCGCGCGACTCGAAGTTCTCGAGCAGCCAGCTGAGGGTGAGGCCCGAGTCGATGATGTCCTCGACGATCAGCACATGCTTGCCGTTCAGGTCGGTGTCGAGGTCCTTGCGGATCTGCACAACGCCGCTCGACTTGGTGCTCGCGCCGTAGCTCGAGACCGCCATCCAGTCCATCGGGGCGTGGAAGGGGAGAGCACGTGCGAAGTCGGCCATGACCATGACCGCGCCCTTGAGCACGCCGACGAGGATGATCTCCTTGCCCTCGTAGTCGGCCGCGACCCGAGTTGCGAGCTCATCGAGCTTGGCGATGATCTCCTCCTCTGTGACGAGGATCTGAGCAAGGTCGTCCTGGATCTCCGCGGCGCGCATGGATTGATTTTAGGTGACGCACCGGCATGGTCCCGCACAGGATCCGCAGATCGTCCACCAGAATTCCGGGTACAGGTCCGGCATCCGCACTACTGTGGCGCTTGAACGGGCGTGGGCCCGCAGACGGAAGGATTCACCCATGGCACTCGACGACATCCTCACGCAGGTCCCGATCGACGACATCGCCGCGAAGCTCGGAGTCTCCCCCGACGTCGCCAAGGAGGCAGTCGAACAGGGCGGCGCCGTGCTGCTCGGCGGCCTCGCCAAGAACGCGTCCACCGCGGAGGGCTCTGCGGCGATCGAGAACGCTCTGAAGCGCCACCAGGGCAAGGCCGGGGCGGCGAAGGTCGACGACATCGATCAGGCCGATGGTGGCAAGATCGTCGCGCACATCCTCGGCGACGACGAGAAGCAGGTCACCGAGAAGCTGACGGAGTCGAAGGAGACCGCCGGCATCGACTTCGGCAAGCTCCTCCCGATCCTCGCCCCGATCGTGATGGGCCTGATCGCCAACGCCACGAAGGACAAGTCCGCGAAGCCCGACGCTGCAGAGACGCAGTCGGGTGGCGGCGGCATCGGCGATGTGATCGGCGGGATCCTCGGCGGCGGCAGCTCGTCGGGTGGCGGAGGCATCGGAGACCTGCTCGGCGGCATCCTCGGCGGCGGAAAGTCCTCGGGTGGCGGCGGCATCGGCGACCTGCTCGGCGGCCTGCTCGGCGGCAAGAAGTAGCAGACGGCCCTGCATGACCAGAACCCCTGCGGCCCCCGAGGACGGGACCGCAGGGGTTCTCTCGTCGCTGCGGGTCGCGGAATGCTGCGACTCAGTGCGCGGTGAAGACGACGCGTCCGCCCACCCGGGCCGCCGAGCACGACGGCAGGTCGATGGGTCCCTGACCCGCCCAGTCCGTGGCGAGCCGGGCGACCTCGAGAGTCTGCAGGCGCGTCAGGCTCACCCCGAACTCGCTGTCGACCACCAGTCGGATGATCCGATTGCGCAGAGCCGCCGGATTGGCGGCGAGAGCGGCGACGCTGACCGAGATCCCTGCCTCGGCATGCTCGACGATGTCCTCGATCGTCTCGTGGATCATCTCGTCGAACGCCTCGGCGTCTTCCCGCAGCTGTTCGGCCGTGCGCGCCAGAGCCTCGGCGATGCCGGGGCCGAGTTCCGCTTCGAGCACCGGCAGCACGCGGTCGCGCACACGCACCCGCGCGAATCGCTGCTCTGCGTTGTGCGGGTCGTCCCAGACCTCGAGGTCGGATGCCGTGCAGCACGCTCGTGTGGTCTCGCGCCGCACCGCGAGCAACGGCCGCACCCAGCGCAGCCCGTCGTCGTCTTCGCGCACCGGCGCCATCCCCTGCAGGCTCGCCGCCCCGGATCCGCGGGCGAGACCGAGCAGCACCGTCTCGGCCTGGTCATCGAGCGTGTGGCCGAGCAGCACGGCTGACGCACCGGCATCCGCGGCAGCGTCCTTCAGCGCCCGATACCGCGCGTCGCGGGCCGCGGCCTCCGGACCGCCCTCCTCGCCCACCTCGACCCGGACGATGAGAGCGTCGAGCCCCAGCGCCGCCGCCGTTCGCGCGGCGCGTGCGGCGACAGCATCCGATCCGTCCTGAAGACCGTGGTCGACCGTGAGACTCCCCGCTCGGAGTCCGAGCTTGGGGGCTTCGAACGCGGTCGCCGCGGCGAGCGCGAGCGAGTCCGCTCCCCCGGAAAGAGCGACGACGACGGTCGATCCCGCGGGCAGATCGGCGAGCGCGGTGCGCACGGCGAGGCGGATCTCGGCGATGGCGGGTGATAACGACGGCACAGACCAACGGTAGATCACGAGGATGGATCGCCGCGCGGGTCTCGCGCTCTGCGGGCTCTGCGTCCTAACCTGGCGCCGTGACGGTTCACCCAGTGCGGTTCAGGGCAGTGCGGTTCAGGACAGAGCGGTTCAAGGCGTTCGTCGATGCCGTCGTCGCGATCGCGATGACCCTGCTGATCCTTCCGCTCATGGAATCCGTGTCCGAGGCCGCCTCCGGCACGCTCAGCACCGCCGAGTTCTTCGTCGAGCATTCGGGTCAGCTGCTGAGCTTCGGGCTGAGCTTCGTCCTCATCGCGACGTTCTGGATGGGCCACCATCGGCAGTACCGTGACGTCGAGTGGGTCACGGGCCCGCTGCTCTGGATCAACATCGCCTGGATGGCGACGATCGTCTGGCTGCCCGTGCCGACCGCGATGATCGGACAGATGGAGACCGACTCTCTGCAGCCGGTGGTCTACATCGGCACGCTGATCCTCACGCAGATCACGACCCTGGCGGGGTGGCTCTATCTGCTGCGTCATCCCGACTTCACGACGACGCCGGTCGACGTTCTGCGAGCGGGCGTGATCGGCGACCTCGCCGCGATCATCCTGTTCCTGATCGCCCTCGCGATCGCGGTGTTCGTGCCGTCACTCGGCTACGCCGGGCTCCTCGTGCTGCTGCTGACAGGGGTCGTCACGACGCTGCTGAGCCGGGCGTCGCGGCAGGCGCCCGGGCCATCCACCGGCCGCGGGTAGGCTAGTGCGCGGCATCCAACCGTCATTTCTGAGGAGCACACGCATGGGCGCACACGACGCCGTCATCGAGATCCCGCGCGGCAGCCGCGTGAAGTACGAGGTCGACCACGAGACCGGACGAGTGCACCTCGACCGCGTGCTCTACACGACCTTCGGGTACCCCGCCGACTACGGCTACTTCGACAACACCCTCGGAGAGGACGGCGACCCGCTCGACGTGCTCGTGCTTCTCGACCACGCGATCTACCCCGGCGTCGTCGTCGAGGTGCGCCCCGTCGCCGTGCTCAAGATGAGCGACGAGGCCGGCGGAGACGACAAGCTCGTCGCCGTGCTGTCGAAGGACCCCCGCTGGGCCCACATCCAGGACATCGGCGATGTCGCCGAGTTCACCAAGAAGGAGATCGAGCACTTCTTCGAGCACTATAAGGACCTCGAGCCCAACAAGTGGGTCAAGGTCGACGCGTGGGGCGACGCCGCAGAGGCGCAGCGCATCCTCGACGAGGCGATCGTCCGCTTCGGCGAGCAGGGTCACTGACACCTCGCTGCAATGAAGAAGACCCCCGGATCCGCACAGCGGCCGGGGGTCTTCTTCGTCGTGGACGCGGAACTCAGACCGAGACGCCGCGATCCGCGAGGAAGGTGATGGGGTTGGTGTACGCGCCGTTGATGTAGACCTCGAAGTGCAGGTGGCAGCCGACGGATGCTCCGGTGTTGCCGGCGTAGGCGATGACCTGACCGGAGTTCACCCAGGTGCCGCTGCGGACTGCGAATCCACCGTCCCTGATGTGCGCATAGCCGGACGACACACCGCCGCCGTGCTGGATGCGGATGTAGTTGCCGTAGTTGCCCCGTGGGCCGGCGTAGTCGACGGTGCCGGACTGCGCCGCGTAGATCGCCGCTCCGCAGCCGTTAGCGAGGTCGACGCCGTAGTGGTAGCCGGAGCAGGCCGCGCAGGGCTTGGGACGAGGACCGAACCCGGCGCTGCGGTGGCCGCCGTGCGGTCGGACCCAGCCTCCCGATCCGGGTGACCCGCCGACTCCTCCGCCGCCACCGCCTCCGCCGCCATTGCCTGCGGCGGCAGCAGCAGCCTCGGCCGCTTCGCGACGCTTGCGCTCCTCCTCCGCGACGCGCACGCCCTCCTGGTAGCCGGCCACGGTCGTCGCCGTGGCGTCCTTCAGGGCTGCGAGCTGCGCCTGCATGGTCGCGAGGTTGGCCGACTGCTCGTCGAGCGCCGCCTGAGCGGCGTCGGCTGCGGCCTGGGCCTCGATCATCTTCTGCTCGGCGATCTGCTGCAGGCGATCGCGCTCGGTGCGGGCGACCACGGCCTGATCGGTGAGCGCCTGGGCCGAGTTGCGTGCGGCGACAGCGTTGTCGTGCACCGTCTGGTTGTACTGGTAGACCTTGTCCATCGTCCCGAGACGAGAGAGCAGCTGGTCCGCATTGTCTGCCGAGCCGGCGAAGAAGAGTTCGAGGGCGGTGTCATCGCCTCCGTTGCGGTACAGCTGTGCGGCGAGCTGGGCGGCCTTCTTGGTCGCGTCGTCGGCGACGAGCGCCTGCTCGTCGGCCTTCGACTGGAGCTCATCTGCGACGGCGATGGCGTCGAAGTACGCCAGCTGAGCGGCGTTGTACTCCTCGCCCGCGAGGACGGCCTTGGCCTGAGCGTCGGCCACTCGCTGCTTGAGCGACTGGATGAGCCCTTCGATGCGAGTGACCTCGCCCGCCTTCGCGGCCTCACTGTTCATGGCGTTCTGCACGTCGTCCCAGCTGGGATACGACGCCGCGTACGCGGCGGTCACGCCATTGGAGACGCCGAAGGCGCTGAGGGCGACGACGCTGAGCGCGCCGAGAGTGAGGGCGCCGCGACGGGTGACCGAGCGGTCTTTCCAGAACGCACGGCTCTCCGCGGGCGTCGGCGCGCAGCCGCAGTCGTCGGATGCCGCCGCAGCAGCATTCGTCGTCGAGTCCTTGTCGTTCACTCGGCCCCTTCCGCCGGTTTCACAAATGCCACACTAACAACTTCTTTCACATCCGCACCAGGAGGCGGACAGCGCGAGAGGACACAGCGATACGGGTCCATCGTCCTCCCGAACACGCCCGGGGTACAGCAGGCTCGCCCTCGATTCGCGTTTTGCTCAGATCTTCCCTTATGCTTGAGCGTCGGCAAGGAAGTCCTCCGGGACAGACTTCGGCCCCATCGTTTAGCGGCCTAGGACGCCGCCCTTTCACGGCGGTAGCACGGGTTCGAATCCCGTTGGGGTCACTCCTTCCGGTATAATTGAAAACAAGTATGGCCCTGTAGCGCAGTTGGTTAGCGTGCCGCCCTGTCACGGCGGAGGTCGCGGGTTCAAGTCCCGTCAGGGTCGCTCTAAGCGACGGGCCTTTCTCTTCGAGAAGGGCCCTTTCGTCTAGATGCGACAGGTCTAGCCCGTCGCACGGCTCTGTAGCTCAGTTGGTAGAGCGCACGACTGAAAATCGTGAGGTCACGGGATCGACGCCCGTCGGAGCCACAGGGTGATCATTACAGTCACCTTAGGAACCCTCGCCTAGCTTCTACATGGCGGGGGTTTCCGCTTTTCCTGGGCGGAGGCGATCTGAACGCCGGACAGCGCACTTGATACCGTCGATGACATGTTCGTCTTCGGAATCGCTGCCGCTGTCGTCGGGACCGCGATCTTCCACACCGCTCTCGGGAAGACTCTTCGAGCCAACGCGACCACGCGAGTTCCGTTCGGCGGCAAGCCTCGGACGACGCCTGAGCGTTCGATCGCACTGCGGGCCGTGGGCGCCGGACTCATCGTGCTCGGCGCCGCGCTCGTGAGCACCGCGGGATGGCACTGGACGATCATGGCGGTTCTGGCCGGTCCCGTCGCAGCGCTCGTGGTGCTGATCCTCCACAACCGGCGCGTCAGCCGCGAGGTCTCGTTCACACGAGAGTGACGACCGCATGGATGCAGTCCATGAGTGCGGCTGCAGCACGATAGACACGCAGGCCGTCTCTCGCGGTCGATATCCCACCCGACGTATGCGAAGTAATATATCGATATGGGACCTGACCTGCCGGTTGTGCCTGGGGCGCAGCGGAACCTCGGAGCTGAGGAGCTCTTCCGCCGATTGGCGACGTCGATCGCCGACGGCACTTATGCTCCGGGCGCGAAACTGAGCGACAAGGCGATCGCCGACGACCTCGGCGTCACCCGCACCCCGGTGCGAGAGGCAGTGCAGCGACTCGCGCGAGCCGGGCTGATGGAAGTCCACGCGAATCGCTATTCGATGGTCACCGACATCACCGACGAACGCTCACGCATCACCCGCGAGTTCGCCGCGTCTCAGGGCGGCGAGATCATCCGCGAGGCTGCACTCGCGCTGTCCGAGGCGGACCTCGCCATCGCGTGCGAGCTGATCGGCGAGGCGATCGAGTCGGTCGAGTCCGGCAAGGGCTGGATCGAGGCCCATGTCGAACTCTTCGAATTCCTGACCGACCGTGCGCTGAACGATCTCTATCGACTGATGCTGAGCGACTTCTGGTATCTCGTGTTCCGCGATCTCTACCTCGGAGAGCCGCGAGTGAACACGCGGGAGTCTCTCGAGGAGCTCGAGTCCGCGATGCGCGCTCGCAGCGCGAACGCCGGCGTCAAGGCCGTGCAGAGGATGCTCCGCCTGAAGTAGCGGATCCACTCCGAGGAGTTGGTTCCGGTCCCCCGCGCCCGAACGGGGGGACCGGATCAGTCGATGAGAAGGTCCGCAAGCGCACCCACCCCCCAGTGGGCGCTCAAGACCGAGAGACTCGAGGGCACGTCTGGTTCGACCGACGGAGAGCAGCAGAATGCGGCTCGTCGTATTGCCAGCGTATTGGCGAGACGGGCACTGACGCTGATCGGGGCTCAACCATTGACGCCGAGACGCTCGAACTGCTATGCCGAGATACCCTGCCCGAGCCGCCGATGACGACGGGGGGAGTCCGGGCTGGATACGCTCGAATCATGCTCGAGACGTTCATCGGATTCGCGGTCGTGGGGGTGGCGATCGCCCTCGGGTACCTGCTCGGGCGGATCGATCTGCTCGGCCCGCACGCCCGGCATGTGCTCGGCCGCCTGATCTTCTTCGTGCTGTCGCCGTTCCTGCTCTTCACCGTGCTCGCCCATGCCGATGCGAAGATGCTCTTCTCCTCGCTGCTCCCCGTCTCGGCGATAGCGGCCGTCGCGATCATCGCGATCTACACGCTGGTGGCACGACTCTGGTGGAAGCGCCCCGTCGGAGAGACGCTGATCGGCGCCCTGTCGGCCGGGCAGGTCAACTCGAACAACATCGGCATCCCGTTGTCTCTCTACCTGCTCGGCAGCGCCGCCTACCCCGCGCCGGTCGTGCTCATGCAGCTGCTGGTCTTCACGCCGGTCTCGCTGACGATCCTCGATGCCGTCACGAGCGACCGGGTCTCGCTGCGCAAGACCCTCGTGCGCACGGCGACCAACCCGATCATCATCGCCTCGCTCCTCGGAACCCTCGTCTCGGTGCTGGGCATCACTGTTCCGCCCATCGTCATGGAGCCCGCGCAGCTGATCGCCGATGCTGCCGTGCCGGTGCTGCTGATCAGTTACGGCATCTCGCTGCACGGCCAGCGCGTCCTCGGAGCCCCCGGACACCGCCGAGACATCATCGTCGCGACATCGCTCAAGCTCATCGCGATGCCTCTGATCGCCTGGGTCGTGGCGGAGTTCGTCTTCGGACTCTCTTCGGCCGAGGTGCTGATCGTCGTCATCCTCGCGGCGCTTCCGACCGCCCAGAACGTCTTCAACTACTCGCAGCGATACGACATCGGCGAGACCATCTCGCGCGACACCGTGTTCCTCACCACGCTCGGCTGCCTGCCCGTGCTGATCCTCATCATGTTTCTGCTGGGGTGAGCACCGCAGCATCCCGCCGACCGCCGACGCCGGAGAGGGTCAGCGGGAGATCGCGCATCACGACGACGCTGTCGAAGACCGCAGCCCCGGCGGGAAGCGCCTCGAAGAACGACGACCGAAGGTGGTGCAGACGGGCACCTTCGACCTTCCACGAATCGGAGGCGAGCGCGACGGGTTCGACGGTGCGTCGGTCTCGCGCCGTCGACCACCCGACGCGACCGGAGCGGTAGAAGTCGGAGGCCTCGTCGACCGATGCGAACAGCGCGCTCGACCACTCGCCGCCCACTTCGACATCGGCGTCGAGACTGTGCCCGGTCGCCTCCATCGCGAGCGCGTAACGATCGCCGGATTCCTCGATCCGGAATCGCGCCCTCCGATGCACCCCGGGGAACAGTCGTCCGCCGAACAGCACCGGATGCCATGCCGAACTGTGGCGTTCGAAGATGAAGACCCCCTGCTCGACGCCGTCGGGGCCGTCCCACTCGACGGCGATCCGATGAGCGGCGTTCTCGGAGCGGAGACCCCATCGACCGCTCGACCAGCCCGGGCGGATCGATTCCAGACCCAGCACGCACACGCCGGCGACCGCAGAGCCGTCGACGATTCGAGGGCGGAACCCCGCAGGCAGCAGCGAGACGGCGACGTCAGGGTCCACCCGGTAGCTGATCAGAAGTCGCCGGCGCAGCTGCGCCCGTACGTCGCGAATGATCCTCATGTTGTGAATCTAGCACTGTAGCTAAATTACTCCAAGGGTGTCGGCGTATCCGCCTCCCGTAGGTTGTATGCGTGGACAACGCGCTCATCTATGTCGCCGTGATCGCCGCGATCCTCGTGCTGGCGATCTTCCTCCCCCGTTGGGTGCGCCGCTCGACCGACGCTGCCGGAGGAAGAGAAGGGCGGCGCTACGCGACGACCCGCCTCACCGGGATCCTCGACGAACTGGACACGACACTGGTGCTGCATGCGTCGGAAGCCACAGCACGCGAGGTCGTCGACGGTGTCGTGCTGCAGCAGCCGCGCAAGTTCACCCGGCTCGGGGGCGGCGGCTACGGCATCCGATTCATCGAGCCCGACGATGCGATCGTGCGGCTCGTCGACGATGAGCGCGGAACCCGGCTGGAGGTCGAGAGGATCCGCGAGCACTTGGGCGTGCCGAACACCTCGGAGTTCTGGTCAGACCTGCGCTCCGGCGTCTCCACGGCCGCGCAGGCCAGGGGCATCGACGTCTCCCCGGGACGGCCGATCCACCACCGGCGCGACGAGGCGACGGGAACATGGATACCGGTCTAGACCGACCGCACGTCGCGTACCGGAACATCGGGTGCATCTCACAGCCGCCGCAACTAGGCTGAAGCTGCTGATGACGCACCCGGCCCCACCGCAGCCGGCCTCGCGACGGCACCATTTCTCATCACAGCCCTCAGTCCCTCTGTGACCTGCGCCGGAAAGGCCGACCAATGAGTGAATCCCCCAATGACGACCGGACTCCCGACTTCTTCGACAAGCTGATCGAAGAGACGCCGCGTGAGCAGTCCGGCTTCACCGCCTCGTTCCGCGGCTACGACAAGGCCGAGGTCGACTCGGCTCTGAGCGCGCTGCGCAATCAGCTGCAGCAGGCGAAGGCCGACCTCGCCGCCACCGAGGCGCGCCACGAAGACGCCGTCGAGGCGCTCCGCGAAGAAGAGCGCATCGCCCGCGAAGAGATCGAGGCCGAGCTCCTCGCCACCAAGGCGAAGGCCGCCGAGACCGAGCAGCAGGTCGCCACCCTGACCAACGAGCTCGTCGACACCCCGCGCGCGGATGGCCAGGAGGCACCGTCGCGCGAGCAGTTCGAGGCGATCCTCCGCGTCGCGGAGGAGCAGGCGAACGTGCTCATCCAGAACGCCGCGGTGCAGGCCGACCGCCTGATGGCCGCAGCTCGCGAAGAGGTCACCACGCAGCGTGCCGAGGCCGATGCCGATGTCACCCGCATCCTCGCCCACGCTCAGCACGACGCCGACCAGGTGCGCCTGAAGATCGACACCGAGTACACCGCGCACCAGGCGACGCTCGAGCGCGAGGCCGCACACGCTGCCGAGCGGGTGCACCAGGCGACGCAGGAGGCCACGGCGATCCGCACCGAGGCCGAGAAGGGCGCTGCGGCGCTCCGCTCGCTCGTCACTCGCGAGACGACCCAGCTGCGTGCCGAGGCGGAGCGCGAGGTGCGCGAGATGAACGCGCGCGTGCTCGAGTTCGAGGAGACGCTCACCCGACGTCAGGACGACGCCCAGCAGGAGTTCCTCGTGCTGCACAACCAGGCCGTCGCCCACGCCGAGCGCATCACGAACGACGCCAACGAGCAGGTCGCCGCGTCGCTCGATCACGCACAGCGCATCTCCGCGAAGGCCGATGACTATGAGCGCCTGATGCGCTCGCAGGCGCAGACCATCGAAGCGGATGCCCAGGTGCGCGCCCGCGACACGCTCGACCGTGCGCGCGTGAAGTCGCAGAAGATCGTCGACTCTGTGACGGGTCACACTTCCGCAGTACTGCGGGATGCCGAAGACCAGGCGCGCCAGCTGCGCTGGCAGCAGCAGCAGCTGGCCAGCTTCATGGCCGAGGTGCGCGAGCTGATCCGCCCGGAGGGGATCTTCAGCGACCAGCAGAAGGACGACGCCGACGCCGTCTCTGCAGTGGCGGACGCTGACGACGACGCGTTCGACGTCGACACGCTCGATGCCGAGATCGTCGAGGACGAACAGGACGAGACCGCAGAGCCCGTCGAGGAGTTCCGTGGAGATGAAGCCCTCGACGATGAGATCCTCGACGACGACGCCGAGACCATTGACGGCAAGATCACCATCGAGGTCGTCGAGACCGACGAGAAGACCTCGCGCTGATCTCGATCTCCTGACGAACAGGGGCGTGGGCGGACATTCCGCTCATGCCCCTGTTCTGTCTCCGGCGGGCATCCACCGATCAGTGGATGTCAGAGTCCGTCGCTTCACGGCTACCGCGCGAGCTCTTCCGCGGGCACGCTGGGATCATGACAGACAGCGTGATCGAGGTGCGGGACCTCCGCAAGGACTACAGCGGGTTCGCCGCCGTCGACGGCATCAGCTTCGACATCCGCCGGGGCGAGACGTTCGCGCTGCTCGGCCCGAACGGTGCGGGGAAGTCGACGACCATCGAGATCCTCGAGGGATATCGACACCGCACGTCCGGCGAAGTACGTGTGCTCGACGTCGATCCGCAGCGCGGCGGCCTGGACTGGAAGGCGCGCTTGGGCATCGTGCTGCAGTCGACCGGCGAAGCGGGCAACTTCACCGTGCGCGAGCTGCTCACCGAGTTCGCCGGGTACTACCCGCGCCCTCGCGACATCGACGAGGTGATCGCAGCGGTGGGCCTCGAGCAGAAGCAGCGTTCCCGTGCGGGAAAGCTCTCAGGCGGACAGCAGCGCCGCCTCGACGTCGCACTGGGGATCATCGGCCGACCCGAGATGCTGTTCCTCGACGAACCGACCACGGGTTTCGATCCAGAGGCCCGCCGCCAGTTCTGGGATCTCATCCGCTCGCTCAAGGCGGAGGGAACCACCATCCTGCTGACCACCCATTACCTCGACGAAGCGGCTCAGCTCGGCGACCGAGCCGCGGTCATCACCGCGGGGCGGATCGCCGCGATCGGACCGATCGACGAGATCGGCGGCCCGGACGCACGCACACCGGTGGTGCGCTGGCGGGATGCGACGGGCACGCGCCATGAGCAGCGAACGCCGACTCCTGGAGCGTTCGTCTCGGAGCTGCAGACGACGATCGGCGAACCCGATGCCCTGGAGGTCGTCCGTCCGACCCTCGAGGACATCTACCTCGGCCTGATCCGGGAACACGACGCCGCATCCGCCGCGGACTCCACGCCAGACGACAGCCTCACCGACCTGAAGGAGCCGGCATGAGCACCATGACCGCACCGACGCGCTTCGGCCTCCCCCGCACGATCCGACTCGGCGTGCGTCGCATCGGCTTCGAGCTGCGACAGTACTTCCGTGCGGGAGATCAGGTCTTCTTCACGTTCCTGTTCCCCACCGTGATGTATCTGATCTTCGCGACCATCTTCACCGGCGACGTCGGCGAGGGCGCTGACAAGGTGAGCATGGCGACGTACTACCTCCCCGGACTCATCGCGGGCGGCATCTTCCTCTCGGGAGTGCAGGGCCTCTCGATCGAGATCGCAGTCGAGAAGAGCGACGGCACGCTGAAGCGCCTCGGAAGCACCCCGATCTCGCCCGCCACGTACTTCATCGGCAAGATCGGCGAGGTGTTCGTGACCGCGATCCTGCAGATGGCGCTGCTCCTCACCGTCGCGGTCGTGCTCTACAAGGTGCAGCTGCCCTCGGACGCCGAATCCTGGGGCCTGTTCGCCTGGGTGTTCGTGCTCGGTCTGCTCTCGTGCACGCTGCTCGGCATCGCCCTGTCGGCGCTCCCGCGTTCGGGCAAGACCGCATCGGCGGTGGTGATCCCGGTCGTGCTGCTGCTGCAGTTCATCTCGGGCGTCTACATCGCCTTCTCAGCCCTGCCCGAGTGGCTGCAGAACGTCGCCGCCGTGTTCCCCCTCAAGTGGATCGCTCAGGGGATGCGAGCGGCGATCCTGCCCGACTCGTTCAAAGCCGCAGAACCGGGCGGCGAATGGAACCTCGGTCTCGTCGCGATCATGCTGGCGATCTGGCTCATCGCAGGCTTCATCCTCAGCCGCGCGACCTTCCGCTGGATCCGACAGAGCGGATGACACCGGCGTCGCTGTCGCCCCGGCGCGCGGTTCGACGTCATCGCGGCGTCGGGCTGTGCGTCGGGCCGTGCATCGGGCCGTGTCGAACAGTGGAAGAGTGGTGCGCATGAGCCGCGTGATCCGCCGAGAGCGCCTGGGGTGGGACATCGCCGCGACCGCGCTGCTGCTCGCGGTGGCCGGCCTCTCTCTCACCCTCCCGCAGAGCTTCCCCGGGTCACGCTGGGTGCTCGTCGCCATCACCGTCGGGGTCTTCCTCGTCTACGCGTTCGGCGCCCGCGCCTATGTCGGGATTCATGAGGGCGTCGAGGATCCTGCGCCCGCTGTCTCGGCGCTGCTGCAGGTCGCGATGATCTCGCTTCTCGCGGTGGGCGTCGCGATCGAGCCGAACATGCTGCTGCTGCAGACCCTGGTGCTGCCGCTCATCTGGATGACGTCACGATCGACCCTGCAGGCCGTGCTGGTCACGGTGGGCAACGGCGTCGTGCTCGGTCTCGCCTACGGCTACTGGGGCGACTTCACCGCCGATGCGCTCAGCACCGGTTTCCTCTCGTCCGGTCTGTCGACCGCGTTCAGCCTCGCTCTCGGCCTCTGGATCACGCGCATCGCCGAGTGGGGCGTCGAGCGCCAGAATCTCCTGGCGGATCTGACCGACGCACAGGCGGGCCTCGAGACGGCGAGCCGCGAAGCCGGCGCGATCGAGGAGCGCGCTCGTCTCGCTCGCGACGTCCATGACACGATCGCCCAGAGCCTCGCGAGCATCGTCATGCTCGCAGAGCGCGCGCGTCTCGACGGATCGCCCGCGGCGATCGAGCTGATCGAGAGCGCGGCACGAGAGGCGCTCGTCGAAGCCAGGGCTCTCGTTGCCGTGACCTCGCCCGCGCCGTCCGCCGGCTCGCTCGGAGACGCGCTCCGCCGCCTCGGAGCCCGCTTCGCGAGGGAGACCGGCATGCGCGTCGATGTGTCGGCATCGGATGCTGTGCTGGCGCGAGACGTTCAGGTCGTCCTGCTGCGCTGCGCGCAAGAGGGCCTCGCGAACGTGCGCAAGCACTCCGGCGCCGCATCCATTCGGGTCACGCTCGCGATCACCGATTCCGCGGAGCTCCGCATCCGCGATGACGGCCGCGGACTCGGAGGAGTCTCGATCGACGATGACCGCGGATTCGGTCTTGCCGGGATGCGGGAGCGGCTCTCCCTCGTCGGCGGCACCCTGACCGTCGCAGACGGGACGCAGGCCGGCACGGACCTGACCGTACGCATCCCGCTGCACGCCGAGTCCACGACCGAGGCAGAGGCCGAGGCCGAGAAGGAGACGACGCCATGATCCGAGTCATCGTCGCCGACGACCATCCGATCGTGCGGTCCGGCATCGTGGGACTCATCGCCCTCGATCCGGGGCTCGAAGTCGTCGGGCAGGCGGCGAACGGCGCGGAGGCGGTCGACCTGGCCGCTCGTCTGCGCCCGGATGTCGTGCTGATGGATCTCCGGATGCCCGGCACCTCCGGCATCGAGGCGACATCGCGCATCGCTGCCGAACTGCCCGAGGTGCGCGTTCTCGTCCTGACGACGTACGAGACCGACGACGACATCCTCGGTGCGATCGAGGCGGGGGCGAGCGGTTACCTCCTCAAGGCCGCCCCGCAGGAGGAGATCGTCGCGGGGATCCGCGCCGTCGCTGACGGCCATACGGTCCTCGCCCCGACGATCGCCGCCACGCTCGTCACGCGGATGCGCGGCGACCGACCGGGCAGACCTCAGCTGAGCCCGCGGGAACGCGAGGTGCTCCGCCTCGTCGCGGCGGGTCGCAGCAACCCGGAGATCGGCCGAGAGCTGTTCATCGGCGAGGCGACGGTGAAGACCCACCTGATCCACGTCTTCGAGAAACTCGAGGTCTCCGACCGCACGCGCGCCGTGACGCTCGCGCTCGAACTCGGCCTGATCTAGACGACGACGGACAACGCGAACGGCCCCCATCCCGAGGGATGAGGGCCGTTCGAATCGACGATGCGGACTGTCTACGCGCGCACGAACTGGGTGGCTGCCGGGCAGTCGAACGGATCAGCACCGGCGGCGAGGCCGACGCGGTTGAGGTACTCGATGACGATCGCGTACGAGCGCAGAAGGCTGGTCTCGGTGTACGGCACGTCGTTCGAGACGCAGTAGTCGCGGACGATCTCGCGGGCCTTGGAGAGGTGCGGACGCGGCATGTTCGGGAACAGGTGGTGCTCCACCTGATAGTTGAGACCGCCCATGAGCCAGGTGGCCCACCATCCGCCGCGGATGTTGCGCGAGGTGCGCACCTGCTTCGAGAAGAAGTCGAGGCGGGCGTTCGGATCGATGATCGGCATTCCCTTGTGGTTCGGGGCGAACGACGCCCCCATGTAGACGCCGAACACGGCGAGCTGCACGCCCATGAAGGCGAACGCCATGCCGAGCGGGAGCATCAGGAAGACCGGGATCAGAACGATCGCGAACCGGAGGGCGATCAGCCCCAGCTCGATCCAACGGCCCTTGGCCTTCTTGCTGGTCACCAGGTGCTTGACGCCGAGATAGTGGAGGTTGAGCCCCTCGAGCGTCAGCAGCGGGAAGAACAGCCATCCCTGCTTGCGCGTGATCAGGCGGACGATGCCGCGCGACTGCGCCGCATCCGTCTCGAGGAACGAGATCGTGTCGACCTCGATGTCGGGGTCCTTTCCGACCTGGTTCGGGTTTCCGTGGTGCTTGGTGTGCTTGGAGTCCCACCACGAGTAGCTGATGCCGACGACGCCGGCGGCCAGGATGCGAGCGAGGCGGAAGTTCGCCGGGCCCGAGGTGAGGATCTGGCGGTGCGCCGCCTCATGGGCGAGGAACGCCACCTGCGTGAGGACGAGGCCGAGGCCAGCGGCGATCAGCAGCTGGAACCAGCTGTCGCCGAGCAGGATGAAGCCGGTGATGAGTCCTCCGAGGGCGACGGCGAGGCCGGCGGCGACGAAGATGTAGAACCATCCGGCACGCCGGAGAAGGCCCGTCTCCCGGACGACCTGCGACACCTGCTTGTAAGCGTGCGTCATCGGGGGGATGTCTGCGTTTCCGGAATACGTCTGGCGTACCGGTCCGAGCGAGGCCGCGGTCTTTTCGACCTGTGAAATGGAGATGTTGCTCTCCCGTCGATTCGAGCCCTTGAGCTGTGATAAGCCCAAGGCAGATCGCCCAACGCTTAACTCAACCTAACCCCCCGCACATGCGCCGTGGGGAATACATCGGCACCCCTTGACGATTCACAGGTCCTGTGAATGAAACGGTCAGGCGCGGGCTCGCCGAGGGCGTCTTCTCAGCGCGCGCGGGAGCGCGAACGAGAAGGTGCGTGCGCGGCGCTTCGGGGCGTACGCGCCCTCGAGTGCCTCGCGCGCGTCGTCGAGAGAATCGAAGGCGCCGAGCTCGGTCCCGCGCTGATCACGGGCGAGGTGGGTGGTGCCGTCGAACTCGATGAAACCGGCGAATTCGCCTGATCGGGTCGCGACGTGCACGTCTGCGTCGGCCTGTTTCCAGGTCAACGGATCGGAAGGAGGAAAAGTGGTCATGCTCATGGTCATACTCATTGCTGTGTGACGGGCACGCGATGTCGCGACCCGCAAGATGTGAGATCAAGGGCGGATGCCGCGCGCATCGATGCACGTGGTCCGTAATGGCCCTGATCAGTGGCTCCGTGGACGGCCTAGATAGGGCCAGAACACACGGTGCTCCATCAGTCTAGCAGGTCGGCTTGGCCGGTGCGCGTTTCAGCTTTCGGCCGGGACCCACACACGCCGCGGGTGGCCCGACGACCCCGCCATGATCCAGGCCCCCTCGGGCTCGGGCCGTGCGTCATCGGCCGCATCCGCCGTCGCCGAGTCCTCCGTCACAGCGTTCTCCGTGACGATCGGCACCTGCTCCCTCGGCTCCGCGTTCTCCCCCGCCGCCCACGCGTCGCGGATGATCCGCCGAGGGTCTTACTGCCGAGGATCCAACGCCGTCCAGTCCTGGCGGATGCTCGCCACACCGGTCTCCTGCTCGGCTCGCCGCGCCGCGTCGCCTGCGAGCAGGGTGACACGGCGGACGAGCGCCCCGAGACGGCGCGCGTACTCGGGCAGCCGTCGAGGACCGATGATCACCGCCGCGATCAGCGCGACGAGGAACAGCTTCTCGATCGTGAGTCCGAACATCGTCATCCCTCCGTCGCGCCGGCGGTCATCGCAGCCGCGCTGCGGCGCGCTCTGCGGTCATGGAGCCAGGCTATGAGCAACGCCATCAGGAACAGCGCGGTCATGGGAACGGCGATCAGGAACATCGACAGCACATCGGCAGCCGGGGTCACGATCGCGCTGAACAGGACGATGGCGACGATGACGATCCGCCAGCTCCTCGCGATCGCTCCGGCCGAGACGACGCCCAGCAGATTGAGCATCACCAGGAACACGGGAAGCACGAAGGCGATGCCCGTGGCGAGCACGATCTTGAGGATGAAGTCGACGTAGTACGACGCCTGCAGCAGGGTGCTGTCTTCGGTCGCGGCGAAGCTCGCAAGCAGTTCGACCATGCGAGGGAACAGCAGGAGACCCGCCAGGCAGCCGCCGGCGAACAGGGGGACGGATGCCGCGAGGAACCCGAACGTGTACTTCTTCTCCTTCGTGGTGAGGCCGGGGGCCAGGAAGGCGAGGAGCTCGTACATCCACACGGGACTCGACAGAGCGACACCCGCGAAGAGTGCGATCTTGAGCTTGAGGTCGAATGCCCCGGTGATGCTGTCGTAGTTCAGGCTCGCGTCGCGCGACTCGGCGAGCGCAGTGATGGGTGCCCGAACCACCTCGAGGATCTGGTCTGACAGCACATAGCCGGCGGCAACCCCGACCAGGAGCGCTGCCGCCGCGCGGTACGAGCGCGTGCGCGCCTCCCGCAGGTGCGACGACAGGGGCGTCCTGGTCGGAGCGGACGACGTGCTCGCCTCGACGGCGTCAGCGACGAGCGCGGACACGTTCTACTCCGCGGCCCGCAGGGCAGGCGTGATGACGTCGGCGGAATCGCGAGCATCCGCCGGGCTGCCGACGCTCGGTGCCGGCTCGATCCGCGCCTCGCTGGAGGTCTCTGCGACCTCCGACTTGAGGATGCGCATGGACTGGCCGACGCTCCTGGCGAGGGCGGGGAGCTTCGCGGCGCCGAAGATGAGGACGACGATCGCGAGGATGATCAGGGCGTGCCACCCTGTGAGGTTCTGAAGCATGTCTTCCTTCTTTCTCGTATGAGGTGCGTGGTTCGTGATCAGTCGGACGGCGGCTCACCACCGCCGCCTGGGCCGCCCTCGCCGCCCGACGGGGCGGAGCCCGCGCTCGGCGTCGTGGTCGTGTCGACGCCCACCACGAGCGATGCGGAGTACCCGCTGCCAGCGTCACCGGTGACCGTGGCCAATTGAAGGGCGCCGGAATCGTCGCCGAAGACGTTGTCGGAGGAGAGGCTCGTCTGCGCGAGGTTCTGCGAGGACCCCGGGTACCGCGAGTCGGCGTAGACGGTGGCGCAGACGTCTTCCGGCAGCGCCAGCTGGGAGGTGGCGATGGCGTTGGCCGAGTCCGTGATCGAGTCGACGTCCGGATAGACCTCGAAGTGGATGTGCGGCCAGCGGCCCGAGTAGCATCCGGGGAAGATCGACCTGAACGAGACCTTGCCCTCGGCATCCGCGACCTGCACTCCGCGGAGGTAGGTGACGTCCTCGAGGCCCGAGGAGTACATCGAGTACTCACCCTCGGCCGTGCAGTGCCACGCGTAGACCGCGACTCCCTCGAACGGGACGCTGCCGTTCGCGAGGTCCACGACCTGCAGCTCGAACGTCAGGGGTACGCCGTCTGCAGTCGCCGAGCCGTCGATCGAGGTCGTGATGTCCTGACGCACGATGCCGGACTCCTCGAGGACATCCGGCCCGTTCGAGCCGTCGCCGGGGTACGGCCCTGCGGTCTCATCCGGGATCTCGCCCGTCGCTGTGGTGGCCGTCGATCCGGACGAGCCACCCGTGTCGGTCGTCGCCGTCGAGTCGCTCGTGCTCGACGTGGTGCTCTCCGACGGAGCGCATGCGGCGAGGACCAGCGCACCCACCCCGAGCCCGGCGAGTCCGAGCACGCCGCGGCGGGTCACCAGCGTGCGGATGTCGAAGGCGGCGCCCTGATCGACGACCTCCTCGTCGGCGCGGTCGAGCAGTCGCCCCTCGTAGGTCGGGCCCTCAGGGGTCTGGACGGGTTCGGGGATGCGGCTCATGATCGTGCTCCTCTCGGTGTAGATGGGTGTCGATGTACCCATGGTCACGGAGGGCCCGATCAGCGAGCTATGTCTCGTCTATGCGAAGACTATGACTCCCGGCGGACGGGCGGGTGCAGGACGAGCACGACGACGATCACGACGAGGACGGCGGCCGTGATCGCCACCGGGATCGGCAGGATCGGGTCGAGCAGCACCACCGCCGCACCGAGCGGGATGACCGTGTTCACGACTCTGTCGGCGTGCTCGCGGATCGCGATCCACCAGATGCCGAGCAGGAACAGCGCGATGGGGATGGCCACCGTGAGAGAACCGACGGAGTGAGGGAGATGACTCTCGCCGGTCAGGACGTCGAGCTCGACCTCGATTCCGGCCGAGAACGCGGCGGCCGCGGCGAAGACGAAATAGTGCGAGTACCCGTAACGGAGCGACCGCCCGAACGTCGTGATCGCCTTGTGATGCGGCGGCCAGAAGTAGATCCACCACAGCGAGGCGGTCACCACCAGGGTCAGCACGGAGATCGAGATGAGCGGTACGAAGGAGTCGAGCTCGTTCCTCGCATCGATGATCGCGTTGGCGGAGGCGAGGAGGCTCTCACCGAGCACGATGAGCGTGAAGAGACCGTAGCGCTCCGTGATGTGATGCGGATGCCAGGGCGTCTGCTTGCGGTGCTCGGCGAACACCGGCACGCTGATCTCGACGAGCGCGAAGACGACGAAGGCCACGATCTGGAAAGGCCCCGACGGGATGAACAGGAACAGCACCCACAGCGCCTGCACACCGGCGATGCCGAAAGCGTACCGACGGGTCGCGGCCTTCAGCTCTCCCGCACCACGTGACGCGCGCAGCCATTGCCCGATCATCGCGAGACGCATCACGATGTAGCCGATCACCGGCAGCGTGAAGTCACCGCGCTCGAACGCCGCAGGGATCCCGGCCGCCAGCACGAGGACTCCGCCCATCTGCACGATCGTCGTGACGCGGTAGAGCCAGTCGTCGGTGTCGAACGATGTGGCGAACCACGTGAAGTTCATCCACGCCCACCACACCGCGAAGAACACCAGCGCATAGGAGGTGATGCCGTGGACGAAGTCGCCGTGGCTCAGCGCATGGTGCAGTTGGGCCGAGGCGATGCTCACCGCGACGACGAAGACGAGATCGAAGAACAACTCGAGCGTGCTTGCGGTGCGATGCGGTTGCGCCGGATCCCTGGGCAGCATGCGACTGAGATGGAATCGGGTCGCTGAGGTGGTCGTCACGCGGTCAGAATATCGGCGCCGCTGGCCCCGGAGCGCATGTACTGGAATAAAGGTTGATCCACTCGCGTGAATTACCTTCCGCTGAACGTCCGGTTCCGCTAGAGTGAACGAAGTCTGCAGTGCCTGCTGCCAGCACCACCGTGTGGGACGGTGACCGCAACTCGTGATTTGGGATCACGGATGCAGCAGGACCCGAGGGGTCGGGACGCAGACGATGCCATGGACGTGGGGTCCGTGGTCTGGGGAATATCTGGGGAAAACTATGGCGCACTGGGGAATTTTGCGTACATTCACGGCTCAAGGGGCCTCGGCATGACTTCCGTCGAGGATGCTCTGAGCATCACCCGCACGGGTACGGTCTTCACGCCGGTCGCTGCTCCGCGAGCCGCCAAGTCGGTCACGCGCACGGTGGTCACACCTCGCGTGTCCGCAACGCTGGAGCGACGCCGTCAGTGGGAGCGGCGTTATCGGATGCGACTGCGGATCACGGATGCCGGGGTCATCCTGTTCGCAGTCGGAATCACAGCAGCGGTCCAGGTGATGACCGGTGTCGCAGGGGAAGAGGCCCTGCGAACCGGCACTCTGCTGGGCACGCTCTGGTATCTGATGCTCGGCGCGCTGCACACCCGTGACGCAGCGCTGTTCCGCGCCAGCGCCACCGAGTACCGCGGTGTGGCACACGCCAGCGGGCTGGCGTTCGGGATCATCGCCATGCTCAGCGTCGTGCTCGGTTGGCAGACGACGCAGCTCGTGCTGCTCGTCGGCCTGCCGCTCGGTGTTCTCACGCTGCTCGTCACCCGCTGGGCGTGGCGGCACTGGCTGACGGCGCAGCGTGCGCGAGGGCGTTTCGCCTCGCGCACGCTCGTCGTCGGCAACCGCGACGACGTCGAGTACGTCATCCGCACCCTGCACCCGATCGGTGCCTCCGGGTATCAGGTCGTCGGCGCGACGCTGCTCGACGGCAACGCACGCGACGTCGAAGCCCGCGGCGCGCAGTTCCCGGTGCTCGGCAACGTCAACTCGGTCTCGACCGTGGCCGCCGAGCTTGGCGCTGACACGATCATCGTCGCGAGCCGTCCCGACGGCGAGCCCGATTTCGTGAAGCACCTCAGCTGGCAGCTCGAGGGCACCGCAGCAGAACTCGTGCTCTCCAGCCGCCTCACCGACGTCGCCGGTCCGCGCATCTCCTTCGCACCGGTCGAGGGGCTTCCGCTCATCCAGGTGCAGATCCCCTCGTACGAGGGCGGTCAGCACGTGCTCAAGCGTGCACTCGACATCGCCGTCGCATCCGTCGCGCTCATCCCGATCGCGCTGATCACGCCGATCCTCGCCCTGCTCGTGAAGCTCGACTCGCCGGGGCCCCTGTTCTTCTCTCAGGAGCGCGTCGGCCGAGATGGCCGCACCTTCCAGATCATGAAGTTCCGCTCGATGAAGACCGATGCCGAGCAGCAGCTCGCGACGCTCCAAGAGAAGAACGAGGGCGCGGGCCTGCTGTTCAAGATGAAAGACGACCCGCGTGTCACCCGAGTCGGCCGAATCCTGCGCAAGCTGTCGCTCGACGAGCTGCCGCAGTTCTGGAACGTCCTCATCGGCGACATGAGCGTCGTGGGTCCGCGCCCGCCGCTTCCTTCCGAGGTCACCGCCTACGACGGCACCGTGTTCCGTCGTCTCTACATCAAGCCGGGCATCACGGGTCTGTGGCAGGTCTCCGGCCGCAGTGACCTCTCGTGGGACGAGAGCGTTCGTCTCGACCTGCGCTACGTCGAGAACTGGTCGGTCATGAACGACCTGCAGATCATGTGGCGCACTGCCAAGGTCATGGTGCGGCCCAGCGGGGCATACTAGTCACAGAACACTGTGGTTCGGTCCGCCGGGGAGGCGGATGCAGAACCGTGACGCAGTGAAGTGGGTGCGGAAGCACCCGACATGAGGGGAAAATCACCGTGCCATCAACCGTCCGGATACTTGGCACCCATGGCGTTCCCGCCGCCTACGGCGGCTTCGAGACGGCCGCCGAGAACGTCGGCCTGTACCTGCGCGAGCAGGGGTGGAACGTCATCGTCTACTGTCAGATCCCCGGGGAGGGGCCGACGACGGTGGACGAATGGAACGGCCTGCAGCGCGTCCTGATCCACGAGCCCCGCGAGGGCTGGAAGGGGACCTCGGCGTTCGACCTGACCTCCATCCGTCACGCGATGCGAGCGCACTCGGATGGCGATGTCTGGCTCACCTTCGGCTACAACACCGGCGTGTTCGACGTGATCCCCCGGCTTCGCCGGATCCCCAATGTCATCAACATGGACGGCATGGAGTGGACCCGCAAGCGGTGGGGTGTCGTGAAACAGGGAATTCTGCTCGCCAACGAACGCCTGGCCGGCCTCGTCGGAGACGTGCTGATCGCAGACCACCCGGTGATCGCGACGTACCTGCGTCGGCACTTCGGGAAGAAGCGGGTGCAGACGATCACCTACGGCGCGCACGAGGTCACCGACGCGCCGACCGGCCCCGTCGAAGCGCTCGGCCTCGTCCCCGATCAGTACGCGACGATCGTCTGCCGCCCGATCCCCGAGAACTCGGTGCTCGAGATCGTGAAGGCGTGGTCGTCCGCGAAACGCGGCATGCCGCTCGTGGTCGTGGGTCCCTACGGAGATGATGATCCATACCATCTCGCCGTGCGCGCCGCAGCCTCCGATGAGGTCCTGTTCCCTGGGGCGATCTTCGAACCCGAGCGTCTGCAGTCGCTCCGCTTCCACTCCGCTCTCTACCTGCACGGGCACACGGTGGGCGGCACCAACCCGTCACTGGTCGAGGCGATGGCCGCGGGCAACGCCGTGATCGCCCATGACAATCCCTACAACACCTGGGTCGCCGGACCCGACAACGCCTACTTCACCGGAACCGACGATCTCGCCGGTCTGCTCGACGATGTGCTCTCCGATGACAGCAGAAGGCGGCGCATGGGCGCCGCCAGCCGTGACCGTTTCCACGCTGAGTTCACGTGGACCAAGATCGGCTCCGAGTATGAACACGCTCTTCGCACCGCGCTCGCGCGTCGCGGGCACGTACAGCAGCAGACAGGGGTAAACGCATGATCGATGTCGCAGTGGTCGGACTCGGGAAGATGGGGCTGTCTCATCTTTCGATGATCAAGGCCCACCCCGACGTGAATCTGGTGGGGGTGTGCGACGCCACCGGCTATCTGCTCGACATCCTGGCCAAGTACACCGGGGTCAAGCCCTACAAGGACCTCGACAAGATGCTCGACGAGGCCCGCCCGCAGGCCATCATCATCGCGACGCCGACGCACCTGCACGCCGGGATGATCCGGAACGCACTCGAGCGCGGCATCCACGTCTTCTGCGAGAAGCCGCTCGTGATCGATCCGGCCGACAGCATCGAGCTCACCGCGCTCGCCGAGCAGAAGGGACTCGTCACCCAGGTCGGTTATCACAATCGCTTCGTCGGTGCTTTCAGCGAGGTCAAGCGCCTGCTCGACCTCGACGCCATCGGCACCGTCAACACGGCCCTCGCCGAGGCGTACGGCCCCGTCGTGCTGAAGCCCGCCGGGCGCACCTGGCGCAGCGAGCGCGCGACCGGGGGCGGCTGCCTCTACGATTACGCGGCCCATCCGCTGAACCTCCTCACCTGGTATCTCGGCACGCCGGACTCGGTGAGCGGAAGCCAGTTGACGAGCATCTTCTCGGCGCAGATCGACGATGCGGTCGCGAGCACGCTGCACTACCCGAACGGCACGGCGCAGATCATCTCGAACTGGTCCGACGAGTCGCAGCGCAAGATGACGACCAAGATCACCCTCTGGGGAACGAACGGGCGGATCTACGCCGACCGGCAGGAGATCCACGTCTACCTGCGCGACACCGCGACCATCCCCGACGGATATCGCGTCGGCTGGAACGTGCGGTACACGACCGACCTGACGGAAGCGCCCTGGTTCTATCTTCGGGGCGAGGAGTACAGCGCTCAGCTCGACTCGTTCGTGCAGCGCGCTCAGGCCGGCGCGTCCGCCGGGCTCAACGACTTCGCCTCAGCGGCGGTCACGGACAGGGTGATCTCGATGATCAGCGAAGATGCTCTGCGCGACGGCTCACGGCTCACCGCCGACGCCGCGTCCGATCTTGCAGTGAACACGGCACCGAAGGGGCGCATCGCGGCAGCACTGACCGCACTGCGCGGAGGGAAATGACCATGACGACACCCACGCGAACCATGGACCGGCTTCTGTTCGGTGACAACCAGTTCTTCGGCGTCAATCACATGTCCGAAGAGAAGGCCCGCGCTCAGCAGATGCGGTTCCAGGACACCGGTGCGATCATGGGGGTGCTCGATGCCGCGTACGACGAGGGCGTTCACACGTTCATGTGCACCACGCATGATCGCATCTCGGAGGTGACCGACCACGTCCGCGCACATCCGGACCGTTATGCGGACATGACGTTCTTCCCGTGCATGCCGTATGCGCACAAGTACGCGAACGCTGTGACGGAAGACGGGTTCCTCGGCGCGATCCGCAAGTTCCTCCCCGAGGAAGGACTGCTCGACAGCATCGCGCGCGGCACGTCGTCGCTCGCTCGCAAGGACATCGAAGGCGTGACGACCCTGCTCATCGACGCCGAGATGAAGATGTTCGAGGGGCTCGACACCCCCGTCATCTGGCTGCAGAACGTCGTCGTCGATCTGCTGTCGGGTCTGGGATTCACCGACGCCTTCCGGATCTTCGCCGACCACGTGCGCAAGCGCTACAACGCGGAGCCCGGTTTCATCACCATGAACCTCCCTCGATTGCTCGATGACCTCGACAAGGCCGGCGTCGAGAACCCGATCGTGTGCTCCAACATCAACAAGCTGGGGTTCCGCATGTCCGGCGGCGTCGAGGCGTACCGTGACGCCATGGAGAAGCGCCAGTTCCGTGCCGTCGCGATGTCGGTGTATGCGAGTGGCGCGATCCCGCCTCGCGAAGCCATCGAGTGGGTGACCTCGCTGCCGAACCTCGAGTCGATCGTCTTCGGCGCATCCAGCCGTGCGAACATCGCATCGACGGTGAGCCTGGTCGACGAGTACTGGCCTCAGCGCTGACATGCCGAAGGGTGACCCGAACGTCGTCCTGATCGCCAACCCCGGCTCCGACCTCTACGGCTCGGATCGGATGGTTCTCGAAACCGTGCGCGCGCTCGTCGGCGCGGGGCGGAGGGTCGTGGTGACCGTACCCATGGCAGGGCCCCTCCTGCCGCTGCTCGAGGAAGCCGGAGCCGAGGTCGTCGAGTGCGCGACACCGATCGTCCGCAAGGGTCTGCTGAACGCACGGGGACTCGTGGAGCTGGTCGTGACGACGATCAAAGCCGTCGGCCCCGGCCTCAGCCTCATCCGACGCGTCGACCCAGGCGCGGTGATCGTGAACACCATCACTCCCCCGCTGTGGATCCTCCTCGGCCGCATCAGCCGACGCCGCACGGTCTGTCACGTGCACGAGGGCGAGGGCTCGGTCGCCGGCATCGTGCGCCGCGCCCTGTACCTGCCGCTCGTGTTCAGCGATCGCGTCATCGCGAACAGCGACTTCACGCGTCGCGTCCTGGCGTCCTCCGCTCCTCGGGTCCGCGACAGGACGATCGTGGTGCACAACGCGGTCCCCGGTCCAGGTGAGGTCGTTCCACCGCGAATCGCGCTCACCGCCCCGACGCGCCTCCTCTACGTCGGTCGACTGTCACATCGCAAGGGCGTGCACGTGGCGGTCGATGCGCTCGACGCGCTCGTTCGCGAGGATCGCGACGTTCGTCTCGACGTGGTCGGCGCTGTCTTCCCCGGCAACGAGGCATACCTCGATGAGCTTCGCGCCCAGGTCGCCCGCTGCGGACTCGAGGATCGGGTGTCCTTCCTGGGATTCAAGTCGTCGGTGTGGGACGACCTCGCGCGCAGCGACATCGCCGTGATCACCTCCCTGGTCGACGAGACGTTCGGCAACACCGCCGTCGAGGCCGCTCTCGCCGCGCGTCCTGCGGTGGTGAGCAAGGTCGGTGGTCTGCCGGAAGCAGTGAGTTCGTCGCAGAGCGCGACGCTCGTCGCCGCCGGCGACGCTGCTGCACTCGCGGCGGCGATCGCCGCCAAGATCGACGATTGGCCCTCGCAGGCGGCTCTCGCCGTATCGGATTCCTCGGCGGTCGCGGACGCGTTCTCGGTCGATCGGTACACCGACGGGATCCTCGCCGCACTTCTTCGCTGAAGGTCTAGCGAGATCTATCCACAGGACTCTTGTCCCCCATCCGGTGGACATGATAGGATCACGCTCACTGGGGATAGCGTCATTTGGGGATGACGCAAGCCGATCGACTCGTTCTGAACGGGTCGACATCGGCAACCCTGATTGGGGAATCTGGGGAATCGACAATCATGGTGATTGCGCGTACAAGCATGTCCATCGCGGCCCTCGCGCTCTGCGTGAGCCTGGTCGCCTGCAGCGGCACCGGGGAGCCGTCGAGCGGAGCGGATCCGACGGTCACATCGTCGGCGACTCCCGCTCCTGAACCGTCCGCGAGCTCCGCGCCGTCGGCGAACTCGGGAGCGACCACCCCCGACGAGCCTGTCGCGAAGATCGAGCGTGCGGGGCACTCGGATGCACCGACCGTGAAGGCGGACCCGGCGGACACCTCGGATGCCGTGTCCTACGGCGACGGCGTCAGCGTCCGCATCGACGACGTGTCGTTCGGCAAGGAGACGTCGCAGGGACCGGGGAGCTTTCCGGGCCGCGAGTACGCCCGGCTGACGATCACGATCGACAACGGCTCCTCCGACTCGATCGACCTCGGCACGTCGGTGCTCACGGTGCTCGATGCGAGCGGCGCGACCGCGGTGCGCGTCTACGCCGCCGAAGCGGAGGTCACCGACTTCGCCGGCACGGTGGCCGCAGGCAAGAGCGCCACCGCGACCTACGCCTTCGCGCTCCCCGTGGATGCGCGCGACGAGGTCACCGTGGTCGTCGACTTCGACGGCGACCATACATCCGCCGTCTTCCGCGGAGGGCTCGACTGACATGTCCACGCTGAGCCCGTCCGCGACCACCGATTCCGACCGCTTCTCGACACGAGGAACCTCCATGACACGCACCGCTCGCGGAGCAGACCGTCTCCGTCGCGTGATCGCCACGATCGCCACCGCCGCGACAGCCCTCGCCGCGATCGCATTCATTGCTCTGCCCACCGAGTCAGCGTCCGCCGACACACCAGGACAGCCCAACACCGTCACCGCTGACGTCCTGCCCACCTGGCAGATCAACGGTGTCGTGTGGAGTCAGGTCGTGGCCGGGAACACGGTGTACGTCACGGGCAGCTTCACGAAGGCACGCCCGCCGGGGGTCGCCGTCGGCGGGCCGGGCGAGATCGACGCGAACAACGTGTTCGCGTTCGACATCACCACAGGAAACCCCGTTCCGAACTTCAGCCACTCCTTCGACGCTCAGGGTCTCGTCGTACGAGTCACCCCCGACGGCAAGACCGTCTACTTCGGCGGCGACTTCACGGCCGTCGATGGTCAGGCCCGCGCGCACGTCGCGGCCTTCGACGTCGCCACCGGCACGATGCTCGACTGGGCGCCCCGCACGGACGGACAGGTGAGAGGCTTCGCCTTCGCGGGCGACACCGTCTACGTGGGCGGCAACTTCCGCTCCAGCGGCGGTCAGCCGCGCAGCGAGCTGGCGGCCTGGAACACCACCTCCAAGACGATCACGTCGTGGGCTCCGTCTGCGGCCGGCGACGGATTCGTATGGGACATGCTGATGTCGCCCGACTCCTCCCGCGTCATCATCGGCGGCTCGTTCACCACCCTCAACGGGGCACCCGCATACGGCATGGCCTCTGTCGACACCGCGACCGGGGCCGCACTCCCCTGGGCCGCCACCGACAAGATCAAGACCGCCGGGCTCAACGGAGCGATCTCGAGCCTCAGCACCGACGGCACGCAGGTCTACGGCACCGGGTACGCGTTCGGTGCAGGAGCATCATTCGAGGGGACCTTCGCGGCTGACCCCTACACCGGCCAGATCAACTGGCTCAACGACTGCCTCGGTGACACGTATGCGAGCTTCCCGCAGGGCGGCGTGCTCTACTCCGTCTCGCACAAGCACGACTGCAGCGTTGTCGGCGCCTTCGGCGACACCAACCCGCGCTCGCGCTGGGTGAAGGCGATCGCCGAGAGCACCACGCCCACGGGTGGCGTGATCACCAAGAAGGACGCCTACGGGTGGGACTTCACCGGTCTTCCCTACACGGAGCAGCTCAACTGGTACCCCGATCTCGAGTTCGGCACCTACACGAGCGCGCGTCAAGCCGCATGGTCGGTCACCGGAAACGCGAACTACGTCGTTTTGGGCGGCGAGTTCCCGAAGGTGAACAACGTGGCGCAGCAGGGCCTCGTCCGGTTCGGCAAGACGAACGTCTCGCCGCACGCCGTCGCCCCGGTCTACAACGCCGGCCTCACCCCCGCGCCGTACTCGAACGAGTCCGGAGTGGTGAGGGTCCCGTTCACCAGCGTCTGGGATCGCGACAACGCCACGATCACGTACGACGTGTTCCGCAGCCCCTCCGTCAAGATCGCGACCTTCACCCGCACCGACGGCCGGTTCTGGAACCTGCCGAGCCTGAGCATCACCGACAGCGGCCAGACGCCGGGAGCGCAGGTGCGCTACCAGGTCAGGGCCAAGGATGCCGACGGCAACGTGCAGTGGAGCGCCTGGTCGCCCTATGTGACCGTGTCGAGCACGCCGACCGCCACGTACCGCGCAGCGGTGAGGGCAAGCGGTGCCAGCCACCTCTGGCGCCTCGACGAGACGACCGGAACGCGACTGTACGACGACGTGGGGAACGCACCCGGTACGGCCACGAGCCTCACGCTCGGCTCGTCGGGCGCACTGCTCAACGACTCCAACGCGGCGATCACCTCTGCCGGGGGAAGCACGCCCAAGATGACGACGCAGGATGTCAGCACCGCGACGCCGGCCGCGACGGTCGAGGCGTGGGTGAAGACCACCAACACGAGGGGCGGGCGCATCGTCGGCTTCGGCGACTCCGCCACGGGCACGTCGACGTCGGGGATCACCGACCGAGTGCTCTACCTCGACAACTCGGGACGCGCGAACTTCGCGATCAACGACGGCTCCTACCGCACGATCTTCAGCCGCACCGCGGTGAACGACGGCAACTGGCACCACATCGTTGGCACCGTGGGCGCCGAGGGCATGCAGCTCTTCGTCGACGGCAAGCGCGTGGATCGCGATCAGGCACGCACCTCGCCGAAGGTCTATGACGGCTACTGGCGCATCGGCGCAGACCAGACGAACGGCTTCACCAACAAGCCGACCAACGCCGGTCTCGCAGGCACGATCGACGACGTGGCGGTGTACCCGTCCGCCCTGACTCCGGCCGACATCCAGTCGCACTACCTCGCGAGCGGGCGTTCGGCCGCGTGGACCGCAGCTCCGACCGATGTATACGGCGCCGCGGTGTCGACGGACAAGCCGGATCTCTACTGGCGTCTCAACGAGACGGCGGCGGGCACCATCGTCGACTCCGCCTCCGGCGGGACGACGGGCAATCTCGCCGGAACCGTGACCCGCGGGCAGACGTCCGCGATCGGGACCGGAACCGCGACCACCTTCAACGGCACGACCGCGCTCGTGGTCGCGCAGGAGCCCTGGACGGCGCCGACCACCTACAGCGCAGAGCTGTGGTTCAAGACGACGAGCAACAAGGGCGGCACGCTGATCGGATTCGGCAACGCCACCAGCGGGCTCAGCACCCAGTACGACAGACACGTCATCATGCAGAGCGACGGAAAGGTGCAGTTCGGAAGCGGTCAGCCGCAGACGACCCTGGTCACCCCCACCGCCTACAACGACGGCCAATGGCACCACGTGGTCGCCACTCAGGGCGCCGACGGGATGAGGCTGTGGCTCGATACCCAGCTCGTCGGCAGCAACTCGATGGCGAGTTCGGAGAACTATCGCGGATACTGGCGCATCGGCGCGGACAGGACGTGGGGCAGCACGTCCAGCAACTACATCGCCGGAACACTCGACGAGGTCGCCGTGTACCCCTCGGTGCTCTCGGAGCAGCGGGTTCGCGATCACTTCGCAGCGAGCGGCCGCACCGTTCCCGGGCGTGCACCGGTGGCGGCATTCACCTCGGTGGCCGACAAGTTGAAGATCGACGTCGACGCGAGCACGTCGACCGATGCCGACGGGGGGCCGCTCGCCTACGCGTGGGACTTCGGTGACGGCACGGTCGCGACGGGGGCGACGGCGTCGCACGTCTACACCGCCGGGGGCACCTACACGATCACGCTGAAGGTGACGGACAGCACCTCGCTCGTCAACACCCTCACCCGGTCGGTCACGGTCGCCCCTAACCAGGCTCCCACCGCGGCGATCAGCGCCACCACGGATCACCTCGACGTCGCACTCGACGGATCGGCATCGTCCGACCCCGACGGCACGATCGCGTCGTACGAGTGGGACTTCGGTGACGGCACGACCGGCACCGGCGCCACCACGACCCACACCTACGCGACGGCGGGCGACTTCACCGTGACTCTCACGGTGAAGGACGACAACGGCGCCACTGCCACCGAGACGCGGGCCGTCACGACGACGCTGGCGCCGAACCAGGATCCGACGGCGGCGTTCACGACCGCGGCGAACCTGCTCGCAGTGACCGTGGATGCCACGACATCGACGGACCCTGACGGGACCATCGACATCTACGCCTGGGACTTCGGTGACGGCGGCAGCGGATCGGGAGCGACGGCGTCCCACACCTATGCGAGCGCCGGCACCTACACCGTGAAGCTCACGGTGACGGACAACCGAGGTGGCACGGCGACCGTGACGCATGACGTCACCGTGGCGCCGAACCAGGCACCGTCTGCGGCCTTCACCACCTCGGTGGCGAACCTCGCTGTGGCTGTCGACGGCTCGGGCTCAGCGGATGCGGACGGAACCGTCGCGGCCTACGCCTGGGACTTCGGCGACGGCGGCGCCGCTTCGGGAGCGACGTCGTCCCACACCTACGCAGCCGGGGGCACCTACACCGTGACCCTGACGGTGACGGACGATCGGGGGGCGACAGCCACCACGACGAAGTCGGTCACCGTCGCGGCACCGCAGGTGTGGGCGCAGGATGCCTTCACCCGGACGGGCACCAACGGATGGGGCACCGCGACCACCACCGGCGGCGCGTGGACCATGTTCCCGACCAGCGCGACGGCCCTGAGCAAGTTCGCCGTCAACGGCACCGGCGGAACCGTCACCCTGTCAGCGGGGAACAACTACTCGGCCTCGCTCGCCGGCTCGACGCCGTCGACGAACACCGAGGAACGGTTCACGGTGGCGTTCAACCAGCCGTCCACCGGTGGCGGGTTCTACTTCTCCGCTCTCGGACGACAGATCGACACTGCCAACGACTATCGGGCGAAGTTCCGCGTGGCGTCGAACGGCGTCGTGTCCCTCTGGCTGACGAAGACGATCGCCGGGGTCGAGACGGTCCTCTCGTCGACGACCGTCCCCGGTCTGACGATCACGAGCGCCGACCAGCTGAGCGTCGAGTTCCAGGTGACGGGCACCAACCCGACGACCCTCAAGGCGAAGGTCTGGCGCACCGCCACCACAGAACCGACAGCGTGGACCCTTTCGACGACCGATGCCACGGCCTCGCTGCAGGCCCCCGGCTACGTGGGCGTGAACAGCTACCTGTCGTCCAGCGCGACGGCCGTGCCTGTCGTCTACACGTACGACGACTTCTGGGCAGGGCCCGCGCAGTAGTCAGTCATCCGTGACACGAAGGGCCGAGGCGATCACCGCCTCGGCCCTTCTGGGTTGATGACACGCCCTCACCGAAGGTCGGGAGTCGCGATGAGGGGCACCGGGCATGGTGATCGCGGGCGCCACCCCACACGCTCTTCTGCCACCGAGACGGCTGAGAGGCCGTGGGCACATGCGCCCACGGCCTCTCAGCTGCATCCCGGAGCCCCCAGGGGGCACCGGGCCCCGATCAGGGGAACCGGATCGCGATCAGGGGAACCGGGCCCCGATCGTGGGTGTCGTCGATCCGAGGATCGTCGCCACGATCGCCGGAAGACCTCTGGCGGGGGCCGTCACACCCGCGAGCAGTCTTCCCGAGGCATCCGTCGCCTTCCTGCCCTCGACCGCGGTGGAGTTCGCGTCCTGCCCTGTCGTCGTCCGGTAATCCGCCCACGTCGTGAACACATACGGGTTCACATTGGCCGTGCCACGCGACCAGATGACGAACCAAGTGGGCGCCGCAGCGCTGTTTCGCTGCACCACGTTTCCGTCCGAGCGGATGTTGAGGTCGGCCGGGGTGTACCGGTGCGTGTAGTCCTCGACGCACACCGTGCAGTTCCCGGCGCTCTCACCGATGACGTTGTTCCCCATCGAGATGTCGCGGATCAGCCACGGCATCGTCGAATCCGGGAACGGGCGCCGAGCGTTGTGTCCCGGCACGGACGAATCCGTCGAGCTGCGGCTGTCCTGCACGATGTTCACAGCCCGGTCACCGCCGATGATCGTGTTGTTCCACAGGTTCACGCCGCCGGTGTTGTTGATCTTGACGCCGTTGCCCGCGTTCCGAAGGACGAGGTTGTTGACGAAATCGATCTTCTGGGACAGCTCGAGGAAAGCGCCGGCACCCCTGTTCTCGACGAGGTCGGATCCTGTGATGCGCACGTCGTAGACCGATTGATCGAGCCACACCCCTGGGCCGTCGTTGCGCAGCAGGGCGGAATCGCTCACGGTGACTCCCCGCGACTTCGCGATCTTCACGCCGCCGGAGACGGGCGACGTGTTGAAGTGCTCGGCGTTGTTCTCGACGGCGAGGAGGTCATCGATCGTCAGCGCGTCAGCGTAGTTGGCGCCGAGCCCCATCAGGCCGTTGCGGGCCAGCGTCACATCGCGCACCGTCGCGTTCGAGGCGCCGACGAAGAGTCCGGTCGACGCCGTGTCGTAGATCACGACGTTCTCGATCGTCGCCTTCGGCGCTTCGACGGTGACGGCGCCCATCATCCAGACGGACGTCGCGTAGTTGCGGACGCCGATGCCTCGCACGACCGCGCCTTCCCCGCGCAGCGAAAGCGCCTTGGTCAGAGTCGACGCGCGCACCGTACGGCCTGCGGGGTCGCTCCCGAGATAGAGCCGGTCGTTCGCCACGTCGGTGAAGAAGGTGCCCGGCTTCAGTGCCGCCAGCGAAGAGACCTCGGCCTGAGCAGCGCCGTCGATCCAGACCTGCTCGGGGTGCGCGGCCATGGGATACGCCGCGTTCAGCCACCGCCACCCGGGTTCTGTTCCGTCGGCCTCGCCCTTGGTGAAGGACGGCGTCGAATCGAAGTCGTACTTCCAGTCCGCGCTGAACCAGCGACCGCTGGAAGCCTGCCAGTTCTTCAGGGTCGAGGCGCCGTCGAACCAGACCGCCTCACCCGGATAGGACTGGATCGTGATCTTCTTGCCCGCGGGGATCACGACCGTCTCGTGATACGAGCCCGCGCGAAGCACGAGCGTCGAACCAGAAGGCGCCCGGTCGACCGCGGCCTGGACCGTGGCGAAGGGGGCCGCGGAGGTACCCGAGCCGGCCGCTGTGCCGCTCGGGCTGACGAAGAGCGCTCCAGCGGGAACCGGGTACTTCGTGGTTCCGACGAGCGCCGACCCCGCGCCCGTCCTCGCGCCGGCGACGTTCCAGACCGGGGCCGCTCCGGCCGCACCGGCGGGAGCCGTCGGGGTGGTCGGTGTCGTCGGGGTGGTCGGTGTCGTCGGAGTCGTCGGAGTCGTCGGAGTCGTCGGAGTCGTCGGAGTCGTCGGCGGAGTAGGCGTCGTCGTCGCCTTCGCGGTGACGGTGAGGTCATCGAAGAGGGCTGCCAGCGCGGGTGTGCTCCGCGAGACATAGAGCCGCACCCCCACGCGCCCCTGGGCCGCGAGGCGCTTCGCCGAGCGATCCGTGACAGAGAGCTTCCAGGTGGTCGGCTTCGTTCCTGCCGCGGTCACCCGTGCATCGACCGTGACTGCGGTCGTCCCAGCGAGGCGGGTCTCGAGGACGAACGGGACGCCGGCCTTCACACGGAGCTCGGGAACCCACGCGTGGCCGAGGCTCGTCTGCACCCCCGCGTTCACGCGGAGCGTCTCGAGAAGCACCACGCCCTTCGGATCCACGCGGACCTGCGTCTGATAGAAGCCGTCGGCCGTGAGTCGCGACTGCAGGCTCACGTACACACCCGAACCCGACTTGGGCAGCTGCGGAAGCGTGAAGACCGTCGACTGAGTGGAGTCGCGGACGGAGAGACCGACCGGTCGCGCGGTCACGGTGGCACCCGGCGCGGCAGCGGACAGCTTCGCCTTGCCGTTCGCGACCGAGATCGAGGTCAGCGGTGAGGCGTCGTACGTTCGGCCGTCGGGCGCGGTCCCCAGGCCCTTGGCGACGGTGCGCGTCATCGAGTCCTGGATGAGGACCACGCCTGAGCTCTCTGCGGCCGCGGCGGGGGCCACGGAGGCGAAGGGAAGGAGTAGTGCGGATAAAGCTGCGATCAGGGGGAGGGAGTTTTTACGCATGGGGGAGGGTCTCCGATGTGCTTCTCGTCACTGCAGGGTCGGGTGTGGCAGCTACGACATCCGACTTCGGTGGCGGATTGTCGTAGACAATAGCCTGAATTCCCTGCGCAGTGGCTGAGGATTCGCTGATACTGGTCTACAGACTGTCAGCGTTCGGAGCGCGTGCGGGCTCAGCCGAGCGCTGACATCTTCCGGAACCATATGGCCAGAGCGGCGGCCAAGTACAGCAGCGCGGCGAGGGCGAGGAGGCTGTATATCAGCATGAAAGCCTGCGGCCAGCCCCACAGCACGAACGCGAAACAGAGGATGCCGTAGTCCGTCGGAAGCCCGAGCAGAGAGCGTCCGAGTGAGAACCCACCGGCCTGAGCCGCCTGCGCAACGCCCTTCTTGCCGCGCAGCAGGTCGTTCAGGATCATCCCGAAGAACGTCACCGTCGAGATGACTGCGAAGCCGAGCGGCACCAGAAGCCAGAGGTCCGACGGCAGCGGGAAGAACCGGTACCAGCCGATGGCGACTGCGAGCGGAAGAGCGACGAGCTTGGTGGAGTCCAGCACGTGATCGAGCCACTCCCCCGCGAGCGAGCCTCCCCCACGGAGCCTCGCGACCTGCCCGTCTGCGCTGTCCCAGGCATAGCCGACCGCCAGGAGCAGCCAGACGATGATCCCGAGCACGATCGACGGCGGGACCGTCGCCAGGAGCACGATCCCCGTGAAGGTGAAGGCCGCGCTGATCAGGGAGACCTGATTCGGCACGAGCCCTGCGGTGAATGCGCCGGCTGCGATGACCCGGCCGACGGGACGGTTGATGAAGACCGAGTACGCAGGAGCCCCGCGTGCACGCCCCTTCTGGGCGGCCGCGAGGCTCCGGTACGAATCTGCGAAAGTCAGGGTGTCACTCCTCGTGCTCGGAAGTCGTCGAATGTCAGGGTGTACGGAACACTGGTGAAGCCGGATCCCGCGTAGGTCGAGATCCCGACGTAACCGGCGGTCTGCAGTGCTGCGGTGGAATCGGTCGTGGACAGCTGCCAGGCAGCCGGCTCCGTCGTTCCCGCCGCCCAGAGCTTACTCCGGAGCGTCGTCGTACCCGTGCCGAATGCCTGCACCCGCACGTTATATACCGTTCCGGCGGCGAACGTGAAGCCCGCCATGTTCTGCGAGACCAATGCCGTGCCACCGCGGGCGAGCTGTGCCGTCACCGATCCGTCGGCACCGATCAGCCACCGCGCCCGGTAGTCATCCGACCCGACGACTCGAGCGAGTGCCGCGACATAGACGCGCGCTCCGGCCGGCATCGCCGGCGCGGTCACGGTGAACGTCAGATCCGTGCTTGTCGAGGTGGCGGAGTTCAACGATGCCGTCCGAGTCTGCCCCGCCGCCTGCGTCGTGAACTTCGCTGCCCCGTTGTCGATCGCGACGTTCGCCGCTCCGCTCGTCTGCGTCCAGACACCACCGGTCTGGGCCGCCCCGAGCGTGCCGTTCGCCCGACCGAAGTCATCGGCGGCGAAGGCCGCACCGGCCGGAGCGACCACCGTCACGGACTTCGTCACGGTGTTCGCCGCGCCGAGGTTGTCGGTCACCGTCAGCGTCACCGTGTATGTGCCCGCTGCGGCATACGGGTGCGAAGCCGTCGACCCGGTGGCGGTCGACCCGTCACCGAAGTTCCACGCATACGAGGCGACAGAGCCGTCAGGATCCGTCGATGCCGTGCCGTCGACCGCGACCGTGAGATCGGTCGGAGTCGCCGTGAACGATGCGACAGGGTTCTGGTTGGCCGGACCCGCCGTCACCGTGACCGCCTTGGTGACCGTTCCGGTTGCACCCTTGTCGTCCGTGACCGTCAGCTTCACCTGATACGTGCCTGCGGCAGCATATGCATGCGCAGCGGGCGTGACGCCCGTGGCCGTGGCTCCGTCTCCGAAGTCCCAGGCGTACGAGGCGATGGTGCCGTCGGCGTCGGTCGAGGTCGATCCGTTCACCGTGGCCGAGAGCCCGCTCACCGAACTGGTGAATGCGGCGACCGGCGCCTGGTTGGCGGGAGGCGTCGGGCCGCCCGTCGTGGATCCTGCCCAGAAGTTGTCGAACCGGGTCTGGAACGGCACGTTGGTGACCGAGCCGCCGAGATACACACCGAGACCGACGTGTCCGGCCGACTGCAGACCAGCGGTGGAGCTCGTCGTCGACGAGGTCCAGTTCGCGGGCTCAGCCGTGCCGACCTTCCACACCTTGGCCCTGACCGTCGTCGGCGAGGTGCCCGTGGCCTCGGTGCGCACGTGCAGTGCGTCACCGGCGCTCACGGTCAGCCCGGTCGACGCGGTCGTCAGGACGGTAGCCGTCTGCTGCAGCTGCAGCTGGACCCCGCCGGTCGGCGAGACGATGACCCGCGACCGGTAGTCCTCCGTGCCCACACGACGTGCGGCCACCGTGTAGTACGCGCTGCCCCCGGTCGGGAGCTGCGGCAGCACCACGTCGACGTCGACTGCGGTGTCGGTCGAGGAGACTCCCGTGAGATACGCGTACCGCTGCGCTCCTCCGGCCGGCTGCTGGAACGCCGCGTAGGCGCCGCTGACGAGGTAGTTGGATGCCGTGTTCGACAGGGTCCACGCTCCCCCGGTGTTCGCGGTACCGAGGCCGCTGGCGACCGTGCGGTTGAACGAGTCGGTGGCGTAGGTCACCGCTCCCACCGGCGCCGTGACCGTGATCGACGCCGTCGTCTGCGACGTCGCTCCCTCGTCATCGGTCACCGTTAGCGTGATGGTGTACGTTCCCGCTGCCGCGTACGTGTGGGTCGCGGTCTTGCCCGATCCTGCGGCCGAGCCGTCACCCCAGTTCCACGAGTAACCGGCGATCGTGCCGTCGGTGTCCTGCGAGGCGCTCGCGTCGACATCGGCCTTCAGGTCGGTGGCGGCGGAGGTGAACGAGGAGACCGGCGCCTGGTTCGCGACGGCTTCGACGACGGACGTCGACGTGCCCGTCGCGCCCTTGTCGTCCGTCACCGTGAGGGTCACCGTGTAGGAGCCCGCGACCGCGTAGGTGTGCGTCGCCGTGGCTCCGGTGCCCGCAGGCGTTCCGTCGCCCCAGTTCCAGCTGTAGCTCGCGATCGTGCCGTCGGCATCCGCGGAGGCGCTCGCGTCGACCGCGAGGCCGAGCTTGGTCACGGTGTTAGTGAAGCTCGCCGTCGGTGCGATGTTCGCGGGCGCTCCCGTGGTTCCCAGCGCGTAGTGCTGCGAGACGGTCGTTCCGGACAGCGGCGACAGGTAGACCGCGACCTCGTCGATCGATCCGTCGAACTCCCAGTCGCCCGGACCCCACGTGACGTCGCCGCCCACGTGCCAGTACCCGGTGTAGTCCTGAGCATTCGTCTGGCCGTTGGACCCCTGCTCCACGCCGTCGACGTAGAGGCGCATTCCGGTGGCGCCCTGCGTGGCGACCACCTGGTGCCACTGGCCGTCGTTGTACGACGCGGAGGTCTGCAGCGTGTCGGCGAAGCCGACCCACACTCCGTAGATGAGCTTGCCGTCCGGTGTCATGTAGACGTGACGGTCGTAGCCCGAGGAGTTGCCGTTCGAGCTGTTGCCGAAGCCGATGATCTTGCCACCGGTGGTCGTGCTCGTCTTGAACCATGCCTCGAGCGAGTACGAGCGGGGGTTCGTGTAGGAGTTCTGGCTGATGACCTGGCCACCCTCGAACGAGGCCGCCTTGTTGGTCACACCGGCGAGGGCTCCGTCGGCGCCCTTGCTGACGCTGCCGAAGTAGGTGCCCTTCTGGTTGTAGCCCGAGGCATCCGCTGCGGTGTCGCCCGTCGACTCGCCGAGTCGCCAGTACAGCGCGGGGTCTGCGGCGTACACGGCCGCGCCGTACGCGTCAGCCGGAGCGGTCGATCCCTCGAGCTCACGACCGGATGCCGTGTAGTGCGAAGCCACCTGCTCGCGGGTCAGCGGGGCGCCGTAGATGGCGACGTCGTCGATCTGACCGGGGAAGAAGGCTGCTCCCGACCACGGGCTGTCGCCTCCGACTCGCCAGTAGCCGTTGTACGCCTGCGCCGACGTGACATCGGTGCGCTGGGCGACGCGGACGCCGTCGATGTAGAGCACCATGCCGCCGTCGCTCAGACCCGCCGACACGTAGTGCCACTGCCCGTCGTTGAACGCGCTGGCCGAGCTGATCGTCTGCGACGACCCCGGGTAGACACCGAAGGTGACCTGTCCGCTCGGCTCCATGTAGACGTGGCGGTCGTAGCTGCCGGAGGTGCCGGTGGAGCTGTTGCCGAATCCGACGATCTTTCCACCGTTGGTGGCGGTCGTCTTGAACCAGGCCTCGATGCCGAACGTGTTCGGACCGGCGATCGCCGATGTCGTCGACGCGAAGCCCTCGCCGGAGCCGTCGAAGCTCGACGCGCTGCGCGAGTCCGAGAGCATGGCACCGGTGGTTCCGCGGGTCACGCCGCTGCGCACGGCGAGGTCGGATGCACCGGCCCAGTCGTACGAGAGCGTGGCCGACGAGTCGTCGAGGGGCCAGTAGTTCAACGGTGCGTCATCGAGCACCGCGGTGCGGTACGCGCTCGGGGCCGCGGATCCGGATGCCGTCACGGTCGTCGTCCCACCGAGGATCGAGTGTCCCTCGTTGTCGGTGGCACGCACGCGGTACGTGTACGTGGTTCCGTTCGTGACGGTGGTGTCGACGAACGCCATCGGAGGGAGCCCCCAGTCGGCGGACTTCGACCGGACGTTCTCATAGGTCTTGACGACCGCGTTGTCGCGCAGCACCTCGTACTTCAGGTACTCGCTGTCACGGTCGTAGTTGAGCGGCCAGCTGACGCGGACCGATCCGCCCGTGAGGGCGATCGACGAGGCGGGCCAGGCCGTGTTCCAGAGGATCGGCCCCTGCGCGTTGGGCGCCTTCGACGTCACCGCGAACCGGGCGAGACCCTGCTGACCGGTGTTGTTCACCCGGGTGAACTCACCGCCGTAGACGAGGTACTCGCTGTTGGAGCTGACCGACCACGGGCCCTGCGATGCGCCGCTGACGTTGCCCGCGTTGAAAGCGGGGAACCAGTGCAGCAGCTTGGGCGCCGGGTTGCCGCCGAAGTCGTAGTATCCGAGGTTCAGTCCGTAGGGCGTCGTCCGCGCGACGTCTTTCGAGACCGCGAGACCGCGGTAGAAGGACCAGGGGTCGCTCTGCGGGAAACCGCCTTCGAGGCTGCCGCAGTAGTGCGAGTGACCGGCCGCGTACACGGTGTCGCCCATCGGCTCCACGTCGTACTGGTCGCCGTGGCAGTCGTTGACCCAGACGAGGTCGCCGCTCGACCACGATGCGCGGAAGGAGCCCTCGAGGTTGCCACCGGCGCCGAACACGTAGCCGGTGCCGTAGATGTCGTCGCCGGACGACTTGAGCGAGAGGATCGCCGCGTCGAGTCCTGCGTTGCGGATGACGTTGTTCGCCGAGAACGGCAGCAGGGAGGCGTCGGATGCCGAGACCATGGCCAGGCCGTAGCCCGGGTTCGAGCTGCCGTTGAGAGTCTGGAAGTTACCGCCGAGGACCACCTTGTCGCCCGCGGGAGAGACGGTCACGACACGACCCTGGCGGCCTTCGAGCGCCGGGGCCCAGGGCAGCAGAGCGCCGGCGCGGGTGAACGCTGCGGCGCCGGAACGGTCGTTGCCGGAGACGCGACCGAACGTCCCGGTGATGTACACGGTGTCGTTGGTCGCGGCGACACCCGAGGTGACGCCGTTGGAGTTCGGGTTGAACGCCGCGAGGTTTCCGCTCGGCAGGTCGAACGCCGCCACGCGGTTGCGGGTCTGGGTGTTCACGGTCGTGAAGTCACCGACGATGTAGAGGCGAGTGCCGTCTGGCGATGCTTCGACCTGACGCACCTGGCCGTTGATCGACGGCGCGAACGACGCGATCAGCACCCCGGTGCGGATGTCGTAGGCCAGGAGGTTCGATCGCGGCGTCTCATTCGTGCCGGCGGCCGCCCCTGCGGGGCGTGCGCTGGTGAACTTGCCGGCGGCGTACACGACGTTGCCGACCACGGCCTGATCCCAGACGATGCCGTTGATCTGCACCGTCGGCAGCGAATCAGCGGTGACCGTCGAGGCCTCTCCGGCCGGTGGACTCACGTCCGCCTGCGCGGGCGACATCGTCACCAGCGATCCGAAGGCGACGGCGAGCGTCACCGCGATCGCGATCAATGCACCGCGTCCGCGGCGTCCCCAAGACATTGCTGTAGTGCCCATCGTTCATCTCCCCAGATGATGGACCGTTCGTGCGCGACCCCTACATCGGCACCGAACGATGATTCCCCAGTATTACGTCGCTCGGTGCTGACGACCTAGGGTCGTGGGCCTACGAAGATGACGTTTGGCGCAGAGGCCAATATATCGACGGTAACACGCAGGTCCCCCTCAGGAGAAGAGGGAACTGCAAACTGGAATATCGCTTCTGCGCTGTCGCCCGCTGCGATCGATGCCGGCCAGACCGAGGAGGCGTCTCCCGTGAGACCGGCCGCCGGAAGTCTGTCGTCACCGCCGTACGTGAGAGTGACGTTCGCGCCTGCGGTATCGACAGCCTCGTCCGACTCGTTCGTCAGCCGCACCGTCACCTGAATCGCCGGGCCGCTCGGCTCTCCCGGGATGTCGTTGCCGGCAGTGATGGCCTCGAGTGCCGTGACCTCTGAGACGACGCCCTGCACGGGCGGCGCCGGCTCGTCGATCGGCACCTCATCGCCCGCGTCCGGTTTGACGACCGCGTCGGTGGAGCCGGGCGACGGCGTCTCGAACTCAGTGGGCTGAGGCGTCGGTGTCGGCCCCGGGCTGCCCGTGGCGCCGGGGGATGCCGAAGCACCGGGATTCCCCTCACTGGAGTCGCTGTTCGCCAGCACACCCCAGACCGTTCCGCCGATGAGGAGCGCCGCGATCACGCCGGCGATCGCCCATCCTCGCCACCCCATCCGCCGACGCGGCTCGTTGAGCGACTCAGACACTGGTCCCCTCCTCCGCGCACCGGTTCTCCGCGTCGATGACACGGATATACCGACATTCTAGGTGAGACTCAGGTGGTGTGACCTGCGCCCGTCGACCCGATCGTATTCGGGTCCCACGGGGTCGTCCGCATGTCGCGACCGATGTGTGAGCAGCGAGGCCACGACGAAGAACAGGATGAAGGCCGTAGCGCTGTCGATCAACCCGCTCTCCGTGACGGAGCGGATGATGACGAGAGTCAGCAGCGGCGTGATGAGCCACCGACGCCGGGACGAGATCAGCGCGCTCGCCACGCACCACACGATGAGTGCCGCGATCAGCGCCGTGCCGATGAGGCCGGTCTGGGCGAGCAGCGACGCCCAGCTGCTGTCGAGCACCTGCTCGTCACGCCACTTGATGTCGACAGGGATCTTCTTGGCCGAGAGCCCGATGCCGATCCACTTCTGCCATTCCCCCCAGTCCCAGCCGAGCACGACCCTCCACACGTCGAAGCGCGAGTCGAGCGCGGTGGACGTGTCGTTGGAACCCGCTCTCGTGGCCAGGCTGCCGAACACGTCGGTGAACGAGCCGATGGCGTAACCGAGCGGGAGAGCTCCGAGAAGCAGATAGAGCACGCTGCGGTCGCGGATCCCGTTGACCAGAACGGCGACGCCGATTCCGACGACGATCGCGAGCAGCCCGGTCCGCGATCCGCTGGCCACGGCGATCCCCACCAGAACGACCGCGGCGAGCAGGCGCCACACCCGCACGCCGTTGCGCAGCATCAGGATCACCAGTCCGATGATCGGCGCGGCCACGAGTCCCGCGAGCTCGTTCGGATGGATCTCGGGGATGCCGCCGCCGAGGCGACCACTTGCCGCGAGACTCGGCAGGCCCGTGACGGCGGCGACGACCGCCACCGAGGCCATCGCCGCGAGGAGGCACACGATGCTCGTCACCCAGGGGACGGTGGTGAGCAGGAAGAGGATCGTGGCCATCACCAGGAACATCCTGCCGACGAGGATGATCGTCGCGGAGTCGTTGCCCGCGAGAACCGAACCCAGCACGCTCACCAGCAGAGCGAGGGCGATCACGCATGCAGGGGCGATCCCTACGGCGACCCGCTCGCGTGTCCGCGCGGCAAGGGCGAGGGTGGCGGCGAACGCGAGCACAGCGATGAACGCCTTGGCGACCACCACTCCATCGGCACCGCCGGAGTAGATCGTCGCGCTTCGCCACGGGATCACGCTGACGATGATCAGCACGTAGAGAGCGCCCACCGCCGTCACCCGCGCGGTGCTCGGGTGGTGAGCGGACTGCTGCCGGGGTTGGCGACGGGTGTCAGTCAGAGCGGGCATGCGAGCCTCCGGTGCCCGCGAGAACCGGATCACGGTCGGAGATCCGCCATGACTCGGCGATGGAGCCGAGCGACCTCGAGCCCGTGTGCAGCATCACCACGCCCACCGGGCGCACGCCCATGACCCGCAGGCGCGTCGTGACGGCCACCAGATCGGTCGCGGACGTGGAGTTGTGCTTCACGTTGATGATGACGCCCGACCCCGGACCCACCAGCTTCTCGATGAGCGCTGACGCCCCGGGATCACACAGGACGACCACCACATCGAAGTCCTCGTGCATGGCCGCGATGATGTCGGGGAGCTCCGAGACCAGCTTCTCGAGCGGGATGGGATCGTCGGCGACGAAGACCGCGTCGGCCTCCTCACCGGTCGAGATCGGCTCGCCCTCGAGCACCTCGTTGAGCGTGCGACCCCTGCCCTTCACGTGCGACTCTCTCGTGTCCACGACGCATGCGGTCGCACCGATCAGCCGCTGGGCCTCGAGCATCCCCGCTACCGCCTCGTCGTCCATCGCGTCGCCTGTGGCCGGGACGACCACGTGCGTGCGCACGCCGCCTCCGGCGAGCGCGACGAGGTTTCCGGCCGCTTCCTCGTAGGCGACTGCCGCTCCGGAGTTCGCGTCCTGGCGCAGACGGCTGCGTCTCGGTATCTGCCCGATGACGGGAAGACCGGACGAGCGTCGGACGTCCGAGATCGTGCGCAGACGCCGGTTGGTCGTGGTGCGGTATACGGCGACGATCGCTCCGAGCGCGAGACCCGCGATGCCGCCGAGCCCTGTGATCGCCGTCACCTGCGGCGAGATCGGAGCAAGCGGTGCGACCGCCGGCAGCACCTGATCGAGCGCCACGGTGTAGCGCGCGTCATCCTCGTCGTTCTCGGTCTCACCGATCAACTCAGACAGGTGGGTCGCGGCCGAATTGGCGATGTCCGTTGCGAGCTGGGCGGTCGGCGCGTCGGCGCGGACCACGAGCAGCACGGTGTCAGCCGTGTTCTCGGCCGAGACCATTCGCCGGATGTCGCGGTCGGGGTACTCGTCGTCGTCGAGGTCGAGGTCGTCGCGTACGGCGTCGATGACCTCCGGACTGTCGACCAGCGGCGGATACGACTTGATGCGCGCCAGGCTGAACTGGTTGCGCTCGAACAGCGATGCCTCGGTCGAGTCGACGCGCAGCAGGAGGGTCGAAGTCGCCGCATAGGTCTCTGGAAGCATCTTGGTCACGAGCCACCCCATGCCGGCCCCGAACACCGCGAGCACGACGATGACCACCCATCCCTCGCGCAGAATACGTCCGTAAGGAACATCTTCCATCGCCAACCCCCTCAGTCGAAGACAGGGCCTAAACCTACCATTCGCCCCGCGGCCACCTGTTACCGCGGCGGCCTCTCGGTCCGACCGTCGGCGACGACGAGCCACCGCAGACCCAGACCGCCGAGCATCGAAGCCACCGCGAGTGCGAACGGGAGAGTCGACGGTTCCGCTCCCCACGCGAGCATCACGATCACGGCGATGATCGCGAGGACGGTGTCCGAGAGGCGGATCAGGAACACCGCCACCTGCTTGCCTCCGACCGCTCCCAGCGCGCCGTACGGAGTGACGATCGCAACCGACATCCCATACGCGAGCCAGGCGACCACCGCGAGCGGATCGACCTCGACGTCGAAGAGAAGCGGACTCACCCAGGGAACCAGCGCCACGGCGACGACGCTCATCAGGACCGTGCCGATCAGGAGGAAGCCCACGACGCGGTCCGCTTCACGGACGGAGCCTCCCGTGCCTGCCTTGTGCTGGTCGGCGAAGCGCACGAACAGGAACGACGAGAGCCCACCGATCACCAGGATCAGTGGCGATGTGTACGTGCGCGCAGCTTCGAGCAGGCCGACCGCGGTGAGTCCGGCGCCCGCGAGCACCAGGAGGCGCAGCACCGTGAACAGGCTGGGGCGCAGCACCTGCTGCAGTCCGCGCCACATGCCATAGCGCCAGACAGGGGCGATCGTGGCACCGCGGAGTCCGACGAGATGTCGATCGGAGCGGGGCACGAGCAGCCAGCCGATGACTGTCGCGACGATCTGCCCCGCAGCGATGCCCGCGAGGAACACCCCCAGCGAGAGGGTTCCGGTCGCATTCACAATGAGGATGATCGCGAGCGCGACGATGAATCCCGAGATATCGGTGGCGGCGGTGCGCACGAACGACATGTGGGCGATCAGGAGCCGCCGCACGATCTCCTCGACGGCGAATGCGGCGAGGGCGACCGCGAAGATCGCCGCTTCGAGCGCATCCGAGAAGCCCGTCAGCCAGGCGGTCAGGAACGCACCCGCCGCGAGCACCGCCGACGTGATGAGCAGCATCGCCTGCAGACCGGCCCGGATCGCACGCTGCGAACGCTCGAGCACGACGAGTGAATCGCCGATGAGTCCCGTCACTACGGCCGTCGCGACGATCACGACCCCGTACAGGATCGCGAAGCGCCCGTACTCATCGATCCCGAGCAGCCGCGCGACGAGGATCTGCAGAAGCAGACCTATTCCCGCCTGCGCCGCTTGCGCGATCACGGCCCCCAGAGCCTTGCGTTTCATCTCGCCTCCCCGCCAGACATCCTCGCACGCAAGACCGGACCCACGAGTTCGGGTCTACCGTGGGGCCCCGGCGCGCCGCGCGGTGATCTGAGGCGGCACGACCTCAGAGCTCGCCGGGCTTCATCGCCTCGGCGTCGATCGCCCGGATGATGCGCACGGTCGCGGTGTCCGGCTTCGGCTCGCCCGTCGTCGCATCCGCCTTCACGCGTCGTTTCGGCGCATATACGACCAGGGAGTGGAAGAGGAAGCGTGCGAAGAACGCGACGATGAGCGACAGTCCCGTCGCGAGGACGCTCGAGATATGCCAGGTCTCGACCATCAATGCCATCACAGGGATGCGCAGCGCGGCCTCGACGTTGTTGAACGTGAACGACGCGGCGAAGCGACCGCCCAACCCGCGCGCATCCGTGCGCATATCCGCGAAGACGAATCGCTCCTGCAGGATGAAGTTGCCGATGATGGTGACCTCGGCGCCGATGATCGCCGCCCAGATGTAGGGCACACCGGCCAGCGTCAGCAGCCACATGATGCCGAGGTTGGCGACCGCCCCGATCACACCGATCATCGCGAAGAGCGACATCTTGCCGAATCGCAGTCTGGCCAGGTGCGCGACGAAGGTCGCCCCCTGACGCAGGCTCGCCTTGGAGGTTCCGTGGCGGCGCTCGCCGAACTCCATCGGCACCTCGGCGATGCGCAGATCGGTGCGGGCGAGGATCTCGAGAAGGATCTTGAAGCCCTGCGGCCTGAGGGCGGAGAGGTCGAGGCGCGTGCGGTCGACCAGGAAGAAGCCGGTCATCGGATCGGTGCTGCGCGCGAGACGGATCGGAAACATCGCTCGCGTCAGCCAGGTGGCCGACCGAGAGACTCCGAACCGCACGGCAGTGCCCAGACCGCTCATGTCGCCCCCGCCGATGTAGCGCGAGGCTGCCACGACATCGGCATCGCCTTCGTCGTGCCGGCGCACCAGCGCAGGAAGCAGTTCGGGCGGATGCTGCAGGTCGCCGTCCATGACGATGCAGAGATCGGATGCCGCGGCCTCGAGGCCCACGGCGACCGCTCCCCCGAGTCCGCCGGTGTTGTCCGTGCGGTGGATGACCCTGACCGGCAGCGGGGCGTCGGCGGCCACCCGCTCGACCTCAGCGGCGGTGCTATCGGTGCTGTCGTCGACGAAGAGGATCTCCGCGTCGTATCCGGCGAGCGCGACGGCGGTGCGTGCGACGAGCTCGGCGACGTTCTCGCGCTCGTTGAAGGTCGGCACGATGACGGTGACCGATGTCCCCACTGTGCGCCCCTCCCCTGTGCCGACAGCACTGCGGACTCCATAGTTCCATGTGTTCCTATGCATGAGGAAACGACGACCTGCTAGAGTGACGGGATGCGGCTGTGGGAGTCGCTGGGCGGATGGGGATCCGCCTCTGGGGAATTATTGATCTGGGGAGATCATGGGGACGCGCATCGGCTATGCCGTGGGTGCTTTCGACCTGTTTCACGTCGGGCATCTCAACCTTCTTCGTCACGCCAAGCAGCACTGCGACATTCTCGTCGCCGGTGTCGTCAGCGATGAGATGCTGCGGCAGGTGAAGGGCATCGAGCCCGTCATCCCGACCGCTGAGCGAGCGGAGATCGTCCGTCACATCTCGTTCGTCGACGACGTCTACATCGAGACCACTCCGTCGAAGATGGATTCGTGGCGAGACGTGCAGTTCACGCACTTCTTCAAGGGCGACGACTGGCGCGGCACCGACAAGGGCCTGCGGCTCGAGCGGGAGTTCGCGGAGGTGGGCGTCGAGGTGGTGTACTTCCCGTACACGGCGCACACGTCGAGCTCGTCTCTCCGTCGCGCGCTCGACGCGATCAGCGCCGGCGCGACCGTCGGGGCTCCGGCGCTCGCGACCCGCTGAATCCGGCCCGCAGACCCAGCGCCCGCGGCGTCAGTTGGCGACGCCGAGCAGGCTGCGTGCCATCCGCGCCACGTGCGGCGGTGTATGCGCGCCGAGCCAGACCGTCCACTGCAGCGCGGGCTCTGCGCACGTCCACTCGATGCACCACGAGTGCACGGCATTCGCGAGGCGTTCGCCTTTCGCATGCTGACGGATGCCATCGCCGCGCAGCAGCCAGCGCACCGACACCCCCTCGGGCACGTCGATGTGGCGGAACTGGATGCGTGCCGCCGCCTCGAGGAGGATGACCCCCTCGGCATCCCAGGGCAGCCGCGCCGCGATGGCGGCGATGGCTCCCGCGTCGGTCGAGTCGCCCGCGATGAGCACGACCCCCTCGATGTTCTCCCACTCGGGGTCTTCGAGATGCTCGCACGCGCTGTTCATGCCCTAAGTATAGGTAAGGCTACCCTTAGTGAGCAATGATCGATCAGTGACGTCCCCCCGCTCGGCGCCCGCCCAGCCAGGGCGCTCTACGCTGGAAGCATGACTTCTCCTGCTGACTCCGCGATCACCGTGTTCGGCGCCGACTGGTGCCGCGACTGCATCCGCACCAAGAAGCAACTCGACTCCCTCGGCGTGGAGTACACCTACGTCGACCTCGTCGCCGACCCCTCGGCGGCCGACATCGCGAAGGAGATCTCGGGCCGAATGAACATCCCCGTGGTGCTCTACCCCGACTCCTCGCACCACGTCGAGCCGTCGAACGCGGACGTCGAGTCGAAGCTCCGGGAGCTCTCGCTCATCTGACCTGAAGCGTGCTCTTCGCGCACCGATACACTGGCGCGATGAGCACCGCGGCTCGGCCCGACGAAGCCTCCGTCCGCCTGTCCGCCCGCACGGTCGCCCGCTACGCGATCGGCTCGCTCGGCACAGGCGGGTACGCGACCCTCCCCGGGCTGGTGCTGACGTACTTCCTCACCGACAATCTGGGTGTCGCCGCGCTCACCGCCGGCCTCATCGTGACCGGGGCGAAGATCTGGGACGTCATCATCGACCCGGTGATCGGCGCCGCGTCGGACCGTCAGTACGCGAGGACTGGCTCGCGTCGAGGTCTCATGGTCGCAGGCGGCCTCACTCTTCCGGTGTTCTTCGGGCTCACCTTCGCGGTGCCCCCGTCATGGGGTCCCGCCGCCGGCGCCGTCTGCGTGCTCCTCGCGTTCCTCGCCACAGCGACGTCCTTCAGCCTGTTCCAGGTGCCCTACGTCGCACTGCCCGCCGAACTGACCTCGGGCTACGACGAGCGCACCCGGCTGCTCGGGTGGCGCGTCGTCGTGCTCACGGCATCCATCCTGCTCTTCGGCGCCGGCGGCCCCGAGCTGAGGGGTGCCACCGCCGACCCCGTCGTGGGATACCTGCTGATGGGCGTGGTGGCGGGCGTGGTCATCGGCGTCGGCATGCTCGTCGCGTCACGGACAGCGGATGCCGCCGCCCGTCATATGGCCGCGGACGAACGCCCCACCGCGGTCGCTCCGGCGGGACTCCGGGAGCAGTATGCCGCAGGCCTCCGCACTCTTCGACGCAGTCAGCCGTTCCGCGCCCTCCTCAGCACATTCCTTCTGCAGGCGCTCGCCACCGGGACGATGCTCGCCGGCGCACAGTACGTCGCCACGTGGGTGCTGCGCTCGGAAGACGCCGTGACACTCGTGTTCCTGGCGCTCGTGGGGCCCGCCCTGATCGCGACGCCGGGCTGGACGGTCGCCGCCCGGCGCCTGGGCAAGGAGCGGGCGTTCGCTCTCGCGAGCATCCTCTTCCTGATCGCCGCCGCATCGCTCGTCCTCGCGGTCTGGACGCCGGGCCCCTGGATGTATGGCTCGATCGCTGTGGCCGGCATCGCCTATGCCGGGCTGCAGTCGCTGCCGATGGCGATGCTGCCCGATGTGATCTCGCACGACGAGCGCCGCACCGGACGAGGCCAGGCCGGCACCTTCACGGGCGTCTGGACGGCGGGAGAGACCGTCGGGTTCGCGCTCGGGGCGAGCGCGGTCTCTCTCACGCTGGCCGCGACGGGATACGTCTCGAGTGTCGCGGGTACGACCGCGCAGCAACCGGGTGCTGCGATCACGGGCATCGTGCTCGCATTCAGCATCCTGCCCGCCCTGCTGATGGCGGCGAGCCTGCTCACGCTTCGCCGCTACCGCCTGCGCCGCGCCGACATCGACGTCTGACCGGAGTGCGCGACATAAGCTGGGATCCCGTCCGAAGGAGACGCCGATGACTTCTGCGACACCCCCCGCCGCTTCGACGAAGACCCCGGAGCTCGGAGATGCCGAACGCGATCGCCTCGACACCGCGATCGACGACCTTCAGGGCGGCACCCGCACGTGGTCTGCCCTGACGCTCGCCCAGCGGGTCACCCCGCTGCGAGCCGTGCGCTCGAGCGTCGCCGCAGCTGCGGAGGACTGGGCCGACACCGCGGCCGCGTCGAAGGGTCTCGACCGCCGGCATCCGCTGCGCGGAGAGGAATGGCTCAGCGGGCCCTACAGCGTGCTCGGCGCCCTCGACGCCTACATCGAGACGCTCACGCGCCTCGCGAACGGCACCAACCCGCTGGACGGGATCACGATCGACCGGGCTCCCGGCGGACGCACGCGCGTGCAGGCCTTTCCCCTCACCGGCATCGACCGGTTCCTGCTCTCCGGCTACACGGGAGAGGTCTGGCTCGAACCCGGCGTCACCCCCAACGGCGCGCGCGCCGCGGCAGGGCTCGCGCAGCGCACCCCGTCGGACCCGGGGGGCGTGGGACTCGTGCTCGGCGCCGGCAACATCACCTCGATCCCGGTGCTCGACGTGCTCTACGAACTGCTCGCTCACAATCGCACGGCGCTGCTCAAGGTCAATCCGACGCAGGACGCCCTCGTGCCCGTCTACAAGCGAGCGCTCGCGCCGCTCATCGGTCCTGGGCTGCTGCGCATCACGCGCGGCGGGCCCGACGTCGGCGCCTATCTGACCGGCCACCCCGACCTCGTGCACGTGCACATCACGGGGTCGGCCGCGACCTTCGACGCCATCGTGTGGGGCGCCGGGGCTGCGGCCACGCGGCGCCGCCGTGAGAACCGTCCGCTGCTGAAGAAGCCCATCACGGCCGAGCTCGGCGGGGTGTCGCCCATCATCATCGTTCCCGGTGAGTGGACGGACGCCGATCTCACGTATCAGGCGGAGCACGTCGCGACCATGCGCCTGCAGAACAGCGGGCACAACTGCATCGCCGGCCAGGTGGTGATCATCTCGTCGGATTGGGCGCAGGCCGATGACTTCCGAGCCGCTCTGCGCCGCGCCTACGCGAACGCTCCGGAGCGGCCGATCTGGTACCCCGGTTCGCCCTCGAGGATGCACCTCGCGACCGATGCGTACCCCGACGCCCTCGTGCTCGGCGATCGCCTGCTGGTCGAGGTCTCCGACGGCGACGACGCGACGGCACTGCAGAGCACCGAGTACTTCGCTCCGGTGCTGGGCGTCGTCTCGGTGGCGGGCACCGGCCAGGAGTTCCTCGACGCGGCCGTGGCCTACGCGAACGACCGGCTGCAGGGCACGCTCGGCGCGAACCTGCTGATCGACCCGTCGACCGAGAAGGCGCTCGGCGCGGGCTTCGACCGTGCGATCGCCGACCTTCGCTATGGTTCGATCGCGATCAACGGCTGGACGGCCTTCGGCTTCATCACCCCGACCATGACGTGGGGAGCGTTCCCCGGCAGCACGATCACCGACGTCGGCAGCGGCATCGGCGTCGTCCACAACGCGCTCCTGCTCGATCGCGTCGAGCGCTCTGTGATCCGCGGACCCTTCCGGCCGTTCCCGCGTTCTCTTCCGATCGTCAACGGCGGCGGGCGCCTCACCATCCTGCCCAAGCCGCCGTGGTTCGTCTCCTCCCGCACGGGCGCAGCGGTGAGCGAGGGCCTCACGCGGTTCCGTGCGCACGGCGGCACGATCGGGCTGTTGAAGACCTTGGCCGCGGCGCTGCGCGCCTGACGTGCGACCGGCCACCGCGAGGGCTTGGCCGGCGCGGAGGCCCAGCCGCCGCGGGATCAGCCGGCGAAGCGGTCGGTCGCGGCGCGCAGCGCGCGCTGGATGCCGGGCTCCGTCGCCGAGTGGCCGGCATCGTCGACGACGACGAACTCGGCCTCCGGCCAGGCGGTATGCAGGTCCCAGGCGGTCATCATCGGAGTGCACACGTCGTGGCGCCCCTGCACGATGACGGTCGGGATGTGACGGATGCCGTCGACACCGGCGATGAGCTGCCCCTCGGTCCACCATCCACGGTTCACGAAGAAGTGGTTCTCGATGCGGGCGAAGGCGGTCGCCGTGTGCGGGTCGGACATCGCGTCGATCTGCGCGGCATCCGGGCGCAACGTGACCGTCGAGGCTTCCCACCGCGACCAGGCGACAGCCGCCGGTTCGTGCACGGCCGGATCGGGGTCGAACAGACGCCGGTGATATGCCTCGATCATGTGCGAGCGCTCGAGCACCGGGATGGGCGCGATGTACTCCTCCCAGAGGTCGGGGAACAGAGCGGCGGCGCCGCCCTCGTAGAACCACTCCAGCTCTGCCCGACGGAGTGTGAAGATGCCCCGCAGGATCAGCTCGCTGACGGCATCCGGATGAGCCTGCGCGTAGGCGAGCGCGAGTGCACTCCCCCACGACCCGCCGAACACCTGCCACCGCTCGATGCCGAGGTTGCGGCGAAGCAGCTCGATGTCGGCGATCAGGTGCGCGGTGGTGACGAAGCGGAGGTCGACATCGGGGGCGCTCGCGTGCGGAGTGCTGCGCCCGCACCCGCGCTGGTCGAGGAGCACGATCCGATATACCTCAGGGTCGAAGAACCTGCGCTGCCACGGCGACGTGCCGCTGCCGGGGCCGCCGTGCAGGAACACCACGGGTTTGCCGTCGGGGTTGCCGCTGGTCTCCCAGTACATGCGGTGCCCGTCGCCGACGAGCAGTTCACCGGACTCGTACGGTTCGATGGGCGGATACAGCGCGTCGAGTTCCATGGTCAGAGTTCTCCGGGCGCCGCCGTGAGCGGGTCGGCGCACACATCGAGTCCGTACTTGTAGCCGCTCGCGAACCAGCCCTGCCGCTGCTCGCTGGTGCCATGCGTGAAACTCTCGGGATTGACCGAACCGGACGACTGCTCCTGGATGTTGTCGTCGCCGACCGTGTTCGCGGCGTTCAGGGCGTCGGTGATCTCCGCCTCGGTCGGCTCCAACAAGTAGGGAACACCGTCCGGGTCCTTCTCCTGGGTCATCTGCCCGATCCAGGCGCCCGCATAGCAGTCGGCCTGCAGCTCGATACGCACGCCGTTGCTGTCCGGGCCGGTGCCGTTGTTCGGATACTGATTCATCACGTCGGTGATGTACTGGATGTGGTGGCCCCACTCGTGACCCACGATGTAGAGCTGAGCGAGATCGCCGGCGGATGCCCCGAACTGCTGCTGCATGAGGTCGAAGAACGTGGGATCGATGAAGACCGTCTCATCGGGCGGGCAGTAGAACGGGCCGACCGCGTTCGACGCGGTGCCGCACGAGGTCGAGGTGGCTCCGTCGACGATGATGAGCTGCGGCGGGCGGTAGCCCTCGACGTGGTCCTCCCAGTAGCCGTCGAGCGCCAGCTGCGAGGCCGCCACCCGGCAGTCGACGTTCTCGTTGGCGTCCTCGCCGGTGAGGCAGTTCTCGATCACGCTGCCGCCCGCAGGCTCGGTGCCCCCGCCGGTGCCGCCACCGCCGCCCAGCAGGCCGGTCAGGTCGATGCCCAGCAGTGGTCCGGCGATCAGGGCGATGATGCCGAGCAGGCCGACACCGCCCGCTCCGGCGACGACGGCGCCGCGGCCGCGTCGGCGGGCGGTGTTGCCGGAGACATCCGCGTCAGGGTTGAAGGTCATGCCACGAGGGTACTCTGCACGGCGGCCACTTCACGGTCGTAGGCTCGAGTCATGACGACCACCATCACGCTCACGGGTGCGGGCGGACAGATCGGCTACGCACTGCTGTTCAGAATCGCCGCCGGAGACATGCTCGGCCCCGACGAGAAGGTGCGACTGCGGCTGCTGGAGATCCCCCAGGGGCTCGGCGCCGCCGAGGGAGCGGCCCTCGAGCTGCAGGACGGCGCCTTCGGCCTGCTCGAGCACGTCGAGGTCACGGACGACCCCGCCGTCGGCTTCGACGGGTGCGACCTCGCTCTGCTGGTCGGCGCTCGTCCACGAGGACCCGGGATGGAACGCGGAGACCTGCTCGCGGCCAACGCCGGCATCTTCGGCCCGCAGGGCGCCGCGATCGCGGCCCACGCGTCGTCCGACGTGCGCGTCACCGTGGTGGGCAACCCGGCGAACACGAACGCGCTGATCGCCGCGGCCGCGGCAGACGGCATCCCTGCAGAGCGATTCACCGCTCTCACCCGACTCGACGAGAACCGCGCCAGGGCACAGCTGGCGCAGACGCTCGCAGTGCCGGTCGACACGATTCGTCGTGTGCCCATCTGGGGCAACCACTCGGCGACGCAGTTCCCCGACGTCTCGCACGCGACTGTGGCAGGAGAACCGGTCGCGGATGCGCTCGAGGCCATCGTCGGCGATGTGCCCGCCTGGCTCGATGGGACCTTCATCCCTCGTGTCGCGAAGCGAGGCGCGGAGATCATCCAGGTGCGCGGCTCGTCTTCCGTGGCGTCTGCCGCGAACGCCACGATCGAGCACGTGCGCGACTGGGTGCACGGCACCGACGACTGGACCTCTGCCGGGGTCGTCTCGCACGGCGAGTACGGCGTTCCCGCTGGTCTGATCTCGTCGTTCCCGGTGCGGTCGATCGACGGAGAGTGGCACATCGTCGAAGGGCTCGAGATCAGTGAATGGGCCCAGGCTCGCCTCGACGCCTCCGTGGCTGAGCTCGTAGACGAACGAGAAGCGGTACGCGCGCTCGGGATGCTCTGAAAGGTCACCGCGCCGGCTCCGATCAGGGCAGAATGGATGCCGGAGGTGCGCGATGAGCGAGACGATCGATCCCATGAAGGCGACGGCATCCGTCGACGAGGCCCTGACGAGTCCGCTGCATCTGCCGCACGCGGCCGCGGAGTGCCCCAAGTGCTTCACCGAACTGCAGCAGAACCGCGACTTCTGGCTCGCGCGCCCCGACGGGTCGCGCCTGGTCGGACTCGTCGTCTCCCGCGAGGGCATGCCGTCGGTGGTCGAGCAGCGCGACGACCTCACCCGGTTCGGGGTGCCGATCGAGGGGTTCCGTCACCCCGCTCCCGACATCCTCGAGAGCTGGAGCGATCGACTGTCGCGCCTGATCGGCACACTGAAGACCGGAGACGTTCTCGTCGTGGCGAACATCAACGCTCTGGGGCGCGACGCCGAGGAGGGTGCTCGCACCGCCAAGGAGCTGCGTCGCCACGGCATCATCGTCAAGGTGCTGAGCCACGACGCACGTCACCTCGCCGACGCGACCCGCTGAGCTCAGGCGGCCAGTCGGCACACTCGCCCACTGACCGCGCCCAGCCAGATCACTGATAGCTCGGCGGCACCCACAGCAGCTGCGCTGCGACCAGGCCGCGGTCGCGGCTGACGATCTGGGCACGGCCGGGGATCGCCGGGATCGCCTTGACCTTGCCGATCAGCTGTCCCTCCTCGGGGTTTCCCGAGAGCAGGATGCCGGTGGCGCCCAGGTCGGTCATGCGCTGGATGATCGGATCGTAGGCGGCACGGCTCGCTCCACCGGTGCGACGCGTGAGGATCACGTGAAGACCGAGGTCTGCCGCCTGCGCGAGCAGCGGGGCGAGCACCGCGACCGGGTTGCCCTGCGACGTCGACACGAGGTCGTAGTCGTCGATGAGCACGAAGCCCTCTGCGCCCTTCCACCACGACCGTGAGCGCAGCTGGTCGGGCGTGACGTCGGAGCCGGGGATGCGGCTCTGGAAGAACTGGGCGAGCTCGCTCATCCCGCCCTCGGTCATCTCGTGCGAGGTGAGGTAGGCCCCGAGGTACTCCTGCGGGATCTCACCGAGCAGCGCGCGACGGTAGTCGACGACGAAGATCTTCGCCTCGGTCGGACCGTAGAGACGCGTGATCTCGTGCACGACGCCGCGGAGCATCGACGACTTGCCCGAGTCTGCGTCGCCGTAGAGATAGAGCAGCGGCTCTTCGAGCGGGTCGATCGAGAACGGCGCGAGGTTCGCCTCGTCGATGCCGAGCAGGATCTCTCGCGGCTCCGAGCCGTCCGCCGACGCGGCAGCGGCCACTGCCCGGAGGTCGGCGTGGCTGATGCGCGAGGGCAGCAGACGCAGCTTGGGCCCGGCGGGGCCATGCCACGCGGACGCCACGCGGGTGACGAGATCGTCGATGCCGCCGGCGAGCGAGGATGCGTCGTCGACGCCGTCGATGCGCGGCAGCGCCGTGAGCATCTGCAGGCCGTTCTCGTTGAGACCGCGACCAGGGATCGCCGTGACGTTCTCGGCGGCCTTGCGGTTGACCTCGGAGTCCGTCGGGTCGCCGAGACGCAATTCGATGCGGGTGCCGATGAGGTCCTTGATGTTGGCACGGACCTCCATCCAGCGCGACGCCGTGATGATGATGTGCACGCCGTAGGTGAGTCCCCGCGCGGCGATGGCATGGATCTGCGGCTCGAGCATCTCGAACTCTGCACGCAGGGTTCCCCAGCCGTCGACCATGAGGAAGATGTCACCGTATCCGTCATCGGCGAGCCCTTGGGCGCGGCGCTGCCGGTAGGTGTCGATCGAATCGATGCCGTTCTGGCGGAAATACACCTCGCGCGCGTTGAGCAGGCTGGTGACCTCGGCGACCGTGCGGCGCACGATGTCTGGCTCCGAGCGCGTGGCCACGCCGCTGATGTGCGTGAAACGTTGCAGTCCCGTGAAGCTGCCACCGCCGAAGTCGATGACGAAGAACTGCACCTCCTGCGGTGTGTGCGTGAGGGCGAGGGCGACCAGCGCGGTGCGGGCGAGGGTGCTCTTTCCGCTGAGCGGCGCACCGACGATCGCCATGTGACCGGCTGCGCCCCCGAGCGAGATCGCGAGGTTCTCGCGCCGCTGCTCGAGCGGCACGTCGACGATTCCGAGCGGCACCGTGAGCGCACCAGCACCTCTCCACCGCGGCGAGATGAGTCCGAGGGCCGGGTCTTCGACGAGATCACCGAACAGCTGATCGAGGGTGGCAGGGGTCTCGAGCGGCGGCAACCACACCTGGTGGGCCGCCGGCCCGCGTCCGCTCATCATCTCGACGGCGATCTCGAACGTGTTGCGCTTCTCTTCGGGCTCGGCGTCGACGACGACCTCGGGCTCCTCGACCGTCGTCTCGGCTCGCCAGACCGGCGCGGCGGTGAAGAGCTCGACCGCTGTCGAGCCCGTGCTCTGCGCAGAACCGGATGCCGCACGGCGCCGCCGCCGGGGCGGGGGCCCTGACACATAGGCCGCACGGAACTGCGTCATGGTCTCGGTGTCGGACTTCAGGATTCCGGCGCCGGGCTGCGTGGGCAGGTGATAGGCGTCGGGGACTCCGAGGACGGTGCGCGATTCCGCGGCGGAGAAGGTGCGCAGACCGATGCGATACGACAGGTGGGTGTCGAGTCCGCGGAGCTTGCCCTCTTCCAGACGCTGCGACGAGAGCAGCAGGTGCACCTGGAGCGAACGGCCGAGTCGGCCGATGTTCACGAAGGTGTCGACGAACTCGGGCTTCGCCGACAGCAGCTCCGAGAACTCGTCGGCGACGATGAGCAGCGCGGGAAGCGGGGCGAGGTCGGTGCGGCCGCCACGGCGGGCCTTCTCGTAGTCGGCGACGTTGGCGAAGGGTCCGGTCGCCCGGAGCAGTTCCTGACGCCGAACCATCTCGCCCTGCAGCGCATCCTGCATGCGGTCGACCAGCGAGATCTCCTCACCGAGGTTCGTGATGATCGCCGACACGTGCGGCATGTCGGCCATGCCTGCGAAGGTGGCCCCACCCTTGAAGTCGACGAGCACGAAGTTGAGCTGCTCGGGCGAGTGCGTCATCGCGAGCGCGAGGACGAGCGTGCGGAGGACCTCGGACTTTCCCGAACCGGTCGCACCGATGATGAGGCCGTGCGGGCCCATGCCCTGCTGAGCCGACTCTTTGATGTCGAGGATCAGCGGGCTGCCGTCTTCCGTCTGCCCGATGGGCACACGCAGCCGATCACGCTCGAGACGCGGCGACCAGGCCGCATCGAGATCGAGATCACGGACGTCGGGGAGGCCGAGCAGCTCGACGAGCTCGGCCTGATCGGTCGCGCTCTTCTTCTTCGTGATCGTCGTGCCGCCCGAGTAGAGGGCGATCAGTCGCCGGGCGGTCGCCTCGGCTTCGACGATGCTGATCGCGTCGGCCTCGAAGGGGCGAGCAGGCACCTGCAGGCTGACGAGCTCGGCTCGGCTGCCCTTGTCGCCCGGCGCGAACGCGATGCGCAGGGCGTTCGGGTCGTCGAGATCACCCCACCGGGAGGGGAGGTCGATCACGGTCACCCCCTGCACGCCGTCGCCGCTCACGAGCACGTCGTTGAACGAGGTGGTGACGCCATCCGTCAGGATCACGATGTGCGGCACCTTGGCGCCGGAGCCGTCGCGGGCGAACCGCGGCCGCTCGCGCACCTCGGCGGGGAGCATGTCCTCGAGCTCTGACAGCTGAGAGCCGATCATGCGTGCGGCGCCGAGACCGTCCCTGACCGTGCGCGAATGCGTGTGCGGCATCCACTTGGCCCATTCCCACTGCGGCAGGACAGCCGCGTCTGCCGCGATCACGATCTGCACCGCGTCGGGGTCGTGCATGGTCGCGAGGTGCAGCAGCATGGCGCGCGCGAGGCCGCGGGATTCGGTCTCGTCTCCCGTGATCTCGACACGGGCGTAGTCGCGCAGCGTGATGCCGAGCGAGAGGTTCTTCTGGATCTCGTGCGTCAGCATGAAGCGATGCGCAGCCGAGGCGGCGACCGGGTCGAGCTGCGCGAGCGGAGGCAGCTCCGGCGCCTCGAGCGAGATGCACAGCGGCTGATCGCTCGTGCCGACGCGCACGGAGAGGAAATCGGGGTCGTTCGCGCCGCGCTCCCACACCCTCGTGCGCTCTTCGGCGATGTACGGCAGGGCCGACGGCGCAGGAAGGTGCCAGTTCGCGGCGCGGCGCTGCTGCCGCGCCGCGACCCGCACTGTCTGGCGCAGCTCGGTCAGGTACGCGAGGTACTCGCGACGCTCGCCGAGGGTCGCGGCCTGACGCTGCGATCGCTGACGCCAGCCGTTCACCGCGACGAACCCGAGCGACGACAGCAGGAACATGCCGCCGGTGAGCAGACCCGTCACCGACTGGTTCGACATCGTGACCATGACGATCGCACCCACGCTGCCCAGCATCGGCAGCAGGGATCCGAGGATCCCCATGCCGCCGTCATTGGGCTGGAGCTCAGGAGGCGCCTGAACGGGGAGCTTTCCGGAGGGGACGCGGGGCGGCGCGAGACGGGGTCCTGTCATGCTCTCTCTCCGGCGCTGCTGTCAGTGGCCAGCAGGAGGCTGATGGTGAAGCTGCGGTTGCCGATCCTGACGCGATCCGCGTCGTCGAGCAGGACGCGCTCACCGGCGACGAGCTCGGTCGTCTGCCCGTCGTCGGATCGGATGTCGGAGCCGTTGGTGGATCCGAAATCGGTGACCCAGGTGCGGCCGCGCGAGTGCTCGAGGCGCAGGTGCGTCTTCGACACCGAAGAGTCGGGGTCGGTCACGATCACGAGTCGGTCGTCGTGCACACTCGCCACAGGTCCGCGTCCGAGGTTCGCCGCGAGCGGCAGCCCGAGCTGCACGCGCTGCCCGGTGTCGAAGATCAGGAGCAGCGCTCCGGACTCGGATGCCTGGGCGGCGGGATCGGACTGCTGTGCTGCGGCCGGTGCGACGGTGAAGAGCGGCCTGTCGTCGCCCTGCGCCACGGGTGCGGGCGTCTCGGTGCGGTGCGAGGCCGCGCGAGATTCGGTCGGCTCGGAGTCCTCGTCGATGACGGACGGGTGTGCGCCCAGAGGCACGACCTGCGGAGGCGTCAGAGGGGCGGCGGCCTCGGCGACGGAGACCTTCTGCTGCGCGTCCGCGGCGGCACGAGGCGGGACCGAGACCACGACGGTGCCGGCGACGCGATCGGCCCAGGACTGACGGCGACCACCGCGATCCCACGCGCTCGACGCGACGACGACCCAGCTGCCGACCGCCACCAGGAGACCGGCGCCGGTGATGATCGCGCGAACGAACTGGCGCCCGACGCCCGGCGAGTAGGGCCGGTCGCCGCGGGCGGCGCGCAGACGCAGCACGGCGTTGCCGAGGGTGAGTCCGGTGCGCGCTTCGAGCACGCAGAGGAAGATCGCGAGCTCGGCGGCCGTGAGCCCTGCGAGCAGCATGCTGCGGGTGGTGATGAGCACGATCGCCGCGCTGAGGATCACTGCCGCGGCATCGAGTGTGAAGGCGGCGATCCGCGCTCCGGTCCCCGCCGGCGCGCCGACGAAAGCCGGGCCGAGCCCGTCAGAGGGGCGTCTCGTCCTGGCGCGTGTCGAGACGATCGGCGTCGGTGCGGGAGGCGTGGATCCCGACCGAAGCGGTGCGCCGTCGACTCCGGGCGGAGCCGCGATCAACGCCGGCGGCAGCGCGGGGATCTCACCAGGCTGGCCGGGCCCCGGATGCACGGGTGGCATGGTGCCACCGCCCGGCCAGGGCTGTGGTTCGCCGTTCCCGATCATCCCGCCATCATTCCACGAAGGAGGGACAGCGCATTCGCGTAGAGGAGCGCCGCGGGGAGGGCGAGCGCGACGGCGAGCCATTCGAAGGCGTCTCCGAAGCGCGACCAGACGAGCGAGCTCGCGCCGCGCGAGATGGGGATGATGACCGCGACCGCGGTGAGACCGACAGCGAACAGCACAAGGGCACCGAGCACCTGGAAGCCGTCGCCCATCGCGGCGGATGCCTGCAGACCGGCGACCAGGAACACCACGGCGGCGGCCGCACGGGGAAGCCACCGGAGGATGCGCGAGGTCGTGTGCCGGGGTGTCAGCAGCAGCGCGAGGCCGACGCAGACGAGAAGTGCGATGCCTCCGGAGATCACGAAGGGGTCGTCCGGCCACGGGCGCAGGAACGCGAGGGGGGTCATCAGCGCGGCGACGATGCTGAGCACGGCGGTTCCGGCGATGAGTCGTGCCGAGGAATCGTCGACGACGGCGATGATGCGCTCGGGTCGCAGGAGACCGACGGACTCGGGGATGGCTCCGCGGACCGTCCAGCGACTGGTCATGAAGTGCTTGTAGTCGATGAAGTACCCCTCAGGGAGGTTCACCAGGCTGCTCGGCAGAGCGCGCAGTCCGAGCGGCACGAGTCCGAGCGAGATGGCGGCGGCCTCGGCAGGTCCCCAGCGCAGCAGCAACGCGAGCCCCCAGACCGCGGCGAGGGCGACGAGGAGCACGGTCGCGGTTCCGGCGGCCGCCCGCATCGGACGCGCTCGGGCAGAGACGGCGATGACCGCCGTGGTGATTCCGGCGGCGAGAAGACCTGCGGCGGCGGAGAGGTGCGCGCTCGCGTCGAGTTCCGCCGGGATCAGGAGAGCACCCGCGGCGAACGAGAGGAGGACCGGGGCGAGGACCCCGAGGATGCCGCGCACCCCTGCCGCCGAATCCCGGCGCGACCATGCGACCGCTCCGCTGACGGCACCGACCACGAGGAAGAGACCGATCAGGAGTCTGAGCAGCGGATCTCCGGCCCCCTGTGCGAAGACGGCGACGAGCAGCAGCCCGCTGACCGCGAGCATCCACCATCGAGCACCGTGGTCTGCGCGCGACGCCCGTTCGTTCGTCACCGCAGGTCGGGCCTGCGGCGCCAGCGCCGTGCGGTCGATGAGCGCATAGAGACCGCCATCGACGAGGTCTTCGCACTCGGTGTCCCCGGGGATCTCGAACCCGCCGGGACCGATCGTCACGAATCGATCCGCCGTGGACAGTCCGCTGAGGATGAGTGCGTCGTCGAGGGTCTCGTCGAACGGAAGCGAGAGATCGAATCGACGATCCTCGCTCTGAAGAACGATCCGACGCCGCTCTACCGTTTCGACTGACATACCTGAACCCTATCGACCGTGTGCGGCTCTCGCCGCGGCCCATCCGACCACTGATCACCCAGATGCCGAGGGCGTGCACGGCATCCGCCGCCCACGCTCTCCGCCGCCCCGTGGATCAGTCTGTGTGCTCGTCACGGGAGCCGGCCTGCGCGCTCTTCGCACGCGGACCACGCTCCTCTTCATCTTCGAGCTTGGGGGCGATCGGGCCTCCGAGTCCGGAGCGCTTCGCCTTGTCTTCCTCATCGGCTCCGCCGGCGCCCATCATGCCCATGCCGGGGCGACCACTGGCCGCACCGGACGAACCGGCACCGGCCGAGCCCGACGCAGAACCGGGGCCGCCCGCGCCACCCACACCACCGACGCCACCGCGAGCAGTGCCGCCCGCGGCCGTTCCGCCGGCAGCGCCGGACGCGGAGTTGCCGAGGAGCCCGCCGCCGGACTTGAGCCCTGCGCCGGATGCCGAGCCGCCGATTCCTCCCATGCTGCCGACACTGGCGATCTTCGAGCTGGCGGCGATCGCCGCCGCTCCCGCACCCCCTCCGACGATGCCACCCAGGCCGCCACCGCCACCGGGCAGGAACGCCCCAGGAAGCGAACCGCCCGGGGACGCACCAGAACCAGGTCCGCCGGCCCCACCGGGGTAACCGCCACCACCCGTGCCGATGGGCGCCCCGGGGAGCACCCCGCCGCCGGGGTGATCGACCGAAGGGTCGCCGTCTCCGCTGCCCGAGCCGTCGGGGTCGACGCCTTCCACCCCACCGGGATAGGTCGGCTCCCAGCCGCCGGGATACGTCGGCTCGCCACCGCCGGGGTATGTCGGCTCCCAGCCGCCGGGATACGTCGGCTCCCAGCCGCCGGGGTTGAGGCCGCCGCTCCCACCCCCGCCGCCGGGATGCGACGGGAACGTCGGCGTCGAGGGCTGCTGCCCGCCGCCGCCGGCCCCGGGACCCGAAGGCGACGACCCTCCTCCGGGATAGCTGATCTGCGGACCATCGATGCCCGTCCCTGGGTTGACCGGCTTCTCAGGCGGGGTGGGTACTGCGACGCGCGGATCGAAATCCGCCAACGTCGAGGATGCCTTTGTGAGCGACTTCGCCGACGGCGAGAGGTCCCGCTCGATCTGCTCGACGATCTTCTTCGCTTCCTCCTCACGCTGGTTGCCGAGGAACCCGCCGATCACATCGAGGGCCTTGTCGGCGGCGAGCGGGCCGAGCACCGGATGCACGACGACCGATCCCACCTTGGCCGCGTTCGCCCAGAACGGATCGACGGTGGCTGACGGGAGCTCCGCGGCCGCGGCGTTGCGGCGGTAGGTGTTCGCGTGTTCGATCGTGTCGGTGAGATGCCCCACGTACGTCTCGATCATCCGGAAGTTCTGCTGCAGCCGAGCCAGCGCGCTCCGCGCAGCCTCTGCCGAGCTTCCCTCCCACGCCGCCGACTCGAGCACAGTGCCCAATGCGCGGTCCAGCGTCGTGAGTGCCGTCCGCAACGACGCCGCCTTCGGAATCCGCCAGTCCTCGAGCCCCCGGATCCGTTCGAGCTCGGTCTCGTAGGGCCCTGCCCCTTGATTACTCACGATGGTCTCCCCCTTGTTGTGTCGTCTGTCGCCGAGACGATCTCGTCAGGACCACGGCGAGCACCACGCCGCCGATGACGAGAATCGCGATCACGACTCCCCCGCCGACCAGGAACGGCATCGCGTCGACGCCCTCCGACGACGCCCCGCCGGCCGGGTCGCTCGTCGGCTGCGAGGTGGCTTCCGCCTCGAGCGACCGGGCTTCCTCGTCCACGGTGGCCTGATTGGGAAGAGCGTCCTCGTTCTCCGCGTCGAAGAGCGGATTCACATCCGGATACTTGGTCGGGTCGACCGCGAGCATCCCCGTGAGCGAGATCGCTCCGTACCCACCGCTGTTGTCCCACTTCGGCTCGTGTTCGCCCTTGGTGCCCGTGTTGTGGATCAGGCTCTGGATGAGCTGATTCGAGGTGGCATCCGGATATTTCTGCTTCACCACAGCCAGGAAGCCCGCGGCGATCGGGGCAGCGAACGACGTGCCGGACCGCAACTGCTGTGCGTCCCAGGATTCAGCGGTCCCCTGCGCGATGACGTCGAGTCCGGGCGATGCGATGATCACGTCGTCGCTCAGATTGGGCGACGGCTCTGCGAGCGCCGGGTCGTACGTCGAGTACTGGATCTGCCCGTCAGGACCGAACGCCTGAACCGCGATCACCCCGTTGTAGCTCGACGGCCAGTCGCCCACTCCGCCGACGTTCGGGAGAGAGCCGAGCACGACCACACCGGCCGCGTGCGCCTTGGCCACCGCATACGACGCGTCGACGAGACCCCCCAGAGAGACGGAGATGATGTCGGCGCCGTCATCCACCGCATCCGAGATCGCCTGAGCCAGGCCCGACGCGAGGTTCCTCTCTTCCCGGGTGTCGCCGTCGCCGATCAACTCGCCGTTCTCCTGGAGGCACGTGGAATCGACGTCGTTGCCCTGGGGCGCCGTCGACGTGACCATCGAGTTGTAATAGAGCACCTTCGCTCCGGGCGCCACGCCCTTGATGGGCGTCCCACCGACGGCTTCACCCGTGCCCAGGATCATCGATGCGACATTCGTGCCATGGTTCGCAGCGATGTAATCGGACGACACCGCGTCGTACCTCTCACCGGAGGCATCGAAGCAGTACGACTCCTCGCGCACCTCGAGGTCAGCCCCTCGGAGGCCCGGCGCGTCAGGATTCACCTGCGTGTCGACCACAGCGATCGTGACTCCGGACCCGTCGAAACCCGCATCGATCGCCGCCTGCACCTTGCCTCGAGTGAAATACCAGAGCCCGCCTTCCGACGCGTCTGTGGCGGCGGCAGCCGGGACCGCGACCACGATGCTCAGCGCGACCACGCCGATCACTGCAGCGATCGACCGCCGCACTCGGGTCATCAGTAGTCCATCTCCTCAGGCTCCTCGGCGGCGGCATCCGTCTGCCCGCCGACCGGCGTCTGCTGCCCGACCGGCGTCTGCTGCCCGGCCGGCGTCTGCTGGCCTGCCGGCGTCTGCTGGCCGGCGGAGTCGAGCAGGGTCAGGATCAGTTTCGCCTCATCCGCGAGCGCGGCATCCTGCTCTGCGATCTCCGTGACCGCCTGTCGGATCGCCTGGTTGGCGTCGTTGAGGGCGGCGATCGAGTTCTCCGTGACGGCACCCATGCCCTGGGCGACCTGAGTGACGGCTACCCGGAACTCGGCGGTGGCCTGCGATGACCCGCCCTCAGACACGGCCACCTCGGATGCGGCAGGGAACTGCTGCATGTCGCGCTCGATGCGTTTCAGCTCGGCGAAGATCTGCTCGAAGTCGAATGCGATGGCCATCGACAACCCCTCCCTGTTGACTACGGCGATTCCCGTGACATCTGCTGCGCCCTCCGACTCGATCGCCGAACAGCACAGCAGACGGCGCGGGCCCGGCGCATCTCTGCGTCGGGCCCGCGCCGGAGATCAGGCTCCGAAGCGCCCGGCGGCCGACTTGTCGGTCTGGACGTACTGGCCCGAGATCTCCTCGGTCTTGCCCGCGATCTGCGTGAGAAGCTGCTGCATCTCACTCAGCGAACGGTTCCACTTGGCCTGAGCCTGGTCGTAGGCCTGCTGCGCGGAACCATCCCACGCCGCACGCAGCTTGCCGACCTCGGACTCGAGACGGTCGAGCTCTGAACGGATACCCTGCGACCCGCTGCGGATCTGCGCTGCCAGAGCGTTGACCTGCTCCGGGCGAACTGACATCGACTGCATCATGTTCTCCTTGAAATCTCTGTGGTCGTCGCTCAGGAACCCATCATCGAGCCGAGGCCCGAGATGGTCTGCTGGTGAGCTTCTTCGGTTGCGGCCTGGTCGCGCTCGGTGCCTGCGAGGGCATCCTCGAGCGTCACGAGGACCTCGTTCAGCTGACGAGCCTGCTCGTCCCAGCGGGACATCAGCGTCGTGAACGATGCGGCAGCCGCACCCGTCCAGAAGCCGCGCAGCTGCTCGATCTCGCTGCGGACCTTCTTGGTCTGCTGGTCGATCCCGGACTTGGTCTCCCGCACCGCCTGGGCTCCGCGGCGCAGAGCCCCTTCTTCTGCGGAGATGACATCAGCCATAACTCACTCCCTCCGGTCCTCACGGACACACGTGCGGGGGAGCGCATCCCTGTGTTGGGACGACTTCGAAACAACCCCCCACGATTCGTTTCAGGAGCCAGGCTAGATCACATCGGCGGGATGCGCCATAACACCAGCTGTATCCGCACAGCATTCGTGCGGTCGATGGAGAAATCGTCCCGCCTCGCGACTACGCGTTGCCGCACGCCTCAACTAGGGTGAAAGGCGGAATGCGCAGCCACGGGTCTCCTCCCGCTCGGTTGCACACCATGGAGGGGGCATCGTTCCATGACTCAGAGCGCAACGGCAGGCACCGTGCTGCGGCTTTCCGTCGTCAGCGACGACCGCCGGCTTGATGTCGGCGTGCCATCGCAGATCCCGCTCGTCGAGATCATCCCCGGCTTCGCTCGGAGTCTCGGCGTGCTCGACCCGACGCTCACCCATGGCGGCTACTCGCTGCAGCGAGCCGACGGCACACCCCTCGACCCCGCACGCGGAGCCGCAGCGCAGGGCGTGCACGACGGGGAGCTGCTGACGCTCGTGCGGGGCGGCCTGATGCAGGAGCCGCGTGTATACGACGACGTCGTCGAAGCGGTGATCGACGCCACGGCCGAGCAGCACGGCTCCTGGACGCCGACAGACAGTTCGCGCACCGCGCTCTTCGTCAGCCTCACCTTCCTCGCCCTCTGCGCGCTCCTGCTCGTCGCGACCCCGCCCACCTCCCTTCTGCCCGCGATCATCGCGGCGTCGGGGGCGATCGTGCTCAGCGTCGCGGCCGCCGTGCTCATGCGCCTCCGTCAGCCCGAAGCCGGGCACGCGCTCGGACTCACCGCCGCGGCCTACGGCGGACTCGCGGGCTACCTCGCCGTTCCGGTGCAGAGCATCTGGGGCTGGCCGCTCGCCGCGATGGGACTGGGCCTCGTCATCGTCGGCGGCCTCGGCCTCGCCGTGACCCAGGAGAAGCCCGAGATCCATCTCGTGCCCATCGCACTCGGCGCCTCGATCGGCATCACCGCGACCACGGCCGCGATCTTCGGCGACGCACTCGCGCCCTACGCGATCATGCTCGCGACCACCGCGCTGCTCGCGAACGGCATCCCGTGGCTCGCGCTCAGCTCCACGCGCATCCGGGTCATCTCGCCGCAGAGCGATGCCGACATGTTCGCGGCGCCGGAGCCGATCGACGCGGACGAGGTCAAGCGTCGCGCAGCGGCAGGGACGCGCACCCTGATCGCACTCCGTGCAGCGCTGGGCCTCGCGGCCCTGACGGCGACGCCGTTGGTCGCTGCGAGCGGCGTCTTCGGCGCCCTGCTGTGCGTGCTCGCGTTCGTCGGGATGATGTTCCAGTCTCGGCAGATCTACGCCCGCCTCGGCGTGCTCGTGCTGATGGCGATCGGCGCGATCGGGCTCGCGGTCACCGGTGTCACGGTGGCACTGGCCCTGCCCGACGTCCGCACCTGGATGCTCCTCATCCTCGTCGTCGCCACCGTGATCCTGGTCGGGCTCACGCTGCTGACGCCGAAGGCGCGTCTGCGGCTCACGAGGCTCGGCGACACGGTCGAGGTCATCGCCCTCGCGCTGCTGCTGCCGCTCGGCGTCACGACGGCCGGGCTCGTCTGACCCATGGCGACCAAGAAGGATCTGATCGAGGCCCAGGGCTTCAGCAGGCGACGACTGCTCTCGGCGTTCACCGGTGGAGCCCCCGGGGGCAAGGAGCTCGACCCCGCGAAGCCGCTGCGCGCGGTCGTCGCCGGAGTCGCGCTCACGATCGGCGTCATCCTCGTCGGGGTGTTCTGGGGGATCATGCAGCCTGGACTCCCGGGCGACTGGCAGAACAACCGTCTGATCGTCGCCACCGACACCGGGGCGCGCTACGTCTCGGTCGAGGGAACGCTGTACCCGGTGATCAACACGGCGAGCGCACGACTGCTGATCCCTGCCGGCGAGTTCAAGGTCGTGCGCACGGATCAGGCCGCACTCGACGGCATCCCGGTCGGCCCCTCGATCGGCATCCTCGGCGCACCGGACGACCTGCCGGCCCCGAGCGCCCTGATCAACTCGTCGTGGACGGCCTGCATCGACGACACCGCGGGTGCGTCTGTCTCGCTGTCGAGCACGCCGATCGCCGAGATCTCCACCGGGACCGGCGCCGTCGTCCAGCGCGGCGACGAGCTGTTCGTGATCGCCGACGGTCTCCGATACGCCGTTCCGTCGGACGATGCCAACGCCGTGCTCCGCGCCGTCGGACTCGGCACCGCCGACATCCTCGAGGTCGACGGGCGTTGGCTCAACCTCTTCGAGTCGGGCGAGGATCTCGAGCCGATCAGTCTCAACGCGATGGGAGCTTCGGTTCCCGGCACCGATCTGACGGCGGGGACGATCGTGCACACGCAGGGCAGCCCCGAGGAGGAGCGCTATGTGGCGCTCGCGACCGGCGAGATCGCTCGCCTCAGCCCGCTCGCCTACCAGCTCTACCTTCTCGGCAGCGGGCAGGAGGCCGGCGCCGAGCAGGAGGTGTCTCCCGCGGAGATCGCAGACGTGGAGACACGTCCGTTCATCGGCGGTGAGGACTGGCCGACTCTCCCGCTGACGACGCTCGCGGCGGGCGAGACGCCGTGCGCGATGGTCACCGACGATGCTCGCACCGTGCTCGGAGCGACCACGACCGAGCTGCCGGAAGACCGCTCCGGCGTCGACGTCTCGGTCGGCGGCGGAGCCCTCGTCGAAGTGAGTGGAGCGTCTGACGACGCGGCGGCCCTGGCCGTGCTCATCGACGAATCAGGCACCGCGTTCGCGATCCCCGGTGCCGCCGCGGAGCAGAGCGCGGAGGACGCAGCGAGCGGCCCCATCGCTCAGCTCGGCTACTCCCCCGACGACGTCGGGCGTGTGTCAGACGCGTGGATCGAGTTCTTCGCCGCCGGCCCTGCGCTGACCTCCGAAGCCGCCAGAGAGTCGCCCGGCTCAGGGACGAAGTGATGCGTCGACGCAGAACCGCCCTTCCCGCCCTCCTGGTGGGCGCGATCGCACTCGGCGCCGTCTTGACGAGCGCGCCGGCATCGGCGGCCACACTCGGCTCGACCGTGGCTGCAGCCACTGCCGGAGAGGCCTGCACCCCGGGCACCAGGGTGTTCACACCCGAGGCCCCGCCGGCCCTCGCTCTGCTCGGCGCCGAAGACGCCAACCGCGTCGCCACAGGCAGAGGAGTCGTCGTCGCCGTCGTCGACTCGGGCATCGATGCGGGAAATCCGCATCTCGCCGGAGTCGTGATCGGCGGTGTGGATCTCGTCGGCGACGGCGAGCGCGCCGATGGTCTGAGTGACACCACCGGGCACGGCACCGCGATCGCCGGCCAGATCGCGGCACAGCCGGTCGACGGTTCCGGGGTCGTCGGGCTCGCGCCGGACGCCCGTCTGCTCTCGGTGCGGGTGTTCCGCAGCAACCAGCAGCAGGACAAGGACAAGGGCTTCGGACCGACGTCGCAGCGCATCGCGGACGGCATCCACTGGGCGGCCGACAACGGCGCCGACATCATCAACGTCTCGATCTCGCAGGAGACCGACTCCCCCGACCTCCGTGCGGCGGTGGAGCATGCGTCAGCCGTCGGAGCCCTGGTCGTGGCGAGCGGCGGCAACAGGGCATCGGACCCCGATGCGAAAGACGGCGCTCGCTACCCCGCAGGGTATGAGCAGGTGCTCGGAGTCAGCGCCGCCGACGCCAGCGGCCGCGCGAACGATGCATCGATCCACGGCCCGCAGGTCGGCGTGACGGCTCCCGGAATGAATGTGCTGAGCGCGGCGCTGGGCGGTGGAGACTGCATCTTCGCCGCCGACGCCCCCGCATCGAGTTTCGCGACCGGATACGCCAGCGCGGCCGCGGCTCTGGTGGCCGAAGCGCACCCCGAGGATCCACCGGCCGGATGGGCGTACCGGCTCACCGCCACGGCCCTGCGAGACGACGCCGACAACCGTGACGACGTCAACGGATGGGGATTCATCCAGCCGTTCGCGGCCATCGAGCTGCTCCCGGACGAGACGACCCGAGGGCCGGTGAGCCCCTACTTCGACACCAGCGAGAGCGCGGCGCGCCCGCCTGCCGCCGCCGTGAATCCCGACCACGGCGCATCGCCGTTCCTGCTCACCCGTGAGGCCGCGCTCTTCACGACCATCGGCGGAGCGACCCTGCTCGGTGTGCTCGGCATCCTCATCGTGCTGCGCCGCCGCAGAGAGCAGCCTGCCGTGGATCCGTTGGAGATCGAACGTGAGGGCGGGCTGCTCAACGTGCCCGGGCCGGGCAGCGGTAAAGAGGCGTGGGACTGACGCGGGCTGCTCGCACCCTCAGTCGAACACCACGCTGTCGTAGCCGCGCTCAACGATATCGAACACGACTCAGTCGAACACGGCGGCGACAACGCCGGACTCGTCGCGCTGCACCGTCGCGTCGACATCGACGGTGACCTCCTGTGGGCCACTCGTCCGTGTGAAGCTCACAGTGAGCGGAGCCCCCGCTCGCACCTCGTCTCCTGCGACGAGCTCCAGCGGTTCCTCCTGACGCCACACGACGGAGTTCCCATCGACCGCACCCTCGAACGCAGGGTCGTCGTCGTCACTGTGATGTCGCGAGGTTCGGATTCGCCGTCGAGACGATACTCGACCGAGACGGACGCCTCGGACGACGACCCCGTCACCGCAGTGACCCGAGCCTCGACGGGCCGCACGGCCGCGGAGTAGACGTCGTCGTCCAGCGCTGCCGGGCTCACGACAGAGGGGTCGCCGAGAAGGGCGCCCGCTCCGACGGCGTCACCGTCGATGAGCCGATCGAAGAACTCGGTGACGACCTGCGCCCCCGGATCGCCCTGCGACGCTCCGAACGAGCACCCGGTGGCCGCGAGCGAGAGGACGCCCCATCGCTCAGGACAGCCGGGCGACGGGCCACTTGCCGAAGTCGGTGCCCGCCGTGTTCGACGCGCTCGCGCGGAAGCTCTCGAGGTTGCTGTTGGAGGCCATGCCGAACTCGAAGATCAGGGAGACGATGTTCTGGACTGCCTCCAGAACCCGCGCGATGCAGTCCGCGATCGGCTCGGCCATGTCGAGCCACTTGATCGGGTTCGCGGAGATGAACTTCGATGCGAGCGGGATCGCGTCGATCACGAACGAGACGACCTCCTCATAGAGGTCCCACCACAGCCGGATGATGTTGTCGGAATGCTCGCGAAGGTACGTCCGCATGTTCTCGACGTGCGGGACGAGTCCCTCGAGTGCGGCGCGCTGACCCGCCGGCACGTTCGCGTAGTAGCGCCCCATGCCGTCCTGCCAGCTGGCCGTCGCATAGAACTTGTCGTCGCCCAGGCTGCCGACGACGCCCGTGAGCACCGTGTTGATGTTGTCCCACTCGTTCGCCATCATCTTCAGCGCGAAGGGGTTGCCGGGGCTGAGCAGCTGCGCGACCTCTTCTGCGATATCGGCCGCCCCTTCTGCGGCCTGCTCGAGCATCGCCTGCACGGCTGGCTGATCGGCGATGAGTCGCTCGATGTCTTTGGCTCCGAAGTAGAAGCCGGCGATCGGGAACAGTGCCGTTATCAGGCCCTGCCCGAGGCGTTCCCACCCCGACGGCCAGTCGATGTCCCTGACCTTCGCCTGGCACTCGTCGATCTTCGTCTCGACCTCGCCGATCTTCGGCGTGATCTCCTCGACTCCTGCGTCGAAGTCGGCCTGACTGGTTGGAATCCCCACTGCTACATACCCTCCGTCGAGTACCGATGACCTTTGATGCTCCGCCGCACGGGGCCCACTCCCCGGTCACCCACCGCTGGCGTCCTGGTCGGCCGTCTCGATGTTCGTCGCGGTGCCTCGAAGTGCCTCCGCGATCCTCGCGGTCTCCGCCACACCGCCCTCGAGAAGGGTCCGCAGACGCTCCAGCACATCGTTGTACGCCGTCGTGGCCCCCAGTCCGTGAGTGATGCCGTCGAAGGACATGAACGGCAGCGTCGCGCCTTCCGACATCATCGTGACGGCGCGACTGAACTCGCCCGAGACGTTGTCCCAGCGCGTGGCGTCCAGTCGAAGATCGCCGACGACTGCATCGGTATCCAGGTCTGTCATCGCTTGCCCCTCATTCTGCAGATCGGATCTGTCACGGCAGTCACGACCTGCGTGCTGCGGCCTTGAGCGCTCGGAGGCGCTTGAACTCGGTCACGGCGGGGAACCTCTGCCGCATGTCCTGCTCGATCTCGGCACCGGTGCGGATCGCCTGAGCGACCAGCGGCCGCGCGGTCTCGGCGATGTCGCGCCCGACCGCGAAGCGCAGCCAGGTCGAGTCGAACGCGACGTCGCCGAGCGAGCCCCCGACGGCGGTGACCGTCACGTTGCCGTCCGCACTGGTCAGCGGTCGATGCTGACGCAGGGACTCGTCGAACGTCGCGACGTAGTCGGCCTGTTCCCGTGTGACCTCGATCAGGAGCTCGGCGGGGATGTCGGGAACCGACGAGACCGGAGCACCGGGCGTTTCCGCACCGCCGGTTCGCTCCGCGTCGAGGCGCGCACGCTCCCGCTCATCATCGAGTCGCGCACGCTCTGCGCGGCTGTACGCGGTGAACACCGCGCCCGCGAGCGACTCGGGATCGATCCTCGACCGCCAGTCGTCGACGATCGTGAGCTCGTTCAGGTCGCCGTCGTCGTGCAGCGTGACGGTGACCGTCTCAGTGTCATCGACTCCGGCGTGGGAATCGTCTGCGTCTCCCGCACTCTCAGTCGTCGAAGCGTAGGGATTCCAGGACATGGCATGACTCCAAATGATCGTGACGTGCGGGAAGCCGAGGGCCTCAGGACCAGAGGGCCTCGTTCTTGCGCCTCGCGTCCTGGAAGATCTCCTGGGCGCGCACGGTCGTGTGCCGGTGCTCGGCGAGCAGTTCGTTGAGCGCCGTCAGCTTGGCCGTCCATTCGCGCTGGGCGCGGTCGTAGGCGTCGGAGGCCTCACCGGTCCATCGACCGCGCAACGTGGAGACCTCTTGATCGAGAGTCTCGAGAAGCTGGGTGAAGTGCTGCACCGCATCCCGCAGCTGGTCGATCAGCTGGTCCATGCCGGCCTGCGTGACCATGATCCGCTCTGACATTCGAGATCCCCCCTCAAAGACTCACTGCGACACTACGACATGGGCAAGCATCGTGCCAAGCACGAGTCTTCCCCGACGCCGTCGCTCAGGCGAAGACGACGAAGCCCAGCGCCACCAGTCCGGCGGCCGAGACGACACAGGCCGCTGCGAACGCGAGGAGGGTGGTCACGCTCCAGCGCAGTCCCTGCTTCGTGACCGAAGGCAGCTCCGGGTCCACCGCGCGGGTGGGCGCGGCGGCGCCGATCACCACGGGCGGCGCGGAAGGGCCCAGTGGCGCGGGACGCGGTCGGTAGATCGCCGGCTCCGGAGCATCGGTCGGCGCCTCGAACGAGACGGCTGCGGCACTGGGATCGGTGACCGGATCGGTGACGGGGGCGGGATCCACGACGGCGTCGCCCTGTTCGGGCCGTTCCGATCGCTTCCTGCGCACACGGCGCGGAGTCCGGGAGACGAGCACGGTCGGCTCATCGGGGAGCTCCTGCTCCCGTTCCCCGTCGCGAGCACCGTCCGGCACATCGGACCTCGAATCGGACCTCGACGGGCTCCGGTCGACGACGACGGTCGCCTCCTCGAGAGGATCGACCGGTTCCCCGAGAGCATCGGCTGGTTCCCCGAGAGCATCGGCTGGTTCGTCGACGGCGATCGGATGGCGGTCGACGACGACGGTCGCCTCATCGACGTCGCCCGGCGCTTCAGAATCGTCGGCCGCGGTGGAATCGTGGGTCTCCGCTGCGCCGTCCGCGACAGCCGCCTCCGATTCGCTCGGCGCTGCTGGCGAACCGACGACCACCCCGCCCCGGCGCCGATCGCGACGGGTGAGCATGACGGTCTCGCCGACCTCGGACTCGTCGTCGGTCATCTGGCGCGGACCGGGATCGTCGTGCCCTCGAGGCTCGAGTCGGTGAGAGAGGCGGATGCGGCCTCGCGACCGGCCGTGCTGTCGTCCGGACGCGTGCGCGCTCCTCCCGAGACCACGTCGATCACGACGACCGACACGTTGTCGCGACCGCCCGCCTTGAGCGCCCGGCTCACGAGAGCCGCAGCGGCCGACTCGGGTCTCCCGTTCATGGTCAGGGTGGCTCGGATCGCTTCGTCGCTCACCTCGCCGCTGAGGCCGTCTGAGCAGAGCAGCAGCCGCTCACCGTCGACCACCGGCAGCAGCCAGCTGTCGGCCGTGCTGTCCGGCGCCCCGATCGCCCTGGTGATGACGTTGCGCTGCGAGAACGACGAGAGATCCTCTGCGCGGAGCTCACCGGCATCCACCAACTCCTGCCCCAGCGAATGATCGATCGTCAGCTGGGTCAGCTCGTTGGCGTGGTGCCGGTAGACGCGAGAGTCGCCGACGTTGAAGACGAGCCAGTGCGGTGCGCCTTCGTGGTCGACGAGTGCGACACCCGTCACGGTGGTGCCCGCCCCGCGCTTGTGCTCGGCGGAGATGTCGTCGACGACGGCCGAGGCTCGGCTCAGCGCGTCGCCGATGTCGGCGACCTCGATCACCGACCCGCGAAGAGGCTCGAACGCATCGACCACCGCAGCGCTCGCTCGGTCGCCGGCCTCATGCCCGCCCATGCCGTCTGCGACGAGGAAGACCGGGGAGGCCACGAGCAAGGAGTCCTCGTTCGCGGCGCGTTTGAGTCCCGTGTCGGTCAAGGACGCGACGTTCAGCACCACCGACGAGACCGTCACGAGTCGCGCTCCGCCATCACGTGCATTCCCACTTCGCCGAGGATGAATCGGCCGTTGCCGGTGACGCTCTCGCCCGGATCGAGCAGCGTCTCGGTGCCGTTCTCCTCGACCACGACGACGCCGTTCGTGGCGTGTAGATCGGTGAGGCGCCACTCGTCGTCGTGCACGACGAGGCGAGCGTGCGTCTTCGACAGCGTGCGGGTGGTGTCGGAGATCGCGAGCCGCTGCTCGCCCGGCTCGCCGATCGGGTTGCGTCCGATCACGACGCTCGCGCCCGACAACGAGAACTTGCGTCCGTCGTCGAGCACCAGCGAGCGACGCACACCGCGCCTGCGGGCGACGACGACCGTCGCGTCGAGGTCGTCGACGACGACGTCGTCCGTCGGGCGCGGGGTGACGACCGTCTTGTCGACATCCGCCGCGATCCCACCCGACGGCATCCCCTGAGACTGCGGGGCAGGCACGGCAGGCGCATCAGCGGCGGGCGCGGGCGGCGCCCCTGCGATCGGGACGTCTGCGGCGGCCGGGACGTCTGCGGCGGAGTACGGAACCGGACGGATCGTCGGCATCTGCGGTTGTTCGGCCGAGTGCCCGCCGTCGCGGAACGACGGCGGCGCGGGTCGGACCGCGCGCTGCGGTTCTCCGACGGGCTGCGAAGAAGGCGCGTGCTCTCCCGACGTCTCGAACGGGGCCGCAGGCGAGGATGCGGGCGTGGATGCGGGCGCGGGCGGCGCCGGCGGCTGCACCGCGATGTCGCCAGGGGCGGGTGCAGGAGACGCAGGGGGCTGCGGCGTGCCCGCGGCACCGGGGTCGCCGCCCATTGCTGCCATGATCCCGGTCGTCGGGTGCGGATCGGCAGGAGTCGCAGGCGCAGGGGGCTGCGGTGCAGGTGCTGCTACAGGCGCAGGAGCAGGAGGCTGCGGAGCAGGAGGCTGCTGCCCGCGGGCAGGAGCGGGCGGCTGCTGCTCATAGGCAGGAGCGGGAGGCTGCTGCCCGTAAGCAGGAGCGGGCGGCTGGGGCGGCGCGAACGACGCAGCGGGCGCACCGGCAGCCGGGGGCTGCCCGGCGACGGGAACGGGTGGCGCTCCAGGAGCGGGCGCAGCCCCGGGAACGGGCGCAGCCCCGGGAACAGGCGCCGCCCCGGGAACCGGCGGGGGCCCGACCGGCGACTGCGGTCTCTGCGGCGGTGCTCCCCACGCAGAGGGAGCGACGGAGTCGGCATCCGAGGGTGCGTCGGGCGCGACGGCGCCGGCGTGCGCGTCAGACGGCGCGTTCGCACGGGTCGGCGCGGCGTAGTCGGGGAACACGAGCGCGGGGGCATCCGGCTGACTCGGAGTGTGCGGAGCCAGCGACGGGATCGTGTACCCCGACGCATCCCTGGCGGGCGCGGCAGCGGGCTGCGCGTTGCGGCGAGGACCAGGCTGCAGCGCGGCCAGTCGTTCGCCCTCGGGGTGCGGCGGGGTGCCCCAGGCGAGGATGGTCGCCCAGACCGGAGGCAGCAGGATGGCGAGCACCGTCATTCCGGCGCCCCTGCCGAACCTCCGATTGATGCGGTGGGTCGCGACGACCTTGAGGTAGATGCCGTACAGCTGCACGATCGGGATGAAGTAGAAGACCACCGACCACGCAGGAACTCCGCCTCGCGCCAGGATCTCGGCCTCGTTGAGGACGGGCACCCAGCCCTTCCACCCCTCGCCGTCGATGCGCGGGAACAGACGCGACAGCGCCAAGGCGTACCAGACGTAGACGGCGAGGCCGACGAGCACGCCGACACCGCCCACGATGGCGAGCATCGTCACGTAGCCGCTATCCACGGGCGCGATCATGAGTTCCCCTTCTTCCGGTCGCCGAACGACCCGGTCAATCCGAGCGTAGCGAGAGCGGGCCTGGCTCCGGCGTAACCTCCACCGCTCGCAGCCCGCATGCGTCCGATGAACGACGTCGGCCGCACACGCCTGACGATGCGGTGCCACCACTTGCCGGATGCTGCCAGCTCAGCCCGCTCGGCATCCACGATCGCCCAGGCGGCGCTCGCATCGTCGTTCGTCGGAGGATGCTCGGCGAAGACCGCGCGATCGACGAGCACCGCCAGGCGGTCAGCAGCCTCGCGGTCGGTCGACAGCGCGCGCTGGGTTCGGGTGCCCTCGGCGTCCATCGCCACGTCGTGATCGGCGTACACGTCGACCAGCTCCTCCCAGGCTCCGGCCAGCCGCACCTCGGGGTCTTCCGCCGTGCGGCGGGTTCGGGCGCGCTGCCTCTTGGCGAACAACAGCACCAGGAACGGCAGAGCGAGCAGCGCGAGAGCGAGCAGGCTGAGTCCCACGGCCCTGAGGATCGGCAGCAGGAAGGCGAGCACCTCCGACTGCGGCGCCTCGAGCGGGGGTGCGTCGTTGTTCGAATCGCTCTGCGCCTGAGGCGGGTCGAGCGCCTCCGACCGCGGCTGCTCGGGCACGGTCGGGTGCTCCGGCAGCTGCTCGCCCTCGGTGATCGAGCTCGGCAGCATCGCATACTGCGGCGTCGTGTCGACCGGCATCCACTCTCCACCGGACCCCCTGACCTCGACCCAGGCGCTCATGTTCGCGCCGGTGCAGGTGTCGGTGCAGGCCGGAATGCCGGGAACCTCTTCTGCCGCCGCGAGCCGTGCCCCGATCACGACTCGGGACTCGAGACCCCAGTGCTCGGCGAGCAGTGCAGCCGCCACGGAGAACTGCTCGTCGTCGCCGACGGCGGACACGAGCAGCTCGGGTGCGGCGTCAGACCCCGCCCTTCGCTCCTGCTCGACCATGTCGGTGAACAGCTCCTCGATGCGGGCGGCGGAGTGCCCCGCATAGCTCGGCGCGAACGCGTATCCCTCGGACTCCTCGAGCGACGCGATCCACCCCGTCGCGGCGTCGTCGTCGATGAGCGCATGGCTGAGGTAGCCGCGCGAACGCAGACGATCGATGATCTCGAGGTATCCGGCTCCCGTGCGAGGCTGCTCCTGCATCTCGGCCCACTCGGTGAGCGCGGGATACAGGTCTGTGTCGAGGTTCGAGGCGGAGCCCTGAAGCGCAGCGACCTCGCCGGGGGCACCGGGGGCGTCCACGAGCACGGTGTAGCGGTCACCGGGGACGAGCCCTTCTCCGCCGCCTGGCGCCTCTGCCACGGTGATCGCGGTGTCGCCGCCGGAGTTCACATGGAAGCCGTCGGCGAGCGCATCCGCCCGCGAGCCGGTGAAGTCGGGCGCCTCGGCGAGACCCGCGGGCGACGGCACCCAGATGCCGCGGTACGCGTCGCCGATCGTGATCTCGAGCGACATACGACCGGCGCCCGGCATCGCAGTGCGGGGCAATCTGCTGAACCGGTCCTCGGGTGCGATGTGGAAGTCCTCGCCGTCGTACGAGTCGAGGGTGACGAGCCTGAGGCGCTCGATCGCACCGGGGTCGCCCTCCATCTGCACGACAGTGTCGTCGAGAGTGCTGCCGGCGAACCACGAGCGGTAGGCGCTGAGCGGGCTCGCCTGCTGCTGCACGACGACCATGGGCTCGACCTCGTCGCGCAGAACCGAGCGGTCGCTCCACCCGGCCGCTGCGGGTGCGACCGCGAACCCGGCGACCAGGGCGACCACGGCGAGCCCCGCCGACAGCAGATGACGCCGGATGGTCAGCCACACAGGCGTCGCCCGACGCGAGATGTTCGCCGCGGCGACGGTGCGCAGCGCCTGCGCACGCTGCAGCCGGGAGCGACCGACCAGCCAGACGAGAGAGATCACGAAGAGCGCGACGCCGATCAGCCATTCCCGCGGCGCCGGAAGCGCCACGCCCAGCACAGAGACGGAAGCCGTCGTGCCGCTCACCCCGAAGGCGATGCCGAAGACGCTCATCGCGGTCACGACGGGAACCGCGATCGTGGCGCGACGACCGCCCTCGAGCACGAGCAGGGTCGCGATGAACGTGCCGAACAGCATCACGACGAGGAACGGGATCAACACCGCCTGATACTCGCCGAGCGGCGGGTTCAGCGTCAGCATCTGCTTCCACCCGAGTGCGATCCCGAGCACGGCATCCCGGAGTCCGCCGAGGAAAGCAGGGATCGACGAGAGTGCCGACGGGATCGCGAGCGGAACCGAAACGACCAGATAGGTGCCGGCCGCCGCGAGAGAACCGATCAGCATGCCCCACCGGAGCACCCGCGTCAGCACGGCGACGGCCATGCCGAGCAGTCCGCCGATCAGGCCGACCGCCAGAGCGCGCGGGGCTTCGTAGACCGGCCACGCGGCCGCCGTCGCGAGGCCGACGCCGACCAGCACGTATCCGAGAGCCCAGACCGTCAGGGCCGAGAGAGCGAACGAGCGTCGCGACCCTGCGACCCAGCGCTGGGGGCCTGCCGCGCTCATCGCAGCGCTCCCCGAGCCAGCATCTGCGGAAGATCGCCCAGCGCGCCCAGGGTCATCACCGCGAGCTCGCGTGCCGTGCGCATCGTGGGCTGCTCGCCCAGCTCGCTGCGCACCGCGACCGCCTCGACCGCCGCCGGCAGCTTGACCGCGGCATGACGCAGTCGCTCGAGCGGCATGCGCGAGCCCGTCATCAGGAACCCGATCGACAGGTCGGGGTAGGACTGCGCGGTGAGTGCGGCGACCGCCTCGAGGCGCATCACGCGGTCGGCAGGGTCGATGGTCGACGTCGCGTCGAGCAGCGCCTTGGGCGTGACAGTGGGAAGTGTGCGGATCGACAGCACCTCGGCACGGCTGTGCTCGGGGATCTCGTTGCTCACCGAGAAGAGCACGTCGCGGCCGTCACGCACACCCTGCAGCGCGAGGGATGCGGCAGCGCTGACCGTGTTCTCGAACTCGTCGTCGCTCTCGTACGACTCGGTGTCGAGGTCGAGGATGATCGCGATGCGGGCATGACGCGACTCCTCGTACTGGCGCACCATGAGCTTTCCGGTCTTCGCGGTCGACTTCCAGTGCACGTGCCGCTGCGAGTCACCCACCACGTATTCGCGCACCGCGTGGAACGACAGGTCGGCATCGACCAGCGTCGAGCTCGGCGTTCCCTCGAGATCGCGGATCAGACCCGCGCTCGTGCTGGGCAGAGGAACCGTGACAGGGTGCACATGGATGCGCTGGACGTCGGGCCACCGCAGCTCGCGTCGGAGGATGCCGATCGGGTCACCCCGGGTGATGGTCATGGGTCCGACGTCGATGACTCCGCGGCGGTGCGCGGCGATCGTGAGCTGCTCGCGGTGATGGGCGGCGGGGCGCAGCAGTGGAACGTGTGCTTCGACGAGCCCCTCCCCCACGGGTACGTCGACGATACCCGGCAGCGAGAGACGCTCGCTGTTGTTGCGCACATCGAGCGTCGCGCCGATCTCGGCACCCGCGACCACGCGATCGCGGTCGAGCGTCAACTCGATGCGGTAGTCGTGGGTCCCCAGGATGAAGGGGACGCACGCGATCAGCAGCACCAGCGCGATCGCCGCCACCGCCCATGCCTCGACCCACCCGAAGAGCAGTCCGGCGGCGATGCAGAGCACGAGCGCCACGACGACCAGCATCCCGGCCGACGTGACCGTCTCGCGCACCCACGCGACAGCCGTGCGGGCCGCGCGACGCGTCGTGCGAGCGGCGCGACGGACACCGAAGACGGCGCCGCGGACGGGCCCTCGTCGTGTGCGGTCGTATCGCGTGACCGTCGACGTACGCGTCGACGTGCTGGTGCCCGCCGTGGTGCGCGTCAGACGGGACTCGGTGCTGAAACTCACGCAGTGCCGTTCTCGCGCGGCGGTTCGACGTCGAGCAGGATCTGCCCCACCACGGCGACCGCGGTGACGCCGTCGAATTCGGCCTCCGGTTCGAGCACGAGGCGGTGGGCGAGTGCCACGACCGCGAGCTCTCGGACGTCATCGGGGGTGGCGAACGTGCGGCCGTTCTTCGCCGCCCACGTCATCACGAGGCGCGAGAGCGCGATCGCACCTCGCACACTGGCGCCGAGACGCACCTCGGAGGCGCGACGCGTCGCATCGACGATGCGCATGATGTAGTCGGACACCAGCGGATTCACGTACACGCCGCGCGTCATCTCGGCCATCGTGAGGATGGTGTCGGTGCCGACGATGCCGTCGAGCACATGCTTCGGCTGTGCGGCGCCCTGGAGGATGCGCATGGTCGCGGCCTCGTCGGGGTAGCCGATCGACGTCTTGATCATGAAGCGGTCGAGCTGCGCCTCGGGCAGGCGGTAGGTGCCGCCCTGCTCGATCGGGTTCTGCGTCGCCATGACGAGGAAGGGCGAAGGAACAGGACGCGTGACGCCGTCGACCGTGACCGTGCCCTCTTCCATGACCTCCAGCAGCGCCGACTGCGTCTTCGGGCTCGCGCGGTTGATCTCGTCTGCGAGCACGATGTTCGCGAAGACGGGGCCGGCATGGAACTCGAACGCCCCTTCCTTCTGGTCGTAGACGGTGATGCCTGTCACATCGCCCGGAAGCAGGTCGGGGGTGAACTGGATGCGCGTGCTCGTGCCCGTGACGGTCTGGGCGATGGCTCGGGCGAGGGCCGTCTTGCCGGTGCCGGGGAAGTCCTCGAGCAGCACATGCCCGCCGCTGACGGCCGCGGCGAGCGCCAGCTCGATGACATGCCGCTTGCCGAGGATCGCCTGTTCGACATTGGCGGCGAGGATCGAGAACGTCTCCGCGAACCAGGAGGCCTGTTCGGGAGCGATGGTCACGGGAGCAACGGAGGGAGCAGGCATAGGGCAACCGTATTCGTCTCGGGCACCTGCGCGGTGCAGGGCGGTGGGGAATGGGGACTCAGCATGTGGGTACGCTCATCCCGTGGGGTCGGTCGGAACGGGGCCGGGCGGTTCGACCGGGTCAGGCTGCTCCGGCTGCGTACACAGCTGGGCGCGGTGGGTGATCGACTTGAGCGCAGCGAAGGCTCCCGTCCAGGTGATCTTCACCTCGACCATGGAGACGCCGTCGACGATCCTCGGCGTGAAGGTGCGCTCGTACGAACCGCGCGCCGCGGGGCTGACGGCGAATGCGTCATCCGGGTTCGCGGGCGCGCACTGCTGGAACTGCACGACCACCGTCGTCGGCACGGTCCTCGCCGTGATCTCCACGGGATCCGAGCAGAACTGGGTCAGGACCGAGTGGCACGAGCGCGCGCTGACCGGTAGCGGCGACGCGTCGGAGTTCAGCTCGAAGTTCTCCCGCCACTGCCCGTACATGTTGTACTGCGGGACGAAGCCGTCCTTCGCTCCGATGTCGGGCGCCGATTCCAGGCCATAGGAATAGCGGCCGTCCTGGAACGACGGCTGAGTGGCCACAGTGTAGCTCCTGTTGCCGTTCGGGCTCTCGACGAACGTGAAGGTGAAGACCTGCGTGGTGTTCGACTCGGCCACGCCGAACCCGTTCGAGGCACAGGCCTTGACGTTGTACGTGGAGTACTCGGCGAGTCTGGTGAGCGTGGGAGACGACGACTGTGCCTCTGCACCCGAGATCTGCAGCCGCCCGTTTCCGTCGGCGCTGCAGCTCGCATCGCCCGAGCGCCACGCAAGGTAGACGACGTCGATTCCGAGGGCGCTGCCGTTGGGCTGCGCAGCGACTCCGGAGACGTCGATCGACGTGTTGGAGGTCGCTTTCGCCTGCGTGCCCGCGGGGTCGAAGTAGACGGTTCCCGCAGCCGTCACCGACGTGCGGAAGGCACCGCCCTCATTGCCGCCGTCGCCCGTCGGCGGTTGGAACTGGCTGATCGGCACGATCGTGATGTTCTGCGGGCCCGGCGACAGCGCGATCTCGGCCGATGTCGTCGCACCCGTGCGGTTGATGACCTGGCCGGTCTCCTCGACGCGGAAGGACAGCGAGTCGTCCGACGCGGCGATCGCGAGTTCGACGATGCCGCGTCCGCGTTCGGTGTTTCCTGGGCGGTAGACGGGCGTAGCCGTCGCGTTCGACACCTCGGGGGCGGCATACGCCCAGCTGGTGTGCGGTGACGTGGCCGCGGATGTTCCGACCGCGTTGACGGCCGCTGCGGTGAAGACATGCGGCGCTCCGTTGACGAGCCCGTTCACCGTGCAGCGGTAGACGCCTCCCGCCGGGCTGCATGACGCGTTCGCCGGGGAGCCGTCCTGCAGGATCGTCACACCGGTGACGCCGGGGTGCGCGCGCCCCGCTTCGCCGAGCGGCACGTCCAGCACCACGGTCGAGCGTGTGAATCCGACGGTCGTCACGCTGGCGGGCGCTTGCGGGAAGCCCTGCAGATCGAGGGTGAGGGTTCCGGTGCCGGTGCGTCCCTGCGCATCCGACACGATGAACGGGATGATGCACTGGCCCCCGGGCGCCTGCCCTCCGCCGGGCCAGGTCGCAGTGATGGACGTGCTCCCCGAGGTCGAGACCGATGCGACATCGCACGGTGAGCCCCCGCCGAGCGACATCAGTCGGAGCCCCGATCCGGGCTTGCCCGCGAACGGATCGTACTCCCCCGCGACGTCGACGACATCGATCGTGCAGCTCGGGTTCGTGACGATGCACTGCGTCGTGAAGGTCGCGCCCCGCGGCGCATCGGGCGGCGCCGCGCCGACGACCAGGCGGACGGATGCCGACGGCTCACCGTACTGCGGCACGGTGACGCTCACGTTCTCGGTGTTGCCCGGTCTGGCGTCCGCTCGCGCTTCGATGGTCAGTTGAGAACCGGTGCGCGTGACGATGAAGGCCGATCCCGAATACACGATCCGGTACTCGAGCGATCCGGCGTCCCCCTCGCGGCCGCCCTCCCAGGCGGCCATGTTCGAGTACATGTCGACCGTCTCGGTGGTTCCGGGAGCGATCGTGTGCGAGATCGACGACAGCAGCAGCTGTGGCTCCGCAGGGCGGATGCTGATCGGCACATCGATGAACGACCAGCGCTCCTGCCCCTGCAGCCGCACCTGAACGAGGCAGGTGTCCGACCAGGGCGCTTCCCGGCCGGCTCGGTAGGTCACCTCGCCCGAGCCCTCGGCTGAGCACGACGCCGCCGCGCGCTGGGCGCTGAACTGGCCGGAGCCCACCTCGACGGCATCCGAGGCGATCAGATCGACATAGTCGGCCGCATCGAACGAGACAGACGCGTCCTCGTCGACCACGACGGGGGTCGTGCCGGGCTTCAGCTGCACCTGCATGTCGTCGAAGGCGGGAATGCGCAGGAACCCGTAGGCGACCACGTCTCTGCCTCCCGACCCCTTGCCCTTGAGCTGGAACGGCACCAGCGCGCCGTCTTCCGGCGCCGCGCCCACGATGCGGTCGCCCTGCACCGTGAATCCGGGCTGGTCACCCCACAGACTCAGCGTGAGCGAGGAGGCATCGCCTGACGGCCAGCTCACACGGTCGGTCACGACGTCGATGCCCCGCTCCGGGAGGTCTTCCCGGTCGCGCGCGGTGAGCACGGTGTCGGCGACGCTCGGCTGATCGGCGACCGCGCCGTCGGTCACGGTGACCACGATGAGCCCCTGCGACGTGCTCGACGTGCGCGAGGACTTGACGGTGTAGAAGTAGGAGTTCGTGCCTGCCGTGTCTCCCGCCCGGAGAACGACGCGGCCGTCTTCGAGAGAGGTGTCCGAGTCGATCAGCGCATTCAGGCGGTCGTACAGCGGGTTGCCCTTGACCGGAGGCGCGTTGGGCACGAGTTCGGTGATCTCGAGCTCGCTCTGCGCCGGGTCGAGGTCGTTGAGACGCGGGTCCAGCACGATCGGAGTGGTCGATCCTGCCTCGACCCGCACGTAGTCGCTGAAGGTCACGGGAGCCGCGTCGTCGATGTCGGCGTCGAGCACGCCGACGCGGACCACGCCTGTCCCCTGCTCGCCCTGAGGGTCGCGCACCGTGTAGCGGAACGTCACCTGACCGCCGTCGACGCCGGCCGCCGGTGCCCGGTAGACGATCGCGTCTCCGTCGGCCGAGATCGTCGCCGTGCCATAGCCCTTCTGGGGCTGGTCGATGCCCGCGAGGACCACGCGGTCGCCGTCGCTGTCCATGCCGGTCGCAGGCACCGGCAGCGACACCGTCTGACCGCTGAGGACCCGACCTGTCAGTGTCGAGGGTGTCGGCGCGCGGTTCGTGCCCGGAGGAACGACCGTGACCGTCGCGACGCCGTTGTCGGAGAGAGCAGGATTGCGCTCGAGCGACACCGAGTACGTGAGGCGGTAGGTGCCCGGCGTCGTGGGTGCGAGGTATCGCAGCGCGTTGCGATCGGCGAAGACGAGCTCGCCGGACTCACCTGAGCCGGTCACCTCGGGGAGCACGACCAGGGGTTCACCGCGCGGGGCCACGTCGTTCGCCGCGACGTTGATGCGCGTGAGTGAACCGGCACGGACGGTGATCGCATCGGGGAACACGATCGGGCGGGTGACGGTCGACGGCGGAGTGAGGAAGACCGTGACCGTTCCCTGCACCGCGGCTCCGGTTCCGTCGGCGACCGTCACGGTGGCCTTGCCGATCACCCCGGGCTCGCCGTCCTCCGTGGTGCCGTTGACGCGGATGCTCTCGTTGCCGACCACACGCACGCCGAGCTGAGGCGTCGAGCTCACGGCATCCGCCAGCATGAGCACTCGCCCACTGGTGTTCTGCACGGCACGGAGCACATCGACGGTCGTGTCCTCGCCTTCGCGCACGAACGCGGTCAGAGGTGCCATCGCGAGGCCTGCGGATCCGTCGACGGCCGTGATGCGGATGACCGCCGACTGCTCCGCCTGGGTCGAGACGTCCTGGGCGGTGTAGGTCACGACGTACTGACCGGGTTCGGCCACCGTCATCTCGACGGTGCCCGACGCCGCGTTGGGGTTGACCTCGAGGCCCTGAGCGGTCGCGGCGGTCTGCACGGCGTCGACCAGACGGTACGAGCCGGATCCTCCGGACAGGTGGTCGGAGATGCGGACCGACTGCAGCTCTCCGACTCGGGCGGTCAGCGCCACGGGCGAGGCGACCAGGGCCGGGCTGCCGGTGACCTGGACATCGAGGGTCTTCTCGGCCGTCGCACCGTGCACATCCTCGACGACGACGGTGACCGAGATCACCGCATCGGCGGCGTTGGGGTCGGTGTGGCGGATGGCCACCCGTCCGTCTGCCATGGGCACGACCATGACGGGCGACGAGGAGTCGGTCTCGTAGGCATCGCTGAGCACGAACGGGTCGCCCTCGGGGTCGACCCAGCCCGACAGCGCAGAGACGACGGTGCTGCCACCGGGAAGGAGCTGCGGTGTCGGCCACTCCTGCTGGCACGCGTCGACCCCGCACCACACGGGCGCGGAGTTGGCGTCCTCGTCGACGACGGTCAGCGTCACTGTCGCCGGCGACGACACGGCGGCACCGTCGGTGACCGCATAGGTGAAGCTGGCCTGCCCCGAACCCGCCGTGACATTGACGACGAGCGACTGCCCGTTGGCGACGAGAGTCAGGTCGCCGAACGCGGGATCGCCGAGTCCGCCCGACACCGAGTCGGGGTCGATCGACAGCACGTCCTTCTTGTTCGGATCGTGGTCGTTGAGCAGCACCGGCAGGATCACCTGTTCACCCGCGCGCACGCCGAACGCGTCGTCGACGGCGACGGGCGGCATCTGCTCGGCCACGTCCTCGACGATGATCGTGCCCTCCTGCTGCTCGGTATCGTCTTCGATCGCCCACTGCTCGAGCGGGATGAGGACGCCGTCGGGGGCCGTCCAGATGAGTCCGGTGCCGATCTCGCTCAGCACCGCGCGATCGCCGTTCTCCTGGAACACCGGTTCGATCGTCGACGAGTCGAGGGCCTCGTCCGGAACGCGCAGCGGAACGGTCTCGCCATCCGCCCACAGGGTTCCCGCACCGGTGTCGAGCCAGGCCGCGTAGGTCTCGCCTGCCACGACGACCGGAGTGGCCGGGACGCCCGACGCCTCCGCGACGCGCTCGGGCTCACCCGAGGCGAGGTCGACCGACACGAGGCCGTCGGAGTCGGCGATCACCACGACCTCGCCGGAGTCGGCGCCCTCCTGCAGGCGCGCATCTTCGGCGACATCGAGCTCGATCGGCTCGTCGCGCCCCTGGAGCCACAGCTCGCCGGTGCCCGTCTGGAGCATCGCCCAGCGGTCTCCCACGACCGTGACGGTCAGACCCTCGGCGGCATCCGGAGCTGCGGAGACGGACTCGGGATCGCCGAGGAAGCTGTGCTCGTCGATGTCGAACCGCCGGATCGCGCCCTCGTCCGAGGAATAGAGCACCAGCAGTCCTTCGGGCGACAGTCCGATCGCATCCGCCGTGTATGTCGGAGGATCTTCGCCCTCTTCGACCTCGACGCCCGCGAACGGGTCGACGAGAGCGGTGGCCGCGCCGGCGTCGAGCGTGGTCACCGACACCTGACCGGTGTCGGTGCGATAGGCCACGTAGGCCCCGGCGGAGAGGATCTCCCGCGTGCCCGCCGGCGTCGGCTCGGAAGCGATCGGCGTGCCCTCCTCCGACGAGTCGGAGAGCAGATCGGCGGGGCTCGCAGGGTCGACGTCCCACCGCTGCCTGTTGCCCTGCGCATAGACCACGGCCGCGGAGCCGTTCTGCCAGACCGCCTCCGGGTCGTCGACGTTGCGCACTGTGTCGATCTCGGCGAGCTCGGTGTTGACGCGTGCGTACTGACCGCTGTCGCGCATGACCCAGACCGACGACTCGAGCCGGGGCACCTCCTGCGACTGGTAGCCCTGCGCGGTGATGGCGAGGGTGAGCACCACCGCCAGAGCGGCGATGCCGGAGATCGCCGTGATCAGGCGTCCCCGCGATCGGGGGTTCGCCTCCGCACGCGCGCGATCGCCGATCGCCATCACAGAACCCCGGTGAGGTGGAGGGCGCCGAGACCGACTGCGGCGAGCACAGCGGCTCCGATCAGCGCGCCGATGACACCGGCGACGAGTGGGGAGCGGGTCTTCGCACGCGCTGCGGGCAGGTCGTCGCGATCGCGCGGCATCGCCTGCTGCCGTGCGGCACGCTCGGCACGTCGCGAGTCGGGTGCGACCGTCGTGATCACCGGGCCACGGGCCGTGGCGTCCGAGAAGCTGACGGGAGCCGCGGCGGCCCACTCGGCGGATGCCGCCTCGAACGCCGTCGGGTGCAGTCCGAGCTCGTACTGCGCCCAGCGGAGTCGTTCGGCGAAGTCGGCCATGCTCGCGAACCTCTTGGCGGGATCACGGTGCATCGCGGTCGCGAAGATCTCGTCGATGATCGGGGGGATGCCGTCGACGGGCACCGCCGTGTAACGCGCCTTGATGATCCGATCGGTGAGCTGATCGCGTGAATTGGAGCCGCGGTCCGCCCTCTCGAACGGGCTCCTTCCGGCGAGCAGCGTGTACAGGGTGGCGCCGAGGCTCCAGATCTCGCTCGGCACCGACCCGGAGACGCGCTCCTGCAGCACTTCGGGCGAGCTCCACGGCACCGACATCGCGATCGTCTCTCCGTCGCCCTCGTCGATCACGGCTGCGGCGATGCCGAAGTCGGCGAGCACGGGAGCCCCGAGGGAGTTGATGAGCACGTTCGACGGCTTGATGTCGCGATGCAGGAGCCCCGCCCGGTGCACCGTCTCGAGCGCACCGGCGATACGCACCCCGGTGTCGAGCACGTCCGCGAGCGCCAATGGCGCCTTCTTGTAGCGAGCGCTCATGGTGTCGGGGCAGTACTCCATGGCGAAGTACGGACGGCCGTCGGCAGAGATCGACGCCTGATAGATCGTCACGATCGAGGGGTGTGCGCTGAGCCTCGCGGAGATGTCGGCCTCGACGTTGAAGGTGCGCAGCACCTCGCGGTTCACCGCATCCGCCAGCAGCACCTTCACAGCGGCGACGCGACGCGGCATGTCCTGTTCATACAGGAAGACGTCGGCGAACCCACCGGAGCCCAGCGGGCGCACATAGCTGTACCCCGCCAGCGTCGGCGGTGTCGATGCCATGCGCGTGGCCACCCATGCTCCTCACGGTCGGATGGGAGACCGCGCTCTGCATTCGCCCTGCGCGCTGCGCTGGACGATCCCCCCGATCAACGAGTATATCGAGGGCATGGATGATCTCGAAGGCGGTCTGGGCCGATGCTGCTGGTCAGGCGCGCCAGCATCCCACCACGTGGTCGTCGACCATGCCGGCCGACTGCATCAGGGCGTACATGGTGGTCGGACCGACGAACCTGAAGCCTCGACGGCGCAGCTCTTTGCTCATCGCCGTCGACTCCGGCGTCACCGCCGGAACATCTGCGAAGGACGCGGGGCGGATGCCGGGCGCCGGCGCGAACGACCACATCAGCTCATCGAGCTCGCCCTCTGCCATCGAGCGGACGATACGCGCGTTGCCGATCGTGGCCTCGATCTTCGCCCGATTGCGGATGATCCCCGCATCCGCCATGAGGCGCTCCACGTCGGACTCATCGAACTCGGCGACCAGCTCAGGGACGAATCCGGCGAAGACCTCGCGGAATCGGGGGCGCTTGCGGAGGATGGTGATCCACGAGAGCCCCGCCTGGAAACCCTCGAGCGCCATCTTCTCGAACAGCGCCCGATCCCCATGCAGGGGCGTGCCCCACTCTTCGTCGTGATACCGGCGGTATTCCGGGTCGTCGCCAACCCAGCCGCATCGCTCGCGTCGGTCGGGGCCGGCGATCAGTGACGTCATGTGTCCACGCTAGCCGTCGCCACGGACACCCGGGACGGATCGCTGCGCCGGCGCTCGCATGCCCTCAGAAGAAGATGTCCGGGGTCTGGGGTTGCGGCTGAGCGGCGGTTCGCGCGGTTCCGGATCCGAGCGCGTCGATGAAGGATGCCGAGAACGCGTCGAGTGCTTCAAGGGCCGCGACGGGCTCCTGTCGCTCGATGGCGTCGAGGGCGCCCGAAAGGAGGTCGCGGCGCGAAGTGCGATCCGCGTCGAGGTCCACGCCGTGACGACTCGCGGTCTGCGAGTCCACGAACAGCCGGAGGGGGTCGATGTGATCGCGGACGATCCTCGTGCCGAGGCGGCCGAGTTCCCGCGAGATGAGGTGTTCGGCGAGTTCGAGGTATCCGAGCAGTTCACAGGCGCCTTCGGCGAACCGAGGAGCCTGTTCGCGCATCGGCACGGGCGGGCCGCTGCACGTCTTCTCGACGATCAGGCGACCGACGACGTGAGCGCGCTCGACCATGTCGACGGACGACCATTCTGCGACGCGGGTCCCTGCGCTCGGCGACACCTGCACGAATCGCATGTCGACCAGTCTCTGCAGAGCCTCGCGCACCGGGGTGCGCGACACGGCCCAGGCATGGGCGAGCAGGTCGAGACGCAGCCGCTGCCCGGGAGGAAGACGGCCGCTCACGATCTCGGCCAGCAGTCGCTCGTAGGCAAGACCGCTGAGAAGCTGCGGCCTCAGCTGTTCCTCGAGGGAGCCCGTGGGCATGGTCTTGCCTTTCTCATGGTGCCGAACACCGGTGGAGGGGGAAGGTGACGGATGCGCTGTGACAGCCACCAGCCAACCCGCCGGGCTCGCCCCTAGGACGCCGTGTGACGTCAGATACGAATGTGGAGAGCCGATAACCAGTGGTCGCTGTGCGGCGATCAGTGCCTGGTGCTCGACGCTCAGTAGTGGGTGCCACGCAGTGGTGCCAGTCACGTGATGATGAGTGTCACGCGAGGGAGGATTTCCACGTGGCGGCGCGCGTCAACCGATGGGTTCCGGGCGTGCTCAGACGCGAAGTGAGGTGCGGCGCACTCGAGCGGGTGACGGCAGGCTGAGTCGTGGGGTGCGCCAGTGCTGTGCGGGGTCCCACCATGCCGGTCCGCGCACCTGCGGAAGACCCTCGTCCATCCGGATCTCCCACCCCGAGGTGCCGAGGGAGCGGTGGTGCCACCAGCACAACGGCACACCGTTATCGGTATGCGTCGGGCCGCCCCTGGCATGCTCGGTGACGTGGTGGATCTCACACCATGAGGCGGGCACATGGCATCCGGGGATCAGGCACTCCTTGTCCCGGGCGATGATCGCCCGACGTTGATGCACAGTGAACACCCGGTCCGTGGTCGTGATCCCGATGATCCGCCCCTCGTCCATGAGCACGCGCTGTATCGCCCCGCTGCAGGCGACCTGCGCCGCGACAGGGACGGGGACGTGGGCACCGGATCCGGGGATCGTCGCCCACCCGCCATTGCCGCTCGCTCCGAACGCGGCGCCTCCGGCGCCGGCACTCCCGAAAGCAGCACCCCCGACAGCAGCACGCCCGAAGGCAGCGCCGGTGGTCTGAGCGGCGTGGGTGGCGAGATCTGTCGCGTCGACGGTCACGACGAGAACCGGTGAGGCACCGCCGAGGGTGGGCATGTCCTTGTGCCGGGCAGCGATCCCGAGCGCTGCGGTCAGAGCATCGTGGCGCTTTTGCGCCGCGGTGCGGTCATCGAGCACACACCGCGGATCGGAGTTGAACGGATCGGTCTCCTCCGGATCGCGCCCCCTATCGGCGTCAGCGTCGACGCCAGAACCAGAACCAGCACCAGCACCAGCACCAGCACCAGCACCAGCACCAGCACCAGCACCAGCACCAGCACCAGCACCAGCACCAGCACCAGCACCAGCACCAGCATCAGCATGTGAAGAGTCGGTATCGGGAGAATCTTCGTCGGCATCGGAGGCGTCACTCGGGGCGAAGAACACCCCGGGCATCGGCGGCCCGTCACCCCTGGGGTTGAGGATCGCGTCCAGGATGAGCTGCAGCTGGGCGGCGGCATCCGGGGTCAGGTAGCCGCGGATCGCGTGCATGCCGTCCTTCAACCGGCCGATCGTGATCCCCCGCCGACGCCGAGCGTCCTCGTCTTTCGGTTCCTCACCATCCGGATCGAACATCGACGCGAGATCCTCCGCGAGAGCCTTCAGATCCTGCGCCGTCGGTGACGGACCGGCCGCACCCTCATCAGCATCTGCGACCTCATCAGCATCCGGGTCCTCGCCGGGGCCCGTGTCGAGGCCGTGACCGCGGGCGCACCCCGCCAACGCGACGTCCGCCGCCAACCGCTGATCGACCGTGAGCCGATCCCACACCTTCTCGATCGGCGCCGTCGCCGCCAGAAACCCCGCGACCCCGACCACCCCGTCCAACAGCGCCAGTCGCATCTCCGCCCACCGCGCCGGCATCCTCTCCCCCGCCAGACTCAGCGGCCGCCGCACCAGATCGACCACCCTGTCGACCCGGGTAGTCGCATCTCCGCCCACCGCGCCGGCATCCTCTCCCCCGCCAGACTCAGCGGCCGCCGCACCAGATCGACCACCCTGTCGACCCGGGTCGCACCCCGCACATCCACACCCACCGTCCGCTGTAGCAGCTCATTCAGCCCCCGACAACCCGCCGAATGCGGAAAGTCGCCCATGTCGGCCGTCGCGATCGTCTCCACGATCACCGCCTCGGCACGTCGGAACACCGCCCCCGTCCCCTGCAACACCGCGACCCGCTCCGCATCCGACAACCCCGCCAGCCCGTCATCGGACAGCACCGCATCCAGGTCGGCGATGACCCGATCCAGAAGCTCCGCAGCGCTGTTCATACCCCCTAGTCAACCGGGGACCGCCGACATTCGAGACCTGAATCCGCCCGCATTTACCCCAGATCAACGCCATATTCCGATCTCCCAATACAGTGCACCGACGTCGGGCACACCACAGCCACGGGAGCGGCGCGAGAGCGAAAAAGAACGGCGACGGAGAGACGCGTGGAAATGGACATGGAGAGACGACTCGAAGAGAGAGCGCCCAGAGGAAGAGAGCACTCCGACGACGAGGAGAGCGCCGGGCAGGAAGCGAACACCCGGCGAGAACGGATCCCCGGAGGGGGAAACGCCCTGACGACGGGGAGAGAAGAGCAGAGGAGCAGAGAGGACAGAAGGAGAAGAGAAGACGGAGGAGAGAGAGAAGGAGAAGAGAGAAGAGAAGACGGAGGAGAGAGAGAAGGAGAAGAGAGAAGAGAAGAGAGAAGAGAAGAGAGAAGAGAAGAGAGAAGAGAAGAGAGAAGAGAAGAGAAGAGGAAAGGGAAGCGCAGGAGAAGGACAAGAGAGAAGGAGAAGAGAGAAGGAGAAGAGAGAACGAGAGAACGAGAGAACGAGAGAACGCGGTAGACGAGAACCGGGAACAACACCCTCGGAGCACGCGCCCGCGGGAAGGAGACCCCGGAGATGAACGCCCCGGGGAAGAACGCCCAGAGACAGCAAGAAGCCCCGGGGTACAACACCCCGGGGCTTCTCTCCGACCGTCAGTCCGCGAAGGTCGCGGCGTCGATCACGAAGCGGTAGCGAACATCCGAGGCGAGCACGCGCTCGTAAGCCTCGTTGATCTGCGCGGCCGAGATGACCTCGATCTCGGAGGCGATGCCGTGCTCGGCGCAGAAGTTGAGCATCTCCTGGGTCTCGGCGATGCCGCCGATGTTCGATCCTGCGAGCGACCGCCGTCCGCCGATCAACGACGAGACGTTGACCGAGAGCGGTTCTGCGGGGGCTCCTACGCAGACCATCGACCCACCCACATCCAGCAGACCGAGGTAGGCACGGAGGTCGACGACAGCGCTGACGGTGTTGAGGATGACGTCGAATGATCCGCGCAGCGAGCGGAACGTCTCGGGATCGCTCGTCGCGTAATAGTGGTCTGCCCCGAGGCGAAGCCCGTCGTCCTTCTTGCTGAGGGTCTGCGAGAGCACCGTCACCTCGGCGCCGAGCGCGTGGGCGATCTGCACGCCCATGTGGCCGAGTCCGCCGAGCCCGACGACCGCCACCCGCGTGCCGGGCCCGACGTTCCAGTGCCGCAGCGGGGAGTACGTGGTGATCCCCGCGCAGAGAAGGGGTGCTGCGACGTCGAGTCCGAGGGCATCGGGGATGCGCACGGCGAACGACTCGGTCACGACGACCTGCTCGGAGTATCCGCCCTGCGTGACGGTGCCGTCGCGATCGACGCTGCCGTACGTGAAGACAGCGCCGTTGGAGCAGAACTGCTCGTCGCCGCGCTGGCAGTTGCGGCACTCTCCGCACGAGTTCACGAGACATCCGACCCCGACGCGGTCACCCACGGAGTGCTTCGTGACGTCGGCCCCGACGGCGGCGACAGTGCCGGCGATCTCGTGGCCCGGTGCGAGCGGGTAGCTCTGCGGACCCCAGTCACCGCGCACGGTGTGGATGTCGGAGTGGCAGATTCCGGCGAATGCAATGTCGATCAGGATGTCGTTCGGGCCGAGTTCGCGGCGCTCGATGGCGGTCTTCTCGAGCGGTGCGGCTTCGCTGGGTGCGGCGTAGGCGTTGACACGGGTCATCTCGGACTCCTCGGGTCGGTTCGGGTGGGCCAGATCGACACTACCCGCGGCGCCCTGTGCGCCACCCCTGTGTGATCGATACGTTGGGGCTACGACTCCGGAGGGGAAGTCCCATGCACCGCTCGACCTTGACCGCCCGACTGATCACCAGCGTGATCGCTCTCGTGCTCACGCCCATCGCCCTGATTCTGCTGTCTGTCGGCGGACAGACCATGATCCTCACGTTCTTCGCGTACGCCAGCGATGGCGACCTCGCGTCGCTGACCGGACCTCTGCTGCTGCAGATCCTCGGTCTCGCGCTGCTCATCCTCGTCGTCCTCACCGGTGTGTGGAGTTCGGCCGGCCTGATCGTCATCGGCATCTTCAGCATCGTGCCGCTGATCGTCGCTGTCTTTCCCGTGACCCTGTCCTGGCTCTATGGCATCGCACCCAGGGAGTGGGTCGACGGCTTCGTGTACGGCCTTCCTCTCGTGGTGCTCGCCGCGCTCGGGGCGATGGGTCTGGTGCTCGCCCTCGTCCGCCGCGATCCTCGACCGAAGGGTGCGGCGCTCGGCGTGGTCGGCCTGTTCGTCGCCCCGCTGCTGCTCGCTGCGGGCGCCTGGTCGATCACCTGGGGAATCGCCGAGGGCACGCTGTTCGCCCTGCAGCGGTTCCAGTTCGACGTGCGCCCCGGCCCCGGCTTCGCGGTCGTCGTCGGGGCTCTGCTCGTGATCGCCGGCATCACCGTGACCCGCTGGTCGCGGTTCGCCCTCGTCGTTCCCGCTCTCGTGCTCCTCGTCGGCAGCATCCTGCTCGTCGTGGCCCGCGATGCCGTTATGCCTGCTCTCTTCGAGCTGCCGCGAGGGATGAACACCGTCGCGCCGAGCCTCCTTCTGTACGGCGGAGGAGCCGCGGCCGGACTCATCTATCTGACCTTCACAGCGGTGCTGCTGCGCGTCGTCGCTCACGCGCGATCGGCCGGATCGGCCGGAGCGAACGGAGCGAACGGAGCGAGCGGCGCGAACGGAGCGACGACACCCGACACCACGGTGCACGCGCAATACCCACACGCGCAGTATCCACACGCGCAATATCCACAGGCGCAGCACCCACCAGCGCCGATGCAGCATCCGTACCCGCCGGTCCCCGGTCAGCAGCCGCTCTCTGCGCCGTACCCGCCGCAGCCCGGCCCGTAACTCACCGAGCCTCCGCACGACGGCGGCTCAAACAGGAGGGAACCGGCCGGAATCCCACGATTCCGGCCGGTTCCCTGCTCTGCGAAAGCCGCGTCAGCGCTTGGCGTTCTTCTTCAGCGTCTTCTCCAGCACAGGTGCATCGCCGGATGCTGCGAGCGTCGCGTAGTACTCGCGGGCCTCGTCCTGGCGCTCTCGCTCAGCACCGGACGCGATGGGCGCTCGGACGTGCTCGGGCTCGTATCCGAACGCATCGACCAGGTCGAGGGCGTATGGGCGAAGCCGGGCGCACAAGCGGTCGATGTACCGCGAGACCGCAGCGGCGCGCTGCGTCGAGAGTCGACCGTTGATGAGGTGCCACGCGAGGTGCTTCTCGATGAGCTGCAGGCCGAAGAGGTCGCGCAGCCAGGTGAGAACCTTCTTCGTGTCAGCGTCATCGACTCGGTGGACGGCATCGGTGAACGCCTCCCACTGCAGCAGCTCGCCGTGTGCGCGGGCCGCCTCGATCAGCTCGGCCTGGTTCTCGTTGAACAGCTTCGCGCCGAGCACCTTGTCCTTGCCCGCTGGGCGCAGACGACCGGCGATGTCGGCGACCATCTGCTGCACGCGCTCGGCGAGCAGCAGGTGCTGCTGCTCTTCGCGCAGGCCGTTCTCGACAGAACGCGAGACCTGCCCGAGGTCGACGACCGACTGGCCGAACTGACGCAGGCCGGCACCGTGGAAGAGCTTGCCCGCGGTCATCCCGACGGCGAACTTGGCCAGAGCCGCAGCATCCTTGCCGGTGAACTGCTTGGCGTAGTCGGTCAGCAGCCGCTTGCCGACGAGCTGAAGCAGCACGTTGTTGTCGCCCTCGAACGTGACGTAGATGTCGAGGTCGGCCCGAAGACCCACGAGGCGGTTCTCGAACATGAAGCCGGCGCCGCCGCAGGCCTCTCGCGCCTCCTGCAGTGTGTCGAGCGCGTGCCAGGTCGACAGCGGCTTGAGTGCCGCGGCCAGGGTCTCGAGATCCTCGCGGTCGTCGGGGGTATCGGTGCGACCCGAGAACACCCCGTCGAACTTCTGCAGGAACTCGTCGTGCGCGAAGATCTGCGCATACGTCGTCGCAAGCCGCGGGAAGAGGCGTCGCTGGTGCTTGCCGTAGTCGAGGAGCACGACCTCCTGCCCGTCTGCCCCGTCGAACTGACGGCGCTGCGTGGCATATGTGATCGCGATCTTGAGCCCGAGAGCGGACGCCCAGCAGGCAGCGCCGTCGAGCGAGACCCGACCCTGCACGAGTGTGCCGAGCATCGTGAAGAAGCGACGGCCGGGGCTGTCGATCGCGCTCGAGTACGCGCCGTCGACCGCGACGTCGCCGTACTTGTTGAGCAGGTTGGTGCGGGGGACGCGCACGTGGTCGAAGCTCAGACGGCCGTTGTCGATGCCGTTCAGTCCGCCCTTGAGGCCGTCGTCCTCTCGTCCGATGCCCGGCAGGTCGATGCCGTCATCGCCGCGCAGCGGCACGTAGAAGCAGTGCACCCCGTGGTTGACGCCGTTCGTGATCAGCTGGGCGAACACCGTCGCCGCGACGCCGTGCAGTGCGGCGTTGCCGAGGTACTCCTTCGTCGCGCCGCGGAACGGCGTGTTGATGACGAACTCCTCCGTCGCGGGGTCGTACGTCGCGGTCGTGCCGACTGCGGCGACATCTGACCCGTGCCCGATCTCGGTCATCGCGAAGGCGCCGGGGATCGAGAGGTCCATGACTCCCGGCAGCCACTTCTCGTGGTGCTCGGTCGTGCCCAGCTGCAGGATCGCCGAGCCGAACAGCCCCCATTGCACACCCGATTTGATCTGCAGGCTCGGATCGGCGACGACGAGCTCCTCGAAGCCGGCGATGTTCCCGCCGTTGTTCTCTTCGCCGCCCAGCGACTTCGGGAACGCGCGGTGCACGGCCTTGTTGTCGACGAGCAGGTGCAACTGGCTGAGCACGCGCTCGCGGTGCTCGTCCTTGCCCAGTTCGTCCTTGCGCCAGAACGCCGAGTCCTTGATCATCTCGCGCGCTTCACGGCGGGTGTCGGCCCACGTGCCCATCAGCAGGTCGGTGACCCGAGCGACGTCGATCCGCAGGTTCGCGTCCGCGTTGTCGGTGTGGGGGCGAGTCGTCTTCGGACGGACGGCGGCGTCGACCATGAGCGTTCCTCTCAGAGGGAAGTAGTGATACGCCCATGGTAGGTGTGCCACAACCAGGAGCGAACTGCTGTGTACGCATCCTCCAACTACCTGCGGGCACATCGCCCCGACGGATTGTCGTCAGACCACAGTCCGCGCGAGACCGCGACTTCAGGCCTCCACGCCTGACGGCCGGGGCGGGGCCGTCTGCGCCTGCTCCCACCGCCGTCTCGTGCCGGAGCTCAGACGCGCCCAGGTCCGATCACGGATGAAGATCGAGTCGATCGCGATCATCGTGAGCGAGAACCAGGGCAATCCCATCAGCACGCCGATGCCGATGTGGAACGAGAGGATGCCGACGAGGCCGATGAGACGCGTCGGCCGCGTGAGCAGCATCAGTGGGAACGCCACCTGCAGGATGATCGATCCCCAGGTCGCGGCGACGACCATCGGCCCCCACGTCGTGACGAGGTCGCTCAGAACCGGCCACGTGCCGAACCGGGCGGTCTGCAGCGGGTTGTACACCGCGTAGCCCTCTTCCCAGGGCGCACCGCCGGCTTTGTACAGAGCGCCGGAGGCGTAGACGAAGCACACCTGGGCGGTGAGCGCCACGAGGGCCAGATTGTGGAAGACGGTGCCCAGAAGAGCCGGTTGGCTCCCCGGAGCGAACCACTCGCCGTTCTTCGCACGTCGTCTGGCGTCGAGCGACCACCGAGCGGCGGGGTCTGCGAAGAACAGCAGCAGCAGGGCGATGCGGAACATGTTGTCGCCCTGGTCGCCCACCATGTCGTTGGCTTCGATGAACCCCACCCAGAGGCAGAAGAACACCGGCAGGACGATCCGGAAGCGCCAGCCCAGCACGAACAGCACGGCCAGCACGCCGAGCAGCAGATAGAGAGCGGTATAGAGGACGTCATTGCCCATCGCCGCATGGAACGCGCTGAAGATCCAGATCTTCGGGAACTCGCTGACGGGTTCGGCGAGCTCGCCGTTCCACGCCGACCCCGAGCCGAACGTATAGAGACGAGTGCCGAAGTTCGACGCGAGCAGGCCGATCGCCGTGATGCCGAAGAGGATGCGGGTGACCGCCAGGCCGTAGAGGGCCTTCTTGCCGTTGAAGAGCCAGTCCCCCACGAACGCAGAGATCCGGTCGATCGCCGAGAGGACCATCGACCACAGCCCGCCGATCATCGATGAGACGAAGCTCAGCAGACGCGTCACGAATGAACGGGGCGGCTGCAGCTGCGGCTGTGATGTCGGAGAGGGAGAAGGAGCAGGCGAGACAGACGGAGCAGGCGCCGGAGGTGCGGATGCCGGCGGAGGCGCGGTGAGCGTCGACCTGGCGGTTTGAGACCCGGCATCCTTCTTCTTCTTCTTCGCGTCGCCCTTGGGCGCGGTCTTGATCGGCGCGCTCACGGCTGGATCCTCTCGAACTGGGCGCGGAAGGTGTCGGCGAAGTTCTCGCGACTCTGCCCTTCCTCTTCTATAGGCAGTCGCCACCCGGTGGTCGAGAACGTGGGATCGGGACGCTGCGCGCTCGGATCGTTGCGATCGGCGTAGGGGACGACGTTCTGGCGGCTCACGCGGTACTGGACCTGGACGACTGCATCGGCGCCCCAGATCGCATAGGCCACCTGAGTGGCGTAGGCGGTCGACAGGTGCTCCTCGGCCATGTACGCCTCGGTCGACGGCTTCTCGCCCTCGAGCTCATCGAAGGAGCGCACCATCCACTCCTCCCAGCCCTCCTCGGTGAAGTCGAGTCCCACGACGGCCTTCTGATCGTCGTCCAGCTTGTTGAACGCGTTCATCTGACCGCTCGCGACCTCACTCGACTGGATGCCGGCGCGAGGCGGGAACAGGTTGTAGCGGATCATCGAGAGCTCGACGTCGGTGGCGCTCACCCACCCGGTCTCGATCTCCTGGCCGTCCTTCTCTATAACGGCGCGGACGTTGAAGTGGTAGTCGCCGTTGATCGGCTCGGGAGCGAAGACGCTCCACGACTGACCGAACATGGGCAGCATGTACCCGGCCAGCACCTCCTGAGTGGGGATCTCTCGCAGTGCCGAATACGGTGCGATCCAGAGGAACGACGCACCCACATGCCACAGGGTCAGCAGACAGGCGGCGAATGCGATGAGCTTCACCCACCAGGTCGGGCGCGGTCGCGGGGCGGCCACGGCAGTCGCCGCATCCTGCACTTCCGGTGAGGTCTCAGTCATCGTGCTCATCCACATCCTTCTCACCGCTGAGGGCCGGGGCCGCCGCAGCGACGGCCCCGACCTCTCAGCGTTCCTGCACTGCGTTACTCCGTCTGGGCGAGCGGCCGTCTGGAACGCGCGACCCTCGTCATCCCGAGCCCGAGCATCAGCAGCAGAGCCGCCAGCGCGATCCACCCGCCCTGGACTTCACCACCGGTGGTGGCGAGGCCTGTGGCCACGACCTGGAACGAGGCCGAGACGCTGCCGGAGGTCGCTCCGGTCAGGGTCACCGCGTGGGTTCCGAGGTCGGTGCTCGACGGGATGGTCCAGGTGAAGGTGACCGTGCCCTGCGCATCGGCGACCTTGGTCCCCAGTGCGATCGGCTCGGAGGTCATCACTCCGGTGACGGATTCGCCGGGCTTGAACCCGGTGCCGACCGCCGTCTGCTTCTCGCCGCGCTCCAGAACCGGGTCCTTGATCGTGATGGCGATCTTGCCGGTCGGGTCTGCATCCGCATCCGCATCCGCAGAGGCCGAGGCTTCAGCCGTCGCCGAGGCGGATGCCTCGGCAGCGGCCTCGGCGGAGGCATCAGCAGCAGCCGTCGCAGACGCCGTGGCCGACGATGAGGCATTGGCAGCCGCGGCCGCCGACGCGTTCGGGTCGGCATCGGCCGAGGCCGAGGCGTCAGCCGCACTCGTCGAGGTCGCATCGTTCTGCGCCGTCGCCTGAGCCGCCGCAGCAGCAGCGGCAGACGCGTTGGCGTCCGTGGTGGCCGTGGTCGAGGCATCCGTGGATGCGTCGTCCGTGGCCGCCGCCGACGCCGCCGCATCAGCCGTCACGTCAGCCGCCGCCGAAGCGGAGCTCGTCGCGTCAGCCAGTGCCGCAGCGACCGCCGCCGCCTGAGCCGCAGCGTTGCTGTCGTCATCCGCCTGAGCAGATGCCGCCGCAGATGCCGAGGCGTTGGTGTCGGCTTCAGCCGTCGGATCCGCCGCCGCAGACGCGTCAGCCGTGGCAGCAGCGTTGCTGTCGTCATCCGCCTGAGCAGATGCCGCCGCAGATGCCGAGGCGTTGGTGTCGGCTTCAGCCGTCGGATCCGCCGCCGCAGACGCGTCAGCCGTGGCGGAGGCATCAGCAGCAGCCGTCGCCGAGGCCGTGGCCGACGAGGTGGCGTTGGCAGCCGCGGCCGCCGACGCGTTCGGGTCGGCATCCGCCGAGGCCGAGGCGTCAGCCGCACTCGTCGAGGTCGCGTCGTTCTGCGCCGCCGCCTGAGCAGCCGCAGCAGCAGATGCGTTCGCATCCGTCGTGGCCGTGGCCGAGGCATCCGTGGACGCGTCGTCCGTGGCCGCCGCCGACGCCGCCGCATCAGCCGTCACGTCAGCCGCCGCCGAAGCGGAGCTCGTCGCGTCGGCCAGCGCCGCAGCGACCGCCGCCGCCTGAGCAGCAGCGTTGCTGTCGTCATCCGCCTGAGCAGATGCCGCCGCAGATGCCGAGGCGTTGGTGTCGGCTTCAGCCGTCGGATCCGCCGCCGCAGACGCGTCNGCAGCGTTGCTGTCGTCATCCGCCTGAGCAGATGCCGCCGCAGATGCCGAGGCGTTGGTGTCGGCTTCAGCCGTCGGATCCGCCGCCGCAGACGCGTCAGCCGTGGCGACCGCGTCGGAGGAGGCGTCGGTCGAGGCGTTGGCGATCGCCGCCGCACTCGCGTTCGATGCCGCGCTCGTCGACGCGTCCGACGTGGCCGAGGCCTCAGCCGCGGTGTCGGTCGTCGCGTCGGCCAGCGCCGCGGCCTGAGCCGCGATCGCCGCTCCGGCGTTCGCCTCCGAGGTCGCGTCAGCCGTTGCGGCCGTCGACGACGTCGCCGTCGCCGCCGATTCCGCCGCAGCCTCGGCAGCCGGGTCAGCCGCGGCCGACCCCTCTGCAGTGGCATCCGCGAAGGCCGCAGCCTGTGCAGATGCTTCTGCGATCGCGTCGGTCGAGGCGTCGGCATTCGCCGAAGCGGATGCCGAAGCCGCCGCGTTCGTGTTCGCCGAGGCCTCGGAAGAGGCGTCGGTCGAGGCGTCCGTCGTCGCCGCCGACTCCGACGAGGCCGCGGAGTTCGACTCCGCCGCTGTCGATGCATCCGCGTTCACGTCGTCCGACGCGTCGGCCTGCGCCGCCGCCTGCGCAGCCACAGCCGCCGAGGCGTTGGCCGTCGAGGTGACATCGGTGGTCGCCGTCGACGATGCGTCGGGCGTCGCCGCAGCCTCTGCCGCCGAGGTGGCGTCAGATGTCGCCGCCGCCGATGCAGCCGACGTCGCGTCGGCGAGAGCTGCGGCCTCCGCCGCCGCCTGAGCCGACGGGTCGCCGCCTGCAGTGGCGTCAGCCGAAGCCGACGCCGATGCGGCCGCGTTGGTGTTGACGTCGCCCGGGTCGCCAGCGGTCACCTCGGTGGTGTCCGTGTCGCTGAACGCACCGGATGTGGCGGTGAGCAGGTATCCCGCAGCGGGTTCGGCATCTGCCGGGACCGGATAGTTCTCCGTGAACGCACCGAACTCGTCGGTGGTCGCAGTCACGGGACCTCCGACGTCCGCTCCACCACCGGGGGCGGTGAGCTGCAGGGACACCGTGGAGTTCACGGGCCAGCCGGAGCCGGTGACGGCGAGGTTGGTGCCGGCCGGGACCGATGCGGCCGCGTCGACGACGACAGGAGCCGCCGTCACCTCGGTCGTGTCGGTCGCCGTCTGGTCGCCCACGCTCGCAGTGACCGTGTAGCCCGTGCCTGCGGGGGTTCCCGCCGGCACCGGATAGTCGATCGCGAAGCCACCGAGAGCGCCGGTCGTCACCGTCTGGGGTGTGCCGATGAGCGCGCCACCCGGTGCGGTCAACTGCACGGTGACCTCGGTATCGGCCGGCCAGTCGGCGCCGGAGACGGCGAGGTCGGTGCCCGCCTCGACGGTTGCCGCCGCGTCGACGGTCGCCGCCGCGGTCACAGCCGTCGTGTCCGTCGCCGTCTGGGCGCCGACCGTCGCGGTGACCGTGTAGCCCGCACCCGGAGCCGCCGAAGCGGGAACCGGGTAGTTCAGCGTGAACCCGCCGGACGCATCGGTCGTGACCGTCGCAGGAGCGCCGACGGTCGTTCCGCCACCCGGTGCCGTCAGCACCACCGAGACCTCGGTGTTCGCAGGCCAGCCGGTGCCGGTGACGGGAAGGCTCGAGCCTGCCTGCACCGTCGCCGCGGCATCGACCGCTGCAGCAGCGGTCACCTCGGTCGTGTCGGTCGCCGTCTGTGCGCCCACGGTCGCGGTGACCGTGTAGCCCGTGCCCGGTGTGGCCGATGCGGGAACCGGGTAGTTCAGCGTGAACCCGCCGTCTCCGTCGGTCGTGACCGTCTCGGGACCGCCCACGTCACCGCCGTCGGGGTCGGTGAGCTGCACCTCGATGACGGTGTTCGCCGGCCAGTTCGCACCGGTGAGGGGAAGGCTCGTGCCTGCCTGCACCGTCGCCGGGGCGTCGACCACAGCAGCGGCCGTCACCTCGGTCGTGTCGATCGCCGTGTCGGTTCCGTCGGTCGCGGTGACCGTGTACGCCGTTCCCGGCACCGCCGAGGCGGGCACCGGATATGCGAGGGTGAACTCGCCGTCGCCGTTCGTGGTGACTGTTTCAGGGCCACCGACATCCGCGTCTCCGCCAGGGGCGGTCAGCTGCACCGAGATCTCGGTGTTCGCCGGCCAGTTGGCGCCGGAGACGGCGAGATCGGTCCCGGCCTGAACGACCGCGGCCGCATCGATCGACGCGACCGGAGCATTCGTGACCTCGGTCGTGTCCGTCGCCGTCTGCGTGCCGGCCGTCGCGGTGACCGTGTAGCCGGTTCCCGCAGGGGTGCCGGCCGGCACCGGGTAATCGAAGGTGAACGCGCCAGACGGGTCGGTGGTGACGAGCTCGGGGCCGCCGACGTTCGCGCCGCCACCGGGCGCGGTCAGCTGCAGCGAGATCTGGGTGCTTCCCGGCCAGTTCGTTCCCGAGATGCCGAGGTTCGTGCCGTCCTGCACTGCAGGTGCGGCGTCGATCGCGGCAGCGGCCGTGACCTCGGTGGTGTCCGTCGCGGTGCTGGTGCCGTCCGTGGCCGTCACGATGTATCCGGTGCCGGGCGGTGTCGACGCGGGGATGAAGACGCCCCCGGTGAGATTGCCCGACCCATCGGTCGTCAGGGTCACCGGGTCATTGACCGGCGTGCCCCCTGCGCTCGTGACCTGCACCGAGACATCGGTGTTCGCCGGCCAGCCGGAACCCGTGACAGGAAGGCTCGTGCCCGCCTGAACAGTGTCGGCCGCGTCGATCGCGGCGACCGCGGCGACCGCCGCCTTCACCGTCGACGATGCGAAGTCGAGTTCGACTCCTCCGCCCACGGCCGGCAGCAGATCGATCGCGAGTGCTCGCACGGTGAAGCTGTCACCCGGGATGTCTCCGGGCTCTGACTGCTCGTTGATCGTGATGGTCGCGACCTGCGACAGAACGCCCTGCAGCACGGGGTCGAGCGTCGAGAGCACAGGGCCGGTCACCGCAGCGAGGGCCGGCTGGACGAGCGGGATGACGCTGGTCAGGGCCGTATTCACCAGCGGTCCGGTCGTCGTGGCGACCGCCGTCGTGACAGCGCTCACCACCGGATTCAGCAGCAACCCGATGTTGAGCCCCGCGAGGGAGATGTCGGTGGTGACGGCGGGCACCGGTGTGGCCGTGCCCGCGAACTGGGCCAGGCTGCCGGCGACCGTCACATCGCCTGACAGCAGGTCGAGACCGGTGAGCGGGTTGGTGAGATCCACCCCGACCGTGACCGTCACTGCGAGCGAGTCCAGAGTGGAGTCGAGGATCGTGGAGACCTTGCCGTTGAGGCTGTTCGGATGCGTTCCGGTGAGCGCCGAGGTGACGCCCTGCTGGATCGCTGCGATCGTGTCTCCGGACAGCACCGGGGTGTTCGCCGGGAGCGAGTTGAGATCGGCGCCGGCACCCGTCTCGACGAGGATCTGGGCGAGATCGACAGAGATCGTCCCGTCCGTCAGATCGACGAGCACCGAGCCGGTGGTGTTCTCGAGCGGCTCGGTGAGCAGCTCGGCGACGACGGTGTCGCCGACCGTGTCGATACCGGCGATCTCGACCGTTCCACCTGTCGCCTCGAAGGCGGCGACGAGGGGCACGTCCGGAATCGCGTTGATCGTGTTCACGAGCGTCGTGACGAGACCCGTGAGTGCTCCACCGGGACCGGTGAGGTCGCTCACGGGGGTCACCGTGCCCTGGATGGCCGAGCCCAGTGTGGTCGCGAGACCCGCGACCAGGTTGCTGTGCAGATCGAGGTTCAGGCCCGCGACGCGGTACTCCGAGGCGGCCACGCCCGTGGTTGACTCGGCTCGCGATGCGAGGGCTCCGATGCCGATCGACGCCTCGTCGAGGACCGCATCGGTGAGACCGGCGACGTTCAGCTGGTCGAAGAGGTCTGTCAGCTCGAGGGTTCCCGGGTTCACGCTTCCGTCGATGGCCCCGGCGTCGATCGCACCACCGGAGGTGATGGCGCCCGCCGATGCGATCGACTGCGTCTGGGTCGGCGAGGAGCTGAAGCTCTGCGCGCCTCCCAGATCGCCGAGCTGCAGCAGTCCGGGCGTCGTGCCGTCGGTCAGCAGCGGCACGTTGAGCGTGCCGACGTCGATGCTGAGCGCCTCGAGCAGTGCCAGATCGAGACCGCCGAGCTCCGGCCCCGCCGCGGCGGGGTTGCTGGTGATCGTGTGACCGAGCGCGGCGATGTCGAGTCCGCCGAGCAGATCGGCGGGCAACTGGACGATCTGCCCCTGCGCTACCGACGGATCGTTCGGATTCGCGTCGTCGAGCGCGTTCGCCGCTGTCGGCACCAACGCACCCGCGAGGACCACCGCTCCGACGGTGACGCCGGCGATGCCTCCCCCGATCGCTCTGCGTCGCCGCAGAGTCTTCCCCTCGATGATTCTCATTCGCCTCTCCCGTGATGCAGATGTTCCGCGTCACAAGGCCCTCCCCAGGCGTCGACAGGTGCCGACCGAGCGCATGTCCAGACAGTATTGCGGGATTTCGAATGTTAAGTCCAGTGAACGTCCAGACTTCATTCGCTCAACGTCATATAACGAGACGTTTGTGCACGTCTGAACGCAACCGATCGGCAGGTTGATCACGCCCCTCACGTTTCGACGGACGAAAGGTCATCCCGACAGCACGCAGCCGCGAGCCCTCGGAACGACGAAGACCGCCCCGCAGGTCGATGCCTGCGGGGCGGTCTCAGAGGGGCGGGCGAGTGCTAGAGCGTGAGCCCGTGACCGAATCGGAAGAGCGGATCTGCGGTGTCGAAGGGCACGTCCGGACGCGAGGCGACGACCGCCGCCATCGACCTCGGCAGGTCGAACGGCAGCCTGCCCTGCGCGCTGGCGACGCCACTCAGCACGTCGAGCAGCGCTGCCGCGGAGACGCCCCAGTTGACGGTGACGGCAGCCGCGGCATCCGTGATCGGCTGGAGGATCGGCGGACGATCGGCGAGCACGTCGACCACGGTCGGCACGGCACCCGCAATCGCACGGACGTGATCGAGCACCTCGTCGGGGAACTCGAGCGAGCCCGCATGGAAGAAGTTCTCGAAGGTGGTGTCGCGCTGCTCGAAGGGCGCCTGCAGGCGGACGATCGCGAGATCGGCCTCGTCCGGAGTCGGGACGACCTCGCCGTAGGCCGCGGCGACCTCGGCGTCGATCCCTTCGACATAGAGCTTGAGCCCGGTGGCGAACGGCAGCGAGCCGTCGTTCGTCAGCACCGTGACGGAGGCGCGTTGCGCTGCCTCTCCGGCGGCACGGAACTCGGCGCGTCCGACGATCTCATCAGCCGCATCCTCGTCGACGAACGGGGCCTCGAAGAGCCCGAGCTCGAACTTCTCGCGCAGGATCCTTGAGGCCGAGACATCGAGCCTGTCTTCCGACACAGAGCCGTCGGCGATGAGCTCCAGCAGCAGTTCTGGGCAGTCCTCTCCACCGAACTGATCGACACCGGCATCCAGCACCTTGAGCATCCGCTCGCGCGGCGTCAGGTCTTCGACACCCCATGCGCGGGCGGGGAACGGCTGCCCGAAGATCTCGGCATCGTTGATCAGCCCCCAGTCGGTGCAGACGAGCCCGTCGAACCCGAACCGCTCGCGCAGCAGCCCCGTGATGACCGACCTGTTGAAGCCGAAGCCGACCTCCTCGTACTCGGTGCCGACCGGCATGCCGTAGTACGGCATCATCTGTCGGGTGCCCGCGGCGAGGGCGTCTTCGAAGGGCTTGAGGTGCAGCTCGAACTCGCCGCCCGGGTAGACCTGCTCGCGGCCGTAGGGGAAGTGCGGATCCTCGCCGTCGAGCTGCGGGCCGCCACCGGGGAAGTGCTTCGTCATGGTCGAGACGGACCCTGGGCCGAAGGACTCTCCTTGGAACCCGCGGATATATGCCGCTCCGAGAATGCCCGTCAGCTCCGGGTCCTCTCCGAAGGTGGCGGTCTGCCGGGCCCACCGAGGTTCGGTGGCGAGATCGACCTGCGGGTGGAGCGCCACGCGAAGACCGACCGCCGTATATTCCTGGCGAGCGATATCGGCGAACCGCTCGACGAGCTCAGGGTCTCGAGTAGCTGCGAGACCGAGCGTCTCCGGCCACTGCGAGAACGGCCCTGCGAGGATCGATGCCCCGGGGTTCTCGCTGAACGAATGCCGCGGGTCGGTCGACAGAGTGACCGGGATGCCGAGCCTCGTCGATGCGGCGAGCCGCTGCAGCTCGTTCTGCCACGCCGCGATCTCGCGACCGGTGGGCGCGGCGCCGAGCAGATTGAAGTGGGTCATGTTCTTGACCTCGACGAACTCGCGCGCGCTCGGAGTGCCGAAGATCGGATTCGCCTCGTCGAGGTCGCCGATCGCGATCATCGTGTGGAAGAACAGCCCGGCCTTCTCTACGACGGTCATCTCATCGAGGAGCAGCTGCACGCGCTCATCGATCGTCAGGCTCGTGTCGAGCCATGGTCGTGCGGTGATGACATCGATGTTCGTCATGGTCACTTGACTCCCTTGATGCGGAAGACGAGAACGGCGCCGGCGAGCGCGACGAGCGCCCCGAACAGATACCAGGTGGTGTATCCACCGAGCGGGGTCGCGGCGCCGAGCGCGATGATGCTCGGCGCGATGGCGGGAGCGATCGACTGCGGAAGCGCGTTCGCGATGTTCAGCACGCCGAGGTCCTTGGCGACATCATCGGGGTTCGGCAGCACCTCGGTGGCGAGGGCGAGGTCGACCGAGAGGAATGAGCCGGCACCCAGCCCGATGATGGCCTGCGCGACGATGACGACCGGGATCGAGGGCGCCAGGGCCAGGATCACGAGACCGACGACCATGATCACTCCGGCGATCGCGACGAACGGTCGGCGCTTGCCGATCTTGTCGGACAGGAACCCTCCGAGCGGAGCGGAGATGGCCATGGCGGCCATCGATGCGAGGTTCGCGATGAGGATCGTGCCGACCGCCCCCTGCTCGTCGAGCTCGAACCTGTTGACGAGGTAGAGCGGAAGGAACGTGGCGATGCCCGCGTAGCCGAACATCACGAAGAACTTGGTCAGCCAGGTCCAGCCGAAGTCCGGGTGCTTGCGGGGGTTGAACACGAACGAGCCGAAGAACGTGCCGACAGTGAAGCGTGTGGCCGGCTTCTCGGTGAGACGACGATCCTTCAGGGTGAGCACGAAGACGACGACCAGGATCAGCGCGATCGCACCGGGGACGAAGAATCGCTCGAAGTCACCGGGGAGGAAGTTCACGATGAAGCTGCCGGCGAGGATGCCGATGGGTGTCGTGATGCCGATGATGCCCGAGACCTTGCCGCGGCTCGAGACCGGCACCTGGTCGGGCAGCGTGGCGTTGGCTGCAGCGAGCACCGCGTTCATCGACGCCTGCACGAGGCACCAGGCCAGCAGCACGACGAGCACCGAGGTCGCGGCGCCGATGATCGCGAAGCCGCCGAGACCGACGATCGCTCCGCCGAGGATCCAGGGGCGGCGCATGCCCCATTTCGAGGTCGTGCGGTCGGAGAGACGCCCCACCAGCGGGTTCGCGATGAGCGCGAATGCAGCGCCGACGCCCATCACGAGGCCGAGGCTCGCCTCGGTGTTCGTGGGGTCGAGGCGCTGGATCTTGAACGCCATAGACACCATCACGGGGGTGAGAAGCGCCAGGTAGACGCCGAAGTTCACGGCGGCGAGTCCGGGCGTATATCCGCGGGGCGTCTTCAGCGGCGTGGTGCCGGGGACTTTGAAGCCGGTGGTACCGACGGCAGCCGCAGTCGCGGCCGATGACAGCTCTGTCACGGGGGATCCTTTCGGGCAAGGTTCGTCGGTCATCTGCGACCGGACGTGAGGAAGACGATACACGAATCTCGACCGTTTGGTAAGTGAATGTCTACCGACTGGTAATGAGAGAGAATGAGGGGGAAGGGGGAGCGATGACGACAGCGACGACGACAGGCTCGCGTCAGGCGCGCGCCGCGGCCACGCGCCAGCGGATCGTGGACGCCGCCCGCGAGTTGTTCATCTCGAACGGGTACCGCTCGACGTCCCTGCGCGACATCGCCGCCGCGGCATCCGTGAGCCATCCCGGCCTCCTCGGCCACTTCGCCTCGAAGGACGACCTGCTCGCCGAAGTCGTCGCCGGATTCGAGGAGGAGAACGAGAGGGCGTTCGATCTGGTCGGGGCGGCATCGGACTCGGGAGAGCTGATCTTCGCCGACGTCGCACGGCGCAACGCGCGCACCCCGGGTTACCTGGGGCTCTTCGCGGCACTCACGGGCGAGGCGTCGGCCCCCGAGCATCCGGCCCACGAGCGGATGCGACAGCGATACGCCCGTCTGCGTGAGCTGAGCTCGGAGGTGCTCGAGGACGCGGCGCTGCACGGCACCATCGACGCCGGCCGGGATGTGTCAGACGAGACCACCCGTCACATGGCCGGCTGGGACGGGCTGCAGCTGATCTCGCAGTACCTTCCAGACCGCGTCGACGTCGTGCAGATGCTCGAGGAGCGCGAATCGCTGTGGGCGCTGCCCGTCGGTTGGCGCGACCCCGCTCAGCCCGCACCCGCAGACGCGGCCGCGGGTCCGTTGCCCGTCATGTCGGCGGCGCTCGTCGAGGGCGCTGGCGACAACGAGCCCGGTTACGCAGTCGGTCGACGCCGTCGGGCGCAGATCCTCGCGGACGCGATGCGTCTGTTCTCGCGGGGAGGATACGGCGACACGAGCCTCAGCGACATCGCCAAGGCTGTCGGGGTGTCGAAGTCGACGCTCCTGCACCACTATCCCTCGAAGGAGCTGCTGCTGAGCGCCGTGCTCACCGAGCGCGACCGCGCCATTCAGGAGCGCAGCGAGGACGAGCATCCCGAACGAGCCGGGGCCGCACTGCGTGATCTCCCCACCGGCGCGCGCGTCAGCGCACTCGACGAGCCGGGCCTGATCGAGGTGTATGCGGTGCTGTCGTGCGAGGCCGTTCCCGCGACGCACCCCGCCCACGACTACTTCGCCGAGCGCTTCGAGGAGGTCATCGGCTACTTCGCCGAGCTCTTCCGGCTCGCGCAGGTCGACGGGGACCTGTCGGAGCATCGCGACCCCGAGCACGAGGCCGTCTGGCTCGTCGCGATGTGGGACGGGCTGCAGTATCAATGGCTGTACGACAGGGACGCGGTCGACATCACCGCCCACCTGCGCGCCCATCTCGACGACGTTCTTCCGCTGCGCTGACGCGTGCGACGTCCTGCCGGAGGCCTCAGACGGCGTCAGGCCGCGGCGATCACCGCGAGCACGCCCTCGCCGTAGGCGTCGCGCTTCTTGGCGCCGATGCCGGTGATGCCGTCGAGGTCGGCGAGCGAGGCCGGCCGGTGCTCGGCCAGAGCGCGCAGCGTGGCATCGCCGAAGACGATGTAGGCGGGAACCCCCTGCTCCCGCGCGGTCTCGGCACGCCACGCACGCAGCGCCTCGAACAGCGGACGGTCGCCGGCGTCGAGAGCATCCGCCGCACTCGCCTTGCGGGCCCGCGGTGAAGACGCCGGTCGCCCGATCGTGTCCTTGCGCAGCGGCACAGGCGTCTCGCCCTTCAGCACGCCGACCGACTGCTCGCCGGGCGCGAGCGTGCCGTAGTCGCCCTGCGCCACGATGATGCCGCGCGCGAGCAGCTGACGGACAACGCTGCGCCAGTCCTGATCCGAGAGGTCGGCGCCGATGCCGTAGGTCGCGAGCTTCTCGTGGCCCTGCTGGCGGATGCGCTCGGTCGAGGCCCCGCGCAGGATGTCGATCAGATGACCGGCTCCGAACGACTGGTTGCGCTCGCGCTTGAGGCGAACGATCGTCGAGAGCAGCTTCTGCGCGGGGACGAGCCCGTCGAAGGTCTCGGTCGTCTCGAGGCAGGTGTCGCAGTTGCCGCAGGGCTGGGACTCCTGTCCGAAGTAGCCGAGCAGATTCTGTCGACGGCACTCGACCGTCTCGCACAGCGCGAGCATCGCGTCGAGGTGCTGCCCCATGCGCATCTTGAAGGTGCGGTCGCCCGGGCTCTGATCGATCATGCGCCGCTGCTGCACCACGTCGCCGAGCCCGTAGGCCATCCACGCGATCGACGGTTCGCCGTCGCGGCCCGCACGCCCGGTCTCCTGGTAGTACCCTTCGACGGACTTCGGCAGGTCGATGTGGGCGACGAAGCGCACGTCTGGCTTGTCGATGCCCATGCCGAAGGCGATCGTCGCGACCATCACCACACCGTCTTCGCGCAGGAACCGCGACTGGTTCTTCGCCCGCACCTCGGCGGGAAGGCCCGCGTGGTACGGCAGGGCGTCGAAACCCTGCGCCGCGAGATACGCCGCCGTCTGCTCGACCGACTTGCGGCTCAGCGCATAGACGATGCCCACCGAGCCCTCCGGCTGCGCGCGGATGAACGAGACCAGCTGCTTGCGCGGATCGACCTTGGGCACGATGCGGTACTGGATGTTCGGCCGATCGAAGCTGGCGACGTAGTGCTTCGCCGTGTCGAGCCTGAGTCGCTCGGTGAGCTCTTTATGCGTCGCACGGGTGGCGGTCGCGGTGAGCGCCATGCGCGGAACCCCGGGGAACCGCTCGCCGAGGTCGCCGAGCGCGAGGTAGTCGGGGCGGAAGTCGTGGCCCCACTGCGACACGCAGTGCGCCTCGTCGATCGCGATCACGCTGAGCGTGCCTCGCTGCAGCAGCGCCGTGGTCTGCGGCGACGACAGCCGCTCGGGGGCGACGTAGATGAGGTCGAGCTCACCGGCGACGTACGCCCGTTCGACCTCGCGCCTCTCGTCGATCCCCTGCGTGGAGTTGAGATACGCAGCGTTGACGCCGTTGGCCCGCAGGGCGTCGACCTGATCGTGCATGAGGGCGATGAGCGGGCTGATCACGAGACCCGTGCCCTCGCGCACGAGAGCGGGAACCTGATAGGTCACGCTCTTTCCGCCGCCGGTCGGCATGAGCACGACCGCGTCGCCGCCGCCGATGACCTGATCGACGATCGCGGCCTGGTCGCCGCGGAACTCGTCGTAGCCGAAGACCGTGTGCAGCGCCTCGGCCGCCGATGGATACCGACTGGGGGTGGCGTGCCGCACCGCGGGAGCGGATGCCGCAGAGGACGGTGCGGAGGATGCCGTCGGGCGGGACGCCGACCGCCCGGCCTTCGTCGTCACGGGCGTCACGGGACCGGGGCCCCAGTCGAGCGGAGGCTCGAACCCGGCGCCCTGCGGCTCCCAGTCCATGGGCTCCGGCGGCTCGGAGGGCTCCCACCCTGCGCCGTCCCAGGGCTCGTCTGCGTACGGCAGATCCTCGTACGGGTCACGGGGAGTCTGCGGCATCCCTCCAGCGTAACGACCCCCGCCGACCTCGGCCCGCCCCTCCACAACTCCACGGGCGTAGGTTGGACGCAGACGCCTGAAGGAGATCCCGATGACCGACATCACCGTCACCCGCGACGACGCAGAATCCCGCTACGAGATCCGCTCGGACGGCACGCTCGCCGGCTACGCCGAGTTCGATCTGCGCCCCGGCGCGATCCGCTTCATCCACACCGAGATCGACCCCGCATTCCAGGGGCAGGGTCTCGCCGGCATCCTCGCCGAGAGGGCGCTGACGGATGCCGCCGCCTCCGGCGATGCGATCGTGCCGCTGTGCCCGTACATCGCGAAGTACCTGACGACGCACGAGATCGCCGGCGCCGAGATCCGCTGGCCGAAGCGCCCCGGCACCGCACCGGTCGAGGCCTGACCGGATTCGGACCTGGGCGAATGGCCTGGCGGGAATGACCTGGCGGGAATGGCCTGGCGGGAATGGCCTGACTCCAGGGCTCGACTACTGCAGACAGGTGCCCATGTAGTACTCGAACAGGGCTTCTCCTGATGCTTTGGCGTTGTCGTCGTACGCCTCGATGACCGCGGTGGGGTCGTCATCGATCGATTCCGCACCCACCGTGAGGTAGTCGGTCCAGGCCGTCAGGTCATCGGCGAGCTCCGGGGTCGGCTCGAGCTCCTCGACGAGGCTGAGCCGCGTCTGCACGTCCGCCTCCGTGTTCATCCCCGGGACCAGCGCGACGAACGCGACCGCCGCCGCCTCATGCTCGTCATGGAGTGGACCGCAGAACCCGGCATCGCCCCCTGAGGCGCAACCCGACAGCACCACCGCCGAGGCACCGAGGGCGAGCAGGATAATGGGAGAACGTCGAGACATCATGGGGCGAGCCTAGGAGTCCACCGGAGTGCCGGTGCGCAGACGCCCCTGAGCGAAGGAGAATCGGATGACCGATATCGCGACCCCATCCGGTGACGTCCACGGCGAAGCACGGATCGGCGAACGTCGCATCGTCCTCGAACCGCGCGAGGTGCCTCTCGGCGGGGTGCGCGGCATGAGTGTGCTGCGTATTCTGCCGCACCGCAACCTGCCGACGATCGGGGCCTGGTGCTTCCTCGACCGGTTCGGACCGGCCGACACCCGCATGCGGGTCGAGCCGCACCCCCACATCGGATTGCAGACGGTCACCTGGCCGCTGGTCGGAGAGATCCGTCACCGCGACTCGCTCGGCAGCGACGCCGACCTGCGACGCGGGCAGCTCAACCTGATGACCGCCGGCAACGGCATCTCGCACTCCGAGTACTCGATCGGCGATGAGCCCATCCCCCTCGACGCCCTGCAGTTCTGGGTGGTCCTGCCCGACGGCGCACGCCAGGGAGCGGGCGGCTTCGAGCGCCACACCGATCTCCCTCAGGTCTCGCTTCGGGCCGACGAGGGCTCGTCGGCCACGGCCACCGTGGTTCTCGGTGAGTTCGCCGGCGTCACCTCACCGGCCACCGTGCACACACCCATCGTCGGCGCCGAGATCGTGGTGCCGGCCGGCACCCGCGTCCGGCTACCGCTGCGCCCCGAATGGGAGCACGCCCTCATGCTCGTCGAGGGAGATGCAGACGTGGCGACGCACGGGATGACCCGGAACGAGATGCTCTACCTGGGCGACTCGCGCGGTGCCGTCGAGGTGACGAGCGTGCAGGGTGCCTTGCTCTTCCTCATCGGAGGCGAGCCGTTCGCCGACGAGATCGTCATGTGGTGGAACTTCGCCGGACGTGATCACGACGAGATCGTCGAGGCGCGTACCGAGTGGGAGGCGGCATCCGCTCGCTTCGGCGTCGTCGAGGGGCACGACGTGCGCATCCCCGCACCTCCCCTGCCCGACGTGCGGCTCATGCCCCGCGGTCGGAAGATCTGACTCCACAGCGCATGACGACGCCCCGCGCTCCGAAGAGCACGGGGCGTCGCCTGTGACTGCTACTGCGCGTCGACCGTCACGATCGTGCGCACGGCGGACTCACCGTATTGCACGAGTCCGAGATAGCGGGTGCCGGCGGTGAGGCCGGTCCAGCTGAGCTCGTAGCTCGTCGCCTGGCCGCGCACGGCCTCGATCGGGTTCGGGGTCGCCGTGAACGCCCCCTCACCCTCGGGCTGCACGGTGGCGTAGGTCATGTCCCACGTCATCGGCGCCGAGGTCGAGTAGACGTTCGCGACCACCAGGTAGGTGCCGGCCGTCGGTGCAGGAAGCGTCACCCGCTCGTCGGCCGACCCCGTGGCCGACTGCCAGCGCTCGTAGTAGCGCAGGTCGTCGGGGCTCACGACCCGATAGACCGTGAGGTCGAGGTCGCTGCCCGTGTCATCCGACGAGTCGAGGTCGAAGCGCGAGAGCGTCGTGCCCTCCGGCACGTCGACGATCCACGACACGTCCTTGTTCGCGTCTCCCGATGCCTCGTCACCCGAGTGGCCGACGACCCGGCCGTCCGGGTCCTCCAGCAGCGTGAACGGGGTCAGACCCGACACCCCGAGCGCGAGAGCGCCGTCGACGCCGGGAGTGATGTCGACCGTGGTCGAACCGTCGACTCCCGTGCCCTCGACCTCGGCCGGAGCATCCGCCGTGACGGGGAACACCGCGATCGGCGACCGCACCGTGTTCTTCTTGCTCGTCCAGGTGAGCGATCCGGTCGCCCACTGCTCGACCGGTGCGCTCTGGTTGTCGAACGTGACCGTATAGGTCGCGGTCTGGCCCGGCTTGTCGAACTTCAGCGTCGACGGCTCCACCGTCACGTTCACGCCGGGCAGATCGACGGATGCCGTGAACGTGCCCTTCTCCGTGGCGGTGACCGTGCGAGTGACCGTCTGCGCGCTGGCGAGCGATCCGATCGAGAACGACGCGACGTTCAGGTCGCTGCCATCGATCGGCTCGCCGGGGAAGTCGGCCAGGCCCTTGCCCTCGAGGAACGCCACCCAGTCGGGCACGTCGTTCAGATAGAGCAGACCCGGGTTGAAGTAGCGCTTCGGGTCGACCTGACCCGCGCCCTGCTGGAACGGGTCCTTGTTGGCAGAGCCGTCGGGGTTCACCGTGTCGTATGCGGTGGTCATCATCGCGGACTTGATCTCGGCGGGCTTGGCGTTCGGCCGCTCGCCGAGATAGAGCGCCGCGAGACCGGCGATGTGCGGAGAGGCCATCGACGTGCCGGACAGGATGCCGAACGTCGGCGCCTCTCCGGGAGCGTTCTGCGTGGCCGCGAGGATCGCGACGCCCGGGGCGGCGATGTCGGGCTTCATGATGTCGCTGCCGTCTGCCAGCATCGGGCCGCGGCTCGAGAATCCGGCGATCTGCGGCACGGGCGTCACCACTCCGGTCGTGTTCTCACCCACGAGCGTGATCGGACGGTCGACGCCGCCCTGCACGTAGGCGAGCACCGCTGCGCGATGCACCGAGGCGAGGTGCACGGTCGGCACGGCATGGAAGTCGTTGTCGAGCGAGTCGGCGGCACCGGGCACGTTGACGAGCACGACACCCATGCCACCGGCATCCTTCACGACCTGCGACTTCTCGGCGCGAGCGTTGCCGCCTCGGTCGCAGACCACGATGTGACCGGTGACCTTCGCGACGTCGAGCGTGCCGGGGAGGCACAGCGCGGCATCGGCGGCGGCCTGACCTGCAGCCGGCGCATCGCCCGCGTAGATCGACGGGCCGGTGACCGTCGTGCCGAAGGGCACGCTCACCGACGCACCGGCCTGGGAGAAGCCGTCGAACTGCACGGTGCCCTCCCACGTGGGGATCGTCGAGGCTGCGACCGTGGTGTACCACGGAGACGCGTGATCGGCCGTGACCGGGTCGGGGCCGTCGTTGCCCGCACTGGTCGCCACGAAGACGCCCGCGGCGGCGGCGTTGAAGAACGCGATGTCCTCCGGCGCGAGCACGGTCGACGCCGCTCCACCGCCGATCGAGTAGTTGATCACGTCGACCCCGTCGGCGACGGCCTGGTCGATCGCGGCGATCAGGTCGCTGCCCGCACAGATGTCGTCGGTCGTGACCGCCTCGTCGGGTCCGACGTAGCAGGCCTTGTAGGCCGCGACCTTGGCACCGGGTGCGACCCCCGAGATCCTGCCGAAGTCGACGTCCTCGATCGAGGCCTTCACACCGAAGTTGCCGGCCGCCGTGCTCGCGGTGTGCGAACCGTGACCGTCGCCGTCACGCGGCGAGAGGTAGTCGTACTGGAAGTCGAATCCTGCCGCCTCGGCGCCGGTGTAGAAGTACTGGGCGCCGATGAGCTTCGACGAGTAGTCGCCCTTGTCCCATTCCTGGGCCTCGACCATCGTTCCCTGGAACTGACCGCCGTCGGACTTGTCGAAGTAGACGTAGGTGCCGTCGGTGTACGGCTGATTCCCCTTGTGGCGCTTGTCCTTCTTGGGCTGCTTCTTGAGGTTCTTGCCCTCGAACGACGGGTGCTCGGGGGCGATGCCGGTGTCGATGACACCCACGACCACGCCCTCGCCGGCCTTGTCGACACCGCCGGTCTGCTGCCAGACGCCGCCGCGGCCCTTCTTGTCGTCGCCGAGACCGAGGAAGTCCGTCGAGGTCTGCGCGTCGGGGTGACGGATGAAGTCGGGGTAGACGCCGTAGACGTCCTTCGACGCACGGAGCTTGTCGACCTGCTCTCCCGACAGCTCGGCGCTGAAGCCGTTGAGCACCACCTGGTAGGTGTTCTCCGGGGTGACCCCGACCTCTTGCGCTATCGTCTGCTGCTCGGACTCGAGATGCTCGACATAGCGCTGCGAATCCTGCGACTGCCTCTCGAGCTGCTCGCCCTCGGCCGGCTTCGTCGCCTTGAGGCCGTTGACGTCGCCGGTGTAGCTCGCGAGTGGATCGGACTTCAGCACGACGATGTAGTGACCGGGCGTGCCTTCGACCGGAGTGGGGTGGTTCACCTCCTCCGTGCTTGCGTAGCCTGCGGTTGCCGTCGATGCGATGAACAGCGTTGCCAGGGTTGTGGCCGCTGCCATCCGGAGGGGTGTTCGACCCATGCGCTTCTCCCGATGATCACGGTGCGACTGCGTTGCCGCACCGCCGTTCAAGCTACGCCGGGCTTCCGTCCACACACCAGAGTCGGTGATTATTCCTGGACGAACGGCCAGCCGTGTCGCCGATGGTCGACAGTAGGCTGGACGAGTGGCATCCTCCCCCGTCCTGACGACCCGCGTGCTGCTGGTCTGCGCCGCGATCGGCGTCGCCACGGGCCTCCTCGGAGGGATCGCCGGCTGGATCACGCTCCCTGTTCTCGCGGGCCCGGCATTCCTCTACGGCCTCGTCCTCGGCTCGCACGTCCTTCCGGGCATCATCGCCCAGGAGGTGCTGCGCCGCCCCCTGGTCGCACTCGTCACGCACGTCATCGCCGCGCTCATCTCGAGCGCCTTCAACCCGGCCTGGACGCTGCGCTTCATCGGCACCGCGCTGCTGTTCGGCGCGATCCAGGAGGGCATCGCCGCACTCACGCGGTACCGCTCGTGGGGGGCGTGGCGCTTCTTCATCTCGGCCGGGGTCATCGGGGTCATCGTGGCGGTCGTGGTGTTCTTCGCCGCTCACCTGGCCGTGCTGCCGCCATGGGCGCAGATCGCCTATCTCGTGATCTCGGTGCTCGGCCCCATCGCCTGGACGGCCGTGGGGTTGGCGATCGGCGGCGCCCTGAGCCGGGCAGGCGTGGCCCGGCGCTGAGCGTCGATCGCGGCTGATCCGGCGCGTGGCGATTCAGGTAAGGCTCAGCTAAGTTAGAACGGTACCGATCCGCCGAAACCGGGGTTATGCCGTGCGCTCATCCGCGCCCCTTCTCAGCGTGCGTGACCTCTCGATCACCCACGCCGGTGCGGTGCGCCCCTCGCCCCACGACGTCACGTTCGACATCGGCACCGGTGAGGTCGTGCTGCTCCTCGGCCCCTCCGGTTCGGGCAAGTCGACGCTCACGCTCGCACTCAACGGGCTCGTCCCGCATGCCGTGCCGGCGACCATGACGGGCGCGGTCGACGCCGGCGGCGTCAGCACGGTCGAAGCCGACACCGCGTCGTTGAGCACCCACGTCGCGATGGTCTTCCAAGACCCGGATGCGCAGATCGTCACCGGCACCGTCTATGACGAGGTCGCGTTCGGACCCGAGAATCTGCTGCTCCCCCTCGACGAGGTGCACGCCAGGACAGCGGACGCTCTCGGTCGCGTCGGCCTGTGGGAGCGACGGGACGAGAACCCCGACCGGCTGTCGGGCGGCGGGCGTCAGCGCCTCGCGATCGCGTGCGCACTGGCCATGGGGTCGCCCCTGATCGTGCTCGACGAGCCGACCGCGAACCTCGACCCGCAGGGCATCGACGATGTCTATGCCGCACTGACCGATGTGGTCGCCGCCGGCGATCGGGCCATCCTGCTCGTCGAGCACAACCTCGACGCGGCGATGGGCTTCGTCACCCGCACGATCGTGCTCGACCGTGCCGGACGCGTGGCGTTCGACGGCCCGGCGGCCGAGACCATCCGCACGCACGCCCCCGAGCTCATGGCCATGGGGGTCTGGTTGCCGGGTGCGACTCTGGCTGCACTGCGGATGCAGGATGCGGGGGCACACTTCGACGAACTCCCCCTCACCCCCTCCGAGCTCGCCGCGGCGCTGACCATGACGCGGGTGACGCGGGTGAACCACCTGCAGAGCCCGGGCGCGGCCTCGTCCGCCGCCTCCCGCCCGAACCGTCTGCAGGACCGAGGCACGGATGCAGGACCAGACGACGCTGTTTCGCCCGACGTTCGTGCCACGGTCCTGCAGACGGACGCAGGTCGCGGCTGGACGACCGAGACCGGCGACACCGCACCGATCATCAGCGCCCGCGGTCTCACCGTGCGCCGCCACCGCACCGAGATCCTGCACGGCATCGATCTCGACATCGAGCCGGGAACCCTCACCGCGATCATCGGCACCAACGGCGCAGGCAAGACCACCCTGCTGCAGGCGCTGGCCGGAGTCGTGCCGCCGCCGAAGCGCCAGGTGACGGTCGACGGCATCGACCCCGGCTCGGCGTCGCCGCGTGAGCTCGCGAGCCGCATCGGATTCGTGTTCCAGAATCCCGAGCACCAGTTCATCGCCCACACGGTGTTCGACGAGCTGGCACACGGGCTTCGGCTGCGGCACACCCCGGATGCCGAGACGCGCGAGCGCGTCGATGCCATGCTCGCCCGCTTCGGACTCGAAGCCAAAGCCGACGTGCACCCGTTCCTGCTGTCGGGCGGAGAGAAGCGACGCCTCTCGGTCGGCACCGCTCTCATCACCCGTCCGCAGGTGCTGGCGCTCGACGAGCCGACCTTCGGTCAGGATCGCGCGCGGGCCTCCGAGCTCCTCGCGCTGCTGCGCGATCTGCGCGCTGAGGGAACGACGATCGTCATCGTGACCCACGACCTCCAGCTCGTCGCCGAGCACACGTCGCACACCGTCATCCTCAAGGACGGTCGAGTGCACGCCGCCGATCGCACCGACGAGCTCTTCCGCGATGAGGCGCCGTTCGTCGAGGCGGGGCTCCGGCTCCCGGCGCTGCAGCGCGTGCTGGCCGAAGCGGGGCAGGCGATCGCATGAGCGCGCACGTCTTCGACCCGTACGCCGCCGTCTCGGCATCCTCTCCGCGCCAGTTCCTCTATGCGCTCAACCCGCTGGCGAAGGTCGCCGGAGTCGCCCCGGCCATGGTGCTGCTGATCTTCGTGCGCGACCTCGCCACACCCGCCGTCTTCCTGGTGCTGTCTCTCGCACTGATCGTCGCGGGTTCCCGCGTGACCTGGCACACGGCCGCGCTGCTGTTCGTCGCGCTGCCGATCGGCATGCTCGCGATCGGCGTCGGGTTCTCGCTGTGGGTCGATGCGTCGCTCGTCGACGACACCCGTGCCGCGCTGCAGATCGGCGAGTGGACGCTGTACCGAGGCGCTCTTGAGATCGGTTTCGCCACCGCCCTCCGACTCGGTGCGATCGTCGCCCTGGCCCTCGTCGGCGGCCTGACCACCACCGGCCCCGACCTCGTGCGCGCCAGCGTGCAGCAGCTGCGCGTGCCCTACCGGATCGGCTACACGGCCCTCGCCGCCTTCCGCTTCGTGCCGCGCTTCGGCCACGAGCTCGCGGTGATCCGTGCCGCGCATCGGGTGCGCGGTCATCACGGCGGCAGCGGTCCGTTCGCACGCATCGCCCGAGGCTGGGGCTACATCGTGCCGCTGCTCGCCGGAGCGATCCGCCACGCCGAGCGCGTCGCTCTCGCCATGGACTCCCGCGCCTTCGGCGCCCACCCGACACGCACCGAGCGTCATCTCGTGCCGTTCCGCACCCGCGACACCGTCTTCATCATCGCGTCGATCACCGCATCCGCCGCGATCTTCGTGCTCTTCTTCCCCTGGCAGCTGCCCTGAAAGGCGCCCGCATGGCATACAGCAAACTGGTCAAGCCCGAATCGTCCGAGCTCATCCACCTCAGCGTGCTGCGCACCCAGCGCCTCTCCGAGCACTGGATGAGAGTCACCCTCGGGGGAGGCGAGATCGAGAAGTTCCATCCGATGGGATTCGACCAGTGGTTCCGCCTGTTCCTGCCGATCGGCGGCGACGCGGGCCTCGACCGGGTGCCCGCGAAGGCGAACAAGATGTTCGGGTATCTCAAGTTCCTGCGCATCCCCGACGGCGAACGCCCCGTCATGCGCAACTACAGCGTGCGCGCACACCGACCGGCGACGACGGAGTCGGGCGCCGAGATCGACGTCGACTTCGTGCTGCACGGGTCTGCGGCCGACGGCACGGCCGGCCCCGCCTCGCGATGGGCGGAGACCTGTGCGCCCGGCGAGCACGTGCTGATCATCGACGAGGGACTGACGTTCAACCCGCAGCGCGGAACGGACCGCGTCGTGCTGATCGGCGACGAGACGGCGCTGCCGGCGATCGCCTCGATCTGCGCGTCGCTGCCCGCGCACGCCACGGGCACGGCGATCATCGAGGTGCCGTCCGAGGAGGACGCGCTCGACTTCCCGCATCCGGCCGGTGTCGACCTGGTCTGGCTCGTGCGCCCGCACGAGTTCGACCCCGGGTCTTTCGCTCTGGCTCGACTGCGCGAGCTGACGCTCCCCGACGCGCCGTTCCACGCCTACGCGGCGGGCGAGCAGTCGCTCGCATCCGGTGCGCGCAAGCACCTCGTGGGCGAGCGCGGCGTAGACAAGAACGACGTCAGCTTCTGCGGGTACTGGAAGATCGGCGCTGCGTCGCCGACGTCGAAGGCAGCCCGCGAAGCGGCAGCGGAGCCCCTCGCATGAGCGGCGCGGATGGCATGACCGGAGCGGATGGCATGCCCGGAGCGGATGCCGCGGGCTCGAACCCCTACGCGGATTCGGCCTCCCACGGTGGTGAGCGGTCAGAAACGCATCCGAAATCGCCTTCTGGGATGCAGAATCGACCACCCACCGGTGGCGGACGCTCGCGCTTCCGGTTCCCGACGGCGATCCTCCTGACATGTGCCGCGCTCGGTGTCGCCGGTGGAGCGCTGCTCGCGCCGGCGAACTGGATCTCGACGATCCTCTTCCCCGGTCTCCCCTTCGTCAGCGTCGGGCTCGCCGGACTCTGGCTGCTCCCCTCGGTCATCGCCCTGCGTCTGCTGCGCCGCCCTCTCGTCGGTCTGCTGGTGGGCCTGCTGGCCGGACTCGTCATCGTCCCGTTCTCGGGATACGGCTTCAGCAGCGTCGCCACCAACCTGTGGTGGGCGGCGTTCACCGAGCTGCCGTTCCTCTTCGTGCTCTGGCGCTACTGGGGAACCTGGTTGCACTACCTCGGCGCCGCGATCGTCGGCATCGTCTACCCGGTGCTCGCCTGGACGTCGTTCAACCTCGGCAGCTTCGAGCTGCCCCTGCAGGTCACGTTCTTCGCCGTGACCCTCGCCAGCTGCCTCGGGGCGACTGCCCTCGGCATCCTGATCGCCGACCGGCTGCGGAAGGCCGGCGTGGGAGCACGGCTGCCGCGCTGACCGGGGCAGGACCCGTCAGGTGCCTGTCGTCCGGACACAGCTTCGGATGCCGACTCGCGGCGAGCCGCGCTCCGGCATCCGGTTCCGGTGCGTCGCTCCTGCCCGCGGAATATGTGCGGAGCGAAGCCGATCCACTCGCCCACGAGCCGACTCGGGGTGGACCCGGCACCACGAGAAAGGGCCCCGGATGCCGACATCCGGGGCCCTTCGAATCTTCGATGCGTCAGCGCTTGCCGACGATCTGACGACCGACGAGGTCGCGCATGATCTCGTTCGTGCCGCCGTAGATGCGGTGCACGCGGGCATCGGTGAAGGCCCGGGCGATCGGGTACTCCATGATGTAGCCGTAGCCTCCGTGCAGCTGCACGCCCATGTCGAGCACCTCCCACTCGCGCTCGGTCGCCCAGAACTTGACCTTCGCGGCGTCCTCGGCGCTGAGCGTGCTGTTCTTGTAGGCGAGCAGTGCGCGATCGATGTACGCCCACATCGCGTCGGTGGTCGCCGCCATGTCGGCGAGCCGGAAACGGGTGTTCTGGAAGTCGGCGATGCGCTCGCCGAACGCCTCGCGGTCCTTCGTGTAGGCGACGGTCCAGTCGAGGGCGGCCTGAGCGGCCGCGGCCGCGGCGACGCCGATCGAGAGGCGCTCGAGCGGCAGGTTGAGCATCAGCTGGATGAAGCCCTGCCCCTCCTTGCCGCTGATGAGGTTCTCGTCGGGGATGAACACGTCGGTGAAGCTGAGCTCAGCCGTGTCCCAGCCGTGGAAGCCCATCTTGCTGAGCTTCTTGCCCTGGTCGAAGCCCTCCATGCCCTTCTCGACGAGCAGCAGGCTGAACGCGTCGGGACGGTTGCCCTCGCCGGTCTTGACGAAGGTCACGACGACGTCGGCCGTCGAGCCGGAGGAGATGAACGTCTTGGCGCCGTTGAGGATGTAGCCGCCGTCGACCTTCTTGGCGTTGGTCTTGATGCCGCGCAGGTCGGAGCCGGCGCCGGGGTCGGTCATGGCGAGCGCGCCCAGAACCTCGCCGGTGGCCATGCGGGGCAGCCACTTCTCCTTCTGCTCCTGCGTGCCCATGTGCACGAGGTACGGAACAGCCAGATCGTCCTGGATGCCGAAGGCGCCGGCCAGCGAACCCGCGCCGGAGGCGATGACCTCCTCCATCACGACCGTGCGGAATCGGTAGTCCTGCAGCATCCCGGCTCCGCCGAACTCCTCGGGCACGGACAGTCCGATCAGGCCCGCCTCGCCCGCCGCCAGCATGGTCGCCCGGTCGATCTCACCCGCGGCATCCCACCGCTCGATCGCCTCGTGGCTCACGTGGCGCTTGACGAAGTCCTTGACGAGGTCGCGGAATGCCTCGTGATCCTCTTCGTAGATGTCGCGTTCCATTGCGTCCTCCTGAACGTTCGTGCGTCTTTGCTCCGGCGATTCTATGCCGGGTCACCGACACCACGACAGCCCGTTGTGAGAATGCATCCCACAATCCGTGGGACTGGGTACCGCGATTGTCGGATGCCGCAATCGGGCCGATCCGGACATGCGCGAGACGCGGTCAGTGGGTGTAATCGGGAGCGGCGGGGAGCCCGAAGAACTCCTCCAGCGTGTGATATCCGCCCTGATGGTAGGCGGCCGCGAGCTCGCGTCCGAGGTAGCGCAGATGCCACGGCTCCGGCTTGTACCCGGTGATCCCCGAACCGATCTGCTCGTATCGGACGATGAAGCCGTATTCCCAGGCGTTCGCCGCGATCCACTCGCCCTGCACGGTCGCCCCGAACGACTCGATGGCTCCGCACGACGAGTCGCAGGCCACGAGATCGAGTGCGAGCCCGGTCTGATGCTCGCTGTGCCCGGCACGCGCCGACGAGGCATCCGCCCCCGCCTGGCCGCTGTTGCGCACATGCGATGCGTGGGTCGCGACCTGCAGGTCGTATGACCGGTAGCCGTTGTTCGCGCCGATGCGGCCCGCTCCCTCGGCGGCGGCGGCATCGGCCATCTCTCCGACTGCCGCGGCGACGTCTGTGCGGGCCTGCCCCGAGCGAGTCGTCATCTGCAGCGGAAGGTCGGCGAGGGACGAAGGCGCGAAAGAGAGCGGAGCGAGGGGACGCGCCTTATTCACGACCACCCAGACATGAGCGGGGTCGTCGAGCGCGATGCAGGGCGCGTTGCCTGCGACGACGGCGGCCCGGAAGCTCTCGCCGCCGCCGAAGCCGGCGATGATCGCCGAATCGTCGGCGACCGCTATCGCCTCGAGCACACTCGGCTCCGAACACGGATCGGCCGCGGTGGTCGCACCGACCTCGACCGCCGGCACCTCCTGCACCACCAGCGGCTCCGGCATCGCCATCTCCGCGGGCGCGGATGCGGCGATGGGCGCGCCCGCGACCGACAGCAGGACGCCGATCGCCGTCACCGCAAGACCGATGGGCAAGGCGGGTCCGCGGATCGGAGAGCGCTGTGCCGCATGCTGAGGCTGCGGCGGGAAGAACATGCTTCCATTGTCCCTTAAGTCCGATCGAACAGAAATCCCACCCCGGGTTGACGTTCCATCGTAAGTATGTTCGAATTATCGGCATGCGGTGGCAAGGGCAGAAACTCGGCGACGTCGATGACGCCGCCCTGCCCGGCCTCGAGGCGCGCACAGGGGTGCTCCGCACGGTGACCACTCCCGACTTCGCGGGCATGACGTTCCATGAGGTGCTGTCGAAGTCCGCGCTCAACCATGTTCCCGGCGCATCGCGCATGCCGTTCGCCTGGACCATCAACCCGTATCGCGGATGCAGTCATGCATGTGTGTACTGCTTCGCTCGGGGCACCCACGAGTACCTCGATCTCGATGGCGGCTCGGACTTCGACTCTCAGATCGTCGTGAAGGTGAACGTCGTCGAAGTGCTGGAGAGAGAGCTGCGCAAAGGCAGCTGGGAGCACGAGACCGTCGCTCTGGGGACGAACACCGACCCGTATCAGCGCGCCGAGGGCCGGTACAAGCTGATGCCGGGGATCATCGACGCCCTCGCCGCGTCGGGCACCCCGATGTCGATACTCACCAAGGGAACGCTGATCCGGCGAGACATCCCATTGCTGGTGAACGCGGCCCAGCGGGTGCCCGTCGACATCCAGATGTCGATCGCGATGTACGACGACGAGCTGCAGAAGGCGATCGAACCGGGCACCCCGACGACGCAGGCTCGGCTCGACACGGTGCGAGCGCTCCGGGATGCGGGCTTCAGGGTGACCGTGTTCCTGATGCCGATCATGCCCCACATGACGGACTCCGTCGAGGCGATCGACACAGCGCTGCGACGCATCAAGGAGGCGGGAGCGAATCGCGTCATCTATGGCGCTCTCCACCTGCGCGCCGGTGTGAAGCCCTGGTTCATGCAGTGGCTCGGCGAGTTCCGTCCCGACCTGGTCTCGTCGTACCGGGGGCTGTATCCGGGCGTCTCGGCCGAGGCACCCAAGGGCTATCGCCAATGGCTCGCCAAGCGGGCGCGGCCGCTCATCAGGCTGCACGGCCTCGACGGCCAGCACGAAGACGACTACCCGGTGCGCGGTATCCGGGGGTCCGCGCCGCACGGGCGCCCGGCGCCGGCGTTCACCCCGTCGCCTGCCCCTGCGCAGCCGATGCTGTTCTGAGGGAACAGGACGCGTCGGCGGCCAACGCCCCGGGCGCGTAAGCTCGGACGTTATGGCTATCGGCTCCACCATGCACACGTTCGAAGTCCAACTGGCCGACATGGATCGCGGTGTGTACGACGACTTCTCGCTGCGTGCGGCACGGCATCCGTCGGAGACCGATGCGTACATGCTCACCCGCGTGCTCGCTTACGGACTCGAGTTCGCAGAAGGCATCGCATTCGGCGGCGGGATCTCGCAGACCGACGAGCCGGCCGTCCTCGTCCGCGACCTCACCGGCCAGATCACGGCCTGGATCGAGATCGGAGCGCCCGATGCCGAGCGTCTGCACTACGGCAGCCGACTGGCAGAGCGCACCGTCGTCTACACGCATCGCGATCCCGCGAAGGTCATGGCCCCCTGGGCAGACAAGCGCATCCACCGCTCGGAGGACATCCGGGTCTTCAGCTTCGATGCGGGGTTCATCGACTCCGCCGCACCGCTCATCGAGCGCCGCAACACCATGACGCTCACCGTCACCGAGCAGGTGCTCTACCTCGACCTCAACGGCACGACGTTGACGACAGCGATCCACGAGCACGAGCTCGGCTGAGCGCAGGGCGGAGGACTGCGTTTCGGGCGGAGGACTGCGCTTCGGGCGGAGGATTCCGACCGATGAGTCCTCCCGAGGCGCAGATCTCCTCCCGAAGACGTCGCCCCCACGCGCCGAAGCAGATCACGCGCGCCAAGCAGATCACGCGCGCCGAAGCAGATCACGCGCGCCGAAGGAGACCACCCCTTCCGAAGCAGATCACACGCGCCGAAGGAGACCACCCCTTCCGAAGCAGATCACACGCGCCGAAGAGGGTGGGGCCCATGCCCCGTGCCGCCGATGTGGCGACGCACACAGCCCCGGCGAACCGGACGAACATGACGAAGGCCCCGCCCCCCGCGGATGCGGGGACAGGGCCTTCGTCGGCGGCGGATCAGGCCGTGAGGTCTGACGCGGTCGGCATGCGACCGGCGATCTCCTCGATCAGGTCGTCGTTCAGACGAGCGTTCTCGAACGGAGCGTCGATCTCGGCGCGCTGCAGCAGCTCGGTCATGCGACGCTGACGCTGACGCGTGATCAGCGTGACGACGCGGCCCGAGCGACCGGCGCGACCGGTGCGGCCCGAACGGTGCAGGTACGTCTTGTACTCGTCGGGTGCGTCAGCCTGGACGACCAGATCGATGTCGTCGACGTGGATGCCGCGGGCGGCGACGTCGGTGGCGACGAGCACGTTCACGCGGCCCGACGTCAGACGCTCGAGGTTGCGCGTGCGCTTGGCCTGGTTGAGGTCACCGTGCAGCGAGACCGCGGGGATGCCGGCGTCGTCGAACTGCTCGGCGAGCATGTCGGCATACGCACGGGTGCGGGCGAAGACGAGGGTCTTGCCCGCGCGGTCGACCAGCGACGTGAGGATGTCGGCCTTGTCGCGGTGCTCGATGACGAGCACGCGGTGCTCGATGGTGCTCGATTCCTGATCTTCACCTGCGACCTCGTAGACGGCCGGGTCGACGAGGAACTCGTCGACGAGGGCCGCGACCTCACGGTCGAGCGTGGCCGAGAAGAGGAGCTTCTGGCTGCCGTCGGCCGTGTGACGCAGGATGCGCTGCACGGGCTCGACGAATCCGAGCTCGCACATGTGGTCGGCCTCGTCGAGAACGGCGATCCGGCAGTCCGAGAGGTCGAGCTTGCCCTGGTTGATCAGGTCCTCGATGCGACCGGGTGTGCCGATGACGATGTCGACGCCCTTCTTCAGCGCGCCCACCTGGCGGCCCTGGGGCACACCACCGTAGATCTGCGTGGTGAAGAGGCCGACGCTGCGGGCGATCGGCTGGATCGTGCCGTCGATCTGCAGCGCGAGCTCGCGCGTCGGAGCGAGGATGATCGCGCGGGGCTTGCGGCCGAATTCGCGGCGCTTGCCCGCCTGCGACTGCAGCACACGCTCGACGAGCGGAGCACCGAACGCGATGGTCTTTCCCGAGCCGGTGCGACCGCGGGCGAGGACATCGCGACCCTTGAGCACTGCCGGGATGCTGGCCGCCTGGATCGGGAACGGCGTCGCCGCGCCCATGCCGGCGAGGGTCTCGACGATGTTGGATCCGAGACCGAGGTCGCCGAAGGTCACACCGTCGACCTCGACGGCCGCCGCGGACTTCGCCTCGAGGCGCTCGTGCACGACGTCGTCGGTCGGCTCGAACTTCTTGGCGGGGGCCGCACTCGATGTGGCGTTCCAGTCGTTGCGGCTGGGGCGCTCGTTGCGCGACGGCCGTCCGCGGGTGTCCGACGTCAGCGGGCGGGGACGATCGGTGCGGTACGCGCCACCGGTCGAGGGACGCGAACGCTCGTCGCGGCCACCCTCGATCGAACGCTGAGTGCGGTCACGGTCGAAGGCACGACGTGCACGGTCGGCGTCGTAGGAGCGCTCAGAACGCTCGGCACCGCCACGGTCATCACGACGCGGGCCTGCGCCACGGTCGTCGCGACGAGGACGGTCGTCACGGTCGAAGCGGGGACGCTCGGATGCTGCGCGGTCGAAGCGCGGACGCTCGGTGCGGTCGCCCGAGCGGGCAGGGCGGTCGTCACGGTTGAAGCGCTGTCCACCGCGATCGTCGCGGAAGCCACCGGAACGCTGGTCACGGCGGTCGTCGCGACCCGGACGTCCGCCGTCGCGGTGATCGCCATCGCGGAAGCCCTGGCGCTGCGTGCCGGCACCGCGGTCGTCACGGCGCGGACGCTCGTCACGATGGCCGCCGCGCTCATCACGGTACGTGCCGGGACCGGTCGGACGCTGTCCGCCGCGGTCATCGCGGCGCGGACGGTCGAAGCCCGCGGAGGAGCGGTCGTTGTAGCGCGGACGGTCGTCACGGCTGTGCGGTGCCTCACGGCGACCCGACTCGGCACGGTTGCGGATGCCGCGCGACTCGTCGCGACCCGCACGCTCCTGCGACGACCAGCGCTGCTTGGGTGCGGCGCCCTCTTCGGCCGGGCGGTAGCCGCGGTGGCCGACGCTGCGGCTGCCGGGACGACGGTCGTATCCGGCCGCGGGAGTGCGCCGCTCACCGGCATCCGCACGTCCACCGCGTGCATCACGCGAATCGCGGGTGTCGCGCGCGCCGTCACGGCCACCGTTGTGGCGGTCGTGGAACGACGTCTTGTTCGCGCCGTAACGCGGCTCGAAGTTGGCCGAGGGGCGTCCGCCGCGGGGCTTCTTGTTCTTGGGCATGAGGGTGTCCTTCTGAGTTCTCGCCACGAGAACGGCGCCGCGCACACGCGCGGTACCCTGCGCGCGGTGGGATGCGACCACGCGGGGTTTCCGGACTGTCAGCGGCCGGGGCCATTCATGTGATGGTTGATTAGCGTCGAGCGACGCTCACCATCGGCCCCTGGACTCACACTTCTTACACAAAAACGTCCGCGCACTGCGCGGGTGTCCGAAGCCGACGCATCAAGTGTAGCGGTCGCACCTGAAAGACTCCCCTGCCCCATGGCGGATGCGGGTCGCCATACGATTGCGGAGTGAACTCCGCATCCCCCACCGGCACACAGGTGCACCTCCAGCTCGGCGACGTCAGCGCTCAGATCGCGCAGGTCGGCGCCTCGCTCCGCTCCCTCCGCATCGGCGCTGTCGATCTGATCGCTCCGTATCCGCTCGACTCGCCCACCCCCTCCTGCTCCGGCGTGGTGCTCGCGCCCTGGCCGAACCGGGTCAGGGACGGACTCTGGAACGACGAGGGCACCGAGCGGCAGCTGGCGATCACCGAGCCGAAGTTCGGCAACGCGAGTCACGGCCTGCTGCGTTTCGCGGCCTACGACATCGCGGATTCCGCGTCGGCGACGACGCTGAGCGCGACGATCTTCCCGCAGACGGGCTACCCGTATCTGATCGAGACGAGTGTCACCTACGTGCTGCGCGCCGACGGGATCGACGTGACGCACGCGCTGACCAACCGCTCTGCCACCGAAGCACCGGTCGCGCTCGGCACGCACCCGTTCCTCACGATCGGCGACGTGGATCCCCATGACCTCGTGCTGCGGGTTCCGGCGCAGACTGCCATCGACACCGACGAGCGCATGCTGCCCGTGGGCACGCGCCCGGCCGAGGGGGCGCTTCGCGACGGCGTGCGCCTCGGCGACATCACTCTCGACACCGGGTTCACCGACCTCGAGCGCGACGCCGACGGACTCGTTCGTCACTCACTCACCGCACCCGACGGGCGTCGACTCACCCTCTGGCAGGGTGCGGCATTCGACGTCGTGCAGGTCTACACGACCGACAAGTATCCGGGGCAGTCCCTCGCCGTCGCGATCGAGCCCATGACCGCGCCGGCCGATGCACTGAACAGCGGAGTCGGCCTGCGCCGCCTGAATCCCGGTGAGACCTGGACCCTCGAATGGGGCATCACGCTCGACTGAACTCGACTGACCTCGACCGCCCCGGTTCACAACTCAGCAAGAAACGCGCCGATGCCCGCCCGGAAACGCTTCCGGGCGGGCATCGAGCTCAGTCGTGCTGAATCGTGGACGGCGGATGCGGCTACTCGCCGCGCTCGCGAAGCTCGCGCCGCGTCAGCTGGTTCGCGTGCGGCCACTCCGAGGACGGAGCGGCACCTCCGCTGGAGGCACCCGCGAGCGCCAGGCCATCGGCAGGCACGGGCCCGTCCGACGGCTCGGCATCCTTCGTCGGCGCAGACCCGTCGTCACCCGAACCCGCCTTACGGGCCCGGCGTCGCTCTTTCGCACCCTCCACGAGGTTGTAGAGCGTCGGCAGCACGATCAGCGTGAGCACGGTCGACGAGAGGAGTCCGCCGATCACCACGATCGCGAGCGGCTGCGAGATGAAGCCGCCATGACCCGTGATGCCGAGCGCCATCGGGGTCAGCGCGAGGATCGTCGCGAGCGCTGTCATGAGAATGGGTCGCAGACGCTTCTCGCCACCGGCCTTCACGGCATCGATGGTCGACAGCCCCTTCTCCCGGTACTGGTTCACGAGGTCGATGAGCACGATCGCGTTCGTCACCACGATGCCGATGAGCATCAGCACACCGATCAGCGACGCGACGCCGAGCGGCACGCCCGTCACGATCTGCAGCAGGATGGCGCCCGTCGCCGCGAACGGCACCGACACGAGCAGCAGCAGCGGCTGCCGCAGCGATTTGAAGGTCGCGACCATGACGACGTAGACGATCAGGATCGCGGCGAGCATCGCGAGTCCGAGCTGCGAGAACGAGTCGGCCTGCTGCGAGGCGACGCCGCCGACCTCGGCCGATGCACCGTCAGGCAGGTCGACCGCGGCGAGCGCCTCGGTGACCGACTGGGTCGCCACGGCGAGGTTGTCGGATGCCGGGGGCACCGTGATCGTGGCGGTGCGGCGTCCCTGCTCGGTGGTGATCGAGGTCGCTCCGTTGCGCTCCTCGACGGTGGCGATGTCCTGCAGCTGCACCACACCGGTCGCGCTCGGGACGGCCAGCTCGCGCAGGGCCTGCGCGGTGGTCGGCGGCTCGGACGCCGCGAGGTAGACCGTCAGCGCGGTGTCGTCGATCTCGACGGTTCCGACCTGCTCCGGGCGCATCGTGTTCGAGACGATCGATCCGACGGCCACTTCGGACAGTCCGCGCTGCGCCGCGGCGTCGCGGTCGACGACCACGGCGAGGTAGGGCAGCGCTGCGGCGAGGTTGTCGGTGACCTGTCCGATGCCGTCTCGACCGTCGAGCTCGTCGATGACGGCGGTCGTCGCGGTCTGCAGGTCTTCGGAGTCGGATGCCGAGACCGTGATCTCGATGTCGCTCGAGCCGAGTCCGGCAGACGCGGCGACCGACACCTCTCCGACGTCGGTGAGTCCCTCGATGGCATCCTGCACATCGGCGCGGAGCTTCTCCTGGTCGGCATCCGCGTCGGTGAGCACCGAGTAGGTCACGCCGGCTCCGCCGGAGAACGCGTCGCGCAGAGCGGATCCGCTCGAGCCGATCGAGGCCTGCACGTGGGTGATGCCGTCGATGTCGAGCAGCGCGTCCTCGACGGCGATCGCCGCCTCCGACTTGGTCTCGAGGCTCGCGGTCGGACCGAGGTCCTGCGTGACGGTCATGGTGTTCTGGCCCGAGTCGCTGAGGAAGTTGATCTTCATCAGCGGTGCGGCGGCGAGCGTCGCGCCGAGCACGACGACCGCGAGGATCACGGTCAGCCCGGAGTGCTTCAGCGTCCACCCGAGGATCGGGCGGTATGCCTTCTGGAGCCGCGTCGGCGGCGCATCGGGGTCTTCCGGGTCGATCTGCACGCCGTTCTCGTCGAGCAGCGGCTTTCCCGGGCGGAGGAACCAGTAGGCGAGCACCGGCACGATGGTCAGCGACACCAACAGTGAGGCGACCATCGCGATCGACACCGTCATGGCGAACGGTCGGAACAGCTCGCCGACCATGTCGCCGACGAACACGATCGGCAGGAACACGGCGACCGTGGTGATGGTCGACGAGGTGACGGCCATCGCCACCTCGCGCACGGCCAGCCGGATCGCGTCTCCCTTGTCGGCGTCGCCGACGTAGTGCCTCTTGATGTTCTCGATCACGACGATCGAGTCGTCGACCACGCGGCCGATCGCGATCGTGAGCGCGCCGAGGGTGAGGATGTTCAGCGAGTACCCGAACGCCTGCAGACCGATGAAGGTGATCAGCACGCTGGTCGGGATGGAGATCGCCGTGACCAGCGTCGAGCGGATCGACATCAGGAACACGAGGATGACGATCACGGCGAAGACGAGTCCGAGCAGGCCCTCTGTGGCGAGGGTCTCGATGGACTGCTGGATGAAGGGCGCCTGGTCGAAGATGATCGTGAACTTCGCGTCGGGGAACGCCTCTTCGAGCGTGTCGAGCGCGGCGATGACCCCCTGCGACACCTCGACGGTGTTCGCCGCCGGCAGCTTGGTGATCGAGATCGACAGGGCGTCCTTGCCGTCGACGCGCGAGATCGACGAGACGGGGTCGGTCTCCTGCACGACGGTGGCGACATCGCCGATCGTCTCGCTCGTGCCGACGAGCGGCAGCGCCGCCAGTTCATCGACAGACGTGATCTTCGCACCGGTCTGCACGGTGAGCGTCTGACCGTTCTCGGTGATGTCACCGCCGGGGAACAGCGTGCCGTTCTGCTGCAGCGCCGTGGTGATGGCCTGCGTGCTCTGACCGACCGCCGCGAGCTTCGCGACGTCGGGCGTGATCGTGATGCGCTGGCCGACGCCGCCGATGATCTCCGCGGCGTTGACGCCGTCGACGTCCTCGAGCTCGGGGATCGCGACGTTCTGGAGCTCCGCCTGCGCGTTCTCGGCATCCTCGAAGCCGGTCACGGCGACCTGGATCACCGGGAAGTCGTCGATCGACACCGTCAGCACCTGCGGGCTCACGTCTTCGGGAAGCTGACCCGAGATGCGGTTGATCGCCTGCTGGATCTTCTGCTCCGCCGTCGCGAGGTTCGTTCCGTAGGCGAACGTCGCCTGCACGATCGAGGCGTTCGTCGTGCTGGTGGCAGTGGTGCCTTCGAGGCCCGGAACACCCTGGATCGCCGACTCGATGGGCGTCGAGACGTCGTTCTCGACGACCTCGGGCGAGGCACCGGGGTAGGTCGTCATGACCATCAGGTTGGGCAGCTCGAGCGACGGGATGAGCTCCTGCTTGAGGTTCGTCAGAGCGAGCCCGCCGAACACGGCGGCGACGATCGTGATCAACGCGATCAGTGCGCGGTTCTTGAGGCTCAGGACGGCGAGGTTCGACAAGGCGGGTTCTCTCTCTGCTGATCAGGCGGATGCTGCGGCGGTGGATGCTGAGGTGGACGCCTGAGGAGTGAGGATCCCGGCGAGGGCGTCGCGGATGAGCTCTTCGTCGAGCGGCTCGTCGTGGATCTGAGAGTGCCAGAGTACGCCGTCGATGAAGACGGCTGCGGCCCTGGCCCTGTCCACTCCGTGAACGGGGGCGATGAAGCCGACGATCTCGTCGGACCAGAGCCGGGCGAACTGTCGGACGCGCGGGTCGTGCACGGCCGCGGTGACGACGGCACGGTCGGCCTGCACCGCACGCGCGTCGTCGAGCCCTCGGCGCACCAGGCGGGCGATCCCCTCGGGCGTCACTCCCTCGATGATCACGGCTCGCCGGGTCGCGTCGATGCGCGCCTCGATCTCGACGGCCAACGCCCCGATCGCCGCCTCGCGCAGGTCGTCGAGGGTGGCGAAGTACTGGGTCGTCGAGCCGAGTGGAACCCCGGCGCGCGCGGCGACCTTGCGGTGGGTGAGAGCGTCGACGCCGATCTCGACGATCAGCTCGGCGGCCGCGGTGACGATCTCGCGACGGCGCGCTTCAGGGTCGCGGCGGCGGCGCGTGCCATCGCTCATTCCGGACCCCCAGCGATCACCCCTGTACGGGCGTACATGTACTTTTGTACATTCTGCATTCCGAACCTGGGGGTTCGCTCAGGGCGCCGCTGGTGCGACAGCTGCCGCTCGCGCCGCCTACTCGACCTGGCCGCGCTCGAAGTAGGCGACGAGGTCTTCGTCCAGTTGAGGGACCGTGATCGCCGAGCCGTCGCCGCGCAGCGACTCGGTGGCGAGGATTCCGGCCGCCACCGCTTCGCGCGCGGCCACCGGCGAGGTCTCGGTGGCTCCTCCGTCGCGCACGAAGCGCAGGAACTCGGCGACGAGCAGCGCGTCCGCCCCGTCGTGCCCTGCACCCTCCGACTCGGGGACGAGGAACGTCTCGTCGGCGTCGGCCGCACCGCGGTGACGGCGGTTCCACAACCTGACCTCGCTGCCGGCGGTGTCGCCGACGTTCTCGATGCGCCCCTCGGTGCCGATCACCGTGTAGTTGCGCCAGTAGTCGGGTGTGAAGTGGCACTGCTGGTACGAGGCGAGGATGCCACCGGACAGCCGCATGTTGACCATCGAGATGTCCTCGACGTCGATCACCGGGTTGAGCCCGGTGAGCGACGTGGGCGGCCAGTTGTCGACGCTGAACCAGTCGGGCATGCGCTCGCCCGTGCGATCCCGCCGGTCGGTGATGTCGCCGTAGACGCTGAGCTCGCCCATCGCGGCGACCTGCTCGGTGTAGGCACCCGCCAGCCAGTGGATGATGTCGATGTCGTGCGCCCCCTTCTGCAGAAGAAGACCTGTGGTCCGGCGGCGGTCGGCGTGCCAGTCCTTGAAGTAGTAGTCGCCTCCGTGCCCGACGAAGTGGCGCACCCACACGGCCTTGACGTCACCGATCCGGCCGTCCTGGATGAGTCCGCGCATCAGCGTGATCACCGGCATGTGCCGCATGTTGTGGCCGATGTAGAGGCGGCTGCCCGTTCGGCGAGCGGTCTCGAGCATCGCGTCGGCGTCGGCGAGGTCGATCGCGAGCGGCTTCTCGCAGAACACCGCGACGCCCGCTTCGAGGGCCCGGATGCTGAGCGCCGCATGCGTGTCATCCGGCGTCAGCACCATCACAGCATCGACACCCGAGGTGAGCAGCTCGTCGAGCGAGTCGGTGATGAGAGCATCCGGAAGGAGGCGTCGAGCGTCGTCGCGGGCGCGCTCCGACGGGTCGCAGACCGCGGTGATGCGCGACCCCTGGCCGGGGCGGTGCACCTCCTCGCGCAGTGTGGCGCGCGCGCCGAAGCCGATGATTCCGATGGTGAGATCCACGGTGGTCCTTCTGGGAGTAGAGATGTGCGCGCAGACGGCGGCGTCAGCGCGAGTGAGAGGAGGGGGCGTCGAGGTCGGTCGACGCCCCGGGGAACAGCGACCAGGCGAACTCGTGCAGCTGCCCGGGAGAATCGTCTGCGGCGAGCGCGCGGTCGATGATGATGCGCGCCTGCCTGTCGTAGAAGTCGGTCGGGCCGACCGTGGTCAGCGTGGGGGCGACGAGCTGCGCGTCAGGGGTGTTGCCGACGCCGATCACGGCGACGTCGTGCGGCACGCGGAGCCCGAGCATGTGCGCCGCGTTGATCGCCGCGATGGCCGCGAAGTCGGTGGTCGCGTAGATCGCAGAAGGCCGGTCGTCCTTCGACAGCAGCTGCACGGCCGCCGCGAACGCGCTGGCCTGCCCCTCGGTGTATGTGACGGTCCAGTCCGGATCGACCTCGAGGCCGGCACCGGCCATCTTCTCGAGGTACGGCGTGTATCGGGTGACTTGCGTCGGCGCGAGGCGCACTGCGCCCTCGGCGGCGAGACACCCGATCGCCGTGTGCCGCTCGAGCAGGTGCTCCATCGCGAGCTCGCACCCCGGGATCGCATCCGACCGCACGACGTCGAAGCCCGCGGGTTCGAGGTGCTCCGAGAACACGACGAGCCGCTGCCCGCGCTGCACGAGGTCGGCGAGCTTGCGCTCGGCATCCTCGTCGATCCCGACGCCGTCGAGATAGGCGACGTCGCTCTCGACCCTGTCCAGGGCCGCATGCCAGTCGCCGTCGGCGAGGATGAGCGTCGTGAGACCGTGCCTGTTCGCCTCGGCGTTCACGGCGTCGGCCACCGCGAGCGACCACGGGTCACTCAGCATGTGCAGCGAGAGCTGCACCATGCCGCTGCGCCCGGTGCGGATCGTCCGCGCGGCGATGTTCGGTCGATAGTTGAGCTCGTCGGCCGCAGCGAGCACCCTGGCCGCGGTGGCCTCGGCGACGCCCGCCCCCGATGCCGCGCCAGAGCGCCCCGAGAACACGTACGACACCGTGGCCGTCGAGACGCCTGCGCGCTCTGCGACCATCTTCAGGGTCGGCCGCCGTGCGGTCGCCGACTGCTGCCTGCGCTCTGCCATGGGTCAGCCCTTCGATCCGCTGAAGGCGATGCCCTGGATGAACTGCCGCTGCAGGATCATGAAGGTGACCAGCATCGGCAGGGTCGCGAGCAGCGCTCCTGCCATCAGCACCGGGTAGTCGGTGCCGTGGATGCCGACGAGCTGCGAGAGCCCGACCGACAGCGGCATCTTGGCGGGGTCGGTCGTCACGATCAACGGCCAGAGCAGATCGTTCCAGGACCACAGCACAGTGAACACCACGAGAGCGATGATGCCAGGCTTCGCGAGCGGAACCATGATCCGCCAGAAGGTCTGCCACGGATTCGCTCCGTCGATGCGGGCCGCCTCCTCGAGTTCCGCGGGCATCGACATGAAGAACTGGCGCATCAGGAACGTGCCGAATGCACTGAAGATGCCGGGCACGATCAGCGCCTGCAGAGTGTTCAGCCACCCGAGCGCCTGGATGATCTCGTACTGCGGCAGCAGGTACAGCTGCGAGGGGACCATCAGCACCGACAGGAAGACCACGAACAGGGCGTTGCGGCCGGGGAAAGGGATGCGGGCGAAGGCATAGCCGGCCATCGTGCACAGCACGACCTGCCCGACCGTGCGCCCCACAGTGAGCAGCACCGAGTTGGCGAACATCTGCGCGAAGGGCATCGACTCGAAGACCTCGCCGAAGTTCGTGAACACCCACTCGCGCGGCAGCAGGCTCGGCGGCACCTGCACCGAGTCGGACAGCGTCTTGAACGAGGTCAGCAGCTGCCAGATGAACGGGAAGACCATGAGGATCGCGCCGACGAGGAGCACGACGTGGACGATCCAGAGCCCCCTGTTGCGAGGCTTTCCGGGACGGGCGGCCGAGCGACCGGTCGGAGCGCCGACGATGGCACGCGTGTCGAGCGAGACGTCACTCATAGTGCACCCACTTCTTCTGCAGACGGAACTGGACGACCGTGAGCACGAGGATGATCACGAGCAGCAGGAAGGCGATGGCGGCGGCGTACCCCCGGTCGTTGTCGAGGAACCCCGCTTCGTAGAACAGGTAGACGACCGTGCGGGTGTTGGGCATGGCCGGGTTGCTGCGGCCGAGCATCATGTAGATGAGGTCGAACACCTGCAGCGCGCCGATCACGCTGATGACACTGACGAAGAAGATCGACGGCGACAGCAGCGGGATGGTGATGGAGAAGAACTTGCGCACCGGTCCCGCACCGTCGAGGTCGGCCGCCTCCATGATCGTGTCGGGAATGCCCTGGAGGCCGGCGAGGAAGATGACGATGTTGGTGCCGAGACCCGCCCAGATGCCGACGACCGCGATGGCGACGAGGGCGGTGTTCGGGTCGGTGAGCCAGCTGCGACCCTCGATGCCGAGCCCGCCGAGAGCTGCGTTGAGCACGCCGTAGTCGCCGTTGTAGATCATGCGCCACACCAGCGCGATCGCGGCGGGCATCGTCACGACCGGGATGAAGTAGAGCGTGCGGTAGGCGCTGCGCCCCTTGAGCCCGGCTGTGTTGAGCAGTGCGGCGATACCCACGGCGAGCGGGATGCCGATGAGCGCGATGAACGTGTAGAGGGCGGTGTTGCGCAGGGCGCCGATCAGCTCGGGGTCCTGGAACAGGCGGGCGTAGTTCTCCATCCCCACCCATTCGGCGCCGCCGAAGGGGCCGGACTTCGTGAACGAGATGATGAGCGTGCGCACCGTCGGCCACAGGTAGAAGACGGCGATGCCGAGTGCGGTCGGCCCGAGGAAGACCAGAGCCCACCACGGTGAGGCACCGGGATTGCGTCGCCGGCGGCGGATGCCAGGGCTCGAGGCCTCCGGCATCCGCTCTGCCTGGGCGCGCGTGGGTGACGCGACGACGGTCATGTCCGGTTACTCCTGCTCGGCATCCAGCGCGGTCTGCATCTGCTCGGCCAGGTCCTTCAGGCCCTCTGCGGGGGCGACGGCGCCCGACCACACCTGCGAGAGCACCTCGCTCTCGATGCTGGTCCACGCGGACGTGTTCTTCGAGACCGGGTAGGGCACCGCGGAATCGAGCGCGTCGATGTAGACCTGCAGGTCGTACTGCGGCAGTGCGTCGACCCACCCCTGCTGGGTGCCGTTGAATGCGGGGATCACCGTGCCGGTCTTCGCCTGGATCTCGGCGGCCTCCTCGCCGCTGGCGAAGGCCGCGAATGCCTTGGCCTCAGCCACGTGCGGGCTCTTCGCGTTGGCGACGTTGCCCACGCCGTGGATCACGCTCTGGTTGCCGTCGGGGCCCTCGGGCAGCGGCGCCACGTCGACCTTGTCGGCGATGTCGGCGTTGTCTCCGTAGGCGATGGCGGCCCACGAACCGTTCTGGAACATGGCGACCTTGCCCGAGAGGAAGAAGTCCTCGGGGTTGGTGTCGGTCATCTGCTGCGCTGTCGGCGAGGAACCGGCCTCGATGAGGTCGGTCCACAGCTCGATGCCGGCGAGCGCCTCGGGCGAGCCGTAGCCGCTCTCGGTTCCGTCTGCCGAGATGACCTCGCCACCTGCCTGGGCGATCGAGTTGTAGAAGTTCTCCTGCCCGTACTGGCTGGCTGCGACACCGAACTGCCCCGTGGCGGGGTCGGTCAGCGCGGCGGCCGCCGCGGTGAAGTCATCCCAGGTCCAGCCTGCACTCGGGTACTCGACGCCGGCCGCGTCGAAGAGCTCCTTGTTGTACCAGAGGGCGACGGTGTCGAAGTCCTTGGGAGCGCCGTAGAGCTTTCCGTCGAAGGTGTAGAGGTCGATGAGCCCCTGCGGGTAGTCGGCGGCATCCACCCCCGCATCGTCCAGCGGCGCGAGCTGGCCGTTCGAGGCGTAGAGCTGGAAGTTCGGGCCGTTCATCCAGAACACGTCGGCCGCGGATCCGCCGGTCGCCGCGGTCTGGAGCTTGGTGAAGTACTCCTTGTAGGGCGTCACCTGGATGTCGATCGTGACGTTCGGGTTCTCCTTCTCGAACGCCGCGGCGATGTCCTCCATGGCGGGCTTCTGGTTCTCGTCCCAGATGGCGTAGCTGAGGGTGACATCGCCGCCGGACGAGCTCTCGCCCCCGGCCGACGACGAGCAGGCGCTGAGCGCGAGGACGGCTGCCGCAGAGGCGGCGAGGGCGCCGAGGGCGCGGGGGGAAGTGCGGGGCATCGGTGTCTCCTTCGACGGGTGCAGGGGATCGTCGCTGCATCGAATTCTTGTGTTAAACGATTAGCAGTTAAACGATTAGCAAGGAGACTAGCCCGGTGCGGACGATGGGGTCAAGCATGAATCTCACTGCGAGGCGGGCAGACCCGCGTCGTCGTCAGAGCATCGAGCCGAGCGCGATCCCCAGCCCTGCCGCGAGCAGACCGAGCAGCAGCATCCCCACGGCATTGAACGCGGATGCCGTTCGCTCGCCGTCGCGCCACAGCGCGACCGTGTCGAGCATCGCCGTGCTGAACGTGGTGTATCCCCCGAGCAGACCGGCTCCGAGCAGGAAGGCGCCGTCAGGAAGCGCCGTGGTGATGACGCCCAATGCGAAAGACCCGCTGAGGTTCACGAGGAGTATCCCCCACGGGAAGCGCCGACCCGCGACCCTCGCGACACCGAGGTCGACGAGATGGCGCAGCGCTGCGCCCACGCCTCCGGCGAGTGCGGCTCCGATGAACAGCAGCGGGCTCATGCGGCTGCTGCTCCGTCGAGGCGGGCAGACGGACGAGGTCGGCCGAGACGCAGCCCCGCCGCGGCCGCGGCAAGGCCGAGAACGAGACTGGCCGCGGCGTAGACGAAGGCGAGCAGCGGAGCATCCGCCCAGAGTTCCACCGCACCGGTCATGAACGCGCTGTAGGTCGTGAAGCCGCCGAGCACACCGGTGCCGAGGAACACCCGCAGGCCCGTGGTCTGCGGCAGCCGAGCGGCGAGGATGCCGATCAGCAGCGCCCCGAGCACGTTGACCGCGAGGGTGGCGACCGGGAAGCCTCCGGCATCCGGAATCCAGAGCGCGACCCCGAGCCGCGCCGCCGTGCCGATGCTGCCTCCCGCGAAGACGAGGAGGAGGCTGCCGAGAGTCACGCGACAACTCTAGCCGCGTCATGGCAACGCATCCGCTGATTGTCAACCGGGTGTGGTTGCGCGGCGTCGAGGCGAAGACTGACGCCATGAAGCCACTGTGGAAGCTCGACCGGACCCCGCCCATCGGCACACCGTTCGATCCCGGCGCACGGCACGACGTGATCATCGTCGGTGCGGGCCTCACCGGCCTCACCACCGCAGTCATGCTCACGCGCGCGGGGCTCGACGTGGCGGTGATCGAGGCGGGGGAGGTCGCCGAGCTGGCGACCGGCGGCAACACCGGCAAGCTCACCCTGCTGCAGGGCAAGCGGCTCGCCGAGATCCGCAGGCACCACTCCGCTTCCCTCGTGCAGGCGTACGTCGAAGGCAACCGCGAGGGCATGGACTGGCTGGTCGGCTTCGCCGACCACGCAGGCGTCTCGTACGAGCGGCGAGCCGACCACTCCTACGCGCAGGATCCGAACGGCGTCGACTCGGTGCGCGCGGTGCACGAGGCGGCGCGCGAAGCGGGCCTCGCGACCAGGATGCTCACTCGGGAGGAGCTCTCGGAGGCGGCATTCCCCGTCGTCAGCGCCGTCGCACTCGACGACCAGGTGACCATCGACCCTGCCCTCGTGACGCAGGCGCTCGCCGAAGAGCTGCTCGCGACCGGCGGCACCCTGCACACGGGAACCCGGGTCACCGCCACCCACGTCCTTCCCGAACCGCGTGTCGAGACCTCGGTCGGACCGATGTTCGCCGAGCACATCGTGATCGCGACGGGCTATCCGATCCTCGACCGCGGGCTGTACTTCGCGAAGATGCGCGCCTTCCGGTCGTACTGCGTCTCGTTCCGCGTCGCAGGCGACGTGCCGGAGTCGACGTTCATCTCGCTCGACTCCCCCAGCCGGTCGATCCGTCCGGTATCGCCCGCCGACGGCCCCGGCGGCACGGCGCAGCTCATCGTCGGCGGCAACGGGCATCCGGTCGGGCGCTCCGACAGCGAGGCCGCCGCGGTCGACGATCTGATCGACTGGACCAAGCAGCACTTTCCGGATGCCGAGGAGACACACCGCTGGTCGGCGCAGGACTACGAGTCGCACAACCAGATCCCGTTCGTGGGTGCGATGCCACGAGGATTCGGCAGAATTCGCTTCGCGACCGGCTATGCCAAATGGGGGCTGTCGAACGCGCCGGCCGCTGCTCTGCGTCTGACCGCAGAGATCCTCGGCGCCAACTGGCACGATCGGCCGTCGTGGATGGTCAAGCTCGGCACGAGGCTGACGGTGCCGGCCGATCTCGCCCGAGGAGCCGCAGAAGGAGCGAAGGTCGCGGCCGCCGCGACGAGCGGATGGGTCGAGGCCGAGCGCAACCCCGTGCCGGTTCCGAAGCCGGCGGAGGGCGAGGGCGTGGTCGCCACCCGCAGCGGACGCCCGGTCGGAATCTCGACGGTCGATGGAGTCACCCGCGCGGTCTCGGCGGTCTGCCCGCACCTCGGCGGCGTGCTCGACTGGAACGATGCCGAGTGCACCTGGGACTGCCCGCTGCACGCCTCGCGGTTCGCCGCCGACGGCACCCGCATCGAGGGCCCGGCGCTGCAGGATCTGAAGGTCCTCCCCCGCCAGAGCGGGGGCTGACGCTCAGCTCGTCGGCGGGGCGCCCGCACCCGGCGGCGGCGCGTCCCACCCCTGCTGCGGCTGGTCGCAGCTCTCGCGGAACACGTACTGCGAGGCGAGCTTGCGCTGGTGGCTCGACCAGTCGATCGCCGGGCGATGCTGCTCGGGTGGCAGATAGCCGAGGCGGTAGACCGCCATGAGCTCGAGGTCATCTGGCACGCGCAGCAGCTTCACGATCTCGTCCCAGCGACCAGGGACCTCCATCGGGAAGGAGATGAACTGGATGCCCATGCCGAGCTCGACCGTGGTGAGCCAGACGTTCTCCATCGCGGCGCCCATGCTGAACACCGAGTAGAACGACGACAGCTGGCCCGGCCGGTACTCGCTGCGATCGAGCATCACGCCGAGCAGCAGCGGCGATCCGGCGACGAGCTTGTGGTTCTCCTCACCCAGGGTCTTGGGCACCCCGAAGGTGTTCATCAGCTTCTGGCCGCGCTTGGTGAACACCTGGCTCGTGAACGGGCGAAGAGCCGCGGGGAGCTTGTCGAACAGCATCCCGCTGCGCTTCTCCTCCATCTCAGCCTGGCTGAAGCGGAAGTACGGCTTGTAGCGCTCGAAGAACGTGCCGTTCGACATCGCCTCGGTCATGCTCTCGCCCGAGATGCGCGCGATCCTGTCGATCGTCTCGCGGTTCTCGATGACCACGAACCGCCACGGCTGACTGTTCAGCTGCGAGGGTGCGCGGCCGGCCGCCTCGAGCAGGATGCGCTGATGCTCCTCCGACACCGGGTCGGGCAGGAACGGCCCGTTCGTGGTCTTGCGGCGGCGGATGGCGTCGAGCAGTTCCATGCGTTCACTTCCGGTCGGTGGCGAGGCGCGAGCACACGAGGCCCGCGACGATGAAGGGCGCTGCGGCGAGCGCGACGAGCGGATGCCGTCGGCTGTGCGTGCCTAGGTAGGGGATGGCGGCGAGCGGAGCGGCGGCGGGCGCGAGAGCCAGTGCGGCGCGTCGACTCGCATGCTTCGGCCGGCCCCAGATCGCGGACGAGACGGCAGTGGCGGCGGCCACGCAGGTGGCGATGTATATCGCGTGGTGCAGCCAGCGGAAGTTGCTCGTGTCGACGACCTTGGCGGCGACCGCCGACCCGAGGGCGACGTTCGCGGTGTAGGCGACGGCCGCCGCGGCGAAGAGCGGCGCGGCGTCGGTGCGTCTGCGGCGGTGGCCCATGACCCGACCCTACGCCCCGCACCGGCATCCGCTCTCGGCCTTGCCCTGGTGTCTCGATCTGTGCAAAGCGGCCTGCTCGTCGAGCGAGCGAAGCCCCCGGTCGTTGAGCGAGCACGGCGAAGCCGAGCGAGACGAAACGCCCCGCCCCTATACCTCTCGCACCGTGCGGGGTCAAAAACGCACCTGAAACGGGCGTTTCGGATGCGTTATTGACCCCGCAGCAGCGGCTGACGGACGCGGATGCCGGCTACAGGTTGCCCTCCGCGTAGATGCGGAGCGCGTCGCGGACGAACTCCGCTCCCTGCGTGCCACCGGCGGATGTCGCGTAGTTCGCGCCGAAGCGCGGATCTGCGACGTACATCTCGCCGAGCCCGATGACGTATCCCTTCACGTCACCGCCCGGCACGGCCGCGGGGGTGCCCGGGATGCCGGTGAGCCACTCGACGTGGCGACGAGCGACATCCTGGGCCTCGGCGGATGCCGGGTCGATGCCGCTCTCCGCGGCGGCGATCCAGTCGCGACCGAGGTCGGACACACGCTGCTGCCAGTCGGCGCGCTCGGCGTCGGTCATCCCGCGCCACCACCGGTCGCTGTCGGCGTAGGTCTTGCGACCCCAGCGCTCTTCGACCTCCTCCTTGTACTGGGTGTGGTCGAAACCGTCGAACATGTTCTCTGCCATGAGTTCTTCACCTCCTTTCAGTGCGTTGATGGTGTTCTCGACCGACGCGATCTGCCGCGCCAGCCGGTTCTGCTCCTCGCGCAGCAGCGCGAGGTGTGTCTCGAGAGCGGACTCCTCGCTCTGCCGCGCATTCACCGGGTTCAGCACCTCGGCGATCTGCGGCAGACCGAGCCCGAGCTCACGCAGCAGCAGGATGCGCTGCAGGCGCACGAGCGCGGCCTCGTCGTAGTGGCGATAGCCGTTGTGCGCGATGCGCGACGGCGGCAGCAGGCCGACGTCGTCATAGTGACGCAGCGTTCTGCTGGTGGTGCCCGCGAGTCGGGCGATCTCCTGGATCGACCAATCACGACCTGTCATCGCGTCCTCCTTCCGTGGATCCGTTCTTCGATGACTCCACGGTAGAAGTTGACGCTGCGTCAAGGTCAAGCAGCAGGTCGAACCGATATTCTTCATCCGCGCGTCACACGAATCGGCTCGTCGCTCGCTACGGTCGTCTCGTGCCCGAATCACACTCCCCTCTGCATCCGCTCGCCCTCGCTCCCGTGATCGCTCCGCCGAGCACTGCGGATGAGTTCGTCGAGCGCTTCCTGCACAACCTCAACTTCGATCGCGGTGTCGCGCTGTCGGCATCCAGCGCGAATGACCGCTATCTCGCGCTCGCGCACACCGTGCGCGATTACCTGATGGCACGCTGGCTCGAAGACGTGCGGCACCAGAAGGAGGTGCAGGCGAAGGGCGTCTGCTACCTCTCGGCCGAGTACCTGCTGGGCCGTCAGCTCGACAACAACCTGCTCGCGGCCGACCTCACCGAGGTCGCCGGCGAAGCCCTGGCGTCGTGCGGCGTCTCGCTCGACGAGCTGCGCGCGCACGAGGTCGAGCCGGGTCTCGGCAACGGCGGACTCGGGCGCCTCGCCGCCTGCTTCATCGACTCGCTCGCCACGATGGCGGTGCCGAGCATCGGCTATGGCATCCGCTACGAGTACGGGATCTTCCGTCAGACGTTCGTCGACGGCCAGCAGGTCGAGCAGCCCGACGCCTGGCTCGCACTCGGCTCACCGTGGGAGTTCGCGCGCCCCGAAGACGCGCAGACGATCGCGTTCGGCGGCCACACGGAGAAATACGACGACGAGGGCGTCACCCGCAGCCGATGGATCCCCGCGTGGAACGTGCAGGCCGTGCCCTACAACTACATGGTCCCCGGATTCCAGAACGGGCGCGTCAACACCCTCCGCCTGTGGAGCGCGGTCGCCACGAGCGCCTTCGACCTGCGCATCTTCAACTCGGGCGACTACGAAGAGGCCGTGCGAGCACAGACCTTCGCCGAGAACATCTCGAAGGTGCTCTACCCCGAAGATTCCACTCCGCAGGGCAAGGAGCTGCGACTGCAGCAGCAGTACTTCTTCGTCGCGGCATCCATCCACGACTTCCTCGACAACATGCTCGCCGACGGCTTCGACCTGGCGAACCTGCCCGAGCGGGTGATCTTCCAGCTCAACGACACCCACCCCGTGATCGCGGTGCCCGAGTTCATGCGCGTGCTCATCGACGAGAAGCACCTCGAATGGGATGCCGCGTGGGCGATCACACAGCAGTGCTTCGCGTACACCTGCCACACTCTGCTTCCCGAGGCCCTCGAAGTCTGGCCGGTCGAGCTGCTGGGCCGACTGCTGCCGCGCCATCTCGAGATCATCTACCGCATCAACGACGAGTTCCTCGTGGCGGTGCGCGAGCGCTTCGGCGACGACGAGATGCTCGTGCGCAACATGTCGATCATCGCCGAGCATCCGGTGCGCTCGGTGCGCATGGCGTACCTCGCGACCGTCGCCGGAGCGAAGGTCAACGGCGTCGCCGAGCTGCACTCGCAGCTGCTTCGCGAGAAGGTGCTCAGCGACTTCGACGCGTTCTTCCCCGACAAGTTCACGAACGTCACGAACGGGGTGACGCCTCGGCGCTTCCTGCGCCTCGCCAACCCGGAACTCTCTTCGCTCGTCACCGCCGCGATCGGCGACGGCTGGACCACCGACCTCGAACGGCTGCATGAGCTCGAGCCGTTCGCCGAGGATGCCGAGTTCCGCACCGCCTTCGCCGCGGTGAAGGCCGCGAACAAGCGCCGCCTGAGCGAGGTGCTGCGCGAACGGGACGGCGTCGAGATCAGCGACGGCCACATGCTCGACGTCATGGTCAAGCGTCTGCACGAGTACAAGCGCCAGCTGCTGAAGGTGCTGCACATCGTCACCACCTACGAGGGCGTGATCTCGGGGCGCATCGCCGTGGCTGACGTCGTGCCGCGAACGGCGATCTTCGGCGCGAAGGCCGCGCCCGGATACGCGATGGCGAAGCGCATCATCCACCTGATCAACGCCGTGGGCGAGGTGGTGAACACCGACCCGCGACTAGAGGGCAGGCTGAAGGTCGTCTTCCCGCCGAACTACAACGTGACTCTGGCCGAACGCGTGATCCCCGCCGCCGACCTGTCGGAGCAGATCTCGCTCGCCGGCAAGGAGGCGTCTGGCACCGGCAACATGAAGTTCGCGCTGAACGGCGCGCTCACCATCGGCACGGATGACGGGGCCAACGTCGAGATCCGCGAGCTCGTCGGCGACGACAACTTCTATCTCTTCGGCATGAGCGAGCCCGAGGTCTCCGACCTCTCGGCTCGCGGTTACCGCCCCCAGGACTTCTACCAGGCCGACGAGCAGCTGCGCCGAGCGATCGACCTGATCGCATCCGGCGCCTTCTCACGCGGCGACCGTTCGGTGTTCGAACCCGTGGTCTCGAACCTGCTCTACGAAGACCGCTTCATGGTGCTCGCCGACTATGCGTCGTACATCTCGGCACAAGAACGAGTGGACGCCGCGTACGCCGACCAGGATTCCTGGACCCGCTCAGCCATCCTCAACGTCGCCCGCACCGGGTTCTTCTCGTCCGACCGCTCGATCCGCGACTACATCGACCGCATCTGGCACACTCCGCCTCTCGTCTGAGGTCGCCGTTTCCGCACCCCACCAGAACCGTTTGCAGGACCGACGCACGTCTGCAGGACCATCTCCCCCGAACCGTCCTGCCAACGTGCCCGGATCCTGCAGACGGCCCGCGACCGAAGACACCCTTGACAAGATCGAGATATATCGTGTTATTGTTGCCACACACGATATATCGTGTTCCCTCGAACCAGGAGAAGCAGACATGACCGAGAAGTGGCTCATCGCCCCCGGCGAAGAACGCGTCATCGACATCGAGAACGTCACCCGACTGAAGATCGGTCTGGTCGGCGGTCAGGTCGATGTCATCGCGCACGACGAACCCGGCATCCGCATCGAGGTGCACGGTGTCACGACCAAAGACCTCCGCATCGAGGCGAACGACGGCGAGGTCGAGATCGACCACCCGCAGCTCGGCTGGGACAACTTCCTCGAGGTTTTCCGCAACTTCGGCTCCGGCGGCCCCAAGGCCGAGGTCAGCGTGGCCGTGCCCCGCTCGATCGCCCTGAACCTCGGCGTCGTCAGCGCCGGAGCACTCGTCTCGGGCATCCGCAACGACGCCCGCCTCAACACCGTCTCGGGTGACCTCATCGTCGACACACTCATCGGCGACCTCACGGTCAACTCGGTGTCCGGCGACGTGCAGGTGCGCGGCCTCACCGGCTCGATCAATGCGAACAGCGTCTCAGGAGATGTCGCCGTCACCGGCACCATCCGCCGCGCCACCGTCGACATCGTCTCGGGGTCGACGCTGGTCGACGCCGCCGGCGACGTGAACGCCATCAACATCAACTCTGTCTCCGGCGGCACCACCGTGCGCCTCGACGAGTCGCTCGCCGCGAACTACGTCGTGCGCTCGCTGAGCGGCCGACTGCTGATCGACGGCGTCGAGCGCGGCTCCTCCGGACTCAACAACTACACCGGCTCGACCGGCGAGCTGGCCGGTCGCTTCGTCGACCTGCGCGCGAACTCCGTCTCGGGCGGCGTCACCGTGCTTCGCCGCACGCCCAGCTCGATCGAGAACGACCCCGAGTGGGAGGAAGCATGAGTCCCGCAGTGTTCTCCCACGGCGATCTCAGGCTCTACCTGCTCTCGCTGCTCGCCGAGGCGCCCCAGCATGGCTACGGCATCATCCAGGCTCTGACCGATCGCACGGGTGGCACCTACACGCCCAGCGCCGGCACCATCTATCCGCGGCTCGCGAAGCTCGAGGAGGAGGGTCTGGTCAGCAAGACCGTCGACGGCCGCACCACGATCTACGCGATCACGGATGCCGGACGCGCCGAGCTCGCGTCACGCGAGGGCGACCTCGCCGGCATCGAGGCGGGTCTCACCGACTCGGTGCGACTGATCGCCAACGAGGTGCGTCAGAGCGTCAAGGAGGCCATGAAGAGCCTTCGCGCAGACCTGGCGACGGCTGAGAAGGACGACCGCGCCGCATCCAAGTCCCGCCCGCGCACCGCGGGCGACGACGAGCGCATCGTCAGTCGCGAGGAGCTGCACCGAGCGGATGCCGCCATCAACGCCTTCCGCGCACGGGTGCGCACCGACCTCCGCACCCACGTGGCGAAGGGCGGCACCCTGCCGGCATCCGTCGTCACGCAGCTGGAGGACGGGCTGGATGCCGCGGCCCGAGGAATCACGACCGCTCTGGCGTCGCTCGGGCGCTGACCTCACCCCGACGCACGTCCGAAGCCCCTCCCGTCACTCGACGAGAGGGGCTTCTGTCGTGCGGTGGGCTGGCGTCTTGCCGGTCAGGGGCCGTCCGGGAAGACGCCAGCCGTGCGGAGATCGACCAGCCATCCGAACCGGAAGGGGTCGGACGAGACCTATTCGGTCCAGATCTCGGGCTGAGTGTCGGGAACCGGGTCCTGCAGGGGCACGACGAGCACGGGCCTGTGCTGGCGATGCGCGAGGCGGGCGGCGACGGATCCCGTGAAGAACTCGCGGATCGACTCGCCGATGCCACGCTTGCGCGTGCCGACGACGATCAGCTGGGCGTCGAGCTTGGTGGCGAGCTGCTTGATGGCGAGGGCAGGGTCGCCGACGAGCTGGCGGGCCGTCCACGTCAGGCCTGTGCCGTCGAGCGCCGCAGTGGCTTCGGCCTGCACGGCCTCGAACTCGGCTGCTCCGGCGTCGATGTTGATGTCGATGGGCGCCGAGTGCACGTAGCCATCGGGATCTTCGTAGGTGACGAAGCGGGTGACGTCGACGTGGGCCACCACGAGAGGCACCCGGAGGAGCCGCGCGAACCGCGCTGCTTCTTCGATCACCCGCGTGGGCTGCCCCGGCTGCATTCCGACGATCACGGCCTTCTGCAGTGTCGCGTTCTGTGCGGCCTCGTCGGTGGGCGTCGAGGTGTTGTCGGTCATGAGGATCGCTCCCTTCACCAGCTGCCAACGGGCCAGTGCGGTCTGGCCGCGTGCTATTCTGAATGCTACTCTTACCGGCCCTCAGCCGGTGTCGTGAATGACTCGGGCAGATGGTTGCCCGCAGCTTAACTCGTGAGGGGGTCTCAGGCATGGGCCGTGGCCGTCAAAAGGCGAAACACACCAAGATCGCCCGCGAACTGAAGTCGTTCAGTCCGTCGGTGAACTACTCGGCGCTCGAGCGCGAACTCGCGCACCCGAGCGACGCTGAAGACGCATATGTCGACAAGTGGGCCGACGAGTATGCAGACGAAGACGAGGACGAACTCGAAAAGGCTTGACCGCCGATTCGATCGTCGTCGACTCCCCCGTGCGATGCACGGGGGTTTCGTCGTGCCCGGAATGCCGGAACCCGTCGCTGCCGACGTCCTGTCGGTGACGGACGGACCCCTAACAGCCTGAGAGGATCTCCTCATGGCTCGTGTCGTCTCGCTCTTCCGTCACCCGATCAAGGGCTTCACTCCCGAATCCGTCGATTCGCTGACCGTGCAAGCCGACGGCCGGATCGCGGGCGATCGCGTGCTGGCGTTCCGCTTCGCCGACGCGACGGCCCCGGAGCACCACGACGGCCTCGACCACTGGCCGAAGGCGAAGGGCCTCTCGCTGCAGGACTTCCCCGGGCTCGCGGCACTGCGCACCGACTACGACGATGCTCGGCAGCGCGTGCGGATCGAGCACGCCGGAGCAGTGCTCGTCGAGGCGGGACTCGATGACGCCGGCCGTGTGGAGCTCGCGGATGCCGTGACCGAGTTCGTGCTCGCGAGCGCGGAGGGCCGGCGCATCCGACGCCCAGGACGACTGCCGCTCGTGCTGGTGGGCGACGGTGTGACGTCGAGGTTCCAGGACCGCGCTCGCGGATACGTCTCGGTGCACAGTCGCGGCAGCGTCGACGCGCTCAGCGACGCCCTCGGCTTCGGCATCGATGACCGGCGATTCCGCTCGAACGTCGTCGTCGATGACGTCGCCCCGTGGTCCGAGCTCGACTGGACGGGTGAGCTGAGCATCGGTCGGGTGTTGTTCCGCACAGCGGGCCCGATCGTTCGGTGCCTGGCGACACACGCCAATCCCGACACCGGAGCCCGTGACGCGAAGGTGCTCAAGACCCTCACGAACGACCTCGGACAGGATGAGCCGACGCTCGGCAGGCTGCTGCTTCCGCCGCGTGCCGCGGCCGACGGATCGGCCGAGTGGGCCGGCGGCACCATCAGCGTCGGCGACGAGGTGCGGGCCCACTGAGGGCACGCTGAGGTCGCACCGGTGCCCTGACCTCGCCGCGAGTCACCAGCGACCGTGCCGGCGCTCCCAGTCCTCTTCGATCGTGCGACGACGACCCGCGATCCACCCGGCGGGGATCACCGCGATCAGAACGCCGACGAGAAGCCAGAGCGGGATCTGCCAGCTGTCGGTCATGTCGTGCAGCAGACCGATCAGCAGCGGGAACACCGCGGCGACGGCGTATCCGATGCTCTGCACGAACCCGCTGAGCGCCACGGCGCTCTCCGGCGTGCGCGCGCGGATGCTGAGCAGCACGAGAGCGAGCGGGAACAGCCCTGGTGCGAGACCGAAGAACACGACCCAGATCGGCAGGGCCACCGTCGGGAGGAAGATGAATCCGAGGAGTCCGATGAGGCCGCAGGCGATCGAGATGACGAACACGGGGCGCGTGGCCTGGAACCGGACGATGAGGATGGGCACGAGCAGGGAGCACGGCAGACCCATCAGACCGAACAGTGAGAGCAGCAGCCCCGCGTTCGCCGGCGTCACCCCACCCACGTCGATCATGATCGAGGGCAGCCAGGCGAAGGAGACGTAGGCCAGCGTCGACGACGCCGCGAACACCAGCGCGATGGACCATGCCATCGGCAACCGCCACAGCCGACCGAAGACCCGGGGGTTCGCGGGCGTCGTCGCGATCGGGCCGGTCGCCACGGATGCCGCGTCGTACCCGTCGCGCTCGACCTCGGTCGAGGCGGGATCGACGCGCGTCTGCGCGGCGGCGACGGCATCCGCTCGACTCGTGACCAGCATCGCCACCCACGGCACCAGAGCGATCGCGGCGAACACGCCCCACAGGCCCAGCGAGACCCGCCACCCCGCCGAGTCGGCGAGCGGCACCGCGACCAGCGGCGGCACGAACGTCGACACGGCCATGGTGGTCGAGTACACGGTCATCATCAGACCGAGTCGATCGGGGAAGTACTTCTTCACCAGAGGCGGCAGCAGCACATTGCCCGAGCCGACACCCGCGAACACCACGGTCGTCGCGGCGAGCAGCGACGTCGAGTCGACGGCGAGGCTGCGCAGCAGCAGCCCGGTCGCGATCAGCGCGATCGCGACCACGGCCACGCGCTCGAGCCCGAACCGGCGCTCGAACAGCGGAGTGAGCAGACCGAAGACGGCGAAGCACACGGGCGGCGCGGCACCGATCAGACCCACGACGACCGACGAGACCGCGAAGTCCTCGGCGACGTGGTCGAGCACCGGTGACAGGGATGCCACTGCCGAGCGCAACGAGAAGGCGACCAGCACGATGCCGATCAGCGCGAGGGCGCGACCACGCCAGAGCGGCTGCGCACCCGAGGTCACGAGGTCTGCGACCCCTCCACCCACGCGAGGTACTCGTCGGAGACCGTGCCGGTGACGTACCGGCCGTCGAAGCAGCTCATGTCGAGATCGCTCAGCACGGAGCCCTCGGTGATCGCGGCCTTGAGGTCTTCGACCTCCTGGTAGACCAGGTGGTCGCAGCCCAGCTCGGTGGCGATCTCGGGGATCGTCCTCCCGTGCGCGATCAGCTCATGGCGCGACGGCATGTTGATGCCGTAGACGTGCGGGTACCGCACGGGCGGCGCCGCGGACGCGAACGTCACCGAGGTGGCACCGGCATCCCGCGCCATCTGGATGATCTCCTTCGACGTCGTGCCCCGCACGATCGAGTCGTCGATCAGCAGGACGTTCTTGCCCTGGAACTCGGTCGACATCGCGTTCAGCTTCTGACGCACGCTCTTCTTGCGCACGGCCTGGCCGGGCATGATGAAGGTGCGGCCGACATAGCGGTTCTTGTAGAAGCCCTCGCGGTACTCGATGCCCAGCTTGCGGGCGACCTCCATGGCCGCGGGGCGAGACGAATCGGGGATCGGCATGACGACGTCGATCTTGTTCATCGGCACGTGCTTGGCGATCGTGTCGGCGAGCTTGTCGCCCATGCGCAGACGCGACTCGTAGACGGAGACGCCGTTCATGACCGAGTCGGGACGAGCGAGGTAGACGTACTCGAACGCGCACGGCGCGAGCACGGGATCCTTGGCGCACTGCCTGCTGTGCAGTTCGCCCTCGTTGGTGATGAAGATCGCCTCGCCGGGCTCGACCTCGCGGACCACCTCGTAGTCGGCGTTCTCGAGCACGAGCGACTCGCTCGCGACGACCCATTCGTCGCGGCCTTCCGCGCCAGGGACGGTCGAGGGGCGACGACCGAGGATGAGGGGACGGATGCCGAACGGGTCGCGGAACGCGAGCAGACCGTAGCCCGCGATCACGGCGATGACGGCATAGGCCCCCTCGATGCGCTCATGCGTGCGCTCGACGGCCTCGAACACCCGCTCGGCGTCGAGGTCGACCGTCGACGTCGTGTTCTGCAGTTCGCCGGCGAGCACGTTGAGCAGCAGCTCGGTGTCGCTCGAGGAGTTGAGGTGACGGCGGTCGCGCTGGGCCATGTCGGCCGTGAGCTCGCGCGTGTTCGTCAGGTTGCCGTTGTGGATGAGGATGATGCCGTACGGCGCGTTCACGTAGAACGGCTGCATCTCCTCTTCGTTCGACGCCGTGCCCTTGGTCGCATAGCGCACGTGACCGAGCCCGACGTTCCCGAGGAGCCCGCGCATGTCGCGGGTGCGGAACGCCTCGCGGACCATGCCCTGCGCCTTGGCGTTGTGCATGACGCCGTTCGCCTCAGCTGTCGCGATTCCCGTCGCATCCTGGCCGCGGTGCTGCAGCAGCAGGAGTGCGTCGTAGATGTCCTGATTGACCGGGGCAGAGCCCACCATTCCGACGATGCCGCACATGGGCTCTTACTTCGCTCCGTCCGCATAGGCGCCGACCAGGCGCACTGCTCCACCGTCGACGCCCTTGGCGCCCTGTTCGAACTCTCCTGCCGGACGCGCGCCGAAGCCCACGGTTCCGACCTGCCACGCGGGCATGCCGTCTGCCGCGAGCGCCGCGATGGCGGCATCCTTCTTGTCGGCCGCGACGATCGCGAGGAATCCGATGCCGAGGTTCCAGGTGCCCTCGGCGGATTCCAGCGTCGACCCCGCGATGTCACTGAGCACGCGGAAGACCGGGCTCGGCGACCACGTGCTGCGGTCGACCTCGGCCCAGCTGCCCTGCGGGAGCACACGGGCGAGGTTGGCCGCGATGCCGCCGCCGGTGACGTGGCTGAGCGAGTGAACTCCGCCCGCGCCCGTCGCGCCGCCGAGCTGCTCGATCAGACGAAGCAGCGGAAGCGTGTAGAGGCGCGTCGGCTCGAGAAGAGCCTCACCCCAGGTCTTGCCGAAGTCGGCGGCGTTGTCGCCGTAGCCGATTCCGGCGTTCGTGACGATGTGGCGCACGAGCGAGTAGCCGTTGGAGTGCAGTCCGCTGGACTCGACGGCGAGCACGACGTCGCCGTCCTGCACGCGGTCGGCCCCCAGGATGCCGTCGGCCTCGACGACTCCGGTCGCGGCGCCTGCCACGTCGTAGTCGCGCGGGCCGAGGAGCCCGGGGTGCTCTGCGGTCTCGCCGCCGATGAGCGCGGTGCCGGTGGCGGTGCACGCCTCGGCGATGCCGCGCACGATGTCGGCGATGCGCTGCGGGAAGACCTTGCCGCAGGCGATGTAGTCGGTCATGAAGAGCGGCTTCGCGCCCACCACGACGATGTCGTCGACCACCATGCCGACGAGGTCCTGGCCGATCGTGTCGTGCTTGTCGATGGCCTGCGCGATGGCGACCTTCGTGCCGACGCCGTCTGTGCTGGTCGCGAGCAGCGGGCGACGGAAGTCGCGCAGCGCGCTCGCGTCGAACAGTCCGGCGAAGCCGCCGACACCGCCGAGCACTTCAGGGCCGTGCGTAGCGCGCACGGAAGACTTCATCAGCTCGACGGCGAGATCGCCTGCAGCGGTATCGACGCCGGCTTCGGAATAGGGATTGGTGGGGGAGGCAGCCACACCTCCAGCCTACCGCCCGCGGGGCCCTCCTCTCCCCGCCCGCGATCTCCTACGATGGGGCCATGGCCGACAAGCCGCAGTGGTTGATCCGCGAGGATGCGAGCGTTCCGGTGCTCGTCGCGCTCGCGCTGCGTCAATCCCTCGGCATCCGGGCCCCCGAAGACCTGCCGAGCCTGCGCGATCTGCCCGTCAGAGCGCCGGATGCCGTGGAGGTGACGCCCGAGCTCGAGAAGCAGTGGCGCGACTTCTGGGACATGACGGTCGAACCTCGGGCGCACCCCTCCGGCGTGCCGCTCGAGCTCGTCGACGGCTTCGACACGCTCGTGGCCCTGCCTGCGACCGGTGCCGAGCAGCTCGCCGACGCGATCGTGCCGCACGCGGAGTCGGCGATGCACTTCGCGCGCGTCGCGCACGATCGCTACGTCGCGTCGATCCGCAGCTCGATGGCGAGCCGGTCGGGCAACGGCAACATCGGCGGCGAGGCGTACCGTGCCTATGCGAGCGCGATCGCCGAGTTCGAGCGCGAGATCGGGCGCCGAGCGCATTCGTTCGAACTCAATGTACAGGTGCTGCCGTTCTCGCAGCGGGGGATCTGGTGGATCGGCGCTCTCACGGTCGCGGTGACCGACGGGCTGCGCCGCGACGTCGTGTCGTTCGACGCGGCGATCCGGCCGATCATCGCAGAGCTGGCCTGACGCGGCCTGCTGCGCACCGACCGGGTCAGTCGTTCTCGATGATCGTCTCGTGCTCGACCGTGACGACGTGATCGTGGCGGCGGGCGAGCCGCTCGAGGATCAGCGCGACGATGCTCGCGAGGGCGAAGCCGATCGGCACCGTCCACAGCAGAAGGAACCCGAACACCTGCCCTGGCGGGTAGACGACGCCGACCGCGTCGGAGGGTTCGTAACCGCCCATCATCGTCAGGATGCCGGCGGCGATGATGCCGAGCACGACGCCGATGCCCATGAACACGCCGAAGCGCGGCACGCGGCGGACGGTCGCCTCGACCGTCTGGGAGGAATCGTGGGAGGACATGCATCCATTCTCCCACCGTTGCCTGTGGGCCGCTCCCCCGTCTTCCGAGCATCTCGACGTCGCTCTGGTGGGGCCCTCGACCTGAGGGCCCTGCGGGCGCTCGGGGTGCTGCGAGTGCTGCGGGTCAGGGACGCAGCGGCAGGACGTCCGAGAGGTCCGCGCGGGTGCCCGATGCGCTCACCCGGCCCGAGCCCGCGGCATCCGCCCAGTGCTCCGTGCCCGTGGCGACGGCGATCCAGGTCGCCGGGTCCATCTCGACGACGTTCGGCGGGGTTCCGCGCGTATGCCGAGGGCCCTGGATCACCTGCACGGCGCCGAACGGCGGCACTCGCACCTCGACGCTGTTGCCCGGGGCCTTCTCGTCGAGCAGCTGCAGCAGATAGCGCACGGCAGTGGCGAGCGGGGTGCGCTGCGGCTTCTCGCCCGCGGCATCCGCTCTCCTGACCTCATCGAGCGCCGCGCGGCCATCGATGATGTCGATCTTCCTGGAGGGCATGGGAACAGGGTACGCCGAGCGCAGCACTGCCCTGGAGGCTCTTCGCAGGCATAGGCTCGAGGCGATGAGCCAGAATCCCGACACCCTGCACGGCGCGAGAGCCGAGCTGCTCGCCGCGGCGAAGCGCAGTGAGGGCTGGACGAGGCCTGTGCCACCGGTCGACGGCAACGCGCATCCGGCGTCCGTGCTCGTGCTGTTCGGCAAGCTCGACAGCACCCCGGCTCAGACCGACGCCACGACCATGGCCGCCGACCTCGACGTGCTGCTGCAGCGCCGAGCGGCCACGCTGTCGTCGCACCCCGGTCAGGTGTCGTTCCCCGGCGGCCGGGCCGAGGATGCGGATGCGGATGCCGTCGCCACCGCCCTGCGCGAGGCCGAAGAGGAGACCGGTCTCGACCCGGCCGGCGTCGAGATCCTCGCCACTCTTGCCGAGATCCCGCTCGCCGCGAGCAACCACATGGTCACCCCCGTGCTCGGCTGGTGGCGTTCGCCATCGCGCGTCGCGGCCGTGGATCACGCCGAGACGGTCGACGTGTTCCGTGTGCCCGTGGCACAGCTGCTCGACCCGAAGACGCGGTTCACATCGACCATTCACCGCATGGGTCGCACCTGGAAGGGGCCGGCGTTCGACGTCGACGGCACGATCGTGTGGGGTTTCACGGCGATGGTGCTCGATGCGCTGTTCGACGCCGCAGGCTGGACCATGCCGTGGGACCCGTCGGCGGAGCGCCCGGTCGAGCTCTGAGCCGCAACCCGCCGAAACGCGCGCGTCCGCCTCGGTAGTCTGGACGGGTGAAGATTCTCGTCCTCGGTTCCGGTGCCCGTGAGCACGCGATCATCCTCGCCCTGCGAGCAGAGACCGCGGAGCACGAGATCTTCGTCGCCCCCGGCAACGCCGGAATCGCGCAGGACGCGACGCCCGTCACCCTCGACGTGCTCGACGGCGCCGCGGTGACCTCCTTCGCCAACGAGCACGCCGTCGACCTCGTGGTGGTCGGCCCGGAGGCCCCGCTGGTCGCCGGTGTCGCCGATGTGCTGCGCGCGCACGGGATTCCCGTGTTCGGCCCCGGCAAGGCTGCGGCGCAGCTCGAGGGATCAAAGTCGTTCGCCAAGCGGATCATGGATGCGGCCGGCGTGCCCACCGGACGAGCAGTGCGAGCCACCACGACCGCCCAGGTCGAGGCCGCGTTCGACGACCTCGGAGCCCCCCATGTGGTGAAGGCCGATGGACTGGCGGCAGGCAAGGGCGTCATCGTGACGTCCGACCGTGCCGAGGCGCTCGCGCACGCCGAGCACTATCTGCCCTCGGGCCCCGTGCTCATCGAGGAGTTCCTCTCGGGCCCCGAGGTCTCGCTGTTCTTCCTGAGCGACGGCGACACCGTGCGGGCGCTCAGCCCCGCGCAGGACTTCAAGCGCGCGCTCGACGGCGACGCAGGTCCCAACACCGGGGGCATGGGCGCATACTCGCCGCTGCCGTGGCTGGCCGACCAGTTCGGCAGCGAGCAGGCCTTCGTCGAAGAGGTCACCCGAGATGTCGCCCTGCCCGTGATCCGTCAGCTCGACGAGGAGGGCACCCCGTTCATCGGCCTGCTCTACGCCGGGCTCATCCTGACTCCCGCCGGTGTGCGCGTGATCGAGTTCAACGCCCGCTTCGGCGACCCCGAGACCCAGATCGTGCTGCCTCGTCTCGTGACGCCGCTGTCGGAGCTGCTGTTCGCCGCGGCATCCGGCACTCTCGAAGACCAGCCCGAGCCGGTCTTCAGCGACGATGTCGCGATCACCGTCGTCCTGGCCAGCGAGGGATACCCCGAGGCTCCGCAGACCGGTCGCCCGATCGAAGGCCTGACCGACGCCGCGGCCGTCGAGGGCGTGCGTCTCGTGCATGCCGCGACCGCGAGCCCCGATGCACCCGGCGGCTCGCTGATCGCCACCGGTGGGCGCGTGCTGAACGTCGTCGCTGTGGCATCGGACTTCCGCACCGCGCGCGACCGGGCATACGAGGCCATCGGCCGCATCACTCTCGAGGGTTCGCACTTCCGCACCGACATCGCGGCCCGCGTCGCGGAGTAGCTCGCCCCTTCGTCGTTTTCCTGCCGACTCGCGCAGGTACTCCGCCATTCCGGACGCGGACTCTTGACACCGACAACTTTCTTCAAGAAAGTGACTGGATGCCGCTCCGCTCCGACTGGTCGACAGCCACGTGTCCGATCGCCCGCTCCGCCGATGTGCTCGCCGACCCGTGGGTGCTTCTGATCCTGCGCGAGCTGTTCTCGGGTCGCACCCGCTTCGATGAGCTGCGCGATGCCACGGGAGCCGCCGACTCCGTGCTCGCCCGGCGCCTCGCCTCGATGACCGAGGCGGGCCTCGTGCGGCGCGACGACGAACGGGGGTATCTCCTGACGGAGGTCGGCCGAGAGACCCTCCCGATCCTCCATGCCTACGCGCGATTCACGCGCATCACCGATCCCGACGCCCCCTGGGGTCTGACCGTCAGCTGCGGGCGCTGCGGCGAGCTCGCGGCCTCCGCAGACTGGTGCACGACCTGCGCCGCCCCGCTCGACGCAGACACCACCCGGTGGTCGCGTCGCAGCATGGGCGGCGAGCCGTTCGCGCTCGCATCAGGCACCGCCGCATGACCGCCGAATCGGTCGAGGAGCCGACCGACCTGCCGACACCCACGCCGCCCGCGATGCCGCAGCGCCGCATCCATCCCGCATGGATCGTCGCACTCGTCGCGCTGATCGCACTGATCGGAGCCGCCGGGTTCCGTGCTGCACCAGGGGTGCTGATGCTGCCTCTGCAGGACGAGTTCGGCTGGACCACGGCCGAGCTCTCGCTCGCCGTCACGGTCAACCTGCTGCTGTTCGGCCTCACAGCACCGTTCGCCGCCGCCCTCATGCAGCGCTTCGGCATCCGCGCCGTCACCGTGACCGCTCTGTTCGTGATCGGAGCGGGTGCTGCGCTGAGCGTCTTCGTCGCCACCCCGGCGCAGCTCATTCTGACCTGGGGCGTGCTCATCGGACTCGGCACCGGGTCGATGGCGCTGGTGTTCGCGGCCACGATCACCGACACCTGGTTCGCGACCAGGCGCGGCCTGGTCTCGGGCGTGCTCACGGCCGGAAGCGCCACCGGGCAGCTGATCTTCCTGCCGGTGATCGCCGCGGCGGCCGAGGACATCGGCTGGCGAGGGGCATCGCTGATCATCGCCGGGGGTGCGCTCGCGGTCGTCCCCCTGGTCTGGATCTTCGTGCGCAACCGTCCGAGCGATCTCGGCGTCAACCGCTACGGCGACAGCGGACCCGTCACCGTGACCGCACGACCGAAGGGCAGCGCGTGGGGAGCCGCTCGACTCGCGATCACCACGCTCCGCGACGCCGCGCGCACCAAGACGTTCTGGGCGCTCGCGATCGGATTCGCGATCTGCGGCGCCACGACCAACGGCCTGATCGGCACCCACTTCATCCCCAGCGCCCACGACCACGGGATGCCGACGACGACCGCAGCCGGGCTGCTCGCCGTGGTCGGGATCTTCGACATCGCCGGCACGGTGTTCTCGGGCTGGCTGACCGACCGGGTGAACCCTCGCATCCTGTTGGCCGCGTACTACGCGCTGCGCGGCGTGAGCCTGCTGTTCCTGCCGAGCCTGCTGTCGGCCGAGGTGCAGCCGAGCATCGTCGTGTTCATCGTGATCTACGGCCTCGACTGGGTGGCGACGGTTCCGCCGACCATCGCACTGTGCCGTGAGGTCTTCGGCGATCGGGGTCCGCTCGTGTTCGGCTGGGTGTTCGCCTCGCACCAGATCGGCGCCGGCATCGCCTCGTTCCTCGCGGGCATGGTGCGCGACCACACGGGCCAGTACACCGTCGCCTGGTTCGCCGCCGCCGGCCTCTGCGCCGTCGCCGCGCTGGTGAGCGCCACGATCCGCCGGCATCCGGCCGCGGTCACGTCGCCCTGATCGCCCGACGACGAAGGCCCCCACCCGGAATCGGGTGGGGCCTTCGACACCGGAAGACGCTCAGAGGACCTTCGAGAGGAAGTCCTTCAGGCGCTCGTTCTTCGGAGCGCCGAACAGCTCGGCGGGCGGTGCCTCTTCGACGACGACTCCGCCGTCCATGAACACCGTGCGGCCCGAGACCTCGCGGGCGAAGCCCATCTCGTGCGTCACGAGCACCATCGTCATGCCACCGGAGGCCAGGTCGCGGATCACCTGCAGCACCTCGCCGACCATCTCGGGGTCGAGCGCGCTGGTGGCCTCATCGAAGAGCATGATCTCGGGGTCCATCGCCAGCGCGCGGGCGATCGCCACGCGCTGCTTCTGACCGCCCGAGAGCGATGCCGGCTTGGCATCCGCCTTCTCGGCCAGGCCCACGCGATCGAGCAGAGCGAGCGCCCGCTCCTTCGCCTCGGCCTTCGACAGCTTGCCGAGCTCGACCGGCGCGAGAGTGATGTTCTCGAGCACGGTCATGTGCGGGAACAGGTTGAAGTGCTGGAACACCATGCCGATGCGCTGGCGCACCTCGTCGAGCTTCACGCTCTTGTCGGTCAGGTCGACGCCGTCGACGATGACATGACCCGACGTCGGCTCCTCGAGCTTGTTGAGGCAGCGCAGCAGGGTGGACTTTCCCGACCCGGACGGACCGATGACCGCGATGACCTCGCCGTCTTCGACCGTCAGGTCGATGCCCTTGAGCACGTGGTTGTCGCCGAACGACTTGTGCAGGTCTCTGACCTCGATCTTGCTCATGCGTTGAACTTCCTCTCCAGGCGGTTCGCGAGCAGCGTGAGAAGCGTGATCACGACGAAGTAGATGATGGCGACGATGGTCAGCACCTGGGCCGACAGGTACGTCGAGGCGATGATCTGGCGCGACACGAACGTGAGCTCGGCGAGCCCGATCACGCTGATCAGCGAGGTGTCCTTGAGGGTGATGATGCCCTGGTTCACGAACGACGGGATCATGATGCGGAACGCCTGCGGCAGCACGACCTTCTGCATGGTCTTCCAGTGCCCGAGGCCCAGCGAACGCGACGCCTCGGACTGACCGGGGTCGACGGCCTGGATGCCGCCGCGGATGATCTCGGTCATGTACGCACCGGTGTTCAACGAGAGCGTGATGGCGCCCGCGACGAACGGGTTGAACGTGAGCCCGGGGAACAGCTGCGGGATGGCGAAGAACACGAAGAACGCCTGCACCAGGATCGGGGTGCCGCGGAACACGTAGACGTACGCGGTGGCCACCCAGCGGAACGGCGCGAAGGCCGACACCCGGCCGAAGCCGAAGATGAGCCCGAGGATGAACGCCGCCACGATCGCGACCAGCGTCGCGAGGATCGTGAGCCACAGGCCCTCCATCAGAGCGGGCCAGTACTTCACCGCCACGGAGAAGATGTCGGTCGCCTGCGTGCTCTCCTCGCCGCCTGCGAGGTAGCTGTCGACGATCTCGTCGTACTCCCCCGAGGCCTTGAGGTTCTCGAGACCCGCGTTGAACATCTCGACGAGTTCGGGGTTCTGGCCCTTGTTGACCGCGAATCCGTATTCGCCGCCGAGCTCCGGCTCGCCGATCAGGCGGAAGCCGGACCCCTGCTGGATGCCGTAGGCGAGCACCGGGAAGTCCTCGAAGTAGCCGACGGCCTGGCCGGCCTTGACGGCATCCACCATGTCGGTCGTGTCCTGGTACGGCGTGATGCGGAAGCCGAATTCGTCCTGGTTCTCCTCGGCGAACGTCTGCCCCTGGGTGCCGGTCTTGACCGCCACCGCTTCTCCGTCGAGGTCGTCGAGCGACTGGATGTCGCTCGACTCGAGCACTCCGAGCTGGATGCCGCTGGTGAAGTACGGCTCGCTGAAGTCGAACGTCTTCTCGCGCTCTTCCGTGATCGACATGCCCGCCATGACGGCGTCGACCTGGTTGGCCTGCAGAGCCTGCACCGCGGCGTCGAATCCGAGCTGACGGATCTCGACCTCGAAGCCCTGGTCGTCTGCGATCGCGCGCAGCAGATCCATGTCGATACCGACGAGCTCGCCCTCGGGAGAGGTGAACTCGAACGGCGCGAACGTCGTGTCGGTGCCGATGACATAGGTCTCGGAGTCGTCGGCCGCGGTGGCCGCGGACGCGCCGCCGAGCAGCGCACCGGCCGCGATGAACGCCGTGAGCGCCATCGCCCCGACGGTGCGTCCGAACGCGCGCAGGCGCGCGGAAGCAGGAGAGGGATGTGGGATCACGACGGGTGCTCCTCGGATCGGATGGGCGACAGGATGCTGCCACCGGGATGGTCGTCGACCATCCACCCTAACCGGCGACGGCGTGTCGCCGTGATCCGAGGGCGGTCCGCGCGCTCGCCTCTAGAGGGTGATCCAGTATCGGCGGAGCATCGCGTGCCCCCGCGCCGACTGGTCGCTGACGTCCTGCAGCACGCCTCCGGCACCCTCGATCGTGCGATACGAGCCGACGTTGTCGTCGTCGCAGGTGACGAGCACGCGCTCGAGGCCGATCTCGCGAGCACGTTCGAGCCCGAGACGCAGCGCCGCAGAGGCGTAGCCCTGTCGGCGGCGAGAGGCGCGCACCGAGTAGCCGATGTGGCCGCCCGCCTCACGGAGCCATTCGTTCAACTCGTGCCGGAAGGAGAGGAAACCGACGACCTCGCCGTCGTCGACGATCCAGTACAGATCGTTGTGCACGGCGTCGTCGGGCAGTTCGGCCGTGGTGTCGGCGAGCAGCGTCGACTTCTCGATCAGGGCCTCGAGCGTCGCGAGATCCGGGGTGACGGGTGCCTGCAGACCCGAACCGTCGACATGACCGTCGCCGAATTCGGCGACGGCCGCCGCCCAGGAGTCGAACAGGTCGGAGGTGGGCCTCGTGAGCTCGATCGTCATCGCCCGATGACATCACAGGGGGGTTCCCGGCCGCAAACCGGGCATTCCCCACGCGTGTGCGGAAGGCCCGGCTCGCAGGCAGGAGTGGGTCACGCCGCAGGCGCGGGCGCCTCCGTGGGAGCCGACGCTGCAGCATCCGCCCTGTCGTAGCGTCCGAGGAACAGCGAGGCGACGAGGGCGACGACCATCACGCACGCGGGAAGCAGGATCGCCTGCGACATGCCTGCGGCGAACCCCTCGGCGACCTCGGGCGGCAGCGAGCCGCCGCCGCTGATGCCCGACGGGGCATCCGCGAGACCGGGCAGGTTCGCCTCGAGACGAGACTGCATGAACGTGGCGATGGATGCCGAGCCGATCACCGATCCGATGGTCCGGGTCGTGTTGTAGATGCCCGCGCCTGCGCCCGCCTGGCGCGGCGGCAGCTTGCGGGTCGCGGTGGTCGCGAGCGGCCCCCACATGCCCGCGTTGCCGATGCCCATGAGCGCCGACGGCAGCAGGAACATCCAGATCTCGGTGCCCATGTTGATCAGCGTCGAGTACCAGACGAGGGCGACGACGACGCAGAGGAGACCCGGGATCAGGATGATGCGCGGGTCGACGCGGTCGAGCAGCTTGCCCGCGAACGGAGCGAGCACGCCCGAGAGCACGGCCATCGGGATGAGCAGCAGAGCGGCCTCGGTCGGGGTGAGCCCGCGAGCGGTCTGCAGGAAGAACATCATCGGCAGCGACATGCTCGTCACCGTGAACCCGACCGCGGCTATGGCGACGTTCGCGCCCGAGAAGTTGCGGTCGCGGAAGAGGGCGAGCGGCACGAGGGCCTCACTGCGCGTGCGCGCCTGCTGCACGATGAACAGCCCGAGCACGATGAGGCCGGTGATGATCAGGCTCCACACCGAGATCGGGCCCCAGATCACACCCCAGTCGAACTTCTCGCCTTCCTGAAGACCGAAGACGATGAGGAACAGCGCGACCGCGCTCAGGATGACACCGAGGACGTCGAAGCGGTGCGGACTCGTCTGCAGCTTGGGCACGAGCCGCCAGGCGAGCACGAAGGCGACGATGCCGACGGGGATGTTCACGAAGAAGATCCATTCCCAGCCGAAGCCGTCGACGAGCAGTCCGCCGACGAGGGGTCCGACGAGCGTGGCGACACCGGCGGTCGCACCCCACAGGCCCATGGCCGCACCGCGGCGCTCGGGCGGGAACGTGCGGGTGATCACTGCCATGGTCTGCGGCGTCATGAAGGCGGCGCCGAGCCCCTGCACGGCGCGCGCCGCGATGAGCATCTCGAGCGAGCCCGAGAGTCCGCACCAGAGCGATGCGAGCGTAAAGATCGCGAGGCCGATGAGGTAGATGTTCTTGGGACCGAAACGGTCGCCGAGGCGTCCGGTGATCAGCAGCGGCACGGCGTATGCGAGCAGGTAGGCGCTGGTGACCCACACCACGTTGTCGAGGTTGTTCGTGGTGGGGTCGAGGGCGGCCTTGATCGCCGGGTTCGCCACCGAGACGATCGTCGTGTCGACGAGGATCATGAAGAAGCCGATGACCAGCGCCCACAGGGCGGGCCACGGGCTGGCGGGACGGTGGCCCGCCGCGAAGGTGCCGGTCGAGGGACCGGATGACGAGGATGCCACGGGCGTGCGTCCCGTCGAGGGAGAGTCGGTCATTGCTGTGCAGCCTTTCGCTGAGCGAGGTAGCGGTCGGTGTTCTCGAAAGCCGTGGGCCCCCAGGGGAACGCCTCGGCCTCGAGACGATCGAGGAGCGAGTCGAGCCAGCGCAGCTCGGCGTCGAGCAGCACCTCCTGACGCTCGAATTCGACGAGCACCTGCTCGGGGGCGCCCTTGCGGCGGGCGCCGGTCAGTCCGTCGCGGTGCAGAGCATGCCCTTCCGCGAGTGCGACGCGACGGATGCGGAGGCAGTCGACGACGTCGGGGCGCTCGAGGTTGTGCGCTTCCGCGAGTGCGATCCGGAACTCGGCGGGGCGGTCGATGATCGACAGCTCGCGGCGGAGCCAGCCGATGAGCGCGTCACGACCGGCATCCGTGAGCGTGTAGGTGGTGCGCTCGGGGCGGTTGCCCTCTCGATCGGTGCCCACTTCGTCGATGAGTCCGCCACGCTGGAGACGACCGACCGTGTGATAGAGCGTCCCGTTGGTGACGGCGAGCAGACGCTCGTCGCGGCGAGCGCGCATCAGACGCACCATCTCATAGGGGTGCATGTCGCCCTCGCGCAGCAGCGCGAGCACCATCACCCCCATCGGGGTCAATCGCTCCACAGGTTCCTTCGACACGTGTTCCACCTCAAATAGTCCATGTGGACTATACGCTCCTTCAGGCCGGTCGACAAGACGGATGCCGACTGCGGCCGATCTACGCCATGGCGGCCGCGAGCTGTTCCGGCGTGAGCGGCCGATCCGCGTACACGAGTCGAACCACCCCCGGGTCGGGGTTGCCCGCGTCGGGCGCACGATGCACGAGGTCGAGTCCCAGCTTCCCGGCGACGCGAGCAGAGGCATGGTTGTGCTCGACGAGGTAGGCGATCACGGGCCGATCCGGCGCGATCACCCTCGCTCTCTCGACTCCGGCCTGCGCCAGCTCGGTCGCCAGCCCCTGACCGTGATGGTCCCCGGCGATGCGATAGCCGATGTTCCACACTGCTCCGCCCAGCAGGGTGCACCCGCCGTTGCCGACGACCTCTCCGGTGTCGCGCAGACGGGCGACCCACGATCCGAGACCGGCATCCGACCAGCTGCGCTCCCACCGCTCCATCATCCGGATCGTCGTCTCGGGGTCGGTGTGACGCAGGCTCGGATAGTGCGTCCACACCCGCGGATCGCTCTGGATCGCGAAGACCTCGTCGAGGTCGGCGGCGACGGGGCGCGACAGGCGCAGGCGTGGGGTCAAGGTGTCGTCGGTCACGAGTCCAGGCTAGGCACCCCCGCAGACACCGGGCGCCGCCCTCCGGGGTCGCTCAGCTGCCCAGCCTCCGCAGCGCCGAGCCCTTGTGCGCGGCCTTCTCGCCGCTCTTCTCGGACTTCACGATGTACGCCGGCTCATCGTCCGAAGCCGTGAAGCTCTGTCCGGCGAAGCGGAAGTCCTTCGTCCGCTTCTCCTCGACCGTGCCGTGCGTTCGTCCTTGGGGCGTGTTCCAGCTCACCCGGTCACCCGTAGACAGGTCCTTCGTCATGACTGCTCCGCTCCGTCGATTCGAGCGTCGCCGATGCCGCGCCGTTCGCACCAGCCCTTGACACGACACCGGCGCCGTCTACCGGGATAATGGGCGGGTGAGCACTCCTTCGGACAGCAATGCGCAGACCATCCCCGGCTGGCGCCACATCTACTCGGGCAAGGTCCGCGACCTCTACGCCTCGGATGACGCCGCCGACACCCGCATCCTCGTGGTCGCCTCCGACCGCGTGAGCGCGTTCGACTCCGTGCTCTCGCCGGGCATCCCCGAGAAGGGTGCGCTGCTGACGCGCCTGAGCCGCTGGTGGTTCAGCCAGCTGAGCGACGTTCCGAACCACCTCGCCGAGGGCGACATCCCGGCGAGCGTCGCCGACCGGGCCATGCTCGCGCAGTCGCTCGAGATGCTGCCGGTCGAGTGCGTCGTGCGCGGCTACATCACCGGCTCCGGCTGGGCCGAATACACCGAGAGCGGCACCGTGTGCGGCATCCCGCTGCCCGCCGGTCTGGAGAACGGCGACCGCCTGCCCGAGCCGCTGTTCACACCGGCCTACAAGGCGCCGATGGGCGAGCACGACGAGAACATCACCTTCGAGCAGACCGTCGAGCTCGTCGGCGCCGACCGCGCGGCCGAGCTGCGCGACGTCTCACTCGCCCTCTACACGCGGGCCGCTGCGATCGCCGAGGAGAAAGGTCTGATCCTCGCCGACACCAAGTTCGAGTTCGGGACGGATGCCGACGGCGTGCTGCACCTGGCCGACGAGGTGCTGACGAGCGACTCGTCGCGCTACTGGGATGCCGAGGCCTGGCGCACCGGTGCGACCCCGAGCGAGCGCATGGCGAGCTTCGACAAGCAGATCGTGCGCGACTGGCTGGCCTCGAACTGGGACAAGCAGGGCGAGCCGCCCGTGCTTCCCGAGGACATCGTGGAGCGCACCGCCGCGCGCTACCGCGAGCTGATCGAGCGCCTCGGGGCCTGACGCGCGCACCCAGGGAACACTCAGGAATCGGTAGTGTTGCTCCAGCACTCCCACTCCCCCCGATCCTGAGGAGCCCGCATGCCCCTGTGGAAGACCCACGGAAACGGCCGCACGGTCGAGCCCGGCGCCGTCGTCAAGCCCGAAGAGCGCCTGAACTGGCCGGCCACGATCGCGATCGGCGCCCAGCACGTCGTCGCGATGTTCGGCGCCACCTTCCTGGTGCCGACGCTGACCGGCTTCCCGGTCTCGACCACGCTGCTGTTCAGCGGTCTCGGCACCCTCATCTTCCTGCTGATCACCAAGAACCAGCTGCCCAGCTACCTCGGCTCATCGTTCGCGTTCATCGCGCCGATCACCGCCGCGGTCGCCGCCGGTGGCACCGGATCCGCCCTGGCGGGAGTCGTGGCGGTCGGCATCCTGCTCACCGTCGTGGGTCTGGTGGTGCAGTTCGCCGGCCTGCGCTGGGTCGACGCGCTGATGCCTCCGGTGGTCGCTGGCGCGATCGTCGCGCTCATCGGCTTCAACCTCGCCCCCACCGCGTGGAGCAACTTCCAGCTCGACCCCGTGACCGCGACCATCACGCTCGTCGCGATCATCCTGTTCGCGGTGCTCTTCCGTGGATTCCTCGGTCGCATCTCTATCTTCCTCGGCGTCGCGGTGGGCTTCATCTACGCCGCCTTCACCGGCTCGTTCGAGGTCCCCAACGCGCTGCGCGGTGGCAAGACGCCCGCAGAGCTCATCGCCGACGCACCGTGGGTGGGCCTGCCCGAGTTCCAGCTCCCCGACTTCGTCGCGCCCGGCACCTGGTCGACCATCGCGATGTTCCTTCCGGTCGTGCTGGTGCTCGTCGCCGAGAACGTCGGCCACGTGCGCGGTGTCGCCACGATGACCGAAGACCCCGCGATCAACAAGCACACCGGTCGCGCTCTCATCGCAGACGGCGTCGCCACGACGATCGCCGGCGGCTTCGGCGGGTCGGGCACGACGACGTACGGCGAGAACATCGGCGTCATGGCCGCGACCCGCGTCTACTCGACCGCCGTCTACTGGGTCGCCGGCCTCTTCGCGATCCTGCTGGCGTTCTCGCCCAAGGTCGGCGAGGTGTTCAACTCGATCCCCGCCGGCGTGCTCGGCGGTGCGACCACCGCGCTCTACGGCCTGATCGGCATCATCGGCATCAAGATCTGGGTCGACAGCAGGGTCGACTTCTCGCGTCCGGTGAACCAGTACACCGCTGCGGTGTCACTCGTGATCGGCATCGCCGGGTTCTCGATGCAGCTCGGCGACTTCGCGTTCGGCGGCATCGTGCTCGGCACGGTCGCAGCTCTCCTGATCTATCACGTGGGCAACGCCATCGCTCGCGCGCGCAAGACCGGTGCCGACGACCCGAGGCCGCTCGAGGCCGTGGGTCCTCTGGGCGGTGACCCCGCATAACCACGCTCGACCCGCGAACCCGAAGATCCCGGATGCTGCAGCTGCGGCGTCCGGGATCTTCGCGTGCGGCGGCGATCGCGATCAGGCGGCGATCGCGCTCAGGCGATCACGGCGATGATTCCCTCCGGCGCGATCGCCGCTGAGAGCTCGGCGCGGTGCGACAGGACGCCGGCGCGATGAGCGGCGACCGTGGTCTCCATCTTCATCGCGTCGAGCACGGCGACCGGATCGCCCTCGGCGACGTGCGCGCCGTCATCAGCGAGCCAGCGCACGAGTGTGCCGGGCGCCGGCGAGCGCAGTTCGGCCGGGTCGGATGCGGAGGGCGCGGGCCCGGAATCCGCCAGCCCGCCGAGTCCCGCGAGCAGGGCGATCGGCAGCCCGAGCACGACCCGACGTCCGTCGATCTCGACGGGGAAGCGCTGGAGTGCGGCATCCGGGGCGGGAGCCGGGCGCAGCTGAGGCTCGAGCCTCGGCAGCAACGTGCTCTCGATCCACTGCGTGTGCACCGCGAAGGTGTCGGTGGCGAACGCCGCGTCGTCGAGCGCGAGCAGATCGAACGGGATGACGGTGGCCGGCCCCTCGACCATGAGCTCGCGCAGCGCCCGTCGTGCCCGCACCAGTGCCGCATCACGGCTGTCGGCGTGCACGATGAGCTTCGCGATCATCGAGTCGAACGCCGGCTGAACAGCATCGCCCGCCTCGATCCCGCTGTCCCAGCGCACACCGGGTCCGCCGGGGATCCGCAGCGACTCCACACGACCGGGACTCGGCAGGAACCCGCGACCAGGGTCTTCCGCGTTGATGCGGAACTCGAAGGCGTGCCCTGTCGGCGTCGGGGTCTCGGTGAACGAGATGCCCTCTCCGAACGCGATGCGGAACTGCTCGCGCACGAGATCCGTGCCGGTGACCTCTTCGGTGACCGGGTGCTCCACCTGCAGGCGGGTGTTCACCTCGAGGAAGGAGATCGTGCCGTCTGCGGCGAGCAGGAACTCGACGGTTCCCGCACCGCGGTACTGCACCTCGGCGCAGATCGCCCTGGCCGCGTCGTGGAATCGCGTGCGCTGGTCACTCGACAGCCCCGGCGCCGGGGCCTCCTCGATGAGCTTCTGATTGCGTCGCTGCATGGAACAGTCCCGGTCGCCGACGACCACGATGCCGCCGAGTCCGTCGCCGAGCACCTGCACCTCGATGTGACGCGGGCTCTCGAGGAACCGCTCGACGAAGCACTCGCCGCGGCCGAAGGCGGCGATGGCCTCCCGGGTCGCGGCGTCGAAGGCGTCGGCGACCTCCGACAGCTCTCGCACCACCTTCAGGCCTCGCCCGCCACCGCCGAATGCCGCCTTGATGGCGATCGGAAGCCCGTGCTGCTCGGCGAAGGACACGGCCTCCGCAGGGCCGGCGAGGGGCTGGTCGGTTCCGGCCGCCAACGGTGCTCCGACGCGCTGCGCGATCCGGCGCGCGGTCATCTTGTCACCGAGCGCGTCGATGCTGTCGGGCGAGGGTCCGATCCAGACGAGCCCTGCGCCTTCCACGGCTCGCGCGAACTCCGCGCTCTCCGAGAGGAATCCGTATCCGGGGTGCACGGCATCCGCCCCGCTCTTCCGCGCCGCAGCGAGCAGCGCATCGATGGAGAGGTACGTGGCCGCAGCGGTGTCTCCCCCCAGACCCAGCGCCTCATCAGCGAGTCGCACGTGCAGGGCATCGGCGTCCTGGTCGGCGTAGACCGCGATCGACGTGTATCCGGCTTCGGCGCAGGCGCGGATGACGCGCACGGCGATCTCTCCGCGATTCGCGATCAGCACCTTGGTCATGAGGTCTCCTTGACGATGAATCGGACGCGTGCACCGGGCGGCAGCTGGCCGGCGAGGTCGAGGCTGCAGTCGGTGAGGGCGCCGATGATCGGATAGCCGCCGGTGAGCGGGTGGTCGGGCAGGAACAGCACGGGCTGGCCGTCCGGAGGCACCTGGATCGCCCCGGTGACGGCGCCCTCGCTGGGCAGCTCACCGCCGACCGACCGTTCCAGGGGCACGGCTCCCTCGAGCCTGATGCCGACCCGATCCGAGCGCGGGGTCGCAGTCCACTCCTGGGCGGTGAGCGTGGCGAGCGCTGCCGCAGTGAACCAGTCGTCGCGAGGACCGAGAGTGATCTCGAGCTCGACCAGCTCGCCGGGTGCGGGGAGCGCCCGCGGCATCGCATCGGGCTCGACGGGATGCGGTGCGCGATCGCCGACACGGAGCACGTCGCCTGCGGCGAGCGCTGCCGGGCCGAGACCGGCGAGGGTGTCGCTCGCGCGGCTGTCCAGCGCCGGTTCCGCCGCCACACCGCCGCGGACGGCGATGACGTAGCGCAGCCCGCTCGCGGGGTGCCCGAGAGTGAGCTCGTCACCGTCGACGGTGGCGAAGGGCACGCCATGGGCGATCTGACGCGCCACGCCACCGTCATCGATCAGTTCGAGGGAGCCGACGGCACCCGCGACGGCGGCGACCCCGGCGCCCCGGAAGCGCAGCACCGCGCCCCCAACGCTCTCGAGCACGGCGGCACCGGTCTCGTTGCCCACCGCACGGTTCGCGTCTCGCATCGCACGACGATCGGCGACGCCTGACGCCGAGACGCCGAGCGCCGCGAAACCCGGGCGACCGGCATCCTGCACCAGCAGCTGCAGTGACGGCCGCACGATCTCGACGGCGGCCGGCATGGGAGAACCCGGGTCCGGCGCACCTGCGACGGCGGGTCGATCGGCGACACCTCGCTCGTCGGCCCGTTCATCTGCGGCGCCCGACGTCACGACCTGCTCGCGCACACGTTCGAACCGCACGGTCGTACCCGGCGACAGCAGCGCAGGCGGGTCGCGGTCGATGTCCCACATCAGGGCATCCGTGCGACCGATGAGCTGCCACCCACCGGGACTCTCACGCGGGTACACCCCGGTGAACTGCCCGGCGAGCGCCACGGACCCTGAGGGCACACGCGTGCGGGGCGACGAACGGCGCGGCACGTCGAACAGAGGATCGCTGCTCACCACATAGCCGAAACCGGGAGCGAAGCCCGAGAAGGCCACCTTCCAATCGGCACCGAGATGACGGTTCACGAGCTCTGCCGCCGACACGCCCAGCAGGGCTGCGGCCTCGTCGAGGTCTTCGCCGTCGTACCGCACCGGCACCGTGACCTCGCCGGTGACCGGCAGGTGAGCGGTGTCGATGTCCGTCGCCGCGAGCGCCTCTGCGAGATCGCCGGCCGAGACGACGAGCGGATCGAAGCGCACGAGCACGGTGCGAGCGCCGGGGATGCGCTCGACCACACCGCGCACTCCGTCCCAGGCGAGGTTCAGGCGCATCGCCTCGTCGAGGTCGGCCGCCTCGACGAGAAGGGCGTGATCGGATGCGGTGAGGATGCGCATCAGACGAGGTACTCGGCATCCGGCACGTCGGTGATGAACATGTACCCCGGTGCGTGGGTGATGGCGAACGGCGGCTTCGAGGCCATGATCGCGGCCTGCGGGGTGACGCCGCAGGCCCAGAACACCGGTACTTCACCGTCGCGCACCTCGGGGGCATCTCCGAAGTCGGGCCGCGCCAGGTCGACCACTCCGAGGGATGCCGGATCTCCGATGTGCACCGGAGCACCGTGCACAGCGGGGGTTCGGCCGGAGATCTGCACGGCATCCGCCACTCGATCCGCCGCGATCGGGCGCATAGACACGACCATCTCGCCACTCAGGCGACCCGCCGGTGCGCAGGGCACCGAGGTGCGGTACATCGGCACATTGCGACCGAGCTCCTGATGACGGATCGGGATGCCGGCCTCGACGAGTCCGGACTCGAACGTGAAGCTGCATCCGATGAGGAACGAGACGAGGTCCGGATGCTCCGCCCAGGCCGCCGTCGCGTCGGTGACCTCTTCGGCCAGTTCGCCGTCGCGCCAGATGCGATACCGGCCGATGTCCGTGCGGATGTCGCTGCCCGGCGCGAGCCGTGACTCCACCTCTCCCTGCTCGATGACCTCGAGCACGGGGCACGGCTTCGGGTTGCGCTGTGCGAAGAGCAGGGTCTCGAAGGCCCAGTCCGCGGGCACGGAGATGAGATTGGCCTGTGTCAGCCCGACCGCGACCCCACTGGTCGGCTCGGCGTGCCCGTCCCGGATGGCGGCTCGGGCCGCACGCGCATCGGCGAGCTGGGCTGAGGTGGCGAGGACGGTCATGTCAGACGCCCGCGAACGGTGCGATCGTGATGCCCGCGTCCTGCAGCATCCGCTTCGTCTCTGCCGCCATGGCCACCGAACCAGGACTGTCTCCGTGCACGCAGATCGACTGCGCGCTGACAGGGACGTCGGTGCCGTCGATCGCGCGGATCACTCCCTCGCCGGCCAGGCGCACCATGCGCTCGGCGACCGCCGCGGGATCATGCAGCACAGACCCGGGCTCGGTGCGCGAGACGAGCTGTCCGTCGGGCTGATACGCCCGATCGGCGAAGGCCTCTGCCGCAGTCTGCAGCCCCGCGCGTTCGGCGACGTCGAGCACGACGCCACCGGCCAGGCCCAGCAGCACGAGGCTCGGATCGATCGCGCGGATGGCCGCCACCACGTCCTGTGACTGCCGCTCGTCGCGGGCGATCGTGTTGTACAGCGCTCCGTGCGGCTTGACGTAGGCGACCTTTCCGCCGACCGCGGCGGCGAGACCGATCAGCGCCCCGAGCTGATACTCGACATGCGCCTGCAGCGTGGCCGAATCGATGTCGACCTTCGTGCGGCCGAAGTTCTCGTAGTCGCGGTAGCCGGGGTGCGCGCCGATCACGACGCCTCCGGCCACCGCGCTCGCGAGGGTCTCACGGATGCCCTCGGGGCTGCCCGCGTGGAAGCCGCACGCCACGTTCGCGCTCGTCACGAGGTCGAGCATGCTCTCGTCGTCGCTGACCACGCGGTCGGGGACGTTCTCGCCGAGGTCGGAGTTCAGGTCGATGGATGCCATGGGGTCACGCTCCGGTTCCGAGGAAGGCGAAGATGGGGCCGACCGAGACGATGCCCATGTACCAGGTGAGCAGCGTCACGAGCGTGCCAGCGATGAGCAGCCACATCGGGTACTTCTTCGAGCCGAGCAGATCACGGCGGAACCAGCCGATGTACATGAAGACCGTGAGTCCGATCGGGAGGATGAGGCCGTTGAAGCCGCCGACGAACACGAGGATCGCGGCCGGAGCCGTGCCGATCGACACGTAGACGATCAGCGACACGACGATGAAGGCGACGGTGGCCAGCTGCAGCGGCCAGCCGCCCCTGAGCTTCTTCGTGAAGGTCGAGAGGAAGGTCGCCGACGTGTACGCCGCGCCGATCACCGAGCTGATGGCCGCGGCCCAGAAGATCGCGCCGAAGATGCGCAGCCCCGCATCGCCGAGCACGGCGCCGAAGGCCTGCCCTGCGGGGTTCGCGGCCTGGCTCGACAGGTCGAGCGAGACGCCCGAGGCGACCACACCGAGGATCGCGAGGAACAGCACGTAGCGCATGACGCCCGTGACGAGGATGCCGTTCGCCGCGGCGCGCATCACCGGGCCGGCCTGCTCCGGACCGGTGTGTCCGGAGTCGAGGTAGCGGTGGGCGCCCGAGTAGGTGATGTATCCGCCGACCGTTCCGCCGACGATCGTGGTGATCGTGGCGAAGTTCAGTTCGTCGGGCACGAACGTCTGTCGCAGGGCCTCGCCGATCGGCGGCTGGGCGATCACGGCGACGATCACGGTCATCACGATCATGCCCACGCCGAGCACGATCAGCACGACGTCCATCACCGGGCCCGCCTTCTTGACGAGGAAGATGATGATCGCGAGGGCCGCGGTGAGTGCGCCGCCGAGCTTGGGATCGATGCCGAGCAGGGCGTTGAGGCCCAGTCCGCCACCCGCGATGTTGCCGATGTTGAAGGCCAGTCCGCCGATCACGACGAGCACGGCGATCAGGTGTCCGGAGAACGGGATGGCGCTGTTGGCGAGCTCTCCGGCGCGCTTGCCCGATGAGGTGATCATGCGCCAGACGTTCAGCTGCACTGCGATGTCGATGAGGATCGAGATGAGGATCGCGAACGCGAAGGCGGCCCCCATCGTCGCGGTGAACGTGGCCGTCTGGGTGATGAATCCGGGGCCGATGGCGCTGGTGGCCATCAGGAAGATCGCGCCGATCACGGCGCTGCGGCCTGCCCGCCTCTTGGCTCCGGCGAGGCGGACTTCGTCTTCTGCGGACAGCGGGGCTGCGGTGTTCTCTGACATTGCGGGGGATTTCCCATCGTCGTTGGTGGGTGTCGAGTGACACCCAGTGTAGAACGGATCGAGCAATATTGTTCAACAACTTTGTTTCGGCTGTGCTACGACCGAGTTGCGTTCGCGTGTTGCCGCGGTCGCCTCCTCGAACGATCCGCCGCGTCCGCCGCCTACGATGAAGGCATGAACCAGCAGGGCATGCTCGCCGATGCGCTCCGTCAGCAGATCATCGACGGCGCCTTCGCCCCCGGTTCGCGGCTGTCGGAATCTTCCCTCGCCGAGCACTTCGGCGTCGCGCGCAACACGCTGCGAGAGGCGTTCCGCGCGCTCTCCGAGCAGGGTCTTCTCGAGCACGTGCCGCACCGGGGCGTCTCCGTCGCGTCGCCCTCGATAGCCGACGTCATCGACATCTACCGAGCACGCCGCGTCATCGAGTGCACGGCGCTCCTGCACTCCGAGCCCGAGCACCCCTCGGTGCAGCGGATGCAGCAGGCGGTGCTCGCCGCTGAGGAGGCCGCCCGGGATGCCGTCCACGACGACGCGGGCGCCTGGCGCGAGGTGGGCAGCGCCAACATGGCATTTCACGTCGCCCTGGTCGATCTCGCCGACAGCCCCCGCCTGGCCCGCACATATCGCGACCTGGCGGCCGAGCTGCGGCTGGCGTTCCTGAAGATCGACGATCCGCGATCGCTCCACGAGCCGTTCGTGCGCAAGAACCGCGCCGTGCTCGACACCTTCCTCACGCAGGGCGCGCAGGAAGGCGCGGCCGAGCTCGAGCGCTACCTCGTGCAGTCGGAACGCGTCGTGCTCGGTGCGTTCGCCCGGATGCAGCTGGGCTGATCCCGACCCTCGCCGATCGATGTCGGTGCCGGGGTCATTCCTCTGCGCGCAGCGCGCCGGACGCTCTGGTCCTCGCGTCGGGGTCCCGCGGGGCGAGCTGGAGAGGAAGCGGCGCCTGCGGCTCGGGGAGCCCGTAGAGCCGGTGCATCCAGCGGCGAGCGTCTTCGAGAGGATACGTGTCGCCGTAGACGGCGTACTTCATGAAGATGCCCTCGAGGGTGCTGCGCAGCATGATCTCCTCGAGCGCCGGGTCGGCGGCGCCGCGCTCGCGGAAGATCCCGCGAACGATGTCCTCCGACGCCCTCGCCTGCTCGGCGTGCCGCTCTTCGGCCTCCGCATACAGGCGGTGGGTGGTCGGCTGCTGCTGCATCGCGAAGACCGCTCGCTGCACCGGAAGGGCGTAGCCCGTGGCGGTGAGGGCGCCGTCGATGATGCCGGCGAGACGGTCGTCGGCCGACCCCTCGGCTTGGGGGATCCCGAACAGCGTCTCGAACCAGCGGTCGAGCACTGCAGCGATCAGCCGCTCCTTGTTCCCGAAGTGATAGTTCGCGAGGCCCTGAGCCACTCCGGCTCGCCGCGTGATCTCAGCGATGCTCGCGCCCGAGACGCCACGCTCGGCGAACAGATCGACCGCTGCCCGCAGGATGGCTTCGCGGGATCGTTCACGCGCCGCCCGGTTGTGTTCGTCTGAACGTGCCATTCGTGTCCCGCTCCCCAGCATCGGACGACTTCGATTTCTCCCCCCGGACGCTATATATTAGCGACTGAATAGCTGTTCAAGCTATGAGCGACGCCAGGCCTCACCCTCAGGAGTGTGATGAGCACGACAGGATGGTTCATGCGACCCCAGAGGCTCGCGCCATCCGAGCAGTTCTCCACGGACGACACCGAGGCGAACGAGATCGCCCTGGGACTGCTGCAGATCAGCAGCCTGCCGTCCGGTCCGTGGAACGACCCGAGTGCCCCCGGCCTCGGAACCGAGGAGAAGGCGCTGCTCGCCGAGCAGTGGGGCATCCACGATCGCGCGGACTGGCTCGGCATGATCGACCACTTGACCACGGTGCGACGACGACGTCATGCCTGGATGCTCCATCTCGCCGTGCGCAACGACCTGCACACAGCCCTCGGGCGTGTCCCGACGACGACGGAGTGGCTCGCCGCGATCGCCGATGAGGGCGGGGACCGACGCGACGCACGACCCTTCGCCCGCGGCATCGAGCACATCGAGCAGGAGGTGCGCAGGCGAGTCGGCAAAGACATCGTGACGCCCGACCTCTACGTACGCACCCTCGACGCGTACGCACTCGGCCAGGCCGTGGCGATGACGACCTGGGGTGTGGCTCTCGGATACGCCGACGTCGCCGAGGCGCGTCGCATCATCCACCGGATCAGCGTCGACACCCGCCCGTCGTTCGTGTCGTGGGCCGATTTCGGCCTGAGCTACATCGCCGGACGCGTCATGCACTGGAGCGATGGCGATCTCGACGAGGACTCGTTCGAGAAGTACGGCGATTCGTGGACCGTCTTCGCGAGTGCATCCACCGCGAAGCGGAACGGCCCGTGGGCGACGATGCCGTGGCCCGCGGTCATCGATCAGCGATCTCGGCGCCGTCACCAGTACCGGATCACCTGACCGACCCAGACCCACGGATGCGGGCCGACCTGGAGGGGCGTAGGGTCCGCATCCGTGTTCACTTCCGCGCCGGCGGAGACGCGGATCGCGTGGAGCGGCTACGACGAGGCGCGCACCACGAGCTCGGTCGGAAGGATCGTCGTGTGCGCGGGGTCTCGACCGGCGAGGCGCGAGAGCAGCACTCCGGCCATCGCCTCCCCCTGCGCATACATGGGCTGTCGCATCGTGGTCAGCTGCGGCTCTGTGCTCAGCGCGACGGACGAGTCGTCGAATCCGACGAGCGCGACGTCTTCGGGAACGCGGATGCCGGCGGAGCGCAGCGCCGTCAGTGCGCCACGGGCCATGAGGTCGCTGGCGACGAAGATCGCGTCGGGGCGGCCCTCGGCGAGGATGCGGCGCGCCGCATCCGCTCCGCTGGCCTCGCTGTAGTCACCCGCCTCTTCGGCGAACGGCGCGAGCCCGGCGTCCGCCAGTGCGCCGCGGAAGCCCTGCACGCGGTCGACCGACGAGACCATCGTCATGGGTCCCGAGATCGTCGCGATGCGTGTGCGGCCGGTCTCGATCAGATGCTGGGTGGCCGTGCGAGCTCCGGCGACGTTGTCGACGTCGACCACGTAGTCGCCCTCGCGGATCCGCACCGGTCGGCCGCCCCAGACCACGGGCACGGCGTCGGCGACCCGGTCGATGAAGGCGTCGCTGGTGTGGTGAGACACGATGAGCGCGCCGTCGACACCGCCGTTGCGCACGAAGCTGGTCATCTTGTCGCCGGGATCGTCGCTCGCGATGAGCAGGTTGAGCAGGTAGTCCGACCCCCGGAGCGCACCCGTGATGCCTGCGACGATCGACGCGAAGAACGGGTCGCCGAAGAAGCGCGTGGTGTCTTCGGGCACGATCAGCGCGATCGCGTGAGTCTGCCTCGACGCGAGCGAGCGAGCCGCGCGATTGGGCACGTAGCTGAGCTCCTCGATCGCGCGCTTCACCGACTCGAGGGCTTCAGGGCTCACCGCCGTCGAGCCGTTGACGACCCGCGACACCGTCGATCTCGACACCCCTGCGGCCGATGCCACCTCTTCGATGGTCGCTCGTGACGACACGGCTCTCCCCTCTGTCCGGCCGCGAGGCCGGATGCTCTCGACTGTCGCTGCCGGCGTCAGAGAGCGCGGGCGGCGATGATGCGAGCGTACTCCCGACCGGAGTCCTTCAGACTCCGCTCCTGGGTGTCGTAGTCGACGCGCACGATGCCGAAGCGCTTGTCGTAGCCCCATGCCCATTCGAAGTTGTCGAACATCGACCAGTAGAAGTAGCCGCGCACATCGACGCCGGCATCTGCCGCATCGAGCACGGCCGCGAGGTGCAGCCGCAGGAACTCGGTGCGGTCGGCGTCGTGCACACGGGTCTCGCCGTCTTCGACCACGGCGACGTCGTCGTAGGCAGCACCGTTCTCGGTCATGTAAAGCACGGTTCCTGCGGGCTCGGCGTAGTCGGTCCACACGCGCTGCAGCAGACGGGTCAGCCCCTCGGGCTGCACCTCCCAATTCTGGGCGGTGCGCGGCAGTCCGCGTTCGACCGCGTAGATGCCATCGCTCGACGGGTAGGGGCTGCGTGCGGGGCGATCCGTCGCGGGCCCTCCGCTGACCGGCATCTCCGCCGGCGCCGTGCCCGACACGAAGTCGCCGTGGTAGTAGTTGACGCCCTGCGTGTCGATGGGCTGCGAGATCACGTCGAGATCGCCGTCATGTACGGCATCCGTGAAGCGCGCCACCGCGTCGGCATCCACCGCCCTGATGTCCCTGATGATGTCGTCGGGGTACACGCCGCGGTAGATCGGGTCGAGGAACCAGCGGTTGAACTGGCCGTCGACCCGACGAGCTGCGTCGACGTCGGCGGGATTCGCCGGATCAGCCGGGTCTGCGACGGTGTGGTTCAGGGTGATGCCGAGGTTGAGGCTCGCATCCCGACCGCGCAGCTCGCGCACCGTCTCGCCGTGGGCGAGCAGCAGGTGGTGGGCCGAGAGCAGCCCCTCGGCGACGCTCGTGTGGCCGGGAGCGTGCTCGCCGCCCGTGTAGGAGAGGAACGACGAGCACCAGGGTTCGTTCAGCGTCGTCCACACGTTCACGCGGTCGCCCAGTGCGTCGTGCATCGTGCCCGCGTACTCGAGGAAGCGTCCGACGGTGTCGCGGTTCGTCCAGCCGCCGGTCTCCTGCAGCGCCTGCGGCATGTCCCAGTGATACAGGGTCAGCCACGGCAGGATGTCGTTCGCGAGCAGCTCGTCGACGAGGCGCTCGTAGAAGTCGACGCCCTTCGCGTTGACCGCGCCGCCGTCAGGACGCACCCGCGACCACGAGGTCGAGAAGCGGTAGGTCTGCAGCCCGAGCTCTTTCATGAGCGCGACGTCCTGCGGATAGCGGTGATAGTGGTCGCACGCCACGTCGCCGTTGTCTCCGCCGATCACCGCACCCGGCTCGCGGCTGAAGGCATCCCAGATCGACGCGGTGCGCCCGTCTTCGAAAGCGGCCCCCTCGATCTGGTACGCCGCTGTCGCGGCGCCGAACAGGAAGTTCTCGGGGAAGGCGCGGGTCATAGGGGTCATCCTTTCACCGCGCCCGCCATGATGCCACTGACCAGCTGCCGGCCCGCCACCACGAAGAGGACGAGCAGCGGAAGGGTCGCGAGCACCGCGCCGGCGAGCACGATCGAGTAGTCGATGTAATAGCCGGACTGCAGCTGGCTGAGCGCCGTCTGCAGAGTCGGGTTCTGCGGGGAGAGCACGATCAGCGGCCACAGGTAGTCGGTCCACGCGGTCATGAAGGTGAAGAGCCCGAGGATCGCCATGGCGGGCCGAGCCGCCGGGAGGCCGACGGTGAGGAACGTGCGGAACTGGTTCGCGCCGTCCATGCGCGCGGCCTCGATCAGCTCGTCGGGGATCACGTCGACCAGGTACTGCCGCATGAAGAAGACGCCGAAGGCGGTGACCAGGGTCGGCACGATGACCGCGCCTATCGATCCCGTCCAGCCGAGCTCGCGCATCAGCATGAACAGGGGGATGATGCCGAGCTGCGTCGGGATCGCCATGGTCGCGATCACGAAGATCATCAGTCCGTCGCGTCCCTTGAAGCGGAGCTTGGCGAACGCGTAGCCGGCGAGCGTCGAGAACGTCACGACCGACAGCGTGATGATGCCGGAGATGAGGAACGAGTTTCCGAGCGCCAGCCAGAACGGGATCGCGTCGAACACCTTGGCGGCGTTCGTGAAGAAGTTGCCGCCGGGGATCAGCGGCAGGGTCTCGCCGCGCGTCGAGTTGGTGCCGCTCGCCACGACGACCGACCACCACAGCGGGTAGACGCTGCCGATGATGAATGCGGCGAGCAGGCCGTAGGTGAGAAATCCGGGGCGGCTGCCGATTCCGGCATTTCCGCCGACGGCACCTCGGCGCCTGCGGATCTTCTCGGGGACGCTCAGCGCCTGTGTGGCGGTCATCGCGCGTTCTCCTCAGTAGTGGTGGCGATCGTCGAGCCGGCGGCTGCGGCCGTCGCGGCTGCGGCCGTCGCGGCTGCGGCCGCGGCGGTGCGTGCGCGCCGTCGCGCGACACGGCTCTGGGGAGCATCCCCGGTCGAGATCCGCCTCGAGATGAGGAAGTTGATCACTCCGATGCCCACGATGAGCAGGAACAGCAGGATCGCGACGGCGGATGCTTCGCCGAGGTCTCGGCGGAAGAAGGCGAGCTCCCACAGGAACAGCACCGTGGTCTGGAACTGTCGGTCGCTGCCGCCGATGCCGCCCGCGGTCGAGACGTCGAACAGACGGGGCTCGGCGAAGATCTGCAGACCGCCGATCGTGGCCGTGATGATCACGAAGATGAGGGTCGGGCGGATCGTGGGGATCGTGATCGAGAAGAAGCGACGCGCGGCTCCTGCGCCGTCGAGCGCGGCCGACTCGTAGAGGTCGCGAGGCACCGCCTGCATGGCGGCGAGCAGGATGAGGGCGTTGTAGCCGGTCCAGCGGAAGTTCACCATCACGGCGATCGCCAGGTGCGAGAGCGCGGTGTCGTGCTTCCACTGCTGGTCGGCGATGCCGATCAGGTTGAGCAGGTTGTTGGCGAGGCCGTCGGCCTCGTTGAAGATGCTCGAGAAGATGATGGCGACGGCGACGGGCGTGACCACGAACGGGATGAGGATGCTCATGCGCCAGAAGGTGGGGGCGCGGAGGCCGCGATCGAGCAGGTAGGCGATCACCAGGGCGACCGCGAGCTGCGGGATCGCCGACAGCAGGAAGATGCTCAGGGTGTTGAAGATCGAGTTCCAGAACATCGCGTCGCCGAGGATCTCGACGAAGTTCCCTGCGCCGATGAACTCACCCTGCCCCTTGAGCAGGTCCCACTCGTGCACGGCCACCCACACCGTGTAGAGCAGAGGGAAGAGTCCGACCAGCCCGAACAGCAGGAAGAACGGCGAGATGTAGAAGTACGGGGACGCGTTCTGGTCGAACCGCGAGAGGCGGTGCCGCCAGGGACGCCGGCCGGCGGCATCCGCCTTCGGCGCATCGGATGCCGTCTCGCGGCGTTCCGCTGTGAGGGTCATGAGGGGTTCCTTCGTCTGGGTGGCGCGTTTCGTCTCGCTCGGCTCCGCCGTGCTCGCTCGACGACCGGAGAGTCGTCGGTCGTTGAGCGAGGAGCGAAGCCCCGAGACGAGACGCGGTGAGCGTTTCGTCTCGGGCGGCTCCGCCGCGCTCGCTCAACGACCGGAGGGTCAGTCGACCAGCTCGTTCAGGAGCTTGACCGCGGCGTCCCAGGCACCCTGGGTGTCGGTCTCGCCACGGTCGAGGCCGCTGAGGGCCGGACCGAAGACGTTCTCCTGGATCACCGAGTCATCGGCGCCCTTGAACTGCGCCACGACACCCTTCGCACGCTCGGCGAGGATGGCGCCGGTGGGGGCGTCGTTGAAGAACGCGTTCGGCGTCGCCTCTGCAGAGAGCGTCTCCTGCGCCTCGACGGTGGAGGGGAAGTTGCCCGCGGCGGCGGACTGCTTGACCTGCTGCTCGGGCTGCGTCAGCCAGTCGGCCAGGTCGGCCGCGGCTTCCTTGTGCTCGGAGCTCTCGGGGATCGACAGGAAGGCGCCGCCCCAGTTGGCTGCTCCGCCGGGGAACACGTCGGCGAAGTCCCAGCCGGTGGACGCGTCGCCGCCTCCGGCCTCGACCTGACCCTGCACGACTCCGAGCATCCAGCCGGGGCAGACGAACGTGGCGAAGGTGCCGTCGACGAACGACTTGCCGCCGTTCCAGTCCCATGCGGTCTGCGCGGCGGACTGGCCGCCCTCGGTCGCGGAGCCGAGCAGTTCGAAGCGCTCCTTGAGCTCGGCGTTGTCCTCGACGTTGAGCTCGCCATCGGAGGTGTAGTAGCCCTCGTCGAGCTGGTTGACCATGGCGTTCCAGACGAAGCCGGAGTGGTCATACCAGGCCTTGCCGGTCTTCGCCGTGTACTCGGCACCCACCGCGAAGTAGTTCTCCCAGTCGCCGTTCAGCAGCTCGGCCACCGACTCGCGGTCGCTCGGGAGTCCGGCCGCCTCGAAGGCTGCGCCGTTGTAGCAGATGCCGCTCGGGCCGATGTCGGTGCCGTAGCCGATCACGCGGCCCTCGGCATCGGTCGCCTGTCCGTACTTCCAGTCGACCCAGTCGGCCTTGCGGTCTTCGATGCCGTAGTCGCGCAGGTCGACGAAGGTGTCGGAGACGTCCATGATGGCGCCGAGCCAGCCCTCCTCGATCGCGACGACGTCGCTGAGGCCCGAGCCTGCCGCGATCTTCGTGAACGCGTCGGTGCGGGCGTTGCCGCCGGTGTCGATGTTGGTCGCCTCGATCGTGACGTTCGGGTTCGCCTTCTCGTACTCGTCGTAGAGGTCGTCGTATCCGAAGGTGCCGAACGTCGTGACGGTCAGCGTGACCTTCTCGTCACCGGTGGCGCTGTCTCCCGAGTCGGCGGAGGCGCAGCCGGCGAGGGCCAGGGCAGAGACGGATGCGACGGCTGCTGCCGTCAGGATCCGCTTGCGGGCACGTGTGTTCACAGTTCACTCCTTTGTGGTGGGTCGTGCGGTGGTGGTGCGTGTGGTGCGTCGGGGTGATGCACGGGGCGCCTGTGGGAGCGCTCCCACGCATTGAAGAGAGACTCTATGGGAGCGCTCCCACGAATGTCAAGCCCTCGCTTTGGCGTACCCTTGACCGGTGCCCGACACCGAACTCTCCCCCACCCTCGTCCGCGCCGAATCGCTGATCCGCAGCATCCCGGACTACCCGGAGGCGGGGACGATCTTCCGCGACATCACGCCGCTGCTCGCCGACGCCGAGGCGCTCCAGGCCACGACCGATGCGATCATCGCGCCGTTCGCAGGGCAGTTCGACGTGGTCGCGGGCATCGAGGCGCGCGGGTTCATCCTCGCGGGGGCCGCCGCCATCGCCGCCGGCGTGGGACTCATCCCGATCCGCAAAGCCGGCAAGCTGCCCCGCCCCGCGGCATCCGTCGACTACGCCCTCGAATACGGCACGGCGACGATCGAGATGCACGACGACCTGCCCGCGGGATCCCGCGTGCTGCTGATCGACGACGTGCTCGCCACGGGGGGCACACTCGCCGCAGGACGCGAGCTCGTGGAGCGCCTCGGCAGCCACGTCGTCGGCATCTCGGTGCTGTTCGAGATCGACGGCCTGGGCGGCCGCGAGGCCATCGGCGACCTGCACACCGTCTTCCACGCCTGACCCTCGTCACCCCGGGAATCGAGCGACTCTCGAGCCGGTAGACTGGTCGCGCCCGTCCGCCCGCGACTTCCGCGTTTCGACTCCTCGCTGCGCTCGTCGCTCAACGACCGATAGCTGCGGCCTGCGGCCGCCAGGAGGATCCACATGCCCACCATCGTCGTCGACGTCATGCCCAAGCCCGAACTGCTCGACCCGCAGGGGAAGGCCGTCTCTGGCGCATTCTCCCGTCTGGGCGTCGAGGGCTTCACCGATGTCCGCATCGGCAAGCGCTTCGAGCTCACCGTCGAGGGCGAGGTCACCGACGAGATCCTCGACGAGGCTCGTCGCATCGCCGACGAGGTGCTCTCCAACTCCGTGATCGAAGACGTCGTGGGCATCGAGGTCGCCGAGTGACCACGCGCATCGGCGTCATCACCTTCCCCGGCTCGCTCGACGACCGCGACGCGCAGCGCGCCGTGCGCATCGCCGGCGCCGAGCCCGTCGCCCTCTGGCACGGTTCGCACGACCTCGAAGGCGTCGATGCCCTGGTACTGCCCGGTGGCTTCAGCTACGGCGACTACCTGCGCGCCGGAGCGATCGCCGCACTGTCGCCGATCATGAGCGAGGTCAAGGACGCAGCTGCCAAGGGCATGCCGATCCTCGGCATCTGCAACGGCTTCCAGATGCTCGTCGAGGCGCACCTGCTGCCCGGCGGCCTGATCCGCAACGACCACCAGCACTTCGTGCGTCGCGACCAGAAGCTCATCGTCGAGAACTCCGACACGGCGTGGACGAACCGCTTCCGCACCGGCCAGGAGATCACGATCCCGCTGAAGAACGCCGACGGCGGCTACATCGCCGACGAAGAGACGCTCGACCGTCTCGAGGGCGAGGGTCTCGTGGCCTTCCGCTATGCGGGCGTCAACCCCAACGGATCGCTGCGCGACATCGCCGGACTCACCAACGAGGCGGGCAACGTCGTGGGGCTCATGCCGCACCCCGAGCACGCCACCGAGGCCGGCTTCGGCCCCGACACCTCGGCCGCCATGCGCTCGGGCCTCGACGGACTCGACTTCTTCACGAGCGCGGTCGCCGCGGTCGCCCGCGTCGCCGCGTAAGCAGCACCCGGGCGCCGCGCCGCTTCGGCTCTAGCTCGTAGCTCGCGCCGAAGATGAACGCGCCCGCGCCGAGCGAGGTCGTCGTCCGCATCCGCATGCTCGCATCCGCATCCCCATCCGAACGTCGAGCGGTGGTCGAGAAAGCATCCGAACCACCTGAATCAGATGCGTTATCGACCACGCACCAGCCGACGGATGCGTTATCGCCCCGGCGGGAACCCGTCAATCGACGGGAAGACTGAAGGGGTTGTCACCGGCAGCTGCGAGCAGGTACCACGCCGTCGCGCCGGTGTGAAGGCTGGCGTAGTAGAGGTCGCCGAAGCCGGAATCCAGGCCGTCCGTCGACGTCGCCACGATGCCCTTGCCGTCTCCGTTCACCGCATCGCGCTGGCCCAGTCGGATGCTGCTCAACAGCGCCTCCGCGCGGTCGGCGTCGCCCGCTCCACCCCTCAGCTTCAGAGCCAGTGCCAGGTGTCCGCTGCCCTCGAACCACACCTTGGAGGTGTCGACGTGGCTGATGGACGGGCCGGTGTAAGGCCCGTCGGTGGCCATGAGGTTCGCGAGCGCCCAGTCGACAGCCGCACCGTACCGCGGGTCACCCGTGCCGAGCAGCGTCCAGGTCTGGGCGTCGAGCGGCACCGGATAGACGTTCGTGGTCGACCCGTCGAGCAGCGTGCCGGTGTCGACGTGACCGTCTGCGCTCTGCATCGCGGCCACGAATGCCGTGGCCACCGCCGCTCTGTCGGCCCACACCGGGTCGCCGGTCAGCTGGGCCAACTGCGTGAAGAAGCCGGCGATATCGGTGTTGTGCTCGGTGGACTTCCACTCCAGCGAAGAGCCGTTCTCGAGCTGACCCCCCGTATAGCCGAAGGGGGCCCGCGCCATGTCGGCGGTGTTGGTCTGGATCCACTCGGCGATCCGCACGGCTCCGTCGAGGTACTTCGACTCGCCGGTCGCGTGGAAGAGACGCGCGAGCGCCATGCCCGCCCACGCCTGGTTGCCCGTGAAGGTGCCCGGGCCGGTGATCTCGACACGCCCCTGTCGTATGCCGTGGGGTTCGTACGACGTGCGGACTCGCCCGTCGCCGCTCGGATCGTTCGCCTGCACGAAGAGCAGGGTGTCGCCGATGGTCTGCGCCCGGCGGATGTCGTCCGGCAGACCCCTGGCGGTGTACGCGATCACGACGAGTGCGTCGTCGTAGACGAAGGACGGAGTGAAGTCCCATGTCGGCAGGTCGGTGAAGAACCCTCCCTCGTAGCTGCGAGGGAGGCAGTGCCCGGCACCGTCGCAGAACTCGTCGACACGGGCATCGAGGAACTCGTACGCCAGAGCGACGGAGAGCGTGGGGTCGGAGGCGACGTCGGCGGTCGGAGCGTCGGAGGGGCCATCACCCGAGGCTGCGGTCGCCGCACCCGCGACCAGGGCGGCGGCGATGAGCGCGGCGGCGATCATCCACGGAGCAGATCGACGCGACGAACCCGACATCAAGACCCCCTCGGTGTGGACCGCGGTTCGAGTGCACGACCCGCGAGCGACCAGGAGGCCACGTGCAAAATGCTGGCATACCAAGAAGTCCGAGCGGAAGGGGCGAAGGTCTAGTCTTTCGGCTCCTCCGGCGTGTCGCGCTCGCGAGTAGCATCCGACGCATGCCCATCACACTGGAGAACGTCGGCATCGCCGTGCGCGACCTCGACGCGACCATCGCCTTCTTCACCGATCTCGGCCTCACCGTGCTCGGCCGCGACGAGGTCAGCGGAGAGTGGGCCGACACCGCGGTCGGCCTCGACGGCAATCATGCGAAGATCGCCGTGCTGCAGACACCGGACGGCCACGGTCAGCTCGAGTTGTTCGAGTACATCCACCCCGACGCGATCGAGACCGAGCCCACGCTGCCGAACGAGATCGGGATGCACCGGGTGGCGTTCTCGGTGGACGACATCGATGAGTCCCTGGCCATCGCCGCCCGGCATGGATTCCGGCCCCTGCGAGGAGTCGCGAACTACCAGGACGTCTACAAGCTCACCTACCTGCGTGGCCCGAGCGGGATCCTCGTGATGCTCGCGCAGGACCTCACGAAGGATGCCGCAGCGGGCTAGCCGAGCGCAGGCGGCCAGACGCCGATGATCAGCGCCATGACCACGATCGTGACGAGCTCGTGGGCGATGTTCATGGTGGTCAGCGCTGTCGGGCGCCCCTCGAACGCATCGTGGGTGATGAACCGCGCGGCGGTGAATCCGGCCCACAGCAGCACACCGGTGACGACGGCCGCCCAGAAGAACGACCCGTCGTAGAAGTGCCACGCGATGGCCGAGGCTCCGGCCAGCACCCAGGCCGTCGCGAAGCTCACGAACACGGTGGTGATGATCGCCATCGTCGCGCTCGAGCCCGGGCGATCCATGTCGACGTTCGCGAGCTTCGACCAGCGCGTGCCGAACACCTTCGGGGAGTACCAGATCGTGCCGACGATCATGCTCGACGCGGTCGCGAGCAGAACGGCCCAGTAGTTGATCTCGGGAACCATGACAGCCTCCAGTCGTCGGATGCCCGAAGCCTACTCCCGGGCTGCAAGTCGCTGTGGAGCGGCGTGGAATATCGCGTTGCCGAAACGATTCGATCGCAATGGTGGCAGACCTGCAAGCGTTTGCACTAATCTGATCCCATGGCACAGCTTGAGCAGATCGCAGCCCCCGGTTCCGAGTGGTGGCGCAGTGCGGTCATCTACCAGATCTACCCTCGTTCGTTCGCCGACGCCTCTGGCGACGGCATCGGCGACCTGCCCGGCATCACCAGCCGGCTCGACTCCCTGAAGGAGCTCGGCGTCGACGCGATCTGGCTGAGCCCGTTCATGACGAGCCCGCAGCGTGACGCGGGATACGACGTGGCCGACTACCGCGACGTCGACCCGCTCTTCGGCACGCTCGACGACTTCGACACCATGCTCGACGAGGCGCACACCCGCGGCATCCGCGTTGTCGTCGACCTGGTCCCGAACCACTCGTCTGCTCAGCACGCCTGGTTCCAGGAGGCGCTGAAGGCGGCTCCCGGCAGCCCCGAGCGAGCACGGTACATCTTCCGCGATGGCAAGGGCGAGAACGGCGAGCTGCCCCCCAACAACTGGGAATCCGTCTTCGGCGGCGGCATGTGGGAGCGCATCACCGAGGCCGACGGCACTCCCGGCCAGTGGTACCTGCACATCTTCGACCCCACGCAGCCCGACTTCGACTGGAACAACGAAGAGGTGCGCGAGGAGTTCCGCTCCATCCTCCGCTTCTGGCTCGACCGCGGCGTCGACGGCTTCCGCGTCGACGTGGCTCACGGCATGATCAAGGCCGAGGGCCTGCCCGACTACACCCCGCCGGCCGACGCCGACTCGATGGGCGGCGGCGAGGACGACGTGCCGTACTGGGGTCAGGACGGCGTGCACGAGATCTACCGCGACTGGCACAAGGTGCTCGCCGAGTACGACGGCGATCGCGCACTGTGCGGCGAGGCCTGGATGCCGACGCTGAAGCAGACCGCTCTGTGGGTGCGCCCCGACGAGATGCACCAGACGTTCAACTTCCCGTACCTGATGACCGAGTGGGACGCGAAGGCTCTCGGCGACGTCATCCGCGAATCTCTCGACGCGTTCGGTGCGGTCGGTGCTCCGAGCACCTGGGTGCTGTCGAACCACGATGTCGTGCGCCACGCCTCGCGCCTCGCGCTGACCGCCGAGAACCCGCAGGGTGAGGGCATCGGCCCGAACACCCCGCACAAGCCCGACACCGCGATCGGACTCGCCCGCGCCCGCGCGGCGACGACCGTGATGCTCGCCCTCCCCGGCTCCGCGTACCTCTACCAGGGCGAAGAGCTCGGCCTGCCGGAGGCGATGGAGATCCCCGACGCGTTCCGTCAGGACCCGACGTGGTTCCGCACGAACGGCGAGCGCTACGGACGAGACGGATGCCGCGTGCCGCTGCCGTGGGAGGCGGATGCTCCGGCATTCGGCTTCAACGAGACCGGCGCGTCGTGGCTGCCGCAGCCGGCTGACTGGGCCTCGTACTCGCGGGATGTCGAGGAGGTCGACCCCTCGTCGACGCTCGCGCTCTACAAGCGCCTGCTCGCCGGACGCCGGGAGTACGGCTTCGGCAGCGGCTCCCTGGTGTGGGAGGACGCCGGAGCGGATGCGGTGGCATTCCGCCGCGGCGACGTGCACGTGCTCGCGAACCTGGGCACCGAGCCGATCCCGCTGCCCGCCGACGCGTTCGTGATCCTGCAGAGCCAGCTGTTCGACGGCGGCGCTGTGCCGGTCGACACGGCCGTCTGGTACACCACGGCGTAAGCCGGACACGGTGGGGCCGCGGCATCCGATGGGATGCCGCGGCCCCACCGACTCAGAGAGGAATCCCCATGGCGAGCATCGATGAGGTCGCCCGGCTCGCCGGCGTCTCGACCGCGACGGTCTCGCGCGCTCTGAGCGGCCGAGGCCACGTGTCGGAGTCTGCTCGCCAACGCGTGCAGGAGGCGGCGGCGGCGCTCGGGTACGTGGTCTCGTCTCGAGCCTCGAGTCTGGCGTCGGGTCGCACCCGCAACATCGGCGTGGTGGTGCCCTTTCTCGACCGTTGGTTCTTCAGCACCGTGCTGTCGGGGGTGTCGTCGGCGCTGATGCGCGAGGGCTACGACATCACCCTCTACAACATCACCGCCGACAAGGACGTGCGCCGCCACGTGTTCGACACGTTCCTGCGGCGGCAGCGTGTCGACGCCGTGATCGCGGTGTCGATCGAGCTCGACGCCGACGAGACGCAGCACCTGCTCGACCTCGGGCTGCCGGTGATCGCGATCGGCGGCCCGAATCCGAAGCTCGACACGCTGACGGTCGACGACGTGGCAGTCGCGCAGCTCGCCACTGAGCACCTGATCGGTCTCGGGCACCACGACATCGCTCACATCGGCGCGAACCCCGAGTTCGACATCGACTTCCACATCCCGACGAACCGTCGCCTGGGGTTCGAGAAGGCACTGGCGAAGGCCGGAATCCCCCTGAACCCCGCCTTCCTCGAACCGGCCGACTTCACCGTCGAGGGCGGATACCGCGCGGCGAAGCAGCTGCTCGGCCGCCCGGGCCCCCGGCCCACCGCCGTGTTCGCGGCATCCGACGAGATGGCCATCGGTGCGATCCTCGCCGCCCGCGACCTCGGCTTCGCCGTGCCGGACGACCTCTCGATCGTCGGCATCGACGGCCATGAGCTCGGCGAGTTCTTCCGGCTCAGCACGGTCGACCAGTTCCCGCTGGGTCAGGGAGAACGAGCAGCGGATGCCGTGCTCGCCAAGCTCGCCGACGGAGACGCCGCAGGCATACCCGCAGAGCTCCCCTATGAGCTCAACGTCCGAGGAACGACCGCGCGCCTGGTCTGATCGCGCTGGCCTCGCCACGGGCGCACTCTCGTCGTCATCGCGCGCGTCGCGCCACGGCATTCCGCCGCGCGAGGATGCCGCCGCCGATGACCGCCGCGATGAGGGATCCCAGCAGGACGCCGATCTTGACGTGCTCGTCGGCGATCGAACTCGACCCGTAGGCGAGCTCACCGACCAGCAGGGAGACGGTGAATCCGATCCCCGCGAGGAAGGCCATGCCGATCAGGTCGGGCCAGCGCAGCGTCCCGTCGAGGCGCAGCGCCGGCACGCGGCTGAGCAGGAAGGTGGTCGCGAGGATCCCGATCGGCTTGCCCAAGACGAGTCCGACGATGATTCCGATCGCGATCGGGTCGGTGAGAGCCGACCGCAGTCCCTCGACACCGCCGATGGTGACTCCGGCCGCGAAGAAGGCGAAGACCGGCACGGCGAACAGCGTCGCCACGACGCCCCACCGATCGGCGAAGTGCGGGGCCAGGCCGTCGTACACCGGCTCGCCGTCGGCATCCAGTCCCCGTGGGACCCTGGCACGCTCGGTCGGCACGACGGGCACGACGAAGCCCAGCAGCACACCGGCGACCGTCGCGTGGATCCCTGCGGCGTGGATGCAGACCCAGACCGCTACGGCGAGGGGCAGGAGGATCCACCACGCTCGAACACCCTTCTGCACGAGGAGGGCGAATCCGGCGAGCGGAAGCAGGGCGAGAGTTAGCCACGGGAAGCTGATCGTGTCGGTGTAGAACGTGGCGATGATCGTGATGGCGATGAGGTCGTCGATGATGGCGAGCGTCAGCAGGAAGACGCGCAGAGCGGGCGGCAGGAACCTGCCGACCACGGCGATCACGGCCACGGCGAAGGCGATGTCCGTCGCGGTCGGGATGGCCCAGCCGCGCAGGGCGTCACCGTCGCCGGCGTTGATGACGGCGAAGATGACAGCCGGCACGACCACCCCGCCGACGGCCGCGGCAATCGGCAACGCGGCCTGGCGCGGGTCGCGCAGGCGGCCGGTGACGAACTCCTCTTTCAGCTCGAGACCGACGACGAAGAAGAAGATCGCCAGCAGGCCGTCGGCCGCCCAGGCACCGATGCTGAGGTCGAGGTGCAGCGCGGGGATGCCGAAGGTGAAGTCGCGCACGGACTCGTACCACGACACCGCGGAGGTGTTGGCGAGGATCAGCGCGGCGACGGTGGCGGCGAGCAGGAGCGAGCCACCAAGGACGTCGCTGCGGGCGTTGTTCCGGATGCCGCGCCACAGCTCGTGCGGAGCCAGGCGGAGACGGGGACGGGAAGGAGAAGTGGACACGAAGAGACCTCACGCGAGAGAAGGGGTGAACGGCGCGGAAGACCACACCCCATCGAGGCGTGGTCTAGTCGCGTGGCGGCGGGCAGCCCGCGATCTCACCGTGCGAGAGTGTGCCCCAGACGCTGGTCCAGCCGTTCGTGCCCGGGTGCATGACGACGCGCATCGACTTCCTCATCGGGGTCGCCGAACGCAGCTCATGCGGAGCGCGCGTCGAGCCGGCGATCGAGAGAAGGGCCATGGAGCAAGCCTATCGGGGTGTGCCTGAGCGACTCAGACGCGTCGCAGCGCTTCTCCGGCCGCGTCGAGCGCGCCGTCGGCGAGAGAGAAATACGCCCACTTGCCGCGCTGCTCGCGAGTGACGAGTCCGGCGTCGGCCAGGAGCTTCATGTGGTGCGAGACGGTGCCCTGCGAGAGGCCGACCGGGGCGGTGAGATCGCAGATGCAGGCCTCGCCGCCCTCCGCCGACGAGATGAGCGACAGCAGGCGGATGCGCGTGGGGTCTCCGAGTGCCTTGAAGAGGTGCGCGATGCGCTCGGCCTCGGCGACCGGCAGCGCGGCTGCGGTGCCCGGGGTGCAGCAGGCGGTCTGCTCGATCGTCACCGGAAGCGTCATGCGACCATCCTCTCACGTATTGACATTCTTCGATACGTGAGCGACGCTTCTCATATCGATGATTTTCAATCTGAGGAGATGCGATGTCTGAACTGCCCGTCGTGGTGATCGGAGCGGGACCACAGGGCCTCGCCGCAGCGGCACATCTGGTCGAACGCGGTGAAGACGTCGTGGTGGTCGAACGAGGGCAGGGGGCTGCGAGCGCCGTCTCGGAGTGGGGGCATGTGCGCCTGTTCTCGGCATGGCCGGAGCTGACCGACGCCGCCGCGCGTCGCCTGCTCGAGCCGACGGGGTGGAGCGCTCCTGCGTCGGGCTACCCGACCGGGGCGGAGTGGGTGAGCGACTACCTGGCGCCGCTCGCTGGCGCCCTGGGAGGCCGCATCCGCTACGCGACGACCGTCACGGGAGTCGCCCGCCAGGGGCGCGACAAGGTCGTCGACGCCGGGCGCAAGAGTTCGCCGTTCGTCGTGCACACCGTCGACGCCGACGGTGTCGAGTCCCGCATCCTCGCCCGTGCCGTCGTCGATGCGAGCGGCACGTGGGGCACGCCGAATCCCGCAGGCGCCGACGGCTTCCCGGCGGTCGGCGAGCGGGCGGCATCCGATCTCATCTCGTATCGCATCCCGGCCGACGTGGCTGCGCTCGCCGGCGAGCACGTCGTCGTCATCGGAGCGGGGCACTCCGCCACCCATGCGGTGCTGCGCCTGAGCGAGCTGGCTCGCCGGGCACCGGGAACCCGGGTGACCTGGCTGCTGCGCCGCGGCAGCGCCGCGAACGTCTTCGGCGGCGGCAGTGGCGACGAGCTGCCGGAGCGCGCTGCACTGGGCGCTCGCGCCCGCAAGGTCATCGACGCGGGCGTGGTCGAGCTGGTCACGGGGTTCCGCGTCGCGGAGTTCCGCGCCGGGGGCGACGGCATGACGATCTGCGCCGAGGACGGACGCGAGGTGGCGGCTGTCGGACGGGTGTTCGCGCTCACCGGCTTCCGCCCGGACAGCGGCATCCTGCGGGAGCTGCGCATCGACCTCGACACCTCCCTCGAGGCCGTCGCCGGCATCGCCGCAGAGATCGATCCGAACATCCACTCGTGCGGATCGGTGTCGGCGACCGGCGCACGCGAGCTCGCACAACCGGAGCTCGGGCTCTTCATCGTCGGCGCGAAGTCGTACGGCCGCGCACCGACGTTCCTCGCGCTGACGGGGTACGAGCAGGTGCGCAGCGTCGCCGCACACTTGGCCGGAGATCACGAGGCCGCGGCCCGCACTGAACTCGTCCTCCCTGACACCGGCGTCTGCGGCGGATCGGGAGACTTCGGTGAAGCGGATGGTGCACGCTGCTGCGCCGCACCGAGTGTGCTCCAGATCGGCAGGATCCCGTTCCCGTCGCCCGAGCCCGCACGCTCGCTTACCCTGGAGACATCATGACGACCAGCACCAAGCCCTCCGTCCTGTTCGTGTGCGTGCACAACGCCGGACGCTCGCAGATGGCCGCAGGCTTCCTGCGCGAGTTCGCCGGAGACCGCATCGAGGTGCGATCCGCCGGTTCCATGCCCGCCGAGCAGATCAACCCGGTCGCGGTCGAGGCGATGGGCGAGCTCGGCATCGACATCACCGTCGAGCAGCCCAAGGTGCTCACGACCGAGGCCGTACAGGCGTCCGATGTCGTCATCACGATGGGATGCGGCGACGCCTGCCCGTTCTTCCCCGGCAAGCGCTACGAGGACTGGAAGCTCGACGACCCGGCCGGCCAGGGCATCGACTCCGTGCGTCCGATCCGTGACGAGATCCGCCGCCGCATCGAGACGCTCGCGGGCGAACTGCTCGCCTGATCGCAACCTCTCGGGAGGAGAACTGCGCTTCGGGAGGACGGATGCTGCGGCATCCTCCTCCCGAAGACGAGATCTCCTCCCGAAGGCACGGACGGGACGGATCAGCAGGCGACTCAGCGGGCGACGATGAGGCCCTGCGTCTTCTCCTGCACGGCCTGGAACCGACGCTGCACGTCGGACCAGTTGACGAGCTCCCAGAACGCCTTGACGTAGTCGGCGCGCACGTTGAGGTAGTCGAGGTAGTAGGCGTGCTCCCAGACGTCGAGCTGCAGCAGCGGGGTGACGCCGAGCGGGGCGTTGCCCTGCTGGTCGAACAGCTGGATGATGACAGGTCGAGCTCCGACGCTGTCCCACGCGAGCACGGCCCAGCCCGAGCCCTGCACGCCGAGCGCGGTCGCCGTGAAGTGCGCGCGGAAGGCGTCGATCGAGCCGAACGCGTCGGTCAGCGCCGCCTCGAGCTCGCCTTCGGGGTTGCCGCCGCCGTCGGGCGACAGGTTCTCCCAGAACACCGAGTGGTTGATGTGTCCGCCGAGGTTGAACGCGAGGTCCTTCTCGAGCTTGTTCACAGCCGCGAAGTCGCCGGAGTCGCGGGCTGCGGCCAGCTGCTCGAGCGCGGTGTTGGCACCGGTCACGTAGGCCTGGTGGTGCTTCGAGTGGTGCAGCTCCATGATCTTGCCCGAGATGTGCGGGGCGAGAGCCGAGTAGTCGTACGGCAGCTCGGGGAGGGTGTACGCAGAGGTCATGCTGTTCCTTTCGGTGGGGTTTCAGTGCTGGTCGTTCGGCAGCGAGTGGAATCGACGATCGAGGTACACGAGCGGGCGGCCGGGCTGCCCCAGGAGCACTTCGTCGACCTCGGCGATCACGACGGTCGAGGAGCCGACCGCGACAGTCGTCATCGGGTGGCAGCGCATCGCCACGCGGGCTTCGCGAAGATACGGCTCGCCCGTGGGCAGCGAGCTCCAGCCCTGCTCGGGGGTGAACCGGTCAGCGCCGCTCACGGCGAAGCTCTGCGCCAGCGCGGAGTGCTCGTCGTCGATCAGATGCACGACGAACGTGTCGGCCGAGAGGATCGACCCTGCACTGCCGGTGGCCCTGGTGACAGAGAAGACGATCGCGGCGGGATCGACCGCCACGGACGCGACGCTGGATGCCGTGAGGCCGACCGGCCCCGCGGGGGTCATCGCCGTGATGATCGCGACTCCTGCCGGATGCGCGCGGAACGCGGCCTTGAGCCCCTCACCGACCTCCGAGGGAACCGGCGCTGCGGGGTGCTGCTGACTGCTCATTCGGGTGCCTCCTGGGGCGGAAGTGCTTGGCCTTGTAGTAGTCCTGCCATTCTTCCGGCAGGTCGTCTTCGTAGTAGATCGCCTCGACGGGGCAGACGGGTTCGCACGCGCCGCAGTCGACGCACTCGTCGGGGTGGATGTACAGCGAGCGCTCGCCCTCATAGATGCAGTCAACGGGGCATTCGTCGATGCACGCACGATCCTTGACATCGACGCAGGGAAGGGCGATCACGTAGGTCATAGGGTGGCGGTCTCCGTTCGGGTCACGGTTGCAACCGTATGACCTCAAGTACACTTGAGGTCAAATCGAGGAGGTCGGGATGAGCGCAGACACCGACACGGACCGCACCGTCCACGGCCCTGACGAGCCGTTGACGATCGGCGAGATGAGCAGGCGCACCGGGGTCGCACCCTCGGCCCTGCACTTCTACGAGAGTCTCGGCCTCATCGCCTCGACGCGCACGGCCGGCAACCAGCGCCGCTACGCCAGGCACATGCTGCGTCGGGTGTCACTCATCACGGTGGCGAAACGCCTCGGCATCCCCCTCGCCGATGTGCAGCACGCATTCGCCGATGTTCCCCTGACGCAGACGCCGAGCCACGAGGACTGGCAGCGCGCATCGCGACGCTGGAAGCGCGAGCTCGAGAAGCGCCGCGAGGGCATCGAGCGCCTCGAACGCGAGCTGACCGGGTGCATCGGCTGCGGGTGCCTGTCGATGAAGGCGTGCGGCCTGCTGAACCCGGGTGACGCGCTCAGCAGCCAGGGCGCGGGCCCGCAGCGCCTCCGCGACGAGGACGCCTGAGCGCCCCCGTCGCAGATGATCAGGCCACGGTGAACGCGGCGCTCAACAGCACCTCGTCGCGCGAGCTCGGACCCACGAGCAGTTCGAACGCACCGGGTTCGACGCGACGGATGCCTGCGGCGTCGACGATCGAGCACTCCGCCACCGCGAGCTCGAGACGCACTCGTGCCGACTCCCCCGGCGCGAGGTCGACCTGACGGTAGCCCTTGAGCTCCCGGTCGGCCCAGCTCACGCTCGTGATGGAGTCGCGCACGTAGACCTGCACGGTCTCGCGAACCGGACGCTCCCCCGTGTTCGTCACCGTCACCTCGGCGATGATCGTGTCGTCGCGACCCAGCGTCGTCGATGCGAGCGACAGCTCGCCGTACGACACCGTCGAGTACGACAGCCCCTCGCCGAACGCCCAGGCCGGGGACTGGGTCAGGTCGGCGTAGCGGTCGCCGTGCTGTCCGCGGATCTGGTTGTAGTACGTGGGCTGCTGGCCGACGTGACGCGCGAACGAGATCGGCAGTCGCCCTGACGGCTCGACCGCACCCGAGATGATCTCGGCGAGCGCGCGCCCGCCCTGCATGCCCGGATTCGCCGCCCAGATCACGGCGGCTGCCTGCGAAGCGGATGCCGGAAGCACCAGCGGCTTGGATGCGAGCAGCACGATCACCACGGGCTTCCCCGTCGCGATCAGCGCGTCGAGCAGGGCGTTCTGCCCACCGATCAGCTCGAGGGTCGCGGTCGAGCGCCCCTCGCCGACGAGCTCGATGCGGTCGCCCACGACGGCGACCACGACATCGGATTCCGCCGCCGCACCTACGGCCTCGGCGATCAGCGTCTCGTCCGGTGCGCTCGGCACGACGACCGATGGCCGGGGCTGGCCGTCGGGGAACTTCGCGCCCCGAGGGTCTTCCTCAAGGGTGAGGATGTCGGCGCCGCGCGCATGCGTGACCGACCACCCCTCGACGCCTGCGAGGCCGTCGAGCACGGTGGTGATCATCTCGCGCGGCTGACCGTCGAGCCACCCGGCCTGGCCGGAGCCACCGGCCCAGTCGCCGAGCTGCGTCTGGGCGTCGTCGGCGAGCGGCCCGACGACGGCGACCTTCAGCGCTGTCGCGGCATCCAGGGGCAGCACGCCGTCGTTCTCGAGCAGCACGATCGAGCGACGCGCGGTCTCGAGGTTGAGTTCGGCGTGGGCGGCGCTGCCGACCACGGCATCCAGGTCGGCCTGCGGAAGCCGCGGGTCTTCGAACAGCCCGAGCTCGAACTTGAGGGTGAGGATGCGGGCCACGGCGTCGTCGAACGCGTCTTCGGCGAGCAACCCGTTCGACACCGCCTCGAGTGCACCCTCGAAGAAGCCCGGAGTGTTCATGACCATGTCGTTGCCGGCGCTCACGGCGGCGGCCGAGGCGTGGGCGTAGTCGGGCTGCACGTGCTGCTCCCACACCATGCGACCGACGTTGTCCCAGTCGGTGATGAGGGTGCCGGTGTAGCCCCACTCGCCACGAAGAACGTCGCTGAGCAGCCAGTCGTTGACCGTGATCGGCACGCCGTCGGTGGTCTGGTAGCCGAGCATGAACGTGCGGCATCCCTCGCGGGCGACCCGCTCGAACGGCGGCAGGAACCACGACCGCAGCTTGCGCCGAGAGATGTCGGCCTCGCTCGCGTCGCGTCCGCCCTGCGTCTCGGAGTAGCCGGCGAAGTGCTTGGCCGTCGCGAGGATGGCGGTCGGGTCGTCGAGGCCGTCGCCCTGGTATCCGCGCACCATCGCCGAGGCGAGTTCGCCGATCAGGAACGGGTCTTCGCCGAAGGTCTCGTCGATGCGGCCCCAGCGCAGGTCGCGCGCGATGCACAGCACCGGCGAGAAGGTCCAATGGATACCGGTCGCCGCGACCTCGACCGCGGTCGCTCTCGCGACCTTCTCGACGAGCTCGGCGTCCCACGTCGCAGCCATTCCGAGCTGTGTCGGATAGATGGTCGCTCCGGGCCAGAACGAGTGGCCGTGGATGCAGTCCTCTGCGACGAGCAGCGGGATGCGCAGCCGTGTCTGGGAGGTCAGCTCGTTCGCCCGGATGATGCGCTCGGGCGAGGTGTGCAGGATCGAGCCGACGTGCTTGCCCAGCACGTGGTCGTCGAGGTCGTCGCGGGCGTCGAGCTGCAGCATCTGCCCGACCTTCTCCTCGACCGTCATGCGGTCGAGGAGGTCGGCGACGCGCGCCGCGATCGGCAGTTCAGGGTCGAGGTAGGGCAGGGATTCGGTCAGGGTCTGAGAGGTCATCACTTCGTGTTCTGTGTCTTCGTGTCGTGTGTCTGGTTCGTCGTATCGTCCGCGGCGTTCTGCACGGTACCCGAGTCGGTCGTCTGCACGCTGCGCACCGCCGTCACCGGGTCGTTCACGTTGAGCCCCTTCTTCTTCATCGCGCGGGCGCGCTCACCCGCCGACCGCAGCCTCGGGTTCACGTACTCGTCGATGCCGAAGTTGATGAGCGACAGGGCGACGCCGATGATCGCGATGCAGAGGCCTGCGGGCACGTACCACCACCACAGGCGGGGGAAGGCGCCGTTCTGCTGCGCCCAGAACAGGATCGTGCCCCAGTTGAGGTTGCTCACCGGGATCACGCCGATGAAGGCGAGCGTCGTGAGGCCGAGGATCGCCGCCGTGACGGTGCCGACGAAGCTCGACGCGATCAGCGCCATGAGGTTCGGCAGCATCTCGACCGTGATGATGCGGTGCAGCGGTTCGCCGTTGGCGCGGGCGGCCTGGATGAAGTCGCGGTTGCGCAGCGACATGGTCTGCGCGCGCAGCACACGCGCACCCCACGCCCAGCCCGTGAGTCCGAGCACCGCGGCGATCACGATGAGCGGCGGGTTCTCGAACTGCGACGCCACGATGATGATCAGCGGGATGCCGGGGATCACGAGGAACACGTTGGTGAGGGCCGAGAGCGACTCGCTCTTCCAGCCGCGCACGTAGCCGGCGATGACGCCGATCGTGATGGCGATGATCGTGGCGATGATGGCCGACAGGAAGCCGACCACGACGACGCCGCGCGTGCCGAAGATCAGCTGGCTGAGCACGTCTTCACCCATGTGCGTGGTGCCGAGCCAGTGGTCGAGCGAGGGCGGCTGCCGCAGAGCCGTGCGGTCCTTCTGCGTGGCGCCGTAGGGGGCGAGCAGCGGGGCGAAGATCGCGATCAGCACGAACACCCCGAGGATGATCAGGCCGGCGATCGACTTGGGGTTGCGGAACATGGCGAACGAGTGCGCGAGCTGCGACCAGAAGGTCTTGCGGCCGGGCGTGCCGTCGCGCGCCGTGAGGAACGTCGCGGTCTCCGGCATCCCGGTGGGGACCGTGCTGCCGTCGGGGGCCGTGGTGTCGGTCGAGGTGGGAACGCTCATGTCAGGCCTCCGTCTGGCGCGTGCGCGGGTCGAGGTATGCGTAGACGATGTCGGCGAGGATGTTGGCGACCAGCACCGACAGCGTGATCACCAGGAAGACTCCCTGCATGAGGGCGAAGTCCTTCGCATTGGTGGCGTCCAGCAGCAGCTTGCCGACGCCCGGGTAGCTGAAGACCATCTCCATGACGATCGTGCCGCCGACGATGAAGCCGATCGAGAGCGCGAAGCTCTGGATCTGCGGCAGCACGGCGTTGCGGGCGGCGTATGCCCACAGCACCCGCTTGTTCGGCATGCCCTTGGCCTGCGCGACCGTGATGTAGTCCTCGTCGAGCACCGTGAGCATCATGTTGCGCATGCCCAGCATCCATCCGCCGAGCGACGCGATGATGATCGTGACCGCCGGCAGGGTGCCGTGCATGATCACCTGACCGATGAAGTCGAGGCTCCATTCGGGCGACTGGCCCTTGTCGTAGGCGTGCGACGACGGGAACCACTTGAGCGTCGACGAGAAGATCGCGATCGCGATCAGACCCAGCCAGAAGTACGGGATCGTGTTGAAGAACGTCGTGATCGGGATGAGCGCGTCGAGCCTGCTGCCGCGCTTCCAGCCGACGATCGCGCCGCCGACCGTTCCGAGCGCGAAAGAGATGATCGTCGCGATTCCGACGAGGCCGAGCGTCCACGGCAGAGCGGATGCCAGCACCTCGGTCACCGGACGAAGACCGTGCAGCGTGGAGATGCCGAGGTCGCCGCGGAACAGCATCGCCCAGTAGTCGAGGTACTGCTGCCACATCGACTTGTCGGTGTCGACGCCGAGCAGGATGCGCAGCGACTCCGCAGCCTCGGGGCTGACGTTGCGGTTGCGGGCCAGGTACGAGCTGACCGCGTCGCCCTTCATGAACCGCGGCAGGAAGAAGTTGATCGTGATGGCCGCCCACAGCGTGAACAGGTAGAAGCCCGCCCGTCCGGCGAAGAACCGCCAGGGCACGAGCTTCCTCCCCTTCTGCGCGGTGGTCGCCGTCGTGCCGACCTCGAGCGCGTCGCGGTTCTCCTGTTCGATCTGACCCAGATCGGGGGATGCGGTGGTCACAGTGCACCTCCGTGCGAGCCGGTCGTCGCGAAATGCTTGTCGGGGTCGGGAGACGCCGCCCGCAGTTCGCGCGTGTAGGGGTCCTGCGGGTTGAGGATGACGTCGTCGGCATCGCCGTACTCGACGACGCGACCCTGGTTGAGCACCATGATCTTGTCGCTGAAGTGCCGCGCGGTCGCGAGGTCGTGGGTGATGTAGAGCACTCCGAGGCCCTCTTCTCGCTGCAGGTCGGCGAGCAGGTTCAGCACCCCGAGGCGGATCGACACGTCGAGCATCGACACGGGCTCGTCGGCGACGAGCAGTGACGGACGCGAGGCGAGCGCGCGGGCGATGGCGACGCGCTGACGCTGGCCACCGGAGAGCTCGTGCGGACGGCGGTCGATCACGGCATCCGCATCGAGGCGCACTCGCTCGAGCAGTCGGCGCACCTCTGCCTCGGTCTCGTTCTTGGGCACGACGTCGTCGAGCCGGATGGGGCGCTCGAGGTGGTACCTGATCGAGTGGTACGGGTTGAGCGACGCGAACGGGTCTTGGAAGACCATGCGCAGCTGCTGACGGTACTTCCTCAGGCCCTTGCCGCGCCGCGGAATGGGCGTGCCGTCGAGCCGCACCTCGCCCGACGTGGGCGTCTCGAGCTGGGTGAGGATCTTCGCGATGGTCGACTTGCCGCTGCCCGACTGACCGACGAGACCGATGGTCTGGCCGGAGTTCAGGGTGAAGCTGACGTTGTCGAGAGCCTTGAGCTGACCGGCTCCTCTGACGTTGTAGACCTTGGTGACATCGGCGAACTCGAGAGTCGTCATCGGGTCAGCACTCCTCTCGCGCCGGTGAGACGGGGGAACGACGACAGCAGGGTCTTCGTGTAGTCGTTCTGCGGGTTCGTCCAGATCTGCTCGGCGGAGGCGAGCTCGACGATCTCGCCCTCGCGCATGATCGCGATGCGGTCGCTGATCTCGAGCAGCAGCGGCAGATCGTGGGTGATGAAGATGACCGAGAAGCCGAACTCGTGACGCAGCTGCGAGATCTGCTTGAGGATCTCGCGCTGCACCAGCACGTCGAGAGCCGTGGTCGGCTCGTCCATGACCATCAGCTGCGGGCGCAGCGCCAGGGCCATCGCGATCATGACCCGCTGACGCATGCCACCCGACAGCTCGTGCGGGAACGAGCGCGTGCGCTGACGGCCGACCTTGACGATCTCGAGCAGCTCCTCGGCCTCGGCCCTGCGCTGCTTGCGATTCATGCCGGGCCGGTGGATCTCGAACACGTCCTCGAGCTGCGAGCCGATCGTCGCCACCGGGTTGAGCGCGTTCATCGCCCCCTGGAACACCATCGAGACCTTGTCCCAGCGGAACTTCTGCATCGCATCGACGTCGAGCGCGTTGATGTCGACGTCGACACCGGATGCGTCGTGGAACGTCACGCTGCCGCCCGCGATCACGGCGGGAGCCCGCAGCAGACGCTGCACGCCGTAGGCGAGGGTGGTCTTGCCGCATCCGCTCTCTCCCGCGAGGCCGAGGATCTCTCCTCGCTGCAGTTCGAGCGTCACGTTCTTCACCGCCTCGACGGGCGGATCGACGTCGTACACGACTGAGAAGTTGCGCACGCTGAGCAGGGGTTCTGACATGAGGGGTCCTTCGTCGGTCGGGTGGGGCGCGTTTCGTCTCGCTCCGCTCGCTCAACGACCAGGAATCACCGGTCGTTGAGCGAGGAGCGAAGCACCGAGACGAAACGCGCCCCCGGGACTGCTTACTCGGCCGGCTTCAGCTTCGTGAGGATCTGCACGATGTTCTGCTGAGTCGGGTCACCCGAGGCATACGGGTCCTCCTCCGAAGGCCACCCGACGTAGTTGCGGGTGTTGTACTCGCCGAGCAGCGGGTGCGCGCCGAGCGGGATCGCCGGGACCTGCTCGACGAAGATCTGCTCGAGCGTCGTGATGGCCGCGGTGCGCTCGTCATCGGACGACGCGTTGGCGTAGGTGTTCAGCGCGTCGGTCGCAGCGGGGTCTTCGAAGCGTCCGAAGTTGAATCCGGCGATGCCCTCGGGCGAGATCCAGCGCGGGTCCATCGTCGACGTGTAGAGACCGTAGGCCGTGCCGCTGTCTTCGAGCCAGTGGATGATGGCCGAGAACGAGCCGTCGTCACGGGGTCCTGCCCAGCCGCCCCAGTCGGGCATGTCGATCTTGACCTCGGCGCCGATGGCCTCGGTGACGTCTTCGGCGATGAGCTCCTGCGCGGTGTTCCAGTCGCTCCAGCCCGAGGGCACCGAGAGCGTGAACGAGACGGGCGTGCCGTCGGGGTCGATCAGCGCGTCGTCCTTCCAGGTGTATCCGGCTCCCTCGAGCAGGTCGCGGGCCTTCTCGGCGTCGACGGAGTACTCCTCGCCCTGGAACTCGGGCTGGATCTCGTCTTCGAGGATCGACGAGAGTCCGGTCACAGACCAGACCGGCTCGCTGGCACCCTCGCGGGCGATGTCGACGTACGCGTCGCGATCGATGACCCATGCGAGGGCCTGGCGGAATGCCACGTCGTCGAACGGCTTCTGCTGCAGGTTCATGAAGAGCGTCGCAGAGCCGGTCGTCGGGGCCACGAAGAACTTGTTGTGCTCGGGGTCGGCGTCGAGGAACTGCTCCTGGATCTGCGGGATGAACGCCTGCGCCCAGTCGGCCTCGCCCTGTGCGAGAGCGGTGGTCAGTGCCGTGTTGTCGCCGTAGGAGACGTAGTGCAGTTCGGGAACCGCGAGGTCGCCGCCCCAGTAGTCGTCGCGCGCCTCGAGGGTGACCGACTCGGTCGACCAGTTCGACAGCGCGTAGGGACCGGTGCCGACCAGGTCGTCGCCCTTGACGGGGTCGGTGGCAGGCTCGTCGAGGTTCTCCCAGATGTGCTTCGGCACGATCGGCACGTGCAGCACGCGGGCCTGGTTCACGTACTTCGACTCGCCGAAGTTCAGCGTCACAGCGTCGCCGTCGACGGTCGCGCCCTCGAACTTGAGGCCCGCGGTGTCGAGCGCAGGGGTCGAGACGAGCTCGTAGGTGAAGACGATGTCGTCGGCGGTGAAGGGCTCGCCATCGCTCCAGGTGACGTCCTTGCGAGGCACGACGGTGAGGGCCGTGTAGTCGTCGTTCCACTCGATGCTCTCGGCGAGCCAGGGGGTGACCCCCCGATCGCCGGTCTGGTTCACGAGGGCCAGGGTCTCGAAGATGACCTTGCCGTAGCCGTACTTCGAGGCCGACGAGTCGCCGACGTAGGGGTTGTTCGACTCGGTGGTGATCGCACCGTCGGGCTTGGCGATCGTCAGGGCTGCGCCGCCTGCTCCGGCGTCTCCGTCGTTCGATCCGCCGGCTGCGCAGCCGGCGAGGGCCGAGACGCCGAGGGCGGAGATCGCCGCGACAGCGATCATGGACTTTCTGAGCTTCATTGCTTCTCCTTGGGCACGGGTCGTTGTGCTGTGTGGCTGTCGGTGCACGGGCATCCGACCGCATTCGCTTACTGGCGAGAAAGTAAGCTGGTGCGAGGTTACCCGCCAGTAAGTAGAGTTGGCAAGTACGTCCAGTGCAGGATTCGGTGCAGAAGAGGATGGACCATGTCGAAGGATGCTGTCGCTCACACGTCCGTCCGGCCTGCCACCCGCGAGAAGCGGGAGCAGATCCTCAAAGCCGCCGTCGAGATCTTCGGCAACAAGGGGTCGACGAACGGCACTCTCGCCGATGTCGCGGAGCAGGTGGGCATCACCCACGCCGGCGTGCTGCACCATTTCGGCTCGAAGCAGAAGCTGCTGCTCGAGGTGCTCGCCTACCGCGACCAGGCGGACGTCGCAGAGCTCGCCGAGAAGCACATCCCCGGCGGGCCGGAGCTCTTCCTGCACCTCGTGCGCACGGCGGTCGCGAACGAGCGGCGCCCCGGCATCGTGCAGGCCTACACCGTGCTGTCGTCGGAGTCGGTGACCGACAACCACCCCGGTCGCGACTACTTCGAAGACCGCTACACGACCCTCCGGCGCGAGGTCACCGACGCGTTCCACCTGCTGTGCGCGCAGGAGGGTGTGACAGAGCCCGACACCGTGGCCACCGCCGCGGCCAGCATCCTCGCCGTGATGGACGGGCTGCAGCTGCAGTGGCTGCTGCACCGTGACGTCTTCGACCTGGGCGAGGCGAGCGAGTTCGCGATCCGCTCGATCGTCAACGGTGTGCTGCACCCCGGACCGGCACTGGAGTCGTACCGCCGCGACTAGACGCCACGACTAGGCTCGGGGCCATGACGATCGACCTCGAAGCGCTCTACACAGACCTGCACCAGCACCCTGAACTCTCGTTCCAGGAGACGCGCACCGCCGGCATCGCCGCCGGTCACCTGCGGGATCTCGGCCTCGAGGTGCACGAGGGCATCGGCGTCACCGGCGTGGTCGGCATCCTGCGCAACGGCGAGGGTCCGGTCGTCTGGGCGCGCGCCGACATGGATGCACTGCCCGTGGGAGAAGAGACCGGCCTCGCCTATGCCAGCACCGCGACCGGAATCGACCCCGCCGGCAACACCGTGCCCGTCATGCACGCCTGCGGTCACGACATGCACGTCACCGCGATGATCGGTGCGGTCGAGAAGCTCGTCGCTGAGAAGGCCGACTGGTCGGGCACCGTGGTCGTGCTGATCCAGCCCGCCGAGGAGTACGGAGCAGGGTCCCGCGCCATGCTCGATGCCGGCCTGCGCGATCTCGTGCCGCACCCCGATGTCGTCCTGGGCCAGCACGTCACTCCCCTGCCCGCCGGCACGATCGGCGTACGCCCAGGCACGCAGATGGCGGCATCCGACGGCCTCACCGTCGTGCTGCACGGACGCGGCGGTCACGGCTCGCGGCCGCACTCGACCATCGACCCCGTCGTCATGGCCGCGGCGACCGTCATGCGACTGCAGACCATCGCGTCGCGCGAGGTAGACCCGCGCGACGTCGCCGTGGTGACGGTCGGCTCGATCCACGCGGGTCTGAAGAACAACATCATCCCCTCCGAGGCGAAGCTCGAGCTCAGCCTGCGCTACCCGAACGACGAGATGCGCGACAAGGTGCTCGCGAGCGTCGAGCGCATAGTGCGCGCCGAGGCCGCGGCATCGGGAGCAGAGCGCGAGCCCGAGATCCGCACCGACCACACCCTGCCGCCGACGATCAACGATGCGGACGCCACGGCACGCGTCACGTCGGCGCTGCAGCGCGCGCTCGGCGAGGCCGCGGTCATCGACCCCGGCATGTTCACCGGCAGTGAGGACGTCTCGTGGTTCGCCCGAGACACCGGGGCGCCGCTGGTGTTCTGGTTCTGGGGCGGCGTCGACGCCGCGAAGTTCGCCGAGTCAGCCGCGGCCGGCACCCTCGACAAGGACATCCCGACCAACCACTCGCCGTTCTTCGCACCCGAGATCCACCCGACGATCGAGGTCGGCGTCACGGCACTGTCGGCGGCAGCGCGCGAGTTCCTCGACTGAGGCGCGTTCTCGCCGTTCACAATTCAGCATGGACGGCCGGAACCGGGCCGCGACCCTGCCCTGAGCCCGCGGAACGCGCGTTCTCTGCTGAATTGTGAACGCGATGAGGCGCTGCCTCAGCCGCCGATCGCGTTCATGCCGCGGGCGGGCTGCAGGAACGACGGGTCGTTGATCGCGTGACCGGGCAGTTTGCCGTGCACGCACGAGCGCAGCATGTCGGCGATCCCCGCCGCACGGTCACCCGCATCGGGGGCCTCGTCCCCGCGCAGCACACCGATCAGGTCGTATTCGGCGTTGGAGAACAGGCAGTTGCGCAGCTGACCGTCTGCCGTCAGGCGCAGCCGGTCGCACGCGCCGCAGAAGGGTGCGGTGACCGAGGCGATCACACCGACCTCGTGCGGTCCGCCGTCGATGCGCCACTTCTCGGCCGGTGCTCCGCCGCGTCCGGGAACGGGCTCGAGGCTCCACCGCGCGCCGAGCTTCTCGAGGATCTCCTCACGCGTGACCATCGACGCACGATCCCATGTGTGCCCGGCGTCGAGCGGCATCTGCTCGATGAATCGCAGCTGCGCGCCGACCTCCATCGCGAACGCGACCAGATCGGGCAGCTCGTCGTCGTTGACGCCGCGCATGGCGACGGTGTTGAGCTTGAGCGGACGGAGCTCGGATGCCGCCGCTGCCGCGATGCCCTCGAACACGTCGTCGATCCGATCGCGCCGAGTGAGGTCGGCGAAGCGCTGACGGTCGACGGTGTCGATGCTGATGTTCAGGCGCGTGAGGCCGGCCTCGATCAGCGCAGGCAGGTGCTTCGCGAGCGTGATGCCATTCGTGGTCATCGCGACCTCGACAGGGCCGTCCTCGCCCTCGATCGCGGAGACCCGACGCACGACCTCGACGATGTCGGCGCGCAGCAGCGGTTCACCACCCGTGAGGCGGAAGGTGCGGATGCCGAGGGATGCCGCGACCTGGGCGACCTCGACGATCTCCTCAGTCGACAGGATGCTGGTGCGCGCGAGCCATTCGTTGCCCTGCTCGGGCATGCAGTACGTGCATCGCAGCGAGCAGCGGTCCGTCAGCGAGATGCGCAGATCGCGGTGGACTCGGCCGTGTGTGTCGACGAGGCCCTGCGATGCGGACGCCGCATCGGCGGCGATCACGGGATTCGGCGAGCGCACACCGATCACGACCGGCACGGCCGTCATCGCGCTTCCCCACTCCCCGACATGTTCCGAGACTACCCGCGCGTTCGGTGCCGGGGTCCGTCTGGCGCGACGACCGGCATATTGCCAGGTCGCGGAGCGGCGTCGAGCATGGCGCGATCTAGTCCTCGAGAAGCACGGAGAGCAGGAACGCCTCGCCCCTCAGATCGTTGAGGGTCAGCTCGATCGCGCGACCATCGGGGACGACGGTCGTCTGATACACGGTGCCGCCGTCGACCGTCGTCTGATCGGACTCCGGGAACTCACCGAACTCGCCCACGATTGCGTCGTGCAGAGCAGCGCCCGGGTCGGAACCTTCACTGGATCCGAGGATCCACAACCGATCATTCTGCTGGATCGTGAGTCCCTCGATCTGCTCGAGTGGCAGATCTGAGAGTTCGGGGACCTCTTCGCGGAACTCACCGAGACTCCGCTCGACCGCAGGCGCCTGTGGATCGTCCAGAGGAGCGACCGTCGCGGGTGCGCTCTCCGAACTCACCGGCTGGTCATCTGGTCCGCAGGCGGTGAGCAGGAGAATTCCGGCCACAAGGAGCACTGCAGCAGCACGAGATCGACGCATGCCACTCATGCTATCGATCGGGGTGCAGCCCACGACGCCGTGTCGCCCATGTCGCGGCACCGCACCGCACCGCGCGCGCTCCTCAGGCGGCGACGAATCGCACGAGGACCGGGTCGATCCGCAGCTGCGACCTGTCGCCGATCGCCAGCCCCCCGGCTTCCGTCAGCGACAGGTCGACGGCCCCGGCGTCGGTGTGCACGCGCACCCCGACGAGCGTGGGCTCGATCCGCGTCACGACGGCCTCCCACACGTTCGGGCCAGCGACACCACCGTCGACCCGCACATCCCCCGGGCGGAAGACCGCGGCGAGCGCAGCGCCGTCCGTCGCAGCAAGCGCGCGCGAAGCGGCATCGGCGCTGGTCAACCTCGCCTCGCCGCTGCGCCACGATCCCCCGCTCGCGACCCCGACCAGGCGGTTGACCCCGGCGATGGAGGCGACGAAACCGGATGCCGGGGCGGCGAGCACCTCACGCACCGGCCCTGCCTGGGTGACGACGCCTGCTTCGACCACAACGAGGTGCTCAGCCAGGGCGACGGCATCCGCAGCGTCGTGCGTGACGGCGACGGTGGTGGTCGAAGCGAGCTGATCGCGCAGCATCCGCCTGATGTCGCCCGCGGTCTCGGGGTCGAGGGCGACGAGCGGCTCGTCGAGCAGGACGACGCGAGGGGATGCGGCGAGCGCACGAGCGACGGCGACGCGCTGCTGCTCGCCGCCTGACAGCTCGTGCGGCATCCGATCTCCGGAGCCGGGGAGCCCGACGCGGTCGAGCCAGTCGTCGGCACCCGCACGGGCCGCGCGCGCGTCGACACCCGCAGCGCGCGGACCGAAGGCGACGTTCTCGCCGACCGAGAGGTGGGGGAACAGCCGGGGCTTCTGCCCCAGCAGCACGATGCCGCGGGCCATCGGCTCGGTCCGCACTCGCGGCTTCTCGACACGATCGACGACGCGTCCCTCGACCGCGATCTCTCCGGCATCGAGCGGCTGGAGCCCGGCGATCGCCTGCAGCAGCGTCGACTTTCCCGCGCCGCTCGGACCCATCACGGCCACGGTCGCACCGGCGGGCACCTGCAGCGAGACGTCGACGACGAAGTGCTCTCGCTGCACGACGACGTGAGCCCGAAGCCCCTCTGCGCCGGTCATCGCGCCGCCCCCGGCCGCCAGCCGCGCACGAGCAGCAGCACGAGGATCGCCGTGACGAGCAGCAGAAGCGCGAGAGCGACTGCGGCCCCCTGCGTCACTCCTGCGCCGTTGAAAGCGGTGTAGATCGCCAGCGGCATGGTCTGCGTGACCCCGGGGCGATTGCCGGCGAAGAGCGCCGTCGCCCCGAACTCGCCGATCGCGCGAGCGAAGCACAGCACCACTCCGGCGACGATGCCGGGGGCGGCCAGGGGCAGAGTGATGCGGCGCAGGATCGTCCAGCGCCCGGCGCCCAGGGCCGCGGCCGTGCGCTCGTACTCGACACCGGAGGTGCGCACGGCCCCTTCGACGGCCAGCACCAGGAAGGGCAGCGCCACGAAGGTCTGCGCGAGCACGACGGCCGGAGTGCTGAACGAGAGGCCGAGGCCGCCGAACCACCCCGCTCGTCCGAACAGGTAGAGCAGCGCGACGCCGCCGACCATGGGCGGCAGCACGAGCGGAACGGTGACGGCGGCCCGCAGCACGGCGGCGAGACGCGGGCCCGAACGGGCGATCGTCAGAGCCAGTGGCACTCCGATCACGATGCAGAGCACGGTGGCGATGAGACCTGTGCCGAGCGAGAGCAGCAGCGCCGAGCGTGCGGCCTCCGACGTCACGTCGGAGATGAAGGTCGACCACTCGACGCGGGCGACGAGAGCCGCGAGCGGCAGGATGAGGAACGCCAAGCCGATCAGAGCCGGGATCGCCAGCGTGCGCGGAGCGTATCCGTGCGAGACCGCAGCGCTCACGGAGCCCCGAAACCGTGGTCGGCGAGGATCCGCTGGCCCTCGTCCGAGAGCACGAAGGCTACGAACTCCTCAGCCCCCGCAGAGTTCGATGCCTCGGACAGCGCTGCGATCGGATAGTGGTTGACGACCTCGTCGGCACCGTCGGGCACGATCGCCTCGACATCGTCGCGGCCGACCACGTCCGTCGCGTAGACGAGCCCGGCGTCCGCCTCGCCGGCCGCGACCTTGGTGAGCACCGCCGTGACGTTCTGCTCGAGGCTCGCCGCAGCGACCGTGACGCCCGCGTTCGAGAGCAGCGTGGCGGATGCCGCACCGCACGGAACCTCGGGGGCGCACAGCACTGTGGTGACGTCGGCCAGGTCGTCGAGGGTCTTCACGCCGCCGGGGTTGCCCGTCGGCACGGCGATCACGAGAGTGTTGGAGGCGAACAGGGTGGGGTCGACCGCAGCATCCTCGAGCTTGCGCATGTTGGCCTCGTCGGCCGAGGCGAACACATCAGCGGGGGCGCCCTCGAGCAGCTGGGTGACCAGCGTCGACGAGCCGTCGTACACGCCGGTGAACCGCACGTCGGGATTCTCCTGCTCGAACGCGTCGCCGATCTCGTCGAAGGCGCCGGACAGCGACGCGGCGGCATACACCGTGAGATCGCCGCTCACTGCACCCCCGGACGCCCCATCAGTGCCAGCGGGCGTCGGTGACTCGGCTGCGCACCCGGCCAGCGCCAGGGCGGCGGCAGCCAGTGCGATCGCGATGGTTCGGCGCGGTGTGCGACGCATGTCAGACCTTCGGCACTTCGACGACGACCTGCGTCGCCTTGACGGATGCCGTGGCCAGAGAACCCACCTCGAGGTGCAGATCGCGTGCCGCCTCGGCCGACATGAGGGAGACGACGCGATGCGGACCGGACTGCAGGTCGACCTGCGCCATCAGCCCGTCGATCTGCACGCGGGTCACGATGCCGACGAAGCGGTTGCGGGCGCTCGAGTGGGCGTCGCCGGATTCGTGCGCCTCATCGGCCAGCTCGACTGCTCGCGCTGCGAGGGCATCGCCGGGGATCTCGGCGGGCACCGCGTCGGTCGTCGGCAGCAGTCCCTGATCTACCCAACGCCGGACGGTGTCGTCACTCACGCCGAGCAGCTGCGCGGCCCGGGCGATTCGAAAGGTCTGCATGCGTGAACATTACCGTGAACGCGGATACTGCGGCCACAATAAACCGCATATGCGGAGCACGACACCCTGGCGCGCTCTCGTCCACTCTCCGACGTCGACGAATCTCGCTGACTTCACCGCGACGTCGCACGCCGGGCATAGCCTGGTGCCATGCAGCCGCTCGTCGCACCCGCACCCGCCCTCGATCCGGCAGAGCTCGTCCGCACCGCCCGGCACGCCGTGCTCGCGGGCATCGGCGAAGAGGGGCAGCGCCGGCTCTCGGCCGCCCACGTCGCGGTCGTCGGTGCCGGCGGCGTCGGCTCCCCCGTGCTGCTCGCGCTGGCAGCCGCCGGCATCGGCACCATCACCGTGATCGACGACGACGTGGTCGAACTGACGAATCTGCAGCGGCAGCTCGCGCACCGCGTCGAAGACATCGGCCGCCCCAAGACCGCCTCCGCCGCCCGCGCGATCACCGCCCTGTCGCCCGACGCCGACGTGCTGCTCGCCACTGAGCGACTCGACTCTGAGAATGCCGAGCGCCTGTTCGCCGGCGCCGACATCGTGGTCGACACGAGCGACTCCTTCGCCACCCGCCGCGACGTCGCGGCCGCGACCGAGGCCCTCGGCATCCCTCTCGTCTGGGGAGCCGTGCAGGAGTGGCACGCACAGGCCACCGTGTTCTGGTCGAACCCGCCCGAGAGCGATCCGGTCGTGCTGACCGACCTCTTCCCACTCGGCACCGAGGGCGAGCCGCCGAGCTGCGCGCAAGTGGGCGTGCTGGGTGCGCTGTGCGTGCAGGTCGGAGGGATGCTGGCGACCGAGGTCGTGAAGCTCATCACCGGCGCGGGCGAGCCGCTGCTCGGACGCCTCGCCATGATCGACGCCCTCACCTCGCGGCAGCACGAGATCGCGATCCGCTCGGCGGTGTCGGCATGAGCGCCGCAGGAGGCGGCCGCCGATCGGTCGAGGAGCAGCTCGCTCGCGTGCTCGACGCCGTGCGCACCCTGCCCGGTGAGACACGGGCGATCCGCGACGCCGCTCATCGCACCCTCGCCGAGCCCGCGACGGCAGCCCACGACATCCCCCTCTTCGACAACTCCGCGATGGACGGCTTCGCGGTGCGAGCGGCCGATGTCGCCGCGGCATCCGAAGAGAACCCCGTCACGCTCCGTGTCGTCGCAGACCTGCCCGCCGGGGTGTCGGACGACCCGCCGCTCGCGGCAGGCGAGGCCGCGCGCATCATGACCGGCTCCCCTGCCCCGACCGCGGCGGATGCGATCGTGCCCTTCGAAGACACTGCGGGAGGCCTCGCTGACTCTCTGGGCGAGGTGCGGGTGCTGCGCGCACCGGCCGCTGCCGGAGCCTTCATCCGCCGCCGAGGCGCAGACCTGCGGGCCGGAGATTCCGTGGTGCACGCCGGCGAGCGTCTCGGTGCCTTCCAGCTCTCCGCAGCCGTCGCCGCCGGGGTCGAGAGCGTGTCGGTGACCCGAGCGCCGCGGGTGGCCGTCGTCTCGACCGGCAGCGAGCTGCTCGAGCCGGGCGAGACCGCGACCCGAGGCCGCATCCCCGATTCCAACGGCCCCCTGCTCGAACTCCTCGTCGCCGATGCAGATGCCGAGGTCGTGCTCGTCGCCCGTGTCTCCGATGACGCCGAGGCCGTGCGCACCGTCACGGCGACGGCGGTCGAGCGCGGCGCCGACGTGATCGTGTTCACGGGCGGTGTGAGCGCCGGCGCCTACGAACCCGTCCGCGGAGCGTTCGACGGCCGGGGCGAGGTCGAGTTCGCGAGCGTCGCGATGCAGCCGGGCAAACCGCAGGCGTTCGGCGTGCTCGACACCGGCACCCTCGTGTTCGGACTGCCGGGCAACCCCGTGAGCGTCACGGTGTCGTTCGAGGTCTTCGTGCGGCCGGCGCTGCTCGCACTGCAGGGTCGCACCGAGATCCATCGCCCTCGCGCATCCTTCACCGCCGATGCGTCGTGGACGCCGCCTCCCGGCCGCCGCCAGTACCTCCCGGCGGTCGTCGACCTCGCGAACCGCACAGTGCGCCCGGCGACCGCCGGCGGCTCGGGCTCGCACCTCGCCGGAGGCCTCGCCAGAGCGCACGCGTTCGCGATCGTGCCCGCAGAGGTCGAGGCCGTCGCCGTCGGCGATGCGATCGATGTCATGCTGGTCGAATGAGCTTCACGCATCTCGACTCGGCCGGCCACGCGCACATGGTCGACGTGACCGCCAAGCAGCCGACCGTCCGCACCGCCACCGCGCGCGGCTTCGTGCGCTGCAGCGCCGACGTGATCGCCGCCCTGCGTGACGGCACCGCACCCAAGGGCGACGTGCTCGCAGTCGCTCGCATCGCCGGCATCCAGGCCGCCAAGTCGACCCCTACCCTGCTGCCCCTCGCCCACGTGATCGGCGTGCACCGTGCCAACGTCGAGCTCGACATCGTCGACGACGGCGTGCACGTCGAGGCGACCGTCGGCACCGCCGACCGCACGGGCGTCGAGATGGAGGCGCTCACGGCCGTCTCGGTGAGCGCACTCGCGATCGTCGACATGATCAAGGGCATCGACCGGTCTGTGGTCATCGAAGACGTGCGCATCGTCGCGAAGTCGGGCGGCCGCTCGGGCGACTGGGTGCGCGAGGGAGAATCGCGATGACTCGCGTGCGCTACTTCGCCGCCGCAGCCGAGGCGGCAGGCGTCGATGCGGAAGAACGGCATGAGACGTCGCTCGGAGCCCTGCGCGCCGCGGTCGTGGCGGAGCATCCGGCTCTCGTCGGCATCCTGCCGCGGTGCGCGGTCATGGTCGACGGCGTGCGCAGCGACGACGATCGGTCTCTCGACGACGCGCAGTTGATCGACGTGCTCCCGCCCTTCGCCGGGGGCTGATGCCGGGTGCGGCTCAGCCGCCGATGCCCTTCCACGACGTCGAGCCGTCGGACTCGACCTGACGCTTCCACACGGGCAGCGAGGTCTTGATGTCCTCGATCACCGCTCGGCACACCTCGAACGCCTCGGCGCGGTGCTCGGCGGCGACCGCGATCACGACGGCTGCATCACCCACATCGAGTCGACCGATGCGGTGGCTCACGGCCACCACCACTCTCGCGTCGCCGACGGCATCCGCCGCAGCCTCTTCGGCGATGCGTCGCAGCGTCGACTCGGCATCGGGGTGCGAGCTGTATTCGAGCCCGACCACCGCAGTCGTCGCATCGGGGTCGTTGTCGCGCACGCGACCGATGAACGTCGTGACCCCACCCAGGGCGGGATCATCGACCGCGGCGAGATGTGCGTCGACGTCGAGACGCTCTTCGGAGATCGCAGCGATCCGCACCTCGTTCACGAGTGGTCACCGCCCGCGACCTGGTCGACCACGTGTCTCGCGACGGTCAGCACGACGGGAACCCCGGATGCCACGGCCCGCGGGGATCCGGGAAGATTCACCACGAGGACTCCGGCAGGGTCGACGATGCCGGCGACTCCGCGAGACAGCACCGACAGCGGAGTGTCGGCGAGACCGCTGCGGCGCAGCTCCTCGGCGAGGCCCGGCACCTCACGGGTGATCGCCCGACGGGTGCCCTCCGGGGTCTCATCCCGCGGGCCCACGCCGGTCCCCCCGGTGGTCAGGATCAGTTTCACGCCGCGCGCGACCGCCCGGCGCAGCGCGTCAGCGACCGACGAGGCACCATCGGCGATGACCTCGGCATCGGGGCAGTGCCACCCGGCGTCTCTCAGCAGGCCGACCGCGATGGGGCCGCCCCGGTCTTCTCGTTCACCCGCGAAGGATCGGTCGGAGACGGTGATCACGCAGGCGGGGAGCGACGTCATGGCTCCCACACTAGGGCGAGATCCGGTCGGACGCGCCGGCATCACGCGACGCGGATGAGCGAGCGCTGCCAGCCCGACGAACCGTTCGGCGCAATCGGCGCACGCTCTTCGATCTGCATGTCGCCGTTCTTGTTGATCGCGCGCACGGCGACGTAGTGCGTGCCGGGAGTGGCATCCCACTCCATGAACCACTGCACCCAGGTGTTCTCGTTGATCGGGGCAGAGAGCGTCGCCGGCATCCATTCGCCCTCGTCGATGCGCACCTCGACGCGCTCGATGCCGACCGTCTGCGCCCAGGCGACACCCGCGATCGGGATGCGCCCGGCATCGACCGCCTGGCCCACCTTGGGGGTGTCGACGCGCGACGCGAACTTGATCGGTGCCTCGGCGCTGTATCCGCGAGGTGTCCAGTAGGCCTCGTCCTTGTCGAAGGTCGTGACCTTCAGCTCGGTGAGCCACTTCGTCGCCGACACGTAGCCATACAGGCCGGGCACGACCATGCGCACCGGGAAGCCGTGCTCGAGCGGCAGCGGCTCGCCGTTCATGCCCACCGCCAGGATCGCGTCGATGTTGTCGTCGGTCAGCGACGACAGGGGCGTGCTCGCCGTGTAGCCGTCGACGCTCTTCGAGAGCACCATGTCGGCACCCGACTTCACGCCGGCCTTCTTCAGCACATCGCGCAGCGGCACACCGAGCCACTTCGCGTTGCCGACGAGGTCGCCGCCGACCTCGTTCGAGACGCAGGTGAGGGTGATCGCATACTCGTCGAGTCCCATGTCGAGGATGTCCTGGAAGCTCATCTCGACCCGCTGATCGACCATGCCGTCGATCACCAGACGCCAGGTGCTGGGGTCGATCGTGGGCACGGTCAGTGCGGTGTCGACGCGGTAGAAGTCCTTGTTGGGAGTGAAGAGCGTGCTGAGTCCGGGGATGTCGAGCTCGGCGCCCTTCGGCACGGTGACGGTCGACTTCGGCGCGGGCAGCTTGAGCGCGTCGCGGATCGTCGCGACGGAGGCGACGGTCATGCTCACGGCACGCGAGGCGAGGCCGACGACGACGGCTGAGGCGCTGGCGATGCCCGCGAGGATGAAGAACTGACGGCGCCCCATCGCCTTCGGGGGCTGCTCGGCATCCTGGCCCACCGTCTCGCGATCGGTCACCGCGAGACCCTCGCCCTTGCGGTCGGTCATCGCGACGGGAACGGCCGACGCCTTCCACGTTTTCAGACGGCGGATCAGGAGGACGATCAGGATCGACCCTGCGATGGTGCCGAGCACGGGAGGCAGGAAGGCGAGGGCCGTGACACCGGCCCTGGTCACGATCGCGGCGGTGGAGAGCGCGCCCGCGACCGCCAGGGCGATCACGCCGAGCGGGGGACGGAGCAGCTGCAGGATTCCGGCGATCGCCGACGCGATCACCACCGCGAGACCGAGACCGACCAGCAGCGCGATCTTGTCGTACTCGCCGAAGGTCGCGATCGCGAACTCCTTGAACGGCTGGGGCACGATGTCGATCACGAACCCGCCGACCGCGAGTATCGGACTCGCTGAGCGCGCGAAGATCAGCGCGAACAGCTCGGCGGTGGCGAGGAAGACGGCCCCGCTGATCACACCCGAGAGTGCGGCCCAGAAGATGAATCGTCTGCCTGTGCTGCGCTGAGTGCCTTTGCTGCGCTGTGCCATGGTCTGCTCCTTCGCACCGCCGACGGTGTGGTCAGCGTTTGTTCGGAGCGGAGACGCGAACGGATGGGCGCGCGGGAGCTGTCGCTAGAGGCGGCGCGCCGTGATGGTGTCGCGGTCCTGCAGCTGACGCAGGGTGCGCAGGCATCGGGAGCACAGGATCTCGACGCGACGAGGGTGGTTCTCGCCGCAGACGCAGTCGACGGTCACGCGCCATTTGGCCTTGCGGCCGCAGGCGGCGTACGCCTCGTCGTCACCGTGGTCGCACTCGCAGAGCTGGCGTCCGCGATCGTCGAGACCGGGGAGCTCAACGAGGGTTCGCTCGACGTCGGAGACCGGAGGCTGCTGCGTTTTCACCACCTGCCGATGTTCCCAGGGGTGCGCGGCTGCGCGCAACACGGTAGCGCGGGCACCACACCGCGGTACTCGCGTGCGCCGCCGTGCACGATTCAGCACGAAAGCCGCGCGAACGGCCAGAACACCCCCAGAACCGGCCCATTCGATGCGCTCATGCTGAATTGTGAACGAACCGCCTGCGCACCCATCGCGCGGGCGGCGGGTCAGACCTGCACGACGTGCGGCGGGGGCGGCGGCGCGAGCTGGCGCTGCGGCACCCCGTGTGCCTCGCGGTGCAGGCGCTCCATGCGGCTGTCGAGCTCGGCTGCGGCCTCGGCCGCGTCGGTCAGGCTCTCGACGAGGTGCGAGGGCACCTGATTCGAGAACTTGTAATAGATCTTGTGCTCGAGGCTGGCCCAGAAGTCCATCGCGATCGTGCGGAACTGCACCTCGACCGGCACTGACAGAGCTCCGGTCGACAGGAACACCGGCACCTCGATGATGGCGTGCAGGCTCTTGTATCCGTTGTCCTTGGGGTTCGCGATGTAGTCCTTGACCGTGACGACGGTCACGTCGTCCTGAGCAGTCAGCAGGTCGAACAGGCGATACACGTCGGCGACGAAGCTGCAGGTCACACGCACGCCCGCGATGTCGGTGATCTCCGAGCGGATGCGCGCGAAGTCCGGCTCGGCGATCCCCTTGCGGGCGATCTTCTCGACGATGCTGTCGGGAGTCTTCAACCGGCTTTTCACGTGCTCGATCGGGTTGTAGGCGTGATGGTGGGTGAACTCGTCGCGCAGGATCCCGATCTTCGTCTCGACCTCCCGCATGCCGAACTCGTACTCGCGCAGAAAGCGCTGGAACTCGTCGCGGAGCTCCCGAGTCTGCTGGATCGCGTCGTCGGTGACCTGAAGAGACGTCATGCCTTGACGTTATCCGTCCGTGATCGGAAGTGGCTGTGCATCTTCGATGGAGTCGTGAACCTTGACGATGTCGGAGGCCGGGTCTAGAACGGAGGACATGACCAGCGCAGGAGAGAAGTGGACCGAGGCGTACGTCGAGGCCTGGAAGTCGAACGATCCCCAGCAGATCTCCGCGCTCTTCAGTGAAGACGCGATCTACCTCACCAGCCCGGACGCCGAGCCGCGCGTCGGCCGGGCGGACATCGTCGCCGGCTGGCTCGACGACCTGGACGAACCGGGAACGTGGTCGTTCGACTGGTGGATCGTGCGCGAAGACGACGAGTTCGTCGTGGTCGAGGGGCGCACGAAGTATCCGGCGGAGCGCGACTACGTGAACCTCTGGATCGTCCGGCTGGATGCGGATGGGCGGGCGACCGCCTTCACCGAGTGGTACATGCCCCGCCCTCATCAGGATTGACCTGACGGGTCTCGACAGTGGCCCGTGAGGATTCCGTTAGGGACGCTCGAGCACCCGTAGGGATTCCGTGAGGAACGCGTGAGGAAGCCGTTTGCGGGCGTAATGTCGCCCGACGTGTCAGAAGAAACCCGCGGCAACACCGACGCTCCTCCTCGCGTGAAGCGCATCCTGATCGGCGACCCGCTGACGAGTGCGCAGGTCGACGATCAGCTGCTCCCCAAGAAGATGGCGTTGCCGATCTTCGCATCGGATGCGCTGAGCTCGGTCGCCTATGCGCCGCAGGAGCTGGTGATGATCCTGCTCATCGGCGGGCTCACCTTCCTGTCGTTCACGCCGATCGTCGCGGTGGCGGTGGTGGTGCTGCTGATCGTCGTGGTGCTCAGCTACCGGCAGCTCATCAAGGCCTACCCATCGGGTGGCGGCGACTACGAGGTCGCCTCGAAGAACCTCGGCGAGATCCCCGGCGTCATCGTGGCGGCGGCCCTGCTGGTCGACTACGTGCTGACGGTCGCCGTGTCGGTCGCTTCCGGTGTCGACAACATCATCTCGGCCGTGCCCGGGCTCGATCCCCTGCGGGTCGAGCTCGCGGTCGGATTCGTGATCCTCATCATCATCGTGAACCTGCGCGGGGTGCGCGAGGCGTCGCTCGTCTTCGCCATCCCCACCTACGTGTTCATCGGCTCGGTGGGCTTCATGATCGTGACGGGACTCATCCGCACGTTCCTCGGCGATGCACCGGTGGCGTCGAGCGCCGAGTTCGCCGTGCACTCCGAAGACCTCGGGCAGGCTGCGGTCATCCTCCTGATTCTGCGCGCGTTCTCGAGCGGATGCTCGGCCCTCACCGGCGTCGAGGCGGTGTCGAACGGCGTGCCCGCCTTCCGCACGCCCAAGGTGCGCAACGCGCAGACCACGCTCGTGCTGATGGGCTCGATCGCGGCCTGCCTCTTCGCCGGTCTCACCGCACTCGCGCTGATCACCGGGGTGCACTACGCCGAGAACCCCTGCGACCTGATCGGCTTCGACTGCTCGAACCCGCAGCCGAGCCTGATGGCGCAGATCGCCTCGGCGACGTTCGGCGGCGGCAGCATCCTGTTCTTCATCATTCAGGCCGCGACGGCGTGCGTGCTGCTGCTGGCGGCCAACACCGCCTTCAACGGCTTCCCGCTGCTCGGCTCGGTGCTGGCCCGCGACGGATACGCGCCCAAGGCGCTGAACACCCGCGGTGACCGCCTGGTGTTCTCGAACGGCATGATCGTGCTCGGCATCGCCGCGATCGCGGTGCTGGTGGTGTTCCAGGCGAAGCTCACCACGCTGATCCAGCTGTACATCATCGGCGTCTTCGTGTCGTTCTCGCTCGGGCAGATCGGCATGGTGCGTCACTGGAGGCGCATCCTGCGCGGACCGGCCGAGAAGACGTCAGGATCGGGAATCGACGGCGCCTCGGCATCCGATCGCCGCTCGGCGAGGATCGGCCTGGTCATCAACTCGGTGGGCGCCGCAATGACCGTCGCCGTGCTGCTGATCGTGACGATCACGAAGTTCACGCACGGCGCGTACCTGGTGTTCTTCGCGATCCCGGTGTTGGCGTTCCTGATGATGGGCGTGAAGCGGTACTACCGCGACGTCGAGCACGAGATCGCGATCGACGACACGACGAAGTTCGGCGCGACGGGCGACCTGGCGATCGTGCTCGTCAACCGTCTGCAGAAGCCCGTCATCAAGGCCATCGACTATGCGGTCGCCGCGAAGCACGGCAAGACGCTGGCGGTGCACGTCGCCGTGGCATCCGACGATGCCGCGCAGCTGCAGAAGGAATGGGCCGACCACCTCGTGCCGATCCCCCTGGTGATCGTCGAGTCGCCGTTCCGGTCCTTCGCTCAGCCGGTGACCCAGTTCATCACGCAGTACCGCGAGAAGCACGGCTCGTCGGTGGTCACGGTCTACCTGCCGCAGTACATCGTGGGGCACTGGTGGGAGACATTCCTCCACAACCGGCGCTCGCGTCGTCTCGCCAACCAGCTGATGCTCGTGCACGGGGTGTCGATCACGCTCGTGCCGTGGCTGCTCGACTCGTCCGAGCTGATCTATGGACGGCGCTCGCGTCCCCTGCCCGGGCAGGAGCGTGCGGGGCGTCCGGTCGTCGTGAGCGGGCGTCGCGCGCACCGGCCCGAAGGTCCGCCCGAGAGCTGACGCTGCTCAGGATGCGGCGAGCACACCCCCGAGGATTCTTGCCGCCTCCGGGAAACGCGACGGGTCGGCGTGGGCGTAGTTGAGGCGCACATACGACCCGGAGGGCTCGGCGGGGAACCACTCGGACCCGGGAGAGATGATGAGGCCGCGCGCCTCGCATGCGCGAACGATTGCGACGACATCGGTGCCCTCCGGAAGCCGCGCCCAGAGGTTGAGGCCGCCGGTCGGCACCGTCTCGACGATCGCCGTCGGCGCGTGCTCGGCGAGGCTCGAAAGCAGCAGATCCCGTCGCGCCCGCAACTGTTCTCTGAATCCACGGAGGTGAGTCCGCCAGGCCGGTTGGGTCACGACGTCGAGCGCTGCGGCCTGCAGCACCCCGCTCACGTACATCGACTCGGCGGCGCGGTCGGCGAGGATGCGTTCGCGAGCCGGGCCGCGGGCGATCAGCGCTGCGATCCGCAGCGACGGTGAGACGCTCTTGGTCAGCGAGCGGAGATAGACGACATGGCCGTCATCGTCCATCGCCGCGATCGGCCGCGGATCGCCATCGATGGCCAGATCGTGCGCCCAGTCGTCTTCGATGAGGAAGGCCCCGTGTCGACGCACGCTTTCGAGCACGGCGAGGCCCGTCGCCGCCGGCCACCTGGCGCCGGTCGGGTTCGCGAATGTGGGTTGCGCGTAGAACGCGCGAGCCCCGGTCTCGGCGAAGGCTCGCTCGACGGCATCCGGATCCGGACCGTGGGGGCCCGACGGGATCGGCACCAGGACCACCCCTGCCTGCTCAGCAGCGAGCAGCGCACCCCAGTAGGTGGGGGACTCGATCAGCAGCGGCTGGCCGGCGCCGACCACAGCTCGGAAGATCGAACTCAGCCCGCTCTGACTGCCCGCGATCACGAGAGCATCCCTCGCGGATGCCGGAGCGACGTCTGCCGGTGCGGATGCCGCGAGCTCGGCGGCGAACCATGCCTGGAGTTCGGGCAGCCCGGCGGCGGGTGAACGGGTGAGCGCCGAGGAGGTGCGCGCCGCGCGGGTGATCGCCTGGCGGACGAGCCGTTCGGGAAGCAGCTCGACGGCGGGGTACCCCGAGTGCATGCCGATCGCGTCGGGGGCGACGGTGCGCTGCGTCGAGGTGAGACCGGCGAGTCGGGCGGGAGGCGCCCCGAGGGCGGATGTCTGCCAGCCGTAGTCCGCAGCGCGGGGCGGTCGCTGCGCCCGCACGAACGTGCCTGCTCCGGGCCTCGACTCGACCAGCCCCAGTCGCGCCAGGTGCGCCATGGCCTTCTGCACCGTGACGGGGCTCGCACCGTACTCCGCGACGAGGGCGCGATTCGACGGCACGCGGGCGCCCGGCGGAGCCGACGCGATCCACCGGCGGAGGCCGGCCACGATTCGGTCACTGCTATCCTGACTCATGAAAGAACAGAGTAGCGTTATCGTCCACACGCGTGCGCCGCTATCCTCGCATCCCGGACTCTGGTGGGGACTCCTCGGCGTCACCGCCTTCTCGTTCACCCTCCCGTTCACCCGCATCGCGGTCGGCGGCCTCTCGCCGCTGTTCATCGGATCCGGCCGCGCGGTCGTCGCTGCAGCGCTCGCCGCCCTGGCGCTGGCGGTGACACGTCAGCATCCGCCCACCAGGGCGCAGTGCTGGCGCCTCGCGATCGTGGCCGGCGGTGTGGTCGCAGGATTCCCCCTGCTGACGTCGTTCGCGATGACCGCGGCACCCGCGAGCCACGGCGCCGTGGTGATCGGCCTGCTGCCCGCGGCGACAGCCGTCATGGTGGTGCTGCGCACTCGCGAGCGACCAGGACGGGCGTTCTGGTGGTTCGCCGCTCTGGGTGCCGCCGCGGCGGTCGTCTTCGCCTCACTGCAGAACGGCGGCCTGGGCGAACTCCACTGGGCCGATCTGCTGTTGTTCGGGGCGGTGCTGGCGGCGGCCATCGGCTACGCCGAGGGTGGGCTGCTCGCTCGCGAGATCGGCTCATGGCAGACCGTGTCCTGGGCGCTCGTGCTCGCGGCGCCGCTGATGCTCGCGCTGACGCTGGGATCGGCGCTCGCCGACCCGCCATCCGCCTCGCCGGTGCAGTGGCTCGCCTTCGCATACCTCGCCGTCGTCAGCATGTTCCTCGGGTTCTTCGCCTGGTATCGCGGGCTCGCGATCGGGCCAATGGCCCCCGTCAGCCAGATCCAGTTGGTTCAGCCCGTGATGAGCATCGCCTGGGCCGCACTGCTTGTTCACGAGCAGATCGGCTGGCCCACCGCGCTGGGTGGCATAGCCGTCGTCCTGTGCGCCGCACTCGCGGTGCGCAGCCGTCTGGTCGACACCCGACCCACCGCCCACCCCCTGAATGAGGAGTCCTGATGCGACACACACCCCGCTACCTGATGACCGACCCACTCGAGGTCAAGCGCCTCATCCGCGGCAACCCCTGGGCCACGTTCGTGTCGCCCGCGAGCACCGGACTGGTCGCCTCGCACTATCCCGCGCTGCTGATCGAAGACGAGCACGAGATCGTGATCGCGAGTCACTTCGGCCGCCCCGACGAGCAGCTGCACGAGCTGGGCGACCACGAGGTCCTTGTGATCATCCAGGGCCCGCACGACTACGTGTCGCCGAGCCTCTACGCGCCGGGAGACGTGGTGCCCACCTGGAACCACGTCACGGCCCACCTCTATGGCACACCCGAGATCCTCAGCGAGGAGGAGAACTACGCCATGCTCGCGCAGCTCACCGACCATTTCGAGAAGGGCACGCCGCACGGGCGCAGTCTGTCGGAGGATGAGGCCGGCACGCGGCGCGCGGCGAAGGGCACCGTGGGCCTGAGGATGCGTGTCGAGCGCTTCGATGCGCGCGCCAAGCTGAGCCAGAACAAGTCGGTTGAGGTGCGAAACAACATCACAGGGCGATTCGACGAGACGAACGCGGCACTCGCGGCCGAGATGCGGCGGGTCGCGGATCAGACGGCTCAATAGGCTGGGGTGATGACCGATTCGCCGCGCACCGACGTCTGGCCTGTCCGCACCGAGCGGCTGCAGATCCGGCCGATGACCGCGACCGATGTCGACGCGATGTGGCAGTGGCGACGCCTGCCCGAGGTGAACCGCTGGCTCGGGCTCGCCCCTGCGACCCTCGAGGCGTTCCGCGAGCGATACCTCGACCCCGAGCGGCTCGCCTCGATGCACCTCGTCGAGCTGCTGCCTGCAGGCGACGACGCGGCGCCCGTGCCGATCGGCGACATCATGATCAGGATCGGCGACGGATGGGCGCAGTTCGAGGTCGCCGACGAGGCGAAGGGCGTCGAGGCCGAGCTCGGCTGGGTGCTCGACCCGGAACACACAGGTCGCGGCTATGCGACCGAGGCGATCCGCGCCGTGATCGACGTCTGCTTCAGCCCGCTCGGGCTGCGTCGCGTGCACGCCGGATGCTTCGCCGACAACGAGCCCTCGTGGCGTCTGATGGAGCGACTCGGCATGCGCCGAGAGGAGTTCAGCCGCAAGACCGCTCTGCACCGGTCGGGCGAGTGGCTCGACGGCCTGAACTACGGCCTCCTCGCCGAGGAGTGGACGTCGACGGTCAGAGGGCTGTGACTCCGTCGACGACGAAGGTGTAGAGGTCTCTCACCAGGTCGGTCGCCTCGAGACGGTCGCGATCGCTCGCCGCGGCGACGAGCGCATCGACGACCGATCGCAGCATCGCGGGGTTGCGAGGTCGGCTGAGTGAGCGGATGCCGAGCACCAGCGCAGGTCTCTTCGACGCGTGCAGGGCGCTCAGGTATCGGTTGCGCGAGAACACCGCGAGCAGGTCGAGCAGCTCCCACAGCCCCTCTGCTCCGACGACCTGGTCGTTGTCGTCGGTCTCCCAGAGTTCTCTGACGGTCGCCGCCCTCGCGGCGAACTCGGTGACCTGCGCCTCGGTCGCGTGCGCGATGCCCAGGTCGGCCGCCGCGATCGACAGCCCCGAGCACTCGGCGGCGACGGCGACGAACCACGCGGGAGTCGGTGTCACGACGACCGACGCCCTGTTGAGCCGGTGGTCGATCAGGTGCATCGCCTCGAGCGCGCCCAGGGCCGATCGCACGGTGCCGGCGGCGACATTGAGGCGCTGCACGAGGGCGGTGACCGACAAGGGGTCGCCGGGGGCCAGCTCGCCCGACTCGATCGAGTGCGCGAGCGAGTCGACGACGGCATCCGCTCTCGAGGTGAAGAGAGGCAGTGGCTGCTCGACCCCTCCCAGCAGTCGCGTGGAGTTCAGCTTGTCGATCCGCCGGTCGGGCATGTCATTCCCCGGGTGATCGGCCGATGCGTGTCGGATCGCTGGATGCGGATGCGGATGCGAGCGCAGCCGCCGCTCTGAGCGGCTCGATCGTCGATCTCAGGAACAGAGGTTCGATGACCTCGCGCACCCCGACGCCATCCCGTCGCTCGAGCAGCGCGCGCAGCTGCTCGAGCGCCGTGCGCATGAAGTCGACGAGCTCGGCGGCGACCGGTTGCGCTGGCACGGTTCTGGTCAGGTGCAGGGCGAGCTGCCCGTCGAGGATGTCGATCATCGTCTGGTTGTGGGCGCTCAGCACGATCTCACCCCAGAGCGCGTACCAGAGGCTGAGCCCCTCACGGCTGGAGGCTCCGGCGAGACCGGCGGCGAGCAGACCGTCGATGCGCCCCTGCAGCGACGCGACCTGTTCGTCGGTGTAGGTCGGCACGGCTTTGACCGCGCAGTATCCGATCATCGCGACGGCGGTCTCGACCCGGTCGGCCTGGGCGTCGAGATCGACCGGGGCGACGCGAGTGAACCGGTTGGTGCTGACTTCGATGAGCCCGAGGTCGGCGAGGCGGTTCAGGGCCTCGCGGATGGGCGTGCGGGAGACGCCGTATTCGGCCTGCAGATCCTGGTCGCGGATCTCTTCGAGCGGCTGCATGCGCCCAGAGATGATCTCTTCGGCGAGCGTGGCGAAGACCTGGTCGCGGATCAGCTGCCGCGGCCGAATCGGCAGAGATGCGCTGATGTCGCCCACGGGCACACTTTATGCCGGTGTCATGCCCCCGCACCATACATCAGGCACTGAAGTTTCACCGGATCCGGCGACATGTGCGTAGCGTGGAGGCGTAGGGCAGCGACCCTCACCCGGCACACACTCCCCATGTCGTGCTGCGGACCTCCCCCAGATCCCGTGACCTGAGTCGCTGCCCTTTTCCCTACCCCGGGGCGGGCGCCGGGATGAACGGTCTCAGCCTGCGACGAACGCGAGCACGAGCGTGGCGACCAGCACCGTCGGCACGGCGACGATCGCACCCCAGAGCATCAGGCTGCCCCAGCGGATCTCGACACCCAGCGACACCACCCTGTGGTGCCAGAGCAGCGTGGCGAGCGACGCCCACGGTGTGATCAGCGGGCCGAGATTCACTCCGATCAGCAGCGCCATGAGCGCGACCGGGTCGCCGGCGGTGGGTTCGAGGATCAGGTAGGCGGGCAGGTTGTTGACCCCGTTCGCAGCGAGCGCTCCCGCTGCCGAGAGACGCAGCAGCTCTGCGGGCGCGTGTCCGTTGGTCGCGAGGACCGACAGGACGTCGAGGATGCCGTTCGCGTGCGCGGTCTCGACCACGACGAACAGGGCCGCCGCCAGGCTGATCGCCTGCCACGGCACGAGCGAGAGTCGCAGCACATGGCGACGCCGGATGCCGAATACGACGATGAGCACGAGCGCGGCGACCGTCGCGGGGATCCAGACGTCATGGGTCAGTGCGAGCAGGGGCATCAGGAGCAGCAGGATGCCGGAGGCCGCCCAGAAGAGCACCCGGTCGGACGGGTCACCGCCTGTCGGGGCGCGATACGCGCCGAAGAGCGTGCGTCGGTGTCGCAGTGTGAGGATCACGACGGGCACGAGCACCCCGACGAGTGTCGGCGCCCAGCTCAGCGCGAGGAACGCGAGCGGGTCGTCACCGATCGACCGTGCCGCGAGCAGGTTCGTGAGGTTCGACACGGGCAGTGCGAGGGATGCCGTGTTCGCCAGCCACACGGTGACGAGGGCGAACGGCAGCGGAGGGATGCCGACGCTCTGCGCCAGCACGACCACGACCGGCGTCACGATCACCGCCGTGGTGTCGAGCGACAGGAACACCGTGCTGATGACGGCGAGCACGACGACGAACAACCCGAGCAGGATGACCCGCCCGCAACCCCAGCGCGCCAGGCGCTGTGCGACGACGTCGAACACCGCAGCATCCCGGGCAAGCTCGGCGACGATCGTGATCGCGATGACGAACCCGAGCACCGGTGCGATGCGGGCGCCGAGCGCCCCGGCATCCGAGGGCGGGAGAACGCCCGTGACGATGCAGACGAGTGCCACGGCGATGAGCGCCAGGACGATGATCGTCCCTGCTCCCAGCCGCCGTCGCGTCGCACTCACTCGCTGAGTGTAGATCCGGTGGGGGCGTGATCCGGTGAGCGTCCGGCACGCGGCCTGTCAGCCGGGTGTGGTCACTCGTCCCAGGGGAGCTTCACCACCGGCAGGATGTAGACCCGCCCCATGACGGCGGTGGGATGCTTCGCCATGAAGCTCGCGGCCTCGTCGATCGACTCGGCGGTCACGATGTCGTAGCCCGCGAACCACTCTTTGAACTCGGGGAACGGACCGTCGGTGACGAGCACCTTGCCGTCTCGCACAGCCACAGACTTCGCCTCCTCAGGGCCTGCTACGGGTGCACCGTCGCCCAGCCGGCCGGCCGCGTCGCCTTCCTCGGCCCAGTCTTCGAGCAGGCGCTGATCCTCTCCCTGCGGCATCGTGCCGCCAGTCGGGTCGGTCATGTGGATCACGAGGTACTTGTTGCTCATCTGCTCTCTCCGTTCGACGTGGTCCCGGAGGGTCCGGGCACGAGTGGCACCGCGATCTCATCGCGGCGCCGGGTCAGGTGGGCGATCTCGGCGTCGTTGCTCGCCAACGAGATCGCTCGGTCGTAGGCGTCCATGGCATCTGCAGGTCTGCCCGCCGCGCGCAACAGCTCGGCCCGAGTCACGTGCAAGCCGTGGAAGTCCGCCAGTGCGTCGCTCAGCGACTCGACGATGACCAGCGCCTGCTGTGGTGAGTCCCGTTCGGCGATCGCCACGGCCTTGCCCAGGGTGACGACCGGACTCGGGTCGACGCGCTCCAGCTGCTCGTAGAGCTCGACGATGCGTTGCCAGTCGGTGTGCTCAGCATCCACGGCCGCCGCATGCACCGCATTGATCTGGGCGAGCAGCGTGTAGCGACCGGGAACCGCACCGCGCAGTCCGTCGAGAAGCGACAGGCCCTCGTCGATCACCTCACGATTCCACAGCCCGCGGTCCTGCTCATCGAGCCGCACGAGCTCGCCTTTCGCCGTGATCCGGGCCGGAGAGCGCGCCTCGCTGAGCAGCATCAGCGCCAGGATCCCCGCGACCTCTGCGTCGTCGGGCAGCAGCTCTCTCACGAGTCTGGTGAGCCGGATCGCCTCGGTGGTCAGCTCGCTGCGGAGCGCCGGCATCTCGGAGCCGGATGCGAAGTAGCCCTCGTTGAACACGAGATAGAGCACCGCCAGCACCCCGTCGATGCGCACGCGCAGATCTTCAGGCGCGGGCACCTGATAGGGGATCTGCGCGGTCTTGATCTTCGACTTCGCTCGTGTGATGCGCTGCCGCACAGCGGATTCCTGCATCAGGAAGGCTCGCGCGATCTCCTCGACCGTGAGGCCGGCGACCACGCGCAGAGTGAGGGCGACGCGCCCTTCGAGAGACAGCGCCGGATGGCAGCACGTGAAGAGCAGACGCAGCCGATCGTCGTCGATGGCGCCGGTCGGCTCGGGCGGTTCGGGATCGTGCAGCATCAGTGCCTCCCGCTGCTTCGCGTCGCGCGACGACTCCCGACGCAGCCGATCGATGGCCTTGCGATAGGCGGTGGTGGTGATCCATCCGCCCGGATTCGGTGGCACGCCCTCGGCCGGCCACCGCTCGACAGCAGAGGCGAACGCCTCAGCGGCCATCTCCTCGGCGAGCCCGAGATCACCGCAGCGCCGCGTCAGACCGGCGACGATCCTCGCCCACTCCTCGCGGTACACCTGGGCGACGCGCACGTCGATGTCAGCGCGTCGCGACCGCCCGGCATGCGCAATCATCGCGTCGTTCCGTGACGAGACCCCTGGGCGCCGCCCCATCGCGTCATCTGTGCTCTCTCCATCCGGTCGAACCAGCAGGATCTGCAGCGAACCAGCCGTCACCATGATCATTGCCGCTCACGGCGTCGGCGAGAAGGGCCGCCCGTCCAGACGCGGCGAGCGCGAGCCCACAGCGACGGCCGCCTGATCATGCCGGGATGCTCGAGGGCGACGCGGCGCCGCTCAATGGCCTGCTCTGCCTCCTCTGCCTCCAGCCGGTAGAGAACACTCGCCATCATCGGATCGTTGTACACGTCGTCACCGTGCCTCTCATCTGCGAGACCACCCGAAACGGTCGCCTCCTACCTGCACCACGAACGACGACGGCGGGATGCGACATCGAGGCGCGAAAAAGTCCACGCGACCTCGGAACGTGAGCAACTCGCATGCATCCCGCACGCCCCCGTAGGCAAAGCGTGAGGATCGCCATATGCCGGTCCGCACGGGAGTTGTATCGAGTCTCGTGCTCGACATCATCTACATCGCGCTGACTCTCGCGCTGTTCGCCCTCGTCTCCCTGGTCGCGAAGGGGGTGGAACGACTGTGATCGTCTTCGAGATCATCGCCGCCGCCCTCGCCGTGGCCGCCGTCATCTACCTCGTGGTGGCTCTCGTCGCCCCGGAGAAGTTCTGATGGGCGCCGGCTCTTCGATGAACGCCGAACTCTGGTTCGGCGTCCTCCAGGCCGCCGTCCTCATCGTCGCCCTCGTGCTGCTCTACCGCCCCGTGGGCGACTACATGGCGCACGTCTTCAGCACCCCGCGTGACCTGAAGGCCGAGCGGGGCATCTACCGTCTGATCGGCGTCGACCCCGCATCCGAGCAGACCTGGCGTGCCTACGCCCGCGGCGTCCTCGCGTTCTCGGTCGTCGGTCTGCTGCTGGTCTACGGGCTGCAGCGTCTGCAGGGCTTCCTGCCCGAGTCGCTCGGACTTCCGGCCGTGCCCGAGGGGCTGGCGTTCAACACCGCCGCGTCTTTCGTCGCGAACACCAACTGGCAGTCGTACTCGCCCGAGCAGACGATGGGCTACACCGTGCAGCTCGCGGGCCTCACGGTGCAGAACTTCGTCTCGGCCGCCGTGGGCCTCGCCGTCGCCGTCGCCCTGATCCGCGGCCTCGCTCGTCGCGGCTCGACCACGATCGGCAACTTCTGGGTCGACCTGATCCGCGGACTCGGCCGCATCCTGCTGCCGATCGCGCTGATCGGCGCGATCGCCCTGATCGCGGGAGGCGTGGTGCAGAACTTCGCCGGCTTCACCGACGTGACCACGGTCTCGGGCGGCACGCAGACCATCCCCGGCGGACCGGTCGCCTCACAGGAGGCCATCAAGCTGCTCGGCACCAACGGCGGCGGATTCTTCAACGCCAACTCGGCCCATCCGTTCGAGAACCCGACCGGCTGGACCAACCTGCTGCAGATCCTGCTCATCCTGGTGATCCCGTTCGCACTCCCCCGCACCTTCGGCCGCATGATCGGCGACAACCGCCAGGGCTACGCGATCGCCGCTGTGATGGGAACGATCTTCCTGATCTCGACCTTCGCTCTCTCGGCCCTCGAGCTGGCCGGCCGCGGCAGCGCGCCCGAACTCGCCGGCGCCGCCATGGAGGGCAAGGAGGTGCGCTTCGGCATCCTCGGCTCGACGCTGTTCGGCAGCGCCAGCACCCTGACCTCGACCGGTGCCGTCAACTCGATGCACGACTCGTACACGGCCCTGGGCGGCATGATGCCGATGCTCAACATGATGCTCGGCGAGGTCGCCCCCGGCGGTGTCGGCTCGGGCCTCTACGGCATGCTCGTGCTCGCGATCATCGCGGTGTTCGTCGGCGGACTGCTCGTCGGCCGCACCCCCGAGTACCTCGGCAAGCGCATCGGCCCGAAGGAGATCAAGCTCGCGAGCCTCTACATCCTCGTGACGCCCACCCTCGTGCTGGTCGGCACGGCGCTGAGCTTCGCGATCCCGGGAATCCGAGCGGACGTCGAGGCGACCAGCATCCTCAACCCCGGCGTGCACGGCATGAGCGAGGTGCTCTACGCCTTCACCTCGGCGTCGAACAACAACGGTTCGGCCTTCGCCGGCCTCACCGCCAACACCCCGTGGTTCAACACCGCACTGGGCATCGCGATGCTGCTCGGCCGCTTCCTGCCGATCGTGCTCGTGCTGGCGTTGGCCGGATCGTTCGCCGCACAGCAGCGCGTGCCGGAGAACACCGGAACCCTGCCCACGCACCGACCGCAGTTCGTCGGCCTCCTCGCCGCCGTCACGGTCATCATCACGGCACTCACCTACTTCCCCGTGCTCGCACTGGGACCCCTCGCTGAAGGACTCGTCTGACATGACCCTCATCACCACCCCCTCCGAGACGCCGTCGGAACAGCAGGATGCCGCGGCATCCGCCTCGACCGAACCGCCCCGCGCGTTCGGCTGGGCGCAGCTGACCCAGGCCCTGCCGGGCGCGCTGCGCAAGCTCAACCCCGCCTCGCTCGTGCGCAACCCCGTGATGCTGCTCGTCTGGGTCGGCGCCGCGTTCACCACCGTGCTCGCGATCGCCGAGCCCTTCCTCGGAGGCCCGGCCGACTCGGGTGGAACCCCGGTGCCCGCGCCGTTCACCTGGGGCATCGCGATCTGGCTGTGGCTGACCGTGCTGTTCGCCAACGTCGCCGAGTCGGTGGCCGAGGGCCGCGGCAAGGCCCAGGCCGCAAGCCTGCGCAAGACCCGCACCAGTACCATGGCGCGCAAGGTCGTCGGGTATGACCCCGGTGCGGATGCCACGGCAGAGCGCTCCGAAACCGTCGACGTCTCGTCGGCCGAGCTCCAGCGCGACGACATCGTGATCGTCGCGGCGGGAGAGCTGGTCCCCGGAGACGGCGACATCGTCGCGGGCATCGCGACCGTCGACGAGTCGGCGATCACCGGCGAGAGCGCTCCGGTCATCCGCGAATCCGGCGGAGACCGCAGCGCCGTCACCGGCGGCACACGGGTGCTGTCTGATCGCATCGTCGTGCGCATCACCTCGAAGCCCGGCGAGACGTTCGTCGACCGCATGATCGCCCTGGTCGAGGGCGCGAGCCGTCAGCGCACCCCCAACGAGATCGCGCTGAACATCCTGCTCGCGAGCCTGTCGATCGTGTTCGTCGTCGTGGTGCTCGCACTCAACCCGATCGCGTCATACGCGGCCTCGCCCGTCAGCATCCCGGTGCTCATCGCCCTGCTCGTGTGCCTCATCCCCACGACGATCGGCGCCCTGCTCTCGGCCATCGGCATCGCCGGCATGGACCGCCTCGTGCAGCGCAATGTGCTCGCCATGTCGGGACGCGCGGTCGAGGCCGCGGGAGACGTCACCACCCTGCTGCTCGACAAGACCGGCACCATCACCTACGGCAACCGACAGGCTCACGAGGTGCTGCCGCTCGCGGGGGTCGACCCCGAGGAACTGCTGCGCGTCGCCGCCCTCGCATCCCTCGCCGACCCGACGCCCGAGGGCGCGTCGATCGTCGCGTTGGCCGCGTCTCACGGCTTCCAGGTCGAGGAGCCGGCCGGAGCGGTCGTCGTGCCTTTCACCGCGCAGACCCGCATGTCCGGCCTCGACCTGCCCGACGGCACGCAGATCCGCAAGGGTGCAGGCTCGGCGATCAGCGCTTGGCTCGGACTCGACTCGAATGCCGAGCTCACCACCCTGACCGATGGCGTCGCGTCGAGCGGCGGCACCCCCTTGGTCGTCGCCGTGCGGATGGCGGACAACGCCACCCCCCGGTCGTTGAACAGCTCTCGGTCGTTGAGCGAGGACGCGCCAGCGACCGAGACGAAACGCGGTGACGAAGCGTTCGACGCCGATCGAGGCGTTTCGTCTCGGGGCTTCGCTCCTCGCTCAACGACCGGGAATGAGGGCTTCGCTCCTCGCTCAACGACCGACGGCGAAGTGCTCGGCGTCGTGCATCTCAAGGACATCGTGAAAGACGGCCTGCGCGAGCGGTTCGAAGAGCTCCGCAGCATGGGCATCCGCACCGTCATGATCACGGGTGACAACCCGCTGACCGCCGCCGCGATCGCGAAGGAGGCCGGTGTCGACGACTTCCTCGCCGAGGCGACTCCCGAGCAGAAGCTCGAGCTGATCAAGCGCGAGCAGGAGGGCGGCCGCCTCGTCGCGATGACAGGCGACGGCACGAACGACGCCCCGGCGCTCGCCCAGGCCGACGTCGGCGTCGCGATGAACACCGGCACGTCGGCAGCGAAGGAGGCCGGCAACATGGTCGACCTCGACTCCGATCCCACGAAGCTCATCGACATCGTGCGCATCGGCAAGCAGCTGCTCATCACCCGCGGAGCCCTCACGACGTTCTCGCTCGCGAACGACATCGCCAAGTACTTCGCCATCATCCCGGCGATGTTCATGGGCGTCTTCCCCGGACTCGCGGCGCTCAACATCATGCAGCTGCACTCGCCGGCATCCGCCGTGACCAGCGCCATCATCTTCAACGCGATCGTGATCGTGTTCCTGATCCCGCTGGCGCTCCGAGGAGTGAAGTATCGCCCGGCGAGCGCCTCGCAGATCCTGCAGCGCAACCTGCTCGTCTACGGCCTCGGCGGCGTGATCGCTCCGTTCATCGGCATCAAGCTGATCGACCTCGTGATCACCCTCATCCCCGGCTTCTGAGCGCGACTCACCGCGTTTCGTCTCGGGGCTTCGCTCCTCGCTCAACGACCGGGCGAGGTCACCCGCTCCTCGCTCAACGACCGACTTCTTTGAAAGGCATCTCATGTCCTCCTCTCGCACCGTGGCCCGCACCACCGGCGTCGCCATCCGCGCGATGCTCGTGCTCACCCTCGTGCTCGGCGTCGGCTACACGCTGGTCGTCACCGGCATCGGCCAGCTGCTGATGCCGTTCCAGGCGAACGGCTCTCCGCTCGCTGACGGCAAGGGCAGCTCGCTGATCGGGCAGTCCTTCACGGATGCCGACGGCGAGGCGCTTGCCGAGTACTTCCAGTCGCGTCCGTCGGCCGCCGGCGACGGCTACGACGGGGCGGGCTCGAGCGGCAGCAACCTCGGCCCCGAGAACCCCGACCTCGTCGCATCGATCGCCGAGCGCAAGACGGCCATCGCCGAGCGTGAGGGAGCGAGCCCGGATGCGGTGCCGGCCGACGCCGTGACGGCATCGGGCTCGGGCCTCGACCCGCACATCAGCGTCGCCTACGCCCTGCTGCAGGTGCCGCGGGTGGCCGAGGAGCGCGGACTGCCCGAGCAGCAGGTGCGCGACCTCGTGGAGTCTAGGATTCAAGGGCGGGATCTGGGATTCCTCGGCGAAGAACGCATCAACGTCGCCGAACTCAATCTCGCGCTCGATGAGCAGGAGGGCTGATGACAGCAGAGCGGATGCCGCGGCGCGGCCGACTCCGCGTGCTGCTCGGCGCAGCCCCCGGTGTCGGCAAGACCTACGAGATGCTCGTCGAAGGTCGCCGACTGCTCGACGAGGGTCGAGACGTCGTGATCGCGATCGTCGAGACGCACGAGCGCGCGGCGACGGCGGCGCAGACCATCGGCATCCCCGAGGTACCCCGCCGCACCGATCTGCACCGAGGCGTGCCGCTGACCGAGATGGACCTGCAGGCGGTTCTCGCGCGGAACCCCGAGATCGCGCTGGTCGACGAGCTCGCCCACACCAACACCCCCGGTTCGCAGAACGCGAAGCGCTGGCAGGACGTCGACGCGCTGCTCGACGCCGGCATCGACGTCGTCACGACCGTGAATGTGCAGCACATCGAGTCGCTGAACGCCGTGGTCGAGAAGATCACCGGCATCGCTCAGCAGGAGACGATCCCGGATGCCGTGGTGCGCGCCGCCGACGAGATCGAGGTCGTCGACCTGGCGCCGCAGTCGCTGCGCGATCGGCTGTCGGCCGGCCTCGTGTATCCGGCCGAGCGGATCGACGCGGCGCTGTCGAACTACTTCCGCCTCGGAAACCTGACGGCGCTGCGTGAACTCGCGCTGCTGTGGCTGGCCGACGAGGTCGACAGCGCGCTGCGCAGCTATCGCGCCGACCATGGCATCGAAGGCACCTGGCAGGCGCGCGAGCGCGTCGTCGTCGCCCTCACCGGCGGCCCCGAGGGCGAGACGCTGCTGCGTCGAGGGGCCCGCATCGCCGCCCGCTCGGCCGGTGGCGAGCTGCTCGCAGTGCACATCGCCGCGCAAGACGGCCTCCGCGACGAGACCCCGGGGGCACTGGCCGCTCAGCGCTCACTCGTCGAGTCGCTCGGCGGCAGCTTTCACCAGATCATCGGCGACGACATCCCCGGCACCCTCGTCGAGTTCGCGCACGGCGCCGACGCCACGCAGCTCGTGATCGGCGTCAGTCGTCGCGGTCGCCTCGCGGCCGCGCTCACCGGACCCGGCATCGGGTCGGAGGTCATCCGCCGCTCGGGCGACATCGACGTGCACATCGTGACGCACGCCGCCGCGGGCGGGCGCGCTGCGCTCCCCCGCATCACCGGCGGCGCGCTCGGCTGGCGGCGTCAGCTGCTCGGCTTCGTGATCGCGCTCATCGTCGGACCGCTGCTCTCGTGGGCGATGTTCGCCTTCCGCAGTCCCGAGTCGATCACGGTCGAGGTGTTGGCCTTCCAGCTGCTCGTGGTGATCGTCGCGCTCGTGGGCGGGCTGCGACCGGCCGTCTTCGCGGCGGTGCTCTCGGGCATCACATTGGACTTCCTGTTCGTCTCGCCGATCTTCACCATCACGATCGCGCATCCGCTGCACGTGCTCGCCCTCGCGCTCTATGTGATCATCGCGATCCTCGTCAGCATCATCGTCGACCAGGCCGCACGGCGAGCCCGCACGGCCCAGCGTGCCGCCGCCGAGGCCGAGCTCCTCGCCGCGGTCGCCGGCAACGTGCTCCGCGGAGACAACGCCGTGCTCGCCATGGTCAGTCGCACGCGCGAGGCCTTCGGCCTCACCGGTGTGCGCCTGCTCACCGCCGAGGGCGAGGTGCTGGCGAGCGACGGCGAACCCGTGCCCGACGGTCGGGCCACCTCGATTCCGGTCGGGGCGGGCGGATCGTCTCCCGCTGTGCTCGAGCTGCACGGCGAGCCCCTCGACACCCCCGCCCGGCGACTGCTCGACGCGATCGTCGCGCAGCTCGCGGCGGCGATCGAGCACACAGACCTGCGTGCCACAGCGCGCGAGGTCGCCGCTCTCGCCGAGACCGACCAGGTGCGCAGTGCCCTGCTCTCGGCCGTCAGCCACGACCTGCGCCGCCCGCTCGCGTCGGCCGTCGCCGCGATCGGCGGACTCCGCGGGGCGCACGGCCTGTCGGCATCCGATCGGGAAGAACTGCTCGCCACAGCGGATGAGAGCCTCGCCACCCTGTCGTCGCTGGTCACCGACCTGCTCGACGTCAGCCGCGTGCAGGCGGGAGTGCTCGCCGTCTCGAACATGCGACTCGATGTCGCGGGTCCTGTGCTGGCGGCGGTCGACGAACTCGGTCTCGGCCCCGACGATGTGGAGCTGGCGTTGGATGCCGACCTCCCCGCGGTGTCGGCCGATCCGGTGCTGCTGCAGCGGGTGCTCGTGAACGTGATCGCGAACGCGCACCGGCACGCACCGACCGACAGCCGCGTGATCGTGTCGACGAGCACGCTCGGCGAGCGCGCCGAGATCCGCATCATCGACCGGGGCAAGGGCGTGCCGGCCGAGAAGCACGACCGCATCTTCCAGCCGTTCCAGCGCCTCGGCGACACCGACAACACCGCAGGCCTCGGCCTCGGCCTCGCGCTGTCGCGCGGGTTCACCGAGGGCATGGGCGGTACCCTGACACCCGAGGACACCCCGGGTGGTGGACTCACCATGGTCATCTCGCTGCCGCTGGCAGGAGAGCCCGATCTCACGCAGGAGGAGACGGAGTGAAGCTCCTCATCGCCGATGACGACCCGCAGATGGTGCGCGCGTTGCGCATCACCCTCGCCGCCCACGGCTACGAGGTGGTCGTGGCCGCTGACGGTGCCGCTGCCGTGGCCGCCGCCGCGCAGACGCACCCCGACATCATCATGCTCGACCTCGGCATGCCGCGGCTCGACGGCATCGAGGTGATCCAGGCGCTGCGCGGCTGGACGACCGTGCCGATCATCGTCGTCTCCGGCCGCACCGGGTCAGCCGACAAGGTCGAGGCGTTGGACGCCGGAGCCGACGACTTCGTCACCAAGCCGTTCCAGGTCGACGAGCTGCTCGCACGACTGAGGGCGCTGTCTCGCCGGTCGGTTCCGGCCGGCGGCGAGTCGACCGTCGGATTCGGCGACGTCGTGGTCGACCTCGCGACGAAGACCGTCACCAGGGCGGGCACGCGGGTTCATCTCACACCCACCGAGTGGCGCATGCTCGAGCATCTCGCCCGACACCCGGGCGCCCTGGTGACCCGGCAGGATCTGCTGAAGGAGATCTGGGGCAGCGAGCAGGTCTCCGATTCCGGCTACCTGCGGCTGTACATGTCGCAGCTGCGCAAGAAGCTCGAGGCCGAGCCCAGCGCTCCCGTGCATCTGCTCACCGAGTCGGGGATGGGCTACCGGCTCGTCCTCTGACCCAGGTCTGCAGTTCTCGTCATTCCCGGTTCACAACTCAGCATGAACTTTCGGCGGCCGGCGGAATAGACGGGTTCAGGGCCTTCGGCCGAAGTCTGTGCTGAATTGTGAACGGTGTGCGTGATCAACGCTTCATGATGGTGACCTCGACGGTGTCGCCGATGTCCTTGCCCAGCGACTTCCGCGTCTTAGCGTTCAGCGACACCATGTGTCCACCCGAACCGGTCACCATCGCGCCGACGTTCTCGAGCTTCACATCGTCTATCAGGGCGTCGACCCTGACCGTCTTCCCGGTTCCGAAGAACTCGGCGGAGCCGGGTATCTCGACGCAACTCCACGTCTCGCCCTTGACCTCGACACCGATCGTCGTGTGAAAGCTCAGCTGATCCGCACTCATGAGAACAGGCTATTCGCGACCGAGCGCTGAATCAGAGGGCGGTGTCGGCGCGTGGGCGGCGCAGCACTCCCCAGACGCCTGCGGCGATGAGGACGATCGCGACGATGATCGCGGCAATGGCGGTGACGGTGCTCTCGGGTTCGCCGGTCAGGCGGCCGACAGCCAGCCAGCCGAGGCCCCACGCGGTCGCGAGAGCGGGGGCGATGCGCCGAGTGACGAGCGCGCTGGCCACTCCGATCACGAGCACGACGGCGAGCACGGCGACCGCCCAGATCTCGGCCTGGTCTGCCCACGCTGCCGGGGCGATCTGCGTGAACCACGCCGTCGTGTTGGCCACGGTCGCGATGGTGACCCAGCCGAAGTGCAGGCCGTTCGCGCCGTCGACCACGATGCGCTCGGGCCAGGTCCGGGCACGGCTGCGGCCGAGGATCACGATGACACGGGCGAGGGTGGCGAGCAGCAGTGCGATCACGAGCACCGTCAGCGGAAGAGACAGGAACTGCGCCGTCACGAGCCAGAGCCCGTTCAGGATCATCGTTGCGGCGATCCATCCGCCGACCGCGCGCTGACGCTCATCCGCCCGCTGCGGCGTAAGCGCCTGCCACACCGTGTAGGCGATGAGGCCGAGGTAGATCAGCGACCAGATCGAGAAGGCGGGGCCGGCCGGGGCGAGATACGATCCCTGCGCCGAGAGCGCTCCGTCTTGCAGCTCGCTGACCGAGGTGCCGCCGAAGGCGCCGGACCCCACGGCCGCGGCTATCAGCATGAACGTGGCCGAGGCGATGATGATCGACTGGCGGGCGATGTCCTGCGTCCGGGATTCCATGCTCGCACCATACGCGCGTGAGCACGGGAACACACCAGCCTTGACACCGGCATCCGAGAAGGCTAGCCAGGCTAGCTAAATCCTCGAGTGCGCCGCGATCAGGCGGCGACGGCGGCGTCGATCAGCACCTCGGCCGCATTGCGCGCCTGCACGGCGACCTGCGGATCGGCGGCGATGGCCGCGGTGCTCTGCGCACCCTCCGCGAGGATCGACAGCTGCGCGGCGAGCGATGCCGGTGCCCCAGCCGCGACCACGAGCCCCGCCATATACGCCTGGAAGGAGGCCTTATGGTCGCGGACGATCTTGGCCACCTCGGGGTTCGTGCCGCCGAGCTCGCCGAACGCGTTGATGAAGGCGCAGCCGCGGAAATCGTCGGTGCAGAACCAGTCCTCGAGATACCCGTAGACGGCGAGCAGTCTGTCGCGCGGGTCAGCCCCGGCATCCGCCACCGCCCCCGTGAGCCCCGACTCCCACTCCCCGTGCTTGCGGGCGAGGACAGCCGTGACGATGTCGGTCTTCGACGGGAACAGCGCATAGAGGCGGCGCAGCGACACGCCGGCCGCGGCCCTCAGCTCGTCCATGCCGACAGCCGCGTATCCCTTGCGGTAGTAGAGCTCGTCCGCCGCCGCAAGGATCTGTTCACGCACCGTTTGCTCCGTCATATTCTCAGTGTACTTGACATGAGAACGACCGTTCTCTACAGTGGACAACATCAGCCGAGAACGACCGTTCTCACAGGATCGAAAAGGATCAGGATCATGGGTTACATCACCGTCGGAAACGAGAACAGCACCCCGATCGAGCTCTACTACGAAGACCAGGGATCGGGCCAGCCCGTCGTCCTGATCCACGGCTACCCGCTCGACGGACACAGCTGGGAGCGCCAGACCCGCGAGCTGCTCGCCCAGGGCTACCGCGTCATCACCTACGACCGCCGCGGATTCGGTCAGTCGTCGAAGGTCGGCACCGGATACGACTACGACACCTTCGCCGCCGACCTCAACACGGTGCTCGAGACCCTCGACCTGCGCGACGTCGTGCTCGTCGGCTTCTCGATGGGCACCGGCGAGCTCGCCCGCTACGTCGCCACGTATGGCCACGACCGGGTCGCCAAGCTCGCGTTCCTCGCCTCGCTCGAACCGTTCCTCGTGCAGCGCGATGACAACCCCGAGGGTGTGCCGCAGGATGTGTTCGACGGCATCGAGGCCGCAGCCAAGGGCGACCGCTTCGCCTGGTTCACCGACTTCTACAAGAACTTCTACAACCTCGACGAGAACCTCGGCTCGCGCATCAGCCAGGAGGCCGTCACCGGCAGCTGGAACGTCGCGATCGGCAGCGCTCCTGTCGCCGCCTACGCCGTGGTCTCGTCGTGGATCGAGGACTTCCGCGGCGACGTGGATGCGGTGCGCGATGCCGGCAAGCCCACGCTGATCCTCCACGGCACCAAGGACAACATCCTGCCGATCGACGCCACCGCCCGCCGGTTCCACCAGGCAGTGCCTGCGGCGACCTACGTCGAGGTCGAGGGCGCCCCGCACGGCCTGCTCTGGACCCACGCCGACGAGGTCAACGCCGCGCTGAAGGACTTCCTCAGCAAGTGATCCTTCCTTCCGGTCGTTGAGCGAGGAGCGCAGCGACGAGACGACACGCGGTGGGATGCCGGAGTTCAGCGCTCTGGAACCCCACCGCGTTTCGTCTCGCTCCGCTCGCTCAACGGGCGGAAGGTCTCTCGTATCGAGTTCAGCGCTTGACCATCACCGTGAGCGTCTTGCTCTCAGTACTGCCCGCGACGTTCACGAACTCCACACGGTAGGTGTGCTTTCCCACCGGCCGCCCCGACACCGGCACCGCAACGCGCTGCGCGGCGGGGCTGTTCGCGACCATGTCGCCCTCGGAGATCAGCACACCGTCTTCGTACAGGCGGTACGAGGTCGCGTTCGTGCCCCACCACATGTCGGCGGTGAGCGTGTACGACCCGTCGCCGTCCCAGTTGTCGGCCGACAGCACGGGCGTGCCGGGAGCCGCATCCTTCACCTTCACCGTCACGGGCTTCACCGCCGTCACGCCTCGCGAGTTGACCAGTTCGCCGGTGTACACGTAGCTGCCGTTCGCCTTGCCGGTCACGGCGACCTGTGCCGTCTGCGCACCGGTGCCTCCGAACGTCAGCGGCACCGTCTCGATCAGCACGCCGTTCTCGAACACTCGCAGCTTGGTGGCGTTCTGCCCCCACCACAGATTCATGGTGAGCGTGAAGTCGCCGTCGAGCAGCCCGGTGTCATGGCCGTTGTCGTGCGACAGCACCCCGCGAGCCGGCGCGGCCGTCGCCGAATCCTTCCGCACGAGTGCGTCGACGGCGGCATCGAGCGTCGCTACGGCTCCCGCCACGGCATCCTCACTCGGGCTGGTCGCTGCGAGCACGATGTCGGCACGCGCGATCGCATCGGGCATGGCGGTCGTCGACGACTCGACATACGTCGTCAGGTCGAGAGCCGCAGCCGCATCGCGCCGCTCCCGCAGCTGCGTGGTATCGACACCGGGCATCGGTTCGCGCACGAGCTCGAGATCGTCGATCGTGCCCCACGCCCCCGCCGGCAGCGCCGCGGAGATCCGCACGGTCGCCGTGCCCTCGGCACCCACCTGCAGCGCCTCGGTCGTCGGCGTCGACCACACACGCCAGCCGTCGAACCCGAAGGCCGCAGCGGCGGCCGCTGCAGACGGCGACGAGAGCGACAGCGAAGCCCGTCCGTCCGCACCCTCACCGTCTCCCTGCAAAGATGCCCGTGCGACGTACGACCCAGCGGGCAGCCCTGTCACCGTCTGCGACAGCTCGAACGAGAAACCGGATGCCGAATAGAAGTGCGCCGAATGGGTGCCGCTGCGCGGGTCGTCCCACGCACGCAGAGTGAGGCCCGACCCGGTCGCACCCCACATGCTCGTGTCCGCATCCTCGAAGCCGGGGTTGCGCAGATAGTTGCGCGCCGAGATCGTGACTGTGGCCGAGGCCGCGAGGCCCGCATCCGTCACTCCCGAGATCGCGTACTCGCCGATGCCCTCGATGTACTGCGCCGCGTCAGACCAGGTGACCGTCTGCTGCTCCGACGAGCCGTCGTTGTAGAGCACGGACACCTCGCCCGGCAGCTCGACGGAGTCACCCTCGACCAGCTGCAGCGCCACGGGCTGCACCGACTCGACCGCGCGCGGAGCCTGGGCCCCGGTGCGCACGTACGAGAAGATGTTCAGCGCATCGGATGCCGTGCCGTCGAAGCCGAACAGCGCCTGGTTGTCCCACGCCGATCCGCCGAACCACTGGCCCGCATCATGCGGCTCGTACTCACCGGCGAAGCTCGACGCCCACCCCGATCCGTCGCGCTCCCACAGCACCTTGTTCGCATCGACCTGAGCGGGTGTGCCGACCGGCAGCCACGCGGGCTCCCAGTAGTACACGCCGATCCCGGCCTCGCCGACGTCGGCGACGGCCTGCACGACGGCGCGCACCGCATCGGCCTGGCCCTGCACGCTCACCGGATACTGCGTCGCCTCGGACGGCAGGTCGACCACGTTGCCATGGCCGTCTCCGTCGTCGAGCGTGAACGCCCACGAGGTCTCGGCGACCATGACCTTCTTTCCGTAGGTCTCGGCGACATGCGAGAGCACCGACGTGAGGTTCTCGGGGGTGCCGTGCCAGAACGGGTAATACGACGACGCGAACACGTCGTAGTCGACGTCGTGGCTGTCGAGCTGGGCTGCGACGTCGGCATAGAATCCGGCCCGCTCGGGGTTGGTGAAGTGCACGGCGACGAGAGTGTCGGGCGCTTCGGCGCGCACGGCGGCGGAACCTGCCGAGAACACCTTCGCCATGTCGTCCCAGCCGCGCACTCCGGCGACGCCGCCGTTGGTCTCGTTGCCCACCTGCACCATGCGCAGGTCGACGCCCGCATCGACCAGGCGCCGCACGGCGTCACGGGTGAAGGTGCCGACCTCGGCGGCGACCTGGTCAGCCGTCATCCCCTCCCAGGCCTTGGGCACCTGCTGCTTGGCGGGGTCTGCCCAGAAGTCGGAGTAGTGGAAGTCGACGAGCACCCCGAGTCCGGCATCCGTCGCGCGCTGAGAGATCTCGATCGCACGGTCGACGTCGACGTCGCCGCCGCCGTAGCCGTTGCCGTTCGCGTCGAACGGGTCGTTCCACACGCGCACCCGCACATCGGTGACCCCGGCGTCGGCGAGGATCTCGAACAGATCACCCGGCGTGCCGTCGGAGTCTCGGAACACGACGCCCGACTCTTCGAGAGACAGCACCGACGACACGTCGACGCCGCCGATGAAGTCGTCGGGCAGGTTCTCGACCCGAGGGACGGTGATGCCGGCATCCACCGGTTCGGCGGCGGCGACAGCAGCCGGCACGGATGCCGGGGATGGCGCGGCCGACGCCGGCAGCGCGACGCCGATCAGGGCGACGGCGGTGACCGTGGCCAGGGCGGTGGAGAGAAGGGAACGCGTGCGACGGTGCATGACGGCCTTTCGAGCGGTGCGGAAGAGAGGATCAGCCCTTGACGGATCCCTGGGTGAGCCCTCCGACGATGTACTTCTGCAGCGAGAAGAACAGCGCGAGCACGGGCACGGCGGCGACGACGACACCGGCGGCGAAGAGCCCCCAGCGCGAGGTCAGCTGGTTCGAGACCCACTGGTACATGCCGACGGCGAGGGTCCAGTTGTCCTCGGACGTGAGGATGATCTTCGACAGGATGAAGTCGCCGAACGCCGCGAGGAATGCGAGCAGGGCGACGACCGCGAGGATCGGCACGACCAGCGGCATGATGAGCCGCCAGAAGATCTGCGCATGGCTGGCGCCGTCGATCTTCGCGGACTCGTCGATCTCGACCGGGATCGTGTTGAAGAAGCCGTACATCAGGAACGTGTTCGCGCCGAGTGCACCGCCGAGGTAGACGCAGATCAGCGCGATCTTCGAGTTGATGCCGAGAGCAGGGACCACGTCGCCGAGGGTCTGCAGCATCAGGAAGATGGCGATGAACGCCAGCGCCTGCGGGAACATCTGCAGCACGAGCAGGGTGGTGAGGCTCGCGCGCCGCCCACTGAAGCGGAAGCGCGAGAACGCATAGGCGCCGCAGGCTCCCATCAGCACCGAGCCCACCGCGGTCACGCCGCCGATCAGCAGGGTGTTGCCGAACCACACCCAGTAGCGCGATTCGCCGAGGGCGATGTAGTTCGCGGGATCGAACGCACTGAACAGAGCGCTGGATGCCGCGAGGCTGCCGCTCGGGTTGAGCGACGCCGACAGCACGTAGACGAGCGGGAATGCGGCGAAGAACAGCACGCCTGCGGCCAGGATGTACTTCCAGCCGACCTCGCCCCACCACCGACGCCGTCGAGCGCCTGCGCGCGCGGCATCCGCTCCTTTCGATGAACCGGTCACGATGACTCTTGTCTCACTCATCACTGGTACTCCTCGAGCTTGCGGGTCTGTCGGAAGCTCAGCGCTGAGATGAGACCGACCACGATGAAGGCGATGATCGACAGCGCGCTCGCGAGGCCGTAGTCGGCCGCACCACCTGAGACGCCCGAGACGTCGTAGATGGCCGAGACGAGGATGTCGGTCGAGCCCAGTGCGTACGGAGCGCCGGCGATGGCCGGCCCGCCGTTGTTGAAGGTGTAGATCACGGTGAAGTTGTTGAACGCGACGGCGAACGAGGCGATCAGCAGGGGGGCGGTCGACACGAGCAGCAGCGGCAGCACGATCGCGCGGAAGCGTTGCAGCTTGTTCGCACCGTCGATCTCGGCCGCTTCGAGCGTCTCGCCCGGCAGCGACTGCAGCGCGCCCGTGCACACGAGGAACCAGTACGGGTAGCTCAGCCACACGTTCACGAAGATCACCGCGGCTCGGGTGAGCCACGGGTCGCCGAGCCAGTTGATCTGCGAGCCGAAGAAGAACAGGTCGTTGATCACGCCGAACTCGGCGTTGAACATGCCGCGGAACAGCAGCGCGGCCATGAATGCGGGGAACGCGTAGGGAAGGATGAACAGCGCTCGCAGGAACCGGCGACCCTTGACGCGCGGGTCGTTGTAGACGATCGCGAGGCCGAGTCCGACGGCGAAGCTCAGCACGACCGACAGGATCGCGAACGCGAAGGTCCAGACCGTGACGCTCAACAGGGTGCCCGCGAGGTTCGCATCCGTGAAGAGCTTGAGGAAGTTGGCGAACCCGACGTTCACCGACCACCCCGTCGGCAGCGCCGTGCCGTCTTCGGCCACGAACGCACCGAGATCCGTCGCCGTGTAGACCGTGCCCGACTGCGTGTCGGTGATCGTCTGCGCCTCGGCATCCCACACCAGCGTCGGTTCGTAGACCGAGCCGGTCGAGCCCTCTCGGGTGCGGATCGAACCGTCGTTCGGGTCGTCCGAGACCGGCACCCTGAGGTCCTTGATCGTCGCTCCGAGCGTCGGGTCGGTCAGCACGGTCGCCCGGGGAACGACCGTCCACCCCGGAACCTCGCTCGGGGCGCCGGTGGTGCCGATCTCGGCACCGGATGCGGTGGTCAGCGGCTCGGTCGCGGATCCGACCTGCACGTCACCGTCGTCATCGACGATTGCGAAGCCGAGCTCGTCGCCGCGCTGCACGATCGAGAGCGGGTAGTCGGACGAGCCCTCGATGCGACGCTCGCCCTGGATCAGCGCGGCCTCGACCGCCTGCTCCTGTGTGCCGACGTGACCCGTGCCGTAGTTCGTGAAGGCGATGTACGCCGTGTAGCCGAAGATGAAGACCTGGAAGACGAGCAGGAAGATCAGCCCGGGCAGCAGGTACTTCAGCGGCAGCGCCTTGCGAGTGAAGTACACCCAGTCGGCGATGATCACCAGCAGCACGACGACGCCGAGGACGATCCATGACTCGGCGCTCCAGGCCGAGATCGCGGTCATGATGCCGAAGGCGTTGACCAACGCCATCAGGGCGAGCTTGATGAGGAAGCCCCAGCCGAGGCCGCGAAAGCGACGGGCGTGGGATTCGCGCGAGGGCTTCACCACGGGGGTGGGGGCCTCGGCCGGTGGTGCCTGGATCGTCATGTCATCAGTCCTGTCGATGCATCGGTCGTTGAGCGAGCGAAGCGAGACGAAACGCGCCCGCGTACGATGACGCGTTTCGTCTCGGTCGCTTCGCGTCCTCGCTCAACGACCGGCATTCGGTCGGTCAACCCGCGAGAGTCGTCTCGAGGTCGGCGACCATGGTGTTCCACGTCGACACGGGGTCGGCGCCGTTGATGATCTGCGCCTGCGCGGCGTTCCAGAGATCCCAGACAGAACCCATCTCGGGGATCGACGGCATCGGCACGCCGCTCTGGGCGGAGGCCACGAAGCCGGCGGTGATCGGGTCGGACGAGACCTCGTCGGCGAGCGTCGACCACGCGGGGATGCGGGGGTCGGCCTCGTAGAGGGCACGCTGCGCGTCTTCGGTGCCGAGGTAGTTCACGAGGAACTCCTGGGCGAGAAGGGCGTTCTTGCTCTTGCTCGAGAGGTAGAAGCCCTGCACGCCGACGAACGGGGCTGCGGGCTCGCCGCCCGCAGAGGGGATCGGGTTCACGGCGACGTTGATTCCGTCGAACGCGCTGATGGCCCACGGGCCCTGGATCGTGTACGGGGCCTTGCCCGACGCGAACAGCTCGTTGTTGATGTCGTAGTCGATGGTGGTCGAGATGTAGCCGGTGCCGCTCGAGCCGTTGGCCCCGAGCCAGCTGGCGAACGCCTCGCCGGGTGCTCCGCCCATGCCGACCTCGCTCGTGTACGAGCCGGTGTCATCCTGCACGAAGACGGGGGCGCCGAACGAGGTCTGCAGTCCGTACATCGTGTATCCGTCGCCGGTCTCGCCGCCGGTGTTGATGACGAACGGACGCTCGGTGCCCGCCGCGACACCCTTGGCGATCATGTCGTCCCAGGTGGCCGGGGCCTCGGCGCCGACGAGGTCGACGTTCTGCACGAGGGCGATGGTCTCGAGCGAATACGGCATCGCATACAGCTGGCCGTCGTAGGTCATGGCGTCGAGGGCGACCTGCTCGAACTCCGACGCCTTGTCGCCGAGGTCGATCGTGTCGACGACACCGGCCGCGACGAGCGCCCCGAGCCAGTCGTGCGCGCCGACCGTGATGTCGGGTCCCTCGCCGGTCGGAACCTGCGCGATGAAGTCGTTGCGGAGGTCCTCGAAGTTCTTCTGCACGAGGGTGACCTTGGCTCCGGTCTCCTCTTCGAACGCCTCGGCGGCTGCGGTGATCGCGGCTTCGCGCTCAGCGTCCGTCCAGATGACGAGTTCAGCGCCGTCGCCGGATGCGGCGTCGTCGCCGCCTTCGGGTGCGCCGGCGGAGCAGCCCGCGAGGACCACGGCCGCGGCCAGAGCGAGTGCGCCGACTCCGATGTGCTTGCGCATGCGTTTTCCTATCTGTCGTGGCCGACGATGCGCTGCGCGTCATCGCGACCGGGGTGGGTGTTGCTGTGTGGTTCGTGGTGGTGCAGGGTGATGCGGGTCGTGCGGGTCGTGCTGTCAGTGGGAGGTGCGGATGACGGCGACCCCGCCCGCCGCGATCGTCAGGGCGCCCGAGATCTCGGCGCCGCTGAGGAGCTCGACGCCTGCGGCTTCGAGCTCGACGTCGTCATCACGGTGGTTCACGGCGATGCGGTAGACCGCGTCGGCGCCGTGACGGGTGATGACCTCGAGGCCTTCGGCGACACCCGACGGGGTGACGTCGGCATCCGCGTAGACCTCGTGCAGGAGCGCGCGCATTCCCGCCGCATCCAGCCGGGTGCCGACGTACCAGCCGGTGCCCGCCCCGTGACGGTGACGCGTGATCGCGGGCTCGCCCTCACCGGGTCCGCCCGAGAAGTTCGCGATGACCTCGGCTCCTTCGAGCGCGATGTCCTCCTGCCAGACGTCGGCGATGATGCCGTCGTGATCGACCCAGTCGAGGCCGTGGCTCTCGCCCTCGCGCAGCGGCAGGAACTCCTCGACCGTGAGCCCGAGCGCCTTACGCAGCGGGGCGACGAAGCCACCGGCGTGCACGGCGTCGCTCTCGTCGACGATGGCCGAGAAGAACGACACGAGCAGCGTGCCGCCGTCGCGGACATACGAGGTGAGGTTCGCGGCATCCGCGGTGCTCAACAGGTACTGCGCCGGAGCGACCACCAGGCGGTAGCCCGAGAGGTCCTGGCCCGGCAGGGCGAAGTCGACCGTGATGCCGTCACGCCACAGCCGCTCGTAGAAGCGGCGAACCTGGGCGGCGTGCGTGACATCTTCGGAGGGGCGCCATTCGAGGTCCTGTGCCCAGAACGACTCGAAGTCCCAGAGGATCGCGACGTCGGCTTTCACCGTGCTGCCCTGCACCTCGTCGAGGCGGCCGAGCGCGGCACCCAGATCGACGACCTCCCGGAAGACCCGCGACTCGGTGCCGGCGTGCGGCAGCATCGCGGAGTGGAACTTCTCGGCGCCCGAGCGGCCTGCGCGCCACTGGAAGAACAGGATGCCGTCGGCTCCGCGGCCGAGGTGCGTGAAGGAGTTGCGTTTCATCTCGCCGCGACGCTTGGCGATGTTGCGCGGCTGCCAGTTGACGGCCGAGGTCGAGTGCTCCATGAGGATCCACGGCTTGCCGCCGCCGACTGAGCGGCTGAGGTCGGCTGCGATCGCGAGCCCGATGTGCGCGTCCTCGTCGGCGGCCCACAGGTAGTGGTCGTCAGAGACGATGTCGACCTCGCGGCCCCAGGCCCACAGGTCTGTGGTCCAGCTCTGGTTCGCCATGAAGTTCGTCGTGACCGGCTGATCGGCGTGCGCGCGGATCGCGTCGCGCTCGGCGATGAAGCACGCACGCAGCTGGTGATCCGTGAAGCGCGCGAAGTCGAGGCGCTGAGCCGGGTTCACGACGCTCGGGGCGATGGCGGGCGCACCGACGTGCTCCCACGCCGAGTAGTGCTGACCCCAGAAGGCGGTGCCCCACGCGCTGTTCAGCGCATCGAGCGAGCCGTACTTCTCCTGGAGCCAGAGTCTGAAGGCGGCGACCGCGTTCGGCGAGTAGTCCTCGCCGACGGGAACGCCGTATTCGTTGTGCACGTGCCACAGCACGACGGCCGGATGCTGCGCATAGCGCGCCGCGAGAGCATCCGCGATCCGCACGATCGCCTCGCGGTAGGCCGGTGACGAGTGCGAGGCCATGCCACGCGAGCCGAAGCCCATCGTGCGACCCTCGCGGTCGATCACGTGGGCGTCGGGGTGGTTCGCGAAAAACCACGCCGGCGGGGATGCCGTGGGCGTGCCCAGGTCGACCTTGATGTCGTTCGCGTGCAGCAGGTCGAGCAGCTCGTCGAGCCAGGCGAAGTCGAACTCGCCCTCGGCGACTTCGATGAGCGCCCACGAGAAGATGCCGACGCTCACCAGGTTGACTCCGGCCTCGCGCATCAGGATGACGTCTTCGCGCCACGTCTCGGGCGACCACTGCTCGGGGTTGTAGTCGCCGCCATAGGCGATTCCGCGCAGCTCAGGCCAGGCGTGGGGCGAGGTCATCGGCACTCCATCGGGTCGGTATGGTCGTGGTGCGGGTCCCGGCGTGCTGTCGCTCATTCGACTGGGACCGGTCTCAGCCTGACTCATGAGAGTGACTGGGACCGGTCTCAGTTCTACCCCAGGTCTGCCGTCGATCACAACTGCCGTTACCGAACTGAGACCGGTCCCAGGTTGGACTACCGCTCGATGGGATGCTGTGGGTAGAGTCACAGGCGATGAGTGATGTCAGCGCGAAGCGCAAGCCGACGATCCGCCAGATCGCGGCGCAGGCGGGGGTGTCCCGCAGCACGGTCTCGCGTGTGATCAACGGCGGGCACTGGGTGTCCCCCGATGCCAGGCAGGCCGTCGAAGAGGCGATCCTCGCCACCGGCTACACGGCGAACCATCACGCGCGCAGTCTCGCGACGGGCCGCGCCGGTTCACTGGCGTTTCTGCTGACCGAGCCGCAGCAGCTGCTGTTCGACGACCCGACCTTCGCACTGCTGCTGCGCGGAGCGGCCGAAGCCCTCGCGCAGCGGGCGATGACACTGGTGCTGCTCGTCGCCGGAACGCCCGCCGAGCGCGAGAGCGTCGCCCAGTTCCTCAGCGCCGGTCATGTCGACGGCGTCATGCTGATCTCATCGCATGAGTCCGACCCGCTGCTCGACCAGCTGATCGAGGTCGGCATCCCCACCGTCTGCTGCGGTCTGCCCCTCGGGCACGAACGCGAGCTCTCGACGATCTCGGTCGACGAGGTCGCCTCGGCCCGCACGATGGCCGCGCACCTCGTGGCACAGGGACACCGCCACATCGGCATGATCACCGGCCCCGACGACACCCCCGGCGGGCGCTACCGCCTGGTCGGCTTCCGCGAAGAGCTCGGCGAGCAGTTCGACGAGACGCTGGTCGAGGTGGGCGACTACTCGTACGAATCAGGGCAGGCCGCCATGACGAGGATGCTCGAGCACGACGTCGACGCCGTGTTCGCAGCATCCGACCGGATGGCCGCCGGAGCCATCGCCGCCGCCCGCCGTGCCGGACACCGCGTGCCGGAGGACATCGCGATCGCCGGGTTCGACGACTCGGGCCTCGCCGCCACCCACGAGCCTCCGATTACGACCATGCGCCAGCCCTGGGATCAGATCAGCGCGCAGATGGTCGCCGTGCTGCTCGAGGTCATCGCCGGAGCATCGCCCCGCTCGGTCATCCTCGACACCGAGCTCGTGGTGCGCGAGAGCGCGTAGGCGGCGTTCTCACCTCTACGATCGGTCGAGCACCTCGCGGAGCTTCGCCGCGAAGGCTTCGGGCTGGCCTGCATAGCCGAATTCGCCGCCCATGAAACCGCCGTGGTGACTGGGGAAGACCGTCGCCTGCTGGCCGAGCTGCTCGGCCAGGGCGATCGCAGTGCGTCCGGTGTAGACCTTCAGCGACTCCTCCCCGACCGCCACCACGATCCGGGTCGGCGCCGCCTTCAGAGCTTCGATGTCCGGCACATAGAGGGGCACCGCCCACGACAGCTCTGACAGCAACGGGTCATCCCGCGAACCGTCGTCTTCGGTCGGCATCCCGAACGCCGCGGGGTCCGGCGCAGGCTGCGCGAGGTGCTCGTCGGTGACTTCGCCCTCCCACGAGGTCATCACGATGAACGCCGCCATTCCGGCACCCCAACCCTTGTCCTGATACACCTTCGTGTAGGCCACCCGCGCACGATGGACAGCCTCGGCGTCTGGCAGCACGCTGTCGATCGGCGGCTCGTGGGCGACCAGGGTCGCGACGTCGTGCGGGTGCGCCGTGACCAGAGCGAGCGCGGTCACAGCACCGCCGCTGCTCGCCAGCATGTCGACCGGGCCGGCGCCGAGCGCCTCGATGATCGCGTGGACGTCCTCGGCCTGGGTCTCTGGTTCGTTGGTCACGCCGCCGTCCTTGCGTGTGCTCCGACCCAACCCGCGCGGGTCGTAGGTCACGACGGTGCGGTCGTCGAACAGCGTCACCTGGGCCTGGAATCCACTCGCGTCCATCGGCTGCCCGATCATCATCAGCGGAGGGCGACCCTCCGCTGTCGGCAGCGGCCCGTGAACGTCGTAGACCAGATCGACCTCCGGGAGCTCGAGAGTGTGCTGCGTCATGGACGGCCTCCTCGTCGTCGAACGATTCCACTGGGATGCTACGACGCCGCATCCTCGTGCGCCACCAGGCCATGTCCCGCCACGAGGCGGTTGGACTCGCCGGACACCCGTCGGCTCACTCGTAGGTCGTGATGGCGAGGTCGATCATCGGCAGGCTGTCGCGGGGAACGACCGTCGTGCAGACCACGTGCTCGTCGACGCGGAACCCTACCGCGTAGACGAAGGGATCGGTGTCGATCTGCACACCCGGTCGATTCCGGCCATCGACTGCGACGACGGCATCCCTCGCCGCCGATGTCTTCGCCTCCCAGCCGTCGTCACCCTCGCTCGGCAGGTCGGAAAGTCCGAGCTCCTCGCGGAATCTGTTGCGCAGTATGTGATTGGCGTGGTCGACCAGCTGCTGCGAGAGAGCGTGCCGCTCGGGATCGGGTGACGCCTGCCAGCTGGTGCGCACCGCCTCCCAGAGCATCGGGTACTTGAGCAGCTGAGCCCGCTCGATCAGCCACGCTGGGCGACCCCACGGCGGTTCCTCCTCGATCGACCGCCGGAGGTCGGGGTCCAACTCGATCTCGTTGCGAGGGTCGGAATGGTCGTCGGGATTCTTCCACAGCGTGTAGTTGAGCGACACCGACGACTCCGCCAGTGCCATCGGCGCGCCCGTTGTCGCCGACGCGCCCATCTCCATGAACGAGGCACCTGGTATCCGCGTGAGCGACGGCTGCGTCCGCAGCTGGAACACCGGGAAGGAGAGCCCGCGCACGCGAGCTTCGAAATCGGCGCTCGGGTCAGGGGCGTCCATCGGCACTGCTCCGGCATACTCCATCCGCCCAGTCTGACCTCTGCCGGGGCCGAACTCCAGGACTCAAAGGGCGACGCGAACCGTTGCGCGGCCGACCGCGCGAAAGCAGGCGACTCAGCCGCGCATGGCGACGCCGCGGCGCCAGTAGCCCATGAAGGCGACCTGCGAGCGGTCGATTCCGAGATCCTTGACGAGGTGCCGTCGCAGCGTCGTGACGACGCCACTTTCGCCGGCGATCCAGAAGTATCGTTCGGCGGGAGCATCCGCTGCCGCGATCTCCTCGCCGAGACCCGAGTAATCAGGAGTCTCCCACAGCAGCTCGTCGGACTCGATGTCCTTCACGTCGATGGCATCCGCCGCATCCGCATCGCCGAGATACTCGAGCACGGCGGGAATGAGCCGCACGCCATGAGGCTCGCCCGCATCTCGGGGCAGCCAGTGCACCTCGACGCCGGCGGGAGCGTCGATGCGCAGGATGTCGGCGGGAGACGGCACCTCGATGAACGCGCAGCCTCGGAGGTCGCTCGGGGCGTCTTCGAGGATGCGGGCGATCGCGGGAGCCGCGGTCTCGTCACCGGCGAGAACGACCGACGCAGCAGTGCCCGGCTCGTACTCGGCACCGCCGTGAGCCGCTGCGGCGACCCCGCGACGCGGTCCGACGATGAACAGCTCCTGGCCGGCGGCGGCCGCATCGGCCCACCTCGACGCGGGGCCCGTCAGTCCAGGCGCCAGGTGCAGCACGAAATCGACGTCGAGCTCGGTGCCGGCATCCGTCACGCGAAGCTCGCGCACCGAGTAGGTGCGCATGGATCCGCGCTCGTCCTCGGGCACGGCGAGGAACGACCCCCACCAGTCGTCGGTGTCCCGATCGAGCTCGGGAAGGATGCCGGATGCCGGCGGGAACACGATCTTGATCCGAGAGTCGAAGGTGTCGCCCGGAGTGCCGAACTCGAAGAGGTCGTCACCGCCGAAGGTGACGCGCACGAAGTTCGGCGACACCCGTTCGACCGCGCGCACCTCGGCGCGGGCCAGCACGTAGGTGGGGCGTTCGGTCGTCGTCTCAGCGGACATGATGCCTTCCGATCGGGGTGACCATCGGCTTTCCCGAGACCGGGTCGATGGTGATCTGGTTCGCGAGGTCGAAGACCTCTTCTACGAGCTGGGCGGTCACGACATCCTGCGGAGCGCCGGTGGCGTGCACCCTGCCCTCCTTCATCGCGACGAGCTCGTCGGAATACCGCGCGGCGAGGTTGAGGTCGTGCAGCACCATGACGATCGTGGTGCCGCGCGACACGCTCAGGTCGGTGAGCAGGTCGAGCACCTCGACCTGGTGCGCGACGTCGAGGAACGTCGTGGGCTCGTCGAGCAGCAGGATGTCGGTCTCCTGCGCCAGCGCCATCGCGATCCACACGCGCTGACGCTGGCCACCCGAGAGCTCGTCGACGCTGCGGTCGGCGAGGTCGGTGGTTCCGGTCGCCTCGAGGGCGTCCGCCACGATCTCGTAGTCGTGGGCACTCCAGCGGGCGAGCATCTTCTGGTGCGGATGCCGGCCACGACCCACGAGGTCGGCGACGGCGATGCCCTCCGGCGCGACGGGCGACTGCGGCAGCAGACCGAGGATGCGCGCGACCTCCTTGGTGGGGCGCGCATGCACCGACTTGCCGTCGAGCACGATCTGGCCGGCGGTCGGCGAGAGCAGACGCGCGAGCGAGCGCAGCAGCGTCGACTTGCCGCATCCGTTGGCTCCGACGATCGTCGTGATCTTGCCGGGCGCGATCGCGAGGTCGAGGCCATCGATGATCGTGCGGTCGCCGTAGGCGAGCGTGACGGACTCGGCCGTCAGAGTGTGCGCCTCGGTCACAGTGAGCCTCCCGAGCGGTTGGTGCGGATGAGCAGGAAGATGAGATACGGAGCGCCGAGCACACCGGTGATCACGCCGACCGGATAGCGATCCCCGAACGCGAACTGGCCGAGAAGATCGCCGCCGAGCACCAGCACGGCACCGATGAACGCGCTCGGAAGCAGCAGGTTCGCGCCCGGACCGGTGATGCGGGCGGCGATCGGGCCCGCCATGAACGCGACGAACGCGATCGGGCCGCAGGCCGCGGTCGCGAAGGCGAGCAGGGCGACGGCACCCAGGATGAACAGCAGGCGAGTGGTGTTGACCCGCACGCCGAGACCCGACGCCGAATCATCGCCGAGCTGCATGGCGCCGAGTGCGCGCCCCTGCGAGAGCAGCAGCGGCATCAGCACGGCCGCGGCTATCGCGAGCGGCATCACGCGCTCCCACGAGGCATTGTTCAGGCTTCCGGTGAGCCACTGCATCGCGGTCTGGATGTCCCAGCTCGCTGCGCGCGACAGCATGTACGAGATGAGGCTCTGGAGCATCGCCGCGACGCCGATGCCGATCAGGATCAGTCGCGTGCCCGCGAAGCCGTTCTTGATCGACAGCAGATAGATGATGCCCGCGGTCACGATCGCTCCACCGAGAGCCAGGAGCGAGACCACCGGGCCGTTCAGCGACAGCACCACGATGCCGAACACCGCAGCGGCGCCGGCGCCGTTCGAGATGCCGATGATGTCGGGAGATGCGAGCGGGTTGCGCAGCAGCGTCTGGAACGAGACGCCTGCGATGCCGAAGGCGAACCCGGCGAGGATCGCGAGAACCGCGCGGGGCAGACGCAGCTCACCGACCGTGAACGACGCCCCCGGAACCGTCTCGCCCACGATGACGCGGATCACCTCGTCGAGCGGATAGAAGGTGTTGCCGATCATCAAGGCGACGGCGAACAGCACCACGAGCATCGCGCCGAGCACGATGGTCGCGACGGCGTGGCGGCGGTGTCGCGAGCGACGGCCGGCGATGATCGCCGCGACGGACCCGCCCGTTCGTTCGGATGCGGCAGGAGTCTGGGCCGCGGCCCGGTCGATGGTGCTCACAGTTCACGCACCTTCTGACGGCGGACGATCCAGATGAAGAACGGGGCTCCGATGATCGCGGTGATGATGCCGACCTGGATCTCCTCCGACGAGGGCGCGATCACGCGGCCGACGATGTCGCTCGCGAGCAGCAGCGCTGCACCGGCCATGGCCGAGAACGGCAGAAGCCAGCGGTGGTCGGTGCCGATCAGCATCCGGCACACGTGCGGAATGACGAGTCCGACGAAGCCGATCGGACCTGCGATGGCGGTGGCGGCGCCGGCGAGGATCACGGCGCCGAGCGCCGACATGAGGCGCGTGCGGAAGACGTGCTCGCCGAGGCCCTTGGCCATGTCGTCGCCGAGGGCGAGGGAGTTCATGCCGCGGGCACTCACGAAGCAGATCAGCGCTCCCAGCGCGAGCACGGGCGCCGTGATCGCGATACGCGGCCATTCGGCGCCGCCGACGCCCCCGATCTGCCACGACTGGAATGCCTGCAGGAGGTCGACGCGCGGCAGCATGATGGCACTGATGAGCGAGGCGAAGGCGGCCGACGTGGCTGCACCCGCGAGGGCGAGCTTGAGAGGAGTGGCGCCACCGCGGCCGAGCGAGCCGACCGTGTAGACGAAGGCTGCGGCGAGTGCGGCGCCGATGATCGCGAGCGCCATCTGGCTGTAGGCGTCGGTGAGGCCGATGAATGCGAGACCGATGACGACGGCGAGCGAGGCGCCGTTCGAGACACCGAGGATGCCGGGATCGGCGATCGGGTTGCGGGTGACCGCCTGCATCGTCGCGCCGGAGAGGGCGAGGGCGGCACCCACGAGGAGTGCGAGCACGGTGCGCGGGAAGCGCTTGATGATCGCGGCCTGGGCGAGGGTGTCATCCTGCCCGCTGAGCGCGGCGAAGATGTCGTCGATGCTCACGGCGCGCACGCCGAAGCAGATCGACAGGATGCAGAGCACGAGCAGAACTCCGAGACCGACGAGCAGCCAGAGCGAGCGCGCCCATGCCGGGCGCCGCAGGTCTGCGGTGCCCGGCATGGGAAGGGTGACAGCGGTCACGGGAATTCAGTGCGCGAGGGTGACGCTGAAGGTCACTTCGCGGCGAGCGGTGCCGCCAGCAGGCCGAGGTAGTCGGAGAGACCCCACGGGATCGACAGCGGCGAGGGGTTCGCCGACGCGGCGATCGGAGTGGCATCCGGGAGGATCGCGATGCGGCCCTCGGCGATGGCCGGGATCTTCGACAGCAGCGGGTCTGCCTGCAGCGTCGCGATGAGCGACTCGTCGCCGTAGGTCACGAAGACGTCGACGTCAGCGAACTTGTCGGCCTCTTCGGAACTCACGGTCAGGTAGAACTGGTCGCTGTCGGCGTTCTCCTCGACGACGGACGGCAGAGGAAGGCCCAGGTCGTCGTGCAGGTATCCGGGGCGCGTGTCGATCGCGGTGTAGTAGCCGACCTGGCTCAGGTCGCTCGGGTCGATGTAGGCGAAGAGGACCTTCTTGTCCTTGAGAGCGCTGTTCTCCTCGAGAGCGGCCTCGGCGTCGGCGTGCAGATCCTCGATGAGGGCATCGCCCTCTGCTTCGAGTCCGAGAGCCTTCGAGTTCATCTCGATCATCTCGTCGACCGGCGTGCCCCAGGCGACCTCGGGGTACGCGACGACCGGAGCGATCTTCGAGAGGGTGTCGTACTCCTCCTGCGTGAGGCCGGAGTACGAAGCGAGGATCACGTCGGGCTCAGTGTCGGCGACGGCCTCGTAGTCGATGCCGTCGGACTCGTCGAACAGCACGGGCTCTTCACCGCCGAGCTCGTCGAGCTTCTCCTCGACCCAGGGCAGGATGCCGTTGTCGTCGTCGTCACCCCACGAGGCCTTGCTCATGCCGACGGGAACGATGCCGAGCGCGAGGGGAACCTCGTGGTTGGCCCAGGCGACGGTCGCGACGCGCTCGGGCTTGGTCTCGATCGTGGTCTCGCCATAGACGTGCTCGATCGTGACGGGGAAGGCACTGTCATCGGCGGGGTTTCCGCCGGCGGAGTCGGAGGTCGAGTCGTTCGACGGCGTCGCGCAGGCGGTGAGGCCGACGGCGAGGGCCGCGGCGACACCGGCGGCGAGAAGACGAGAGGTGCGCACAGGCATTCCCTTCGGGTTGGGATGAGGGGGTGCGGCGCGGAGGGGCGCCAGGCTTTGGTAAGCCTGGCCTAATCTAACAGAAAGTTAGGCAAGCCTCATCTCGGGTCCGGGCGCCGGGCGGCGTCCATCCCGCGCGTGCCTGGTCGAAAACGCATGTCCGGATGCAGGCTCGACGCCGCAGCGGTCAGCAGCCAGTCCGCGCGTGCGGGGTCAAAAACGCATCCCCCACGCCCGATTCGGATGCTTTATTGACCCCGCACGCCCGCTCAGATGCGTTATTGACCCCGCACCGCATCACGTCCGTCTCGGAAAGCGCTCGGGCATAGAGAAAGCCGGCCGGATCCGTGAGGATCCGACCGGCTTCAGGAAGTCTGCTCGCGCTCAGAGAGCGCGGATGTTCGCAGCCTGCATGCCCTTGGGGCCACGCTCAGCGTCGAATTCGACCTTCTGGTTCTCACGGAGCTCCTTGAAACCGGAGCCGGTGATTGCCGAGTAGTGGGCGAAAAGGTCGTCCGTGCCGTCATCGGGAGCGATGAAGCCGAAGCCCTTTTCAGCGTTGAACCATTTCACAGTGCCAGTGGCCATGTGTTTTCTACTTTCTTTTTCAAACGGCCGCTTGCGCGGCCTGCGCCGTGACGGAACGTCCGACATACGCGCAAGCTCAACGTACCACGGCATCCTGACGTGAAACCCCGAAGTTCGGATTCTTTTGCAGGACCGCCGCCTCGGTGCGCGTGCTGACGCCGAGTTTTCGCAGCACGGCCGACACGTGAACGCTCACCGTCTTGACGCTGATGAAGAGCCGCTCGCCGATCTGACGATTGCTCAGCCCCTCGGCGATCAGGTCGAGAACCTGCCGTTCGCGGGCCGTGAGCGGGTCGGACTCTTCCGCGCTCTGCGCACTCGTCGGCGCCGCCGCGAGGCCTGCCGCGGCGGCGAACGCACCGATCGTCCGTGTGAGGGGAACGTGCCCGAGGCGTTCGGCCTCGTTCGATGCCTGGGCGAGGACCGCCGTCGCCTCGGAACGATCGCCGGCATCGACCAGCACCCGTGCGAGCTCGAGCCGGGTCATGAGGCGGAAGGTCACAGGCACGTCATCGGCGTCGGCGAGTTCGACGGCCTTCCGCAGGCTCGGTGCCGACGGCGACAGCAGCGACTCGAGAATCGACCACCACCTGTCGCCGAGCAGCTGCTCCGGCTGGGCGAGCCACGCGGCTCGGACTTCGTCGCTCGCCTCGCCGACGTCGACGCCCGCCGCCCGGAGCTCGGCGATCAACCACCCCGCCTCGAGAAGAAGCCGCCTCTGGTGCAGGAAGACCGGACCGTCATCGGCGAGCATCGCGCGGATCTCGTCGAGCGCACCGGCGAGGTCTCCACGGCCCTCGGCGACGGAGACGCGCATCATCACCTCGTCGTACCAGATCTGCCGCTCTACGCGACCGGTCTCGTCGAAGGCGGGGTGCCACTCGCGCAGGATCTCGGCCGCCTCGTCATGTCGCCCTCGCCAGGAGAGCACACGCACGCGGGTCATCGTGGAGTACATGTGAGAGATGCGCAGCGTCCTCTGCGCGAGTTCACGGGACAGCATCCCCTCGACCCGCTCGATCTCCCCCATCTCGAGCAACGGCACGGCCATGTTCTGCGTCATCAACGCACCGGTCGTGCGTTCGACGCCGAACGCACGCGCTCTGGCCAGGCCGTCTTCGGCCACGGAGACGGCATCTCTATAGCGCCCGAGCAGCCCGAGCAGGTCGGAGTAGTTGACGCGATATCGCATCTCGGGGTTCGCACTGCGCGCCAGATCGAGAGCGGCCGCATACTCCCGGTGCCCGGCCTCGAGATCACCGAGGTGCGCTCGAGCCCCGCCGCGCACGTTCGCGGCGATCGACGCCTCATCGTCGGCCCCGACCCGCTCGGCGCGCTCACCGGCCTCGGTCGCCAGCGCGATCGCCTCATCGAGTCGCCCGGCGATCATGTAGCGACTCGCGAGCTGATTGAGCACCGATGCGCGCAGTCGATCATCGTCGACCTGCCTCTCGAGGATCTCCAGCGACTGCTGCAGCAGCTGGATCGGCCCCGATCGGCCGAGGTTCATCATGTAGTAGGCCTTGTCTCGCAGCAGCTTCGCGTGCATCCGCGGGTCGACGGTGTCGGGGTCTACCTCGTCGAGCGCGAGATTGACGACAGCAAGCGCTCGCTCGCCGTCACCGGCGTTGCGGAGCACCGAACCCAGAGTGCGGAGCACCTCGAGGCGACCGAGACCCACGACGCTCTCGGCGTCTGGCACCTGGATCCACAGATCGAGGGCGAGCTCTCCGAAGCGTGCCGCGCTCGCGAAGGCGAACCGCGACTTGGCGTCGAACATCGCGGCGACGGCCGCGGCGAGCGCTCGGCGGTCGTCTTGCGCGAGCTGCCAGTGATAGGCGAGCGCCGCCGAGTCGGCGGTGTCGGAGCCCTCGCAGTTCTCCTCCAGCGCCTCGGCATACGCTCGGTGCAGCCGCGCTCTCTCACCCGGAAGCAGATCGTCGTGCACGGCCTCGCGCAGCAGCGCGTGGCGGAATCGATAGTCGTCGTCGGCCACGATGAGGATGCCGCTGAGCGTCGCCTCACGGATCGCCTCATCGAGGCGCGCCTCGGCCAGACCCGCGAGCTGGGTGACCAGCGGATGGGTCAGCGGGCGCTCTGCCCCCGAGACCACCTGCACCACCCGTCTCGCATCATCGCCGAGGCGGTCGAAACGGGCCAGGAGCAGGTCGCGCAGGCTGCCGGGAAGCGGACCCGAGGAGCATCCGGCGAGCTCTTCGACGAAGAAGGGGACTCCTTCGGCGCGGTCCTGGATGCGCTCGAGTGCCGCGTCGGTGAGGGGCTGCCCGGTGATCGATTCGGCGAGCTGGCGAACCGCCGACGTCTCCAGCCGTTCGACAGTGACCCGCTCGAGCAGGCGCGCGCGAGTGGCCTCGCCGATGAATCGACTGACCGCGTCTCCGCGGCGGACGTCGTCCGAGCGGCAGGTGAGGAGAAGAAGGATGCGCCCGTGGGTCAGCGTGCGCAGCAGGAAGGAGAGGAGCGCGAGGGTCGATTCGTCTGCCCAGTGCAGGTCTTCGACGACGAGCACCTGCGGCGCGTGCTCGGCCGCGGCCTCGATGAGTGCCGCGATCGCATCGCGCAGCCTGTCGGGGCTGGTCTGCGAGCGCTCGGTCGGATTGAGTTCGGGCAGCAGCATCCCCAGAGCCTCGACGCCGACACCGAGCTCTTCGCGCACCCGATCTGCGCCCATGCGCGTGACGATCGAGCGAAGGATGCCGGTGATCGGCCCGAAGGGCGTGCGCGAAGCCCCGAGATCGAGGCACCACCCGACATGCACATCGGCTCGGTTGACCACCTCGGCGCCGAACTCGCGCAGCAGCCGGGACTTGCCTATGCCCGCCTCGCCCTCGATGAGCGCCGCGAGCGGAACCCCCTCGACGACGCGGTCGAAGAGGCCGCGCACGACTGCGATCTCGGCCTCTCGGCCGACCATCGCAGCGCTCGCGGCGGAGAGTGACATGGACTCATCGTCCCACTCCCCTCCGACATCCGGGCGGGGTGGCGCGGTCGGTGCCAGTGATGCCGAACTCACCGAACCGCCGCGGGCTCGCAGCAGACGGCTGCCAGACCGGCGGCTGGTGCACCGGGCGCCATTTCAGCGGGCGCAGCGACCCGCGAGGCTCGCGGAGCGACCGTCGTGGTGCGCGGGGCGGCCGTCGTGGTGGTGCGCGGGGCGGCCGCGGCGGCATCCGGCGCAACGTCCGCGGCAGCATGCGCGGCAGCATCCGGCGCATTCGACTGTCGCCGGGTGACTGTGCGCAGCATCCGCTGTCCGAACCGTCCCACCGAACCGGGCGTCCGCGGGACGATCTGGTCGGCGTGCTCGGCGACGAAGCGACGGCGTTCAGCCGCCCGCTCCCGACGCTCGTTCTCGTACTCGCTGATCTTCTCGGCGAAGTAGGGGTGCTCGTACATGACATCTCCTCGGTTGGGATGTCCCTACACTCCGCTCTGAGGTGCCCCTCCTACATCGGGAGGATGCCCTATCTTCTGCGTCGAGCGCGGCCTAGGCCGCAGCAGGCAGGCTGCAGGCAGGCTGCGCGCGGGCAGCGAAAGAGGCCCGGGCGGTGATGGGGGCACCACCGCCCGGGCCTCGGATCAGGGGTCGATCAGGCGTCGACGTCGCCGCGCCAGGCACCGGTCTCGGCGCCGCGCTTCTCGATGAACTCCTTGAAGTTCTTCAAGTCCTTCTTCACCGCGTGCGAGCCGGCGCCGACGAGCGATCCGACCTTCTCGAGAAGGCCCTCGGGCTCCCAGTCGATCTGCACCGTCACACGAGTCGTGAGCTCCTCGAGCTTGTGGAAGGTCACGACGCCCGCATGCTCGGTGTCGCCGCCGACGCTCTTCCAGGCGACGCGCTCGTCGGGGTGCTGCTCGGTGATCTCGGCGTCGAATTCACGCACCGCGCCGCCGACCTTGACTGTCCAGCGGTTGTGGGTGTCATCGATCTGGACGATCGACTCGACCTCGTCGAGGAAGTGGGGGAAGCTCTCGAACTGCGTCCACTGGTTGTAAGCGATGTCGACCGGAACGTGTACGTCGATGGTCTCGATGATCTGCGCCATGTGATGCTCCTCACTGTTCGTCGTTCGTGTGATCCCATTCAGCTGCATGCGACAGGGATCCGCGACGGGGTTGACATCGAGGGCGCCACGACCGAGCATGCGCGCGAGTAGCGTGGAGCGCATGCGCATCCACGCCGCGATCCGCGCCTCCAAGCGCTCGCCCCTGCTGCAGGTGGTGAAGTCCGCCGCGGCGACGATCGCCGCGTGGCTGCTGGCCGGCTGGGTGGTTCCGGGGCAGCTGCCCGTGTTCGCGGCGATCGCGGCGCTCCTCGTCGTGCAGCCGAGCGTCAACCAGTCGCTGTCGAAGGCGCTCGAGCGCAGCATCGGCGTGATCGTCGGCGTCGTGATCGCGGTGGCGCTCGGCCTGCTGCTCGGTTCGCCGAGCTGGATCGTGCTGCTCGCCATCGTCGTGGCCATGCTGGTCGCGTGGGCGTTCAAGGCGACGCCGGGCACCGGCAATCAGGTCGCGATCTCGGCGATGCTCGTGCTCGCACTCGGCTCGACCCCCGACTATGCGATCGCGCGCATCTTCGAGACCCTGATCGGCGTCGTCATCGGCATCGTCGTGAACGCGCTGATCGTGCCGCCGGTGCTGGTCGCCCCCGCCCGCCGCGATCTGGGACTGCTAGGCAGTGAGCTCGCCGCGAGCCTCGACCGACTGGCCGATGCGCTGCCCGAACCGCAGACCCCCGCGAAGCTGCAGGAGCTCATGCTCGAGGCCCGACTGCTGCGCCCGATGAAAGATGCCGCAGAGGCCTCGATCGCGGCCGGCGAGGAGTCGCTCACCCTGAATCCGCGGCGCTCGACGCACCGCGAGGAGCTCCGCGAGATGCGGGCGCTGCTCGAGAGGCTGTCGCCGATCGTGACGCAGACCATCGGCATGACCCGCGCATACTTCGATCACTACGACGATTCGATCGGCCAGGAGCCGGCGGTCCCGGCGATCGCCGAGCAGCTGCGACGTGCGGGGCACGACGTGCGGCTGGCCGTGCAGATCGCCGACGTGTCGCCCGAGCCCGAGACCCTGACTTCGGCGATCCCCGCGCTCACCGCGCCGCTGGTCATCCGGCCGCCGGCGTCGACCCACTGGATCCTGATCGGATCGCTGATGGAAGACCTCCGGCGCATCCGCGGGGAGCTCGTCGAGGAGGAGTGAGCGCGCTGCCCCGCTCCGGAAGGGGCAGCGCGGCGTCAGTCCTGGTCGGGGTCGTCGGCGAGCACGTCGCCGTCGTCGTCCGAGGCAGGGCCTGAGGGGACGACCGTGGGCGGCTCGCCCTTGTTGTCCTCGGTGCCGAGATTGTCGTTCTCCTCCGCACCGGGCGACGGCTCGGTGCTCAGGTCGTTGCGGTCGGTGTCGATGTCGTCGCTGTCGCGGCTCATGGCGTTCCTCTCGTCGGCGTTCGGTCTGCTAGGTGCGAGGCTACGGGCCATGAGGCCCTGAAGCGCGGGCCTTGACAAGCGCCCGAGGCCTACCCTGGTCACATGCCCGACATGACCGTGCCCGAAGCCCTCGCCGAACTGGCAGCCCTCGAGGATCCGAAGATGCGCGCCGCCAACGAGAAGCGCGGCGACGACCACGGCATGAACCTCAGTCGGCTGCGCGGGCTGGCCAAGCGCATCAAGATCGACCAGCCCCTCGCGAAGGACCTCTGGGCGACCGGCGAGACGTCCGCCCGCCTGCTCGCGCTGCTCATCTGCAAGCCCCGCGAGTTCACCGCCGACGAGCTCGACGCGATGCTGCGCCAGACGCAGGCCCCCAAGGTCAACGACTGGTTCGTGAACTACGTCGCCAAGAAGACTCCGCTCGCTGAAGAGCTGCGACTGCGCTGGTTCGACGACGCAGACCCGACGGTCGCCGCCGCAGCCTGGTCGCTCACGACCGTTCGAGTGGCGAAGGATGCCGAGGGCCTCGACCTCGAGCACCTGCTCGACCTGATCGAGCGCGACCTGGTGAATGCCCCGAAGCGCCTGCAGTGGGCGATGAACGAGACGCTCGCGAACATCGGCATCTTCCACCCGGAGCTGCGCGCAAGGGCGCTCGAGATCGGCGAACGCCTGCAGGTGCTCGCCGATTACCCCACCGCCCCGGGTTGCACCTCGCCGTTCGCCCCGATCTGGATCGGCGAGATCGTCAGACGTCGCGAGGGCTGAGCCGCAGCATCCGCAGACTCAGCCCTCGCGCGCACCGTCAGCGACTGTCTGCCACCGCCTGAGCGCGGGGCGCAGCGAGCATCGTCTCGGTGTCGGTGAACTCCTGCTCGATCTCGTCGTTGCGCTTGTAGGTCACGAGACTCACCACAACCGCGGCGACGAATGCGAACACGAACGCCGGGAGAAGCTCGTACAGAGCCGTGTCGAGCGCCTTCCAGACGAACACCGTGACCGCACCGACGAACATGCCCGCGAGCGCGCCCCAGTTCGTGAGCTTGCGCCAGAACAGGCTGAGCAAGATGATCGGGCCGAACGCGGCGCCGAACCCCGCCCATGCGAACGACACCAGTCCGAGGATCGAGTCGTTCGGCGTGATCGCGAGGAGGATCGCGATGATGGCGACCGCGAGCACCGCCATGCGCCCCATCAGCACGAGTCGCTTGTCTGACGGCGGGGTCTTGCGCACCACCTTGTAGAGGTCTTCGACCAGCGCCGACGAGCACACGACCAACTGGCTCGACACCGTGCTCATGATCGCCGCCAGCACCGCTGCCAGCACGAGACCCGCGACGAACGGATGCAGCAGCGTCTGCGACATCAGCAGCACCACCGTCTCGGGGTTGTCGAGCGTGATGCCCCGCTGGGCCATGTAGGCGATGCCGACGAGACCCGAGACGACCGCGCCGCCCATCGACAGGACCATCCACGAGATGCCGATGCGGCGAGCGCGCTTGGCCTCCTGCGGCGAGCGCAGCGCCATGAACCGCACGATGATGTGCGGCTGCCCGAAGTATCCGAGACCCCAGGCGAGGGCCGAGACGATCGCGAGGAAGGTGCCGCCCGTGACTGCTCCGCCGCCGAGCAGCGACAGAAATCCCTCCCCGCCGTTCTCCGTGATCAGCGTCGAGGTCTCCTCGAGCCCGCCGATCGCGATCACGGCCGCGACCGGAACGACGACCAGCGCGAGCACCATCATCAGGCCCTGCACGACGTCGGTGAGCGAGGCCCCGAGGAACCCGCCGAAGAGCGTGTAGAGCAGCGTGATGCCGCCGACCAGCAGCATCCCGAACAGGTAGTCGCCGTTGAACGAGCTCTCGAAGAAGACGCCCGCGGCCACCATGCCCGACGAGATGTAGAGCGTGAAGAAGACCAGGATGATCAGGCCGGAGACCACACGCAACGAGCGGCTCGTGTCGCGAAGTCGGTTCTCGAAGTAGCTCGGGATCGTGATCGAGTTGCGCGACACCTCGGTGTAGGCGCGAAGACGCGGAGCCACCAGCAGCCAGTTGAGGTAGGCGCCGATCGTCAGACCGATCGCGATCCAGGCCTCGATGAGGCCGGCGGCGTAGATCGCCCCGGGAAGACCCATCACCAGCCAGCCCGACATGTCTGCCGCGCCGGCGCTGATCGCGGCGACCCACGGGGGCAGGTTGCGTCCGCCGAGCATGTAGTCCTCGTGGTCGGAGGTGCGCTTGTACGCGAAGTACCCGATGAGCAGCATTCCGGCGAAGTACAGCCCGAGCGCCCCGTACAAGAAGATCTGGTCGGACATCATCGTCCCTCCTGAGCGGTGCCGATCACCGCATCCGTACCGATGATCTCAAGGCCGATGCCGTCGTCGGACGCGCCACGCAGAGACGGCTGGTTACGCTGAATCCATGAGCACGCACATCGCCGCACAGCCCGGTCAGATCGCCCCCATCGTCCTGTTCCCCGGCGACCCGCTGCGGGCGAAGTGGATCGCCGAGAACTTCCTCGACGGCGCCGAGCTGTATTCCGAGACCCGCGGGATGCTGGGCTACACCGGCACATGGAACGGCCACCGTGTCTCGGTGCAGGGCTCGGGCATGGGTCAGCCGTCGATGGCGATCTATGCGAGCGAGCTGTTCGAGGAGTACGGCGTGCAGACGATCGTGCGCGTCGGCTCGTGCGGGGCATTGACCGAGAAGCTGAAGGTGCGCGACATCATCATCGCGAACGGCGCCTGCACCGATTCGGGCATCAACCGGGTGCGCTTCCACGGGCTCGACTATGCACCGGTCGCCGATTTCGGTCTGCTGCGCGCCGCGGTCGAGGCGAGCGAGGCCGAGCCTCTCGACGCCGCCGTGCACGTGGGCCTGCTGTTCTCGAGCGACCAGTTCTACAGCACGCGCCCCGAGCTCACGGAGCCTTTCGTGCAGCACGGCGCACTCGGCGTCGAGATGGAGGCAGCAGGGCTGTACACCCTCGCGGCGTTCCACGGGCGCCGCGCTCTGGCGATCTGCACGGTGTCGGATCACATCGTCACGGGTGAGCAGACCACCGCCCAGGAGCGCGAGCAGACGTTCGGCGACATGATCCGCATCGCGTTGAGCGCGGCGACCTCGGTCTGAGGCGTTCACAATTCAGCATGAGATCGTGCTGACCGCTCGAATCCGGTGATCTCGGCCGCATCGGACGATTCCCTGCTGAGTACTGCACGAGGTTCGCCCGTGCCGGAGGTGGGATGATCGACAGACCATGCCTGCGATCCTCGACCACACGACGCTGACAGACGGATCCGATGCGGATGCCGTCTACACGGCGTTCGTCGAGTGGGCGGAGTCGACCGGCATCAGCCTGTATCCCGCGCAGGACGAGGCGGTCATCGAGATCGTCTCGGGCAACAACCTCATCCTGTCGACGCCCACCGGCACCGGCAAGTCGCTCGTCGCGGTCGGGGCGCACTTCGCGGCACTCGTCGAGGGGCGTCGCTCGTTCTACACGGCTCCGATCAAGGCGCTCGTCAGCGAGAAGTTCTTCTCCCTGGTCGACGTGTTCGGCGCCTCGAACGTCGGCATGATCACCGGTGACTCCTCGGTCAACCCCGATGCGCCGATCATCTGCTGCACCGCCGAGATCCTCGCGAACCTCGCGCTGCGCCAGGGCACGGACGCCGCGGTGCACCAGGTCGTGATGGACGAGTTCCACTTCTACGCCGATCCCGACCGCGGGTGGGCGTGGCAGGTTCCGCTGCTCGAGCTTCCTCAGGCGCAGTTCATCCTCATGTCGGCGACCCTCGGCGATGTCTCGCAGCTGTCGAGCGACCTCACCCGCAGGACCGGCCGCGACACGGCATCCGTCACGGGCGTCGAGCGTCCCGTGCCGCTGCACTACTTCTATGAGACGACGCCGATCCACGAGACGATCGACGACCTGCTCGGCACCGGCCAGGCCCCGATCTACGTCGTGCACTTCTCGCAGGCGGCGGCGATGGAGCGGGCACAGGCGCTGTCGAGCACCAAGGTCGCCACGCGTGAGCAGCGCGATGAGATCGCCGCGCTGATCGGCGGGTTCCGGTTCACCACCGCGTTCGGCAAGACCCTGTCGCGGTTCCTGCGTGCGGGCATCGGCGTTCACCATGCCGGGATGCTGCCGAAGTACCGGCGCCTCGTCGAGCAGCTGGCCCAGCGCGGACTGCTGCGCGTGATCTGCGGCACAGACACCCTCGGCGTCGGCATCAATGTGGCCATCCGCACGGTGCTGCTCACGGCTCTCACCAAGTTCGACGGCACCCGGATGCGGCAGCTCAGCGCTCGCGAGTTCCACCAGATCGCGGGGCGAGCCGGACGCGCGGGCTTCGACACCGCCGGCACCGTGGTCGCCCAGGCTCCCGAGCACGAGAGCGAGAACGTCGCCGCGATCAAGAAGGCCGGTGACGACCCCAAGAAGAAGCGCAAGATCGTCCGCAAGAAGGCACCCGACGGCTTCGTGTCGTGGGGCGAGCCGTCGTTCCGCAAGCTCATCGACGCCGAGCCCGAGACCCTGACCTCGCACATGCAGATCACGAGCGCGATGATGCTCAACGTGATCGGCCGCGGCGGCGACGTCTTCGGCAACATGCGCGCCCTCGTCTACGACAACCACGAGCCACGCAAGCGGCAGCGCGAGCTGGCCCTGCGCGCCATCGGCATCTACCGGACTCTGCTCGAGTCCGGCGTCGTCGAGCAGACGGACGACGGCGAGATCCGCCTCACCGTCGACTTGCAGCCGAACTTCGCGCTGAACCAGCCGCTGTCGCCGTTCGCCCTCGCGGCGTTCGACCTGCTCGACCGCGATCCGACTGCAGGCACGGGAACCGGCTCCTACGCGCTCGACATGATCTCGATCGTCGAGTCGACGCTCGACGACCCTCGGGCGATCCTCGGGCAGCAGGAGTTCCTCGCGCGCGGAGAGGCCGTCGCCGCGATGAAGCGCGAGGGCATCGAATACGACGAGCGCATGGAGCTGCTCGAGGAGATCACCTATCCGAAGCCCCTCGATGAGCTGCTCACGGCCGCGTTCGAGACCTTCAGCGCCGCGCAGCCGTGGATCCGCGACTTCGAACTGCACCCGAAATCGGTCGTGCGCGACATGTACGAGCGGGCCATGTCGTTCGGGGAATACGTCGCGTACTACAAGATCGCCCGCTCCGAGGGCGTCGTGCTGCGCTACCTGTCCGACGCCTACCGGGCAGCCTCCCAGACGATTCCCGAAGAGGCGAAGGACGAGGATCTCCGCGACCTGATCGAGTGGCTCGGCGAGCTCGTGCGTCAGGTCGACTCGAGCCTGCTCGACGAGTGGGAAGAGCTGGTCAACGGCGTGCTGCACGGCCCTGACGACGAGCCGATCGTGCCGCCGGCGCCGAAGCGTCTCACGTCGAACACCCGCGCTTTCCGCACCCTCGTGCGCAATGAGCTGTTCCGACGGGTGCAGCTCGCGGCTCGTGAAGACGTCTCTGCGCTCGCGGACCTCGACCCGTCGTTCGGCGCGGATGCCTGGTCGGACGCTCTCGACGGCTACTTCGCCGATCACGACGAGATCCTCACCGGTGCGAACGCACGCAGCGCGCAGTTGCTGCTCATCACCGAGGGCACGACCGAGTGGACCGTGCGTCAGATCCTCGATGATCCGGCCGGCGACCACGACTGGGGAATCTCCGCCACCGTCGACCTCGCCGCCTCCGATGAGGAGGGTGCTGCGGTGCTCACCGTGACGGGCGTCGACCGACTCTGAGGCGGCCAATGGCTGGTCTTCCCCACGGATGGCTGACCGTATGACGCTCATCAGTCAGCCATCCTGGCTTCGGTCAGCCTTTTGCGCCTGAGCCATCCGCGCCTCAACCACGCGAGTCTCAGTCAGCCACCCAGGCCTCAGTCAGCCGCCCGGGCCGCAGCCTCGCGGGCCGCAGCCTCGCGGTCGACGAGGAGCAGCGGGTCGAACAGCGCCCCGAGCCCCACACGCACGAGACCCGCGTGCACCACCAGACAGATCGCAATGACGGCACCCGTGAGCACGACCGGCCAGACGACCTCGGTCGCCGGGGTCGTGAGCCAGCCCGCCCCGCGCAGCGCTCCGTCGATCAGCGCGAGCGGGATCATGTGGATCACGTAGATCGGCAGCGTGCGCTGACCCACCCACCGCAGCGGACGGGCGACGACGCTCGCGCAGTGGTCGATCGTCGCGCAGGCCGCGACCCCGAACGCGACCGCGACGATGGCGAGCAGGGGCCATACGCCCGGCCACTGACGCATGCCGAGAACTCCGACCGCGCCGACGGCTGCAACATATGCCGTTCCGAGCATGAGAGTGCGAAAAGGGCTGGATGCCGCGGCGAAACGCTCGATCACGCTCCGCAGCCGCAGCCCCGCGAGGAAGAAGAGGAGGTTCTGCACGACCTGCCACAGGTTGCCCAGGTCGGGGATGACCCCCGCCGACGCGACCGCAGCGATCACGAACGCGACCGGCAGCACCACGGCGGTCGGCACTTGCCTCACGAGGCGCGCGACGAGCAGGTACACCGCCAGGGCGAGCAGATACCAGAGGTTCGTCGGGCTGATCGTGAGCTGCGCGAGCAGCTGCCATCCGTTCTCGGCTCTGGCGGTGTCGAAGTCCGGCGTGAGCGCGAGCACGAATGTCTGGATGACGACCCAGATGACGTAAACCGCCGCGAGGCGGCCGGCGCGACGTCGCCAGGGGGTGCCCGCGGGCGCGTTCACGACGCGACCGGCGAACATTCCCGAGATCAGGAAGAACAGCGGCATCCGCAGCGGCAGCAGCTGCGCGTTGAGAGTCGCCCAGGCATCGGTGACGGGTCCTGCACCCTCGACCGCGATCGCGTGCTTGGTGACGACGTGCCAGAGCACCACGAGGATGATGCACATGCCCTTCGCGACATCGGGCCAGCCGACGCGAGCGGTCACCGCCCCGGCACCTCGGCGGCGCGCACCAGGCGCGACACCAGCTCGACGTACGACACGTCGGCCGACGCGAACATCCGCGGCACCTGGGACGCCGCCGTCAACCCCGGCATCGTGTTGACCTCGTTCAGCACCGGCCCCGCCGCCGTGAGGAAGAAGTCCATGCGCGCGACGCCGGCGCATCCGAGCGCATCGAACATGCTCAGAGCCGCGCGCGTGAGCGAAGTCGTCTCGGCAGCCGAGAGCTGCGCAGGGACCGTGAACCGCGCACTGCCGTCGTACTTCATGGCGGTGTCGAAGAGCCCCGCCGCGTGGATCTCCAGTGGGGGCGCCGCCCAGCGCACCCCTCCGGCTTCCTTGATCACGGCGACGTCGATCTCCCTCCCGTGCACGACCTCCTCGACGAGGATTCGTCGATCGAACCGCGCCGCCTCGTGCAGGGCGGGCCCGAGCTCGCCCTCGTCACGCACGAGAGAGACACCGTAGCTCGATCCGGCCGACACCGGCTTCACGACCACCGGCCCCTCGAACTCGGAATCCCCGCAGTCGGCTGCATCGATCAATCGGCCCCTCGCGGTGCGCAGCCCCGCCGCCTCGGCGACGAGCTTCGTCGCCCACTTGTCCATGCCGATCGCCCCCGCCCGAGGCCCGGATCCGACCACGCGCACGCCCGCGAGAGCGCACAGTGCAGCGAGCACCCCGTCTTCGCCCAGCGCTCCATGCACCGCGGGGAATACGACATCCGCAGCAGCTAGGAGCGGCATCGCGAGGGCCAGGGACTCGGCGGCGGTGGCACCCTCCGAGACGCCCGCCACCTCCCAGACACCCTCTCGCGAGATGGTGGCCGTGCTGACGTCGTATCCCCCGACACGCAGAGCCTCGGCGACCGCGGCAGCCGACGCGAGCGAGACCGCGTGCTCGGCGTTCTGCCCTCCTCCGATGACCAGCACTCTCACGCGATCGCCCTCTCGACCCGGGGACCGATGCCCGTGACGATCGTGTGCGGGATGCTCCCCGCCCACCGGGCCCACTCCTGCACGCTCGGCGCCGCCCCGCCCTCCGGGCCGAACACCACTGCTGTCGTGCCTCTGGGCACGGCCAGATCCCCCGTGTCGACGACGATCTGATCCATCGACACCCGCCCGACGATCCGGCATCGGATGCCCTCGATCGCGACGCCCGCACCTGGTGCGAGTTCCCGCGGGATGCCGTCGGCGTACCCGACGCCGATGACGCTCAACCGGGTCGGGTGCTCGGTCACGTATGCGCCGCCGTAGCCGACCGGTGTGCCCGCTGGCACGACACTGCTGTGCACGACCGACGCTGTCAGGCGCGCAGTTCCGTGCAACGACACAGTCTCCGACGGGTCGATGCCCACGAGCCCCGCGCCGACGCGAACCATGTCGAAGTGCGTCGCCGGGTCCGTCAGCGTGCCGGAGGTCGCCGCGAGGTGCACGATCAGCGGTCCGAACCCGGCACGCAGCACGGCATCCCTCGCCTGTCTCATCCGCAGCACCGCCGGTGCGTTGATCGCGGGGTCAGCGGCGTCGGCGTCGGGAAGGTGCCCCATGACGCCGATCACCTCGATGCGACCGCGTCCGGAGCGCGCCACCTGCAGCAGCTCGGCCCAGTCCTCGACCGGCGCGCCGCCTCGTGACATGCCCGTGTCCATGTGCAGGTGCACGCGCACGCGTCCGCCGGGCAGCGACGACGCATCGGCGATCAGCTGCCGCAGCTCGTCGACAGAGCCGACCGCGATGTCGACGCGATCCGCGACGACCTGCGAGACGTCGACCCCCGCCGGGTTCAGCCACGCGAGGATCGGCACCTCGATGCCCGCATCGCGCAGCTCGGCGGCATCCCCTGCGTCTGTCACGCCCAGCCATTCGGCTCCGGCGTCGATCGCAGCAAGGGCGACGTGGACGGCGCCGAGACCATAGCCGTCGGCCTTCACGACCGCCATGATGCGGGAGTCGGTGGCCGACCGCATCCGCTCGACGTTCGCCGCGATCGCGTCGGGCAGCGTGTGCAGGGTCGGAGCGTGCATGCGCGAGAGTGTGAGGCGCGGAGTCGTGAGTGCGGTCGTCATCGCTGGGTCCTCGGGTCGGCAGTCGGGTCGTCGTACATCAGCGGGCAGCCGTTCGCCACAGCCGCCGGACGCAGTTCGAAGTGCCAGCGCTCATTCGCGTAGATCTGGCACAGACCGAACTCGTCGCCGCGCTGCGCCAGCCAGTCCTGCGCGGTGAGAGGGCCGAGGTCGATCGCATCCCCCGACACGTGCTCCGAGTTCTCGGGAGTGGCGACCCAGCGCGCGGCCTCCTCTTCGGATCCGTACTCGGCGACGGCATCCTGCCGCAGCACCTGCTGGTACTCGGCCGAGCGCCATCCGCTGTTCACATGCATGCGCACGCCGTCGCGTTCGGCGGCAGTGGCGGCGGCACGCACGGCAGTGAGGAGGTCGGAGTCGAGGTTCGTCACGGCGGGCGTCTCGTCGAACACCGACACGGCGCCCTCATCGCGGATCACCCCGTCGGCCTCGGTGAGCGATGCAGGCGAGACGGTCGGGGGGACGGATGCCGACGCCAGAGACTGCTGGCCGATCAGCACGGCCGAGCCCGTGATGGCCGCGGCGAGCAGGGCGACACCGATGACCGCAATGAGGCGTCGTTGTCTGAGGGCAGTGCGTGTGTTCATGTCCTCAGTCAAGAAGGGGCCCTGTTGCGACGGCGTATGCGCTTTTGCATATGCTCCCGATATGCCCGGGTGCGTAAGCTCTGAGCACATGGGAGCTGTGTCGTGAGGGTGCTGATCGTCGAGGACGAGCCCTACCTCGCAGAGGCCGTGCGCGACGGACTGCGGCTCGAGGCGATCGCCGCCGACATCGCCGGCGACGGAGACACGGCGCTCGAGCTGCTCAGCATCAACTCCTACGACCTCGCCGTGCTCGACCGCGACATCCCCGGCCCCTCGGGCGATGACGTCGCCCGCTCGATCGTGGCGTCGGGCAGCGGCATCCCGATCCTCATGCTCACCGCGGCCGACCGCCTCGACGACAAGCAGACAGGTTTCGAGATCGGCGCCGACGACTACCTCACCAAGCCCTTCGAGCTGCGCGAGCTCGTGCTGCGGCTGCGTGCGCTCGACCGTCGGCGCCAGCGTGTGCGGCCGCCCGTGCTCGAGATCGCGGGGCTGCGGCTCGACCCGTTCCGCCGCGAGGTCTTCCGCGACGGCAAGTACGTCGCCCTCACGCGCAAGCAGTTCGCCGTGCTCGAGGTGCTCATCGACGCGGCCGGCGGAGTCGTCAGCGCCGAGCAGCTGCTCGAACGAGCGTGGGATGAGAACGCCGACCCGTTCACCAACGCGGTGCGCATCACCGTCTCGTCGCTGCGCAAGAGACTGGGTGAGCCCTGGCTGATCCTCACGGTGCCGGGCGTCGGCTATCGCATCGGGACGGATGCCGATGGCTGACCAGGTCCGCACACCGAGGCGCCGCGGCATGAGCGCCCGCTGGAAGCTCACGTTGAGCTATGCGGGCGTCGTCGTGGTGTCGGGCATCGGGCTGCTCGCGGCCGTCGCCCTCTACCTGCTGCGGTACGTGCCCGACGTGAACATTCCCACCGATCTCGATATGTTCGTGCCGAACCGCTCAGACCTCATCCGCGCCTTCATCCCCGCGGCGGTCGCGATGATGCTCGTGCTGCTCGCGATCGGGCTGGGCGGCGGCTGGATCATCGCCGGTCGGATGCTGGCTCCCCTCGACCGCATCGGCCGCGCGGCGCAGCTCGCGGCACAGGGGTCGCTGTCACACCGGGTGGCCCTCGAAGGGCCGCGCGACGAGTTCCGCGACCTCGCCGACGTTTTCGACTCGATGCTCGAGCAGCTGGAGGCGCACCTCGCCGAGCAGCAGCGATTCGCGGCGAACGCCTCGCACGAGCTGCGCACCCCGCTCGCGATCTCGCAGACCATGCTCGAGGTCGCCCGCAACGACCCCGACCGCGACGTCGACGCGCTGATCGACCGGCTGCACGAGGTCAACGCACGGGCGATCGAGTTGACCGAAGCGCTGCTGATGCTCAGCCGCGCCGAGCGCCGCACGTTCACGCGCGAGCCGATCGACCTCTCGTTGCTGGCCGAGGAATCGGCTGAGACGCTGCTTCCGCTCGCCGAGCGCCGCGGCGTGACGATCGACGTCGGCGGCGACACGGCGAACGTGCTCGGGTCCCCCGCCCTGCTCCAGCAGCTGATCACCAACCTCGTGCACAACGCGATCGTTCACAATCGCCCCGTCGACGGCACCGTCGTCGTCCGGACGCACACCCTGCCGCATGCCGTCGCGCTCGTGGTCGAGAACACCGGTGACGTGCTGCCTGCCCATCTCGTGGCGACGCTCGCCGAGCCCTTCCAACGCGGTGCCGACCGCACCCGCAGCGACGATCACGGGGGCGTCGGCCTGGGCCTCGCGATCGTGCAGCGCATCGCTCAGGCGCACGAGGGGTCGCTCGTGCTCACCGCTCGCCAGGGGGGCGGGCTGAACGTGACGGTGTGGCTGCCGCATCCGTTCCCCGGGCCCCTCGCCTGACTGTCTCCGTCTGAAACCGGGCATCTGAAGCCGGGGCGCCGCCGGTCCGGGGCTGAAGCCGCATGCCGGACGTCCAGGACTGAGGCCGACCGCCGGCGGTCCGGGCTCGATGCCGTCTGCAGGACCGAAGCACGGATGCAGGACCAGAAACGTCGTTCAGCCCTGCATCCGTGCTGTGATCCTGCAGACGGGCCGCCGCTGATCGGGGCACTCCGAAAGTGGCCCACCCCGAAGGTCGGCCGACCGCCGACGGTCAAGGTCGGATGCCGTCTGCAGGACCGAAGCACGGATGCAGGACCAGAAACGTCGTTCAGCCCCGCATCCGTGCTGTGATCCTGCAGATGGGCCGCCGCTGGGGCGGGGCCGCCCCGATGGGACGGGGCCCTCCGGATGCCGGGTCAGGCGACCTGCTCGCCCCGGAGTGCAGCGAGCTCGCGGCCGTAGGTGCGCGCCGACTGCTCGGCGTTCTCCTTGAGCTCGCGGGCGGTGTCGGCGAAGGCGTCGAGTGCCGGGTTCACGCCCACGAGAGTGAAGGGCCGCTCGACGATGCGCAGGTCGAGACCCCAGACGTCCTCGAGCACGCGGCGCAGCCATCCGGTGGAGTGGTCCCAGCCCTCCTTGGGGGTTCCGGGGGCGTAGTTGCCGCCGAGCACCGTGACGAGGGTCGCGGGCTTGCCGCGGAGCGCAGTGCCCTGGGGGTCGATGCGCGGATCGGTGTAGGCCAGGTCGAACCAGGTCTTGAAGTGCTGCGAGACGCCGTAGTTGTAGAGCGGCACGGCGAACAGCAGCGCGTCAGCGGCGATCAGCTCGTCGGCGAAGGTCGTGGCGAGGGCGCGGGCCGCACGCTGGGCATCGGTGCGCTGCGCCTCGTCGACGAAGCCGCCGGTCACGGCATCCGCCCATGCCGTCGCGGGCACGGGGTCGGCGGCGAGGTCGCGGCGGGTCACGGTGGAGTCGGGGTGGGATGCAGTCCACTCGGCCTCGACGAGGTCGGCGAGCGAACGGCTGGCGGACGACGCAGGAAGGATGCTGGCGTCGAGGCGGAACAGGGACATGGAGGGTGCCTTTCGTTTGCGTAGTCGCTCTGTTTTTCTTAGCGACTCGCGTTAACGTAGCACAGGTATGATGGGGCCATGGCCGAGATCGACGAAGAGCGTCACGTATGCGACGCCGCCGTCACACTGGCCTTCAGCGTGCTCGGCAAGCGCTGGAACGGCATGATCGTCTCGTCGCTCGGCGGGGGCTCTTCCACCTTCGTCTCATTGCGCCGCGCAGTCTCGGGCATCAGTGACACCGTGCTCTCCGACCGTCTCGCCGAACTCGCCGATGCAGGACTCGTCGCCCGCGCGGTCGACGCGGGCCCGCCAGTCACAGTCTCGTACTCGCTGACCGACAGCGGCCGCGGACTCCTGCCGATCCTCGACCAGTTGGGCACCTGGGCGTCCGCGAACCTCGAGATCCGCGCACGCTGACGCCGCCCCTGCGGCCGGCTCCCGCCCCGCCTGGCTGACCGATGCGCGCCCGGCCGACCGGGAAGATCCGTTCAGACAGACATCCGGGGAGTCCTCAACCCGACGACCGCGGACATGGTCGCTGAACTCACCAGGGGCTGGGCTCGTAGTCCTTCAGGAAGACGCCGTGGATGTCTTCGCCTGCCTCGCCGCGCACGATCGGGTCGTACACGCGGGCAGCTCCGTCGACGAGGTCGAGCGGGGCGTGGAAGCCCTCTTCGGCCAGACGCACCTTCGTGTAGTGCGGGCGCTCATCGGTGATCCAGCCGGTGTCGACGGCGGTCATCAGGATGCCGTCGGTCTCGAGCATCTCGCCGGCGCTCGTGCGGGTGAGCATGTTGAGAGCGGCCTTCGCCATGTTCGTGTGCGGGTGTCCGGGGCCCTTGTAGCGGCGCGAGAACTGCCCCTCCATGGCCGAGACGTTGACCACGTACTTGCGGTTCGACGGCGAGGCGGCCATCGAGGCGCGCAGACGACTGATCAGCAGGAACGGCGCGGTCGTGTTGGCGAGCTGCACCTCGAGCATCTCGAGCGGATCGACCTGGTCGATCGACTGCACCCAGCTGTTCGAGGTGTTCACGTCGGGCACGAGGCCGCCGGCGTCGATCGCCGTGCCGTCGGCGTGCTTCTCGAGCGACGACGAACCGGGGGCCATCGCGAGGCGTGCGAGGTCTTCAGCCGTCAGCGCCTGGCCGCCCTGCTCGGCGACGGTTCCGCCGAGGGCCGCGACCGACAGCAGCGGGTGCGAGTCGACCGAGGCCTGCAGCGCCTGCGGATGCGGGTCGACGGTGTGCCCGAAGGTCTCCATCTCGGGCAGCGGACCGTCGGGAAGCGGCTGCAGCTCGGCATCCGCCAGCAGTGAGTAGGAGCCGGGTGAGCGACGCACGGTCTGCGCGGCGTTGTTGATCAGGATGTCGAGCGGGCCTTGAGCGGCGACCGAGTCGGCGAGACCGATCACCTGGGCGGGGTCGCGCAGGTCGATGCCGACCACGCGCAGGCGATGCAGCCAGTCGCCCGAGTCGGGGAGCGCCGAGAATCGGCGAACCGCATCGCGCGGGAAGCGCGTCGTGATCGTCGTGTGGGCGCCGTCGCGCAGCAGCCGCAGCGCGATGTGCATGCCGATCTTGGCGCGGCCGCCGGTGAGCAGCGCCCGCTTGCCGGTGAGGTCGGTGCGGGCGTTGCGCTTGCCGTGGCTGAAGCGCGCACAGTCGGGGCAGAGCTGGTGATAGAACGCGTCGACCACCGTGTACGGCTGCTTGCAGATGTAGCAGTTGCGGGGTTTCAGCAGCTCGCCCGCGATCGGAGCGTCGACGACGCTGGTCGCGAGGTCGTGACCGCGGGTCTCGTCGTCGATGCGGTCGGGCGCTCCGGTGGCGGTGCGGGCGACGACGGCCCTGTCGGCGTCGGCGATCGCATCGCGGATCTCTTTGCGACGCACGCGCTTGACGGCCTTGAACATCGCCGCGGTCGCATGACGGACCGCGACGAAGTCGGGGTGCTCGTTGTCGATCTGGTGCAGCTCGGACAGGACCCGCAGCGTGGTGGCCAGATCTTCGGGGTCGATGCCGGGTCCGAGGTCGGGTGCAGCGTCGGAGGAGGCATCGGTCATTGTGCCGATTTTACGCGAGATCGCGCGGTGCTTTCCTGGGAAGGCCGGACCGCAGACCGCCGGTCGGCGTTCACAACTCAGCAAGAATCGGCGTCGTCGACGAGAGGCGGGCCGAAACAGCGGGAAAGACGGCTTCCCGAATCGCTGTCTGTGCTGAATTGTGAACGCCTCACTGCTGAGGGGCGGGGCCGAAAGCACCGTCCCGCCCCTCAGCATCCGCTGAATCCTCGTCAGTGTCCGGCGGCGCCGACCACCACGAACTCGCCGGGCACGACGTCGAGCGTCGCCTCGGCCGAGATCTCGCCGGTGTGCAGGTCGACGGCGAGGATGCGGTTGTCCGCAGGCTCCGTCACGTACGCGATGTCCCCGACGACGCGCAGGCCCGGGTGCGGCTGCTGCCACTCTTCGGGGCTCTCCCACGGCTCGATGACATCCCACGAATCGACGAGAGCGCCGGCCTCGTCGAGCACGTTGAGCGTGCCGTCGGATGCGAGCACGATGATGTTGTCGTGGCCGTCACGGCCGACGCCGCGCCAGGTGTACTCGACTCCCTCGGGCAGGGCGACGACCGACAGGGTCTGCGCATCGGTGTCGACGAGCGCGAGCTGCGAGAGCAGGTAGCCCTCCTGATCGGGGTCCGACTTGTAGTCGAGCGCTGCGATCGCGCTCGTGTCGGTCACGTAGGCGTTGCCCGAGCGGCCGAACGAGTCGGGGGCGTCGAGCTTCGTGAAGGCTGCGTCTGCGAACACGAGCACGCCGTCTTCGCAGCCGAACACAATGGTCTCGCCCTTCAGGGCGCCCTCGCCGTGCACCCCGGGGCACTGCTCGTTGCGAGCGAGCTCCGAGCCGTCGTCGGCGAGCAGACGCACGCCGCTGCGCGACTCCGACGTGCCGATGGTCGACAGCAGCGTGCCGTCCGACAGCTCGATCGCGACGCCGTGGTGGGCTGCTTCCGACTCGACGGTCTGCGACTCCGGCAGGTTTCCGGTGCCGACGGCATCGGTGTCGAAGAGGGTCACGTCTCCGGTGCCGTCGTCGAACAGCGCGGTGCGCCCGGCGTGCGGGGTGGCGTGGCCGGGGGTGACGGCATCGAACACCTCGCCCGTGAACTCGACGGTGTCGGATGCGAGACCGGTGTCGAGCACGTGGAAGCCGTCGGCCGCGGTGACGAAGACGTGTCCGTCATGGTCGCCGGCCGGATTGACGCGCAGGAATCCGTCGAGCTCGGCGGAGTCGACGGTCTCGAGGGTCTCGCCGTCGAGCACGACGATGCCGCCGTCGTAGGCGACGGCGACCCTCGTGTCGCCCTCGTGCGCCGATGAGGATTCGGGTTCTCCGGACGCGGATGGCGCTGCGGTCGCGCATCCGGCGAGCGCGACCACGGCGAGCGCGGCGATCGCGCCGGCCGCGAGGCGGCTGCGGGCAGGTCGATGCATGGGGTTCTCCTTCTTCTGGGTGGGTGCGCAGGATGCGCGTGACGACGGATGCCGTCGATGAGTTCGGGTGCGGCTCAGCCGACGAGCTGGATCTGATGGGGATCGAGGCCGTCGAGGGTGCGGGTCACGGCACCGTCGGCGTGGTCGATCTCGAACACGACTCCGGTCGCCGGGTCGGAGACATAGGCATGGCGGGCGTCGACCAGGAGCTGCACCCGATCGCGCAGGGAGGGGTCGGAGGCGGATGCCGCGAGGAGCGGCTCTGTTCTGGCGAGCTCGGTGCCGTCCGGAGCGAGCACGCGCACGGTGCCGTCGGTCGCGATCGCGACCGTGCGACTCTCGTCGTCGCCGATCGCCGCGGCACGGAGCAGCGGGGTGTCTGTGGCGAGCAGCATCCATTCTCGGGCTCTGACGTCGAGCAACCAGGCGCCCTGGTCGGCGGCGATGCCCGCGAGGTCGGGGCGGTCGGCGCGTCCGGCGAGGTCGGAGGCCGGCGCGGATCCCGCCGGATACGCGATGAGCTCAGCGGCGAGCGCTCCCCCGACCTGTCGGGTGACGAGCACCGCTCCGGCGTCGCAGGCGAAGACGGCGCCCACGCGGGTGAGGTCGGCATCGGTCGAGCTCGTGCAGGGCGCGCCGACGCCGGTCGCGGTGCCCTCGGTGTCGACGATGTGGATCATCTCGCCTGCGGCCGCGAGGAGGTGTCCCGAGAACGGGACGACGGGGCCGGTCGGATCGACGGGGAGAGTGACGCGTGGGGCGTCCTCGATGTCGGCGAGCTTCTCGTGATCGACGAGAGCGACCTCTCTGCCGAAGCGGACGGCGGTGGCGGTGTCGCCGACCCGGATGTCGGCGGGGCCGGTTCCGTCGATCGACCCGGTGATGCCGGCATCGCCGAGGAAAGAGTGCGTGTGGTCGCCGTGCGGCACCGTCCACCGGCCCGAGTCGATGATGTCGACACGGGTGCCGTCTCCGTCGACATGGATCAGGTGGGCGAAACGGCCGACGCCGAGCACGGCATCCGCATCCGCATCCGCATCCGCATCCGCGAGCGTCGAGCGTTCTGCGGTCTCGAGGTCGAGCAGGGTGAGCTCGCCGTCGGCGTCGGCGATGACGAGTGCGAGCGCCGGCGATGCGACCTCGGCGGCTCCCCCGCCGTCGACCCCGTCGTTCGGCGCGACCGCCGCGCTTGAGGCGGGTGCAGGAGCATCGGATGCTGCGCACGAGGTCACGGTCAGACCGGCGGCGAGCAGCGAAGCGAGAACGAGTGTGCGGCCGGCGCGGGGAGAGGGGGTCACGAGACTCCACACTATTGAGAACGATTCTCAATCTCAAATCGAGGCGATGTGCGTGGGAGTTCGGGCAGGTCGGACGACACGGCGAAGTCCGCGTGCATGGGGGAGTCCGTGGGCGTGTGCGCCGTCTGGATGCGGAGAACTGGGACTTCTGGGCGCTTTTCACCGTGACGGGCGTACGCGCTTCGTCCACGTCCGACGCGCGCCGGCCCTTGCCGGAACGTCGGACCCCCGGCGTAGGGTCTGAACATGAGCAGCCACACCGAAACCCCAGGAGTCGTCCCGTCCTACCTGCTCGCGCGCCTCGCCGAGTCGGGCCGCTACCCTCGCGCCGCCGCCGCCGCGCGGCAGACGCTCACGGCGGGCAGACCGCCGTTCCGTGCACGCCTCGACCTCTCGATCGACGAGAACGGCGACCTCGTCGCCCAGCTTTCCGATGCCCCCAACCGCACGATCAGCGACGCGGGCAACACGCAGACCCTCCCCGGTGCGATCGTGCGCAGTGAAGACGACGAGCCGGTCGCCGACACGTCCGTCAACGAGGCGTTCGACGGCCTCGGGGCCACGTTCGAGATGCTGCTCTCCGCCTTCGGCCGCAACTCGCTCAACGACGCCGGCGCGCCGCTCGATGCGACCGTGCACTACGGCATCGACTACGACAACGCCTTCTGGGACGGCGAGCGCATGGTGTTCGGCGACGGCGACGGCGAGGTCTTCGTCGGCTTCACCTCGTCGACCACCGTCATCGGTCACGAGCTCGCGCACGGCGTCGTGCAGTACACCGCCAACCTGGAGTACCAGGGGCAGCCTGGTGCGCTCAACGAGTCGATCGCCGACGTGTTCGGCGCTCTCACCGAGCAGCACCTCCTGGGGCAGAGTGCAGCGGATGCGACCTGGCTCATCGGTGCCGAGATCTTCACGGATGCCGTGCAGGGCAGCGCACTGCGCTCCATGATCGAGCCGGGCACCGCCTACGACGACGACGAGCTCGGCAAAGATCCGCAGCCGGCGCACATGAGCGGTTTCGTCCGCACGACCGAAGACAACGGCGGCGTGCACATCAACTCCGGCATCCCCAATCGCGCCTTCGCCCTCTTCGCGATCGACCTCGGCGGCAACGCGTGGGAGACCGCAGGAACCGTCTGGTATCGCGCGCTCACCGGCGGGTTGTCGAGCACCGCGAGCTTCACCGAGTTCGCCGACGCGACCGTCGCCGCGGCATCCGCCATCGACGACGCCACGGCCGCAGCCGCTCGACGTGCGTGGGCGACCGTGGGAGTCTATGAAGATGAGCGAGTCCCCCGCACCGACTGACCCGCAGGTCGTCATCGCGGTGGTGCGCACGGGCGGCATCGCCGGCATCCGTCGCAAATGGCAGGTCGAACCCGATCCCGCCGAGACGCACCACTGGATCGCGATGGTGGACAGCTGCCCGTGGGATGCCGACAGCGACACCGATTCGGGCGCAGACCGCTTCGTCTGGCTGATCAGAGTGCGCACGCCGTCAGAGGAGCGCGAGCGGGAGCTTCCCGACTCCGCGCTGGACGGCCCGTGGCGAGAACTCGTCGACGCCGTCCGTGAGGCATCCGCCTGACGCGCCGCACCGAGCGAGGCGACCGCGACGAACCACCATCGCTGAGGAATGACGACAAGAGGGGACATCATGCCGACGAGCGAAGAGGCCACGCGCCTGCTGCAGCTGTCACGCGACGCCTACGACCGCGGCGATGCGCTGCTGCACCTGCAGGCCGAGGTCAGCCGACTGACCGGCCAGCCCTCGTCATGGGGTTCCGCGGAGAACGACTTCGTGAGCGACGACCACGTCGGCTACTTCCTCAGCGAGGTCGAGCGCATCGGGTGGCGTCTCGAGCACACCGGCTACACGTTCGTCGAATCCGGCGCGACGACCTCGGCGCGCATGCTGAGCACCGGCACCGGCGTCGTCAACCACGGCCATGTCGCGGGGTACTTCACGTTCCGTCGCGTCGGTTGACGGCATCCGTCTGCACCGACCGTCCGAAGCGACCGTCTGAACCGACCAATCCGGTGTGAATCCGGTCTCCCTGCCGCGGGACAGGTCGAGAATGGGACCCATGGGACTTTTCCAGCAGCGCACCGACGAAGAAGAGAACCAGTGGACTCTGCCCTCCGAGCCGCTCGAACGCACCGAGTCTGAGGTGCTCGACGAGGTGCCGGCCGTCGACCCGCTGTCGATCGGCCTGGGACTCGGTCCCGGTGTGTCGGTCAGTTCGGTCGCGTTCCCCGTCGCGCCGCCCGCGCCCGAGTCGTCCTCGACCGAGAACGGCGAACCCGAACCCGAGGACTGACGTCGGCCTCGCTGCGCCTCAGTCCGTGAGCTGCGGGGCCAGGTCGACCCGTGTTCGCGGAAGCGCGTCGGGGTGCTCTCGCTGCAGCCAGCCGATGATCTTCTCCCGCACCTCGCAGCGCAGCGTCCACTGATCGCCCGAGTCCTTGGCCGACATCACCAGGCGCACGGTGACGAAACCACCCTGGGCATCCGTGACGGCCGCGTCCCACGACCGCCCGTCCCACGCCGGCGACGCTTCGACGATGCGCTGGAACTCCTGGCGCAGCTCGTCCATCGGCACCCGCCAGTCGAGATCCAGATAGACCGTTCCGAGGATCTTGTCGGACTTCCTGGTCCAGGTCTCGATCGGCGTGGTCGTGAAGTAACTGCACGGGACGACGAGTCGCCGCTCATCCCAGACGTAGATGACCACGTACGAGAGATTGATCTCACCGACCCGCCCCCACTCGCCCTGGATGACCACGACATCGCCGACCTTGATCGCATCGGTGAACGCGACCTGCACGCCTGCGATGAGGTTGCCGAGGATCGACTGCGCGGCAAGGCCCGCGATGATGCTGACGATTCCGGCGGAGGCGAGAAGGCTCGTGCCGACTGCACGCATCTCGGGGAACGTGAACAGCACGGTGCCCAATGCGAGCACGGCGATCGTGACCAGCACGAGGCGGTGGATGACGAGCAGCTGCGTGCGCCGACGGCGCGCCTCCGGACCGACGAGCACGGCCTCTTCACGGTCGATGAGCCTCTCGAAGCCGAACGAGACCGATGCGGCGAGAAGCCACGACCCGGTCAGGATGGTGGCGATCAAGAAGATCCTCGACACCGATGGCCACCAGGACTGCTCCGCGGGTTCGGTGACGGACGCGGCGATCCAGATCGCGACCACTGCCGCGGCCACGATCATCGCGTTGCGCACCCGACGGGCGAGATCACGCACCCACGGCACCCGCCGGCTGATCAGGTTGGCGACCAGAGCGAGCAGCGCGAGTGCGGCTGCGGCGACGACGATCGCGGTGCCGATCGCCACCGCGCTGCCGATCCAGGAATTCCAGGTGAAGTCGGAAGGCATCACTCCACACTATGCCGCGGCCGGGCAGCACGCGAAAGACGCCGGCCAGCGTGCGGTGTCGCCGCGCGCGGCTACGGTTGAGGGATGACGATCACCGCCGCCGCAGACGGCTCCGCCCTGGGCAACCCCGGCCCCAACGGCTGGGCCTGGTACATCGACGACGCCAACTGGGCCGCGGGCGGTTCGCCGCACGGGACGAACAACCAGGGCGAGCTGCGGGCCGTGCTCGAGCTGCTGCAGGCGACCGCAGGCATCTCCGAGAAGCTGATGATCGAGTGCGACAGCCGCTACGTGATCGACTCGGTGACCAAGTGGATGCCGGGCTGGAAGCGCAAGGGCTGGCGCAAGTCGGACGGCGGGCCGGTGCTCAACCGCGATCTGCTCGAAGGCATCGACGAGGCCATCCGCGGGCGCGACGTCGAATTCTCGTGGGTCAAGGGTCATGCCGGTCACCCGTTGAACGAGGCGGCGGACGAGCGCGCGAACGCCGCAGCCAAGGCCTACCAGGCGAAGCAGGAGCCGCGCCGCGGGCCCGGATTCACCATGGCGACGGATGCCGGGGCCGCCGTCGCGGCATCCGCACCGATCGCCGCGGCCGCTCCGGCATCCGCTTCCCCTCCTGTCTCGACTGCTGCCACCACGAGCGCGCAGACGGCGATCGCCGAGCCGCTGTGGGCCGAGGCATCCGATCTGCTCGACGGCCTCGATGCCCCCGTCGACGACCCGATCGTGGTGCAGTTGGCGCTTTCGTCCGATGAGCACGCCCGCCTGCGAGACAGCGCTGAGGCGCAGGGCATCTCGCTCGAAGAGGCGCTCCGCCGCCTGATCTGAGGCGCGCGGGGCTTCCGCCGCACAGCCCGCGTACACTCGCACCATGCCCAAGAAGAGTGTCGCGCGTACCGTCGGTCGGATCTTCCTCGGCTCCTTCCTCCTCTTCGCCGGCGTCTCGCATCTGACCTTCGCGCGAGACGAGTTCCAGGCGCAGGTGCCGGACTGGGTGCCGCTCGATCCGGACGTGACGGTGCTCGCCTCGGGCGTCGTCGAGGTCGGTCTGGGTGCGGCCCTGCTCGTCGCACGCAAGCGTCGGGGGCTGGTCGGCGTGATCACCGCGCTGTTCTTCGTCGCCGTCTTCCCCGGCAACATCGCGCAGTGGGTCGAGCACCGCGACGCCTTCGGCCTCGACACCGACATGAAGCGCTTCGTGCGGCTGTTCTTCCAGCCCGTGCTCATCGCCCTCGCGATCTGGTCGACGCGCACCCCGCGCCGCGCCGATCGCACGGCCGCACTCTGACCTCGTCGCCGCTGCTCGTTCACAATTCAGCATGAGAGCCGGCAAGCCAGCAGAAAGGAGGCGGTTCTCGCGAGAACCGCCTCCTCCTGCTGAATTGTGAACGTCAGACCGCGAGCAGCTCCCGCTCGAGGCGTGCGTACGAGGTCTCCATGCCGTCGGCCATGCCGGTGGCGAGGATCATGTCGCGCGTCTCCTTGTCGGGGTACTCGATGTAGAGCGTGATCAGCGTCGCACCGTCCTCTTCATAGAGGTTCAGGTCGTTCAGCGTCTCGACCGGCATCCCGACCATCCGTTCGGTCTGCACCGAACGCCGGGGCGCGTCGATGAGCAGCGCCTCGCCCTCGAATCCGAACGCCTGCCCCTCGGTGTCACCCACGGGCGCCCACGAGTTGCGGTAGGTCTGACCCACCTCGGTCGCGACGACGCACTCGGTCATCTCCCACCCGTCGGGGCCCAGCAGCCACTGCTTCATGAGTTCGGGATCGTTGTGCGCACGCCACACCAGCTCGCGCGGCCCCTCGACGAGACGCGTGATGCGCACGTGGGTGTCGTCAAGCAGCTCGACCTGCGTGCCCTTGCCCTGCGCGTAGTCGCGGAGGTCCTGCAGAACCGCGTCGAGCTGGCTCATCGCGAGCTTCGTGCCCTCGACCGCGCCCATCGACACGACCTGCTCGAGTGCATCGGCCGAGCTGAAGTAGCTCGTGGTGACCATCCGCGTGCCGTCTGCCGTGGGCTCGAACGTGAACACCATGCGCATGGAGGGCAGGTCGGGGTCGGGCGTGCCCTCTTCGTCGGCGAACGCGTCGAGCACCTCGAAGCCGTGCGGGGCATCGATGCGCAGGAACTCCCACGTGCCCGAGGCCTTCTCGCCGCGGGGGCCGTTCATGGTGTAGTTGGCCTTGCCGCCCACCGTGTGGTCCCACTTCGTGAACGTGGCCGGCCATCCGGGAGGGCCCCAGAAGCGCTCGAGCTGACGCGGGTCGCTGTAGGCGTCCCAGACCCGCTCGACAGGGGCGGCGAAATCTGCGAGAACCGTCATGGTCAGGTTCTCGGCATCAGTGGTGACATCGGTGACAGGCATTGTCAGGCTCCTTCTTCGTTTCGTGGATCTTCGGTGCTGTTATCAGCGGTGGGTGCCGGCGTCTCGGCCAGCAGCTCGTCGAGTCGGGCGATGCGCGACCGCCACAGCTCTTCGTATCGGGCGAGCAGCGCCCTGGCGCGGGCGATCATCTCGGGGTTCGCGCGGACGAGCCGCTCGCGTCCCTCGGCGCGCTTGACGATGAGATTCGCTGCTTCGAGCACGGCCACGTGCTTCTGCACCGCGGCGAACGACATCTCGTATTCGGAGGCGAGGGTCGAGACGGACTGCTCCCGCTCGATCGTCCGGCGCAGGATGTCTCGCCGGGTCGACGTCGCCAGTGCGTGGAACACACGGTCGACCTCCGCTTCGCTCAGTTCTCTTTGTGCAACCATTTGGTTGTACGTTAGATCCGGGCGGACCGGATGTCAACAGGTTCGATAATTGAAGTGGCAGGTTCGAGCGCTCCCGCCTTCCGCACCGCGCGGCAGACCGCTCGTGCGCCAGGAAGAAGAATCACATGAAAGCTCTCCGTTACGTCGAGATCGGCAAGCCCCCCGTCGTCGTCGACATCCCGATTCCGAAGCCGGGGCCGGGCCAGGTTCTGCTCAAGGTCACAGCGGGCGGCGTCTGCCACTCCGACGACTACGTCATGGGCCTCCCCGAGAAGGACTACCTCGAGCAGAGCTACCCGCTGCCGCTGACGCTCGGTCATGAAGGCACCGGCATCGTGCACGAGATCGGTGAGGGCGTCGACTCGACGCTGAAGGTCGGAGACGCCGTCGCGGTCTACGGACCGTGGGGCTGCGGACGCTGCCACAACTGCTCGCAGGGCATGGAGAACTACTGCACGAACGCCGCCGCTGAGGGCATCCGCCCTCCCGGTCTCGGCAGCCAGGGCTCGATGGCCGAGTACATGATCGTCGACGACGCCCGCCACCTCGTGCCGCTCGGCGACCTCGACCCCGTTCAGAACGTCTCGCTGACGGATGCCGGCCTCACCCCGTACCACGCGATCAAGCGCTCACTCCCGAAGCTCGGTGCAGGCACCTTCGCGGTGGTCATCGGCACCGGCGGCCTCGGCCACGTCGGCATCCAGATCCTGAAGGCGATCTCGGGTGCCACGGTCATCGCCCTCGACGTGAACGACACCAAGCTGGCACTCGCCACAGAGGTCGGCGCCGATCACGTGCTGATCAGCGATGCCTCCGCCGCCGACAAGATCCGCGAGATCACCGGCGGCCTGGGCGCGAACGCCGTGTTCGACTTCGTCGGCGCGAACCCGACGATGGCGCTCGCGCAGAGCGTGGCGGCGCTGGACTCCGACGTCACGATCGTCGGCATCGGCGGCGGGACCATGAGCCTCGGCTTCGGCTCGATCGCCTACGACGCGGCCGTGCGCATCCCCTACTGGGGCTCCCGCTCCGAGCTGATCGAGGTCCTCGACCTCGCCCGCGCGGGCAAGATCCACGTGCAGACCGAGACCTACTCGCTCGACGACGGCCCGAAGGCCTACGAGGATCTCGCCGCGAACAGCATCCGCGGTCGCGCAGTCATCGTCCCGTGACGCACGAGCGCCGTGCGGTCGGGCACCGACCGCACGGCGCTCCGGTCACCCCTCGGTCAGGTCAGAGCGGCGAACCGCCGTCGACCGTCGCAACGACCGCGACGATGTGCCCGCCCTTGCGCTCGACCCGGCGCACCGACGCGGGGTCGACGGCATCGCGCTCGAGCATCCGCCACGGCCGTGCCGAGATGTCTGCCCCGCCCGTCGCGCAGGCCAGACGCGCCAGCGGTGAGAGCACACGCCAGAACCCGTGCGGCGGCTGCATGTCGACGATGCACGCCCGTGCGCCGGGGCGCAGGCACGCCCGCGCTCGACGCCAGGCCGCTTCTCGCTCGGTGATCACGCTGAGCGAGTAGGTCGCGAGCAGGGCATCCGCACGTCCGTCGCCACCGCCGCGCAGCTCGGTCACGGTCCGAGTCACCGCTTCGGGTTGCAGCTCTGCCGCATCCGCACGGATCAGGCGCACCCTGTCCCCCCAGCCCTCCCGGTCGATCCGCCTCTGGGCCACGGCCAGCATCTCGGCGCTGCGATCGATGCCGATCACGACCCCCGACGGCCCCGTCGCGTCGAGCAGCAGCGCGAAGTTCAGACCGGTGCCGCATCCGAGGTCGACGACGGCGTCGCCGGGGCTCAGGTCGAGCAGCGAGATCCCCGCGAGGCGTCCGGCCCGATACACCGGGCGCTCACCGGAGAGCACGTCGTACCACCGCGCACCCACGCCGTAGCGCCGCATCAATGCCGCCATCCGCCCTCCCGCTTCCGGGTCCACTCTAGGCTTCAGGCATGAGCACCCCTTCTCGCAGACCGGCGCGCGCACTGACCGCACGTGAAGCAGGCGGACGCATGTGGGACCTGGTCGTGATCGGAGCCGGCAGCGCCGGACTCGTCGGGTCGCGCACCGCGGCCGCGCTCGGCGCGCGCGTGCTGCTGGTCGAGGCGCACCGGTTCGGCGGCGAATGCCTGCACACCGGCTGCGTGCCGTCGAAGGCGCTCATCGCGTCGGCCGCCGCCGCGCACGCCGCGCGCAGCAGTGCAGGACTGGGCGTGACCGCGGGCGAGATCCGGGTCGACTTCCCCGCCGTCATGCAGCACGTGCACTCCGCGATCCATGACATCGAGCCCGTCGACTCCCCCGAGACGCTCAACCGAGACGGCGTCCACACGCTCGTCGGACGCGCGCGGTTCGACGGCCCTCGATCCGTCGTGGTCGGCGGTGAACGCATCGCGTTCCGTGACGCGTTGATCGCCGCGGGAAGCACGCCGGTGCGCACGTCCGTCGAGGGCGAGGCGTCGATCGACGTGCTGACGAACGAGACGTTCTGGGATCTGGAGGAACTGCCCGCGCGGCTGCTGGTGCAGGGCGGCGGCGCGATCGGCTGCGAGATCGCACAGGCGATGGCGCGTCTGGGCAGCGCGGTCACGCTGGTGCACCGCGGTGATCGGCTGCTTCCGAAGGAGGATGCCGCGGCGAGCGCCGTGGTCCTCGCAGCGCTGCGGGCCGACGGCGTCGACGTGCGCCTCGGCACGACCGTGCGCTCTTTCGATTCCGCCGGGTCCGACGACGATCCCTCCCCGTCAGGAACCGCGACGCTGAGCGACGGCACGCAGGTCGCATTCGATCGAGCGCTGGCCGCACTGGGTCGTCGCGTCGAGGCCGGAGACCTCGAACTGTCGGCAGCCGGTGTGCGCCTCGATCGCCGCGGAGCCGTCGACGTCGACGCCTCGCTGCGCACGTCGAACCCGCGCATCCGTGCCGCCGGTGATGTGACCCCGCTGCCGCGGTTCACGCACACCGCCGGCATGTACGGCAGCGTCGCCGCGACGAACGCCGTGCTCGGGCTCTCCCGCAGGATCGACGCCGATGTCGTGCCACGCATCACGTTCACCTCGCCCGAGGTCGCGGCCGTCGGCATCACGCCGGACGATGCACCTGGACGCGGGATGCGAGTGGTCGTGCATTCCCACGCTCATCTCGATCGGGCGATCGCCGACGGGCACACCGACGGCTTCACGAGCATCGTCGTCGACCGGCGAGGCCGCGTCACCGGCGCCGTCATCGTCGGACCGCGGGCCGGAGAGTCGCTCGCGGAGTACACCGTGGCGGTGAAGACCGGCATGAACGTGCGCACGCTGGCCACGACGATGCACGCCTACCCGAGCTACTCCGACGCCGGGTGGAATGCCGTCGTGAAGGAGGCGCAGCGCGGCCTTCGCGGCGGGGCCGTCGCATTCGGCATCCGCGTCCTGAGCCGCATCCATCGTCGCCGCGGCTGAGCCCTGCCCGACTCAGCGCAGGCTGCGGTAGCCGACGACGATGCGCTGCACAGCGCTGACGGCCACGAAGAGCGCCCACACCAACGCGATCTGCCACGCCCAGAACGGCAGGATGAGCCACAGCGCATGCACGGCGATGGTCTCGGTGCCCTCGGCTATCCGCCCGAGGAAGGAGAGCGACCGCCCGTCGTCTATCGTTCGCCCGGTGCGCTCGGCGATCGAGGAGAAGGCGAGGAAGGCCGTGCCGTTCACGTAGTAGACGAGGAGCACCAGCAGGAACGGCCACCACGGAGCGCCGAACTGCGCCGTGGCACCGAAGGCGACCCCGACGACCGTGGCACCGTAGACGACGAAGTCGGCGGTGATGTCGAGGAATCCGCCCGCGTGGGAGGGCGCGGAGTCCCGCCCCTGCGACTCGGCCAGCCGTCGGCGGCGTCGGGCGAGGGTGCCGTCGAGACCGTCCGCGATCCGCGAAACGAGCCAGAGCACGAGGGCGACCCACCACAACTGGAACCCGGCTGTGACGGCGGATGCGACGCCGAGCGCGAGTCCGAGCACCGTCAGGCGGTCGGGAGTGATCCCCGGGCGGTCGAGGGCGGCGGCCGTCACCTCGAGTGGTCGGGCGAGCACGGCCCGCAGAGAACGGTCAAGCATCGTGGCCACTCGCAGTCCTCTGCGCCGACGACGAGCGGTCGCCGTTCCCGCGGCGCAGGATCGCCGCCGTCACGACGCCGCCGAGGATGAGCACGCCCAGCACGGCCACCGCGATCCAGAAGGGCGGTCCGAGCTCGAGTCCGAACGCGCCGAGCGCCACATAGGCGGCGGACCCGGGGAGGATGCCGATGGCCGTGCCCAGCGCGTAGTCGCGTCGTCGCACCGCCGTCAGCCCCGCGCCGTAGTTGATGAGCGTGAACGGGATGATCGGCACCAGTCGAGCGCCGAGGACGGCGAGGAATCCGCGGTGCGCGAGGGCGGCGTCGAGGCGCACGACCCGAGCCCCGGTGAGCCGCTCGACCGCCTCTCTGCCGAGCGCTCGACCGATCACGAACGACGCGGCGGCGCCCAGCAGGGCACCGACGTAGACGAGCACCAGGGCGAGCCAGAATCCCCACACGAGACCCGCCGCGATCGTGAGCAGATTCTTGGGCACCGGTGTCAGCGTGAGGGCGGCGTACCCCGCCACGAAGAGCAGCGCGCCGCCCGGTCCGAGGCTCGCCGCCCAGTCACGCACCGCGTCGATGTCGCTCGGAGCGAGGAAATACCCAACCGTTCCGACGAGGGCGACGAACAGGAGGAGAAGCACGAGGCGGACGATCGCCGACCGCTTCGAGGGGGCGTCTCTGACACGCGAATCACCAGCGTCCACAGCATCCTCCCCGACTCCTATACCCTAGCCCGGCGCGATATGCCGATACACCGATTCCGAAGCGAGGAACCCCTGATGAGCAGCATCGCACGACGACCTCGGAGAACCGCAGCCCTCGCTCTCGCCGTGCCGCTGCTCGCCCTCACGGCCTGCGCGGCACCCGAGAGCAGCGCGTCGACGGCATACGACGACTGGGATGCCGTGCTCGCGGATGCCGAGGGTCAGACCGTGCAGCTGTGGATGTACGGCGGCGACGACCAGGGCAACGCCTACGTCGACGACATCCTCACCCCGGCCGTCGCGGAGTACGGAGTGACGCTCGAGCGCGTGCCCGTGACCGATACGGGAGATGCGCTGAACCGCGTCTTCACCGAGATCCAGGCCGGCCGCTCCGACGGCACGGTCGACCTCATCTGGGTCAACGGCGACAACTTCCGCACCGGCAAGGAGGCCGATGCCTGGCTGTGCGACTGGACCGACCTGCTGCCGTCGATGGCTGCCACCGATCCCGACGACCCGCTGCTGCAGTCGGACTTCGGCACGCCCGTCGACGGCTGCGAAGCCCCGTGGCACAAGGCGCAGTTCACGCTCGCCTACAACGCCGAGGCGATCCCCGACCCGCCGACGACCCTCGCCGGGGTGCTCGACTGGGCCGAAGCCCACCCCGGACGCTTCACCTACCCCGCCCCGCCGGACTTCACCGGTTCGGTGTTCGTTCGCGAGGTGCTGGCGAGCGTCTCGGGCGGCGCCGACGAGGTGCCCGCGGCGTACTCGGACGAGGCCTTCGACGAGCTGAGCCCTGCTCTCTACGACCGACTGAGCGAACTGGCCCCGAGCCTGTGGCGCGGCGGTGACACGTATCCCGCGAACGAAGCCGAGCTCGGTCAGCTCTTCGCCGACCGTCAGATCGACATGACGATGACCTACGGGCCCGCGACACTCACCGATCTCGTCGCCGACGGGACGTACCCGCCGGAGACCACCGTGCTGCCGCTCGAGGACGGCACCGTGGGCAACGCGAGCTTCCTCGGCCTGCCCGCCAACTCCGACTCGATCGCGGGGGCGATGGTCGTTGCGAACGTCGCACTCTCGGCGGAGCAGCAGGCTGCGAAGGCCCAGCCCGACGTGTGGGGCCAGTTCACGGTGCTCGATATCGAGAGCCTGCCGGACGACGACCGCGCCCTGTTCGACGCCCTCCCGACGTCGCCGGTCGTGCCAGGGTACGAGGTGCTCTCCGAGAACGCGCACGGTGAGCTCGCTGCCGAGTGGGTCCCCGCGCTCGATGAGGGCTGGCGGACGGGCGTGCTCGACCGATGAGCTTCGCGCCGGTGGCGCGCCGTCGTGGGAGCGCCCGTCAGCTCCTCCGCGGCACGCTGCTGGTGCTCCCCGCCGCCCTCGTGACGCTGCTCGTGGTGGGCGGCGGCATCGGCGCCACGCTGCTCCAGGCCCTCGGACTCATGCCCATCGCGGGACCCGTGACCCCCGGGATCGACGCCTTCCTCGCGCACCCGCGCGACCTCGCCGCCGCGACGGGGGTGTCGATCGCCGTCGCCGCGGCGTCGACCGTGATCGCCGTCGTCATCGGCACGGGCGCTGCGGTCGTCATCGCGTCCGGTCGCGAGGGCAGTCGCCTGCTCGCCGCCCTCGGCGCGACGACCGTGACCGTGCCGCACCTCATCGGCGCCGCCACCATCGGGCTGCTGCTCTCCGACGCTGGCGTCCTGCCCCGACTGCTCGGGATCCCGCCCGAGTCGTGGGCGCCCTGGGTGGGGGGTCCGTTGTGGGGTGCCGTGATTGCCGAGTTCGCCTGGAAGGAGTCCGCCTTCGTCGCGCTCGTCGTCACGGGCACCCTCGCCACCCGGATCGCCACCTACGACGAGGCGGCCGCGCTGCTCGGCGCCGGCCGGTGGCGGCGCTTCCGTCATGTGCTGCTGCCCCTGACCGCGCCGACGATCGTCATCTGCGCCGCGATCAGCTTCGTCTACGCTCTCGGGTCGTACGAGGTGGCGTGGCTGCTCGGTCGCACCTACCCCGAGCCACTGCCCGTGCTCGCCGTGCGGCTGTTCCAGGGCGTCTCGCTGGCATCTCGTCCCGAGGCAGCGGCCGTCGCGCTCGTGACCTGCGCGATCTCGCTCGCCGTCGTGGCCCTCACCTTCGCGGCGCTCCGGCGCACGGCCGTCTGGCGGTGATCGGATGCCATCGCCGACCCTGCCGATGCAGAGCACCCCCACCATGCAGAGCACCCTCACCACGCCACGAGGCGCCGGCCGTGTCATCCGCGTGGCGCTGACGATGCTGCTGGTGGCCTGGTTCGCCCTGCCGTTCCTCCCCCTCGTGCTCTGGGCGTCCGCCGACGCCTGGTCGTTTCCGTCTCCCCTGCCCACGGCATGGGGAGTGCAGGGCCTCGAGGAGGCTCTGGGCTTCGGCCTGGTGCCGGGATTCGCCCGGTCCGTGCTGCTCGGATCGGTCGTCGCCGCGGTCGCCACACCGCTCGGCGCCCTCGCCGCGCGGGCGCTGACCTTCGGCACCGTCCCCTTCCCTCGCACGGTCTCGGCGCTGCTGCTCGCACCCATCGCCCTGCCACCGTTCGCCGCGGTCCTCGGCGTCAACGTGCTGCTGCTGCGCGCATATGTGCCTCCGATCGTCGGCGTGGTCCTGGTGCTCGTCGTGCTCGCTCTGCCGTACACGACGTTCGTGATGCGCGCGGCGTACGGCGCCTACGACCTGTCATACGAAGAGGAGGCGCGACTGCTCGGCGCCACGCCCTCTCAAGTGCTGCGCCGCGTGCACCTGCCGATGATCGCCCCCGCGCTCGCGCGGGCCGCGTTCCTCGCATTCCTCGTCGCATGGAGCGACTACATCGTGACGGTCATCGTCGGCGGCGGCGAGCTCGTCACCCTTCCGCTGATCGTGGCAGGAGCCGCCGCCGGTCTCGGCAACGACGCCGCCGTCGCCGTCATGTCCCTCGGAGCGGTCATCCCCCCGGTGCTCCTCCTCGTCGGCGTCCTGACCCTGCGTGGATCCGGCCGAGCCGCTGGCGGAAGGCGCCGCAGGCCATCCGCTCCCCCGAACACCACCTCCGCCGCCTCGTCTTCCCACCCCACGACCCCAGGAGCTTCCGCGTGAGCGCCGACCTCGTCCTCGACGGACTCGACAAGAGATTCCCCGGCTCGCCGACGCCTGCACTGCGGGCCTTCTCTCTCACGGTGGCCGCCGGCACCTGCACGGCCGTGCTCGGCCCCAGCGGGTCGGGCAAGAGCACCCTGCTGCGCGTCATCGCCGGACTGGAAGACCCGGATGCCGGAACGGTGCGCATCGGCGGCACGGATGTCGCCGGGGTCGCGGCGGAGCGTCGCGGAGTCGGGATGGTCTTCCAGCGCTCGCTGCTGTTCCCGCACCTCTCGATCCTCGACAACGTCGCGTTCTCCGACCGCGTATCGGGCATGAGCCGCAGGGCAGCGCGATCCCGCGCCGACGACTACCTCGAGATGGTGCAGCTGCAGGGGTTCGGCGAGCGCCGGGTCGGCGAGCTGTCAGGTGGTCAGGAGCAGCGGGTCGCGATCGCTCGGGCTCTCGCAGCTGAGCCGTCGGTGCTGCTGCTCGATGAGCCGTTCAGCGCTCTCGATCCCGCGCTGCGCAGCGACATGCACGACCTTCTCGAGGCCGTGCGCCGCGCGGTCTCGCCCACCATCGTGCTGGTCACACACGATCGAGACGAGGCGGCACGGGCGTCGGATCGCATCGCCCTGGTCGAGCACGGCGTGCTGCTGCACGAGGGCACCGTGCGCGAGGCGTACCGCCAGCCGCAGAATCTGCGAGCGGCGCAGCTCATGGGAGGTCGGAACGCGATCGTCGGCGAGGTTCGCGACGGGCGTCACCACAGCGCGCTCGGCTCGGTGCCGGTGCCGCCTGAGACACCGACAGGTGCCGGAACCCTCGTGATCCGGCAGGAGGACGTGGCCGTGCTCGCAGACGACGGCGATCGGGCGGCCCCGTCGGGCGCGATCTCGGGCGTCGTGGAGTCGGTCCGGGTGACCGGTGCGCGGTCCGACATCGTCGTGCGCTGCGGTGGCGCCGCGCTGCATGCCGAGGCGCCACCGACGCAGCGGTGTCAGCTCGGCGACCGTGTGCGGCTCGGGCTGCCGACCACCGCCGTGCACGTGATCGCCGGCTGATCCCGCCGCCGACGCCGGGCTCCTCGGCGCAGACGGCCGTCGCGGATCAGCGGGTGGTGGCTCGGGACGCGCCCGTCTCCCGCACGCCCGTGAGACCTGAAGGCCGAGAGACCACCTGCGGTTCGGCGCCGTCGCGGACCGAGGGGATCGGCAGCAGTCGTCGCAGTTCGATGTTCTCGATCGGGTCGAGAACGGAGTGCTGCACGCACGCCGGAACCAGGCGCCCGTCCTCCGGGTGCGCCATCGCGTACATGCACGAGCCGAGGCGCTCCTGCGTCTCCTTGAGCAGCGGGTCGTCGGCGACGATGCCCTGTTCCATGAGCTTCCACGCAGGATCGACCTGCTCGGCATCCATGAAGTTGTGCACCACGAAGGTCTTGAACGAGACCTTGCCTCGGCGTGCCTCACGCAGCACGCGACGCAGTCCGCCGGCACGGCGGAGCACGCGTCGGGCGAGACCGAAGAGCGGAGGGATGTCGCCCGGGTGGCCGGCGATCGCACGGACGACCTTCACCACGAGCACCGGCTTCGGGATGCCGCCGAAGATCATGCCGCCGAAGTGGTCGAGGAATCGGTCGCGCGCCGCGATGTCCTTCGGGTCGTCGGGGTCGAGCAGCGCCGCGAAACCGCCGCCGACACGCACGCCGACCGTCGACCGGTTGCACCGCGGGTCGCCGAACTGCGTCGCCTGCCAGGGCAGCTTGTGCCCCGCACCCGCCTCGATCCGCTCCCACACGGCGTCGATCGTGACCTCGCCGAAGTCCTCCCGCCACCGCCGATCGTCGCCGATGAACGCGGCCGGCTGGAAGGACATCATGTCGAACGGCATCTCGAGCACGTCGCGGGTGACCTGCTCGACCTCGTCGACATTCGACGGCGTGACGGTCATGTTGTGCGCGAGGTAGCTGTCGACGCCGTGGTCGCGCTTGAGATCGATGAACATCTGCGCGAACTTCTCGCGGAACGGATTGAGCTCGGCCTCGCTGTGCGGCCGCACCGCACCCTTGCGCCCCCGCATGAGCGAGTCGAAGTGGGCGGCGAACGACACCTTGTCGAACCTCGGCTTGCGATCCTCGTCGAGCACCACGTCGAGGAGGTAGTCGTATTCGAAGTCACCGTGGGTCATCGACATCGGCTCGCGCCCGACCGCTCGCATGGCGAGAAGCGCCTGGGCGTGGTCTTCGGCCGACAGCAGGCTGACTTCGCCGCCGATCAGCTGCGCGTGAGCTCGCGGCCCCCGCACCTGGCGCAGGTAGGACATCTGTCGCGCGACGTTGTCGACCGTGTGGTCGCCGTCGATGCGCACCTTGTTGGCGTCAGCCGAGTGGTAGCAGGGCGAACACGTGAGGTTGCACTTGGGGAAGACGCCGTGCGTTCCCTCGCATCCCACGGCGCAGCGTCCGAGGAGCTGGTTCGGCGTCTTCGCATGCTCTGGCAGCTCCGACCAGCGGATGGCGAGAGCGCGGCGCGTCTCGGGATGGATCGGGCGCGTCTCGAGCTCGATCCGCTTGAGCGTCTGTGCGAGTCTCATGGGCTTCCTCTCGACCAGGCGAGCGTCCGCACCGTCGACGGGCTCGATGTCCGAGAGTTGTTCGACGCCGAACCGATCTCGGATTGCATCCGATTCTCGCATCACGTCCGGTCGAGCGGGGCGCGGTAGATCCCGCACCCCGCTCATGGATCACAGGGTCGCGAGGATGGCCTTCATCGTCGCGATCTCTGTGGTCTGCGTGTCGATGATCGTCTCAGCCAGTGCGACGGCGTCGCTGTTCTGACCGTCGTCGACTTCGTCCTGCGCCATATCGATGGCGCCTTCGTGGTGTTCGATCATCTGCTCGAGGAACAGACGGCTCGCCTCGGCGCCCGTGGCATCGTCGAGGGCCTGCATGTCCTCGTCGGACATCATGCCGTCGCCATGGTCCATGCCGCCCATGTTGCCCATGTCGGCGTCCCACTCTTCGAGCCACTGATCCATCGTCTGGATCTCGGGCTCTTGAGCGGCCTTGATCTCTTCGGCTAGCGAGACGACGCGCTCGTCGATGCCCTCTTTACTGAGGATGGTGTCGGACATCTCGACGGCTTGCTCGTGGTGCTCGATCATCATGCGGGCGAACATGATGTCTTCGGTGTTCGCGTCGGCGGATGCAGAGGAGCCGCTGCCGCCATGCATGCCATCCATGCCGTTGTCGGAGCCGGTGGTGACGACGCATCCGGAAAGCGCGAGAAGTGCGGTGAGCATGAGCGCGGCGATCGCCGCGGGGCGGATTTTCATGAGTGTTCTCCAAGGGTCGGTGATGAGGCCCGACGGTTGCCGGTGCCAGGTGTGCGTTGCCTGCTGAGCAGGCTGGCGCGTCATCACGTGCGACTGATGCAGAGAACCGTGAGAGAGGGGGGTGGCGGAAGGTCGTGAGCACGAGCGTGCCACTGGGGCGTCGTGGTGGCCGGGATCACGGTCAGCGGAGTGTGTCTCCAGCCGAGCCCTGCCCGCCTGAACAAGATGGTGGCGACCAGCAGTGCGAGCACGCACGCCATCCACGTCATCGGGTCGCCGCCACCGCACGTCGCACACCCTTCGGTTGTCGCCGGTGAGCTCGGCAGCAGGGCGGCGGATGCGGCGGATGCGGCGTCATGATGATGCTCGGATGCTCCGGACTGCGCGCTGACAGCAACCGTGCCATGATGACCGGCTGTCGTTGCGTGCGAGTTGAAGGAGTGCATCGCGAGGAGCCCGGCGATGATTCCCAGGGAGATCACGAGGGCGGCCAGGACGGCGCGGGTGAGCGTGCGCGGTCCGCTCACCTGTCGCGCGACATCGATCAGCGACATACTCACCTCCCGTTCTGCCCAGCCTACGACGGTCACCCTCTGCGGTTCTCGTCAGTTCCCGATCACGGCATCCGGGCGCAGATCCAACCGGCGCAGCAGCTGCGCGTTGAGAGCGACCACGATCGTCGACAGGGACATCAGTACCGCGCCCACGGACATCGGCAACACGAACCCGATGGGAGCGAGCACGCCGGCGGCGAGTGGGACGGAGAGAAGGTTGTAGCCGGCGGCCCACCAGAGGTTCTGCTTCATCTTGCGGTAGCTGGCGCGTGACAGCTCGATCACCGCGAGCACCGACCGGGGGTCGTCGCTGGCGAGGATGACGCCGGCGGAGGCGATCGCGACATCCGTCCCGGCGCCGATGGCGATACCGACGTCTGCCTGCGCGAGGGCGGGGGCGTCGTTGACACCGTCTCCGACCATCGCAACCCTGCGGCCTTCGTTCTGCAGCTCTTTCACCTTCGAGGCCTTGTCTTCGGGTCGGACGCCGGCGAAGTACCGGTCGATGCCGAGATCTCCCGCCACCGAGGCGGCAACCGCGTCGGCGTCACCGGTGATCATGACCACCTGCACGCCGCGCTGGTGGAGGGCGTCGACTGCGTGACGTGACTCCGAGCGGATCTCATCCGCCAAGCGCAGCGCTCCGGCGACCTGTCCGTCGACGAGCACGTGGAGGATGATCGCACCCTCGTCACGCCACTCATCGGCAACGGGCAGCTCGGAGGCGTGCCCCTGCTCGAGCATGTAGGGGCCACCCACCTGCACGACGTGTCCGTCGACACGTGCACGGACCCCGACCGCCGGGGAGGATTCGAAGTCGGCTGACGAGGGGACCGTGAGGGTCTTCTCCTTCGCCGCGTTCACGATCGCGCGAGCGAGAGGGTGCTCGGAGTCGGCCTCCGCGGCAGCGGCCCACGCCAGCAGCTGGTCGGGATCGGTCCCGGCGACCGGGTCGATCGCGGTCACCGCGGGGGTGCCCTTGGTGAGGGTGCCGGTCTTGTCGAACAGGACGGTATCGACGGTGCGCATACTCTCCAGCGCGAGACGGTCCTTGATCAGCACGCCCCCACGGGCAGCGCGCTCTGTCGCGATCGACACGACGAGCGGGATCGCCAGACCGAGCGCGTGCGGGCAGGCGATCACCAGCACGGTGATCGTGCGGATCACGGCGGCGTCGGGCATGCCGACGACGGTCCAGACGATGGCGGTGATCGCGGCAGCGCCGAGCGCGAACCAGAACAGCCATCCCGCCGCCTTGTCAGCGAGTCGCTGCGCCCGCGAGGATGAATTCTGCGCCTCGGTCACCAGCTTCTGGATTCCCGCGAGAGCAGTGTCCTCACCGATAGCGGTGATCTCGACCCGCACACCGGAATCGGTAGCGACGGTGCCGGCGATGACCTGGTCGCCGTCGCTGCGGCGCACGGGCCGGGACTCGCCGGTGATCATCGACTCGTCCATGCTGGCCGAGCCCTGCACGATCCGTCCGTCCGCGGGGACCCGCCCGCCGGGGCGCACCACCACCACGTCTCCCACCAGCAGATCAGACGGGGCGACCGTGACGGTCGTATCGCCCTCGATCTTCTCCGCCTCATCGGGCAGCAACGCAGCCAACGAGTCCAACGCTGAGGTCGTCTGTGCGAGGGATCGCATCTCGATCCAGTGACCGAGCAGCATGATCACGATCAGCAGCGCCAGCTCCCACCAGAAGTCCAGCTCGTGATGGAGCAGCCCGAGACTCGCGCCCCATGACGCGAGGAACGCCACCGTGATCGCCAGGGCGATCAGCAGCATCATTCCGGGCTTGCGTGCACGGAGCTCACTCACCGCGCCGGTGAGGAACGGGGCCCCACCCCACACGTACATGACGGTTCCGAGAACCGGGGATACCCACCCGACCCATGCGGCCTCTGGCAACGAGTACCCGAGGATCATCGAAAACATCGTCGAGAACCCGACAACGGGGACCGCAAGGATCAGCATGATCCAGAACAACCGCCGGAACTGGCCCACGTGATCGCCGTGGTCCGCGTGACCGCCGTGACCGGCGTGTTCTTGAGGAGCGCCGTGGTCGTGGCTCATAGCCGCGTGGTCGTGCTGCACCGTCGGCGCGGTGCCGTGATTCTCGTTCACGGCGTGATGGGTGTGCTCGTCGTGCTGGCTCATCAGAACTCCTTGTTCGATGCGCCCGGGGTCGAGCCGGGTGCGGACGGATAAGTGAATCAGGCCTGGCTCCGCGTCGCTGCGAGAAACCATGCGTGTCACCGCGGGATGACACTCCGGAACCCCCGCAGGCGCAGGCTGTTGCCGACGACGAAGACGCTCGACAGTGCCATCGCTGCGCCGGCCAGCATGGGGTTGAGCATTCCGAGCGCGGCGACAGGGATGGCCGCGACGTTGTAGGCGAAGGCCCAGAACAGGTTGGTCTTGATGGTTCCGAGGGTCTTTCGCGACAGTCGGATCGCGTCGACCGCGCTGCGCAGGTCTCCGCGCACCAGGGTGATGTCGGATGCCTCGATCGCGACGTCCGCCCCGGTGCCCATCGCGATGCCGAGGTCGGCCTGCGCGAGTGCGGGGGCGTCGTTGACGCCGTCACCGATCATCGCGACGACCTTTCCCTCGCGCTGCAGTCGCGTGACGACGTCGACCTTGTCCTTCGGCAGGACTTCGGCGATGACCTGGTCGATCCCGACCTCTGCCGCGATGCGCCTGGCGACCGCGGCGTTGTCGCCGGTGAGGAGGATGGGGGTCAGCCCGATCGCCGTGAACTGGGCGATCGCTTCGGCGCTGCTCGGCTTCACCGTGTCGGCAACGACCAGGATGCCGCGCGCCTGCCCGTCCCAGCCCACCGCGACGACGGTCTTGCCCTCGCCCTCGGCGCGGGCCTTCGTCGACGCGAGCTCGGGGCTCAGCGTCTGCGACCACTCGGCGAGGAGCGAATCCCGTCCGACGAGCACGGCGTGACCGTCGATGATCCCCTGCACTCCCTTGCCCTCGATGTTCGCGAAGTCCTCGGGCGTCGGCAGAGTCCCGACCTCCTGGGTCGCACCCTTGGCGATGGCCTGGGCGATCGGGTGCTCCGAGGCTTCCTCCAACGCGCCGGCCAGACTCAGGAGTTCCGCGCGGTCGGTGCCGGGCTCGACGAACACGTCGACGAGCGTCATCTTGCCGGTGGTCACCGTGCCCGTCTTGTCGAGCACGACGGTGTCGACCGTGCGGGTGGACTCCAGCACCTCCGGCCCCTTGATGAGCACTCCCATCTGCGCACCCCGCCCGGTGCCGACCAGCAGCGCGGTGGGGGTCGCCAGGCCCAGCGCGCACGGGCACGCGATCACGAGCACGGCCACCGCCGCAGTGAACGCCGCGGTCACGGGGAACCCCGCGCCGAGCCAGCCACCGAGGGCGACGACGGCGATCACGATCACGATCGGCACGAAGACGCCCGAGATCCTGTCGGCGAGACGCTGCACCTCGGCCTTACCCGTCTGAGCGTCTTCGACGAGCTGGGCCATCTGCGCCAGCTGCGTGTCAGAGCCGATCCGGGTGGCGCGCACGACGAGCCGGCCGCCGACGTTGGTCGTGGCACCGGTGACGGCGTCGCCCTCTGCGACCTCGACAGGCACCGCTTCACCGGTGAGCATCGATGCGTCGACAGCAGACGTGCCCGAGACCACGACGCCGTCGGTCGCGATCTTCTCGCCCGGCCGCACGACGAACTCGTCTCCCACCTGCAGATCCTCGACCGGGATCTTCGTCTCCACGCCACCGCGCAGCACGGCGACGTCCTTCGCGCCGAGCTCGAGCAACGCGCGCAGGGCTGCGCCGGCCTGCTTCTTCGACCGCTTCTCGAAGTAGCGCCCGGCGAGGATGAACATCGTCACCCCGGCACCGACCTCGAGGTAGATGTTCGCCGCCCCGTCGGAGGGGGCGAGTGCGAACTCGAACGGGTGGGTCATGCCGGGAGTTCCGGCCGTGCCGAAGAAGAGCGCGTATAGCGACCACAGGAATGCGGCCGATGTGCCCAGGGAGATGAGCGTGTCCATCGTCGCGGTGCCGTGCCTGAGATTCATCCACGCCGCCCGGTGGAAGGGCCAGGCACCCCACAGGATCACGGGGGCCGCGAGTGCGAGCGAGGCCCACTGCCAGTACGTGAACTGCAGCGCCGGGATCATGGCCATCGCGATCACCGGCACGGTCAGCACGATCGCGCCGATCAGACGGTTGCGCAGCGACCGCAGCTCAGGATCCGAGTCGGCATCCCCGGCTGAACCGACGTCGTTCTTCGAGCCCTTCGGGGCGGGGATCGACGCGGAGTACCCCGTCTTCTCGACCTCCGCGATCAGCGCCGCCGGGTCATACCCGTCCGGCACGGTGACCTTCGCCTTCTCGGTCGCGTAGTTGACGGTCGCCACGACACCATCGAGCTTGTTCAGCTTCTTCTCTATCCGCATCGCGCAGGAGGCGCAGGTCATGCCGCCGATCTCCAGTTCGACTCCGGTCCCTGCGTTCGCAGGTGCTGACGTGCTCATGTTCGTTCCTTCTCTGGCTTGTGGCTGTGGGCCGCAGCGATCAGCTGCGGCAGGGACGACGGCTGACGGTCAGTGTCCGTCGTCGTGCGAATCGCCCTCGGTTTCGGTCACGCCCTGTGCGTGAGCGGCATCGAGCACGAACTCGGCCGTATGCACGGTGCCGTCGACCTGGAAGTCGAGGTACAGCAGATACCGCCCCGCGGTCGGGGCCTCTGCGGCGAACTCGATCTCGGGCCCCGACGTCTCGCCCGTTTCGGGCTCGTCACCCGCGGCGTGCACGTGCAGGTACGCGAGGTCGCCGTCGCGCAGCGCCACCAGGTGGCCGAACGCGCCGAGATACGGCTCCAGGGTGGTGACCGGGCGACCGTCCTGTGTGACCGTCAAGGTGAGATCGCTCGCCACTCCTGCTTCGAGGTCGCCGTCGAGCGAGACCGTGAAGCCATCGACCTGCGCGACGCGGGTCGGCTGCGGCGCGACGGGTGCGAACTCGCCCGCCACCTGAACCGTGCGAGTCAGCGTGAGCGATGAGGCATCGGCACCTGCCGGGGTGAAGTCCGCGAACACGCGATAGGTTCCGGCCTCCGTCCACTCCCACGACAGGGACCACGTTCCCGTGGCCGCGTCGAGCACCGGATGGACATGACGGAACCGGCTCCCGTCCGAGCGCACCACGATCAGGTGCAGGTCCTTGTCGTGCGCCGTCGCATAGTCCGTGACGGGGACGCCGTTGGCGTCGTCGATCCGGAACGCCAGCGCACCGGGTTCACCGGGGGATGCCGGCGCCTCGATCGGCGACAGCACATAGCCGTCGAGACCGAGCGACAGGCCCTTCAGGTCGACTGCGGCGGCACTCGCCGAGTCATCCGCGCCGACAGCACTCTCGGCGTGACCATCGTGATCATCCATTTCCGCACCCTTCGTCCAGTCGCTGACCGCGCTCGCGGGAACGATGACGCCGGCCAGCCCGAAGGCCGCGCCGAACGCCACCACGAGGCCCGCCCCGAACAGGCCGAGCCGTGCGCCGGCGTTCATGCCGTCCGCACCGCCGAATAGCCTGCCTCTGCGACGGCGGCCAGGATCTGCGCATCGTCGAGCGCTGCCGAGCCGGTGACGACGAGCTTTCCGGTCTGCGCGCTCACCTGGATGTCTTCGACGCCGGGGATCTCGGAGACCTCTTCGCGCACCGACATCTCGCAGTGGCCGCAGGTCATGCCCGTCACCTGGAACTCGTTCTTCGTCATCATGTCTCCCTCTCTCGTTCTAGTACCCCTGGGGGGTATTAAGAACAAGCGTATACCCTCTCGGGGTATTCCGCGATGGGTCGATGACTTGGCGCGACCGCAGCTGTCGCGCGCGAGGTCGTGCCGCTAGGTCAGTACGCCTCCTCTGCGACGGCGACGCGCACCTCGCGCAGCGCTCCCCCCACGGCCGCCAGCGAACAGGTGCGATGCGAGGAGGCGGGGATCAGCGCGGTGAGCACCCGATCGCCGTCTTCCGCGAACAGCTCCAGCGACGCCACCCGGTCGTTCAGCGCGTCGATCCAGATCTCCCAGGCGATCTCGCCCGCGCGCGCGACGGGCATCGACATCGACCCGCCCACCCCCGCGGGCGGAACCACGTCGGGTCGGACGACGTCGATGCGCCCGCTCGCGTGGCTCTGCCGGATGACGACCTCGCCGGCATCCGCGGCCCCGATGCGCAGTTCGACGCTGTCGGCGTCGCCGAACGTCGCCGTGACACGGATCCGCACCGCATCCGCCAGTGCCGCATCCGCCAGCGCAGCATCCGCCAGCGCAGCATCCGTCGACCCCGCACCCACCAGGCCCGCGGCCACAGCGACACGACCCGTCAGCGAGCCGAGCTCGGTGATCTCGTCAGGCCCGACCTCGATCGCCGGCGCCTGCCGCAGACGCACCGCGCCGCTGCGGTCGCGGGCGAGCGAGAGCCTGCGCGGAAGGGTCATCGCGCTGCGGTACTCGGAGGAGTCATCGTGCGGGATGCTGCCTGCGTATTGCCAGTTGTCCATCCAGGCGATCAGCGTCCGCTGGTGCGCGGCGAGGCCGTCGAACGTGACGCCGGCGTAGCAGTCGGGGCCGAAGTCGATCCAGCCGAACGCCTCGAGCTCGTCACGCGACTGACTGCGGTCGACCAGGAGCTCCGGCGCGGGAGCAGGAAGGGGCGCAGTCGGCCGGAAGGTCGTGCCGTCGAAATCACCCACGACGTAATGGGTTCCCGAGCCTCCCGCGATGCCTCCCGGGTTGAGGCTGATGAGCAGCACCCACCGCGCATCGGCCTCGTCACCGTCGACCGCCAGCCTGAACATGTCCGGGCACTCCCAGACCCCGCCGACGGGGCCGGCCGGACCGTAGGACGACAGATAGGTCCACGTCTTGAGATCGTCGGAGCGGTGGAACAGCACCTGGCGGTCCTCTGCCTCGACCGCGACCATGACCCAGTAGCCGTCGCCTCCGTCGTCGTAGCGGAACACCTTCGGATCACGGAAGTCGCTCGTGCCCCGGTCGAGCACCGGGTTGCCCCGATACTTCGTCCAGACGTATCCGCCGTCGGTGCTGTACGCGAGCGCCTGCGCCTGGTGCTCGTCCGCGGCCGCCGTATAGAGCGCCACCAGCGGGGGCTCCTCGACCGTGCCGAACCCTGAGGTGTTGCCGTGATCGACCACGACGGAGCCGGAGTAGATCTGCTCCGTGTCGTCCCAGAGGATCGCCGGCTCGTGCTCGGTCCATCGCGCGAGGTCGGTGCTCGTCGCATGGCCCCAGCTGAGGTGGGCGTGCTCGCCGCCCTGCGGGTTGTACTGGAAGTACAGGTGGTACAGACCGTGGTGGAAGACGAGACCGTTCGGGTCGTTCATCCAGTTGTTGCGCGGAGCGAAGTGCAGTCGCGGGCTCATGGTGCGGACCGGGGGAAGGTCAGTGGGGGTCACCGGGGCAGTCGTCTTTCTACTTGATGGGGGCGTGCGTCATTTGCCGACGCCCGCCGTGAGTCCTTCGCGCAGAGGCTTCTGCCCGAAGAAGAACACCAGGAGTGCGGGGATCATCGAGAGGATCACACCGGCGAGCACCGTCGAGACGCTGCCGGTGCCGAGGTTGCCCTGCAGCGTCACCAGGCCGAGTGGCAGCGTGAAGTTCTGATCGCTGATGGTCATGATGAGAGGTCGGAAGAACTCGTTCCAGTGATAGTTGAAGGCGAGGATGCCGACGATCGCGAGCCCGGGGGTGGCCAGCGGCAGATAGACGCCGAAGAACGTGCGCCAGGGCCCGGCCCCGTCGAGCTGCGCGGCCTCACCCAGCTCGGTCGGGATGCCCATGAAGTACTGCCGCATCAGGAACGTGCCGAACGCGGTGGGGAGCGCAGGCACGATGAGCGCGAGCAGGGTGTCGGCGAGCCCCATGCCCCTCACCAGCATGAACACCGGGACGATCGTCACCTGCAGCGGAACCATCATCGTCGCGAGGATCAGCGCGAACATCAGCCTCTTGTGACGGAACTCGAACTTCGCGAACACATAGCCGGCCATCGCGGCGGAGAGCATCTGGCCGGCAGCGACCAGCAGCACCACCAGAGCGCTGTTCCACGCGTAGAGCCAGATCGGGATCTTGGTGAAGACGTCGGCGAAGGCGCCGAAACCCACGTTGACCTCTTGGGTCGCGCTGTCGGTCGGCGACAGCGCCGTGATCAGGGTCCAGACGACGGGCCCGAGGGTCAGCAGAGCCGCGAGTCCGAGCAGGGCGAACTTGCCGCCCGTGCCGAGGGTGTAGAGCCAGGAACGCTTCGTAACCGCTGTCGTTGTCATGATGGGCCTCACCCGTAGAAGACGAATCGGCGGCTCAGCCGGAACTGGATGGCCGTGACGAGCATGATGAGAAGGGTCAGCACGATGCCGATGGCCGACGCTCCACCGAAATCGAGCTGTCGGAACGCGGACTCGTAGATCACCATCACGGCCGTGCGGGTCTCGTCACCGGGGCCACCGCGCGTGAGCACCCAGGGCTGGTCGAAGATCTGCAGGGCGTTGATGATCGCCATGACGGATGCCACGAGCAGTGTCGGACTCACCAGGGGCAGCGTGATCATGCGGAACTGGGTCCATCCCGCCGCACCGTCGAGTGAGGACGCCTCGTAGACCTCACTCGGGATCGCGGCGAGCCCTCCGATGAAGAGCAGGAACGTGAACCCGAAGTTCTGCCACACGTAGACCAGGAGCACCACGACCTTCGCGCCGAATCCGGTCGTCAACCACCCGACGTCCGCGATGCCGATCAGATTCAGCGTCTGATTCACCAGGCCGAACTCCTGGTTGAACAGGTACGCCATGATCAGCGAGACGGATGCCGCCGACAGGATCAGCGGGAAGAACAGCGCCGACCGGAAGAAGGTGCGCAGCCAGCTCGGCATCCTCGACTGGACGAGCACCGCGAGCACCAGTGCGACCCCGAGCTGCAGGATGACGGCGACGACGACGAAGCCGATGGTGTTCAGGAACGACACGCTCACCGTCGGGTTGGTCGCCAGGTCGACGAAGTTGTCGAACCCGACGAAGACCGGGTCGGAGATGATGTCCCAGCGGAAGAAGGCCAGGACGAACGATCCGATGATCGGGACGAAGTTGAACAGCCCGAGCCCGATGAGGGTGGGCGCGAGGAAGACCCAGATGATCGATCGCCCCGAGCGGGCGACCGTGCCGGTCTCGCGCCGGGACCCCGGCGGCACGGTGAGAGTGCGGGTGGTGTTCTCGGACATCAGTTTCCCCCCAGCGCGAGCTCGAGATCTCGCTGCATGGTCTCGAGCCCTCGACGGACGCCGGATGGGCCGTTCGTGATGGTCGACACCACGTTCTTGAGCAGAGCGGACTCGACGGCGGCCTGCTGGGGAGGTGCCGGCATCGGACCGGTGTCGGGGAACCTGTCGAGCGTGTCGTAGAAGACCTCCCAGTGCGCAGGCCCCACCCCCGCGCCATAGAGCTCGGCGTTGAGGGAGCGACGAGGGAGCGATGAGTCGGGCTTCGGGTGGGCGATCGTCATGCCCTCGACCGAGACGCAGTACTTGAGCCACTCCCATGCCTCGTCCTTGCGGGGCGAGGTCTCCATGATCGCGTAGCCGCCCGCCCCGAACTGGTGCCGTTGCCCCGACATCCTGGGGAAGTAGGTCACGTCATAGGCGTCGTTCGCGACGCCCGCTTCCTCGAGGCCGCTGACCCAGAAGCCTCCCGCGGGGGTCATCCCGACCGAGCCGGTGGAGAACAGGGAGACCAGCTCGTTTCCGCCGCCCTGTGCGGGGTTCGCCGCGAGACCCTCCGAGACCATCCGCTCGAGCACCGAGAAGCTCTCGATCGCGTGCTCGTTGAGCGCGTCGGCCTGCTTCCACAGATAGCCGCCGCTGCGGGCCGGCTGGCCGGGGTAGAAGCGGTCCCACAGCCAGTCGCCGCCGCTCGCCTTCTCCTCGTGCAGGAAGCTCGTGTTGTTGACATACAGCCAGGGGACGACGCCGCCCCACAGCCGGTTGTTCCAGAAGTACGGCAGGAACTGCCCCGAAGCGCTCTTCTTCATCGCGCGGGCGGTGCCGAGGAAGTCCTCCAGCGTCCAGTTGTCGGCAGGGCGTTCCAGCCCCGCGCGCTCCAAGGCCTTCGTGCTGTAGAAGACGTTCGCCGCATTGAAGTTGTCGGGCATCTGGAACAGGCTGCCCTGGTACATGAACGCCTCGATGAGGGTCGGATTCACGTCGTCGAAGTACTCCTGCATCTCCGACGCGTCGCGGCGCACATACTCGTCGAGAGGATGCGCGAGGCGCGACGCGAAGAGCTGCGCCCCCTCGGTCGCCACCGTGACGACGTCGGGCGGCGTGCCCGCCGCGATCATCGTGAGGATCTTCGCGAAGTACTCGCTCCAGTCCTGTCCTTGAATGGCCACGATGCGCACGGTGATGCCGGGGTGCTTGCGCTGGAAGCCGTCGACCAGCGCCTGACGCGCCACCGCGTCCTGCGCGGTGCCGAAGAGGGCGACGGTCAGAGTGTCTGTGCCGCGGCCGGGGATGTCGGCTCCGGTGAGCCTCGGCCACGAGACGACGGTGCCCACGATGCCCAGACCGATCGCGCCGAGCAGAGCCCTGCGAGTGAGATCAACCACGATGTTCTCTCCTGAGTGAATGACTTCGCAGCGAGGCAAGTGAGTCCCGACGACGAAGCTAAATTGATTCAGCATCGCCGAGGTTAGCATTGCCGATGGGCGGCCGCAACGATTTTGCTAAATCAATTCAACCGGCGCGGTTCCGCGGCACCACGTGCACTGCCTAAGCTGGAGATGTCACGACAGGAGGATGCCGGTGCCGAAGAAGGTCGATCGCAGGCCCACGCTCGCCGACGTCGCCGCGCTCTCGGGCATGTCGAAGACCGCCGTGAGCATGATCCTCAACGACCGGCCGGGTTCGCGCCTCTCCGCCGATGCCGCTCGTCGGGTTCGCGCCGCCGCCGAGGAGCTCGGCTACCGACCGAATCCCGCGGCCCAGAGCCTGCGCTTGGGAAAGACGAAGACCCTCGGCTTCATCTCGGATCAGATCACCGTCACCCGCTACGCCTCCGAGATGATCCGGGGCCTGCTGTCCGCGGCGAAGGAGCACGGGCACACCGTGCTGATCGCCGAGACCGAGGGCGACGACGCCACCATCTCCGACGAGATCCAAGCGATGATCGACCGCCGGGTCGACGGCATCCTGATCGGACTCCTCGGCGCCCGCATGATCGAAGTGCCCGAGACACCCGCCGACGTGCCGGTCGTGATCGTCAACGGCACGTCGACGACCGGGCACCCCTCCGTGCTCCCCGACGAGCGCGTCGCGGGCCACGCGATGGCGCGCCTGCTCACGGATGCCGGCCACCGCCGCGTCGGCGTGATCGGCAACAACCCGCATGCGGTCTCGTCGCCCCTGCACTCGGTGACCATCGGCCCGAGATTCGACGGCATCCGCGCCGCCTTCGCCGAGGCCGACGTCGAGCCATTCATCATGGACGTCCCCGAGTGGAACCCCGACATCGGATACACCCGCACCCTGCAGATGCTCGACGCGCACCCCGACCTCACGGCGATCCTGGCCGGCAACGACGGTGTGGCTTTCGGCACGTATCAGGCGATCGCGGAGCGAGGGCTTCGCGTGCCCGACGACATCTCCGTCGCCTCCTTCGACGACGAGGAGCTCGCCAGCTTCCAGCGTCCGGGGCTCACGACCGCGCGACTCCCCTACGACGTGATGGGGCGCACCGCGGTCGAGATGCTGCTCGGCGAGCGGCCGCTCGGCGCCGTGCTCATTCCGATGCCGGTCATCGAGCGCTCCTCGATACGCACCCTGGATCGACCCTCGCAGATTCATTCAGACGAATCCATCTCCTCTCCGGAGGCGTAGGCTGGAAGCCGAGGACGGACCGTCCGAGAAGATCTCCCGGCACCGCGACCGTCCGGAAGAGGAGTCACTCGTGGCTCAGTACGACGTCTCGAACCGCTCGGCGATCGTGACGGGAGCAGGCAGCGGAATCGGACGCTCGACCGCTCTCCTGCTCGCTCAGAACGGCGCATCCGTCGTCGTCAACGACCTGAACGCGGAGCACGCGAACGCGGTCGTCGATGAGATCCGCGCCGCTGGCGGCACCGCCGAGGCATCGGTCGGCGATGCGACCGACACAGCCTGGATCGCCAGCTCGGTCGAGCTCGCGAACACGCTCGCCCCGCTGCGCATCGGCGTCAACAACGCCGGCATCGGCGGAGCATCCGCCCCCACCGCCGAATACGACGACGCCGCGTGGGACAAGGTCATCTCGATCAACCTCAACGCCGTCTTCCGCAACATGAAGGCGCAGATCCCCTCGATCCTCGCGAACGGCGGCGGCTCTGTCGTGAACATCGCGTCGATCCTCGGCAGCGTCGGCTTCGCGAACTCGCCCGCCTACGTCGCCGCCAAGCACGCGGTCGTCGGGATGACCAAGTCGGCCGCGCTCGAGTACTCCGCGCAGGGCGTGCGCGTGAACTCGGTCGGCCCCGGCTTCATCGACACCCCGCTGCTCGCGAGCATGGGCGAAGAGGCGAGGGCGTTCCTCGTGAGCAAGCACCCGATCGGCCGTCTCGGCCAGGCCGACGAAGTCGCGAACCTCATCGCCTTCCTCGCCAGCGACGCCGCCAGCTTCATCACCGGCAGCTACCACCTCGTCGACGGCGGCTACACCGCCCTCTGAGGTTCGGTGGCCGCGCGCGGGTCTCGCAGTGCGGCACATCTGCAGGACGAAAGCACGGATGCAGGACTGAACCACCCGCATGATCCCGCATCCGTGCCTCGGTCCTGCATCCGACACCGGTCAGGCCCCACATCCGCCGGCATCCGGCCCCACCTCCGGCGTCGCAGCCCAGGCGCCCCGGCCCGCCGCAGGACGAAAGCACGGATGCCGAGCGAGATCGGCGATCTCGCCCTGCATCCGTGCCTCGGTCCTGCATCCGGCACCGACCTACCCGTCGATACCGGATCGGACCACCGAGGGCACGCCCCGTCAGGCGAGACGGTCCAACCGCAGCGTGGCCGTCGCGCTGTGCGCGGCCATCCCCTCGGAGTCGGAGATCACCTGCACGGCGTTCGCGAGCTCGGGTGTCGCCTCCCGGCTGATGCGCTGATAGGTCAGCGGCTTGAGGAATCGCGACACCGAGAGACCCGCGCTGTGCTTCGCCCCACCGGCCGTCGGCAGCACGTGGTTGGTGCCGGCCATGCCCTTGTCGGAGTAGGCGACGGTGCTCCAGGGCCCGATGAAGATCGAGCCGTAGTTGCGCAGATTCTCGTGGTACCACTCGTCGTCGGCCGTGAGCAGCTCGAGGTGCTCAGGAGCGAGGTCATCCATGAGGGCCGCGGCGGTCTCGCGATCCTTCGCGACCGTGACGACACCGTAGTCGCGCCAGGCGGCACCCGCGATGTCGACGGTCGCCAGCGTCTCGAGCTGTCGTTCGATCTCAGCGATCACGGCGTGGCCGTGCTCTTCGGATGTCGTGATGAGCGCCGCGGGCGAGTTCGGCCCGTGCTCCGCCTGCCCCAACAGGTCTGCGGCCACGAGCACGGGGTCGGCGGTCTCGTCGGAGATCACGGCGACCTCGCTCGGACCCGCGAGCAGGTCGATCGCGACCGTGCCGAAGAGCTGACGCTTGGCCTCGGCCACGAATGCGTTGCCCGCGCCGACGAGCATGTCGACGGGCAGATCGCCGAGCAGCCCGTAGGCCATGGCCGCGAGCGCCTGCACCCCGCCGATCACGAACACGCGATCGACGCCCGAAAGGTGCGCGGCGTAGACGACGGCGTCGTTCGCTCCGCCGTCGGGCTGCGGAGGCGTGCACGCGATCACGGTCGGCACACCCGCCGCCTTCGCCACGCCCACGGTCATGAAGGCGCTCGCCGTGAGCGGGAATCGACCGGCCGGCAGGTACGCACCGACGCGCGAGACGGGGATGTACTTGGCGCCGGTCACGATGCCGGGAACGAACTCGGTCTCGAAGTCGGTCAGGTGCTCGCGGGAGGCGCGCGCGAACGCCTGCGTGCGCTCGGCCCCCAGTTCGATCGCCGCGCGCAGATCCGGGTCGAGGCGGTCTCCGCTGCTCGCGATCTGCTCGGCGGTGAGCTCGATGTCGGCACCCTGGTAGTTGTCGAGCGTGCGTGCGTAATCGAGCACGGCATCCAGACCGCGCTCGCGGATGTCGGCGAGCATGCTCGTGACGGTCTCGATGACGGCCGGATCGCGCTGCGCGGCGGGTGCGTCGATGAGCGGGGTCTTGAGGTGATGGAAGTCGCCGTCGTAGCGGGCGAGGACAGCTGAGGAGTAACGCATGCAGGAAGGCTAGATCCGCTGCATCCACGAGACAAGCCTGATGATCCGTGGCGATCCATCGGGTTTACCATTGGCTATGACCATCACGCAGCTGACGGCCTTCCTCGCGGCGCTCGACGACGGCTCGTTCACGGCGGCGGGCAGGACTCTGGGCATGACGCAGGCCTCCGTCTCTGAGCTCGTCGCGCGCCTCGAACGCGAACTCGGCGTGACCCTCTTCACCCGCGGCAGCAGGCGCCTCGTGCCGACGGCCGCCGCGCTCGAGCTGCGCCCCCACGCGGCGCAGGCAGTGAGCGCGGTGCAGAACGGCATCGACACCATCCAGGCGCTCACGTCGCTGGACCGCGGCACCTGCACGTTCGGCGTGCTGCGCAACGCGGCCTATTACGCGCTCGCGGATCTGGCCGAGACCTTCCATCACCGGCATCCGAACGTGCGACTGCGGCTCGTCGGCATCAACTCGGCGCACGTCGCCCGCTCGATCGCCGCCGGCGAGCTCGAAGCCGGCCTGCTGGTTCTTCCGGTCGACGAGGACGGCCTCGAGGTGCGCCCGCTGTTCCGCGACGAGGTGCTCTATGCCTCGGCCACCCGCGAGCCCGACACCCCGGCCGTCACGATCGACGAGGTCGCCGACGCCAAGCTCGTGCTCTACGACGCCTTCGCCGGATGGGACGACCCCACGCGGCGCCAGCTGCTCGAACGCGCACGGCTGCGGGGGCTCACCATCGAGCCGGCGGTCGAGGTCGAGCACGTCGAGACGGCGCTCAGCCTGGTCGCGGCGGGCACCGCCGACACGATCGTGTCGCGGTCGATCGCCGAATCCGACGCGTTTCCGTCAGGCATCCGCACCTTCCCGTTCGCCGAGCCGATGCACGACACCATCGCGCTCGTGCAGCGCGAGGGCGTGCTGCTGTCGCCCGCGACGCAGAAGCTGGCCGAGCTGGCAGAGCGGATGCTGCGCGAACGACTGCCGGAGCATCAGGGGCGCACCGCTCTCGCATGACCGCGGGTTCCGACCCGTCTGCAGGACGACGGCACGGATGCGGGAGCAGATCGACGATCCAGCCCTGCATCCGCGCTCAGGTCCTGCATCCGGCACGGGTCAGGTCCTGCATCCGGCACGGGTCAGGTCCCGCAACCGGCACGGGGCAGGTCCCGCAACCGGCACGGGGCAGGTCCCGCAACCGGCATGGGGCAGGTCCCGCAACCGGCACGGGGCAGGTCCTGCATCCGGCACGGGTCAGGTCCTGCAACCGGCACGGGGCAGGTCCCGCATCCGGCACGGGTCAGGTCCTGCATCCGGCACGGGTCAGGTCCCGCAACCGGCACGGGGCAGGTCCCGCAACCGGCACGGGTCAGGTCCTGCAACCGGCACGGGTCAGGTCCTGCAACCGGCACGGGTCAGTACAGGTCGGCCCGGCGGTCGGCGAACAGATCGTTGTGCGGCGGGAGCGCCTTGCCGCGCACCGCGTCGAGCGACAGCACGGCCGTCGCCCCCATGACGGCCCGGAACGCGACGATCCACCCCTGCTCGTCGATGATCGCCGTGCCGTCTGTCCAGTCGACCCCGCGCTCCGAGCCCCACCGATCGGCGATCACGACGGGGAGCCGCGACGACCTGGCCGATGCCATGGCCTGGATGAGCTCGGGAGCATGCTCACCAGCGGGGCGCGGAACGAGCGGCCAGTTGACCGGAAGTGCGAGCACGTCAGCGCCCGCCAGCGCCAGCCGACGGGGCACCTCCGGGAACTCGTTGTCGTAGCAGAGCGCCACGCCGAGACGCCCGAACGGGGCATCCACGACGAGTCCGGCCTCGGACCCGCTGTCGAAGACCAGCTTCTCGGCCCCCCAGAGGTGCGCCTTGCGATAGTCGGCGAGGCGCAGATCGCGGGTGAGGACCGCGGCGGTGTTGAACAGACGAACGCCGTCGCTCTCGGCATACCCGACCACGACGACGGCACCCTCGGGGATCGCCTCCTGCACCGACGACCACCGCGGGTCGTCGGCGGTCAGAGCGGCGCCGAGCGCCTCCTCACGATCGGCGAACACATAGCCGCTCGTGGCCAGCTCCGGCAGCACGATCAGCTGAGCGCCGCGGCGCGCGGCCGCGGAGATCGCCGAGCGGATGCGGTCGAGGTTGCCGTCGACGTCGCCGATCACGATCTCGGGCGAGATCGCGGCGACACGCAGCGAACCGGCATCCGATGCTCCGGCACCCGCGGAGGAGACGCCGGAGCGCGAGGAGCCGGAAGCCCCTCGCGCCCCTGCGATCTCAGTCATCTTCGGTGGCGGTGACCATCACTCCGAGCGGGGCCAGGTAGCTGTTGGGGTCGATGGTCCAGTCGGCGGCGGCCGCCGCCTCGACGACCTCCGGAGCCCACTCGAGGTAGACGCGGTCGTCGCCGCCGTTGATCACGAGCACCGTTCCGGTTCCGGTCTCGTCGCCCTCGACGCAGACGTACGAGCGCCAGCTGCCCTCGGGCACCGAAAACGTGTCGCCTGCGCCCAGCGTGACGGCAGTAGACGGGTCGCCGTTGAGTGTGACCTCCCAGCGACCGGTCTTGAACAGCAGCGCCTGCGTCTTGTCATGGCGGTGGCGAAGCACGCCCTGCCCCGCCTCGGCACGCACCCACGCGAGGTTGAACGAGTGCGGCTCGGTCACGTTCGGCACCTGGCGACGGTTCTCGCTCATGCCGTAGCCGATGGCGGTGGCCAGCTCGACGCGGCCGCCGTCGACCGCTGCGCAGAGCAGTGCCGCCGACGAGTACTTGCGGTCACCCGGCTGGATGACCCGCGAGCGCATGTCCTCGACCGTGTAGGTCGTGAGCTCGTCGATGTAGTGCTGCTTCATCGGCGTGATCAGGGGCACGTCGTCGGGCAGCACATCTCCCGCGACCGTGTCGATGAGCTTGTTGTCGGCAGTGAGGTGCAGCCCGTACGACTCCGCCTCACGAAGCACTGAGGGACCCCAGATGATGCCGCCGTTGTCATCGCGACCGAGCACCGTGTAGAGGATGCCGTCGTCAGGCCCCTCGTTGGTGAAGCCGCGGAAGATCCAGGTGGGGATCGTGACGATGTCGCCGTCGTGGCTGATGTACTCGCCCTGCTTGCCGTCGACACCCCAGCGGAGTCGGAACTCGCCGCCGAGGTTGATGAACACCTCTGCGGTGAAGTGAAGGTGCAGATTGTTCGAGATGCCGTTCGGCATGCCGGCGGCCCCGGTGTTGAAGCCGTGGTTCACCTCGAGGTTCACGTACTGGCTGGCATTCTGCGAAACACCGGCACCGATGAACGAGTAGTTCTCCTTGCGGTCCGAACCCGGGGTGCGGCAGTCGATGAAGGCCGAGTTGCACGGCACCCAATCAGTACGGCGGATGGTGCGGCGTTGGATCTCGTCTGCGGGGACGATGACGTCGACCTGGTCGACGATGGCGTTGCTCATTTCTTCTTCTCCTTGTCGATCAGTCGCTGATCAGTAGATGTTGCTGAAGGCCGCAGGCTCGTCGCCGCGAACGCCCGCGATCTGGGCGCGCAGGGCGATGTCGTCCCACAGGCGCACCTCTTTGACGAGGGCTCCCTGGTGGAATGTGAACTGCGAGATGCCGATCAGGTCGATCGGCTTGCCGGTGAGGCTGCCGTAGTTCGGCACGCCGTTGTAGTCGCCCACGAACTTCCAGGTGACGGCGACGCGCAGGCCCGCATAGCGCACGTCGTAGTTGGTCTGGATGTCGCGGATCTCGAACTGTCCCGCGGGGAACGACTCGAGGAACCGCAGCAGCGCCCGACGGTAGCCCTCGGGACGGATGACGACCCGGTTGCCGACCGTGAGCAGAACGAGGTCGCGGTGGAAGAACTTCTCGACCTTCTGCAGGTCGCGGTCGTTCCAGACCGTCTGGATCATGTCGATCACGGTCTCGACCTCGGAGCGGTAGTCGTCGGGGCGCGCACCGGAGTCGCCCTTCGCGATCGGATCGGCGGGGGCCGGCTCGGTCCATGATCCGGTGTACCCGCGGAAGGCCTGGGCGCGGGCGAGCTCATCGACGTCGAGGCCGCTCTCGAGCGCACCGGCGAGCGAGTCCCGCACCACCCACTCCTCGACCATGCGCCCCTTGCGGTACAGGCAGTTGGCGATCGTGCGGCTGTGCGACGACGTCTGCAGATGTCCGGAGAGCACGAGATGCGAGCTGAGGAACGCGTCGTCTCCACGGGCCTCCCAGATCACGTCCTCCGCCTGGCCGGTGCGATCGGGCGTCGCCGAGATGCGCATGAGCGTTCCCTCGATGACCTCCTGCCGCGTGGTCGAGGTGCCGTAGGCGCCGTGCACGATCGAGTCGGGCTCGTAGTTTTCGCGGATGAAGCTGATCGACCGATCGACCCAGATCAGATCGGTGACCTCACGGATGAAGTCGTCGGGGTCTTTGTACGGCAGGTAAGCAACCGGGTCGAGAGACACGCTTTTCACTCCTTCGAGACGCGAAGCTGCGGTTCATCGGTGATCGCTGGCTTCGTCTTCGTCAGTGTATGCGTATGCACAAACCAGCGCAAGAGACGATCCTGCGCACACGGTGATCATCGCCGAGCGGCGGGGTCAGCCGGCGTGCGGGGCCGCGAGAGTGCGCCGCGGCACGAAAGCGGATTCGAACCGCGTCTTCTCGAGTGCGGCGTCCGGGTCCTCGATGCGACGCACGATGAGGTCTGCGGCGGTGCGCGCCATGCCGGCGATGTCGTATCCGATCGTGGCCAGGTCGATGATGGGCCAGGCCGCCTCGGGCAGATCGTCGAAGCCGAGGACCGAGAGGTCCTCCGGCACGCGCAGACCCGCGCGGTGGGCGGCGTTGAGCGCCCCGTATGCGACCACGTCGTTGCCGCAGAACAGGAGGGTCGGGCGGTCCGCTCCGGCGAGGATCTCGGATGCCGCCGCCTCACCCTCGGCTGCTCCGTACGGAACCCGCCGCACATCGCTCTCGTGCAGCGTCACGCCCTCGGCGACGAGGGCGTCGCGCAAGGCCGCCTCTCGGCTCTGCGCCGTGCTGGTGTTGCTCGGTCCGAGGACCGCTCCCACGCGCGTGTGACCGAGCTCGACCGCCCGCCGGACAGCGTCGCGATAGCCCGGCGCGGGATCGACGACGGTGGCATCCGCCTCGACGAACGAGCCGGTGCGATTGAAGTACACGAACGGCAGGCCGCGGTCCTTCAGGCGCAACGGTGCGACGGACTCGACCGTGGTGGTCGCGAGGATCACGCCGTCGAGACCGTTGGCGAGCAGCCGTTCGACGATCGTGTCGTTGTCGGCCGACTCGGTGTGCAGCATCAGCTGGTAGCCGAGGGTCTCGAGCTCCCGGTGCACCGGGGCGATGATGTGCGAGTAGAACTGGTTGTCGAGATCGGTCAGCAGCAGGCCGATGCGCCGGGTTCGACCCGACGACAGGGCACGCCCCGCCTCGCTCGGCACGTAGCCCAGCAGCTGGGCCGCTTCGCGCACCCTGAGCTTCGTCGCCTCGGACACTCGCGCATCGTCGCGCAGCGCCCGAGACACCGTCGGCTGCGAGACACCCGCCAAGCGGGCCACATCACGACTCGTGACGACCATCTGGCGCCTCCCCCTCGATCTCACGGATTCTACTGCTCTTGACGCCCGAATGCATACGCGGTCATAATCAGCACATACGTATGCAACGGAAGGAAGGGCCATGCCCCTGCATCTCAAGACCGCGCCGACGAAGACGTTCGCGGACACCGCTCAGCAGGACGTCGCCGAGCGGGTGAGGGGAATCATCGGCGACATCCGCGAGAACGGCGACGTCGCCGTGCGCCGGTATGCCGAGCAGTTCGACAACTGGAGTCGCGACTCGTACCGACTCTCCGAGGAGGAGATCACGGAGATCATCGGCACGCTCGACGCACAGGTGATCACCGACATCGAGTTCGTGCAGAGCCAGGTGCGCCGGTTCGCGCAGGCGCAGCGCGATTCACTGGTCGACATCGAGGTCGAGACCCTTCCGGGGGTGTTCCTCGGCCAGAAGCACGTGCCCGTGCAGGCTGCGGGGGCATACATCCCCGGAGGCAAGTACCCGCTGACGGCGTCCGCGCACATGACGATCATCACGGCCAAGGTGGCGGGGGTCCCTCGGGTCGTCGCGTGCACCCCGCCCATCCGCGGCGAGATCCCCGCTGCGACAGTGGCCGCGATGAAGATGGCCGGCGCCGACGAGATCTACATCCTCGGCGGAGTCCAGGCCGTCGCCGCGATGGCCGTGGGCACCGACTCGATCGAGCCGGTGAACATGATCGCCGGGCCGGGCAACGCCTACGTCGCCGAGGCCAAGCGACAGCTGTTCGGCGAGGTCGGCATCGACCTGTTCGCCGGCCCCACCGAGATCCTCATCGTCGCCGACGAGCACGCCGACCCGTTCTTCACCGCGGTCGACCTGCTGTCTCAGGCAGAGCACGGACCCGACTCGCCCGCCGTGCTCGTGACGACGTCGCAGGCGCTGGCCGAAGAGGTCATGGACTGGATCGAGAAGATCCTTCCCGGCATGCCCACGCGCGACTACGCGGGTCCGGCCTGGCGCGACTGGGGTCAGGTGATCGTCGCCGACGACCTCGACGAGGCCTATCGGATCGCCGACGACTTCGCCTTCGAGCACGTGCAGATCTTCACCCGGAACCCGCGCGAGGCTCTGACGAAGATGCACGACTACGGCGCGCTGTTCCTCGGCGAGAACACGTGCGTCTCTTACGGCGACAAGGTGATCGGCACCAACCACGTGCTGCCGACGCTCGGCGCTGCCCGGTACACGGGCGGGCTCTGGGTCGGCAAGTATCTGCGCACCGTGACGTACCAGGAAGTGCAGAACACCGAGTCGTCGGCCGAGCTCGGCGCCGTCTGCGGGCGCGCTGCCCGGGTCGAGCTGTTCGAGGGCCACGCCCGCTCGGGTGACGCCCGTGCCTGGCGTCATGCCGGCACGGAATTCGCCTGGATCGAAGAGAGCCACGCCGCGGTCGGCGCGGAGACGCGATGACCGACCTCTCCGGTCGCACGGCAGTGGTCACCGGCGGCGGCAGCGGACTCGGGGCGGCCATCGCCCGGTCGCTGCACGCCGCCGGTGCGCACGTCGTGGTGGTCGGGCGCGACGCCGCGAAGCTCGACCGCGTCGCGGCGTACCTCGGGTCACGGGCGCGGGGGATATCGTGCGACGTGTCCGACCCGGCATCCGTCGACGCGCTCCGCGAGCAGCTCGTCGGCACCGAGGTGTCGATCCTCGTCAACAACGCCGGCATCCCGGGTCCGGTCGCGGCGCTCACCGACGTCGACGTCGCGGACTGGGACGAAGTGTTCGCCGTGAACGTGCGCGGCACCTTCCTGCTCTGCAAGGCGCTGCTGCCCGGAATGGTCGAGCGCGGCGACGGCGACGTCATCAACGTGGCATCCGTCTCTGGCAAGCGTCCGCTCGCGCATCGCACCCCCTACTGCGCCTCGAAGATGGCCGTGATCGGACTCACGTCGACGCTCGCGTTCGAGGTCGGCCCCGCCGGCGTGCGCGTGAACTCGCTCTCACCCGGCCCGGTGCAGGGCCCGCGGATGGAACGCAACTTCCGCCTCGAGGCCGAGCGCTCGGGCACGAGCATCGACGATGCCGAGCAGGCGTTCGTGTCGCGTGCGGCTCTCGGCCGTATGGTCACGGAAGACGAGGTCGGCGCGGCGGTCATCGCGATGCTCGCGATGCCGGGCATGTGCGGCGCCGACATCGACCTCTCGGCCGGGATGGTGGCCTGATGCCGTCGCTGCGCGCCAGGGCACGCGCGGGCGAGAAGCTGATCGGCGCCCTGCTGCGGATGCCGTCCGAAGAGCTCGTCGAGATGCTCGCCGTCGCCGAGTTCGACTTCGTCCTGATCGACTGCGAGCACGGACCGGCCGACCTCGTCGCGCTGCGTCAGCACATCGCGCTCGCGCAGGTGCACGATGTGCCGGTCATCGTGCGCGTCGGCGAGGGCGATCGGGGTCAGATCCTGCGGGTGCTCGATCAGGGAGCCGAGGGCATCCTGGCTCCCCACCTCGACACGACTGCGGATGCCGAGGCGCTGGTGGCCGCGGCGATGTATCCCCCGCTCGGGTCGCGCGGATTCGCGACGTACAGCCGGGCAGGGCGCTTCGGTCTCGTCGACCCCGCCGACCACCGCGAGTGGTGGCTCGAGAACACTCTGGTGCTCGGCATGATCGAGTCGCCCTGCGGCGTCACGAACGTCGATGCGCTCGTCACTGTGCCGCGCCTCGACGGCATCATGGTCGGTCCGGCCGATCTCGCGGCCAGCTCCGGCCCGGATGATGAGCCCGTGCCGCACGCCATCGCCGCCGTGCACTCGGCCCTCGCGCGCGCCGGTTCGCTGCGCATGGACATCGTCGGCACGCGGGATGCGGCAAGCGCGGCCTTCACCGCCGGCGCCGACCTCGTGGTCTACAACCTCGCCTCCTCGCTCATGGCGCATCTGCGCGGACTGGCGACGCCCGAGCGCTGAGCCCGCGGCCGCATCCCCACCCCTCGGGAGCGCGCCGCATCCCCACCCCTCGCGACCCGCGGCCGCATCCCGACCCCTCGGGACCCGCGGCCGCATCCCCACCCCTCGGGAGCAGAACTGCGCTTCGGGAGGAGAGATCCGCGGGTTCTCTCCTCCCCGGGCGCAGTCCTCCTCCCGAGAGGACGCCGCGCGACGGCGCCCGAGCGTCTGCGGGCTCAGATGCGGAGGTGTGAGCGCCAAGACCCCACGAGTCCACCGAATTCCCGCGGCCTCTCGAGCGGCAGCAGGTGGCCGGCATCCAGAGACACGAGCCTTGCGTCCGGCATCGCCGACACGATCTCGGTGTGGAAGCGCGGCGGGCAGATGACGTCGTCGAGTCCTGAGACGACGAGCGTCGGCATGGTCAGTACGCCGAGTCGCGACAGCAGATCGGTGCGTGTGAGCTGCATCCGCAGCTGAGCCCGCAGCCGCTCGACCCCGGTCTCCTCGCCCATGCGCAGCGTGCGCTCCACGAGGTCGGGACGATCTCGCACGACGTTCTCTCCGAGCAGAGGCTGGAGGATGCTGTCCTGCAGCGCTCGCGGCTCAGCACCACCGTCGAGAGCATCCAGCCAGCTCGTCCAGCCGGAGCGCTGCGCATCGGTCGGCGCCTTGGCGTTGGTCGACACGAGGCAGAGCCCCGCGACACGCGTCGAAGCGGCGAGCGCGAGCGCCATGCCGACGATGCCGCCGAGCGAGTGCCCGACCACGATGAACGAATCGGGCAGCTCGTCGAGCAGCGCATCGACCTGCCCCGAGACGGTGGGGCGATCCAGCACCGGCCGGATCGCCCCACCTGCTCCCCCTCCGAAACCGCCGTCCTCCCATAGATCGGCGGTGCAGTTCATGCCGGCCAGCAGCACGATCGGCGGCACCGCGACCGCCATGTCAGCCCTTCACAGCGCCGTCGCTGAGGCCGGCGACGAGATACTTCTGCGCGATGAACGCGATCACGAACACCGGGATCGTGAGCAGCATCGATGCGGCTCCCGCCTGTTGCAGCATCGGCAGGGTCTGCCCGAGCTGGGTGGCGATGAAGACCGGCACGGTCTTCGAAGAGGTGTCGGTGAGCACGAGAGCCGTCAGGTACTCCTGGAACGCGAACAGGAAGACGAAGATACCGGCCGTCAGGATGCCGGGGCCCATCAGCGGGATCATGACCCGGCGCAGCATCCCGATCCTGGTGCATCCGTCGATCATGGCGGCCTCGTCGAGCTCCCGGGGGATCTCGGCGAAGAAGTTGCGCAGCAGCCAGATCGTGAACGGCTGGTTGATCGCGACGAGGGCGATCGCCAACGCGAACGTCGTGTCGTAGATGCCGAGCGCCCTGCTGATGTCGTACATCGGCAGCACGACCGAGAAGCGCGGGAGCGCCCGGAAGATCAGGGCGAGCACCAGCAGCAGCGCCGAAACATAGCTCGGGAACCTTGAGAGCGCGTACGCCGCGGGGATGCCGATGACCAGCGCGAGCACGGTCGAGACGACGGCGACCACGAGGGTGTTGACGAGGTAGTCCGCGAAGTAGGTCGTCTCCCACAGGTTGACGAAGGCCTGCAGCGTGGGCTCGTAGTCCCAGAACACCGGCGGGTTCGAGAACGCGACGTCTGTGGGCTTCGTGACCGACAGCGCCATCCAGATGAACGGGCTGAGCATCACGATGCAGAGGATGCCGAGCAGCAGTCCGGTGACGACCGGGGGGCGGTTCGGTCCGCGCCGCTTGCGCTTCGATGCGCCGCTGGTGATGATCGCCCGGGTGGAGAGCTCGGAGTCGGAGAGCTCGGAGGTCGTGAGGCTCATCGTTCTGCCTTCGCTTCCTTGAAGATGCCCCGGATGAACGGGATCAGCATGATGAGGATGAGGACGATGGTGAGCACGTTGATCGCGCTGCCGAGGCCGAGGTTCTGTGCGCCGTCGGCGAAGGCGACCGAGTAGACGTAGAGCATGATCGACTCGTTGCCGATCGACTGCGCCTGCGGCGACAGGGGGATCAGGTTGTCGAACATCCTCAGGACGTCCATGATCGTGATCAGCGTCACGAACCCGAGCACCCCGCGAATGGTCGGGATGATCACGCTGATGTGGGTCTGGACGGCATTGGCGCCGTCGATCTTCGCGGCTTCCTTCAGTTCGTTCGGCACCCCCTGCAGCCCCGCCAGGATGATCAGCATGGCGAACGGGAGCATCGACCAGACCGTGTTGGCGATCACCAGGATCGCGTTGGGCACCTGATCGGTGAACCAGAGCACCTGTGTGCCGCCCATCAACCCGATGAACCGATTGACGACGCCGCCGAAACTGTCGTCGAAGAGCCAGGAGAACGCCACGGCTCCGACGAGGTTCGGGAGCACGTACGACACGAGCAGGATGCCCAGGACCAGAGGGCGAGAAGTCGTGATCCTGTTGACACCGGTCGCGATGATGTAGCCGAACACGAGCAGGATCACGGTCGTGATGACCGTGACGATCACGGTGAAGGCGACCGCCCGGTGAAAGCGCGGATCGGTGAGCGCGTAGACGAAGTTGTCCAGCCCCACGAAGGATCCGGGTGAGCCGTAGCGCACCTGCTCGAAGCTCCATTGCACCGTGCGCACCAGCGGCAGCACGAGAAGCGCTCCCATCACCAACAGGCTCGGGGCGAAGAGCAGCCAGAACTCGCGTGTCTTCATATGCGTCCTCCCTTGGACGAGCTGTGGCCTGAACTCGCGCTCAGGCCACAGCTGCGGACCGACGGTCCTGGATCAGCCGACGAATGCCTCGCCTGCGGCCTGCATCTGCGACAGGCCCTCGTCGACGGAGACATTGCCGTTGAGGATCTCGACCAGGATCGGGCGGATCTCGTTCGTCAGATCGGCGAGCACCGGCGAGACGATCGGCGGCATCGCCGAGGCGATCGAGTCGTTGGCAGCGGCGCCGTAGGGCGAGTTCTCCTCAGTGACCATGCCCTCACGAGCCGGGTACGCAGCAGGCACGGATGCCTTCGAGGCGTCCTCGCTGACCGCGGATGCCATCATCTGGAAGAGCATGTCGTGGTCGAGCTTGGTGTTGAACGGGATCGACCATCCGTCGATCGACAGTCGGTTGTAGGAATAGTCGGCGTCGTCCGAGAGCTTGGGAGCTCCCGCGAACCCGAAGGAGTCGGACAGCTTCGAGTTCTCCGGCAGGGTCAGGTCGATCATCCGACCGGAGAACATGATCGACATGGCCGCAGTGCCGTTGAACATCTGTTGCTGCACCTTGGGCTGGTCGAAGGTCGTGACCTGCGGATCCATGTAGGGCTTGAGCGCGAGCATCGCCTCGACGGCCTGCTTGGCCTCGGGGCCATCGAGTGTCACGTCGCCGTCGGCGTTCACGAAGTCCGCTCCAAGCGAGTTCATCGCGGCCTGGAAGCCGGTCGAGACGTCGCTCGTCGCGAGCCATGGCAGCGCGATCGGGTAGTCCATGAGCCCTTCGGCCTGGATCGCCTCTGCCGCCGTGATCATCTCGTCGAAGGTGGTCGGCACCTCGAGCCCGAGGTCCTCGAAGATGTCGGTGCGGTAGGCCATGACGAACATCTGCGCCTGCATCGGGATGGCATAGATCTCGCCGTCGTACGACATGCCCTCGACCATCGACTGGCTGATCTCACCCAGACCGTAGTCGTCGGCGTATTGGTCCCACAGGTCGTTCAGAGGGACCAGCTTCTCCTCTTCGGCGAAGCCAGGGATGACGAATCCGTAGGTCTCGAGGATGTCATAAGTGCCCGAGTCGCCGGCGAGCGTCGCGGTGGTCTTGGTCACCTGCCCCCCGAAGTCGATCGGGTCGTGCTTCAGCGTCACATCGTCGGTCGAGCAGCTCGACACCATGGTGTCGGTGAACGGATCGATCGCTGAAGAGTTATAGGCGAGAACGTTGACCGTGGTCTTGCCCTCCGGAGCCGTGTAGTCACACGACACCGTTGTCGAGTTCGCGTTGTCGGTGCGGGTTCCGGCGCCGCAGCTGGAGAGGGCGATCATGCCCACTGCTGCGAGGGCGAGTACCGGCAGTGCCCGATGCTTAATGTGTCCCATGACGCTGATGGTATACGTATGCAACGGACTTAGGGAAGCCTATATTCCCGGAATTCTTGAGGATTGAATACGTATACTGCCGAAACCCGCGGCAGGGTGGGCTGACAGGGGTAGGGACGAGCCCGACGCCGTCCGCTACCCCCGCGGACGACGCTTCTCGAGCACGCCGGCGAGCAGCACCGCGACCAACGCCGCGGCCGGGGCCACGATCAACCCGGCACGCAGACTCTCGGTGTCGGCGATGAAGCCGACGAACGGCGGCGAGAGCAGGAAGCCGACCCGCAGCAACCACGACACGATCGTGAGACCGGCTCCGGGTCGCAGACCCGGCAGCTCATCGGCCGCATGCATGGCCGCGGGGATGAGCGTCGCGATGCCGAAGCCGACGGCGGCGAACCCGGCGATCGTTCCCGGCACGCTCGGGAAGATGAGGGCGAGGGCCATTCCCCCTGCGGCGATCAGGCCTCCGACGCGGGCCACGGCGCGCTGGCCGAAGCGGTCGGTCATGCCGTCGCCCAGCATCCTTCCGATGAACTGCGCTCCCACCAGGGCGATGAATCCGAGGGGCGCGACCGCGGCAGCGGCGCCCAGCGAGTCGCTGAGGTAGAGGGTCGCCCACGAGTTGCCCGCATCTTCGGCGATCGCCCCGGCCATCGCGATGAGCGTGAGTGCGATGAGGATCATCACGGTCCGCGGGCTCACACCGCGGCGCACCGCGGTCTGCAGTTCGACCGGTTCGGAAGTCGCCTCGGCATCCGCTTCTTCATCGCGGCCGGGCAGGCAGAACCAGAGCGCCGTAAAGGCTACCCCCGCGAACACCGCGGTCGAGATGCCCAGGTGCACGCCGAGAGGCAGCTGCAGAGCGATCGCCGCCGCGGCCATGCCGCCACCGAGCACCGCGCCGATCGACCAGATGGCGTGGAACGAGTTGATGATCGAACGGCCGTAGCGCCGCTGCACTCGCAGACCGTGCGCATTCTGCGCGACGTCGGTGATCGCATCGAATGCTCCGCCGAGCAGCAGAGCGACGGCGAACAGGATGCCGGAGGGTGCGAGGGCTGCCGCGAGCAGCCCGAGGCCGGTGCCGATCGTGCCGATCACTGCGATCCGCGCCGAGCCGAAACGGCGGATCAACACGGCGGCGAAGAGTCCGGCAGCGATGGCTCCGGCGGGGAAGGCGGCGATCGCGAGGCCGTAGCCGGCATTGTCGAGGTCGAGGGCGGCCTTGATCTCGGGGTAGCGAGGCAGGATGTTGGCGAACAGCGCGCCGTTCGTGAGGAACAGCGCCGAGACGGCGATCCGCGCACGACGGGTCGCCCGGTCCGCGACCGGCCGTCGAATCGATTCGATCGAAGTCATAGCAACGACGGTACACGCCTCAGGGCCTTGCCGAAAATCGCCCTTTGCTGCCCCGGAGTCGCCTGACTGTGGTCAGCCCAGCAGCGGTTCGACCTGGGCAGACCCCTCGATGGTCGCCGACGCCGCGGCGATCGCGGCCTTCGCGTCATCGAGGCGGTCGAACTGACCGATGAAATCGGACTGCGCCCCGAACGCCCTGAAGCCCTCGCGGGGCGTCCCGGTGATCGAACCGAGGAACTGACGTCGGTCATTGCCGACGTGGAAGCCGGGGTCGACTTCCACCCACAGCCCTCGGGGCCGCGATGCCGAGCGCACCCGTGCGCTGGTCACAGCCTTGGCGGCGTTCCTGATGCGTGCAGACATGGTTCACGCACTCATCGCATGCAGGGCGCGGGATCCGTCGACGGCCCGGGCGAACTCGTCGCGGGTCAGATCGAGGCCTCCAGCGGAGCTCGCCGCGTTCATCATCGCCACCACCAGCGATCGATCGACATCCGTCTCCTGCGTCATGGAGAAGCGCAGCGGAATCGACGCGTGCACCCAGATCGTCTCGGCGACGCCGTCGCCCATCGCGAGCGTGAGCGGGAAGGACTCGTTTCGCCGCAGCTTCGTCACGATCACGAGCCGCAGGTGCGTCATCAACCGATCGTCGAGCTCGATCGGCGTTGCTGTGTTGCCGTACGTCAGGCGTCCCATGATCTCTCCCTCAGACGAACATTCCGCTGAGAAATAGATTACTAGATTACCTAGCTAAATCCCAGTCCGGTCTACGGGAGGTCGCCGATCTCCTCGGCCAGGCGTCGCAGGAACCGAGTGATCGCATCGGTCTGATCCGGGGTGAACTCGCTGGCGAGCGACTCGATGCGCTGCGTCAGCTCATCGGCCTGCGCGTTGAGATCGCGGAGGGACGGGCGCAGCACCTTGGAGCGGGCATCGGCAGGGTGCGGCGCCACGACGATCTGACCGCGCTCTTGAAGTCGACGCAGCAGGCTCGTGATCGCCGCCGTGCTGACGTTCAGGTGAGCGGCGAGGCCACCCGGCGTGGCAGGGGCGTCGTCAGGGGCGTCGAGGATGTACCTCATCGCCTCCCTGTCGGTGTCGTTCGGCGCGCGCACCGCGGCAAGGCGTCGCCCGAACTGGGCCTCGGCCCTGCGAAGTTCGTCGACACGCGCGACGAGTTCGGTCGCCCGCGTCGTGGTCTCAGTCCTGCTGCTCATGCGTCACCCCCTGACCCTTCCATGGTACTCGACAAACAGGTAACCAGGTTGCCTAGCGAAATCCAATGCGACCAGCCACTCTGATGAAGTGAGATGATGGAATTCTGGGAAAGGGGCCTCATGGTCGAGCGATTCGCACTCGAGGATGCCGGGTACATCATGTACGCCGACATGATCGACCGTCTGCGCGCGGACTTTCCCTCCGTGCCTGCGTGGCGGATCGATCAGATCGTCACCGCCGAACACGACGCGATCACCGGCGGGATACTCCGGATCGTGCCGGCCGAGGTCGAGTCCGGCGCGGCCGAGATGCTCGCACGCGAGGCGGAACCCCGTGGAAGTGAAGAAAGCCTGAGCGATGATGGCGAGGTGGCGTGATGGAGCGCTCTGAGGAGTTCAGCCGTTCCGGCTACTGGTACCCCGAGGCCGACAGCGCCAGCACCGTCGACGTTCTGAACCTGCTGCGTCGCTACCGCGCGGCCGAGACCGCGATGCGGGAACGCACACGCATCTCGATGAAGATGAACGAGACCGACCTCGTCGCCCTGCGTTTCCTGCTGCGCGAGCAGCGGGCCGGCCGCATCGTGCGAGCCATCGACATCGCCCGCATGCTCGACATCTCCACCGCATCGACGACGACGCTCATCGACCGCCTGGAGAAGGGCGGGCACGCGAGGCGAGAGCCGCACCCGACCGATCGACGTGCCGGAATCGTGGTGCCGACGGTCAGCAGCGACGACGAGGTTCGCGAGACCCTCGGTGCGATGCACAGGCGGATGCTGGCACTGGTCGACGAGATGAGCGACAAGGAGCGCGCCGTGGTCACGCGGTTCCTCGCTGGCATGACCTCGGCCATCGAAGAGGCGTCCGATCTCGACCAGGAACTGCGCGAGGTCATCCGCTCGCACGAGGAATCCGAGTCCTCCGGCGAGTGATCGTCGAGAGCCGGCCGACGATCGGCCGGCCACCCGACGCTCCGGTCAGGCCCTGTCGACGTCGCCCTTCGCCTGAGCGTCCGCCTCTCCCTCGGCATCCGCTGCGACCGCCACCCGCTCGGGGAAGAGCTCATCGAGATCGAGATCGGGATTCTCCTCCTGCGTCTCGACCAGCTCGACGGCCTCCTCGATCGTCTGCACGCTCGGCATCGCGCCGGGCAGCGGTCGGCGCGCCGACTCCTTGAGCACGATCACGGCGATGAAGCCGGCGACCGATGTGCCGATCACGTAGAAGGCCGGTGCCAGCGACGAGCCGGTGAGCTGCACGAGCGCCTCCATCACCACGGGCGCGGTGCCTGCGAAGAGCGCGACGGCGAGGTTGTACGAGATGCCCATGCCGCCGTAGCGCGACGACGTGGGGAAGAGCGCGGGCAGCGACGACGCGAGGTTCGCCACGTAGAACGTCACCGGGAAGGCCAGCAGCACGAGCCCGAGCAGCGTCGACCAGATCTCGCCGTGCATCATGAACAGGAACGACGGCACCGCGAGCACGATCGCCGAGATCGAGCCGATGAACAGCACCCTCTTGCGCCCGATGCGGTCGGACAGCTTGCCGGTGAGCGGAATGCAGAGCGCCATCGCCACGAGTACGGGCAGGGTGAGCAGAGTGCCGTGCACCTCGTCGTAGCCCAGAGTGCCGGTGAGGTAGGTCGGCATGTACGAGGTGAGCGCGTACCCGACGGTGTTGGCGGCGGCCACGAGCACGAACGCCGTGAGCAGCTCGCGCCAGTACGCGCGGATCAGCGCGATGACGCCCTTCGGCGCATCCGGCGAGGCCTGAGCGTCGTCAGCCGCGCGCTTCGCCGCGTCCTGCGCCTCCTGGAACGCCGGGGTGTCTTCGATCTTGAGACGGAAGTAGATCGCGATGAGTCCGAGCGGCAGCGCGACGAGGAACGGGATGCGCCAGGCGAAGCCCTGCATCGTCTCCGCCGAGAGCGTCAGCTGCAGGATCGACACGAACGCGGCACCGATCGCGAAGCCCATGTACGACCCGAGATCGAGCAGCGACGCATAGAAGCCGCGACTCTTGTCGGGTGCGTACTCGGTGATGAACGTCGTGGCACCGGCATACTCTCCACCGGTCGAGAAGCCCTGTGCGAGCTTGAGCACGATGAGCAGGATCGGCGCCCAGATGCCGATCACCGAGAAGTCGGGCAGCACGCCGATGAGGAACGTCGCCGCCGCCATCATGATCAGCGTGAAGGCCAGCACGCGCTGGCGGCCGAGACGATCACCGAGCTGGCCGAGCACGACGCCGCCGAGCGGACGGGCGACGAAGGTCACGGCGAACACGCCGAGTGAGAACAGCGACTGCGCTCCGGCGGACGCATCCGGCAGGAACGCGCGTCCGATGATCACGGCGAGATAGCCGTAGACGCCGATGTCGTACCACTCCATGAGGTTGCCGACCACGGTGCCGGCGACGGCGCGGCGCAGCATCGGGCGGTCGACCACGGTGACATCGTCGACCGTCAGTCGTCGCGGTTCGTCCGTCACCGGCCGCAGGCGACGGATCAGTCGCTGCCACAGGCTCAGGGGGGTGCTCTTCAGGGGATCGGACATCGTGCCATCTTCCTTCTCTTGCGGCATCCGCGTCGTACGGGGGAGGCGGCATACGCCGCCTCCCCGCCTGTGTCACTGTTGTCAGTTGTTGAAAGCGTCCTTGACGTTCTCGCCAGCCTGCTTGACGTTGGCCTTCGCCTGGTCGGCGCGGCCCTCCGCCTCGAGCTTCTCGTTGTCGGTCACCTTGCCTACGGCTTCCTTCGCCTTGCCGGCGAGGTCCTGCGCGGTGTTCTTGATCTTGTCATCGAGTCCCATGGGGGATCCTTTCTCTTACCAGCGGTGGTCTGCGGTCGGGGTGCTGTGATGTCGTCTCACAGGGGGATGTCGAGCGCGGAGGCCGCCAGCGGCAGGGTTGCCGCGGCGATGACCGCGATGAGGCCGGCGACTCCGGCGGACTTCCAGAGGGGCGGTCGCGCAGGGGCCACCGGGACGCGTCGGATCCCGGTCGAACGACCGACGGCCGCACGGGCCGAGAGCGGGGCGACGTCGACGGAGTCGATCGGCGCGAGACGGCGCGATCGGAGATCGCGACGTGTGCGGTACTGCGCTGCTGTCGACATGCTTCCCCTTCCTCGTCCAAAAGATTACTAGATGAACTAGTGATTCGCCAGCCTAGTGAAAACATCAGGCATCGCGCCTACGCTCGAGCCATGACCGAACTCACGCAGCCCACGGGGCACGAAGAGGCCCTTCGAGCCCTCCCCCGCGAAGACGGATCGGCACCTCGCGCGCTGGTGCTCGGTGCCACCGGATACATCGGCGGGCGGCTGACGCCACGACTGCTGAACGCCGGATACCGGGTGCGCGCACTGGCCCGTGACGCCGCTCGTGCGGCATCCTTCCCCTGGGGTCCCGACTGCGAGATCGTCGAGGGCTCGGCCGACGACGCCGAAGCCGCCGCCGAGGCCATGAAGGATGTCGACGTGGTCTACTACCTGATCCACTCGATGACCGCAGGCAAGGGGTTCGAAGAGAGCGACGAACGAGCGGCCACCACGGTGGCGGATGCCGCGGCCAAGGCCGGGGTGCGTCGGATCGTGTACCTCGGCGGACTGCATCCCGAGGACGCGAAGCTGTCGCCGCACCTGCGATCCCGAGTGCGCGTGGGCGAGATCTTCCTCGAGTCGGGCGTGCCCACGCTCGTGCTGCAGGCGGGCGTCGTGATCGGCTCGGGGTCTGCATCGTTCGAGATGATCCGCCACCTCACCGATGTGCTGCCCTACATGCCGGCGCCGAAGTGGGTGCGCAACCGCATCCAGCCGATCGCCGTGCGCGACGTGCTGCACTATTTGTTGGGCGCTGCCCGCGTCGACGACGACGTGAACCGCGCGGTCGACATCGGCGGACCCGACGTGCTGCGATACGGCCAGATGATGAACGGATACGCGCTCGAAGCCGGACTCCGTCAGCGTGCGATCGCCGCACTGCCGGTGCTGACCCCCGGCCTCGCCTCGCACTGGGTCAATCTGGTGACGCCGGTTCCGCGGTCGATCGCCCGCCCGCTCGTCGCGTCGTTGCAGAACGAGTGCATCGTGAAAGACCACGCGATCGACGGCCTCATTCCGCAACCAGACGGCGGGCTGACCCCGTATCGCAAGGCTGTCTCGCTCGCGCTGGGTCGTGACGCCGCAGACACCATCGAGACGAGCTGGAAGGATGCGGAGGTCTCGGGCGCGCCGAGCGATCCGCTGCCGAGCGATCCTGACTGGGCCGGTCGCACGGTGTTCACCGACACGCGCAAGCTGCGCACCGATGCACCGGTCGACGGCCTGTGGCGCGTGATCATCGGCATCGGCGGATCGAACGGCTGGTACTCGTCGAAGTTCCTGTGGGCGGTGCGCGGGTGGATGGACCGCCTCGTCGGCGGTGTAGGCCTTCGCCGCGGACGCCGCAGCAAGGCCGAGGCGCGCGTCGGCGACGCCATCGACTTCTGGCGCGTCGAGGCCGTCGAAGAGCCCGGGCGCAAGACCGACTCCTCCCCCGCGAGCGGCGGACTGCTGCGCCTGCGCGCCGAGATGAAGGTTCCGGGCGATGCGTGGCTCGAGCTGCGCGCGCTGCCCGACGGCGATGGGTCGCGCTACGAGCAGCGCGCCGTGTTCTTCCCCCGAGGGCTCGCCGGCCGGCTGTACTGGCTCGCTGTGCTGCCGTTCCACGGCTTCATCTTCGCGGGCATGGCGGCGAAGATCACCGATACTGCCGCGCTTCCCGTCGAGACGATCGCTCCGGGTGCGCCGGGTGCTGCGGATGCGCCGGGTGCGCCAGAGAGAGATCCGGCGACGGCCTGACCGCTCGCAGACTCGGCCTGTCTTCGCGGGCATGAGGCGTCGATTGCGCCTCCGGCATCCGGTTCGTGGTTGATTTCGCATCGCGCAGGCGGTGCGTGGTCAATTTCGCATCCGGCATCCGGTGCGTGGTCAATTTCGCATCGCAAACCGCTGATTCGGATGCTTTATTGACCACGCACAGAAGTGATGGGGCTCCAGAGGCCGGCGTGAGGGGTCAGGAGGGGCGCTCGGCGAGGCCGGAAGGGTCGGCACCGGCATCCGCACCAGGGCCAGCACCGGCATCCGCATGCGGATCCGCACCGACACCCGCACCCGCCCCGGCATCCGCCTCCGAAGAGGTCGCGGCGTCGGCGGGGATGATGTCGATCGCCTCGGTGGCCGTCGCGTAGACCTCGGCGAGGCTGTCGTCGACGTCGGCTTCGTCGATCCAGGCGAGGTCGTCTTCGGAGTGGTCGTATTCGACCGGCACGAGGGCGAAGTCGTCGCCGTACTCCTCGAGCCCCGCCATGACGCTGTGGCGCACGGCCATGCGGGCATAGCGGTCGCGCAGGATCAGCGGATCGCGCCGGAGGTCCTTCATGAACGCGACCATCATGAACATCATGATCACCGCGAACGGCAGGGCGGCGATGATCGTGACGTTCTGCAGCGATTTCAACCCGCTGCCCTCCTCGCCGGTGACGAGCAGCACCGCGGCGATGACTCCGACCAGCACACCCCAGACGACCGCGACCCAGCGCGACGGCTCGGGCCGCCCCTGCTGCGACAGCGTGCCCATCACGAGGGATGCGGAATCCGCCCCGGTGATGAAGAAGATCGCGATCAGCAGGATCAGCACGATGCTGGTGATCAGCGGGAACGGCAGGTTCTCGAGCACGCCGAAGAGGACTTCCTCAGGCGGATCGACCGTGAGGTTCGCGCCGTCCATCTGCTGCTGGATGGCCGTGGTCCCGAAGATCGCGAACCAGATGAGCGAGATGACGGCGGGCACGACGATGACGACCGACACGAACTGGCGGAGCGTGCGGCCGCGCGAGATCTTGGCGATGAACATGCCGACGAACGGCGACCACGAGATCCACCACGCCCAGTAGAAGATCGTCCAGCTCGACAGGAACATCTGCGCCTCGTCGCCCTGTGAGGCCGAGCGGGCGACCATCTCGGGCAGGTCGCCGAGGAACTGCACGGCGACCGACGGGATGACGTTGAGGATCAGCAGCGTCGGGCCCACGAAGAACACGAAGAACGCGAGCAGCAGCGCCACGACCGCGTTGATGTTGGAGAGCGCGCGGATGCCCTTCGAGACGCCCGAGACGGCTGATGCGATGAAGCAGGCCGTGAGCACGGCGATTGCGGCGATGAGCACGCCGTTTCCGAGTTCGCCGATGCCGCTGACGATCTCGACGCCGTGGCCGATCTGCAGTGCGCCGAGGCCGAGCGATGCGGCGGTGCCGAACAGCGTGACGATGATCGAGAAGATGTCGATCGTGCGGCCGAGGGGTCCGGTCGTGCGGCCTTCTCCCAGCAGCGGGGCGAAGATCGACGAGATCAGCGGGGTGCGGCCGCGGCGGAACGCGCCGTAGGCGATCGCGCCACCGACGAGCGCGTAGAACGCCCACGCCTGCGGACCCCAGTGATAGAGCACCTGGGCCTGCGCGGTGTGCATGGCCTCGAGAGTGTCGGCCTCGACGGTGCCGGGCGGCGGGTTCTCGAAGAAGGTGAGCGGCTCGGCGGCGCCCCAGAAGACGAGGCCGATGCCCATGCCGGCGGCGAAGAGCATCGAGATCCACGAGAACATCGAGAACTCCGGCTCTTCGTCATCGCGGCCGAGGGGGATGCGTCCGTAGCGGCTGAAGCCGATGAACAGCATGAAGACGAGGATGACGGTGGCGATCGTCGTGAAGAAGAAGCCGAAGTACTCGACGACCCACGCGAGCACGGTCGAGGTCGTGCCCGAGAGGTTGTCGCCCGCGAAGACTCCCCATGCGATGAAGGCGACGGTCAGCGCGACGGCGATTCCGAAGACGAGCGGGTCGGTGCGATACGTGCGCCCGGTCTCTTCGACCGAGACCCCTGGCACGAGCGCGGGGTGCACGCCGCGCGGCGGCACGGCCGCGATGTCGCGGACGATCTTCTGGGCGGCTTCCGTGGCCTTCGCAGCCTGTCGAACTGCGGCGGTGGTGGTCTTCGGAGCGTCGGTCCGTGAGGTGGGGGTGTCGTCCGGAGTGTCCATGAGAACCAATTCTCCCATGCCGGCATTCTGCGGCCGGATGGGAAAACCCAGATCACCCGGTCGATCGGCCGCGCGTCAGGACCGGACGCGCCGTGAGGATGCCCGAGGCTCTGGGTTCTCCGGGCGCGTCAGCCCCGCGTCGGGGGCATTGCGGCCCCGTCAGCGGGGCTGGCGGCGCCCGCCGAAGACCGAGTGAAGCAGGGGCAGTGCCGAGACGCAGAGGAGCGTGATGCCGAGCGGCGGGATCGAGGGCACCAGCAGCGCGCCGCCGACGAGCATCGCGGCGAAGAGCACGCCCGAGCCGATGCGGCGCGCGATGCCCTCGAGTCGGTCGAGGCGGCGTTCGAGGGCCGAGGTGTCGAACGTGACGTTGCCGTCGTCGACGCGGGTGATGATCGCGTCGATGCGCTTGGGCAGGCGGTATGTGACGGCGGCGGTCTCCATGGCCTGCTGAGCCATGTCCTGCATGAGGTTGCCCGATTCGTCGCGCAGCAGCCGTGCGGCGTAGGGCTCGGCGGCATCCCACACGTTGAACGAGGGGTCGAGGCTCGAGCACATGCCCGAGGTCAGCGACACGGCGCGGATCAGCAGCAGCATGTTCTCGGGCAGCTGCAACGGCAGCGAGCGCACCATGTCGCCGAACTCGTCGGCGAAGTCCGTGAACTCACGGGGGTCGACCTTGCTCAGCTCGGCGAAGCCCATGCCGCCGAAGCGGGCGAACAGCGCACGGAGCGCCCGTTCGAGCTCGGCGGTGTCGGCCGACGGCAGCAGCACGCCGATCTCCTGAGCCGCGGTGACGAGCCCGCGGCTGTCACGACCGGCGACCGCGATCAGCAGCGTGCGCAGGCCGTCGCGAAGGTTGTCCGGCACCTCGGCCATCATGCCGAAGTCGATGAAGGTCAAGCGGAAGTTCCTGCCGGTGGCGGATGCCGGCTCCGGCGTCACGAAGATGTTGCCGGGGTGCGGGTCGGCGTGCACGAAGCTGTGCGTGAACACCTGATCGAACATGACCTCTGCGAACACGTCGGCGACCTCCGACGGATCGATGCCCGCCGCACGCAGAGCATCGGTGTCGTTGATCTTGATCGCCGTGACGTCGGACAGCGTGAGCACGCGGCGCGTCGACCGCTCCCAGACGATCTCGGGAGCGTCGACGCGAGCATCCCCGGCGAAGTTCTCCCGGAACCGCTCGGCGCTCGCGGCCTCGTGCAGGTAGTCGATCTCCTCGAGGCTGGTCTGCGCGAACTCCTCGACGAGGCCGGGCGCGTCGACGCGGTCGCTGACGAGTCGCACGCGCATCGCCCAGCGAGCGACGCGGCGCAGCGCCGCGAGGTCGACCGCGACGATCTCGTCGATGCCGGGACGCTGCACCTTGACGACGACATCGGCGAGTCCGGTGTCGACGGCATCTTGCGCCGACAGGCGGGCTCGGTGCGCCTGGCCCAGGGATGCGGCAGCAACCGGTGTCTCATCGAACCAGGCATACGCCTGCTCCAGCGGCATGCCGAGTTCGGCCTCGGCGGCCGCGCGGATGCCGGTGAACGGCACAGCCGGAACCTCGTCCTGCAGGCCCTCGAGCTCTTTCGTGATCTCAGGGGGCAGCACGTCGAGGCGCGACGACATGAACTGCCCGACCTTGATCATGAGTCCGCCGAGCTCGACCGCGAGCACGTGGAACCGCTTCGCGAAGCGCTGCATGCGCGGGGCGCGGGTGCGCTCGGCGATCGAGCTCATGCCGAAGCGCGGCAGGACGAGCTCGAACCACCAGACCTTGATGAACTCGCGCGCCGCGAACGACAGGATGCGGCGGTACCGGGCACGATGGGCGCCCTGCGCCGCAGCATCCGTCATGTGTCGTCCCTGGGTCGTGTGCGATCAGTCCTGAGCGAGGATCGAGTACAGCCTACGGCGGGCCTCATCGAGGATCTCGACCGCCTGCTGCACCTGCTCGGTGCTGCCGCTGCGACCGACGGCTGCGGCGGCGGCCGCGAGGTCGACACCGGCCTTCGGCAGCGCGCTGTAGCGGGGGTTGTCGTGCGAGCCCTCGCCCTTCGACTGCGACTCCCACGGGGCAGGGGTCTCGGTGTGCTCGGCGGCGACGGCACGGCCGGCCTCGGTGAGCGAGTAGGTCTTGCGACCGTTCTGCTCATCGGCCTCGATGAGGCCTTCGTCGGCGAGCAGCTGCAGCGTGGGGTAGACCGAGCCTGCGCTGGGCTTCCACGAACCACCGCTGCGGTCGGCGATCTCGTTGATGATCTGGTAGCCGTGCATCGGCTTCTCGGCGAGCAGCGACAGCACCGCGGTGCGGACGTCGCCCTTAGCCATGCGCGAGCCGCCGCTGGGGCGCTGCTCGAACGTCTTGCGGAGCTGGTCCATGGCATCGAAGATCGCGGATGCGGGTCCGCCGGGGCCCGAGCCGAAGCCGGATCCGCCGAACGGGTTCGAGGGGAATGCGTTGTTCATGATGACCTCCCGGAAGTGGTGAGCGATAGTCAACGATATATCGTTAAGGCTGAGTGTCGGGTGGGAATCCGGCATCCTCGAGAAACTTCGGCGGATGTGTCGATCGCCCGATCGCTCGATCGTCATCCCTCTGTACGCTGACCGACGAACAGTGAGGATGAGACCATGCGCTACACACTGCTGTTGCACTACGAAGAGCTCGATGCCGAGGCTCTGGGAGCCGAGGCACTCGCAGAGGGCCAGGCCGCGTTCGCGAGCTACGCCGCCACACTGCAGGCGGCGGGAGTCCTAATCTCCGCCGAGGTCCTGCAGCCGTCGGCCGTGAGCACCACGGTGCGGGTGCGCGAGGGAGAACTGCAGGTGCAGGACGGCCCGTTCGCCGATACGAAAGAGCAGCTCGGCGGCACGGTCGTCATCGACGTGCCCGACCTCGATGCCGCGATCGGGTTCGCCCGTCAGGCGCCTCCGGCGTTCTGGGGCGCGGTCGAGATCCGCCCCGGGGCCGTGTTCACGGTCGACGGGATCTGGACGCCGAACCGATGATCCCCGAGGAGGTCCGCACCGCCGCCGAGCGCACGGCGCGGACCTCCTATGGCCGGCTCGTCGCCCTGCTCGCCGCGCGGACCGGCGACCTCGCACTCGCCGAGGACTCGTTGTCCGCCGCCTTCGAGGAGGCGCTGCGGCGCTGGCCCGACGGCGGTGTGCCCGACAATCCGGAGGGATGGCTGCTGACCGTGGCGAGGAACAGGCTGCGCGACGTGTGGAAGTCGATGGCGGCGAGAGCATCCGCTCCTCTCGATGAGGCGAGCGCGCGAGTCGACCCGCTCGCCGACCACGATCCGCTCGCGATCGGCGACAAACGGCTCGAGCTGCTGTTCGTGTGCGCGCATCCGGCGATCGATCCGACCGTGCGCGCGCCGCTCATGCTCCAGGCCGTGCTCGGATTCGAGGCCGCCGAGGTCGCACGGGCGTTCGCGGTTCCACCGCCGGCGATGGCGCAGAGACTGGTGCGGGCGAAGCGCCGCATCAGGGATGCTCGGATTCCGTTCGCGGTTCCCGATCGCCGGTCGATGCCCGAACGACTGCCCGCAGTGCTCGAGGCGGTCTACGGCTGCGCCGCCCTCACGTGGCGCGGGGATTCCGAGTCGATGGCGGGCGAGGCGCAGTATCTGGCCGTCACTCTGGCCACCCTGCTCGACGACGAGCCGGAGGCGTGGGGTCTCGCCGCCCTCGCGACGCTGGCGCTCTCACGGCGCTCTCGCGAGTTCGTTCCGCTCGACGAACAGGATCCCGCCTCGTGGGATGCCGAGCTGATCGCCGAGGGCGAGGCCTACCTGCGGCGCGCGCGGCCGGCGGGCGCCCCGGGGCGGTTCCAGCTGGAGGCCGCGATCCAGGCGGTGCACTGCGATCGGCTGCGCTCAGGCGTCACCGACTGGAGTTCGCTGCGGATGCTGTACTCGGCGCTGCTCACCGTCGCGCCGACGCTCGGCGCCCGGGTCGCGGCGGCCGTCGTCACCGCCCGGACCGACGGACCGGAGGCGGGGCTTGCCGCGCTTCCGTCCGGGTCGGACGGATTCCAGCCGTATTGGGCGGTGCGAGCGGGGCTGCTTGCCGAGGCCGGTCAGGATGCGACCGAGGCGTATGCCCGGGCGATCGCGCTCGCCGACGATGAAGCCGTCGCCGGCTTCCTCCGCGCACGCGCGGCAGCTCACACCCAGGGGCGCTGACGCGCACTGCACGCACGGGCTCCTGAAAGCAAGCCCCCTGCGCTCCACAGCCGACGATGTTTCACTGATGTCGATGTCGAATTCTGCTGCCGTTTCCCCTGCGTCCACGTCCATCCGGGTGAGCGTGGTCGTCCCTGTGTTCCGACCGGGAGCGGCATTCGACGAACTCATCGACTCCCTCGACCGACAGACGCTCGATCACGACCGGTTCGAGGTGCTGCTGTGCGACGACGGCTCGGGCGAGGAGACGGCCGCGCGATTGGTCGAGATCGCGCGCGATCGCGACTACGTGCGCGTGGCGTACCTTGCGCATTCGGGGTGGCCGGGAACCCCACGCAACCACGGCATCGACGATGCACGCGGCACGCACATCCAGTTCGTCGATCAGGACGACTGGCTCTACGACGGCGCCCTCGAAGCCCTCTGTGACTATGCCGACCAGCACTCCTCCGATGTCGTGGTGGGCAAGGAGGTCGGCATCGGCCGCCGGCTGCCGAGCCGGATCTTCCGGAAGGACGTGCCCCGGGCGCGCCTCGGCGAGGATCCGCTGCTCGAGATGCTGACGCCGCACAAGATGTTCCGCACCTCGTTCCTGCGCGAGAACCGCATCCGCTTCCCCGACGGCAAGGTGCGGCTCGAAGATCACCTGTTCGTGATGCGGGCGTACTTCGAGGCGTCGACGATCTCGATCCTCGCGAGCCAGCCCTGCTACGCGTGGGTCAAGCATGCGGGCAGCGCGAGCTCGTCGCGCATCGAGCCGGAGACGTACTTCCCTCATCTCGAGGCCGTCCTCGACCTGGTCGAGCGTTACACCGAGCCCGGGCGACTGCGCGACAGGCTGCTGCGTCACTGGTTCCGCGGAAAGATCCTGAAGCGGCTGACCGGCAAGAAGTTCCTCGGCTATCCGGATGAGTATCGCGACCGTCTGATCGACGTGGTCGGGCCGCTCGCGAAGCGCCGATTCGGACCGGGCGTCGACGGCGGCCTGTCGTTCCCGAACCGCATCCGGGCAGGGCTGCTGCGCGCCGATCGGCGGGCCGACCTGGTGGGCTTCGCACGGTTCGAGATGGAGATGAAATGCCGCGCGGTCGTGACGTCGGCACGGTGGTCGCGGGGTGGCGGCCTGTATCTGACGTTCGACGTCTCGGTCACCCGCGATGGACAGGAAGCCCTCGTGTTCGAACACGGCACGGGGCGTCTGACCTCGTTGCCGGTGTCGATGCACGGCCTGCCGACCGCTCTGCTCGAAGCAGGGCGCGAGCTGCAGAACGATCAGGTCGAGCTGGTGCTGCGCGACAAGGCTGCAGGGGTCGAGCGTCGCATCGCCTCCGTGCATCCGCGCAGCCTCGGTGCGATCTCCGTCGCGATCGATCCGCTGAAGGTGTTCGGGCCTGCCGACGAGTCACGCGGCGCGAAGCTGTTCGTGACGGTCAGGCGGGCGGGGTGGACGTTCGACGTGCCCCTCACCGCGGATGCCGCGACGCTCGCCGCCGCCGGACGCTCCCCCCTGCTCGCGGGTCGCACGTGCACGCCGGTCGTGGGGCGCGGCGGTTCTGTCGAGCTGCGCCGGCAGTGGCCCGGTGGGCGACTCAAGGACCTGGCCGGCCGTGCGGTGCGCCGCGTGCGGAGCGGGTCGCGCAAGAAGTGACGCTCAGCGCGGGAGCGTGAGGATCTCGGCTCCGGTCTCGGTGATCGCGATCGTGTGCTCGGTGTGGGCCGTGCGGCAGCCGGTGGCGCTGCGGAGGGTCCAGCCGTCGGCGTCGGTCACCAGCACGTCGGTGTCGGCCATGACCCACGGTTCGAGCGCGAGCAGCAGACCAGGGCGCAGCGTGTAGCCGCGGCCGGGGCGACCGTCGTTGGCGACGTGCGGGTCCTGGTGCATCGTCGAGCCGATGCCATGGCCGCCGAACTCGAGGTTGATCGGGTAGCCCGCACCGCTGAGCACCGTGCCGATCGCGTGCGAGAGGTCGCCGATGCGGGCGCCCGGGCGGGCGACGGCGATGGCCGCGGCGAGCGCGCGCTCGGTGGCGTCGATCATCGCGAGATCAGCGGATGCTGCGCTGTCGGTGGATCCGGCACCGCCGCCGACCACGAAGCTGATGGCGGCATCCGCCGAGATCCCGCGCAGCGTGACGGCGAGGTCGAGGGTGAGCAGGTCGCCGTCTGCGAGGGCGTAGTCGTGCGGCAAACCGTGCAGCACCGCATCGTTCACCGCGGTGCAGACGTAGTGGCCGAAGGGCCCGCGGCCGAACGACGGGGCGTAGTCGACGTAGCAGGACACTGCGCCGGCATCCTCGATCATCTGCTTCGTCCAGCGGTCGAGATCGAGCAGGTTCACGCCGACCGTCGTCCGCTGCTTAAGCGACTGCAGGATGCTGCCGACGAGCGCGCCGGCATCCCTCGCTCGGGCGAGCTGGTCGTCGTTGAGGATCTCGATCATTGTGGTCTCCGCGTTCGGCGTCGTGGTCATTCCAATAACTATCCCGGTAATACTATCCCGGTATTAGAATGGGCACATGATGGTTCGCATGCCACTGACTCCCGCCGAGGTCGAACGCGGAGAGCGTCTCGGCGCCCTGCTGCGGCGAGCGCGCGGCGAGCGGTCGATGCTGAGCGTCGCCCTCGACGCGGGTGTCTCACCCGAGACTCTGCGCAAGATCGAGTCGGGTCGGGTCGCGACTCCCGCCTTCTCGACCATCGCGGCGATCGCCGGTGTGCTGCACCTCTCGCTCGATTCGGTCTGGGCCGAGATCGAGCCGCCGGTGCACGCGATCGGTCGTGCGCAGGTCGCGTCCTGAGATGGCGAATGCGCTGATCACGGGAAGCTCGCGAGGCATCGGTCGCGCGGTCGCTCAGGCGTTCGCTCGCCGAGGCGACCGTGTCGTCGTGCACTACGGCCGCGATCGGAGTGCCGCAGAGCAGACTCTCGCCTCACTCGAGGGATCGGGTCACGCGGTCATCGGCGGCGACCTCGGGGATCCGGTCGAGGCGCAGCGCGTGGTCGAGGAGGCCGTCGCCGCCCTGGGTTCGCTCGACATCGTCGTGAACAACGCCGCGGTCGCGCCGAGCGTGGCCAACGCGCATCGCGTCGACTCGGCGTCGTATGCCGAGTGGCAGGCCGCCTGGTCTGCGATGGTGTCGGTCAACCTGCTCGGGGCATCGAACGTGACGATGCTCGTCGCGCAGCACATGATCGAGCGCCGATGCGGCGGGGCGATCGTCAACGTCGGGTCGCGGGGAGCGTTCCGCGGCGAGGCCGAACACCCCGCATATGCCGCGACGAAGGCCGGGCTGCAGGCGTTCGGCCAGTCGATGGCCCTCGTTCTCGCCCCGCATGGCATCTCGGTGACCGCCGTCGCTCCTGGAATGGTGGCGACCGAGCGACAGTCGGCGAAGCTCGAGAGCGAGCAGGGCGACAGCATCCGCGGGCAGAGCCCGTTCGGTCGCGTCGGCACTCCCGAAGAGGTGGCGGATGCCGTCGCCTACCTCACGTCACCCTCGGCGGTGTGGGCCTCGGGCGCAGTGCTCGACCTCAACGGGGCGTCGTACTTCCGCTGAGTTCGCCGCTCCCTCGGCCCCGCACCACCTCGGGCTCGCACACCCTCGGGCACACACCCTCGGTCTCGCACACCCTCGGGAGGAGATCTGTCCGTGGGGAGGAGACTTCGCGCGAATCTCTCCTCCCGAGGGGCAGATCTCCTCCCGGCGGCGAGCTCGCTCCGCGCGCGCGGCCCGGCGTTCAGGCCCGGAGAACGGACTCGAGCAGCCCAGGGAACAGCGCATCGAGATCGTCTCGCCGCAGCGTCAGCAGCCGTCGCCGACCGTTGGCCTCGTTGCGGATCACACCCGCCTCACGCAGCACCTTCATGAAGTGCGACTTGGTCGACTTGGGGAGGTTCGGATCGGTCGAGTGGCACGCGGCCATGTCGAGTGGACCGTCGGCGAGCTGCCGCGCGATCGCCAGGCGCTCGGGGTCACTGAGCGCGAAGAGCACGTCGGTGAGCTGAATCTCGGAGCGATCCGGGTGCGGGAGTTCGCCTGGCATGGTTCGAGAATAGTTGAACAATCCGTGGAACGCGAGTACGCTCCGATAGTTCGATGATTCTCGAACTCAGGACTCGAGACCGACCCCGCGGGAGCACGCATGACCACCACGGCACCGATCACCACGACCCCGGGGGTCAGCATCCGCCATCCGCCGCCCGCGGTTCGGATTCGCGCTGGCGATTGTGACGCAAATCGCGATGATGACCGGCGCGAGCGCTCCCTCGCCGTTCTATCCGGTGCTCGCCGCCGAGATCGGATTCGACGCGATCGTCATCAGCGCGGTCTTCGCCGTCTACGCGGTCGCACTGCTGCTCGCGCTGCTCTCGACCGGCTCCCTCTCCGATCACATCGGACGCCGTCCCGTCGCGATCGGCGGCCTCCTGCTGCTCGCCGGCAGCATGCTGCTCTTCTGGCACGCCGACTCGGTCGCGACCCTGATGCTCGCGCGCATCCTGCAGGGTGCCGCGAGTGGTGTGCTCATCGCAGCACTCTCGGCCGCTGCCCTGGATCTCGCACCCGGCGGACGCTCGAGGGTCGCCGCCCTCTGGAACGCCCTCAGCCCCGGAATCGGCCTGGCGCTCGGCGCGCTCGTCTCGGGCATCGCACTCGATGTGACCGGCCAACCGCTGCTCGACGTCTTCGCACCGCTCACCGTCATCTACCTCGTGCTCGCCGCACTGTTCTTCCTCGCACCCGAGACTGCACCGCAGCATCCTGGGGCGTGGGGGTCGCTGAGTTTCCGGCTGTCGGTGCCCGCCGGCATCCGCTCGGACTTCTGGCGGGGCACACCGGCGATCATCGCCGGGTGGGCGACGGGCGGGCTCTTCCTCTCGCTCGGCGCCAACATCGTGCGCACCGAGCTCGGCGGCGAAGCGCATGTCTGGCAGGGCCTCGCCGTCGCGATGCTGGCGGGCATCGGCGCGATCACCGCATTCGTGTTCCGCAATCGCCGACCGCGCACCTCTGTGATCTTCGGCACCGCGGCTCTCGCGACCGGCACGGCGCTGTCGCTCATCGCGCTCGGCGTCGAGTCGCTCCCCTTCTACCTCGCCGCGACGGCTGTGACCGGCATGGGCTTCGGCACCGCGTTCTCCGGAGTCGTCGCCTCACTCGCACCGCGCATCCCCGCCACCGATCGCGCCGACACTTTCGCCGTGATCTACCTGCTCGCGTACCTCGCATTCGGCGCGCCGGCCGTCGTCGCCGGAACCCTGGTCGGCGTGTTCGGGCTCGGCGCGGTGTGCGTGGGATACGGGGTCGTGGTCATCGTGCTCGCGGTGGTGGCCCTCGTGCTGCGGGTACGCCGCGCGGAGTAGGCGGGCGCGGGGTTGGCGCGCGCGGGCCCTCACTCCTTCGCGAGGCCGCATCGGGGCGCACATCGGGAGGACCCGCATCACAAGGTGCTCACCTCGTCGGGAGGAGAACTGCTCCTGGGGAGGAGACTTCGCGCGAATCCCTCCTCCCGAAGGGCGGATCTCCTCCCCGAAGGGCAGATCTCCTCCCGAAGCGCCGCGTTCCCGCGGGGCTCACAGCCCCCTTCGGGAGCCCGCATCGGGAGGACGCGCATCACGAAGCCCCCACTCCCTCGGGAGGAGTCCTGCTCCTCGGGAGGAGAACCGCTGCGGAGAAGATCTGCTCCTGAGGAGGAGACTTCGCGCGAATCTCTCCTCCCGAACGGCGGATCTCCTCCCGAAGCGCCGCGTTCCCGCGGGGCTCACAGCCCCCTTCGGGAGCCCACATTGGGGGGACCCGCAGCACAAGGTGCTCACCTCTTCGGGAGGAGAACTGCTCCTGGGGAGGAGACTTCGCGCGTATCTCCTCTCCCGAAGGGCGGATCTCCTCCCGAAGCGCCGCGTCCCGCATTCGCCGACTTCCCCTATCGAACGATTAACGATAGATTTCTGTTGTTGGTCGATGAGAGGTGGAGTCATGGGGAAGTCGACGATCGTCGTGTTGAAGGTCGTGATCGTGGTGGCGCTGATCGGATCCGTGGCGGTGCAGGCGCTCATCGTGCCGCTGCTGTGGATCGACCTCGCGGCCGAAGAGCTGTGGGGCCGGATCGCCCTCGTGTCGATCGTGGTTCTCGGCGTCGGCACCCTGCAGGTCTTCGGCATCTGCGTGTGGATGCTGCTGACGAAGGTGCGCCGCGGATCGATCTTCTCGAGCTCGTCGTTCCGCTACATCGACGTGATCATCGGAGCGATCCTCGTGGCCGCGGCACTCACCTGGATCCTCGCGGCGATACTCGCACCGGGCTCTGCCGCACCGGGCCTGGTGGCGCTCATCGGGGGCGCGGGCGTCGTGCTCGCCGGCATCGCCCTGCTGGTCGTCGTCATGAAGGCGCTGCTGCGGCAGGCCATCGAGCGCGACAACGAAGCACAGTCGCTGCGCTCGGAGCTCGACAACGAGGTGATCTGATGCCCGTCGTCGTCGACATCGACGTGATGATGGCGCGGCGCAAGATGGGCGTCGGCGAGCTGGCAGAGCGCATCGGAATCACCCCCACGAACCTCGCGGTGCTGAAGAACGGGCGCGCGAAGGCCGTGCGCTTCTCGACCCTCGACGCTCTGTGCGAGGTCTTGGAGTGTCAGCCGGGCGACATCCTGCGCTGGGAGGCGTGAGGGTCGGGAGGCCTGCGACGCGGATGCGACGCACGCGCAGCATCGGATGCCGGATGCCTACCGCCCCGCGAGCAGCTCCCGCAGCCGTTCGGCCTCGCCCTCGGCCATCCCGTATCCGTGCTCGGGCCCCGGGTACACGCCCTCGCGCACCTCGCTCGCATACGCCGCGACTCCGGCCACAGACACAGACCGCACATCGGCATAGCGCTTGACGAACTTGGCGACCCCTCCGGCATAGATCCCCAGCAGGTCGTGGAAGACGAGCACCTGGCCGTCGGCATCCGCTCCGGCTCCGATGCCGATCAGCGGAATCCGCAGCAGGGGTGCGAGCGCCGCGGTGACCTCCGACGGCACCGCTTCGATGACGATCAGTGAGACTCCGGCGTCCTGCAGGGCGAGCGCATCGTCGATCACGGTGAGTGCGGCGTCGGCGGTGCGTCCCTGCGCGCGGTATCCGCCGAGCGACGTGGCTGTCTGGGGCGTCAGCCCGACGTGCCCGACGACGGGGATTCCGGCATTCACGAGCGCGCGGGCACGATCGACCGTGGCACCGCCGCGTTCGATCTTGACGAGGTCGACTCCCGCCTCTTTGACGAAGCGCTGCGCGGTCGCTATGGCGATCTCGTCCGACGCCTCGTACGACCCGAAGGGGAGATCGCCGACGAGCAGCGGCGTGGTGAGTCCTCGCCGCACCGCCTTCGTGAGCATCAGCATCTCGTCGGTCGTGACGGGCACCGTGCTGTCGTAGCCGAGCACCGTCATCGCGGCCGAGTCGCCGACGAGCACCATGTCGACGCCTGCCTCCTCGACGATCTGCGCGCTCGGAAAGTCGTACGCGGTGACCATGACGATGGGTTCGCCGGCATGCTTCTTCACGTCGAGATCGCGCAGGGTGAGGCGCTTGGTCGGGGCGGCGTGAGCGCTCATCGGGTCGCCACCAGTTCACCGACGGCGTCGTCGACGCGGACGATGGCGTTCGACCCATCCACGTGCACGACGACGGGTTCGTAGTCGGCGAGGTCTTCGGGCGAGTAGTCGGCATAGGAGATGACGATGATCGTGTCGCCGGTGTGCACGAGGCGGGCGGCGGCACCGTTGACCTGGATGACGCCGGACCCACGTTCGCCGACCAGCGTGTACGTCTCGAAGCGCGAGCCGTTGTCGACGTCGACGACGTGCACCTGCTCGTGCGACAGGATGTCAGCGGCCTCGAGCAGGTCGGGGTCGACGGTGATCGACCCGACGTAGTGGAGGTCACTGCCCGTGACGGTGGCGCGGTGGATCTTCGACTTCAGCATGGTGCGTCGCATCAGGCATCGCCCTTTCCGTCGGTGGTCGTGCTGGTCTCGGTGGTCTCGCTGGTCTCGGTGGTCGAGGTGAGAGTCAGCAGGTGGTTGTCGATCAGCCGGGCAGCGCCGACGCGCGCGGCGACGAGCAGCAGCGCGTCCCGGTCGACCACCGCCACCGGCCGCAGGGTCTCGGCATCCCGGAGTTCCAGGTATTCGGCGTCGATTCCGGCCGCCGAGAGCACAGCGTGGGCGGAGGAGAGGATGCTGTCGCCGTCGCGCTCCCCCGATCGGTGCGCCGCGTCGGCGGCGTCGAGGGCGCGGTTGAGCGCGGTCGCCTGTGCGCGAGCATCCGCGTCGAGGTAGACGTTGCGCGAGCTCATCGCGAGCCCGTCTGCTTCGCGCACGATCGGGCACGCCACGACGCGCACGTCGAGGTCGAGGTCGCGCACGACCCGGCGCACGACCAGCACCTGCTGCGCATCCTTCTGACCGAAGTAGGCGACGTCAGGCTGGACGATGCCGAACAGCTTGGTGACGACGGTGGCGACGCCGTCGAAATGGTGGGGTCCGCGGCTCGCTCCGTCGAGCACCTCGGTGATGTCCGCGACGTGGATGTTCGTGGCGAACCCATCGGGGTAGATCTCGGCCCGATCCGGTGCGAACAGGATGTCGACGCCCTCGGCCTCGGCGAGCGAGGCGTCGCGGGCCTCGTCGCGCGGGTAGGTGCTGAGGTCTTCGTTCGCGGCGAACTGGGTCGGATTGACGAACAGCGAGACGACGACGAGGCCGTTCTCCGTTCGCGCTGCCCGCATGAGCGAGAGGTGCCCCTCGTGGAACGCGCCCATCGTCGGCACGAGTCCGACCGACCGGCCCGCTGCCTTGGCGTCGCGCACCGCGGCCCGCACCTCGGCGATCGTGCGGAGGATTCTCATGCCTCGGGCTCCTCGGTGGTGGCGGTCTGTTGGGTGGCCGCGTGATCGGCGGTCTGTGTGGCGGTCGTCTGTGGCGCGCGTCCCGCGACCGCGCGGGTGGCGGCGGCGAGTGCGTCGAAGAGGTCTCGGTAGTCGCCGGATGCCGCGCGCTGCCGTGCCACGGTGGTCTCGTCACCGCGCGCGATCGGCCCGGTGAGCGAGGATGCCGCGCCGCGCGCCGCCCAGTTGTCGACCGTCTGTCGCACGAGTGGTGCGAGGTGGGCGCGGTCGACGCCTGCATCCTTCGCGAGGTGTTCAGCGGCATCGAGCACGGTCAGCACGAAGTTCGAGGCGAAGGATGCGGCGGCGTGATACTCCCCGCGGTGGGCGTCGTCGATGTGGAAGGGGTTCGCACCGATCACCCGCGCGAGCGCTTCAGCCGTCTCGAGCGCCTCGGGCGTGCGCCCATCGACGGCGACGCCGATGCCGCGGAAGACCTCGCTCGCCTCCTTGCCGGTGAAGGTCTGGAGCGGGTGGAGGCTGAAGTCGACGTCGGTGAGCGGCGTCGCACCGGAGACGTGCGCCACCAGCCGCGCGTGGGGGCGGACGGCGAAGGCCACCGCTGCGATGGCGGAGTCCGGGACGCAGAGCAGCGCGATGTCGGCATCCGGCATCGAGTCCTCCCGGCGTAGAGGCCCCCGGACGACAAGGCCCGCCGCGCGCAACGCCCGCGCGAGTACGCCGCCGAGACGGCCGGCGCCGACGATGGCGATGGTCGTGTCAGGGGCGAGAGCAGGGGTTCTGTGCATGTCGATTCCCGGCCGAGACGTGCGGCGCGGATGGGATGAGTATCCGCCCGAGACGGGGTGCGCGCAAAATCTGAGAGCGATGTGCACACCGTTTCGCGTGTGCGGGTTGCAGAAATAATCAACTATCACGCTAGCAGCCGTGCTTATTGATTCGGCTCGACTTCCGCCCGGTCGTTGAGCGAGGTCGGCGAAGCCGCCCGAGACGAGACGCCCCGAACGCTGCGATGCCGCAGTCCCGAGTTACAGGTAGTACGTGCGCGAGAGCAGTTCACCGTCTTCGCGGACCCACTCGATCGTGACGCTGCGCACCGCTGGACCTCCCAGAGTCCGACCCAGAAGCACCTCGAACGACGCTGTCGGCGGCACGGCGAGCGGAAGCTGCTCGCTCAACGTCGCCTCGATGCCGGCCGTCGCCGTGATGCCTGACACGGTCAGAACCTCCCCGCTCGTGTTGCGGAAGCTCCCGACCCGTCCATCGCTGCGGAACATCCACGGCTCCGGCTCGGCAACCGACGACGCCCGGAGGCTGCGGCCACCCGGCTGTGCCGTCGGCTCGCGGTTGAGCGCCTCCCCGATCTCGCGCACCCCGCCCTTCGCCGAGAGGCTGTTGATGAATGCGATGACAGCGACGGTCGACGCCGCGATGGATGCCACGGCGCCGAGCCACGAGGGCACGACGACGCCCCAGAAGTCGGTCGGCACGGGTTCCATGACCGCACTCTATCCGCGGCCGCCGACACCGGACAGGGGCGGCCTGCTCGATGACGGGCCCTCGCCGCGTTTCGTCTCAGTCGACTTCGTCGTCTTCGCTCAACGACCGGGGACGTCGCTCAACGACTGGGGACGTCGCTCAACGACCGGGGAACGGCAGGCCCCCGCATCCGCCGTACCCTTAACTGTTCTGCCCCACCCCCGGGCACCTTCTCTGGAGCATCCCCATGTCTGCAACTGCGGTCGACGATCGTGCCCGCTATCGGGCGAACCCGACGGTTCTCGAAGCGCTGAAGAGTCCGAGGATGCTGACGCGCGAGGTGCTCGCGGGTCTGGTCGTGGGTCTCGCGCTGATTCCCGAGGCGATCGCGTTCTCGGTGATCGCGGGCGTCGACCCGAAGGTGGGACTCTTCTCGTCGTTCATCATGGCGGTGTCGATCGCCTTCCTCGGTGGGCGTCCGGCGATGGTGACCGCGGCGACCGGAGCCGTCGCGCTCGTGATCGCCCCGGTCGCGCCGACGTATGGGATGGACTACTTCATCGCGACGGTGATCCTCGCCGGCATCTTCCAGGTGATCCTCGGGGTGCTGGGGGTCGCGAAGCTGATGCGCTTCATCCCCCGCAGCGTCATGGTCGGGTTCGTGAACGCGCTGGCGATCTTCGTGTTCAGCTCGCAGTTCCCGCAGCTGATCGATGCGCCGTGGCTGGTCTACCCGCTGGTCGCGCTGGGAATCATCGTGATGATCGTGATGCCGAAGATCACCACGATCGTGCCGGCACCGCTCGTGTCGGTGATCATCGTGACCGCTGTGGTGATGGCGTTCGCGATCACGGTGCCGACGGTCGGCGATCAGGGCGAGCTGCCCAAGAGCCTGCCCGAGCTGTTCATCCCGAACGTGCCGCTGACGTGGGAGACGTTCACGATCATCGCGCCGTTCGCGCTCGGGGTGGCGCTGGTCGGACTCATGGAGTCGCTGCTCACCGCCAAGCTCGTCGACGAGATCACCGACACCCACTCGAACAAGACGCGGGAGTCGTGGGCTCAGGGCGTGGCGAACATCCTCTCCGGAACCTTCGGAGGCATGGGCGGATGCGCCGTCATCGGCCAGACCATGATCGGCGTCAAGGCCTCGGGCGCGCGCACCCGCATCTCGACGTTCTGCGCCGGCATCTTCCTGTTCCTGCTGGTCGTCGTCTTCGGCGACTTCGTCAGCACGATCCCCATGGCCGCCCTCGTCGCCGTGATGATCATGGTCGCCATCGGAGCGTTCGACTGGCACAGCGTCAAGCCGTCGACCCTCAAGCGGATGCCGAAGAGCGAGACGTTCGTGATGGTGGCGACCGTCGTGCTCGTGCTCATCACCCACAACCTCGCGGTCGGCGTCGTCGGCGGAGTGCTGGTCGCGTCGGTGCTGTTCGTGCGGAGGGTCGCGCATTTCGTGTCGGTGAGCCGGACCCTGTCGGATGCCGGCGACGCCGTCACCTACACGGTGACCGGCGAGCTGTTCTTCGCCTCGAGCAACGACCTGACGACCCTGTTCTCGTACCCGGAGGATCCCGACCGCGTCGTCATCGACCTCACCGGATCGCACATCTGGGACGCCTCGACGGTCGCAGCTCTGGATGCGATCGAGACGAAGTACACCGCGCTCGGCAAGACGGTCGAGATCATCGGGATGAACGACAGCAGCCAGCGGATGCGGGGAAGGCTCACCGGCGGGTTCGAGTAGCACCGCGCCGAGCATCCCCGGTCGTTGAGCGAGCACGGCGGAGCCGCGCGAGACGAAACGCACCTCACCGGGTCCGTCGGGCCACCACGTTTCGTCTCAGGCGACTACGTCGTCTTCGCCCAACGAACGACAGGCGCCCGTTCAGCGCACCAGAGAGGGCCGCTTGCTGTCGAACTGCCAGCCGGGCACGAGGTACTGCATGCCGATGGCGTCGTCCCTGGCTCCCAGCCCGTGTTCGACATACAGCTCATGCGCCTCGGCGAGCCGAGCGCGGTCGATCGTCACGCCGAGCCCCGGGCGGTCGGGCACTCGCACCGCCCCGTCTCGGATCTCGGGCGCATCGACCGTCAGCTGCTGGCCGTCCTGCCAGATCCAATGCGTGTCGAGTGCCGTGATCTCGCCGGGCGCCGCTGCGCCGACCTGTGTGAACATCGCCAGCGAGATGTCGAAGTGGTTGTTCGAGTGCGACCCCCACGTCAGGTCGAAGTCGTGGCACAGCTGCGCCACCCGCACCGAACCGGCCATGGTCCAGAAATGCGGATCCGCGAGCGGGATGTCGACGGCGTCGGAGCGGATCGCGTGCGCCATCTCTCGCCAGTCCGTCGCGATCATGTTCGTCGCTGTTCGCAGGCCGGTGCGGCGACGGAACTCCGCCATCACCTCTCGACCCGAGAATCGGCCTTCCGTGCCGCACGGATCCTCGGCGTAGGCGAGCACATCGGCCAGGCGGCGGCCGATGCGCACCGCGTCCTCGAGCAGCCACCCGCCGTTCGGGTCGAGCGTGATGCGCGCTTCGGGAAACCTCTCGGCGAGCGCGGTGACGACGTCGGCCTCGACCTCGCCGTCGAGCACGCCGCCCTTGAGCTTGAAGTCCGAGAACCCGTAGCGCGTCTGCGCGGCTTCGGCCAGGTGCACGATGCCATCGGCCGTCATGGCCTCTTCGCGCCGCACGCTCTCCCACCCGTCGCCGCTCTCGCGCAGATAGGGGAGGTCGGTGCGGTCAGCATCGCCGATGAAGAACAGATACCCCAGCATCGGCACGCTGTCGCGCTGCTGGCCGTCGCCGAGAAGCTCCGCGACCGGCACGCCGAGGTGCTGGGCGTGCAGATCGAGGAGCGCCGACTCGATGCCGGTGACGGCGTGCACGGTCGTGCGCAGATCGAACGTCTGCAGCCCACGACCGCCCGCGTCCCGGTCGGCGAAGCGGGTCGCGATCGCCCGTAGCAGCGAGCGGTATCGGCCGACCGGCTGGCCCGTGAGGAACTCCGCGGCCTCGGCGATGGTGCCGCGGATCGACTCGCCGCCGGGGACCTCGCCGAGCCCCTCCCGTCCGTCCGAGTCCGTCGCGATGACGATGTTGCGTGTGAAGAACGGCGCGTGCGCGCCCGAGAGGTTCAGCAGCATCGAGTCGTGTCCGGCGACCGGGACGACCTCGATCCTCTCGATCGTGGGCACGGAGGTCATGCCGACACCTCGCGCCGCCCGTCGACGAGACGCGACACGTGCCAGGGGTTGGCGTCGCGCAGCACCTCGGGGAGCAGTCCATCGGGGATGTTCTGATACGCCACCGGGCGTAGGAAGCGCTCGATCGCGAGGCTGCCGACGCTCGTCGTGCGCGAGTCGCTCGTGGCGGGGAACGGGCCCCCGTGCACCATCGCGTGCCCGACCTCGACCCCGGTGGGCCATCCGTTCGCGAGGATGCGCCCGACCTTGCGCTCGAGCACCGGAAGGAGCGCGGCGGCGAGCTCATGATCATCGGCGCTCAGCTGCAGCGTGGCGGTCAGCTGACCCTCGAGCCGTGAGGCGGCCTCCACCAGCTCGGCGGCGTCGCCGTAGCGCACCACCAGGGACGCGGCCCCGAAGATCTCCTCGTTCAGCACGGGATTCTCTTCGAACGACGAGAGCTCGGCGGCGTGGATCACCGGCGCCGGAGCGTGCGGCCCCTCGCCGTGGGTTCCCCGTGCGAGCACCTCGGCGTTCTCGTCTCTGGTCGCGACACCGTCGCGCCACGCGTGCGCGATGCTCGGCGAGAGCATGGTCTGCCCTGTGGCCGCACGCAGGGATTCCGACACGGCCCGCAGGAACGCTTCACCCTCGGGGCCACGAGGGACGAAGACGACACCGGGCTGCGTGCACAGCTGCCCGCTCGACCCCGTCGCACTCTGCACATACCCCGCGGCGAGCGCCTCGATGTCGCCGTGCAGGGCCCCCGGCAGGATGAACACCGGGTTGACCGAGCTCATCTCCGCGTATACGGGGATCGGCACCGGCCGCGCCTGTGCCGTGCGTACGAGCGCGAGACCGCCCTCGCGTGATCCGGTGAACCCGACGGCGTAGATGTCGGGGTCGGCGACGAGCGCCTGCCCGACGCTGCGTCCGGGGCCGAAGATGTGCGAGAACACTCCGGGGTGCAGTCCGTGCGCGTCGATGGCGCGTGCGATCGCCGATGCGACGAGCTCGCTCGTGCCGGGATGCGAGCTGTGCGCCTTGAACACGACCGGGCACCCGGCGGCCAAAGCGGATGCGGTGTCTCCCCCGGCAGTCGAGAACGCGAGCGGGAAGTTCGACGCCCCGAACACGGCCACCGGCCCGAGCGCGATCTTGCGCTGGCGGATGTCGACGCGCGGAAGAGGTGTGCGGTCCGGCTGCGCCGGGTCGATCCGCACGCCGCGGTGCTCTCCGGCACGCACGACGTCGGCGAACAGCCGCAGCTGCCCGGTGGTCCGAGCACGCTCACCGAGGAGTCGCGCCTGCGGCAACCCGGTCTCCTGCATCGCCCGCTCGATCAGCGTGTCGCCGATCGCGTCGATCTCGTCGGCGATCGATTCGAGGAACGCCGCGTGAGCGTCGGGGGCGAGTCGGGAGAACGACGTGAAGGCCTCGGCCGCGGCGGCGGTCGCCGCGCGGAGCTGCTCGACGTCGATCTGCGAGTAGGGGGGCTCGAGCTGCTCGTCGGTGGCCGGGGCGATGGCGTACAGCGCGGTGCCGGTGCCGGGCACCGAACGTCCGGCGATCGACGAATGCCCGGTGAGGATGGCGGTGGTCATGTCACACTCCTTGAGTCGACGGCGGTGGCGCCGAGAGGATCGGCGAGGTCAGGCGGGAACGGCGGCGAGCAGGCCGGCTCGCTCGAGAAGCTGCGCCAGATCGGCGTCGTCCTGCGCCGACAGGTCGTGCAGCGGCGGGCGGACGGGACCGACGCCGTGTCCGGTCAGACGGAGACCCGCCTTGACGATCGAGACGCCGAATCCCTTCCCGCGGTTGCGGATCGCGATGTACGGCAGCACGAAGCGCCCCAGCTTCTCGGTCACCGCGGCACGGTCCTGAGCGCGCACATCGCGGTAGAACTCGAGCGCGAACTCGGGGACGAAGTTGAACATCGCCGACGAGTACGTGCTCATGCCCATCTGCAGCAGCGGCAGCGCGTAGGTCTCTGCGGTGGGCAGACCGCCCAGGTAGAACAGGCGCTCACCGTTGCGCACGTAGACCGATGCCAGGTGCTCGATGTCGCCCGTCGCGTCCTTGAACCCGACGACGTTCTCGTGCCGTTCGGCGAGGATCGCCATCGTCTCGGCCGAGTAGATGGCGTTGCCGCGGTTGTAGACGATGATCGCGAGCTTCGTAGCCGCGGCGATCGCCGAGACGTGCTCGACGAGACCCGCCTGGTCGCACTCGGTGAGGTAGGGGGGCAGCACGAGGATCCCCTCCGCGCCGGCCTCCTCGGCCGCCCGGGCGTTCGCGATCGCGTGCCGGGTCCAGCCGCCGGCCGAGGCGAGCACCGGAACCTCGGGTCGCGACGACTGCACGGCCGCGCGGACGACCGCTGCGGACTCGGCCGCATCGAGACTGAACCCCTCGCCGGTGCCACCGGCGGCGAAGAGACCGGCCACCCCGAAGCTCGCCTGCCATTCCACGTGCTCGCGGTAGCGCTTCTCGTCGAATTCGAGCTCCGGCGTGAACGCCGTCGCGGGGAACGAGAGAAGACCTTCGCGAAGGTGGTCGGCCAGCTCGGTGGGCGTGAATCGTGCCACGGTGCACTCCTGGGGTGTCGCGCCGGTATCCGGCTTGGATCTGAACAATCGTCACGCTATGCGTGAAACGATGCGCCTACAAACCAAATGGTGGATGGATCAATGCGCCGTCTGCATCAGAGTGCCGACATCTCCGGCACCGGTGTCGGCAGCGGCCGACCGTCGAGGTGGGCCCGCAGGTTCGCGAGTGTGAGGTCTCGCATGTCGAGCCTGGTCTCGTGCGTGCCGCTGCCGACGTGGGGCAGCAGCGTGACGTCATCGCGGATGAGCCGCGCGGGCACGTGCGGCTCGTGCGCGAACACGTCGAGGCCAGCTCCCGCGATCCGACCGTCCTCGAGAGCGGCGATCAGTGCATCCTCATCGACGACCGAGCCGCGTGCGATGTTCACCAGGAAGCCGTCGGGTCCGAGCGCGTCGATCACCTCGGCATCCACGAGGTTCTCGGTCGCCGCCCCACCGGGAACCGCGATGACCACGACGTCCGATCGGCGCGCGAGGTCGACGGCCGATGCCACGTGCTCCCACGGCACGCCCTCGACAGGACGTCGGGTCGTGTAGAGGATCGTCGCGTCGAAGGCGGCGGCGCGTCTGGCGATCGCCTGCCCGATGCGGCCGAGGCCGAGCACGCCGACCGTGCTGCCCGAGAAACGACGTGTGAGTGGAAACCCGCCCGACTCCCAGGCGCCGTCGCGCAGGAACCGCTCGGAGGCGCCGAACCGGCGGAAGACATCGAGCATGAGCCCGAGCGCCGTGTCGGCGACGCAGTCGGTGAGCACGTCGGGCGTGTGGGTCACCCGGATGCCGCGGGCGACCGCCTGGGCGACATCCGTCGTGTCGTATCCGACGCCGAAGTTGGTCACGATCTCGAGGTTCGGGAGGGCGGCCATCAGCTCGGAGGGAACGCCGTTGCGACCGCCCGTGACGACGGCGCGCACCTTCGCGGCATCCGTCGGGTCGAGGGCTGCGAGGTCGTCGGGCAGGCGCACCACGGAGTACTCGTCCTGCAGCGTCCGCTCGAGAGAATCGAGCAGCGGCCCCGCCTGAGCGATGGAGCCGGGAGCGAACGGAGCGGAGGTTTCGGGAGAGTTGGTCATGGCGCGAGACTACGTCCGGCCAACGATGCAGTTCCATAAGCGAAGTTGCATGGATTGATGCGCCGCAAGCATCTATGGGGTGAGACCGGCGTAATCTCGCGGATCGCGACTCGGCCGACGGATGCCGCACGGCACCGGCCCTCGGCACCGGCCGCCGGTGCGGCCTTCGCACCTGTTGACGCTCGGGAGGCGGTCTGCGACATTCACAACGGGCCGACAGCCAACGAGGGCCGCGGCCGTCCCCTACCTGGAGGAACCCGATGAAGCTTTCTTCCCCCCGACGCAGAGGCACCCGGGCAGCCGCGGTCACTGCCGGAATCGCATCGATCGCACTGCTGGCTTCGTGCTCCGTCGCCAACTCGGAGTCGGAAGGCGGCGGCGAGGGCGGCGCGGGCGACACCCTCCGCGTCGTGCTCACGCAGGAGCCCCCGACCCTCGAGGCGTGCGACGCCAACCTCACCTCCACCGGCGTCGTCGTGCGCAGCACGGTCACCGAGCCGCTGGTCGAGCGCAACCCCTCGACGGGCGAGCTCGAACCGCTGCTGGCCACCGAGTGGGAGCAGACCGGCGACACGGAGTGGACGTTCACCGTCCGCGATGACGTCACCTTCCAGGACGGCACGCCGTTCGATGCCGAGGCAGCCGCCTACTCCATCGATCGCGCCGTGAACGGCGACCTCGGCTGCAACGTCGAGGGCTACATCTTCGGCGACGACGACCTCGAGGTCGAGGCGACCGACGCCACCACGCTCACGGTCACCACCCCGAGCCCCGACCCGATCCTCCCCCTGAAGCTGTCGTTCATCGAGATCGTCTCGCCCGAGACCTCGAACATCGAGTTCGTGCGCGAGCCGGTCGGCACCGGTCCCTACGCGATCGGCGAGTGGCAGGCCGGCACGAAGCTGACGCTCGAGCGCAACGACGACTACTGGGGCGACGCCCCGCAGTTCGCCGACGTCGAGTACCAGTGGCGCTCCGAGGGCACCGTCCGTGCCGCGATGATCACCAGCGGCGAAGCCGACATCGCCCTCGGCCTCAGTGCCGAGGACGGCATCGGAGACCTGGGCGTGAGCTACCCGAACAACGAGACGATCGCCCTGCGCTTCTCGGGCCAGACGGCTCCGCTCGACGACATCCGCATCCGTCAGGCGATCAACTACGCCATCGATCGCGAGGGCATCGTCTCGTCGCTCTACCCCGATGGCGACAAGGTGGCCGCGCAGCTGATCCCCGAGGGCATCGTCGGATTCAACGCCGACCTCGAGCCGTGGGAGTACGACCCCGAGAAGGCGAAGGCCCTGGTCGAGGAGGCTGCGGCCGACGGCGTCGCGGTCGACACCAAGATCCTCATGCCGGTGCGCACCGCGCAGTTCCCGAAGGTCAGCGAACTGGGCGAGGTGCTGCGCGAGCAGCTGGCGGCCGCGGGGCTGAACGTCGAGCTGCGCATGGTCGACACCACTCAGCACCTGCAGTACCAGCTGAGTCCGTTCGTCACGAACGAGGGTCCGATCTCGATGCTCATCCAGCACGGAAACCAGGCAGGTGACGCGCAGTTCACGGTCGAACAGTACATGCTCACGGGCGGCGCACAGGCCGAGTTCGGCGACCCGGCCCTGGACGAGCTCATCACCACCGCGCGGACCCTCACCGGCGACGAGCGCCAGGCCGCGTACGAAGAGGTCTTCGCCTACGAGCGTGAGAACGTCGTAGCCCTGGCCCCGATCGCGCACCAGACGGTCATGCTCGGTCTCGCCGACCGGGTGACCTACGAGCCCAACTCGTCGACCGGCGACGAGCTGCGCATCAAGGAGGTCTCGCTCGCGGGCTGACCGCGAGCGAGAGTGAGAGTGAGAGGCGGGCGACCATGTGGACCTACCTGAGAAAACGAATCCTGCAGAGCGCGCTGCCGCTGATCGCAGTCGTCCTGGGTGTCTTCGTGCTCGCCCGCCTCACCGGCGATCCGTCGCAGCTGTATCTGCCGCTGAACGCGACCGATCAGATGCGCGAGGACTTCGCGGCCCGCAACGGCTTCGACCAGCCGCTGTGGAAGCAGATGGGCGATTACTTCCTCGGAGTCCTGCAGCTCGACTTCGGTCAGTCGCTGCGCACCGGTGAACCCGCGGCCGAGATGGCGCTGCGCGCCTTCCCCGCCACCCTGCAGCTCGCCGCGGTCACGATGATCCTGGCGATCGTCATCGCCGTGGCGCTCGGCAGCTGGGCCTCGCTGAAGCCGAACGGCATCGCCGACCGCATCGTGAGCTTCTTCTCGATGACGGCGGCGAGCGTGCCCGACTTCTGGGTGGCCATCCTCGGCATCTGGATCTTCGCGATCACGCTGGGCTGGCTGCCGACCTCCGGCACCGACGGAGCGCTCGTCTGGATCCTCCCGGTCGCGACGCTCATGCTGCGTCCGGTCGGAGTGCTCGCCCAGGTCGTGCGCGGGTCGATGGTGACAGTGTTGGGTCAGCCCTACATCCAGGTCGCCCGCAGCCGCGGTGCCGGGCAGATGCACATCGTCTCGAAGCATGCGCTGCGCAACGCCGCAGCCCCCGCCCTCACCGTGGCAGGCGACCTGACCGTCGGCCTCATCAACGGCGCCGTGGTCGTCGAGTCGATCTTCGGCTGGCCCGGCATCGGCAAGCTCATGATCGACTCGATCCTGCAGCGCGACTTCGCGGTGCTGCAGGCCGCGGTGCTGATCACAGCGCTGGCGATCTTCGCCCTGAACATCATCATCGACCTCGGTTATGCACTGCTCGACCCGCGAGTCAGGCCGACGTCCGGCTCTCGCGCCCGTCGTCGCGGCCCGGGGGCGCTCTCCGACACGAAGGCAGAGGTGCTGACGAATGTCTGACAACAACGCATCGACAGTCACCGTCCTCACTCAGAAGGCGCGCGGAGCTCGGTCGTCCGGCCGCGCCAACCTCTGGCAGCTGCTGTGGAAGGACAAGGTCGCCGCATCCGCCGCCATCATCCTCGCGTTCATCGTGCTCACCGCGATCGTCGGTCCCCCGCTGTTCGGCGAGATCGCGCAGCGGCAGGATCTCGGGGCGCGCAACATGCCGCCGTTCAGCTTCCAGCTCGGCTGGGAGTACGCACTCGGCAGTGACTCGCTGGGACGCAGCCTGCTCGCCCGCATCATCACCGCGGCAGGCACCACCCTGGGTGTCGCCGCCGCGGCCGTGGTCGTCTCTGCGATCGTCGGATCGATCTGGGGCATGTGGGCCGGATTCCACCGCGGATGGCGCGAGTCGGTATCGATGCGCATCGCCGACGTCATCATGAGCTTCCCCTCGCTGCTGCTCGCCGTCGTGATCCTCTACGTCTTCAACCCGAGCGCGGCGAACATCGTGCTCGTGCTCGCGATCACGCGCATCCCTCTCTACCTGCGCACGGCGCGAGCGGATGCCGCCGAGCTGCGCTCCCGGATGTTCGTCGATGCCGCGACGAACTTCGGCGCCACGAACCGCGCCATCGTCTTCCGTCACATCGTCCCGAACGTGCTGCCGACTCTCGTCACGCTCGCCACGCTCGAGTTCTGCTACGTGATGCTGGCCGAGTCGTCGCTGAGCTTCCTCGGCATCGGCATCCAGCCGCCCGACGTCAGCTGGGGCCTCATGGTCTCGCAGGGGCGCCAGTACCTCGCCGAGGCGTGGTGGCAGTCGGTGCTCCCGGGTCTTGCGATCGTGATCACCACGGTCTGCGCCAACGTGCTGGCCGCGTGGTTGCGTCTCGCGACCGATCCCGGCCAGCGCTGGCGCCTGCAGAGCAAGAAGCGTCGTCGTGTGATCGGCTCGATCGCCGCGCGCCGCTGAGCCCCTGGTGACGGTCCTCGAGTTCATGCTGCTGGGTGCGGTGATCCTCGCCGCCGCCTGCATGCAGGGCTCGATCGGATTCGGCATGGGCATGCTGGCTGCCCCGTTCATCGCCCTCATCGACGCCACGCTGCTGCCGGTGCTCGTGATCATGCTGGCGATGGTCGTGACGCTGATCGTGGTGGTGATGGATCGCGCATCGCTCGACCTGCGAGGTGCCGGCTGGGCGCTGGCAGGCCGCGTGCCGGGAACCGTCGTCGGGGCGGGGCTCGTCGCCGTCATGTCGGCGACCGCACTGTCGTGGGCGGTCGCCGGCGTCGTGCTGCTGGGGGTCGTCATGTCGCTGCGCGGCTGGCACCCGCGGGTGACCAGGACGACGCAGGCGGTGGCCGGGGCACTGTCGGGCCTCATGGGCACGACGACGTCTGTGGGCGGCACACCGATGGCGATCATCTGGCAGGGGTCAGAGGGACCGCGGCTGCGCGGCACGATGTCGGCGTTCTTCCTCGTCGGGTCGTCGCTGTCGCTCGTGGCCCTGTTCCTGTGGGGCGCGGTTCCCGCGCATGCGCTCGCCACCGCCGCCTGGATGGCGCCGTTCGCCGTGGGCGGCGTGGTGCTGTCGCGGTTCGTGAACAGGTTCCTCAATCGGCGGCGCACGCGAGCGATCGCCCTCGGGGTATCCGCTCTGGGCGCCGTGACGCTGATCGCCACCCGCCTGGTCGAGATGTTCTGACCGGATGCCGAGGCTCTCAGCGCACCTCGGCCCTCCTGCTCAGCGAGCCTCGGTCCTCCTGCTCAGCGCACCTGACGCTCGAGGGGAAGACCGGCGTCGAGCAGGTCGATGTTGCGGGCGATGTCGGCGGCGCGCGCGGTGAAGACCTCGCTGGCGTGACCCGAGTGGTGCGGGGTCAGCACCACCCGGTCGAGCGCGGCGAACCTCTGCACGGCAGGAGGCGCCTCGGCGCCCTGCGGTGCATCCCACCACACGTCGATCGCCGCCCCTCCGATGCGCCCTTCTGCGAGGGCTGCGTACAGGGCGTCCTCGTCGATGAGCGCGCCGCGGGCGACGTTGACGATCAGCGCGTCGGCGTGCAGCTGCGCGAGCGCATCGGCATCGATCATCCCGCGCGTGCTGTCGGTGAGGGGTGCGGTGACCACGACCACATCGCTCTCGCGCAGCATCGGATGCAGCTGCTCTTCGCCGTACACGCGGTCGAGCAGCTCGGTGCCGGGTCCGCCCGCGTCCGGATGCCGGCGCAGGGCGACCACGCGCATTCCGAACGCCTTCGCGAGGTGGGCGACGGAGCGGCCGATCTCGCCATAGCCGATGAGCCCCAGGGTGCTGCCGGCGAGCGATCGGTGGTACGGCACGCCCGCCGGAGGAGAGCCCGGCACGGTGGCGATCGTGCGCCACTCACCCCGGCGCATCTCGGCGTCGGCCTCGAGCGCTCGACGGCGCAGCATGAGCGCCGTCATGATCACGTGCTCTGCGATCGCGGGGCCGTGATGACCGGTGTTGCACATCGGCACACCATCGGGCACGGCTTCGGCATCGATCCGGTCGACTCCGGCACCCGTCGCGTGCACGAGCCGCACGTGATCGGCGCCGGCCATGTCGTCGGTCGTGAGCCGCGAGCAGATCACCACGTCGGCACCGTCGATCGCGGCGCGCGCGGAGCCGGATACTCCAGGATCGGCGAACACCCACTCGTGCGGCCGCTCGGTGCGGCGCAGATCATCGGCGAACGCCGACATGATCGGGTCGGTGACCGCGATGCGCAACGGACGGCTCGCCGCGCTCACCAGCGGGGACTTTCCAGCACGTATCCGGGGTCGACCCGCTGCATGTAGCCGGTGTCGTCGCGCTCGCGGATGCCGCCGTCGAGGTACTGCCGATGCAGCCGCGCCAGCGCCTCGGGGTCGAGGTCGACGCCGAGGCCCGGTGCGGTCGGCACCGCCAGCGAGCCGTCGACGAAGCTCAGTGCGCCCTGCGCGATGACGTCCTCGTCCTCGCGCTTCCAGGGCCAGTGCGTGTCGCATGCGTATCCGACGCCGGGAGTGGCCGCGGCCAGGTGGGTCATCGCGGCGAGGCTGATGCCGAGGTGCGAGTTCGAGTGCATCGAGAGCCCCCACCCGAGAGTCTCGGCGAACCCGGCGAGCAGGCGCGAACGCTCGAGCCCTCCCCAGAAGTGGTGGTCGGAGAGCACGATGTCGATCGCGCCGAGGCGCACCGCCTCGGGGATGTGCGAGAACGCCACGACGCACATGTTGGTCGCGAGCGGCAGATCCGTGTGGCGGCGCACCTCGGCCATGCCCGCAAGGCCCGGGGTGGGGTCTTCGAGGTATTCGAGCACGTCCTTCAGCGCGTCGGCGACCCGCAGCGAGGTCTCGACGGTCCAGGCGCCGTTCGGATCGATGCGCAGCGGGTGATCGGGAAACTCCTCGCGCAGCGCCAGGATCGCCGCGATCTCGTCGTCGGGTGCGAAAACCCCGGCCTTGAGCTTGAGCGCGGTGAAGCCGTAAGTGTCGACGATGCGCCGCGCCTGCGCGACGATCCCCTCGGGCGTGAGGGCTTCGCCCCACTCGTCGACGGACCCTCCCGGATGACCCGCCCACTTGTAGAAGAGATAGCCGCTGAACGGAACGGCATCGCGCACGCGCCCGCCCAGCAGCTCGCTCGCCGGCACCCCGAGCAGCTTTCCGCGGATGTCGACGGTGGCGACATCGAACGGCGAGAGCACGCGGTCGCCCGTGCTGGTGCCCGTGACCATGCCCGACATGCCATGCCCACCGCGGATGCCGTCGCCGGCCACGCTGCGTTCGACCCGCGCGCGCAGATCATTGGTCGCGAACACGTCGCATCCGAGCACCGCGTCGGCGGCGACCTTCATCCGCTGCAGGTGCGCACTGTCGCCATAGGTCTCGCCGAGCCCGACGACCCCCGACTCGGTGGTCACCTGAACGATGGCGCGCAGCGCCAGGGGCTCGTGCACGCCGACGGTGTTGAGCAGTGGTGGGTCCTGGAAGGCCACGGGCGTGATGCGGACGGACCGCACCGCGTTCTCGGCCAGCCGCGTGGCAGCAGGGACAGACAGCAGGAGCTCTTCGGACATCACGCCTCCGTTGGTGAGACTCCGGGGACTCCGCATCAGCGGATTCCGCGTCATCGAGTTTCTCCGACACTATGGTGGGGACAGATGCGCAGACAAACCAAAAGTCGCACTGATTGATGTCGGGAGTGGATCGATGATCTCGCTGGTACAGCTCGAATGCTTCATCGCCGTGGCCGAAGAACTGCACTTCGGGGCGGCGGCGACACGGCTGAAGATGACCCAGCCGCCACTCAGTCGTCAGATCCAGCAGCTCGAGCGCGAGCTCTCGACCAGGCTGTTCGACCGCACCAGTCGTCGTGTGGCGCTGACCCAGGCCGGGCGCGCGCTGCTTCCCAACGCGCGCCGCCTCCTCGACCTCGCGGCGAAGGCCGTCTCGGATGTGCGCTCGGTCGGCGAGGGCGCGGCCGGCACCGTCACGATCGCGTACACGGCGATGGCGGGCCAGGCGGTCGTGCCCGATCTGCTGCGCCGCGCGTCAGCCGAACTGCCCGGCGTCACGCTGCTGCTGCGCGAGCTCGTCTCCCTCGACCAGGTGGAGGAGCTCGAGAAGGGCACGGTCGACATCGGCCTGATGCGGCCGCTGCTCGCCCGACCGCAGATCAGCAGTCGCGCGGTCTACCGCGAGCGCCTGTCGGTGGCGCTTCCGAGCGATTCGGCCCTCGCGCAGCGCGGCGAGCCACTGAAGCTCATCGACCTCAAAGACGAGTCGCTGCTCATGTACTCGCCGAGCGGCGCACGGTACTTCCACGACCTGCTGCTGTCGATGTTCGTGGCGAGCGGGGTGCATCCGCACATCGTGCAGTACGCCGGGCAGGTGCCCGCGCTGCTCGCGATGGTCAGCGCCGGCATCGGGTTCACGCTGGTGCCGGAGTCCGCCGAGCGGATCTCCCCCGACTCGGTGACGCTGCTGCCGATCAGCGACGCCGATCCGTCGTCGCGGGTGAACAGCGTCGAACTCGACATCGCGTGGAACGCGGAGTCTCACAATCCGCTGGTCGAACGACTGCTGAGCCTGGTCGACGAGGTGGATGACTCCGCGTGATCGATGCAGCGAGCGCATAGCCCAATGCCGATGTAGGGCTTGATCAGGATGAATCCGCACGCCTAGCGTGAACGGAAGATGATCAGTGCTGATGGCACGACCCGTGCTCGATGAGGAGGACGCATGCCGAACGACGTCGCCGCGACCGCCGATGAGTCCGCTCGACTCGGCGAGTCCGTGAACCCGACGCCCAGCGGGCAATCCGCCGTGCGTGATGACATCCTGCGTGTCGAAGATCTGCGCGTCGCCTACCGGATCGGCGACCGCGAGGTCGATGCGGTGCGGGGCGTCGACCTGAGCGTGGGTCGCGGCGAGGTGGTCGCGATCGTGGGCGAGTCGGGCTCGGGCAAGAGCACCGTCGCGCAGTCGATCATGAATCTTCTCGCTCCCAACGCCGAAGTGGTGAGCGGGCGCATCGAGTTCGAGGGCGAAGACCTCATTCCGCTGAGCGAGCGGCGCTGGCGCAGCATCCGCGGACGCCTGATCGGGCTGGTGCCGCAGGATCCGGCGCTGTCTCTCAATCCCGTGCGGCGCGTGGGCGTGCAGGTGGCGGAACCGCTGCTCGTGCATGGACTCGCCACGAAGCACGACGCTCACGATCGCGCGGTCGAACTGCTCGAGATGGCAGGGCTGACGTATCCTGCCGAGCGGGCGAAGCAGTACCCGCATCAGTTCTCGGGTGGCATGAAGCAGCGCGCGCTGATCGCGGGAGCACTGGCCGCGCAGCCGAGCCTGATCATCGCCGATGAGCCCACGAGCGCGCTCGATGTGACGGTGCAGAAGCAGATCCTCGACCATCTCGCGAACCTGACCCGAGAACTCGGAACGGCGATCCTGCTCATCACCCACGATCTGGGGATGGCGGCCGAACGGGCCGACCGGGTCATCGTCATGAAGCAGGGCGAGATCGTCGACTCCGGGCCCGCAGAGCAGGTGATGAACGCTCCGACGCACGAGTACACGCGCAAGCTCATCGCCGCAGCGCCCCGGTTGAGCGCGCACGAGCGGCGGACTGCATCGACCACGGCCCGCATCGAGTTCGGCAGCGAGCCGATCGTGCGGGTGACCGAGCTGACCAAGATCTTCCCGCTGCCCAAGGGCGCAGGCGACCGCCGCACGCTCACGGCCGTCGACGCCGTCTCACTCGAGGTGCGCCGCGGCGAGACGCTCGCCGTCGTGGGCGAATCCGGATCGGGCAAGAGCACGCTCGCGCGACTCGTGCTGCGCCTCGAGGAGCCGACGTCGGGATCGATCTCCTTCGCCGGCGAGGACATCACGCACCTCAAGGGCGAGAAGCTGCGTCAGCTGCGGCGGCGGTTCCAGATGGTCTACCAGAGCCCGTTCGACTCGCTGAACCCGCGCATGACGATCGAGCAGCTCATCACCGAGCCGCTGCTGTCTTTCGGCGAGGGCGATCGACAGTCACGGTCGAAGCGCGCTCTCGAGCTGTCGGAGCAGGTCGCTCTCCCCGACGGGATGCTCGGCCGCTTCCCCGACGAGCTCTCCGGCGGCCAGCGACAGCGCGTGGCGATCGCCCGCGCCCTCGCGCTCGATCCCGAGTTCCTCGTGCTCGACGAGGCGGTCTCGGCGCTCGACGTGTCGGTACAGGCGCAGATCCTCACGCTGCTCGACGAGCTGCAGCGCGAGCGCGAGCTGACCTACCTCTTCATCACGCACGACCTCGGAGTCGTCGCCGAGACGGCCGACCGCGTCGCGGTTCTCAAGAACGGAAAGCTCGTCGAGTGCGGTGACGCGACGCAGATCTTCACGGCTCCGCAGGAGGAGTACACCCGGATGCTGATCGAGGCCGTGCCCGCTTTCTCCGCCTGACGCGGTCCCCGGTCGTCGAGCGAGCCGTCGTCGCCCCCGGTCGTTGAGCGAGCACGGCGAAGCCGAGCGAGACGAAACGCTCCCACACCGGCTCACCACGTTTCGTCTCAGGCGACTTCGTCGTCTTCGCTCAACGAACGGAACCCCCCGGTCGTTGAGCGAGCACGGCGGAGCCGAGCGAGACGAAACGCACCCATCGAACGGCGCAACGTTCACTTCGCACTCCCCCTGCGTTCACCTCCGCCGCCTATCTTGAGTGCGGTCGCGCGAACGCGGCTAAGAAACAGACAGATCGTTGTACATAAACCACAACTCCGGGGTAGAGTCAGATCAGACATACCTCGATGACGAGAAAGGCGACCATGGTCGACATCCGAAAGAAGCGCTGGTCTCTCCTGGGAATCGCTGCGGTGGCGGCCGTGACCCTGACCGGCTGCGCAGGCGGCAGCACCGAGACCGAAGGCGGCTCGAGCGACGGCGGGTCGGATGCGACCCTCATCGTCTACACGAACTCGAACAGCGACGGCCGTGGTGAGTGGATCACCGAGAAGGCCGCGGATGCCGGCATCGACATCGAGATCGTGGGCCTCGGCGGCGCCGACCTCACCAACCGCATCATCGCCGAGAAGAACAACCCCGTCGGCGATGTCGTGTTCGGTCTGAACAATATGTTCTTCGAGCAGCTCAAGGCCGAAGAGGCGATCACCGCCTACGAGCCCGAGTGGAGCGGAGAGGTCCCCGCCGACGCGGGCGACCCGGCCGACGGCGCCTTCTGGCCGCTCGTCGAGCAGGCCATCGTCACGGTCTACGACGAGAACAAGATCACCGACGCCCCCTCCGACGAGGAGGACCTCTGGACCGAGAAGTACGCGGGTCGCTACGAGGTCAACCCGGCACTGGGCCAGGCCACCCCGCAGCTCGTGCTCGCCAGCATCCTGTCGCGTCACCTCGATGAGGACGGCGACCTCGGCGTCAGCGATGAGGGCTGGGACCTCGTCGAGGCGTACTACGCCAACGGCTCGCCCGCGGTCGAAGGCACCGACCTCTACGCCCGCATCACGCGGGACGAGATCGACTACGGCGTGCTCCCCTCGAGCGGCATCGCCGCCCGTGACGAGGAGTACGGCACCAAGACCGGCATGATCATTCCCGACTACGGCGTGCCGTACGTCACCGAGCAGATCGCGCAGATCAACGGCACCGGCAACGAGGCCAAGGCGCAGGAGTTCATCGACTGGTTCGGCAGCGCCGAGGTGCAGGGCGAGTTCGCCGCCGAGTTCAACTCGATGCCCGTCAACGAGGGTGCGGTCGAGCAGGCCAACCCCGAGGTCGTCGAGCTCATGGGCACTCTCGACCGTCAGGACATCGACTTCGGCTTCGTGAGCGAGAACCTCGGAGCGTGGGTCGAGAAGGTCACGCTCGAGTACATCGGCTGATCGAGCCTCCACACCCCTCATCCAGGACTGACCGGAAAAGACACATGATCCGTTTCGAAGATGTCGAGGTCGCATTCGGCGATCACCATGCGGTCTCGCACCTCGATCTGGAGATCCAGGAGGGTGAGTTCTTCACCCTCCTGGGTCCGTCCGGATGCGGCAAGACCACCGCCCTGCGCACACTCGCCGGATTCGTCGAGCCGACCGGCGGGCGCATCCTGATCGGCGGGCGCGATGTCACGCGCGTGCCGAGCGAGAAGCGCGGCGTGGGCATGGTGTTCCAGAACTACGCGCTGTTCCCGAGCATGAACGTGCGTGAGAACATCGCGTTCGGCCTCTCTGTCCAGAAGACGTCGAAGGCCGACCAGCGCCGGCGCGTCGACGAGATCGCCGACCGCACCGGGCTCGCGCAGTCGCAGCTCGCGAAGAACGTGTCGGAGCTCTCGGGCGGGCAGCAGCAGCGCGTGGCCATCGCCCGCGCGCTCGCGCTGACCCCCAGCATCCTGCTGCTCGACGAGCCGCTGTCGAACCTCGACGCGAAGCTGCGCGTGCAGCTGCGTGAGCAGCTGAAAGAGCTGCAGCGCGAGGTCGGCGTGACCACGGTCTACGTCACGCACGATCAAGAAGAAGCCCTCACCCTCAGTGACCGCATCGCCGTGCTCGATGCCGGCACGCTGCAGCAGGTGGGCACTCCCGAGGAGATCTACGACCGCAGCGCGACGCCGTTCGTCTGCCGGTTCATCGGCGAGAACAACCGTCTCAGCCCGGCGCAGATCACGAGCCTCGGCGGCGGACTGGATGCCACGGCAGAGAGCTATGTGCGGCCCGAGAAGCTGCACCTCGCCGAGGCGCACGACAGCTCGACGGCATCCGCCTCGCTCGATGGCACCATCGTCGACCGCACGTACCACGGCAGCCACAGCGTCTACACGGTGACGGCAGAGGATGCCGCGCTGCGCGTCAGCGTTCCGGCTGCGGCGAGCGCCCGCCAGTGGAACCCGGGCGACGCGGTGCGCGTCGACGTGGATCCTCGCTGGATCCTGCAGTACCCGGCGGCATGACATGTCGGATGCGCAGAAGCCCCAAGACCCCTCAAGCCCCGCGGTCCCGCCCTCAGCGGCCGTGACCGGAGAAGCCGGCTCCTTGACGACCCACGCGGTCGTCGAGGGTCAGACGGCGGGACCGCGGCTCCGTAAGAGAGGACGCCCCGGCAGCGTGAAGGCGATGCTCCTCTCGCCGCTCGCGTGGATCACGGGAATCATCGTGATCTGGTTCGCCGCGGCGTTCCTCGTGCTGCCGAACGCCGCCCTGCTCGGCGTCACGTTCTTCCCCGACGGGCAGTTCAGCATCCGCGCCGTCGAGAAGCTGTTCGGCAGCGAGCGTGCGCTGAAGACGCTCGGCAACAGCTTCGTGCTCGCGATCACCCTGTCGATCACGGTCAACGTGGTCGGTGTGTTCATCGTGCTGGTGACCAAGTACTTCCAGGTGCGCGGAGCCAAGGTGCTCTGGCTCGGCTATGCCACGACCCTGATCTACGGCGGCATCGTGCTGGCCGCCGGATACAACTTCATCTACGGCCGGTTCGGGTTCTTCACGAACATGATGGTCAACTGGTGGCCCGACATGGACCGCGACTGGTTCTCGGGCTACTTCGCCGTCGTCTTCGTGATGACGTTCGCGACCACGACGAACCACATGCTGTTCCTCTCGTCGTCGCTCGGCAAGGTCGACTACGCGTCGATCGAGGCGGCGAAGCTGATGGGCGCCTCGACCTGGACGATCCTGCGCCGCATCGTGCTGCCGGTGATGAAGCCGATGCTGTTCGCCGTCACGGTGCTCACGTTCCTCATCGGGCTCGGGGCGCTGACGGCTCCGCTCGTGCTCGGCGGGCCCGACTTCCAGACCGTCGCACCGCTGATCATCGATCTCTCGCGCAGCCCCATCACGCGTGACATCGCGGCACTGCTCGCAATCGTGCTCGGCATCGCGACGATCATCCTGCTCGCGATCATGAACCGCTTCGAGAAGTCGGGCGTGTACTTCTCGGTCGCCAAGGTGGCGACGCCGATCCAGAAGCAGAAGATCCGCAACCCGTTCGCGAACGTCGTCGTGCACGTCATCGCCTACCTGCTGTGGGTGATCTACCTGATCCCGGTCGTGCTGATCGTGATCTTCTCGTTCGTCGATGCGCGCAGCATCCTCGCCGGCTCGATCACCCTCGACAGCTTCACGCTCGACAACTACATCACGGTGTTCTCGAGCGCCGAGGCGATCCGTCCGTTCATCGTCAGCGTCGTCTACAGCGCCGTGGCCTCGATCGTCGTGGTCGGCGGTCTGCTGTTCGTGGCGCGGATGCTGCAGAAGCACCGCAACCTGCTGACGACCGCGATCGAGTACGTGCTGCACATCCCGTGGATCCTGCCGATCGTGCTGATCGCGCTCGCCCTCGTGACCGCGTTCGACGAGCCGCGGGCGATCGTGGGCGGATTCGTGCTCACCGGCACGCCGATCCTGCTGCTCATCGCCTACATCTGCGTGAAGATCCCGTTCACGCTGCGCCTGCTCAAGGCCGGGTTCGCATCGGTGCCCGATTCGCTCGAAGATGCCTCGCGCATCCTCGGGGCGAAGTCGCTGACGACGTTCCGCAAGGTGCTGGTGCCGCTGGTGCTGCCGACGGCCGCGGCGATCACGGCGCTGAACTTCAACAGCCTGCTCGACGACTACGACGCGGCGATCTTCCTCTACCACCCGCTGTTCAAGCCGCTGGGTGTGGCGATTCAAGAGAGCACGCGCGGCGAGAACAACCTCGACGCGATGCCGATCACGTTCGTCTATACAGTGCTGCTCATGATCATCATGGGTGTCACCATGTATCTCGTGTATGGACGAGGTTCGCGCGCCGGAGCGCCCCGCAAGGCGAAGAAGGCTCGCGCGTGAGTGGTGCATCGCCTTCGGATGCTCCGGGGCTGCGCGTCACTGTCAGTGATGTGGCCGCGGCCGCCGGGGTGTCCCGCGCCACGGCGACCAGAGCGCTGAAGGGCGAGGGGCGATTTGCTCCCGAGACCCAGGAGCGGATCCTCGCCGAGGCCGAGCGCCTCGGATATGTGCGCAACACGATGGCCGCCGAGCTCGCCGCCGGTCGCACCGGCACGGTCGGGCTGATGCTGCGCGACGCGAGCAACCCGGCATACGGTCTGCTGTTCTCGCGGCTGCAGGATGAGGCGCACAGGCGTGGCCTCGACCTCGTGACCGTGACGATCGGCGCCGACGTGCAGGGCGCCGAGCAGGTGAACGCGCTGCACCGGCTGCTCGGCATGCGGGTGGCCGGACTGATCGTCGCGACCGGAGGCATCACCGCCGCACAGCTCGAGCCGTTCGCCGACCAGGTGCCGATCGTGCGCGCGGGGCGGGTCGAGACGGCGGAACGGATTCACACCGCGCACTATGACGATCCGGAGCACGGGCGGATGCTGGCGTCGCACGTGTTGTCGCTGGGGCACCGTCGTGTGGTCGTGCTCTCTGGCGCGGAAGATGTGTCGTTTGCGGAGCATCTGCGGGCGTCGGCGATGGAGTCGACGTTGGTTGCCGGCGGCGCATCAGTGACTCTGGTGTCGGCGGGGGCGGCGCCGACAGATGGAGTGGATGAGGCGCTGGAAGCCGTGCGCGACGGGGCGACGGCTGTGATGTGCGCGTCGGACTATCGGCAGCTCGCGGTCATGCGCGCTCTGCGTGCTGCGGGGTTGTCTGTGCCCGGGGATGTGAGCGTGACGGGGTGCGACGGCATCCTTCCCGGTGCCGACCTGCTTGGGCTGACGACGCTGCGGATTCCGGTCGAGGCCGTTGCGGCCGCGGCTGTGGAGACGATGCAGCTTCTTCTGAGTTCTGACGCCGACTCTGCGCCGACCGTCCGGCAGCCGTTTGTCGGAACCCTCGTGCCCGGGTCGACTGCCGCGGCCATCTGACTTCTGTCCTGTACTTGTTCGTCGTCTCACTGGAAGAGAAATGATCCTCACCGAACACTCTCGCCCATCGCACACCTTCGTGCACATCTCCGATACGCACCTTCCCGGTGAACGCGCGCCGCTGTATGGCAGCGGGGCGGACGCCGATGCGAACCTGGCTTCTGTGCTGTCGCGGCTGGTGTCTTCCGGGCTTCGCCCTGACGCTCTGTTGTTTACCGGCGACCTCGCGGATCGAGGGGACGCATCGGCGTATCGGCGGTTGCGGGAGTTGGTTCTGCCCGCTGTTTCTGCTTTGGGCTGCGATGTGGTCTGGGCTATGGGCAACCACGACGAGCGCGGGGCGATGCGGGCGGAGTTGGGGCTCGCCGGTGGCGCTTCGGATGCTGTGGTCGAGGTGCGCTGGTTCGGTGGGATGCGGGTGATCGTGCTGGATTCGACGGTTCCCGGGCACCACTGGGGGCGGGTCGATGAGGCGCAGTTGGAGTGGTTGTCGGCTGAGCTGTCTACGCCTGCGCCGGAGGGTTCGCTGCTGATGATCCATCACCCGCCGCTGCCGACGGTGCTCGACCTCGCGGTGACGGTCGAGCTGCGCGAGCAGGCGGCGCTGGCTGCGGTGCTGGCGGGGTCTGATGTGCGGGGGATCCTGTCGGGACACGTGCACCACCCGTCGTTCGGGACGTTCGCCGGGATTCCGGTGGCGGCCGCGTCGTCGAGTGCGTACGGGCAGGATCTGGCTCAGCCTGTGGGAGCTACGCGCGGGCAGGATGCTGCGCAGGGGTACAACCTCGTGCACGTGTACGACGGGACCATCGTGCACTCGGTTGTGGGGCTTGAAGTCGGTGCGGACGTTGGGGAGCCGGTTGCGGCGGAGGAGGCCGGGCGAAGGATTGCTGGGCGGGGGATCTCCTGGCGGGAGCGGCACCCCGTTCGTTGAGCGAGCCCGGCGAAGCCCAGCGAGACGAAACGAGCCGAACGCGAAGACGCCGCTCACCATGGACATAAGAATCAGCGCACAGCGAGGATGCGCCGCAGCCTATGCGCGGCTGCAGCGTAGGCCTCGTCGACCGAAAGCCCTGGCGCGGGCATTCGAACCATCCGATAGCCCATCATCGGCGCCACGAGGTCGCGCAGGAGATCGTTGTACGCGCGTTGACGAGCCCGGCCATGCGACCCGGGAAAGCCCTTCGCGACCTTTGACGCTCGGTATCTGTCGGCTTTGGGACTCCACCGTCCACACAGTTCGGCATACCGGTCACGATCGACCGAGTCGCTAGGCGCCGCCCGACGTGTGAGCAGTCGGAATGAAGTGAAATGCTGCATCTCGTCCACCTCCACCATCGTTCTGGATTCGAGGTGAAGGAGATCGCTCGGCAACGAACCCCAGCGCTTGGAACGTTGCTCGTCTTCGTTGCCCCCGAGATCATCGAATGCCCGCTGCAACACCGGCATTGCCGATGTGGCCGCCTTCGGGAGGCTGAAATGACCGTGAGTATTGAGCCAGTCGACTCGCGGCATCGCCACGAGTGCGACCCCGTTAGTAGCGGCCGACTCCGCGACCGCTCGCTCCACGTCGCCGACAGCCACTAGGTGACCTTCCGGTCACCCTGCGAGCGACGTGGCACATGTTGACGAACGTCTGCGGCCTGCTGCTCATCCAAGATCCACAGAGTATTTTTGGGGTGCTCAGGGTATCTCTTCCTCAGATACTTCCGGACAACTATCCCCGGGCTACTTTCACCCTCGTATCCGAGTTCCTCGGCCAGCTCGCGCGGTGTGTGATGTGTCATGTCGTTGACCATACTCGATGCCTTCGTTGACCGCAGTGGACTCCGATGTTTTGCTTGACCAGCATTTTGTTCGTGGTGCCATCGGTGCTCACGCCCGCTCCCAAGGAACTTAACCAGAACTTTAGTCGACGTCTGCTGACGCAGAATCTCGGAAGCCGAGGTCGGTGCGGATGACGCAGCCGTCCCAATATGATTCGGACATGGGACACAAGGAACCAATGACGATTGCCAGCGCTCTCCGACAGATCCAGGATCGCACGCTCATTCTTCCCGCGATCCAGCGGGAGTACGTGTGGAAACCGTCGCAAGTGATTCGAGTTTTCGATTCCGTGATGCGTGGATACCCCGTCGGGAGCTTCCTGTCTTGGAAGGTTCTGCCAGAGACCATTAGCGAGTTCAAGTTCTATGGCTTCATGCGCGACTACAACGCATTCGACAACCGCCACAACCCAGTCGTCGATATTCCCACAGACCGCGAGGTGGTCGCGATCTTGGATGGTCAGCAGAGGCTGACGTCGCTGAACATCGGTCTCCGCGGTACATACGCCTATAAGAACCATGGCGGATGGGCCAACAAGTCTTGGTCGTACCCGGAACGCCAGCTCTACCTGAATCTCGCGGGTGAGGCACCGGAGAACGAGCTCGGCCTCAAGTACCACTTCCAGTTCCTTACGGGCAAAGACGTCGACGCGTCGCGTGATGACGACAGCAAGATCTGGCTGCCCGTGCCCGAAGTCTTCGAGGCGTCAGAGATGTCCTCCCTGATCCAGCTCCTGGCGAAGTACGGCGTGGGCAATGATCCCGTCGCTTCCGGGCTCGTCAGCAAGCTGTGGGATGCGATTCATAAAACAGCCAGCCTCCATTTCTATGAAGAGACCGAGCAGGACATCGAGCGTGTCCTGGACATCTTCGTGCGCGTGAACTCCGGCGGGACGGTGCTGTCGTACAGCGATCTCCTCCTCTCGATCGCCACTGCGCAATGGGACGGCGATGCGCGTGCGGCCGTCCATGGCTTGGTGGATGAACTCAACCAGACTGGAAACGGTTTCAGCTTCTCTCGTGACACAGTGCTCAAGTCAGGGTTGGTGATCGCCGACGTCGGCGATATCGGATTCAAGGTCAAGAACTTCACTTCGGCCAACATGGCGAAGCTCGAGGCGGGATGGGACTCACTGAGCACCTCTCTCCAGGTCGCAGTCGGGCTGCTGAGCGACTTCGGGCTGTCAGGCGGGTCGCTCACGGCGGACAGCGTTCTGATCCCCGTCGCGTACTACGTGCACCACCGCGGGCTAGGCCACGCTTATCGGGAGTCACCGAAGACCCGGGAGGATCGGGAGGCCCTGCGTTCATGGGTGTTGCGCTCACTGATCGTGCGCGGGATCTGGGGATCCGGGCTCGACACATTGCTGCGCGATCTGCGCGAGATCATCCGGTTCGAGGGTGACGAGGCGTTCCCTGTCGCCGCCATCGAGCGTGCGATGGCGCGCCGCGGTAAGTCGCTCGCGGTGACGGACGCGCTCGTCGACGACGTCCTCAGCCTTGAGTACGGGCGACCCCGTACCTTCGCCGTGCTCGCCGCGCTGTTCCCCCACGTCGACACGCGCAACCAGTTCCACGTCGATCACATATTCCCATCCGCACTCCTTGACCCGAAGACGCTGAATCGTCAGGTAAATGAGGACGGAGAACTGGCCTTTTCCCCGTCTCAGGTCGACGAACTCATAGAACTGAAGGACCAGTTGCCGAACCTAGAGCTTCTCCCCGGCCTGGAGAACATCGGAAAGCTGGCAGCCACTCCTGCTGCATGGCTGTCTGACAAGTACCCCTCGCCAGAGGAGCGGGCCTCGTTCCTCGACAGGAACGCCCTACCTTCCACCCTTCCGAGTTCCGCAGAAGAGTTCATTGCCTTCTTCGATAAGCGCCGATCCAACCTCGAGGCGCGAATCGTCAAGATGCTGACGCCGACGACCCACATTCCCGGAGGCGCTTCGGAAGCGTCCTCAGATCTTGACGAGGAATTGGTTGAGGGTGACGACACCGACTGAGGCCTGAGGTAGCGGAGTGAGGACGCATCTAACGAGGCGCCTCGAGGAGCGGATGCGCTTCACCGCTTCTAGCCGATGCCATCTCGTTGTGTCGGGTACTGGGTCAGATGGCGATGGAATCGAAATCCCTTGTCTGTCACAAAATGTCACGGCACCGGAATGCCCTCGCCCTCTGGCACGTCAGTGATTAGGCCAGAGAAGCTTGGGGCGACTAGGCCATCGGCAATAAGTGAATCGACAACACCATCGAGGACGGGCTCCAAATCCTCCGATGTCCCGCCTCTGCGCCCGATCTCCCGCAGAGGCTTATACGGGTACTCGCGTTACGCGCAGATGGTGGCGTAGCGGCACTTTCAAGTTCCACAAAGAGCCCGATTTTTCTGCCGCCGTCAAACCTGGATCGTACGTCGTGGAACCGACGATGCACCCCCAGCCGCCTCACTCAGGTCCGCGTCTCAGGATAGTGGTGAACGATCAACGGCAGTGGATGCAACGGGCAGTTCGCAGACGGACTCGAGCAGCAAGCATTGAGGAGCGACGCTTCAGTCGAAGTTACGCCTCGCGCTCTCCCATCAACGATTTCTTGGCCCTACGCTTGTCCTGCGAATAGACTTCAAGAGTTCGAGTTCGAGTTCGAGTTCGACCGAGCGAGGGCGCATTGTATCCGAAAGTCATCGCCGATTTTCGTGCGGAGGGGATAATTTAGGATGAGCATCTACACGGGCTTCGAGGGGTACCGAGATCCGACAGAGAATGAAGTGCTCGCGCACCTAGAAAGCTGTCCAATCATTCTCGATACTAACGTCCTCCTGGACATCTACACGTTCGAGGAGCCAGCACGGCTGTTGGCGCTCGAAGTGATTGACTCGGTGCGAGATCGAGTCTGGATTCCGCATCAGGTCATGCGCGAGTTCTGGCGGAATCGACACAGCGTGATTGCTGACCTTGCGGCCCCCGCGCAGCCGATTGACGGCGTGAGGCAAGAGCTGCTGGCGATCGTCAATTCCCTGAGGCCGGATCGGGAGCGCCCTGAGGACATTCAGGCTATGCGTGACACCGTTGAGGCTCAGCTGAACGATCTGTCCGACGCAATAGAAAAGGCCCGCGGCGCTCCGTTGAATAAGGACCAGCTACTGAACGACACGAGCCTTGATCCAGTACTGGAGAAGCTCGAGGAGACGCTCAACACCCGAGTCGGATCCTCGTTTGAGGAAGAGGAACCGGCAATGGTTGCTGAAGGCCTGCGCCGCTTCGCGATGCAGATTCCGCCTGGCTATAAAGACGGCGAAGAGAAGCGCGATCAACTTCCAGAGCAAGGCACCGGAGATTTTCTGCTTTGGGAGCAGACGCTCCGTCACATATCATCTCTCGGCCCCCAGGAGTCATTCGTTCTCGTAACGAACGACGCTAAAGAAGACTGGCGAATTGCTGTCTCCAAGCCCCGCAAGCGATCTCTTGGCGTTCGCCCCGAACTAGTCGCGGAGTCCCTCGCGCGCACAAATGCCCGACTGGTACTCCTACAACAGAGCGACTTCTACCGCCTCATGACCCGACTCAGCCAAGTGGACGTCGCTGTTTCGGATTCTCTAGTGGAGGCAAGCACCCGAACGGCCAGTGCACCCGCCGACTCATCGGTGGCCCCCTGGTCGCATGCCGCCTTCCGAAGGCTCGTCGCGGAGCTTCGCGCTTCGGGAAGCGAATTGCAAGCTGACGTGATTGCTCTAGCTGCGAGAGCTGGCGGATTCATTTCGCGCGCCGAGATTTACGAGTTTGCCGGTTTCTCGGAGGACCGCTCCTTGCGAAGATTCGCGCTGCCGGCGCAGCGAGTCACGCTAAGCCTCGTCGAGGACGGCATCGTCGCCGAGAACGCAGATGCTCCACTTGAAGCTGTGTATGAGGGACAAGGGCGAACGATCGGATATCGGGTGCCTCCCGAGTTCGTCGAGTATGAGAGCCAGGAACAGAATCAGCTCAGCTGGATTCAGGCGGCTGCTCAGGTGGCGGCAAGCGATCCACGCCGCGTATGGTCCATCGCCGAACTCGTCGAACAGATCGGCCGGCTTGGGCTCCGCGACCTCCGAAGCGCTCGAACCCCGGAAGCTACATTGCGGCGCGACCTGTCACTTCGTGACACCGCATACTTCGAACAAGCTGATGGAGGTTTCCGTCTGCGCAGCAGTGCTGTCATGGCTGAAGGGGAGCGTGAGCCGTCCGATCGGGATAGCGGCTGACCATACTTCTCAGCGCCAAGGACAAACTGGATGTTGCCTCCGGCGTCTCGAAGCTCTCTCGTCCCGAGCGAGCACCGCCAGCCCGGGCCCCGCCTCGCCTCGCCTCGCCTCGCCGGAAGCTTATCGACGCGACTTCGTCGGTATCTGCCGAGGGGCGCTGTGAGCAGATCGCCCCTTCTTGGACGGTGTGCCCGACGTGTCCCGCCAAGGCGTCGGCCATCGTCGACACGCGGTGAACCTGAGAGGCAAGCCCGAGGGGCCCGGTATGCGGGTCGATGCGCATGGACGGTGCCTAGTCTTCGGCAGAGCGCCACAAACTCGCGCGGTCAGTCAGTAGACGATGAAGCCTCGGGGCACTACCCGCGGCAGACGCCGGCGACGCAAGCAGACGGATGCAGGCGCGAACCCAGCGTTCGGGGCAGATCGCCGGGTGGGACGCGCGCTGGGAGCGGATCGCCGGGCTGTCGGTGGGACACACCGCTCCACGGGCCGTCCGAGGCGTGCGTTACGTCGACGCCGACGGGGCNGCAGGCGCGAACCCAGCGTTCGGGGCAGATCGCCGGGTGGGACGCGCGCTGGGAGCGGATCGCCGGGCTGTCGGTGGGACACACCGCTCCACGGGCCGTCCGAGGCGTGCGTTACGTCGACGCCGACGGGGCAGTCCGGGGTGCGATGGCGTACACGCTCAAGGAGGTCGCGGGGAGCTTTCGCGCGGACATGGAGATCCACCACCTGACCTCGACCACGACGGATGCCCTGGCCGCGCTCTGGAGATTCGCTCTGCAGCACGACCTGGTGTCGAAGGTGGTGGTCGACCTGCGCCCGATCGACGATCCGATCGCACCTTAGACTCCCCGAAGACCTCGTCGATGGCGGTCTCTATGCGCTCATCGACCGCACGGCGCTGGCGCCGCAGGCCCGACCTGCGGTGACGAACGAACGGACCTCGACCACGACGGATGCCCTGGCCGCGCTCTGGAGATTCGCTCTGCAGCACGACCTGGTGTCGAAGGTGGTGGTCGACCTGCGCCCGATCGACGATCCGATCGCTGTCGATGTCACACCTCGTTGATACAGTCGACTCAACGTCAATCCGGAAGTGGTGCATGTCAAACGAAGAGCTCAATCAGCGAGGCTACCTAAGCCAGGGAGCCCTCAGGGGTACGACCTTCGGTGCGTTCGAGCTGCTGAACATCGGAAATACCAACCTTGCTGCTCTGGTGAGAGCCGGCTTACAGCTTAGGATTCCGTCCAGCCACTCTTTTACTCCTCTCGCGTACAAGGCGCCGCAAAAGCCTGCCTCCCTTAAGCCAGACACTGTGTATCTCCGGCGCGACGACGATAAACCAATGCCGGTTGCGGTTGGGGAGCACAAAAAACCCAGCGAATTTTCGGGGCCCGGTGCACAGCGCCGACTCCTTTCCGCCCAGGAGCAAGCGCTGATGTCCGCGCTAGCGCTAGAAGCACCTCTTGCCTTCACGACTGACGGCTCGACGATCTCCTACGTGGATGTTTCCGCCTCCGTAAGCACTGGAGCGGTGGTCGCCCTAGAAGATCGCAGAGCCTTCACGCCTGGCGTTCTTGAGGAGCTATTGAGAGGGCAAACAGGCCAGGTCACTGACCCGACACCACTCGCGGAGCGGATATGGCAGCTCATCTGGCACGCGACCAAAGCGGAGCCTAAAGAGTGCCTTCTAACGTTTGTGGAAATATTCATGCTCAAATTCTTGAGCGACAACCTGCCAAACTCGGTCCTGCCCTCAAACCTTGACTTCTATTCATTGGTTGGCGACCCAGCCGAATTCGCTAAGAACTTCGGGGTGACTGAAGTTGAATACTACGTCAACCAGATTCGCCCCAAGATTAAGTCCCTTTTCCCCGAGGAAACTATTTGCGAGGATCCTGCCATCCCCGCGCTCTTCGGAATGAAAGCTATAACCTCGAAGACATCAATCATCGATGGATTTGTGTTTCTTCAAGGCGGGGCGAAAACCCACGAGTCGTATAACAACACCTTCCGTTCGATCATCGACGCATTTGATGATTTCGGGCCGCTTACAAACATCGACCCCGAGTTCAAGCTGCGGTTGTACGAGACGTTCCTCCGGAAATCAGCGCGATTGCAGCGTCTTGGCCAGTTCTTCACACCGCGAAACGTCGTTCGACCGATGGTGGCCATGGCGCAACTGGACAAGCTAAACGACGGCGACATCGTGCTCGATCCCGCAGCTGGGGTTGGTGGCTTTCTGCTTGAACCACTCATGTGGGCGGACGCGCTCGAAGGTAACCTGGAGATCAAGAATGGGAAACCAAAGCGTCGAATCAGAACAATCGGCCTGGACATAGACCCCGATCTCCATATTCTAGCCAAGGCGAATATGCTTATTCACCTGGCTGAGATAGTTCGAGACCCTGCGACGACGATGAGCGCGCTCAATAAGGCAATGGCTGAGAGCTTCGTCCTGATGGACGACGACAAAACACTTGGTTCTCTCCTCCAGCCTCCGACAGATTCAGTATCGGTGGTCTTGACCAACCCTCCTTACGTAACTCGAGGGAGCGCCGTCTACAAGGACCACATCAAGCAGGTGCAAGGCGCACGGAACGGGAAGGTCCTCAAGGACTATTACGACAAAGCTGGCCTGGGTGTCGAGGCGCTTTTTCTCCGCTACGTCTCTGGGGCGCTTAAGCCGGGCGGCCGCGCATTCGTCATCGTGCCGCAGGGACTCCTGAATAGAACAGAAACAGGACCCAAGCAACTACTTCTCGACGAGTGCAATATTCTGGCGTCGATACAACTCCCGCGAAACGCTTTCTTCAACACCGCCCAAAAGACATATATTCTGGTTCTTGAGCGTAGGCACACCAGCGTTGATGACCGCCCTGATGTACTGTGTGGAATCGCTCGATCAATTGGCGAATCTCTTGACTGGAGACGCACTCCCTCACCTGATGATAATGATCTCGCGGACATTGCAGCCGCCTTCGTCCGTCGAGACAACGGCGACCCCACGCTTGCCGAAGGTTCGGCGGTAGTCAAAGTAGTTCCTGGTTCGCATTTTGGTCCCGACGATCGCTGGGACGTGCTCCGATTCTGGGACGATGAGGAGCTTGTCGAACTCGGCGAAAGCGTGGCCCCAGTTGGGCGAACTGACTTTATCGAGGAAGCTCGTGACTCGCTCGACGCGCTGATCACGGATCTCGATGAGGCAAGACGGGAGCTCGAGGTACTGACGGCGGGACCGACCGTTTCCATTTCAATTGCTGATGAGAGTCTATTCAAGGTTCGCTCAGGAACCCGCATCACCACTCGCGAGATTAACGAGCATCCCCCTTCCGATTCGCGAGATGAGGTGGTGGTTTATTCTTGTTTCAAGAACCCATACATCTCGAAAGGTTCGGTCAGTAGGACCTGGCTGGCAACGCAGACAGCGCTTCGGCGCGGAAACAAGACTCGAAGCGACAAATATCCGCTCGAACCCACAGCGACTATCACAGTGAACGCAAACGGGGCATCCGTAGGAAAGGTATTTGTTCGACCCGCCGGGTGTCTGCTAACCGACGATGTCATTGCTGTCACCCCAGCACAAGAAGGGTTGTTTAATCTGGACTATCTGTCCATCGCTCTGCAAAACTCGGTCACCGCTGGTGGCTATCTGTATGAGGCGAAGCTGTTTGCCACGCGAGTCAGGGAACTAGAGGTTTCCGTTCCTGTAAACGACGATGGCTCCTACGACAGAGCAGCAAGCGCTGATCGCTTCCGCTACCAAACGATTCGATGGTATTCGGGAACGCCTTGCCGAGGTTGGGCGATGGAGCGAACAGGCACGATTCGTGTAGCGAACCCTCGCGGCATCGCTCGTACCCATGATGAGAAAATTGGTGCGTGGCATTGTGGCTCGTGTTGAGTTGCTGGGATATGGGTACGCAAACGGCGTCGCCTATGGACTCTTGTTCCGAACCCTAGCGAGGTAGACCGATTCGGTGACTCAACTCGTGATGGGCGGAGACGCACCTTGGACGAGCGCTCCATTCAGCTCTTGCCGCGCCCCAATTCTCGGTTTGTCGAGCCCCAACGCACAGTTGTTAAAGCCAACACCCTTGCAGACTGCAGCGTGTCGACGATGAGATTCGACTCTGGGGGCAGCCGTACGACCTGCTCATTCAAGAGATAGTTCGAACGTGCGCGCTCACGCAGTAGACTCCAATAAGTAGACGCACCGTTGCGAAACCCAAGCCTCAAGGAGCTCGACCATGGCCCTCACCGCACACTCCACCATTGGCGACTGGCTGAACGACCCGACCGGTGGGCCACTCATCCGCGCACTCTTCGAGCAGACGGGCGCCGACCCCGAGCTCCTCACCCCCGTGCTCGGGCTGCCGCTGCAGCAGCTCGTCGCGATGAGCCAGGGCCAACTGCCCCAGCCGGTCGTCGACGGCCTCGTGCGCGCAGCCAACGGCGGCGAGATCCCCGAGGCCGACGAGTCGGAGGGCTGGACCGAGAAGCCCACCACCGGTCGCTTCGCCGGCAAGACCGTGATCGTCACCGGCGCAGCATCCGGAATCGGCAAGGCCACCGCATCCCGCATCGCCCGCGAAGGCGGACGCGTGATCGCCTCCGACATCGCCGCCGACAAGCTCGGCGCCCTGAAGGCCGAACTCCCGGATTCCGACATCACCACCGTCGCCGGCGACCTCACCAAGCAGGACGCAATCGACGCCGTCATCGCCGCCGCGGGCGGCCGCATCGACGCCCTCGCGAACGTCGCCGGTATCAACGACGACTTCTCTCCCGCGGGCGAGACGACGGATGGCGTCTGGGACCGCGTCATAGCCATCAACCTCACCGCCCCGTTCAAGCTCATGCGCGCGGTGCTGCCGATCATGGAGAAGGCCGGCCGCGGCTCGATCCTCAACGTCTCGAGCGAAGCGGGCCTGCGCGGCAACTCGTCGGGCAACGCCTACACGGCCAGCAAGCACGGCATCATCGGGGTCACGAAGTCCGCGGCGTTCATGTACGGACCGAAGGGCATCCGCGTGAACTCCGTCGCACCGGGCGGCGTCGCCACCGGCATCCCGATGCCCCCGAACATGTCGGAGTACGGCTCGATTCGTCTGGCCCCGTTCCAGCAGGCGATCCCGACGGTCGCGACCGCCGAGCACCTCGCCGCGTCGATCACGTTCCTGCTGTCGGACGACGCCGTCAACATCAACGGTGCCGTGCTGGCATCCGATGGTGGATGGTCGGTGCAGTAAGCGCCCCGCCGCGAGGGCTCGCTTCGGTGTCGGGCGTCTCGAGTACCGTCAAGTCATGCCGCATCAATGGGTGCCACTCGATCTCGGGGAGAGCGATCTCGACGCCGACGACCCCGAAGAACAGATGGGGTCGAAGGAGAAGAACTGGGTCCGGATCGCGGACGACGATCGGCGCTGGTTGGTCAAGGTCGCACGAGTAGACGAACGCGACGGCACAATTAGCGGTGAAGACTGGGCCGAGTGGCTAGTGCAGCACATCGCGAACAGCGTAGGCGTGCCCACGGCCCATGTTCGGCCAGCGTTATTCGAAGGGCAGAGGGCAACGGCATCGCGGTCGATGCTTCGGAATGACTCCGAACGTCTGATCCATGGAAACGAGCTCCTCAGCGCTCGGTTTCCGAATTACGACCAGAGCATCCGGGGCGAGAACCCCGGATACACGCTGAGTGCCGTGCAGGACGCGGTCGTGGGGATCCCCGGCCCGCCTGACTTGTCCATTCGCCTGGAGGCCTTCGACACGATCGCGGGCTATCTGATGTGTGACGCGCTCGTCGCAGGTCGTGACCGTCACCACGAAAACTGGGGAGTCATTCGCCGCGGCGGTGATCGGTGGTTGGCTCCTTCCTTCGATCACGGGAACGCACTCGGGTTCCAGGAACGTGACGCGAAGCGGATGCGCCTTCTCAGGGACCGCGAGCTCTTTGATCGGTGGGTACGCCGAGGCACCAGTCAACACTTCGTCGGGCGCCCCACGCTGGTCGACCTGGCGATTGGTGCACTGCGCGTGTCTTCGCGCGACGCACAGGATTTCTGGATAGGCCACCTGCATGATTTTCAGCCTGACGGAGTCGACGCTGAGCTAGAGCCAGTACCCCATGACGTAATGTCGGAGGTGTCCCGTAGGTTTGTCGTCTCCCTGCTAGACACGAATCGAAGGAGGTTACTCGATGGCTACTCAGCTGCTCCCGCTTGACCAAGTTAATCTCGGCGTGAGCCAACGCGCGTTGATCCTCGTCTGGCAGAACCCGGCGAACCGCCGATTCACGAAGGTCGGCCAGCTCGATTCCCTTCCCGATAATCGATTCGCATTTCACTACTTTCCCCAGATCGTCGATGTCGAGGACTTCGTGCCCCTCGACGAGTTCCCTAGCCTGACCCACGCGTACGTGTCAGATGAGGTTCCGGCGTTCTTCGCGAACCGCATCCTCTCCGCGGAGCGCCGCGGGTACAACAAGTACTTGACGTGGCTTGGCATTGAACAACTTGATGGCTCCGCGATCCCATTCGAGTTTCTCGCGCGCTCAGGCGGCGGGCGGGCCACCGACACCTTCCACGTCGTGGATCTGCCGGTCCAGGGAAGCGCCACATTCACCAGCCGCTTCTTCATCTCGGGCATTCGTTACATTCCGGATGCCGCCCGAATCCTCGGCGAGATTCACGACGGATCCGTGCTTGCTCTGGAGCTCGACGAGGCGAACCAAGCGAATCCAAAGGCAGTACTCATCGACACGGTCGACGGCTCGAAGATTGGGTACGTTCCGGATTGGCTCTGCCACGACATCCACGATCTGATCAAGGACGGATGGTCGCTGACAGCTGTCGCGGAGCGGGTAAACCCTGGCGCGCCGGCACACGTGCGAGTTCTCTGCCGAATCGACGCCATTCGGAAGGCGACGGCGTAAGCGCCGCAGAATCACATCTCCCCCGCCTACAGTGGCTCTCATGAAGAAGCTCCCCACGCTCGCGTCGCTGGCCGTCGGCATCCTGATGCTCTCCGGATGCTCGCAGGCGTCGACCATCGCGGCCTGTGGCCAGGTCGCCGCTCAGGCCGCGCAGGTGACGGGTGTGATCGGCAGCGTCAGCTCGCCGACTCCCGAGGCCGCGCAGGCGGCTCTCGATGAAGTCCAGAAGGTCGCTGAGAACCTCCGGGGTGTCGACGGACCCGAGGAGTTCGTCACGCTCCGCGACTCGTGGACAACAAGCATCGACGCATTCGCCGCCGAGGGCGAGAAGGCCATCGCGGGTGACGTCACGGGCTTGGACGCGGCGACGACGGAGATGCACGCCGCGACCGACGCGATGCTCGCCTACTGCACCCCGTAACCCTCTACCGAGCGATGCCTCGCAGCAGCCGCGTCACCGTCTCCTCGACGCGCTCTGCGCTCAACGGCTGACCGATCAACGCCGCGTACGACGCCATGGCGATGAGCTGGTCGGCGATCGCGTCGGCATCCACGTCTGCCCGCACCTGCCCGTCGACCTGTCCACGCGCGATCCGTTCGGCGACCCACGAGCGGATCGGAGCCGCGAGACGCTCGTTGAGCGCCAGGCCGAGTTCGTGGTCGGTGGCCGTCACCGCGATCAGAGCACGGGCGAGTGCAACGCCCTCGGGCTTCGCGAGCCCGGCGGACATCGCCGAGAACCAGGCGTGCAGGTCAGCCCGGATGTCGTCGCTCATCGCGACGGCGGGATCCGCCCCGGGCAGGTCTCCTTCGAGCAGCGCCTCACCGAGGATCGCCGCCTTCGACGGCCACCAGCGGTAGATCGTCTGCTTGGCGACTCCCGCGGTCTCGGCAAGCCCCTCGATCGTCACCGCTTCGTAGGTGCCGGCCACGACAGCAGCGCGCATCGCCTCGAGCACGGACTGGCGCGCGGCTTCACTTCGGGGACGGGGCACCTGAACAGGCTACTCAGCCGAACTGGTCGGCCCGGCATTGTTGAGCTCACGGTAAGTACGGGATACCCGCACCAGCGACATCGACGGCGTACCCATTCGCTTGCAGGAACTCCCGCATTGACGCAACGCGGCGCGCTTCGGAGGCGCCTTCGGGCGGCCCGACCCGAACTCCCGCAATCGGCAACCGGATCTTGTCGACCGCGCTCGTCGAGTACTGCACTCCCTCCGTCTCCGACTGTTCCGTCCCAAGAAGCCTCACGTAAGGGACGATGCCCCGCGGAGACGGCCGGTAATGCACCTCGGTGTCCGACTCCTTCACCGTGACAAATCGGACTTCGTCTTCCGCCTTGAAACCCGGGTGTTTCAGGCTCGCAACCAACATCGCCAAGTTCTGCTCGGCCAGCTCCATTGCCTGCGTCTCGAAGCGTATAGCTTGAGTAAGCAACCCCTCCGGCGCGACAAGTTCGTTGAGCAATGCGGCAATGTGGGCATCCTGCTCATCCCTGTCGTACAGCACATCAAGCCAAAGCGGGAGTGCCGCCGGGGCGTTGAATCCACCCTGCTTGCCCCCGGACACGAGAACAGACATTGATTTGAGCCCAACAGCGCACCCGGATGAATCGCCGTAGTTTGCCCACTGATTCAGAAGATCCGGCGACTTCGATGCGCTGACTACAAAGAGCGGCTTCTCAACCAGCGTGCGCTCAAAGACCTCTACTGCGGCCTTGAGCATCTCGACAGCCGAAGATTCAGCTCCGGCCTCGGGCATCCACCCACGCATGACGTTGAGGACCCGATCATGGCCGTACAGCATCTCACCCGCGTCATTTAGCATCGGCGCAGCAGTAGCCCAAAGCTCATGATTCGACACGATCCCGAAGCAGCCTTCGACTGACGTGTAGTGCCAGGCAGTTCCGGCGAACCAGCGATGTTTAGGGTACTTCCGCCACGCTTCTCCGAAGTAGAGGTGCGGCTCGACCCCCTTGGGATCCTCCTGGGCGGTTGCGCTCGAAGACATACCTTCTACCGTAAGTCCGCGGTCAAGCGACCGGCCGATACCACTGCCCGACCGCTCCCGATCCGAACTCCCGCCGGTCGATGAGCTCAAGGTTTGTGCGCTCACTCAACCCATCAAGCAGCCTCGGCCCGTGCCCAGCGAGGACTGGATGCACGACAAAGATGTACTCGTCGATGAGCCCCAACTCGGCCAATCGCAGCGGAAGCGTCACGCCACCAACTGACGTCCCTTCGCCCGGCTGATTCTTCAGCGCGCGAACCGCGTCAGCCAGGTCGCCGTGAACCAGCTCGGCGTTCCAGTCGACCGCATCCAGAGTGCTCGACACGACGTGCTTCGGCACGCGGTCGATGGCCTCGGCGAACGGGATCTCCCACTCCTCCATCCAGTCTGGCCACCGCCCGGATGCCGGACGCCGCCAGACGGATTCCATCATCTGGTAGGTCGTCCTGCCGTAGAGCACGGCATCCACGCTTTGCATCTCGGCTGTCCAGAAGCCCATCAGCTCCTCATCGGGAGCGATGCCCGCCTCATGATGCACACAGCCGTCGAGCGTGACGTTGATCGCGTAGCGCAGGGGTCTCATCTCGCCGATCTCCTTCGATGCGGGCGGTGCGTGGTGCGTGATGAGCACCAGGGTACTGCTGCGCGGGTGCGCGTATCCCCCAGCCCTAGTTCTTGTCGAGGTCGGACGAATGTGGGCGTCGCGACAGTGCGAAGACGACCCGCTGCCCGAAGGATTCTTCCCGCATAGCCGGATCGCTCCCGAGCGTCGCAGCAGCGGCCAGAATGCCTGTCACAGCTGCGACGACCGCAAGGATCGGCCCTGTCCATGGAGCGCTCGCGCCGAGCAGGAAGCCTGCAACCACGGCCACCCCGACGAACAGGACTCCCGCAACACGCAGGCCCGTTCGATGTCTGTTCGCCGAAGCGACTGCGAATACGATGCCGACGCCCACCGCGTGGGCCGCAGCGATCACGTAGACCACCATTTCGCCGAGACCCTGGATTGCCATAAGGCCCTCTCCGTCGTGAGCAAGAAACTGCGCTGATCGAGCGAGACAGTCTCATCTTGGGGTAGCAAAGCACACACACGACTACATATCGGTATGCCTTTCCGCACCGAGACAGGGGAGCGCAGACCCGTCAGCACTCCACGACGTTCACCGCGAGCCCACCGCGACTCGTCTCCTTGTACTTGTCGCTCATGTCGGCGCCCGTCTGGCGCATCGTCTCGATCACGGCGTCCAGCGACACCACATGGCTGCCGTCGCCGTGCAGGGCGAGGCGAGCAGCCGTGACGGCGGTCGACGCCGCGACGGCATTCCGCTCGATGCAGGGGATCTGCACGAGTCCGGCGATCGGGTCGCACGTGAGCCCGAGGTGGTGCTCCATTGCGATCTCCGCCGCGTTCTCGACCTGTTGCGGGGTTCCGCCGAGCACGGCACAGAGTCCCGCGGCCGCCATGGCGCACGCGGACCCGACCTCCGCCTGGCATCCGCCCTCCGCTCCCGAGATCGACGCGTTCGCCTTGATGAGCGATCCGATCGCGGCGGCGGTGAGCAAGTAGGTCCGCACAGCCGCAGCATCCGCGCCGGGCACGAACCGCGAGTAGTACATGAGCACCGCGGGCAGGATGCCGGCAGCACCGTTCGTGGGAGCGGTGACGACCCGTCCGCCCCCGGCGTTCTCCTCGTTGACGGCGAGCGCGAACGCCTGCAGCCAGTCGGACGTGACCGGCTGTCCCGCCGCCTCCGCACGCAGAATGCTGTCGCGCATCGAGCGCGCCCGCCGCGGCACGCCGAGTCCGCCCGGCAGCACTCCCTCGGCATCCAGTCCCGCCTCGACGCAGTCGCGCATGGCGGTCCAGATCGCATCGAGACCAGCGTCGACGGCATCGGCGTCACGGGCGGTGAGCTCACCTGCACGCGCGACGTCGGCGATCGACAAGCCATCGACGCACAGCGAGAGCAACTCCGCAGCCGTGCGGAACGACGGCATCCCGTCAGCCACGACCGGGCTCTCGACGACCTCGCCGACGCGCTGGATGAACCCGCCACCCACCGAGAGGTACGTCTCATCCGCCAGCAACGCCTCCCTAGACCCGAACGCCCGGATCACCAACGTGTTCGGGTGCGCGGGCTGCCGGGTGAACGGATCGAGCACAACATCGGAGCTGTCGAAGGCCACGGGCGCGACGCCACCGAACAGCAACGGCGACCCCGCCGGATGCCCCGACCACGCGCCGCGCACGGATGCCGGATCGCATGTCTCAGGATCAAGACCGGCCAACCCCGCGACGACGGCATCCGGCGTTCCGTGCCCGAGTCCGGTCGCCGCGAGCGATCCGTACAGCACCACTTCCACACGACGAGGGCCGCCGGGATGCTGCGCCAGCACGCGCCGGGCGAAGTCGCACCCGGCGCGCATCGGCCCCACCGTGTGCGACGACGAGGGGCCGATGCCGATCGAGAACAGGTCGAACGCCGAGACGTACACGCCGCGGCGGGCGTCGGTCGCGGAGGCGAGAGTCGTCACTCCTCGCCTTGCGGGTGGGTGGTCGCTCCGACCGGTCGCGCGGCCTGTCGGGCGAGCAGATCCGCACGCGACGACGGCGTGAGCGCCGCGGTGGCCGCCGCCCACGCGAGGCCGATCGCCGAGTCGATCACTGCTCGGTCGGCGGCGGGTGTCGCAGCATCCGCCGCGAATCCCTCGGTGTGTGGAGCCGACGTCGAGCCGATGATCGCGATGCCGGGGTGGATCGACGGCACGACCTGAGAGACGTTGCCCATGTCGGTCGATCCGCCAGCCATGCCTGAAAAGGCGATCGGCTCGCGGCCGAGCTCGGTCAGCGCGTCGTTCCAGGCGTCGGCGAGCAGCGGCTCTTGCACGAGCGGGTCATAGCGCGGCTCGGTGCGCACCTGCTCCCACGCGCAGCCCGAGGCGAGCGCTCCCGCTTCGAAGCAGGCCATCACCCGCCGCTTGGCGTCGCGCAGCTCGTCGAGATCGAACGAGCGCACCTCCGCCTGCAGCACGGTGCGCGCGGGAATGATGTTCGTGACCTCGCCGCCCTGTGTGATGACGGCTGCGGTGCGGACGGTGCCGGGCAGCTGCTGACGGAGCAGTCCGATCGCCGTGAGCGCGATCGTCGCGGCATCCAGCGCGTTGACGCCCTTGTCGGGAGCCGCCGCAGCATGCGCCGGGCGTCCCGTGTAGGTGATCTGGAAGCGATCGACGGCCTGCGTTGCGAAGCTCTCGCAGCGCACGTCGATGCCGGGAGCGCCGTGCACCATGAGCGACACCGTGGCGTCTTCCCACGCGCCGCCCTCGAGCATGAGCACCTTGCCGCCGCCGTGCTCTTCAGCGGGCGTGCCGAGCAGCTTGACGGTGAGTCCTGCGTCGTCGGCGATGGCCGCGAGCGCGATGGCCGCACCGAGTCCGGCAGCCGCGATGACGTTGTGTCCGCACGCGTGACCGATCACCGGAAGAGCGTCGTACTCGGCGCAGACCGTGACCACGAACTCCCCGTCGCCGAAGCTGGCGTCGATGGCCGTGTCGACGCCGAACGCGCCGACGGTGGCGGTGAAGCCGGCATCGCGCAGGGCCGCCGCGACGAGGTTCGCCGCCCGCACCTCCTCGAACGCGATCTCGGGATCGTCGTGGATCTGATGGCTGATCTCGACGAGACGCTGCTCCCAGGAGCGCACGGCATCCGCGCTGCGCTGCTTCGCCTCCGCGAGGTCGAGCAGGGTGCGGGTGGACGGGTCGGCGAGGGTCATGCGGTTTCTCCTTCGAGAACGGGGTCGGCCGTGGCGGCGGGGACAGGAAGAGGGGTCTCAGCGACCGGAGCAGGGACGCGGAGGAAGAGAGCGAGCACCGCGATCGCGACGCCGATGGCCGCGCAGATGCTCCACACTGCGACGTATCCGCCGAACGAGGTGGTGGTCACGGCGGTGTCACCCGTGCCGACGGTCATGAGGAAGCTGCCCATGACCAGGGCGAACACGGCACCCGCGACGGCTCCGGCCGCGGTGCGAGACGTGTTGTAGAGGGCCGAGGCGATGCCGACCGAGTCGGCGGGGGCACGACGCACCACGATGGTCGGCAGCACCGAGATGAGCAGACCGTTGCCGAGGCCACCCATCACCATCGACCCGACGAACACCGCGACGACGGTCGGCGCAGTGATGAAAGCGAGGTAGCTTCCCGCGACCAGCGCGCCGCCCAGGACGATCGCGCCCTTCGCTCCGATGCGCCCGGCGACGCGGTCTCCGACGATCGACGCGAGGAAGGCCGAGAGCGCTGCGGCGAGCGAGATGACGCCGACCATGGCCGCGGTGAACCCGAGGCCGAAGCCGACGGCATCCGGATCGCTGAGCACGTAGACGCTGGAGGCCGTCTGCCCGCCGAAGAGCTGCGCACCGAAGAGGAACGCGATGATGATCGGCAGTCCGATGCCGCCCTTGGTGAGCAGAGCGATGTCGATGAGCGGGTGCGCGACGCGCTTCTCGACCATCACCCAGACCACGAGCAGAGCGACACCGCCGAGGATCGCGACCCATGTGATCGGGTTCGTCCACCCCCACGCCGACGCGTTCGAGATGCCACCGAGCGCGGCGAGAAGGCCGATGCCGAGCAGCGAGGCGCCGAGCCAGTCGGTCTTGCCGGTGGCGCGGACGGTGGTCTCGGGAACGAGGAACGCCACGACCGGGACGCAGATGAGCAGGAAGATCGCGGGCAACCAGAGAACCGCCCGAAGGTCGCCGAGCGCTCTGAAGAGCAGGCCGGAGCCGAGTGCTCCGAGGGCGGCCCCGAAGGTCAGCGCACCGACGAGCTTGCCGATCGATCGTCCGGCGGACTTCTCGTCGCGATCGCGGACGATGGCGAACTCCAGCGGCAGGAAGGCGGCGAGCGGCGCCTGCAGGGCCCGGCCCACGAGGAAGAGCTCGTAGCTCGGGGCGACGGCGACCACGATCGATCCGAGCGCGACGAGTGCCGTCGAGATCAGCAGCAGTCGCTTGTGCCCGTAGCGGTCGCCGAGCTTGGCCAGGATCGGCACACAGACGACGGTAGCGAGCATGTAGGCGGCGCTGACCCAGTTGAGCTGCGCGGCGCCGACGCCGAACTCCTCGCCGATCGCAGCGAGCAGCACGGGGTACCAGCCCTGCAGCATTCCGGAGCCGAGCTCCATGACGACGAGGAAGCCGACGGCACCGCGCAGAGCGGTGCGGCCGGAGATGGTCTTGCCAGGCGGTGCGGGGACAGCCATGAGGACTCCTTGAGAGGGATCGGGTGGAGCAAGAGCGGATCGGGTTGCAGCGACTCTAGGAACGGGGTTGTACGATCACGGTCAGGTGCACGAAATCGGATGCAGGGGTGTGGCGTATGCAGGAAATCGGACTGGACGACCTCGACCAGCGACTCATCCACGCCGTGCAGGTGAGTCCGCGGGCGACCTGGAACGCGCTGGCACCCATCGTCGGCGCTGACCCCGCCACCCTGTCGCGGCGGTGGGCTCGGCTCGTGGGGGAGGGCATCGTCTACGTCACCGGGTATGGCGCGGGGGCGCCGGCGGTGCTCGTGCTGATCGAGATCGAGTGCAGCCCGGGCGAGACGCTGGCGGTCGCCGAGACTCTCGGAAGAGACCCCGAGGCGTTCACGATCGACCTCACCGCGGGTGGACGCGACATCTTCCTGACACTCGCAGTGCCGGATGCCGAGGCCCTGGCCGTCTGGACGCTCGAGCGCATCCGCGGGGTCGCCGGCGTGCGCTCGATGCGCACTCACCTGGTCTCGGAGACCGTCCGAGATGCGCGGGGATGGCGGCTCCGCGCACTCACCACGCAGGAGGTCGCGCAGATCGAGGCCCTGGAACGGCGGGCGCCCTCAGCATCCGTGCGCATGTCGGCGGAGCAGAGGAACGCCATCGCGGCCGAGCTCGCCTACGACGGTCGCGTCGGGATCACGGAGCTTGCCTCGCGGCTGGGGATGGCCCCTCGGCGGGTGCGTGATGCGATCGCCGAGATGCGCGAGTCGGGGCGGCTGGCGATCCGCGTCGACGTCGCCCGGCGCTACACGCCCTGGCCCATCTACGCGTGGTACTTCCTGCGGGTGCCGGCCGCGATGGCGGCCCGCATCGGTGCGCAGCTCGGACGCATCGAAGAGGTGCGCCTCGTCGCGAACACCGTCGGCGAGTACAACGTGATCATGGCGGTGTGGCTGCGCACCCTGCAGGACGTCGCACGCATGGAGGCGATCATCGAAGAACGTCTGCCCGGGGTGAGCATCGCCGACCGGTCGGTCGTGCTGCGGACGACGAAGCATCTCGGGCATCTGCTGCACGCCGACGGGCGCGCGTCGGGCGAAGTCGTGCCGCTCACGATCTGAGCGGAACCCCCTGGTCGGAGTGCCACGCCCTGCCTACACTGACGCGCATGTTGAAGATCGTGTCGATCGTGATCCGCGTGAACGACCTCCCGGCGCAGTCGCGCTTCTGGCAGGCAGCTCTTGACTATGTCGAGCGGGACCCGGCATCCGACGACTGGGTCGTGCTGAAGCCGCGCGATGCAGACGCCCCCTGCATCGCGCTCGACGCTCACCGTTCCGAGCGGGTGCTGCCGCCGCGCATCCACCTCGACATCTACGCCGAGGATCAGTATGCCGAAGTGCGCCGCCTGGCCGAGCTCGGCGCCCACGAGGTGCACTGGGACAACCGGGCCGACGACGCCGACTACGTGATCATGGAAGACCCCGAGGGCAACCGATTCTGTGTCGTTGACCGACCGGACTGGGCGGGGTGGGAGCGGTATCGGGAAGACTGAGCCGGGTCGCTGGAACCGCGCCTACAGATTGACCCTCGGGTCTGCGTTGCATTCGAGCGCACCCCGCTCTCCCTCACCAGAACGCAGGTAGGGAAAGGACAGGGTCGGATTGTCACGGAGGAAGTCCTCGGGCGTGTAGTCAGGAGCGACGATGCCGTTACGGATCAGGCACTCAGAAACGATCTCTTCGATGGGCAGGTTATGCGGATTCTTCTGTGGCCAGAACCAGAGGAAGCCGAGCCAGGCCTCGCCCGTGAATCGCTCGCACTCGCCCATGACTTCGCTGAGACGATCGACCGACAGAGAGTTTCCCTGCGCCTCGTAGCCGCCATCCCGCGTGTACCCCTCGAACGTCGCACCCTTACTCGAGAAGCAGGCGGCCATCCGTCGTTCGACCGCAGCCCACTCTTGTTCGGAGATCTTCTCGTCTTCGATCACGAGGCGCACGAAATCCGACTCCGATTCCACCCACGCTTCGGCATAGTCCGATGCGAAAGGCCCGGAGAAGTCAAGGGTGTCACGAGTGTCCGGTGACGCAGCTGAAGTCTGGATGCTCGTCACCGTCCCCGTGCACCCGGCGAGGGCGAGCATCGCGAGGGAAGCCACGATCCCCGTGCTTCCCAGCAATCGCAGCCGCGTATACCGCACCCGGTCGTTCTGATTCATACCCGCCCCCTTCGTCGAAACTCACCTCGCCAGACGTTGTCGAGCGGACCCCGGGAGAGTGCGAGCGCTCGAGGTCCGCTCGAACGGTCGGGAGACATGTCAATCGGCGCCTTTGCCCGTCTTCGCGACCGCACGACGTAGCAAAGCACACATATGAGGACAGTGCAGTATCTTGCATCGCCGTCCGACCGGGGAGTGCGACGCGGTCCCGCCCCAGCGCTGACGCTCTCGCCGACCGAGGTGGCATTCCGGTCTGAATCGTTACTTGTCCGACGCGTCCAGCAACCGATATACAGGTCAAAGCGCTCTGGGGGCGCTGGCGATTCGTCGCCTCACTGTCGAGGGGAACTCTCATGTCACTGCCGCCTGCCTCCTGGCATCCAGATCCGCAGAATCCGCATCAGCTGCGCTGGTGGGACGGCCATCGCTGGACGGATGCCACATCGCCGTCGCCGGCTGCTGCCGTGACATCGCAGATGTCGCACCCCGCTCCGACCGGAGCATCCGTCGCATCGAAGCGACGCAGCGGGTGGCGCACCGCCGGCATCATCATCGGCGCACTCGTGGTCGGCGGGGTACTGGCCCGCGTGTCGCCGATCGCGATCCTCCTGGTGGCCACGGCGATGGTCGGCGTCGCCCTCTATGTGATGGCCGCTCGCCCTCTTCCGGCACTGGGACTGCGGTCACGGATGTCGGGTGTGGTCGCCCTGGGCATGGCTGCTCTTCTGGTCACGGGTGGCGGCATCGCCAGCGCGAACGGCGGAGGCACTCCGACGGCATCCGAACCTCAGAACTTCGCAGCGGTAGCGACATCGACCCCGAAGCCCAGCCCGACCCCCACGCCGACCACGTTCGAGACCGCGACCGAAGAGGTGCCCGTGCCGTTCGAGGCGGCCACGGTCGACGACCCTCAGCTCGATCAAGGCGCCACAGCGCTCGTCTCCGCCGGCGTGAACGGTGTGAAGGTGATCACATACCGCGTGACCATGGTCGACGGTGTGGAAGTGTCTCGCGAGGTCGTCAGCGAGGCTGTCTCGGTGCAGCCGGTCAACGAGGTGACAGCGATCGGAAGCAAGGCTCCCGCACCGGTTGCCGTGCCCGCTCCTGCGCCCGCGCCGGTGCCGCTCGTGCAGCAGGGCGGTGGTGGCTGCGACTCGAACTACACCGGTGCATGCGTGCCGATCTCCAGTGACGTCGACTGCGCAGGTGGCAGCGGGAACGGACCGGCGTATGTGCAGGGCCCGGTGCAGATCGTCGGCTCGGACATCTACGACCTCGATCGCGACGGAGACGGGATCGCCTGCGACTAGCCGCTAGTCTCCCGCCTCGAGCGATCGATAGAAGTAGAACGCGCGCTCGCCGGAGTTCGGGTCGACGCCACTGAACCCGTGCCGTTCGTAGAAGCGCATCGCCCCGGCATCCGACTCGTCGACGTTGATCTCGATCGCTGCGACGTCGAGCTCCCGGCAGATCTCGACCATGTGCTGCAGGATCGCGCTGCCGATGCCGGTGCCGCGTTGCTCGGGCTCGACATACATCTCGTCGAGCAGCGCGACCGGCCCGTCAGACCACACGTTCGGGCGCAGGGTCACGAGCGCGACTCCCGCGGCAGGGTCGTCTGCGAGCACCGCGAAGGTCGAGTCTCCGGCCAGCAGCGTGCGCAATCGTTCGGCGAGCACCTCGACCCCCGGGGTCTCGGTGTCGAACTCCGTGTTGAAGGCGTGCAGCATCGCGGCGAGGCGGTTGGCGTCGTGGGAGGTGGCTCGACGTGTGACGGTGGTCATGCGGTTGCCTTTCTCGGGTGGAGCGCTTCGTTTCGACCCGGCGAGCGGCGCCGCCGGTTCAGAACTCAGCAAGAACGAGTCGGCCGACGCATCGGTCCCACGGAATTGCGGGGCCGAGTCCGCGGACGCATCCGATTCTTGCTGAATTGTGAACGTGGGCCGCGCCGCAAGCCACGCTCGAACGGGAAGAGCCCCAGGTCAGGCGCTGTCCGAGTCGGCCTTTCGCGACCCGGCCTCGAGCACGTCGCCGGCCGGAAGCTCCTGGTGTCCGCCGAACTGCAGGCGCATCGCCGACAGCACCTGGTTGGCGAACTTGTCTTCGTCGCGCGAGGCGAAGCGCTCGAACAGTGACGCCGCGAGCACCGGCACGGGCACGCCCACGTCGACAGCGGCCTTGACCGTCCAGCGGCCTTCGCCCGAGTCGGAGACCCGACCGGCCAGATCGTCGAGCTGCGGATTCTCTGCCAGCGCGGCGGCCGTCAGGTCGAGCAGCCACGACGAGATGACGGACCCTCGGCGCCACAGCTCCGCGACCTTCGACGTGTCGATCGGGAACTGGTAGAACTCGGGCTCCTCCAGCGGGGCTATCTCGGCCGAGTGCTCGGCCTCGCGCACTCCGGCATCCGCGTTGTGCAGCAGGTTGAGGCCCTCGGCGATCGACGCCATGATGCCGTACTCGATGCCGTTGTGCACCATCTTCACGAAGTGCCCCGCGCCCGACGGCCCGCAGTGCAGATAGCCCTGCTCCTCGGGGGTGAGATCTCCCGTGCGACCGGGAGTGCGCTCGATCTCGCCGACCCCTGGAGCGATCGTGCGCAGCACGGGCTCGATGCGCTGCACGGCCTCATCCGGTCCGCCGACCATCAGGCAGTACCCGCGGTCCAGCCCGAACACGCCACCGCTCGTGCCGACATCGACGTAGTGGATGCCGCGCTCGCGGAACACCTTCGCGCGCCTGACGTCGTCGCGGTAATTCGAGTTGCCGCCGTCGATCAGGATGTCGCCCTCATCGAGCACCTCCGCGACCTGGTCGGCCACCGCTCCCGTGAGCGAGGCAGGCACCATCATCCACACAGCCCGCGGCGCTTCGAGCTTCGACGCCAGGTCGGCCATGCTGTCTGCACCCACGGCTCCCTCGGCGACCAGCGCCTGCACCGCATCGGCATTCACGTCATAGACCACGCACTCGTGCCCCGCCCGCATGAGGCGGCGCACGATGTTGGCACCCATCCGACCGAGTCCGATCATCGCCAGCTGCATGAGAATCCCTTCGTCCCCGCCCCCGATGGGCCGAGTCGGGGCAATCCTGGCACGGGTTCAGGGGTGGCTCAATGCCGTGGCTCGGTGGGCACTCGGTGCGGGGTCGATGATGCACCGCTGGCCTCGGTTTGCGGTGCAGAAGTCACCTCGCACGCATCGGGCACTCGGTGCGGGGTCGAAAACGCATCCGAAAGGCCGTCTTCCGATGCGAAAGTGACCCCGCACGCGGCCCGCACTCGGTGAGGGCCGCGTCCGGGCAGCCCTCACAGATGCACGCTCAGATCACGGATGCAGGCCGAGCCCCTCGTTCTCGGCACGCATCCGTGATCCGGACGCGCAGGTGTCGACGAGTGAACAGCCCAGACCTTCCGCATCCGGGCCGAGGGCTCCCGGCGGATGGAAGGATTGAAGAATGACCACCGGAACGTTCGACCAGATCACGCAAGACGACCTGCGAGCGGCAGGCAGCCTGAAATGGACGAACTTCCCCGACATGATCGGCGCGTTCGTCGCCGAGATGGACTTCGGACTCGCCCCCGCGATCAACAGCGCGGTGAAGGATGCGTTGGATCTGGGCGTCACCGGCTACCTGCCCGAGAAGCTCGCCAAGGACCTCTCGCAGGCCACGGCCCGCTGGTACTCCGATTCGTATGGGTGGGAGATCTCGCCCGAGCGGGTGCACCATGTCCCCGACGTGATCGCCGCGTTCGAGCTGGCGATCGAGCACTTCACGACTCCCGGCTCGGCGATCATCGTGCCGACGCCCGCATACATGCCGTTCCTCCTGGTGCCGCCGATGCATGACCGTCGAGTGATCGAGGTGCCGAGCATCGAGGTCGACGGACGCTGGGTCATGGACCTGGATGCCGTCGCCCAGGCATTCCGCGACGGCGGCGAGATGCTGGTGCTCTGCAACCCGCACAACCCGCTCGGCACCGTGGCGACCCGTGACGAGCTGCTCGCGATCGCCTCGGTCGTGGCGGATGCCGGTGGCCGGGTGTTCTCCGACGAGATCCACGCACCCATCGTCTACGCGCCGGCTCAGCACATTCCGTACGCATCGGTGTCGGAGGCGGCGGCGTCGCACACGCTGACCGCGACGTCGGCGTCGAAGGCGTGGAACCTCGCAGGCCTCAAGTGCGCGCAGGTCATCCTCTCGAACGATGCAGACGCCGCGCTGTGGGAGAGCCTCGGATTCTGGGCAGGGCACGGCACCTCGACGCTCGGCGTCGTCGCGAACATCGCCGCCTACACGGGCGGCCGCGAGTGGCTCGACGAGGTGGTCGACTACCTCGACGGCAACCGGCGGATGCTGGCGCAGCTCGTCGACGAGAAGCTGCCCGGCGTGCGGATGATCGTGCCCGAGGGCAGCTACATCGCGCTGCTCGACTTCCGCGAGACCGGGTTGACCGGGGACCTCGGCGAGTGGTTCCGTGAGCACGCCGGGGTCGCGATGACGGATGGCGCCGCCTGCGGTGAGGCCGCGATCGGATACACGCGCTTCGTCTTCGCGCTCCCGCGACCGGTCATGGTCGAGGCGGTCGACCGGATCGCCGCCGCACTGCGCGACCGGGCCGTCTGAGCGCGTTGCTCCTCTGGGCGAGGACGGCACCCCCTCCTCCCGGTCGTTGAGCGAGGACGGCGAAGCCGACCGAGACGAAACGCACCCACACTGCGGACGGCGGCGAGTGTCGGCATCCGCGCGTACGCTCCGCCTGCATGGGATACGTCTACATTCTTCGCTGCTCCGATGGCACGCTCTACGTCGGCAGCACCCGCGATCTCAGCAAGCGGATCGTCCAGCACCAGGAGGGGATGGGCAGCGAGTACACGAAACGGCGGCTCCCGGTCGAACTCATCTGGAGCAGCGAGCACGCCCGCATCGATGACGCCTTCGCATGGGAGAAGCGTCTGCAGGGGTGGAGCCACGCGAAGCGACTGGCGTTCATCGACGGCGGGCTGGATGCGGTGCGTGGGTGGAGCGTGCGGGAGCGGCGCGAGCGGGCGGCTCGGGGGAAGCGTCCCGCGGTGAGGTAGCGCGTTTCGTCTCGGGCGGCTCCGCCGGCCTCGCTCAACGACCGGGGGCGAAGGCTCCGCCGGCCTCGCTCAACGACCGGGGGACGAAGGGTCCGCCGGCCCCGCTCAACGAACAGGGACGAAGGCGCTCAACGAACCGAGGGCTGCGGGACGAGATCCCGGTCGACGAAGTCGACGATCGTCTTCGTGAACAGGTCGGGGTCCTGGATGCTCCAGACGTGGCGCATCCGCGGGGCGACCCACGTGCGGGTCTGCGGCATCGCCCCCACGAGCGCGGGGAACGCCCTGGCCACATCGCGCGGTTCGCGCTCTCCGGCGATCGCCAGCATCGGACCCTCGTAATCGAACCGGCCCTCCGGCATCGATCCGTCGAAGATCTCCCCGTACATCGCGTGCGCCGTCTGCGAACTGACACCCATGCCCGCGGCGATGAACTGCTCGCTCGCATCGGCGGGAATCCGGAACATCGCCGCCTGCATCCGCCAGAACCATCGCCGATCCCAGGCGCGCAGCTGCAGCTCCGCCAGGCGACGCTGGGTTCCGGTGACGCCGAGCATCATCGCGCCGGTGACCATGCACGATCGCACGAGGTCCGGATGCCGGGCGGCCAGGTGCACGGCGATGACCGCTCCCATCGACAGCCCCACGACATGCGCCCGCCCGCCGACCGCGCGCTCTCTGATTGTCGCCGCCACGTCATCGGCGGCGCCCGCGAGACCTGGCCAGGCTTCGCCGCGGCGGGCGTTGAAGCCGATGACATCCGGTGTGATCAGATGCCTTCCGACGAGACGCTCGACCTGCGGCTCCCACATCCAGTTGCCGACGTTGCCTCCGTGCAGCAGGATGATCGACTCGCCCCGGCGCTTGCCATGCTCGACGGCGTAGTCGGGATCCATCAGGACTCCTCGATGCCTGCGACCGATGCCCGCGTAGCGCGCAGCCACGCCAGCTCCACCTCGCCCTGTCGGATGCCGGCATCCAGAGTCGCCATGCGCAAGACTGCACCGAGATCGCCACTCGCCGCGGGAAGGGAGCGCAGCTGCTCGAGCCCTTCGCGCACCGCCGCCTCGCGTTCGTCGAGCAGGGCCAGGATGCCGTCGACCCCGAGCGACTCGGCGAAGAACAGTCGCGCGAGGAACGGCTCCTTCGGCTTCAGCGTCTCGAGCGGAGTGCTGAGCCACTGCGCGAGCTCGGCTCGGCCCACGTCGGTCAGCGAGTGCACCCGGCGATCCGGCTTGCCCTGCTGAGGGATCGTCTCGGTCTCGATCGCGCCGTCTGCCTCAAGACGGTCGAGGGTGCGGTAGATCTGCGACTGGTCGGCGTTCCAGAAGTGGGCGACGGACCGGTCGAACGCCCGACCGAGGTCGTATCCACTCTGCGGAGCGACGTCGAGGAGGCCGAGGACGGCGTGCCGAAGCTGCATGCTGGTATCAGACCATACATATATAGGACGGCACAAGTATGTGGATCGCAGCGGCCCGCCAGACACCCGGGGGAAACGTCCGAAACCCACTGCAGGATGAAGGGAATCCAGCAAGAGCCAGCGATCTACTACTTCTAGTAGATCGCGCGTAGAATCGGCGGCATGGCCAGGGTGACGAAGACGGAACTCAATCAGCAGACCGCGAAGGTGCTGGCGCGGGTGGCCGCCGGGGAGCGACTGATCATCACGGACCGCGGACGCCCGATCGCTGAGCTCACCCCTCCCGCACAGAACGACTGGGAGCGACTCATATCGTCAGGCCGCGTGACGCTGCCCGCGAAGTCCGGGGCGCTCCCGACACCCGCCGCCGCGAGTGAACGCTCGACCCGAGACATCCTCGACGACCTTCGTGCCGAGCGGCTGTGATCTACCTCGACACCTCCGCAGCAGCCAAGGCTCTCATCGACGAGGATGGCAGCGCAGCGATGCGCCAGGCATTCGCCGACGGCACCGGCTTCGTCTCCTCCCGACTGCTGGCGGTCGAGCTGCATGCCGTCGCCGACCGGCGAGCTATCAGCACGGAGGCCGCACAGGAGCTCCTCGACCGCGTGGCTCTCGTCTCGCTCAGCGATGACACGCTCGCACGGGCCGTAGAGCTGCACAGCGGATTGCGCACCCTCGCTGCCTTGCATCTCGCGACCGCCCTCGAGATAGGCGCCGCGATCGAGAGCATCCTCACCTTCGACCTCGAGTTCGCGGCGGCCGCGCAGCGATTCGTAATCGACGCGGGGCCGCGGGTCTAGCACCCGACGACAGGCGGCCTGCCGGGCGAGCTTTTCCCGCCGAAGGAGATCGATTTCGCACCCTCGCTCACGCTCGGGTCGTGCGTGGCCAATTTTGCACCGGAACGGCGCCCTGGGGATGCCTTTTTGACCACGCACCCGCCGGGCGGTGGAGTTCCTTCTGCGGATGCGCGCGCCGATCTTCGGGAGCCACCTCGCGCGAACGGCCTCGCCGCCACGGGAACGATTCATCGTGCGCGAACGGTATCCCCCATCGCGGCGAACGCCTCGCGCAGGATCGGCTGCGGAGTCGCGAACACGACGCGTACGAATTCCTCGTACCCGCGTCCGAGCAGCGCACCCTCGGTCAGCACGACTCCGGCGTGGTCGCGGAAGAAGGCGGCCGGCGCGCCCTCGATCCCCAGCGCGCTCGTGTCGATCCAGCCGATGTAGGTCGCGTCCGGTTCACGATAGATCGCGCCGGGGAGATGTTCGGCGACAAGAGATCCGAGAAGGTGTCGCGACTCGGAGAGATACGCGAGCACTCCGTCGAGCCACGGCTTGCCCTCGCGATACGCCGCGGTCGACGCGACCACGCCGAGCGTCGCGGCTCCATGCTGCACCGAGAACCCGAACCGGCGGTAGAGCTCCTGGTCGGCGTCATTGGACGTGATCAGCTGAGCGGTCTTGAGCCCGGGGATGTTCCATGCCTTCGACGCGCTCGTGCCGGTGACGGTGTGCGCGGCCGTCGCCTCAGACACCGACGCATAGGGGATGAACGGCCGGCCGTCGAAGCGCAGTGGAGAGTGGATCTCATCCGCGAACACCCGACCGCCGTGGCGCTCCACGATCTCGGCGAGCGCCTCGAGCTCGGTTCTCTCGACGACGGTTCCGGTCGGGTTGTGCGGGTTGCAGAGCACGAGCGTGCGGGCACCGGCTGCGAACGCATCATCGATGCGCTGTAGGTCGTGATGCCAGCGTCCGTCGACCTCGACACCGGGGATCTCGATCACCGGATGCCCGATGGCGGGCAGATATGTCAGGAACGGCATATATGCGGGAGTGGGCACGATGACCGGTGATCCGGCGGGCGCGTACTCCTCCACCGCGACGCGCAGTGCGGCCATCACGTCGGACACCGGGTGCACGCGCTCGGGATCGATCACCCAGTCGTACTCGCCCTGCATCCACTCGGCGGTCGCCTCACCGAGCCGGGCGGCGAGCGGTGGCGACAGGTATCCGAGGTTCTCCTCGTCGATCGCTCGGTGCATCGCATCGGCGATCACGGGCGCGACGCCGAAGTCCATCTCGGCGACCCACGCGCCGATGCGTCCAGGGTGCAGACTCCACTTGCGGCTCTCAGGTCGATCGAGGTCGAACCTCGTGCGGGAGTCGAACGGATGCGGGTCAGTGCGGGCGCGGTGATCGGTCATGGCGAGCGGCTCTCAGCAGCCCGCGAACCGACATCGAGCAGCGCCACCGGCACGACGGGTGCTCACGCGGTCACCCGTCGTCGGTCGACCGGCGCGGTCGGTGGTCGTGATCTCAGACACGAGTACTCCTTCACAACGTGAGCTTCCACACTAAGGAAGGTCCTGTCGTCGTGCGATTCTCGTTTCGGTGAGTGACGGTCAGGATGCCGCGTCGCGTCGGCCTGCGAAGGCCATCCCGCTCGCCGTGCGTACCAGCGTCGCGTTGTCGGGGGCGGTCCGTCCGTCGGGGAGGGACAGGGTGTCTTCGAGTCCGATGCGCGAATCGAGCTCGAGCTCGACGGCGAGCGTGAACGCGGGCCACGCCGATCGCAGCTCCCCATGCAGCAGGATCGGGATGCTCGGCTCGTCGAGCCGGACGTGTGCGATCAGCCCCTCGGCATGGCGTCGCACGACCTCGACGGCCTCATCCGGCAGTTCGATGAGCACGCGAGCGCACCTGCCTCGGGCCGGCGACTGACTCCAGGCTTCGAGTCCCGTGGCGTCCCAGATGCCCGCTTCTACTCCGATTCCCCGGCTGAGCAGCAGTTCGGCCACGTCGTCGGCGCCGGCCTCGTGCCAGTTGACGGATGCGAAGTCGGGCAGGTCCGTCCACTCCGAGATCGCGGCCAGCCGCCGCTCGACGTCAGGCTCGATCCACGCCCCCGTGGTCACACCGATCGGCACCTCGGGGCACGCGGCCCTCATAGCCAGCAGCCACCGCTCGACGTCAGCGGCAGCCAGGCTGTCGCGCCCCGCGGCATCCTTCGGGTGCACATGGATCTCGGTCGCTCCCGCGGCCACCGCCCGCGCCGCATCAGCTGCGGAGAGGGCTGCGTCGGCACTCAGTGCCGGATGCTCTGTTGCCGAACGGGCGCCGTTGATGCAGGCCTGCAACAGCATCCGTCGGTCTGATCGGTCCAACGAATCGCCGCCCATCAGTTCATGAGGTCGCGCGGATGCCAGTCGTACAGGTTTCCGGTGTCGGATGGTCCCTCGTCGGTGCGCACGGTGTGCTGCACCTGACGCGCCGCCGCTGCCCCGCGGCCGGCCCGGACAGCTTCGTCTTGGGTCCCGAAGCTGGAACCCAGGGTGCGGGATTCGCCCTCGATGCGGTTGAACCAGATCCCGTCACGCTGGAAGGTCTCGATGTCGCCTGCGGCCATGCCACGTCCTTTCGATCTGCCTCCTTTCTACGTGACGGGCCTGACACCGGGAGAGCCCCTTGACAGTGTGCCGCCCCGTCGTCAGACGGCCATGAGCGTCGCGATGAAGGTCGAAAGAGCGGACCATTCACCAAATAGTCGCGACGTCAAGCCCTGTGACGAGCTCTGCTCGTGCGGTTTACGGTTATCGGATGCATGACCCGGATGCATCAGCAGGGAGCAAGTGATGACGTTGGAAGTGGTCTCGCCCACGGCTGCACTCCTCGACGGACGGTACGTGCTGCACGACCGCGTCGGGCAGGGCGGCATGGCGACCGTCTATCGTGCTGAAGACACGCACCTCGGACGCATCGTCGCGATCAAGATGATCCACGGCGAGGGCCCGGTCGCATCGATCGAGCGGGCGCACACCGAGAAGGCGCTTCTCGCGTCGCTGAGCCACCCGTCGCTCGTGACGCTGTACGACGCGCAGCTCGTCCCCGGGCGCCCCCAATACCTCGTGATGGAGTTCGTCGACGGACCGACCCTCGCCGCGCGCATGGCCGAAGGCCCGCTACCACCCCGAGACGTCGCGCGCATCACTCGCGACCTCGCCGAGGGACTGGCCGCCGTGCACGCGGCGGGGATCGTGCACCGTGACGTCAAGCCGTCGAACGTGCTGCTGGCACGGGGTCGGTCGGGCCGGCCTCTCGCCGCGAAGCTCGCCGACTTCGGCATCGCCACGTCGATCGAGGACACTCGGCTCACGACGCCGGGGATCGTGCTCGGCACACTCACCTATATGGCTCCGGAGCAGCTGCGCGACGCCGCCCCCGGCACTCCGGTCGATGTCTTCGCGCTGGGCCTGGTCGTGCTCGAAGCCCTCTCGGGGGAGACCGGGTACGCCGCGCTCGGTTCCGGGCGCGCGGCGGCGATCGCCCGCCTCGCGCAACCGCCGAGGATCTCCGAGACGGTTCCCCAGGAGTGGCGCGATCTGCTGACCCGCATGACGCGGCTCGAGCCCGAAGAGCGACCGACCGCGGCCGAGGTCGCTCGCGCAGCGCGAGGTCTGCTGCGGGGCTATGCGTCGGACGCCAACGGTTCCGCAGTCGCCGCGGCGGCGGCAGCCATCGTCGCGTCGGCCGGAGCGGATCCTGTGGGAAGCACGGCGCCGGTAGAGGATGCCGGTGCGGATTCAGCTCGCGGCGGGACTCCGCCGAGTGAGGCTGTCGTCGGTCAGCCGGACGGCAGCGCCGCGCCGCCGGCGGCGCCGGAGGCCGCTGCCGGCCCGACAACCCGGACGACGCAGATCGCCGGCACCACCGGCGCGACGGCGGTGCTCGATGCGTCGTCACTCTCGCCGACGCGAGTGCGCGCGCGCCCCCACCCCCGCCGACGAATGCTCGTCGGCGCAGCGGGACTCGTCGCGACGGGCGCACTCGTCGTGGGTCTCGCGGCCTTCACCGCGCCGAACCCCGATCTCGGCCGGCTCGCGTCGGCTGTGGCGGCTCGCACCGCCGTGACGCCTGCGGAGACCACGCCCGCAGAAACCGTGACCGAAGAGGCCCCCGCCGCACCGGTCGAGGTCGTCACCGATTCGGGTAATCAGGGCAACGGCAACAAAGAAGACAAGGCCGACAAGGGCAACCCGGGGAACTCCGGGAACTCGGGGAACTCGGGGAACTCGGACAAGGGCCAGTCCAACGGCAAGACGCCGAAGGAGAAGGACAAGTAGCACTGGCGAACCCTCCGCGCTCGGCAGGTTCGTGCTGGCGGCGGGGTGGGTTCCGCGCCTCGGTTGACACCTCCCGTCGGTATCCCCTCGGAACACCGACAGCAGGTGCCAACCCAAGAACTCCACCGCCGACGCCGCCGCCCGGCCGCGACGGCGCGACAGTCTCGCTGTGCGTCAGCCCGCGTAGGCGGCCCGCACGTCGAGCACCCAGGTCACGCCGAAGCGGTCGGTGAGCATCCCGAACCCGGGTGACCAGGCCGACGCGGCGAGCGGCTCGACGATCGAGGCGCCGTCTGCGAGAGCGTCCCAGTATCCGGTGAGCTCGTCGAGCGAGTCGGCGCGCAGCGACTGGAAGAAGGGGCGGTCGGTGATCGTCATCCCGTTCTCCCGCGCGGTGGTGCCCGCGGTCGCGTCAGAGTCATCCGCACCCGGGATGTCGTATGCCATCAACCGGAAGCCGTCGGCGTTCTCGACCTGCCCGAACACGATCTTGTCGGCGCCTGGCACGCCCGCAGGCATCCCGAAGTCGCCGTAGGTGGCGAGTGTCACCTCGCCGCCGAAGACAGCTCCGTAGAACTCGAGCGCCTGGCGAGCGGTGCCGCGGAAGTTCAGGTGGGTGGTGGTTGCGATGCTCATGATGTCTCCTCGATCGTCGTGCGGCGGATTCGCCGTCGAGACCAACACTCACAGCAGAAGAGGACAGTTTCGGTCCTCTACCTGACACAGAATGGATGCCATGACAGGCAGCTCCTCGCGCATGCTCGCCCTGCTCTCGCTGCTGCAGACGCAGCGCGACTGGCCGGGGCAGATGCTCGCCGACCGCCTCGACGTCACACCGCGCACGGTGCGCCGAGACGTCGACCGCCTGCGCGAACTGGGCTATCGGATCAGCGCGATCAAGGGCCCTGACGGCGGATACCGGCTGGCTGCGGGATCGGAGCTGCCACCTCTTCTCTTCGACGACGAGCAGGCCGTCGCCATCGCGGTCGCGCTGCAGAGCGTCTCGGCCACGGGGATCGACATCGACGAGGGCGCCGCTCGCGCGCTGGCCACCGTGCGCCAAGTGATGCCGTCGCGCCTGCGACATCGGGTCGACGGCATCCGCTTCACCGGCGTCGAGAACGAGACCCGGGTGGATCCGGCGGTGCTCGAGGCCGTCAGCGCCGCAGTGCGAGACCGGCACGTGCTGCGCTTCGACTACGGCGACCACGACCGCCCGGCCCGCCGCACCGAACCGCACGCCGTCGTCGCCCGCGAAGGACGCTGGTACCTCCTCGCGTGGGATCTCGAAGCCGACGACTGGCGCACCTTCCGACTCGATCGGATGACCCCGCGCATCCCGACCGGCCCCGCCTTCACGCCGCGCGAACTTCCCGCCGCCGGCGCGCAGACCTACCTGGCGGCTCGCGCGAAGGGGTCGGATGCCGAGGACCGCTGGCCCTGCATCGGCGAGCTCGTGCTCGACCTGCCCACCTACGAGGTCGCGCAGTGGATCGGCCGCGACGGCACGGTGGAGCCCATCGACGACGTTTCGTGTCGCGTCACGGTCGGGTCGTGGTCGTGGGTCGGCATCCTCGCGTCGATCGCCCGCTTCGATGCGCCGTTCACGGTCGTCGGGCCACCCGCTCTGGCGGATGCTGCTCGCACCCTCACGGGGCGGTTCGCCGCCGCATCCTGATCTGCGGCCTGCATCGCTTCCCGTGCGTGGTCAAAAGTGCATGCTCCAGCGTTGATTCGGATGCCTTTTCGACCACGCACCCGGTTCAGGATGCGTTTTCGACCACGCACTCGTCATGCTCCTCCGCCCGGGCGATCGGCCACAGCATCCCCCGGTAGACTGGCCATGCCCCGCCGGCCCCTCATCTAGGAGTGCGCGTGACCACCGCCCCTGCACCTGCCCACAAGCACGTCCCCGACTCCGTCGAGAACGCAGCCGCGACTCCGGAGAAGGAACAGCCCTACGCGGCGCTGGGCCTCAAGGACGACGAGTACGCCCGCATCAGGGAGATCCTGGGCCGCCGCCCGACCTCCGGTGAGCTGGCCATGTACTCCGTGATGTGGTCGGAGCACTGCTCCTACAAGTCGTCGAAGAACTACCTGCGCCGTTTCGGCCAGAAGGTCTCAGACGAGATGAAGGAACGCCTGATGGTGGGCATGGGCCAGAACGCGGGCGTCATCGACGTCGGCGAGGGCTGGGCCGTCACCTTCAAGGCCGAGTCGCACAACCACCCCTCGTTCATCGAGCCGTTCCAGGGTGCGGCGACCGGCGTCGGCGGCATCGTCCGCGACATCATCTCGATGGGCGCACGCCCGGTCGCGATCATGGACGCCCTGCGTTTCGGCGCGATCGACCACCCCGACACCGCCCGCGTCGTGCACGGCGTGACCAGCGGCATCAGCTTCTACGGCAACTGCCTAGGCCTGCCGAACATCGGCGGCGAGACGGTCTTCGACTCCGTCTACCAGGCCAACCCGCTCGTCAACGCGCTCGCGGTCGGCGTCCTTCGCCACGAAGACCTCAAGCTCGCCAACGCGACCGGCGTCGGCAACAAGGTCGTGCTGTTCGGCGCCCGCACGGGCGGCGACGGCATCGGCGGCGCCAGCATCCTGGCATCCGACTCGTTCGACAGCACCGGACCCACCAAGCGCCCCGCGGTGCAGGTGGGCGACCCGTTCGCCGAGAAGGTGCTCATCGAGTGCTGCCTCGAGCTGTACCGCGACGAGCTCGTCGAGGCGATCCAAGACCTGGGCGCCGCGGGAATCTCGTGCGCGACCAGCGAGCTCGCGGCCAACGGCAACAGCGGCATGAAGGTCTCGCTCGACAACGTCCTGCTGCGCGACCCCTCGCTCACGGCTGAGGAGATCCTCATGTCGGAGTCGCAGGAGCGCATGATGGCGATCGTCGCCCCCGAGAAGCTCGACGCGTTCCTCGCGGTCGTGCAGAAGTGGGACGTCGAGACGTCGGTGCTGGGCGAGGTCACCGGAGACGGCCGCCTCATCATCGACTGGCAGGGCGAGCGCATCGTCGACGTCGACCCCGCGACCGTCGCGGTCGACGGCCCGGTCTACGACCGCCCGGTCGCCTACCCGACGTGGATCGACGCACTGCAGGCGGATGCCGCCGAGAACCTGCCCCGCTCGAACGACCCCGAGGTGCTGCGCGAGCAGTTCCTCAACCTGGTCGCCTCGCCGAACCTGGCCGACACCCGCTGGATCACCAACCAGTACGACTACTACGTGCTCGGCAACACGGCCCTCTCCTTCCCCGATGACGCCGGCATGATCCGCGTCGACGAGGAGTCGGGTCTCGGCTTCGCGATCTCGACCGACGCGAACGGCCGCTACTGCCAGCTCGACCCGTATGCGGGTGCGCAGCTGGCCCTGGCCGAGGCGTACCGCAACGTCGCCGTCACCGGCGCCGTGCCCACCGCGATCACCGACTGCCTCAACTTCGGCTCTCCCGAGAACCCCGAGGTCATGTGGCAGTTCGGGCAGACCGTCGACGGTCTCGCCGACGGATGCTACGAGCTCGGCACCCCTGTGACCGGCGGCAACGTCTCGTTCTACAACCAGACCGGCGACGTGCCGATCCACCCGACCCCGCTCGTCGGCGTGCTCGGCATCATCGACGACGTCTCTCGTCGCATCCCCTCCGGGTGGCAGGACGAGGGTCAGAACATCTATCTGCTCGGCACGACCTCGACGGAGCTCTCGGGTTCAGCGTGGGCCGAGACCGTGCACCAGCACCTCGGCGGACTGCCCCCGAAGGTCGACCTCGCGGGCGAGAAGCGCCTCGCAGGTCTGCTCGGCGCGGCACGCGACGAGTGGCTGATCTCGTCGGCGCACGACGTGTCGGAGGGTGGCCTCGCGCAGGCCCTCGCCGAGGGCGTCTCGCGCTTCGGCGTCGGCGCACGCGTCTGGCTCAACGAGATCATCGAGCGCGACGGAGTGGATGCTGCAACCGCACTGTTCTCCGAGTCGACCGGTCGCGTCATCGTGACTGTCCCGCGTGAGGACGACGTGAAGTTCCGTGGGCTCTGCGAAGGCCGCGACTACCCCGTGATGCGCATCGGCGTGACCGACTCCGAGGGCGCGAAGCTCGAGGTGCAGGACGTCTTCACGGTTCCCGTCGCCGAGATCCGCGAGCGCTCGCAGGCCACCCTGCCCGCCGCCTTCGGCCCGACCGTCAGCGAGCCGGTCAGCGCATGAGCGGCGACGGCCTGAGCGAGGACTACGGCGACCTGGGCGAGAAGCGCAATCGCCGTCTGCGCATCGTCGCCTGGAGCGTCATCATCGCGCTCATCCTCGGCGGCGGCGGCGCGACCGTCATCACGCTGCTGCTCGGCTGAGATCGTCTCTCGGCTGACGTCGCCGCTCAGCTGACACTCGCAGGCTCAGACCGCACCTGCATGCCCGGGCCCGAGGTTCTGCGCATGCACCTGTGGTCTGAGCCTGCATCTGAATCGACGTTCTCTTCTGCACCGGTTCCCCTGCTCTGACCTTCTCCACAGACCCCGGAGTTCAGCCGCGCAATGTAGGCGCCCCCGCGAAGGATTCGAGGGATCACAGATCTCAGGGGGATGCCATGACCGAAGCCAAACTCGATCTCATCGCGAAGCTGCTCGCCAAAGCCGAGAGCACGACGCCCGAAGAGGCCGAAGCTCTGACCGAGCACGCCGAACGACTCATCGTGAAGTACGGGATCGAACAGGCGCAGATCGATGAACGACGAGGCCGACTGGGGCAAACGCGCGAGCAGATCGTCACCGAGCGGATGCTCTTCCGCGGCGTCTACGCGAAAGACCTCCGCGAGATCGGGATCGGCGTCGCCCGGGCGCTCGGCGTCGTGCGCCCGCTGCTCGCCGAGCACCCGCCGCTCGCGGGTCTGCTCCTGGTCGGACACTCGTCGGATGTGAGGCAGGTCCAGACGCTGACAGCCAGCCTGGAGGTGCAGGCGATGGTCGCGATGCGCAACTGGTGGCTCGAGCATCGAGACCTGTACACCGGCCATCGCGACGGGGTGAAACGTCGAGCGCGCAGCGGCTTCCTCCGAGGCTTCGCCGTCGGTGCCATGAACCGGATCGAGGAGAGTCGTCGCGCGGCCGTCGAAGAGAGCGGCACCGGGACCGAGCTCGTTCTCACCTCGCGCCGGAGCCGCGTGGATGCCGCGGTCGATGAGATGGCGACGAAGCACTCACGGCGGCGACGCGGTGCGGACCCCGGTTCCTTCGCGCACGGTCACCGCTCAGGTCTGGAGGCTCAGACAGGTGGCGGCAGAGCGGTGGCGGCGCGATGACCGCACCGGCTGCGCCTGAGACCGCTGCGCCTAGCGGGAGAAGAAGAAGCGGGTCAGCCGCACGATCGAATCCGGGTCGTGGTGCTCGCGCCCCAGCGATTCGACGATGATCGCGCCGAGGATCGCTCGTCCGAGCTGCTCGACAGGCGCGTCCTCTGCGAGCTGCCCGTCGCGGATGCCCCCACGGATGCGTTCGGTGAGGTACTTCTCGACACCGAGGCTCTCGCCGAGGTGCGCGCCGACTCCGGCGTCCTCCGTCGCCGCTGCGACGAGAGATCGGAGGAGAGCGCCTCCCTCGGGTGCCTCGAGGATCGAGAGAACGCTGCGCAGCCAGGTCTCGACGTCGGCGGCGAGGTCTCCGGTATCCGGGACGACGAAGTCGACAGGAATCAGGCGGCCCTCAGCGAGGCACTCGCCGATGAGGGCTCCGCGCGACGGCCACCAGCGATAGATGGTCTGCTTGCCGACCCCGGCCTCTTTCGCGATGCCTTCGATCGTGAGCCGGTCGTACCCCTGGTTGTGGAACAGGCGAGAGGTCGCGTCGAGGATCGCCTCACGGGCGGCAGTGCTGCGCACGGGTCCGCTTCGATGCTCGTTCACCACACGTTCAGGATAACCACAGAACACTAGACGAGACGCCCCGTATGATCTATCCGTCTGAAGGAGATCGTTGTGGCTTCACTGCTGTACCGCCTGGGTTCGTTCGCTGCACGCAAGGCGTGGACGGTGATCGTCTCGTGGGTCGTCATCCTCGGCCTGGGTGTCGGCGCGTTCCTCACGCTCGGGGGCACGCTGAGCAACAGTTTCGACATCCCCGGCACTGCCTCAGGTGCCGTGACCGACCAGCTCGCCGAGAAGCTGCCCGACACCGCCGGCGGCACGGGAACCGTGGTCTACCGGACGACCGACGGCTCGGCCTTCACCGAGCAGCAGAAGCAGGAGATCTCGAAGCTCGCCGCGAGCGCCGAAGACCTCGACGGGGTCGCCTCTGTCGTCGACCCGTTCGACGCGCAGGAGCAGCAGGCCGTGCAGGCGCAGGACCTCGCAGACGGCAAGGACCAGATCGAGGGCGGTCGCGCCCAGCTGGATGCCGGTCAGACACAGCTCGACGACGGACGCACCCAGCTGGATGCGGGTCTCGAACAGCTCACCACTGCCCGGTCACAGGCCGAGGCGGGCGGTGCCCCCTCCGCGCAGCTCGCCGAGCTCGACGCGCAGATCGCCGCCCTCAACGCCCAGCTCGCCGAACTCGAAGCCCAGCAGAAGACGATCGATGAGTCGCGCGACGAGCTCGACGCCAACGCCGAGAAGGTCGACCTCGGATCCACGCTCCTCGATCTCACGAACGGCATCGGCGTCGTGTCCGACGACGGCTCCACCGCGATCGTCAACGTCTCGTTCGAAGATCCCCGCCTCGAACTCTCCGAAGAGGTCAAGCAGGGCACGATCGAGCACTTCGACTCCTCGCCGATCGATGGCGTCGAGGTCGACTTCGGCACCGACATCGCGCAGGGGGTCCCCGAGATCTTCGGCGTCGGAGAGGCGATCGGTCTCGCGTTCGCTGCGGTCGTGCTGATCGTGATGCTCGGCACGCTCATCGGCGCGGCCCTGCCGATCGTCACGGCGGTGGTCGGCGTAGGCGTCGGCGTGACCGCATCCCTCGCTTTCTCGGGCGTCGTCGACATGGCATCCGTCACCCCGGTGCTGGGTGTGATGCTGGGTCTCGCGGTCGGCATCGATTACTCGCTCTTCATCGTGAACCGGCACCGCAAGCAGCTGCTGAACGGTGTGCCGGTGAGGGAGTCCATCGGCCTCGCCACCGGCACCTCGGGCACGGCGGTCGTGTTCGCCGGCACCACGGTCATCGTCGCTCTGCTCGCCCTCAATGTGACGGGCGTGCCGTTCCTCGGACTCATGGGCACCGTCGGTGCGGTCTGCGTCGCGGTCGCCGTGCTCGTCGCGATCACGCTCGCTCCCGCCATCCTCGGGCTCGTCGGCACCCGCCTGCTCAGCGGCAAGGCCCGCTCCACGATCGGTCAGCCGCACGCCGCGGGCAAGCCCGTCAAGCGCATGTCGACGCTGCGTGCGATCGTCACCGTGCTCGTCAGCGTCATCGCGCTGCTGATCGTCGCGATCCCCTCGATGTCGATGCGCCTCGGCCTGCCCGACGGCGCGGGCGAGCCCTCCGACTCGACCAGCTACCGCGCGTTCCACATCGTCGACGAGCAGTTCGGCGAGGGGGCGAACGGTCCGCTGCTCGTCACCGCCACTCTCGACGACGCGGTCAGCGACGACGACCTGCTCGCCACGCAGGTCGAGATCGCCCAGACTCTCTCCGATCAGGACGACGTCGTCGGCGTCGCACCGATCGCGACGTCCGACGACAACACGCTGCTCGCGTTCCAGGTGCTCCCCGCAGAGGGCCCGAACAGCGCCTCCACAGAGAAGCTCGTGCAGGACATCCGCGCACTGCCGCAGCTCGACGGCGGCATCACTCTCGGGGTCGCCGGCCAGGCGGCCACCAACATCGACATCTCCGAGGCGCTTGCCGGCGTGCTGCCGCTCTACCTCGTGGTCGTGGTCGGGCTCTCGCTGCTCATCATGATCGTCGTGTTCCGCTCGCTGCTCGTGCCCATCATCGCGACCGGTGGCTTCGTGCTCTCGCTCTTCGCGACCTACGGCCTGATCGTCGCGGTGTTCCAGTGGGGCTGGGGCGCCGAGATCATCGGTCTGCACAGCACGGGTCCGATCCTGAGCTTCCTGCCGGTGATCCTCGTCGGCATCCTGTTCGGGCTCGCGATGGACTACCAGCTGTTCCTCGCCTCGGGCATGCGCGAGGCGTATGTGCACGGCGCCTCAGCCCGAGATGCGGTGGCCCAGGGCTTCCGAGCCGGACGCTCGGTCGTCGTCGCCGCGGCACTCATCATGGTCTCGGTCTTCGGCGGGTTCATCTTCTCGGAGTCGACGATCATCCGCTCGATCGGCTTCGGCCTCGCCTTCGGTGTACTGCTCGACGCCTTCGTCGTGCGGATGCTGCTCATGCCCGCGCTCATGCACCTGCTCGGCCGTTCGGCCTGGTGGCTGCCGCGGTGGCTCGACCGCATCCTCCCCAACGTCGACATGGAAGGTGCAGCGCTCGAGCGCGACCACCCCGGCGTGCGGACCGACACGGTTCAGGTCGTCGCGCCCGCAGACAACACAGAAGCGCGCTGACGTCACGCACCCCGAACCCGGATGAGGCGGCAACAGCACGCCTCCTCTTCCGCGGACGCTCGAGCGTGGGTAGCCTCGGCCAGCAAGGAGGCACCATGGCCATCGCACCCATCGATGTGGCCCTCGACGCGAACATCGAGGGCCACCTGATCGGCTCACCCGTCAGCATCATCCGCGAGTTCACCTCGACCCTCGGCAGCGGGCCGCGACTGCACCGGCATCCGTACGTCGAGACCTTCGTGATCCACCGAGGCCGCGCGCTGTTCACCGTGGGCGACGAGCGGGTCGTCGGATCCGGAGGGCAGGTGCTGGTCGTTCCGGCGCTCGTCGGCCACCGTTTCGAGGTGCTCGACGGCGGCACTTATGAGGCCACCCACATCCATTCGAGCGACCGGTTCATCACGGAGTGGCTGGAGTAGTCACCCTCGCTCAGCGGTCGGATGGCCGAATCCCGAATGGCTGGACAGGCCCCGGGCGATTCGCCCGCCAGGCATGCGATCTCCAGCCAAACGAACCGGGTCTCCAGCCAAAACGAACCGGGTCTCCAGCCAAACGAACCGGCACGACCACACCCGGGTCAGACCACCATCCCGCGCCAGATCACCTCGACGGCTGCCCTGAGACGGGCGGCGACTGCGGGGTCGTCCATCCGGTCGCCGCGCACGACGATCTGGTAGTAGGCGGTGCCGGCGATCGCATCGAAGCACGCGTCGACGTCGAGATCAGCCCGCAGCTCGCCGCGAGCGATTCCTGCGCGCAGCGCGTTCAGCAACGGCACCCGCCTACGCGACACATGTGACTGCCAGTACGCCTTCTGCAGCGCGCGATCCGACATCACGAGCCGGATGCGCTGACGGAATCGCTCCTCTGCATACCCGGATGCCGCGACCGACAGAGCCACTCCGCTCTCGCCGAGTCCGAGCCCGTCGAACAGCGCATCACGAAGATCGACATCGTCCGGATACTCCGGCGGCACCATGCGCCCGACGTCGAGCGCTGCGGCGATCAAGGTCGTGAGCGACGGCCACCGACGGTACAGCGCTGCCCGACTCACCCCGCTCTGTGCGACCACGCGGCTGACGGTCACCTCCTCCCCCGCGTCGATGATCTCGAGCGTCGCGGCGACGATCTGCCCGTCGATGTCCTCATCGCGCGGACGGCCGGGGCGGCGGCGAACCGCAGCCCCGACAGCATCCTGTGCCACAGCCGTGATCACACCAGCGCCCGCTCGCGAAGACGCGTGATCGTCGCGTCCGACAGCCCTGCCGCTCGCAGCGGTGCGAGAGCATCGCCGTGCTGCGCGCGCAGCGTGTCGAGCAGGGTGCGCATCGACACCTCCATCGATCCCTCGAGCAGAGCCGAGCTGGCCCCGGCGGCACCCGCGTCGAACCCGAGCGCCTTCCACATCGCGCCCATCACCGGGGCGGTCCGCTGCATGATCGCGACCATGTTGCCGCCGGTGAGCGCGTAGTCGGCGACGATGTCGTCATCCGCCGCGCCGAGTGCGAGCAGCAGCATCGCCGCCACCACACCGGTGCGATCACGACCGGCTGCGCAGTGGAACGCCGCGGTTCCCGGGGTGTGTGCGATCACGTTCAGCGCCGTGACCAGCTGCGGTGCGGCGACCTCGACCATGCGCAGGTACATCCGCCCCATCGCGTCGTGGGTGAGCTCGGGGGCATCCCGGTTCATCGACTCTCCGACATCCGCGATCAACGGCAGGTGGTGGTAGGCCACCGGGTACTCGGCGAGAGGGCCGCGGCCGGTGACCGAGACCTCCAGCGGCGAGCGCAGGTCGATGATCGCGGTGAGCCCCGCGGCGACGAGCTGTGCGGCGACGTCGGTCGTGACGTAGGCGAGGTCGTCGGTGCGGATGGCGAGGCCCTCGCGCAGCACGCCGCCGTCGATCGGAATGCCGCCGAGGTCGCGCAGGTTCACGGGGGCGCTGAGCACGAGGTCGATGTCTGCGATGGTCATGTGATTCTCCTTCGGATGAGGGCACTGCCCTGGTCGATCGCCGTGACGAGCACGATGATGCAGATGATGATGGCGCTGAGGTGTCCGTAGTCGTACATGCGCATCGCGGTGGTCAGCTCGAGGCCGATGCCACCGGCGCCGACGAGACCCAGGATGGTCGCGCCTCGCACGTTGCCCTCGAACAGCAGCAGCGTGTACGAGGTCAGCAGGGGCGCGGACTGCGGCAGGATGCCGTATTGGATGACCTGCCGCTTCGAGGCGCCGACGGCCTCCATCGCGACGACGGGTCCGCGGTCGACCTGCTCCATGGCCTCGGCGAAGATCTTGCCGATCGATCCGATCGATCCGAGGGTCATGGCCAGGATGCCGGCGAACGGGCCGAGTCCGACGGCCGAGACGAACATGAGCGCGAACACGAGATCGGGCACCGAGCGGATGATGTTCATCACCCATCTCGTCGGGTAGTAGACCCACTTCGGCGCGATGTTCGACGATGCGCCGAACGCGGCGAGCAGCGACAGCACGGCGCCGAGCACCGTGCCGACGACGGCCATCTGGAACGTCTCGAGCAGCAGCGCGAGGATGGTGCCGATCTTCGAGAAGTCCGGCGGGAACAGCCGGGAGAGGAACTCGCCCATGTTGACGGCGCCGTCACCCAGCTTGATGAAGTTGAACTCGGCGCCGTTGAATGACCAGATCAGCAGCAGCGCGGCGATCGGCAGGCCGATCAGGAATCGAGCCCGTGGGATGCGGAAGGCGCGCTCCAGGCGCGAGCGCTCCCCGGCATCCAGGGTCGGGCGAGTGGACGGCCGGTCGGCCTTGCCGCCTGGGCCATCCGTCGAGCGGCCCGCCGGGCCATCCGTCGAACGGGGATCAGTGGTGAGCGTCATCGTCGTGCTCCTCGTCGTCGTAGAGCGGCGCGAGTGCCGCGGCATCCAGCTGCGATGTGGCGCCGGCGACCAGCATCCGTCCGTGCCGCAGGCCGATGATGCGGTCGCTGTGCGCGAGGGCGAGCGGCAGCACATGCAGGCTGACGAGCACCGGGATGCCGTCTTCGGTGGCGATCTCGCGCAGCAGTTCGAGCACCGAATCGGCGAGCTTGGGGTCGAGCGATGCGACCGGCTCGTCAGCGAGGATCACCTTGGGCTGCTGCATGAGCGCCCTGGCGATCGCCACGCGCTGCTGCTGGCCGCCCGAGAGCGACCGCGCAGGGGCAGTGGCCTTGTGAGCGATGCCGACGCGGTCGAGCAGTTCGAGCGCGCGGCGGCGATGCGCAGTCGAGAAGCCGCCCACCAGGTTGATCGCGCCGGCGCCGTGCAGCGCTCCGGTGAGCACGTTCGTCATGACGCTGAGCCGCGGGATCAGGTTGAACTGCTGGAAGACCTGGCCGACATCCGACCGCAGGGTGCGCAGCTCTCCGCGTGCGAGGTTGGTGACGTCGTGGCCGGCGACCCTGACCGACCCCGCAGAGATCGGGGCGAAGCCGGTGAGACTGCGCATCAACGTCGACTTGCCCGACCCCGAGGCGCCGAGCAGCGCGACCATCTCGCCGGCGAACAGCTCGAGGTCCACGCCGTCGAGCACCGTGGTGGCGTCATACGCGACGCTGAGGTCGCGCACCGACACGAGCGGCAGAGCCTGGCGCAGCTCGGCGGTGGAGGTGCGGGCGGATCCGGTGGCCGGGGCCGGGAGGGCGGATGCCGCAGCATCCGCCCTCATCAGTGAGGGGTTCGTCACTTGAGGTCCTTGAGCTCGACGCCCGCGACCTCGGCGATCTCGGCGAACGAGGCGAACGACGAGCCGTCGGGGTCGACCGTCTGCTCTGCCGCGGCGAAGGCGCCGTAGGCTCCGAGGGCTTCGGCGTTCTCGGGCGAGAAGACCTCGGCGATGCCGTCCTGGATGAGCTTGCGGGTCTCGTCATCGAGCGACTGACGGCCGAGCACCGCGCCCTGGATGTCCATGGCCGGGCTCTCGCCCACCGCGCGCCACTCGCCGTCGGCGAAGGGGAACATAGGGGCGCCCAGCTCGGTGAGCATGACCGCGGTGCACGCGGCGTCCACCTGCCCCTGCTGCAGCGCCGCGAAGCTGCCCTCGTGGCCGCCCGCGAAGATCGCCTCGTAGTCGGTTCCCTGCTCGAGCCCTGCCTCGTGCAGCATGTACACCGGCATGAAGTAGCCCGAGCTCGACGCCTGGTCGGCGAAGGCGACGGTCTTGCCCTCGAGGTCTTCGACAGTCTCGATCGGCGAATCGTTCAGCACGACGCAGGTCGAGACCGGCTTGCCGTCGCCCTGGAAGGCGACGAGTGCGTCGACCTCGCCCGTGTTGACGGCGAGGGCGGAGGGGAAACCGCTCATGATGCCGATGTCGACGTGGTCGGCACGGATCGCCTCGACGACGCTCAGATAGTCGGGCACATCGGTGATCTCGACATCGCGGCCGGTGGACTCTTCGAGCAGTTCGGCGAAGACCTCGATCGGGTTCTCGGCGGTGGGGTCGTCGCCGACGGGAAGCGTCGCGATCGTGATGGGAGCGTTCGGGTCGGCGGGAGCCGCTTCGGCAGACGGGCTCTGGCAGCCGGTCAGGGCGAGGGCGGCGACGCCGAGGAGGCCGACGGCGGGCAGGGTGAGGCGGCGCATGATGACCTTTCGGGAGGAGACGTTCCCGAATTCCGAGAACAGGAGTATTCCAACTCGCGAAGGTGACAGGGAATTACGAGACCGCCGTACTCGAAACGGAACGCTGAGTGAACGGCTGGTGTCGGTGGTCGGGGGAACGGATGTCGGCGCCCGGGCCTAGAGTGTGCGGATGACCCCCGATGTCCGTGTTCGCCTCGAACGGCTGCGCGCCCAGGCGGCGGAGCGGGTCGAGGCGACCGGAGCCGCGCTCGCCGAGCTCATGCACGACCGTGAGAGCTCGAACGACGATGACGAGCACGACCCCGAAGGCGTCACGCTCTCCTCGGAGTGGTCACGGCTGACCGGGCTCGCCGAGGCCGCGGCATCCGAACTCCGGCAGGTCGACGATGCGATCGCTCGGTGGGATGCCGGCACCTACGGCATCTGCGCGAACTGCGGCAGACCGATTCCGCAGGCTCGTCTCGACGTGCGTCCGTTCGCGACCCACTGTGTCGCGTGTGCCGAGAAGCTCGGCCTCTGAGCCGGAGATTCAGACGACCTGACGACGTTTCATCTCGGGAGGCGCAGCCGTCGTCGCTCGACGACCGAGCACGCCGGTACCCCGTGCAGGATCACCAGAGGAACGTGGCCCCGACGGTGCATACCGCGCCGATCACGGCCACCGCCCACCAGTACCACGCCCGCCGGCGCGGGAGGAAGGGCAGGCGAGCCCGCGACCCACGAAGCACGAGTACGCCGATCGCGGCGAGCGCCGGCGCGAACGCGATGCCCCACAGCCAGCCGCCGACGGAGAACCACGGCCCGCTGTGCCAGAGCAGCAGGAGGCCGAACGCCGCCCAGATCAGGTCGCCGATCGACGGCAGCAGGGCCTTCACCCGGAACGCGCGGATCAGGGCCACCAGGCTCAACAGCACAGCGAGACCGAAGATGCCCCACGCGATGCCGACGGATGCACTGTCGACCGCCGGAATCGGCGCGCCCGACACATAGGACATCGCGATGTAGTCGGCAGGGGCCACTGTGTTCGACAGCGCGAGGAAGGCGGTGCCGGACTCACGGTCGAGCGTGAGCATGGTGCGGAATCCCCCGGTTCCGCCGTTGTGCCAGGTCTGCAGGCCGTCGCCGTCGAACGATGTCGACGTGATCCACCCCCATCCGATCTCGGCCCCTTCTCCCATGGGGGCGGTCGGGTCGAGGGCTGTTGCGCCCGGGGCTGTGCCGTCGAGGTTGGCCTGCGCCCAGGTCGCGAGATCGGCGGCCGTCGTGAACGTCGACGAGCCGGCCGGCAGGTAGCCCTCTCCCCACCACCGAGGAGCGGGGACGCCGTTGATCAGGAATCCGGGCACAGCATCAGCCGGGACCTCGTCGGCCGTCGCCGCGACGACCGTGTCATCCATGCCGAGCGGTTCCGTGATGCGCTCCCTCAGCAGCGTCGCGTAGTCATCGGCATCCGCTGCCTCGACCAGCGCCGTTCCGAGCAGCGAGACGGCGAAGTTCGAATAGACCGAACCCTGATCGGGGTCGACCGGGGCGACTGCGGCGTCGGCGATCAGCTGCTCGGTCGTGGTGGTCGCGTAGGGGTTCTCGTTGAGGAGGACGCCGCTCAGTGCCTCCGTTTCAGCCGTGGCGCCGAGCCCGGGCAGACCCGACGAGTGCTGCGACAGCGACGCGAGCGTCACCTCGCCGGCGTCCGCGCCCTCGAGCTCGGGAAGGTGTTCGGCGAGCTGATCGTCGGCGCTGACCTCTCCGCGCTCGATCGCATCGGCGAGCAGCGCGCCGGTGAAGGTCTTGGTGATGGAGCCGAGCTCGAACACCGTGTCGGCGGTCGGAGCCCCAGGGGCGGACGGGTCGGCATCGCCGAGTCCCGCGAAGACGGCTCCGTCTGCGCCGATCTCGGCGACCGAGAGCGCCCGGAAGCTGTCGAGACCACCGGGCAGAGAGCGGATGCGGTCGGCGAGCGCCTCATCGCCTGCGGTCGACGCGCTGACCGTCTGCTGCTGCGGACCGATCGCCGCACCGAGCGCGACGCCGACGGCTGCAGCCGCGCCGATCACGGCGAGGATCGCTCGAGTGGGGCGGCGGCGCGGAGCATCCGGTGCGCTCTGGCGGTCTTGCAGGTCTGGAGAAGGGATCGAGGGGGTGGTCACGGTGGGCTCCTCAGCTCGAAGCGATCATGGTCAGCACGAGAAGGGGCACCACGCGGGCGGCCGGTACCTCGTAGTACCCGCGGCGCGGAGAGACGAGCCACCCCGCAGTGACGAGCTGCCGCAGGTGGTGGTAGAGCTGGCCCGACGAGGCGAGGTGCTCGAGCTGCAGCAGCTCGGCCGTCGTGTGCGCTCCGCGCATCACCTGGCGCACGAGCTCGATGCGCGCCGGGTGCCCCAGGGCTTCGAGCGGACGGGCGAGATCGCTCCAGTCGTGCGCGAGCAGCCCTTCGGCGTGCAGGCCGTACTGCCAGCGCACCGGCCCCGCCTGCGTCTCGACCGCACCGGCCATCATCACGGCCCCCGGCGCACGACGGCCGAGCTCGTTCACGAACCAGAGCGGGTCGTCGGAGCCGGCCGGCTCGGGCGCAGCATCCGACGGATCCGGATCCCGTTCCGCAGCCTCAGCGGATTCGGCACCGCGCGCAGCGAGGGCGGAGAGCCGGGCGACCTCGTGCTCGAGGTCGGCGAGTCGGCGCTCGACCGTGCTCTGGTTGTCGGGTTCCATGATGCGAACCTATCAAAAGTTCGTAATTACGGAAAATGGGGGATTTGCGGCCCGGCCCAGAGCAGGGATGCCGGCTCAGAAGCTCCCGAACGAACCGCAGGCGACGCCGCGAGGCCCGAGAAGTAGGCTGAGCACATCATGGACGAGTTCATCCGGGGCTTCTGGATCTTTGCGGGCAACTACTGGTGGCTCGCCTTCCCGATCCTCGGTATGGCCGGAGGTGCTGCGAAGGCGTGGGAGCGCAGCGCGAGGCGCCGCCATGAACGACGCATCGAGACTCTGCGCCTGAAGGCCGAGATCAAGACCGCCCAGCTGGAGGCCCGCAACGGTCGCGCGAAGCGCATCGGCCCGGCGGTCGTCGACACCAGGGCATCGGTCGCCCCGAACACCCTGCTCGAGCGTCTCTTCTCCGAGCACGACGAGATCACCGCCCGCTGGCTCGACTACGAGCTCGACGTCGCGAAGCTCATCGCCTTCCCCGCCATGAGCGACGGCCGTCAGCCGCTTGTCGCCGCCTTCCTGCGGGCCAAGAAGACGGCGGATGCGCTGCGCCCGCCGTCTGCCGACGCGACCGTGACCGAGCGGCAGGTCTCGGAGTACCTCGACGCGGTGGGCGCGTATGCCGTGGCATTCGAGATCGCCGAGAAGGATGCGCGCAGGCTGCGCGACTCGACCTTCACCGAACCCGAGCGCAAACGTCTGGACCGTGCGCAGCAGCTGCTCAAGGTCGCGGTCGACGAATCCGCCACGCAGGCCGAACGCAACGTCGCCTACCGCCGCGTGCGCGACGAACTGGAAGGGCTGATCCTGCTGAGCGACGAGGCCGTGCAGGTGCTCGAGAAGCAGGTGGCCCGTGAGCTGCCCGAGCACGCGACGGCCGCCGCCTCGCCTGCTTCGGAGCCCGAGAGGATCGTCCTGCCCTCCGCGACGAAGACACCCCCGCCCCGAACCAGAACAGCCGAGCCCGCGCAGCCGAGCGCGAACGACGACCGGGAGACCCCGCAGTGATCACCCGATTCGAAGAGCTCGACTGGCAGAAGACCCCGATCGGCGAGCTGACGCTGCGCCGACGCACCGAGCCTGCAGTCGGCCAGGAGATCTACGAGGTCAGGCTCGGCGACGAATACCTCATGTCGAGCCTGTTCACGGTGGCCGAGGAAGAGCTCTCGAACCTGGGTCTGGCCGCTGTCGGCGGCGACGGTCTCTCGGTCCTCGTCGGAGGGCTCGGGCTCGGATACACCGCGGTCGCCGCACTGCGAGACGAGCGCGTGGCTTCGCTCACCGTGGTCGATCGGCTCGGCGCTGTGATCAGCTGGCACCAGCGCCGCCTGCTGCCCGTGTCGGCAGAGCTCGTCGACGACCAGCGCACCAGTCTGGTCGAAGACGACTTCTTCGCCCTGGTCCGGGCAGCACCCCGTGAAGACCACCCCGGATACTCCGCGATACTGCTGGACGTCGACCACTCGCCGCGCCACCAACTCGACCCCACGCACGCCGACCTCTACACCGCGGACGGCCTGCGTGCGCTCGACCGGCACCTCGCCGCCGCCGGCGTCTTCGCCCTGTGGTCGGACGATCCGCCCGACGAGGACTTCATGGGCCTGATGCACGGCGTGTTCGATGATGCGGTCGCCCACGTGGTCGACTTCGCGAACGCCGTCACGGGCGGCACCTCCTCGAACACCGTCTACATCGCGCGCAGCCGCCGCACGGCGGATGCGGGCGCGACCGCAGGGCATGCACAGAAGGTGGCCTCGTGACCCCGAAGACGGTCGTGCTCACCGGAGCATCCGACGGCATCGGCGCAGCCGCAGCGCGCCAGCTCACCGCATCCGGTCACCGACTCATCCTCGTCGGCCGCTCTGTCGAGAAGACGAGGGCGGTCGCCGCCGACACCGGTGCCGAGTGGTTCACCGCCGACTTCACCAGACTCGACGACGTGCGCGAGCTCGCGACGAAGATCGCCGACACCGTGGGCGACGGCGGGATAGACGTGCTCGCGAACAACGCCGGTGGCATCTTCGGCGATCAGACCCCGACGGTCGACGGCTTCGAGAAGACGATGCAGGTCAATCACCTCGCGCCGTTCCTGCTCACGAACCTGCTGCTGCCCCAGCTGCGCGCCGGCCGCGCGTCGATCATCAACACGTCGAGCGTCGCGCACCGCCTGTTCGCACGGCTCGACGTCGACGACCTCGACAACCGCAAGAACTTCAGCGCCAACAGGGCGTATGGCGATGCGAAGCTCGCCAACGTGCTGTTCACGAAGAGCCTGCATGCGAAGTTCCACGGCGAGGGGCTGACTTCGGTCGCCTTTCACCCCGGCACCGTGCAGACGAACTTCGCCTCGGACTCGAACACGCCCATGCGATTCGTCTACCGCACCCCGCTCAAACGCCTGCTGCTGATCAGCAGCGAGAAGGGCGGCAGCACGCTGAGCTGGTTCATCGAGGGCACGCCAGACGAGACCTGGATCTCGGGCGAGTACTACGACGAACGTGTGCTGACACGTCGCGTGAACCCGCGGATCGAGGATGCCGCACTGGCCGAGGCGCTGTGGCAGAAGAGCGCCGAACTCGTCGGCATCAGCGCGAGCTGACACGAGGCCCGGCGCCGAGCCCCCGCATCCCGCACGCGCCGGCGGGCAGCTCAGCACCGCGCGGAGACCTCTCCCAGACGGCAGGAGTATGCTGGCTCACCGGGTCACGTGGCCCGTTCAGAGCGCGAGAGGCGGTGATGGCGATGTCCGGTGATAGTTGCGACGCCGCCTTCGTTGCGTCGCGTCTGACGGCATCCGTGCGTTGAGCTTCGGCTCCGCACCTGCACGTCCTGCTTCGCAGCCGTCGGCGGCGTCTTCCGCCCCCTGACGAATTCTGCGCACGCCATCTCTGATCCGGCGTGCGCCTGCGAGAACGGAGCCGACCATGGCCCTCATCGACAACGGCGTATACGTGCACGGACGCCGAGTGGAGACCCCGAAGAACCTCGACGAGACCTACCGGTCGCTCGACGCCCACGGCGGCATCGCGTGGATCGGCCTGTATCGACCGAGCCCCGTCGAGGTCGCCTCGGTCGCGCGCGAATTCGATCTGCATCCGCTCGCCGTCGAAGACGCGCTCTCGGGCCACCAGCGATCGAAGGTCGAGCGCTACGGCGACACGCTCTTCGCCGTGCTGCGCCCCGCTCGCTACCGCGACGAACAGGAGTCGATCGAGTTCGGCGAGCTGCACCTGTTCGTCGGCCCCGACTTCGTGGTGACGATCCGGCACGCGGAGTCTCCCGACCTCGCAGCCGTCCGCCGTCGCATGGAGGCGCACCCCGAGCTGCTCGCGATGGGACCCGAGGCGGTGTTCTACGCGATCCTCGACGAGGTCGTCGACGGCTACGAGCCGATCGTCACGGGCCTGCTCAACGACATCGACGAGATCGAGGACCAGCTCTTCGGCGACAGCGACGACGACGCCCTCTCGCGGCGCATCTATGAGCTCTCACGCGAGGTCATCAACTTCCAGCGAGCCGTGCATCCGCTCGCCGGGATGCTGGAATGGCTGCGCCGCGGGTCGGAGAAGTACCGCATCGACGAGGAGCTGCAGCGGTCGCTGCGCGACGTGCTCGACCACGTCATCCGCGTGAACGAGCGGGTCGACTCGTTCCGGGCGATCCTCGAGAACGCCCTCACGGTGCACTCCGCTCTCGTCGCGCGACGCCAGACCGAGGCAGGGCTGGCGCAAAACGACGAGATCAAGAAGATCTCCTCGTGGGCGGCGATCATCTTCGCGCCCACGCTCGTCGGCACGGTCTACGGCATGAACTTCGAGGTCATGCCCGAGCTGCACTGGGCACACGGATACCCGATGGCGATCGGCGCGATGGCCGCCTTCGCGGTCGGCCTCTACGGGGTGTTCAAGTACAAGAAGTGGTTGTGAGGCCGGGCGGGCTCAGCGGTCGTCGCCGCTGAGCCTGTCGAGCAGGTCGTCGATGTCGTCGACCTCGACGGTCTCGACCTCGGCGCGATCGCGCACCTCGATGTTGGCGACCTCGAGGTCGTCGTCGAGCTGCACGAGGATCCGCGAGTCAGGGAACTGCTTCGGCGCGTCGAAGGCGATCAGCACCGCGTCGGCGAACACCACCACGGAGGTGGCCTCGAGATCGTCGCGCAGGTCGATCTGCTCGAGCACCGGCTCGTCGTCGACCGCCTCGTCGATGTCGTCGGCGACCTCGTCGATCACCGCACGCCACCGCGTCTCGGACACCGACAGGATGCGCGCGATCGCCTCGAGCAGCGCGTCGTCGTCGAGTGTCTCCTCGTCGTCCTCCAGCTCGGGATCGACGTTGACCGTCACCACCGCGCCGGCGGCATCGATGGTCGCGCGGCCGTAGATGAGACCGTTCTCGGCGACCGGATCATCGAGAAGGCCGCTGTCGACGATGCGGGCGAGAAGGTGGTCGAGCAGTGACGAGGCCATGAGACCAGTCTTCCACGTCGCCGCCGCTAGGCTCGTGTGCGTGCCGAATGCAGACGCCCCCGCCTCCGCCGCATCCGACCTCAGCCGCATCGCGGCGTCGCTCGTCGGCCCCGATCCGCTGAACTGGGTCATCACCGGCGACTCGATCACCCACGGACTCGTCCACACGCAGGGCGGTCGCAGCTATGCCGAGCATCTGCACGAGCTGATCCGCGGCGAACTCGCGCGCACCCGTGACGCCGTCATCAACACCGCGATCAGCGGGCACCGCATCACCGACATCCTGGACGACTGGGATCGCCGCGTCGCGTCCTGGCAGCCGGACATCGTCACCCTCATGATCGGCACGAACGACATGGCGACCGGCCCCGGTCAGGTCACCGTCGAGCCCGCCGCGTTCGCCGCCTCGCTGCGCGAGTTCGTCTCACGAGTGCGCGCGTCCGGCGCTGTTCCGGTGCTGCAGACCCCGCCGTCGATCGACGTCGCGAACGCACCCGGGCGCGAGCGGATCATCAAGTTCGCGGATGCCGTGCGCGAGGTCGCCGCATCGGAGGACGTGATCCTCGTCGACCAGCACGCCCGTTTCACCGAGCTCGGCAACGGCGGTGTGCCGTGGGGGCTGATGGGCGACCCGTTCCACCCGAACGCCGCGGGTCATGCCGCACTGGCGCTCGAACTCGCGAACGCGCTCGACATCTGCCCGCCGCACGACCGCGACCGCACCCTGCCGCTGCTCGAGGCGCAGATCGCGATCGCGCGCCTCAACGCCTGAGCCGACTCCGGCCACCCCGTGGTGGGTGGTCACACGCGCATCCGGCACTCGGTGGGTGGTCAAGAACGCATCCCCCAGCCCTGACAGCGATGCTTTTTCGACCACCCACCTCTTGCCCGCCCCTCGCGACTCGACCCGCAAGATGCACTGGTGCATCGAGTCGTATACCAGTACCTTGGGCCGCATCGGAGTCGTACCGCGGGGGAGCGATGAAGGGGGGCGCCATGTCTCATGTGGTGGCAACAGGTGCAGGCAAGGCGATGATGGAGCGCCGGAACGATCCGACGCACGACTACATCCTCGGGCTCACTCGAAAGAAGAGACCGCGAGTGCTGTTCGTCGGCACCGCGACCGGCGACGACGCGGCCTACATCGTGAGTTTCTACTCGACATATGACTCCGACCGCTGCGCGCCGCATCACCTGCCGCTCTTCCACCGCTCGGTCGACGACCTCGCGGGTTTCGTGAAGGGATTCGACGTCATCCACGTCGGCGGCGGCAACACGGCGAACATGCTCGACGTGTGGAAGCGGCAGGGCCTCGACGAGATCATGCGCGAGATGTGGGAGGACCCCGACTCGAACGTCGTCTTCACCGGAGGCAGCGCCGGCGGCATCTGCTGGTTCGAGGGCGGCACGACCGACAGCTATGGCCCGACCCTGCAGGTGCTGCCCGAGGGACTCGGGTTCCTGCACGGCAGCTTCTGTCCGCACTACGACGCAGAGGATCAGCGACGCCCGCTGTTCCACGCGTCGCTGCTGAGCGGCGAGCTCGCCACCGGATATGCGGTCGGCAACCTGCAGTCACTGCACTTCGAGAACTCCGAGTTCGTGACCGCGATCAGCCCGGTCGAGAACCCGCTCGCGCTGCGCGTCGAAGCCATCGACGGAAAGATCGTCGAGACCGAGCTCGCGACCGAGATCCTCACCCCCTCTGCACCGATCACGAAGGGGCCGTCGACGTGAACGACAACGTGTGGATCCTCGTCGCCCAGCTGATCGTCGTCATCCTCGCGATCTACATGGGCACCCGCACCAGCGGGATCGGCCTGGGCGTCTGGGGACTCGTGGGCGTGGCCGTGCTCATCTTCGTCTTCGGGGAGGCCCCCGGCAACGCCCCGGTGGATGCCGTCTTCATCGTCATCACGGTCATCACCGCCGCATCCACCATGCAGGCCGCGGGCGGCATCGACTGGATGGTGTCGGTCGCCGCCAAGGTGATCCGGCGCAAGCCGAAGTCGGTCGTGTTCCTCGCCCCCGCCATGTCGTTCCTCTTCACGGTCGGCGCCGGCACTGGCAACATCTTCTATCCGCTGCTCCCGGTGATCTACGACGTGTCGTACCAGCAGAAGATCCGCCCCGAACGGGCGCTCTCCGTCTCGGCCGTCGCCTCGCAGGTCGGCATCCTCTGCTCCCCCGTCTCGGCCGCGACCGCGTCGATGGTCGTGCTGCTCGCGCCCCAGGGAGTCGATCTCGGCGGCCTGCTGCTCATCATGTGGCCTGCGTCGATCGCGGGACTGTTCGTCGCGGCCCTCGTGATGATGCGGCACGGCAAAGACCTCGAGGACGACCCCGAATTCCAGCGCCGTCTCGAGAGTCACCAGATCAAGCCACCGGTGGTGGACGCGCACGACACGAAGCTGCCGCGCACCGCGGTGCTGTCTGCCGCGCTCTTCCTGGCCGGTGTCGGCGTCATCGTTCTCTTCGGACTCTTCGAGGGACTGCGCCCGGTGATCGGCACGGATGACGCCGGCGACCCCGTGCGCCTGAGCGTGACCGTGATCATCGAAGTGGTGATGGGTGTCATCGCCGCGCTGATCTTCGTGTTCTGCAAGGTCAAGGCCGCAGACGTCCCCAAGCAGCCGACGTTCCCCGCCGGCCTCGTCGGTGCGATCGCCCTGTTCGGAATCGCGTGGCTCGCGAACACCTTCGTCGCGGCGAACCAGACGCTCATCGTCGAAGGCCTCGGCTCGGTGGTCTCTGGATCGTCGGCGTTCCTCGGCGCACTGCTCTTCGCGCTCGCCCTGTTCGCCGTGGCGATGCTGACGACGAGCCAGTCCAGTGCGACCAACGCGATCGTCCCCATCGGCATCACGATCGGGCTGCCTGCGCCGCTGCTGGTGGGACTCTGGCCGTCGACCATGGGCATCTACACACTGCCGGCCAATGGCAGCCAGGTCGCGACCGTCGCGTTCGACCAGACCGGGACGACGAAGATGGGCAAGTTCGTCTTCGACCACTCGTTCCAGCTGCCGAACCTGGTCTACATCGGCGTCGCGATCGTCGTGGGTGTGGTGCTCTCCTTCCTGTTCTCGTGACGTGAGGGTCCCCTGAGACCCGTCCCTGGGCAGTGCGGGACTGCTCAGCGTTCACAACTCAGCATGGGTGCTCGGTTCCCCTGCTGATCTCGCCCGCTCAGCGGTGATCTGGGCAGTCGGTGCTGAATTGCGCACGGCGCCGCTTCGCCACCTCCGAGAAGATCAGTATTCGGTGTTGCTAAGTACCGGTACTCAGTGTTACTTTGTACTGGTACCCAGCAACACTGAGTACCGAACAACGAGAGGAGGCCTTCATGGGCAAGCAGATGACCGAGATGCTCAAGGGCACCTTGGAGGGCATCGTTCTGGCTCTCCTCGCCGAGCAGCCGGCCTACGGATACGAGATCACCACCCGCGTGCGTGACCACGGATTCACCGACATCGCCGAGGGCACGATCTACGCCCTGCTCGTGCGCGTCGAGCAGAAGAAGCTCGTCGATGTCGAGAAGGTGCCGAGCGAGAAGGGGCCGCCCCGCAAGGTGTATTCCCTCAACCCGGCGGGCACGCAGGAACTCGAGGAGTTCTGGAAGACCTGGAGCTTCCTCGCGCAGCGCATCGACAGCCTGCGCACCGAAGACACGAAGACCGACACGAACAACACCGACAGCACCACGAACAAGGAGAACTGACCATGGCCGCGAAGTGGATCGAAGCGCTCACCGGATCGCTCGAGCAGAAGAAGCAGTACCGCGATGCGAAGAAGCGCATCGACTCCCTCCCCGAGCCGTACCGCACGGTCGCGAACGCCCAGCACCGCTACACGATGTACTACGGGGGCATCACCGATGGCGACACCCTCGTGCAGATCTTCCTCGACCTCGCCGATCTGTGGGAGCGCGCCGCCATCGACGGCACCCCGATCGACGACATCGTCGGAGACGACCCCGTCTCGTTCGCCGAGACCTACGCCGAGGCGTACGGCGGAACCCAGTGGGTCGACAAGGAACGCGCCCGCCTGACCAAGGCGGTCGATGACGCGAAGAAGAAGGAGACACGATCATGACCAGCCCCGCCATCGCCGTTCGCGGCCTCGAGAAGTCCTACAAGGACCTCCACGTGCTGCGCGGCGTCGACTTCGAGGTCGAGAAGGGATCGATCTTCGCCCTGCTCGGCTCGAACGGCGCAGGCAAGACGACCGTGGTGCGCATCCTCTCGACGCTGCTGAAGTCGGATGCCGGCACGGCCGTCGTTCAGGGAGTCGACGTCGCCGCCGACCCGCTCGCGGTGCGGCAGAAGATCAGCCTCACCGGTCAATTCGCCGCGGTCGACGAGATCCTGACCGGACGCGAGAACCTCATGCTGGTCGCGAAGCTACGGCACCTGCCGGACGCCGCGAAGGTGGCAGACGACCTGCTCACGAAGTTCCGACTGACGGATGCCGGAGCTCGCAAGGTCGGCACCTACTCGGGCGGCATGCGCCGTCGCCTCGACATCGCCATGAGCCTGGTCGGCCACCCCGAGGTCATCTACCTCGACGAGCCGACGACCGGGCTCGACCCCGAGTCCCGCATCGAGGTGTGGGACGTCATCACGGAGCTCGCGAACACCGGCACCACGGTGCTGCTCACCACGCAGTACCTCGACGAGGCCGAGCAGCTGGCCGATCGCATCGCGATCCTCCACGAGGGTCGGATCATCGCCAACGGCACCCTGGCCGACCTCAAGCGCCTGCTGCCGGCGGCCAAGGTCGAGTACGTCGAGAAGCAGCCCACCCTCGAGGAGATCTTCCTCACCCTCGTCGGCCCGAAGTCGGGCTCTACAACCGGAAAGGAGAGCGCAGCATGAGCACGCACTTCGTCGCCGACACCGCGACGCTCACCGGCCGCTCGATGCGGCACATCTTTCGCAGTCCCGACACGATCATCACCACGGCGGTCACGCCGATCGCCCTGATGCTGCTGTTCGTGTACGTCTTCGGCGGCGCGCTCCGCGAGAGCACCGGCGCCGAGAACTACGTGAACTACCTGCTCCCCGGCATCCTGCTCATCGCCATCGCGTCCGGCATCGCCTACACGGCCTTCCGGCTCTTCAACGATCTGCAGAGCGGCATCTTCGAGCGGTTCCACTCCATGCCGATCGCGCGATCGAGCGTGCTCTGGGCGCACGTCCTCACGTCGCTCACCGCCAACGGCATCACGCTGGCGATCATCTTCGGCGTCGGGTTCCTGATGGGGTTCCGCACCGGAGCCGGCCCGCTCGCGTGGCTCGCCGTCATCGGCATCCTGTTCCTCTTCACCCTCGCCCTCACCTGGCTGGCCATCATCGCCGGCCTGAGCGCCAAGACGGTCGACGGGGCGAGCGCCTTCTCGTATCCGCTGATCTTCCTGCCGTTCATCAGCTCGGCGTTCGTGCCGACCGAGACCATGCCGGGCCCGGTGCGGTGGTTCGCCGAGAATCAGCCGGTCACCTCGATCGTCGACACCATCCAGGCGCTGTTCGCCGAGAAGCCGGTCGGCACCGAGATCTGGGTCGCCCTCGCGTGGTGCGTCGGCATCCTGATCGTCGCCTACGTGTTCGCGATCCTCGCGTACCGCAAGAAGGTCAGTTGAACGTCTGCAGTGAGACGGAACGCTCCGTCCGGGCCCCGCGCCCGGCCGGGGCGTTTCGCCGCGCTCGGCGTCGGAGTTCGTGGCGCTCGGCCGTGGCCATGTGACGCCCTTCGGGGAGGAGATCCGCCCTTCGGGAGGACGGATCAGCGCGAAACCTCCTCCCAAAGAGCAGTCCTCCTCCCGAGGAGGTGAGGGCGAGGAAGAGGTGAGGGCGAGGGAGGGGTGAGAGCGAGGGCGAGGTGGGGGCGAGGGAGGGGTGAGGGCTGGCAGGGGATGCCGAACAGAGGAGAGGCTGCCACCCGCCCTACCGCAACCCGAGGGGGCCGAGCACGATCCGCTGGCGCGTGCGCACCCAGACCACACCGTCGGCGCGCCGTTCGGCTCGGGTGGCGAAGCGGTAGCGATACGACACCGCACGCACCCACCGAGGCTGCTCGCCGTCGAACGGGTCGGAGCGCAGCAGCGCGAGGGTCGGAGCATCCGCTTCGAGAAGTCGCAGCAGGAACACCGTGAACCAGTTCGTCGAGTGAGCGCCCGAGCGGCAGGAACCACATCAGCCAGTCGAGCCGCAGGTGGTACGGCGCGAACTGGCGGGGGATGCGGCGCACATCGCCCGGCTTTCCCTTGAACTCGTACTCACGCCACAGCAGCCCGTCGTCGTCGACCGACCCCTCGACGACGATCTCGATGCGCTCCTTGGTCACGGTGCCGAAAGCGCCATAGGCGTTGCCGATCTGCCACCTGTTGAAGCTCGCGTTCATCAGCTGGCGACGCGCGAACAGGTTGCGCAGGGCCGGCCAGCTCAGGGCCACGACGAGGATCCCGACGGCCGTGGTGATCACGAACCAATACAGGGGGATGCCGGGCCACAGCGACTCGTCCGGGACCGCTCGCTCGGCGACCGGAGCGCCCACCCCCGGCATGCCGATCGCCGAGAACGCGATGACGATGGTCACCCAGTTCAGCCAGGCGAAGTTGCCCGTCGCGACGAGCCACACCTGCGTCGCGATCACGATCACGGCGGCCACGGCCCCGACGATCTGCGGCACCGGCCCGGGGACCCACACCGACAGCAGCGGCGCGAACACGAAGAAGGGCACCACGAGCTGCGCGAAGTGGTTGCCGACGACCTCGCCGCGATGGAACCACCGGGGCAGCAGGTGCGCCTGACGGCTGAGCGGCCCCGGCATCGGCTGCGTCTCGTGGTGATAGGTCAGCGCGGTGAGGTCTCGCCACTCCTGCCCACCGCGGATCTTGATCATGCCGGCGCCGAACTCGACCCGGAACAGCAGCCACCAGAACAGCACGATCACGACGGTCGGCGCCGGCTGGTCGTTCGACCCGAGGAACGCGGCCAGGAACCCCGCCTCGAGCAGCAGCATCTCCCAGCCGAACGAGTAAAAGGTCTGCCCGATGCTGACCACCGACATGTATCCGAGCCACAGCGCGAGGAAGCACAGCATCGGCACCCACGGCGGACCCCACTGCGGAACGCCGATGACGAGCAGCGCCGACACGACGATCCCTGCCCCGCACAGCAGTGCGAGTCGTCGATCGGAGTACCGGATGCGGACGAAGAGGGTCGGATGCAGCATCCGCCGCCGCTCGCGCTTCTCGCCGATCCAGTCGAGCAGCACCGGCGCCGGCAGCAGCCCGTTGTCGCCGAGAAGCGCCCGGAACTGGTTCAGAGTCGAGACGAACGCGACGAGATACAGCCCTGCGATGCCCCGCTGCAGGACCTCGCGAGCGAACCCGAAGTCGACCGCCGCGAACCCGTCCACGAGCACAGGCTACGCTCGCGGCACCACGCCGCGGAGGGGGTTGCGGACAGCCGGCACCGCCACCCGCTCCGGCGGTCGTTGAGCGAGCCCGGCGAAGCCGAGCGAGACGAAACGCGGTACCGATGCGCTATCGGCTCGCCGCGTTTCGTCTCAGTCGACTCCGTCGTCTTCGCTCGACGACCGGCGGGATGTCGACGGTCGACAGGCGGGTCAGGTCAGCTGACGACCCAGTCGAAGTCGTCGCCGTGCTCCTCGAGCCAGGCGTCGACGGCCTCGGCCTCCCGGCCCTCGCCGAACTCGTTGACGACGAGATCCTCGAGCGAGCCGTACTGTGCGTCGTCGAGCTTGATCTTCTCGATCAGCTCTGCGGCCTCGGGGAACTCCTCGGCGAAGCCATCGGTGCCGAGGAAGTGCAGACCCTCGGCCTCGCCCATGGCGCCCGTCGGGTCTTCGAGGTCCTTCAGCGGGAACGCGTCGTTGGCCCAGAACGGACGCCACAGCGTCACGACGATGTCTTCCTTCTTCTCGGTCGCGGACTTCAGCTCGGTGAGCATCGCCGCGGTCGAGGAGGTCACGAGCTCGTACGACGAGTCGAGACCGTACTCGGGCATCATCTTCTGAGTCTGCGCCGTGAGTCCGGCACCCGGTTCGATGCCGAAGATCTTGCCGCCGAACTGGTCGCCGGCGGAGGCCAGATCCTCGATCGAGTCGATGTCCGTGTATTCGGGCACCGCGATCGTGAGCTTGGCGTTGTCGTAGTAGGTGCCGAGGTCCTCGATCGAGTCCCCGTAGGTCGCCATGTACTCGGCGTGGGTGATCTCGGGCCATGCCGACGGGAACACGTCGACGTCACCCTGAGCGAGCCCGGTGTAGAGAGGGCCCGCCTCGGTGAGCGTCTTCATCTCGACGGTGAAGCCGATCTTCTCGAGCTGGTCCTGAAGCAGGTAGGCCGTGCTGAGACCGTCCGTCCACGACGGCAGGAAGCCGAGCGTGATCGTGCCCTTCTCGCCGGTGGATCCTCCGCCGCCACCGCCGAACTCGGTGGTGCCGCCGGCCCCGTCGCTCGCGCAACCGGCGAGGGCGAGAGATGCCGCGGCGCCGAACGCCGCAATGGTGATGATCCTGCGCTTACGCATTCTGCAGCTCCTTCTCTTCAGCGGGCATATCGAGCGGGGCGGATGCCGTGGCCGCCGCAGACGCGGAGGCCGCGCGCTGCGACTCGCCCCGATGCCGGATCACGGCGAGGAGCGAACCAGGGTTGCGTCCGAGCGTTCCCAGAGCGGCCGTGACACGGTCGAGGAAGACCGCGATCAGGACGACCCCGAGACCCGCCTCGACGCCCTTGGCGATGTTGACGGTCGAGATGGCCTCGACGACCATCTTTCCGAGTCCGTCAGCACCCGCCATTCCGGCGATGACCGCCATCGACAGCGCGAGCATGATGACCTGGTTCACGCCGGCGAGAATCGTCGGCATGGCGAGCGGAAGCTGGATGCCTCGCAGGATCTGCCCTGGCTTGGCGCCGAACGCCTGACCGGCTTCGACGGTCTCGGAGTCGACTCCGCGGATGCCGAGCTCGGTGAGTCGCACGCCCGGGGGCAGCGCGAAGATCACTGTCGCGACGAGTCCGGGGACGACGCCGATGCTGAAGAACACGATCGCCGGGATCAGGTAGACGAACGCCGGCATGGTCTGCATGAAGTCGAGCACGGGCTTGAGCACCGCGCGCACGGCAGCGTTGCGGGCCGACCAGATGCCGAGCGGGATCGCGATCACGACTGCGACGAGCGCAGCGACGAGCACGAGGGCGAGAGTCTGCATCGCGGGCACCCACAGGCCCATCGCGACGATCAGCGTGAACGACACGATCGTGCCGATCGCGAGCTGCCACGAGCGCACGAGCCACGCGATCAGCGCGGCGATGACGATCACGACGTAGAAGTAGGGCAGCAGCAGGAGGAATGTGAGTCCTTCGACGAGCGAGGTCACGACGAACGAGATGACGTCGAGCAGACCGTCGAGATTCGTCTTGATCCAGTCGACTCCGGTCGCGACCCAGCTGCCGAGGGGAATGCGGAAACCATCCATCAGCGGACCTCCTCTGTCTTCACGGCGGCCGCCGGGTCGGCGGTCCACCCGTCGTCGAGCACTGCATCGATCTCGGCCTGCGGCATCGGAAGCAGCGGCAGGGTGAGCTCACCGGTGGCTCCGGGGCCGGGGCCCAGGGCGGCGAGCAGGGTGATGCGGGGGATCACGCCGGTCAGGCGCCCCGTGGCATCCACCACGGCCAGCGGCAGCGGTGACTCCACCGACGGGATGAAGAGGTTCATGAGGACCTCGTCTTCGCTGACGCTCTGCGGCACCGGCTTGATGATCGACTCGAGCGTCGACACGCCCTTGCGGACCAGCTTGACGGCGTCGCGGTCGGTGACGATTCCGAGCAGCTTGCGGTCGCGACCCGTGACGTAGGTGGCCGACATGAACGCGTCGCGCATCTGGCGCAGGGCGGTGCGGGGGCCGGCGGTCTCGGCGACGACCGGGCGCGGGCGCTCCATGACGTTCGCGGCGGTGAGCACGCGGGCGCGGTCGACATCCTGCACGAACTGCTCGACGTAGTCGTTGGCAGGGTCCATGAGGATGTCTTCCGGCGTGCCGATCTGCACGATGCGGCCGTCGCGCATCACGGCGATGCGGTCGCCGAGGAACATGGCCTCGTTGAGGTCGTGGGTGATGAAGACGATCGTCTTCTGCAGCTTCTCCTGGAGTTCGAGCAGCTGCTCCTGCATCTCGCGACGGATCAGCGGGTCGAGGGCGCTGAACGCCTCGTCCATGAGCAGGATGTCGGAGTCGGCCGCGAGCGCACGGGCGATGCCCACACGCTGCTGCATGCCACCCGACAGCTCGGACGGCAGCTTGTCGCCCTGGCCCTCGAGACCCACGAGCGACAGGATCTCGTCGGCCTTCTTCAGCCGCTCGTCCTTGCCGACGCCCTTGAGTTCGAGCGGGTAGGCGACGTTCGCGGCGACCGTGCGGTGCGGCAGCAGTGCGAAGTGCTGGAACACCATCGAGATGCGGTCGCGGCGGATCTCGCGCAGCCGAGACGACGGAATGCCCGTGATGGGGTCGCCGTTCACGACGACGGATCCGTCTGTCGCCTCGTGCAGCCCGTTGAGCATGCGGATGATGGTGGACTTGCCGGAGCCCGAGAGGCCCATGATCACGAAGATCTCGCCTCGGTTCACGGTGAAACTGGCGTCGATGACGGCGGCGGTTCCTGCGTCGCCGACCTCGGATCTGCTCTCACCGGCCTTCAGTCGACGGACGGCACTGCTCGGATTCTTCCCGAACACCTTGTACAGATTGCGCGCTTCAAGAGCGATTTCGGACACGTTTCCCCTGCGGCTCGCCTTCGGGTGGCTGAGCCTGCTTCGGTTACGCCCGGGTGATCCTCCCGGCCGTTTCGACATGGTGCTGTGGCGGCGCGGACGGCGGATTTCGGATCCACCGCGATAGAGCATCGACCGTACGTCCACGCCTCTTCGCAGCACAGCACATTCGAAAGAAGGACGTGATCGCGGACTGGTCTTCGGGCCGTCAGGCCCACCAACCAACGTAACGAAATGGCCGGTCAGGGGCAAATCCGCCATTTCTATCGACGTTTAGTTTCGTCGGCTGACCGGGGGATTGCGCGGGTTTCGGACGTGCGTGCGGGCAGGTGCGGCGCGGGCGTTTCGGAGGCGGGATCAGCGGCGGATGCTGCGCGTCACCGTGAACTTCGGGGTGCGCTCGACCTGTTCGGTCGCCCCCACCAGACGGGTGAGCTCGGCCCGGTAGCCGAGTGACGAGTTGAAGACCGTGAACAGCTCGCCGCCGGGTCGGAGGATGCGGGCTGCGGCCTCGAACAGACGTGTCGCTGCCCCGGTGTGCACGCTGCTGCCGAGATGGAAAGGTGGGTTGAGAAGCACGACATCGGCACTGGCGTCCGCGATCTCGGAGCCCGCGTCGTCGTGCATGACGGTGACGCGGTCAGCCACCCCGTTCGCAGCCACGGTGGCTCGGGCGGAGGCCACCGCTGCGGCAGAGCGATCGGTGGCGATGACGCGGGACTCCGGATGCGCGAGGGCGTATGACGTGGCGAGCGCGCCGGTTCCGCAGCCGAGATCGACGGCGATCGGCCCCGGGCTCGGCTCGCCGCCGTTCACAACGCAGCATGGATCGGCCGGATCGGCCGATCTCGGCATGCTTTCGGCCCGAGTGGGCGCACCCGTGCTGAGTTGTGAACCGTCGAGGCCGAGCACCTGGAGCAGAACCCGGGTGCCGATGTCGAGCTTCGCCCCCGCGAATGCCCCGCCGTGCGCGACCAGCGTCAGCCAGTCGTGCTGCGCCACGACCGGAAAAGGGGGTGTGACCGGGACCTCTCTCGGCCTGCTCGCGATGACCAGGCGGGACTTCCGCTCGGCCCGCTGCGCCTGGACCTCGGCGAAACCACGACCGAGGACCTCGTTCTGCGCGATGGTCATGTGCTTCACCCGGCCACCGGCGACGAGCACGACATCTCTCGCGGCCCAGCGCGCCACGGCGTCCGTGATCTCCTCGAGCTCGGCGAGCGCCTTGGGCAGCTGCAGCAGCACGAGTCGCGCCCCGTCGAGCAGAGTCGCATCGAGCTCATGCGACGAGAACCCGCTGAGCCCGAGCTCTTCTGCGTTGCGCACGAGGGCGCGCCGGCCCGTCGTGAGGTCCTGATGCACACGCACGCCGTCGACGCCGGCAGAGGTCAGAGCGAGCGTGATCGCGCCGTACTCGTCGCCGATCACCGCGATCTCGCGTCCCTCGATCCCGAGCGACAGAGCGCACTCGACGAGCAGCACGTCGGTGGCGTCGTAGGCCTGCAGGTTGTCGGCCTCGACATCGGGCCAGCGGCGCAGGCGGCCGTAGGGGAAGTCCACGACTCAAGACTACGAGCGGCACCCCTTGACGCAGACTGAACGACTGTTTAGTCTGCTGTACATGCGTTCAGCTTCTGACGATCTCACCGCTCGTGCCCGCATCCGCGATGCCGCGATCGTCGCCTTCGCCCGCGACGGATTCGACGGCGCGAGCATGCGCGGCATCGCGAAGGAGGCCGGAGTCAGCGCGGCGCTGATCGTCCACCACTTCGGCGACAAGAATGCGCTTCGCACCGAGTGCGACGACCATGTGGTCGGTGTGTTCATCGACGAGGAGCACGACCTCATCGAGGCGCCGACGGGTGATCGCATCCGCGCCGCCCTGCATGATCTCGACCGCTACGGCACGTACGTCGACTACCTCTCGCGCATGCTCGTCGACGGCTCCCCCGCCGCCGACCGGCTGTTCGACAGTTTCCTGGCGAGCACCCGCAGCGTGCTCGCCGAGCAGCGCGACGCGGGCATGCTCGAGCCCATGAGCGATCCTGAGATGACGACGCTGCTCGTGACGCTGATCGGCCTCGGACCCGTCGTGATGCGCAGTCAGATCGCGCGCGCACTGGGCACCGACCAGCTGAACCCTGCGGGGCTCATCCGCATGACGCTGCCCACGCTGGAACTGCTCACCCACGGCATCTATTCGACGACCGCACTGCTCGACAGCGCCCGCGACGCACTCACGCCACCGGCGAACGCCTCGGAAGGAGACGCATCATGACCGACACGATCGAGATCGACCGTCTGCACAAGCGCTACGGCAGCCGCATCGCACTGCACGAGCTCGACCTGCACGTGCGACCCGGAACCGTCTTCGGACTCATCGGCCCGAACGGCGCCGGCAAGACGACCACGCTGCGCACACTCGTCGACGTCATCCGCCCGTCCTCCGGCTCGGTGCGCGTCCTCGGCGAAGACCCACGCCATGGCGGCGCAGCGCTGCGACGGCGCATCGGCTACGTTCCGGGCGAGCTGCACCTCGAAGGGCGATCGAGCGGACACCGGATGCTGTCGTTCTACGCCCAGGTCTCCGGATCCCGCGAGGCCACCGCGACTCTCCGCACCGGCCGCGAGCTGGCCGACCGTCTCGGGGTCGACCTGGCGCGCCCCGTGCGCACCCTGTCGAAGGGCAACAAGCAGAAGGTCGGGCTGATCCAGGCGTTCATGCACCGGCCAAAGCTGCTGATCCTCGACGAACCCACCAGCGGTCTCGATCCGCTGGTGCAGCGCGAGTTCCTGCAGATGGTCCGCGAGGCCAAGGATGCCGGGCAGACCGTGCTGCTGAGCTCGCACGTGCTCAGCGAGATCCAGCAGACCGCAGACGAGGTCGCCGTGCTCGCGAACGGGCGGGTCGTCGCCGACGGCGACGTCGCCTCGCTGCGCCTGGGATCGATCCGCCGCGTGCGAGCGGAGATCTCGACGACGGATGCCGCGGCCGCCCGCGCCGACTTCGATCGGGTTCCGGGGCTGAGCGGCATCGATACGAGGGATGCCGAGGGCATCCTGCACTTGTCCGGCACGATCGACGGGGCCATCGATCCGTTCATCAAGGCCCTGGCCCCGTTCGAGGTGCGCGACCTCACAGTCGAGGAACCCGACCTCGAGGAGTCGGTGCTGCGGCTGTACGGCGACACTGCGGCGAGCGCAGCATCGGGTCCCACGCGCGGCAGCGCCGATGCCGGGGCCGACACCGAAGTCCCGACGAGACGCTCGATCCGCGACGGGGAGGCGGAGCGATGAACGGCATCCTTCCGGTGTTCCGGCGCAACCTGCGCGAATCGTGGCGGAGTCTTCTCGGGTGGACGGTCGGCCTCGCCGCCGTGCTGTTCCTCTATCTGCCGCTGTATCCGAGCATCGGGGGCAACGGGCAGATGCAGGACATCATCGACGCCCTTCCGAAGCAGCTCGTCGAGACCATCGGATACGACCAGATCTCCAGCGGCGCCGGGTACACGCAGAGCACGTTCTACGGGCTGATGGGCTTTCTGCTGCTCACGATCGCCGCGGTGATCTGGGGCTCCGCGGCGATCGCCGGGGCGGAGGAGAGCGGTCGCGCCGAACTCGACCTCGCGCACGGCATCGGACGCGGTCAGTACGCTCTCGAGTCGGCACTCGCGGTGCTCGTCCGACTGCTGTGGCTCGGTGCCTTCTCGGGCGTCGTCGTCCGGGCTCTGAACGACTCCGCCGGGCTCGACCTCGAGGGCTGGCACATCGTCGGGGCGAGCGCGGCACTCACCGGTCTTGCGTTCCTCACGGCATCTGCCGCCCTGTTCGCGGGAGCGGCGACCGGGCGCCGGATCTGGGCGACCGGGGTCGGTGCGGGAATCGCCGTGGTCGGGTACATCCTGCAGGCACTCGCCAAGCAGTCGAAGGATCTCGACTGGATGAACGCACTCTCGCCCTACGCGTGGGTGTACCGGCAGTCACCGCTCGCCGAGGGCGTCGACCCCGGCGGCCTCGCCCTGACCTGGGGTCTCGCGGTCGCGTTCGTCGTCGCGTCGGCCCTCGCGCTCCGAGCCCGCGACCTGCGCGGCTGAATCCCACGCACGAAGGGGCGGATGCTGCGGCATCCGCCCTTTTCGCGTACCTTCCCGCCCCGCCCCGCTCCGCCCCGCGCCGCCGCCGGCACGTGGGGCCACCTCCGCATGGCGAGCACGATGCGGAGCGACTTCCGCACCGCAATCAGGCGCCCGCGATGCGCAACTGACCCCGCACGACTCGGCAAGGGCGGCTCGGACGCGGGCGCCGACCACCGGAGCAGCCACCGACTCTTGACACGATCAAAGTTAGATGGTTACCTACTCATGTAACTAACCCACTAACCACAGCGGAGGACGCGTGATCGAAGAAGGCAAGCCGCTCTTCCTCCAGATCGCCGAGCAGATCGAGGACTCGATCCTCGACGGCTCACTCTCGGAGGAATCGCAGGCGCCCTCGACCAACGAGCTCGCCGGCTTCTACCGGATCAACCCCGCGACGGCTGCGAAGGGAGTCGCCATGCTCACCGACAAGGGAGTGCTGTACAAGCGCCGCGGCATCGGCATGTTCGTCGCCGCCGGGGCGAAGGATCTGCTCCTCGGCGAGCGCCGCGCCGCCTTCGCCGACCGCTACATCGACCCGCTCCTCGCCGAGGCCCGCACGCTGGGGCTCGGCCCAGACGACCTCGCCGCACTGCTCCGCGAGCGTGCGGCGCAGGAACCACAGCCAGCACAGACACGACAGACAGAAGGGACGACCCCCGCATGACCGCCGTCATCGAGGTGCAGAACCTCACCAAGCACTACAAGGAGAAGAACGCGCTCGACAACGTGTCGCTCACCCTCGAGGGCGGCGCGATCTACGGACTGCTCGGCCGCAACGGGGCGGGCAAGACCACGCTCATGTCGATCCTGACCGCGCAGAACTTCGAGTCGTCTGGCACCGTGCGCGTCTTCGGCGAGCACCCCTACGAGAATACGAACGTCCTCAACCGGGTCTGCTTCGTGCGCGAGAGCCAGAAGTACCCCGACGACGCATACCCGCGTCATGCGTTCAAGGCTGCGAGCCTGTTCTTCCGCAACTGGAGCCAGGAGCTCGCCGACGAGCTCATCGAGCAGTTCCAGCTGCCGATGAAGCAGACGATCAAGAAGCTCTCGCGAGGCCAGCTCTCGGCCGTCGGAGTCATCATCGGTCTCGCCTCGCGCGCCGAGCTGACCTTCTTCGACGAGCCCTACCTGGGCCTCGACGCGGTCGCCAGACAGATCTTCTACGACCGTCTGCTCGAGGACTACGCCGAGCACCCGCGCACGATCATCCTGTCGTCGCACCTGATCGATGAGGTGTCGAACCTCATCGAGAAGGTCATCGTGATCGACAACGGCCAGATCCTGCTCCACGAAGACACCGATGCCGTGCGCGACCGCGCCGTCACCGTGATCGGCGATGCGACCAAGGTCGACGCGTGGGCCGCCGATCGCGAGGTGCTGCACCGCGAGGCGCTCGGCCGCGTCGCATCCGTCACCGTGCTCGGGGCGCTGTCTGCCGCCGAGCGCGCCGAGGTCACGGCATCCGGTCTCGATCTGGCTCCGGTGTCGCTGCAGCAGCTGATCGTGCGTCTCACCCAGAAGGCCGAGGCGGGCTCTGCCACCAGAGCCTCCGTCGCGAAAGAGGAGGTCCGCTGATGCGACGCACACTCAACGTCATCCGCCTGCAGCTGATCAACCGGCAGACGTTCATCTGGGTGCCGCTGATCATCCTCGGCTCCGCGGTGATCATCTCGATACTCATCTACGCGATGATCCCGACGGACGGCCCGAAGTACGGCGGCGGCGGCCAGGCTCCGCTCTGGTATTTCTTCGCCATCGGCCTCTCGGCGATGACACTCACCTTCCCGTTCTCGCAGGCGATGAGCATCACCCGGCGCGACTTCTTCTTCGGGACCATGCTCACGGCGATCCTGGGCAGCGCGTTCCTGGGGATCGTGTTCCTGATCGGCGGCGGCATCGAGACGCTGACGAACGGATACGGCATCAACGGCTACGTGTTCTACCTGCCGTGGCTGTGGGAGGCAGGTCCGCTCGGAGCGTTCACCGTGTACTTCGCGCTCGCTCTCTTCCTGTTCGTCGTCGGATTCACCGGCGCGACGATCTACAAGAGCTGGGGGCCCACCGTGCTCACCATCGCGAGCGTCGGTCTGGGGCTCATCCTCGTCGGGCTCGCCTTCCTCGCCACGAGACTCGAGCTGTGGGATGAGGTGTGGCGGGGGATCCTCGACGCCGGCGCGCTCGGACTCGCACTGTGGGGCCTCGTCGCGACTGCGGTGCTCGCGGGCATATCGTTCCTCGCCTTCCGCAGGGCGATCCCCTGATCACTCGGTGATCAGTCGGCGCCGGTCGCTCCTCACGGGGTGGCCGGCGTCGCGCGTTCCGACCGCTACCTGCCCTCGCCGCCAGATGCAACCAGGTGCGAGGACGGATGCCGAACGGCTAGCGTCATCCGTTCGGGGAGGATGACGAGAGGATGCCGTGACGAACATCAGAACACGAGTGCGCGCGCGCCGCCCTGGCATCGTGCGCTCGCTGCGCGAGGCGGTCGACCCCGCCCGGCTGCTGCTCGTCGCCAAGACCGCACTGGCGGTCGGGCTCGCGTGGCTGATCGCCCCGCATACGCCCGGAGTCACGGACGAGTACCCGTACTACGCTCCGCTCGGCGCGCTGGTCAGCATGTATCCGACGCTGATGGGGTCGGTGCGATCGGGCCTGCAGACCCTGCTCGGACTCGCGACCGGCATCGCCCTGGCTGCAGTGGTCGTGCTGACCGTCGGGCCGACGTGGTGGTCCATCCCGGCCGTGGTCGGCGTCGGCGTGCTGGTCTCGGGCACCGGCTGGTTCGGCGTCGGGCGCGAGTACGTGCCCATGGCCGCGCTGTTCGTGCTGATCGTCGGCGGTCAGAACGCCGACGAGTACTCCCTCGGCTACCTGGTGCAGATGGGGGTCGGAGTGGTCGTCGGGCTCATCGTGAACCTGGTGATCGCCCCCGCTCCGCTCACGCTCGCCGCCGCGGCGAAGGTCGACGCCTTCCGCACGCAGCTGAGCGAGCACCTGCACGACATCGGCTCGGCCGTCTCGGAGTCGTGGCCGCCGGAGCACCAGCAATGGGCCGACGACGCGTCATCGCTCGCCGACACGACGTCGGAGCTTCGCACCGCTCTCTCTGATGCCGACGACAGCCGGCGGGGCAACCCGCGCGCGTTCGGACGCCGAGGAGAGACACGGCACATCCACGAGGAACTCACGCGCCTCGATCGCATCGCTCACCTGATCCGCGACATCTCCGACGAGATCGCCGACACCATCTGGGATCGCCCTGGCGCGCTCGAGCTGGATGCGGCGCTGCCCGAGCCGCTCTCGGCCGCGTGCCACGCGGTCGCCGAGGTCATCGCTCAGCAGGATCCGCTCACGCCCGCAGATCACCGCGCTCGAGGAGAGGCCGCCCGCGCGATCAGGCTGCTGCTCGAGACCGTCGACGACCGCACGATCGATGTGCGGCGGTCGATGGGCCCCGGCGTGCTCGCGGCCATGCAGCTGCGCCGCATCCTGATTCTCAGCGGGCACAGGGAGCCGGAAGAGGAGACCGAGGGCGAGACCGAGGCAGAAGGCGCGTAGGGGTCAAATCGTGTCGTCGGCGGCGACGAGATCGATCTGCCAGAAGCGGCCCTCGGGGTCATCATCGTCATGCGCGGCCTCAGCCTCGGCCACCGCCTTGTCGAAGATCTCCATGACTGCGGTGAACTCGGCCTCGGTGAGCCGGGTGGTCCGCTGCTGGAACACGGCATGGATGCCCGAGGCTCGACCTCCGTAGTACTCCGGCGACCACGCGATCACACGCTGGAGAAGGTCCTGATGCTCGGCGGCCACGGCTCGCACGACGGCGTCGCCGAGCTCCTCGTCGGCCACCGGGTGGTCGGGGTCGCCGACGCTCATCGCGCCCTTCACAGGCGCCCAGACGCGGTCGCGACGATCGCGGGCATGCTCAGGAGCCTCGACGATGAGGCCCGCGTCAGCGAGAGTGCGCAGGTGGAAGCTGACGCTGTTCGCGGCGACGTCGAGCTCGGCGGCGATGTCGGCCGCGCGCATGTGATCGCGGCGGGCGAGCAGGCGAAGGATCTGTCGCCGCAGTGGATGCGTGTAGGCCTTGAGCATGGCCGTCGTCATCCATACGGGATCTTCGCCGTGAATGCCGTCGCCCATGATCAGATCCTACTCGCACGAAGCATTGCGCAAGAGTAGTTGCGCAAGTCTTCTTGCGGAAGTACTCTCGAGAGCATGACGACGACCATGACCGAACCCCACCGGCTCTGGCGGAACGCCCGGTATCTGACCTGGCTCGTGAGCGACACGAGCAAGGGTCTCGCGGCGACGCTGTTCGCTTTCGCGATCCCCCTGCTCGCCCTGGTGGTCACCGACGACCCTGCTCAGGCCGGCATCATCGGCGGCGCCGGCATGGTCGCGCGGCTGGTCCTCACACTCGCCGGGGGCATTCTCGCCGACCGACACCGGCGCATCCTGCTCATGCTCATCGGCTCGCTGATCGGCATCCTGCTGGCGGGGGCATTCACGGTGCTGGCTCTCGCCGATGCCCTCACCTTCGGCACCCTGCTCGCGGCGAACGTGCTGCTGGCCGCGCGCAGCGGACTCTTCGACGTCGCCGGCGAGAGCGCGATCAAGGAGATCGTGCCCGACGACGCGATGGGCAGGGCCCAGGCCGCGAACCAGGGTCGGGATGCCGCGCTGCAGCTGGCCGGTGGCCCCCTGGGCGGGCTGCTGCTCGGCGTCGGCGGCTGGCTGGTCGGCGTCGTCATGACTCTCTGCCACACCGTCGCCGCAGTGACGGCATGGATGCTGCAGCGGCAGGCGCGCCGCGCCGGGATCGCCGACACGGGGGCCGAGGCCGATGCCGACGGCACCGGCGCGGAGGTCGGAGAGCATCCGATCGGCGACGGGCATGTCACCGCGGGGCTCGCCGCGGATCCGGCGGATGGTCTGGACTTTCCCGCAGACACCGCATCGGACGCCGGTGCGCGAGGCAAGACCAGCGCGTGGGCAGAGCTCCGCGAGGGCTTCACCTGGTTGTTCTCCCGACCCGACCTGGGCGGCGTGCTCCTCATCATCACGATCATCAACCTCGGCTTCAACGCCGCGATCACGACAGTCATGTACGCGCTCCAGCAGGCGGGTTACTCCGAGCTCCTGATCGGCTCGCTCGGCGCGGGCGTGGGTGCGGTCATGCTCGTCGGGGCGATCGTGGCTCCGATGCTCGTGCCCCGCATCCGCACGGGAGTCCTCGCGATCGCGGGTCTCTCCGGAGGCGCGATCGGCTCGATCCTGCTCTCGATGGTCACCGAGCCGTGGGCGATCGTCGTCGTGCTCGGCGCCTCGGTGCTGCTGCTTCCCGCCCTCAATGCGGGGATGATGGGCTACTTCATGGTCGCGACGCCGACACAGCTGCTCGGGCGGGCGAACAGCGCCGCGGGCGTTCTCGGCATGGGCGCGCTGCCGCTCGCGCCGCTGATCGCCGGCTTCGGCCTCACCTGGATCGGCCGCGAATGGACGATTCTCGTCTGCGCGGCGCTGTGCATCGTCGCCGTCTCCCTGGCGCTCGGCAACCGCGCGCTGCGCGCTCTGCCCGTCGAGTCCCGCTGGGCCGAGCACGCGAAGCAGTACGAGGCGTCTTGACCCTCACGTACGCCGCAGCCATCGCATGGCGAGTGTCAGCACCATAATTCACGCCGATGATCGGGAGTTGTCGGGGAGTCTCGCAACACGGAAAGAAAGGAAGAGCGACAGGATCCCGAGCAGAAGCTGGGCGACGATCACGGAGGCATCGATGCTGATGAAGGCGACGGCGTCCTCCTGAACGACGAGCGCGTGCCAGTACCGAGCGATGAGTGCGGACACGATGAGCGCAGGAGCAAAACGCCACGGGCTCGGCAGAGCTCCCCTCCACGCGATGACGGTCACGGAGACGATCAGGAGCACTGAGCCCAGGACCGGGGCCACGATCAGGCCGTACGCAAGAGGTTCGGAGAGTTGGAGACCGAGAAACTCGAACCATCCGGCATACGCGTGGCAGGCGCCGAAGCCGATCAGGGAGATCCTGCCCACGACACTCTTCCCCACCACGCTGCCACCGCCGCGCACCCCCACCGCGAACACGATGAGAGCCGCAAGAACGAGGGTTGGTATGACCGCGGCGGGGAGATAGACGATTTGGGACTGCCAGGACAACAGCGGATAGACCGCCCAATAGGCAGTCTGACCCAGCGCGGCAACGAGTAGCAGCGCCCCTCCCCACACCAGCGTCCGATTGGGCGACAGTCGTACGCTCTCTCGTGACGTCGGGCGTGCCGCCTCATTCGCACTCGTCCCACTTCGCATCAGACCCCCAGGCTCCCTCACGGGCCAGGGCCCGCGGCGTCATCACCCTACGTCCACAGATCCTGCTCCGCCAGATGAGAGGCTCCGCCACGTCTCGGAGGAGCGACGGAGGACTTCCCCGATTTCCTACGGATCCTCGCGAGGTGGATGACCGGGACTGTGACGGATGTCGGTGTCCGCGCGTAGTATCGGCGGCACGCACCTACGACCTGAGGAGACGACGATGTCAGCCCTGGAGATCAGCGAGAAGCCTCTTCCCTATGTCCGCCTCGCGACCCTGACCGAGAAAGTCGACACACAGCCCGAGGTCGCCGCAGTCGTCGGGCCGCTGTTCGACCGCGTGGCCGACGCGCTGCTGGCGTCCGGGGCGACCCCCGGCTTGCCGATAGCCGAGTACGACATGGACCGGCACGGGGTGCGCATCACCGTCGGCTTCACCTACGACGGTCCCGCGATCGACGGCCTCGTGATCGCCGAGCTGCCCGCGGTCGAGTCGGCGTTCACCGCCACCCACCACGGATCCATGGCGACGATCGACGACAGCTGGGGCGCGGTGAACGCCGCGATCACAGAGCGGGGCGCAACCGCTGTCGGTCCGTGCCGCGAGGTCTACCTGCAGTCGGAATCCGAAGACCAGGCCGACTGGATCACCGAGCTGCAGCAGCCGGTCGCCCGCGACTGACGGTCAGAGTGCGCCGGCGAGCGCCGCGACGCCTACCAGCACCGAGACCAGCGCGAGCACGAGGGCGATCGCGATCAGCACGGCGTGCACTTTCAGGAAGGTCGTCGCCTTGCCGTCGGCATCCCGTGCCCGCGGGTCGGTCGCGACGCGCTTGTAGAAGCGGGGCCACACCAGCACGTTGAAGGCGGCGTTGAGGAAGAGGACGACAGCGAGGGCGATCACCTCTCCACGGTATCGCCCGCGGCCTCCCTCTCTCCTGCTTTCGGCACGCCGCGAGATCGGGCCCCGACAGCCGCAACCGATATTCCGGAAAACTGACCGAGTCCATGTATCACCAAACGCTTGCCGTGCTCCTTACTGGTGTGATCACAATGGGACTCATGATCGACGGCGCACCCGACGGCGCCGCCCTCGATCCTGCACCGGACGACGGTGCGGCACGCTGGAGGCGAGCCGCCGACTTCTTCGACGCATGGCGAGACGGCGACAGCCGCGCGATGGACGACCTCGTGCGGCTGATGACTCCTGTGCTCTGGCACGTCGTGCGCGCCTACGGTCTCGAGCGCACGCTCGCCGAAGACGTGATCCAGACGACCTGGTTGCAGCTCGTGCGGGGACACCGATCGATCGCCGACCCGAAGGCCGTCTCGGCCTGGCTCACCACCACCGCCCGACGCGAGGCCTGGCGGGCGGGCAAGGCCCACAACAGGGTCGACACCACGGAGTCGGATGCTCTCGACGCGCTGCTCCCCGAACAGGCCTCCGCCGAAGACCGCGCCGCCACCGGCGACGAGAACCGCCGACTCTGGTCTGCCGTGCAGCGTCTCGCCGAGAGGTGTCAGCGTCTGCTGCGGGTGATCGCCTTCGAGGAACGGCCGGACTACGCACGACTCGCCGCTGACCTCGGAATGGCGGTGGGCAGCATCGGCCCCACCCGCCAGCGTTGCCTCGCGAAGCTGCGCGACCTGCTCGATGCCCCGACACCTCGGCCGGGAGGCGCCTCATGAGCGAGAACGACGGCAACAACGGCGGCGACAACCACGAGGATGCCGAGCTCTTCGCGCACCTGCGTTCGCTGTGGCGCGATGTCGATCCGATGCCCGCAGCGCTGATCGATCGCATGATCGCGGCCGTCGCGACCGAGGGCCTGTCGGCGGAATACGCACTGCTGACCCTCGTCGAGCAGCCGCTCGGTGCCGTGCGCGGAGACGCGGACGCCCTGACGCTGCAGTTCAGCGACGGCACGACGAGCATCCTGCTGCATGTCACGGGCACGGCGAGCGGCGCGCATCGCATCGACGGCTGGGTCGACACTGCGGCCGGCCTGATCGAACTCGCCCAGGGCGAGCGGATCCGGACGACGACCGCGAGCGACACGGGCCGCTTCGTGTTCGACGACGTACCAGACGGGCTGACGCTCGTGCGCCTCACCACCACGGTCGGCGACGAGCAGCGCACCCTGTCGACCCCGCAGTTCGAGTTGTGATCCACTGCGGGGCGACCCGCTCACACCGCGGGACCGCCCGCACACACCGCAGGGCAAGTCCCGCACCTCGCAGGATTCCCCGCACAGGACGCGGGTTCGCCCGCGAGGAGAGGACCGACGATGGAGCAGCCCAAGGGGTGGAGCTGGCAGGACCGGGCAGAAGGGTCGATCCGTCGAGGGACGGCACTGGATCCGTCCGTCGAGCCTGTCGACGGAGTCCGCGCGTTCCCGACCGCGTATCTGCAGGAGCGCCTGCTGATCACGCAGGACCAGGTCGACAACGGCCAGGAGGCGTACGACGCGGAGATCCGTGAGCTGCGAGCGGCAGCCGGATCGTTCGGCTGGAACCTCGACATCGAGTCTCCGGATGCTGTCCGCGCCGCCGACCCGCTGGTGCCCGGCGTGCCCGGCTTCCTCCGGGCACATCTCACGACCCCCGACGAGCCCGTCCGCGGCGAATCGCCCGTGCCACCCGACGCCTGGCGCGTGCTGCAGCGCGCACGACGCAGCTCGGGGACACCGATGCCGCGGACCAGCCTCGAGCACGTGCTGTCGATCGATCCTGTCGGTCTCAATCCGTTCAGCCGCACGAATCCCTTCAGCCGCACCAACCCGTTCAGCCGCACCAACCCGGTGCGCGGCGCCGGAGGGGGCGCCGGCGGCAGCGACGACTACCTCGAACCAGGCCGCGGTGCACGACAGCCGGTCGCCTGGCTCGGCCCCGCACCCCAGCGCACTGCCGCTCCGAAGCGCGGCCGTCGCCCGGTGGTGGCGGTGCTCGATACCGGATGCGGCGTGCACGACTGGCTGCCCGACGAGATCGTCACCCGGCATATCGAGCTCGACGGCGTGCCGGTCGGGCTCACGGACGACGCGGATCCCGAGCGCTACCCCGATCTGTACGGGCAGCTCGACGGCGAGATCGACGCGGTCGCGGGTCACGGCACCTTCATCGCGGGCATCATCCGGCAGACCGCCCCGGAGGCCGACATCCTGTCGATCCGCATGGCCGGCGCGCTCGGCGTGATCGACGAGAGCACGTTCCTCTCGACGGTCGCGCAAGTGGTCGAGCTGCTTCGCCGACACCGAGAGGACCCGAAGACCGGGCATCCGATCGACGTCCTGAATCTGTCGCTCGGCTACTACCACGAGACTCCGGTCGACGGTCAGTTCAGCAGGACCCTCAACGCGCTGCTCACCACGGCACGCCAGCTCGGATGCGTGGTCGTGTGCTCGGCGGGCAACGACGCGATCGATCGACCGTCGTTCCCGGCATCCCTCTGGCCGTGGCCCGGTGCCGACAACGGCATCCCCCGCGACAAGGATGCCCCGCACGTGTCGGTCGGCGCCCTCAACCCCTCCGCCCGCTCGGTCGCGCTGTTCTCGAACGTCGGTCCGTGGGTGCAGGTGTACGCGCCGGGAGCCGCGGTGGTCAGCACCTCGCCGGCGTTCGTCGGCGGCGAGCAGGCGGCCACGAGGGCAGACGTCGACGGGCTGCGCCGCGAGACGATCGACCCCGACGACTACCGCGGCGGCTTCGCGATCTGGAGCGGCACGTCGTTCGCGGCTCCGTACGTCGCGGGCCGGATCGCCGCGCAGCTCGGCACGGTGCCTCCGCAGGGCGTGAAGGCGGATGCCGCGGCCAAGGCCGTCGCCGCCGTGCTCAAGACGCTGCCGACGCCGGTCGAACGAGGGTAGGTGAAAGGTGTCTCATTTCGGCACCCCCAGAGCGACCACCACTCGCGAGAGCGCTCCGCGCTGGACCTGAGGTCCCGACCTCTGAGTGTGCTGTGGTTGCGGATCGAGGGGCCATGGCCTGACTGCACAGGACGTGCGCGACGAACGCTCCCTACCGGCGGAAAGAACCTCGGATGCGGTCACAGACCTTCCCTGAGACCGCACCGACCGGCATTCTGGTTGAATGCCCCTGTCTGCGCGCGAGCTGCACCGGCGTGGCGTCGACGCGGCCAATTCCCGACGGTTCGCGCAGGCGCGGCGCGCTCTGGCCGCGGCATCCGCCCGCACCGACGACGACAACCTCCGTGCCCGCATCGACGGGACCCTGGCGTATGTGCTCGCGCAGACGGGCGAGCCCGCCGAGGCCGAGCGACTGTCGCGCGCGGCGCTGTCGCGACCGGGGCTCAGCGCCGAGACCATCGCCCTCGCGAACGGGCAACTCGGCACTCTGCTGATGCACGGTGGGCGCCTCGATGAGGCGGACGAGTTCCTGACGCGGGCGATCGACGGCCTCGACGACGGGTCGATCCAGAGCGCGAACCTGCTGATGAGCCGAGCGATCGTCAGCATGCAGCGGCACCGACTCGACGACTGCGCGGCCGATCTGCAGCGCGCCATCGCCGCCTACGAGGCGCACGACCAACAGGAACCCCTCGCCGAGGCGCGCCACAACCTCGGCTACGCTGCGCTGCTGGGCGGCGACCTCGTCACCGCACTGGGACTGATGACGAGCTCGCGCCCGATCCTCGCGGCCACCAGCGACCTCGCCGCGGCGATCAGCGACCTCGACCGCGCCGAGGTGCTGCGCGATGCGGGCCTCACGACCGAGGCCGAAGAACTGCTCGGCGCCGTCGCGGTGCAGTTCGGGGCGCAGCGCATGCGGCAGGCCCGCGGCGAGGCCGAGTTCCACCTCGCACGATCACTTCTCCGCCACGACGCGGCTTCCGCCGAACGTGCCGCCGCGACGGCCTCCCGCCGATTCACCGCTCTGGGGAGCGAAGGCTGGGCCGCTCGCGCGGAGGCCGTCCGTCTCGAGGCCCGGCTGCGCGCGCGTCCGACGACCCAGCCCATGGCCGAGGACTTCGCGCGCACCGCCGCAGCGCTCGCCCGTGGAGGATTCCGCACAGAGGCCACTGCCCTGTCTCTGACGGCACGCCTCGCTGACGGAGGGCGGCTGCCTCGGCTCACCCGCGACGCCCCGACTCCGCTGCGTCTGCGCGAGCACGAGGTGCGTGCGGTGCGGGCGGCGTCCGCGGGCAGGGATGCCGACGCCCGCCGCTTCGCTGCGGAGGGTCTCGACCTGCTCACCGCGTGGCAGCAGTCGTTCGGCGCCCTCGACCTGCAGGCCTCCCTCGCGATGCACGGCACCGAGCTGATGTTCACCGGGCTCGCCGCCGCGGCACGATCACGCGACCCCGAGGTGCTGTTCGAGTGGTCGGAGCGCGCCCGGCACCTGAGCCAGCAGGTCGCGCCCGTGCGTCCCCCGCACGACGCAGAGCTGTCGTCCGATCTGGCCGAGCTGCGAATGCTCCGCGCCGACCTCGCGGGGTCCGACTGGACGACGGACGCTCGGGTGCGCGAGCTGCGCGACCGGGTGCGCGACCGGCAGTGGTCATCGACCGGGGCCGGTGGAAATCGCGAACGCCTCGCGCTTGTCGAGACCAGGCACAGACTCGATGACGAGACGGCGATACTCGCCTACGTGTTCACCCGCGAAGAGCTGCTGTGCGTCGTGGTGACCGCATCCGGTTCATCGATCGTCGAGCTGTCTCTGCCGCGCATCGAGGCCGCACTCGACGGCCTCCGCGCCGATCTCGATGTCGCGGCGCTCACGCATGCCGGTCCCATGGCATCGGTCGTGCAGCGGTCGCTCGACGAGAGGCTGCGCCTGCTCGACGACGCGCTCCTCGCCCCGGCGCGTGCCGCGACGGATGGGGCGGCTCGTCTCGCCCTCACCGTGCCCGGCATCCTCGGTGGCATCCCCTGGGCGATGCTCCCGGGCATGGCCGGCACGCCGTTCACCCTCGCGACCTCCGTCTCGCGCTGGCTCGGCGACTCGGGCCGACCTCTCTCCGCACAGAGGAGGCAGGCGGGCTTCGCGACCGGTCCCCGCGTCGCGCGCGCGGAAGAGGAGGTGCGCCGGGCGGCGGCGGCCTGGAGCGGCGCGACGATCCTGACCGGTGACGATGCCCGCGTCGCGGCGGTCACCGAGCTCGCCACGCACGTCGACGTGCTGCACATCGCCGCCCACGGTCGTCACGCGGTCGACAACCCGCTGTTCTCGGGGTTCGAACTCCACGACGGCACACTGTTCGGCTACGACGTCGACCTGATCTCGCGGGCGCCGGCCACGGTGGTGCTCTCGGCCTGCGAGCTGGGCCGCTCTTCGGTGCGCTGGGGCGAGGAGGCACTGGGCATGACGAGGGTCTGGCTGCACGCCGGCACCGGCTGCGTCATCGCGGCACCGGTGGTGGTGGCAGACGACATCGCCTGCGAGCTGCTCGGCGCGGTGCACGTCGAGCTGGCAGCCGGCGCGCGACCGGCCGTCGCGCTGGCTGCGGCATCCGAATCCACCGGACTCAGTGCGCCGTTCCAGTGCCACGGAAGCGGACTCTGAATCTTTTCTCCAGTCGATGTATCAGAACATCGGTGGCCGGCTCCTTATCTCCAGAAGGTGCCACGCGAAGGGCTTCGGAAACGAAGCGCGAGGGAGGCGCAGTCGAACTGGGGAAAACCCTCGTGCACTGGGGAGTGTGAGGGAACGACAGGTCACCATCTGCTCCGGGGGTGCCGCGAGAGGGGTCGCGGCACCCCCACCAGGAGTCCGCACAGGGGACGCAGCGGGCGATGCTCGCGCCCGAGGTGGGTGGGCCGAGGCAGAGCACACCGGGCAAGCCACCAGGGCCGACAGTCGGCAGGTCCGGCAGTCAGCTGGTCAGGCTGTCAGGACCTCGTAACCCGCGTCGCGGAACGCGGCCAGAGTCGCGGCATCCGCCCCGTCGTCGGTCAGGAGAACGGGGAACAGCTCCGAGCCGCCGACGGCCGCGAATGCCACGGTGCCGATCTTGCTGCTGTCGGTGACGACCACGGCCCGGCGGGCTCGCTCGGCCATCATCCGGTTCACCGCGGCTTCGCGTTCGTCCTGCGTGGTGGCTCCGGCCGCGGCATCCATGCCGTTGACCCCGATGAAGGCGATGTCGAGCCGCACCCCTCGCAGCAGCTGCTCGACGAACGGGCCCACCAGCTCATAGCTGCGCGAGTGGATCACCCCGCCGGTGACGACGACCTTGATGTCGGGTCGGGTCGCGAGCTGCGCGGCGATGTTCACGGCGTTGGTGACGACCGTGATGCCGGGCCCCGCCGCGAGATCGTCTCGAGCGGCGAGTGCCGCGGCGATGGCCGTGGTCGTGGTTCCGCCCGACAGCCCGACGACCATGCCCGGCGCGACGAGGGCGGCGGCGGCCAGGGCGATGCTCTCCTTCTCGTGCGCGCGCTGGTGGCTCTTGTAGCGGATAGGCAGCTCGTAGGCGACCGAGTGCGCGACCGCCCCGCCGTGCGTGCGGGTGAGCAGACGCTGCTCGGCGAGCGAGTCGAGATCGCGACGGGTGGTGGCGGCCGAGGCGCCGAAGCGCTCGACGAGCTCGTCGACATTCACCTCGCCGTCCTCGGCCAGCAGGTCGAGGATCGCATTCAGGCGGGCGGCGCGCTTCATGTCACCATCCTGCCCGCATTCACACGAATCACCCCGCGGACTCGAGCGCGAACAGGCGCAGCATCCGCGCGGCCTCCCCGGCGAGCGCGTCACGGGCCGGGGTCAGGTACTTCCGCGAGTCCACGAGCTTCTCGTCGGCGTCGAGCGTCGAACGGATCGCTCGGGTGAAGAAACCGTTCAGGTGCGTCGAGACGTTGATCTTGGTCATTCCCGCGCGCACGGCGTCGGAGATGACGGCATCCGCCACGCCCGACGAGCCATGCAGCACGAGCGGCACGGCTTGCTCGTCACGACCGCTGCGCTCGAGTGCCTCACGCAGTCGAGCGATGAGCTCGAGGTCGAGGGATGCCGTGCGGTCGGTCATCGCGTGCGACGAGCCGACCGCCACGGCGAGCGCGTCGACGCCGGTCGCCGCCACGAATGCGCGGGCCTCATCGGGGTCGGTGCGCACGCCCGGTGCGTGGGCTCCGTCTTTGCCGCCGACCTCGCCCAGCTCGCCCTCGATGTAGACGCCTGCGGCATGCGCCCGCTCGGCGACGGCCGCGGTGATCGCCACGTTGTCGTCGTAGGGCAGCGCTCCGCCGTCGAACATGACTGAGCCGAACCCCAGGGCAATCGCCTCATCGACCAGCTCCGGTCGCTCAGCGTGATCGAGGTGCACGGCGACCGGCGTCTGCGCGCGTCTCGCCACCGCGAGAGTCGCCAATGCGATCGGCTCGAGTCCGCCGTGATAGTCGGCGCAGTTCTGCGAGATCTGCAGGATCACGGGCAGGCGCGCTGCCTCGGAGGCGCGCACGAGCCCCTCGGCGGTCTCGAGGTGGATCACGTTGAACGCGCCGATGCCGGTGCCGCGCGCTGCAGCATCCGTCACCAGTTCTCGGGCGGAGACCAGGGTCACAGAGGGTCCTCTCGAACAGTGGGGTCGTAGGGGGCGACGACCAGGCGCTGCTCGAGCGCCGGCCAGTCGTCGGAGATCTCGCCGGCGAGCGGCATGAGCACGGCGGCAGCCGACCAGGCGGTCGCGCGGCGCAGGATCGTCTCCGGATCACGGATGCCGTCGGCATAGAGCACCGCGCACGCGGCCACTCCGGCATCACCGGCGCCGGTGGGGTTGCCCGCGAGCGGAGCATCGAGACGAGCGTGCAGCACCTCGGATGCCGTGACCGCGAGCATTCCGTCGGCGCCGAGTGACAGCAGCACGAGATCGACACCACGCTCGATCAGCGAGCGAGCGCCGTCGACGGGGTCGGTGATGCCGGTCGCCTCGACGAGCTCTGCGGCGTTGGGCTTGAGAACGGATGCTCCGGCATCCGCCGCGTGCAGAAGAGCCGGACCCGAGGTGTCGACGATCACCGGCACACCGGCGTCTCGCGCCGTGCCGATGAGCAGCGGAAGGAGCGTCTCAGGCGCCCCGGGCGGGAGGCTGCCCGAGATCACCAGCACCTGTGCGCCGGGGAGAGCATCGACGACCTCGCCGAGCAGTGCCGCCCACTCGGGATCGGAGGGGTTCACGCCCCGTTCGTTGACGATCGTCGTGTCTCCGAGCGCCTCGTCGACGAGAGCGATGCTCTGCCGAGTGGCACCCACCACCGGGACGAGCCGATGAGGCACCCCACTCGCACCGAGTTCGGCGGCGAGCTCGACGCCGCTGCCACCTCCGGCAGTCGACACCGCGAGCACCGAGGCACCCTGCGCGTGCGCGACTCTGGCGACATTGAGGCCCTTGCCGCCGGCGCGCACGGCGCCGGCATCCGCTCTGTGCGTCTCGCCGAGAGTCAGTCGGTCGACGTGCCAGGTGAGGTCGAGGGCCGGGTTCGGGGTGACGGTGAGGATCATGCGAGCTCCCGTGCGCGCAGTGCCGCACCCAGGATGCCGGCGTTGCCCGACAGTTCGGCCGGCACGAGCTCGGGAAGTCGATGGAAGCTCAGGCGTTCGGCGAGCCGGGCACGCAGCTCGTCGAAGAGCGCCCCACCTGCGCGCGAGAGCCCACCGCCGATCACGATGGCCTCGGGAGCGACGACAGCGGTGAGCTGGGCGAGCGACAGGGTGAGGGCGTCGAGCGCCGAGTTCCAGATCTCGGATGCGACGCGGTCGCCGGCCGAGGCACGGGCGATCACGTCCTTCGCGCCATCGGGGTTGATGCCGGTCGCATCGCGGTAGCGACGAGCAATGGCACCTGCCGACGCGACCGCCTCGAGGCAGCCCGTCGCACCGCACGCGCACACCGGCCCGTCGGCGATCGGCGAGTGGCCGATCTCGCCCGCATAGCCGCCCGCGGTGTAGGGCTCTCCGCCCACGAGCAGCGCACCCGCGATGCCGGTCCCGATCACGAGCACGACCGAGTTTGAGTAGGCGCGGGCGCCGCCCAGGCGGTGCTCGGCCCAGCTCGCCGCGCGCACGTCGTGGTCGAAGGCGACGGGCAGGCCGAGCTTCGCCGAGGCGAGATCGCGCAGCGGAGAATCGTGCCAGCCGAGGTTGCTCGCGAAGACGCCGAGTCCGGCATCCGCGTCGACGATCCCCGGCACCACGAGCCCCGCGGCCTGCGGCACGACGTCGGGGTGGTCTGCCCGCAGCTCGGCGGCGAGCACCCCGAGCCGCTCGATCAGCACCTCGGTGCGGTCGCCCTCGGCCACAGGGGTCGGCGTGCGACGAAGGCCGAGCGCCGTGCCGTCTGCGTCGAACAGCGCCGATTTGATGTCGGTGCCGCCCACGTCGAACGCCAGCACCGGAGTGCCGCTGCCCAGTGGACGTGCGGCGGCGAGCTTCTCGCCCGACGCATCGCTCACGACGTCGGCGATGCTCGCGGCATCCTCAGGGCTGGTCATCGAACTCTCCGCGGGTGGATCGGGTCATGCATCCAGGATGACGGATCGCGTGAGGTTGCGAGGCTGATCGGGGTCGAGACCCTTGGCGACGGCGCGGTCGAGGGCGACGCGGTGCAGGCGCACGAGGTCGGCGAGCGGGTCGATCGGATGCTGCACGAAACGCGCCCCCGTGGCCTCGACCTGCGCGGCCAGCCCCTCGGGAGCCTCGCCGAACTGCCACGTCACGCGGCCGGGTGCGGCGATCGCGATCGGACCGTGGCGGTACTCCATCGACGGGTACGACTCGGTCCACGACTGCGACGACTCGCGCATCTTCAGAGCAGCCTCGTGTGCGAGACCGACGGTCCACCCGCGGCCGAGGAACGAGTACTGCTCGGCATCGCGCAGCTCGTCGTCGTCCTCTGCCGCGAGCACGGCCGCGGCGTCGTCGATCGCCCCCGTGAGGTCTTCACCGAGCGAGGCGCGGAACAGCGCCAGAGCGGTGGTCGCGAAGCGCGTCTGCACGACCGACTTCTCATCGGCGAATGGCAGCAGCACAGCCTCGTCGACGAGCGAGACGAGCGGCGAGGTCTCGTCGCCGATCACGCCGATCGTGGGCACGCGGCCCTTGATGCGGTCGACCAGCTCGAGCACCTCTGTCGTGGTGCCGGAGCGCGTCAACGCGACGACGGCGTCGTAGCCGCGGTCGACGAACGACTCGGATGCCGCGAACGCGTCGGTCTCGCCCTGGCCGGAGGTCTCGCGCAGGAACGCATAGGACTGCGCCATGAACCACGACGTTCCGCAGCCGACGACCGCGATGCGGGTTCCGGATGCCGGCAGCAGCGCCTGCGCATCGCGGAGATCGGCCGCGCGGGCCCAGGTCTCGGGCTGCGAGTTCAGTTCTTCGCGCATGTGTGCGCCGGGCAGAAGTTCGGTCATGTCGGGCCCTCCGGACCAGATGTTGCAAGTTTGTGATCGTTTAAGTGCTGATTCGATCATAGTATTTCGACACGAGGAAATCCTGCAAGGTTCCTCTTGATTTGTTTATTCTCCTGACAAATAATCGAACAAGTTCCACCGCCCCTCCGCAGATCCGGTCCACGGAGGGTTCCTCGAGCCGACCCGGCTTGAACCGATCGCCCAGCCACCGGCGAAGGCGATCACACGCACCGTCGCGTGAGTTGTGCTTGCGACTGTGCACCACCTACACAGTGAGGAATGCAATACACATGAAGAAGTCACTGCGATTCGGTGCCGTCGCCCTGGCGGCGACCGCCACGCTCACGCTCGCTTCGTGCGGGTTCGGCGGCTCGACAGGAGGCGGCGGAGACGCCGAGGGCGAGACGACGCTCAACCTTCTGGTGCCCAGCTACTCCGACGCCACCAAGGGTCTGTGGGAAGACGTGATCGACGGGTTCGAGAAGGAGAACCCCGACATCAAGGTCGACCTCGAGGTGCAGTCGTGGGACAACCTCGAGAAGGTCGTCTCCACCAAGATCCAGGCCGGTGAGGCGCCCGACATCTACAACGGCGGACCCTTCGCCGGCTTCGTGGGCGACGAGCTGCTCTACCCGGTCGAGGACGTGGTCTCGGAGGAGACCTACTCCGACTTCCAGGACGCGTTCCTCGCGAACGCCGAGGTCGACGGCACCGCGTACGCCCTGCCGCTGATCGCGTCGGCCCGCGCGCTGTTCGTCAACAACGCCCTGCTCGAGCAGGCGGGCGTCGAGGCTCCGACCACCTGGGACGAGCTGCTCGATGCCGCGACCAAGGTCTCGGCACTCGGCGGCGGCGTGGCCGGCTACGGCATGCCGCTCGGCTCCGAAGAGGCTCAGGCCGAAGCGGCCGTGTGGCTGTGGGGCGGCGGCGGATCGTTCGGCGATGCCTCCGAGATCACGATCGACACCCCCGAGAACCTCGCAGGTGCCGAGCAGATCAAGAAGATGATCGACGCGGGCGCCACTCAGGCAGACCCCGGTTCGACCCAGCGCTCGCCCCTGATGGACATCTTCATCCAGGGCAAGATCGGCATGCAGGTCGGCCTGCCGCCGACAGTGGGCCAGATCGAAGAGGGCAACCCCGAGCTCGACTACTCGATCGTCCCGATCCCGACCGAAGACGGCTCGCCGTTCACCCTCGGCGTCATGGACCAGCTGATGGCGTTCCAGAACGACGGCGACAAGCAGGAGGCGATCACCGCCTTCTTCGACTACTACTACTCGGCCGACGTGTACGTGCCGTGGGTGCAGGCCGAGGGCTTCCTGCCCGTCACCAAGTCGGGTGCCGAGCAGCTCTCCGGCGAGGAGGCGCTCAAGCCCTTCCTCGACGTGCTGCCCGACGCGCAGTTCTACCCGTCGACGAACGAGAAGTGGTCGGCCACGGATGGAGCCTTCAAGGCGCTGTTCGGCCAGCTGCAGTCGAAGCCTGCCCAGGACGTCCTGGCAGAGATCCAGGCACAGGTCGACGCGGGCTGAGTCCCGCCGACCCTGCCCACACCAAGCGACGGAGAGGTTCGGGAATTCCCATGAGCCAGACGAAAGAATCCTCGAACCTCGCGGGGGCGGCCACCAGCCGCCCCCGCACCCCGGGTCGCCGCACGGGCGCGACCCGGGGCAGGCCGGGCGGAAAGGACCTGCTCCAGGCGCTGCCCTGGATCGCCCCCGCCCTGCTGCTCATCATCGGCGTGGTGCTGTTCCCCGCCGGGGTGATGTTCTTCAACTCCACCCGCGACATCTCGCTCTCGGGTCTCGACAAGGGCTCGGTCGGCTTCGACAACTTCGTGACGGTGTTCACGTTCGCCGAGTTCTGGCCGATCATCTTCCGCACGATCATCTGGGTCGTGGCGGTCGTGACCTTCACGGTGATGATCTCGCTCGGTCTCGCGCAGATCCTCAACAAGGCCTTTCCCGGTCGGCAGATCGTGCGTATGGCCGTCATCGTGCCGTGGGCGGCATCCGTCGTGATGACCACGATGGTGTTCTACTACAGCCTCGAGCCGTACTTCGGGGTCTTCAACAAGTTCCTCTACGACATCGGGCTCTCTGATGACGCGGTCGGCTACGGCTGGACCAAGAACCCGGCCACCGCATTCGCGTGGTCGATCGTGATCGCGATCTTCGTGTCCCTGCCGTTCACGACCTACACGATCCTCGCCGGACTCCAGACGGTTCCGGCCGACACCCTCGAGGCCGCGAAGATGGACGGCGCCGGTCCCACCCGCACTTACTGGACGGTCGTCGTCCCGCAGCTGCGCAGCGCCCTCGCGGTCGCGATCCTCATCAACATCATCAACGTGTTCAACTCGCTGCCGATCCTCAAGGTGATGACCGGGTCGATCCCGGGCTACGGCGCAGACACGATCATGACGATGATCTTCAAGTACATCGAGCTGCAGAAGAAGGTCGACGTCGCCAGCGCGCTGTCGGTCGTCGCCTTCCTCATCGTGATCGTGATCGTCGCGATCTACGTCAAGGCCGTCAAGCCCATGAAGGAGGTCTGATCATGACTCTGACCGAGACCGCCCTCGTCACGACCGCAGGCGACGACGCCGCACCCCGCATCCCCGGGCGCAAGCGCCGCTACACCGAAGACCAGGTCACGCTGCCCCGCGTCATCCTGCGCATGGCCGCCGGCATCCTGGTGCTCGCGATCTTCGTGCTGCCGTACCTGATCATGTTCTTCGGCTCGGTCAAGACGAAGTCGCAGATCCGCTCGGTCGATCCGACGTACCTGCCGATCGAGTGGCACTGGGAGAACTACATCTCGATGTGGTCGACCCCCGAGACGCCGCTGCCCTACAACCTGATCTCGACGATCATCATCGCCGTCTTCGCAACGCTGCTGGTGCTGCTGGTGTCGCTGCCGGCCGCGTACTACACGGCACGGTTCAAGTTCCCCGGGCGAATGGTCTTCCTGTTCCTGGTGATCGTGACGCAGATGCTGCAGCCGGCCGTGCTCACCTCCGGCCTGTTCCGCCAGTTCACGGTGCTCGGACTCGGCGACACGTGGGCCGCGATGATCTTCATCAACGCCGCGTTCAACCTGTCGTTCGCGGTGTGGATCATGCACTCGTTCTTCGCCGGCATCCCGAAGGAGATCGACGAGGCCGCTCAGATCGACGGCGCCGGACGCTTCACCGTGCTGTTCAAGATCAACCTGCCGCTGGTCTGGCCCGGAATCGTGACCGCGATCGTCTTCACGTTCGTCGCCTGCTGGAACGAGTTCGCGGCATCGCTCGTGATCCTCTCGACCGACAAGAACCAGCCGCTGTCCGTCGCGCTCACCAAGTTCGTCGGTCAGTACGAGACCAGCTGGCAGTACGTGTTCGGCGTCTCGATCGTCGCGATCCTGCCGGTCGTCATCCTGTTCATGCTCATCGAGAAGCGCCTCGTCGGCGGCCTCACCGCCGGCAGCGTCAAGTAGAACCAGCAACGGAGGGGATGCGGGGCGCCACCGGGTGGCGCCCCGCATCGTCGTCTCATCGGAAGTCAGGCGGGAGCGGTCGGGCGAGCAGAGGCGAGCCTGCCTCGGTCGCCGTCGATCGTCAAGGCGATGGCCGCGCCTCCGACAATCCGGAGCGTCGCCCTGGTGCCGGAATCGCGTAGCAGCGTGATGACCTCGCCGACACCGTCGATGATGTCATCGCGAGTGAGGATGCCGGACATGATTCTCCCCTTGAGCTGGCCGAGATCGCATCATGCGCTCGCCAACTCGCCTTGCTCGATGGCGACACCTCTGCGGAGGAACTCCGTCGGCACCTGAGTGCGGTCAGCCCACATCGGCAACGCCCGCGCGCTGCGCTGCGGCTCCCAGATTGTTTCGGGAAGACCGGCACGTTCTGTCACCCACGAAGGGACCGGCGCGGACGCCTCGTGCAATCGCACCTCGATCAGCGCCGCGATGGCGTCCAACCATCGAGAAGTCGAATCATCCGGCCTCTCAGCGGCGAGGAGCACGCGTGTCACCGGGTCTGCAGAAGCGAGGTCGTCCGAAAGCTGGATGAATCGCCGGTAAGCCTGGGCGAACTGCCCGCGAGCTTCGGCGTCGATGATGTCCTCTGCGGCCCGCGCGGCGGGAGAACGACCCTGGGCCGAGAAAGGGATCCAATCGATGCCGATGGCGGAGGCGAGTCGGTCCACCGTCGATGTGGTGGGGTCGCGGTGCCCGTTCTCAATGGCGCTGAGGTTGCCTGCACCCACACCCGCGCGAGACGCGATGCTTCTCAGGCTCGCGCCAGAGTGCTTCCGGGCACGTCGCAGAGAGTTCGTGATGCTCATGCCCTCACCCCCTGTTCTCTAATACGATAACATCTGACACAGGGGGGCAACATGACATGGCAGGATGCTGGACGAGTTGGTCGACGACCGTCAGGCGACGCGCACCCGGGGTGGGGATGGGGCGTGGTGCTCGTTCCGGCAGCGGTCGGACTCGCAGCGCTCGGGCTGTTCTTCATCCGATCGCTCGACCCCGGGATGGGCACCCTGATCGGCGTCGCCCTCATCGCCTGGGCGGTGCCCCTCGCGATGCCCTTCTTCGTGATCGCCTGGTACGCGGCGCAGGCAGCGTGGAAGGCGCCTCGCGAGCAGCGCGGACAGAGCTTCGCTGCACCATCGCACGCGCTGCGGCGCATCGGGTTCGGCATGCGCTGGAGCTTCCGCGCGCGCGGCTCGCTCTTCAACCCGGCGTCGTACGACGGGCCGGACCTCCCGATGCTGCTCATCGGCAAGATCGTCCACTACCTCGCGATCGCGATCCTGGTGATGGCCGGACTGGTGGCCGCACTGGTCGGGATCGCTTCTCCGCGCTGAGCGGGCATCGCGTCCGCAGCGGCCGCAGGAGAGAGCGCTGAGGTTCAGTCGCGAACAGCGGATGCTGCGCGCAGCTGCGCCGGACTCCAGCGCACTCCCAAAGCGCTCGAGAGTGCCACCTGTGCGACACCCGTCGAGATCGACGCGTCCGAGTCGGCGTATCGCACCGGCACGTTCGTGGTGCCGGTCGCCGTGTAGTCGACTTCCGCCTGCACGAGTGGCAGGAACCGGTCGCCCAACGCTCGCGCGGGCCCGCCGATCACGACCTCGGCCGCATCGAGCACCGCGGCGATGAGCTTGATGGTGCGGGCGAGCGCTCGTGCTCCTTCAGCCAGGCGCTCGTCGTCGGCGGCCGCGGCGAGCGCCGCGATGGCCTCGTCGTCCATGGCGTCATCGAAGTCATCACCGAGCATCGCCGTCATCGACGACGCCGACTCCAGGCACCCCTGCCGTCCGCATCGGCATGTCCGCGCCTCTTCGCCGAACTCCACCTGGACGTGCCCGATCTCGCCCGCACGGTCGCGAGGACCGGGAGCCAGCTCTCCGTCGAGAGTCACCGCCGCACCGATACCGGTGCCGATGTGGATGAACAGTCGATACCCCGACGACTCGTCCTCCCTGGCGGCTTCGGCGATCGCCTCGGCATCCACGTCGTTGACGAGCAGCACGGGAATCCCGAGCACTGCTTCGAAGCGCTCGGCGAGCGGCACATCCGTCCATCCCAGCTGCACGCTCTCGAACACGCGCCGTCCGTCGGTCGTGCCAGGCAGCTGCACTCCCGCCACGAGCAGCCGACCGAAGTACTCGGCCGCGACGTCGGATACGGCGTCGTCCAGCATCCGATCACGCGACTCGTCGGAGAACGCGACTCTGCGCGCCTCGACCTCGGTGCCGTCGAGCGCGACCAGCGCGATGCGCGCATCGGTCGGCCTGATCACCAGAACGAGGATGACGTGATGCTCGGCTGCGATGCTCAGGGTCGTCGCCCGCTTGCCACCCGTGCTGGCGGCCTGCTCGCCGTCGACGATCAGCTGCAGATCGATGAGCTCCGCCACCAGAGACGAGGCGGTTGCGGCGGTGAGTCCGGTGGCGCGGGCGATCCCTGCCCTCGTCTCCGAGCCGGGGTTGCGGAACACGAGCTGCAGCGCACGACGCAGATTCGCGCGGCGAACCGACGCCTGCGTGTCCAGTGCGTCGTCGCCGTTCAGCATGGTGCCGGTCCCGTTGTCGGAATTGGTTGACAGACCTGGTGGTTCTGCGTACCCTCGGTCATAGTTTATTCAATAAACTTAGTTCGGTCCCCGGGCGGGTGAGTGCTGCACACACTGTCACTCGCCCGGAAGGCCGGATCATCGCCCCTCGGCGGCTTCGGTGTGATGGCGGATGACTTCGGCCACCACGAAGTTGAACCACTTCTCGGCGAACTCCGGGTCGAGATGCGCGTCCTCGGCCAGTGCCTTGAGACGGGCGACCTGCTGCTCCTCGCGCCCCGGATCCGATGCCGGCATCTCGTGCTCGGCTTTGAGCTGCCCGACCTGCTGCGTGGCGCGGAAGCGCTCGGCGAGCATGAAGATGAGTGCGGCATCGATGTTGTCGATGCTCGAGCGCAGTCGGAGGAGTTCAGCCCGGGGGTCTTCGGCGGCGGTCATGCCCCCTACTCTACGGAAACACGGGGCTGGACGACCCTTCGTGACCATGCGGATGCTGCCGGGTCTGGCACCGATCGGACGCTATCGTGAGCACATGAGCCGAGAAGAGCACGAACCGTCCTCGAAGGGGTCCGCTGCCGCATCCGACCCGTCCGCGGACTCCGCGCGGGCGTCCGCGCGCGAGGCCTCGACGACCGACGCATCCGCCGACGCCTCTGCGTCCACGAGCTCAGCCGCGTCAGGGGCCACCGCCGTCGCCGCCACCGCCCCGCACGACCCGACGACATCGCCCGCTCCTCGTCACGGGGTCGTCGAGCCGATGACGCCGAGCCGGTCGTTCTGGACGCGCATCGACCGCCCCTTCGTGTTCGGGTTCCTGGTGACGCTCGGCGCCCTCGGTGCCATCGTGCTCGGCCTGGCAGTCGCGAACCTGTCGACCGTGCTCATCTACATCGCACTCGCCATGTTCGCCGCGCTCGGACTCGACCCCACCGTGCGGTTCCTCGAGCGACGGGGGCTGTCGCGGGCGATCTCGGTGGTCGTCGCGATCCTCGGGCTCATCGTCGTGGCCGGCCTCGTCGTGTGGATGGTGCTGCCGGTCGTGATCGACCAGATCGCGAGCTTCGTCGGATCCGTGCCGGGGATGATCCAGGAATTCACTCGCAGCGACATCTATGCGGCGCTCGATGAGCAGTTCGGCGATCAGTTCCAGGATCTCGTCGCCGACGTGCAGTCGTTCCTCACCAACCCCGGCAACATCGCTGCGATCGGCGGCGGAGCCCTGAAGGTCGGCGCCTCGATCGCCAACGCCATCTCGGGCATCATCGTCGTGCTGGTGCTCACGCTCTACTTCGTCGCGACACTGCCCGCGATCAAGACGGGAATGCTCCGACTCGCTCCCGCCCGTGACCGTGCTCGCGCCAGCGACATCACCGACCAGATCACCGACTCTGTCGGCGCCTACGTCATGGGGATGGTCGTGCTCGCGTTCTGCAACGCCGTGCTCGCATTCCTGCTGTATCTGTTCCTCGGACTGCCGTTCCCGCCGCTCATGGCGACCGTCGCGTTCTGCATCACCCTGATCCCGCTCGTCGGATCGGTGATCTTCTGGATCATCGGCACGGGTCTCGCCCTGTTCACCACTCCGATCGCAGCGCTGGTCTTCGCTCTCATCTACCTCGTCTACATGCAGATCGAGGCGTACGTGATCACCCCCCGCGTCATGAACCGCGCCGTCTCGGTGCCTGGCGCGCTCGTGGTGATCGGCGCACTCGCGGGCGGCACGCTGCTCGGGCTGCTCGGAGCACTCGTGGCAGTGCCGGTCGCGGCATCCATACTCATCATCATCAAACAGGTGCTGGTTCCACGGCAGGACGCCCGGATCTAGCGCCTACGTTCGGGCGCCCGCGTCCGGGGCACCCCTGCGATCCGCGCACGAACACGCGTCCCGCACACGGGTCTCGTGCAGAAACCGCGGCCTCACCGCCCCGCACACGCAGAAGTGCCCGGCCACTGAGGGACCGGGCACTTCCGTGTGAAGACGACTCAGTGTCAGACGAGGTCGTTGTCCTCGAGCCACTTCTTCGCGATGTCAGCCGACGACTGCTGGTCGACCGTGCTCAGGACGTTGAGGGAGACGAGCTCCTCGGCCGTGAGCTTGGCGCTGATCGCGTTGAGCACATCGGAGACGTCGTCGGCGATGTCGCTCGAGACGATCGGCACGACGTTCGACGAGATGATCAGGTTCTCGGGGTCTTCGAGCGCGACGATCTCCTCGGTCTCGAAAGCCGGGTCGGCGGTGTAGATGTCTGCGACCTGGATCTGGCCGGCGAGCAGCGACTCGAGCGTGGTCGGGCCGGTGGCCGAGAACGCCAGGTCGACGCCGTAGACCTCCTTGGCCGCGGCCGGGCTGTACGGGCGCTGCTCGAACTCGGGAGCCGCACCGATCGTGACCTGCGAGGTCACCTTCGCGAGGTCACCGATCGTGGTCAGGCCGTTCTCCTCTGCGAAGCTCTTCAGCACCGTGTAGGAGTCCTGGTCGGTCGCCTCGGCGAAGTCGAGGGCCGTGAGGCTCTCGGGCAGGGCATCCTGCAGTGCCGCGTAGACGTCATCGGGGCTGGTGACGTCGATGTCGTCGTCCGAGATGTACTCGAGCAGGCTGCCCGTGTACTCGGGGAAGACATCGATGTCGCCGGACTCGACATCGGGCATGTACGCGTCGCGCTGACCGATGCTGAGCTGCTTCTCGACGTCGAAGCCGGCTGCCTCGAGCGCCTGGGCGTAGATCTCGGCGATGATCTCGTTGGAGTAGTACGCCTGCGAGCCGACGACGATCGTGTCGCCGCTGCCCGAGCTCTCGCCCGAGTCGGCGGGCTCGCCGAGCGACTCGCTCGAGCCGCAGGCGGACAGGGCGAGTGCGGCCGCGGCGACAAGGCCTACGGCGAAGACAGAGCGCTTGCCTCGTGCTGTGAACATGGACTTCCTCTTCTCTGGGGGACTGCTGGAACTGCTGTGCTGTGGATTCAGGAGGTGGCGGGCTGGGTCACGACCGACGTCTGCCCGGACTCGGCGGCCGACGGGTCGGTGGTGGAGGGCTCGGTGGTGGAGGGCTCGGCGGCCGGCGTGAGCGAACGCGAGCGTCGGCGCGAGGGCCGCCCACCGGTGCGGAGCCCCCTCGGCACCGCGAGGTGCTGGGCTGCGGCCAGCAGCAGGTCGACGATCAGCGCCAGCGTGGCGACGAGGATCGCTCCCGCGAGCACCTGGTCGAAGCGCTGCAGCGGGATGCCCTGGATGATCGGGTACCCGAGCCCGCCCAGGCCGACGTACGCGGCGATCGTGACGGTCGCGATGACCTGGAGCAGGGCCGAGCGGATGCCGCCCACGAGCAGCGGAAGACCGAGCGGCACCTCGACCTTCCAGAAGATCTGCCAGCCCGTCATGCCCATGGCCTTCGCCGAGTCGATCACCCGTCGGTCGATGGCCTCGAGCCCGGTGTAGGCACCGGCGAGCAGGGACGGGATCGCGAGCAGCACGAACGTCGTGACCGCCGCCTGGGGAACGCGGAGCACGCCCAGCAGGAGCACGAGGAGGATCATGAGGCCGAACGCAGGGATCGCACGCGCCGCGCCCGAAACCGCCACCGCGATCTCTCGTCCCTTGCCTGTGTGGCCGATGAGCCAGCCGAGCGGCACGGCGATGGCGGCCGCGATGACCACCGAGATCGCTGTGAGCGTCAGGTGCTCACCGAGGAGTTTCGGCAGGGCGTAGTTGCCGGTCCACTGGGCCGGGGCCAGCATCCAGGCGAATGCTTCGAGGAAGAGGTTCATGCGGGCGCCCCCACCACGACGGGCCGCGCCGTGCTCGTCTTCGTCGCCGCACGCGTCCACGGCATGAGAGCCCGACCCGCGAGCAGAAGCAGCAGGTCGATCACCAGGGCGATGACGACGACGGCGATGATGCCGGCGAACACCTCGGCGATGATGCGGCGATCGAGGCCGTTGGTGAAGAGGTAGCCGAGGTTCGTGATGCCGATCAGGATGCCGACGGTCGCGAGCGAGATGGTGCTGACCGCGGTGACCCGCAGACTCGCCAGGATCACCGGGCCGGCGAGCGGGAACTCGACCGCCCAGAAGCGCCGGAAGGACCCGAATCCGGTGGCCGTCGCCGCCTGGCGGATGTCGTCGTCGACGGAGTCGAGGCCGTCGGAGACTCCCCGCACGAGGATGGCGATGGCGTAGATCGTCAACGCGATGATGAGGTTGGTCTCACTGCGGGCCGAGTATCCCGCGACCGACGGCAGCAGGATCAGCAGCGCCAGCGAGGGGATCGTATAGAGCAGCCCCGTGAGCACGATGATCGGCCCGCGCACGAGCTTGAATCTCCACGCGACCCAGCCGAGGGGCAGCGAGAGCACGAAACCGAGCACGATCGGGATGATGCTCTGACGCAGGTGCACCAGAGTCAGCTCGAGGATCAGGTCGAGGTTGTCGACGACCCAGTTCACGTGAGCCCACTCTGCACGGCGCCCAGGGCAGCGGCATCCGGGCCTGCGAGCGGACCGTCGGACTTCTCGGCCTCAGCCACGATCGCGCCCTGCGTGCGACCCTCGGAGTCGACCACGACGGTGCCGTGGGGCGTCTCCTTCAGGTGCAGCGCGCGGCGGCCTCGGTCGGCGCCGATGAAGGAGGCGACGAAATCGTCTGCCGGGTTCTCGATGATCTCGCTCGGGCTGCCCACCTGGACAATGCGAGCGCCCTTGTCGAGGATCACGACCTGATCGCCGAGCAGGAAGGCCTCGTCGATGTCGTGCGTGACGAACACCACGGTCTTGTCGAGCTCGTGCTGCAGCCGAAGGGTCTCCTGCTGCAGGTCGGCGCGCACGATCGGGTCGACCGCGCCGAACGGCTCGTCCATCAGGAGGATGTTCGGATCCGCCGCGAGGCCACGGGCCACACCGACGCGCTGCTGCTGACCGCCCGAGAGCTGGCTCGGATACCGCTCGGCCAGCGACTGGTCGAGGCCGACAGTCTTCAGCAGCTCCCGCGCGCGTTCGTGCGCCGGTGCCTTCTTCACACCCGTGAGACGCAGCACGGTGGCCACGTTGTCGATCACCGTGAAGTGCGGCATCAGACCCGAGTTCTGCATGACGTATCCGATGCGGCGACGCAGCGCGACGGGGTCGCCGCCGAGCACGCTCTCGCCGTCGATCTCGACCTCACCCGAGGTCGGCTCGACCATGCGGTTGATCATGCGCAGCAGTGTGGTCTTGCCGCATCCCGAGGATCCGACGAACACCGTCGTCTTGCGTGACGGCAGCACCAGGCTGAAGTCCTTGACGGCGGTGGTGCCGTCGGGGAACTGCTTGGTGACGTTGCGGAACTCGATCACGATTATTCTCCGGTCGGTCGATCGACGAGTCGGGCATCGGCGCCCCGGCTGCGGCATACAGAGGTCATGCTGAGACTTCGACCCGGGGGTCGAACGCGACGAAGCCCGAGAAGTCCTTGCCCACGCGGTCGAAGGCACTGGGGAACGGAGTGGGATACGACCAGGCGTAGTCGGTGTACAGCTCGTCGCCGGCCTGCACCGAGAAGTACTGAGCAGCGCCCTTCCAGGGGCACGTGTACGGGGTCGGGCTCTCGACGAGCGCTCCCTCGGTGATCGACGCGGGCGGGAAGTACCAGTTGCCCTCGATGCGGGCGAGATCGCTCTCGTCTGCTTCGGCGATGACGGTTCCTGCGAGTACAGCCTTCATGGTCCTGCCTCCTCGGATGTGGGTTCGAGCGTATAAGAGGTGTGCGACATTCGGCCGGGGGTTGTGCCCGGGGCCGTCAATGTGGGAAACAATCCTGCTCCGGGCGCGCCGATCGCGCCAGGTCTCTCACCGGCTGTTCGGAGCGGATGCCGCAGCGGATGGCGCCGCGCGGCATCCGCTCTTCGCATCCGCCCGACGCGATCATGCCGAGTCCCGCCCATAGGTCTCGAGCAGTCGCAGCCAGATCTCACTGATGGTGGGGTAGGCCGGGACCGCGTGCCAGAGCCGGGCGATCGGCACCTCGCCGACGATCGCCACAGTGGCCGTCTGCACGAGCTCGGCGACCTCGGGGCCCACGAACGTCGCACCGACGATGACATCGCGTTCCTTGTCGATGACGAGTCGCGCCTGGCCCTCGAACCCGTCTTCGTAGAGGCTCGCGCCGGCGACCGAGCCGAGGTCGTAGTCGATCACCGCGGCGTCGGTGCCCGCCTTGCGGGCGTCCGCCTCAGTCAGACCGACGGACGCGACCTCAGGGAACGAGAAGGTGACCTGCGGAGCCCCCGCGCTGTCTGCGGTCGCCACGTGCTTGCCCCAGGGAGCGTCGTCGACGCCCTCACCCTTGGCGCGTGCGGCGATCACGTCTCCGGCAGCGCGGGCCTGGTACTTGCCCTGGTGCGTGAGCAGAACCCGGCCGTTGACGTCGCCGACCGCATAGAGCCAGTCCGACCCGGGCACCCGCAGTGTGTCGTCGACGGTGATCCAGCGCCCGGCCTCGAGGCCCACGACGTCGAGGCCGATGTCGCCGCTGCGCGGAGAGCGCCCCGTGGCCACGAGCACCTCGGTCGCGGTGATCGTCGATCCGTCGTCGAGCACTATCGAGACGCCGTCGTCGCCGCGCGTGACGCTCGTGGTGCCGGTGTCTGTGCGCACGTCGACGCCGAGCTCCTTCAGCCCTGCCGCGACCCGCTCGCCCGCGAAGGGCTCCATCGACCCCAGCAGACCGCTGCGGGCGATGATCGTGACCACGGATCCGAGCGCCGCATAGGCCGAGGCCATCTCGACGGCGACCACTCCGCCACCGATCACCGCGAGCGACTCCGGAAGCTCCTCGGCGCTGGTCGCCTCGCGGCTGGTCCAGGGAGCGGACTCCTGCAGCCCCTCGATCGGCGGGATCACGGCATCCGACCCCGTGCTGATCGCGACCGCGTGGCGGGCGTGGATCACACGGGTGCCGCCATCGGCATCCGTCACCGTCACCTCGCGCTCGCCCGTGAGGCGACCGTGTCCGCGGGCGAGGTCGATGCCGGCCGAGTCGAGCCACTTCACCTGCCCGTCGTCAGACCAGTTGCTCGTGAACGAATCGCGACGGTCGAACACCGCGCGCACGTCGAGCCTTCCCGTCACGGCCTCGGCTGAGCCCTTGACCTTCTGCGCCGCGCGCAGCGCCTGGGCCGGACGCAGCAGGGCCTTCGACGGCATGCATGCCCAGTACGAGCACTCACCGCCGACCAGCTCGCTCTCCACGATGATCGCGGTCAAGCCGTTCTGCACGGCGCGGTCGGCGACGTTCTCGCCCACCGGTCCGCCGCCCAGGACGATCAGGTCGTATTCGTCTGTCTTCTCAGCAGTCATGAGATGCACCTCTCCGTCGCCCAGTCTTGCTCAAGAGCAACGTCGAGTCACGGGGTGGTTGTTCCGCTGGCCCGTCGCCGGGCGCGTCGGCAGTCTCGCAAGGCGCCTCGTCGGGGCTCGATCCGGGGCTCGACCCGGGGCTCGACCCGGGAGATCCGATCCGTCTGCAGGACCGATCCGATCCGTCTGCAGGACCGATCCGATCCGTCTGCAGGGCCGAGGCACGTTTGCAGGACCAGATCCACCTTTTCGTCCTGCATCTGCGCCGTGGTCCTGCACACGGACGAGCCCGCCGCTCCAACACCCCACCCAGCACCCAACACCCGGCACCCGTCCTCCGGTCATGGCTCGCCGCCGTGAACAATTCAGCACGAACCGGCCGAATCACCCCCGATGCCACCCGTTTCGGCCGGATCACCGCCATCCATGCTGCGTTATGAACGGCCGGCTCACGGCTCCCGGGGCGCGACGCGCACGGCGAGCACCGCCGCGACGAGCGCGATGATCGCGGCGAAGGCGAACACCGCGATGAACGGGTCTCCCGTCGCGGCCAGCCCGGTGAACAGCACGCCCGTGATCGCGAGGGCCAGCGCACTGCCGAAGGAGTCGGCCACGGTCATGGCAGAGCTGTTGAAGCCCTGGTTCTCGGGCGCCGACATCTCGAGCGTCAGGGCGCTGGTCCTCGGACTCATCAGGCCCATGCCGGCGCCTGCGACGATCCACGCGACGATGGTGACGACCACGGGTGCAGCGAGCACGGTGGCGACCAGGGCGAGAATCACGCCCACGACCACCAGCACCGTTCCGATGCGCACGGCCAGCACGCTCGAGAGCCTGGCTCCCATGCGTCCCTGCACGGTGGCGGCCGCCGACCAGGCGAGTGCGCCGCCCGTGAGCGAGAGCCCGGCGACGGTCGGCGAGACCTCGTAGCGCTCGGTCAGCAGGTAGGGGATGTAGACCTGAGCACCGAAGAACCCCGCGGCGGCGAGACCGCGCACGAGCAGCACCGACGGCAGACCCCGTTGCGCCCGCAGAGTGCCCTTCGGCAGCAGCGCACGAACCGCGATGAGCGCCACGACCACGGCTGCGGCCGCGAGCACTGGCCCGGCTCCCGGCAGATCGCCGACGAGATTCAGTGCGAGCACGGCGACCGCGGCGAGCACCGACCAGCCGAGCCGCCCGAAGGCCCACGGCGTGGTGGCGTCGCCTTCGCCCGAGAGTCCTCGGAGAGCAGGGACGACCATGAGCAGCGCGGGCACGACCAGGAAGACGACGCCGAGGAACACCCAGTGCCAGCTCCAGATCTCGGTGACGGCCCCGGCGACGGTGGGCCCGACCAGCGAGGGAACGACCCAGGCCGCAGCGAAGCCTGCGAAGATCGCCGGATGCAGGTCACGCGGGTATACGCGGGCGACGACCACGTAGAGCGCCACCATCAGCCCGCCGTTGCCGAGACCCTGCGCGAAGCGCCCGGCCACGAGAACTTCCATGCTCGGCGCGAGTCCGGCGACGATCAGCCCGATCACGAACAGGCCCACCGAGGCGTAGAGCGGGGCCACGGGCCCGCGGCGATCCGCCCAGTTGCCCGCCACGGCCATGCCGATGACTCCGGTGGCCAGGGGCCCCGCGAACGCGAGGGCGTACAGCCGGTCGCCGTCGAGGTCGGCGCTCACCGCAGGCATCACCGTGGTGACGGCGAGGGACTCGAACGCCCCCAGGAACACGAGCGCACAGGCGCCGATGGTGATCCAGAGGTAGGCGCCGCTCAGGATGCCGGTGGCGGGCTTCACGGTAGGAACCGCATCGGTGTCTATGGTCATAGGCTCGACCGTAGAACCTCAACAAAGGTTGAGGTCAAGCTGCGGCCTGCGACCGCCTCAGCGCACCGGCAGGATGTGCGTGGGCGCCGGAGCCTGCGCGATGTGCCGGATGTCGAGCGGTGCCCCTGTGCGCTCGTCGAGGTCGATCAGTGCGACGGTGTCGGAGCGCTGCCCAGCGACGAGCAGCTTGCCCTCGTGCACGAGGTGGTGGCGCGGCCAGTCGACCCCCGAGTCGGCGAGCGCGATCGCCTCGAGCGCTTCGCCTCCGCCGCGGACGCGCAGCGCGGCGATCGTGTTGCTGCCGCGCAGGGCCGTATAGAGGAACCGAGCGTCGCGGGTGCGGGCGAGCTCGGCGGGGAAGTCCACGCCGATCTCGGCGACGGGGCTCGCGAGCACCGACGACACGACCGCCCACGTGCCGTCGCGTCCTGCGGCGAGCGTGAACACCTCGCACGAGTACTCGGTCACCACGTGCAGGTGGCCGCTGGGGTGCGCGACCATGTGGCGCGGACCGGTGCCGAGGGGCAGCACGACCTCGTGATCGAGCACGAGGCCTCCGGCGATCGGACGCCAGATGCGCACGAGGTCGAAACCGAGGTCGGTCGTCGCGATGCGCCCGTCCGCGAGGAAGGCCGCGGAATGCGCATGCGAGGAGCGCGCATCGCCGGTGGCGGTCAGTTCTCCGGAGTACGGATCGGATGCCGCGGCGGCCACGCCGGCCGGCGCCGTCTCCTCGAGCTGTTCGCCGAGGAGTGCCGCGCGCAGCTCGGCGGCCTTGTTCACGGCATCCGGCACCAGCTGTCCCTGCGCGTCGATGCCGATGCGCACGACTCGCCCGTCGCCGTAGCAGCTCGCGATGAGGAACGATCCGCTCGACGACACCGCCACGTGGCACACGCCGTCGCCCGCGGCGACCGGCTCGCCGAGCGGCCGCAGAGCCGACTCGCCGCTGCGGCCGAACGCCTGCACACCGGCATCCCCCTCGAGCGCCGCATAGACGACATCGAGGGACGGATGCTGCGCCAGCCACGAGGGCGAGGAGGTGCGGGTGACCGCACCGCGGTACTCGAGCGCTGTCGGCGCACTCTCGTCACCGGCGAGCAGGCCGATGCCCTCGGCGGAGCCGTCCATCGCGGGGCCGTACCCGCCGAGCCAGAAGCGTGTCACGGGGCGCTCAGTCGAGCAGGTCGTGGCGCACGATGACCTGGTCGCGCTCGGGGCCCACACCGATGACCGAGATGCGCGTGTTGCTCATGCCCTCGAGTGCGATCACGTAGTCCTGCGCGTTCTTCGGCAGGTCGTCGAAGGTGCGCGCGGTCGAGATGTCCTCGCTCCAGCCGGGGAAGTACTCGAGCACGGGCGTCGCGTGGTGGAAGTCGGTCTGGTTGACCGGCACCTCGTCGAAGCGCCGACCGTCGACGTCGTAGGCGACGCACACCGGGATCTGCTCGAGCCCGGTCAGGATGTCGAGCTTGGTGAGCACGAGATCGGTGATGCCGTTGACCCGGGTCGCGTAGCGCGTGATCGGGGCGTCGTACCAGCCGACGCGGCGCGGCCGGCCGGTGGTGGTGCCGAACTCGAAGCCGCGCGAGCGCAGCCATTCGCCCTGCTCGTCGAACAGTTCGGTCGGGAACGGGCCCGAGCCGACGCGGGTCGTGTAGGCCTTGACGATGCCGACGATGCGGTCGAGAGCGCCGGGTCCGATGCCCGAGCCGGTCGATGCTCCACCGGCGGTGGCCGACGACGACGTGACGAACGGATAGGTGCCGTGGTCGACGTCGAGCATCGTGGCCTGGCCGCCCTCGAACACGACGACCTCGCCGCGGCGCAGAGCCTCGTCGAGCAGGTATCCGGTGTCGGCGACCATGGGCCGCAGGCGCTCGGCATACGACAGCAGGTCTTCGACGATCTCGTCCGCGGTGATCGCTCGACGGTTGAAGATCTTCACCAGCAGGTGATTCTTCTGGTCGAGGGCGCCCTCGACCTTCTGACGCAGGATGTTCTCGTCGAAGAGGTCCTGCACGCGGATTCCGACGCGGTTGATCTTGTCGGCGTAGGCCGGACCGATGCCGCGGCCGGTCGTGCCGATCATGCGCTTGCCGAGGAACCGCTCGGTGACCTTGTCGAGCGTGCGGTGGTACTGGGTGATCAGGTGCGCGTTGGCGCTCACCTTGAGGCGCGAGACGTCGATGCCGCGGCCGCCGAGCGCCTCGAGCTCGCTGAAGAGCACCTCGAGGTCGATCACGACGCCGTTTCCGATCACCGGGGTCACCCCTGGCGACAGGATGCCCGAGGGCAGCAGGTGCAGCGCGTACTTCTCGTTGCCGACCACGACGGTGTGGCCCGCGTTGTTGCCGCCGTTGAACTTGACGACCCAGTCGGTGCGCTCGCCGAGCAGGTCGGTGGCCTTGCCCTTGCCTTCATCGCCCCACTGGACGCCGACGATAACGATTCCTGGCATGGGTATCCCCCTTGCTTTCGCCGGGTTTGCACCGGCTGATGAGCTGGCCCTCTTCGGGCGGCTCCATCCTATCGAAGGTCGTTCGCCGACCCCCCGGGCTGCGGAGCGGCGATGCGTCGCTGCCGGCGGATCCCGTCCTCGGCCGTGCATCTGCAGGAGCGATTCACGGATGCAGGACGAGAGCCCGGACGTCGTCCTGCATCCGTGCTCCCATCCTGCAGATGGACTGCCGAAGCGGCGCCGGCGGACTCGACGGAGGACTGGCGGAAAAGCATCGGATGCTGTCGCTCGCGCGCATCGCCGATGTCGGTGGCCGGTGCCAGGATCGAAGGATGCCGAAGACCGTTCGCGCGATCCGCGACGACAGCCTGACCACAGCGAAGCCTCGAACCCAGGGCCCGCTCGTGCTCGTCGCCGCTCTGGTGACGGTGGTGCTGTGGGCGTCGGCGTTCATCGGCATCCGCGGCGCAGGGCCGCACTTCGATCCCGGCGCGCTGGCGCTGCTGCGCATGGCCGTGGGCACCGCGGTGCTCGCGATCATCGCGGTGCGCCACGGCATCCGTCTGCCCGAACGCCGGCACTGGTGGCTCGTCGCAGTGTGGGGGGTCGGCTGGTTCTGCGTCTACAACCTGGCCCTGAACGCCGCCGAGCGCACGCTCGACGCGGGCACCGCGGCGATGGTGGTCAACCTCGCGCCGCTCATGGTCGTGGTCTTCAGCGGGCTCTTCCTGCGGGAAGGTTTTCCCAAGCCCCTCATCATCGGGGCGCCGATCGCGTTCCTCGGGGTCGTGCTGATCGGCATGAACTCGTCGACGAGCGAGGGCCCCGACATCACCGGATTGCTGCTCGCGCTGCTCGCCGCCGTGATGTACGCGGGATGCACCCTGCTGCAGAAGCGCCTGCTCAGCGCCGGCACCGACGCGACGACATTGACCTTCCTCGGCGCCGCCGCCGGCACCGTCGCGCTGCTCCCCTGGGTGGGCAGCCTGATCGGCGCGCTGCAGACGGCTCCGCTCGGCTCGACGCTGTGGGTCGTGTATCTCGGCATCTTCCCGACGGCGATCGCCTTCACCACGTGGGCGTACGTGCTGCAGCGCAGCACCGCTGGCCAGACCTCCGCGACCACCTACGTCGTGCCGGCGATCGCGATCCTCCTGTCGTGGGCGATCCTCGGCGAGGTGCCGACCCTGCTCATGTTCGTCGGCGGCGCGCTGTGCCTGCTCGGAGTGCTCGTGACCCGGATGCGGTGGGGCCGCCGCACGGCCTGACCGTCGGCGTTCGTCCGGTGCGTGATCTCTCTCCGAAACCGGTCATCGAGCGCTGTGCCCGTGGGTGGCCAGAAAAGCACCTTGAACGCGACCATCCGATGCCCTTTTGACCACGCACCGCACGTCACCCACATCTTGCCCCGTCCACGCACCGCACTCCCATCGGCCCGCGGGCTCAGCGACGACATACCGACATATCGACCTAGCGTCGACACGCATCCTGACCGATAAAGTGTGCGCGGAGGCGAAATGACGACCTGGTGGCCCTACGCACGCCTCGCAGCGGCGGCGCTCGCACTCGCGGCGATCATCGCGCAGCTCGCGCGCAGCCTCGAGAATGCTCTCGCAACCACCACCGAGTGGGGTCAGCACCTGCCGACTGTCGCCGCGAACTTCTTCAGCTTCTTCACGATCCTGTCGAACCTGCTCGCGGCGATCGTGCTGATCGTCGCCGCGATCTGGGCGCTCCGCCATCGCAGAGACACCGAACTGGAGCCCACCTGGCTGGCGGTCCTCCTGGTCTGCGTCAGCACCTACATGATCGTCACCGGCATCGTCTACAACACGCTGCTTCGAGGGGTCGAACTGCCGCAGGGCTCCACGGTCCCCTGGTCGAACGAGGTGCTGCATGTCGTCTTCCCGCTCTTCCTGCTCGCCGACCTGCTGTTCGCCCCGCGTCGCCGCGCGCTGCGCTGGCGCACGGTCGCCATCGCCGCCCTCTTCCCGATCGTTTGGGTCGTCTACACGATGATCCGCGCGAACTTCATCATCGCCCCCGCCACCGGCGAGACCTGGTGGTACCCGTATCCGTTCCTCAACCCGCACATCGTGCCCGGCGGCTATCTCGGCGTCGCGGGCTACATCATCGGCATCGCCATCGCCATCATCGGCGTCGCCTGCTTCGTGGTGTGGGTCGGCCGCAGGAGGGCCAGGTCTGCCGAGCTCCACCCTCAGGTGTGAATTCGGCGAGCACCGGGCCGAGGATCGACCGTTCAGCCGGCCACGGGCTCATCGCACCTGCCGATCTACGCTCGGGCTCGCGCCCCCGCCGACACCTGCGGGCCGGGATCACGGATGCATGCCGCACGGGCCGTTCTGAGCATGCATCCGTGATCTCGACCTGCATCCGTGCCCGGGCCGAAGCGGCGAGATCGGATGCGGTTACGCTGGTCGACGGGGGTCGTCTACGCGTCCCCCGTGGGAACGAGGAGACATACCGATGAACGAGCCCTACGCGCCCGGCCCCTCTGCAGGTTCGACGCCGCCTCCGCCTCCGGCGCCCTCCGCCCAGGCAGCCCCACCGGCTCCACCCGCTCCTGCGACCCGCGACGCCGCAGCATCCGCTCCGGCAGCTCCTGCCGCGTCGACGTCTGCGAGCAAGAAGTCCGAGGCCCCTTCCGAGGCTGAGCTTCAGCGCGCAAGTGCCGTGCTCAAGACCGTGTCAGACGCGTACTCGGCCAAGATGGTCGGCCAGGAGCGCCTGCGGATGAGCCTGCTGATCTCGCTGATCGCGGGCGGCCACATCCTGCTCGAGAGTGTCCCGGGGCTCGCGAAGACGACCGCGGCGAGCACACTCGCCGACACGGTCAGGGCGCAGTTCAAGCGCATCCAGTGCACCCCCGACCTGCTGCCCAGCGACATCACCGGCAACCAGATCTACGACGCGGCGACCGGATCGTTCCGCACCGTGCTCGGACCGGTGCACGCGAACTTCGTGCTGCTCGACGAGATCAACCGCTCGAGCGCCAAGACCCAGAGCGCCATGCTCGAGGCCATGCAGGAGCACCAGACCACGATCGGCGGCGAGGTGCACCACCTGCCCAAGCCGTTCCTCGTGATCGCGACGCAGAACCCGATCGAGCAGGAGGGCACCTACGAGCTGCCCGAGGCGCAGATGGACCGCTTCCTGCTGAAGGAGATCGTCGAGTACCCGAGCCCAGCCGAGGAGTTCGAGATCCTCGGGCGCATCGACTCGGGGGTGCTCGACCCCGACCGCCACGTCTCGAGCGCGATCAGCCTCGACGACGTGCACATGCTGCAGGACGTCGCGAGCCGCATCTACGTCGACCCGGCCATCCGCAACTACATCGTCTCGATCGCGTACGTGACCCGAAACCCCGCGCCGTACATCGGCGAAGAGCGTGCCCGCTTCATCAAGTACGGCGCGAGCCCTCGTGCGAGCATCGCGTTCCTGCAGGCATCCCGCGCTCTGGCGCTGCTGAACGGACGCGGCCACGTGATCCCGGAGGACATCCGCTCGCTGCGCCACCTCGTGCTGCGCCACCGTGTGCTGCTGACCTTCGAGGCCGACGCAGACGGCATCCGCAGCGAAGAGATCATCGACCAGATCTTCGCCGCAGTGCCCACGCCCTGACCTCGCCATGGCCAGCCTGATCGCCCAGGTGAAGAGCAAGCTCTTCATCCACTCGTCGCGCAAGTCGCTGCACGCGCTCGACGGCGCCTACGCGTCGCTGCTGCACGGCCGCAGCCTCGACTTCGAGGACCTGCGCAAGTACGAGTACGGCGATCAGGTGCGCGACATCGACTGGCGCGCCACGGCACGACTGGGCACCCCACTGGTCAAGCGGCACCGCGCGATGCGGATGCACACGATCCTGTTCGTGGTCGACACCGGACGCTCGATGGCCGCGCTCGCGCACGACGAGAAGTCGAAGAAGGACCTCGCGATCCTCGCCACCGGCGTGCTCGGCGTGCTCGCACTTCGGCACGGCGACGACTTCTCGCTCGTCTACGGCGACTCCGATCGCATCCGCCGTCGCGCACCGGGTCGCAGCGAGGGCGCGCTCGAGCATGCCCTGCGCACGATCGATCAGTCGATCGATTCGAGCACGGCATCGAGCGACCGAGACGCGCTCCTGTCTTACGTGACCCGCACGATCTCGCGGCGCATGATCGTCGTCGTCATCACCGACGAGGCGCCGGTCACGTCGGAGACCGAGCGGATGCTGCGCCGACTGCGCGTGCAGCACGACGTGCTGTGGCTGACCGTGAGCGACGCCGACCCCGTGCTCGACCACGCGACGGGCACCATCCGCAGCGATGTCGACAGCATGTGGGAGGTGCCCGACTTCGTGCAGGGCGACCCCGACATCATCCGCGAGCTCGCAGCGCAGACCGAGGCCGACGCCACGCGTCTGGCAGAGCTGCTCAAGCGCATGGAGATCAGCCACAGCGCTCTGGCAGGTCAGGATGACGCCGTCTCGCAGCTGCTGCAGCTGCTGAATCGGAGGTCGAATGCCCGGCTCTGATGAGCTCTACCCGCCGTTCCAATACGGCTGGGGTTGGCTCCTCCTCGCCTTCGGAATCCTGCTGCTGCTGATCGCGGCGGCGTGGCTGATCGTCGCCCTGACGCGTCCGCGGCGCGACCTCACGCTGACGCGCGACGCACAGGGACCGACTCTGCTCACGACCGACGTGCTCTCGCAGCTGAGGGTCGAGTACTTCGACCGCATCCAGCGCATCGAAGACGACTACCGCGCACGCACGCTCTCGGCCCGCAACGCGAACCTCGAGCTCAGCCGGGTGGTGCGCACGTTCGTGAACGAATACAGCGGCCTCGAGGCGCCGGTGCTCGCTCTCGACGATCTCGTCGCTCGCGGAGTGCACCCCGCGCTCGTCGACGCCATGGGCCGTCATTACTATCCGAGCATCTTCCGACCGGGCCCTGCGATCGATCCGATCGCCGGCGCCGAGGCGGCCAGAACGGTGGTGCGCACATGGCACTAGCGAACGGGTGGCTCATCCTCGTCGCCGTCGGCGTCGTCGTGATCGCGATCGCGCTCGGCATCGTGCTCGGTCTGCGCAGCACTGCGAAGACCGAGGCGCACGAGCGCGCTCGTGTCGCCCGAGCCGAACGGCTGCGCGCGCTTCCGACCTTCCGGCAGGCGCTGAACCGACGAGTGCTGGCGCTGTCGAGCATCCTGCTGATCGGCGTGGTCGCAACCCTGGCCGCCGGAGTCGTCTCGGCGCGCCCGATGGCGTCGCAGACCATCCAGCCCGTCAACACGAGCCGCGACATCATGCTGTGCCTCGACGTCTCAGGGTCGATGAGCGAGGTCGACGTCGAGGTGCTCACGGTCTTCGAGGAGCTGCTCGAGGATTTCGAGGGCGAACGCATCGGTCTCACGATCTTCAACAGCTCGCCCGTGCAGATCTTCCCCTTGACCGATGACTACGAGTTCATCCGCGACCACCTGCAGAGCATCCGCGAGAGCTTCGAGTTCACCGAGTCGATCCCCGAGCACTGGGTCGGCACGCTCAACGGCAACGGCGCCTCGCTGATCGGCGACGGTCTGGCCGCGTGCGCGATGGCATTCGACCACCCCGATGACGAGCGGTCGCGATCGATCATCTTCGCCACCGACAACGAGGTCAACGGCGCCTCGATCGTCACTCTCGACGAAGCGGCGGCGTACGCCGATTCGAACGGGGTGCGGGTGTTCGCGCTCAACCCGGTGCAGGGCAAAGACGCCGACGTCAGCGCGGAGCTCGCGAAGGCCGCCGAAGCCACGGGTGGCGCCGCCTACGGTCTGCGCGACACGACCACCGTGAGCGACATCGTCGCGCAGGTGCAGGAGCAGGAGGCGTCCGCGCTGCAGGGTCAGGCGCAGGTCGTCTGGACCGACGCCCCGAACCTCTGGATCGTCGTGCTGATGATCTCGATGCTCTCGTTCATCGTCGTGCTCTGGAGGGTGAGACTGTGATCTTCCAGCCTGTGCTCAACGTCCTCCTCCTGGCGCTTCTCTGCGCGCCGGTGGCCGCTCTCGCCGTGATCGCGCTGATGAAGGCCAAGGGACGCGACAGGGCCCTGTGGGCCATGCGGCTGGTCATGCTGCTCGCGTGCTTCGTCATGTTCCTGCGCCCGGGGATCCCCGGGGGTGCGACAGAGACTCTCGCCACCGACACCGACATCGTGCTCGTCGTCGATACGACTGCGAGCATCGTCGCCGAGGACTGGAACGGAGACGAGCCGCGCCTGGACGGCGTCCGCGCCGACGTGCAGGCCATCGTCGACGAGTACCCGGGCGCCCGCTTCGCCCTGATCACCTTCGACGCCTCGGCGGATCTGCGCATGCCGCTCACCACCGATACGACCGCGCTCGTCTCATCGCTCGAGGTGCTCCGCCCCGAGGTGACGAGCCAGTCGCGCGGCAGCTCGATCGGCATCGCCAACCAGCTGCTCACCGACACGCTGTCGAACGCGGCCGAGACCTCGCCCGACCGCTCGCGCATGGTGTTCTACTTCGGCGACGGCGAGCAGACGGTGACGTCGCCGCCCGAGCCGTTCGACGGCAGCGAGAAGCTCACAGACGCCGGCGCCGTTCTCGGCTACGGCACCGCCGAAGGCGGGCCGATGAGGCTCACCACCGGCGGCGTCGACGGCTCGTCGAGCGAGTACATCGAATATCAGGGGGCGAACGCCCTGTCGGTGATCGACGAGGCGAACCTCGAGGCGATCGCCTCGGATCTCGGCGTCGAGTACCAGCACCGCACGGCGGATGCCGAGCTGACACTGCCTGCCGCCCCATCGACCACCACCAGCTATGCCGAGTCGGGTTCGGTCGGCAACGTCACCGAACTGTACTGGATCGCCGCCCTCGTCGTCGTGGCGCTGCTCGGGGTGGAGCTCACGAGGGCGAGCATGCTCGTGGCCCGGCTGCGTCTGCTGCGAGCGCCGTCGGCGTCGGCGTCACCGCGCCGGAAGAAGCCGACCGGCGGAGGTGCCGCATGACCGATCTGTCGACCCAGGCGGGCGCGACGCCACCCGTCAGCCCCGACGACCTGAAGGCGTCGGCCGCCGCTGCGCTGCTCGCCTCGAATCGCCGGCGGCGCAGCATCCGACGCTGGATCGCGATCGGCACCCTGCCCCTCGCGCTGGCGGCGCTGCTGTTCGTCGGCAAGATCCTCAGCATGTACGCGTTCGCGCACCAGTCGATCACCGCCTATGTGGCCGACGACTACTCGGGTTCCGAGGCATCGGCCCGAGGCCAGGAGTTCCTCAACTGGTTCGAGCCCTACAAGGCGCCGTTCAACGTGGGAACCGCTCTCGCCGGTGCCGAGAAGCTGCCGGAGGCGCGGGTCAAACTCGAGGAGTCGCTCGACCTCGCGACCGGCCTCGAGGTGTGCACGGTGCGCATCAACCTGGGACTGGTGCTCGAGCGCATGGGAGACGCGGCTCGGGCCGACGGCGACGGTGCAGCAGCCGCCGAGTTCTACGGCGAAGCACTCACCCTGACGACCGAGACGCCAGAGGAATGCAACAGCGAAGAGGCCCAGGAGCAATCGTCCGACCCTGACCGCGACATGCAGCAGAGCAAGGAAGACCTCGAAGACCGTCTGAAGCAGAAGCAGCAGAACGAGCAGCAGCCGCCCCCGGAGGAGCAGCAGGAGCAGGAGCCGCAGCCCTCGGAGGAGAAGCTCGAAGAACTCGAGAAGAAGCTGGAGCAGGGCACGCAGGAGCGCGATCAGCAGCAGGGCGACGACGGCGGAGGCTCGGGGACGGACAAGCCATGGTGATGGATCACGAGAAGCAGCGGGCGCGCTACGTCGCCGGCTCCGAGGGTGCGCCGCCCGTGCCGCCACCCGGCGGCTATCGAAACGCACGCCGTCAGGCCGGTCCCGTCGTGCAGCATCCGGGTGCACCGGCCATGTCGGGCACGGCGACCACCGCCGAGGCCGCGGCGGAGGAGAAGAAGCCGGCGAACGCGTTCGGCTGGGTCGCGCTCGTCGCCGGCGTCCTGTTCGCTCTGATCCTGCTCATCACGCTGGCCATCGGAGCGACCGACGCGCTCTACGGTGTGACGATGCTTGCGCTGCAGCTGGTGGTCGTCGCCGTCATCATCGGCGCGATGTTCACCGCTCGCGGACGCACCCTGGGAGCCGTCGCCCTCGCGATCACCCTGATCTTCAACGTCGCCACGGTGGGCGGCATCGGCGCACTGCAGACCTCGGCCTCCGGCAGCTACGACGGAATGAAGACCGACGAGCAGAAGCACGAAGAGGCCTACCCGGGCATCAAGGGCACGGACCCGCAGGATGCGCTGCGGCAGCAGTCGCTCGAAGAGGTGCAGGCCGAGGCCGACAGCCTGTTCGCCGACATCCGCGAGCGCGTCACCGCCGAATACGGGTACGACTGGGTGCAGGTCGGCGACGAGGATCTGCGCCCCGAGCGCAACGGCTACGGCGGAGAGTCGATGCTCATCGAATACACCTCCGTCGGCTGGGCGACGACCGAGCCGATCCAGGACTACAGCCTCAAACTCGAGGTCATGGCCACGATCGACGAGGTCGTCGCCGAGCACGGTCTGCCGTCGCTGTACTCGTTCAACGGCGAGTACTCGGGAATCGATCCGTCGATGATCGCCAAGCTCTACGGCAGCGAGGACCCCCGCGAACAGCACACGTGGGAGTACTACACCGAGAACTACCCCGATCCGATGCGCTTCTACGCGAACATCTTCGACCTCTCGAACGACCCGTCCGGCGACTTCCTGAAGACCCGGGAGGCGCAGAACGCCCGCACCGGAGAACCGCTCGAAGGGCTGCAGATGGTCGTCATCGCGAGCGCAGTGCTCAGCGACGCCGACCGCGCCGAGTTCGAGGAGAAGCTGCAGGAGTACCCCGGGTTCTGAGTCCCGGTAGGCAGGTCGCGCGCCGGATGGCGGGCGGCCGCACCGGCATCGGCAGCCTTGACCCGCTCTCAGCTCGCGAGCGACAGCCCGGCGGCGAGCGCGAAGCCGAGCACCGTCGCGAGCCCCGTCACTTGCTTCGCCTTCTCCTGCGCGTCGGGAACCATCGAGTCGACGAGCATCACGAGCAGCGCACCGGCCGCGAAGCCGCTCGCACCCGCACGGAACTCGTCGCCGGTCGCACTCGCCAGCCCGAAGCCCGCGACGGTCGCGAGTGCGCAGATCACCGAGATGCCGGCCCAGAGCAGCAGCACGCGCGACTTGGCCATGCCGCCCTTCAGCAGGTCGGCGGCCGAGCCGATCGACTCCGGCAGGTTAGAGACCACGATCGCCACGACGAGCGCGATGCTCACCGGCTCGCCGGATGCCAGACCGATGCCCAGTACGAGCTGCTCGGGGATGCCGTCGAGCAGCGCGCCGAGCGCGAGCGGCGCCCCGGCCCCCTGATCCTTCGACTTCGCGGCTCGCGCATCGAGGAGCCTGTCTGCAAGGAAGTACGCCAGCGCGCCGGCCGCGACGCCGATGACCAGCGGAATGGGCCCGGCGAGGTCAAGACCCTCCTCCCACAGCTCGAACGCGATGGAGGCCATGAGCGCACCGGCGCCGAAGCCCAACACGATGCCGAGCCAGCGCGGCGGCCAGGTGCGCAGCAGGGCCAGCACCGCCCCGACGAAAAGGGGCGAGGCCGCGACGACGCCCCAGAGAATCGCTCCACCCATGTGCCGCCTCCTTCACGGACACTCTGCCACCGCTGCGGCGGAAATCGCAGATGCATCCGGCTCACCCCGCGCGTCACCGCCGCCTCGCGCTCCGCTCAATGGCCTCGCACGCGGTGAATGCCGAGGTCGGTGCGACCGGGCAGAAGGTCCGCTCGAAGCGCTCGGGTTCCGTGATAGTCGCCGTCGCGCAGCCGGCGGTAGGGATGGCTCGGTGATTCATCGCGGATCCCCGAGAGCCGTTCGACCAGGCGCGCGCTCTCGTGATCGATGCCCGCCGAGTCCATTCCGTCGGCGTCGTGGACGACATGCAGGTCGAGCGGCTCGATGCCCGTGTACCAGAGGGTTCCGTGGGTGAGAGGGAACATCAGCGAGTCCAGATCACCGCTGACGCCCCGTTCCCCGATGGACCGGTCGTCCTCCCCCGCCGTGACGATCACGAGGGCTCGGCGCCCCGCGAGAGGCCCCTCGCCGTACCGCAGCGGAAGACCGGTCTCGGCATCCGAGGGGCCGTACGCGAACCCGTTGGTGAGAACACGGTCGAACCACCCCTTGAGGATCGCCGGCGGGCCGTACCACCACAGCGGGAACTGGAGCACGACGAGATCGGCCGCCCCGAGTTTGCGCTGTTCCTCGATCACATCCGCCGGCAGCTGCCCTGCGGCGAACGCCTCGCCCATGAGATCGACGACATTGCCCTCCCTGCCATGGGGCTCGCCGAGATCCTGGGCGGCGAGAACGGGGTCGAACCGCTGAGCGTAGAGATCGGTGATCTCGACGTGGTGGTCGCCCGAGAGGGCTTCGACTCCGTCGCGGAACAGGCGGGCGTTGAAGGAATTCTGCTGGGGGTGGGCATAGATCCAGTGGACGGTCGGGCGCGATGCGGACACGGACGGCCTTTCTTCAGTGGGAGACGGGGTGACGGGCTGTGCGCCGCCACAGCGGCAGGAGTGCGGCGGCGACGACCGCCCCGGCTGCGACGAGCAGGGCGACGACGAATCCGCGAGACCCTGCGATCACGGCGATCGTGCCGAGCACCGCGATGCCGAGACCGCCGCCGAGGGCGAAGCCGACCTCCTGGATCGCCCCCACCTGACCGGCGTCGTCTTCGGTCGTCACGTCGAAGAGCGTGGTTGCGGCGAGTGTCGCCGCGACCCCGAATCCCACTCCGACCAGCACGAGCGGGATCGCGACGAGATCGACCCCGGTCGACAGCCAGATGAGCCCCGCGCCCTGCACGACGAGAGCGAGCACCGTGAGCGTGGGTGAGCTCAGCCACCGCAGGAACAGGGGGGCGAGCACTCCGCCGAGCGCGATCGCCACAGCTTGGGGAAGAATCGCGATTCCGGCCTCGGCCGCGCTGTAGCCCCTGGCGTCCTGCAGGTGCAGGCTCACCAGGAGAACGGATGCCGTCGACACCCCGCCGCTCGCCACGATGCGCACGATGGCGGGGCTGAAACCGGGTACTCGGAAGAGTCGCATGTCGATGAGAGGCTCGGCGAGGATGCGCTGGCGGCGGATGAAGAACACGAGCGTGCCGACCGCGACCACGCCGGCGACGCCCGCGGCGAGGGGAGCGGCGAGCACCTCGTGCAGGGCGAAGACGAGGGCTCCGAGCGCGACGATCGACGACACGATGCTGAGGATGTCCCACGACGGCCGCCGCGAGCTGCGAGAGTCGGGCACGAGCCAGATCGCGAGCACACCGGCGACGACCGCGAGCGGCACACTGCCCAGCAGCAGCCAGCGCCATCCCGGGCCTTCCGTGACGAACCCGCCGAGCACGGGGCCGAGCGCGCTGCCCGCGCCGAAGGTCGCGGTCCACAGCCCATAGGCCAGCACGCGCTGCCGTGCGTGATAGTGCGCGCCGATCGTGGCGACGACACCTGCCACGACGAAGGCTTCTGCCACGCCGAGAAGCGCGCGGACGACGATCAGCACCATCCCGTCCTGGGCGAACCCGCCCACCAGGTTGAGCACGGCGAAGCCCGCGAGGCCTGCGAGCACGATGCGCTTGCGCCCGAACGCGTCGCCGATCCGGGCGGCGATGATCAGGGTCGCCGCCAACGAGAGCGCGTAGACGTCGACGAGCCACAGGGCGCCACTGTCGCTGAGGGTGAGGTCGCCGCGGATCGCGGGCAGCGCGGTCGACATGCTGCTGATCGCGAGCGCCCCGATCAGGATGCCGAGGAGCAGCGGGATCATGGCCAGCCACGGATGCATGGCCGTGCGCGGACGGGCGGATGCCGTAGGGGTCGAGAAGGTCACCGCCTCAGTCTCGTGGGCGAGTACACTTCAGGCAAGTACGGTCATTCAGGGTACATAGTGACCGTTTGGATACCATTGCGACGAACGGAAGGCGGATCCCATGAGGGAGAAGACGGAGCGCATCGTCCGGGAGTGGGGCGACGCGTGCGACGCGGAGGTCTCGATCGCGGTGCTCGGCGGGGCCTGGAAGCCCAGCATCCTGAGCCTGCTCGGCGAGCATGAGGTGCTGCGATTCGGCGAGCTCAGCAGGTTGCTCGACGAGCCGACCGCTCGCGTGCTCACCCGTCAGTTGCGTGAGCTCGAAGACGACGGGCTGCTCATCCGCACGGTGTACCGCCAGGTGCCGCCCAAGGTCGAATACCGGCTGAGCGACCTCGGCCGGGGGGCGATGCCCCTGGTCGAAGCGCTCACCGACTGGGGCGGTCGGTATGCGGCTCACCAGCGAGGCGAACTCGAACGGCTCGACACCGAACCCGAGACGCTCGACGCCGCCGTCGCACGCTGACTCCCCTTCCCGTCCGAAACAGCCGACACGCCGCCGATAGACTGGGAAGCATGTCCAAGGTCCTCCAGTCACTTCCCGTCGGCGAGCGCGTCGGCATCGCCTTCTCCGGAGGACTCGACACCTCCGTCGCCGTCGCGTGGATGCGCGACAAGGGTGCCGTCCCCTACACGTACACCGGCGATCTCGGGCAGTACGACGAAGACGACATCGAGTCGATCCCCGGTCGCGCTCTCGAATACGGCGCCCAGGCCTCGCGTCTGGTCGACTGCAAGACCGCCCTGGTCGAAGAGGGTCTCGTCGCACTGTCGTGCGGCGCCTTCCACATCCGCTCGGGCGGACGCACCTACTTCAACACGACGCCCCTCGGTCGCGCCGTCACCGGCACGCTTCTCGTGCGCGCCATGAAGGAAGACGGCGTCGACATCTGGGGCGACGGCTCGACCTACAAGGGCAACGACATCGAGCGGTTCTACCGCTACGGCCTGCTGGCCAACCCGCGCCTGCGCGTGTACAAGCCCTGGCTCGACGCCGACTTCGTCACCGAGCTCGGCGGCCGCAAGGAGATGAGCGAATGGCTCGTCGCCCATGACTTCCCCTACCGCGACTCGGTCGAGAAGGCGTACTCGACCGACGCCAACATCTGGGGTGCCACGCACGAGGCCAAGACCCTCGAGCACCTGGACGTCTCGCTCGAGACGGTCGACCCGATCATGGGTGTGAAGTTCTGGGACCCCTCCGTCGCGATCGAGACCGAAGACGTCTCCGTCACGTTCGAGGCCGGCCGCCCGGTCGCCATCAACGGCGTCGAGTACACCGACCCGGTGGCCCTCGTCATGGAGGCCAACACGATCGGCGGGCGCCACGGCCTCGGCATGAGCGACCAGATCGAGAATCGCATCATCGAGGCGAAGTCGCGCGGCATCTACGAGGCTCCGGCCATGGCGCTGCTCTTCATCGCCTACGAGCGCCTCGTCAACGGCATCCTGAACGAAGACACCCTCGCGACCTACCACGAGCAGGGTCGCCGTCTCGGTCGTCTCATGTACGAGGGACGCTGGCTCGAGCCGCAGTCGCTCATGCTTCGCGAGTCGATCCAGCGCTGGGTCGGCCTCACGATCTCGGGCACCGTCACGATCCGTCTGCGCCGCGGAGACGACTGGACGATCCTCGACACCACGTCGCCCAACCTGTCGTACGGCCCCGAGAAGCTCTCGATGGAGCGCGTCGGCGACGCCGCCTTCGGCCCGGTCGACCGCATCGGACAGCTCACGATGCGCAACCTCGACATCGCCGACTCGCGCTCGCGCCTCGAGCAGTACGCAGGTCTCGGCCTGATCGGCGGAGCGACCGGTGAGCTCGTCGGGCGCGTCACCGCCGGCGAGTCGGGCGAGATCACTGGTTCCGTCGAGGAGGTCGACGAGAACCTCGCCGACGCGGTCGACACCGCATCCGAGGGCGCGGCCTTCGACTCCGGGCTCGACTGACACTCGGTTCTTCGGGAGGGGGCGGATGCTGCGGCATCCGCCCCCTTTTGCGTGTGCTCGGCGATTCGGCGTTCACAATTCAGCATTAACGTCGGGCTTCGACGCTGGATCGCGCTGGTAGAGGCTCTGAGCGGCGATCCGTGCTGAGTTGTGAACGGCCCACTGTTCGGACCCTGTGAGTCCTCCGAATTATCTTGCACACTGCTGTGCACTATACGTAGAATGGGCGCATGACCACCCGTGCTCCCCGCCGTGACTCCGTCGAGAACCGCGCCGGAATCCTCGATGCGGCCCGAGCGACCCTCGCGACCGACCCGCGCGCATCGATCGACGCCATCGCCCGCAGCGCCGGCCTGTCACGCCGGACCCTCTACGGACACTTCGACGACCGAGAGGCCCTGATCCGCGAGCTGATCTCGGTCGGAGCGCAGCGCTTCAACGCGATCGCCGAGTCCGTCACCGACACCGACTCGCGCATCGCGCTGGCCCGCCTCGCCGCACGACTCTGGCAGGAGGCCGCGCACGTGCAGGTCGCCGCGGCGCTCGCGCTCGACGAAGCCCACGTGCAGCACACCGCCGACGCTCTCGCCCCTCTGCGCCGCACCGTCGCCGCCCTCGCACGGCGCGGGCAGGAAGACGGCAGCTTCCGCACCGACCTCCCCGCCCCGACCCTCGCCCGTCTCATCGAAGAGGTCGCGCGCACGGTCGTCTCGCGCACGGACGCACACAGCGCCGGCGCGGCCGGGCTCGCCGTGCGCACCCTGCTCAGCATCGCCGGGCTCTCGTGGCGCGAGGCCGACGAACTGCTGGCAGCACACCCGGACATCGTCGAATCGCAGGAGGTCAGCGCATGAGAGTCACTCTGCACGAGGTGAGCAAAGGGCGCGGCGGGCAGTCACTGCCGACGACGAGCCTCGAGTTCCACAGCGGTGCGGTGCGCTTCGCCCTCGCCGAGACCGAGCAGCGACCGACCGTTCTCGGCCTGATCGCCAGCGGACGGATGCGGCCCGACACCGGACGCGTGACGATCGACGGCGACTCGAACAACAAGGCGCTGCGCCGCACGATCGCTTTGGTCGACGCCCCCGACGTCAGCGACCCGCATCCCGACATCACCCTTGCCGGCGTGGTGGGCGAAGAGCTCATGTTCGCCGGGGTCGGCGCGACCCCGCTGCACGCTCGTCGGTGGCTGAATCAGCTCGGATTCGGCGAGCTCGCCGGTGTGCCGATCGGCAACGTCGACCCGGCCGCGCGGGTACGCATCCTGTGCGAACTCGCGATCCTCCGCGAAGGCACCGAAGGCATCGTGCTCGTCGCGCCCGACCGTCACGGCGGCAGCCCGGACGGCTGGTGGCGCATCGCGTCGGAGTTCGCCGACCGCGGCTACGCCATGCTCGTCGTCATCGGCGGATCCGCTGCGGTCGCCCTCGAACGGATGCACGAACTCGAGGCGATCAACGCCTCCGGTCCGATCCAGCCCCTCGTGCTCGACCACCCCGGCCACGAGGCATCCGTGTCCGAGTCCGAATCCGCGTCCGCGTCCGCGTCCGAATCCGCATCCGCATCCGACGAGCACTCGACCACCGACGCGGAGCCGGTGAGCCCAGACGGCCTGCCCGCGGTGCCGCCTTTCGATGACGAATACGCCGAGGATGCCTCCGACGCCCAGGATTCTCCCGCGGGTGCCGATCCGGGCTCGGTGAGCGAGAACGCCGACGCCGACCACCGCGAAACGCCCGACACAGTCACAGACGCAGACACAGACACAGAAGAGAACGGAGGCGAGCGATGAAGGTTCCCGCCATGATCGCCGCCGAGCTGCGGCGGCTCACCGCGAGCAAGATGGGCATCATCGCCCTGATCGCGCTCGTGTGCGTGCCGATCCTCTACGGCGGCCTGTACCTCTGGGCCAACCAGGACCCGTATGCGAAGTTCCCCGAGGTGCCTGTGGCACTTGTCGTCGACGATGCCGGGGCCCCTGCCCCCACCACGGGAACGGAGGCCGAGACCGGCGAGACCGTCAACTACGGCGAGGACGTCGCCGAGAACCTCATCGACGGCAACGCCTTCGACTGGCAGCGCATGTCCGCCGACGAGGCCGCAGACGCGTTGCGCGAGGGCACGGTCGACTTCACCGTGACGATCCCTGAGGATTTCTCTTCGGCGTTGACCTCGGCCGCGGGCGACGACCCCCACCAGGCGCGCATCGAACTCGAGACCAACGACGCGAACAACTACCTCGCGTCGAGCATGGGCACTCAGGCGGTCGAGAAGATCCGCAGCTCGGTGGCCGAGATGGTCGGCAGCGAGGCGGCAGAGCGCCTGCTCACCGGACTCAGCGACGTGCGAGACAACCTCGTCACCGCCGTCGACGGGGCGAGCCAGCTCACCGACGGTGCCAACACCGCGGCGACCGGCAGCGCCACACTCGCCGACGGCACGTCTCAGCTCGCCGACGGCACGTCTCAGCTCTCGGGTGGCGCGTCTGAGCTCGCCGGCGGCGCGTCTCAGCTCGCCGGCGGAGCGGCGACTCTCGCCTCGGGTGCTCAGCAGGTCAGCGACGGCAACCGGCAACTGGCCGACGTCGCAGACCGCGCCGGGTCTGCCGTGCAGCAGGCGACGGATGCCCTGCCCCAGGCACGCCAGGACATCGCGACGGTGCTCGCAGATCAGGGCCTGACGCAGGAGGAGATCGATCGGGTGCTGTCCACCCTCGATCCGCTCGGCACCCGCCTCGAAGAGGGCAACGCCACCGTGCAGAACGCGGTCGACAAGGTCGACCAGCTCGCCGCCGGAGCCGAGTCGGTGGCATCCGGTGCCTCGCAGCTCGCCAGCGGCACGCAGACGCTCGCCAGTGGCGCCCAGACCCTCGCCGGCGGCGCGCAGACCGTCGCCACGGGCGCGGCGGCGGCGAGGGACGGCGCGGCCCAGCTGCGCGACGGACTCGGCACCCTCGCGTCGGGCACGGCCGAGCTGCGTGACGGGCTGTCCGACGGGGTGGAGCAGATACCCGCATCGACTCCCGACCTGCGCGCGCTGCAGGCCGACACGATCGCGGATCCCGTCAAGGTCTCGAGCGACAAGGTGGCGTCGGCCGAGGACTACGGCGCGGGCCTCGCCCCGTTCTTCGCCGCGCTGTCGGCCTGGATCGGCATCTACGCGCTGTTCCTCATCGTCAAGCCGATCTCCCGCCGCGCCGTGACCGCGCTGCACTCCCCCATCCGGGTGACTCTGGCCGGATGGCTGACACCGGCGATGCTGGGCGCGGTGCAGATGGTCGGGCTCATGGGCATCCTCGCGATCACCCTGGGCTTCACGTTCAACAACCCCATCGGCACGCTGGGCGTGATGATCTTCGCGTCAGCGACGTTCGCGGCGATCATCCTCACGCTGAACGTCTGGCTGGGCTCGGTCGGCCAGTTCCTGGGTCTCGTGCTCATGGTGCTGCAGCTCGTCACCGCCGGCGGCACCTTCCCCTGGCAGACGCTGCCCGCGCCACTGGCCGCGCTGCACCACGTGCTGCCGCTCGGCTACGTCGTCGATGCCATGCGACAGCTCATGTACGGGGGCAATCTCGGCAGGGCCGGATGGGACCTGGTGGTGCTGGGGATCTGGCTGGTCGGCGCTCTGCTGCTCGCCGCCATCGGGGTGACGCGCATGACGCACCGGCGCACGCTGCGCGATCTGCAGCCGAGCCTTATCGGCTGACGCCGCGTGGCGGGGCGAGAAGTTCCCCCGCCACGCGTCGTCGTTGTGGGTAGTATTCCCAGAGTGCGTCGGTGAGACGCCCTCTGGGACTCTCTGGGACTGAGTCCCGCAATGCCACCCGAAAGAGTTCTCGATGATGACAACCGATTCGCCTGAGATCGCCGTGCCCTCACGCCCATCATTGGGTGCGCGCATCGGCCGCATCGCCTTCCTCGTCGTGGCGGCGATCATCGTCGTCGCCGTCGCCGCCGCCTTCTTCGTGACCTGGACCATCCAGCGGTCCTTCCCGCAGACCGAGGGCACCCTGCCGCTCGAGGGTCTGCAGTCCGAGGTGACGGTGCAGCGCGACGACCGCGGCATCCCGACCATCACGGCCGACTCATCCCACGATCTGTTCTATGCAGAAGGGTTCGTGCACGCGCAGGACCGCTTCTTCGAGATGGACTTCCGACGCCACGTGACGGCCGGTCGCGTGGCCGAGATGTTCGGCGAATCGCAGGCCGCAACGGATGCTTTCCTGCGCACCCTCGGCTGGCGCAAGGTCGCTGAGGCCGAGGTCGAGGCGATGGACGACGAGACGCGCGGGTACTACGAGGCATATGCCGACGGGGTCAATGCCTATCTCTCGTCACGCTCGGGTGCGGAGCTGTCGCTCGAGTATGCCGTGCTCGGAATACAGAACCCCGAGTACGTGCCTGAGCCCTGGGAGCCCGCCGATTCGGTCGCCTGGCTGAAGGCCATGGCCTGGGATCTCCGCGGCAACATCGAGGATGAGGCCGAGCGTGCGCTGCTGACCGCGCAGCTCTCAGACGGCTCAGACGGCTCAGACGGCTCCGACGGCTCCGACGGCTCCGACGCGACCGACATCACCGCGACGCTCGATGAGCTGTACCCCGCGTATCCGTTCGACGAGCACCCGGTGATCGTGCCCGAGATCTCCACGGTGCCCACGCTCGAGACCGGCGCCGAGCCCGCCGCGTTCACGACCGACGCGAACGACGATGAGATGCAGCAGGCCGCGACGACGATCGAGTGGCAGGAGGCCTCCGACGTGATCGAGGCCGCGAGCCTGCTCGTCGGCGATGTCGGCGAGGGCATCGGTTCGAACTCCTGGGTGGTGTCGGGAGACCTGACCGAGACGGGCATGCCGCTGCTCGCCAACGACCCGCACCTGGGCGCATCGCTGCCGTCGGTCTGGTACCAGGTGCAGCTGCGCTGCAGCGAGGTCACAGACGAATGCCCGTTCGACATGGGCGGCTTCTCTTTCTCCGGACTCCCCGGCATCGTGATCGGCCACAACCAGCAGATCGCGTGGGGCTTCACCAATCTGACCACCGATGTCACCGACCTCTACATCGAGCGCATCGAGGGCGACCAGTACTGGCGCGACGGAGCGCTGGTGCCGGTCGAGGAGACTACCGAGACGATCAAGGTCGCCGGCGGCGACGACATCGACCTGACCATCCGGTCGACCGCGCACGGCCCCATCATCTCGGGGCTCACCGATGACTTCACAGCGATCGCCGACGACCCGGAGCCTGGACTCACGGCCGGAGGCGCGACGAGCACCGCGCCCACCGGCGAGGCCTCCGAGTACGCGGTCAGTCTGCGCTGGACGGCGCTCGACCCCGGCACGGCCGCCACGGCGATCTTCGCGCTGTCGACCGCCCAGGACTTCGAGGAGTTCCGCTCGGCGGCCGCCCTGTTCGATGTGCCGGCGCAGAACCTCATCTACGCCGACGTCGAGGGCAACATCGGCTATCAGACGCCCGGACGCCTGCCCGTGCGAGGAGCCGGCGACGGATGGATGCCGCAGCCCGGGTGGGACAGCAGCTACGACTGGACGGGGTTCATCCCCTTCGACGAGCTGCCGGTGTCGTACAACCCGGCCTCCGGATACATCGTGACCGCGAACAACGCGATCGTCACCGACGACTATCCGTACTTCCTCTCGCGGGACTGGGACTACGGCTACCGCGCGGATCGCATCGCGCACCTGATCGAACGACGCGCGGCAGCCGCACCGCTCACCGCGCAGGACATGCGCGAGATCCAGATGGACAGCGAGATGTGGATCGGCAAGCGCCTGGCATCCGCGATGGACGATGTCGAGGTGAAGGGCGCAGGCACCGAGGATGCCGTGGCACTGCTGCGCTCGTGGGATGCGCAGAACGACGCGGCGTCCCCTGCCGCCGCCTACGCGAACGTGCTCTGGTCGAACCTCGTGCAGAACCTGTTCGCCGAACGCGACCAGCCGCTGCCGATCGACGGCCAGGGCCGCCTCTTCACGGTCGTCGCGAATTTGCTCGACGACCCCTCCGACCCGCTCTGGACGAATCCGAGCATCGACGTCACGAGCATGGACGAGATGCTGGCGCTGTCTGCCGAAGAGGCATACGACGAGCTCTCCACCCTGCAGGGCGACGCCGTCACCGGGTGGCGGTGGGGCGACCTGCACGCGATCACCCTCACGAGCGACACTCTGGGCTCGTCGGGCATCGCCCCGATCGAGATGCTCTTCAACCGCGGTCCGTATGCGGTCGGCGGCGGCGCATCGGTGGTCAACGCGACCGGGTGGGATCTCGGCACCTCCTACGCCACGACCACTGTGCCGTCGATGCGGATGGTGGTCGACCTCTCCGACCTCGACGCCTCGACCTGGATCCACCTCACCGGGGCATCCGGTCATGCGTTCAATGAGCACTACGTCGATCAGACCGCAGACTGGGCGGCCGGCGCGCAGAAGCCGTGGGCGTTCTCCGAGAAGGCCGTCGATGCGGCGACGCAGAACACCCTGGTGCTGACCCCCGCCGGGTAGCTCTCCTCGGCCCGCGCCTCAGGCGGATGCGGGCCCGCGCCTCAGGCGGATCCGGCTGCGGCGGACGCGGCTGCGCGGCGTGCGATCACCCAGATGCCCACCGCCGCGGCGAGGAAGATCGCCGCCAGCATCGCCCATCCGGCGAAGCCGAAGGTGATCGCCGTGGCGTTCACGACGATCGGCGACGCGAGGGCTCCGAGCGAGAAGCCCATGCCGAACACGCCCTGATAGGCGCCCGCCCGCACCGGATCGGCGAGCTCGAAGCTGAGCCCCCAGGCTCCGGCCTGCGACAGGATCTCGGCGAACGTGTGCGTGATCATGCCGACGATGAGGATGACGATCGCAGCCCACGTCGGAAGCCCGGCGGCGAGCGCGTAGATCAGACAGGCGGCGACCATGAGCCACCCCGCGATCATGGTCACCCGTCCCGCGACCCGAACGTCATGCGTGCCGCGCGAGGCACGCACCTGGAACAGCACGACCAGCGCCGTGTTGACGATCAGGAGCACCGCGAACGTGGCATCCGGCGCATTCGTGTACTCGCTGATCCACAGGGGCACCCCGAGTTCCGCCACTCCGAACTGCATGCCGAAGATCGCCGAGAGCCCGCTCAGCAGCAGGTACCGCGGGTCGCGCCACGGCGAGCGACGGTTCCACTCCCTGCGCTCAGCGGATGCCGCAGCCGTCGCCTGCGTGTCGATGGATCCCGTCTCGGTGAGCTGAGTCGCGACACGAACGCGTGCGGGTGCGTCGACCGCCGACGTCAGCCGGAGGAGCGAGAGCGACCCGAGTGCGCAGACGGCACCCGCGCCGGCGATCACGACCCGGTAGGCCTCGGGGGTGCCGAGCGCCAGGGCGATCGCGCCGAAGCCCGAGCCTGCGGCGATCGCGAGGTTCGTGACCGTGCGCAGCACGGCGCGGGCGTGCACCCGCCTGTCGGGGGCGAATCCTCGCGCGATGATCGCGGACCGAGCCGAGTATCCGAGCGAGTCGAAGAAGCCGGAGAGGCTGGCGAGCAGAAGCGCCGACACGAAATCCCCGACGAACGCATAGGCGGCGAGCAGCACGCCGCCGGCCATCTCGAAGCCGAATGCGAGGCGTCGGGCGCTCCACCGATCGGCGAGCCAGCCGCCGAGGAGCGACCCCACGACACCGCATCCGCTCGACACCGCGAGCACCACGGCGGCCTGCGCAGGCGAGAGACCGATGATCTGGGTGAAGAACAGCACCGTGACCGCGAGGAAGACTCCTCGGCCGATGCGCGACACAGCGGTCGCGGCGACGAGCGCCCGCAGCACCGGATCGCTCAACCCGTCTGCGATGCGTGCGATGAAGCCCTTCGACGGACGTGCGGTCTCGCCCCCCGTCTCGATCTGATCGGGATCGGGGCTGAGCGAAGACACCCTTCATCCTCGCATGGCGCGCACGCGCGTCTTGCCGCACACCGGCATACGGCGCACGCTGTATCCGGTTAGCCGCAAGGCCCCCACTCGGTTAGCGTGGGTGCGTGGTCTCCAGCTATCTCGCCCCGAAGGGCACCCCCGTCACCCTGCTCGAGTTCGAGCATGCAGGGGCGACGCTCATCGCGGAGACCTTCGGCGAGGGCCCTCGCACGTTCCTGCTGCTGCACGGCATCGGCATGGGTCGCAGCGTCTACCTCGATGTCGTGCAGCGACTGCGCGGCAGAGTCATCGCGCTCGACCTGCCTGGTTTCGGCGAAGCGCCCGAGCCCGCGCGCACCTTCACCATGGAACGCCACGCCGACCTCGTCGCCGCCTACCTCCGTCACGTCGGCGAGGGCCCCGTCGTCGTGATCGGGCACTCCATGGGCAGCCAGATCGCCGCCGAGCTCGCCGCGCGGCATCCGTCGCGCGTCGAAGGTGTCGTGCTGGCCGGCCCCACCGTCAACAAGGCAGCCCGTAACATCGCCTCACAGGCGAGGTACCTCCTCACCGACCTGATCGGAGAGCGTCCGCTGGTGATCTGGCGCGGCGCCCGGGAGTACCTCCGCGGCGGCCCGCACCTGATCCGCAAGATCCGCGCGACCATCGTGCACCAGCCGGAGAAGGCGTTCGCGCGCATCGAACAGCCGGTGCTGGTGCTGCGCGGAGAAGACGACCCGCTCGCGCCGATGAGCTGGTGCCGGGAGATCATCGACGAGATCCCCGGCGCCGACCTGCGGGTCATCCCCGACCACGGTCACGGCACGCTGATCAGCGACTCCGAGCCGGCGGCCCGCCTGATCCAGGCCTTCGCCGACGATCTCTGACCCGTACTCTCTTCGCCGTGTAGTTCACAACTCAGCATGAACGCGTCTGGGCCACGTGGTTTCGTTACTCGAGCGCCGCTCAGGGGCGCTTCTTGCTGAATTGTGAACGAGGTGCGTCGGTGAACCTCGGCCCGAGTACAGCGATGATCTGCTCGAGAGCCTGTCGCACGGACGCCTGGTCACCGAGAATGTCTTTCGCAAGTGGCCGAATGGTCATGACGCCGAGTCGGGCCGCGGCGATATCGCGCTCGCGATCCTGCATCTGCTTCTCCCACCCTTCGTGGAACTCCTTGCTGTCGCACTCGATGATCAACCAGCCCTCCACCATGAAGTCGACGTACCCGACGCCTTCGAGATACACCTGCGTCTCATATGCGACGCCCATCGCCCGCAGCAGCAATCGCATGAACGTTTCGGGGCCGGAGCCCGCCGACGGATCGACCAACGTGAGCAGCGGGCGGAATCGGGCGGGAAGGGCCGCGAACATCGTGGCCAGCTCATCGTGTGTCAGGAGTGCGTGATGAAGCACGCTGTCCAAGGTGGCGAGCGCCTCGCGCGGAGCCTGGCACAGCACAGAGTGCGCGACGGCATCGATCAACGGAGCCGCATGCAGGCTCTCCCGCACGCTTGTAAGCACCTTCCAATGGAGCACGACCTTTCTGTCCTTCGTGACACGCAGACGAGACGAACCGGGAGTCACGAGCACATGCAGCTCTCGGCAGCGGAACACGAAGACACCCAGAAGGGCGAGGAGAGACAAGCAGGACACTCGCCCGCCGATGCGGACCGCCTCGATGATGTCCCGGTGGGTCGACGGCAGTGCGTATCGATCGCGACGCACGTGCAGGAGTTCTCCTCGCGCGACTGACTCGGCGATGAGACGCGCCGTAAACCCTCGGTGCACCAGATCCGATCGGCTGAGAACAGTATGCGCATAGCCGTCGTCCGCGCGCTGCGCGACGGTCTTCTGTTTTTTCCCCATCGCAGAAGTGTGCAGACAGCGCAGGGCATCGAAGTGCGTCGTCCGCACAGCCAGGGATGACTTGCGCGGAACAGAGGTCAGTGCAGGAGAAGTAGCACTGGTCGGCGTCGTTCACTATTCAGCATGGATCTCGTGTCGGGCTGTCCTGCTGCCCCTTTCACGCCCACGGGGACAGGCTCATGCTGAATTATGAACACCAACCGGCTCCGCGCGGGCGCGCGGCGCGCCCGCCTCAGCGCAGCGGCGGGGGTGTGGTCGGAAGGAGCATCGCGTTGCGTCGCGCCCTCGTCAGCAGCAGGACGAACGCCCCCAGACCGCCGAAGAGCACCGCGAAGATGATGCCGAACACGATCATGAACCCGGTGACGGGACTCTGCTCCATGACGCTTCCCGCCACCGCGACGACCAGGCCGACCACCGCGATGCCGACCACGCACCAGCCGACGATCATCGACGTGAGATAGCCGCGGGGCCCGGCGTGTCCGGGGCGCGGGCCGAACTTCGTGCCGAGGTACCAGGTCCAGCGGGAACCGGTCCACCAGCGGCTGGCCTGCCCCGTCACCGGATACCACCCGGCATGCGGTCCATCGACCTCTCCGGGCAGCGGCTGCACGGATGCGTCGACGACCGCCGCCGACTGCGGGGCGGGGAGACTGCGCACTGCGCGGGTATGCGCGGCGCCGAGGACCCAGATCACGGCGATGGACATCAGGACCACCGGAAGGGCGAAGTTGCCGGGGCTCTGCGTGATGACCGCCGCCAACAGCTGCAGCATCGCGAGGATGAAGAACATGATGCCGAGCACCAGCCCCATCACCGGCGGCTCGACCGCCAGGGCGTCGGGCCGCGGCTTGCCCTTGCGCACGCGGTACGGCGTCCAGATGACTCCGTCCCACCAGCGGACGTCTGTGGTCCCCGGCACCTGGTACCACCCCATCGACGGGGCGGTCGGCGGCGCCGTGCGCTCATGTGCGGTCCACTGCACGCCGTCCCACCAGCGCTGCCGGCCCGGCGTGCCCGCGTCGTACCATCCCTGGGGTGCTGACATCCGTCTTCCTTCTGGTCAGCCGGCGCCCGGCGGAGTCTGCTTCGACTCGGCGAGCTCGTCGACGACCAGACTGCGCTCGTCGGTCGTGCCGTTGCGGTAGGCCTGCCGGCCGACGATATGGGCCGACAGCGGGGCCGTGGCGAACTGCATCAGCACGATCGGGGCGACGAGCGCGAGCCCGATGAGGATTCCGCCGACGGTGCGCTGCGACAGGGCGATCGCGAGGCAGATGAGGATGAGGCCGAGCACCTGGGGCTTCGTCGCGGCGTGCAGTCGCGAGGGCACGTCACGGAAGCGCAGCAGACCGACGGCGGCCGACAGGCACAGAACCGCGCCGAGCAGGATCAGCACGAGGATGGCAACGTCGATGACGGCGTCGGGAATGGCGAGACCGAACACGTTCATGGGGTCGTGTTGTCCCTTCTGGCCACGAACCGGGCGACCGAGATCGAACCGAAGACACCCACAGCGGCGATGATCAGCAGCACTGGGATGTTGCGGGTGTGACCGTTGATCGCCATCTCGGCACCGAGCACGCACATGACCTCGGTGAGCAGCACGTCGGAGGCGACGGCTCGATCGAGGATCGAGGGTCCGCGCACGATGCGGATGATCGTCAGGATGGCGGCCACCCCGAAGACGACCATGATCGCCAGCATCAGCACGTTCATCGGGCACCTCCCCTGGTCAGCCCGCCGGCACCGCCGGCGCGCGCCGCGCGTTCGTCGGCCTTGAGGGCACGGTACTGCGCGGGGGCACCGAGCGCACGCACGACCCGTCGCTCCCACCGCAGCACGCCCTCGCGCTGCTTCTCGACGTCGGCCATGCTGCGAACCCCGATCACGTGCAGGTAGAGCACCTGCCTGTCGCGGTCGGCCTCGACGATCAGCGATCCGGGCACCAGCGACGAGACCACCGAGACGTGGGTCATGATGAGGTCGTCGGCGTATTTCAACGGCACCGCGATGATCGCCGCGCCGGGCTGACGGCGGAAGTCGAACACCTGCGCCGTGACCGAGACCGCTCCACGCAGGACGGCGAACAGGAACTGCACCACGAACAGCGCGGCGTACCAGATGTTGATCCGCCCGGACAGCTCGACGGTCGGCAGCCGGAAGACGCGCGTGACGAACACCGCGACGACGAGACCCGAGAGGAAGGACAGCACCGTGAACTGGCTCCACAGCAGCATCCAGAGCACGACGAGCCATGCCAGGAACGGCAGCTGCACGCGGATGTCCCGCCAGAAGTGACGGCCGGTCTCGGTGGGGCTCATCCTTCGACCTCGTCTTCCAGCTGCACGAGGGTGACCGGGTCGAGCAGCGCCGCACCGATGCGGTCGCACAGTGCGTAGAGCGGACCGGCGAAGACGGTGAGCGCGATAGTGACCCCCACCATGCCGGCGGTGGCGACCGTCATGATGCGAGGGATGCGGCGACGCTCCTGCTGCTCGTCGGCGGCCGGGGCGTTGCCGAGGTACGAGATGCGCCCCTCGGTCTCGGTCGAGTCGTCCTCCTCGCGCCAGAACGCGAGGTTCCACGCGCGCATCAGCGCATAGAGGGTGAGCAGCGAAGTGACGATCCCGCCGAAGATCAGCACGATCATGAGGGGGGTCCCCACGGATGCCGCGGCCTCGAACAGCGCGAACTTGCCGATGAACCCGGAGAACGGCGGGAGTCCACCCAGGTTGATCGCGGGGATGAAGTAGAGCACGGCGATCACCGGCGCGACCTTGAGCAGGCCCTTCACCCGGAGGATCGAGGTGCTTCCCGCCCTGCGCTCGATGAGACCGACGGCGAGGAACAGGGTCGTCTGCACGATGATGTGGTGGACGATGTAGTACACCGTCGCGCCGATCGCCGCCGGGGTCGCTATCGCGAGACCGAAGATCATGTATCCGACGTGACTCACCAGGGTGAACGACAGGATTCGCTTGAGTTCGGCCTGCGCCACGGCGCCGAGCACTCCGACGATCATGGTCGCCAGGGCGATGATCAGCAGCACGGTGTCGATGCTGTTCTCGGCGAAGAGCTGCGTCTCAGTGCGGATCAGTGCGTAGACGCCGACCTTCGTCAGCAGGCCTGCGAACACCGCGGTGACGGGCGCAGGGGCGGTCGGATACGAGTCGGGCAGCCAGAACGACACGGGGAAGATCGCGGCCTTGATGCCGAACGCGATCACGAGCATGAGGTGCAGCACGAGCTGCGTCTCCTGCGGGAGTTCGGTCATGCGCTCGGCGATCTGCGCCATGTTCACGGTGCCGAGCGCGCCGTAGATCATCGCGATCGAGGCGAGGAACAGGATCGACGAGACCAGGGAGACGACGATGTAGACGGCGCCGGTGCGGATGCGCGACTCGGTGCTGCCCAGCGTGATCAGCACGTACGACGCCACGAGCAGGATCTCGAATCCGACGTACAGGTTGAACAGGTCCCCCGCGATGAAGGCGTTGAAGATTCCCGCGGCGAGGATCAGGTATGACGGGTTGAAGATCGAGATCGGCGTCTCGTCGGTGCCGTCGGCCGCGCCCTGACCGATCGAGAAGAGCAGAACCGCGAGCAGCACGATGCTCGAGATAAGCACGAGGAGAGCCGCGAGCCTGTCGACGTAGAGCACGATGCCGAACGGCACGGGCCATCCGCCGACCGAGACCGCGAGCGGTTCTCCCGCGTCGACCACGACCAGCAGCACGGCGGCGATCACCGAGACCGTCGCGAGCGTCGCGACCGTGACGAAGGCCTGCAGGCGCGGGTTGCGGCCGAAGATCAGGGTCGCGGCCGCGCCGAGCAGCGGCAGGGCGACGAGCAGGGGGACGAGGGCGCTCATCGGCGGTCCTCCCCGTCGTCGGTGTGCTCAGGTGCGCTGTCGTCGGATGCCGTGTCTGCCGCTGTGTCGCGAGCGGCATCCGCGGCGTCGGTCTCGTGGGCGTCGGCCGCGTGAGTGTCGGAGTCCGTCCGGAATGCAGTCGAGTCCCGCGAGTCCTCTGCGTCGCCGTCGTCTGGCGGGGCCGATTCTCCGTCGAGGACGGATGCACCCGCACCGGCATCGACGTCCGCCTCCGCCTCCCCATGTGCATCCGTGGGCGCCGTGCGGGCTCCCGTCGGTCTGTCGGTCGGGGCGTCGTCGTGGATCGAGGGGTGGTCGCGCATATGGAGCACCGTGATCGGCGACGTCTGCACGCCGACGAAGTCGGTGGTCGCCTCGTCGTCGGCGGCGTCGGCCTCGTCGTCCATGAGGTCTTCGTCGGCGTCGGTGCGCTCGCGGAGAGCGATGTCGGCCTCGTCGTCTTCGACGGTGTCGGCCTGACCCAGCTGCCACGAGCGGTAGATGAGCGCGAGCAGGAAGGCCGAGACGGCGAAGGTGATGACGATGGCCGTGAGGGTGAGCGCCTGGGGCAGCGGATCGCTCAGCTCTCCTTCGGTGCCGAAGAAGGGAGCGTTGCCCGGCACGCCCATCACGATGAGCAGCAGCAGGTTCGTGGCGTTGCCGAGCAGCAGGAAGCCGATCAGCACGCGGGTGAGACTGCGCTCGAGCATCGCGTAGACACCGCAGGCGAACAGCACGGCCATGATCACGATCAGGGTCAACGAGACATCCATCAGATGCTCACCCCCCGCTCGCGGAACTCCTGCGCCTGGCGGTCGACCTCGGCACCGAGACTGCGCAGCACGTCGAGCACGAGTCCGATCACGACGAGGTACACGCCGACGTCGAAGATCGTCGAGGTGACGAACTCCATGTGGCCGATGCCGGGGATCTCCCATTCCCAGAAGTTGCTGGTGAGCGGGGCGAGGCCGAAGAACAGCGGTACGACGGCAGTGCCGACCGCGAGGATCAGACCGGCGCCGAGCAGTCGACCGGCATCCGTGGGCGCGGCCGCGCCGAGCTCCCAGCGTCCGCCGGCGACGTAGCGCATGACGAGTGCCATGCCCGCGACGAGTCCGCCCGCGAAGCCGCCGCCCGGAAGGTTGTGGCCGGAGAAGAGCAGGAAGATCGACACGACGATGATCGTGTGGAAGAGGATGCGGACGATCACCTCGAGCAGGATCGACCGGTTCTCCGGGTTCATCTTCGGTCCGCCGACGAGCCAGGCGCGGGGGCTGCTCTCGTTCTCGTCGGTCTGGAAGCGCACGCCCTCGGTCGTCTCGACCAGGGGACGGCTGAGAGTTCGACGGCGCCGCGCCTTGGGAAGCGTCTTGGTCGCCGACAGCATGTCGGCGCGGTGAGTGACGAACACGAGCGACGCCACGCCCGTGGCGGCCAGCACGAGCACCGAGAGCTCGCCCATCGTGTCCCAGCCGCGAAGGTCGACCAGCGCGACGTTGACGACGTTCTTGCCGTGACCGATCTCGTACGCGAGCTTCGGGAAGGCCGCCGAGATCGGGTCCGCGATACGCGACTGGGTCGCCACGACCGCGACGAGGGCCATGGTGAGTCCGACTCCGACACCCAGCAGCGCCCGCGGAATGCGACCGACGGAGGCGTTGTGCTCGCCCATTCGCGCAGGCAGGCGACGCAGCACGAGCGCGAAGGTGACCATCGTCACGGTCTCGACGAGGATCTGCGTCAGCGCCAGGTCGGGGGCGCCGCTGGTCGCGAACAGCACGACCATGCCGAGACCCGTGATCGAGACGAGCACGACCCCGGTGTACCTCTTCTGCGCCCGCACGGCCATGACGCCGGCGGCGGCCATCATCGGCGCGACAACCAGCTGCGCGGGGGTGTGCCAGGCCGAGAGCTGGAAGCGGTCGATGTCACTGGCGACGAGAGCCGTGATCTCGGCGGCGACGAAGACCACGAAGATCGTGCCGACGTAGACCGGAAGCGAGCCTCTTTGGGTGAGGGTCGTGCTCAGCACCGAGAGCCGGTCGACGCCGCGCATGACCAGGTAGTAGACGTCTGCCGCGGTGAAGCGGATCAGCCGCGCCTTGCGATCCCACCCCGTGCGCAGGGTCAGGAGGAACACCGCGGCGCCGAGCAGGATCGACAGGATCGAGATGCCGAGAGCGGGCTCGAGACCGTGCCAGAGGGCGAGGTGCCCTGGTCCCTCGGCGGCGACGCCCTCGGCGTCGAGGCCGGGCGTGGCCGTGAGGGCGTATCCCTGGAGCGCGACGTCGAGAGCAGGGGCTCCGATGCCGGTGGCCAGCGTGAAGCCGGCGAGGATGATCGGCGCCGAGAGGAATCCGACGGGCGGGTCCGGCCACGCGGTGTCGGGAAGACGATCGCCTGCTGCGTCGCGCTTGGTCCAGAACGCGCCCCAGAGGAAGCGGATGCCATATGCCGCAGTGAGAATGGATCCGACGCTGACGCCGATGATGGCGACGAGTCCCCATGGCGATCCATGCAGTGCGTCGTCGAGGAGGGCTGTGAGGGTGGACTCCTTCGCGACGAATCCGAGGGTCGGCGCGATGCCGGCCATCGAGGCGATGGAGATGAATGCGGCAGTCGCCATGACCGGCGCCTGCCGGCCCACACCGCTCAGCTCGGTGATGTCACGCGTCGACAGCTGGCGGTCGATCACACCGACGATCAGGAACAGCGCCGACTTGAACAGCGCGTGCGCGATCACGAGTGCAAGACCCGCCAGTGCGCTCGCCTGCGTGCCGTAGCCGATCACGATCGAGAAGAACCCGAGCTGGCTGACTGTGCCGAAGGCGAGGATGCGCTTGAGGTCGGTCTCTCGCAGCGCCTGGATGCCGCCGAGCAGCATCGTCACGATCCCCAGCGAGATGATGATCGGCCGCCAGGGTCCGGTGAACGCGAAGATCGGAGCGAAGCGCGCGATCAGGTAGATGCCCGCCTTCACCATCGCCGCAGCGTGCAGGTAGGCGCTCACGGGGGTGGGCGCGGCCATCGCGCCGGGGAGCCAGAAGTGGAACGGGAAGATCGCGGACTTGCTGATGGCACCGACCAGCAGCATCACCACGGCGGCATCGACGATCGCCCCGGTGGGAGCGATCTCGAGGATCTCGCGGATGCTCGAGGTGCCGGCATCGACGACCAGCAGCACGACTCCGACGAACATCACGAGCCCGCCGAGGGTGGTGACCAGGAGCGCCTGGAGAGCGGCTCGTCGGCTGGCCGCACGCCGACGGTAGTGGCCGATGAGGAGGTACGAGAGGATGCTCGTCACCTCCCAGAACATGACGAGCATGACCAGGTCGTCGGTCAGGACGAGGCCGTACATCGCACCCGCGAATCCGAGCAGGACACCGGCGAACTGGCCGATCCCCGCGGAGTCGTCGTGGAAGTACCAGCGGCAGTACAGCAGCACGAGCGCGCCGACACCCGTGACGATGAGGGTCAGCACCCAGCCGAGCACATCCATGTTCATCGACAGGTTCAACCCGAGCTGCGGAATCCACGCGACCGAGACGAAGGGCGTCGGGCCGTCGAGCACCTGGGGGGTGAGCACCAGAGCGTGGATGAATGCCGCGGCGGGAATGAGAGCCGCGATGGCGAATGCCTGGGATCCCAGCCAGCGCACCAGAACGGGCATCAGGATCGACCCGAGAAGGAACACGGCGAGGAGCGTCAGCATATACGCGGCTCCTCAAAGCTCGTCGGCCGGGGGTGCGGCACAGGCGGGCGGGCGGGTGTCGATATCGAGTTTACCTTGATTTTTCGCTGTTCCGGGTCGATCATGTCGGCGTCGGACCGCGCAAATGGCCGGTTTTGCCCGGGATTTCGGGCACTTTGCGCGATGTCGATCGCGAAATCAGATCATTCGGATGCGTTCTCGGCCCGTCGAGCGATCGCGGGGCCGAGCCTGTCGTACGACTTCGCGATGTGGGTGCGCATCGCCTCTGCTGCGGCCTCGGGATCGCGTCGGCGAAGCGCCGCCAGGATGCTCTCGTGCTCGCTGAGGGTGTCGTCTTCGAAGTGGTGACGGAAGTTCAGGCGGTAGAGGTGCATGTGCGACCGCAGCCGCACGATGGCCTCCGAGAGCAGTGGGCTCTGCGCCTGCTCGGCGATCAGGTGATGGAAGTGCAGGTCCTCGTCGATGAACCGGCGGTAGTTGCGGAAGCTCTCCTCCGCGTCGGGCGCCGACGCTGCACGCATCTGAACGACGGACTCCGCGAGCTCGCTCTCGATGGCGGCGTCGAGATGGGTCGATGCGCGACGCGCGGCCTCGGGCTCGAGCAGTTCGCGCATGTCGTACAGGTCACGGAGCCCCGCAGCGTCGAGCAGAGGAGCCGCGACGTAGCCCTTGAGTGCGCGCTTCGCGACGAGACCCTCGGCCTCGAGGCGCGTGAGCGCCTCGCGCACCGGGGTGGGCGACACGTCGAGATCGCGAGCGACCGCGTCGATGTTCACGCGGGCGCCGGGCTCGATCACGCGGTCCATGAGAAGGCCGAGCACGGCGTCGTATACATCGTCGACGAGGGCGCGCCGCGCCGGGAGCGGCCGCGGTCCGCGTGCTTCGTCGTCGCCGAACATGAGTCTCATCGTACGGGGTGCCTTTCTCGGCTGATCAGCCCGTGTTCTCGAAGCTCGTCCCACACCTCGGCGGCGACCGGGCGCGCGACGAGGCGGCTGTTCCTCGAGACCTGCTCGGCGCTCGCGCCGCCCATCACCACCGCCGCCACCGCAGGGTGGGTCAGCGGGTACTGTGCGGCGAGCTCGGGGAGCGAGCTGCCGTGCCGCCGCGCGATGCGCGCGATCGATCGGGCTCGTTCGATGACCGCGAGCTCGGCGGGCCCGTAGTCGAAGAGCGCGTCCTGCGCGGGCGCATCCGTCGCGAGGATGCCCGAGTTGAAGACCGCCGCGGCGAGCACCGTCACGTCGTGCTCGTGTGCGAGCGGAAGCAGGTCATCGGCGGCCGACTGGTCGAGGAGGGTCCAGCGCCCGGCGACCATCATCACGTCGGCGTCGGTCTCTCGCACGAACCGCGCGAGCATCGCACTCTGGTTCATCCCCGCCCCGAACGAGGTGATGACCCCCTGATCGCGCAGCTCGCTGAGCGCGGGGAACGCACCCTCGAGGGCTTCGCGCTCGTGCGCGTCGGGGTCGTGCACCAGTGCGATGTCGATGCGATCGAGACCGAGCCGTTCGAGTGACTGCTCGATCGAGCGCAGCACGCCGTCTCGCGAGTAGTCCTGCACGCGGCGATGGTCGGCGGGTACGTCGAACAGGTTGTCGATGTCGGTGCGACCGGCGGCATCCTGCGGCACGAGCAGGCGCCCGACCTTGGTCGAGACGATGTACTCGTCGCGCGGCAGCTGCCGCAGGCTGTCGCCGAGTCGTCGTTCGGCGAGACCGAGCCCGTAGTGCGGAGCCACGTCGAAATACCGGATGCCTCCTGCCCACGCCGCAGGCACGATGCCCGGCCACTCGTCGTCGCCCAGCGCCTGATAGAGGTTGCCGAGCGCCGCGGCGCCGTACCCGACGGGTGGAGCGGCGAGCCCGCCGCGTCCGATCGCGACCGACTGCGCGACGGGCTGCGCGACTCCGGAGACGACACTGCTCATGCGACGACCAGCCGCCCGAGCGCGTCGTCGTTCCAGGAGATCCCGAGCCCTGCCTCGTTCGGCGCCCAGGCCCGCCCGTTCTCGATGCGCAGCTCGCCCCTCGTCACGGCACGCAGCTGCGGGATGTGCTCGAGATACAGCGCATTGGGGATCGCGCACACGAGCGAGACGTGCAGCTCCATGAGGAAGTGCGGCGCCACGGGGGCGTTGAACGACTCGGCGAGGTGCGCGATCTTCAGCCACGGCGTGATGCCGCCCACCCGCGCCACGTCGGCCTGGACGATCGATGCACCACCGCGCTGCAGATGCTCGCGGAAGTGCCCGAGCGAGTACATGCTCTCGCCGACCGCGATGGGCACCGATGTCGAGCGCGCGAGCTGCCGGTGCCCCTCGATGTCCTCGGCCGGCAGGGGCTCCTCGAACCAGAAGACGTCGACCTCTTCGAAGAGACGGGCGCGCCTGATCGCCTCCGCCACCGAGAACGACTGGTTCGCATCGACCATGATGTCCATGCCGGGTCCGACCGCGTCCCGCACGGCCCGCAGTCGCTCCAGGTCCTGGTGGCCCCGCGGCATCCCCACCTTGATCTTGACCCCGCCCATGCCTCGTTCCTTCGCATCGACGGCGTGCGCCACGAGCTCATCGGTGCCGAAGTGCATCCATCCGCCCTCGGTGTCGTACACCGGGACGGAGGGCGAGGCGCCGCCGGCGGCGACCCACAGCGGCAGCCCGGATCGCCGCGTCTTCGCATCCCACACGGCGGTGTCGACCGCGGCGAGCGCGAGCGCGGTGATCGGCCCCACGGTGGTCGCGCGGGTGATGCCGAACAGGGCCAGCCATACGGCCTCCGGACGCTCTGCTTCGAGGCCGATCAGCGCCGGCAGCAGTGTCTCGCGCAGCAGGCTGAGCACGGCACCGCCGCCTGTGCCGATCGTGTAGCTGTAGCCGATGCCCTCGGTGCCGTCGGCGGTGCGCAGTCGCACGAGGATCGTCTCCTGCTTCACGAACGTCTGCAGCGCATCCGTCCGCTCCGTCTCGACCGGAAGGTCGCACAGCTGCGCCTCGACGTGCACGATGCGGCTTCCTGCCGTCGCATCCGCCCTGACCTCGAGCAGTCTCGCGGCGGTGTCTTGTGTCGTGTGCATCAGCGTCCTCCGAGTCCGCCCAGGGTGACCCCCTTGATGAGCTGCCGCTGCAGCAGCAGCACCAGGATCAGCGAGGGGATGACGGCCAGCGTCGACGCCGCCATGAGCAGAGCCCACTGCGTGCCGAACTGACCGGTGAACATGCCGAGCCCGAGGGGCACGGTGGCCATGTCCTGTGTGTTGATGATGATCAGCGGCCACAGGTACGAGTTCCAGTAGCCGATGAACGAGAAGACCGCGAGCACGCTCAGCGGCGCGACCAGCTGCGGCAGCAGCACCGACCAGAGAGTGCGCAGGCGCGACGCACCGTCGATCAGGGCCGCTTCCTCGTACTCCATCGGGATGGTGAGGAAGAACTGCCGCATGAGGAAGGTGCCGAACGCCGTGAAGGCGAACGGGATGATGAGCGCCGCGAAGCTGTCGTTCCATCCCCAGCTGTTGATCATGATGAACAGGGGCACGACCAGCACCTCCTGAGGCAGCACGAGCGTGAGCACGAACAGCAGGAACAGCTTGTCGCGGTACTTGAAGCGCAGGCGCGAGAACGCGTAGGCCGAGAGCACGGCGACGATCACCGACAGCAGGGCGCCGAGGATCGCGACGATCAGGCCGTTGAGGATGAAGCGGCCGAACGGCACGACCGTCCAGGCCTCGACGAAGTTCGCCCAGCGGATCTCCGATCCGAAGATCTGAGGGGTCGCGGTGAACACCTCGTTCTCGGGCTTGAGCGCCGTGAGGAACATCCAGATGAAGGGGAACGCGAAGATCAGCGCCACCACGGCGATGGCTGCGGTGTTCAGCCATTCCTTGAGGGAGTCCCGGCGCTGACGTGCGCGGCGGGGAAGGCTCACGACGTCACTCATAGTTCACCCACCTGCGCTGGCCGACGAACTGCAGGGCGGTGATGAGCATCACGACGAGGAAGAGGATCCACGCGAGGGCGGATGCGTAGCCGAGCCGATCGAAGACGAATCCGTTGCGATACAGGTAGAGCACGAACGTGTTGGTGCTCTCGCCCGGCCCGCCCTGCGTGAGGAACAGCGGCTGCACGAACACCTGGAACGCGCCGATCATCGTCATGGTCGAGCAGAAGAACAGCGACGGCGACAGCAGCGGCAGGATGATGAACCGCAGCCGCTGCCAGGCCGAGGTGCCGTCGATGCGGGAGGCCTCGAGCAGCTCCTTCGGGATCGCGCTGAGGCCGGCCGACAGGACGATCACGTTGTAGCCGAACGACTGCCACACCGACATCGCGATCACCGAGGGGAGCGCCCACGCCGAGTCGGACAGCCAGTTGGGGCCGTCGATGCCGACGGTCGCGAGCATCGAGTTGACGAGTCCGTCCTGCGAGAGGAGCAGCCGCCACACGAGCGCGTTCGCCACCATCGGGGTGATCACGGGAAGGAAGAAGATGACCCGCCACGCACCCGCGGCCTTCATGCGAGTGTTCAGCCACAGCGAGATGGTGAGGGCGACGAAGAGGTTCAGCGCCGTGTAGACGACCGCGAAGATGAGCGTGTTGCCGAGCACGGTGTAGAACGTCGGGTCGCGGAACAGCTTGACGTAGTTCTCGAACCCGATGAAGTCGGGGCTGCCGAACAGCTTCCAGTCGAACAGGCTGATGAAGGCCGATCCGAACAGCGGAGTGAGGATGAACAGGACGAACCCGATCAACCCCGGGGCGAGGAAGGCCACGGCGACCCAGCCGTCGCCGCGCCGATGTCGCAGACGTGGAGCCCGCGGGGCGGGGGCACCGATCGGCACCCCCGCCACGCCGGGCATCGCCGAGGAGGCCGTCGCCTCACTCCGGTCGCTCATGATCGCCATCCGCTCAGCCCGCGACCGAGTTCTGGATCGTCTCCATGATCTCCGCAGCCGTCAGCTCACCCCGGTAGCCCTGCACTCCGTACTGGGTCATCAGGGTCTCGACCTGGTTCCAGGTCGAGGTGGTGCGCTGCGGCGTCGCGTCTGCGAGGAGTGCCTCGACGACGTCGGCGGCACCCTCGGTCTTGCCCTCGGCCCAGGCCGGAAGCGCCTCGATGCGAGAGGGGACGATGCCACGGGCCTCGGCCTGCTTCTCCTGCACCGACACCGAGGTCAGCGCCTCGATCGCGGCGAAGGCCTCATCGGGGCGGTCGCAGTTCGCAGCGATGCCGAATCCCGAGCCTGCGGTCATCGCGGCTGCCGTCCCGCTCGTCGACGGGACGATCGTGACGCCCAGGGTGAAGTCGGCGGCGTCCGCGAAGCTGCCGTACATCCAGGGGCCTTCGATGAGCATCGGCACCTCGCCCGAGGTGAACGCCTGCTGCGACACTTCGGAGCCGTCGGCGGCTTCGGGAGCCTTCGCGACCTGCTCGACCGAGACGAGGTCGAAGAAGCTCTGGATCTGGTCGACGAAATCGGAGTTCGTGAGGTCGAGCTCGCCGTCTTCGGTGACGGCGGGCACGCCGTCGGCGAGCGACCAGGCGTTGGGGATGAAGATGCCCGGCGCGAGCGCGAGACCCTTCTTCTCTCCATCGGTGAGCGCCTTGGCGTCCGAGATGAACTGGTCGCGCGTGTACTCGGTGCCGGGCAGCTCGAGCCCTGCCGCCTGGAACGCCTCGACGTTGTAGAAGAGCACGATCGGCTCGGCGTCATAGGGGATCGCGCGGATCGTCCCGTCGACCGTCATACCGCTGAGCATCGAGGCGTCGATGCTGTCGATGTCGAAACCGCTCTTCTCGATCAGATCGTCGAGAGGCATGAGCAGGTCGCCCAGCTCCTGTGCGCGCGCGGCCTGGGTCGTGAGCAGGCAGGGCGGGTTCGATCCGCTGAGGCGGGTCTTCACCTTGGTCCAGTAGTCCGAGAAGCTCGGGCCCTCGACGGAGATGTCGAGGTCGGGATCCTCGACCTGCGCGCCTTCGATGAAGTCGGCCCACTGCGCCTGGTCGCCCTCGCTGGCGGCCCAGGTGTAGAGCACGAGCGGACCGCCGGATCCGCCGGTGCCTCCGGCGGATGCCCCGGCACAACCGGCGAGGGCGACCACGGTGAGGCCCGCGGCCCCGGTCAGGACGAGACGCTTCGCGCGTCGGGATGAGAGTGCATTCATTCTGTCTGCCTCCTTCATTGGATGCTGATTCGATGCGATGGGTGAGGGGGTGTCGCTCGGGTGGTGCGGTTACTCGGAGAAGTCGATGGCGATGACGTCGATCAGCGCGCCGCTGGGTGCGGGTGCCACGATTCGCAGCTCGCCCAGGTCGTCGCCCGCGATGGACGCCTCGTGCACCTCGAAGCTGGCGTCATGCTGCAGCTCGAGATCGTCGGCGAGGCGATGCACTCGGGTGATCGAACGCACCGGCAGCCCTCGCACGATGATCTCCTCGACCGGCAGCGCGGTCAGGTGCAGGTAGAGACGGCCGGCACGGGCGGTGGTCGGGCCGTGGAAGTCGATGCCCACGGTGGGCTCGACGCCGATCACGGCCTCGGCGTGCGACTGCATCCACTCGGCGAACTCCTGCAGACGCTCCTGCTCGACCGCGGGCAGCGTGCCGTCGGGGCCGGGGCCGACGTTCAGCAGCAGGTTGCCTCCGCGGGCGACGACGTCGATCAGGGTGACGAGCAGCGACCGCGCGGACTTCTCGTTGTCGGGCCCGCTGCGCCATGCCCAGTGATCGCCGATCGTGAGGCACAGCTCCCATGGACCGGTCGGCGGGGTGAGCGGAAATCCCTGCTCCGGCGTGCGGTAGTCGCCCTGACCGGGAAGGCGGTCGTTGATGACGACGTGCGGCTGCAGTTCCTTGATCAGACGACGCAGGCCGGGAGAGGTCCACTCCACCGCCGAGCGCTCCCAGTCTCCGTCGAACCACAGCAGGTCGATCTGTCCGTAGTTCGTGAGCAGCTCGGTGAGCTGCGCGCGGACGTACTCGAGATAGCGCGACCACTCCTCCGGCGACGAGCGACGATGGCGATCGGTGGCATCCGGGGTGTCGGCGAACTCGGCCAGCCCCGCGGCGGGCCAGTGCTCGAGCTTGTACGGCAGGTCCTCGTCGCGGAACGCCGGGTAGTCCGGGTGGTTCCAGTCGGGAAGGCTGTAGTAGATGCCGACCTTCAGCCCCTCGGCCCGCACGGCGTCGACGAACTCGCGTGTGATGTCGCGGCCGAAGGGGCCGTGCTCGACGCCGAAGTCGGACTGCTCGGTGAAGAACATGTTGTAGCCGGCGTGGTGGCGTGCGGTGAAGACGACATAGGTCGCTCCCGCGTCGCGCACTCGGCGGGCGAGATCGGCGGCATCCCACTCCGTCGGGTCGAATGTCGGCGCCGTCGCCTGATACTGGGCGACTGTCACCGCATCTTCGACGGCGTCCTCGCCGGGGATGATCGAGCGGCCGACGAGCGGCCAGGAGATCTCGATCCCCTGCTGCGAGGCCTGATCCCAATGCACGAAGATGCCGAAACCCGCGCCGCTGAACCACTCACCGCCGGGGATGCGGTCGGTGGGGCGGCGGAATCCTGCGTCAGTCATCGAAGCTCTCCCTGAGTTCAAGATTTCCTATAGGATACGTGATAGACGAAACGGTTCACAAGGGTGTGATGAAAGGTGTTTTCCGATGGCGATGTTCGAGACCGACCCCGTTCGCCCCGAGGCCTACCGAGAGTTCGAACGGCCCCTGCCCGAGTGGTTCCGTGGTGCGGCGCTCGGGATATTCGTGCACTGGGGCCCCTACTCCGTGCCCGCGTGGGCCGAGCCGACAGGCGAACTCGGGGCAGTGCCGCGAGAGCAGTGGTACGCCCACAATCCCTACGCCGAGTGGTACGCGAACACGATCCGCATCGAAGGCTCCCCCGCACACGCGCATCAGCAGGAGGTGCACGGCGGAGCCCCCTACGACGACTTCCTCGACCAGTGGAAGGCCGAGGCGTTCGACGCCGACGAGGTGCTCGCGGTCGTCGCGGCGACGGGAGCCGGCTACTTCATCCCGACCACCAAGCACCACGACGGAGTCACCCTGTGGGACGCACCGGGCACCGACGGACGCAACACCGTCGCACGCGGGCCTCAGCAGGACCTGATCGGGGCCTTCGCCGAGGCCACCCGCGCCGCGGGACTCCGCTTCGGCGTCTACTACTCGGGCGGGCTCGACTGGCACTTCTCCGACCTTCCGCCGATCGAGCACGACGGCGACCCCGCCCCCGATGACCTCGCCTACGCCGAGTATGCGCACGACCACGTCATCGACCTGATCGACCGATACCGACCTGACATCCTGTGGGGCGACATCCGCTGGCCGGATGCCGGCATCGCACCGGGACCCAAGAGTCTCGCGCACGCATTCGAGACCTTCTACGCGCGAGTGCCCGAGGGCGTCGTGAACGACCGCTGGGGTGAATCGCACTGGGACTTCCGCACCAGCGAGTATGTGCACGGCACGGCGGTCGAGGTGGGAGAGGCGTGGGAGAACACCCGGGGCATCGGTCTCTCCTTCGGGCACAACCGCAACGAGACGAGCGAGCACCTGCTGTCGGCAGATGAGGCCGTGCGCCTGCTCGTCGACGTCGTCTCGAGAGGCGGCAATCTGCTGCTGAACATCGGGCTCGAGGCATCCGGGCGCATCCCCGAGCTCCAGCGGCAGACCCTCGAGGGCCTCGGCGAGTGGAACAGCCGTCACGGTCACGTGGTGTTCGGCGCGCGACCGGAGGAGCGACTGCGGGCGTCCGACGAACCCTGGCTGCGCTGGACGCGCACCGACGACGCGGTGCATGCGGTCATCGATCAGAACGGGAGTGTTCGCCTGCCCGATCCCGATGGCCTCCTCGACGAGCAGACGGCCCGTATCGGTGACACCGGGGTTTCCGCGGAGCGCGTCGACGGTGCCATCCTGGTCGATGTGGCGGATGCCGCGACCCCCGTCGTGATCTCGTTCCGCCCTCTGGCTTGAAAGGCACACCCATGCGCATCGCCCTGCACTCCGAGATCCGCGACGGCGCGATCGACGACTACCGCACGAACCACGCGCGCATCCCCGATGCCCTCGCTGAGACCTTCTCGCGGATCGGCATCCACGACTGGACCATCTGGCGATCCGGCCACCGCCTCTTCCACCTGGTCGAGTGCGACGACTGGGACGCTGCGGTCGCCGCGCTCGAGGATGACCCGGCCGATCACGCCTGGCAGGCCGACATCGGGCGTTTCGTCGAGCTCTTCCGCGATGCGGATGGCGCCGAGGGAACCGCTCCTCTCGAAGAGGTCTGGGATCTGAGGTCGCAGATCGGCTGATCGGCTGATCGGCTGACCGCGTGACCGGCGGACCGGCGAAGACCGGAGTCTTCTCGGCGGTCGTGGCAGAGTAGCCCCGTGACGCGGGCGTGGGTGCGGGAGCTGGCTGGTTGGCTGGGCGCTGCCGCTGTGTCGCTCGTCACCGCCGGTGAGGTCGCGTCGTCGGCCCGAGCAGATCTGCTCTTCCGCGACGGCGACTCGATGGTCGTCGCGATGCTCGCCCGCTCGCTGCTCTCCGGCGAACCGCTCGACTGGGCGATGTCGAGCGTGCTGTTCCTGCCCGAGTCCGCAGCGTTCACCGCCCTCGACGCAGCGGTGCCCGTCGATGCGAGCGGTCTCTTCGCGATCAGCGCGGTCGTCAACCTGCTCGCCCTCTACGGCGCCATCCGTCTGACAGCCGGCCGCGCCCGTGCCGGCATGGCCCCCGTTGCCTGGTCCGTGCTCGCACTCGCGGTGTTCGGGGTGCTCGCGATGACCGACGTCTCGGCGTCGCGCGAGGCGCTCGACCTCGCGTCGCTGCAGCTGACGACCACCTATTACTCCGCGACCGTCGTCGCCGCCGTCCTGACGATCGGCATCGTGCGGCGCATGATCGACAGCCGCGCGCTCATGGCGTGGCCGTCGATCGGACTCGGCGTCGTCGCCCTCGTGTCGACCCTCTCGAACCCGCTCTACGCGGTGTGGGCGACGATTCCGCTCGTGACGTTGCTGGCGATCGCGTCGGTCTCCACAGGGCTGCGCTCGCGTGCGCCGGTCATCATCGCCGTGCTGCTCGCGGGCACCACGCTCGGATTCCTGTCACGTATTCCGCTCGCGGCATGGATCACGAAGACCGGCGTCGATTACATACAGCCCGGGCAGTGGCACGAATCGATCGACTATTACGGCCGGCTCGTCGGCGAACGGATGCAGAGCCCACTCGGCGTGATCGGGCTGCTGATCGCTGCCGCACTCATCGTCGCAGCCGTCGTGCGCACCGTGCGGGCGGGCGACCCCGGCTCACGGCTGGTCGCGGCGATGGCGTGGGTCGCGCCGGTCATGGTCGTGGTCGGTGCCGTCATGCTGGGAACCCACGCGGCACGCTATCTGCAGCCGTTCGCCTTCGCACCGGTGCTCGCACTCGTCGCTGCTCCGCACCCCCTGCGGGTCGGCGACCGTGTGCGGCGACCCGTGGCGGCGATGGTCGGAGTCCTGCTGCTCGTCGCCGGGGGGCTCAGCATCCCTCGACTCGCGGATGCCGCAACCCGGCCCGATGCCGATCTCGCCTGCGTCACCGACTGGGTCGACGCCTCCGGTCGCACCGGTGCCGGGCCGTTCTGGACAGTGCGCCTGCCCAAGCTGCACCTGGCCGATCCCTCACAACTCGTGCAGGTCGATCATCAGCTCAACGCGTATGCCTGGCTGGTCGACCGCACGGACTTCGCAGTCGGCGAGGTGTCGTTCCTCGTCGAGGATTCGCAGACGGTGCCGTGGGACCCGCCGCAAGCGGTTCTCCCCGAGAGGGTCGTCGACTGCGGTCGGTACTCGATCCTCGATCTGGGCACCGAGACGCTGCCGTTGGGTCCGCAGCGCTCCTGACAGGGAGCGCGCTCAGCGGGCGGGCGCCGCCGTGGTCGTGCCCTCGCGGAACCGGCAGGTGAGGTGCAGGGTGAGGCCCGGCTCTCCCTGCAGCATCCGTGCGACCTGCTCACCCGCGGCACGCCCCTTCTCGACCGCTGGCTGCACGCTGGTCGTGAGCACGAGGTCGCCGAGCCCGTCGGCGGCGATGCCGTCGAAGCCGGCGACCGACAGGTCTTCGGGCACCCGCAGCCCCAGCTCCTCCGCCGCACGGATGACGCCCACCGCGATGAGGTCGCTCTGGGCGAGGATCGCCGTCGGCCTGGTCTCGGCATCCGCCAGCAGCGTCCGCCCCGCAAGGAGGCCCTCGTCGATGAAGCTGCCTCCCGCCGAGATCGCCGGTGCATCCGGGAAGATCTCGCGCATGCCGGCGAGGCGATCGATCGTCACATCCACCGTCGCCGCATCGATGCGCTCCTGAGTGACGGGGCCGCGCTCGCGGCCCGTGTCGAGCGGCAGTGTGACGAGCGCCACGTCGCGGTGGCCGAGATCGCGCAGGTGCCGGGCGACGTCCGCGGCAGCGGCGGCGTTGTCGAGGGTGATCCTCGGGATGCCCTCTCCGGCGTCGCCCTCGATCACGACCACGGGCAGCCCACGGCTGCGGACGATGTCGAGCGATGCCTTGGCGCGCCCCGAGCATCCGATGAGCACGACCGCGTCGACCGGCGCGCTCGAGAGCGATGATCCGTCATCGCCTGGCTCGTCGCGCATCAGCAGGATGCCGGCGCTCAGGTCGGCCATCCCGTCGGTGAGGCCGTCCATCATGGCGGTCGTCACCGGGTCGAGGAAGGCGGCGCGCAGATGCCCCTCGAGCACCACGGCCACGATGCCGCTGCGTCCCCGGCGCAGCGAGGCGGCGCGCGGATCGGGCCCGGCGTAGCCGAGTTCGGCCGCTGCGGCGAGCACCCGCTCGCGCGTTGCCGGTGCGACGTTGGTCTTGCCGCTGAAGACGACGGAGGCGGTCGACGTCGCGACTCCCGCCGCGCGGGCGACATCGGCGATCGTCGCTCGGCGCGGGGTCTCATGACTCGTCATACTCCGAGGATAGCTCCCCCGGTTCCCGTCCATCGAATCGATTCGATATGCTGTGAACCATGGACACGGCTCTCTCTCGATCGCAGTACGTGCGCTGGCGCACGGCGATCTTCGCGATCTTCCTCGCCAGCGGTCTGTCGATCGCCACCTGGGCATCGCGTGTCCCTGACATCAAGCTCGCGCTCGAGGTCGACAAGGCACAGGTCGGCATGCTGCTGCTCGGCGCGGGAATCGCGTCGATCATCGGAATCTCGACCAGCCCCGCGATCATGGCGCGCACCGGCGCGCGCCTGGGCATGATGGTGTCGATCTTCACGTTCGCCTTCGGCGTCGCCCTGATCGGCATCGGTGCCAACGTGCTGGGTTCGTACCCGGTGGTGCTGATCGGTCTCGTGCTGTTCGGCCTGGGCAACGGCTGCGTCGACGTCATGATGAACGTCGAGGCCACGGCGATCGAACAGCACTCGGGCAAGACGATCCTTCCGCTCTTCCACGCCTTCTTCAGCTTCGGCACCGTGATCGGCGCCGGCCTCGGCGCCCTGGCCGCCCAGCTGCAGATCAACGTCTTCACGCACACGCTCGTCGTCGCGGTGGCGATCGCCACCATCGGCGTCATCAGCATCGCCAGCGTCCCGCGCCGCGCCGAAGCGCTCGACCCGACGACCGACGACGGCGAGAAGGTGCACTGGCGCGAGCGCATGCATGTCGCCCTGTCGGCCTGGCGCGAGCCGCGTACCTACGCGATCGGCGTGGTGATGCTCGGCATGTCGTTCGCCGAGGGCGGCGCCAACGACTGGCTGGCTCTCGGTGTCGCGGAGGACCACGGCGGCGGAACCGCACTGGGCGCCGCGGCCCTCGCGACGTTCTCGGTCGCGATGACCGTCGTCCGCGTGTTCGGCGGCCCGCTCGTCGACCGGTTCGGACGCGTCGCGGTGCTGCGCATCCTCTCGGTCGCCGCGGCATCCGGCATCCTGCTGTTCATCCTGGCGCCCAGCCTCCCGCTGGTCTTCGTGGGTGCGGCCCTGTGGGGCGTCGGCGCATCGCTCGGTTTCCCGCTCGGAATGTCGGCCGCAGCAGATGACCCCGCCAAGGCCGCCGCGCGGGTGAGCGCCGCGGCGACGATCGGCTACATCTCCTTCCTCGGCGGCCCTCCGGTGCTCGGCTTCATCAGCGAGCACATCGGCCTGCTCAACACGCTCTACATCCTGGTCGGGCTGGTCGTGCTGTCCGGCCTCTTCTCGGGTGCCGCCCGTCCCCTGCGCACAGACGAGATGTCGAGTCAGCCCGCCGCCGCAGAAGGAGTGCGCCCGACGAAGTAGGCTCGACGGGTGCGTCTCGTCATCGCCCGCTGCTCCGTGGACTACACGGGCCGGCTCAATGCCCACCTTCCGCTTGCCACGCGTCTGCTCGTGCACAAGGGAGATGGGAGTCTGCTCGTGCACTCCGACGGCGGCAGCTACAAGCCGCTGAACTGGATGAGCCCGCCCTGCTCGCTCGCCTCCGAGGAGCCGGGCGAGGAGGAGTCGATCGCCGGCGTCACCGAGGTCTGGCGTGTCACGCACAAGAAGACCGGCGACGCGCTTCGCGTGCAGATCTACGAGATCCTGCACGACACGAACCACGACCTGGGCGTCGACCCCGGGCTGCAGAAGGACGGCGTCGAAGCCGACCTGCAGCGCCTCCTCGCCGAGCAGGTCGACCGCATCTCGGACGGTGCGACGCTGGTGCGCCGCGAATACCCGACGGCCATCGGCCCCGTCGATCTCCTCGTGCGGGATGCCGACGGCGCGGCCATCGCCGTCGAGATCAAGCGCCGCGGCGACATCGACGGCGTCGAGCAGCTCACCCGCTACCTCGAGCTGCTGGGCCGCGATCCGCACCTCGCCCCCGTGCAGGGCGTCTTCGCCGCGCAGGAGATCAAGCCGCAGGCGCGTGTGCTGGCCGAGGACCGCGGCATCCGCTGCCTCGTGCTCGACTACGACGACATGAAGGGCATCGAGTCCGGCATCCCCCGCCTCTTCTGAGGCGAGCTGCACAGATGTTCATGGCGTTCGGTCGCTTCGCGCACTGCCCATAGGCTGGAAGACATGGCTTCTTCCCCCTACTCGTGCGTGCTCTGGGACGTCGACGGCACCATCGCCGACGCGTCGGTCGGCATCCTCCGCCGCCTGAACGTCGCCCTCACGCACTTCGGTCACCCCGCTCCCACGCGCGAGCAGCTCGTGCACTGGATCGGGCCGCCGATGTTCCAGTCGTTCCAGGCGCAGGCGGGCATGACCCCCGAGCAGTCGGCCGAGGCCGTGAGCTTCTACCGCACGCTCGGCAAGGCCGACGGCTACACGACCGATGTCAGAACGTACCCCGGCGTGCCCGAGATCATCCGCGACCTGCACGACGCCGGCATCCCGCAGGCGACCGCGAGCTCGAAGCCCGAGATCCAGGTCGACGCGATCATCGACTTCTTCGAACTCCGCCCGTACTTCGTCACGACCGTGGGCGCGACACCCGACGAATCGACCCTCGCGTCGAAGACCGACATCGTCGCCGAGGCGCTGCGCCGACTGGCCGACCGAGGCGCCGACGTCTCGCGTCCGGTGCTGATCGGCGACCGTCACCACGACGTCGAGGGCGGCAACGCGAACGGCGTCCCGGTGATCTTCGTCGAATGGGGCTTCAGCGACACGCATGAAGGCGACGAGGCGGCCTTCCGCGCCGCATCGCCCGACGAGTTGCGCGCGCTTCTGCTGAACTGACCGGCGCGCCCGCTCCCTCCGGAGGAGAACTCTCCCCGGGGAGGAGCCTCAGCCCGCAGATCTCCTCCTGAGAGGCAGATCTCCTCCCGAGAGCGTGTCCGGACACGTCCGTCGAGCGAGCGTGAGCCCGCGAGATCGGCCCGCAAAGCACAGAACTCCCCGCCGGAGGGTCGCAACGGGTGCGGGCCTCCGGTCGGGGAGTTCTATGACGTCCGCTCTCAGAGCGGACGGATGTTCTCAGCCTGCAGGCCCTTGGGGCCCTGCGCCACGTCGAACTCGACCCGCTGGTTCTCTTCAAGAGAGCGGTAGCCGGATGACTCGATGGCGGAGTAGTGCGCGAAAACGTCAGCGCCGCCGTCGTCGGGGGAGATGAAGCCGAAGCCCTTCTCCGAGTTGAACCACTTAACCGTGCCCTGGGTGCTCATGTACTGCCTGTTCTGCTGGAAAGAAGCCGACGCAGGATGCCCCGACGTGCTCCACGCTAGTGGAGCACGCGCTGAGCGGAAGTCCCGAGGTCAGCCCGTAACCCAAATGTTGCATGAGCGGTCATCCGCGGTCACACGAGGGGGCACACGAACGCGCCCAGAAAATGGTGTGGCCCTCACCGCGGGGGGAGCGATGAGGGCCGAAGACGACCGGAGGGTGCGTCAGATCCCAGCCTAACCCCTCCGGCACGCGTTTGTCCCCCATTTGGGGGACAAATCCGAAAACTTGTGAGAAGAAGACAAACGATAGCGGCCCTCTCGAGCAATCCGTTGGGGACAGAACTACTCGAGAGGGCCCAATCGCATGCACGAATCGCCTTTGCCTCTGGGGAAGGCAGCTCGTCTCTGGGGAAGACGAAGACGATCAATCCCCTGTGCATGCAGCTTCACCCTAGGGGAGGCGATCGGATCCCGCCAAGGGGGGTTGACGATCGCGGTCATCAGTGGGTCGGATGCAGCAGAGTCCCCGAGTAGCCTGGTGCGGTGACCATGCTGAACAAGGACATGACCCTGTGCATCTCGCTGTCTGCACGCCCGAGCAACAACGGCACGCGATTCCACAACTTCCTCTACGAAGAGCTCGGCCTCAACTGGATCTACAAGGCGTTCGCGCCGACCGACCTCGGCCAGGCGATCGCCGGCATGCGGGGTCTCGGCATCCGCGGCTGCGCGATCTCTATGCCTTACAAAGAGGAGGTCATCGCGCTCGTCGACCGTATGGATCCCTCTGCGACTGCCATCGACTCGGTGAACACGATCGTGAACGACGACGGGGTGCTCACGGCCTACAACACCGACTACAGCGCGATCGCCCAGCTGATCGAGCGCAACTCGCTCGACTCCGCGGCATCCGTGCTGCTGCGCGGCTCGGGCGGAATGGCGAAGGCCACGGCCGCCGCCTTCCGTGACGCAGGCTTCGCTCGTGTGACGATCGCCGCCCGCAACGAAGCGCGCGGTCGGGGGCTCGCCGACCTCTACGGGTTCGCCTGGACGGCCGATGCGGATGCCGCGACCGCCGACATCATCGTGAACATCACGCCGATCGGCATGGCGGGTGGGGCGGACGAGCATGCACTGTCGTTCACCGAGGAGCAGATCGCTGCGGCATCCGTCGTGTTCGACGTCGTCGCCCTGCCTGCCGAGACGCCGTTGATCGCGGCGGGGCGCGAGGCCGGAAAGACCGTCATCACCGGCGCCGAGGTGGCGACGCTGCAGGCGCTCGAGCAGTTCGTGCTCTACACGGGCATTCGCCCGACCGCCGAGCAGGTCGCGGCGGCCGAGGAGTTCATGCGGGCGCAGTGACCGCCGCGCCCGCATGACCCGGCGGTGGCGTCAGCCGTTGAACTCGGCGGGGTGCGGCCGGAGGCGAGGGTCGGTGCTCCGCCGGCGTAGTGCATGATGCGGCTCTGCAGCGCGGGCACCGTGCCGAGTCCGAACGCGCCCGATGAGTCCGAGTGGCATGGGTGTGCTCCGTGGTCCTCTGCTAAAGTAGTTGCAGACGCGGGATATTGCGTCCGACGGATAATCATTGCACACGCAACTATCCAGCGCAAGCAACTACTTCGGAGGTCACTGTGGGCATCTCAGACGACGCTATCGAGATCCGCGCGCGCGGCTGGCGCACGCTCGCCGCACTGCACGGCATCATCGAGGCCGATCTCGAGAAGGCGCTCGGCGCCTCGGTCGGCCTCTCGGTCGTCGAGTACACAGTGCTCGACGCCCTCAGCAGGCAAAACGGCTGGCACATGCGGATGCAGCAGCTCGCCCGAGCGACAGCGCTGAGCCCGAGCGCGACGACCAGACTCGTGACCCGCCTCGAAGACCGTGGGCTGCTCACCCGCATCCTGTGCGCCGATGACCGCCGGGGCATCTACACCGAGCTCACCGCCGCCGGCCAGGCGCTCTACGAACAGGCGCATCCGATCCACGACGAGACGCTCGAACGCGCTCTCGGGGACGCGGTCACACAGCCGGAGCTCGCGCCCGTCGTGCATGCTCTGCAGGCAGTGACCGTCGACGCCTGAGCGCCCGCTCGCCGTCGTCAGTCGGTGGTCGAGAGCCGAACGGAGCGCATGTCACCCTCCCAGTCGAGCGGCAGGGCGGCGATACCCCGGTAGATGAAGAGGTCGTCCCATCCGTGGAAGACGAGCACATCGCCGTCGGGTGTGGAGACGACGTCCTGACCCCCCGGACCGATGTAGCGGTCGTCGGCGGACGAGGTGGAGAGGACGGGGTCCGGCAGCTTCTCGTAGGGTCCGAGCAGCGACGGGGACGTCGCCGCGCCGATCGCGTAGTCCTCGGAGCCGTAGTCGTTCGCCGAGTAGAGCAGGACGTAGGTGCCGTCGCGCTCGACCAGCACCGGCGCCTCCACCAGATGCCCTTCCCAGGCCTCGGTCTGCATGACCAATCGGGTCGCCGGTCCCGCCAGCTGGGTGCCGTCGGCGGAGACGGGCGCGATCTGGATCCACGTGTCGAGCTCGCAGCAGTTGCCGTCGTTCTTCCACAGGAGGAACCGCGACCCGTCGTCGTCGACGAAGGCGGCGGGGTCGATCGCGCCGCCCTCTTCGAGCGGGCAGATCATCGGCTCCGCGCCGACAGCGACATAGGGACCCGTGAGCGAGTCGGAGGTGGCGGATCCGATGCACTGCCTCCCGGAGTCGGCGTGCTCGGCCGAGAAGTACATCACGTAGCTCCCGTCGGCTCGCTCCGAGACGTCCGGCGCCCAGGTCCGCCCCGCGCTGGCCCACGCCGGAAGGACCGGCAGCGCGTCATCGGTCGAGACGTCCCATGTGACCAGGTCGGTCGAGGTCGCGAACTGCACGTTCGCGCCCTGATTCTCGGTGGCGAAGGCGACGTACCCGTCGTCGCCGTGGACGACGTCGGGATCGGCGAAGTCCTGATCGATGAGGAACGGCGCCCGCTCCACGGTCGCCTCGGGTTCGGCCTCGCCGGAGCATCCCACGACACCGACGCCCAGAGCGAGGATGATGCTCGCGGCGACCGTGGACGCGAACTTCTTCGCGACCTGGGTCACCCCTTGACCGCCGATCCGGCGACGGATTCGACGATCTGCCGCTGCGCGAACGCGAAGAGGATCAGGACGGGGACGGATGCGATCACCGCTCCTGCCATGACGATCGCGAAGTGCGTCGAGTATGCGCCCTGCAACTGGCTGAGTCCCGGCTGCAACGTGAGGTTCTCGGGGCTCAGCAGCACGTACACCGGCCAGAGGAAGTCGTTCCAGTTGCCGAGGAACGACAGCACCGCCAGAGTCGCCAGCGCGGGTCGAGCGAGCGGAAGCACCACCTGCACGAAGATCCGGATGTCGCCGGCACCGTCGATGCGGGCGGCCTCCTCGATCTCGGGCGGCAGCCCGACGAAGAACTGTCGCAGGAAGAAGATGCCGAAGGCACCGGCGGCGCCGGGCACCGTGATGGCCCAGATCGTGTCGAGCCAGCCGAGGTTCTGCACGATCAGGTAGTTCGGGATGAGGAAGACCACCGGAGGAACGAGAAGCGTCGCGATGATGACGCCGAAGATGATCCTCTTGCCTGCGAACTCGAGCCGAGCCAGTGCATACGCCCCCATCGACGCCGTCACGAGGATGAGGACGGTCTGCAGGGTCGCGGCGGCGAAGCTGTTCCAGAGCCAGAGGAAGATCGGCTGCTCTCCCGAGCCGAGCAGGCTCTGGTAGGCCTCGATCGAGAACGGGTCCGGCAGCGAGAACGGCGATCTGATCGCATCGGCATCGGTCTTGAACGACGTGATCAGCATCCACAGAAGCGGGAGGACGATCATGAGGGCAAGTGCGACGAGCGCGGCATAGAGGGCGACGCGCCCCCACGTGCGGCGGGCGGACGGGCGACGGGTCAGTGCTGTGGTCATGATGCCTTCTCGACTCGTTCGCGCTGCAGCCGGAAATTGATCACGCTGACGATCGCGAGCGCGAGGAACAGGATGTAGCTCATGGCGGCAGCCGGTGCCATGTTGTTCTGCGAGAGACCCTGGTCGGCGATGTACATGATCACCGTCCGCGTCTCGGTGCCCGGGCCGCCCTTCGTGAGGAGGTAGGACTGGCCGAACATGTTCGCCGACGCGAGGATCGTGGTCGTGGTGATGAAGGTCATCACCGGACGAAGTCCTGGAAGGGTGACGCTCGAGAACTTCCGCATCGCTCCGGCGCCGTCGAGCGCGGCCGCTTCATAGAGGTCGCCGTTGATGCCCTTGAGGCCGGCGAGGAAGATGATCGTGTTGAGTCCCATGGTCCACCAGACGGTGACGCCGACGATGGAGACCCAGACCCAGGGGACGTCGACCGTCCACGGGATGTCCGAGGGGAGCCCGATCACGCCGAGCAGGTGGTTGAGGATGCCGGACTGCGTGTCGAAGATGTAGCCCCAGATCACGCCGATGACCGCGACGCCCAGCACATAGGGCGCGAAGAAGATCGTGCGGAACGTCGTGGCCGCGCGGATGCGCTGGTTCAGCAGGATCGCCACGAGAAGCGGGATGACGACGAGGAACGGCACGCTGATCACGATGAAGATCCCGGTGACGCTCATCGACTTCCAGAAGTCGCTGGAGAGCACGTTGCCCGGCGTGAACAGATCGATGTAGTTCTGGAATCCGACGAACTCCTGCACATCGCGGAACGGACTCCAGTTGGTGAGGCTCATCCAGATGCCGAAGATCCCTGGGCCGGCGACGAAAGTCAGGAAGAGCACGAGGAACGGAGCGAGGAACAGATACGCGGTGAGCGTCTTGCGCCGGGAGGATGCGGAGCCCGCAGGTCTGCGCGGGTGTCGCCCCCCAGCGCTGCTGCGCTGGGGGGCGACGAGGGTGGCTGTCTCAGTCACCGTACTTGGCCCGGTTCTGCTCGAGGATCTGATCGGCCTTGGCCGCAGCGTCGTCGAGCGCGGTCTTCGGATCCTTCTTGCCGGTGAGTGCCTCGTTCAGCGCGAGGGTGATCTGCGCGTTGACCTCGGAGATCCCCGGCGAGACCGTCTCGTAGTGGGCGTACTCCAGCTGCTCCATGAAGGGGGCGAGGTTGGGGTAGGTCGAGAGCAGCTCGGGGTCTTCGCGCACCGAGTTCGCGGCAGGCAGCTCGCCGGTCTCGGCCCATCCGAGGGAGTTGTCGTTCATCCACTTCACGAAGACCGATGCGGCGGCAGTCTCGTTCGCGTCCTGGCCCTTGTTGGCGGGGAAGACCCAGTGGGTCGAGCTCGACCAGACGGCCTTCTCGTCGCCGATCTGCGGCACGGGTGCCGGTGCCCAGTCGAGATCGTCGAAGGCGGTGTTCGTCGTCTGCCAGACGCCGTTCCAGTTGAATGCGGTGTCGCCGGCGATGAGCGCCTTGATGTTGCCGTCCTGTGCGACGTTCGCGGGGCTGTACCCCTTGTCGACCATGTCGGTCATCCAGGTGAGGGCCTTCACGCCCGCCTCCGAGTTGAATGTGGCCTCGGTGACGTCGTCGTTGTAGAGGTCTCCGCCGAACTGCCAGATCAGACTCTGGAACTCGAACGTGCCGGTGAAGACGTAGCCGTCGACCCACTCGCCCTGGACTCCCGCACCCTTCAGCGCGTCGAGTGCGGCCAGATACGACGCCTCGTCGGTGGGGATCTCGCTGATGCCGGCCTTCGCGAGCACCGACTTGTTGGTGAACAGGCCCAGCGGCGTCACGCTCCACGGCACCGCGTACTGGGTGTCCTGGTAGTTGCCCTTGTCGAAGACGGTGGGCGGGAAGTCCTCCGCCGCATATCCGAGCCCGTCGATGATCTCGCCGGAGTCGAGCAGCAGGTTCTGCGCCGCATACGTGGCCAGGTCGTCTCCGTGCAGCACGGCGACGTCCGGCCCCTTGCCCGCCTTGATGGCGAGCGGCATCTTCGCCGTGATGTCCGCCCACTCCTGCGGGACGGCCTTCACCGTGATGTTGTCGTGCTCCGCGTTGAACTCCTTGATGAGCTCGGGGACGATCTTGGGGGCTGCTCCACCCGTCCAGCCGTGCCAGAAGGTGATCTCGACATCGGGGCCGGTGTACTCCCCGTCGCCGGAGACGCCGCCCCCACCGGTGCCGGCCGACGCCGCGCACCCTGATGCCGTGATGCCGATGGCGAGTGCGATGCCTGCACCTATCGCTCGGCGAGCCCATGGACTGTTCATGTGATTGCTCTCCTTTGAGTGACTCCGGCGCACCGGAGCGGGATGACCGGATACCCCAGCCGTGTTCGCAATTTACAGCGCTGGAATTTTGTTGTCAAGGTAGTATCGCGGGTGACGACGTAGCGACCAATTGGAGACCGCATGGGTGTGCGCTTGCAGGATGTCGCGGAGCTCGCCGGCGTCTCGATGAAGACCGTGTCGAATGTGGTGCGCGGATACGAGCACGTGAGCGCATCGACGCGCGAACGCGTGCAGCGCGCGATCGACGAGCTGGACTACCGGCCCAACCTCATGGGCAGACGCCTCGCGACCGGCCGGACGGGTCTTCTCGCCCTCGCCTTCGCGAACGTCGCCCTTCCGTACTTCGCCGAGCTCTCCCGCGCCGTCTCGGCGGCGGCCGGCGAGGCGGGCTACCGGGTGCTGCTCGAGGAGACCGACGGAACGTTGGAGGGCGAGCGCGCCGTGCTCACCAGCTCCGAGTCCGGGATGGTCGACGGCATCCTGTTCCAGCCGTCCGCGATGTCGTCGGCCGAGATCTCGCGCCACCGCAGCGACCTGCCGATGGTGATCCTCGGAGAAGGGGCAGCACCCCTCCCCGTGGATCGCGTCATGATCGACAACTTCGACGCCGCTCGCACCGCCACGGCGCACCTGGTGTCGCTGGGGAGACGGCGGATCGGCTTCGCCGGCCACGAGACGCAGGAGATGTCGTCGACCTCCCTGCAGCGCATCGCTGGCTATCAGCAGGCCCTGGAGGATGCGGGCCTTCGGCCCGACCCCCTCCTCCTCTTCCCCAGCCGCGAGATCTCGCCGTCCGGAGCGGTCGAGGGCGTCGGGGGCGCGCTCGACGCCGGAGCGGACTTCGACGGGCTCGTCTGCCGCGACGACCTCGCCGCGATCGGCGCCCTGCGCGCGCTGCACGAGCGCGGCCGCCGCATTCCCGACGACGTCGCCGTCACCGGCTGGGACGACATCGAGCTGAGCCGGGTGACCTTCCCGAGCCTCACCACCATCGCTCCCGATCTGCACGAGCTCGCCCGCCGCGCCGTCGAGATGCTCATCGAGCGGATCTCCGGGTTCTCCGAGGCCGGACGCCACGAGCTGGTCGGCTACCGGCTGGCCGTCCGCGAGAGCGCGCCGTCCCCTCGGTGATCGGGATGCGTGTCGCACGCGGACTCGGATTCCGCGTGGTTTACAGCGCTGCATAAATCATGCATGCTGGACTGCATGCTGAGAATCGATCCGCCACTCCCGCCCATCGCGAGCCAGGGGGACGGAACCTACCCGCGCCCTCAGCTGGTCCGGAGCGAGTGGAGCGACCTGACCGGCCGCTGGGGCTTCGCCGTCGACGACGACGACCGCGGCATTCGAGAGCAGTGGTTCGCCAATCCCTCCTTCGACGCGTCGATCGTGGTGCCCTTCCCGCCCGAGTCGTCGGCGTCGGGAATCGGTGACCCCCGTCCGCACACGGCGCTGTGGTACCACCGCGCCCTCACGCACGACGAGGTGCTGGCCGCCGGCCATCGTGACGGGCGCCGACTGATCCTCCGCTTCGGGGCAGTCGACTACCGCGCCATCGTCTGGGTCGACGGGCAGCGAGTCGGCTCACACGAGGGCGGGCACACGCCGTTCGCAGTCGACATCACCGACGCTCTCGAGCGAGACGGCGGGGGCCATGTCGTGGTGCGGGTCGAGGACCGGGCGACGGATGTCGCCCAGCCCCGCGGCAAGCAGGACTGGCGTGACGAGCCCCATGCGATCTGGTACCACCGGACGAGCGGAATCTGGCAGCCCGTCTGGCTCGAATCCGTACCCGCCGGCCCGGCGATCGAGTGGATCCACTGGCGCGCGGATCTGCCGTCAGGACGCGTGCACGCGCGCATCGGTCTGACCACCACGCCGGCATCCGAGTGCGTGGTCGACGTCGAACTGCGTCATGGTGACACCCTGCTGGCACGCGCCTCGACTCTCGCTCGCGAATCCGAGATCGAGATCGACATCCCGATTCCGAGCCAGGCGAACGGACAAGCGTACGAAGAGCTGGTGTGGTCGCCGGAGAACCCGCGGCTCATCGACGCCGTCATCCGGACATCGGATGACGGGGAACCCCTGGACACCGTGTCGTCGTACCTCGGGCTTCGTTCGACGAGCGTCGATCGGCGCTGCTTCCTGCTCAACGACAAGCCGCGGTTCGTCCGTTCCGTCCTCAGCCAGGGATATTGGCCGGGCACCCATCTCGCCGCCCCGTCGGCGCACGCCCTGCGCCAAGAGGTCGAGCTCATCAAGGAACTCGGGTTCAACGCCGCCCGGGTGCACCAGAAGTTCGAGGATCCGCGTTTCCTCTTCTGGGCCGACCGGCTCGGGCTCATGATCTGGGCAGAGGCGCCCGCCGTCTTCTCCTTCACACCGACGGCCGTCGAGCGCACGGTGCGCGAGTGGCTGGAGGTCGTCCACCGCGACGTCTCGCATCCCTCCATCGTCACCTGGGTGCCGCTGAACGAGAGCTGGGGCGTGCAGCACATCGCGCACGACAGCCGCATGCTGCACCACGCTCTGGCGCTCGTGCACCTGACGAAAGCCCTCGACCCGACTCGCCCTGTCGTATCGAACGACGGGTGGGAGCAGGCCGACACCGACATCGTGGCCATCCACGACTACGAGGGCGACGGCGAGGTGATGGGCGCCCGATACAAGGACCGCGCCGCTGTCGACGAGTTGATCACCGGCGTCGGGCCCGCGGGCAGACGACTCGTGCTCGCTGGCGACGTCGACGACGCGCCGGTGATGCTCACGGAGTTCGGCGGCATCTCGTTCGACGTGCACCGCACCGACCATGCCTGGGGCTACACGAGCGCCAGCTCCGACAGCGACTTCCGTGACCGACTGAGCTCGCTGATGGCCGGCATCCACGACAGCACCGCCCTCGCCGGGTACTGCTACACGCAGCTCACCGACACCCTGCAGGAGACCAACGGCCTCGTCGGCGCCGACCGGGTCCCCAAGCTCCCCGTGGACGAGCTGCGCGCGATCATGGTCGGTCCGAGAGGATCCCAGCCGTGGGAGTGAGCGTCCCGGAGCGGGGCGACGGTGCCGGGCATGGCCCCGTGCATCCCGGCTACTTCGCCGACCCCTTCGTGCTGCGTCTGCCCGACGACACCTACGCGGCGTACGGGACGAACCCGACGGCGACGTCGACCGAGGGGGTCTTCGAGGTCCTGCTCTCGCGCGATCTCGAGACGTGGCGCAGTGCCGGTCTGGCACTGATGCGGCTCGACTCCGAGATGGGAGACGAGTACTGGGCGCCAGAGGTCTGCTTCCGCGACGGCTCGTGGTGGATGTACTACTCCGTCGGGCACGGCATCAGCGGTCATCACCTGCGCGTCGCCCGCGCGGCCGAGCCGACGGGTCCATTCCACGATCTGGGCGTCGATCTCACCCCTCACGAGACCTTCGCGATCGATCCGCACCCGTTCCAAGACGCGGACGGGGAGTGGTACCTGTACTTCGCGCGTGACGTGCTCGATGCGGAGCGACCCGGCACGCATCTCGCTGTCGCCCGCCTGCCCGCGCCGGCGCAGCTCGCCGACACGCAGGCCGTGCTCGAGCCCTACGCCGATTGGCAGATCTACGAAAGAGAACGCCCGATGTACGGCGGGACGTTCGACTGGCACACGCTCGAAGGACCCGCGGTGGTGCACAGGCAGGGCGGGTACTGGATGACGTTCTCCGGCGGCGCATGGACGGGCCCCGGCTACGCGGTGTCCTGGGCGTCTTCAGCGAGTCCGCTCGGCCCGTGGGTCGCCGCACCGCCGACGGCGCCTCCCCTTCTCTCGTCGGGTGCCTCGCTGATCGGCCCCGGCCACAACTCGCTCGTCGTCGGGCCCGATGGTGGCGACCGCATCGCGTTCCACGCATGGAATGCCGATCACTCCGAGCGACAGATGCACGTCGCGTCGATCGACTTCAGGTCCGAGGAGCCGGCGCTGCTCGCGACCACCCCCGACAGCGGCGCCTGACCCACGGCGGGATTCACCGGACCGGGATCAGCCCGCGGCGAGCGCGGTCACGAACCGGTGCGCGAGACCGTCACCTGGATGCTCTTCATCAGCGGCTGGTCGCTCTGCACGCTGAAGTCCTTGCGTCCGATCAGCACGTTCATCTCGGGCATGTAGCCGGCGGCGCTGCCGCGTGGCAGGTCGTAGGGCACGGCACGGAACGCGGTCAGCATCCGCGTCGATCCGTCTTTCGAGGTCGACACGATGTCGACGAGGTCGCCCTCGACGAGACCGCGGTCGCGCATGTCGTCCTCATGCAGGAACACGAGCTCTCGCAGGTTCTTCACGCCCCGGTAGCGGTCGTCGTTCGAGTAGATCGTGGTGTTCCACTGATCATGCGAGCGCATGGTCTGCAGCACCAGGGTCTCGGACGACTCGGGGATGACGTTCGGCAGCGGAGCGTGCGAGAACTCGGCACGACCCGACGGGGTCTCGAACACCCGCTCCCGCGCCGGCTGGGGGATCCGGAATCCGTGCCTGTCGCGGATCAGCTCGTTGAACCCCTCGAACCCGGGCAGCACCTTCGCCATCACGTCGCGGATGTTGTCGTAGTCGCCGACATACCAATCCCAGGGCGTGGCCGTGTGGGGCAGCGTCGCCTTGGCCATCCCGGCGATGATCGCCGGCTCCGACCTCAGATACGCGGATGCCGGCTGCTTGCGCCCCATCGAGAGATGCACCATGCTCATCGCGTCCTCGACCGTGACGCCCTGCGGGCCCTGAGCCTGCCGGTCGCGCTCGGTGCGACCGAGGCAGGGCAGGATCAGCGCCTTCTCGCCATGCACGAGGTGACTGCGGTTGAGCTTGGTGCTCACCTGCACCGTCAGGCGGCACTTCTCGAGCCCCTGCGCCGTGAACGGGGTGTCGGGAGCCGCGAGCACGAAGTTGCCGCCCATGCCGACGAACACCTTCACGCGTCCGTCATGCATCGCCTCGATCGTCCGCACGGTGTCGAGTCCCGGATGCCGCGGCGGATCGATGCGGCAGGCGTCGGCGAGACCGTCGAGCCAGGCGTCCGTGGGGTGGTGGTCGATTCCGCAGGTGCGGTTGCCCTGCACGTTGCTGTGCCCGCGGATGGGTGAGGGGCCGGCGCCCTTGCGCCCGATGTTGCCGCGCAGAAGCAGCAGGTTGACGATCTCGCGCACGGTGTCGACGCCGTGCTCGTGCTGGCTCACGCCGAGGCACCAGCTGATGATCGTGCGGTCGGAAGCCAGGTATACCGCGCCAGCCTCTCGGATCTGCTCTTCACTGAGTCCCGACTGCGCGACCAGGTCGTCCCATGAGGTGGCGTCGACCAGCTCGCGGTAGGCGTCGACGCCATTCGTGAGGGTGCTGAGGAACCCGGTGTCGAGAACAGACGGGTCGGTGGCAGCGGCCTCGAAGACGACCTTCGACATGCCCCTGATGAGAGCGAGGTCGCCTCCTGGGCGCACCTGCAGGTTCATGGTGCTCGTGCCCGTGGCCTTGAACCGCGCCATGTCGACGAAGTCGTGCGGCACGATGGTGCGGGTGGCGGCAGCCTCGACGAGCGGGTTGACGTGCACGACCTGGGCGCCGCGCTTCACGGCATCCGCCAGCGCGGTGAGCATGCGCGGGGCGTTGGAGGCCGCGTTCACGCCGAGCACGAAGAGCGCGTCGCAATCGTCCCAGTCGTGTAGGTCGACCGTGCCCTTGCCTGTGGCGATCGAGGCTTTGAGCGCGCGACCGGAAGCCTCGTGGCACATGTTCGAGCAGTCGGGCAGGTTGTTCGTGCCGTACTCGCGCACCATCAGCTGGTAGAGGAACGTGGCCTCGTTGCTGAGCCGCCCTGAGGTGTAGAACGACGCCTCGTCGGGGCTGTCGAGCGCCTGCAGCTCGTCGCCGACGAGCGCGAACGCGTCGTCCCACGAGATCGGCACGTAGTGATCGGTGGCCGCGTCGTAGACCATCGGCTCGGTCAGGCGCCCCTGGTCTTCGAGATCGAAGTCGGGCCAGGTCGCGAGCTCCGTGACGGTGTGCTCGGCGAAGAACCGACGATCGACCCGCTTGCGCGTCATCTCCCACGTGACGTGCTTGATGCCGTTCTCGCAGATGTCGAGCTTCAGATTGCCGGGGTCGTCGGGCCACGCGCATCCGGGGCAGTCGTAGCCCGAGACCGGGTGGTTCATCTGCAGCATCGCGAGGGGACCGGCGATCGGCTCGCTCTCCCTCAGCACGACTCGACCCACTGACACCGCCGCGCCCCAGCCGGCGGCGGGGTGACCGTACGGCTTGCGCGACCAGGGCCGATCCGTGCGCGGGCCGTACCCGCCCTGACGCGGCTCGTCGGGCATCAGCCCGAAGGCTGTCCCGGCGGTTCCGGCTGTTCCCCGGTCATCGAGCATGCTGTGCCCCTTCTTCGGCGTAAGCAGACGACGCGTGGCCGTCGACGCGCACCCGATGCGCGTGCGAGTAGATGTTCATCGATCGTCCGCGGACGAATCCGGCGAGCGTCACCCCTGACTCCTCGGCGAGCTCCGCTGCCAGAGACGAGGGCGCCGAGACGGCACTGAGCACAGGGATTCCGGCCATCGCGGCCTTCTGCACCAGCTCGAAGCTGGCGCGACCGGAGACCTGGAGGATCTGCCGGCGCAGTGGCAGCCGGTCGTTCAGCAGCGCCCAGCCGACGACCTTGTCGACCGCGTTGTGACGCCCGACGTCTTCGCGCAGCACGAGCAGTTCACCGGAGTCGGCGTCGAACAACGCCGCTGCGTGCAGACCGCCGGTCTTGTCGAAGGCGGCCTGCTCCGCCCGCAGTCGATCCGGGAACGCGGCGATCTGCTCGGCATCGACCTGCACGTCATCCTGGTCGACCGGGTGGCGAGACACCGTGCGCACCGCGTCGATGCTGGCCTTGCCGCAGACGCCGCACGAACTGGTGGTGTAGAAGCGTCGGGCAGCATCGGGGTCGGGAAGCGCGACGCCGCGAGCCAGGCTGATGTCGAGGACGTTGTACGTGTTCTCCTGGCCACCCGTGCCCGGGCCGCCGCAGTGGATCGCCGAGTAGAACTCGGCGCCTTCGGCGATGATCCCCTCGGACACGAGGAACCCGGCAGCCAGCTCGACGTCGTGCCCCGGAGTGCGCATCGTGACGGCGAGCGGCGAGCCCGCGACGCGGATCTCCAGCGGCTCCTCGACGGCCAGCGTGTCGGCGCGACGGCTCGCACCCTCGCCGAGGGTGAGCTTCAGAATCGGTCTCCGCGTCGTGATCCGCCCCACACCAGCGAGCGTACTCCGCGGTCACGGGATCGGATCGATACGTCATCGGGAGGCCGATACCTGGGTACCCTAAGCCCATGAGCGCGCCTCGCAACGCACGTCGGACACCCGCAGCCCTCGCCATGGCGGCGATCGTCGCCCTGGCGCTCACCGCGTGCACCGGCGGTGGAGGCGAACAGGGCACGACGAGCGACGGCGGCCAGGGATTCCCCGACGACGGCTGCACCCACATCGCGGTCGCCACCTCGTCTGAGAAGGTCAACATGCTCGACGAGCTGGCCGAGGCATTCAAGGATTCACCTGAGCACGAGGGGCTCGAGACGTGCGCCACGGTGCGCCCGACCAACGTGTCGTCCGGCAACGCGACGCGCTTCCTGACCTCCGGCGAAGACTGGCCGAGCGACGACACGTCGCTCTGGCCCACCCTGTGGTCTCCGGCATCCACCGTCTGGACCGATCGCGTGGCGGCCGCCGCATCACCCAGCCTCGTGGGCGAACCGAAGTCGTTCACGCGCACGCCCGTCGTGTTCGGCATGCCCGAGCCGATGGCCACGGCCCTCGGCTGGCCGAACACCCCCATCAGCATCACCGACCTCGAGACCCTGTGCCAGGACCCCGCGGGGTGGGGCAGCGTCGGCAAGGACATCTGGGGTGCCTTCAAGATCTCGAAGACCAACCCCAACACGTCGACCACCGGGCTCTCGACCATCCTGATGCAGTCGTACGAGGCGACCGGCAAGCTCGAGGGACTCACCTCGGCCGATGTCGAGGCCGCGGCGGACTTCTCCCGGGTGTTCGAGGAGTGCGTCATCCACTACGGCGACACCACCGGAAACGTGCTCTCGACGCTCTATGACGAGACGCAGAACGGCTCCAACGGCTCGGCCTACGTCTCTGCCGTGGCGCTGGAGGAGACCTCGCTGCTGAACTACAACCAGGGCAACCCCGACTCGCACACCGTGCAGCCGGGCGAGACCCTGACGCCGCCGAAGACCAAGCTCGTCGCCGTCTACCCCGAAGGCGGCTCCATGTGGTCGGACAACCCGATCACCGTGCTCGGGGCCGATTGGGTGACAGCCGAGCAGCGCACCGCCGGCGAGGCGTTCGCCGAGTTCGTGCAGACCACCGCGGCGCAGAAGATCCTGCCCGAGTACGGCTTCCGCCCGCTCGACGAATCGGTGCCGCTGGGCGACCTGTTCACCGCGAAGTACGGAGTCGACCCCGCACAGCCCGCCGTGACGCTGCCGAAGCCCGAGGTCGACGTGATCTCGACGGCGATCGACCAGTGGACGCAGGTGCGCAAGCCCTCGTCAGTGCTCGAGCTCATCGACATCTCCGGGTCCATGGACGACCCGATCGGCGACGGACGCTCGCGCCTCGACGGAGCGATCGAGGGTGCGCAGTCGACACTGAACCACTTCCGCTCCACGGATGAGATCGGCGTCTGGGCGTTCACCACCGGCATCTCGTCCGACGAGGGTGAGGGCATCCAGGTGCTCCGCGATGTCAGCGCCCTCGGCTCGGACGGCGAGAAGCTCGACTCATCGCTCGACGATCTGCGCTACGCGCAGCGCAACGGCACTCCGCTCTACGACTCGATCCTGCTCGCGTACGAGGCGATGAGCGAGCGGGCCGAACCCGGTCGCATCAACGCGATCGTGGTGCTCTCCGACGGCGAGGACACCGACTCGAGCACCTCGCTCGACTCGCTCATCGCCAAGATCGGCAAGAGCACGAAGGAGGGCGGCGACGATGCTCCGGTGCGTATATTCCCGATCGCGTATGGAGAGGGTGCTGACACCTCGGCACTGCAGCGGATCGCGGATGTGACGGGCGGTCAGCTCTTCGACGCCTCTGATGCCGAGCGCATCGACCTCGTCTTCGCGTCCGTGATCAACAACTTCTGAGGTCTCGCGATGCCGTCTCTCTCCTCGTCGAACAACCCGTGGCTCGAGGATGCCGTCGCAGGCATATCCGGTCAGAACGTCTACGTCGACCCCGACGTGTCGGGCGGACAGGCGCTGACCGACGCCCTTGCCGGGGTCGTTCCCGGTGACGGATCGATCGCGGTGGTCGTGCTGCCGGCAGAGGCCGACAAGACCACGCCCTACAGCAGCTACATCCTCGAGCGGCTGACTGCCGCGGGCGACCACGAGACCGTGATCCTCGCCGTCGGCGACGATCTGCAGGCGGCCTCAGCGGCGATTCCCAGCGATGACGCCCTGCGCATCGCGAACGAGAACGAGTCGTCGGGGGCGAACCTCCAAGACAAGCTCGTCGAGACGGTGCAGGAGATCTCAGCCGAGACCCCGACCTCATCGGGGTCTGACTCCGGTGTCGCCGGGCCGGTGATCCCGCTGGTGATCGGAGGCGTGGTTCTCGTGGCAGCCGCCGTGACCGCCGCCGGCCTGATCGCGCGACGTCGACGTCGCACCCCGGCCGTCTCGATCGACCCGGTGCCCGCCGGCATCCGTCTGCGAGTGAACCGCATGCGCGAACTCCGCGCCGACTACGCCGCCGTGCCGGGCAGCCCGGTGGCGGCCGAGACGGCGGCGGGGATCGACGCCCTCGCCTCGCACGTCGAGCAGCTGTTCATCCGTCTCGACGCCAAGGCCGGCGAGGATCAGAGCGTGCTGGCCGAAGCCGAGTACTCCGACAAGCTCGCCCGCCTGGTCGCGGCCCTCGACCGCGACTACCTGCTCGACCTGCTCACCCGGCCCGACCTGTGGGATGCCCCCGACGAGCGCATCGCCGAGGTGCGCGAAGCGCTGTCGTCGGTGACCACCCAGATCGTCGACAACATCAAACAGGTCAACGCCCGCAAGGGACTGCTGTTCCAGGTGTCGCTCGACTCGCTCATCGGTCGCAGCGAGCTGCGCGACTGGGAGCGTCAGTTCAAGCAGAGCTCCGGAGAGTAGTCGGCTCTCAGCGCGTCGGAACGGCGGCGTCGACCACACGGCCGTCGACGAGGTGCAGGACCCCGTGCATGCGCGGGAGGTGCACGAGGTCATGCGTGACGAGCAGCGTCGAGGTGTTCAACTCGTCGGTGAGCCGCAGGATGAGGTCGATGATCGCGGCCCCGCGTTCCTGATCGAGAGCACTGGTGGGCTCGTCGACCAGGAGCACGCTCGGATCGTTCATCAGCGCTCGCGCGATGTTGACGCGCTGACGCTGTCCGCCCGAGAGCTGGTGCGGCCTCTTATGACCGTGCTCGGCGAGGCCGACCGCGGCGAGCAGCTCATCCGCACGAGCTGCCGCCCTGGCGCGATTCCGCCGGCTGTGCGGGGCCCCGAGCTCGTTCATGACGCTCAGCTGCTCGCGGGCGGTCAACGACGGGATGAGGTTGGGCTGCTGGAAGACGATCCCGATCCGGTCCCGCCGCAGACGTGTCGCCTCAGCCGGATCGAGGGCCGTGACATCGCTGCCGTCGATGAGGATCTCGCCGGAGTCCGGACGCAGAAGGGTGCCGGCGACGGCGAGCAGACTCGACTTGCCCGAGCCACTCGGGCCCGTGATGCCGGTGACGGTTCCGGGGTGGGCGGTGAGGGAGACGCCGTCCACGGCGGTCACCCGGGAATCACCGTCGGGGAAGGTCAGGGTGATGTCGTTCAGGCGGATCATCGGTTGCTCCCGAGGGCGGTGAGGGGGTCGGCGGAGGTGACGGAGCGCAGGGCGAAGGCGGCGCCTGCGAGGCCGAGGGCGATCATGATGCCCCCAGGAAGAAGGGTCGTGATCGGGCTCAGCAGGAACGGGAGGGCGGTGCCGGCGAGCAACCCGAGCGCAGTGACCAATCCCAGACCGATGCCGATGCCCACCAGCAGGACGATCAACGCCTGGCCCAGTGCGTCGCGGATCAGGGACGGCGTGCTCGCGCCGAGCGCCTTGAGGACGGCGACGTCGCCCTTGCGCTGCATGGTCCACACGGTGAAGAAGGCCCCGATGACGAGTCCCGAGATGCCGAAGAGCATCGCCACCATGAGCAGGAGGGAACCGATCTCGGAGCGGAAGGCGCTCAGCGCCGTCAGCGATCCGAGGGTCGTCTCCGAGATCGTGTCGTTCGCGGCATCCGCGGCATCCCAATCAGGGGCGCCTGTGACGGCGAGCACCGTGGCGTAGGCATCGGGGTTTCCCGTGGATGCCGAGTAGGCCTGCCAGTCGTGCAGGCTCATCTGAACGACGGGCGTATGGCTGTACCACGCGTCTCCCTCGACCGTCTCGACGTCGTAGGAGACGCCGGCGATCTCGATCTGCGCTCCGACCTTCACGCCGAGCGCATCCGCAGCGGGCACCGACAGGCGCAGCTGCCCGTCCCCGGAGGGCGCACCGGCGTCGAAGCCGGGCTCGACACCGAACACCGCGATCGCAGCACGGGTGTCGTCGGTCTCGGCGCGGGTCTGACTGATGCCGAGGGGGCGCGCGTCGGTCACGCCGGACGTCGCCGCCCAGTCGTTCGCCTGCTGCTCGCTGATCGCAGAGTCCGCGAAGCTGGCCGCGCTCTCTCCGCCCGAGGGGGCCGAGAACACGATGCGGTCTGCGGGGAGCGCCAGCACGCCAGAGACGTTCTGGATGGCGAGGCCCCCGGTCAGTCCACTGAGGAACCCCACGAGAAGGGTGATGAGGGCGACGACGGAGCCGATGAGGATGAATCGCCCCTTGGCGAAGCGAAGATCGCGTAACGCGACGAACATGGTGTGGCCTTTCCTGTCTCCGGTGCGGCGACCATTCCACTCTCGTCGTCGGCGCCGTCACGGTCATCGGCCGCCGGGACGGGCTTTTGCGCCCAGGATGAGTACGCCTCGATCGTCCTTTCGGACGATGCCGCGCTCGGTGCGGCGGCGTAGAGTTCGATCCATGGCGCATACCGCTCTGACCCCGGTGTTCGTGGGTCTGCGGACCGGCCTCCACGTCCTCTTCTTCGCCCTGACGGGGGTCGTCATCGCCCGCGCCGTGCTCGACCCGTCGGATTCGAGCGCCGCCGCGATCGTGCTGGCACTGATCGTCGGCGTGACGTACGCCTCGGGTGTGCTGCTCGCCCGCCTCTCCCATGGTCGACGACCCGTGTCACTCGTCTGGTTGGCGCTGCTCTCCCTGGAGTGGCTGGGCCTGCTCTGGCTGAGTGCCGATGCCGCCTATCTCGTCTTCCCACTGTTCTTCCTGTTCCTCCACCTGCTGGGACGCTGGGCGGGATCGGCCGCGATCCTCGTGTCGACGATCGTCGCGGTGTACGCCCTCGGCATTCACGGCGGGTGGAGCGTCGGCGGCGTGGTCGGCCCGTTCGTCGGTGCCGGCGTCGCACTCCTGATCGGCCTCGGCTACCAGGCTCTGGCGAAGGAGGCCCAGCAACGCGAAGCGCTGGTCAGTGAGCTGCTCGCGACCCGCGGGCAGCTCGCCGCACGGGAGCATGAATCCGGCGTCCTCGCAGAGCGCGCCCGCCTCGCCCGTGAGATCCACGACACGCTCGCGCAGGGACTCTCCAGCATCCAGATGCTGCTGCATGCCGCAGAGCGCGCCGACGACGCGCGCCCGGGCATCGAGCACATCAGGCTCGCCCGCGAGACGGCTGCCGCCAACCTCGTCGAGGCGCGGCGGTTCATCCGCGAGCTGACGCCTCCCCAGCTCGACGACCAGACCCTCGGCGGGGCGCTGCGCCGACTGGCCCGCACGCAATGGGCGACGCAGGGACTCGACGTGCAGGTGCGGGTGTCCGACACGGTCGTCCTGCCCATGCATCTGCAGACGGCCCTGCTGCGCATCACCCAGGGTGCGATCGCCAATGTCATCCAGCACGCTCACGCGAAGACGGCGACGGTCACGATCGGCATCGAGGACGACCACCTCCACTTCGCCGTCGAAGATGACGGAACCGGGTTCGGTGCGGAGATTCCTGCACCGGGGACCGCCGAGAAGTCGGATTCCTTCGGTCTGCGCGCCACCGCCGAGCGGGTGCAGCAGCTGGGCGGGAGGCTCGAGATCGATGCGGCACCAGGACGGGGAACGACGCTCACCGTCGACCTCCCTCTGACGGAGTTCGCATGATCCGCCTCGTCATCGCCGACGATCACCCCATCGTCCGCGCCGGTCTCATCGCCTTGTTCGGCCTCGAACCGGACCTGGAGGTCGTCGCAGAAGCGTCGACACCCGACGAGGCCGTCGCCTGCGCCGAGCGCGAGAACCCCGACGTGGTGCTGATGGACCTGCAGTTCGGCTCGCAGTCCCAGGCCACGGGCGTGGACGCGACGCGGCGCATCCGTGCGCTCGAGGCTCCGCCCTACGTTCTCGTGCTCACCAACTACGACTCGGATGCCGACATCCTCGGCGCCGTCGAGGCCGGCGCGAGCGGCTACCTGCTGAAAGACGCCCCACCGCATGAGCTGACCGCCGCCGTGCGCGCGGCGGCAGCCGGAGAGAGCGCGCTCGCCCCGGTGATCGCCTCCCGCCTGCTCGGCCGCATGCGCGCGCCCCGCGTCAGCCTCAGCAGTCGCGAGATCGAGGTGCTCGAGCTCGTCGCCGCCGGGCGATCGAACAGCGAGGTGGCAGAACAGCTCTTCGTCAGCGAGACGACGGTGAAGTCGCATCTCGCGCACATCTTCTCGAAGCTCGACGTCAGCTCACGCACCGCCGCGGTCTCGGAGGCCCGCCGGAAGGGCATTCTCCGCTGAGGCCTGGAGCGTCCCGGGAGATCCGGGCCGGATCGAGTGCTCACACGGGAGCGAGTGGTTCACCCACCCCCGCAGGGATCTCCGCCACGACCAGATCGCCGGGCTTCACGACACCGCCGGCGAGCACGACACCCATCACGCCCGCCTTGCGCACCGTGCGACCTTCGGAGTCGGTCCCGACGACCTGCTTCAGCAGACCAGACTCGAAACGATCGATCTGCAGACACGGGTTCCTCAGCCCCGTCACCTCGACCACGGCGTCCGCTCCCAGCCGCAGCAGCGTTCCTCGGGTGAGGGCGAGCAGATCGATCCCCTCGGTGGTGATGTTCTCGCCCAGATCACCCGGAGAGACATCCGCGTCGACCTCATCGAACAGTTCTCGATGGATGAGGTGAACCTGGCCGAGATTGGGCTGCGTGGGGTCGCGTCGAACCCGGGAGAGATGCTGCACCGTTGCGCCGAAATGCGCGTCCCCCTCCACCCCCAGGCCGGCGACGAGGGTGATCGCCTCACGGCGGGGCTTGGTGAAGCGGTGCTCGTCGTCACTGCTGACCGAGACGACGCGGGGGATTGTCATGCCACCAGTCTCCACCTGCGTGCTGTTCCTGCGAAAACCCACGACCCTCGCCCCACGGGCCTCCGCCAGGCCCTCCGGAGACAACTGGCATCACTCGCTGTCGAGGCGACGTCTCACGAGGCAGGGCGCATCATGTTCTCAGCCAGGCGTTCCGCTGATCGTGAGACGACGCAGACGCGGCGTCAGGCGGCTCCGAGCAGTTCCGTCATCTTGGCGTAGAACACAGCGGGGTCCCCCGCGAGCGACGCCTTCACCATCGCGCTCCAGTCGTCGACGATCACCTCGATCGAGCCGGCCACGAGGCCATCGAGCGACTGGCGGACCACGTCGCGGGGATCGATCTTGGGTCCGTCGTAGTTCGCCATGAGATCCGTGTCGGCGGCACCGAGATGCACGCCCTGCACGAGGGTTCCCTGACCTGCGAGCTCCAGCCGAACCCCGTTGGTCATGTTCCACGCCGCGGCCTTCGCCGCGGCATACCCTCCGGCACCAGGGGACGAGAACCACGACAGCGCCGACAGCACGTTCACGACTGCGCCGCCGCCGTTCGCGGAGAGGACGGGGGCGAACTCGCGGATCACGTCGAGGGTGCCCCAGAAGTGGGTGTCCATCTCGCGGCGCAGTTCTGACAGCTCGCCGGTCACCAGGCCGGCACCCGTGGAGATCCCCGCGTTGTTCACGACGACGGTCACGTCCCGAGCCACGCCGGCCGCCGCGACGATCGAGTCGTGGTCGAGCAGATCGAGCCGCAACGGCACCACGCGCCGGTCAGCGAAGTCGAGCGTGTCGGTGCGGCGGGCGGTCGCGTACACGGTCTGGGCGCCGCGTTCGAGCAGTTCGAGCACGAACTGACGGCCGATTCCGCGGTTTGCTCCGGTCACGAGGGCGATCTGGTCGGTGACGTTCATGGGTTCCTTGCTTGGCTGGGATTGTGCGCTCTCCGGCCCGATCGGGCCGACACCACTACGCTAGAACTTGACGTTGACGTCAAGGTCAAGTCCCAGTCACGAACACGGAGGAACGGATGCGGATCGGCGAGGTCGCACGTCAGGCCGGGGTCAGCACGAGGGCGCTCCGCTATTACGAAGAGCAGGGGCTGCTCGCCTCGGAGCGCACGCCCAGCGGACAGCGCGAGTATGCCGCGTCGGCCGTTGAGCGCGTCCGACTCGTTCAGCAGTTCTTCACTGCGGGGGTGCCGAGCCGCACGATCGCGCAGCTGCTGCCCTGCGTCGACACCGGACACGGTTCCCCGGAGGCCTTCGCCCTGCTGGCAGCGGAACGCGATCGCATCACCGGCGCCATCGAGGGGCTCACCGCCGCCCGCGATGCCCTGGACCTCATCATCGACATCGCCCACAACCCCACGCCGGAGCACTGCCCGGCCCTCCGGCACCCAGCCTGGGAACCACACGTCACCATCGAGGCGGCGGCCGCGCCCGAGCGGGTCTGAGCTCGCGTCCGATACGACTGTGGCTGCTCTGAACAGCCCGCTGAAGGGCCTCAGAGACCAGGGATGACGGCGGAAGGAGCCGCGGTCGACGCGCGCACGATCAGCTGCGACCCGAGCGTCACGACGTCGTCGATCGCCGTGCCGCTCATCGCCTGCAGCAGCAGATCCACGGCGAGCGCACCGCTGCGTTCGATCGGCATCCGCACCGTGGTGAGCGCTGGCGTGACCGCGCCGGCCAGGTCGATGTCGTCGATGCCCACGATGCTGATGTCGGCGGGGCAGCGCTTGCCGAGCTCGAGCAGTCCTGCCTCGAGTCCGAGGGCGACGAGGTCGTTGTAGGCGATCACGGCCGTGGCGCCGCTCGCTGCGGCCGGGGCGGCGGCCGCTCGGCCACCCTGGATGGATGCGGCGTGGTGACTGAGGCCGGTGAGACGGATGCCGTGGCGCTCGCACGCGCGGGCCACGGTGTCGGCGCGACGCACATCGGCCCACGACCCTCGAGGACCCGCGGCGTAGGCGATGTGCGTGTGGCCGAGCGCCGCGAGGTGCTCGATCGCCTGCGCCGGCCCATGCTCGGTGTCCATCAGCACGCAGGGGGCGCCGTCGATCTGGCGGTTCACCACGACGTAGGGGGTGTCGCCGACCAGCTCGAGCACGTCGGCATCGGGAAGACGAGGGCTGCACAGCAGCATCCCGTCGAGCTTGCGGGCCTGCTCGATCTGCTCTCGCTCGCGGCGCAGGTCTTCGTCGGCGTCGAACAGCACGATGCGGTGGCGGCCGTGCCATGCCTGACCCTGGATCGCCTTGAGCAGCGTCGCGTAGACAGGGTTCGACACGTCGGGCACGACGACCCCGAAAGTGCGGGTCGCGGTGGCTGACTGCGGGGTGGAGTAGCCGAGCTCCCCCGCGGCTTCGAGGACGCGACCGAGGGTGTTCGGCGCGAGACGATCCGGCTCTCCGAACGCGCGGGAGGCGGTCGCGATCGAGACGCCTGCTCGTCGTGCCACGTCTGTCAGCGTCGCTGCCATCTTCACCTCCCGCCCTCGCTGTAATCCTACGATCCTCGACCTCGATGTAAAACAGGTTGACAAGTTTGTACAAACACTGCACACTGATTTGCATGACGATCAAGGCCGATCACCCTCAGCGGTGCGCGGCCCCGAGCGAAGGAGCCACCGCGTGAGCATCCCAGCACCGGCCCTGCGCCGCACGACCTCTGCGACCGCATCCCCCCTGGTCGCCCCGACTGCTGCAGGCATCCTGCACCTCGGACTCGGCAGCTTCCACCGCGCACACCAGGCCGTCTACACCGCAGCAGCACTCCAGTCCGCCGGCGGCGACTGGGGAATCGTTGGCGTCGCATCGCGTTCGCGCTCGATCGTCGACGCGATGCACGCGCAGGACATGCTCTACTCGGTCGCGACCATCAGCCCCGGCAGCACGTCGCTGACCATCCCGGGCGTGCACACCGACGCGTTCGTCGGCGCCGAGCAGCCCGAGCGCGTGATCGCGCAGATCGCCGACCCCGGCATCCGCATCGTGACCCTCACCGTCACCGAGAACGGCTACAGCTACTCCCCCGCGACCCAGCGCCTCGATCTCGACGACGACACGGTGCGCGCCGACCTCCGTGGCGGTGCCGCTCGCTCGACGATCGGCCAGCTCGCCCGCGGCCTGCAGGCCCGTGCCGCTGCCGGCGGCGCACCGATCTCGATCCTCAGCTGCGACAACCTGTCGGCCAACGGCAAGCACACCGAGAAGCTCGTTCGCGAGTTCCTGCACGAGCTGCCGGGCTCGGAGGGCGCAGATGCGCTCGCGTTCCTCGACCGCTCCGTATCGTTCCCCTCCAGCATGGTCGACCGCATCGTGCCCTCGACGACCGCTGAGCTGCGCACCCGCGTCAGCGCCCTGCTCGGCGCCACTGACGACATCCCCGTGCCGGCAGAGCCGTTCACGATGTGGGCGATCGAAGACCGCTTCGCCGGCGGCCGCCCCGCCTGGGAGGCCGGCGGCGCCGTGTTCACCGACGAGGTCGGACGCTACGAGCAGATGAAGGTGCGGCTGCTCAACGGCACGCACTCCCTCATCGCCTACCTCGGCGCACTCAGCGGAGTCGGCACGATCCCCGAGGCGATCGGACTCGACGGCATCGAGAGTGCCGCGCGCGCCGTGCTGCGTGACGAGTACGAACCCTCGATCGAGGTGCCGTCCGGCGTCGACATCCGCGCCTACGAGAGCGAGTTGTTCGAGCGCTGGGCCAACAGCGCCCTGGGCCACCGCACCAGCCAGGTCGGAACCGACGGCTCGGTCAAGCTGCGTCAGCGCATCCCCGAGCCGGCCATGCTCGCCATCCGCAACGGCGGGATGCCGCACCTGATCGCCCTGACTGTCGCCGGCTACCTGTCGTGCCTCGCTCCCCTGCCGGGCTTCGACCCCGGCCCGCACGCCGCCGCGATGACCGACGGCGCCCGCGAACGCCTCGCAGGATACGCGGCGAGCGCTCGCGACGGACGCGAGCTCGCGCAGCGCGTGATCGGCGAACTGCACCTGTTCGGTGATGAACTCGGATCTCAGGATGCGTTCATCACCCGCGTCGGCGAGCTCGTCGACACCATCCAGCGACGCGGCGTCGATGCCGCGATCGCCGATGCCGTCTCGGCATCCCAGACCACATCATCACTCACCGGCGCAGAGGAGATGCAGCCATGAAGGCTCTCGCCATCCACGGCAAAGAAGACATCCGCTGGGAGGACCGCGAGGTTCCCACCCCCGGCGACGCCGAGGTGCGCCTCCGCGTGAACTACGTGGGCATCTGCGGATCCGACCTGCACTACTACTTCCACGGCGCCAACGGCGAGTACACGATCCAGGAGCCACTGACCCCCGGTCACGAGCTCTCGGGTGTCGTCGACCTCGATCCGTCAGGTCGCCTCGCACCGGGAACCCCCGTCACCGTGCACCCCGCGCGCTACGGCCCCGAGGTGCCCGGTCTCGAGGACCGCCCGCACCTGCGCCCCGGCGGTGACTACTTCGGCAGCGCCGCGGCGAACCCGCACCGTCAGGGCGGAGCATCCGAGCTGCTGATCGTCGAAGAGCAGATGATCCGCGTGCTTCCGGCTTCGCTTCCCCTCGAGCGCGCCGCCCTCGCCGAGCCTCTGGCCGTCGCGATCCACGCCGTGAACCTCGCCGGCGACATCGCAGGCAAGCGCGTGCTCGTGATCGGCGCAGGGCCCATCGGCCTCCTCGTCGTGGCCGCCGCCGTCAACGCGGGAGCATCGGTCGTCGGCGCCAGCGATGTGCGCGAAGAGCCCCTCGAGCGGGCGAAGAACCTCGGCGCGACCGAGGTCTCGCTCGTCGGCCGCGACACGATCGACAACGAGTCCTACGACGTGGTCTTCGAGTGCTCCGGCGTCGGAGTCGCGCTCACGCAGGCCGTCCGCGCCGCCCGCCGTACCGGCACCATCGTGCAGGTCGGGATGCTCCCGAACGCCGACATCGGAGTGAACCTCGCCCCGATGCTCGCGAAGGAGCTGACCATCCGCGGCGCCTTCCGCTTCTCCACCGAGATCGACGACGCGGTCGCCCTGCTGGCCGTGTCCGACGCCCTCGACTCCGTCATCTCTCACGTCCTCCCGGCATCCGACGCCGTCCAGGCCTTCGAGCTCGCCCGCGACTCGTCCGCTTCGGCGAAGGTCCTGCTCTCCCTCTAGCGACACCCCGCCCGACCCCCCTGTTCCTGGTCCGAAGGAGTACCTCCCATGTCAGAACCGCAGACGACGGCCACGGCCGTCGACCCCGCCGAGAAGAGGTCGGTCAAAGACCTCGTCCGCGCCGCCATCTCCGGATGGCTCGGCACGGCGCTCGAGTTCATGGACTACCAGCTCTACTCGCTGGCCGCCGCGCTCGTCTTCGCCGACCTGTTCTTCTCCTCCGAGAACCCGGCAGTCGCCGTGGTCGCCGCGATGGCCACCTACGGGGTCGGCTACGTCGCCCGCCCGGTCGGTGCGTTCTTCTTCGCTCGTCTCGGTGACAAGACCGGCCGCACGAAGGTGCTGTTCTACACGATCCTCCTGATGGGTCTCGCGACCACCCTGATCGGCTTCCTGCCGACCTACAACCAGGTGGGCGTCCTCGCACCGATCCTCCTCGTGCTGCTGCGCATCGCGCAGGGCTTCGGCGCGGGAGCCGAGATCTCCGGCGCCGGCGTCATGCTCGCCGAGTACGCACCGGCCAAGCGCCGCGGCATCATCGCCTCGCTCGTCGCCCTCGGCACCAACTGCGGCACGCTGCTCGCCTCGGGCATCTGGGCCATCCTCCTCGTCGCCTACAGCGAAGACGAGGTCATCGCCTGGGCATGGCGCATCCCCTTCATCGCCAGCGCGGTCATCATGCTCTTCGCGATCTGGGTGCGCTTCAACCTCAAGGAGACCCCGGTCTTCGAGGAGCGCGACGACGTCGTCGACGGCAAGGCGCTCTCCCGCGACGAGGTCGTGAAGCTCGCCACCGAGACCAACGACATCCGCACTCTCGAGGCGCTGCAGCGCAAGCCGTGGAAGGCGTTCTCGATCGCGCTCCTGCTGCGCTTCGGCCAGGCCGGCAACTCCGGCATGATCCAGACGTACCTGATCAGCTACATCACCGTCGTGCTGCTGCTCGACCGCTCGATCGGCGTCAACGCCGTGATCGTGTCGTCACTCGTCGCCTTCATCACCGTTCCGCTGTCCGGTTGGCTCGGCGATCGCTTCGGCCGCAAGCGCATGTACATGGTCTGGTCGATCGTCGCGCTCATCGTCATCGTCCCGACGATCCTCATGATCAGCAGCAAGGACACCGTGCAGGTCTTCGTCGGCTATGTCGTGCTGCACAACCTCGCGGTGATGAGCTTCGCATCGCTCGAGAACCTCACGCTGCCCGAGCTCTTCGGCTCCCGCAACCGCTACACCTTCACCGCCATGGCACGAGAGATCGCCGCCATCGTCGCGACCGGTGCGGGCCCCGTCATCGCCGCCGCATGGGTGTCGGCCGTCACCGGCTCGTTCATCCCGATCATCATCATGCTGTTCATCTTCACCCTGAGCGCGCTCGTCGCATCGATCTGGATGCCCGAGGTCGCCGGTCGCGATCTGACGGACCCCCGCGACGCGATCTGACCGAACCGCTCATCACGACCCGGGGTGCGGGCGCCCGAACGCCCGCACCCCCACTTCGACCCGCTTCTTCAGGAGAACGACATGACCATCGAGATCGTCGACGTCAACATCACCAGCCCCGGACGCAACTTCGTCACGCTCAAGATCACGACCTCCGACGGCATCGTCGGCCTGGGTGACGCCACGCTCAACGGACGCGAGCTCGCCGTCGCCTCGTATCTCTCCGAGCACGTCGCCTCGATGCTCATCGGCCGCGACGAGGACCGCATCGAAGACACCTGGCAGTACCTCTACCGCGGCCCGTACTGGCGTCGCGGCCCGGTGACCATGGCGGCGATCGCCGCGGTCGACATGGCGCTGTGGGACATCAAGGCCAAGAAGGCCGGGATGCCGTTGTACCAGCTGCTCGGCGGCGCCAGCCGCGAGGGAGTCCGCGTCTACGCCCACGCTTCGGGCACCGACTACGCCGCACTCAAGAACGCGATCACCGGCTACGAGGAGCTCGGCTACACCGCGGTGCGCGTACAGACCGGTGTGCCCGGCCTCGGCCAGATCTACGGCGTCTCGTCGACGGGCCCCGGCGTGCGCTACGACTACGAGCCCGCCAAGCGCTCGGGCGACCGCCCCAGCGAAGAGACGTGGGACACCCGCAACTACCTCAACCACATGCCGGGGATCTTCTCGCAGATCCGCGAGGATTTCGGCACCGACCTGCGCATCCTGCACGACGGACACCACCGGATGTCGCCGATCGAGGCCGCGCGCTTCGCGAAGGACATCGAGCCCTACGACCTGTTCTGGCTCGAGGACTGCACGCCCGGCGAAGACCAGACCGCGCTGCGCCTCGTGCGCCAGCACTCGACGACGCCGCTCGCGATCGGCGAGGTCTTCAACTCGGTCTTCGACTACCAGACCCTCATCACCGAGCGTCTGATCGACTACGTGCGCTCTGCCGTCACCCACACCGGTGGCATCACCGCCATGAAGAAGCTGCTCGACTTCGCCGCGATCTACGGCATCAAGTCGGGCATCCACGGTCCGACCGACATCTCTCCCGTCGGCATGGCCGCCGCCCTGCACCTCGACCTCGCGATCCACAACTTCGGCATCCAGGAGTACATGCCGCACAACGAGCAGACGCTCGAGGTGTTCCAGACCTCCTTCACGTTCGACAAGGGCTTCCTGCACCCCGGCGACAAGCCCGGACTCGGTGTCGACCTCGACGAGGATGCCGCGGCCGGCCACGACTACACGAAGGCCTACCTGCCGGTGAACCGTCTGCTCGACGGGACCGTCCATGACTGGTGAGGCCATGACCGGTGAGCCGCGCCGGGTCGCGCTGCCGCAGCGCACGGTCGACTCGCGCCTGATCGTCGTCGCCCGTGCGAAGCGGGCGGAGGACTACGACGCCGTGCTCGACGTGCTCGTAGACGCCGGCATCCGCAGTGTCGAGCTCACGCTCACGACTCCCGGCACCTTCGAGCACTTCCCCCAGCTGCTCGCGCGGTTCGACGACACGGTCGACCTCGGAATCGGCACCGTCACCAACACCGATGACCTGGCGCGGGCGATCGAGGTGGGCGCCGCCTACATCATCACCCCGATCACGTCGACCGACTTCGTCACCCAGGCGACGGATGCCGGTGTGCCGATCGTCCCTGGCGGACTCACGCCGACCGAGCTGTTCGCCTCGTGGTCTGCGGGTGCGTCTGCGGTCAAGGTGTTCCCCGCGGGTCAGGTCGGCCCCGCATATCTCAAGGACCTGCGTGGGCCTTTCCCCGACCTCGTCGCGGTGCCTTCCGGCGGAGTCGACCTCGCGGGTGCTGAGGCCTGGCTGCGAGCCGGTGCGGTCGCGGTGAGCGTGGGCGGTCCCCTGCTCGGCGATACGTTCAGCGGTGGCGATCTCGCCGCGCTGCGCGAGCGCGCGGCCGCCTTCGTCGAGGTGTGCGCGCGGGACTCCGCGTGACCTCGCCGTCTGTCGTCACCCTCGGCGAGACCATGGCGCTCGTGCGCACGACCGAGATCGGCTCGATGCGGCACGCGAACTCCCTGGCGTTCGGCATCGGCGGCGCCGAGAGCAACGTCGCGATCGGCCTCGCCCGGCTCGGCATCCCGACGTCGTGGCTCGGACGCGTGGGCGACGACTCCCTCGGTGAGCGCGTCGCGCGGGAGATCCGCGGCGACGGCGTCGACGTGCGAGCGATCGTCGACGCGGATGCCGCGACCGGCCTCATGGTGAAGGAGCGCCCGTCTGCGGCATCCACCGCCGTGCACTACTACCGCGCGGGGTCGGCCGGATCCAGGCTGCGGCCGGAGGATCTGCCGGACGGATGGGTCGAACGCGCCTCCCTGCTGCACATCACCGGCATCACTCCCCTGCTGTCCGACACGGCCGAGGCCGCCGTGCACCTCGCGATCGACCGGGCGCGTGCAGCCGGGACCAGGGTGAGCTTCGACATCAACTACCGCTCGGCGCTCGCCTCCCCCGCGGTCGCGGGCCGGGCACTGCGCGACATCGCCGAGCGTTCCGATGTCGTCTTCGGCGGCGTCGAGGAGTTCGCCATCCTGTATCCCGGGATCTCGGTGGCGGATGCGGCGGCACGACTGAACGATGCCGGGTGCGCGACGACCGTGCTCAAGCAGGGTCCCGACGGCGCCTCGGTCTTCACGGCCGGATCCGTGGTCGGCGCGCCGGGATTCGCGATCGACCCGGTCGACACCGTGGGTGCGGGCGACGCCTTCGTCGCCGGCTATCTCAGCGCTCTGCTCGACGGCCAGGATCTCGAGGCCGTGCTGCGGCGAGCGAACGCCTGCGGCGCGATGGCGTGCCTGGTTCCCGGTGACTGGGAGGCCGCTCCGACCCTGCGCGATCTCGAGCGGTTCGTCGACGGCGATTCCGACCCGGTGCGGCGTTGATTCGGCGTTGAAGCAGCCCGAGAACGCGTAGCCTCGAAGGATGTCCAAAGCCGTCATTTCTCTGTCCACGGCTTCCGGCCCACCCGATGCGGAGCCTGCGCGCAGATCGCTCTTCTCGCACGCTGCGGTGAACTCCCGACCGGTCGCGCTCGTCTACCGACTCCTGGCGCTGGCGGTCATCCTCACCGGGGTCATCCGGCACGCCAACCTCCTGACCGGCGACCCGTCGTGGACGACCGTGCTGTTCTACACGATGGTCAGCAATCTGCTCTGTCTCGCCTGGGTGCTGTTCCTCATCGTCCGGACCATCCGAGACCTGCGTCAGAGCGGCCCGTTCGGCACCTCGACGCCCAGTGCCAGGGGCAGCGGAGCGGTGATGTTCGCGATCACCGTCACGATGCTCATCTATCTGATCGTGCTCGTGCCCACGCGGTTCGCCGACGGCGACGCCGAGATCTTCTCGCTCACCGACAACCTGATCCACATCATCACGCCGGTGCTGGTGATCGTCGACTGGCTGCTCTTCGTGCCGAAGGGATCGTTCCGGTGGGTCGACCCGCTGCTGTGGACGCTCGTCCCCTACGCGTATCTGACGTGGGCGTTCGCCTACGGAGCGCTCGGCGGAGAGTTCACGCCCGGCCAGACGTATCCGTACCCCTTCATGGACGTCGACGCGCTCGGTCTCGGCGGCGTCGCCCAGTGGATCATCGCCCTGACGATCGCCCTCATCGCTGTCGGCTTCGTGTTCGTCATCATCGACCGCGCGCTCGGCTCACTCGCCCGACGGGTCGCACGGCGCTGATCCGGTCTCCCTCCTGACGGTTCCGGTCCCATCCGACGCTTCCGGTCCCTTCACGGGGCCCGTTCCCCTCGCGGGAGACCCCTGGCCCATTTGCAGGAGCGACGCACGGATGCAGGACCGAACTTGACCTTCTGTCCCGCATCCGTGCTCGGGTCCTGCAGATGTGTGCTCGCCGCCGAGTCAGTTGATGATCTCGGCGCGATCGTCGGCGTGAAGGGCGGCGAGCCTCTCCCGCCAGGTGGCGAGCGCCTCCGGTGAGAGACGGGTCCAGTCGAGCACTTCGCGCACGACCCTCAACGGCGCACTGCTGCGATAGGAGCGGGTCGGATTGCCTGGGAACTTCTTGTCTGTCACATTCGGGTCGTTCTCGAAGTCGCCGGTCGGCTCGACCTCGTACACGCGCGGCTCGCGATCACCCGGCGCGAGCTCGGCGGCGAGACCCGCGCCATCAGCCACGGCCGTGAAATAGATGTGATTCATCACGATCTCGGGGCGGTAGTTCGACGCGAACCCCGCCGTCAGGAGGTCACCCGGGCGCAGATCCGCCTTGGTGCCGTGGAAGAAGGGCCCGTCATCCAGTGCGTCGCTCACCGCCACAGCCTACGACTGCTCCGGATGCCGCGGAAGGGCACTGTACCCGGGGGCCGATCTGCACGTGAGGGGGAGATCCGCGCCCCGGGGAAGGCACTGCGCCTGGGGAGGGCACTGCCTGGGGAGGGCGCGCCGCGCGTGGGGAGGAGACCTGCGCGTGGGGAGGAGACCTGCGCGTGGGGAGGAGACCTGCGCGTGGGGAGGATGAATCCTCGGATTCTCTCCTCCCGAAGCGCAGTCCTCCTCCCGGCGGAGCGCCTGCCTCAGTCCCTCAGTCGCCGGAGCGACGCGTGCCGACACCCGGCTCGTCGTTGTGTACAGACTCGTCCTGCACGGATGACTCCGAGGACGGATCGACCCGCACCGGACCCGACCCTCCGGAGTCCGCGCCGGCGTTGCCCGCGGGAATCTCCCCGACCTGGTCAGGGTCGTCGGCATCCCGATCCTCGATGAGCGCCGCGATCCCGTCTTCGGAGGGTTCTGCGCCGCTCACATCCCGGTCGGACTCGTGGCCGCCAGGGGTCACTCGGTGCCGTCCCGCAGGTCCGACGGCGCGTCGCCGCTGTGCTGCAGGCCTTCGTCCTCCGGGGCGAGATCGCCTTGTCCGTCCTCGCCGAGCTCGGCCTCGAGTGGTTCGTCGCCCTGCGTCTCAGGCTGCGAGGTGTCGGTGGGGAACGTCCCATCGGTGAAGTCGTCGACCGGGGGTACCCCCGGCATGTTCGGCGGGAAGCTGTTGGCGAATGCGTCGATGTTCGACATGGTGCCCTCCTCTGATTCGTCCGGATCATCATGATGCGTCCGATCCGCGGCGAGCGCAGGGCGGTTGACAGCTCACCTCGAGACGGGGAGGATTCCGCCCGATCCGGTCAGGATCAGGGTTCGACAGAAAGTCCGAACGAGCGGAGCACCCCATCGACCTGCGCGTCGATCTCAGCCGGAGTCGGGGGCCCGGCGAGGCCGAGCAGCCGACGTCGGTGGAGTTCGCCGAGCAGCGCGGCGAAAAGGAACTCCGCCGTCACCACGGCATCCGCCGGCAGGTGCGACGCGATGAACCCCTGAGCGCGCCCTGGACCCTCGTCATAGAACTCCACGGCGAGAGACGGATGCCGGGCAGCTTCGGCGATGATCGCACGATGGATGCCGATCGCCTCGTCTCCGAGCAGGTGCGCCAGGATGGCTCGGCATGCCGATCGAAGGTCGTCCCCCGCGACCCCCGCCTCGCCGAGATAGGCGTGCTGTCGGAGGATCGCCGCCCGCACGAGGCCGGCGCGGTCGCCGAAGACTCCGTACAGTGTGCGCTTCGCGACATGCGCGTCCGCCGCGACGCGATCGAAGGTCAGCGCCTCGAAGCCCTCATCGCTGAGGAGAGAGACGACGACGTCGACCACTCTCTCGTCTCGAGCGGTCGCCTCACCGGCGGAAGGCCGACCTCGTTTTCCCGTCATAGGATGACTCTAGCAATAAATGCTACGCACTCGTTTCATTAAGGAGTCCACCGTGTCAGACCTGATCCACCACATCGCCATCCAGGACGACTGGGAGATGAGCCGAGGCTTCGGCGAATACGTCGTCTCGACCCGGGGAGTCCATCTCGATGACGCCGGATTCATCCACGCCACGACCGCCGACCGCCTCGGCGCGGTGGTCGCCGCCCGCTTCGGCGACCTCACCCTGCCGCTCCTCGACATCGCGATCCGCCCCGAGGGTCTGGCCGCCGAAGGCATCGCCGTCGAGTGGGTCGATGGCGACGCGCACATCCTCGGCGCACTGCCCATGACGAATGGTGTGGTCGCCTCGGAGACACCGATCGCCCGCTGAACCACGGCGCCGAGCGACAGCGTCGCCGTCAGCTCCCAACATCCGTCTCCAGGTCTGGGCGACGTTTCTCGGTCCGGCGATCGGGTTCGCGCTCGTGCTCGTGCTGTTCGGATCCAGCTGACCGACGAGCCGCACCGCTCCGCACCGTGAGAGCATCGATCGCAGACCATACACGAGGGAGTATTCGGATGCTCGACACAGCAGACAGCGTGAGGCTCGGTCGCTCAGGACTCCGGATCTCCCCGGTGGTTCTCGGATGCATGAGCTTCGGCTCCCCGGATCGCGGCGCGCACGGGTGGTCCCTCGACGAAGAGGCCAGCCGCCCGCTGATCAGGCACGCACTCGAAGCCGGGATCACCACCTTCGACACCGCTGACGTCTACTCCGACGGCACGAGCGAGGAGTTCGTCGGTCGCGCTCTGGCCGACTTCGCGAACCGCGATGAGATCGTGATCGCGACCAAGGTGCACGGGCGCATGGGGCCGGGCGCGAACCAGGCCGGGCTCAGTCGCGCCCACATCCTCTCGGGCATCGACGCGAGCCTGAGGCGCCTCGGCACCGACCACGTCGACCTCTACCAGATCCACCGATGGGATCCGCAGACGCCGATCGAGGAGACGATGCAGGCTCTGCACGACGTCGTCCGCTCCGGCAAGGCGCGATATATCGGTGCGTCGTCGATGTGGGCATGGCAGTTCGCGAAGGCTCAGCACGTTGCGGCGCAGAACGGGTGGACGCCGTTCGTGTCGATGCAGGACCAGTACAACCTGCTGCAGCGCGAAGAGGAGCGCGAGATGCACCCGTTCTGCCTCGATTCCGGAGTCGGGGTACTGCCCTGGTCGCCGCTCGCGCGCGGCAGGCTCACACGCGACTGGGACGAGAAGACGGCACGAACCGCGACGGATGCCTTCGGAGCGACGCTGTATCGCCGCGAAGAGGTGTCGAACCGCGCCATCGTCGAGGCGGTCGCTCGCGTCGCCGAGGCGCGAGGAGTCTCCCGCGCGCAGATCGCTCTCGCATGGGTCGCTCAGCAGAGCGCGGTCACGGCGCCGATCGTCGGCGCGACGAAGGCGGGTCACATCGAGGATGCCGTCGCGGCCGTCAGCATCCATCTCGAACCTGCCGAGCTCGAAGCGCTCACCAGTGCGTATACGCCTCGCGAGCCGGAGGGTTTCTGACCCAGGTCGAGCGCTACTCGATCTGACCGATGGGCTCGCGCTTCTCGGCCTGGAACTGATCCTCTGCGCGGCCCCGCGCCCAGTAGGCCGAGATCGACAGCGACTCTCGCGGCACGTCGCGCTGCTTCAGCAGAGCCCGAACGGCCTTGATGGTTCCGCGCTCGCCGTGCGCGAAGACTCCGGGGTGACCCGCGCCCCAGGGCAGCTCGGCGAGAACGGCCAGCAGCTCGTCATCCGAGTCGGTCCATCGAACCGTCACGCCGGCCGGCGCCTCGGGCAGGAGGCGGTCCGCGGGGTCGGCGACGGTGAGGATGACGTGCCCGACGGCATCCGCGTCCATGGCTTCGACGGCCGACGAGATCGCGGGGAGGGCGGTGTGGTCGCCGATGAGCAGATGCCACGGGGTTCCCGGCGCGGGCAGGTACCCGCCGCCTGCTCCGCTGACGACGAGCGTGTCGCCGATCTGCGCCGAGCGAGCCCACGGGCCCGCGACGCCCTCGTCGCCGTGCACGACGAAGTCGATCACGAGGCGCTGCCGCTCGGCATCCGCCGCGCGCACCGTGTAGGTGCGCCGGGTGGGCAGCTTCTCGGGGCTCTCCTCGCGCAGCTGCGCGAGGTCATACGGAGGAGTGAGCCCGTGGCTCGGGTCGGCGAACAGGATCTTCACGTACTTGTCGGCGAAGACGTTGTCGGTGAAGGCCTCATACCCGTCGCCCCCGGCAGTGATGCGCACGAGGTCAGGACTGACCTGCTCCACGTGCTGCACGCTGAGCACGGCTTGGCTGGGGGTTCGACGAGGCTGCTCCGGCATTGCGTCTCCTGACGGTGAGGAACGAAGTTCCCTCCAGTCTGCCTGGCGCAGCCCGGAGCGAGGGCCGCTCAGCCGGCGCAGAGGTCGGTGTCGGCGCTGCGGTTCACCGCGTCGACCGGGCGCGGCGGCACCGGCGTCGCGTTGGGCTGCGAGACGAGCGCTTCGTAGTCGCCACCGAGCAGCACCTGCACTCCTTCGACGTCCCCGACCTGAACGATCACCGCGAGGCCCAGTTCGGCGGCCAGCGCCTGCGCCGTCTGCTGGGCGTCTGGGGTGTCCGCAGCGGTGATCGTCGTCAGTTCGACCGGGTCGGCATTGGCGATGCTCGCGACGGTGTATCCGTAGCCGGTCGCATCCTCCGAGACACGGGATGCCAGCCCGCTGATGCCCGCTCCGTTGAGAATCTGCACGGGGGCGGTGCGCACGGTGGCTGGGGGCTGCACCTCGTCGGTGGTCAGCACGATCGGCACGTCGTCGATCAGCGCCCGGAAGATGACATCGGCATCCGCCGTGGGCACCACGCGGTTGGGATCCTCCGGAGCCTCGGTCGTCGGCATCGTGACGAACGTCACGCTGCTCAGGGGAACATTCGCGACCCGCGCGGCGAGGCCGGCCAGATCGGTCAGGGCGCCGAGCCCCGGGTCGACGGTCATCGACGAGGTGACGGCGTCGAGAAACGCGTAGAGACGGTCGGGGCGCACCAGCACGTCGGACTTCGTGGCCTTCTGCACGATCGCCGAGAGCACCATCTGCTGATGCCCGAGGCGAGCGATGTCGCTCTCTTCGGCGAGCGCATGCCGGGTGCGGGCGAGCGCGAGCGCCTGGTCGCCGTTGATCGACTGAGCGCCGGCCGGCAGGTCGAGCCTCGCGTGGCCGTCCTGCAGGGGTTCGGGCAGACACACGTCGATGCCGCCCATCGCATCGACCATGCCGATGAAGCCCTCGAAGTCCATCTGCACGAAATGATCGATCGTCATGCCCGTGAGCTGCTCGACCGCCGCGACCGAGCAGGCCGGCCCGTACTGCAGGGCCGAGTTCAGCATCCCGAAGCCGCCGTCGTACGACCCGCGTCCGTTGTCGTCGCAGGCGGGCAGGTCGCCGAGGGTGTCACGCGGAAGCTGCACGGCGTCGATCCGGGTGTTGTCGCTCGAGATGTGAGCGATGACCATCGCATCGCTGCGCTCGGTGCCGTCGTCTTCGCCGAAGCCGTCCGATTCGAGCGCTCTCGAGTCGGATCCGAGCAGCAGGATGTTCAGATCCCCTGTCGCGAGCTCGGGTTCGGACTCCCCGTCGTCGGAGCGGATCGGCGCGGTCGTGACGTTCCCCTGCAGCTGCGCGTAGGCGATCGCACCGACAGCGACCAGCGCCACGACGACGGCAGCGCTGATCCAGCCGATCACCCGGCCACGCCGCCGGCGAGGTCGTGGCACCGGTCCGGTCTCGGGCGATACGTCGTTCTGGCCGTCACTGGGGGAGGATGCTGGCGGTCTCACCTGTTCACACCATCACGACTCAGCCGCCACCACCAACACGTGGAGGCGGCGAGTCCTGCGAGGGTGCTGTGAGCTCGGGCTCACACCGTGACGTAGCCGCGGGAGGAGTCATCGTGGATGAGGCGGTAGTCCGGGCTCGCTCCACGGTGATCGGCAAGGCTCCACACCCGTGCCGATCCCGTCTGGGCGGGGGACGAAGCGCCGTATTCGAGCACGAGTGCAGTCGGCATCCGCCCGTCGCGGTACTCGCCGACGAAATAGCGCGGGCTCCCCAGACCGCCCGAGTCCACCCGACCGACGAAGTGACCGGGCTCGCTCGCGCGAGGCGGGGTGGCGAGCAGGTCGGCGGTCGTGATGCGCTGCACGGACTCATGCTGTGCGAACCGCAGCAGCGGGGCGGGCAGAGATCTATACTCTGGGGCGTGTTCGTGACTCATGCGAGCCTCCTCAGTCAGGGGTGGTGGTGTCTCACGGACAGTGGTGCCGGGGCTGCAACCCCGGCACCACGTTGTTCTTCCACCGTACCTTATTTTGAGTCATTCAAAATAACCGCCACACTCGGCGCGTCAGACGCGAGCGGTGAGTAGCCTTCATCCATGAGCTTCCACATCGAGCACACACTCGACGGCCGCCACACGAGCACCGGCAGCTACGACACTCTCGGCGAGGCGGTGATCGCGGCGCTGGGCGTGAGGCGGGCGCCCGTGCTCGTCGTCGACGACTCCGCGCCTGGAGATGCGGATGCCGTCGCCGTCGTCCTGAAGAAGGGTGAGGTGCTCACCGCAACGGCCGAGCCCGAGTGGTGGGGTCGAGTGACGAAGGCATCTCAGCAGAATCTCCTCGCCGGCGGTCGACTCGACGCCGCGGTCGTCACGGATCTCACCGACGCGGGTGGCGCTGTGGCCGCGACAGCATGGGAGAGCGGCCCCGTCGAAGAGTGGGAGCTGACCCCGGCATCCGACCATGACTGGGTGCGGTTCGAGGCGGCTCGGCGGGCGATTCGCGGCTGACACACTTCCGACGCATGCGAAAGGCCCGGCTTCCTCGAGAGGAACCGGGCCTTTTCACAATCTGCTTCTCGCTGTGCGCGAGGGGGGACTTGAACCCCCACGTCCATAAGGACACTGGCACCTGAAGCCAGCGCGTCTACCATTCCGCCACTCGCGCGAGTATGTCGGGCTCCGAAGAACTCAACTTCCCAAAGATATCACGCGTTCCGCCTCGCGAAGAAACCGAGGCCGCGGTGGGCCCAGCACCCTCGGGAGGACTTCTGCCCCTCGGGAGGAGGATCTCCTCGATTTCCTCCTCCCCAGGGGCAGTTCTCCTCCCGAACGCCGCGCCCCCGACCGCCGCGAGACACAGCCCTCAACCCCGCACACCCCTCTCCACTCCCCCGGATTCTCGGCGCTTTCCCGCCTCGCGAGGGCGTTCACCCAGCACACCTGGCTACGATGTGCGTACCGGTCGGTATGCCAGAGGAGCCCAGTGGGACTACTTGACAGCTTTGAGAAGGGTCTCGAGCGCGCTGTGAACAGCGCCTTCGCGAAGACCTTCCGCAGCGGCATCCAGCCCGTGGAGATCGCTTCGGCCCTTCGGCGTGAAGCGGACACCAAAGCGGCTGTGGTGAGCAGGGACCGCATCATCGCGCCCAACAACTTCGTCGTGCGCCTCAGCACAGACGACGCCGAGCGGATGCAGGGGCTCGGCGGGGCCCTCACCGATGAGCTGCATGCACTGCTCACGAAGCACGCGAAGGCGCAGGGCTACAGCTTCTCCGGCCCGCTGTCGATCTCACTCGAAGGCGACGACAAGATCGCCACCGGCACGATCAACGTCAGCTCGGGCACGGTCGAGGGCCGCGTCAACTGGCAGGCCGTCATCGACGTCGACGGCCGCCGCCATTCGCTCACCCGTGCACGCACGGTCATCGGCCGCGGAACGGATGCCGACATCACGATCTCCGACGCGGGATCCAGCCGCAAGCACGTCGAGGTCCTCTGGGACGGCGAGCGCGCCATGATGCGCGACCTCGGCTCGACGAACGGCACCAAGGTCGACGGCCAGAAGGTGCGAGAAGCGGCCCTTCCCTCTGACACCACCATCACCATCGGACGCACCGACCTGGTGTTCCGCATCGTTCCCGTCGCCACCCCGTCACGCCCGCCGCGGCCGCGCGACGACGACGCGACCCGCGCGTTCGGAGCCATCTCGTGAGCACTCCCAGCGAGCTCGTCCTGCTCCTGCTGCGCATCGGCTTCCTGCTGATCCTGTGGTTCTTCGTGTTCGGAGTCGTCTACTCGCTGCGCGCCGACCTGTTCGGCATGAAGGTGCGCAAGCTGCCGGCCGAGGCCGCTGCCGCGATGCCCGCCCCGACGAAGGCACCCGCCTCAGCACCGGCATCCCGCCCCGCATCGTCGAAGCCCAGCACCGGCCCCGCGACGGTCGCGACGGCCAAGCGCCTCGTGATCACCTCCGGCCCGAAGGCGGGGCTCGAACTGCCCCTCGGCACCGAGACTCTGACGATCGGCCGCTCGAGCGAGTCGGCTCTCGTGATCCGCGACGACTACACCTCCAGCCATCACGCGCGCCTGCTGCTCCGGGGCGACAGCTGGGCCATCCAGGATCTCGACTCGACCAACGGCACGTACGTCGCCGGCCAGCGGGTGACCGGCGGTCCCGTCGGCCTCGCCCTCGGCACCCCGATCAAGGTGGGCGCCACGACCTTCGAGCTGCGAGCCTGACCCCGGCATGGTCTTCGAAGGCTCGAGTGCCGCGATCTCCCACACCGGGAAGGTCCGCTCCAACAACCAGGACTCCGGATACTCCGGGGCGAACCTGTTCGTCGTCGCCGACGGCATGGGCGGCCACGCGGGCGGCGACGTCGCATCGAGCATCGCGATCCACCGGCTCGAGCCGCTCGACCAGCCCTACACCTCGGTCGAGGACGCGCAGGCCTCCCTTCAGGCCGCCGCGACCACGGCAGCCGGCGATCTGATCCGCGCCGCCAAGGACCGCCCCGAACTCGCCGGCCTCGGCACGACGCTCAGCGCGATCATCATGGTCGACGACTATGCGGTGATCGGTCACATCGGCGACTCGCGCATCTACCTCTATCGCGACGATGCGGTCACCCAGATCACCGCCGACCACACCTTCGTGCAGCGACTCGTCGACTCTGGTCGCATCACCCCCGAAGAGGCGCGGTACCACCCGCGTCGTTCGGTGCTCATGCGCGTGCTCAGCGACATGGACGCCGATCCAGAGCTCGACATGTTCGTCATGCACACCCAGCCGGGTGACCGCTGGCTGCTGTGCTCCGACGGGCTCTCCGGTGTCGTCGACGAGGCGCACATCCTCAAGGCGATGCGCATGGGCATGGCGCCTGGGCGCACGGCCGACAATCTGCTGAAGCAGGCACTCGACGGCGGCGCGCCCGACAACGTGACGATCGTCCTCGTCGAGGTCGGCGGCCAGCACGCCATGCACTCCGGCACCGCGACGATCGTCGGATCGGCCTCGAACCCCGCCAACATCACCGTGCCGCCCGTGCGCGCACCGCGCGGCAACTGGCTGCATCCTGTTCGGCAGGCGGCGAACGAGCCCAGCCACTTCGAGCCGGCTCCCGAGTACCTCGAGGAGCTCATCGAAGAAGACCGCCGACGCGCCAAGCGCCGTCGTCTCGGCTGGATCGCCGGGATGCTGGTGGTCGTCGCGATGCTCGTGTTCGCCGCCTTCGCGGCCTACAGCTGGACCCAGACCCGCTACTTCGTCGGCGCCGACGAGGACAGCGTCGTGATCTACCAGGGCGTGCAGCAGAACATCGGCCCGATCACGCTGTCGACGCCGCTGCGCGACACCGACATCCTGCTCGCGAACCTCCCGCCCTACCAGCGGGATTCCGTCGAGCGCACGATCACCGCCCGTTCCTTCTCCGATGCAGAAGCGATCGTCACGCGGCTCCAGGCCGGAGCCGACCGCGTGATCGGAGAGACTCCTCTGCCCACTCCCCTGCCCACCGAGACGCCGACGGAGGATGCGGGATGAGCACCGACGTCACGGCCGACACCAGCGTCATCAAGGCCCTCAAGAAGATGCGGATGCCGCAGACGCAGCGCAACCGCGAGTTCTGGCTGCTGCTGTTCGCCGTCGCGATCAGCGGCGCGTCCCTCACGCTCGTGCAGCTCGGCGCGCTCGGCCTGATCGACCCGATGATCCTCGCGATCGGCGGCGGTCTCGCCGTTCTCGCGTTCGCGGTGCATTTCGTGCTGCGCGCCGTGGCCTCCGCGGCCGATCCCTTCATCCTGCCGATCGCCACCCTGCTCACGGGTCTCGGCATCGCGATGATCTACCGCATCGACATCGCCCAGTCGCTGACCGGGTGGAACGCGTACTCGACGAAGCAGCTCGCGTGGACCGCGATCTCGCTCGCGGGAGCGATCGCCGTCGTGATCCTGCTGCGCAACTACCGTGTGCTGTTCCGCTACACGTACATCTTCGGACTCTCCGGCATCCTGCTGCTGCTCCTGCCATTCGTGCCCGGCCTGCGCATCCCCGACGCGAACGCCCAGGTGTGGGTGTCGCTCGGCGGCATGTTCGCCTTCCAGCCGGGCGAGCTCGCCAAGATCTGCCTCGCCATCTTCTTCGCCGGCTACCTGGTGCGCACCCGTGAGAGCCTCACGTCGGTGGGCACGAAGTTCCTCGGCATCACCTGGCCGCGCATGCGCGAGCTCGGACCCGTGCTGGTCGTGTGGGCGATCTCGCTCGGAATCATCGTGATCCAGCGCGACCTCGGCACCGGAACCCTCATCTTCGGCATGTTCGTCGCGATGCTCTACGTCGCCACCGGCAAGACCAGCTGGGTGCTGATCGGCCTCGGCCTCGTCGCAGCCGGCGTCGCGGTCGCCACCCAGATCCTCAGCTACGTGCAGGGCCGCTTCACGAACTGGCTGTTCCTCTTCGATCCTGAGAAGGTCGACCCGGACGTCGCAGGGTTCCAGCCCATGCAGGGCCTGTTCGGCCTCGCACACGGCGGTCTGCTCGGCACCGGGTGGGGTCAGGGTCGTCCCGAGGTCACCCCGCTCGCGCACAGCGACTACATCATCACCAGCCTCGGTGAGGAGATCGGCCTGATCGGGCTGTTCGCCATCCTCTGCCTCTACATGGTGTTCGTCAGCCGCGGCGTGCGCATCGGGCTCGCCGGTCAGGACGACTTCGGCAAGCTCCTCGCCATCGGCCTCTCGTTCACCATCGCACTGCAGGTGTTCATCATGGTCGGCGGTGTGACCCGGCTCATCCCGCTCACCGGTCTGACCACCCCGTTCCTCGCCGCCGGTGGCTCGTCACTCGTGGCCAACTGGCTCATCGTGGCCATCCTGCTGCGCATCTCCGACGGTGTCCGCAGCCAACCCAGGGCGGTGATCGGCTGACATGACCGACTCTTCGACTCGTCGCCGCGCTCCGCGCTCAGTGACCGGCGTGCACTCCGCCCGAGGGGGCGTCGCATGACCAAAGAGCTCCGCCGTCTCAGCATCGTCATGCTGTTCATGTTCCTGTCGCTGTTCGCGGCGACCAGCTGGATTCAGGTCGTCGAGGCCGATTCCCTCGGGCAGAACCCGAACAACAGGCGCACGCTGCTCGACAGCTACGAGATCCAACGAGGATCGATCATCGTCGACGACGTGGCGATCGCCTCCTCGACGGCCTCCGACGACCGCTATCAGTTCCAGCGCGTCTACACGGATGCCGCGATGTGGGCGCCCGTCACCGGGTACTTCAACCCTGCGCTGCAGTCGGCGACGGGGATCGAGCGGGCGATGAACGCCGATCTCTCCGGCACGGGCTCGAGCGCGTTCTTCGCCGAGATCGAGCGGATCCTCTCGGGCCAGCCGCAGAGCGGATTCAGTGTGGAGCTGACCCTCGACGCCGCCGCGCAGCGAGCGGCCTACGAGGGCCTCCAGGGACTCAACGGCGCCGTCGTCGCGATCGAGCCGAAGACCGGGCGCATTCTCGCCATGGTGTCGACGCCCGGCTTCGACACCAACCTGCTCGCGACGCATGACGCGGATGCCGCGAACGCGACCTACGACCAGCTCGACGAAGACCCCACGAAGCCGCTCTCGAATCGGGCAATCGCCGGGGACCTCAACCCGCCCGGCTCGACGTTCAAGCTCGTCGTCGCAGCCGCGGCCTATGCGAGCGGCGACTACACCCCTGACTCGACGCTGCCGAACCCCGCTCGCTACCAGCTGCCGCAGTCCAACAACACGGTCTCGAACGCATGGGGCGGCACGTGCGGGCCGGGTGACACCGTGACGATCGCCGAGGCGATCCGGTTGAGCTGCAACATCCCGATGGCTGAACTCGCCGTGCAGCTCGGCGACGACAAGATCCGCGAGATGGCGGAGAAGTTCGGGTGGAACCAGAGCTTCTCCACCCCTCTCGAATCGACGCCCTCGAGCTACCCCCGCGCCCTCGACGACCCGCAGACCGGACTGACCGGATTCGGACAGGGACAGGTCACCGCCACACCGTTGCAGATCGCGATGGTGGCGGCGGGAATCGCGAACGAAGGCGTCGTCATGAACCCCCGTCTGGTCGACACGGTGATCGGCAACGACCTCTCGGTCATCCGTTCGTACGACGACACGCAGTTCGGCCAGGCCACCGATGCGACGATCGCCGATCAGATCACGGCGTCGATGGTCGCCAGCGTCTCAAACGGCGCGGCGCAGGGTGCAAGAATAGACGGGGTCGATGTGGCTGGAAAGACAGGCACGACCGAGAACGGTAACAAGCCCTACACGTTGTGGTTCACCGGTTTCGCGCCGGCGGACGACCCGGAAGTGGCAGTAGCGGTCCTCGTCGAAGACGGCGGCGGACAAGGGCAGTCAGGATCCGGCGACACCATCGCCGCTCCGATTGCAAAGAAGGTCATAGAGGCGGTGCTGGGCAGATGAGACCGACGCAGGGTGTGTCGTTCGGTGGTCGCTACGAGCTGCAGTCGCGTATTGCGATCGGCGGCATGGGCGAGGTGTGGGAGGCGACGGATCACGTCATCGGCCGCACCGTGGCCATCAAGATCCTCAAGGACGAGTACATGGGGGACCCCGGGTTCCTCGAGCGGTTCCGCGCTGAGGCGCGCCATGCCGCACTCGTAAACCACGAGGGCATCGCGAGCGTCTTCGACTACGGCGAGGAGAACGGCAGCGCCTACCTGGTCATGGAGCTCGTGCCCGGCGAGGCGCTCTCGACCGTGCTCGAGCGCGAGGGCGCGCTGAGCGCCGACAAGACCCTCGACATCGTCGCGCAGACGGCATCCGCTCTGCAGGCCGCCCACGCAGCAGGCCTCGTGCACCGCGACATCAAGCCGGGAAACCTGCTGATCACGCCCGACGGCCGCGTCAAGATCACCGACTTCGGCATCGCCCGCATCGCCGACCAGGTGCCGCTGACGGCCACCGGCCAGGTCATGGGAACCGTGCAGTACCTCTCGCCGGAGCAGGCTTCCGGGCACCCGGCATCGCCGGCGACCGACACCTACTCGCTCGGCATCGTCGCGTACGAGTGCCTCGCAGGCAAGCGCCCCTTCACTGGTGAGTCGCAGGTCGCGATCGCGATGGCGCAGATCAACGAGCAGCCTCCGCCGCTGCCGCCGACCGTGCCGATCCCGGTTCAGAACCTCGTCATGGCGATGATTGCCAAGAAGCCGGCCGACCGGCCCTCGTCTTCCGCGACGGTGGCACGCGCGGCCCAGGCACTGCGCCGAGGCGACCTGAACTCCGCGGCCATCGCCGTGCCGGCCATCGCGACCGGCGGCGTGGCATCCGACGACGCCACCCGACTGCTCACCGCATCGGGCGACGATGGCACGACGCGCATCCTCCCCACCACGGCCCAGCTGCCCACCGGCGAGCAGGCCGATGAGGGCGCCGAGAAGACGAAGAAGAAGCGCAGCCCCTGGACGTGGCCGCTCATCGCTCTGATCGCCCTGCTCGTGATCGTGCTCGGCGGAACCGTGTTCGCTCTGATGAACCCCGGTGACCCCGAGCCCGAGCCGACGCAGTCGGAGACGGCTGTTCAGACGCCCAAGCCGACGCCGAGTGAGACCGAGACGCCCGAGCCCGAGCTGATCGATGTCGATGCTCTCGGGCTCGTCGGAATGCAGTGCGAGGCCGCGCAGGCCGCGGCGGTCAACGCCGGACTGCAGGCCGAGTGCACCGTGGGCAACACCATCGCCCCGAGCGCGAGTCAGGTCGGAACGGTCGAATCGGTCCAGCCGGGTGGGAACGTGCCGGAGGGCACGACCATCACCCTGACGACCTTCAAGGAGCAGGTGAAGGTGGGCAAGCCCTCGGGCACCCCGACCATCGCCGGCACCGCGACCGAGGGCGTTCCTGTGACGCTCAACTGGCCGAGCTTCGAGTGCCCCTCGGGCACCCCGGCGCGGTCCGCCTTCGAGGTGACGCTCACCAACGCGACCTTCTCGGGCGGGAACTCGGGTGAGTCCATCCGCAGCTTCGGACCGAGCGTTCTCTCGACGCAGATCGTCCCCGGCACGGCCGGTCAGACGATCACTGCCACGTTCCGTGTGTTCTGCGGAAGCGACATGCCGTCCGAGCAGTCCGACGCGATGCCGGGCGTCGCCATTCTGCCTGCCGCACCGGATCCCGGTGAGGGCGACACCGACGGCGGCGACTCAGGCGAATAAACCGCTCTCGCCGTAGGCTAGAGCATCCACAAGGTCGTATCAGGGGGTCAGTACGTGTCGACAGAGCCACGCGTTCTCGCGGGTCGCTACCGCGTAGACGAGCTCATCGGGCACGGCGGCATGGCGAAGGTGTACCGAGGGTACGACCTCACGCTCGGTCGCGCGGTCGCGATCAAGATCCTCGACCCCGAGCTCGCACGGGACAACGCGTTCCGCACACGCTTCCGTCTCGAGGCGCAATCGGCGTCGCGCATGTCGCACCCGTCGATCGTCCGCGTCTACGACGCCGGCGACCCCTCGACCACCGACAGCAGCACCGATGAGCCTCCGTACATCATCATGGAGCTGATCAGCGGAACCCTGCTGAAGGACATCATCGCGAAGGGTCCGGTGCCTGTCGAAGACGCCGTGCGCTACGTCGACGGCATCCTCGAGGCGCTCGACTACTCGCACCGCGCGGGCGTGGTGCACCGAGACATCAAGCCGGGCAACGTCATGGTGACCGACAAGGGCCAGGTCAAGGTCATGGACTTCGGCATCGCCCGCGCCGTGTCCGATTCGTCCTCGACCGTTGCCGAGACCACGCAGATCATCGGCACCGCCGCATACTTCTCGCCCGAGCAGGCCAAGGGCGAGCCCGTCGACGCCCGGGCTGACCTCTACTCCACCGGCGTGGTGCTCTACGAGCTGCTCACCGGTCGTCAGCCGTTCCGCGGCGAGTCGCCGGTCGCCGTCGCGTACCAGCACGTCAGCGAGACCCCCGTGCCTCCGACCGAGGTGAACGAGGACTCCCCCGGTGCGCTCGACCCGATCGTCCTCCGCGCACTCGCGAAAGACCCGTACCAGCGGTACCCTGATGCCGCGCATTTCCGCGCGGCGCTCGACTCCGCGGTCTCCGGCCACGCGCCGAGCCGCAAGGAACTCGGCGCGCTCACCAGCGAGCTGTATGGACCGAGCCCGCGCGCCGCGCAGGAGACGGCCCGGTCGCTGCGCCAGCTGAGCACCGACACGACCATGGCTCGCACGCAGTCGGGTCCGCCGGTCGCGTGGATCTGGGCAGGTGTCGCGCTGCTCGCGGTGCTCCTGGCATCCGTGCTGTTCTGGGTGTGGACGCTCAGCATGCGCCCGGATGATGTGCCGTCGAGCGCTCGCGTCGTGCCGGATCTCGTCAACGTCTCGTCCGAGCGTGCCCAGGACGACCTCGCCGAGCTCGATCTGACCACCAAGCTCGTGCTCGAGTCGAGCAACGACATCGTCGAGGGCAACGTGATCCGCACCGATCCGGAGAGCGGGACAGCCGTCAGCGAGGGTGATTCCGTCACCATCTACGTGTCATCCGGCAAGGAGACCGTGATGGTGCCGATTCTCGAGGGGCTGTCGTTGACGGCCGCCAAAGATGCTCTCGCGGCAGCGGGTCTCGAACTCGGCACGGTGATCCAGCGCAACGACAAGGGCCTGGCAGCAGAGACGGTGATGGAGGCGAGCGAGGCCGCCGAGAGCGAGGTCGCGCCGCAGACCGTCGTGAATCTCGTGGTCGCCAGCGGCCGGGTGACCCTCACCGACGTCACAGGGTGGACGATGGATGCCGCGCAGGCAGAGCTCGAACGCATCGGGCTCACGCCGAGCCCGGTCGAGCTGATCGACTGCACGCCGACCGAGCCCCCCACCGTGTCGTCGATGTCGGCCGCGCCGGGCGATGTCGCGATCGGCTCGACCGTCGAACTGCGCTACTGCGTCGCCGCCGGCTGACCCGAGGCGTCACCGATGCCTCACACGCCCGAGAGCGGATGCAGGTTCGCCGACAGAGCCACGGCGTCCGGGTCGCCGCAGAGGTCGAGCCAGTTCGCCAGCAGGCGGTAGCCGCCTTCAGTGAGCACGCTCTCGGGGTGGAACTGCACCCCGAGAATCGGCAGCCGGGTGTGCGCCAGGGCCATGACGGTGCCGCTCTCCGTGCGCGCGGTGACGACGACATCGGCCGGCAGCGCCGACTCCGCGAGGGCGAGAGAGTGATATCTGCCCGCATCGAACGGCGACCGGATGCCGGCGAAGAGAGCCGAGCCGTCGTGCGTGACCCGCGACACCATGCCGTGCATCAGCTCCGGCGCCTCCGACACGGCTGTGCCGAAAGCCGCGCCGATCACCTGATGGCCGAGGCAGACGCCGAGGAGAGGCATGCTGATCCGCGCTGCGAGGCGCACGGCATCGATCGATACCCCGGCGTCGGCTGGTGTGCCCGGGCCCGGCGAGAGGAGCAGCGCGTCGAAGACGGACAGCATCGCCTCGAGCTGCGCGGCGTCGGTGGCATCCGCTTCGATCAGGGTGACATCGGCGCCGAGCTCACGCAGGTACCCGACGAGGGTGTGCACGAAGCTGTCGTGGTTGTCCACGACCAGCACGCGGGTCATTCGAGATCGACCTCGCCCGGTGTGATCAGGGGGCTCACCCAGGGGAACACGAACCAGAACAACCCGTAGAGCACTGCTGCGATGAGCACGAGGAGGAAGAAGAGCTTCAGCCACCACGGACCGGGCAGCAGGCGCCAGAGTGCGGCATACATGATTTCGTCTCGTTCCGTTCGGCTAGATCGACGGCGCAGCCGGCGGAGGCGGGGGGTCGGTGAGCGCCGTGGGCGGGCCCTCGGCGCGGGGCTGGAAGCTGTCGAACACCCCGTAGGCGACGATACGCTCAGCGAGTGAGTAGAGCGGGGAGCAGGCGGTCAGAGTGATGTACTTCTCGCCCGTCTCGACGCCCGGCATCTGCGGCACGTCGAGCAGCACGTCGGTCTGCGTCGGCTTCACGTACTCCAGCGTCCGGAAACGGTAGGTGAACCATCCGTCGGGGGTCTCGACGACGATCGCATCGCCGACCTGGAGCTTGTCGAGCTGGTTGAAGGGCTTGCCCCAGGTGGTGCGGTGCCCGGCCATCGCGAAGTTGCCGACCTCGCCAGGCATCTTCGAGTCGGTGTAGACGCCGATTCCCAGGTCGTCGAGAGTGCGTGCACGGCTCGTGCCCCCGTAGATGCCGACGTTGTAGTCAGCACCGAAGCGCGGCACGTGCATCTGCGCGAACCACTGTGCGTCGGCGGGGGCGGCGGGTATCACGGGCTCGTAGTAGGTCGTGCCGTCCTCCCCCTCGATCAGGGGCGGAGGCTCGGGTGCGGGAGCCTCGGCAAGCGTCTGCGACATGGCCGCGCCCTCGTCGTTCTTCTGCGCGGCGATGATGATGTCGCCGATCCACATCTGCCAGGCGACGAAGAGCAGCACGAGCACGCCACCGGTGAGCAACAGCTCGCCGAGCACGCTCGTGAAGGTCGCGCGCGATCGGGGGCGACGGCGTCGTGCACGTCGCTCCCCCGAGACGACGGATGCAGTCATGGCCAGATCTTATCTTCCAGACCTGGACACCAGCCCTCTGGCCTTGCTTTTCCGCGCGATATGACACTCTTGGGTACACTGTGGGAATGGCACGCGACCGCAAGACTGAAGAACCCGAAGCTCCGCGCAGCGAAGGCGAAGCCGCACCCAACGCCGTGTGGTTCAAGCCGGTGATGGTCGGCTTCATGCTCCTCGGTCTGGTGTGGATTCTCGTGTTCTACATCTCCGGCATGCAGTTCCCGATTCCCGGTCTCGACAACTGGAACCTCGCGATCGGTCTGGGCATCGCCCTGATCGGCTTCCTAATGACCACCCGCTGGCGCTGACGCCAGCCCCCTCTCTTCGAAGAAGGCCCCTCTCGCTCAGGCGAGAGGGGCCTTCTTCGTGTTGTCGACGAGCGATTCGGTCAACATGTCGTCCTGAGTTATCCACAGGTTATCCCCACCCTGGGGAGAATTACACCCATGTTATTCACAACGGTTGACAACCCTGTTAACAACTCTTGATCAGGAGTAAACCGTCGTGATCAGGAACGGCACCAGGAAGGCGACGATCAGGACGAGTGCCACGACCACCGCAGCGAGCAGCAGGATCTGCAGCGTGCGCTGCTCTCGCCTTCGGGTTCTCGTGAGGATGAATGCGACGAGTGCGCCGACGATCGCTCCACCGAGGTGCGCCTGCCAGGCGATGTTCTGAGAGAACACGAATCCGACGACGAAGTTGATGCCGAGGATCACGAGGATACCCGTGACGTTCGCGCCGATGTGCCTGCCGATGATGAGCAGCGCGGCCATGAGGCCGAAGATCGCCCCGGAGGCGCCGACCGTCGCGGTCCCGGGCGCGAGCAGGGCGACGGCGACGGAACCGCCGAGTCCGCTGATCAGATAGAGCGCGAGGAAGCGGACCCGACCGAGCATCGGCTCGAGGCTCTGCCCCAGCATCCACAGCGCGAGCATGTTGAGCGCGAGATGCAGGAACCCGCCGTGCACGAACACGGCGGTGAGAAGCCGCCAGGGCTCGAACGTCATGAGCGACAGGTTCGGATACAGATATCCCGCCGCGAAGAGCAGCTGGCCCGTGATCGCGTCGCCTATCCCTGGGATCAGCTGCACCAGCCCGATGAACGACGTCACTGCGAGCAGTGCGTACGTGACGATCGGCTTGCCGCTGCGCACGGCGGCGGTCGCCGTGTTGCGGCCGCCCCACCGGCGCTCTGCACGCTTCTGGGCGGGAGTGCGGCTCTTGCGCTGCTCGGCCATGCACTCGGGGCAGATCACTCCGACCGGCGCCTGCGTCTGGCACTCGGGGCAGATCGTGCGCAGGCACCGCTGGCAGAGCACGAAGCTCTGCCGATCCGGATGCCGGTAGCAGAAGTTGTCGCGGTTGTCCGCGAACTCAGGCGTCGTCATCCGGATCGGCCAGCGTCGGCGTCAGGCCGCGACGATGTCGATCGACTGCAGCACGACGGGCTCGATCGGGCGGTCGCCCGCGGCCGTCGGCACTGCGGCGATCGCGTCGACGACAGCCTTGGAGGCGTCATCGGCGACCTCGCCGAAGATCGTGTGCTTGCCCTGGAGCCAGGGAGTGGGGTCGGTCGTGATGAAGAACTGCGAGCCGTTGGTGCCCTCGGGCTTGCCCGTGATGGCGTTGCGACGCAGGCCGGCGTTCGCCATGGCGAGGATGTAGGGCTCGTTGAAGTTGAGCTCCATGTTGATCTCGTCGTCGAAGTTGTAGCCCGGGCCCCCGACGCCCTGTCCGAGCGGGTCGCCGCCCTGGATCATGAAGTTCGGGATGATCCGGTGGAAGATGACGTCCTTGTAGAGAGCACCCTCGCCCGGCTTGCCGGTGGCGGGGTGTGTCCACTCCTGGGTGCCGTCGGCGAGGCCGACGAAGTTCTTGACCGTCTTCGGGGCGTGGTCGCCGAAGAGGTTGATGACGATGTCACCGTGGTTGGTGTGCAGGGTTGCGACATGAGAAGCGTGAGCCATGCGTCCATTCTCGCAGAGCTTCCCATGAGTTGGCCCGCGTCTAGCGTCGATCCGCCTTCGGCGCAAGGGTTCGGCGATTCCCTCGCCCCATCCAGGGTCGCGTGGCAAGATGGGGAATCCGTACTCCAATCGACAGGAGAGCATCGTGAGCATCAGCCGCAAGCGGAAGAAGGAGCTGCGTCGTCTTCAGAACGACGCGAATCAGCTCTGGGAGAACCAGCAGGTCCTGGTCGGCCACGCCGCCGACGTCGCCCGTGAGGCCGGACGCCAGCTCGGCCACTTCGGCCGCGAGCAGGTCGGTCCTGTCGTGCAGGACACCTACAACCGTCGCGTCGCCCCGGTCGTCGACCGTGGCGTGCGATTCGGCCACCACGTCGTGGACGACAAGGTCGTCCCGATCGTCGGCGGAGTCGTCGGAACCGCGCTCACCGCGTGGGACGTGGCGAACGCCAAGCGTGAGGGTGTCGTTCGCAAGGTCCGGAAGGCCACCAAGCCCGAGCCGAAGGGCCCGGGCGTCGGCTCGATCATCGCCCTGATCCTCGGAGTCGCCGCAGCAGCCGGTGTTCTCTACGCCGCCTGGCAGGCACTGCGCGCCGACGACGAGCTCTGGGTCGCCGACGACCCGCTCTCCGCACCTGACGCGTGACCTCGACACCGGATCCCCCGGCCACTGAGCCGGGGGATCTCCATGCGCGGGTGAAGGATGCCGCGGCCGCGCGGGGCCTCGAGATCGAGATCCGTGAACGACCGGCGGCCCGCAGCCTCGTCGAAGCTGCGGAGCTGCTCGGCATCCTGCCCTCCGGCATCGTGAAGACCCTCGTCGTCAAGCGCTCGGACGACACGTATCTGTTCGCGCTGGTTCCGGGCGGCAGGTCGATCTCGTGGCCCAAGCTGCGTGCGGTGGTGGGCGTGAACAAGCTGCGCCTGCCTGAGCCGGAGCTGGCCCTCGCGGCGACCGGATACGAGCGCGGCACGATCGTGCCGATCGGCAGCACCACCGAGTGGCCCGTGTTCGCCGACGAGTCGATCGTCGGACAGCGGATCGCCATGGGAGCCGGCGCCCACGGGTACAGCCTGTTCGTCGATGCCGACGATCTCATCGCCGCCTACGGCGCCACAGTGGCCGACATCTCGATTCCTGAAGAGGCGCGCGACTGACTCAGAGGATGCCGGCCATCCGCAGTGCGATGTCGACCAGCTTCACCCTCTGCAGCTCCTTCACCGCCTTGAGGGGGAACCACTCCGCCATGTCGGTCGAGCCGTCGGCCTCGAAGGTCAACTTCCCGCCCGTCACGGATGCGCGGTAGACGATGCGCAGCGTGTGCAGCGGCTGGTCCGACTCGCCCACCCGCTGACCGGCGGGGATCACCCGCGAGTGGATGCCGAGCAGCTCTCCGACTTTGACGCTGTAGCCGGTCTCCTCACGAAGCTCCCGCCGCACGGCGTCTTCGGGTGCCTCGCCCGCCTCCAGACCGCCGCCGGGCATCGTCCAGGCGACTCGGCGCCCTTCGATCCAGCGCGCCAGAAGTATGCGTCCGTCGTCATCGGTGACGACCGCGTATGCCGCGACCCGCATGTCCATGTCCTCACACTAGCCCCCGAGCGATGGCGTCCACCGCTGTGTGTCGGGCCGTCATGACAGAGGGTGCCCGATCGATCAGGAATCGAGAAGCACAACCGGCCGTGGCATCCGTAGTGTGAAGTTCATCGCAGATCACGCCAGGAAAGGAACCCGTCATGGCTGACAACGAGAAGAACTTCAGCGCCGAGGAACGCGAGGCGATGAAAGAGGCCGCGGCCGACAAGCGCAAGTCGCGCTCTCGAGCGAAGAAGAGTCCTGAAGAAGTGCGCGCCGAGGGGATCGCAGATCTCGAGGCGGCGGTGGCGAAGCTGCCGGACGACAAGGATCGCGAGTTGTCGCTGGCGCTGCATGCCCTCGTCACCGAGGTCGCTCCCGAGCTGATGCCGCGCACTTATTACGGCATGCCGGCGTGGGGCAAGGACGGCAAGGTGCTGTGCTTCTTCCAGCCGGCGAGCAAGTTCAAGGTGCGTTACGGCACGTTCGGCTTCGAGCCCATCTCGAACCTCGACGACGGCACGATGTGGCCGACCGCCTACGCGCTGCTCGACCTCACTGCCGCGAACCGCAAGGTGCTCACCGAGCGTATTCGCCTCGCCGTCAGCTGAGTCGCCGTTCCCTGTCGGAGGCCCGAGCAGTAGCGTGGATGCCGTGAGCACACTGCCGTTCCCCGCCTCCGTGTACGCCGCCCGACTCGACCGCGCCGCGTCTCTCGCCGCCGACGCCGGTCTCGACGGAATAGTCGTGGGGCCGGGCCCCGACCTGCAGTACCTGGTCGGTGTCGAAGGTGACACGATCGAACGCCTCACCGCACTCGTGCTCGGTCCCAGACTCGCTCCCACGATCGTCGTGCCGAGGATGGAGCTGGCGAAGGTGAGGACCACCGCTGTGGGGGCGCTCGGACTCGCGGTCTCCGACTGGGTCGACGGCGACAACCCCTACGACCTCGTGGCCGCGGCCCTCGGCACCGTCTCAAGGGTCGGCGTCTCCGACGCACTGCCGGCACTGCACGTCATTCCGCTGGCCGACCGGATCGATGTGCGCGTCGAGCTCGCGACGCCGGTGCTGCGTGAGGGTCGCATGATCAAGGATGCCGAGGAGATCGCCGAGCTGCGGCTGGCCGGCGAGGCGATCGACGCCGTGCACAGGCGCGTGCCCGAGTGGCTGCGTGCCGGGCGCACCGAGCGCGAGGTGGCGGCCGACATCGCCGAAGCCATCGTCGCAGAGGGGCACCGCACGGTCGAGTTCGTCATCGTCGGCTCCGGCCCCAACGGCGCCGACCCGCATCACGAGGTGTCGGACCGGGTGATCGGCGACGGAGAGATCGTGGTAGTCGACATCGGGGGAGCGGTGTCCAGCGGCTACAACTCCGACAGCACCCGCACCTACGTCGTCGGCGGCCCGGACCCCGAGGCTGCCGACCGCATCGCGATGCTCGTGCGCGCTCAGCAGGCCGCGGTTGACGCCGTGCGTCCCGGAGCGACGGCCGAGCAGGTCGACGCCGCCGCGCGGTCTGTGCTGGCCGAGGCGGGGCTCGGAGAGGCCTTTCTGCACCGCACCGGTCACGGCATCGGCGTCTCAGTGCACGAAGAGCCCTACATCGCGCCCGGCAACGATCTGCTGCTGCGCGAGGGCATGGCGTTCAGCATCGAACCCGGCATCTACTTCCCAGGCGAGTGGGGTGCACGCATCGAGGACATCGTCGTCGTGACCGCCGACGGATGCGAACGCCTGAACGTCGCGCCCCACGGGCTCACCGCCGTCTGAATCTCGCCGGCGGGTCGCCTGCGCCCGAGCGGTCAAGCCCCTTGGACGACACGATCGGGGTGGTGAGACTGTCCCCATGGCATCCGACGACAGCACCGAGAGCGGCGATGCGCGCGGCCCGGAGCACACCGCAGACGGGCATCACGTCATCATCGACGGCCGGCGATGGCGGGCGACGGACCCGTCGATCCCCGACGCGTTCCGTCAGGAGCTCGTGGACGAGCTGATGGCTGCCCGTCGTGCCATGAAGGCGCAGGATTCCGATGCGCGACGGCGGGTGTAGGACGCGAAGACCGCGCTGGGTGAACGCGGCGAGCCCTGGTGGGAGGACCGCAGCGGCGACGGCTTCGACGAGAGGATCGCGGCCGCGCTGCGCGCGCTCGCCCGCAAGCGGAACGAGTCCTCGATCTGTCCGAGTGACGTGGCGCGAACGGTGGGCGGTGAATCATGGCGAGCGGTGATGCCGGACGTGCGGCGGGTCGCCGCCGCGCTCGCAGACCGCGAGGAGATCGTCGTGACCCAGAAGGGCGAGCCGGTGAGCATCCGTGAGGCCAGGGGCCCCGTGCGGATCATCCGCGGTCCGAAGCTCTGACTAGAGCGCGTCGTAGTACCCGCTGTAGGGAAAGTCCACGTCGCCGGTGTCGCGTGGGTCGTACGCCACCGAAGCCACGCTGATCGTCACCTGAGTGTTCGGGGTGATCAGCACGCTGACGGCCCTGTTTCCGACCACGACCAGGTCGACGAAGGTGCCGGCGGTCTTGGTCGCGGACTCGATGCGTTCTCGCAGGTCGCCCACGTCCTGGTCTTGGGAGAGCAGATAGCTCGATCCGTCGAACACGATCTCGGTCTGGATCATCGTCTCCCTGTCAGCCATGCGTGCACGCTACGCCCTCGACCTGGAAGTGAGAAGGGGGGTTGATAACTAGAGCATCTTCGAGTTGTTAACAGATGCATCCACAGCTGTGGACTTGAGGAGCCCCTGATCCGGCAGGCTCGGGCAGTTGTTAACAGGGTTGTTAACACCTGTGGAGGAGCGCAGATCGCCTAATCCAGGGCGGCCGTCTCTGCGATCAGGTCGAGTTGATCGAGAAGCAGCTGTCCTGTTCCACTCATCGCCGAGACGGCATTCACAGTGACGAAGAACACCACGAGTGCGAAGAAGATGACACCGGGGAGAGTGCGCCGGGAAGTGAGTGTGATGACGAGCGCCACCAGCGCCCCGACGACGGCTATCGTATGGCCTGCGACCGAAGCGAAGGCCATCCGCAGCGCGGAGTCGACGGTGAGTGGTCCGTAACTGTTCAGGGATGCGGAGAGTGCGATCGGGATGACGAAGAGGCTCATGATCAGCACGAAGCGGCGTCGGGCGAACCAGCGCGGTGCGCGGACCGCGACCTGAGGGTGATCGGTCGCCGTTGCACTCATCCCCGCATCGTACCTGCCGAGCACACGCGAAGGGAGAAACGAGAAGGCCCCGCACGTGGCGGGGCCTTCTCGAACTGTCTCAACACAGTGTGGAGCCTAGGAGATTCGAACTCCTGACATCCTGCTTGCAAAGCAGGCGCTCTACCAACTGAGCTAAGGCCCCGTGAGGGAATTTTTAAGTTGAGGAGTGGGCCCACCAGGACTTGAACCTGGGACCTCTTCATTATCAGTGAAGCGCTCTAACCGCCTGAGCTATGGGCCCGTCAACCTCCGAAACTTTACCGGAGATTTCCGGAAATACCCAATCGAGGGCGGGGCACCGGCGCGCCCTCGCCCTCGATCATGGTCAGCGCCCCGGGCGGATGGTCACGCTGCCCGCCGAAAGCGAGACGTCGATCGCGTTCCGGGTGTCGGATGACTGGTCGACCTTCGCATCGAGCGATCCCGCGCTGACGTCCTGCCTGATCGAGTACGACTCGTCAGGAACAGTGAGGTCGACCGACCCCGCGCTCACGTCGATCGTCGTCTGCGACGGTGCACGTCCGGTCAGCTCGACGTTGAGATCGCCTGCCGAGACGCTGAGATCCGCCTCGTCGACGCCGTCGATCAGCGCGTCCGCACGGCCGGCGCTCATGTCGATGGTGAGACTCCGCGCGGCTCCTTTAACATCGAGCGCACCCGCGTTGACGGTGACGTCGAGAGCGCCGAACTCGCCGACCACATCGAGGCTGCCGGCGTCGAGGGTGAGGTCGGCATCGAGCTGCGCGTCGAGAAGGTCTTCGGGGAGAGTCAGCACGGCTGACTGGTCGTCGCCGAACCAGCTGCCGAACCACCATCCGAACCGGAACTCGGGACTGCGCACCACCAGGTCGTCGCCGTCGCGCTCGAGAGTCCACGCCGGGCCACGGGCGTCGGTGACGGCCAGCCGGGCCTCGTCGACATCCCCGAACTCGATGCGCATGTTTCCCGCATCCACGTCGAGGTCGAGACCCTTGATTCCCGATGCATCCTCGGTCAGCACCGAGTCGCTGCCCTGCGTGGAGCCCATCATGCTGCCGGTCGCCGCGAACGCCGCAGACCCTCCCGCCCCGAGGAGCGCAATACCGCCGACGATCGCCGTCACGATCATGATCGCCGTCGTTCCCGATGAACGGCCGGCATCGGCGGGCGCCGCCTGAGCAACGGGAGCAGTGGGGGGTGCCGGTGCCGGATCGTGGCCCTGAGGCGCGGATGCCGGCGGGGGAGTGAGGGGGGTGTGCCCGCCCTGGAAGTCGTCGTTCGTGGTCATCGTCCCAGTCCTGTCTGTCCGGTCGGCGTGCTGCCGCCCGTGTTCTCGATGTGTGCGAGGGCCGCCAGCACGCGTCGGTTGCCCGACTCGCCCTGCTCGAAGCCCAGCTTCTGGAAGATCGCGGTGATGTGCTTCTCGACGCTCGCCTCCGAGAGGAAGAGCAGGCCCGCGATCGCCTGATTCGACTTGCCTTCGGCGATGAGCGACAGCACGGTGCGCTCGCGCTCGGTGAGACGCTGCATGCGGTCGTCGCGGTTGCGACGGGTGAGCAGCTGAGCCACGACCTCGGGGTCGAGCACCGTCGCGCCCTCTGAGATCCTCTGCACCGAGGCGAGGAACTCTGAGACATCGGCGACCCGGTCCTTGAGCAGATAGCCGAGCGGTCCGCCCTGCGCGGAGATGAGGTCGGACGCATAACGCTCCTCGACATACTGCGAGAGCACGAGCAGCGGCAGCGCAGGGTGCGTGACGCGAAGTCCGAGCGCCGCGCGGATGCCCTCGTCGGTGAACGTCGGGGGCAGCCTCACATCGAGGATGCAGAGCTCCGGATCGGTCTCCATCACGGCTTCGCTGAGACCGCTGGTGTCAGCGAGAGCGGCGACCACACTGTGGCCGGCATCCTCGAGCAGTCGCACCAGTCCCTCGCGCAGCAGGACGGAATCCTCGCAGATCAGGATGCGCATGGCACGTTCACCTCCAGGCTGGTCGGCCCGCCGACGGGGCTCTCGAGACGGAAGGTCCCGCCCGCTGCCAGGACGCGGTTCGCGATGCCGTCGAGGCCACCGCCCGGTTGCACCTGTGCGCCGCCCATGCCGTTGTCTTCGACACGTGCCCAGAGCACTCCACCGTCGCGAAGACGAACGGTGACCCGGGCCTCACTGGCTCGTGAATGCTTGGCGGCGTTCGTGAGCGACTCGGCGATCGAGAAGTACACGGCGGCCTCGGCCTCACGGCTGCAGCGTCCGTCCATCCTCACGTCGAGACTCACGGGGATGTGGGATCGCCCTGCGAGGGCGGACAGGGCTGCGTCGAGGCCTCGATCGTCGAGGACGGATGCGTGGATGCCTCGGGCGAGCTGTCGCAGCTCGGTGATCGCTGCCTTGGTCGAAGTGTGCGCTTCAGCGATCAGCTCTTTCGCGGCATCCGGATCGTTGTCGATCTTCTGCTGCGCGAGCCCCAGGGTCATGCCGACCGACACCAGGCGGGGCTGCACGCCGTCGTGCAGATCCCGCTCGATGCGGGTGCGCTCGACGTCTGCGGCGCGCACGGCGCCCTCGCGCTGAGCGGTGCTGGTGCGCACGCGCTCCGTGAGCTCTGCTTCACGGCTGCGGACGACGATGGCGAGCGAGAGCACCCGGTTCAGCAGTGCCAGTCCGATCATTCCGGCGATGCAGGCGGCGATGCCGAGGATGCCGACGAGCGGCGCCCACGCAGGGTCGATGCCGCCCCCGCCGAACGGGCCCATCACGGCGTCCGCTCCGGTGAGGGGTGCGAACGAGATCGTGATCGACCAGACGAGGCCGAAGGCGAGGCGCAGCACGATCCAGCCGAGCACAGCGGTGATCGCGAAGTTCGCGAGGGCGCGCCACATGCGGCCGTCGATGGCCTGGCGTCCGAGCGAGCGCAGCCAGCCCACGAATCCGGCGCGGTCCCGCGGGCGCCACCTGAGCGGCGTGATCGGCGACCGGTAGAGGGCGCTGACCCGGGCCACCTCGAACCAGCCCACGCCGAAGAGGGCGTAGACGAGTCCGACGAGCAGCACGATGCCGACGCCCGCCGCGAAGAGCAGGCCGAGCCCGGTGCCGAGGAGTCCGGAAAGAGTCGCGAAGATGAAGCCGCCGATGACTCCGATGCCTGCGAGGTGCAGGATCGTGAGCACGATGCGCAGCGGCGGCTTCGTGGCCGTCGCCGGTGGTGGCGTGGCAGTGTGTGTCGTCATGGTTCAAAGGTACGGCGGCGCCGATCGGGCCGACACCGAGCCAACCAGACACCCGGTTTCGGGTTTTCCCTACTCCGTCGGAGAGCACAGAAGAGGGGCGGATGCCGAAGCATCCGCCCCTCTTCGAATCCGGAGGATCAGTTCGACATGAAGCCTACGAGCAGACCGCCCGTCACCTTCACGGCGACGTTGTAGATGCCGGCGACGACCGCGCCGAGCACCGTGAACACGATGAGGTTCAGGATCGAGACGACGGCGGCGAACGCCATCACCTGCGGCAGACCTGCCACCTCGGAGATGCGCACCGAGTTGTCGGTGATCGCGCCGACGATCTCGTCAGCCTGAGTGAGGAGGCCCGTGGCCTGGAGCACCAGGAAGATCAGGAAGAACGACACCATGGTGACGATCGCGAGTGCGACCGCTCCGAGGAACGAGAGCTTCACGGCCGACCAGAAGTCGACATAGACGAGACGCAGGCGCACCTGCTTGCCACTGGTCTTGCGCGTGGACTTCTTCGCCAGCTTGTCGGCTACTGTGCTCATGCGTCTGCTTCCTCAGGGTTCTCGTTCGTCTCGGGGGCGGTGGACTCGGCGTCCACCTCAGCCTCATCCGATTCGTCTTCCTCGGTGAGGCCCCGCTCGCCGTTGCGGGCGATGGCGAGGATCCGGTCGGCTTCCGTCGTCCGTGCGAACACCACTCCCATGGTGTCTCGGCCCTTGGCGGGCACCTCGGCCACGGCAGAGCGTACCACCTTGCCGCTGGACAGAACCACAAGGACCTCGTCGTCGGCCGAGACCATCAGACCACCCGCGAGAGTGCCCCGATCGTCGTGCAGCTTGGCCACCTTGATGCCGAAACCACCGCGTCCCTGGACTCGATATTCCTCGACGGCCGTGCGCTTCGCGTACCCGCCGTCCGTCACCACGAACACGAACTGACCGGGAGCGGCGACGGATGCCGACAGCAGGCTGTCGCCCTCACGGAACTTCATGCCCTTCACTCCGGCGGTCGCGCGTCCCATCGGTCGCAGCGCATCGTCGGTCGCGCTGAACCTGACCGACATGCCCCGGCGGCTGATGAGAAGGATGTCGTCCTCGGCGTTGACCATGAGCGCCGAGACCAGCTCGTCCTCGTCGTTCAGACGGATCGCGATGACGCCGCCCTGGCGGTTGGTGTCATACGTGTCGAGGCGCGTCTTCTTGACGAGACCGTCGCGCGTCGCGAGCACCAGATAGTCGGCGACCGCGTAGTCCCGGATGTCGAGCACCTGCGCGATGTTCTCGTCGGGCTGCAGTGCGAGCAGGTTCGCGACGTGCGTCCCCTTCGCGTCGCGCCCGGCCTCGGGGACCTCATAGGTCTTCGCGCGGTAGACGCGTCCTTTGTCGGTGAAGAACAGCAGCCAGTGGTGGGTCGTCGTCACGAAGAAGTGCTCGACGATGTCATCCGCTCGCAGCTGCGCACCCTTGATGCCCTTGCCGCCGCGGTGCTGCGACCGGTAGTTGTCGCTCCGCGTGCGCTTGATGTAGCCGGCGCGGGTGATGGTGACGACCATCTCCTCTTCGGCGATGAGGTCTTCCATCGAGACATCGCCGTCGAAGCCGTGCAGGATGTGCGTGCGACGGTCGTCGCCGAAGCGCTCGACGATGCCGGTGAGCTCTTCGCGGATGATGTCGCGCTGCAGCATCTCGTCGGCCAAGATCGCCTGGTACTCGGCGATGAGCCGCTCGAGCTCGGCCGCCTCGTCGAGGATCTTCTGCCGCTCGAGAGCCGCGAGGCGACGGAGCTGCATGTCGAGGATGGCCTGCGCCTGGTCGTCGTCGATGTCGAGGAGCTTCTTCAGTCCCTCACGCGCGTCGTCGACCGTGGCCGACCGACGGATCAGAGCGATGACCTCGTCGAGCGCATCGAGCGCCTTGAGGTAGCCGCGCAGGATGTGCATGCGACGCTCGGCCTTCGCCAGACGGAAGCGCGTGCGACGGACGATCACTTCGAGCTGGTGGGTGATCCAGTAGGTCACGAATCCGTCGATCGCCAGCGTGCGCGGCACGCCGTCGACGATCGCCAGCATGTTCGCGCCGAAGTTCTCCTGCAGCTGCGTGTGCTTGTACAGGTTGTTGAGCACGACCTTCGCGACGGCATCGCGCTTGAGCACGACGACGAGTCGCTGCCCCGTGCGGTCAGAGGTCTCGTCACGGATGTCGGCGATGCCGCTGATCTTGCCGTCGCGAACGAGATCGCCGATCTTCACCGCGACGTTGTCGGGGTTGACCTGATACGGCAGTTCGGTGATCACGAGGCACGTGCGGCCCTGGATCTCCTCGACGTTGACGACCGCACGCATCGTGATGGATCCGCGGCCGGTGCGATAGGCCTCGTGGATTCCCTTGGTGCCCAGGATCTGAGCGCCGGTCGGGAAGTCAGGGCCCGGAACGCGCTGGATCAGCCCGTCGAGGAGCTCTTCACGCGGAAGGCCGGGGTTGTCGAGCGCCCAGAGCGCGGCGTCCGAGATCTCGCGCAGGTTGTGCGGGGGGATGTTGGTCGCCATGCCGACCGCGATTCCGACCGAGCCGTTCACGAGCAGGTTCGGGAATCGCGCCGGAAGGACCGTCGGCTCCTGGGTCTGTCCGTCGTAGTTGTCCTGGAAGTCGACGGTGTCTTCTTCGATGTCGCGCACCATCTCGAGTGCGAGAGGGGCCATCTTGGTCTCGGTGTATCGCGGAGCCGCCGCGCCCATATTGCCGGGGTTGCCGAAGTTGCCCTGCCCCAGCGCGAGGGGGTACCGCAGCGACCACGGCTGCACGAGACGCACGAGGGCGTCGTAGATCGCCGAGTCACCGTGGGGGTGGTACTGACCCATGACCTCGCCCACGACACGGGCGCACTTCGAGAACGACTTGTCGGGGCGGAACCCGCCGTCGTACATGCCGTAGATCACGCGGCGGTGCACGGGCTTGAGACCGTCGCGCACGTCGGGCAGGGCACGTCCGACGATGACGGCCATCGCGTAGTCGAGATAGCTGCGCTCCATCTCGAACTTCAGGTCGACCTGGTCGATGTTCCCGTGGTCGTGGGCCGGGGGCTCGGGGCGTACTTCGTCAGTCATGTGTGTTGTCGATTCCGGTCGTTGTTCGAGCGAATGCAGGGCGCGGAGCGCCTCAGATGTCGAGGAAGCGGACGTCCTTGGCGTTGCGCTGGATGAAGCTGCGTCGTGATTCGACGTCCTCACCCATCAGCACGCTGAAGATCTCGTCTGCCGCCGCGGCATCCTCGATGGTCACCTGGCGGAGCGTCCGCGTCGTGTGATCCATCGTGGTCTCCCACAGCTCCTTGGCGTTCATCTCGCCGAGACCCTTGTAGCGCTGGATGCCGGCATCCTTCGGGATGCGCTTGCCGTTGTCGAGGCCGAACTTGAGCAGCGCATCGCGCTCTGCGTCGCTGAACACGTACTCGTGCGGCTGGTTCGACCACTTGAGGCGGTACAGCGGCGGCATCGCGAGGTACACGAAGCCCGCCTCGATGAGGCCGCGCATGTAGCGGAACAGCAGCGTGAGCAGCAGCGTCGTGATGTGCTGCCCGTCGACGTCGGCATCCGCCATCAGCACGATCTTGTGATAGCGCGCCTTCTCGATGTCGAAGTCCTCGCCGATGCCCGTGCCGAAGGCCTGGATCATCGCCTGGACCTCGCGGTTGCCCAGCGCCTTGTCGAGGCGAGCGCGCTCGACGTTGAGGATCTTGCCGCGGAGCGCGAGGATCGCCTGCGTGTGCGGGTCACGTCCCTGCACTGCCGAACCGCCGGCCGAGTCACCCTCGACGAGGAAGATCTCGCTGATCGAAGGGTCCTTGCTGGTGCAGTCCTTGAGCTTGTCGGGCATCGCGGCCGACTCGAACACGCTCTTGCGCCGTGCGGTCTCGCGCGCCTTGCGCGCGGCCAGGCGCGCGGTCGCGGCGTCGAGCGCCTTGCGGATGATGTTCTTCGCCTGGGCCGGGTTGCGGTCGAACCAGTCGCCGAGCTGATCGCCCACGACCTTCTGCACGAACGCCTTGGCCTCGGTGTTGCCCAGCTTGGTCTTGGTCTGACCCTCGAACTGTGGCTCGCCCAGTTTGATCGAGATGACGGCGGTCAATCCCTCGCGGACGTCGTCTCCGGAGAGGTTGTCGTCCTTCTCCTTGAGGATGTTGTTCGCACGCGCGTACTTGTTCACCAGCGTGGTGAGCGCGGCGCGGAAGCCCTCTTCGTGGGTTCCACCCTCGTGGGTGTTGATCGTGTTCGCATAGGTGAAGACGTTCTCGGTGTACGACGTGGTCCATTGCATCGCGACCTCGAGCGAGATCTTGCGCGCCGTGTCCTCGGACTCGAACGCGATGATCTCCTCGTTGACGACCTCGGCGTGACGCACCTTGTTCAGGTATTCGACGTAGTCGACGAGTCCGCGCTCGTAGAAGAAGACATCACCGGGCTGCTTCGTGACGGTCACACCGGATTCTTCGACCTCATAGGCCGAGGACGCGCGCTCATCGAGCAGCTCGATGCGAAGACCCTTGTTGAGGAACGCCATCTGCTGGAAGCGCGTGCGCAGGGTGTCGTAGTCGAAGTCGATCGACTCGGTGAAGATCGAGGCATCCGGCCAGAACGTGATGCTCGTACCGGTGTCGTCGGTCGCCTCGCCCTTGACGAGCTTCTGCTGCGGCACTCCGCCGTCGGCGAAGCTGTGCCGCCAGACGAAGCCCTTCTGCTTGACCTCGACGTCGAAGCGGGTCGACAGGGCGTTCACGACAGAGGAGCCGACGCCGTGCAGACCACCGGAGACGGCATACGCGCCGCCACCGAACTTGCCACCGGCGTGCAGGATCGTCAGCACGACCTCGACCGTCGACTTCGACGGGTCGGAGGAGTGCGGGTCGACCGGGATTCCGCGGCCGTTGTCGATGACGCGCACGCCGCCGTCTTCGAGCAGCGTCACGTGGATCGTGTCTGCGTAGCCGGCGAGAGCCTCATCGACCGAGTTGTCGACGATCTCGTAGACCAGGTGGTGCAGACCGCGCGGCCCCGTGGAACCGATGTACATTCCGGGTCGCTTGCGCACCGCCTCGAGTCCCTCGAGGATCTGGATCGAGTCGGCGCCGTACTCGCCGGGCTGCTTGATCTTGGGGGAGATCGATGTGGACCTCGTCTCCGCTTCCGCGGGAGCCTGGGTCTCTGCGCCCTGTGAGGGGTCAGGGGTTTCCCCGGTGGTCGATTCCGTCTCGTCAGCAGGGAATTCAGGCGTCATCAGAGGGCATTCTCCACATCAATATCACGAACTCCCATTCTAGCGGTCTTTCGACTCGAAATCCCGCTGAACGGCCGTGTGTGGCCCTCTGAGCCTCTTGAACCCCCTGAACGGTGCCCTACCCGTAGGTATCGCGCGGGCCCCGTCCTGGAACGACTCTGGGACCCCATTTCCATGAGGGTACGTCCGGTCCGATGAAGCGGAGGTTCTCGACCCCCGCATCCGGATACCGTCGGCCGATCTCGGTGAGGATGGTCCCGCGCATGTACTGCAGGTTCTTCGCCCAGGCCGTCGAATCGCACTTCACGGTGAGCACTCCGCGTTCGAGCGAGACGGGTTCGGAGCGCTTCGCCGTGTCCGTACCCGCAAGATCGGCCCACTGCCTGACCAGGTCTTCACGGGCAAGAGTCTTCTGCCACCCGGAGTCGCGGCTGAGCTTGTCGAGCACCGCTCCGAGGGGACCGGGGTCACGTCCGGGGGTGAAGGGGGCGTTGTCATCGTCGGTGACGATGCGCCGCTTGCGCTTCCACGTCTTCGAGCTCGGTGCGAGACCGCGCAGACGCAGATACGTCGCGACCGTCTCGGGAGTCTCGGATGCCGGAACGGGTGCGGCGTCACTCATGCGGCACCTCCCTCTCGTCGCTGATGGTTCCGGCCGAGATCCTCACCACATGCGCGTGGAGCACCTCGGGGATATCCTCCTCCACGGCCGCGGTCACGACCACCTGTTCGTACCCTGCCGTCAGCGCGGCGAGGCGCTGACGGCGCTCGGCATCGAGTTCGGCGAACACGTCGTCGAGGATGAGCACGGGGTCGCCGGCGGGGGACTCGCTGCGCAGCAGCTCCGCCGAGGCGAGGCGCAGGGCGAGAGCAACCGACCACGATTCCCCATGCGACGCATAGCCCTTCACGGGCAGCCCGCGAACGCGGAGAACGAGATCGTCGCGATGGGGTCCGGTGAGGGTGAGCCCGCGGTCGAGCTCGTTCGACCGCTTGGCGAGCAGCGCGGCGTGGAACATCTCGGCGATGTCTCCCGAGGTCTCGGCCGGCGCGTCGACCCCCTCTTCGGGGTCTGCACCTCGCACCGAGAGCGCCCAGTCGAGCTGGGGACGATGGTCTTCGCCGGCGATCGCCGCATACGCCTCTGCCACCGGGGTCTGGAGGTCGGCCGCCAGACGCTGTCGCGCCGTGATGATCTCTGCTCCGAGGGAGACCAGCTTGTCGTCCCACACATCGAGGGTGCTCAGGCCCTCGCCCTTGATGCCCCGCGCTCGGGCCGACTTGAGAAGGGCGTTGCGCTGCTTGAGCACACGGTCGTAGTCGGCGAGCACCGACGACATGCGAGGAGTGCGCTGTATGAGCAGCTGGTCGACGAAGCGACGCCGAGAAGACGGGTCGCCACGCACGATCTGCAGATCCTCCGGGGCGAACAGCACCACATGGGCATACCGGGGAAGCTCGTTGGTCTTCGACGGCGAGCCGTTGATGCGTGCCTTGTTCGAGCCCTGCTTGTTGAGCTGAACCTCGATCAGCACTTTGCGTTCGCCGTGCGAGAGGCGCGCGCGGATGATCGCGAAATCCTGACCTTCACGCACCATCGGCGCATCCGACGAGACCCTGTGAGAGCCGAGCGTGGCGAGGAAGACGACGGCCTCGGCGAGGTTGGTCTTGCCCTGACCGTTGCGGCCGACCAGGACGTTGGGCCCCTTGTGCAGTGCGAGATCCGCGGTCGCGTAGTTGCGGAAGTCGACCAGGCTCAGGTGTTCCACAATCACGCTGTCAGCCTACCTTCGGGGTCTGACACCGCTGTCGCCGCGCGGAGCGCGCCCGTCGCAGGATCAGCGGAGCAGCAGGTTGGGCTGCAGCAGGTACTTGAACGAGTCGAGTCCGGCCTGATCGACCGAGGTCTGGCTCGTGATCAGCACGGGGCTGAGCTTGTTCGCGTTGTCGCTCGAGGTGAACGTGACGCGCACGAACTCGCTCTTGACCGCTCCGAGTGCCTCGATGAGGTACTGCGGGTTGAGACCGAGAGTGACATCGTCGCCACCGTTCAGGATCGCGTCGACGGACTCCGATGCACGGGCGTGCTCACTGCCCGATGCGTCCATCGTGACGCTGTCGGACGTGAACGTGAAGCGCAGCGGGGCTGCACGATCCAGCACGAGCGACACACGGCGCACCGCTTCGACCAGGTCGGCGGTGTTGACGACCGCGTAGTGCTCAGTCTGCTCGGGGAAGAGACGACGGACAGGCGGGAAGTTGCCCTTGATCAGGAGCGAGGTGACGGTCTTGTTTCCCGCCGTGAAGGCGATGATCTCACGATCGCCGGCTCCGGAGAACGCGATCTGGATCGTCCCGGCGTGACCGAAGGTCTTTCCGACCTCGAGAAGCGTGCGTGCGGGAACCAGTGCGCTCGCCTCGACGGCCTCGCCATCCCACGGCACGTCCCTGAGCGAGACGCGGTAGCGGTCGGTGGCGACCAGGCTGAGCGTGTGCCCGGAGACTTCGAGCTGGACACCGGTGAGGACAGGGGTGACATCATCGCGTGATGCGGCGAAGCCGACCTGTGCGATCGCCGTTCCGAAGTCGTCGGCGGGAACCACACCGGACGAGCCTGAGACTTCGGGGATCGAGGGATATTCCTCGACCGGCATGGCGGCCAGGGTGAATCGTGCGGAGCCGCAGGTGACCGTGATGCTGCCGTCGTCCTCGACGGCGATCTCGATCGGCGCGTTGGGGAGGCGGCTGGCGATGTCGGAGAGCAGGCGACCGTGGACGAGGATCGTGCCGGGAGTGTCGACCGTTGCTTCGATGGTTGTTCGAGCGGATGCTTCGTAGTCGAAAGCGGAGAGAGTCAGTCCGGATCCGTCTGCCTCGATCAGGACTCCGGCGAGGATCGGCTGCGGGTTGCGCTGCGGAAGGAGCTTGACGACGAAGGACACAGCCTCGCTGAAGACATCGCGGTTGACCTGAAACCTCACGGGTGCTCCCTTGTCGTCATTCTGAGACGGTTCGTCATCGGTCCTGCCTGTGCAGGGCTTCCCATGCTAGCCCCACAGTCGGGCGGATCCCTACGAGCGGCGCAAACCTCCGTCCCGTCGGACTTTCCCCACCGTCTGGTGATCGGATCGCCCTTGAATTGAATTAACTCCTTAACGGTGTTAACACCTGTGGATACTGTGGATAACTCGGTGGAAAGCAGACGCGAGTAAGGAACTACACGGTTGTCAGTTGTGGAAACCCTGAGGAATCCGCGGGTGGACACCTTCCCCTCGGTCCGACCGTCTCCCCTAGTTATCCACAGGTTCGGTGGTTTCACACACATCCGTCCCGATCTCGAGGCGAGTCATCCACAAGTTATCCACATGTGCAAACTGGCATCGATCGAGCCGGCCGTATGCCTCTCACACGCACAGAAAGGGGGTCGTAGCGTCCCAACGGAAGCTACGACCCCCTTTTCGAGGTGTCGTGAGGTCAGCGCCGACCGAGCTGCGTGGTGATCTCGGTCACCTGGTTGTAGATCGAACGACGCTCCTTCATGAGCTCACTGATCTTCTTGTAGGCGTACATGACCGTGGTGTGATCCCGGTTGCCGAACAGCTGCCCGATCTTCGGCAGTGACAGGCTCGTGCGCTCCCGACACAGGTACATGGCGATCTGACGCGACGTGGCGATCTGCTGCGACCTGCTCGAGCCATAGAGGTCGTCGACGGTCAGCTTGAAGTACTGCGCGGTGGCGGTGATGATGTCGGTCGGCGAGATGATGTTGTCTTCCGTCGTGTCGATGATGTCGCGCAGCACCGTCTGAGCGAGGGAGATGTCGAGAGCCGAGCGGTTCAGGCTGGCGAAGGCCGAGACCCGGATCAACGCGCCCTCGAGTTCGCGGATGTTCGACGACACCACCGTGGCGATGTACTCGAGTACCTCGTCGGGAATATGAAGGGCTTCGCTCTGCGCCTTCTTGCGGAGGATCGCGATTCTGGTCTCGAGGTCGGGGGCCTGGACGTCGGTGATCAAGCCCCACTCGAACCGGCTGCGCATGCGGTCCTCGAAGCCGGTCAGGTGCTTCGGGGCGACGTCGCTCGTGATCACGACCTGCTTGTTGTGGTCGTGGAGCGTGTTGAAGGTGTGGAAGAAGGCTTCCTGCGTCTCGGCGCGACCCTGGAGGAACTGGATGTCATCGATCAGGAGGATGTCGACATCGCGGTAACGAGCCTGGAAGGCCGCGCCTCGGTTGTTCGCGATCGAGTTGATGAAGTCGTTCGTGAACTCCTCACTCGACACGTACCTGACCTTGACGCCGGCATAGAGCGACTGGGCGTAGTCTCCGATCGCGTGCAGCAGGTGGGTCTTGCCCAGGCCCGAGTCACCGTAGATGAAGAGCGGGTTGTATGCCTTGGCCGGCGCCTCGGCGACCGCGACTGCTGCGGCATGAGCGAACCTGTTGGACTGGCCGATGACGAAGTTGTCGAAGGTGTACTTGGGGTTGAGGCGTGATTCGTGACGCTGCTGCGTCGGCTGCTCCATCGGAGATTCGACGCGCGTCTGCTCCTGGCGGCCGTAATCCGCGACGGCGATGGGCGCCGTCGGCTGCTCGGCGAGTTCGTGGTTGACCACCACCCGGTAGGAGGTGACCTCGTCGCCGATGTGAGAGAGAGCCTCCATGATCGGAAGCCGCAGCCTCTTGTTGATCTGCGCCGCGGTGAGATCGTTGGGAACCTCGAGATAGAGCGTCGCCGCCATCACACCGGCCGGAACCGCGAGGCTGAGGAATCCCTGGAGCTGAGGGGTGACTCGGTCATCCGCTTCGAGGAGCTCCTGCACCGTGGTCCAGATCGGAACGTCGGGCTGGGCAGGTGATGACATGACGCTCCGTGCTGAGGGGCGACGGGCCGTCGGGATGACGCGGCTCGCCTGTGGATAACTTCGGATGCCACGGTAGTCACCACGGCTGTGAACGGCAACCTGCCCTGAGAAATCCGCGCGCGTGTTGCGCATACGTGCACGCGGCAGGTTGTGGATAATAGCTGTGCGGATCCTGTCTGGGTCCGTGCCGAAGCGCGCAGATTTGCTCTGTGGGCCGCCAGGACGTACCCTTAATCGGTTGACTTATGCCTGAATGGCAGATCCCTATGTCTCCGGTCAAAATGATCCCGGTGGCAGCATTCCCGGAGTGATTTCATGAGCAAGCGCACCTTCCAGCCCAACAACCGTCGTCGCGCCAAGAAGCACGGCTTCCGTCTTCGCATGCGCACGCGCGCCGGTCGTTCGATCCTCTCGGCCCGTCGCGCGAAGGGCCGCACCGAGCTCTCCGCGTAAATCGCTGTGCTCGCCCGCCCGTTTCGTGTGACCCGCGGGAGCGACTATCGCCTGGTCGTTCGACGCGGATCCCGTTGTGGCGGAGCCAAAGTCGTCACATCGATGCTGACGACGGGCGAGAGCAGAGCCGCGAGGTTCGGATTCATCATCAGCAAGCAGGTGGGCACCGCTGTGGTGCGCAACACCGTGCGTCGGCGACTCAAAGCCGTGTGTGCGGATGCGCTGTCGCGGGTCCCCGAGGGCACGGATGTCGTCATCCGTGCCCTTCCTGCATCCGCGACAGCCACCTACGCAGAGCTGAGCGCCGATGTGAATCGCTGCCTCGACCGCCTCGGGCAGGGTCGAGCATGACCGCCCTTCCGGCATCTTCGATCGGCAGCGCTCATCTGCAGACCGGGGACGTGCTTCGCAGCATCCCGCTGATTCCGAGGAATCTCGTTCTGGGGTTCCTCACCGGGTATCGCAAGGTGATCTCCCCCATGTACGGAGATGTCTGCGCCTATTACCCATCCTGTTCCGCTTACGCTGTAGGTGCGGTGCAACAGCACGGCGCGGTGAAGGGAGCGATGCTCTCGGCATGGCGCATCCTTCGTTGCAATCCCTGGAGCCACGGCGGCGTCGACGACGTCCGTCCGCACCAACACTTCCGTTATGACCTGACCGCTCGCGGTTTCGTCGTCCCTGCCCGAAAGGATTGATCGGTGGGTCTTGACCTTCTGCTCGCCAGCGCAACACCGTCACCGGAGCCTGCCTCCGGCGGCTTCGATCTGATCGGAACCATTCTCTGGCCCCTCAAGTGGGTCGTCGAGCTCGTCCTCGTCGCCTGGCACTGGCTTCTGACCGCCGTCGGTCTGCCGGCAGCATCCGGTCTGACCTGGGTGCTCTCGATCGTCGGCCTCGTGATCGTGGTGCGCGCTGCCCTGATCCCGCTCTTCGTGAAGCAGATCAAGAGCCAGCGAAAGATGATGGAAATCGCTCCTGAACTGCGAAAAGTTCAGGAGAAGTACCGGGGCAAGAAGGATCAGCTGTCTCGTGAGGCGATGAGCCGCGAGACCATGGGCCTCTATAAGAAGCACGGCACGACACCGATGTCGAGCTGTCTGCCGCTCCTCGTGCAGATGCCGATCTTCTTCTCTCTGTTCAGTGTGCTGAGCGATGTCTCGAAGCACCACAATCAGGGTGTCGGCGGCGTGGGCCTGCTGAATGCAGAGCTCACCGAGCAGTTCTACAACGCAGAGCTCTTCGGGGTCGCGTCTCTTCACGAGACGCTCGGCAACGCAGTGGACGCCGGCAACACCACCGCGATCATCATCCTGGTCACGCTCGTCGTGCTCATGATCGCGTCGCAGTTCTTCACGCAGCTGCAGATCATCTCGAAGAACCTGTCGCCCGAGGCCAAGACCGGCCAGGCGTACCAGATGCAGAAGATCATGCTCTACGTGCTGCCGCTCGGCTTCATCTTCTCGGGCATCTTCTTCCCGCTCGGCGTCGTCGTGTACTGGTTCATCTCGAACCTGTGGACCATGGGTCAGCAGTTCCTGGTCATCCGCGAGATGCCGACTCCCGGTTCTGAAGCCGCGAAGGCGCGTGAAGAGCGACTCGCCCGCAAGGGCAAGGCGATCGATTCCTCGGGCAAGGTCGTTCCCATGGCCACCTATGAAGCAGAGCAGCAGCGGCTGCTCGAAGAGGCGGAGCGCGCCAAGGCGCAGACTCCGAAGCGCCAGCAGCCCGTGGGCAAGAAGCGTGCCAAGAAGAAGGGGAGCGGTTCATGACCGACAACATGACCGAGACCGTGGAGCCCACGGTCGCCGAGCTCGAGAACGAGGGCGACGTCGCCGCTGACTACCTCGAAGAGCTGCTCGACATCGCTGACATCGACGGTGACCTCAACCTGGATGTCCGCCAGGGCCGCGCCTACGTGTCGGTCGAGGCTGAGGGAGATGGACTGGCTCTGCTGTCGGCACCCGACACGGTGCAGGCTCTTCAGGAACTGACCCGCCTGGCTGTTCAGAACAAGACCGGTTCGTTCTCGCGACTGATCCTCGATGTCGGCGGGTCTCGCGACGCACGCCGTCGCCAGCTCGAGACGCTGGTGAATGCGGCGGCCGCGAAGCTCGATGATGGAGCGACTCAGGCATCGTTGCCCGCGATGTCCAGCTATGAGCGCAAGCTTGTGCACGATATTGCCGCTGATCAGGGACTTGTTTCCGAGTCGTACGGCGAGGGTGCCGACCGCCACACGGTTCTGCGGCGTCGTTGACGTCTCACGTGGACATCTGATCGGGATGCTGTCGTGAGTGATGTCGATGTCGAGGTCGAGCCCTCCGTCGCGCCCGAGCTCTTTGGAGACCGGATCGAGCTGGCACGCCGGTTCGCAGCAGCCCTGACTGAGCATGGGGAAGAGAGGGGTCTGATCGGCCCCCTCGAGCTTCCGCGTCTGTGGACCAGGCACATTCTGAACAGCGTCATCGCTGCTCCTCTGTTTCACGGATCGGTTGCGGATATCGGCTCCGGTGCGGGACTGCCTGGAATCGTGCTCGCGATCGCCCGCCCTGACGTGGAGTGGACGCTCATAGAACCGATGGAGCGTCGCACCACGTGGCTGAAAGAGCAGGTGGCGGGGTTGAGCCTGGACAACGTCGAGGTCGTGCGCGCGCGTGCTGAGGACGTGCCTCGTCCGGCGGGGTTCGATGTCGTCACCGCGCGCGCGGTCAGCGCGCTCAAGACGCTCATCCCGCTCACCGCTCCTCTCGTTCGTGATGGGGGAGAGCTCCTGCTGCTCAAGGGGATGAACGCCGACAACGAGATCGAAGCGGCGCAGAAGCAGATCAAGAAGTTCCGCCTCTCAGACGTCCGTGTCGAAGTGCTCGGAGAGGGAGTCCTCGCTGAGAGCACCCGCGTCGTTCGGGCTCGGGTTCGGTAGACAAAGCCGCGCGCTGCAGCTCCCACTGGATCGTGGCCGCACCGCGCCGGGAATCGTCGGAGTGCAGGGTCCGCCTTTTCGGACGTGGCACCCACTCCAGTGCTGAGTGGCGTGGCAGGGGTAGACAATCCGAGACTGCTCGAGGGGGCGTTTGCTCCCCACGTCCCCGTCGGCGCGCGATAGGTCAACGGCGAAACTCCTGCGTGGTTCTGACGTTCTCAGTGACGTCTTCTCTTGTGGCGCCCCTGCCGCGGCATCGCGGACGAACTCTCGCGGCAACTGAGGTCACGCTCCTGATTCCAGGGCGCACAGTGCCCGCGCGTCACCGGCCGGCGCTCATACATCGTGACGTCAGCGTCCGCGGGAGGTGGATGCCGAGGAGGTGCAGGAGCCCTCGGAGATCCTGCGCGCCGTGAGTGACGCTGGTCTGGGGCGATGGGGAGTGGACGAGGGACTTCAGCTGGTGTGGCGAGTGTTTTCGATGTTTCACGTGAAACACAGAGTCGAGTCGTTGCTTTTCGAGCGGGAGCAGGAGCGCGCGCGGGCGCGGGCGCGGGCTGCGCCGGCGAATCCGCTCGTTCAACCGGATCTTCGCCGTGGGACAGTGAAGGTGAGTCATAGTGGCAGCGTGGTTCGGTCACGCGTCGGTGGGAACAAGGAGTGTTTCACGTGAAACACTCCTTGTTTATGCCGCTGTTGTTTGCTCTTAGGCGTCGCGGGGTACTTCGCGAACTTCACTCGCCGGCCTGCGCGAGCCGAGTCGCAATGGACACAGGTGTTGAACCGGTGTCGCGGTCGCATGCGACTTCTGGTGGTGAGTATGGGAGGAGACCGAGGTCACTGCCGGGTCGGCCCGTTCGAGGGTTTGGTGTATCGGCATGGTGTTTCACGTGAAACGCTTCTGACGAGGGAGCAGTGGTCCGCTCATAGGGCTCGACACCCGCCGTGAGCGTCACTATCCGCTCCGGCAGTCCGGGGGGGGGTAGGTAGTTCGGCATCATGTTTCACGTGAAACACTTCTGGTGAAGGAGCTGTGGTTTGCTCATAGGGTTCGACGCCCGCCGCGAGCGTCACGCCCCCTGTCCGGCCTGAGCCGGGTCAGCGAAGTCGCCCGGCATTGAGCCTGCTCGCCGAGATCTCATGGAAGGTGGGCGGGCATGCGTCATGTGCGCGTCCCTGGAGTAGATCCTTCTCAGTGGGAGGTGCCTATCCAGCCCGGTTGACACTGGTGACAATGCTCTGTCGACCAGACCGCGCCGGAGGGGACCGGACCGATCCGAGTAGCCAGGGCGCGCGGGGCGCTATCCCGTTGTGTCTTGAGCTGCGCTTTCAATAGGGGTCCCTTGAGCATGTTTCACGTGAAACGCACCTCTCTGCCCCTCGGGGGAGAGCCCCTCGTCCGGAGTGACTCGTTCGTCCAGCGTCAGTGGACTCGGCGAAGTACCTGAACGCAGTGCCGCGATTCGAGATCTGGTCGTGCCGCGGACACGCCTTCGCGACCTTCCAATCAGCCCGGCTGCCTACGTGCATAGTGGCTGTTCGTAGCCGCGATAACGGTGCTCGTGGCGTGAGGAGTCGAACCACGACAGGTGGCGGTGAGGTGTGACCACATCTAACACGCACCATCTGGGCATGGGACGGGTGTTTCACGTGAAACGTCATTGTGAGAAGCGTCGTCTACCCCAGAAGGCTCGAGTGCGCCCGCACCAGTCGGCGCGTACAGCCATGAGATGGCGATAACAGTGGCAGCCGAGAGGGTTCGTACCTCTTAGCGATGCCGCGGTGCGTTGCGGCATCGTCTCCTCACCAGAGGAACATGGAGGAGTCCTTTGGAGCGTGCTTCCACACACCCAGCGGAACCGCAGGGTCGTGTTGGGAGTGTCACACGTCCGTTGTGTCCTATGGCGAACGAGCCGTAGGCGCGAGATTGGGGTCTGGACCCGATTGGGGGGGGAGGGGCTGCACAGAGGATGATCATCAAGGTCGTTTCACGTGAAACATCGCGCTCACGTGAAGCAGCTGTCTCACGTGGAACACCGTGGTCGCGTGACTCTCATATACGTGACTCGAGCGGTCCGATCAGATTCTGAGTGCGACTGGGACTATGGGCCGCGGGAGTTCGAGCCCCACAGGAGGCCACCTCTTGGGGTTACGTGAAGTGCAGGCGACCCGTTTTAATCGCGGGATGTGCGATCCCACGACGGTGGGTGGTCGGGCGTTCCGGCCTTGGTGGCTGACCCAAGCGCGGGGAAGTGGGGATACGCGCTGGGTAGGAGGCCGTTCCTACTCCGAAGACTCACTTCACGCGTTTGGGGCCAACACACGCTGTGGCAACAGAGGGTAGGTGAGCGATTTGCGAGGCTCTTCAGGACGGCCGAACTAGGGAGAGTTCTCGCGCGTAGACCGTGAGCGGCGCGGCCACATTGAGGAATGGGGTCTCTGGCCGAGCTACCCCGACCGGAGACCGAGTCAGTGCGGCAGTACCCGAGAGAGCCGGAGTCACCCGGCGCCTCGATTGTGGAGGAGCTGACGGAACGCAGGGCCATAGGGGTCGCAGTGAATCGCGCGTTCCGTAGAGGGGTAAGCGAGCGCCGATGTGCCATCAGTGATACAGGCGAGTGACGCTGACGCGGAGAGCCAATGTTCCACGTGAAACATCGGTATCGTGAGCACATGGTTCGCTTGCTCATCACCGGTATGTCGGGTGTCGGCAAGTCGAGCGTACTCCGCGAGTTGGGGGATCGGGGCTACCCCGTCGTCGATACGGACTACGGCCACTGGACCACCGAGGCGGGGCTGTGGGACGACGTTCTGATGGGTGCTCTGTTGGGGGAGAGTACCGAAGTGGTCGTGTCCGGCACCGTCGAAAATCAAGGCGAGTTCTACGACCGCTTCGATCACGTGGTTCTGTTGTCGGCGCCCATCGCGGTACTTCTCGACAGGGTCCGGCGACGCACCACGAACCCCTACGGCTCGACCGCAGCTGAGCAGGAAGAGATCACGTCAAATCAGGCGTCGGTTGAACCTCGGCTCCGTGCGACGGCGACGGTGGAGATCGACGCTACGCAACCCCTCGAATGTGTGGTCGATCGGGTTGAAGAGCTCTTGCGCTGACCTGACCGTTCCACGTGAAACACACCGACTTCGTTCGCTTGCGCGGATGCGCGCGCGAGAACGACTGCAGAGGCTGACAAAGCTACGCGGCAATGACAGGGAGGACCCAGCCGTGGTCCCCTAGCTGTGCGCAGGCTGCCGGCAGCGCAGCGGATGTGCAGTTCAGAAGGTGATTCGGCTGGGCTCCACCGGCATGAGCGCGCATCACAACGATGGTGAGGATGGGGCCAGCCCGCACATCACGTGCTGCACGGGATGAGGCGTTCCTGCTGTGCGACCACTTCGCGTGTGAGGCCCACGACGCAGAGGGCGAGGGCAGATCGCAGTCGGCGATGCTCCAGCGGATGACGACGCAGCCGTGGTGCCCCGCCGGCGTGTGTGCAGCCCAGGGCGGGAGACGAGACGCCGCACCAAGGCATCACAGACAGAGCGCGATCCATCTGCAGTGCCACCACCGTGCACACCGTGCGAGGGAGTCGATGACGACGAAGGCGCGGGGACCGCAATCGCGCACACCCCGGGAGTCAATGTGCGGGACCAGGCCGTGCCCAGATCCCGCGCACGACGCGGCACCTCTGACCGCGACCCATGCTCGCCCCAGAACCTCGGCGCGCAGCGGGGCGTGTGCGCCGCGAGACTCGCTGCCCCCGGGGGAGTTCACCCACAGAGACTCTCAGAAATCGCCACCGATCCCGCTGCCAGCGCCAGCTCCGACGCGGCAACGTCCCCCGCAGCGATTAGAGTGGAGGACGGCCCCGAAAGGAGTGGATGTTTCACGTGAAACAGCCCGAAAAGGCATCACCGAAGAACTCTTTCGGGATGGATACGCCGCTCGCGCGGGAACTCGCCGACCTCTCCGCTCGACGCCGTGCGCTCGAGACGGTGAACATCGACTTCACCGGAGACACCCGCATCCTCACGGTCTCGAACCAGAAGGGTGGTGTCGGCAAGACCACGAGCGCCGTCAACGTCGCTTCGGCACTGGCGGGTCTCGGCGCCAAGGTGCTGGTGATCGACCTCGACCCACAGGGCAATGCATCGACCGCTCTCGGTGTGCCGCACAACGCTGATACCCCGAGTGTGTACGACGTTCTGATCGACGACGTCCCGCTCGCCGACATCGTGCAGCAGAGCCCGGAAGACAAGAACCTCTTCTGCGCTCCGAGCACCATCCACCTCGCCGGGGCTGAGATCGAGCTCGTGGCTCAGGTCGCCCGTGAGCATCGCCTGCGACGAGCGCTCGACGCCTATCTCGTCGACAGCCCGATGGATTTCGTCATCATCGACTGCCCTCCTTCTCTGGGTCTGCTCACGATCAACGCATTCACGGCGGCGAGTGAGGTCTTCATCCCGATCCAGTGCGAGTACTACGCACTCGAGGGGCTGAGCCAGCTTCTCGGCAGCATCCAGATGATCCAGAAGCACCTGAATCCTGGGCTTCATCTCTCCACGATCCTGCTGACGATGTTCGACGGCCGCACGCGGCTGGCGCAGCAGGTCGCTGACGAGGTCCGCACACACTTTCCCGATCAGGTGCTCGACACCGTCATCCCGCGCTCGGTGCGGGTGTCGGAGGCACCGAGTTTCGGTCAGACCGTGATCGCCTACGATGGGCAATCCGCCGGCGCCGTCGCGTATCGCGAGGCCGCTGTCGAGATCGCGTCGCGGACGGCGACGCAGAGCAAGGAGAAATGATGGCGAAGCGCACTGGACTGGGTCGGGGCATCGGTGCTCTCATTCCCACAGCAGATCAGTCCGAGCGTCCCGTGGATGTGTTCTTCCCCGGTGCCAACCTGCGTCCGGCGACGGATCAGACCAGCGACCAGCCTGCCGCTGAAGCCGACCTCGAGGTCGTGCCCGGCATCCACCTGATTCAGGTCGACCCGCAGAAGATCGTGCCGAACCCGCGCCAGCCGCGTACGCACTTCAATGCGGAGGATCTCGCGGAGCTTGTGCACAGCGTGCGCGAGTTCGGCGTGCTGCAGCCGGTCGTGGTGCGCAAGAACAGTGACGGCGAGTACGAGCTGATCATGGGGGAGCGGCGCACCCGCGCTGCCCGTGAAGCCGGCCTGGAGAAGATCCCCGCCATCGTCCGCGAGACAGCCGACGAAGATCTCCTGCGCGACGCACTGCTCGAGAACCTGCACCGCTCCGAGCTGAACCCCCTCGAAGAGGCCTCGGCCTACCAGCAGCTGCTCGAGGACTTCGGCATCACCCAGGAGGAGCTGGCTACTCGGATCGGCCGATCGCGCCCGCAGATCAGCAACACCATCCGCCTGCTCAAGCTGCCCATGCCCGTGCAGCAGCGCGTGGCCGCAGGTGTGCTGACCGCTGGACACGCTCGCGCGATCCTCAGCCTGGAGACGCCGGAGGCGATGCAGCGTCTTGCTGACAAGGTCGTGAACGAAGACCTGTCGGTACGAGCCACCGAGGTCGCCGCGAAGACCGAGCCGGCGAGTCCTGGTCGCACCGCGAAGCCGACCCCCGGCGCCCGCCGAGCCTATCTCGATGAGGTCGCCGGCACCCTCGGGGATCGCCTCAACACCCGGGTCAAGGTCTCGCTGGGTGCACGAAAAGGCCAGGTCATCATCGATTTCGCTTCGATCCAGGACCTGAACCGGATCCTCAGCGAACTCGGCGAATCGGGGTATGGCCCGGCGTGATGCCGCGCCGCAGCCACTGACCGGTCGTAGACTCTCGACATCGCGATGACGAGAGGGATGCCATGTCCAAAGCGCTGAATCCGGAAGGCGTCAGGCGACGCGTCATCGCGGTGAGTATCGCCGCAGCTCTCGGAGGGTTCCTCTTCGGTTTCGACACTGCCGTGATCAACGGCGCCGTCGATGCCCTGGCCGGCGATGTCTCGGGCTTCGACCTCGGGGTCGGGCTCAAGGGCTTCGCCGTCTCGTCGGCTCTGATCGGCTGCGCGGTGGGAGCATGGTTCGCAGGCCCCATCGCGAACAAACGGGGGCGCATCCCCGTGATGGTCGTCGCCGCAGCGATGTTCTTCATCTCGGCGATCGGATCAGGACTCGCCTTCAGCGTCGTCGACCTGATCATCTGGCGGGTCATCGGCGGACTCGGCGTCGGTGCGGCATCCGTCATCGCCCCTGCATACATCGCTGAGGTCTCACCTGCCGCGATTCGAGGACGACTGGGGTCTTTGCAGCAGCTCGCCATCGTCACGGGTATCTTCGCTGCGCTGCTGTCCGACGCCCTGCTCGCGAACATCGCAGGGGCAGCGGACCAGCCCCTGTGGGGGCTCACGGCATGGCGCTGGATGTTCATGGTCGCGGCGATCCCCGCGCTGGTCTACGGGCTGGTGTCTCTGCGGCTTCCGGAGTCACCGAGGTATCTCGTGCGCAAGGGCGATATGACACGTGCCGCAGAGGTGCTGGAGACCGTCACAGGCGCCATCGACGTCGACGCGAAGATCAAAGAGATCACCAGCACGATCGACACGGAGCGCAAGGAGTCGCTGCGCGACCTCCGCGGCAGCCGTCTCGGGCTCAAGCCGATCGTCTGGGTCGGCATCCTGCTGTCGGTGTTCCAGCAGTTCGTCGGCATCAACGTCATCTTCTACTACTCGACGACGCTGTGGCAGTCGGTCGGATTCGACGAGTCGAGCGCTCTGCTGACCTCGGTCATCACGTCGGTGACGAACATCGTGGTGACGATCATCGCGATCCTGCTCGTCGACAAGGTGGGGCGCCGCATCATGCTCCTGGTCGGTTCGGTGGGCATGACAGTGACCCTCGGGCTCATGGCCCTGGCCTTCTCGTTCGGCACTCTCGACGCCGAAGGCGCGGCGACGCTTCCCGATCCATGGGCGACAGTGGCCCTGATCTGCGCCAACGGCTTCGTGGTGTTCTTCGGAGCCACCTGGGGTCCGCTCGTGTGGGTTCTTCTGGGCGAGATCTTCCCGAACTCGATCCGTGCCGGTGCCCTTGCCGTCGCTGCGGCCGCGCAGTGGGCGGCCAACTTCTTCATCTCGACGACGTTCCCGATCTTCGCCGACATCGGCCTCACGTTCGCGTACGGCTTCTACGCGTTCTTCGCTCTGCTGTCGTTCTTCTTCGTGTACTTCAAGGTGCCGGAGACCAAGGGCAAAGAGCTCGAGGAGATGACCGACGAGCTGACGGTGGAGCGCCGGGGCACGCGCAAGGCGACGTAGGCTGGAAGCATGACAGAGTCCGTTCCGCGCCGCGCCAGCCTCGAAGTGCTGAGAGCAGAAGCGTCGGACGAACTCGCCGTGCTGATCCAGGAGAGGCTTCTGAGCGGAGAAGACCCCTGGGAGTTCATGGAGGAGCTGCCGAGCGTCGACGAGCTCGTCGTCTACCTGCTGCGCGCCGACAACATCACGGCGAACGACGGCGTGCGCCCGAACGCCGCCCGGCACTACCGTGTGCTTCGCCAGATCGCGCTGGAGTACCCGGAGCTCACTCCGGCGGTCTGGGGCCTTCTCGACGAGAAGCAGCGCCACCGCCGCTGGGATCCCTCGGTCGCCGACGCCTCCTGAGGGCCGCGGAATCGTGCCTCGGATGCTTGTCGGCTACGACCCCACCTGGCCGGAGCAGTTCGAGAGGATCGCACGGCAGATCCGCGCTCTCGGGGATGCCGACTGGACGATCGAGCACATCGGTTCGACGGCGATCCCGGGGATGCGGGCGAAGCCCATCATCGATGTGGCCGTCAGGATCAGGGACCTCGACGACTTCGAGATCCACAGCCAGGCTCTGCATGCCGGTGGCTGGCGGCGGGGCAGCGCCGTGCGCTCGCATCCGGTGATGATCCTCGAAGCCGACGGCATCCGCAGTGCGATCGCGCACTTCTTCGTCGAGGGGGAGTGGGATGCCGTGCATCAGCGGCTGCTCAGGGACTGGCTGCGGTCGCATCCCGACGATGCCGACCGTTACTCCCACGCCAAGTGCGACGCGGTGGCCGCCGCCGCACGCGGTGCGTCGACTTACAACGCCGCGAAGACTCCAGTGATCCAGGAGATCGTCGACCGAGCGCGCGCAGCCCGAGGACTGCCCTCGGTGCCGGTCTACGACAAGTAGGTGGCACAAGAAAGGGCCGCCACTCCCGGAGGAGTGACGGCCCGTGTCGACGCGGGATCAGCCGATGAAGGCGGCGAGATCCTGCTCGAGGGCCGGCTTCGGCTTGGCGCCGATGATGGTCGTCTTGACCTCACCGCCCTGGAACACCTTCATCGCGGGGATCGAGGTGATCTGGTACTTCATCGCCAGCTGCGGGTTCTCGTCCACGTTCAGCTTGAGGATGGTGATCTTGTCGGGGTTGTCGGCCTGGATCTGGTCCAGCACCGGCGCGACCATGCGACAGGGTCCGCACCACTCGGCCCAGAAGTCCACGAGGACGGGACCTTCGGCCTGCAGAACGTCCTGCTCCCAGGTCGCCTGGCTCGTAGCCTTTGCACTCATCAGAGTTCTCCTTGTTCGAGGTTCGCCTGCTACAACAGCAGACGAGGTGAAACTGTTCCCTGCCGCTCAGGCGGTGATGATCTCGGCGGCCTCCGCAGCCGGGAACTCGACCGAGACGTCTTCGAGATCGGCCAGGAAGTGCTCGGCGTCGAGGGCCGCGACCGTTCCCGAGCCCGCGGCCGTGATGGCCTGGCGGTAGGTGGGGTCGATGACGTCACCGGCGGCGAAGACACCGGGAACCGACGTGACCGACGAGCGGCCGTCGACCCAGATGGTGCCCTCTGCGGTCAGCTCGAGCTTGTCGTGCACGAGGTGCGTGCGCGGGTCGTTGCCGATCGCGATGAACAGACCGTCGAGGGCGAGATCGCTGAGCGTGCCGTCGACCGTGTTGCGCAGCTGCACGCCCGAGACGGAGTCGCCACCGAGGATCTCGGCGACCTCGCTGTTCCACACGAACTCGATCTTCTCGTTCGCGAACGCGCGCTCCTGCATGATCTTCGACGCACGCAGGGAGTCCTTGCGGTGGATGACGTAGACCTTCTCGGCGAAGCGGGTGAGGAACGTGGCCTCTTCCATCGCCGAGTCGCCGCCGCCGACGACAGCGATCGTCTTCTCTCGGAAGAAGAAGCCGTCGCACGTGGCGCACCACGAGACGCCGTAGCCCGAGAGACGCTCTTCGCCCTCGATGCCGAGCTTGCGGTAGGCCGAGCCGGTCGCGTAGATCAGCGCCTGGGCCTCGTGCACGGTGCCACTGCCCAGCGTGACCTTCTTGACGGGGCCGGCGAGGTCGAGCTCGGTGACGTCGTCGTAGACGACCTCGGTGCCGAACTTCTCAGCCTGCTCCTGGAACTTGGCCATGAGCTCGGGTCCCTGGATCCCCTCGGGGAAGCCGGGGTAGTTCTCGACCTCGGTGGTGTTCATCAGCTCTCCGCCGACCTCGACCGTGCTCGCGATGAGCAGCGGCTTGAGGTTCGCGCGCGCCGCGTAGATGGCGGCGGTGAATCCGGCGGGACCCGAACCGATGATGATGACCTGACGCATGTGCTCTCCGTCGTAGATGCTGAGACGCCGAAAGACGTTCGACTGCTTCAACCAATGGTAGCCGCGCGACATTCCCACGCGAGGAGCGGTCAGCGACCTGGCAGGAACCGCCGCAGCATGGAGCCCGCGACCTTGAGCTCGGGGGCACGCAGCAGGGCCAGGATGCCGATGTAGACCGCCACGACGGCGATGCCGATGATGCAGGTGCCCAGGGCACCGAAGAGCTGACTCCGGAGTGTCCAGCCGTCGTCACCGCCCATGAGGAGGAACACGCCCCAGCCGGCGGCTCCCGCCGGGATCGCCGCGAGAGCGAACCGGCCGATGGACAGCATCCACGACGCGATCTGCAGCCCGCCGATCTTGCGGTGCAGCAACCAGATCGCGAGCAGCGTCTGCGCCGTGCTCGCGATGGACTGGCCGAGGGCGACTGCTGCGGCGAGCAGGCTCGCGGGGAGAACATCGGCGGTGTAGAGGAATGACGCGAGTAGGGCCGTGCCGACGACGAGCGTGCACTGGAAGATCGTGAACCAGAAAGGCGTACGGGTGTCGTCGTAGGCGTAGAACGTCCGCTGCACGATGAACAGGATCGTCAGGGGCAGCAGTCCGATGAGGTACGCGATCAGCACCGGGGCTGCCTGGAACGTCTCGTCTATGGAACGCGTGAACACCCGGGATGCGGGAAGAGCGGCCGCTGCGACCGCGGCGATCGCGGCGATGATGAAGAACACCAGGGTGCGGATGCTGCGGCTGATGTCGGCACGCACCTCGTCGTCCCGACCGGCCGCCGCGTGCTCGCTGATCTGAGTGAAGTACGGGGTGCCGATCGAGAGCACGATCACCGAGTACGGGAGCATGAAGACGAGCCATGCGTTCGCCATCACCGTGGTCGAAGCGTCGGTGCCCGACACCGTCGTAGCGATGCTGGTCTGGAAGAACCCCGCCGCGATGCCGGCGAGAGCCATCAGCAGGGTCCACCCGGCCAGTCGTCCCACAGTGCCGAGGCCCGCGCCTCGCCAGCGGAAGTCTGGGCGGAGCGAGAGGCCGGTGCGCCGCCAGAAGACGAGCAGAACCAGCGCCTGCAGCATGATGCCCAGGGTGGCCGTGCCTCCGAGCATCGCGGTCATCTCGGGCGTCCAGGCGGCGGCTCTCGTAGGCACGTTGCCGAACAGGGCACCGAGCGCCAGGAAGCCGGCGATCGACGCGACGTTGTTGATGACGGGCGCCCACGTGAACGGGCCGAAGATGCGACGCGCATTGAGTGTCTCGCCGAGGAGCGCATAGATGCCGTAGAAGAGGATCTGTGGGAGACACCAATACGCGAGCGCGGTCGCCAGTGCGCGCAGCTCCTGCTGCTTGTCGGACGTCGCGAGGGCGACGAGTCCGGGGGCGGCGATCATCGCGATCGCCGTACAGACGAGGAGCACCACCACGCCCAGCGTGAACATCTTCGAGATGAAGGCGCCGCCGCCATCGGGCTTTGCGGTGGCCTTGACGATCTGGGGCACGATGACAGCCGTCAGCACGCCGACGGAGATCAGTTGAAAGACGCTGTTGGGGAGCTGATTCGCCACCGTGAAGGCGTCGGCAGCCTGAGAGATGGATCCGAGTACTCCGACGAGCACGATGCTTCGGAGGAGGCCCGTCACCCGAGAGACCATGGTGCCGGCCGCGATGACGGCGCTGGCGCGCCCGAGACTACTCATTCATCTCCTCGACGGCATCGGACTCGGATGTCGTCTCCTGTTCGTTCTCAGCGATGGCCTCGCGGCGCCGACGTCGGACGGTGCGGATGATGCCGAGACCGAGAAGCAGCACGATGAGGCCGCCGAAGACTCCGAGACCGATCGCCTCCCATTCGGCCCGCACCGAGACGCGGACGCTCTCCGGCTGACTGATGGGCACGCCGGTGGGGCTCGAGAGCGACAGCGTCAGGGTGACCTCGCCGCTACCGACACGGGCCGATACGGGGACCTTGACCCTCGTGGTGGTTCCGGGCTGGATCGTCCACGGCGTCACCGACTGCACGTCGAGACGCGGGTCGCTCGGCTTGACGCTGAGCTGGATGTTCACCGGCCACGGCAGATCGTTGCGCACCGAGAACGGCAGGTCGGCGTTGGCGGAGAGCAGCTGGATGGTGCTTGCCGGAGGGATGTCGACGGCGTTCAGGGTCTCTGTCGTCGCGATGTTCACGTCGGAGACGGCGTCGTCGAATCCCTTCTCCGTGAGGCCGACCGCAGTCGCCCGCATGATCTGGATGCGCTTGGGGCTCAGCAGCAGCTGACTGTCGTCGAGGATCGTGGAGAAATCGCCGAGCACGATCTCGCTCTCGAGCATCCGCTGCAGAGCCGTCGCACGAGCCTGATCGGGATCGGTCGAGAGCGTCGCCGGAGTCTCCGGGACGGCCAGCACCTCGGCGAGACCGAATCCGAGGGAGTCGACCGACGCGACGGCCTCTCTGAGCGCCTCGGCCGTGCGCGTCTCGTCGCGGTCGAGTCCGATCAGGAGCGGTGCGGTCGGGTTCGACTGGCCCGTCAGGGAGATGTGGGCGCTCGCCTCGGCGAGCCACTGCTGACGCGCGGCGGTGTCGTCTTCCCCTGCGGCCTGCGACAGGGCATCGGATGCTGCAGCCGAGGTGACCAGCACGCTGCGCCCATCCACGCCGACGTGTGCACCGACGGCGCCCTCGATGGCCGAGGACGACAGGACCGTGACCGCTCCGTCGCTCATATACGTCGAGAAGACGTCGAGGTCTGCGGCGGACACATCGCTGCGCGGCCACAGGATTCCCGGGGTCGTGCCGTCGATGGCGGTGAGTCCGGCATCATCGGGCAGCACAGGGCCATCGGTGGGCGGCGACGTCGGTTCGTCACTCGGTGTCGGCGCCGGCGTCGGCGCAGTGCCTTCTGACGGCGCAGCGCCCTCTGTCGGTACCGAGGCCGGAGTCGGCTCAGCAGTTGCGGTGGGGGTAGGGGTGGGAGTCTCGTCTGCGGGCTCGGTGAAGTTGCTCGGGTTGAGGAACGGCGCGAGCGTCGTGGGCTGCAGGAGCGTGGGAAGGCCCGCCTGCGCCTGCGTGGTGGCGTCGGCATCGGCGAACTGCAGAGCGAAGCGCTCATTGGGCAATGCGTCGAGAAGGCGCAGCCACTCGCGGGCGCTCTGCGGCGCGGAGGAGCCGAGCACCCGGATGGCGGCAGGAATCGCCGGGTCGATCGCCAGGATCGCCGAGGTTCCGCGAACTCCTTCGACGGCCGCGGTGAGTGCGCCGTCGGGGGCGGTGAGGGCACTGAGTTCGTCTGCGGTCAGGAGGGCACCGTTGTCGGGCGTGGCCGTGATCGGCACCATCACGGCGATGGGAGGGTTCGCGGCGGCGGTCACGACGAGCACCGTTGTCGACGTCACCGATCGCGCATCGTCCTGAGCATCGGTCTGTGCTCCGCTGAGGGTCGCTCGCAACGGGTAGACGCCGGGGGCGAGGTCGCCCAGCACCTCGGGCGGCAGGAAGAGGCTCGAGGTCACGGATCCCTCGGCGTCGACGGGCGCAGTCGTCTCAGAGCCGAGCAGTTCGAAGCCGCCCGTGGCGTCTGCCTCGTCGAGCCATGTCGAGACGGCGGCCTCGTCGGTGAGGGGGGTGCGGTTGAGCTCCACGGTGACGCGACCGGACGAGAGCTCGGTCCGGGAGTCGTTCTGCACGGTGATCGAGGCCGTCGTCGCGGCCCCAGGAGCGACCGTGCCGCGGACACCGGCAGAGACGAGCAGATCGATCGACGAGCCCTCGGACTCGGCATCGGTGGCGGCGAACGCGCTGCCGGCCCCCGCGCCGGCCAGGCCGAGAACGATCGCCGAGATGACGGATCCGCGTGCCAGGCGGTGCAGGCGCGTGCGGAGGCCGTTCTCGGGGGTGGTCGCGGTCATGAAGGTCTTCCTCGAACGCCGGGGATCCCAGGCTGCTCGTGAGTGCTGACCTTGTGATTCTAGGCGGCTGGCTGAATGAGAACCCTGAAGACGCGTAGAGTGACGGCCGTGTCCGACACCCTCGCCCCCACGCCAGATCCGCTCCGCAGCACCGCACTCGCCGCGGATCTCGACGCCGCGGATCTGCGTTCGGAGCCTCTTCGCCGACTGTGGGGCGAAGAGGAGGACGACGCGCTGGCCAGAGGAATGCGTGAGCCGATCCTGCGCTCGATCGCCGGTGACGGCGGTGTGCTCGCCACGCTCGGCAGGCTGCTGGTGCTCGGCATGCCGCAGCCGCTCGCCGCGGTGACCGCGGCTCTGCCGAGACTCGGCGCCGACGGCCTCGCCGCTCTCGGTCTCGCACGCATCGAGGGGAGCGACGTGGTTCCCACCTCGCTTCTGCGGCCGCAGTCGTTCGTCGACTCGGATGGGATCGGTGAATGGTGGATCGCCAGCGATCTGGATGAGGTGGCGCTCGACGGCGCGCTTCCGGCGGATCACGTTCTCGGCGTCGGCGGAGCCTCGCGCACCCTCGCCGAGATCATCATGCCGATCGAGGTCGACCGCGCTCTCGATCTGGGCACAGGCTGCGGCATCCAGGCACTTCTGGTCGCTCGCCACGCAGGCTCGGTCGTGGCCACCGACATCTCGGCGCGTGCACTCGCCTATGCCGAGTTGAACGCCCAGCTGAACGGCGTCACGAACATCGAGTTCCGCCTGGGCAGCATGTTCGACCCGGTGGAGGGGGAGGCGTTCGACCTGATCGTCTCGAACCCGCCCTTCGTGATCACCCCGCGCGCAGAGGGCGTGCCCGAATACGAGTACCGCGACGGAGGGCTCGTCGGCGACGCCCTCGTCGAGCAGTTTCTGCGTGCGGTTCCGTCGTTCCTGACTCCGGGAGGTGTGGCGCAGCTGCTCGGCAACTGGGAGTCACGCGGGGGCCAGGTGGCGTTGACCGGGCGTTCCGGTCTCGACCGCCTCTCTTCCTGGGTTCCCGGCGACCTCGACCTGTGGGTGATCCAGCGTGAAGAGCTCTCGCCGCTCGGATACGCAGAATTGTGGATCAGGGATGGGGGCACGACGCCGCGGGATGCCGCGTTCACTCCGCTCCTCACGGCCTGGCTCGACGACTTCACGGCTCGAGGAGTCACCGCGGTCGGATTCGGCTACATCCTGGTGCGCCGGCCGGTTGCCGACGGCATCCCGCTGCGCCGTCTCGAGCGCGTGACGCAACCCGTCTCGAATGTGGGCGCCGCACTGCGCGCGGGCCTCGCCGCACACGATGTGCTCGCGACCGGACTGCCCGCCACGCTGCTCGTCGCTCCCGACGTCACCGAGGCACGCCATCTGCTCCCCGGCAACGACGACCCGAGCATCATCGAACTCCGACAGGGCGGGGGATTCGCCCGCACGATCACGGTCGATCCCGCGCTCGCCGGTTTCGTCGGAGCGTGCGACGGCGACCTCACCGTCGTGCAGATCGTCTCGGCCCTCGCCGACCTGTTCGAGGTGCCGCTCGTCGAGCTGTGGGCCGACCTCGAACCCCGCATCCGGCAGCTCGTGCTCGACGGCCTGCTGGTTCCGGGGGAGTGATGACGGAATACCGCACCACATCTATGCGTTCGAATACACCATGAAGGCTTTCGGATTCCTCTCCTTCGGGCACTATGCAGACGTGCCCGGTTCGGCGACCCGCACAGCGGGAGACATGCTGAAGCAGACCATCGAGATCGCGGAGGGTGCAGACGAGATCGGCGTGAACGGCGCCTCGGTGCGCGTTCACCACTGGGCACGGCAGGCCGCCTCGCCCATGCCGCTGCTGTCGGCCATGGCCGCGCGCACGAAGCGCATCGAGGTCGGCACCGGCGTGATCGACATGCGGTACGAGAACCCCTTCCAGTTCGCCGAAGAGGCCGCCGCCCTCGACCTGATCGCCGACGGGCGCATCGCGCTCGGCGTGAGCCGGGGGTCACCCGAGACGGCTCTGCGCGGCTATGAGACCTTCGGCTTCCACGACGAGGAAGACCCCGAGCGGGGCAGCGTGATCGCTCGCGAGAAGTTCGATCTGTTCCTCCGTGCGATCGACGGAGAGGGCCTCGCCCCCGGCGACCCCCGCATGGTCGGCGCCGGGCGCTATCTCGCGATCGAGCCCCAGTCGCCGACTCTGCGCGACCACATCTGGTGGGGCTCCGGTTCTCGGGCCACGGCTGAGGAGACCGGGCGCAAGGGCCTGAACATGATGAGCTCCACGCTTCTCACCGAGGCGACGGGCGTGCCTTTCCATCAGCTGCAGCGCGAGCAGATCGACCTCTTCCGCGCCGCCTACAAAGAGGCAGGGCACACCGGTACACCGCGAGTCTCGGTCAGTCGCAGCGTCTTCCCGTTGGTCTCCGACATGGACAGGGCCTACTTCGGGCTGCGCAGCGAGGAGAACGCCGACCAGATCGGCATCATCGACGGCTTCCGCTCGACGTTCGGCAAGACGTATGCGGCCGAGCCGGACGTGCTCATCCAGCAGCTTCTGGCCGACGAGGCGGTCATGTCGGCAGACACACTGCTGCTGACGATCCCGAACCAGTTGGGGCCCGCCTACAACCTCCACGTGCTCGAGTCGTTCGCGACGCACGTCGCTCCGGCACTCGGCTGGAAGCCGAACACCGAGGGGCCTGTGCAGGGCGATCCGGTCTGAAGACAGACCGGACACTGCGGATGTGAGGGGCGGATGCGGACTGCATCCGCCCCTTTTTCCTCGACTCCCTCAGCGATATATCGATACGCTGGCCGCATGCGAGCGCCCAAGAGCGGAATCGTGGCCGGAGTCATCGTCCTCGTCGCGGCGCTCGTCGGAGCTGTGCCGGCCGCCGCGGCCACCACGACCGCCTGGGCGACCTGGCAGCCGCTGACCGGCACGGGTGGCGCCTATACGACCACCGTGCAAGTGGCCGCGCAGCCGGCACTGACCGCGACCATGACCACCGACTCCCGCGCAGGACAGGTCGGCGTCATCTCGGGTGCATCGACCTGGCTCTCGCAGGGCACCCCCGTCGGTGAGAAGTACGGCAGCAGCATCAATCAGCAGTACCTGAATCTGCGACCGAAGGCCGACAGTCCCACGAGCCCGTCGACCACCACCTACTCGTTCGCGACGCCCACACCGGCATCCGGTTGGACCTTCGTGCTGGGTGACATCGACGCCGATTCGGTGCGCATCGAGGCAATCGGCGTCGACGGTCAGACCCTCACCGCCGAGGAGATCGGATTCAACGGCGGCTTCAACTACTGCGCACCGGGCGTCACCGGCAAGCCGTCGTGCTCAGCGGTCGCCACGGACGTGCCCTCGTGGGATCCCGCGACCCAGACCCTGACAGGAAACGCGGCGGCGTCTGACACGAGCGGCTCGGCGGCCTGGTTCGAGCCTTCGGTGCCGATCACGTCGCTGACGTTCTTCTTCACCCAGCGCTCGGGGTTCCCGATCTACCAGACCTGGTTCGCCTCGATCGCACGCGACATCACGGGAACCGTCACCGACCAGGCCGAGGGCCCGCTGCCGGGAGCGGCACTCACACTCACCGACGCGAACGGCGCGGTGGTGGGAACGACCACGACGGATGCCGACGGCACGTACTCCTTCCCCGGTTTCATCGCGGCCGACGGATATACGGTGACCGTCACGGTTCCCGACGGCAAGATCGCCGTCGGGCCGACCGTGCAGGCCGTCGACCTCACGACCGAAGACGGCAGCGCGGCCTTCGAGGTGCGCGACATCGAGCCGGTCGCGGTCTCGGGTCGCATCGTCGACGACGAGGGCACCGGCGTCCCCGGCGCGATCGTCACGATCGAGGGCGTCGGCCCGGCGACGACCGACGCGGGTGGCGAGTTCCTGATCGAGAGGGTTCCTGTCGGCCCGCACACCGTCGAGGTCACACCACCGCCCGGGTTCAGCGCCATCGAGCCCACAGAGGTCCTGGTGCCGGAGAACAGTGAGGAGCCGATCGTCCTCGAAGACCTCGTCGTGGTCGAGAACGCCGATCTGAGCGGCACCGTCAGCGCCGCCGGAACGGGAGTGCCTGACGTCACGATCACCGTCGATGACGGCGTCGACACGGTCACGACGGTCACCGACGAGGACGGCGTCTACACGTTCCCGCGCCTGCCGGCGGGGGAGTACGAGATCACGATGACGACGCCGGACGGCTACGTCGCGTCCGGCCCGGTGACTCGCACCGAGAATCTCACCACGACCGACCTCACGAGCGTCGATTTCGAGCTCGCCCGCCTGGGCTCGATCTCGGGAGAGGTGCGCACCGACGACGGCACACCCGTGGCCGGAGTGATCATCACGGTGGAATCGGATGAGGTCTCGCAGGAGCTGACGACCGACGCCGACGGCGGATACGCGATCTCCGATCTGCCGCCCGATTCGTACGATTTGACGATCACCGCCCCGGAAGGGCGCACGATCATCGGCCCGGCGACGGCGACCTTCGTCGTCACGGCTGCGGGAGAGTCGTTCGTCGGCCAGAACTTCACGGTCTCGGCCGCCGTCATCACCCCGACCGACCCGCCCACGCAGAATCCGACCGACCCGGCCTCGCCGCCGGACACCGGAGGCGCTCAGCTGCCGGGAACAGGCCTCGGACCCGAGACCTTCATCTGGGCAGCAGCGGGCGCCGCGGTGCTCGTGGTCGGTGCCGTGCTGCTGCTGATCTCGCGCCGCCGTTCACGACGCGACTGAGTCCGGCGCGGCGGAGGCCGACCGGCACGTCAGGCGGGGTGGACGACGCGAAAGCGCTCGCAGATGATCGGCATGTCGGCCTCGAATCCCCGAGGGTTCTCGGAGTGGGCGCGCCAGTACCGCTCGTGCGATTCGCGCCAGTAGGTGAGGGTGCGGTCTCCCTCTCCTTCCGCGTGCGCGTGCTCGTCGGTGACCTCGTCGAAGGGCACAGTGCGGACCGCGGTCGTCTCGAGCACGGCGCGCGGAGCGCCGGATCCGTCGAGGATGATGCTCAGCTCTCCGACGTACGGCTCGGGGTCCCCTGTCTCGTCGTAATCCCACTGCGAGGAGGCGGTGCCGGTCTTCACGCCGGCGAGGACGAGCGCGAGCAGAGAATCGGCATGGTCGGGCGTCGCACCGAAGGCCCAGGCGCCGGGCGTCTGCTCCGGAAGCGCAGGATTCTCTGCGCGGACATGGTTCCAGAAGGCGGTGAGCGCGGCACTGTCGGTCATGCGGCAAGCCTATTGCCGTGCTACTTGGCCGCGGGGCCGAACAGCTCCTCGCCGTGCTCGTGCAGCAGCCGGTAGGCGTCGGCGAAGGTCTCGGGCTCGGGTTCGCCCGGCTTGCCGTACTTGGCGATCAGCAGACCGAGCAGACCTCGGGCAGGCGGGGTGAGCGGTTTCATCTCGGTGGGGTCACCGGGCTTCGGCTCAGCGCGCTCGGGGTTCGGCGGCGTGTAGGCGGGTGTCGTGACGGGCCAGTCGGCGGGATGCCGAGGCTGGTCGAGGTTCACGGCGGCGAAGAGCGTGTTCGCCGACTGGTCGCGGTCGTTGAGCGGCTTCAGGCCGTGCAGGCGCGAGAGGGTGGCTGTGACCGACCCGTGGTGCATCTCGTCGTGGACGATGGTTCCTCGACGCGTGTACGCCGACACCGCGATCGCCGGCACACGGCATCCGAGTCGATCGAACGTGAAACCCATCTCGCCCGCCCCGGTGTCCTTCGTCGGCTTCGTCGCCGAGGGCGGGGGCACATGGTCGTAGCACCCGCCGTGCTCGTCGAAGGTGATGAGCAGCAGGGTGTTGACCGCGTTCGAACCCTGGGGCGACGCGCTGGTGCGCACCGCCTCGTAGATGTCGTGGATCAGACGGTCTCCGGCCCGGACATCGGAGATCGCGCTGTCGTAGACGGGCTCGCCGTCGACGACACTCTCGCGAGGCGATCCGAACGGCGGGTGGAAGTCGTTGTGGTCGTAGACCATGCGCGGTTCGATGAACGCGTATGCCGGCAGGGTGCCGTTCTTCGCCTCTGCGTAGAAGTCCTCCATCGTGCCGAAGTGCTCGGTGCGCCAGTACTTCTCGAGCACTGCGGCGTGCAGCATCCCCGTGAACGACACCAGCTGGAGCTTGTCGATGTAGATCTTCCAGCTGACCTTCTCGTCTTCGAGCCGATTGAACACCGTCGGCGCCGCAGGGGCGTCGAGCCACTTGCGGTAGCCGCCGCCCGCCTGGTTGGTGACGAAGCCATGCGAGGTCGACGCGTGGAAGAACGACCGGTTGCAGAACGTCTGCGACGGCACCCCGGCATACCAGTGGTCGAACACCGCGAACTCGGAGGCGAGCGTCGACAGCACGGGCAGCATCTCAGGGGAGAAGGAGCCCATGATGTGCGCGGCCTCCTCGGGCTTGGGCTCGACGCCCTTGCGCAGGCGGCGGAAGTTGATGATGTAGTCCTCGAGGAACCCCGACATCGTCGCCTTCTCGCCGTGCGTCGGTGCGTTGAACGGGGCCGACATCTGATCGACGAACAGGTCTGCGTTGTCCTTCGGGTCGACCGTGCCGAAGATCTGGGTGTTGACGTGCGGATACTCCTCGCCCGGGTCGGGGTCGGGCAGGCTCATGATCCGGTCGGTGTCTCCGGTGTAGACGTGTGCGTCGACGACCGTGCCGTCGGCCGCGGTGTTGCTGTGCGTGCCGAACGCGAGACCCTCGAACTTCTCGCCTTTCGGGAGCGTCTCCTTCGAGTACAGATAGCCGAGCAGGTTGTCGAACGACCGGTTCTCGCCCATCACCACGACGAGGTGGTCGAAGCCGGGTTCGCTGCGCGGAGTCAGCGCGGCGAACGGATCGGGGTCGGAGGCGAAGCCCTTTCGCTGATTCGCGACGTTCACACCGATCGCCGCACCTCCGGCGCCGCCGATCACGGCGCCGGCCAGTGCGGCGCCGCCCATCTTGAGGAATCCTCGCCGGGAGGGCTCAGGCGCGGTGGGGGACTCGCTCTGTTCTCCGGTCACGATGCCGATCCTAGGACGCGGAGGGTGTCGACGCACGGGATGCTGAAAGCGGCGCCGCTACGGTGGGGGCATGAGCTACGCAGGAGAGTCCTCGATCGAGGCGCGCGTCCGGGCGGTCACTGCCGATTTCGGTCGCCGTCAGACGCGGCTGTTCGTCACGTTCGCGCTGATCGAGGGTCCGGTGCTGCTTCTCCTCGCTGTCGCGATCTACGGCTTCGAGCTGATCGACCCCGAGATCGGGATCTGGTTCATCGTCGCCGTCGCGGTGATCGGCGGGTTCCTGATGAGCATGCTCCTCATGCGGCTGGTGCAGGCGAGAGCTCGCGCGGTCGCGCAGGCCAAGGGCGAGAACCCCTTGTTCTGACACCCTGCCCAGTCACACCAGCCGCCGACGGATGACACCCGCACCCCGGTACGCTGGAACCCATGCTCAATATGGCTGACGGCCTCGTCCGTCTCGGCGCGCTCGCCGAGAACCCGGTCGTCCGCACCCTCGCCGGGGCGTTCGAGGCAGCGGGCTTCGACCTCGCCGTGGTCGGCGGACCCGTGCGTGACGCGCTGATCGGCAGGCCGACGCACGACCTCGACTTCACGACGAACGCGATGCCGGACGACATCCTGCGCATCGTCAAGCCGATCTCGACCGCACAGTGGGACATCGGCCGCGCATTCGGCACCATCGGCGCGCGTGTGCAGGGCGAACAGGTCGAGGTCACGACGTACCGGGCCGACAGCTATGACGGCGTGACCCGCAAGCCGACCGTCGAGTTCGGCGACACGATCGAGGCCGACCTGCACCGACGCGACTTCACCGTCAACGCGATGGCGCTGCTCGTGCCGGCCGTGAAGCTCGTGGACCCGACCGGGGGAGTCGAAGACCTCATCGCGGGTGTCCTGCGCACGCCGGCGAGCCCTCACGTGTCGTTCGGCGACGACCCGCTGCGGATGCTGCGCGCCGCGCGCTTCAGCGCTCAGCTCGGCTTCCGCATCGACGACGACACGTTCGACGCGATCACTCAGCTGCGAGCGACTCTCGAGATCGTGAGCCCGGAGCGCATCCAGTCGGAGCTCGTGCGGCTCATGCAGACCGACGACCCCGTGCGCGGCATCCGCGTGCTCGTCGAGACAGGTCTGATCGAGGAGTTCCTGCCCGAGGTGAGCGCTCTGCGGCTCGAGGTCGACGAGCACCACCACCACAAGGACGTCTACGAGCACTCGCTCACGGTGCTCAACCAGGCGATCTCGCTGGAGCAGTCGCGCAACCCCGGGGCTGAACCTGACGTCGCACTGCGCATCGCCGCGCTTCTGCACGACATCGGCAAGCCCCGCACTCGCAAGCTCGAAGACGGCGGCGTCGTCACCTTCCACCACCACGACGTGGTCGGGGCGAGAATGGCGCGCAAGCGTCTGCAGGCGCTGCGGTTCGACACGGACACGACCGAGGCCGTGTCGAAGCTGATCGAACTGCATCTGCGGTTCTTCGGCTACGCCGAGGGCGCCTGGACGGATGCCGCGGTGCGCCGCTACGTGCGCGATGCGGGCGACCAGCTCGAACGCCTGCACATCCTCACTCGCGCCGACGTCACCACGCGCAACAAGCGCAAGGCAGGGCGGCTCGCCTCGGCCTACGACGACATCGAGTCGCGCATCGCCGCGTTGCGCGAGCAGGAGGAGCTCGACTCCATCCGCCCGGAGCTCGACGGCAACCAGATCCAGAACATCCTCGGCATCGCGCCCGGCCGCGAGGTCGGCGAGGCCTACCGATTCCTGCTCGAGCTGCGCCTCGACGAGGGTGTCATCGGAACGGATGCCGCTGAGCAGCGCCTTCGCGAATGGTGGGCCGCCCGGGCCTGAGCTCGCTGACGTCCGATTGCGGCTGAAGGCGATCCGGCGGAGGTGTCGGTATCGACTCGTCATCCCGCCGCTCGCACACGTGTTCCGGCGTGCTCGGCGTGGTCGACTCGAGGGCATCGGGACTCTGACCCAGCGCCTCCCGGACGAGATGGCTGATGTCGATCGAGATGATCTGCTCACCCATGGCGGTCACGGTGCCGGCGTCGCGGTGGGAGACGGGACTGTCCCGTCGGCCGGCGACGGGGTCGGCGACGGCGTCGCGTTCACCGCGTCGATGCCCGGCGCCTTCTGGAAGGGAGGCTCGGGGCGCTTGACGGTCTCGAGCTCCGGCATCAGCGAGGACGGGTCGAGGTCGGCCTCATCGAGCGGATACACGTTCCAGACGGGGCGTCCGCGGTAGTCGTCGCCGGGAATCGTCGCCCGCAGACCATCGTCCTGCATCCCGAACTGCTGGTCGCCGCCGTTCTTGGAACCCACGATCTGACCGTCGGGCGTCAGCACGGTCTGCGCGCCGTTCTGACCGTAGAGATCGATCGGTGTGCCCTTGCCGGTGAACAGCTGCACCTGGTCGATCGGGTTGCCCTCGGTGTCGAACGCGAAGATGTTGTTGATCTGCACACCATCGAGACGCAGGCCGCTCTGCAGGCCGTACTCGTCGCCGACGTATTCGACGCGGGGCGTGAGCGCGGCGGGCAGTGCCACGACGAGAGCGATGAATGCCACGACGCTCGAGATCGTGCGGATGTGGCGCAGCGCGTTGCGAGGCAGCCACTGACCGCGTCCCCACTGGACGCTCACGACCGCGAGCACCGCGACGGCTGCCCATTCGAGTAGTGAGTCGGGAACCATCCAATGGTCGAGGCGTCCTCCGTTGCCCACCCTCGTGATGACCACCGTCAGCACGACGACGTAGATACCGTACCCACGGAGCACCCACCACACCGGGCGCAGCGCGAGCAGCAGGTCGAGGAACCACGCCGCGATGGGGCTGCGCCGGATCGTCTGCGTCGTGCGACTGCGCCAGCCCCGGATTCGCACGCCGAGGGGCACTCGTTGCCGCGTCTCGCGTCGGGGCGGAAGACCCGCAGCCGTTCGCAGCTCCTCGGCATAGGCAGCCGGGTCTCCGACGTCGAGCACTCCGTCATTGTCGGCGGCCTGGTCGGTGAGGTCTGCAGTGAGACCGCCGATGATCTCGTCGAGCTCGTCGGACGGGAGGTCGTCGAGGTGCTCCCGCACCGCGAGAGCGAAGGAGCGGATCTGTTCGTCGATCGAGACGGCGGTGTCGTTCATCGGTTCTCTCCGATCGTGGTTGTGTCTGTGGTCTCGGCAGTGAGCAGCGTGGACATCGCCCCCGCGAAGTCCAGCCATGTGACTGTCTGCGAGTCGAGAGCCGCGCGCCCCTGAGGATTGATCGCGTAGTACTTGCGGTGTGGGCCGCCCTCCGAGGGGACCACGTAGCTCGACAGGCTGCCCGCGGCATACAGACGACGGAGAGTCCCGTACACAGACGCGTCACCCACGTCGCCGAGACCGGCATCCCTGAGTCGACGAACGATGTCGTAGCCGTAGCCGTCCTCGGTGCGCAGCACCGCGAGCACGGCCACATCGAGCACGCCCTTGAGAAGTTGAGTGGTGTCCATCGGACCTCCTTCGATGCACTGCACACTACCACGCACTGCACAGTAGTGCGCGTGGCGCGGATGCGGCGTGGCGATCTGCATCCGTGATCCGAGCATTCACCTGCGCGTGGATCTGAGCGCGCAACCGGAATATCGCGGGTACCGCCCGCGGCATCCGGCTCCTACACTGAGGTAACGCTCCACCGACGACGAATGGAGACGCTGTGGTTGCGTCGTGGCAGGTGTCACGTGATGGCCCTCCTGAGGCCTCTCGTCTCCTGATCGAGCGTGCGCATGAAGAGCTGATCGCCGGCAACCTCGAAGATCATCGACTGCAGCAGGTGCGTCCTCTCGTCCGCGAGTCGTGGGTGCGGTCGTGGAGAGGCCGGGTCGGGCCCGAGGAGGCGCCGCGGATCGAGCTCGTGACCGAAGAGCTCGACGCCTATCGACTGGCGCATCCGCTCGCATCCGCCATGGACATGATCCGTGCTCTGCTCTTGCCCGGCACCCCCGAGGAGTCGGGGGTGGTCGTCGCCGTGGGCGATCAGGCCGGTCGGCTGCTGTGGATCGAAGGCGACCGCCAACTGCAGTCGCTCACCGAGGGCATGGGGTTCGTCGCCGGCGCGAACTGGGCAGAGGATGCCGTCGGCACGACCGCACCGGGCACGGCTCTCACGCTCGATCAGTCGGTGCAGATCCGTGGGGCCGAGCACTACAACCGGCGGGTGCATCCGTGGTCGTGCACCGCGGCGCCGGTGCGCGACCCCGAGACGCGGCGGGTGCTCGGAGTGATCGATGTCACGGGTGGTGACGAGGTCGTCTCGACCCAGGCGCGGTTGCTGGTCGACGCCACGGCGCGCGCCGTCGAGTCCGAGCTGATGGTGGCGCGGCTTCGGGCGCGCAGCGACGCCCCACGCCCCGCGACGTTCTCGTCGCGCGCCAAGCCCACGACCCGCGCGACCCTGCACGTGCTCGGGCGAGACAGAGCGCGTCTCGAGACCGAGACCGAGCTCGAGGAGTCGATGATCGAGCTGAGCGCCCGCCACGCCGCCATCCTGCTGATGCTCGCGGTGAACCGTCAGGGCCTGTCTGCCGAGCGATTGAGCGAACTCGTCTACGGCCCCGAAGCGTCCGCCGACACGCTGCGTCCTGAGATGGTGCGCCTGCGAAAGGTTCTCGAGAAGCACGCGCCCAGCCTCGTTCCCGAGTCCCGGCCCTACCGACTGACGGTGCCGCTCGAGACCGATGCGCACGACGTGCTCTCGCTGCTCGACCGAGGCGCACATCGTGTCGCCCTCACCGCCTATCGCGGCCCTGTGCTTCCCGAGTCGACCTCGCCGGGGGTGGAGGAATTCCGCGAGTCGGTGAGAGCGGCGTTGCGCGAGACGATGCTGTCGGAGGCGAGCCTCGACGTCCTGTTGGAATACGCCGAGATCCCGGAGGGGCAGGGGGATGCCGCGGCGCTGCGTCTCGCTCTCGAGATGCTGCCGGCCCGGTCTCCGAAGCGCGCCGGACTCGTCGCGCGCATCGAACGCATCGAAGATCGCTGACACGGGGTCATCCGGCTGACGGATCTCCGTCCGGACGTGTCCATGCCGACGGCATGCCCGCCATCCGGGGAATCGTCAGCCGTTCGAGCGGATCCAGCCAGCGCCCGCCGTGCAACCCCTCGCAACGTTGCGCATCGGGGTGCAACCTCCGCCGACCTACCGTCGGAGGACAGCCGCAGCACCGACGCCGTGGCCCGTCGAAGGAGTTCCGATGACGATCGTCGAAGAAGACGTGTCCACCGCCCCCGCATCCTCCGCGTACGCCGCTCCCGGCCAGCCGGGCGCCATCGCGACCTACCGTCCGCGGTACGGCCATTACATCGGCGGCGAGTTCGTGGATCCGGTCAAGGGCCAGTTCTTCGAGAACGTCAGCCCGGTCAACGGCAAGCCCTTCACCGAGGTGGGCCGGGGAACCGTCGAGGACATCGACCGTGCCGTCGACGTCGCCTGGAAGGCGTTCGCGAGCTGGGGCAAGACCAGCCCGGCAGAGCGATCGGTGATCCTCAACAGGATCGCCGATCGCATCGAGCAGCACCTCGAGGAGATCGCCGTCGCCGAGACCTGGGAGAACGGCAAGCCCGTGCGCGAGACGCTCGCCGCCGACATCCCTCTCGCGGTCGATCACTTCCGCTACTTCGCCGGTGTGCTGCGCGCGCAGGAGGGCGGCATCAGCCAGCTCGACGAGAACACCGTCGCGTATCACTTCCATGAGCCGCTCGGAGTGGTCGGGCAGATCATCCCGTGGAACTTCCCGATCCTGATGGCGGTGTGGAAGCTCGCGCCTGCGCTCGCCGCAGGCAACTGCGTGGTCATCAAGCCGGCCGAGCAGACCCCGGCATCCCTGCTCTTCCTCTTCGACATCATCGGAGACCTGCTGCCGCCCGGTGTCGTGAACATCGTCAACGGCTTCGGCATCGAGGCGGGTGCACCGCTCGCGCAGCACAAGCGCATCCGCAAGGTCGCCTTCACGGGTGAGACCACGACGGGGCGCCTGATCATGCAGTACGCGTCGCAGAACCTGATCCCGGTCACGCTCGAACTCGGAGGCAAGAGCCCGAACGTCTTCTTCGAGGACGTCGCCCGGGACACCGCCGACCCGTTCTACGACAAGGCGCTCGAGGGCTTCACGATGTTCGCGCTGAACCAGGGCGAGGTCTGCACGTGCCCGTCGCGGGCCCTCATCCAGCGGTCGATCTACGACGGCTTCCTCGCCGACGGACTCGAGCGCGTCGGGAAGGTCATTCAGGGCAACCCGCTCGACCCCGCCACCATGATCGGCGCTCAGGCGTCGAACGACCAGCTGGAGAAGATCCTCAGCTACATCGACATCGGAAAGCAGGGCGGCGCGCGGCTGCTCACGGGAGGCGACCGTGTCGACCTCGGCGGCGATCTCAGCGAGGGATACTACGTCGCACCGACCGTGTTCGAGGGCACGAACGACATGCGCATCTTCCAGGAGGAGATCTTCGGGCCGGTGCTCTCGGTCACCTCGTTCGACGGCTTCGACGACGCGATCTCGATCGCGAACGACACGCTCTACGGGCTGGGTGCCGGGGTCTGGAGCCGCAGCGGGGACACCGCGTACCGTGCGGGGCGTGCGATCGAGGCCGGTCGTGTCTGGACGAACACGTATCACCAGTACCCTGCGCACGCCGCGTTCGGCGGATACAAGCAGTCGGGCGTCGGGCGCGAGAACCACAAGATGATGCTCGACCACTACCAGCAGACCAAGAACCTCCTGGTCTCGTATGCGGAGGGCCCGATGGGCTTCTTCTGAGTCACCCCTCCGTCGCTATTCGCTCGAGCAGCGAAGCCCACCTCCGGTCGTTGAGCGAGGAGCGAAGCCCCGAGACGAAACGCGCTGATCCGCTCGCCGCGTTTCGTCTCGGTCGGCTTCGCCGTCCTCGCTCAACGACCGGGAGCTAACGAAAGGTACGAATCATGGTGAGCATCGGCACCTATCAGCGGGTCGACGTGACGGATGCCGCGGCATCCCTCATCCGCGACCTCACCGTGCAGCATGGCCCGCTGATGTTCCACCAGTCGGGCGGATGCTGCGACGGCTCGTCGCCCATGTGCTACCCCGTGGGGATGTTCATCACAGGTCCGGGCGATGTGCTGCTGGGCGCACTCGACGTGGGGGTGGACGCCGCGGTCGAGGTCTTCATGTCGGAGTCGCAGTTCGAATACTGGAAGTACACGCACCTCACGATCGACGTCGTGCCGGGCCGCGGCGCAGGGTTCAGCGTCGAGGGGCCCACGGGGATGCGGTTTCTCATCCGCTCCCGGATGCTGAACGACGCGGAGCTGGAGTACTTCGGGCTGGCGGGTTCGGCGGGTTGACGGCTGCGGATTGATGCCAAGTCACGCCGCTGGCGGCGCTCAGCGGGGGAGGCGCGGAACGGCGTCGACCAGCGCCCGCGTGTACGGGTCCTGCGGGTCATGCAGTACGGATGCCGTGGCACCCTGCTCCACCACGCGACCGTTCTGCAGCACGACCGTCCGGTCGCACGCCGAGGCGATCGCGGTGAGGTCGTGCGACACCATCACGAGGGACAGGCCGTTCTCGCGGCGCAGTCGGTCGAGCAGTTCGAGCACCTGCACGCGCGTGGTGACGTCGAGAGCGCTGACCGGCTCGTCGGCGAGCAGCACCCGAGGGCGCGAGACGACCGCCCGCGCGATCGCGATGCGCTGGCGCTGCCCGCCCGAGAACTCGTGCGGGTAGCGGCGAGCGGTGTCGGCAGGAAGGCCGACCGACTCGAGCGCTTCGGCGATGCGGGCCTGGGCGTCGGCTCCGGATGCCAGCCGCAGGGAGCGGAGGGGCTCGCCGATGATGCGGTCGATGCGCTGACGCGGGTCGAGCGACGAGTACGGGTCTTGGAACACGGGCTGCACGCTCGCCCGGAAGCGGCGCATCTGCGTGCGGTCGCGCAACGACAGGGGCTCGCCCTCGAACAGCATCTGACCGTCACGGGGTGCCGACAGCCCGAGCAGCAGTCGCAGGATCGTCGACTTGCCCGCGCCCGACTCGCCCACGAGACCGAGGGAATCGCCCGCATCGAGACTCAGGGAGACGTCGTCGAGCACCCGCCGGGATCCGTAGGCGAACCCGGCGGCGCGCAGCTCGAGGAGACTCATGCGCCGGCCTCCTTCGCATCGAGGAACGCGTCGAGCGCGCGGGCGCTGTCGACCAGCATCCGCGTGTACGGCTCCGCCGGATTCTGCAGCACCTGCGCGACCATGCCCTCTTCGACGACGAGACCGTCTCGGAGCACGACGATACGGTCGACCAGTCGAGAGACCACGGCGAGGTCGTGACTGATGAACAGCAGCGCCATGCCGCGCTCGGCGACGAGTCGCTCGAGAAGGGCGAGAACGGCATCCTGCACGGTGACGTCCAGCGCCGTCGTCGGCTCGTCGGCGATGAGGAGCTGCGGCTTGGCAGCGAGGGCGATCGCGATCGCCACCCGCTGGCGCTGACCGCCGGAGAGCTCGTGCGGGTAGGCGCGCGCGAAGCGCGGCTCCGACAGGGCCACCTCGTCGAGGGCCGCCGCCACGGCAGACCGCAGCTCGTCACCGCGCAGTCCGAGGTGACGACGCAGCGGTTCGGCGATCTGACGACCGACCCTCATCAACGGGTCGAGCGCGGTCAGCGGTTCTTGGAAGACGATCTGCGCGACCGGTCCGCGCAACGGCCTCAGAGCGGCATCCCGCGCGCCGACCACCTGGTGCCCGTCGAGCAGCACGGATCCGGAGGAGACGAGGGAATCCGGCAGCAGACCGGTGACGGCGAGCGAGGTGAGCGACTTGCCCGAACCCGACTCGCCGATCAGGCCGAGACGCTCGCCGGGCGCGAGGGAGAACGAGACATCGCGAACGAGGGCGCCGGATGTCGAGCGGACCGTGAGACCCGAGACCTCGAGAATGCTCATCGGCTCCTCCTTCGGGTCGGGTCGGCGAGGTCGCGCAGGCCGTCGGCGAGGAAGTTCACTCCGAGCACGAGGGCGATGATCGCGATGCCGGGCGCGATCGCGCCCACCGGAGCGGTGAGCACAGTGCCCTGAGCCTCCTGCAGCATCCGACCCCACGAGGCGTTGGGCGGCGGAGCGCCGAGTCCGAGGTACGACAGGCTCGCCTCGGCGAGCACCGCGGCACCGAACTGCAGCGCGAGACTGACCGCGAGAGTCGGAGCGATGTTGGGCAGCACGTGCTGGAAGACGATTCCGAGTACGGACGTACCGCTGGTTCGCGCCGCGGTGACGAACTGCTCCTGCAGCACGCGGCGCGACAGGATGCGGGTGAGACGCGCGACCACCGCCGACATCGCCAGGCCGATCGCGAGCACCGCCGACCACAGCGAGGCGCCCTGGACCGCGACGACGAGCATCGCGAGCAGCAGCACGGGGAAGGCGATCACGACGTCGAGTCCGGCGGAGAGCGTGTCGTCGACCCAGGGGCGCGAGAATGCGGCGATGAGGCCGACGATCGTGCCGAGCACGGCCGCGATCGCCACCGAGCAGATGCCGACGATCAGTGCGATCCGGGCACCCCACATGAGCTGAGAGAGCAGGTCGCGGCCGAGTCGGTCGGTGCCGAGCAGATGCAGGGCGCTCGGACCCTCGAGGCGGCTGCCGCTGGTGTCGGCGAGCGGGTAGGGCAGCCAGAACAGCGAGACGAGGGCGATCAGCACGATGGCACCGGTGAGGACGAGCCCGATCAGCAGGGTCGCCTTCGGCCGACGCCGCGCAGGCACGGAGTCGGTGATCAGCTGCTCGGCGACGCGGCTCATCGGTTGCCCGAGACGCTCGTGCGCAGACGCGGATCGATCAGGCGCTGCACGATGTCTGCGGCGAACCCGACGAGCAGCACGAAGAGGGTGCTGACGACGAGGACTCCCTGGATGACCTGGAAGTCGTGCTGCTCGATGGCCGACAGCAGCAGGCTGCCGAGGCCGGGAAGAGTGAAGACGCTCTCGACGACGACCGCGCCCAGCAGTGTCGTCGACAGCTCGATGCCGAGGATCGCGACGACGGGCACAGAGCCGTTGCGCACACCGTGACGCAGAAGCGCTTCAGCAGTGCCGGAACCGCCGGCCCGGGCGGTGCGCAGGTAGTCGCTGCCGATCACGTCGAGGGTCGCCGATCGCACATAGCGGCTGAGAGAGGCGCTCATCACGATCACGATCGTGATGACGGGAAGCGCGAGCGAGCGCAGAGCATCAGCCGGGTCCTCCCAGTCGTCTCGCGGGAAGCCGCCGGACGGCAGCAGGCCGAGTCCGAGAGCGAAGACCCACACGAGCACGACACCCACCCAGAAGACGGGCACGGCCACGCCGAGCTGCGCGAAGCCGGAGAGGGCGATGCCGTACCAGCGGTCGGACTTCACGGCCGCGGTGATGCCGATCACGAGCGAGACGAGCAGAGCGACGGTGAACGCGATGAGCGTGAGCGGAAGGGTCACGGCGAGGCGGTCGGCGATATCGGGGCCGACCGGACGCGAACTCAGGAAGGACTCACCGAGATCGAAGCGCAGGAGCTGCCCCGCCCAGGTCGTGAACTGCTGCAGGAGAGGCTGATCCGAGCCGACCTGTGCGCGGGCGGCGGCGATCTGCTCGGGGGTGGCGTTCACCGAGAGCAGCGCGTTCGCCGGGTCGCCGGGGAGCAGGCGCAGCAGCACGAAGATCGCGATCATCGCGACGACGAGCGACACCACGAGGAACGCGAGGCGGCGCAGCAGGTAGGCGAGCATGGCTTCTCAGGATGAAAGAGGGGGATGCCGACGCGCGGCATCCCCCTCGCGCGTCAGGACTTGACGATGTCGTAGGCGAAGAACTGCGAGTTCAGGCCGTTGACCGGGTAACCGCTGAGGTCGCTCGAGGCGACCACGATCTGCGGGTACAGGTACAACCATACGCTCGCGGCATCCTCGGCGATCTTCTCGTTGACCTGCTTCAGCAGGGCGGTCTGCTCGTCGGTCGTGGCTGCCTGCTCGGCCTCGGCGACCCACTGCTGCACCTGGGCGTCGCTGTATCCCCAGTAGAAGTCGGGGTTGCCGTACCAGACGACGTCGCGGTCGTTCACGTGCTCCTGGAGCGTGGCCTCGAAGTCCTGCTCCTTGAACACCTTCGTGTACCACTCGTCGGCGCTGATCGTGTTGATCTCGACTGTGATGCCGACCTCGGCGAGCTGTGACTGCAGGAACTCCGCCACGGCGGGGTGCGGGTCGTAGCTCGGGGTGTCGAGCGTGAACGTGAAGCCGTCGGCGTAGCCGGCCTGAGCGAGCAGATCCTTCGACAGCTCGACGTCGTAGGGGTTCACCGCGGTGAGGTCCTCGTACCAGGGGTCGGTCGGCGGCACCATCGAGCCGATGAGCGTGCCGTAGTCGCCCCAGATCGACTCGAGGAGCTTCTGGGTGTCGATCGCCGAGTAGATCGCCTTGCGCACGAGTGCGTTGTCGAAGGGGGCGACGCGGTCGTTGAAGGCGAGCAGCTCCTTCGTGGTCGAGGTTCCCTCGCTGATCACGTAGTCGTCGTTGTCGAACTGCGCGAGCGAATCCGGGCTCTGCACGCTCGTGATCACGTCGATCTCGCCCGTGGCCAGAGCGTTGTTCTCGGCGGTCGCGTCGGTGAAGTACGTGTAGACGACCTCGGCGTTCTTGGCCGGCTCGCCCCAGTAGTCGTCCCAGCGCTCGAGCGTCAGGGTGGAGCCCTTCTTCCACTCGTCGAGCGTGTAGGGGCCCGTGCCGTCTTCCGACCCGGTGATGTCGCCGGCCTCGTCGTTCACGACCCAGACGTAGCTGAGGTTGTAGAGGAACGAGATCGACCGCTGCGACAGCGTGAAGACGACGGTCTGGTCGTCGGGGGTCGCGATGTCGGCGATCGTCTTGAAGCTCGACTTGCGCGCCGACACGGAGTCCTCGGCGGTGACGGCCTCGACGCTCGACTTCACATCGGCGGAGGTCAGCGGGTCACCGGAGTGGAAGGTCACGTCGTCGCGCAGCGTGATCGTGTAGGTGAGGCCGTCGTCGGACACCTGAGCGTCTTCGGCGAGAAGCGGCTCGACCTCGCCGTCGTCGGTCAGGCGGTAGAGGCCCTCGTAGACGTTGCCGGTCAGGGCCTCGGTCACGCCCTGGCCACCGCCCTGCGTGTTGCTCAGGTTGGTGGGCTCGTACAGCGACCCGATGAAGATCGTGGCGTCTTCGCTCGCGGCGTCGTCGGTGGCGCCCGACGCGCATCCGGCCACGAGGGCGAGCGTGGCCACGGCGCCGAGCGCGCCGAGGATGCGGGTTCTTCTCATGAGTGCTCCAGGGTGAGGGTGTGCGGCGTCACGCCGCGTAGATGTCGAAGCCGTCGCGGAAGACGACGTTCTTCTCGCCTGCTCGGATAGGCAGGGGGAAGCGGTTGGATGCCGGCGGCAACGGGCAGTTGTACTGGGCGCTGAACCCGCACGGCGGCACGAAGGCGCGGTTGAAGTCGAGCACCACGGTGCCCTCGTCGTCGCGCAGCTCGACGAACAGGAAGCGGCCGGATCCGTAGGTCTCGGCGCCGTTCGTCTCATCACCGAACACGAGCAGCAGGGTGCCGCCGTCGTCGAAGGCGGCCAGATCGTACTCACGGCCGTCGAGCTCGAAGTGGATGTCGCCGGGGACGACGAGCTCGCGTGTGCCGCCGTTGTCGCGGATGTGCTCGAACGACACTCGGCGATCGCCGGACACCGGGGTGAAGTGGCCCTCGAGCACCCACGCAGGGTCGTAGTCGTAGGTGTCGATGCGGTCGAAGGCGCGGATCGCCGGTGCATCGGCATCCCACAGACGCAGTCCGTGCTCGGCCTCGCCGGTCTCGATGTTCGTCCGCTGGATCGGCGTCACGGTCACCGTGTCGGATGCCGCCTGCTGCTCGGCATCCAGATCGGGCGCCTCGCCCGTCCAGCGGGTCTCGATCAGGGCGAGGTTTCCGGTCGCGGACGTGACGGAGGCACGGCGCTCGGCCTGCCAGTGGGTGTGATCTTCGTGCTCAGACATCGCTTTCCATTCTCTTGCATGCAGAAGGGGGAGGGGCCGGGTCCGTCACTCGGAGTAATGCGCGAGGACAGGCATTCGCGAGAGTGCACGAATGCCGCCTTCCAGGAGGGCATTCTGTCCGCATTTCGTGCATCATTCCGCGGGATTCGACCGGTTCGGTCGAACCTCTCCGACGCAACGGAATGCAACGTATGCCGGTATACCATTACTCATATACGCGCAGAGTCGTCAGTCCCCAGCTGACCCGCGCGTACGGACGGTTCGACCGTCCTGCGGAGGGAGAGTCAGATCTTCTTCTGATCCCGAGGGGGGATGGGGTGGGAGCGCTGATCCCCAGTCAGCACCCACCCCCACAACCCGCCCTCGGGGGTCGCGTTCAGAACGACCTGGACCAGAACCAGAACACCGCGAAGCCGATCAGGAACACGACCGGCACCCACGGGAAGCTGCGCTTCAGTCTGCGTCCTTCGTGGGCGACACCCGGCGGCGGCGAGAGCAGGCCGGCCGGTGGCGCGAACGGAAGCCGCTCGCCCGTGGCCCGCGGTGAGCCGGCCGGGGAAGCGGATGCCGCAGCCGTCTGATTCTCGAGGAGCAGACGCTCGTCTCTCCAGCGCTCCCACTGATCGAGCTTCGTGATCAACGCGCCGACGGCGCCGAACAGCCACGCCCAGGTCGCAGGGTCGAGCGTCGACACCCTGCGCTGCGTGTAGAGGAACATCCAGTCGTCGACGATCTCGACGTCGAGCTCGGCGGCGTTGTCGATGAACCGGGCCATGATGTCGGGGCTGAACAGATAGAGCGCGTCTCGCTCGTACCCCTCGGGGCAGTAGAGGGTGAAGTACTCGTCGAAGTCGCCCTCGAGCGACAGCCGCTGCTCCTTCTGGAACGACGCCGGCAGGTTCGATCCGAATCCGTTGTTGCCCTTGGCGTCGAGCACGATGTTGGGCAGCGGCACGTCGAGTTTCACCGCGACATAGCCCCAGCGGTAGGTGGTCGAGCTCTTGCCCCGCTTCACCGTGTACTGGTAGTTGCCGAACTCGACGAACCGCGGCGTCGTGCCGCGCACGAGATCGGTCGACATGCGCGAGCCGCCGAGGCCGAAGATCATCCCCGGCAGCGCGGGGGCAGTCACTCGTCCCTCGTACGACATCCCGTTCGCCTGGGCGAACCGGTGCAGGCGGTAGCGCGTGACGCGGGCGCGCCGCCATCCGACGAACGAACCGATGGCGATCACGACAGCGACGGCGCCGAAGATCACCAGCGGAACGATGGCGAGCCCGGATCCACCGGGTGTGGAGACCATGCCGACGATGGTCGTGAAGACCACCGGCACCACGATGATGGCCATGAGCGCGATGACGACGATCGCGATGATGCTCGAGCCGTTCGTGCCGCTGGACCCTCGGGCTCGAAGCTCGGCGGCGAACGCGGTGACCGCCTTCGGATCGACCGGCTCGGTGAGCGGCGCGGCGTCGAAGGACGCCGCGGACGCGGGCCGCGGAGTCGTCATCGGTTCACCTCGTCGGCATCCCAGGTCAGGTCGGCGTTCTCGGGTATCGGGAAAGCCTCGAGACGCTCGTCGGCGCAGATCGCGGCGACCAGCTCGGCCGATCCGGCCACGATCGTCGAGTCGTAATCGATCTCGCTCACCATCACCCAGGCGTGGTCGTCGGGCCACAGGATGCTCGGACTCTGCGCCGACGGGGGGAACCCGTGCTCCTCGCCCGAACGGTCGCGCCAGGGGACGTCCAGCACCCAGTCAGGCCGCGCGAAGTCGGTGACGGTTCCCCGGAAGAGCACGTGGTCGCGCCCGGGGAGGCGGAACCGCGGTCCTTCCGAGATCTCGCGTGACAGGATGCCCTCCTGCCACGTCGGCTTGCGGAAGGCGTTGTTGAGAGGGTCATGGATGCTGCGGTCGAGCATCGCCTGGTGATTCGGCTCGTCGTTGAACGTGATGAAGAGGCGAGTGGGGCTGTGACCCATATGGCCCACCAGACCGCCGCGGCCCTCCCAGAGCGCCGCGAAGCCGGCATCCGGAGTCGTCGTGTGGGTGGTGAGGTGCCCGGCGATCGCGGAGAGCATCTCCGGAGAGACTTCGCCCTCCATCGGCCCCGTGAACTCTCGGCCGTCGGGTGACAGCCGCAGGTTCCAGTCGGCGTCGGGTGGGGTGCGGACGATCCGCTGCCACTGCGCCAGCGGATGCAGTGTGGTGCCGAAGGCGGATGCCGTCTCGGCCCAGGTCACGGGCTCGTCGATGAACTGATCGACCAGCGCCAGTCGCTCGGCCTCCGGCATGGCGTCGTACTCGTCGTAGGTCGGCACCGGCCGGTCGGGCAGAGAGCGCACGATGCCGGGGTGCAGGATGCGGGCATAGGCCGGGAAACCGTGCGGCACGACGTCGTGCATCGTCGCGTTCCAGGGGTCGTCGAGCCGCTTGCGCAGCCAGTCGCCGGCCGAGGTGTCAGAGATCCACTGCATGCGACCCACGGTACCTGCGAGGCATCGGTTCACCTGCCCGCGCGGCGGAGGGGCGCATGCTCGACGTCGAACGAGGGTCAGACGAAACGCCGAGGGCATCGGTGCCCGCGCCTGTTTCGTCTCACCCTGCCTGCTCCGCGAGCTGCCCGGGAAGACGCTTGCCGAAGGGGCTTCAGTGCACCTTCGAGCGCCCTCCATAATCGGAGGGTGAGTTCGACTGCAACCATCCCCTCGCTCGACGGCCGCCGGTTCCTGATGGTCTCCTCGACCACCTCGGCTGTCGACCCCGAGTCTCCCAGCGAGTTCGTCTATCGGGAGAAGGACGGTGCGATCTGGGGTGACTACTCCGGTGACACCGTCACCTTCGGGCGCTTCGTCGGCACCCGCACCGGCGACACCATCTGGGTGTCGTTCGTGCACGTGCTCGTCTCAGACGGCGCCGTCGTGACCGGAGACGGCGAGAGCCAGCTCGAACTCACGGATGACGGCCGCATCCGTCTCGTCGAGCACTACGAGATGCACGGACTGCCGCAGCTCAGCGTCTGCGAAGAGCCCGTCGCGGCCTGATCGGGCGTTTCGTCCCGGTCGGCTTCGCCGTCCTCGCTCGACCACCGGGTTCCGCGTCAGCGTGGCGGCAGCATGTCGCGACCCGGCGTCGCCGGAGTCCATCGCGTCATGCCCAGCGGCGTCGCCAGGTCGCGCTCCGGCAGGTCGCTCGGCAGCAGGAACGACCGGCGGATCACCTCGTCGAGCACGACCACGCTGACGACGGTGCGCACCTCGGGCAGCTGCGCGACGACGCCGGTCGTGAACTCGTGCACGCCGCTCACGTCGACGGCACGGATGAGCAGCATGGCGTCATGCTCGCCCGTGGTGATGGCGCACCACTCGACGTCGGGCATCTCGAGCACGCTCTCGCGGAACGACGCCCAGGCCTGCGGATGCACGGTGACGAAGACGAGCGCACCGATCGACAGCCCCGCCTTGGACTGATCGACCCGCGCGCTGAACCCGGTGATGACGCCGTCCTGCATGAGCGTCTCGACCCGCGTGTAGGCGTTCGCGCGAGAAATCCCCACGGTCTCGGCCAGCGCGGCGATCGAGATCCGACCGTTATCGCGCAGCGTCTCGAGGATTCTGTATCCGATGTCGTCCAGTGGGGCGGCACTTCGTCCAGATTGCTTCACGGCTTCGTCGCTCTTGGTGGACACAATGCTCCTCATGGGCGGGGTCTTGGACAGACTGTGATGACGTCTGCATTCTTGCTGGACACATAGTCCCATACAATGCGAATCTGATCACCGGTCGTCCACCCGGCGTCGACCGAACCCGATGAAACTCCTCGCCCCTGGAGGCCCATATGTCGTCACGTCGCAGCACGTCCGTCATCGCGATCGGAGCTGTCGCGCTCTTCGCTCTCGCCGGTTGCTCCGGTGGCAACTCGGCGAACACCGGGGGAGAATCCTCCGGTTCCGACTCGCTGGTCATCGACACCGCGTTCTCGATCGAGACCGCCGACCCCGGTCACACCTACGACCCGACCGGCAACATGATCGCGAAGGCGCTCTACGAGACCCTCGTCGACTTCGAGGGCTCGGATGTCTCGACCCCTGTGCCCGGCCTCGCGTCGTGGGAGCAGAACGATGAGGCGACCGAGTTCACCTTCACGCTCGAGGGCGACCGCGTCTTCTCCGACGGCACGCCGATCGAGGCGAAGGATGTCGTCTTCACCCTGCAGCGCATCCAGGGCATGACCGACGCCAAGCCGAACTTCCTCCTGGGCGGCCTGACGATCACCGAGGTCGACGAGAAGACAATCTCGATCACCTCCGAGACGCCGCTGCTGCAGCTGCCCGCGATCCTTGCCAACCCTGCGCTCGGCATCGTCAACTCCGACGTGGTCATCGAGAACGGCGGATCGATCGACGGCTCCGACAGTGCGCAGAGCTTCCTCGACGGCGAGTCCGCCGGTTCCGGCCCGTTCGTGCTCGACACGCTCGACCTCTCGTCGCAGGTCGTGCTGACCAAGAGCGACGAGTACAACGGTGACGAAGAGGCGGCATACGGCCGCGTCGTCGTGCGCAACGTCTCGGAGAGCGCGACGCAGCTCGCGAACCTCAAGGGCGGCGACTCGATGGTCGCGATGGATCTCAACGGCGACCAGGTCTCCGGCCTCGGCGACGGACTGAACGTCGAGTCGGTGCCGTCCGGCCAGACGATCTTCCTGCTGCTCAATCAGTCCGAGGCCGTCGCGGGTGAGCTCGCCAACGTCAAGATCGCCGAGGCGATCCGCTACGCACTCGACTACGACGCGCTGCTCGAGCTCGCAGGTGCGGGTGCCGTGCAGGCGACCGGTGTGATCCCGCCCGGATTCGAGGGCGCCCTCGACACCGGTGTGGAGCAGGACCTCGACAAGGCCGAGGCCGCTCTCGCCGAAGCCGGCTACACGGGTCAGACCCTGAAGCTGCAGTTCCCGAACGACTACCCGGTCGGCGGCGTGGAGTTCACCCCGCTCGCCGAGCGCATCCAGGCTCAGCTCGAGGATGCCGGCATCACGGTCGAACTCGCGCCGGCGCCGTTCGCCACCGAGCTCGACGCCTACGTCAACGGCACCGAGGGCTTCGGCCTGTGGTTCTGGGGCCCGGACTACGCCGACTCGGCGAACTTCCTCCCGTTCGCTCCCGGCCTGAAGGTCGGTCTGCGCGCAGGCTGGGCCGCTGAGGCCAACCCCGAGATCGCAGGCATCGCAGCCGGTGCTGCCGCCGCGACCGACGAGGCCCAGCGCAGCGAGGCCTTCACCTCGTTCGCCGAGGCGATGCAGGCCGAGGGCCCCTTCGTGCCGCTGATCGTCCCCGGCCGCAACATCGCCACGGCGGATGCCGTCACCGGCGCCGTGTACAACTCGGTGTGGGAGATGGACATCGCCGAGATCACGCCTGCCGGCTGATCGGGGCTGACTGATGACGACGGTGGCCGTGCGACGGCAGGCTCAGCGTCGCAGGTCACCGCTCGTCGGATACCTGCTGCGCCGGATCGGCACTTCGCTGCTCCTTCTCGTGGGAGTCACGATCGTGACCTTCGCGCTGACGAACCTCGTGCCCGGCGACCCCGTGTCGGCGGCTCTGGGTGAGGGAGCATCGCAGAACCCCGAGACGCGCGAGGCGTTCATCAAGGCCCAGGGCCTCGATCAGCCTCTCTTCGTGCAGTACTTCATCTACATGGGCAACCTGTTTCGAGGAGACCTCGGAACATCGCTGGTGACCGGGCGACCGGTCACCAGCGACCTGGCCACCGCGGTGCCGGCGACGATCGAGATCGCGATCGGGGCCATCATCCTCAGCCTCGCGGTGAGCGTCGTGCTCGGAACCCTCGCGGCCTACCGTCGCGGCCTCGTCACCGACCAGGTCATCCGCATCGTGACGCTGATCGGGCTGAGCGTCCCGACGTTCTGGCTCGCTCTGGTCAGCTTCTACGTGTTCTTCCTCGAGCTGCGCATCGCGCCCGGCTCCGGTCGCATCTCTCCGTCGATCACGCCGCCGCCACGCATCACCGGGCTCTACACGGTCGACTACCTCCTCAACGGAGACGGCGTCGGATTCGCCGATGCCCTCGCCCACCTCGCCCTCCCGGTCATGGTGCTGTCGCTCGTGACGATCGGCCTGTTGACGCGCTTCATCCGCACATCGGTGCTCGAGGTGCTCGGCAGCGACTACGTGCGCGCGGCCCGCGCCAAGGGCCTTCCGGCCATGCGCGTGATCCTCGACTACGTGCTCCGAGGGGCATCCCTGCCGATCCTCACCATCGTCGGCGTCGCGTTCGGCTCGCTGCTCTCCGGCACCGTGCTCGTCGAGTCGGTGTTCGCGTGGCCCGGCCTGGGCACCTACGCCTACAACTCGGCGGCGAACCTCGACCTCCCCGGAATCATGGGCGTCGGTCTCGTCGTCGGCTTCATCTACCTCCTCATCAACTTCGTCGTCGATCTGCTCTACGGCGTCCTCGACCCGAGAGTGAGGATCGCATGAGCCGCATCGACTCGGCATCCGGTCCCTGGCGGTTCCGGTTCCGCTGGCCCCGCGCCTGGCGCACGCCGCTCGGCGTGATCGGCACCGTCATCGCCGGAGCATGGATCATCGTCGCCTTCACCGCGCAGTGGTGGGTTCCCTACGGCCCCAATGCCCAGGTGCTTCCTCGTCTGCAGGCGCCGGGAATCGACACACTGCTCGGCACCGACGGCAACGGACGAGACATCTTCTCGCGCCTGATGACCGGTGCGACGGTGAGCCTTCCACTGGCGCTCATGCTCGTGATCGCCGCGATGATCATCGGCACCGTGATCGGCGCCGTCGCCGGCTACTTCGGCGGCTGGGTCGACGAGACGCTGATGCGCATCACCGATCTGTTCATGGCGTTCCCGACGGTCATCCTCGCGATGGTGGTGGCGGCATCCCTCGGGCCGTCGCTGTTCAACGCGGTGATCGCGGCGATCGTGGTCTCGTGGCCGCAGTACTCGCGAGTCACGCGCAGCATCGTGCTCGGACTCCGCGGGCAGAACTACGTCATCGCCGGTCGTCTGCTCGGTCACTCGCCGCTGCGGACGCTGTTCATCGACATCCTTCCGAACATCGCCGGACCCGTGCTGGTGCTCGCCACCCTCGACATCGGTGCGGCGATCCTGCTGCTCTCCGGCCTCTCGTTCCTCGGTCTCGGCGCGCAGCCTCCGACCGCAGAGTGGGGATCGATGATCTCCGCCGCCATGCAGAACTTCGATGCCTGGTGGCTCGGGGTCTTCCCCGGTCTCGCGATCCTCACCGTGGTGCTCGCGTTCAACTTCCTCGGTGACGCGATGCGCGACATCCTCGACCCGACGGCCGAGGTCACGCACGAGAAGCAGGCCGAGCATGTGGCATCGGCGAAGGGGGCGGCAGCATGACCGCCTCGGCCCCCATGAGTGCTCTGAGCATCCGCGACCTGACGATCGACATCGGTCGCCCTCTCGTGCACGGGATCTCGCTCGACCTCGAGGCCGGTCGCATCCACGGCCTCGCCGGTGAATCCGGATCGGGCAAGACACTCACCGCGCTCGCCGTGCTCGGGCTGCTGCCGCGGCAGGCGCGCACCGGCGGATCCATCACGCTCGCGGGGGAGGAGCTGGTCGGCATGCGCCGCCGCGGCCTCAACCGCATTCGCGGGAAGCGCATCGCGATGATCTTCCAAGATCCGTCGGCGTCGCTGCACCCGCAGCTGCCGATCGGCCGGCAGCTCACCGACCACATGCGCGTGCACCTCGGTCTTCGGGGCGAGGCCGCGAAGGCCCGGGCCATCGAGCTGCTCGAGACGGTGCAGGTGCCGAATCCGGATGCGGCTCTGAAGCGCTACCCCCACCAGTTCTCCGGCGGTCAGCGCCAGCGCATCGCCATCGCATGTGCGCTCGCGTGCGACCCCGAGGTGCTGCTGGCCGACGAGCCGACCACCGCGCTCGACGTCACGGTGCAGGCCGGCATCCTCCGTCTGCTGCGCGACCTCGCGACCGACCGTAATCTCGCCGTGCTGCTCGTCACGCACGACCTGGGCGTCATGAGTGCGATCGCCGACGAGGTCGCCGTGATGAAGAACGGGCACATCGTCGAGCGGGCAGACCGCGAGACCCTGTTCCGCGACCCGCAGCACGAATACACCCGCACGCTGCTCGCCGCCCTGCCGGGGTCGAAGCTCGAGATCGCCTCACCGGATCCCGCGCTCATCGATCCGGTGGTGTCGGATGCGGCGCTCTCGGATGCTGCCGTGAAGGATGCCGAAGAGGAGGCCGCAGATGAGTGAGATCGCCGTCCTCGACGCGCAGGGCGTCGTCGTGCGCTACCCCGGGAGCCCGCCGGTGGTCGCCGTCGACGGCGTCTCGCTGACCGTCGCCCCCGGAGAGACCGTCGCGCTCGTGGGCGAGTCAGGCAGCGGCAAATCGAGCCTGGCCCGTGCGGTCGTCGGCATCGAGAAGCTCGCCGGGGGAGAGGTGCGGTTCCGCGGCGAGCCCGTGAAGCCGCTCGGCATCCGTCGGCGCGACCTCGCTCTCACCGGCATCCAGATGGTGTTCCAGGATCCGTCGACGTCGCTCAACCCGCGGCGTCGCGTGGGCGACCAGATCGCCGACGGCATCGCGACCGCCCGCGCTCGCGGCGCCGAAGGATCGACCGTCGCAGAGTGGCTCGACCGCGTCGGGCTGCCCACCGAGGTCGCCACGCGCTTCCCGCATCAGTTCTCGGGCGGCCAGAAGCAGCGGCTCGCGATCGCGCGCGCGCTCGCCGCGCGGCCGTCGCTGCTCGTCGCCGACGAGCCGATCTCGGCTCTGGATGCATCGACCCAGACGAGCGTCGCCGGTCTCATGCGAGACCTCGTCGCCGAGGCCGGCGCGGGGATGCTGTTCATCTCGCACGACCTCGCCGTCGTCCGGCGCATCGCCGATCGGACCTTCGTGATGTTCGCCGGACGGGTGCTCGAAGCGGGGGCCACCGATCGTGTGTGGTCTGCGCCGCAGCATCCGTACACCCAGGCGCTGCTCGCGGCGATCCCCGAGCCCGACGGAGCAGGTCGCATCCCGGTCGCGCCCTCGACGAACGAGCGCATCGTCTGGTCTGAGATCGCCCCCGTCATCGACTGACGTCTGTCGTCCGCCCGCTCGGGCGCTTGCTCGCCCGGCTGTTCGCTCGCTCGGGAGGACATCCGCCCCACTGCCCCTCGGGAGGAGATCTGCGCCTCGGGAGGACGGATGGGCACGAAGCATCCTCCCGTGGCGCAGCCGTCCTCCCGACGGAAGGGCCTCGACGCCTCAGCCTGATCGGCGGGTCACGGCGCCGCTGAACACGGCTGGTGCGTTCGCGTCTGCCCCTCGGGAGGAGATCTGTCTCTGGGGAGGAGGTTCCGAACCCGATCCTCCTCCCGAAGCGCAGATCTCCTCCCCAGGGGATGGCCCGAGAGGGTGGGTCGAGGGAGAGCCCGAGCGGATGCTGCGCCAGTAGAGCCCGGAACGCACCGCGGGCCGAGGCGATCGCCCCGGCCCGCAGCATCCGCTGGTGGATCAGAGAGGTGCGACGATGTCCTGCTCGACGTCCCACTCGGTGATCTCGAGCGAGGTCTCGATCATCTGGCCGGCGGCCTCGGTGCTGCCGGTCGTCGCCAGCACCACGTAGTCGTCGGTGACCTCGAACACCACGTCGACGGCGACGCCCTGCGCCTCGGACGTGCCGCTCACGAGGTAGACGTCCTGACCCAGGCGGCTGCCGGTTCCGGTCACGGTGAACTCGCCGGTGAGCGCGCCTGCGGCCGTGGCCGGGTCGGTGCCCGCCGCCGTCGCAGCACCGCTGCTGAGCGCGGCGACGATCGGGTCGCTCGAGTTCGGGTCGGCGACCTGCCACTCGGTCGTAGGAGTCTTGACCCAGGCGTCGTCGCCGATGATGATCAGCGATCCCATCGGAGTGATGGTCTCGACGGCATCCGTCGCGGGGTTGTACCGGGCGGTCGTGTCCATGCCCATGATCGACGTCTTGGCCTGGTAGCCGGCGGTGTCGGTCATCGCCTCGGTGATGCAGGCGCCGAGCGCGGTGCCGTCGACGGTCGCGCCTTCGGTCAGCTCAGGGCAGTCGGACTCGGGGGCGGTGGTCTCCTCCGCGGCCGCTGTGGGCTCTTCTTCAGCGGGCTCTTCGGCACCCGCGGTGCACCCGGTGAGCAGTACGGTGGCGGTCAGGACGATGCCGACCCCCCATTTGTTGACGCGCATGGCGTTCCCCCTTCGGTCGTGTGCGCACTGAGTGTCAGACCGCACGCACTCCAGCATGCCAACTGCCCGGCGATACGCGTGGGGGCAGGCCGAAGGTTTCTCCGCTACACTGTCAAGGTTGTCTGCCATCAGGCGCCCACTCGGGTGGCTCGGCGGATGACGTTCACACACCCTCCTGCTTCCGGGAAAGTCCCGGAAGCCGTTCTAGTCCGAAGGAGGTGGGTAAGTGACGCACCAGTACGAACTCATGGTCATTCTGACCCCCGAGATCGACGAGCGCCAGGTAGCCCCTACGCTCGACAAGTTCCTGAAGGTCATCACCAACGATGGTGGCTCGATTGACAAGGTCGACATCTGGGGCAAGCGCCGTCTGGCTTACGAGATCCAGAAGAAGAACGAGGGCATCTACGCCGTCGTCAACTTCACCGCCACCAGCGAGGCCACGCAGGAGCTCGACCGTCAGCTGAAGCTGAACGAGCAGATCATGCGCACCAAGGTCCTCCGTTCTGAGGAAGCTCAGGCGATGGTCGCGTTCGAAGCGAAGCGCACCGAAGAGAAGGCTGCTCGCAAGGCCGCCAAGGCTGCGAAGGCCTGAGTCCGATGGCCGGCGAAACAGTCATCACCGTGGTGGGCAACCTCACGGCCGACCCCGAGCTGCGCTACACGCAGAACGGACTGCCGGTGGCGAACTTCACCATCGCTTCGACGCCTCGGAACTTCGACCGCGCCGCCAACGAGTGGAAGGACGGCGAAGCGCTGTTCCTCCGTGCGTCGGTCTGGCGCGAGTTCGCCGAGCACGTGGCGGGTTCGCTGACCAAGGGCATGCGCGTCATGGCGCAGGGCCGTCTGCGTCAGCGCTCCTACCAGGACCGCGAGGGCAACCAGCGCACCGCTATCGAGCTGGAGGTCGACGAGATCGGCCCCTCGCTTCGATACGCGACCGCGCAGGTCACCCGTGCGGCGTCGACCGGTGGCGGCGGCGGTGGTGGCGGCGGACAGTCGCGCCCCGCTCAGCAGCAGCAGGTGTCGGAAGAGCCGTGGTCAACCCCCGGCTCGTCGACGAGCGCAGATGCCTGGAGCACTCCGGGCAGCTTCGGCGACGACACCCCCTTCTGAAACAGGATCTCGGGATGCTTCGGCATCCGTCTCATCATTAAGGAAAAACAATGGCTGGAAAGTCTAGCGGCGACCGCCGCAAGCCGCGGAAGGGTGGCAAGCCCACCGCTCCCGCGAAGTCGATCCGGGTCGGAGTCATCGATTACAAGGATGTCTCCACCCTCCGCAAGTTCGTCTCGGAGCGTGGCAAGATCCGCGCCCGTCGTATCACCGGTGTTTCGGTGCAGGAGCAGCGTCTGATCGCCACCGCGATCAAGAACGCACGCGAAATGGCACTCCTGCCCTACGCTGGCGCCGGCCGGTAAGGGGTATCGAGATGGCAAAGCTGATTCTCACGAACGAGGTCGCCGGGCTTGGTAGCGCCGGTGACGTAGTCGAGGTCAAGAACGGGTTCGCCCGCAACTACCTCATCCCCCAGGGCTTCGCTACGGCGTGGACCCGCGGTGGCGAAAAGCAGGTCGCTTCGATCCAGGCTGCTCGTCAGGCTCGCGCGATCCACGACCGCGACGAGGCCGTGGCGCTGAAGAACTCCCTCGAGGCCACCAAGGTGCGCCTGGCCGTCAAGGCCGGCAACGAGGGTCGCCTCTTCGGTTCGGTCAAGACCGATCACATCGCGGATGCTGTCGCAGCCGCGGGTCTCGGCTCGATCGACAAGCGCAAGGTGCACATCCCGTCGGCGATCAAGTCGGTCGGCGAGCACGAGGCCACCGTTCGTCTGCACGACGACGTGACCGCAGTCATCACGCTGCAGGTCGTCGCCGCCAAGTAAGGCGCGACGCTCTCGAACGCCCCCTGTCCTTCGGGACAGGGGGCGTTCTGCGTTCGCGGCCGGTCGGTGTTTCGGAGGGTCTGGTGAAGGCGGCTAGCGGGTGAGACCGAGTTCGGCGGCGCGACGGGGATTCGCGGGCAAAGTCTCATCGACGTCGACGGACCGTGACCACCCGTCGTCCTCGACAGGTATGCCGCGGGAGACGAGAGAGCGCACTGCTTGGTCGACCCCGTCGACGAAGTCCCCTCCGACGTGGGATCCGGCGACCAGTGAGACGATCACGCAGATCGAGTGCGCGTCGACCGGGCCGATCCAGGTGACGGCGACGCCTCGGGCGGACAGCGGACCGAGCCTGGTCGTGAGGGTGGAGAGACCGCTTCCGCCGATGAGGACATCGCCGACAACCGACCCGCGCCGGTGGATTCGCCGCACCCCAGCCTCGGCACCGGGCACGTCTGCACGGAAGTGGGCAGCCTGCATCGCACGATCGATCTCGACCAGGGCGACATCTGCGGCATCAGTAGGGATATGGAATGTCCGTGCGCCGTTGACCGCCCACCGCAGGCGGCGCGGATCCTCTGTCACCGTGGCACCCCCCGCACCTGCGAGGCGAGCGCGTTCTGCATGATGACCTCCCCGCAGAGTCTAGGCGGATCGTTCTCGGCCCCATCCGAGGCGCCTCGTGCAGGTTCCGGGCACGACGGATGCCCCGCGCTGGGGACGCGGGGCATCCGTGAACTGTGCGGCATCGCTGACGCGGGCAGGTCTGGGGAACCTGCTCAGGGCATCACGGGATCCGCACACCGACGGTGTCGCATCTCCTCCCCCGAGGACGTCGACACCGCCGGGGTCTGCGGCTACGCCGTCATGGGGCGACGACGCAGCATTCCGGCTCCGAGGAGGAGCAGGAATGCAGCGAGGAATGCGAAGCCGAACGAGGTGGAATCACCGGTCGCGGCGAGTCCCTCTGCCGGGGCGGATGCCGTCACGGCGGCGCCGCTTGCAACGGCGGTCGCGGACGTGCCGGCGTCGGCGTCGGTGCCCACTCCCGTGACTGCGCCGGGAGTTGTGCCGGGGTCGGTGCCGGGGTCCGTGCCGGGGTCGGTCCCAGGGTCCGTGCCGGGGTCGGTTCCGGGATCTGTGCCGGGGTCCGTCCCCGGGTCGGTTCCAGGATCTGTGCCGGGGTCCGTTCCGGGGTCCGTTCCGGGGTCGGTGCCGGGATCCGTTCCCGGGTCGGTTCCGGGATCGCTCGGGGGAGCCGTGACGGTGCTCTCGCCTACCACGGAGATCGCGTTGCCGCCGATCGTGATCGGAAGAGTCACGGGGGCGGTGACCTGGGTTCCACCGAGGATTCCGTCGTCACCGGTGGTGGTGCTGCCGGTGGACGGGGTTCCTGTGATGGGTGCGGTGCTGCCGGCTCCTCCGTCGGCTTCGCTGTCTCCGATGACGGAGATCGCGTTGCCGCTGGCGGTGATGGGTGCGGTCACGGGTGCGGTGACCTGGGTTCCGCCGAGGATTCCGTCGTCACCGGTGGTGGTGCTGCCGGTGGACGGGGTTGCCCCGGTGGTTCCGGTGGAGCCGGTTCCGCTCGTCGACTSGCTGTCTCCGATGACGGAGATCGCGTTACCGCCGACGGTGACGGGCGCCGTCACAGGTGCGGTCACCTGCGTGCCGCTCCCGACCGCGTCGGTACCCGAGGTCTCCGGTGCAGTGGTGCTGCCCCCGGATCCGGATGCGGGTGCGGTGGTGCCGCTGCTTCCGGTGCTCTCGCTGTCTCCGATCACGGAGATCGCGTTGCCGCCGACGGTGACGGGTGCCGTCACGGGTGCGGTCACCTGCGTGCCACTCGCGACGCCGTCGTCGCCCGACGTGGACGGCGCTGTGGATCCGGTTGCGCTGCCGCTCGAGGGCGCCGGTGCTGCGGCATCCTGTCCGAGGGTCTCGCTGTCGCCGAGCACTGCGATCGAGTTGCCCGACACGGTGATGGGCGCGTCGACCTGAAGCAGGCCCTGGGTGCCCGACAGCACACCGTCATCGCCGTTCGTCGTGACAGCCGGGGCGGGGGCGGGGGCCGGTGCCTGGGGAACCTCGGCCGGCGCCGCCGACTCGCTCGACGAGTCGCCGAGCACGGTGATCGCATTGCCGGTCACCGTGACGGGAACGATGACGTCCACGACGGCCTGGGTGCCCGACGCGGTGCCGGATTCACCGCTCGTGGTGGGGGCCGGTGCGGGAGCCGGAGCCGGTGCTGGCGCCGAAACGGGAGCCGGGGCCTGCTGCGCGGAAGAATCTCCGAGCAGTGAGACAGCGTTGTCGACGATCGTGACGGGCGCCGTGATCGCGGTATCCGCCTGGGTGCCCGAGAGCAGACCGTCTTCTCCTGAGGTGTCTGCCGCGTTGGCGGCTGTTGCGCCGAGCAGGGTGATCCCGCCGGCGAGCAGCGTGCCCCACAGGGCCCGCTTGATGTAAGTACGCATGATGTTCTTCTCCTGACTGGAACTGGGTATGTCTGGATGGGTGCACGCGAAGAGCATGTGCGCGCGCAGCACGGCATCTGTCGTTCACGAAGAACGACCGGACAACCCGTCAGTCAGGAGAGACGTCGGTGTCGGCGACCAGAGACGTCGGCAGGACGTCGTCGGGTGCACCAGGAGTGCGCTCCACAGCACGGAACGCCACAAGACCCGCGTCGCTGAGGTGCGCGGGGGAGAGTGAGGAGGCTCCGCTCGAACCGGCGGAGGAAGACGGCGCCGCCGGGGCACCGGAGGGCGGAGAGAAAGGCGAGGGCCGGTCATCGGATGCCGGCGCACTCGTGGCGGGCACAGTGATGGGTGCTGCCGGCTGGAGTCCGGATGCTGCCGGGTCGACTGGCTGAAGGCGCGCGACCGCAGGGGAGTGGAGGCCCGTCCGCGCATCGGCTGCGGCAGGGATCGGTCCGACCGGATCGGAGTCCGGCCCGGATGCGGGAACGGCTGGCCGAGTGGGCGTGAGGCCCGGGACGATCGGCGGCACGGTGTTGTCGACGACCTCTCCGACGATCGGTGTCGTCCCGTCGACGACACCGACGACCACGTCGATCACCGCGGGCACTCCGAGATCGCCGGTCACATCTCCGACGATCGGCAGTCCTGCGATCAGGTCCGTCACAGGTGTCACGATCGGCGCCACCGGGGATCCGTCGACCAGATCGGCCACAGGAGTCACGACGGCCTCGGTGGTGTCGGCGACGATGTCGACGATCGGCGACGTCGCCGGGCCGACGACCGGAACCTGCGCGATCGTCTCCGCGACGTGTTCGACGGTCGGCTGAGCCACCTGCTGCACCGGCTCGACGACCTGGGTCGCTACCGGCTCGACGACGTGTGTGACGACGGGCTCGACGACGTGGGTGACGACCGGCTCGACCACCTGGGTGACGGCCGGGGCCACGACCTGGGTGACGACGGGGGCGGCCGGCGCCACGATCGGCGTGGTCGCTGCCGTGACGGTGTCTTCGACGGTCGAGACCGTCTCGCTGACGACCGAGGAGACGCCGTCGAGCAGAGAATCGCTCGAGCTGTCGTCCGCGCTGGCAGACGACCCTCCCGTGATGATCGTGATCGCCGCCCACGCGACCGCGCCCAGGCTGCCCCAGAGGGCGACAGCCGGAAGGCCGCGCCGGGCTTCTTGAGCGTTCACGTCGACTTCCCTCCCCCGAGAGCGATCGTTCGTTCACGACGCGCACTGCGTCGATTGCCGGTGACGATACTCCCGGCATATCGCGATGTCTAGAGGGTTCCGCTCGAAAACGATGACATCTCGCGCACATTTCAGGGGGTTGCGCAGTGTGACGCGCCCGGTTGAATCTCGGCTTGACTTTCCCCAGGTTCTACACATCCCCCACCGGATGCGATCAACCTTCAATGCCCAGTTGAACCACGTTCTCATCCACAGGGTGGGGAAACTCTAAATCCCAGACCAGGGTAAAAAATAGAACCCTGTTTCGAGGTACTCCACCGAGTTATCCACATGCGTTCTGCACAGACTCTCCGGACTTGTTCGCACGCTTTCCACATAGTTATCCACAGGGCGTGTTGCGACCGAAAACACCCGCTCGTAGCGTGGTGCAGCGACCCGATGTCGGAAGTGCCTGGTTTGCTGTGCGAACGGTCCTTCTCGAGCTGAATCGCATCGAGCGGCCGACGCAGTCGGCACCGAGCACACCGGAAGAACGTCGCATCGAAGGGAGCAGCGTGTCGATCGCCGACATCACAGAGGAGCGCCTCGGGGGCAAGCGTCCACCAGAGCGCACACCCCCGCACGACACGCTCGCCGAACAGAGCGCGCTGGGTGGAATGCTCCTCTCGAAGGATGCCGTCGCCGATGTGATCGAGACGCTCAAGGGCGCCGACTTCTACATCCCCAAGCACGAGCTCATCTTCGAGGCGATCCTGTCGCTCTACTCGCACGGCGAGCCGACGGACGTCGTCGCCGTCACCGACGAGCTCATCAAGACGGGAGAGCTGAGTCGCGCCGGCGGTGCCGATTATCTGCATACCCTCACCTCGATCGTCCCCACTGCGGCTAACGCCGGCTACTACGCGGGCATCGTGTCGGAGCGGGCGATCCTTCGCCGTCTGGTCGATGCGGGCACCCGCATCGTGCAGCTCGGTTACGACGGACAGGGCGACGCCACCGACATCGTCAACAACGCCCAGGCAGAGATCTACTCGATCACCGGATCCGAGACTGCCGAAGACTACGTGCCGCTGCAGATCGCGGTCGATGCCGCGCTCGAAGAGATCGAGGCAGCCAGCGGCCGCGACGGGTCGATGACGGGCGTTCCGACGGGCTTCAAGGAACTCGACGAGCTCACCAACGGCCTGCACGGCGGGCAGATGATCGTCGTCGCCGCGCGTCCTGCGATGGGTAAGTCGACCCTCGCGCTCGACTTCGCGCGCTCGGCGTCCATCGGCCACAACATCCCCTCCGTCTTCTTCTCGCTCGAGATGGGCAAGAGCGAGATCGCGATGCGTCTGCTGAGCGCCGAAGGTCAGATCCCGCTGCAGAACATGCGCAAGGGAAACCTCGACCCGCGGGACTGGACCACCGTCGCGGCCACTCGAGGCCGCATCAACGACGCCCCCCTCTACATCGACGACAGCCCCAACATGACGCTGGTCGAGATCCGTGCGAAGTGCCGGCGACTCAAGCAGCGCGAGGGTCTGCGGATGGTCATCATCGACTACCTGCAGCTGATGACGTCGGGAAAGCGTGTCGAGTCGCGCCAGCAGGAGGTCTCGGAGTTCTCGCGAAGCCTCAAGCTCATCGCCAAGGAGCTGCAGGTTCCTGTCATCGCACTGTCGCAACTGAACCGTGGTCCCGAGCAGCGCACAGACAAGAAGCCCGCGATCAGCGACCTGCGTGAGTCCGGCTCGATCGAGCAGGACGCCGACATGGTGATCCTGCTGCACCGCGACTCGGTCTACGACAAGGACGTTCGTCCGGGTGAGGCCGACCTGATCGTGGCCAAGCACCGTAACGGCCCGACGGCGACAATCACCGTGGCCTTCCAGGGGCACTACTCGCGCTTCATGGACATGGCGCCGGGCGGCGACTTCAACTGAGGTGATCGGGCCCCGAATCCCGCTCTAGGCTGAGCCGACCTGTTCGTCGTACCATGCTGCTGTGGCGACCAATATCGACCCTCAAGAGATCGTGAAGCAAGTCACCGACCGAGTGGCTGAGCGCTATCCCGAAGTCGAGCATGAGCACATCTCGTCGCTCGCCGTCGAAGAACTCGGGAAGATCTCGAACAGCAGAGTCACCGACTATCTCACTGTGCTCACCGAGCGCGCTGTGCGTAGCCGCCTCGCGAAGTAGTCCGTCGGCGGCGGGGCTTCGAGCTCAGCGCGTGAGCAGCGTCTCCCGGATCTTCGCGGCGACGGCCTCGCGCAGCGGGCGCACCGCGTCGGCATCCCACGACTCGGGGTTCGGGAACGACCACTCCAGCACCTCGCCGCTGGGGGTCGAGGGCAGGGCGAGCCCTGGCTTCATCAGGACCACGACATCGGCAGCATCGAGGTCGTCGCTCGTGACGGCGCGGGGCACCCGGTCTGTGATGTCCATGCCGAGCTCTGCGACGGTGGCGGCCACTGCCGGGTTCACCCCGTCGGCGGGGGAGAGGCCTGCCGAGGTCGCGACGAAGCGGTCGCCGGCAAGGTGCTGCAGCAGAGCGGCGCCGAGCTGCGAGCGGCCGGCGTTGTGCTGGCAGATGAACAGGACGGTAGGGGCGGTGTCGGTCACGGGTTCTCTTTCTGGTGGGGTTCAGCTCGCGGCGAGACGGGGCGCGAGCTGGATGATCCGGCGCTCCAGCTCGTCGTAGGCGGAGTCGAAGGCGTCGACGGACCCGACGCGCACCGGGTCGGGGATCGACCAGTGCAGGTGGCCAGAGACGCCGAGCTCTTCGTGCGCGTTGTCGCAGACGGTCACCACGAAGTCGGATCCGGTCAACACCGCATCGAGGGCGCGTGGCGAGTCATCGGGCAGATCGAGGGAGTGGCGATCTGCCGCCGCCACTGCGCCAGGATCGATCCGCTCGGCGGGGTGCGTTCCTCCGGAGGATGCGGGGATGCTGCTGTGCGCCGACCACAAGGCGGCGGCCAACTGAGACCGGGCCGAGTTCGCGGTGCAGACGAACACGACGCGGCTCGCGTGCTCGACCCGCCCCGGCATGAGTCCGTGCAGTGCGGTGTCGGTCAGGTGGACGTAGCTGCGCCGCTTGTCGGCCTCCGACCGCGAACGCGCCACGATCCCGACGGCTTCGAGCGTGTTCAGGTGATGCGTGATGAGGTTCGCCGGAAGCCCCAGCGCCGCCCGGATCTCGGTGGGGGACAGGTCGCCGAGAGTCAGCAGGTCGACGATCCGCAGGCGGGACGCGTCACCCAGCGCGGCGTGCTTCGCAGCCCGGGCGTCGACATCCGTGATTCTTTCAATGTTCATTGTTTCAATCTTGACTGAACTACCCCGCGCGGGTCAAGATGAATCGACATGAACATCTCCCCTCCGTCTCGCCTCGGGACTCTTCGCCCCTCTCTGCCGCGTCGCGCTGCCGCCGAGTTCGTCGGCTCTGGTCTGCTCGTCACCATCGTCGTCGGGTCGGGGATCGCCGCCCAGCGGCTGTCTCCCGACGACGTCGGGCTGCAGCTGCTCGAGAACAGCCTGGCGACGGCGCTGGGCCTGTCGGTGTTGATCCTGATGCTCGGCCCCGTCTCGGGCGCGCACTTCAACCCGGTCGTGTCGATCGCCGACTGGTTGATCGGACGCCGCGAGGGCACGGGCCTGCCGCTGTGCGACCTCCCGCCATACGTGCTCGCGCAGATCTTCGGCGGCATCGCGGGAACCCTCCTGGCGGGGGTGATGTTCGACACCGCGCCCGGGTTCTCGTCTCATGACCGCGCGACCGGCGGCCACCTGGTCGGCGAGGTCGTCGCCACTGCCGGTCTGGTGCTGCTGATCTTCGCACTCGCCCGCACGGGCACCGCATCGGCGACGGCTGCCGCGGTCGGCGCCTACATCGGCGCGGCGTACTGGTTCACCAGCTCGACGTCGTTCGCGAACCCGGCTGTGACCATCGCGCGCATGTTCACCGACACGTTCGCCGGCATCGCGCCCGGCTCGGTGGTTCCGTTCGTCGTCGCGCAGGTCGTCGGGGCCGCTCTCGGCCTCGCGCTCCTGCTCGTCTTCTACCCGACGGCCACCCGTGCCGCGGACCGTGTCGTGGTTCCCCAGTACCTCGAAACCCAGCCCTGAAAGGCAGTCATGCATCTCGTAGCGATCGGCGGAAGCGACGCCGGAATCTCCACCGCACTGCGGGCCCGCGAACTCGACCCCTCGGTCGACGTCACCGTGGTCGTGGCCGATGCCTACCCGAACTTCTCGATCTGCGGCATCCCGTACTACTTCTCTCGGGAGGTGCAGCCGTGGCAGTCCCTCGCTCACCGCACGCACGCCGATCTCGAGGCCACCGGCATGACGCTGAGCCTGAACACCCTCGCCACGAGCATCGACGTGCAGGGGCAGCGGCTCACCGTGCGTGACCAGGACGGCACCGAGTCGAGCATCGCCTACGACGAGCTCATGGTCGGCACCGGGGCGTCTCCGTCGACGGCCGGGATCGAGGGTCTCGACAGGCTCGGCCCCGACGACGGCGTGCACCTGCTGCACTCCATGGGGGACACCTTCGCGCTCCAGCGCCATCTCGACGAGCATCAGCCCGAGACGGCGATCATCGTGGGTGCCGGGTATGTCGGGCTCGAGATGGCCGAAGCGCTCACGGTTCGCGGACTTCGGGTCACCCAGTTGCAGCGCGGGCCCGAAGTGCTCTCGACCCTCGACCCCGAGCTCGGCGCGCTCGTGCACGACGAACTCACCCGACACGGCGTCGAGGTGCTCACGAACACCCGGGTCGAAGAGGTCTCTCGCGACGCGGGGCGGCTCACGGTGTCGGGATCCCGCGACGGCGCACCGTTCTCGCGCGGTGCCGACCTGGTGCTCGTCGTTGTCGGCGTGCGCCCCAACACCGGCCTGCTCACCTCAGCGGGAGCAGCGACGGGTGCCGGCGGGGCGGTCGTCGTCGATGACCGAATGCGCACAGGTCTGCCGCATGTCTGGGCGGCGGGTGACGGCGTGGTCACTCATCACCGCCTGCTCGGCGTCACCTATCTGCCGCTCGGCACGACCGCTCACAAGCAGGGGCGCGTGGCCGGAGAGAACGCGATCGGCGGCGACGCGCACTTCGCCGGAAGCCTCGGCACGCAGGTCGTCAAGGTGTTCGACGTCGTGGCGGCACGCACGGGCCTGCGAGACCACGAGGCGATCGAGGCGGGATTCGCGCCGCACAGTCAGACCGCGATCGCGGACGATCACAAGCGCTACTACCCCGGAGCCACTCCCATCAGCATCCGTGTCACGGGTGACACGCTCGACGGACGCCTCTTGGGTTCTCAGCTCGTCGGAACGCGCGGCGCCGAGATCTCGAAACGAGTGGACACGTATGCCACGGCGCTGCACCACGCCATGACGGTGGCCGAGATGAGCGATCTCGACCTGTCGTACACGCCTCCACTCGGCTCGCCGTGGGACGCCGTGCAGGTCGCGACCCAGGCCTGGGAGCGAGAGGCGCGTTCGCTGTCGACGCGTCTCAGCTGACACGCCGCATCGGCGGCGCCGGTCAGCGGGCATCGTCGGCTGATCCGGGGGAGGACGGGACGCCCCCACCACGGGGGAGGCGGCAGAAAGGGCGCCCCATCCGATGCCGTCAATGGGCGGCACCCCAGCTGTCGCGTTACAGCGCGACAGAACTGTGAGGCAAGCGTGACACCAGCCGACTCGCCGCACAAGCCCTATTGTCGACCGGTATGCCGCGGGTCGAGGCAGCGCTCAGATCAGGTCAGCGCTTCGGCGTGACGCCGCAGCTCTCGGCGGTTCGAGACGTCGAGCTTGCGCATGATCCGGTGCATGTGGCTCTCGACCGTGCGCACACTCAGCACGAGTCGGGAGGCGATCTCGGAGTTGGAGAGGCCGCCCGCGGCGAGGCGCCCCACCTCCTTCTCGCGGTCGGTGAGGGTGACAGCTGTCGCACCGAACCGCGCGAGGTCGTAGTTCCTCCCCGGGTGACGGGCACGGATCTGCTCCTCGCGCTCGACCGCGCGCTGCTGTCCGAGGTCGTCCGCCCCCGCCGCGAACCAGGCCCGCGCGAAGCGGCAGGCCGACAGCGCAGTACCGGTGAGCCCGCGCACGTCGAGCTCGTCCGCGACGGCGAGCATCGCCACGGGATCCCGCTGCACCAGCGCGCTGACGAACGAGGCCTGGGCCGCCAGCCCTGCCGCCTCCGGCAGCTCCTTCGCGTGCGCCATCGCGGCGGACAGCCGGGTCGGCGTCGGGTCGAGTTCGACGGCGGAGAGCTGGGCGGTGAGCCCTGCCACGCGGGCTCCGCGGTTCCAGAGGGCGTCGCCGGAGCGGGCGAGCAGCTCGGCGGCCTTCTCGGTGCTTCCGTCGAAGGCGAGCAGCTGCACCTGGGGCCACGCCTTGCTCTGCCCCGGAAGCGGGCCGTCTTCTGCTCCGAGCTGATCCAGGTCGGCGGCCAGCCGCTCGCCGGTCGTCACCTGCCCTCGTCGGATGGCGACCACGGCGGCGACCGCGAACAGCGAGAGCTGCACTCCGGGCGGCAGCGGTGAGGGCTCTCCCGCCGAGAAGATGACCTCGAGCAGGTCGTCGACGGCCGCATGATCACCCGCTGCCAGATGACACAGCGATGCGGCGGTGCCGAAGGCTCGCACGGCGTCGATGTCGAGGTAGCCGTGCGCCTCGTCGAACCCGCGCTGCAGCACGTCGAGAGCGGCGCCCGGGTCGCCCTGGCCGAACAGTGCCATGCCGAGCAGCACCCGAGGGGTGTACCGCTGCTCCTCGTGCTCGAGCGCCTCGATGAGGCCGAAGACCCGCAGCGCGTCGGAGAAACGACCGAGGCTGACGAGCACGCTCATCTGGGTCTCGAGCATCATCAGCTTGACCGCCGCGGGCAGCTCGTCGGACACCTCGAGGCGGTTGCCGAAGTCAGCGGGCACGGTGTCGAGGTTCGCGAGCAGCTGCACCTCGACAGCCCGCAGCATCCCGGCGTGCGCACCCACCGTCTGGGCGTCGTCCTGCAGCTGCGCGACCGCTCGCTGCAGGTCGTCGTCGACGTAGGCGGTCCACTCCGCCTTGAGCGCGGCGAACTCGGCACGACTGGCGTCGTCCCCGGTGCGCGTCGCAGGAGACGAGAGGACGTCGGCGATCACGTCTCGCACCCTCGCTGTGTGCGTGTGCATGAGGGCACGGATGTAGCGCACGGCACTGGCGGCGGTCGGGTTCGCCTCCCACTCGGCGGCCGTCACGATACGGCGTGCGCGGGCACGCTCCTGCAGCAGCCGGACGAAGAGAGCATCCTGACCACCCGACGCGGTCGGAGACGACTGCTGGTCGGTGAGCACCGACCACACCGACTCGGGCGTGCTCAGCTGTCGCACGATCTGGCTCGTCAGTCGCGTGCGTCGCGCTGTGAGCGGCTCGTGCCGGAAGAACTCGACCAGCAGCGGCGGCATGACGGCGACGAGCTGCCGGTCGCCGCTGGGGATGAAGGTGATCATCCGGCGCTCCTCCAGCAGCTCGAGCGTGCCCCAGTCGACGAGCTGGCTCGCCGTGTCGATATCGGCCACACCCACGATCGCGATGATCTCGAGCGCATCACGCGTGGCGTCATCGAGGCTCTCGAGGTGCGCCTCCAGCACGGCTCGCAGTCCGCTGCTCCACAGATCGCGGGTGGCGGTCCACTCGCCGCCGCGCAGCACGAGACGCTTCTCACGCACGGTCGCGTCGACCAGGCTCAGGGCGAGGCCGATGTTTCCCCCCGACTTCGCGAACACCCGGCTCATCGTGCTCGCCTCGATCGGGTGCGACAGATACTTCTCGAGAGCCGTCTCGAGCTCCTCGAAGCGCAACGGGGTCATGTCGATCACGTACGAGGGTTCGAGAGTCGACGCGGGCAGGCCGCTCGGAGTGTGTCTGGCTCGAAGACCCTGCAGGCGAGAGAGCACGATCGGCACGCCGTACTCGCGTCGCACCGACTCCGCGACACCCCACGACGACTCGTCGAGGTCATCCCAGTCATCGAGGAACAGCACCAAGCGCGAGGCGCGGAGCGCCTGGCGCAGCGAGTCTGCGGTCTCGTGAAGGCTCGGCCCCGGCCGTTGACCACTGGTCGCGCCGATGCCGGCGAGATGCAGTGCGGCGAGCGGATGCTGGCGCAGCGACGCGATTCCGCGCACGGAGACGACCGTCCATTCGTCCTGCTCGACCCGGGCACGCAGCGCCTTGAGGAAAGCGCTGCGACCTGAACCGCGGCTGCCGACGACGTCGATGCTGACGCCCGCCTGGATGAGGTCCACTGCTGCGGCGAGACTCTCTTCGCGACCGACCACCATGAGATCCCGCTTCCTCACGTGCTGTTCCTATGCAAAAGCTACTCTCCTGGACCTGTCAGAGATAGCCGCGCGGCGGGGGGTGACGCGGCTGCTCCCTCGCATGAGCCTTCCCGGTGGCGGCGTCGCTCGTGAGGTGAATCCCGTGTAGTACGAGCGGCGAGTGCCGACCTTGCGTACTCACGATCGGCCAGCGGCATGAGGAGCGGCACGGGTAAGTACCCGCAGGAGCAGTACTGAGGGTCGGCGACGTGCATCCCGCAGGTTCGTGCGACCCCGCTACGCAACGGCCGGGGAGCTCCACTGAGATCGAAGCGGAGGGATGCTGAAGCCCACCGAGAGCCCTGCGGCGGGCGGGTCGTCGACCGCATGCTTACGATGACCGCCCATTCTGCGCACATCGTGCCCGCGGTCTCCCATCACTCGAGCGCGACATGCGTCGCGCGGACCCACCCGGAGGACGACAGCTGTGAGCGCGAGCCCGCGAGAAGAAGGCCGTCGAACATCACGCAGGCGCCGCCGCACGGCGCGCCGCGTGCGTGTCGTCTCTGCCGTGACGGCAACAGTCGCCCTGATCATGGGCGGCCTCCTGGTGGCGGCTCCGGCGATGTCCGCGCCCAGCCACGAGCTCGAGATCACCAGCCTCGCGTTCTCGGGAGTCGATCAGACACCGGGTGATGGCGTGTGCCGGACAGCTGACGGCTCCTGCACGCTGCGCGCCGCGCTCGAGGAGTCGAATGCCCTGAACGGTGCGCCCGGGGCCGTCGTCATCGGCGTGAAGCCCGGCCTCAGCGGCATCATCCGTCCGGTGATGACCCGCTCCACCGCGAACTGGATGCAGACGAGCGCGGTGTCGACCTGGGATGACGGCGCCTTCTATCGCATCACTGCACCGGTCACGCTCGACCTCGACAACCGTGTCTCCATCATTCCGACCTCCGAGTCGACCGAGGCGGCGGCATTCGAGATCAACGGTCCGGACGTCGCGCTGAAGAACTTCCGCGACATCCTCTCCAGCGGCACGTCCATCGTGATGGGCGAGCAGGCGAAGCGGGTCAGCCTCGCGGGCGGCTCGACCGTGACGAAGGAGAACTACTACCCCGAGCGCTTCGTCGTCTATCGCCAGGGTGCCAGCGACATCTCGGTCAGCGACTACGAGCTGCAGGGGTTCTACCACGAGGGACAGCAGACCTCAGGGCTGTTCCTGTTCAACGCCACGACCGCCACACCGATGAAGAACATCTCCATCGCGCGGGTGAAGGTCAGCTACACGGCCGGCGGCGTGTGCAACGGATCCGACGGCTCGGGCTGCCGCACGAACCTCACCACCTTCTCGCCGCGCGACGCGAACGTCGTCCTCGACGGCTTCTCGTTCACCGATTCGACCGTGAGGAACCTCAACGGGGCGACGGCCTTCAAGTTCTCGAACAACAGCACGACGGGTGTGAGGCTGTCGAACCTGAACATCTCGGGCAACCAGTTCCTCAACTCCGTCGGAAACGGCACGGGAGACGAGTACGCGTTCGTCACGCTGCCCCCGGGCACCCTGAGCGGAGAGAACCGGATCTCGCGCAACGACTTCGTACGCGCGACGTCGGGGCAGACCATCGCGATCTCCTGGGACGGCCTGACCCGCAGCGGCACGGTGCCAAGCGGGCTCAGCATCACCGACAACTACTTCGACGGCTACGAGTCGAGCATCCGTCTCTCGCGCAGCGGTCTGACCACCGTCTCGGGCAACACCTTCGGCACGCGTTCAGGGTCGCAGGGCAGGCCGGCGACCGGGGAGGAGACCGGCGACGGAGGCTCGCTCCTGGTCGACAACGGAACCGAATCGAACCAGACGGTGTCGACGTGGTACCCCACTGCTGCGGCGTCGGTCGTGGCGGCTCCCTCGAGCGGCGCGATGGTCGCAGCGCCCCGCACCACGTTCACGGGCGGAACATGCACCGCGGAGATCACAGTGGCGAAACCTGCAGGCAGCGGCAAGTCGGTGCCGAGCGGACCCGTGTCGCTCGATCTCTACTGGACGGGCGACCGCACAGCCGAGATCCACCTCGGGCGCGTGACCGGAGTGACCGCCGCTGCGGCATCCGTCGCCTTCTCGCTGCCCGTCGGACCGCAGCCGCTCGCCGGCGCCACCGTGCCCGCCTCCGCGCAGGCCGTGAACGCCACGACGGGCGACGTCTCGGGTTTCGTGCGCGTGCAGACGCACGTCGAGACGACGCCGCAGCTGACGTCGTCGCAGTTCAGCCGCACGGCGGCGGTGACCGGCAACTGCCGCCCGACTCTCACGCTCGATCAGGCCAGCGGTCAGAACGACCCGACGATGAGTCGCGACCTCCATTACACGCTGAGGTCTTCGCTGCCCCTCGACCCGTCGACCGTCACCGCGGATGACATCCAGCTGAGCGCTGCGGCGACCGCCGAGACCCTCGATGCCGAGCGCCTCGATCCGCGAGTCGTCGCCGTGACTCCTGTCGCGGGTGAGAACGGACTCGAGTTCGACGTGGTCGCGCGGGTCGACGACTCGGCATCCGTCTCGGCGACTCTCGCGGCCGGTCGCGTCACGTCGACATCGGGATTGACGAACACCGCTGCTGCGGTCTCTGCCGACCCTCGAGTGACCTTCGTCAATCCGCTGCAGGTCACCTCTCCCCGGTTCACGCTGGTCACGGGAGACGAGAAGGGCAAGTCCTACTCGATGATGCTGCGAGCCGGTGCGCCCGTGCCGACATCGCCGTTGATCTTCTCGTCGAAGATCGACGCAGTGGGCGTCGCGCATGGAGTCGGTCTCTCGACTTCCACTCCGGTCATCGCCCCCGGCGCGCGTTCGACGGAGTCGATCGTGCTGCAGGCGACCGACGGAGATGTCACGGCGAACACCGAGGCGACCATCGCAGCGACCGTCGCCTCGGAGGATGAGAACTACGACGGGCTGGTCGTGCCGTCGGTGAGCGCGTTCCTGTTCGCCACAGACCCGACCATCGAGATCGAGAAGCGGGCCTACGCCGACGTGGCGGATGCCTCGACTCCCGCGACGATCGAGCAGACGGGTAGGCCTGTGCTCAGCGGGGCGCGCCTCGTCGACGGACAGGCGGTGTGCTTCGTGTACACGGTCACGAACCGATCGACCGACGACTGGATCACGAGCCTGCACGACATCGTCGTCACGGACTCGGACCTGCGCCTGGGCGCGCAGGGAGTGATCGGCTCGATCTCGCAGCTCGCCGTCGGCGAGAACGCGAAGGTCGCCGCGTGCGGCACGATCGTCTCGAACGGCACCGCCGACGGGTGGGGACGATGACCGCCGTCCAGGCTCCGCCCCGCGGCCGCACGCTGCCCCTGGTCGTGAGCGTGATCGCCGTCGCAGCCCTGACGGTCGCGGCGATCGGCGCCGGCACCTACGCGCTGTGGTCGTCGGAAGACACCTTCGCAGGGTCTCTGTGGCAGGCCGGCGACCTCTCGATGACCACGGAGGACGCATCCTGGCGGCAGATCACCCCGGGCGTGACCGAGCCGCGGTCTGGCGACCTGGCAACCACGCCCGAGGACTTCTTCACGATGCCTGGCGACGTGATCGAGATCACGCAGCCGCTCGAGACCTACCTGTGCGGCGAGAATCTGACCGCAGCGCTGAGTGTCGAGTTCGCGTCTCCCGACGCAGTGCGGGCGCAGGAGGAGACGGGCGAGATCGCGATCGCACTGCGCGTGGAGAATGCCGAGGGAGACACGGTCGCGACCGGCTCTGCCGACGGGACGCCGCTGGCCGTTCCCGGTCTCGTGGGGTCGTCGCAGGGTGAGTCCGATCGATGGTCGGTGATCGTGACCGTCGAGGTGCGCGGCGACTACGCCTGGACGGACTCCGACGTTCACAGTGCCGCGGGAGTCTGGGCCGCGGGCGACCTCATCGTGCGTCTCGATCAGGTGCGCGCGAACGGTGCCGGTCGATGAGGCTGCGCTCGACTCTGTCGCTCACCGCCGCGATCGCCGGTGTCATGGCCTTCGGGGTCGTCTCGACAGCGAACGCGCTGTGGACCGCGAACGACGCGGTCGTGGTGCCTGAGCTCCGCACGGGAGCAGTGATCTTCGGAGCCGTCGCCGAGTCGCAGCGTGTGCTGTCGGCGTCGGGCGAGCCGGTCGAGATCACCCTGCCCGGCACCGAGATAGCCACGGTGCTCGATCAGGGCGGCCTGAGAACAGAACCCGTGATCTGGCGCTTTCAGGTGACCGGGGCCGCTCTCGGCATCGCCGGACTCGACTACGACGTCACGCTCGGCGATCAGGTCTGGCACGACGGTCGCTCGGCCGAGCTCGCCGGGGGCGTCGCCCAGGAAGGCACACTGCTGGCGGACTCGACCGTTCGGATCTACCCGGCCGGCCTCGGCGACGACTGCTCGATGATCCCCGAGGCGCCCGTCGACGGCGAAGCCGCCGTGAACGTTCACCTGCTCGACGCGTCCGATCGGACGCTGCAGGAGCCCGCTGCCAACCCCACGGGCGCCACGGTCAGCCAGACATGGTGCGTCGCGATGATCTGGAACCACCGAGCCGACGGCGTGTACGTCTCGGAGGCGAGCGCCCAGGGGATCGCCGTCGATGGCAGCGAGAACCGCGACGTCGACACGTGGGACGCCGCGGTCGCGTTTCCCGCATCGCTGAACGCCATCGGCGTCTACGACCACACGGCGTGGGCGGAAGGCACCGGCGACGACGGCAGCCTGTCGCGCGACGACTCGTCGTGGAGCGGCACGGTGCATCCGGATCCCGCGGGCGAACCCGACCTCGTGATCCGCATCGATCCCCGTGTGACGAACGCGAACCCCGCCGTCGCACCCGGCGATCACGCCACGCGCTAGTCGCCGAAGCAGAAACACACCACCCAGGAGAAGGAAGAAGAACATGTCCAACGAGAACCCTCAGATCATCGTCGTGACCGAAGAGAGGAAGAAGCGCCGCGGCGCTCTGCTGCTCGTCGCCGGTGGCGCCGCCGCACTGCTCGCGGGCGGGTCGACGTTCGCCCTGTGGACGGCGACCGACGGCTTCAGCGGCGGACAGATCACCGCCGGCGACCTCGACGTCGTGCAGACTGCCGACACGACCTTCTGGGACGTCTCGGCAGACCGCGACGACGCCACCGCCACCGTCGTCGGCACGGACGGCTCGCAGCTCGGCCACGCGCTGGCCCCCGCGGATGCGTCGACCTGGCGCATCGTGCCCGGCGACAAGGTCGCGGCCTCGTTCTCGGCCGACGTGACGCTGGAGGGAGACAACCTAGTGGGTCGCCTCTCGCTCGACGGTCTCACGGCGAACGACTACGACATCAGCGGCATGACCTACACCTACGAGGTCTACCAGGACGGTGCGCTCGTGCAGCCTGAGATCGCGCTGCCCGTCGCGGCAGATGCGACGCTGCTGTACCTGTCGGCGCCGCAGACGGGTCAGAGCGCCGGCCTCGAGGACGCGAACGGCACCACCGTGCTCTCGATGGCCGAGACCACCGAAGACGTGACGGTCGTCGTCTACGGCGCCTTCTCGTCGACGGTCACCGACCGCACCGACGTCGCGCTCACCGACACGCTGTCGGGGCTGAACCTCACGCTCGAGCAGGTTCGCGACACCGGCGAGCAGTTCTGAGACCCACCGTCGGGAGGCGCCCCGAGACAGGGGCGCCTCCGTCGCTCACGATCATGAAGAGAGACGCACGCATGCGCACCACGGGCAGGATTCCGAGGAGCTGGTACGAGTCGCCCTGGCGCATCGCCGGACGGGCCGTATCGATCGCGCTGGTCGTGACGGTGCTCGCGCTCATCGCCGCGCTTCTCGTGGTCCCGCGCGCATCCGGCGGCACCTCGCTGACGGTGCTCACCGGTTCAATGGAGCCGACGCTCGCGCCCGGTGATGTCGTGGCGGTGCGAGGCGTCGCGCCCGATCAGGTGTGCACCGAGATCGGGGTCGGCGACATCGTGACCTATCTTCCGGAGCCGGGCGACCCGGCTCTCATCACCCACCGCGTCGTGGGCAAGACCGTCGGCACGTTCGACGACGGCACGGACTGCAGGCTCATCACTCAGGGTGACGCGAACTCCGCCGCCGACGCGCCGGTGTCTCCCGAGCAGGTTCGCGGGGTGATGCTCTACAGCCTCCCCGCCCTCGGATGGGTGCGCCAGTGGGCCACCGACAACATCGTGGTGCTCGGCGTCGCGCTCGGCGCCGGGCTTCTCGGCTACGGCGCATGGACCACCTTCCGGCGGCCTCGCACCCGCGTGATCATGACCTCCGGACGGGGCGTGAACGACGCCCCCGCGGCATCCGCGGCCCCTGCCGTTCTCTCTGTCGCCGACGACCTCCGGATCCGGGAGCTCGATCTCAGAGAGCGGGAGATCGCGATCCGCGAGGAGGAACTCCACGTCGCGCGGCTCGGACTCCTCTCGCTCGACGACGATTCGCTGCGCGAGATGCTGTCGCACGCGACGGATGCCGAGCGGAGCCGGCGATGAACGGAGTGGACGGCCTCCTCGCGGACGCACGCCGTCGCACCCGACGGGAGACGTCCATTGCCTGGATCCTCGCCGTGGTGCTCCTGCTCATGCTGGCGGGGGCGCTCTCTCCTGTGGGCGTGCTCCCTGCCGTGGCGGCGGGTTCGACGACCGGCGTCTCGACGACCGGCGAACCCGTCGACAGGGCGGTGGCACCGGCATCCGGGGGTGGTTCGCAGTCAGGGGATGCGATTGCCGAGGCCGCCTGGGACGGTCCGGCGACGCACCTGGACTGGTCGGGCCGGGGGTATTCGACCGCGGAGTCGTCGTTCGTCGGTCGGCGCATCGCCGCGCCGGGAGATCGCACTCAACGCACCCTGATGCTGACGAACAGCGGTCCTGCGCGAGCCGGCCTCACCGTGTCGCTGCGCCTGGATGAGAGCGTGCCCGGCGGCGCTCGCAATCCCGACCTCGCCGGCGAGGTCGAGCTGTTCTGGAGCGTCGGCGGTGTCGAGGGGCGGCAGCGCTTCTCCGCACTCGCCGAAGAGATGACCGGCACTGTCGACATCGCCGAGGTGCGGGTCGCCCAGGGTGAGACGGTGGCCGTGGAGATCGGGTTCGAGATCCCCGCCACGATTGCATCGCAGCGCAACGAGGGACATGAGTCGACCGCGCTCGCGTTCGATGTCGTCTCGACGATGTCCGGCGAGGTCGACGAGCAGCCGACTCGGCTGGCGATGACGGGAGCAGGCTCGCTCTTCCTCGTCGGAATCGCCGCGGTGCTGCTGCTGCTCGCAGGGCTTCTGCTCGTCGCCGACCGTCGGCGGCGGTGCGACGACTGCTCGAGGACCATCGGTCGGGACGAGTCCTGGGTGGATCTGACAGAGCCCGACCGCGGCCGTCGGCGCGTGTGCCCGGACTGCGCTCTGTGCGGCACTACTGCGGCGGGCACTCCGCACTACTGAGAGACGGGGCGTCGGCACCGGAGACCGCGGTTCCCGGCTCGGAATCCGCCCCCTTCTCGGCGTGCGAGCGCGCGGTTCACGAGATGGTTGAACCGTTCGATCACCCAGTCGGATCACCGCGGATCATCCGCACGAACGCCGTCACAGAGTCGCATCTCTCCCCGATCGCGACTTCTCCTCCCCGGATCGTGGCGGCGTTCACCCGTTCGCCTGGCTGGGATGACCCGCGGACGAGAGGACGACCACCGCACTCCTCCGCGAGCACGTCCACCCGGTGGTGAGGATGCAGGGGTTCGTCCGTGGCAGCGGCGTGCCTCGTCGCGTCGATGAACCGGTAGACGCCTAGAGCGTGATGTCGGATGCGGAGGCGAGCGGTCGCCACTCGGTCGATCGCGCACTCGGCCGGGCGAGCACATCGGCGTCGAGCAAGGGTCCCACGTCGATCTTCGTGACTCGGGCGATCTCGGCGACCGGAACCTGGAACGTGCGGAAGGCGCCCAGAGGCGGCGCGGCGAGCAGGCCGTCGGGGGTGTCGACCAGCTCGGACTGATCGAGCACGAACCCTGCGGCCGACAGGCCATCCGGCGTCTGCCAGGCCGCGATCTTCCAGAACCGGAGCGGGATGCGGATGCCGCGATACGGCGGGTCGTCGTCACCCAGCACAGGCGCGGTGTAGACCGAGACACGCTGATCGGTCGTCTCGGCATACTCGATCACATGGTCTTCCAGGCCGAGCCAGAGGTCCTTCGACTGGTTGAATCCTGCCGACTGCGGGGCGGCGTTCGGATAGAAGAAGGTCGCCTCGGTGGCATCCCTCGCCTCATCGACATCGCCCCATCCCGGATCACGCCGCCGCACGAGATGGCCGCGGTCGAGGTCGTTGCGCGCGTAGACATCAGGACCCGTCTGCAGCTCGTCGTCGATCCGGGGGTCGAGCCTCCACTCGCCGGTGCGCGGCAGTTCGCGCAGCAGCGCTCCGTCGATGTTCACGCCGGTCACGGAGGCCAGCCGACGGTCGCGGTCGAGCAGCACCGTGAAGCGCGGGTAGGTCAGCTCGGTCGCATCCTGCGCCGGTCGGGGCAGGGGGACTCGCGTCGGAAGGAAATCGAGGTCGTATCCGTCTGCCATACCGTCATATTGCCTCGTACCCCCGACATCGCCAACGGGGTGCCGAACACGGGAACGCCCCAACCCGGTCGCTTCGGGAGGGGGCGTTCGCTGTCAGCGGGTCACGGTGTGGGCATGCCGCCGTTGACGTTGAGCGTCTCGCCGGCGACGTAGCTCGACTCGGCCGAGGCCAGGAACACGTAGGCGGGAGCAAGCTCGGCAGGCTGACCCATGCGGCCGAGAGGCGTGTCCTCACCGAACTCCGGGAGCTTCTCCTGCGGCTGTCCGTCGCTGGGCTGCAGCGGCGTCCAGATCGGCCCCGGAGCCACGGCGTTCACGCGGATGCCTTTCGGCGCGAGCTGGTCGGCGAGGCCCTTGGTGAAGGCGTTGATCGTGGCCTTGGTCGACGCGTAGTCGACGAGGATTCCCGACGGCGAGTACGCCTGGATCGAGGTGGTGTTGATGATCGTCGAACCGGCAGGGAGGTGCGGCAGCGCCGCCTTCGTGATCCAGAACATCGCGTAGACGTTGGTCTTGAAGGTGTCGTCGAACTGCTCGTCGGTGATGTCGGTCAGAGACTCCTGGTAGACCTGCTTGCCGCCGTTGTTCACGAGGATGTCGAGGCCGCCGAGCGCGCCGACCGCCTCAGCCACCAGCGTGCGGCAGTACTCGGGGTCGCGCAGATCGCCGGGAATCTGCGCGACGGTGGCGCCCGCGTCGCGAAGGATGCCGGCGATGCGCGCAGCATCCTCCTCCTCTTCCGGAAGGTATGAGAGCGCGACGTCGGCTCCTTCACGGGCGAAGGCGATCGCGGTCGCCGCTCCGATGCCCGAGTCGCCGCCGGTGATCAGTGCCTTGCGGCCGGTGAGACGACCGGTGCCGCGGTAGCTCTCCTCGCCGAGGTCGGCCTTCGGGGCGAGGTCGGCGTCGAGCCCGGGTTCGGGCATGTGCTGCTTCTCGGGCTCGATGTCGGAATAGAGCTCGGCCGGGTTGACGAAGGTGTACTGGTCGCGAGACATGGGGTGTCCTCTCGGTCGCTGGTCTGGGGGTATGACTCCAGCGTGCGCCGAGGTCGGGATGTCGGCCAGCGCCTTGCGTCTGCGGACTCAGGTCGCTAAGGGCGAAGCCCGGGGCCGTCGTCGATGTCGCTGGGGGAGGAGAACTGCTCTTCGGGAGGAGAGATTCGCAGGATTGCTCCTCCCGAAGGGCAGATCTCCTCCTGAGAGAGCGGCAGCGAGGGGGTCGACCAACCCCCGGCACGCGGAGTAGCCTCGCCGCATGGGCCGACTCATCTTCTCCATGATCACGTCGCTCGACGGATATGTCAGCGGGCCCCACGGAGGATTCGACTGGGCGCTCGACGAGGAGCTGCACGACTTCATCAACAGGCAGTTCGCCGACGTCGGCACCTATCTCTACGGGCGGCGCATGTACGAGACGATGGTCTATTGGGAGACCGCCCACCTCGAGCCCGATCAGCCGCAGGTCGGCATCGACTACGCACGGGTCTGGCAGGCGGCCGACAAGGTCGTCTTCTCGAAGACACTCGCCGAGGTGTCGAGCGAGCGCACGCGGCTCGAGCGCACGTTCGACCCCGAGACCATCGAGCGCTGGAAAGCCGAATCCGACAGCGACCTCTCTGTCGACGGGCCGACGCTCGCGGCCGAGGCGATCCGCGCGGGTCTGGTCGACGAGTTCGGCCTGTTCATCGGTCCGGGTATCGTCGGGGGCGGCAAGCCGTTCTTCCCCGGCGACGTGCACGTCGATCTCGAACTGCTCGACGACAAGCGCTTCAGCAGCGGGGTGATGTTCCTCCGCTACGCGACGCGGCGGTGACGGCGATCGCTGCCGGCGTCAGGGGCGCACGCGGACGGTGCGGCCCTCGAAGGTGACCAGGTCGCCGTCGTGCAGCTGACGGCCCCGACGACGATCGACCTCGTCGTTGACCTTCACGAAACCGTCGATCACGACCTCCTTGGCGTCGCCACCCGAGTCGAGCAGACCCGAGTACTTCAGGAACTGCCCGAGGCGGATCATCTCGCCGCCGATGGAGACATCGTCGATGCGGCCGGAATTCGTCATGACTCCGATGCTATCCGCCGGATGCGGGCCGTGGCTCGCGCTCAGCCGAGCGCCCGCTGGATCCGTTCGCTGAGCCGGTCGGCCGCCTTCGAGGTCATCCGGCGACGGGCCGGCGACTGCAGTGCGATCCGCACGTCGGATCCGCCCTCAGCCATCGGAGTCGCGACGACCCTCACGTCGGCGGGTCCCTCGAACAGCGTCCGTCGTGTGCTGAACGCCACCGAGCGATGATCGGAGACTCGCCACTCGACGCGCTTCAGCTCTGTCGTGAGCTGCTGCAGCACCCGCACGACGGAGTCCGTCCGCGCGGGTGTGTAGAAGTACGTGTGCACCGTGACCGGCATGGATTCCCCTGACGACAGCATCTTCGGTCTGCGATCGAGACCGTACCCACCTACAGAGACCGCGCGGTGAACGGATCATGATGCGAAAGTGCCGAACTCGTCGGAGATGCGTCGAGCCGCCGACCCGTGGGGCCGGCGGCTCGAGGAACGACGCGGGGTGCTCAGTCGTCGATGTCGGTGCCGACGACGGCGAAGTCGGCGCTGAAGTCGATGTCGATCGAGCGGCGGTCGGTCGTGAGCACCGACGCGTCGTAGGGGCTGACCTCGTCGTTGTCGGCGTCGAGGTCGGTGATCATGCCGTCGGCCTCGGCCAGCGCGGCATCGACGAGTGCGCGGATGGCCGACTCGTCGAGGGTGTGGGTGGGGGCGGAGTCATCGTCGTCCTGCTCGGTCGAGACGACGGTGGCGGCGAGGTCGGCATCCACCCGCACCTCGGTCTCGCTGCCGTTCGCCGTGGTCAGCTGCACCTCCCAGGTGCCGTCGCGCTTCGCGTCGATGGACGTCACGTCGCCTTCGGCTGCGCCGCGGGCGGCATCCGCGATCTTCACGAGCTCGTCGGCGGAGTCGGCGCCGATGTCGGTCACCGGGCCCCCGCCCTGGGGTGCGCCCTGCTCTCCGTCGTCGTCGCGGTCGTCTCGGTCGTCGCCCGGCTGTCCGCCGTTGTCGTCGGCGTCGCCACGGGGGCCGTCGGAGACCGAAGGACGGTCGTCGTCGTCGCCGAACTCGTCGCCGATCGCTGCTCCGATGGCCACGCCGCCGCCGGCGAGAACCACCGCGGCCGCGATTCCACCGCCGATGAGAAGGGCACGCTTGCGACCACGCTTCGCGGGGGCTGCGGGAACGGATGCCGGAGCGCCGGTGTCAGCGGCGAGCGGTGCGACGGGCACGGTCTCGGCGTCGTGGGCCGGAGTCGGCGCGGGCGGAGCGGGGGGCGCCGGCGGAGTCGAGTTCTCGGGGAGGTTCTCGGGCGTCTGGTCGGGGGTCGAGTTCTTGTCGTTCATGTCTCGATGCTCTCCCGGCGGTGCTGAAGCCACCCTGAAGCCTCCTGAAGACCTCTTCAGGAACCAGCGACCGAACGGCCGGGGCCGCGAACCGGGGTTTCCTCGTACCGTTTGCAGGATCCGAGCACGTCTGCGGGACGAGAACAGGTGTCTGGTCCCGCATCCGTGCTTCGGTCCTGCAGACGGGCCGGGTGCCGGGGGTGTTCGGCCTTCGGACGGCCCGGATGTCGAAGTCGGCTTGGGGTTTCCTCGTACCGTTTGCAGGATCCGGGCACGAATGCGGGACGAGAACAGGTGTCTGGTCCCGCATCCGTGCTTCGGTCCTGCAGACGGGCCGGGTGTCGGGAAGTGCCGGGGTCTGCAGACGGACCGGATGCCGGGAAGTGCCGGGATCTGCAGACGGGCCGGGTGCCGGGAAGTGCCGGGACCTGCAGACGGACCGGGTGTCGGGAAGTGCCGGGACCTGCAGACGGGGCCCGGTGCCGGGAAGTGCCGGGACCTGCAGACGGACCGGATGCCGAGAGGATGTCAGTCCGAGAGCGGCAGGGTCACCACGAAGCGGGCGCCGCCCCAGCGCGAGGCGTCGACCGAGACCGTCCCGCCGCTGGCCGCGGCGATGCCCTGCACGATCGCGAGACCGAGGCCGCTGCCCCCGGCATCCCGGCTGCGGGCCTCATCGAGCCGCACGAAGCGCTCGAAGATGCGCTCGCGCTCGTCGGCGGGCACTCCTGCGCCGTCGTCCTCGACGGTCACGAACACCCAGGCGCCCTGTGGGATCACGCTGATCGCCACGCGGCCGGCACTGTGCCTGACGGCGTTGTCGGCGAGGTTGCGCAGCAGCTGGCCGAGAAGCCGTGGATCCCCGGCGACCCGGGCCGCACGGATGCCCGACCCGTCGACCTCGACCCCTCGCGACCTCAGGCGTCGCACCTCGCCCAGGGCCAGGTCGTCGAGGTCGATGGCCTCGTCGTGCGTGCCGCCGCCCTCGTCGAGCCGGGCGAGCAGCAGCAGCGACTCGACGATGCCCTGCAGCCGGAGCCCCTCGTCTGAGACGACCTCGGCCAGCTCGCCGATGCTCGTGGTGGCCGGGTGCGCCTGTGCGAGCTCGGCGTGCTGACGGATCGTCGCGAGCGGTGAGCGCAGCTCGTGCGAGGCATCCGAGACGAAGCGGCGCTGGGCGGTGGCCGACGAGTCGAGGCGATCGAGCATCCGGTTCATGGTGGTCGCGAGTGCGGCGATCTCGTCGGATGACGGCGGCACCTCGACGCGTCGGTGCAGGTGCTCGGCGGTGATGCCGTCGACCTCCTCGCGGATGCGGGTGACCGGCCGCAGCGCCCGGCCGACGACGAGCCAGGTGGTGACGGCGACGAGCAGCAGAAGCAGCGGCACGGCGACCGTGAGCAGCACGGCGACCGTCGACAGCGTCTCGACACCGTCTTCGATCGAGACGGCGAGCACGAGCGTCTCGTCGTTCTCGAGGTCGTCGGAGACGACGAGCATCGGCTCGCCCCCGATCGTCGTGGTGCGTGCCTGGTCGGCGAGGGGGAGCGCGGTGGAGCCGAGCTCGTCGCGGGCGTCCTCGCTGGCGGCCCTGACCGCGCCGTCCTCGCCGATGATCTGCACGATCTCGTCGTCGAGGGAGTCGACGCCGCGCTCGCCGCCCGGGCCGCCGCCGGGGCCGTCGAAGCGCTCGGCGAGTTCGTCGAGTCGCTGCTCGGCGGCGCGCTCGGCGCTGGCATGGATGCTGGAGCTCAGGATGCCGTAGAACGAGAACGCCCCGATCAGCAGCGCGACGGCCACGACGAGGGTCGCGCCGAGGGTCGTCCTGGCACGCACCGATCGGAACGCGCGGCTAGCCACCGTCGGCCGCCAATCGATAGCCGGCGCCGCGGATCGTCTCGATCGCCTCGCGCCCGAAGGGCTTGTCGAGCTTGCGGCGCAGGTGACCGACGTAGACCTCGACGATGTTCGGGTCGCCGTCGAAGTCGTCGTCCCAGACGCCCTCGATCAGCGCGCGCTTCGACAGCACCTGACCGCGGTGCCGCATGAGGTGCTCGAGCACGGCGAACTCGCGCGCGGTCAACGTGACCTGGGTCTCACCGCGCCAGACGTGGTGCGACGACGGGTCGAGCTTGAGGTCTCCGGCTTCGAGCACCGCAGGGCGCGCGACAGCGCCACGGCGCACGAGGGCACGGAGGCGAGCCACGAGGATCGCGAAGGAGAACGGCTTGGTCACGTAGTCGTCTGCACCCGTCTCGAGGGCCTCGACCTGGTCCCACTCGCCGTCCTTGGCGGTGAGCATGAGCACGGGCGTCCAGTTCTCCTCGGCGCGCAGCGCCTCGCACACCTTCCACCCGCTCATGCCGGGCATCATCAGGTCGAGCACGATCGCGTCGTACCGCGTCTCACGCGCACGCCACAGCCCGTCGACGCCGTTGTTCGCGACGTCGACCGCGAAGCCCTCCGCCTCGAGCCCCCGGCGCACGGCGTCGGCAAGACGCACCTCGTCGTCAACCACCAGGATCCGCATTCCTCCAGTGTGGCGGGCGCACGCTGAATCCGCGCTGAAGCGGGTCAGATGAGGCTCGTGCGCATCGGCGCGCGCACTCGGGCTCTCCCTCGTGCGCCCTCGGGTCTCCCTCGTGCGCCCTCGGGAGGAGAACTCTCCTACGGGAGGAGAGAATGCCGCTGAGACTCCTCTCGGGGCGCAGTCCTCCTCCCGTGGCGCAGTTCTCCTCCCGTGGCGCAGTTCTCCTCCCGTGGCGCAGTTCTCCTCCCGTGGCGCAGCCCTCCCCCCGTGGCGCAGTCCTCCTCCCGTGGCGCAGTGCTGCTCCCGGGGCGCAGTGCTCCTCCCGGGGCGCAGGCGAAGGTCGCCCACGTCGCGCACACCGGTTGGCACCGTCCGTCCCGTGTGGTTGCATGAGGGCATGACCGGAATCCGGGGGGACAGGTCGAGAGGTGCACGTCTTCTTCTCGTCGTCGCGACGACCATGGTGCTCGCAGGGTGTGCGACGGCGACCACAGGCTCGCCTGGCGCATCGCCGTCTGCATCCCCGAGTCCCACTCCTACGGCCGCATGTCCGCAGATCGAAGGCGTCGAGCTGCCTCCGGACTGCGCGCCGTACGACCCCGATCACGCGATGGCGCAGAACGAGCGCTATCGCGATCGGGTCGACCTCTCGGAGGAGGGTCGGGCAGCCGCGGAGGAGCCGGCGGCTGCCGTCCGCACCGGGCTCGAGACGCTCCGTGCCTCAGGAGACCTGTCGGTGCACGCGGTCGAGCAGGTGTTCGCCGCAGCGGGCCTCACGGGCGTCCAGACGCTGGGCGATGAACGCGCTGTGGCCTTCGGCGCGGCTGCTCCCGAGGGCGGCTGCATCTTCGGGGAGGTCTCGGCAGACACGCTCACGGTCGAGATCGGCGGCGTCATCATGGACGGCGGCTGCCTGCCGGCAGTCGGGCACTGATCGCGGCCGACGCGCGCTGATCGCGACCGGCCCGCGCTGATCGCGCCCGGCCCGCATCATCGAGATCAGGCGTCGGTGCGGAACCCGGCGGCCTTGTGCGTGCCGTCGCAGAACGGCTTGATCGTCGAGAGACCGCAACGGCACAGCGCCACCGTGCGGCGCGTCACCTCGATCGGCTCGCCGTCGGAGGTCTCGAGCACCGCTGCTCCGCGCACCAGCAGCGGGCCGTCGGGGTACGCCGTGATCGTGACGGCATCCTGCGCCCCGCTCATCGCGCGTCCCGCTCTCGCAGCGAGGATTCGCCGCGCGTCCAGGAGTCGAGCATGTGTCCCGCCGCCCATCCGTCGACGGTGAGGCAGGCTGCGGCGCCGAACATGATGTCGGGCAGCAGGTCGGGGCGGTCCTCGGCCAGCCCACCCGCGAGGTCACGCGCGGCGATCTGCTCGTGCACGGCATCCGCTTCGACGTGCTCGTCGAAGTAGTCGGTCACGTCCTCGGCGAAGCCGAGCCGTCGCAGCCCGTCGGCGTAGAACCGATTGGGGATCGACGAGGTCATCTCGAACGCGGCCAGATGGCCGACGATCGCTCCGACGAGCCGACGGTTGAGGCCGAACATCGACATCATGTTGAGCGACGCGAGCGTGATCGCCGGCACGTCGTCGACGTAGGCGCCATAGGTGTCGTCGAGGCCGGCGCCGCGCATCGCGCGAGCGAAGATCGTCGCGTGCACACGGTCGGGGCGCCCTCCGCCGTACTCGTCCGACTGGATCTCGACGAGCGCCGCCTTGGGCCGACCGGTCAGGCGGGGGATCGCCCACGAGTGCGGGTCCGCCTCGCGCAGCGTGTAGATCGAGCGCTGCATGAAGAACTCGTGCATCTGCTCGTCCGTGGCCTTCTTCGCGACGTAACGAGAGAGGCTCGGTCCGGTGTCGGCCTCGGCGAGAGCGAACAGGGCTCGTCCGACGGCATCCACGGTCGGCTCGGGCAGTTCCGGGGTCGACACGGTCGCCCGCAACGCCCGCTCGAAGGCGTGCTCGAGGAGTCCTCGCGTGGCGATCAGTGCCGGGTCCCACTCGAGGGCGGGATCGAGCTCGGACAGAGATCCGTACGACGAGGCGTACAGCACGAAGAGCGCGAGTTGGATGTCGTCGTCGCGCACGACATCGTCGCTGGTGGCGAGCGCGGTCTCGGCGCGGGCGCCGAGGTCGTCGGCGTCTTCTCCGGTCAGTCGGCGGATGATGCCGTCGCTGAGCGGGCCGCGGGCGGCGATGCCGTGGAGGGCGGACGGAGTGAGGGCCGGTGCAGACATGCTCGAAGTCTCGCCCCCGATCCCCTTCTCGAGAAGGGTCTTGACGGCGACACATCCGATGCGGAAGGGACGGGGGCGGATGCGGTGGCATCCGCCCTCCCGCCACCGTCTCACCGTCGCTCGATCAGGCGTGCACGGCGTAGTGGCTGCTGATCGCGATGCGGTTCCAGCTGTTGATGACCACGGCGAGCCAGGTCACGGCGGCGATCTGCTTCTCGGTCAGCACGCCCTCGACGTCGACTCCGCGCTCTGCGAGGCGGCCGTGGTCGCCGATCAATGTCACGTTCTCGGCGATCTGCAGGGCGGCCTGCTCCTCGGCCGAGAAGTACTGCGACTCCCACCATCCCGCGAGCACGGCCAGTCGGTCGGCCGTCTCCCCGGCCTTGACCGCATCGGCGCAGTGCATCCTGAGGCAGAAGGCGCAGCCGTTGAGCTGCGACGCCCGCACCTTGACCAGTTCGACGAGCAACGGCGAGAGGCCGGCATCCTCGGCTGCGGCGACCGCCTGGGCGTTGAACTCCAGCATCGCCTGATACGGGGCTGCATAGACCTTGCCGATGTTGACGTGAGTCACGTCGTCTCCTTCGCTCATGGGGCGCGAGATGCGCCTCCATGAGTACTGACGTCGCAGCATCCGGATCTGTGACGTCGGCCGCGCCGCCTAGGCTGGAGCCATGAACAAGAACTCGCTCTGGACCATCATCGGCGTCGTGCTCGCCGTCGTGATCGCCTGGTGGATCGTCAGCGCGCTCTTCTCGATCCTCTGGTTCATCGCGAAGCTCGCGATCGTCGCCGTCGTCGCGGTCGTGGTGTTCCTGGTGCTGCGCGGGATGTTCAGCTCGAAGGCAGACTGACCGGCGCCTCTGGTCTCCGCCCGGCGCTGATCATGCGACGGTGGCGTTCGCTCCGACCCGATAGCGCGCGGCGCGATGCGTGTCCTGCACGCGGTCGCCCTTGCCCTGCAGCTTGTTGCGCAGCGTGCCCGGGGTGTACTCGTTCGGGTAGACGCCGCGCTCGCGCAGCACCGGGATGACGTGCTCGATGACGTCCTGCCAGGTGCCGGGCGTGACCGCGTAGGCGAGGTTGAATCCGTCGATGTCGGTCTCCTCGACCCACGACTGCAGTTCGTCGGCGATCTCGACGCCAGATCCGACGATGGTCGGGCCGAGGCCGCCGATCGCGTTGTGGCGGCCGAAGTCGCCGACGGTCCACTCGCGTCCGAGGTCGGCTTCCTCCTTGAGATGCTGCAGCACCGACTGGATCGCGTTGGACTCGACGTTGCCGACGGGCTCGTCCTCGGCATACTGCGAGAGGTCGACGCCCATCCAGCCCGACATGAAGGTCAGCGCGCCCTCCGGGCTCGCGTAGGACAGGTATTCGGCGTGCTTCGCCGCGGCATCCGCGCTCGTGGCCCCCGTGATGACGGTGAGCAGCGTGTAGATCTTCGCGTCGTAGCGGTCGCGACCCGCGTCCTCCAGCGCATCCCGGATGCGCTTCACGGTGCCGGCGAGCACCTCCTTCGAGGGCGCGGCGACGAAGATCGCCTCGGCGTTCTCCGATGCGAAGCGCACACCGCGAGGGCTGGCTCCGGCCTGGTAGATGACCGGGGTGCGCTGCGGCGACGGCTCGGAGATGTGGATGCCGGGAACGCTGAAGTGCTTCCCCTCGTGGCCGATCGGGTGCACCTTCGCCGGGTCGGTGAAGATGCCGCGCTCTCGGTCTTCGACGACGGCGTCGTCTTCCCACGATCCCTCCCACAGCTTGTAGAGCACCTCGACGTACTCGTCGGCGTGGTCGTAGCGGTCGTCGTGCGCGAGCTGATCGTGCTGACCCATGTTGCGGGCGGCGCTGGGCAGGTAGCCGGTCACGACATTCCAGCCGACGCGTCCGTTGGTCAGGTGGTCGAGCGTGCTCAGACGCCGTGCGAACGGATAGGGGTGCTCGAAGGCGGTGCCGGCGGTGATGCCGAAGCCGAGGTGCTCGGTGACCGCCGCCATCGCGCTCACGAGCAGGATCGGGTCGTTCACGGGAACCTGTGCGCCGTTGCGGATCGCCGCCTCGTTGGTGCCGCCGTAGACGTCGTAGGTGCCGAGCACGTCGGCGATGAAGATGCCGTCGAAGGTCGCGCTCTCGAGCAGCTTCGCCAGATCCGTCCAGTACGAGATGGTGTTGTACTGACGCGAGCGGTCGTCCGGGTGCCGCCACAGACCGGACGACTGGTGGGCGACGCAGTTCATGTCGAAGGCGTTGAAGCGGATCTGACGGGTCATGGGGTCAAGCAAAACCCGCAGAGGCGCCCCGTGTCAGCCCTTGCGACACGGGGCGACACATTCGTCGGTCGAGTCCGGCCGGGTCAGCCCCGGTCGCCGTCGACGGTCTTCGTGATGGACGTGATCGGACGCGGGTCGGGCATGATCGTCTCGACCTGCGGTTTGGCGTTCGCCTGCGCTCGGCACCAGACGACGAATCCGACCGCGGTGAAGACGCCGTAGAACACGTACATGAGTCCGGTCGCGTAGAAGCCCGAGCTGAACAGCAGCGGCACGCCCACGACGTCGACGGCGATCCAGATCAGCCAGAACTCGGTCCACCCCTTGGCCATGCCGTAGGTGGCGAGCAGGGACCCGACGAAGGTCCACGCGTCGGCCCACACCGGCTCCCACGAGCCGAGGGCGCGGAACAGGGGAGTGAGGGCGATCGTGCCGATCACCATCACGAGCACCAGGCCGATGCGCGCGCTGTTCGGTGCCCACCGGGGCGTGACGCGACCACCCGACGACGAGGCCTGCCGCCAGCGCACCCACCCGTAGATCGCCACGATGATGAACATGACCTGACGACCGGCCTGACCGAGCAGGTGCGGCAGCTCATGATCGGGATTGAGGATGGATCCGAGGAAGACGGTGAGCAGCAGCAGGTTGCCGACGATGCCGACCGGCCACGCCCAGATCTTGCGCTGCATGCCGCCGAGTGCGCTGGCGAGGCCGAATGCATTGCCGACCACCTCGCGCACGAGCAGCACCTGGCCGCCGGGCAGCATCCACTGCGAGTTGAAGGCGTCGACCAGCCAGAGGAAGACGTTCACTTCGTCTCGTCGGGGAAGGGCCGCTGGTCGAGCACCAGCTGCAGGAACGTGAGGTCGAGCCAGCGATCGAACTTGGTGCCGACCTGCGGCATGCGCCCGACCTGCATGAAGTCGAGGCGCTTATGCATGATGATCGACCCCGTGTTGCTGCTCTCGATCGCGGCGACCATCACGTGCTTGCCGAGGCTGCGGGCGCGGTGGATGAGCTCGATCATCAGCGCCTTGCCGATGCCGCGACCCCGCTGGCCGTCGCGGACGTAGACAGAATGCTCGACGGTGTGCCGATATCCGCTGTGCGGGCGCCAGTCGCCGAAGGTCGCATACCCGAGCACGCCGGTCTCGTCGACCGCGACGATGACGGGATAGCCGCGGCCTGTGCGCTCCGCGAGCCAGGCGGCGCGGTCTTCGACCGTGACCGCCTCTTCATTCCAGATCGCGGTGGTGTTCAGCACCGCGTCGTTGTGGATCGCCGTGATCGCTTCGAGGTCGGCGGTCTCGGCATCCCGGATCTGGGGGTCGCTCATCGGCTGTCTCCTGCATCTGCGCTCGGGTGCGCACTGCACGACGGTAGCAGGATGCCGGGGCGGGGGCTCTCGGGCACCCGCTTCGGATCACTCCGACGTATTCCAGTAGGTGAGCTTGGCGGGGTTGAGCACGATCCACAGCTGGGTGATCACACCCGCCTCGACGTGCACGTTCATGACCGAATGCACGTTCTCTCCGTCGCGGAACACCACGCCGAGACCGTCGCCGAAGTGCTTCTCCTCGGCGGTGAAGTGGGGGTTCTTGGCCGCGATCCCGAGCAGGAAGCGGGCGACGTTGTCGGCGCCGCTCACGACATTGCGGGCGGCGCTGACCACGCCGCCTCCGTCGCTGCGCAGTTCGACGTCTGGTGCCAAGAACTTCAGCAGCGGGGCGACCTCGCCCGTGCGCGTCGCCTGCTGGAAGGCCCGCACCACGCGGTCGTGCTCGGCGCGAGGCACGGCGGTCGCCCGGTTCTCGCGCACGTGACGACGAGCGGATGACGCGAGCTGCCGCACCGCCGCGGAAGACCGCCCCACGGCCTCGGCGATCTCGTCGAAAGGCACGGCGAAGACGTCGTGCAGCACGAAGGCGACGCGCTCGGCGGGAGTCATCGCCTCGAGCACGACCAACAGCGCGGTCGAGACGTCGTCGTCGAGAGTGATGCGATCGAGAGGATCTTCGGACGTCGTGACCGTGCGCGATCCGATCGCTCCGGCGAAGAGCTCGGCCGGAACGGGCTCGGGCAGCCACGGCCCGACGTACTGCTCGCGCCTGTGGCGGGCGGAACCCAGAAGGTCGAGGGCGACGCGTCCCGCGACGGTGGTGAGCCAGCCGGCGGGGTTCGCGATGGTCTCGCGCTCAGCTTCGGTGAGCCGGTACCAGCGCAGGTAGGTCTCCTGCACGACATCCTCGGCATCCGCCAGAGTGCCGGTCATCCGGTATCCGAGGGCGAGCAGGCGTCGCCGCTCGCGGAAGACGTCGTCGAGGTCGTCATCCATGGGGTGCCTTTCGGATGCGGGTGCGAGTGTGCTTTCGCAGGATATGACGACGGAGCAGGGTGGAGTGTGAGGCCTCACGTTCTCGGGTGCTGATTCGTCATCTGGTGCAGGAGGCGTGGACGTGCGCCCCGGAGCGGAGAGGGAATCGGATGAGGATCGCGGTCGCAGGAGGAACAGGGGTGGTCGGTCGGCACGCCGTGGAGGCGGCGCGGGCGGCCGGTCACGAGGTGGTGGTGCTGTCGCGATCATCCGGAGCCGATGTGCTCACCGGTGCCGGACTGGCCGAGCGGCTGCAGGGGGCGGATGCCGTCATCGACGTCACGAACACGACCACGCTCTCGGCTGCGAAGGCGGTGAAGTTCTTCGAGACCGCGACCCGCAATCTGCTGGCTGCGGAGTCGCGTGCGGGTGTCGCGCACCACGTCGCTCTGTCGATCGTGGGGATCGATGGCATCGACGCCTCGTACTACGCGGGCAAGCTGGCGCAGGAACGCGCGGTGGCTGCAGGGTCGGTGCCGTTCACGATCGCGAGGGCCGGTCAGTTCCACGAGTTCGCCGGACAGCTGCTGTCGGGGATGTCCGGCCCGGTGGCGGTGCTGCCGAAGCTGCTCATGCGGCCGGTGGCTGCGCGCGAGGTCGGGGAGCATCTGGTGCGCGTCGCCGAGGGCGCACCGGCCGGGCGTGCGTCCGACCTGGTCGGACCGCGCGACGAGGTTCTCGCGGATGTGGCGCGGAGGCAGCTGGCGTTCGACGGAGTGCGCCGGCGGGTGCTGGGAGTGCGGCTGCCCGGCGCGTACGGGCGAGGGCTGGCGTCGGGGTCGCTGCGCGGAGGGGCGGATGCTCTGCAGGGTCGGATCACGTTCGATGAGTGGCTGCGGGGTGATGACCACCTGCCGTCATGAGCTCGATTTCCTGCTCCAGTGGATTCCGGCATCTCGCTCGAGATTCGAACATCTGTTCTAAAATGGAGACATGCCCTCATCCCGCCTGATGCCGCTTCTCGAGGCCGTCAAGCGCCTCGGCGACGTCTGGGGCGACGCCGAGGGGTCAGCGGAGCTCTCGCGCATCGAGCTGCTCGACGCGCATCGTGCGGTGAGCCAGGCGCAGCGATGCCTCGACGGGCTCCACGCCGAGCTCGCGGCGACGATCGCGCACGAGTCGCGGTCGGAACTCGGCCCTGACGGGTTCGCGAAGCAGCATGGATACCGGAGTGCTGCGGCGATGATCGCCGCGAACACGGGTGGGTCGGCCGGCGACGCCAAGCGACTCATCGCGGTGGGGCAGGCAGCGGCGCCGCGGACGAATCTGTTGGGTGAGGTCCTGCCCGCGCGGTATCCGGCGCTGGCGTCGGCGCTCGCCGCAGGGGAGATCTCCGTCGCGGCCGCCGCGCTCATCGTCAGCCTGCTCGAGCGGATCCGACTCAAGGTGGGGTCGGCTCGGGTCGAAGAGGCCGAGCGTCTCCTCGTCGGCAGGTCAGCGGGGATGTCCCTCGCCGACGTCGGCAAGCTGGTGGCCCGTGCCGAAGCCTGGCTCGACCCAGACGGCGTCGCACCCAGAGAGCGAGAGGCCCGCGACCGCCGTTCCCTGACGATGTTCGAGCGCGACGGCTCGCTTCACCTTGTGCTGCAGACTGACATCGCCTCAGGGGCGCCGATCAAGGCCGCGATACAGGCCTACGTGGCGGCGTCGTTTCAGTCGCGGATCACCGCGACAGACCCTGACGCGCCGGATGCCGATCGCCGTTCGGTCGCGATGATCCAGGCCGATGCGTTGACCGCCATCTGCGAGCACGCGATCGCCTGCGACAACGGCGGGATGCCCGCATCGGGTGCGACAGTGGTGGTGCGCGTGAACCTCGACCAGCTCATGTCGGGCGAGGGCAGCGCGACGATCGACGGCAGCGACCAGCCCGTGAGCGTCAGCACCTGCCGTCGCATGGCTGCGGGTGGCGGCATCATCCCGGTGGTTCTCGGATCAGCGGGGGAGATCCTCGACTGGGGGCGCGAGAAGCGGTTGTTCACCCGGGCGCAGCGATTGGCGCTCGTCGAGCGAGACGGCGGCTGCGCCATGTGCGGTCTCCCGCCGCAGATGACCAAGGCCCACCACATCAGGTGGTGGCAGCGAGACACCGGACGCACCGACCTGAACAACGGCGTACTGCTGTGCGAGTCGTGTCACCATCGCATCCACGACAACGGGTGGGATATCCGCGTCGAGGGCGTCGGGGTCGCGGCACGGGTATGGCTGATCCCGCCGCGAAGCATCGATCTCGCGAGGACTCCGCGCCTCGGGGGCCGGGCCCGCTATGACATCGCTGCCTGACGTCGATTCCGCGGTGCGCGGTTCAGACGTGCACGTCGGCGGGCGATTCCTCGCCCTCGTGGAAGTTCGGCTTCTTGCCGATCAGGCGGCCGATGCCCAGGATGATCCCGACGATGATCAGACCGGCGATCAGGCCGGCGATGGCCGAGAAGAGGGTGTCGCCGATCCATACGATGACAGCGCCGAGGGGCTCGAGCGCATGCTCGATGGCATGCAGGATGTCCTCGCCGAAGTGCACGCCCACCTCGCCGAGGTTAACGAGCAGCAGGTGGCCACCGACCCACAGCATCGCCACAGTGCCGAGGATGCTGATGAAGCGGAAGACCGCCGGCATCGAGCGCACGATCCGCATTCCCGTGTGGCGGACGCGTGCGACCGGGTTCTTGGCCATCTTCAGACCGATGTCATCGATCTTCACGAGCAGGGCCACGGCGCCGTAGACGACGCCCGTCATGAGCAGGGCGATCACCGCGAGGATCGCGAGGGTCGTCCAGATGTCGAGACCGGCCTCGAGGTTCGCCAGCGAGATCAGCATGATCTCGGTCGAGAGGATCAGGTCGGTACGCACCGCGCCGAGCACCAGCTTCTTCTCGTCGCGGGCGCCTTCATCGGCGTGACCGTGCTGCACGCCGAACCACTCGAGCACCTTCTCGGCGCCTTCGAAGCACAGATAGGCACCGCCGAGGATCAGCAGGTACGGCAGCACCCACGGCGCGAAGGCGGTGAGCACCAGCGCGATCGGGATGATGATCACGAACTTGTTGACCAGCGAACCGAGCGCGATCTTCGCGACCACGGGCAGCTCGCGCGCCGGCGTGATGCCCTGCACATATTGCGGGGTCACCGCGGCATCGTCGATCACGACGCCCGCGGCTTTCGCCGAGGCCTTCATCGCCGCGCTGAGGATGTCATCGACGACGGCGAGCAGTCCAACCGACATGTGCGTCTCCCTGTGGTGTGTGTGGCTGAGCAACTCTATCGACTCCTTTCAAACTCACAGCCCGCTCACAGTCCTGCGGGACCAAAACCGGCGCCTGCCTGGTTCTCCTCTAAGACGCTGCAGCCAGCCGCGTCGGACAAGGAGTCAGATCATGTCGAACGAGTACAGCAAGAACCCCGCGGCGGTCAGCGACCTCACGCACCTGCAGTACGAGGTGACGCAGGAGGATGCCACCGAGCCGCCCTTCCGCAACGCGTATTGGAACAACCACGACGACGGCATCTACGTCGACGTCGTCTCGGGCCAGCCGCTCTTCGCGTCGACCGACAAGTTCGACAGCGGCACCGGATGGCCGAGCTTCACCAAGCCCATCGAGGCCGATGCCGTGACCACGCGCACCGACCGCAAGCTCTGGATGACGCGCACGGAGGCGCGTTCCACCGGCGCCGACAGCCACCTGGGGCACGTCTTCGACGACGGACCGCGCGATGCAGGCGGGCTCCGATACTGCATGAACTCCGCCGCCCTGCGCTTCATCCCGGCTGACAGCCTGGAAGATGAGGGGTACGGTCGCTACCGTCACCTCTTCCCCACCACCCCCACCTCTGAGGAGCAGTCATGACCGACACCGGAACCATCACCCGCACCCCCGGAGCCGAGACCGCCGTGCTGGCGGGCGGCTGCTTCTGGGGCATGGAAGACCTGATCCGCCGCCAGCCCGGCGTGCTCGACACCCGTGTCGGCTACACCGGCGGCAGCAACGACCACGCCACCTACCGCAACCACCCCGGTCATGCCGAGGCTGTGGAGATCGTCTTCGACCCAACCAAGACGACGTACCGCGACATCCTCGCGTTCTTCTTCCAGATCCACGACCCGTCGACGAAGGACCGTCAGGGCAACGATGTCGGCTCGAGCTACCGCTCGGCGATCTTCCCGCTCAGCCCCGAGCAGGAGGCCGTCGCCCGCGACACCATCGCCGACGTCGACGCCTCAGGCCTGTGGCCGGGCAAGGCAGTGACCACGATCGAGCCCGCGGGCCCGTTCTGGCAGGCGGAGGAAGAGCACCAGGACTACCTGATCAAGTACCCCAACGGCTACACCTGCCACTTCCCGCGTGCGGGATGGGTGCTGCCGAAGCGCGAAGAGAACGCGACGGTCTGACCGTCACCCCGAGAGCCCTTCGTCACCTCGAGACGGAGGGCTCTTCTCGTGCCTGCGGTCAGCCCTCCGACAGGAACGCCAGCGCGGCCTCTTTGAACGCGCGGGACCCGGGAGCGTTGAAGTGGTTGCGATCCGGGATCTCGAAGAACCGCCCCTGGGGGGCAGCGGATGCGAGTGCGCGCGAGCCTTCGATGATCGCGTCCTTCGAGCCCGTCGCGAACAGGATCGGGCTCGCGGGGGCGTTCGACGGATCGGGGTCGATCGTCCGTGACGACCGCATCCCCTCCGCCAGCGCCACCAGGGCTCCGAGGTCGTTGCCCGGCACGCGCTCCGTCAGCGTGATGTAGTTCTGCGTCGTCGCATCCGACACGGGCGTGCCGTCCGCGAGGTATGCGCGCACCTGATCGAGATCGAGCCGCGCGAGAGGGATGCCGTCGGGCACCCCGCCGAGCACTGCCCGGCCGATGCGATGCGGAAGATCACGCACGACCTCCCAGCCGACCCGCGCCCCGAGCGAGTACCCGACATAGACGGCTTCATCGACGAGGTATGCGTCCATGACCGTCTCGACGTCGGTCGCGAGGGTGCGGATGCCGTACGCGTCGGCCTGGTGCGGCTTCTGGCTGAGGCCATGGCCTCGCTGGTCGAGCGCCAGCACGCGGTATCCGGCCTTGGTGAGCTCGCGCACCCAGCCCGTGAGCACCCAGGTGTCGCGGGCGCTCGACGCGAAGCCGTGCACGATCACCACCACCGGCGCATCGATCTCGCCCCACGTGTACGTCGCGAGGCGAGTGCCGTCAGCGGCGTACACCTGCTGGGGTTCGGGCATGTTGGTCAGGTCGGAGAGAGGAACAGCCACGGCATCCATTGTCCTCCTCCTGCGATGCCCGGAGACGCCGAGACCCACCGGCCCCGAGGGAACGGTGGGTCTCGGTCGTCAGCAGATGCGACTCAGAAGCGAGCGCGCAGAGCCTCTCCGAGCGATGCGTCGACGTTCGTCCAGTACTGGAAGAAGCGCTCGCGGATCGCGTCGATCGTGATGGCCTGCCCCTGACCGGTCAGCGTGTCGAGGAAGCGCGCGCGCTGCTCGTCGTCGAAGACCGTGCGGTACAGCGTGCCGGCCTGACCGAAGTCGTCGTCGTCGAGGTGCAGGGTCGCCGCGGCGCGGATCAGCTCGCCGTCCGACTCCCAGCTCGCTTCGACACCCGCGGCCGGGTCGGCGGTCGGTCCACCGGCGGGGCCGTACGAGTTCGGCGTGTAGACGCGGTGCTCGGCCGGGTTGAACTTGTACTGCATCTGGCCTTCGTGCATGTAGTTGCGCACCTCGGCCGCATGCGGCTGGTTGACCGGAAGCTGGTTGTAGTTCGCGCCGATGCGGTAACGCTGCGCGTCGGAGTAGGCGAACACGCGGGCCATGAGCATCTTGTCGGGCGAGATGCCCGTGCCGGGAACCTGGTTGCCCGGCGAGAAGGCGGCCTGCTCGATCTCGGCGAAGAAGTTCTGCGGGTTGCGGTCGAGCGTGAACGTGCCGACCTTGATGCGCGGGTAGTCCTTCTTCGACCAGGTCTTCGTCAGGTCGAAGGGGTTGAAGCGGTAGGTCTTGCCCTCGTCGTAGGGCATGACCTGCACGTAGACATCCCAGGAGGGGGCGTCGCCGCTCGCGATCGCGTCGAACAGGTCGCGACGGTAGTAGTCGGCATCCGACCCTGCGAGCTTCTCGGCCTCTTCGGCGCTCATCGCCTCGACGCCCTGCTTCGACAGGAAGTGGTACTGCACCCAGAAGCGCTCGCCTGCGGCGTTGACCCACTGGTAGGTGTGCGAGCCGTAGCCGTTCATGTGGCGCCAGCTGCGCGGCAGGCCACGGTCTCCCATCAGGTACGTGACCTGGTGGGCGGACTCGGGAGAGAGGGTCCAGAAGTCCCACTGCATGTCGGCGTCGCGCAGACCCGAGTCGCCGAGGCGCTTCTGCGAGTGGATGAAGTCGGGGAACTTCATTGCGTCGCGCAGGAAGAAGGTCGGGGTGTTGTTGCCGACGATGTCGAGGTTGCCCTCGGACGTGTAGAAGCGCAGTGCGAAGCCGCGCACGTCGCGCCAGGTGTCGGGCGAACCCTGCTCGCCGGCGACCGACGAGAAGCGCAGCAGCGTCTCGCTCACGGCGCCGGGCTGGAAGGCTGCGGCACGGGTGTAGGCCGACACATCCTCGGTGACGGTGAAGGTTCCGAAGGCTCCGCCGCCCTTGGCGTGCGGGTTGCGCTCCGGCACACGCTCGCGGTTGAACGACGCGAGCTTCTCGACGAGGTAGCGGTCGTGCAGGACTGTGGGTCCGTCTGCTCCGACGGTGAGCGAGTGGGCGTCGCTCGCGACGGGAGTGCCCGTCTGGGTGGTGGTCGATGGGTCGGTCATGTTCTTCTCCTTCTGCGCACAGGGACGACGATCACCCCGGGTGCCCGGGATCGGACGTCGGATGCTACTGCGCGGCGTTCTGGCAACTGGGGCACAGGCCCCAGAAGGTCACTTCGGCTGTCTGGACGGTGAATCCCCCCGCCGAAGACGGGGTGAGGCACGGCGCTTCGCCGACGACGCAGTCCACATCGCCGATCGCACCGCACTGGGTGCAGACGATGTGGTGATGGTTGTCGTCGATGCGCCGTTCATAGAGCGCCGCGGAGCCTGCCGGTTCGATCCGGCGGATCAGACCCGCCGTCGTCAGGTCCGCGAGGATGTTGTGCACCGACTGGATCGACGTCGTCGGAAGCACGTCGGAGACGGCGCGGAAGACCCGCTCCGCATCCGTGTGGGCCATGGATTCCAGAGCCTCGAGAACGGCGACGCGGCCCGCGGTCGCACGCAGCCCGGCACCGCGAAGTGCCGAGTCGAGTTCTGTCTCCATGCCTCGACTCTAGCGTCTCTTTTGAGTAATTCAAAAGAATGGCGTGTCGGCCGCGCGGGTTGCATCCTGCACACGTGCACGTAGCGTGAAGGGATGTCTACGACAAGAGCGGCAGCAGTGGGACTGATCCTGATGGCAGGCGTCGCGCTCGCCGGATGCAGTGGCGAACCCTCAGGGTCGGGCGAGGGGTCCCCGTCGCCCTCCGCCTCGAACTCGGCCTCTGCCTCGAGCCCTGCGCCGACCCCGACTCCGGACGCCGAGGCGGATGAAGCGCTGCTCCCGGTGCCGGTCGAAGAGATCGCCGACTGGGCGAAGACTGCCGTTCCCAGCGGAGACGCCGACGGATACGTCTTCGGCTTCTCCGGGTGGATGAGCGAGAACAGTTCGGCCCACGACGTGACGTCCTTCACGTCACTCCCGCCGGGGTCGTACCAGGCTCAGTTCGCCTGCAGGGGTGACGGCACCATCACTCTCGTGACCAGCGAGCTGGACGAGGGAGACCCGGCAGAGCCGGTCGTGTGCGCGAACGAGACGATCGCCTTCGACGTCACGAATGCTCGCACAGGGATTCGATTCGCACTCGCTCTCGAGGGCGCCCCCACGGTCCACGCGCTGTCGCTCGTCGAGGCGTCCTGAGCGCGCGGTCGTCTGGATCCACTGAGGGCGTCAGGACTCCGACGGCGCGAGAGGCAGCTCGAGGCCGTAGTTCCAGGTCAGGATCGCCGGCTGCTCGCGGTAGAAGCTCAGCACCGACACCGATCCGGCGTCCAGCGTGATCTGAGCGCCGAAGCGCGGCGCCAGGCGCAGATAGACCGCGGTGAGGATGCGAAGGAAGTGCCCGTGCGCGACCAGCGCGACATCACCCTCGGTCAGCTTCGGCAGAACCCGGGTGAGCACGCGGGATGCGCGGGCCGCGACCTCCTCGACGGTCTCGCCCGGTGTCGCGCCTCGGATCACTCCGTGAGTGAATGCGCTCCAGTCATAGCCGAGCTCCTCGCGGATGTCCTTCGTCGTGCGGCCCTCGTATCCGCCGTAGTCCCACTCGACGAGCAGCGGATCGATCTCGGCGTGCAGACCGGCGAGCTCGGCCGTGCGCCGGGCGCGCTCGAGCGGCGACGACAGCACGAGCGAGAAGTCGTAGTCGGCGACCAGCTGTCCGGCACCCCGGGCGAGGTCTTCGCCCCGCGCCGTGAGCGGGATGTCCGTGAGGCCGGTGTGCAGTCCGGCCTTCGACCACTCGGTCTCGCCATGGCGCAGGAGCACGAGCTTTCCCGTGGGGTTGTCGGGCGCGGGCCGGTCGGGCAGCTGGTCGTAGACAGGGATCGCAGGCACACCGCAACCGTAGCCCGAGGTCGGGGCCCGGTCACTGCGTGATCGTGAACCCGCCCCCGCGCACGCGCACCTTTCCGCCGCCGACGGCCTGACCTCGCTGCGATCCGTCTGCCTCGTAGGCTCGTCCGGCACCGGGTGCGAGCACAGCGACCCGCTGATCGCGTCGAGTTCCGTTCGCATAGAGCACCGCCGCACCGGAGGTGGTCGAGTACACCGCGTTCGCGACAGCCGGCTGGATCATCAGGGCATCGAGCCGCACGTCGCCGGTGCTCGTGCAGCGGACGGTCACCGGCTCCCCGGGCAGGTCGCCGCCGAGCAGCTGCGGCACCAGCATCCCGTCGGCTTCAGTGAGTCCGCGCTCGCCGGTGCCTCCCGCGGGTGTGCGAGAGCTCCACAGACGCCGGCGACCGCGGAACACCTCCCACACCGCTTCGCCCGCATCCGCCGCCTGTCTCCACACGAGACCGTGCAGGATGCCGTCGGCCTCGGTCACATCGAACTCGACCGACTCGCCCGCGGGAACGCGCACGTACGCGCCACCCGACAGGTTGCCCTCGCCGGTCCAGGCGCCGCCCTCGGGTCGCACGACCACGCATCCCGCCGAGAGCCGGGCGCCCTCGGCATCGATCACCCGCAGCCCCGAGAACGATGACAGCCCGGTGATCGACGTCGCGATCCGGGCGATGTCACGGTTCGCATCCAGCAGCAGCATCGTGAGGAGGCCGTGGATGGTGGATTCGGCCCCGGAGTTGCGGTTCACCCGCCCATCGGTCTCGACACCGTCGAAGGTCACTCCGGTGGCCGGATCGTAGACCGGGACTCCGGCGGTGTTCGCGCCGAAGAACCACCCGGCGGCGAGCCCTGCGAGCACCCGCAGACCCTCACCGCCGACGGATGCCGCCTGCACCGCCGCCGCGACGCGACCATGCGCTCCGTAGGCGATCTGCGCCTCCGCAGGCAACGGCGCCCAGGCGTTGTGCGGACCACCCGAGGCGAGCACCTGCGGGGTGAAGGTCCCGGCATCCGCCACGGCCGCCGCGGTCCACTCACGACGTCGCAGCAGCGCACCGGCGCGAGCGAGAGCCTCGGGGGCGGCCGCACCCCAGGCGTGCCAGAATCCCAGCGATCCGGTCCAGGGCAGCACGGCGCCGAACGGCCAGCCCTTCGCAGGAACAGTGGCCATCGCCGCGACACCTTCTCCATACGTCTGCAGAGCCTGTCGGCTTCGGGCGTCTCCGGCCTCGGTCGCGGCGGCGAGTCCGAGCATGGCCTCGGCCGTGGCATCCGCTCCACCCGCGATCAACCAGGCGGGCAGGTCGCGTCCGTCGCTGCGCACCCACTGCCCGGCGCGCGACAGCGACTCGCGACCGAGCGCATCGAGGGCCAGATGCAGCCGCGAGAGGAGGAACGCCGTGAACTCGGCATCCTCCCGCCGGAAGGCCGCATACCCCTCACCGAACGCCCACACCGTGCGCGCCAGCCAGTACGACTCGGCGGAGTCCGACGGATCCGGCAGCTCGACGGGGATCGCGCTCGGGTTCAGCGTTCCGTCCTCCTGCTGCCACAGCACCACGCGACCGGCGTTCGGCCCGCTGGTCGTCTGCAGGAACGCCAGCGACCGGAGCACATCGCGTGCCTCGTCGCGGGCCTGCGCGTCGCCGGTCGCCTTCCATTCGCGCAGGAACACGACGGCGGCTCGGGCGATGTCATCCGCGTTGTACGCGCCCTGCGTCCAAGAGCCGGTCACGGCGTCGCGAGTGCCGCCACCCACCGGGCGGTAGCCCCCGGCGCCGTCGGTGTCGGCATACGTCCACGGCGCGAGCACACGCGGCGAGACGTCGATGCCGAACGTGGTGTGCGTGGCGCTCGCCACGACGGGCACCTCCGCGAGCAGAAAGCGCAGGTGCGCGAGGTTCGTGAGTCGCGCCCCGGCATTCGCCCCCGCAGGCAGAGACCCCAGAGGGAGAGACCCCAGAGGCAGGCCGGCAGCGGACGCTGACGCCTGCGCCCCGGTCGAATCCAGCGGCAGGAGCGCCAGCGCCGAGGTGGCGGCTGCCGCGGTCAGGAAGGTCCGTCGGGAGATGGCCATGGTCTCATTCCTCGCTCGTGTTCGAGTCGGTGCCGTCTCGCAGTGCGCGACCCCACGGCTGGGCGGGGTCGTGGATGGCGACGGCCAGCGTCGTGTCCGACTGCCCGTAGTACGCGAACCACCGGCCCTGGAACTTCACGAGTCCTTCGACGAACGTGACGTTCGAGACGAGCCCGTGCGTGTCCTCGAAGGTCTGCGGACGCAACCACGGCTCCTGCAGCCGCGCGAGCACCTTGGTCGGCTCGTCGGGGTCGATCGCGATCTGGCCGCAGCGGTAGTCCACGTCGACCGAACCGTCTTCGTGCACTGTCCTGGTCGCCCCATTCGTGAGCATCACGAGCAACCCGTTGTCGGTGACGACAGGTGAGGTGCCGATCTCGACGAGCGCCTCATCCCACGTGCCGGGGGTCGGCGAGTACATCGGCTCGGTGTCGGCCGTGCCGGGCGTCCAGTGGATCAGATCGTCGCTGGTGGCCCAGTAGATGCCACCCTCGCCGAAGTACATCCACCACTTGCCGTGCATCTTCTGCGGCACGATGACCCCGGCCTTCGACCAGTTGAACCCGCGGGGGTCCATGGTCTTGAAGGTGTCGAAGTCGTCGAACAGCGGTCCGTGCTTGGTCCAGGTGCGCAGATCGGTCGAGGTCGCGAGGCACAGCTGCGCGCTGCGCCGATCCCAGCCGGTGTAGGTCAGGTAGTAGGTGCCGTCGATCAGCGCGATGCGTGGATCCTCGCATCCGTAGCGCTCATAGTCCTCGGAGGGCGAGAGGATCGGTGCGTCCTCGCGGGTGAAGTTCACGCCGTCGCTCGAGCGGGCGATGCCGATGTGCGAGACGATGTCGTCTGCGTGCGCCCGGTAGAGCAGCACCACCTCGTCGCCGTCGACGAGGGCCGCAGGGTTGTAGAGGTTGGCCGACTCCCAGCTGTCGCCCTTCGGACGCAGGATCGGGTTGCCCTCGTAGGGGGTGAACGGGCCGAGGGGGAAGGATGCTCCGGTGAACATGGGGGTCCTTTCGGGGATTCTGGAGAGGGGCCGGTCAGCCCTTGACGGCCGCACCGAGGTCGGTGGCCCGGAAGAAGCGCTGGAAGACGATGAACAGGATGACGACGGGGAACGCCAGGGCGGTCGCTCCGGCGAGGATCGCGCCGTTGGGGTTCGCCGTGGACTGCGCCACGTTCGAGATGTAGTTCGCGAGGGACACGGCGAGCGGTTGCAGCGATGCGTCCTTCGTGATGAGGAACGGCCAGAGGAACTCGTTCCACGGGCCGATGAAGGTCACGAGCACGACGGTCACGAGCACCGGCTTGATGAGCGGGATCGCGACCGAGGTGAGCAGGCGGATCTCGCCGGCGCCGTCGATGCGGGCGGCCTCGAAGATCTCGACGGGCAGCGCTTTGAAGAACTGCACGAAGATGAACACCGCGGTGGTGTTGATGAGGAACGGCAGGATCATGCCCATGTACGAGTCGCCGAGCCCGTAATTGCGCGTGATCTGCACGTACAGCGGGATCATGAGCAGCTGGAACGGCACCATCTGCACCAGCAGCATGAGCACCCAGATCACTCCGCGACCGCGGAAGTCGAGCCGCGCGATCGCATACCCGGCGAGCAGTCCGAACACGACGGTGCCCAGCAGCACGCCCGCCGTGAAGATCAGCGAGTTGAGCAGCGAGCCGACCAGGTCGATGCGGGAGTCGATCGCGAGGAAGTTGTCGATCGTCCAGCCGCTCGTCGGGAAGAGCTCGTCGGGCGAGTTCGTCGGGTTCTCCTGGAACGCACCGACCAGCATGAAGTAGAACGGGAACGCGAATCCGATCGCCGCGACCGTGAGCAGGATCACGCTCAGGATGCGGGGCAGTGAACGCTTGCGTCTCATGGTCATCGCTCCCTGGTGGCGCGGTTGGCGGCGAGCGACAGCATGCCGACCAGGATCACGAGGATCATGCCGATCGCGGCCGCGGTGTCGGGATTCTGCTGCTGGATGCCCAGTTGATAGATGAGCAGCACGGGTGTCGAGGAGGCGCCGTCGGGGCCGCCGCCGTTCGTGAGCAGGTACGGCTCGGTGAAGAGGTTCGCTCCGGTGATGATCGACAGGATCAGCACGAGCGTGGTGGCGCTGCGCACACCGGGAACGGTGACGTTCCAGAAGCGCGAGAACGCGCCCGCGCCGTCGGTCTCTGCCGACTCGTAGAGCTCCTTCGGCACGTTCTGGAGTGCGGCGAGGTAGAGCAGGATGTAGAACCCCAGCTGCTTCCACGTGACGTACAGCGCGATCATCGGCATCGCGAGACCGCTGTTCACCAGCCACGATGGATCGGGGGCGAGTGGCCCGAGGATCGTGTTGATCAGGCCGTTGCCCGAGAACAGCAGCATCCACACGCCGACGAGCGAGACACTGGCCGTCAGATACGGCACGTAGAACGCCACCCGGTAGGCGGCGACCCAGCGGATGCCGGTGTTCAGCGCCGCCGCGAGCACGAGCGAGAGCACGGCGGTGAGCGGCACGTTGATCACGAGGAAGATCAGGGTGTTGCGGAACGATCCGAGAACCCTCGGGTCGGTGAGCACCGTGACGAAGTTGTCGAAGCCCACGAACGGCCGGTCGACGTCGACATTGGGTGCCGTGAAGAAGTAGTCGTGGAAGGCGATGTAGACCGCGAATCCCAATGGGAACGCGAAGATCGCCAGCACGAAGACCAGATACGGCAGGGCGAAGAGGCCGCCGATCGGTTGCGCACCCAGCAGGCGGGTGCGCAACCGCGCCCTCGGTGGCCGGCCCGCGGACGGGGCCGGGGCGGTGGTGCCCCCGGCCACGTCCGCGACGGCGTCGTCTCGGAGCGTCATGTCCGGCTCATCACTCGGCGACGAGATTGTCGATCTTCGTCGCGGCGTTCTTCAGGAAGTCGTCGATCGACTCCTTGCCGAAGATCACGGCGGCGGAGTACTCGTCGCGGAACGCCTGCCAGGCCTCCACGGAGTTCGGGATGCTGGGCACGTCTGCCGTGGCCTCGGCCTGCTCGGCGAACGCCACGTAGTTCGGGTTCGCGTCGAAGTAGTCGGCGTAGGTCTCGGTGAGGTCGGTGCGCATCGGCATCTGGCCCGTCGCCTCGAGCAGCTGGCCGTCGCTGTCGACGCTCGTCGAGAACTTCAGGAACTCCCATGCGGTGCCCTGGTTCTCGCACGCGGTGAACATCGAGACGCTCTTCGAGTCCGCGAACGTCGTCGGGTTCTCGCGACCGTCGCTGGTCGGCACGGGCATGAACCCGACGTCCACGGTCTCGGCGTACGAAGGGATGGCCCACGGGCCGGCGAGCTGCATGGCGGTCGTCCCGGCAGACATCGCGTCATCGGTCGACGCCTCGTTGGGCGAGAGCTTCTCGTCGTAGAAGGTCTTCCAGAACTCCGCGACCTCGCGCCCGGCATCCGAGTCGACCGTCGCCGCGCCGTCTTCGACGAGCATGGTGCCGTCGGTCTCGGCGAGGTACAGGGGATAGAAGTCGAACCAGGGCTGGTAGAACTCGCTGGTGGGTGCCGGCCAGATCGCGCTCTGCACTCCGGATTCGACGATCGCGCGCGACCCGGCGAGGAATTCGTCATACGAGGCCATCTGGGGGTCTTCGGGATCGATGCCTGCAGCCTCGAACAGGGCCTTGTTGTACATCACCATGACCGGGTTCGACTTCCACGGCAGCTGGTAGAAGCTTCCGTCGGTGGCATACGAGTCGACCTCACCACCGCGTTCGGTGATGTAGTCGCTGCCGCCCTCCATGGTGCTGAGGTCGACGAGCCCGCCCTGCTTGACCCAGCCCGAGACCGCGGCCGGAGCGACGTTGTAGACGAGGCAGGGTGCGGTGCCGGCTGTGATGGCGGCGGTGATCGCCTCTTCCGACGACGAGCCCGCGGGGATCTCCTGCGCGTTGACCTTCTCGTCGGGGTGCTCGGCGTTCCAGGCCTCGACCACGGCGGTGCCCCAGGCGACCTCCTGTTCGTTGTTCGACAGCCAGATGTCGATCGAGCCGGTGCCCTCGGCCGAGGCATCGCCGCCTCCGCCTCCGGATGAGCATCCGGTGGCGACGAGCGCGACCGCTCCCAGGAGCGCTGCTGCGCGGATCTTCTTCTTCATGTTGTCCTCCTTGACGCGATGGTTCGGGTGATCGTCTAGCGGGCTGTGCTCTCCCGGAAGTGCACGACGTTGCAGTCGACGACCTCTGTGCGCGGCTCGGCGCCGAGGATGTCGGCCTGAAGCAGGCGGGCGGCAGCGCGTCCTCGCGCGGCGGGGCCCGACGAGACGCTCGTGAGCGCGGGGGAGAGGTGGGCCGAGAGATGGTCGTCGTCGAAGCCGGCGATCGCGAGATCGCGGGGGATGCTGAGGCCGCTCGACCGCGCGAACGACAGCCCGGCGATCGCCATGGTGTCGTTGGAATAGAGGATGGCGGTCGGGCGATCGGGCAGCGCGAGCAGCTCGGCGGTGCGCTCCCGGCCACTCGAGGCGGTGAAGTCGCCCTCGCGCAGCAGGGCATCGCCGCCCACGGCATCGGTGTAGGCATCGGCCCGCACGCGCGAGTGCACGTAGTCGAGCGGACCCGAGACGTGAGCGATGCGTTCGTGACCCTCGGCGCGCAGGTGAGCGATGATCTCGCGCACCGGTGCGTCATCGTCGGTGCGCACGCACGAGAATCGGGTCGGCTGCTCGTAGGCGCCGACCAGCACCGAAGGGAGGTCGAGCTCTTCGAGCAGCGGCACGCGCCAGTCGTCGTCTCGCAGGTCGAGCAGCAGGGCGCCATCGGCGCGGCCGTGGCTGAGGGATCGGTAGGCGCGCTCCTCGGCCGCCCGATCGGGAACGACCTGCAGGATCAGCGCCGTCTCGGTCTCAGCCAGCACCGATTCGACGCCCGCGATGAACGCGGGGAAGAACGAGTCGTTGGCGATGACCTCGGGGTCACGGGCCAGCACCACGGCGAGCGCATTGGCCTTCTGCGTGGCCAGCGCGCGGGCGCTCTGGCTCGGCACCCAGTTGAGCTTCTCTGCGGCGGCGAGCACCTTGGCCCTGGTGTCGTCGGAGATGGGCCGCTTGCCGCTCATCGCGTGCGAGACGGTGGCCTTGGTGACGCCGGCCTCGCGGGCGACGTCGGCGATCGTCGTGCGGCTCATGCCACCTCCTCGTGGAACTTCCGGGTTGATCCCTGAACACTCGGCACGGCACGATTAAACCGGTTTGACGAATGCGGGTGAAGCGAGTGTAAACCGGTTTGACAACCGCGGTCAAGGCCCGTCACAACCGACGGGATCATGCGTCGGGGGAGGAGCCCCCATCTGCCCACTCGAGGACCCGCGTCCCGATCAGGGTCAGCCACCGCGACGGGGCGCCTTCCGCGGCATCGACGGCGAACCACGTCCGCCCCTCCAGCGGCGGGCCCTGGAGCCAGGATCCATCTGCCTGTCGCGCCGCGCGCACGAGCTCGACTGCGGCATCCGTTCGCGGGTCTCGGGCGGTTCGGTCGGATTGTGACACGTCGCGGAAGTAGTCGAGCGCCGCCAGAGCGCTGTACTGATGTCTGCTCGGGTAGACGAAACGGACCACGAACCCGTCCACGAGCTCGCCGGTGGATGCACGGAACATCAGTTGCCTTCGGAGGAGGTACTCCTCGCCGGCGTGCCGCGTCGATCGCAGTGACGTGTCCCCGGTCGCGAGCTCGTAGGAGAGCATCCCGCGGAGCGCGTTGAGCGTGGAGTGAAACGAGGATCGGACCGAGTCGCCCTCCTCCGCCTCGCAGTTCCACCCTCCGTCGGCGAGCCGGTGCTCCGGGAACCATCGGACCAGTCGCGAGACGTCGGCCCCCAGCCATCCGCCGTTCGCGAGGGTGAACGCGTTGATGCACACGTCGATCTCGCCACCCCAGAAGGGCATGTCGTCATACTCCCACCGGCAGTTGCGTGCGAGACGGTCCGCGGTGTCGCCGAGCGCCGCCGCGGGCACCCCCCACTCCCGGAGCTGATTCAGAGACCAGCTCGTGGCAGTCCACGGTTGACCCGGCTGCTCCGCCTCCGCAGTTCCGAAGAAGTCGCCGGGAAAGTGCGCCCCTCCGTCCCAGCGTCCGTCCGGATCCTGCGCGGCGAGGAGTGCGGCCCCGAAACCCTCCGTCGACACCCGAGCTCGCGTGGACCTCCAGACATCGGCCGGGGCGCCGAGCAGGTCGCGCTCCACCTGCCAGCGCAGGGCCGGATCGGCATCGAGCATCCATGCCATCGTCGCCGCGGGCGTAGCCATGCGAGCAGGGTACTCCCGCCGAGTCGATGCCGGGAGTCCCTCGTTCTGGGAGGCCGGGGTCAGACGAAGGTGACGGTCTGCTGCAGGCGTGTGCGCACGTCGAACAGCTCGTTGCCGCCGATGGCGCGGGCACCGGGGACTCCCTGGCGCAGCACCATCGCGAGCGCGCTGCGACGCACGACGACCACGGGAACGCCGCGGCTGCTGCCGAGCGGGGTGACGGCCTGCGCGAGATCGTCGTCGGGGAGCACCATGATCAGTCCGCCGAACTTCACCCGCGCGGCCTTGGCCACGGTGCGCATGCGCGAGAGTGCGGCGGTGACGGGCGCGCGTGTGCCCAGACTCGGGCCGGTGATCTCGCCCCGACGGAACCCGACGACTCCGCCGAAGTCCTCCGACATGACGCCGTAGAGGCCCGAGGGGCTGAGCACGACATGGTCGAGCTTGTCGTCGGCATCCGCTCCTGTGGCGACGTCGTGCCACACCGTGAAGCCCATGCCGAGCGCGCTCACCGTGCGGGCGGTCGCCTCTTCGGCGAGAGCATCGGCGAGCAGGCGTCGCAGGTCGCGCGGGGCCGAGCGCACGAGCGCCGGGTCATAGGGGTCGGGTACCTCGACGCCACGGCCGGCCCATTCGCGGATCAGCGACAGGTAGCGCTCGCGGCGCCACCCGCCGGGATGCCCGTAGGAGCGAGCTCGAGGGCGGGTGTCCGTGCGGGCGGCCGACTGCGGTCGCCAGCCGTTCCACTCCGGCTCGGCCGGGATGCCGGGGTGCGCACCCGAGCGACGGTCGTAGGCGGCGCGGCCCTCGGGGGTGCCGATCAGCTCCCACGCTCGCTGCACCTGGATGAAGACGGCCGCGTCTCCGCCCGTGTCCGGGTGGGTCTGCCGCAGGCGCAGGCGATACGCGCGCCGCAGCTCGCCGTCGTCGACGGTCGGGTCCACGCCGAGGATCTCATAGGCGGAAGCCGAGAGCGGGCTGTCGAACATCGCTCTCCTTCCGAGATCGCGGCATCCAGAATATCCGGATGCTGTTGTGGATCAGCCGGGCGCGTCGGCCGGGGTCAGGCCGGCACGTCGACGACGCGCTCCACGCCGATCACCGGAATCACGGAACCGGCGGATGCCGCTGCGATGTCATCCGCGAGCCGGTCGATCTCCTGCGCGGGCACCCACACCTCGAGAGTCGCCAGCGCCGCGTATCGTGGCTCGCCGAGCGTCGCGCCGTGACGCGGCACCCAGTCGCGCAGAAGGTTGTCGAAGCGTCCGGCATCCGCCTGCGCGACGTCGATCGTCACCTGGGTCAGGGACTGCCGGTGCACGAGCGATGCGAGATCGAGGGCTTCGGAGACAGCGGTCGAGTAGGCCCGCACGAGCCCGCCGGCGCCGAGCTTCACGCCGCCGAAGTAGCGGGTCACCACTGCCACGACGTCCGTCAGCTCGCGCCGTCTGAGCACTTCGAGCATCGGCACCCCCGCAGTGCCGGACGGCTCACCGTCATCCGACGAGCGGGCCTGATCGCCGAGCAGGCCGGTGACCATCGCGCTGCAGTTGTGCCGCGCATCCCACCACTGCTTGCGCAGGCGTGCGATCACGGCATCCGCGTCCTCGACCGAGGTGACCGGCTCGACGGTCGCGATGAACCGCGACTTCTTGATGATGAGTTCATGCTCCACGGGCGCGGCGATCGTGGCCGGGTAGGTGCGGGGCGGAGTCATCCGCCTCAGACTACCCAGCGCACGCCGCTGCTCAGCGGTCGACTCAGCGGTCGACGAACGACATCTGCTGCGGGTTGTACCGATCTCCCTGCACGCCGACCCGGTCGGCGAGCTGATCGAGGTCGGCGAGTTCGTCGGCCGACAGGGCCACCGTGGTGGCTCCCGCATTCTCGGCGATCCGCGACGTGCGCCTCGTGCCGGGAATCGGCACGATCCACGGCTCCCGAGCGAGCAGCCACGCGAGGGCGATCTGGCCGGGGGAGGCCTCCTTGGACTCCGCGAGCGAGGCGACGTGGCCGACCAGCGCCTCGTTCGCCGCCCGGTTCTCCTCGCTGAAGCGCGGGATCGTGCCGCGGATGTCGCCGTCGGCGAATGAGGTGGTGCGATCGACCGTGCCGGTGAGGAACCCCTTGCCGAGCGGGCTGAACGGCACGAAGCCGATGCCGAGCTCGCCGAGTGTGGGCAGGATCTCGGCCTCAGGGTCGCGCGTCCACAGCGAGTACTCGCTCTGCAGCGCCGTGACGGGCTGCACGGCGTGGGCCCGGCGGATCGTCGAGGCCGATGCCTCGGACAGCCCGAAGTGCCTCACCTTGCCCTCGGCGATGAGCTCGGTTACCGTGCCTGCGACGTCGTCGATCGGCACATCCGGGTCGACACGGTGCTGGTAGAAGAGGTCGATCACGTCGGTGCGCAGGCGACGCAGCGACTGCTCGGCGACGCGACGGATCTGCTCCGGCCGACTGTCGAGCCCGACGCTCTTGCCGTCTTCGATGCGCCAGCCGAACTTCGTCGCGATGATGACCTGGTCGCGGATGGGCTCGAGAGCCTCGCCGACCAGCTCCTCGTTCACATAGGGGCCGTAGACCTCCGCGGTGTCGAAGAAGGTGACGCCGAGGTCGAGAGCCGACCTCAGCACGCCGATCATCTCGTCGCGGGTGCCCGGGTTCGGCCCGTAGCTCTGCGACATCCCCATGCATCCGAGCCCGACGGCGGAGACCTCGAGGCCCTGTCCGAGTGTGCGAGTGTGCATTGCGTGTCCTTTCGTCGAGACCGACGCTACGCGCGGCCTCGACGATGAGGGAGGGGCTGTCAGAACCTCCCACGGCCGTCCAGGACTACTCCGGGGAGTCGTCGCGCAGGTACGCGATGTGCTCCGCGTGACGGGTCAGATGGTTCTGCGACGTGCGCACGAACATCCAGGCGACGAGCAGCAGCACGAACCAGATCGGCGTCACGAGCAGCGCGATAAGGGTGTCGGGCTGCGTCGTGAGCGCCCAGAGGATGAACACGAAGAACGCGAGCACCACGTAGACCATGAAGATGCCGCCCGGCATGCGGAACTTCGACGCTGCGACCTTCTCCGGCCGCCGACGGCGGTACACGAGGTAGCTGCAGAGGAAGATCGTCCAGACGAACATGAAGCACACGGCCGAGACCGTGGTCACCATGTCGAACGCGGTGCCGATGTCCTTGCCCGCATAGAGCAGCACGACGCCCGAGAGCAGCAGGATGCACGACAAGAAGAGAGCGTTCTGCGGCACACGTCGCTTCGACAGCCGGCCGAAGACGCGCGGGGCGTCGCCGTCCTGCGCGAGGCCGAACACCATGCGCGACGTCGAGTAGATGCCCGAGTTGGCGCTCGACATGGCCGAGGTCAGCACGACGAGGTTCACCACCGTCGCCGCGATGCCGAGACCCGCGAGGGCGAACATCGCGATGAACGGGCTCTCGCCGGCGACGTACTCGGTCCACGGGGTGACCGCCATCAGGATGATGAGCGCGCCCACGTAGAAGAGCAGGATGCGGATCGGGATCGCGTTGATCGCCTTGGGCAGGTTCTTCTCGGGGTCTTTGGTCTCGGCCGCGGCGGTGCCGACGAGCTCGACGCCGACGAACGCGAACACGGCGATCTGGAACCCGGCGACGAAGCCCATGAAGCCGTGCGGGAACATGCCGCCGTGGTCCCACAGGTTGCTGAAGCTCGCGGTTCCCGCATCGTGCTGGAAGCCGGTGAAGATCATCACAAGACCCGTGACGATGAGCGCGACGATCGCGATGATCTTGATCAGCGCGAACCAGAACTCCATCTCGCCGAACGCGGCGACGGTGGGCAGGTTCAGTGCGAGCAGGATGACGATCACGAGGACGCCGGGGATCCACAACGGGATGCCGGGGATCAGCGCGTCCGTGTACCCCGCGATCGCGATCACATCCGCGACTCCGGTGACGACCCAGCAGAACCAGTACGTCCATCCGGTGAAGAAGCCGGCCCACGGGCCGAGCAGGTCGCTCGCGAAGTCGCTGAACGACTTGTACTTGAGGTTCGACAGCAGCAGCTCGCCCATCGCCCGCATCACGAAGAAGAGCATGAAGCCGATGATCATGTAGACGAAGATCACCGAGGGGCCGGCGACCGAGATCGTCTTGCCGCTGCCCATGAAGAGGCCGGTGCCGATGGCGCCGCCGATCGCGAGCAGCTGGATGTGACGGTTGCTCAGGGCCCTCTTCAGGTGCTGGTCGTCGCCGTCGGCGGTTCCGTCCACCCCGACGGATCCCCGTGTTCTCTCTGTCGTCATCGCTCGAACCTCCGGTGTTGGGCGCCGCGTCCCGCTGCGGCATCCTTCCGACCGTAATGGCCGATCGGGGATGGCAGTTAACCGAATCGATTCGATATCCTGGTTCGACCCCCGATCATCCCCCCAGTTCTGCGAGCCGCTCCCACCATGGCCACCTCTCTCACCACGGGCCGCCCGTGGCGTGTCATCCTGTCGTTCTCGATCCCCCTGCTGCTCGGCAATGTCGTGCAGCAGATGTACCAGTTCGCCGATGTCGTCGTCGTCGGCCGGCACCTCGGCGTCGAGTCCCTCGCCGCCGTCGGCGCGACCGGCAGCCTGCTGTTCCTGCTGATCGGCTTCGCCTGGGGCCTGACGAGCGGTTTCGCTATCCCGATCGCGCAGGCGTTCGGCGCGGGAGACGGCGCAGCGGTGCGTCGCTCGGTCGCGACGGGCGTGATCCTGACCGGCATCACGAGCGTTGTGCTCACGATCGTCGCGCCGCTGATCGCGGCGCCGACGCTCGCCCTGCTGCAGACGCCTGACGAGCTCATGGCCGAGGCGACGATCTTCACGCAGATCAGCTTCATCGGCGCCAGCGCGACGATGTTCTTCAACTTCCTCTCGGCGATCATCCGTGCCATCGGCGACTCGCGCACTCCGCTGATCTTCCTCACGGTGTCGTGTGCGCTCAACGTCGGACTCGTGATCCTCATGGTCGGCCCGCTCGACTGGGGCGTGGCCGGTGCGGCTCTCGCGACCGTCGTCGCCCAGGCCGTGTCGGTCGTGCTGTGCCTCGAGTTCGTGCGTCGCCGGCTGCCGATGCTGCACCTGCGTCGTGCCGACCGGCGCGTCACCCGCGACGACATCCGAGAGCACCTGCGCCTCGGCCTGCCGATGGGCTTCCAGGCCTCGATCATCGCGATCGGCACGCTCGTCGTGCAGGTGGCCCTCAACACCCTCGGCTCCGAGGCTGTCGCCGCCTATACGACGGCGTCCCGTGTCGACGGCCTCGCCGTGGCCTTCCTCTCGTCGCTGGGTCTCGCCTCGTCGATGTACACGGCGCAGAACCTGGGCGGACGCCGACCCGACCGCATCCGCCGCGGTGTCGTGGAGGGCACCTGGATGGCGATCGCCGCCGGCATCGCGCTCGGAGGCGTCATCATCGCGTTCGGGGCGCCGCTGGTGCGGCTGTTCGTCGGCGAGGGCGCGGCGGCGGATGGGGTCGTCGAACTCGCGCACCTCATGCTGATCATCAACGGATGCGGATACTGGGCGCTGGGCGTGCTGTTCGTGCTCCGTGGCGCGCTGCAGGGCCTCGGCCACACCCTCGTGCCCACGGTCACGGGAGTGATCGAGCTGGTGATGCGCGTGGGGGCCGCCATCGTGCTGGGCGCGCTCATCGGCTTCGAGGGCGTCGCGCTCAGCAACCCTCTCGCCTGGCTGGGCGCGATCGTGCTGCTGGTGCCGGCCTACGTGCGCGCTCACCGCGCGCTCGGCCGCATGCGCGTCGACCCCATCGAGGCCACGGAGACCTCGACGATGGCGATCATCGGGCCGACGGACGGCTCGATGGTCGTCGATGCGGTCGTCACCCAGCCGGTGCGAGTGGTCAGGACCTCACGTTTCGCGCGGTTGACGAGGCGCTGAACAAGCCCGTCACGGTTGCGGAACATCATCCTTGAGATGGATGTCCAGCATGCCGACACTTCGTAATGTTGGTAGTGCGGAGATTCCGCAGACCGGGGGGTCGTGATGACATCGTCAAGGGTGGCAAGCGAACTGGCATCGATTCTGGTGCCGATCGGAGTGGTGGGCGCTGTGCTCGCAGCGCTGTGTGCGCTCATCGCAGGAATCGCGATCATGCGCGGAGCGGCGGGTCTCGCCGGCGGAGCGGTCGGTCTGTGGATTCCGAGCGCGATGCTCAGCTCCACGGCATCGTTCGCGAATCAGTGGATGCCGTTGCTGATCTCAGGCGGGGCGCTCGTCGCGATGCTGGTGATCGGAGCCGTGGGTCGCGGCATCGTGAACACGGGTGAGCCGGCACGAGAAGCTGCCCGTGCCGCGCGCGTCCAGGCACTCGTCGACGCACCGGATCCGGTCGTCGTGCCGCGCGGCACGACGGTGACGCCGAGCACGGGCAGTCAGCCCGCACTGGCAGGCTGAGAGCTCTTCAGCGGTAGTCGCGGTCGCGGTGCTGTGCGGCCTCGTCTCCTGAGGTGACGCGCTCGGCCTCTCTGGCGCGCAGCTCGACGCGGCGGATCTTGCCCGAGATCGTCTTGGGCAGCTCCGGCACGAACTCGATGATCCGCACCCAGAGGTGCGACGACAGACGATCGTGGGCGTAGGCGAAGATCGAGCGGGCGGCGTCGGCTTCAGCGCCGACCGCGTCGGGGTGCAGGCACACGTACGCCTTCGGAACCGCGAGTCGCGTCGGGTCGGGGCTCGGGATCACCGCCGCCTCGATCACGAGGTCGTGCTCCAGCAGCACCGATTCGAGCTCGAACGGCGAGATCTTGTAGTCGGAGGCCTTGAACACGTCGTCTGCCCGGCCGATGTAGGTCAGGTATCCGTCGGCATCCCGCTGGGCGATGTCTCCGGTGTGATGGAAGCCGCCGACGCGGGATTCGGCCGTCTTGTCCGGATCGTCGTAGTACCCGGCCATGAGCCCGACCGGAGGGTGGGTCAGGTCGAGCGCGATCTCGCCCTCGTGCTCGGCGATCTCTCCGGTGGCGGGGTCGAGCAGCACGACCGGATACCCGGGCAACGGGCGTCCCATGGAGCCGACCTTCACGACCTGACCGGGGGAGTTGCCCACACAGGCCGTCATCTCGGTCTGCCCGAAGCCGTCGCGGATCGTGCCGCCCCACGCCGCGCGCACCCGGTCGATGACCTCGGGGTTCAGCGGCTCGCCCGCTCCGACCAGCTCGCGCGGCGGGTGGGTGAGTCGCGCGAGGTCGGCCTGGATCAGCATCCGCCACACCGTCGGCGGAGCGCAGAACGTGGAGACGTGGTGTGTGTCCATGACCTGCATCAGGGTGTTCGCGTCGAACCTGTCGTAGTTGTAGACGAACACCGTCGCCTCGGCGAGGAACGGCGAGTAGAAGCTCGACCACGCATGCTTCGCCCACCCCGGTGACGAGATGTTGAGGTGCACGTCATCGGGTCGCACACCCAGCCACCACATGGTCGACAGATGTCCGATGGGATACGAGACGTGAGTGTGCTGCACGAGCTTCGGGCGGCTGGTGGTGCCGCTCGTGAAGTAGAGCAGGGCCGTGTCGTCGGCCGGTGTGGCGGCGTCCGGATCGAAGGCCGTCGGGGCGTCGGATGAGCCATCGAACCGCGTCCATTGGGCGGGGACGCCGTCGCCCACGCCGATGCGCAGCACGTCGGCGTCGATGTCGGCGATGCGCTCGGCGAGGCTGCCGAGCGTGACGATCGCGCGCGCCCGGCCGTGCTCGACGCGGTAGGCGAGGTCGGATGCCGAGAGCAGGGTCGACGTCGGGATCGACACCGCGCCGATCTTGGTGATGGCGAGCATCACCTCCCACAGCTCGATGGTGTTGCCGAGCATCACGATGACATGGTCGCCGCGTCGGACGCCGAGGCCGGTCAGCCAGGCAGCGACCTGATCCGAGCGGGCTGACAGCTCTCCGTAGGTCCACGACTCGAGACTGAGATCGGCCGAGACGATCTGCACGGCCGGGCGGTCGGGCGTCTCGTCGGCGATGACATCGAACCACTCGAGCGCGAAGTTGAACTCGGTGGGCCTCGGCCAGACGAACCCTTCGCGCGCCGCCGCGTAGTCCGTCGCATTCGCGAACAGGAAGTCGCGCATCTCTCTGATCGCGGTCGTGGCTGCGGTGGCGCTGCGGCTCATTCTGGGCTCCCTTGCTCGGCAGACGTGTCCATCCTCGCCCACGACCCGCTCAGCGCGCGAGCAGGCCGGCCCCGTCGCGGAGTTCGAACACCAGCTGCGTCTCGGTGCCGCGAACGACGGGGTGGACCGTGATGTGCTCGAGCACGATGTCGCGCAGGGCGGTGGCATCCTGCACCGCCACGTGCACGAGGAAGTCGTCGACGCCCGCGACGTGGAACACCTGCAGCACCCGCGGGATCGCCGCGAGCGCGTCGAAGAGCGCGGTGACCTTGGGGCCCGTGTGGTTCGCCAGGCGCACCTTGATGATCGCCTGCAGGGGCAGACCGAGGGCCGACCCGTCGACCCGGATGCGGGTGTCGCGGATGATCCCGCGCTCACGCAGGGCGCGCACGCGGTGGGCGCACGTCGACTCGGCGAGACCCAGCCCGTGCGCGAGCGCCTTGTTGGTGACCTCGGCATCGCGGGTGAGCACGGCGAGGATCTCGAGATCGACCTCGTCGAGTTGTGCTTTCGCCAAAGCCCGCACCTCCTGGTATCGCTTCTCTGCTCAGAATATCGAGAACGACTCAGGATCCGACGGATTCTGTCGAATTTCTGCGCATCCATCGCACTTCGGGCAACGTGGCAGACATGACTGCACCGTTGCATCCAGACACCGTCGCCGTGCACAGCGGCCGCTCAGACCTCGACGCACTGGGAGTCCACGCGCTGCCGATCGATCTGTCGACGACCAACCCGCTGCCCGACATCGAGCGCGGTGGTGACTCGTACGAGGCGATGGCGACGGGTGGGCGTCCGCCCGCCGACGGCAGCATGGTCTACGCCAGGCTCTGGAACCCCACCGTGGGGCGGTTCGAAGACGCACTCGCCGAGCTCGAGCACGCCGAGGCCGCCGTCGCCTTCGCATCGGGCATGGCGGCGATGACCGCGGTGATCCTCGCGCACGGCCCCGCGGCGGGGAAGAACCACGTGGTGGCAGTGCGCCCCCTCTACGGCGGCACCGACCACCTGCTCGGCTCCGGCCTGCTGGGAGTCGAGACCACCTACTGCCACCCTGCCGAGGTCGCAGCGTCCATCCGCCCGGACACGGGGCTCGTGGTGGTCGAGACTCCCGCCAACCCGACGCTCGACATCGCCGACATCGCGGCGGTGGTGGCGCAGGCGGGAGTCGTGCCGGTGGTCGTCGACAACACCTTCGCGACGCCCGTGCTGCAGAATCCCCTCGACCACGGGGCGGCCATGTCGCTGCACAGTGCCACGAAGTACCTCGGCGGGCACGGTGACGTGATCGCCGGTGTGGTGGCCTGCGGCGAGCAGACCGCAGAGGCGCTCCGTCGTGTGCGTGCCGTGACCGGCGGTCTGCTGCACCCGCTCGGCGCCTACCTGCTGCACCGCGGGCTCACCACCCTTCCGGTGCGCATGCGGGCGCAGCAGGAGAGCGCTCGCCGCATCGTGCAGTGGCTGATCGACCGTCCCGAGATCGCCGAGGTGTTCTATCCCGGACTCGACGACGACCCGCAGGGCATCATCCAGCGCCAGATGCGGGGCACGGGGGCCATGATCGCGATGCGGATGCAGGGCGGGTATGCCGCGGCATCCGCAGTCACCTCATCGACGTCGCTGTTCACCCACGCCGTGTCGCTGGGCGGCGTCGATTCGCTGATCCAGCATCCGGCCGCGCTCACGCACCGGCCCGTGCCTGCAGAGGCGCGCCCCGACGCTGATGTGCTGCGGCTGTCGATCGGTCTCGAGAACGTCGACGACCTGATCGCCGACCTCGCGCAGGCATTCGCCGCGCTGTCGCGGGCGGAGGGCACGGCGGCATCCGCCCGTCCGTGGGCGTGAGGTCAAGACGTTTGTCGAACAGCTACAAGGAACTGAGTCTCACGCTCGACGGGATCTAGTTCCGAGGAGCAAACCTGTGCGAATCCTGAGAACCCGCCCATACACTCGCCGGTGGCAACGACGCCACTGACCCCCGGGAGTCCTCAATGATGAGTGCAAAGCCCCACGCGCACGGAATCGGCATGCGCATAGCCGTGATCGTGCTCAGCCTGCTGCTGGCCGCGATGGTGATCCTGTTCTTCCTGACCACGGGCAAGATCGCGGCCGGTGCCGCGGAACTCGCCGACGGCACCACCACCGCACGAGACGGCTCGGCCGACCTCGCCGCAGGTGCCGGTGATCTCTCTGCGGGGGCCGACGAGCTCGCCGCCGGCACGGAGCAGCTCGCGGCGGGAGCGACGAGCGCCCACGTCGGCTCGGAGAAGGTCGCCACGGGTGCACAGAGCGCCTCCACCGGCGCCGCCGCGCTCGCCGTAGGTGCCGACACTCTCGCGATCGGCGCCTCGAACGCCGCGTCCGGGGCTGCTCGGCTGAGCGCCGGAGCACTGTCGGCGCTGACCGGCGCCGAGCGTCTCGAATCAGGACTCACGTCAGCGGATGCCGGTGTGCAGTCCGCTCTCGACGGTGCGCAGCAGGTCTCGGCCGGTGCGCAGCAGATCGATTCCGGAGCCCAGGCCGCTCTCGACGGCGCTCAGCAGGTGGCAGCAGGAACACAGCAGGTCGACGGCGGAGCCCAGTCGCTCGTCGACGGCGCCCAGGACCTCACGACGGGCGCGCAGCAGGTCGACGCGGGAGCCCAGTCGGTGCTCGATGGAGCGACGAATCTCGCCGCCGGGGTCGCCGGCGCGCACCAGGTCGCGGGTCAGGTGCTCGGCGGGGCGAACCAGCTCAGCTCGACGATCACCGGCGCCGTGACGCCGCAGCTCGAGGCGCTCGCCAGCCCGGAGAACGCCGCGGCGATCACCGAGGCGGCCGACGGTGCCCCCGCGAACGCGCAGCAGCTGGCCGATGCGCTCTCCCAGCTCGCTGCGGCAGACCCGACGAACGCGCAGATGCAGCAGCTCGCTGCTCTCGCCGCCGGAGTGGATGCTCAGGTCGACGGGATCGCCGGAGCGGCCGCCGCGGCACCCGTGCTCGCGCAGGGGACGATCCAGGCCGCCGCCGGAGCGCAGCTGGTCGCCGGCGGTGCGAATGCGCTGGTCAACGGCGATGCCGCACAGGGATGGCCGGGAACGGTCGCGCTGGCAGACCCGACCGCAGGGGCCCCGGCATTCGTCGCGGGGGTGCAGCAGCTGAAGGCCGGCACTTCCGGTCTCGCCGCCGGCGCCTCGACGCTCGAGTCCGGTGTGGGCACGCTCAAGGCAGGCGCCTCAGCGGTATCCGCCGGTGCGTTGAAGCTCGCCGACGGCGTGCAGCCACTGAGCGACGGAGCCTCGCAGCTTTCGGGAGGCGCGCTCGCGCTGGCCACGGGACTGCAGCCTCTGAAGGCGGGCACCGCAGAACTGTGGGCCGGCGCGGATCGGCTCGCCGCTGGTCTCGACACTCTCGCCGATGGCGCCGTGTCGCTGCAGGACGGTTCGGCGCGACTCAGCGCCGGTGCGGCGAGCCTCGACGAGGGCGCGACCGCGTTGGCCGAGGGCACCGAGACGCTGAAGGTCGGTGCGTCAGACCTGAGCACCGGCGTCGGCGAGCTTTCGGAGGGTGCTGCGACTGTGGCCGAAGGCACCGGCGAACTGGCGGAGGGCGGTGACAAGCTCGAGGCGGGTGCATCGGAACTCGCAGACGGCAACGGCCTGATCGCCGACGGCTCCGGCACACTCGCGACCGCGACGGCGGGCGCTGCGCCGTCGATGCTGCCCTGGATGCTCGTCGTCACGCTGGCCGGACTCATCGCGGTCGGCTTCTGGATCGGCCACCGCGTCAGCCACCGTCGGAGCGTCTGAGCGGCATCCCGGACTGACGCCGCACGCATCGAAGGAGATCTCTCGTTCCGAAGGACCCGATCCGCACGATCGTCCTTCGATACGGGAGATCTCCTTCCGCGCGCGTGAGACGCAGGGCGAGAGGATGCCGGAGCCTGGCTCTACGGCAGGCGGATCGTGCCTGTGGCGATGCGCTCCGTCGGCATCCGATCGCGGTTGTAGGTGATCTCGTCATACCCGTGGGGGGTCGGCGTGCCGTCCTCGTCGAGGCTCACGAACACGATCTTCTCGATCGTGAGGATGCGCTTGCGGGTGATCATGTTGCGGGCGACCGCGCGCATGGTCAGCGAGGTGGTGCCGAAGTGGGTCGCCTGCAGGCCGATCTCGATCAGGTCGCCTTGCACGGCTGAGGCCTCGAAGTTGATCTCGGAGATGTGCTTGGTCACCGCGCGGTAGTTGCCCAGCTGCACGATCGCGTAGATCGCGGCCTCCTCATCGATCCACTTGAGCAGGCTGCCGCCGAACAGCGATCCGTTCGCGTTGAGGTCCTCCGGCTTCACCCATTTGCGGGTGCGGAAGTTGATGCCGTCTTCGGACCACTGCCACTCGGGTGTCTGCTGTTTCGCCATGCTTCGAGGGTAGGAGCATCGTGAGTCGGCGGTGTTACGCGTGCACATCCGTGCATGTCGGCGGTCGCTCTGCCCGGGGCGGATCTGCCGAGGGCGGATCCGGTTCCGACCGGACTCGAAACGGCGGATGCTGAGGCCATGAGCGAAGAGACCCCCATCCCGCACTTCGGACCCGAGGCCAGACGGGCGCTGTTCCACGAGCGCGTGCTCGTGCTCGACGGTGCCCTCGACGACGACAACGGCACGCTGCTGATGACGCAGCTGCTCACCCTCTCGGCCGAGGATCCGACGACCGACATCGCCCTGTGGATCCACTCGCCCGGCGGCTCCGTGCCGTCGATGCTCGCGATCCGCGACCTCATGACGCTGGTGCCGAACGACGTGGCGACCCTGGCGCTCGGACTCGCGTGCAGCGCCGGGCAGTTCCTGCTCTCGGCAGGCACGAAGGGCAAGCGCAGGGCGCTGCCGCACGCGCGCATCCTCATGCATCAGGGGTCTGCCGGCATCGGCGGCTCGGCGGGCGAGATCGAGACCCAGGCAGACGACCTTCGGCACATGCGCGACACCGTGCTCGGACTGATCGCCGTCGACACCGGGCAGCCCATGGAGCGCATCTTCGAGGACTCGCTGCATGACCGCTGGTACACCGCGGGGCAGGCGAAGGACTACGGGTTCATCGACGAGATCGTCGACTCGTCGGTCGATCTCATGCCGCGCAGACGGGCCAGAGTCGGACTGGGGGCGAGCGCATGAGCGGCTACACGATCCCGAACGTCATCGCGCAGCATCCGCGGGGCGAACGCGTGATGGACGTCTACTCGCACCTGCTCGCCGAACGGGTCATCTATCTCGGCACCGGCATCGACGCGGGAGTGGCGAACGCGCTGATCGCGCAGCTGCTGCATCTGGATGCCGACAGTCAGGACGCGGGCGTGCAGTTCTACATCAACAGCGAGGGCGGCGACCCGGGGGCGGCTCTGGCGATCTACGACACGATGCAGCACATCCGTCCGGCCGTCGCGACGACCTGCGTCGGGCAGGCGATCGGACCCGCCGCACTGCTCGTCGCCGCCGGAGCGCCGGGTCAGCGGGCCGCGCTGGCCCATGCCCGCATCGTGCTGCATCAGCCGGCCGGGCAGTCGCGTGGGGCTATCCCCGATCTGATCCTGGCGGCCGACGAGGTCGTGCGTGTGCGCTCGGACATGGAGTCGATCCTGGCCAGGCACAGTGGGCGGTCGCTGAGCGAGCTGCGCGCCGACACCGACCGGGATCGCGTCTTCACGGCATCCGCCGCTCTCGACTACGGGCTGATCGACACCGTCTTGGGAGAGCGGGCTGTCTGACCCGATGCCCGGCCGGCCGTCTGCAGGATCGAAGCACGGGTGCGGGGTGATTCTGCCGATCTGTTCCTGCAGACGTGCCGTGGTCCTGCAAACGGGCCAAGGACACGGGCCGGGGCCGAAGATCTGGCCGACGCCCCGGCCCGAAGACTCCGACCGGGGATCCCGCGATGGCTCAGGCAGCGAGGGCGAAGGCCCCGCGTGCGGCCGAGAAGGCAGCGGATGCCGGAGCGGCCGTCACCTGACGCAGCTCGGCGGCCACGGCGCTCGTCAGCTCGATCAGTGAGGTGTCGAGGGCGCCGGCGATCGCCGCGATCATTTCGCTCGACGGCTCTTTGAGTCCCCGTTCGACCTCCGAGAGGTACTGCGGCGAGAGCCCGGCGTTCTCGGCCGTCTCGGTCAGCGTCTCGTCGCGGTCATGTCGTCGCCGCCGCAGCTGGTCGCCGAGCATCTGGCGCCACAGGGGTTCGGGTTCACTCGGGCGAGGGCGGGCGGGGCGGGGTGCGCGGGGGAACGGGACGAGGTCGGCCATGCCTCACGATAATCCGCCGTCAGTGGGGGTTTCGAGCGGTTCTGCTCAGAGCAGAACGGTCGCGCTCAGGCCTCGGTGCGCTCCGGCGACACGGTCTCGGGCGCGGCGACGGCCGCGTCCGTCGCCGCCCAGCTCGCCAGCATCCGCAGCTTGTCGGCCGACGCTGTTCCCGGCTCTGCCGTGTAGGTCGACATCTGCAACCCGGCGTCGGCGGGCAGCTCGAACGCCTCGTAGGTGAGCTCCATCTCGCCCACGACCGGGTGGTTGATGCGTTTGACGCCGCTGCGGTGGAAGCGCACGTTGTGCGCCGCCCACAGGGTGCGGAACCGCTCGCTGCGGGTCGACAGCTCTCCCACGAGATCGGTGAGCTTGCGGTCGAAGGGGTTGCGCCCGGCCTCGCCGCGCATCGCAGCGACGAGCTCCTGGGTGTTGCGCTCCCACTCGGGGTAGAACTCCTGCGCCGCCGGGTCGAGGAAAGCGAAGCGCGCACTGTTCGGCACCGGGGTCGTGAAGAGCGGCGCGTAGAGGGCGCGGCCCAGCGCGTTCGCCGCGAGGTAGTCGAAGTAGTTGTTGCGCACGATCGCGGGCGCCTCGGTCATCGCGTCGAGCAGGCGCAGGATGCTGGGGCGCAGCGTCTCGACCTTCTTGCGCGGCTTGCGGGCGACCGGTGAGGCGTTCGCCGTGCGGGCGAGGTCGAACAGGTGTGCGGTCTCGGCCTCGTCGAGCTGCAGGGCGCGGGCGAGCGCGTCGAGCACGCTGTCGGAGACGCCCGACAGATCGCCCCGCTCTAGACGCGTGTAGTAGTCGACGCTGACGCCGGCGAGCAGCGACACCTCTTCTCGGCGGAGCCCCGGCACCCGGCGGTTGCCGCCGAATGCGGGCAGGCCAGCCTGGTCGGGGGTGATGCGTGCGCGCCTCGTGGAGAGGAACTCGCGCACCTCGCTGCGGGTGTCCATGTCATCGACCGTACGCGCACGCGACCGGCGAAGGGAGGTACTGGCAGTACCGGGGTCGGCTGTCACTGCCCCCGACCGCGCAGCGGGCGTCGAATGGCTTCATGACACAGAACCGGAACAGCGCGGCGATCCTGACGATCATCCTCGTCGGCTACTTCATGATCCTGCTCGACAACTCGGTGATCTTCACGGCGCTGCCCGCGCTCGCCGCAGACCTCGGACTCGGCCCGTCAGAGCTCGCGTGGGTGCAGGACGCCTACACGCTCGTCTTCGGCGGACTCCTTCTTCTCGGGGCCCGCGCCGGCGACATCCTCGGCCGTCGACGCGTGTTCGTGTTCGGTCTGGTCGTCTTCTCGGTCGCCTCTCTGCTGATCGCCCTGGCCCCTGCCGCGTGGTGGCTCATCTCGGCCCGAGCGCTGCAGGGCGTGGGGGCCGCGATCGTGGCACCGTCGGCGCTCTCGCTTCTGACGGCGAGCTTCGAGGGAGCGCAACGCGACAGGGCCGTCGCCTGGTACGCCGCGACCGCCGGCATCGGGGCGAGCCTCGGGATGCTCGTCGGCGGCGCCGCGGCCACCCTGCTGTCGTGGCGAGCGGGGTTCTGGATCAACGTCCCGATCGGCATCGCGATGATCGTCCTCGCCCCTCGGTTCCTCCCCGAGACCGATGCAGCGCCCGGCCGGTTCGACATCACCGGCGCGATCACCTCCACACTCGGCATCGGCTCGCTCGTGTTCGGCCTGCTGCACGGATCCGAAGCCGGATGGGGCGACCCCGTCACGATCGTCTCGTTCTCGGCATCGCTCCTGCTGCTCGCGGTATTCGTGATCGCGGAGTCTCGGGCGGCGCAGCCGATCATGCCGCTCCGTCTGTTCCGCAGCAGGATCCGTACCGGGGCCTACCTCGTGCGCCTGACCTACCTCGGCGCCATGATCGGTTTCTTCTACTTCACGACGCAGTTCCTGCAGGGGGTGCTGGGGTTCACGGCCCTCCAGGCGGGGCTCGCGTTCCTGCCCATGACTCTGGTGAACTTCGCGGTCGCCCTCGCGATCCCTCGACTCGTCGCGCGCGTCGGCGGCCGGGTGCCGCTGGTCATCGGCATCCTCCTCACAGCGGGCGGCATGCTGTGGCTCAGCCGCCTCCGCATCGACAGCTCGTACCTCGCCGGCGTCGCACTGCCGATGCTCCTCATCGGAGCGGGGCAGGGGCTCGCCTTCGCGCCGATGACCTCGTTCGGCATCGCCGGCACGACGACTGCGGATGCCGGCGCCGCCTCCGGCGTCATCAACACGTTCCACCAGGTCGGCATGTCACTCGGACTCGGCATGCTCGTCGCCATCGCGGCGGCGTCAGACACCCCGGGGGCGACCGCCCGGGCGGCGCTCGCCGGAGAGGTCTCTGTGACTCTGACCGCAGCGACGGGGTTCCTGGTCGCCGCACTCGTGCTCGCCCTCGCACTGATCCTTCCGTCTCCGCGCGCGTCGCGGGCGGAGACCACCGAGAGGGGTTCCACCAGGCACTCCCTCACCACCGCGACCACTCGCACACTGGAGGTATGACCATGAACATCACGCTCAACAACGGCATCGAGATGCCCGCCCTCGGCTTCGGAGTCTTCCAGGCCGCCCCGGAAGAGACTGTCGATGCCGTCAGCACCGCACTCGCTACCGGCTACCGCCTGATCGACACCGCCGCCGCGTACGGCAACGAGCGCGAGGTCGGCGAGGCGATCCGTCGCACCGGCATCGCGCGCGACGAGGTCTTCATCGAGACCAAGGTCTGGATCAGCGACTTCGGCTTCGACGAGACGCTGCACGCGTTCGAGAAGTCGACCGGCAAGCTCGGCGTCGACCAGCTCGACCTGCTGATCCTGCACCAGGCTCTGCCGACGCGTTTCGATCTCACGCTCGGCGCCTACAAGGCCCTCGAGACTCTGCTCGCCGACGGCCGGGTGCGCGCCATCGGCGTCAGCAACTTCATGGTGGAGCACCTCGAGAAGCTGGCGGCTGAGACGAGCATCGTCCCGGCGATCAACCAGATCGAGGTGCACCCGTACTTCCAGCAGCGCGAGGTGCAGCAGGCGGATACCGCTGCCGGCACCGTCACGCAGGCCTGGTCGCCCATCGGCGGCATCACGGCGTACCGCCCGAACGGTGCATCGGTCTTCGATGACGAGACCCTCACGGCGATCGCGACCGAGCACGGTAAGTCGCCTGCGCAGGTGATGCTGCGCTGGCACCTGCAGCAGGGTCGATCCGCGCTGCCGAAGTCGGTACGCCCCGCCCGCATCGCCGAGAACTTCGACGTCTTCGACTTCGAGCTCTCGGACGAGCAGCTGCAGGCCATCGATGCGCTCGACACCGGTGTGCGCCGCGGCCCGGAGCCCGAGGACGTCACGCTCGAGACCTTCGGCCGGGAGATCCCCGAGGCATGAGTCACCTCGTCAGGTCGGGCGCGTGGGTGGCCGGGGCGCTGGTCGCAGGAGTCTCTCTCGCAGCGTGCGCCGCCGATTCCGCTCCGCGTCCGATCGACGAGAGCTCTCCCGCCCCGGATGCGTCGGAGGTCGACTATCGAGACGGAGAGTACGCGGCCACCGGATGGTACGGATCGTTGCCGTCTCACCAGGACGTCGCTCTGACCATCGAGGACGACATCGTGACCGAGGTCACGATCACCACTCCCGCCGAGGACCCGACCTCGCTGCAGCACCAGCAGGCGTTCGCAGACGCGCTCCCCGGCGAGATCGTCGGGCAGCAGATCGACGTCATCGCTCTCGATCGCCTGGCCGGAGCGAGCGGATGCTCGGAGGGTTTCATGAACGCACTGGCCGAGATCAAGACCCGGGCCCGCGCCTGACATCGCGACTCGAATCGAGGAGAGAACCATGACCGCACTGACCATCCTGCTCGTCGGCGGCACCGGCAGCATCGGACGCCATGTCGCGCGCGTCGCGACGGCGGCTGGCCACAGCATCCGCATCCTCAGCCGTCAGGGCGGAGTCGACACCGTCCGCGGTGACCTGACCGACCCGGCGAGCCTCGCCGACGCCGTGCGAGACATCGACGCGGTGATCTTCACCCACGGCACGCATGGCGCGGAGGCGGGTTACCGCGACGTCGACTACGGCGGAGTGCGCAACGTTCTCCAGGCTGTGGGCAATCGCCCCCTGCGCATCGCGCTGATGACGGCGATCGGGGTGACCTATCGAGACGGCGCCTACAACCGCAGCAACCGTGCCCACGATTGGAAGCGTAGGGCCGAGCGGCTCGTCCGCGCGAGTGGCAACGGGTACACGATCGTGCGCCCGAGCTGGTTCGACTTCAACGACGATGACCAGCACGAGCTGCACCTCCTGCAGGGCGACACCCGCACCTCGGGCAGCCCCGCAGACGGCGTGATCTCCCGCGCCCAGCTCGCCGAGGTACTGGTGGCGTCGCTGACGTCCGAGGCCGCGAACGGCAAGACGTTCGAGCTGGTCGCTGAACGGGGGCCGGCGCAGACCGACCTCGAGCCGCTCTTCGCCGCTCTCGAGCCAGACGACGGCATCGACAGCGCGAAGGATGCTGACACCATGCCGCTGTCGGACGAGCCGGCTTCCGTGCGCGAGGATCTCGCCCGCGTCGCGCCCGGGACCTGATCGGCGTCAGAGGGCGGCGGCGACGCCCGGGAGCAGTCTGGTCAGGATCGTGCCGAGCTGTTCCCGCTCCTCGGCGGTCAGGGGATCGAGGATCAGCTCGCGGATCTGCGCCACATGGACGGGCGCCGCCGCACGGAGCAGTTCGCGACCGGCATCCGTCAGGGCAGCGGTCAGCGTGCGCTTGTCGCTGCTGCACGAGGTGCGCGTCACCCAGCCGAGATGCTCGAGCGAGTCGATCGCGTGGCTCAGGCGCGAGCGGCTGAGTCCGGCGATCTGGGCGAGCTCGGTCATCGGTATCGTGCGGTCCCCCTGCCCTGCCAGCGTCACGAGGATCGCGTAGTGCGAGTGCTTGAGTCCGGTCTCGGCCTTCAGGGTGCGGTCGAGCACCTGCGGAAGCAGCTGCACGAAGCGGATGGTCGGCAGCCAGGTCGCCATCTCGTCGTCATCGAGGCGTCGTTCGCTCATCGCGCCTGCCTCCCTCACGGCTGCCGCCATCACGCGGCGGAGAGGTCGAGCGTGTGCGAGGTGTGGTCGCGCTTGGTCTCGAGGTAGCGGTGGTTCGCGTCCGACAGGTGCACGCCGGTGCGCACCTGCTCGGTGACGCGGATGCCGAGTGCCTCGAGCTGCGCAGCCTTGTCAGGGTTGTTGCTCAGCAGGCGGATGCTGTCGACGCCGACCGCCTGCAGCATCTGCGCGGCGATCGTGTAGTCGCGTTCGTCCTCGCCGCGACCGAGCGCCACGTTCGCCTCGTACGTGTCGAGCCCTGCATCCTGCAGCGCGTACGCGTCGAGCTTGGCGTACAGGCCGATGCCCCGGCCCTCCTGACGCAGGTAGAGAAGGAACCCGCCGTCTTCGGCGATGCGCTCCACGGCCTCCCGCAGCTGCGGGCCGCAGTCGCAGCGCTCCGAGCCGAACACGTCTCCGGTCAGGCATTCGCTGTGCGGGCGCACGAGGGGTGCGTCGCCGCCGTCCGCCGCCCGCTCCATCGCCGCCCTCCAGTCTCCGAGCCCGAGCAGCAGGTGCTCACGGCCGTCGATCAGACCGTCGAATGTGACGACGTCCGCCGTGGTGGAGAATCCGTCGGCGAAGCGCATCGGCACGCGCACGCGCGTCCGCTCGGTGGCGACCGGAACGACGGTTGAAGTTTCAATCATGTCGGGTGCAACGCGCCGACGTCGCCGATATTCCCGTGAGAGGAGTTCTCTCAGAACCTCCCGAGCACGCGAGATCGGGAGTTGACTGGAACCACAAGACCGAAGGAGCACCACTCATGCGTGGAGTAGTCATGTACGCGCCCGGCGACGTTCGCGTCGAGGACCGCGAGAACCCGACCATCACCCGTCCGACCGATGCCGTGATCCGGATCGCCGCGACCTGCATCTGCGGATCCGACCTGTGGCCCTACCGGGGCGCGAACGAGGTCGACCACGACCCGATGGGCCACGAGTACGTCGGCATCGTCGAGGAGATCGGCGCCGATGTGAAGAACGTGAAGGTCGGCGACTTCGTCGTCGGCTCGTTCATGGCCTCGGACAACACCTGCGAGATCTGCCAGGCCGGATACCAGTCGCGCTGCGTGCACGTCGTGCCGATGGGCCGCTTCGGAACCCAGGCCGAGTACTCGCTGATCCCGCACGCCGACGGCACGCTCGTCGCGACGCCGGGTCAGCCCGACGCCGATCTGATCCCGTCGCTGCTCGCGGCATCCGATGTGCTGGGGACCGGCTGGTTCGCGGCCGTCGCCGCGGAGGTCGGCCCGGGCAAGACCGTCGCCGTGGTCGGTGACGGAGCCGTGGGTCTGCTCGGCATCCTCGCCGCGCGTGAACTCGGCGCCGAGCGGATCATCGCCATGAGCCGTCATGCCGACCGCCAGGCGCTGGCGCGCGAGTTCGGCGCGACCGACATCGTCGAGGAGCGCGGAGACGAGGGCGTCGCCCGCATCAAAGAGCTCACGAACGGGCTCGGCGCCCACTCGGTGATCGAGGCCGTCGGCACGCAGGAGTCGATGATGCAGGCCATCCGCGCGACCCGGCCCGGCGGTCACGTCGGATACGTCGGCGTCTCGCACGACGTCGCGCTGCCCGGCGAGGAGCTCTTCTTCTCGGGCGTGCACCTGCACGGCGGCCCGGCTCCGGTGCGCCGCTTCCTCCCCGAGCTGATCCAGCTCATCTGGGACCGCAAGATCGACCCCGGCAAGGTGTTCGACCTCACGCTTCCGCTCGAGGAAGCCGCCGAGGGGTATCGCGCCATGGACGAGCGCCGCGCCACCAAAGTCCTGCTCACCGTCTGAGTCGGGCAGTCGGCAACCCGATCACAGGAGACGACATGCACATCGAAGACCGCATCCCGACGGTGAAGAACCCGCCCGAGTGGTTCACCGGCGACGTCTGGCTCGACCCGATCATCGCGCCGCACGACGCAGACCAGCGGATGTCGGGCGGACTCGTCCGCTTCGCGCCCGGGGCGCGCACCGCGTGGCACTCGCATGCGCGCGGCCAGTACCTGCGCGTCACTGAGGGCACTGCACTGTGCGGCACGCGCGACGGCACCGTCGTCGAGGCGCGGCCGGGCGAGACGATCTACACGCCGCCGGGGGAGGAGCATTGGCACGGTGCCGCCGAGGACTGCTTCATGCAGCACCTCGCGCTGCTCGAGGGTGCGGACGACCCGAGCCAGACCACGACGTGGCTCGAGCACGTGACCGACGAGGACTACCGCCGGCGCTGAACCGCTACTCGGCCTTCCGTGCCGGTGCCGGTGCCGGTGCCGGTGCGGGTGCCGGTTCGCGGCGCCGCACGAGCTTGAGCTCGCTGGCCAGGATGCCGAGCACCACGAGCGCGCCGCCGATCAGCGCGGCGAGGGGCAGGCGCTCGCCGGCGATGCGCCCGATCACGGCTGCCCAGACAGGCTCGCCCGCGTAGATGATCGTGGCGCGCGTCGGCGAGACGGACTTCTGGGCCCAGTTCATCGTGAGCTGGATGATGCAGCTCGCCGCCCCGAGCCCGACCGCGCAGCCGACCCAGATCCAGGAGAACTCCGGCAGGCCCTCGCCGACGACCGGCATGGTCAGAATGCCGAGTGCGCCCGCGGTGAGGAGCTGGACGATCGTGATCCGACCGAGGTCGATCCTTCCGGCGAAGACGCTGATCAGGATGATCTCGGCCGCGATCGGCAGCGTGCTGATGAGCGTCAGGATCTCGCCGGATCCGAGTGTCAGCGCGAAGGCGTCGGGACCCGCGATGAACAGCAGGCCCAGGAACGCGAGAGCGGCGCCCACGAACGCCATCGCCGGTGGGCGCTTGCGGAACACGGCCCACTGCGCGAGCGGCACGAGCGGGATGTACATCGCCGTGATGAACGCCGACGTGCTCGAGTCGATGGTCTGCAGCCCGACGGTCTGCAGCCCGTATCCGAGATAGATCATCACGCCGATCGCGACGCCGGCGCCGATGTCGCGCCAGCGCATGCCCCGCAGCGCCCGGCGGAAGATGACGACGCTGATCAGTCCGGCGATCAGGAACCGGATGCCGACGAAGAACCACGGCCCCGAATGCTGCATCGCCCAGTGCACGAGCAGGAACGTGCTGCCCCATACCGCGGTGACGGCGATCAGGGCGATCTCCTGCCGACGCAGGCTCATGAAGCGGAGTCGAGTGGACATGCTGTCCTTTCTCGACGCGGCCGGCTCGAGCCTAGCGCCGTGCGCACCCCCGTTTCGAATCGCGCGAACAGTCCGACATGTCGACGGAATACGGTCAGGTGCGTGATTCGAACGCCCGCTCGATAGCCTCGCCTCATGAGCAATTTCGTGAGCGCTGCCGAACTGGACGAACTGCTGAAGTCCGAGGCGCCCCTTCGTCTGATCGACGTGCGGTGGCGACTCGACCGGCCGGACGGCCATGCCGACTATCTCTCAGGGCACATCCCCGGGGCGGTCTTCGTGCCGCTCGCGACCGAGCTGGCCACGCACGGAGAGCCGTCTGAGGGCCGTCATCCGCTGCCCTCCACTCAGACGCTTCAGGATGCTGCGCGCCGATGGGGCGTCAACCAGGGCGACATCGTCGTCGCGTACGACGACGCGAAGGGACTCAGCGCATCGCGCGCCTGGTGGCTGCTGCGCCAGGGCGGAGTCGATGTGCGCGTGCTCGACGGCGGCATCCGCGCCTGGACGGCCGCGGGCCTCCCGGTCGCAGGCGATGACGTGCAGGCGGAGCCGGGTGATGTGGTTCTCGACGAGATCGGCGACGATGCGATCTCGATCGACGAGGCTGCCTCTTTCGCCGACTCGGGCGTGCTGCTCGACGTGCGTGCGCCCGATCGCTATCGCGGAGAGCACGAACCTCTCGATCCCGTCGCCGGACACATCCCCGGAGCGCTCAACGTGCCGATGGCCGCTCATCTCGACGCCGAGGGCCGGATCCTCGACATGCACACCCTCCAGGCGACCTTCGCGGCCGTCGGCGTGACCGAGGGCACCCCTGTCGCGGCGTATTGCGGCTCGGGCATCACTGCGGCGCATACCGCTCTGGTGCTCGACGAGATCGGCATCGAGGCGAAGGTCTTCCCCGGCTCGTGGAGCCAGTGGTCGAACACGCCGGGGCGCCCGGTCGCGGTCGGCGATCAGCCCGGCTGAGCGGTCAGGCGCCGGGGGTCAGGCGCCGGGGTCAGCGCCGTCCGCGTAGCTCCATGCGACGCCGAGAAGCCCCGGGCCGAATGCGCGTCGCACCTGGTGCACTGACGTGCGGCCCTCCAGAGACAGCTCGGTGAGCGTCGAGCCGTCCGGGGTCTCGACGCGCTCCTCGATGCGGTCGGGCAGTGCGTCGGGGTGGAACCGCGTCCATACCAGCAGCTCTCGGCACTGCCGAGCGACGGCGTGACCCGTCTCCCGTTGCGGCGGATAGTCGGGCGGGTAGGCGACCGACCACTCCACCATCGCGGTGCCCGGCGCGGTCAGTGGCACGTCGAGCTCGAACAGGACGCCATGCACCTCGCCGTTCGGATGCGAGTAGCGCGCGGAGATCCGTCCCCCGGCCACAGCCTCGATGAAGGGGGCGGGCGTGCTGATGCCCGGCGTCATCTCCAGGAACGGGATCGACACGACCGTCCCGACGGTCGACTGCACGATGCTGCGGGTGATGGAGTACGACACGTTGCCGGCGGCATCCACGTCCGTCACGGAGTGCGTCGTGAGCTCGCGCGACGTGTCGGGGTACTCGGCGCCGAGGGCGGCGAACGCCTCTTTGACGGCCTCCTCGAGTTCCTGCTCGTCGAGGGGGAAAAGATTGGGGCCGAGGGGTCCTGTGCGGTTCGTCGTGCCGAGCAGAGCGGTGAGGGAGCCGGGCTCGAGGTGCAGAAGCTGCTCGATGTCGCCGAGGGCGGCCATCGACTGGGCACCTTCGGGGCGGCGTGCTCCGGAGCGCCAGTAACTGAGGGTCGCCATCGACACGCTGTTGCCGCGAGCGCGCAACTGCTCGTGCAGCCGGGCGAGGGTCAATCCACGTGCATTGATCGCGTCTCGGAAGGACGCCGCGAATACATCGGCATATCGGCGAATGCCACTTTCCATGCTCATCACAGCACCCCCTCCGGTATGTGAAGAATCGCGTTCTAGAGTGAGCTTACGACCACACCAGCATCGCGTAGGGGACGAGGTGCTATTTCTGGGGTCTACTGGGCTGAGCAATCGTGAGCAGGGTGCCCGACCTCACGGCGTCTCGGTCCACAACGCAGTGTCGCCCCCGTCGCTGCGTTCTGTCGCGGGGCCTGGTGATCGATCTGGGGAGATCCATCGGGCCCCGCGAACACCTCTCCGGTGTCGGCGCCCACTCAGCGCCCCCGCGTAGACTGGGGGGAACACCCCCGGAGGATTCTCGATCTTCATGTCTGCCCCTGCCCGCGCGTTCACCGTGCGTCACGTTCAGCTGCTGCGCGCGCTCTTCGCCGCCGCCGCAGCCGTGATGATCACCTTCTCGCCCGATCACTCGGCGGCCGTCGGTCTCTCCGTCTTCAGCGGGTTCGTGCTCACGACCGGCCTCGTGATGATCGTCGCCACGTGGCTCGTCTATCCGGCCGGCCAGCGCTGGCCGTCCGTCGTCTTCGCGCTGCTGAGCTTCGTCGCCGGCATGACGGCCGGTGTGCCCGCATGGCGAACCGAAGACGTCTTCTTCGTCGTCGTCATCGCCTGGTCGGTGACGACCGGCATCCTCGAACTCGTCGTCGGGCTGCGTGCGCGCAGAGCCGGCGAGGCGAACGCACGCGACTCGATCACCCTCGGCGCGTTCGGGCTGCTCCTGGCCGTGCTGCTGATCGCGATCCCGGCCGGCTTCGTGCAGCCGTACGAGATCGACGGAGCCGGCGCGTTCCAACTCACCGGCATCATCCTCGGCGTCGGCATGTTCGGCGGATACGCGGCGATCGTCGCCGTCTTCCTCGGCATCGCCGGTCTCACCCCGAAGCGAGCGGATGCTGTCGCCGAGGGTCGCACGACCGAGAACGACCCCGCCCCCGCCGGGCACGGAGGAGAGCGATGAGCGACGAGAAGCCCACCCGGCGCGACATCCTGCGCCCTCTGCACCTGCTGGGAATCGCACTCGGCTGCGGAATCTTCGCCGCCGTGGTGACGCTCGTGTCGACGGGAGCGTTCACCGCCCGCGTCAACAACGCGATCGCCAGCGGCACCTACGACGGCCTCACTCCGATCGCGCTCGGTCTCGTGGTGGGCGGCGGAGCGTTCATCGTCACGCTGCTGTTCCTGGCGATGCTGATCCTCGTGGTCGATCCCGCCGACGTCGCCAAGACGGTCGACCGTCCCGTGCTCTTCGACCCCGAGACGTCAGACGAACCCGACTCCGACAAGCCGGATCGCACGTCCTCCTCCTGACATGATGATCGCGGGTTTCTCCGACCCGACCGGAATAGCCCCGGGCTGCGACGGCTTGTCCCTGTAGTGACTGCCTCGATCGATCGCGCCTCCATCGGACTCCGGTCGGCACGGGGCCCCGTGCTCGGGGCGCTCATGCTCGCCACCGGCCTGATCGCGATCGACGCGACGATCCTCGCGACCGCGGTGCCGAGCATCGTGCGCGACCTGGGCAGCTATCAGCAGTTCCCCTGGCTCTTCTCGGTGTACCTGCTCGCGCAGGCGGTCAGCGTGCCGATCTACTCGCGCTTCGCCGACACCGTCGGCCGCAAGCCGATCATCCTGCTCGGAATCGCGCTGTTCCTGCTCGGCTCCCTGCTCTCGGGCTTCGCCTGGAGCATGACGGCCTTGATCGTCTTCCGCATCATCCAGGGTCTCGGCGCAGGCGCCGTCGCACCCATGTCGATGACGATCGTGGGCGACATCTACACCGTCGCCGAGCGCGCCAAGGTGCAGGGATACATCGCATCCGTCTGGGCGATCTCGTCCGTCGTCGGCCCTGCGCTCGGTGGCATCTTCGCCCAGCTCGACGCGTGGCGGTGGATCTTCTGGGTCAACATCCCGCTGTGTCTGATCGCGGGATGGATGCTGCTGCGCAAGTACCACGAAGAGAAGCAGACGCAGCAGCATCGCATCGACTACGCCGGAGCGGTGCTCCTGACCGTCGGACTCACCGGCCTGATTCTGGGCATGCTCGAGGGCGGCAATGCCTGGGCCTGGCTCTCGATCCCCAGCGCCATCTGCTTCGGGTCGGGTGCGGCTGCGCTCGTGGCCTTCGGGCTCGTCGAGCGACGTGCCGCCGAGCCGATCGTCGACCTGCGCCTGGCCGCGAGGCCGCTGATCCTCACGACCACGATCGTCTCACTGGGCATCGGCGCCCTGATGACCGGAGTCACGAGCTTCGCGCCCGCCTACCTCGAGGGCTCCATCGGCATCGCGCCGCTGCTGTCGGGGCTGGCGGTCGCGGCGCTCACCCTCGGCTGGCCGCTCGCCGCCGCGAACGCGGGGCGGCTGTACATGAGGATCGGATTCCGGCGCACCGCGCTCACGGGCATGTCGATCACGGCCGTCGCAGCGATCGCGCTCGCGGTGGTCTCTCCGTGGCCCAACCCGTTCTCGATCGCGGCGGTCGCGTTCGTGCTCGGCTTCGGCCTGGGGTGGAGCGCCGCTCCCACGCTGATCGCCGCTCAGGCGTCGGTCGGATGGGGGGAGCGCGGAGCCGTCACCGGCATGAACGCCTTCGCCCGGTCGGCCGGCAGCGCGCTCGGCGTGGCCGTGTTCGGCGCGATCTCGAACTCGGTGATCGCGCAGGGCGCCGGCCCGGATGATCCGGCGACCATCATCTCGGCATCCGTCTGGGTGTTCATCGCCGCGGCAGTGGTGGCCGTGCTGACCCTGGTCGCTGCGGCGTTCATGCCTCGCGACCCTGCGGGCGCGCACTCCGCAGAGCCGCGCCCGTAGCGTTCGGCGGGTTACTTCGCGAGCTGCTCGGCGATGCCGGTGTACGACGCGGGGGTGAGGGCCAGCAGACGCTGCTTCGCGGCATCGCCGATCTCGAGCCCTTCGACGAACTCCGCCAGATCTGCAGCGCCGACGCGGTGCCCGCGGGTCAGCTCCTTGAGCAGAGCGTAGGGGTCGGTGATCGACGAGCGACCGGCGACGACCTCGGCGCGGATGACGGTCTGGATCGCCTCGGCGAGAACCTCCCAGTTCACGTCGAGGTCGGCGAGCAGCACATCGCGAGAGAGCGAGATGGCGTTGAGGCCGCGTCGCAGGTTGTCGATCGCGAGCAGCGAGTGGCCGAAGGCGACGCCGATGTTGCGCTGCGTCGTCGAGTCGGTGAGGTCGCGCTGCAGGCGGCTCGTGACGAGGGTCTGACCGAGGGATGCGAGCAGAGCACCCGAGATCTCGAGGTTCGCCTCGGCGTTCTCGAACCGGATCGGGTTGATCTTGTGCGGCATCGTCGACGAGCCGGTCGCGCCGGCGACGGGGATCTGCGCGAAGTAGCCGAGCGAGATGTAGGTCCAGATGTCGGTCGCGAGGTTGTGCAGGATCCCGCCGGCGTGACGCACTCGGTCGTAGAGCTCGACCTGCCAGTCGTGCGACTCGATCTGCGTGGTCAGCAGGTTGAAGCCGAGACCGAGACCCTCGATGTACTCACGCGAGATCGTGGGCCAGTCGGCGTCGGGGTCGGCCGCGAGGTGCGCAGACCAGGTGCCCGTTGCGCCTGAGAACTTGGCGAGGTAGTCGGATGCCGCGATCTGGGCGCGCACACGTTCGAGACGCCACGCGAAGACGGCGATCTCCTTGCCCATGGTCGACGGGGTGGCCGGCTGTCCGTGGGTGCGAGAGAGCATCGCGGCGTCGGCGTGCTCGGCGGCCAGCTCGCGGAGCTTGGCGATCACGACGTCGAGCGCGGGGAGCCAGACCTCTTCGACCGCGCGCTTCACGGTGAGCGCGTAGGAGGCGGAGTTGATGTCCTCACTCGTGCAGGCGAAGTGCGTGAGCTCGGCGATGCTGTCGAGGCCGAGCGTCGACAGGCGGTCACGCACCAGATACTCGATGGCCTTGACGTCGTGCTGGGTGACGGCCTCCTTCTCGGCGAGCCAGTCGATCTCGGCCTGGCCGAAGTCGCGGTAGAGGGCGCGGAGCCGCTCTTTGTCGGCATCCGACAGCGGGCTCGTCTCGAAGAGCGAGCGGTCGGTGAGCGCGATCAGCCACTCCACCTCGACCTCGACCCTGGCGCGGTTCAGACCCGCCTCCGAGAGGAAGTCGGCGAGGCCGGTGACGGCGCCGCGGTAGCGACCGTCGAGGGGGCTCAGGGGCTGGGGCGGGAGCGAAGGCTGGAAAGTCAGGGGAGTCCTCCTGATCGGGCCCCGGGAGTGCGGGGCGTGCGGGGCTGGCGAAGAGCCGGCTCGAGCTGGCGGAACAGCCCGCGAGTCGCGGTCTCAATCATACCGAGCACCGAATCGAACATCTCGGCGCCGGCGTAGTACGGGTCGGGCACATCCTGGCTCCGGGCATCGGGGTCGAAGGCGAGCAGCAGGGTGACTTTGCCCTCTTCGTCCTCATCGTGCGCCCACTCACGCAGGATGCGCTCGTGCGTGCGGTCGAGGGCGACGACCAGATCGTTCTCCGAGAAGGAGGCGAAGGTGAACTGCTTCGCGCGATGCTGCGAGCCGTCGTACCCGCGGCGGGCGAGCGAATCGATCGTGCGATGGTCGGCCCGTTCGCCGAGATGCCAGTCACCCGTTCCGGCGCTGCGCGACACGATCCGCGAGCCGAGGCCCTGTCGCTCCGCGAGATCGCGGAACACCACCTCTGCCATCGGAGAGCGGCAGATGTTCCCCGTGCACACGAAGATCACGCGGAAGGGATCCGGGGATGTCACCGTCCTATTCTGCCCGTCGAAGGCCGATCGTGCGATGCCGGGTATCCCGGCCGGGCGTGGTGCACCCGTTCTGCACCACCGCGGGGGTCGAGCGTTCCCCCCACGGTCTCCGCCGATCATGGCGACTCCGATCTCGGACTCGGCGGGCCACGACGGATGCTGGGCGCATGTACTCCTTTGCACTCGCGCAGACCGGCGCGGCCGAGACCGCCTGGGCGAGGGCGCAGACCCTGGCAGCCCTCCGCACCGCCGTCGAGGCGCTCGACGACGTGCGCGCGTCGCTCGCCGTCCTCGCCTCCGACACCGACTGGCACTCCGACGGAGTGCGCGCGATGCAGCGCTCGCTCGACGAGCTTCGACAGGGCGCTCGTGTCGAGGCGTCCGAGATGCGCAGCCGCGAATCCGAGGCTGAGCGGATCGACGCCTCGTGAGCGGGCTGACCATCGATCACGGCGGAGCGATCTCGGTCGACCCCGACGCGCTGCGCGACGTCGCTCGACGTGTGGATGCCGTCGCCTGCCGCTATGACGATGCGCACTCCGCGATCATGCGGGCGCATCGGATCATCGTCGACACTCCGGGCTTGAGCGCGCACGTCGACACGGTCGGGCTGTGGGCGTCGGGTCAGCACGTGTCTCGCCTGCACTCCGAGTGCCGGGAGACCGCCAGCTCCACGCTGCTCATGGCCGATGCCTACGAGTACGTCGAGCTGCGAGCCGAGGCCGAGATGCTCGCGCAGACCGATCCGAGCACGGCGCAGCGGCTGTTGCGCCGGGCCGATCGGCTCGCGGCGTCGGATGACCGCATCCAGGCGATGGCCGATGAGGTGATCGCCCAGTGGCGCGCCGAGCGCTTCGAGGGATTGACCGGCAACCTCGTGACACCCGCGCTGTATGACGAGGTGTTCAGGACCGTGGCGATGGTGGGGGTGGTGTCGGGCTTGGGCAAGGTGCTCCCCGGCGAGACTCTGCGGGGCAAGGCCGACCCCGTCTCGGTCTCGCCGGTGAAGACGTCGTCGCCCACCGGTGCGCCGACGGGCCTGGCGGGAGCCTTCGGGCGCATGCCGACCACCGCGGGGGCGCAGGTCGCCGTCGAGAAGTACTCCTTCGCCGATGGCACGACGAAGTTCGTGGCCTATCTGGAGGGAACCCAGAGCGTCGGGTGGGGAGGAAAGGAGCCGTGGGACTCGAAGTCCAACCTTCAGCTCTACACCGGGCAGAGGTCGGCGTCGTATCAGTCGACACTCGACGCACTCAGGGCAGCGGGCGCCGAGCCAGGCGACGAGGTCGACGTCGTGGCCCACTCGCAATCGGGGATGGTCGCCGCGCACCTCGCGATGGAGAGCGAGTTCGATGTGCAGATGCAGATCACCGCGGGAAGCCCGGTCGAGCCGACGCTCGATGACGACCAGACCATCATCCAGCTGCGTCACACGAACGACCCGGTCTCGGCGCTGGCCGGCGGAGGGTCACCCGAGGGCACAGGGTCGGACGACAGCGTCACCATCTCGACGGAAGCGAATCCGAATGACACGTTCGACGACCTCGTGGTCGACGCTCATCACCTGGAGACGTACAGAGACACCGCGAGGTTCGCAGACGACCTGAGCGATCCCCGGATGGACGCGGTGGACGAGTTCTGGAGAGAGCTCGACGCGGCCGAGGTGATCGAGCGCACCGAGTATCAGGCCGAGCGCACCGAATGAGGGACGCGCCGGGGATGCGCGGTCTTCCCGTCAGTCGCGGCGCTGCTTCTTGCTCTGCGGGCGCAGGATGAAGCCGAAGACGCCGTTGATCAGCGAGATGATGAGCGCGGCGAGCACGCCCCACCAGAAGCTGCCGACCGTGAGACCCCAGTCGAAGCTGCTCGTGATCCAGGCGGTGAGCCACAGCAGGAACCCGTTGATCACGAACCCGATGAGGCCGAGGGTGAGGATGTACAGCGGGAACGCGACGATCTTCACCACCGTGCCGATGAAGGTGTTCACGAGCGCGAAGATCGCGGCGACCGCGAGCAGGGTCAGCACGAGCTGCAGGGTCTCGCCCGGCGCGAACGCCGTGATCTGCACCTGCAGGGCGGGGATCAGCGTCACGACCCACAGGGCGAACGCGTTGACGACGACTCGGATGATGAAGCGCATAGTCATCCCAGTCTTCCATGTGCTCCGCCGGAGGGTGGCCGAATCTAGACTCATCCTTGTGACCGACCCGATCCTGCCGCGCATCCGCCCCGCCATCGCCGCCCTGGCGCCGTACCGACAGGGCAAGCAGGCCGGCCCCGACGCCTACAAGCTCTCGAGCAACGAGAACCCGTTCGAGCCGCTTCCCTCCGTCGCCGCCGCGCTGCAGCACACGACGCCGATCAACCGCTACCCGGATGCCACCGCCGGCCGCCTGCGCGAGCGGCTGGGGGTTCGCTACGCGGTCGCTCCCGAGCAGGTGCACGTCGCCGCGGGCAGCGTCTCGATCCTCCATCAGCTGATCCTCGCGACCTCTTCAGTCGGCGACGAGGTCGTCTACGCGTGGCGCTCATTCGAGGCGTACCCGAGCCTGCCGCTCGTCGCCGGTGCGACCGGAGTGCAGGTGCCTCTGACCGCCGACTCGCGCCACGACCTTGACGCGATGGCCGATGCGGTCACCGAGCGCACCCGCGCGGTCATCCTGTGCACCCCGAACAACCCGACCGGGCCGATCATCACGAGCGACGACTTCGCGACGTTCGTCGAGCGCGTCCCCACCGACGTGCTGATCATCCTCGACGAGGCCTACGCCGAGTTCGTGACCGCACCCGGCGCGGTCGACGGTCTTGCAGAGCGCGTGTTCGAACGGCATCCGAACGTCGTGGTGCTGCGCACGTTCTCGAAGGCCTACGGACTGGCGGGTCTGCGCATCGGATACGCGATCGGCAACGAGAAGGTGCTCGATGCCGCGCGCACCACCGGCATCCCGCTCTCCGTGACGTCGGCGGCCGAGAACGCCGCCATCGCCAGCCTCGATGCCGAGTCCGAGCTGCTCGAGCGCGTGGCCGTGATCGTCGAACGACGCACTCGCCTGCTCGAGGGGCTGCGCAGGCAGGGCTGGGACGTGCCCGACAGCCAGGCCAATTTCATCTGGCTGCCCACCGGCGAGCGCACCGTCGAGGTCGCTGCGGCCTTCGCGTCGGCCGACCTCATCGTGCGCCCTTTCCCCGGCGACGGCATCCGCATCTCGGTCGGCGAAGAGGCATCGGTCGATCGCGTCCTCGAGGTCGCCGCGACGCAGCTCTGACGGGCTCGGGGCGCCCTGTTCTCCGGTTTCCCGGCAGATGCGAGGACGTCCTAGGTATGCGTGCCCGAGCATGCGGACGGCGGTAGCGTGGCACCGTGACCTTGCCAGAGACTGAACTCGTACGCGTCCTGGATCAGGATGGCCGCTTCACGCCGAGTCCGGCTGCCGAGCAATATCTGTCCCTGATCGAGGCGATCAGCGACGCCGAGCTCGAGCAGTTCTACCGCGACATGGTGATCATCCGCGCGATCGACACTCAGGCGACCAACCTGCAGCGTCAGGGGCAGCTCGCGCTGTGGCCGCCGAGCCGCGGACAGGAGGCCGCCCAGGTCGGGTCCGCCCGCGCCGCCCGCGCGCAGGACACCATCTTCCCGTCGTACCGCGAGCACGCCGTGACGCGCATCCGCGGCGTCGACCCCGTCGACATCATCAAGCTCATGCGCGGCGTCTCGCACGGTGGCTGGGACCCGACCGACCCGAAGAACGGCAACACCCGCCTCTACACTCTCGTGCTCGGCTCGCAGGTGCTGCACGCGGCCGGATTCGCCATGGGGCTCAACTTCGACGGGCGATCCGGCACCGGCGACCTCGACAAGGACGAAGCGGTCATCGTCTACTACGGCGACGGGGCATCGAGCCAGGGCGACGTGCACGAGGCGATGGTCTTCGCGGCGAGCTACCAGGCGCCCACCGTGTTCTTCCTGCAGAACAACCACTGGGCGATCTCGGTGCCGGTCGCGACGCAGTCGCGGGTGCCGCTCGTCGAGCGCAGCGCCGGTTACGGCATCCCCAGCGTGCGCGTGGACGGCAACGACGTGCTCGCCAGCTATGCCGTCTCGCGGGTCGCCCTCGATGAGGCCCGCAGTGGCCAGGGCCCTCGCGCGATCGAGGCGGTCACCTACCGTCTCGGCGCGCACACCACCAGCGACGACCCCACGAAGTACCGCGGTTCAGACGAAGAGCAGTCGTGGGCCCAGCGCGATCCGATCGATCGCATGCGCGCGTTCCTCGAGAACAGGGGAGCAGCAGGGCAGTTCTTCGCCGATGTGGATGCCGAGGCCGCGGACGCGGCCGAAGACCTGCGTTCGCGCAGCGTCGAACTCGGATCCCCCACCGCAGACAAGATCTTCGACCACGTGTACAGCGAGCCGCACCCGCTCATCGCGGAGCAGAAGGCCTGGCACGCGCGGTATGAGGCGTCTTTCGAAGGAGACAGCAAGTGACCCTGGAGACGATGCCCCTCAGCAAGGCGCTCAACTCGGGCCTGCGTCGGGCGATGGAGGACGACTCCAAGGTCCTGCTCATGGGCGAGGACATCGGCAAGCTCGGCGGCGTGTTCCGCGTCACCGAGCACCTGCAGCGCGACTTCGGCGACAAGCGCGTGCTCGACACGCCGCTCGCCGAGTCGGGGATCGTCGGCACGGCGATCGGGCTCGCGATGACCGGGTTCCGCCCGGTGATCGAGATCCAGTTCGACGGATTCGTGTTCCCCGCGTTCGACCAGATCACGACTCAGCTCGCCAAGCTCACCAACCGGCACGAGGGCAAGCTGAGCCTGCCGATCGTGATCCGCATCCCGTACGGCGGACACATCGGTGCCGTCGAGCACCATCAGGAGAGCCCGGAGGCGTACTTCGCGCACACCCCCGGACTGCGGGTGGTCTCGCCCTCGACGCCGAATGACGCGTACTGGATGATCCAGGAGGCCATCGCGTCGAACGACCCGGTGATCTTCATGGAGCCCAAGAGCCGCTACTGGCAGAAGGGCGAGGTCGAGCTCGACGCCTCTGCCGCCCCGCTGCACTCGTCTCGCGTCGTGCGCACCGGCTCGGACGTGACGCTCGTCGGACACGGCGCCATGGTGACGACGCTGCTGCAGGCGGCCGCGCTCGCCGAGGCAGAGGGCACCAGCTGCGAGGTCGTCGATGTGCGTTCGCTGTCGCCGGTCGACTACGAGCCGATCCTGAGCTCGGTGCGCAAGACCGGACGCATGGTCTACGCGCAGGAGGCGCAGGGCTTCGTCAGCATCGGCAGCGAGATCGCGGCCACCGTCATGGAGCGCGCCTTCTACGCACTCGAGGCCCCGGTGCTGCGCGTCTCGGGGTACGACACCCCGTTCCCGCCCGCGAAGCTCGAGGGCACCTACCTCCCCGATGCGGACCGCATCCTCGAAGCCGTCGATCGCTCCCTCGCCTACTGATCTCACCCCGATCTTGCCGTTCCGAAAGGACCGCACATGAGCACGCAGAACTTCAACCTCCCCGATGTGGGCGAGGGCCTGACCGAGGCCGAGATCGTGGCGTGGAAGGTCGCGCCCGGTGACACCGTCGCCATCAACGACGTGATCTGCGAGATCGAGACGGCCAAGTCGCTCGTCGAGCTGCCCTCGCCGCACGCGGGAGTCGTCGGTGAGCTGCTCGCCGCAGAGGGGGCGACGGTCGAGGTCGGCTCGCCGATCATCACCTTCGTGACGGATGCCCGTGATGATGCCGGTCCGGGCGTGATCGCCACGGCCGAAGCTCTTGCGCCCGAAGAGGGTGGTGGCTCGGTGCTCGTCGGCTACGGCACGGGCGGCGGTGCGACCTCGCGACGCAAGCGACCGGCCGAGCGCCCCGTTCGCTCGTCGGTGGGTGTGATCGCGAAGCCGCCGATCCGCAAGCTCGCTCGCGACCTGGGCGTCGACCTCACGAGCGTCACGCCCACCGGCGCCGACGGCGAGGTCACCCGCGACGACGTGATGACCCACGCACAGCAGGCCAGCGTCTTCCGCAACATCGAGACGCCCGAGTGGGGTGCCGTGCGCGAGGAGACCGTGCCCGCGCCGCAGAGCACCCCGTCGGGTCTCGCCCGCGGGCTGTCGCCGGCCCCGGCATCCGCCTCCGGCCGGAGCGACGACCGCACCGAGTCGATCCCGGTCAAGGGAGTGCGCAAGGCGACCTCGTCGGCGATGGTGCAGAGCGCCTACTCCGCCCCGCACGTCACCGTGTGGAAGGAGATCGACGCGAGCCGCACGATGGAACTCGTCAAGCGCCTCAAGGCGTCGCCCGACTACGCCGACATCCGCGTCTCCCCGCTGCTGATCATGGCCCGTGCCGTGATCTGGGCCGCACGTCGCACCCCGATGGTCAACGCCGCCTGGATCGAGACCGAGGGCGGCGCCGAGATCGCCGTGCGCCACTACGTGAACCTCGGCATCGCCGCGGCCACGCCTCGCGGCCTGCTCGTGCCGAACATCAAGGACGCGCAGGATCTCAGCATGAAGGATCTCGCCCGCGCGCTGAACCGCCTGACGCTCACCGCCCGCGAGGGCAAGACGAGCCCGGCCGACCAGCAGGGCGGCACGATCACGATCACCAACATCGGCGTCTTCGGGATGGATGCCGGCACGCCGATCATCAACCCCGGCGAGGCGGGCATCGTGGCGATGGGCACGATCAGCCAGAAGCCGTGGGTCGTCGACGGAGAGGTGCGCCCCCGCTGGGTCACCACGGTCGCCGGATCGTTCGACCACCGCGTGATCGACGGCGACGGCATGAGCCGCTTCATCGCCGACGTGGCATCCGTGCTCGAGGAGCCCGCACTGCTCGTCGAGTGATGCGGATCGCCCGGGGATACAGTGGCAGCAGAACCGCGACGACCGACCCCCACGAGAACGGACTCCAGCGGATGAAGATCGAACCGACTGCCATCACCCTCGGAACCTCCGGCCTCGGCCGACATTCGACGCCGGGGTCCGCCGAGGAGAGAGCGGCCGTCGAGGTCGCGATCGACCTGCTCACGAGCCGACACGGGTTCGTGGACACCTCGAACAACTACGCCGGCGGTCGCTCCGAGGCGGTGCTCGGAATCGCGCTGCGGGAGCTGGGGATGGACGGTTCGCGGGTCATCTCGAAGGTGGATCAGGACCCCGAGACCGGCGTGTTCGACCGAGACCGCGTGCTCCGCTCGTTTGAGGAGACGACCACTCGGCTCGGGGTCGACCGGCTTCCGCTGCTGCACCTGCACGACCCGTACTCGGTGTCGTTCGAAGACACGATCTCGATCGGTGGCGCGGTGCAGGGGCTCATCGAGCTCCGGAGCGCGGGTGTGGTGGACGCGATCGGTGTGGCGGCCGCCCCGGTGCCGCTGATGGCGAAGTACGTCGAGACGGGCGTGTTCGACGCCGTGCTGATCCACAACCGATTCACCCTCGTGGATCACTCGGCTGAGCCTGTCTTCACCGACGCCAAGGAACGTGGCATGGTCGTGTTCAACGCTGCGCCGTTCGGTTCGGGTCTGCTCGTCAAGGGGCCGCATTCCGGTGCGCAGTACGCCTATCGCCCCGCCGGAGAGGAGCTGCTGGCGTGGACCGAGCGGTTGCAGCGCCTGTGCGCGGAGCATGGAACGTCGATGGCTGCCGCAGCCCTGCACTACTCGCTGCGGTCGCCGCTGGTCGACTCCACCGTCGTCGGGGTGTCGTCACCGCACCGTCGTGAACAGCTCGACGAGCTGGAGCAGGCGGAGGTCCCGGAGGCGCTGTGGAACGCCATCGAGAGCCTGGGTCCGGCGCCTTCGCCGGTGGACGACAGCGACTACGCCTGAGAGTTGCTGCTGTTCAGCTCAGCGCGCTGAGGAGCGCATCGGCCGCAGTTCCGCGAGGGTCGTAATCTGCGCGGTGGCGGGGTCCCAGTGCCGCACGCTGCGCGCGTGAGCATGGATGTCGCCGCCGATGAGATCCAGCGCCTCCGCGAGATCGGCGACGCGCAATCTGCGGGCGAGGGCGACGTGCGGCATCCACTCGCCCGGTGCCGTGTGGGGGGCATCGTCACCCGTGCCGACGGCGGAGCGAACCGCTGCTCGGAGGGCGAGCAGCTCCCCGGTGGGCACGATGCTGCGGGCCAGCACGCGGCGCTCGCCGTTGCCGAAGAGCAGCGGAGCGCCCAGCGTGATCGGGAACGAAGGGATGTCTGCCAGGACGCGGCGATCCACCTTCGGCAGCCCGACGCGAGCGACCAGGGTGACGTGAGGGCGGTTGCTCGCGGACGTGTGTGCCGCCAGGCTCGACATGCCGCGCGCGGCGAGAGCATCCCACTCGGCCCGGATCTCGGCTTCGGCCTTCGGGTCGAGGAGCAGTTCGATCGCCGCGGGGGATTGCTGCAGCTCTGGTTCTCGCACGGCGCTCAGCCGACCGCGCTCAGCCGTCGCTCCGCTAACAAGGGCACAGCCACCTCATGCGCAGCCCGGCGCGCCGTCGTGACGGCGCCGATCGACACGACCTCGGCGCCGAGCGTCGAGGCGAGGATCTCGGGCGCGGGCAGGTGCAGCTGGGTCGGCAGCACCTCGCGCGCGGCTGTGAGCACGGGGGCGATGCTCTCGGCCACCGCACCGCACACGATCACGCGGGCGGGGTCGTACATGCTGCCCAGCACGCCCACGACGCGGGCGAGGGTCGCACCGACGCGCGAGGTCGCGAGCAGCGCATCGGCATCGCCGGCGGATGCCGCGGTCAGCACAGTGCGCGGGTCGATGCGGTCGGCGCCCGCGAGCCGCCCGATCGCCGAGTCCGAGTCGATCTCACCGCTCTCGACGGCGGCCCGTACCTGGTCCTGCAGCGCGTAGCGCAGGCCGAAGGCCGACCCCACTCCGATGATGTGGTCGAACACGACGCCCTCGCCGACGCCGCCGTGCGCACCGTGCAGCACGTGGCCGTCGACGACGACCCCGCCACCGAAGCGCTCGCTCGCGAGCAGGGCGACGTAGTCGCGGCATCCGATCGCCGCTCCGGCTGAGCCCTCGGCGATCGCAGCGAGCTGTGCGTCGTTCTTGATCTCGACGACGGGCGCCCAGTCGTCGAGCGCCTCGGCGAGGCCCGGGTTCGTACGCTCCCAGAAGCCCTCCGGGTGCGGAGGGGAGATGCCGGCGCGATTCACGGGCGCGGCCACTCCGACGCAGATCGCGAGGATCGATTCGCGTGTGGCGTCTGCTTCGGCGATCGCGAGCTGCATCTGCTCGAGGATCGTCGCGCGACGGGCGGCTGCGGACTGCGTCGGATCGAGGTCGGTGCGATGGTGCACGAGCGTGTTCTCGAGCGGATCGGCGATCGTGACCGCGAGGTGGGTGTCTCCGGCATCCACTCCGATCACGACGCCGAGATCGGATGCCAGCACGAAGCGCCTCGCGGGCCGCCCGGCGCGGTAGCTTCCCGCGACGCGGGCGTTGGGAAGTTCGCGCAGAACTCCGGCATCGACGAGGGTGTCGATTCCGTCGATCGCGGTCGAGCGGGTCAATGAGGTGCTCGCCATCGCCTCGGTCGCGGTGAACTCACCGGCGGTCCACGCGAAGTCGAGGATCGCGCCGACACTGGCTCGCCCGGTGCCCAGACCTGCAGAGACTTCTGTCACGGGTCTTGACCTCACTCTCGTTCACATGAGACAGTACCGTTCATCGAAGTAAATTCGCTCACTAGATTTAGTCTGCGGATCTACCGGACGAAAGGACAACGGTGTCTGTCAAACCACCACGCCCGGCCCGGCTCGTCGCCGGAGCCGCCGCGCTCGCCCTGGTCGGCGCCGCCCTGACCGGCTGCTCGACCGTCGGCGGAACCGAGACCATCCGCTTCACCTTCAGCAAACGCGAGGCGATCGAGTTCATGACCGAACGCGTCGCCGAGTACAACGCCTCGCAAGACAAGGTGCGCGTCGAGATCGACACGTCCGGTGTCGATGTGGTGTCTGCCAGCTTCGTGCGCGGCAACCCGCCCGACATCATGCTCGCCAACTACAACTACGAGATCGCCCGGTTCGTGCAGCGCTGCGCGCTCACCGATCTCTCCGGCACCGAAGCAGCCTCGACGATCCGCGACGACCTGCAGCCCCTCATGGAGCAGTACGGGTCGTGCGAGGGGCGCACGAGCGCGCTGCCGTACTCCGTGATGGGCGCCTCGGTGATCTACAACAAGGAGATCTTCGAGCAGCAGGGTCTCGAGGTTCCGCAGACCTGGGACGAGCTGATCGCCGTGTGCGACCAGCTGAAGGAGGCGGGGATCGACCCGTTCTACGCCACCTTCAAGGACGACTGGACGGTCGCGCAGGGCTGGTACGACTACACCGCCGGCGGCTCGGTCGACGTGATCGACTTCTTCGACACGCTCGCGCAGGAGGGCACCGAGGTGGGACCGGATTCGGAGGCCTCGTTCGAGAAGGACTTCGCAGAGCCCATGGACCGCATGATGACGCTCGTGAACGAGTACACGAATGCGGATGCTGCGAGCCGTGCATACGGCGACGGCAACCTCGCGTTCGGCAAGGGCGAGGCGGCGATGTACCTGCAGGGGCCATGGGCGTTCAGCGAGATCGAGAAGACCGCTCCCGATCTCGCTCTCGGCACCTTCCCGCTGCCGATGACCGACGACCCCGCCGACCTCGGCGTGCGCGTCAACATGGACCTCGCGGCGATGATCCCCGAGGGGTCGCAGCACCAGGAAGCCGCACGCGACTTCCTCGAGTACCTGTTCCTGCCCGAGAACATCGAGGAGTACAACGCCTCGCAGCTCGGCTTCACCCCGACCAACGATGCTCCGGCCCCCGATGACCCTCGGGTCGAGGGAATGGTCGAGTACTACGACAACGGCCAGATCTATCAGGGACCCTCGGTGCTCGTGCCCAGGACCCTTCCGGTCTTCAACTACGCGCAGGCGATGGTGCTCGGCGCGTCCACGACCTCCACGTTGCGCACCATGGATGCCGACTGGGCCAGGATCGCGTTCCGCGCTCCCATTCCGTCGACCCAGGACAACGCATCCGGTGAGGACTCAGCATCCGGCGAGACAGAGGAGTCCACGCCATGACGAACACCGCTCTGCCGGGCCCGGCAGCTCCGAACCCCGCGGCATCGAACATCACGAAGCCCAACAGTCCGACGACCGACACCACGGCGATCGTCACCGGCGGCACCCGCAAGCTCGCCCGTCGCAAGGGGCGCGTCGAGCCGATCTACTACCTGTTCCTGCTTCCGACCCTCGTGATCTTCACCCTGGCGATCACCGTTCCCGCGGTCATGGGCATCTTCTTCAGCTTCACCGACTCCATCGGCATCGGCGAGTGGAGCTTCAACGGGCTGACGAACTACATCGCGATGTTCAGCGACCCGGCCATCCTGCAGAGCTACCTGTTCACGTTCGGCTTCTCGATCGCCACGGTGATCGTCGTCAACGTGGTCGCCTTCATGCTCGCGGTGGGGCTGACCTCCCGCATCCGCTTCAAGACCGGGCTGCGCACGATCTTCGTGATCCCGATGGTGATCTCGGGCATCATCATCGCCTACGTCTTCAACTTCCTCTTCTCCAACTCCATCCCGGCCGCGGGTGCCGCCACCGGCATCCCGTGGCTCTCGACCAGCCTTCTCGCGAACCCCGATCTCGCGTGGGTCGCGATCGTGATCGTGACCGCGTGGCAGGCGGTTCCCGGCACGCTGCTGATCTACATCGCAGGGCTCCTCTCGGTGCCCGGCGAGGTCTACGAGGCGGCGAGCATCGACGGCGCGAACAAGAGGCAGCAGCTGTTCCGCATCACACTGCCGCTCGTGGCCGGATACGTGGTGATCAACGTGATCCTGGGCTTCAAGGGCTTTCTCAACGCCTACGACATCATCGTCGGACTCACAAACGGCGGGCCCGGCACCGCCACCCGCAGCGTCGCGATGACGATCATCGCGGGCTTCAACGGCGGCGACTACGCCTATCAGATGGCCAATGCGACGATCTTCTTCATCGTCGCCGTGCTCATCTCCCTGCTGCAGCTCTCGCTGACCCGCGGAAGGAACGCACTCTGATGTCGACGCAGACACTCACCACCATCCCCACCTCGGGCAAGAAGCCGCGCGTCCGCATGGAGCGCGTCAACTGGTCGGGCACGATCATCCTGATCCTGTGCGCGGTCACGGTTCTGCTGCCGCTGTACGTCACGATCTCGATGGCGTTCAAGACCACGGGCCAGGCGGTCGACGGCAACGCGTTCTCGCTGCCGGCGCCGTTCAGCATCGACGGGTTCGTCGAGGCGTGGAACCTGACGAAGTTCCCGGTCGGAGCCGGCATCTCGCTGCTGGTCACGGCAGGAACGGTCATCGCGACCATCGTGCTCGCCGCGTTCGCGTCGTATGCGATCGTGCGCAACTGGGACCACCGCCTGTTCCGCTACTCGTTCTTCTACCTGCTGGCCGCCATGTTCATCCCGTTCCCGGTCGTGGCGCTGCCGCAGATCCAGCTGACCGGCTGGGCCGGACTCGACAACCCGTTCGGGGTCATCATCCTCGCGACGATGTTCCAGTTGAGCTTCAGCGTGCTCCTGTTCACGGCGTTCCTGCGATCGATCCCGATCGAGCTCGAGGAGAGCGCGCGCATCGACGGCGCCAGCACATGGCAGACGTTCTGGCAGCTGATCTTCCCGCTGCTCGCTCCGATGAGCGCCACGGTCGGCATCTTCGCGTTCCTCTACGCGTGGAACGACTTCATGATGCCGTCGCTGATCATCTCGGATCCGGCCATGCAGACGCTGCCTGTGCGGCAGAACCTCTTCCAGACCCAGTTCAGCAACAACTACAACGTGTCGTTCGCCTCGTACCTGATGGCGATGGCCCCCGCGATCCTGGCGTACCTGTTCACGCAGCGCTTCGTCATGGAAGGCGTCACGCAGGGCGCCGTCAAGGGCTGATCGTCATCGCGCGGGCCGGCGAGCGCCGGTCCGCGCGCACCCCAGACCGCAACAAGAAGGAGCAACACCCCTCATGACCGATGCGCTTCTCCTCGAGACCCGCGACGACAAGACGGCAGCATGGTGGCGACAGGCCGCCGTCTATCAGATCTATCCCCGCAGCTTCGCCGATGCCAACGGAGACGGGCTCGGCGACATCCCGGGCATCGTCTCGCGGGCCGACTACCTGCGCGACCTCGGCATCGACGCCGTGTGGCTGAGCCCGTTCTACCCGTCGGCGCTGGCCGACGGCGGCTACGACGTGGCCGACTACCGCAACGTCGATCCGCGCCTGGGCACGCTCGAGGACTTCGACGAGATGGTCGCCGCGCTGCACGAGCGCGGCATCCGCGTGGTCGTCGACATCGTGCCGAACCACTCGTCCGACCTGCACGAGTGGTTCCAGGAGGCGCTCGCCGCCGGCCGCGGTTCGGCCGCCCGTGAGCGGTACATCTTCCGCGAGGGCAGCGGTCCCGACGGCTCCGAGCCGCCGACCGACTGGACCGCCGCGTTCGGCGGATCTGCATGGGAGCGCGTGGCGGACGGGCAGTGGTTCCTGCACAGCTTCGCTCCCGAGCAGCCCGACCTCAACTGGGACCACCCCGAGGTGCGCGAGGACTTCCTGAAGACCCTGCGTTTCTGGTCGGACCGTGGAGTCGACGGCTTCCGCATCGACGTCGCCCACATGCTCACCAAGGACCTCACCGAACCGCTGCCGAGCACCGCCGAGCTCGAGCTGCTGCCGCACGACGGCAACCACCCGCTGCACGACCGTGACGACGTGCACGAGGTGTACGCCGAATGGCGTCGGGTCTTCAACGAGTACGACCCGCCCCGCACGGCTGTCGCCGAGGCCTGGGTGAGCACGCCCGAGCGGCGGGCGAAGTACGCCTCGGCTGAGGGGCTGGGCCAGGCGTTCAACTTCGATCTGCTCGTCGCCGACTTCGACGCGACGCAGTTCCGCACCATCATCGCCGACAACCTGGCGCAGTCGCAGGCGACGGGCTCATCGACGACGTGGGTGCTGTCGAACCACGATGTCACGCGTCACGCGACGCGCTACGGACTGCCGCAGCTCGGGGGACGCACCGGAGTGAAGCAGGGTGTCGAATGGGTCTCCGCCGGGGGCCCGGAGGACCAGCTCGACCGTGAGCGCGGCCTGCGCAGGGCACACGCCGCGACACTGCTCCTGCTCGGCCTTCCCGGCAGCACCTATCTCTATCAGGGCGAGGAGCTGGGGCTGCACGAGGTCGCCGACGTCGCGCCCGAGCAGCGTCAGGACCCGGCGTTCTTCCGCGGTGCCGTCTTCGACGGCCTGGGAAGGGATGGATGCCGCGTGCCGCTGCCGTGGACGGCATCCGGTCCCTCTTTCGGATTCGGGTCTGGCGACGCGCACCTGCCGCAGCCCGCCTGGTTCGCCGAGTCTGCGGTCGATGTCGAGGCGGCCGACCCGTCGTCGACACTCGCGCTGTACCGCGAGGCGCTGCGCCTGCGCCATGAGCTGCAGACGGAGGAGAGCCTCGAGTGGATCGAGACCGGGCGCCCCGATGTGCTGCGCTTCGCTCGCCCGAACGGCTGGCAGATCGTGACCAACTTCGGCTCGGAGCCCTTCGACCTCGGGGCGGATGCCGCGGATGTCGTGCTCGGCGCGGTCGTCGACGGGGCCGTGCCGGGGGACTCGACCGTGTGGATCACGCCCGGCCTCATCGGGTGACCAGGTTCCACTGAGTCGTTTGCAGGAGGAAAGCACGGATGCAGGACGAGAACACGGTTTCTCGTCCTGCATCCGAGCTGCGGTCCTGCAGACGGCGCGGTGGCGAGCCGACCCGGCACCAAGGCGGCGAACGGTCGATTTGATAATGGTTCTCATTAGCGTTTAGAGTGAGAGCATGAAGAACCCGTTCGTCGCCCTCGCCATCGCATCCGTCGCCGCGCTCTCGCTGGCCGGATGCTCCACCACTCCCGCAGCGGGAGAGGGTGCCGGCGACACCGTCACGGTCGCTGCGAGCACCAACGTCTACGGCTCGCTCGCAGCGCAGATCGGCGGTGACCGCGTCGACGTGACGTCGATCATCACCTCGGCCACGCAGGACCCGCACTCGTACGAGGCATCGGCCCGCGACCGCCTGACGGTGCAGAAGGCCGACCTCGTGATCGAGAACGGCGGCGGCTACGACGGCTTCATCGACACGCTGCTGCAGGATGCGCAGGACGTGCACGTGGTCAGCGCCGTCGAGTTCTCGCACGACTTCCCCGGCAACGAAGGCCACTCCGACGAGGAGGGCACGAGCGAGGAAGACCACGACCACGATCACGCCGAAGGTGAAGAGGGCCACGACGGTCACAACCACATCGAGGGCTTCAACGAGCACGTCTGGTTCGACCCGCACACGATGATCCACGTCGTCGAGGCCATCGCCGACGAGCTCGCCGCCATCGATCCGGACGGCGAGGCGGAGTTCACCGCCAACGCCGAAGAGATCGTCGCCGACCTCGAGGGCTTCGAGGCCGACCTCGAGACGCTGAAGACGGATGCCGCCGGCGCCAACGTGATCATCACCGAGCCGCTGCCCGGCTACATCGCCACCGCCGCCGGACTCACCGATGTCACCCCCGAGGGGTTCGGCGAGGCCGTCGAGGAGGGCAGCGATGTCGCCCCCGCGACGCTGCTCGACACCCTCAATGTCGTCGACGGCGGCGATGTGGCGGCCGTGCTCACGAACGCGCAGACCGGTGGAGCCGAGACGCAGCGCGTCGAGGATGCCGCGACCACGGCCGGCATCCCTGTCGTCGCCTTCACGGAGCTGCTGCCCGAAGGATCGTCGTACTCTGAGTGGATGAGTGACGCGATCCAGAGCCTCGCCGACGCGCTGCAGTCGTGAGCGCCGCCGCCGACGCGCGGGCAGGAGCCGAGAAGTCGAAACCGGTGCTCGAAGTGCGGGGAGCCGCGCTGCAGCGCGGTGACCGCGAGCTGTGGTCGGGACTGGACCTCACGGTCGAGCCCGGCGAGTTCATCGCCGTGCTCGGTCCGTCGGGTTCGGGCAAGACCACGCTGCTGCGCAGCATCCTGGGCCTGCAGCCGCTGTCGGCCGGCGAGATCACGGTTGCGGGCGAACCCGTGCGCAAGGGAAATCCGCGCATCGGATACATCCCGCAGCAGCGCTCACTCGCCCCCGACACGAGCATGCGGGCCCGCGACCTCGTCGCGCTCGGCGTGCAGGGCAGCCGCTTCGGATTCCCGATCCCGCACCGCGGCGACCGGGCCAAGGTCGATCAGCTGCTGACCTCGGTCGGAGCCGCGCACTATGCCGATCGCCGTGTCGGGCTGCTGTCGGGCGGTGAGCAGCAGCGGCTGCGCGTCGGCCAGGCGCTCGCCGATGAGCCGACCCTGCTGCTGTGCGACGAGCCGCTGTCGAACCTCGACCTCGCGAATCAGGTCGCCATCACCGACATCATCGACCGCCAGCGTCGCGATCGCCGCGCCGCCGTGCTGTTCGTGACCCACGACATCAACCCGATCCTCGGCCGCGTCGACCGCATCCTCTACATCGCCGGCGGCCGCTTCGTGCTGGGAACCCCCGAAGAGGTGCTGCAGACGCGGGTGCTCACCGAGCTCTACGGCACCCCGGTGTTCGTGCTGCGAGCGGGCGACCGGCTGGTCGTCGTCGGAGTGCCGGATGCCGAGCCCCACCATGAGCACGCGCACGATCACGGAGGTGCCGCATGACCGTCATCACCGGCATCGTCCCCGCGGTCGACTGGAGCGACGTCTTCTCGTTCCAGGACTACGGCGAGCTCGTCGCTCTGCTCGCGAACTCGATCATCGCGGGAGCGGTGCTCGGCATCGTCGGAGGACTCATCGGCGTCTTCGTGATGCAGCGCGACCTCGCGTTCGCGGTGCACGGAGTGAGCGAGCTGTCGTTCGCCGGGGCCGCCGCGGCGCTGCTGTTCGGCGGCAGCGTGGTCGTCGGGTCGCTCGGCGGCGCCCTGGTCGCGGCGATCCTGATCGGCATCCTCGGCGCCAAGGCCCGCGACCGCAATTCGATCGTCGGAGTGCTGATGCCGTTCGGGCTCGGCCTCGGCATCCTGTTCCTGTCTCTCTACGACGGGCGCAGCGCCAACCGGTTCAGTCTGCTGACCGGGCAGATCGTCTCGGTCTCGAGCCCCGACCTCGGCTGGCTGCTCGGCATCAGCATCGTGGTGCTGCTCGGCCTGCTGCTCATGTGGAACCCGCTGCGCTTCGACTCGCTCGACCCCGAATCGGCCGCGGCCCGCGGAGTGCCCACCAGGGCCGTCAGCCTGCTCTTCATGGTGCTGCTCGGGCTGATCGTCGCCGTCAGCGTGCACATCATCGGTGCCCTGCTCGTGATGGCGCTGCTCGTGACTCCCGCGGCCGCCGCGATGCGCGTCTCGGCCGGACCCGTCGCCGTGCCGCTGCTCGCCGCACTGTTCGGCTTCGTGTCGGCCGTCGGCGGCATTCTGCTCGCCCTCGCGGGCACTCTGCCGGTGAGCCCGTACATCACCACCCTGTCGTTCACGATCTACGTGGTGTGCTGGATCATCCAGCGAGCCCGCGGCGGTGTGCGACGAGTGCGGGCCTGACGTTCCCAGGGCCCGGCAAGGGCGGCGCGCCTAGAATCGTGGGTATGGCTCAGCGGAACACCTGGCAGCGCGATCGCGTGCGCGAAGCCCTCGCCGATGCGCGAGGGTTCGTCAGCGCGCAGAACCTGCATGCCTCGCTGCGCGACGACAACACCGGCATCGGCCTCGCCACGGTGTATCGCGCGCTGGCCGGGCTCGCCGCTGCGGGCGACGCCGACTCGCTGCAGAGCCCCGAGGGTGAGGCGCTCTACCGTGCCTGCACGACCCAGGGGCACCACCACCACCTGATCTGCCGCAACTGCGGACTCACGGTCGAGATCGAAGCGACCGACGTCGAGCAGTGGGCGCACCGCACCGCGGCTCTGCACGGCTTCACGGATGCCGCACACGTCGTCGACATCTTCGGACTGTGTGCCTCGTGCACCAACAAGCGCGACGCCGAAGAGGCAGCGAACGCGTGACCACCCAGGCCGCTCCACGGACGGTGCACTCGCACCGACCCTCCCGATCGCTGCGCTCGCCGTGGATCGGAGTGGCCCTCGGCGCCGCGATCGTGGCCGCGCTCTTCCTGGTCGACCGGTTCCTGCCGACGCTCTTCACCGCGAGCCTGCCGAGCAGGGCGCAGGACGGACTGACGCTCGCGCTGAGCGTGCTCATCGAGGCTCTGCCGTTCGTCATCCTCGGCGTGCTGCTGTCGATCGTCGTGCAGGTGTGGCTGCCGGCCGATGTGATCCACCGCTGGCTTCCGCAGCGAGCGTGGGCACGCCGTGCCGTGCTGTCGCTGCTCGGCATGCTGATCCCGGTGTGCGAGTGCGGCAACGTGCCGTTCGCGCGCGGACTGATGATGCGGGGTCTCGCCCCCGCCGAGGCGCTCACCTTCCTGATCGCCGCTCCGATCGTCAACCCGATCGTGATCCTCACCACGCATGCGGCCTTCGGCTTCGACGACGGCATCCTGGTGGCGCGTCTCATCGGCGGCTACCTGATCGCCAACCTGATCGGCTGGATCTACAGCCGACACCCCTCACCCGACTCCCTGCTCACGCAGCGCTTCATCGACACCTGCGACCGCGTCACGCACGAGCACGGCACCCCTGTTCGGCGCAGCCTCACGCAGTTCCTCGTCGAGCTGCGCGCGGTCATGCCGGCTCTCGTGATCGGCTCGGCGCTCGCCGGGGCCGTGCAAGTGCTGATCCCGCGTGAGGTGCTGTTGGCCATCGGCTCGAACCCGGTGCTGTCGATCCTCGCGATGATGGCGCTGGCGATGACCGTCGCGATCTGCTCGAACGTCGACGCGTTCTTCGCGCTCTCGTTCGCCTCGACCTTCTCATCGGGCGCTCTCGTCGCGTTCCTGCTCGTCGGGCCCCTCGTCGACGTCAAGATGCTCGCGCTCATGCGCACGACCTTCACCACCCGCACGCTCGCCGGCATCGTCGGCGTGGTCGTGTTCGCCGCCTTCGCGATCGGGATCGGGGTGAACGTCCTTGTCTGATCACACACCCACCTCTGACGCGCCTTCGCGCGCCCGGGCACTCGCCACCCGCTGGCTGGGCATCGGCCTCGCCACGGTCATCTCGGTCGTCACTCTCGGACTCGGCCTGACCGGACGACTGAACCTCTACATCAGCCCCGAATCGGTGTGGTTCGCGTGCGCCGCGGCCGTCGTGACTCTCGCGGGCGCGATCTGGTCGTGCACGCTGCCGCTCGGCGAAGAGGGCGACCACGGTCACGACCATGGCGACAGCCACGAGGCGGATGCGGCGCCGACGCCGCGCCGTTCCCTCGCCCTGGCCGGCACGGTGACCGGCGGTGTCGTGGCCAGTGGCGTCGTGATCGCCGCGCTCGTGCTGCCTCCCGCATCGCTGTCGGTCGAACTCGCGATGTCGAGGGTCGGTGAGCAGACCGCCCTGTTCGCCGGGGCCGACGACGTGACCCTCGGCGTGGCCGACACCGCCACCTTCGGGGTCGGCGACTGGGCGAGCGTGTTCGCCACGGCGACCAACACCGCGGCCTACGACGGAAAGACGGTCACACTGACCGGATTCGTCACCCCGACGGATGCCGACGGCGTCAACCTCACCCGCCTGGTCATCACGCACTGCGTGATCGACGCGCAGCCGGCGACCCTGCCCGTGACGATCGACGCCGGAGAGTTCGACACCGGCCAGTGGGTCGAGGTCGAAGGCACGGTCAAGGCGGATGCCGACGGCTCGCTGCACGTCGAACCGACCACGGTCACCGCGATCGACGAGCCTTCGGATCCGTATGAGTACTGACGACGAGCGCCGCGACGAGCCGGCGGTGCCGCGCACCCGCGCCGAGCTGCGTGCCGCGCGCGAGGCCGAGGCGGCAGCTGCCTTCCGTGCGTCGAACGGCGACGGCGGAGCCGAGCGAGACGAAACGCCTCCCCAGCCGACACCGCGTTTCGTCTCGCCTGCGGCTCGCTCAACGACCAGTGAAGAAGCCGCCTCTCCCCGTTCGTTGAGCGAGGACGGCGGAGCCGACCGAGACGAAACGCCTCCCGCGACAGGGCCGCGTGCCGTCTCGCCCGTGGCCCGCTCGACGGGCGATGAGCGGCCGATGCGTTCGACCTTCGTCCCGCCGGATGCCGAGTCGACGACCACGCTCGCGGCGCACTCCTCGACCGACTATGCACCCCCCGCGCCGGAGAAGCCCAAGGCGGAGAAGAAGCCGAAGCCCGCGAAGCAGCCCAGGCCCGAGAAAAAGCCCAAGCCCGAAAAGCAGCCGAAGCCCGAGAAGCAGCCGAAGGCCGCGAAGACCGAGAAGGCGCCCAAGCCCGAGAAGCCCGCCACCTCGAACGACCGCCGATTCCTGCTGGCGCTCGGCGCCGTGCTCGGCATCCTCGTGCTGGTGGGTGCCGGACTCGGCGTCGTCAGCCTCACGCAGGGCCCGCGCATCACCGACGTGCAGGTGAATCCGACCGAGGCGATCGAGGCCTCGGGCAGTCGTGTCATCCTCACCGCGAACCAGTCGCTGGCGGCGATCGACGAGTCTCAGGTCACTGTCGAACCTGCGGTGCCGTTCACCCTCGACGCCGCAGGCCGTGGCATCGGCATCCGCTTCACCGTGCCGCTCGATGACGACACCGAGTACACCGTGAAGGTCGCCGATGCCGTGGGCGCCGGAGGAGGCCCCAGCGCGACGCTCTCGACGAGCTTCTCCACCCCGGCGTCGAACATCTTCCTGCTGCGTCGAGACGCCGATGGCGACGACCAGATCTTCCGCACCGACCTGACGGGCGAGCAGGCGCAGCCCGTCTTCGCCGCCGACAAGATCAACGACTTCCGCGCGACCTCGTCGCAGCTCGTCGTCTCGGTCGAGGAGGACGAAGGGTCGAGGCTGCTCGTGATGGACCGCGACGGCAAGAACCCGCGCGAGCTCGAGCTGCCCGGCGTCGGATACGTGGGCGCGATCCAGGTCTCTGACCGCGGGGGCCTGGTCGGCTACAGCTACTCCGACAAAGAGCTCAGCGACACCGAGGGCCGCGCCAGCGTGCTCGTCACGCAGTCGCTGAGCGGCGACGACGAACCCGTGGTGACCGAGGTCGGCGACAAGGAGGCGAACATCTTCGTCTGGCAGTTCGTGCCCGACAGTGCCGCCGTGCTCTTCATCGACTTCGACGGTGCGCTCTCGCTGGTCGATCGCACGACCGACGCGGGGGTGCAGTCCCTCGGACTCGCGACGACCATCCAGGGCATCTCGCGAGGCACCTACACGGCGATCGTCGAGCGACTCGACGGCTCGGTGGTCGAGCTGAACCTCACCGACGGCTCGGAGGTGCCTCTCGAGGCGTCGACTCCCGACTACGGCTCCGCGATCACGATCACGCCCTTCCCCGGCGGCACGCTGCGCCACGTCGTCTCGCGCGATGAGAACGGGCTGCCCGTCGGACAGGCGGTCATCCGGGTGAACGAGGAAGGCGCCGCGACGCCGCTCGTCGAGGTCGACTCGACCGACTCGATCCTGCAGGCCTGCGCCTCACCCAGCGGCCAGTACGCCGCGGTCGTGATCGCGCCCGATCTGGCAGACAACCCTTACGACCAGATGCTGCTCCCGCTGCCCGAGAACCTCGAGACGCACCTGCTCGACCTGCGCACGGGCGACGAGATCGTGGCGCTCACCGGCTTCGACGCTTCGTGGTGCCAGACGGCGCCGCAGTTCTGACCGCATGTCGACGGAGGCCCTGCACCGAGCGACCCGCACCGAGCTGAGCGGGCTGCCGGTCGAGGTCGCACCACTGCTGCTCGGCGCAGAGCTGCGCACCGTCGTCGCGGGTTCCGAGGTGCGACTCCGGCTCACCGAGGTCGAGGCGTACCACGGCCAGGGCACCGGGCCGGAGGCCGATCCGGGCTCTCACGCCCGCATGGGCCGCACCGCACGCAACGCGACGATGTGGGGCGAACCGGGGCATCTGTACGTCTACCTGAGCCACGGCATCCACTCGTGCGTGAACGTCGTCTCGGGGCTCGAGGGCCAGGCCGGCGGAATCCTGCTGCGCGCGGGCGAGGTCGTGCACGGGGCGGATGCCGTGGCCGTGCGCCGCCGCGCGACGACCCCGTTGACGGCGACGGCGCTGCGTGACCTCGCCAAGGGGCCGGGCCGATTCGGCCAGGCGGTGGGCCTGCGGCATCCGATCCACGACGGGATCGACGCGGTCACCGGCGAGGAGTTCGAGGGCGCCCGCGCCGAGCTGTGGCTGCGCGACGAGCCCGTGATCGACGTGGCGACCGGGCCGAGGGTCGGGGTGGCTGGCGTGGCCGGCACCGCGGCGTTCCCCTGGCGATTCTGGATCGCCGGCGACCCGACGGTCTCGCCGTTCCGCTGGGGGAGAGGCGCTCAGGCCGCGTCCCTCGGCGTCTGAGGCGCGCGCTCAGGCCGAGTCCCTCCACACGACGGGCGTCGGCAGCATGATGCCCTCCCGCGGGCGCTGATCGTCGCGCAGCTGCGCGAGGACGGATGCCGCGGCCGCGGCCCCCAGCCCTTCGGCCGGCTGGTCGACGGTGGAGAGCAGCGGGGTGGTGCGGGTCGCCCAGCTGCTGTTGTCGAAGCCCACGACGCCCACGTCCTCCGGCACGCGGCGTCCGGCTTCGCGGAGGGCCCACATGGCTCCGGCCGCGACCGCATCGGAGGCGGCGAACACGCCTTCGATGTCGGGAGCCCGCTCGAGCAGTCGCGTCATCGCCGCGGCTCCGTCGGCGTAGGAGTACAGCGGCACCTCTTCGACGAGGTCGGGGTCGAAGGCATCGCCCAGAGCGTCGGTGAAGCCCGCGAGGCGGTCGGTGCCCGAATCCCGGTCTAGCGCGGCGGCGATCATTCCGACCCGTGTGCGCCCCGTCGCCAGGAGGCGCGAGGTCACGGCCTGCGCGGCGCCGCGGTTGTCGACGCCGACCCACGCGGCATCGACATCGGGCGGGTGCCCGACGTAGGCGACCGGGAGATCGAGCCGCATGACGGCCTTGGTGATCGGGTCCTGCGCGCGCGCCGAGACGATGACGGCTCCGTCGACGAAGCCGCCGTTGAGGTAGCGGGCGACCCGCTCGGTGTCTCGCACCGAGTCCACGACGAGGCAGACCATCTGGTAGTCGGCCTCGGAGAGCGTCTCGTTCGTGCCGAGCATGATCGCGCCGATGTTCGGGTCTTCGAGGAACAGCGCATGCGGCTCGTGCACGATGAACGCGATCGCCTGGGTGCGCTGGCGCACGAGGTTCTGCGCGGCTGTGTTCGGCACGTAGCCGACCTCGCGGATCGCGTCCTCGATGGCGGTGCGGGCGGAATCCGACACATACCCGCCGTTGATCACGCGGCTGACGGTTCCGCGCGAGACCCCGGCCACGCGCGCCACGTCGTGCACGGTGCTGCGACGACGGGCGGAAGTGCTCATGATCGACAGCCTAGCGACCCGGACTTGACGGGATTCGCCACGACATGCGACGATGTGTGCACGTTCACAGAAATCCCGATCGCTGTTCTCATGCCGCGAACTGTGCACGTGCACACATGATCCGCAAAGGAGCGCCTCGCATGGCCGCCGCAGTGCCCGACCGCATCGCCACCCTCTCCACAGGGCGCGGCCTCGTCTTCGGATGCGACTACAACCCCGAGCAGTGGGATCGCAGCGTCTGGCCCGACGACGTGCGTCTCATGCAGCAGGCGGGCGTCGGTCTCGTGGCGATCAACATCTTCGGCTGGTCGTCGATCAACCCGGCCAGAGGAGTGTGGGACTTCAGCGCGCTCGACGAGATCATCGAGTTGCTGCACGCGGCAGGGATCCGCATCAATCTCGGCACCGGCACCGCCTCTCCTGCTCCCTGGCTCACCGCTGCTCACCCCGAGATCCTTCCGGTCGGCGAAGACGGCACCGTCTTCCAGCAGGGCGGACGCCAGGGGTACTGCCCGAGCTCCCCGCTCTTCCGCGCCTACGCCGCCGAGGTCGTCACCCGTGTGGTCGAGCGTTATGGCGATCACCCCGCCGTGTCGCTCTGGCATGTGTCGAACGAGCTGGGCTGCCACAACGCGCTCTGCTACTGCGACACGAGCGCCGAGGCGTTCCGCGGCTGGCTGCGCGACCGCTACGACGACATCGACGCGCTGAACCGCGCCTGGGGCACGACGTTCTGGAGCCAGCGCTACAGCGACTTCGACGACGTGCGCGTGCCCAGCCAGGCCCTGTCACTGCGCAACCCCGGCCAGATCCTCGACTTCCAGCGGTTCAGCTCCGACGAGCAGCTCGCGCTCTACCGGGCCGAGGCCGAGACCCTGCGCGAGCGCAGCGACGTGCCGGTCACGACCAACTTCATGGTCACCGCGCACATCCGCAACCTCGACTACTGGACGTGGGTGGGCGAGATGGATCTGATCGCCAACGACCACTACCTCGACCGCCGCCTCGACGATGCTCGGGGAGAGCTCTCGTTCGCCGCCGACCTGACCCGCGGCCTCGCGCAGGGCGCGCCGTGGCTGCTGATGGAGACCTCGACCGGTGCCGTGAACTGGCAGCCCTACAACCTCGCCAAGGCTCCGGGCGAGATGCAGCGCAACATCGCCGCGCACGTCGCCCGCGGCGCCGACGGCATCTGCTTCTTCCAGTGGCGAGCCTCGACGCAGGGCGCCGAGAAGTACCACACGGCCCTCGTGCCCCACGCGGGCGAGGACTCGGATCAGTGGCGCGAGGTCGTCGAGCTCGGCGGTCTGCTCGACCGCCTCGGCGAGGTCGCCGGCACCCGCGTCGCCGCCGACGCCGCACTGTTCTTCTCGTGGGAGAGCTGGTGGGCGACCGAGAACGAGGGCCGCCCGAGCGAGGCGCTCACGTATCTCGGCCAGGTGCATGCCGCGCACGCGGCACTGGCGGATGCCGGTGTCATCACCGACGTCGTCCGCCCGGGCGCGGACCTCGACGGGTACCGCCTGCTGATCGTGCCCGCGCTGCACCTCATCAGCGATGAGGACGCCGCGGCCATCGCCCGCGCGGTCGAGAACGGCGCCACCGCACTGATCACCTTCTTCAGCGGCATCGTCGACGAGGAAGACCGAGTGCGCACCGGCGGCTACCCCGGCGCGTTCCGCGACCTGCTCGGCATCCGCTCGGAGGAGTTCGCACCGCTCCGCCCCGGCGAGTCCGTGACCCTCAGCGACGGCACCACCGCCACGGTCTGGAGCGAGCGGCTCAAAACGACGGATGCCGAGGTCGTCGCGTCGTTCGTCGACGGCCCTGCCGCCGGCGGCCCTGCGATCACACGCCGCGCGGCAGGCGAGGGCGAGGCCTGGTTCCTCGGAACCCAGCCCGCTCGCGACGACTACCGCCGACTGATCGCGCGGCTCGCGGCATCCGCCGGCATCGCCCCGACGCCCGGCGCCGGACCCGACGTCGAGATCGTGCGCCGCACCGGCGACGCCGGGTCGTTCCTGTTCGTCATCAACCACGGATCGACGGATGTCGAGATCGCGACCTCGGGCCACGACCTCGTCACCGACGCCGCCGCCACCGGGCTCGTGCCGGCAGGGGCCGTCCGCATCATCAAGGAGGATGTATGACCACCACGCTCACCGCTCCGGCGGTCGCCTCAGCGCGCCGGGCGCCGGGCCGCCGTCGACGGATTCCGCACAAGGGCGCGATCGCGTTCCTCATCGTGCCCTTCGGCGTGCTGTTCGCGCTGTTCTACGTCGTGCCGATCGTCTATGCCTTCTGGCAGTCGCTGCTCGTCGTCGAGCGCGACGGCACCTTCGGCAAGGCCGAGCAGGTGTTCGGCGGCCTCACGCAGTATGTGCTCGTCTTCCAGAACGAGGCGTTCTGGAGCTCGATGGGGCGGATGCTGACGTTCGGCGTCGTGCAGGTGCCGGTCATGCTCGGCCTCGCCCTGCTGTTCGCGCTGCTGCTCGACTCGCCGCTCGTGCGGGGCAAGCGCTTCTTCCGTCTCGCGTTCTTCGTGCCCTACGCGGTGCCCGGCGTCATCGCCGCGATCATGTGGGGCTCGCTGTTCTCGCCCAACCTGTCGCCGTTCACCGCGATCACCAAGAACATCGACTTCCTCGGTGCCGACCTCGTGCTGTGGTCGATCGCGAACGTCGTCACCTGGGTCTACGTCGGCTACAACATGCTGATCATCTACTCGGCGCTGCTGTCGATCCCGCAGGAGCTCTACGAGGCGGCCATCCTCGACGGCGCAGGCCAGTGGCGCATCGCCTGGTCGATCAAGATCCCGCTGGTGCGCCCGGCGATCGTCATGACCGCGATCTTCTCGATCATCGGCACGCTGCAGCTGCTCGCCGAGCCCCAGGTCTTCCGCTCGTTCAGCTCGGCGGTGACCAGCACCTTCACCCCGAACATGACCGTGTACGCCACGGCATCCATTCCGAACACCAACCTGGCGGCCGCCTTCTCGGTCGTGCTCGCCGTGACGACGTTCGTGCTGTCGTTCGGGTTCATGAAGTACATGCAGCGCAAGGAGCAGAACGCATGAGCACCATGTCGATCGTCGCCCCTGGCCGGGGCACCCGCGGCAAGGCCCCGCGCGGAAAGGCCGCTCGCGAGTCCGGCATCTCGCGCACCGGCGCCATGCTGATCATGGCCGTGTTCACGGTCTACTTCCTGCTGCCGCTGTGGTGGCTGCTCGTCGCGTCGAGCAAAGAGACCGGCGACATCCTGACCACCGCGCCACTGTGGTTCGCCGACTTCCACCTGTTCGACAACATCGCGGAGCTGTTCGCCTACCGCGACGGCGTCTACCTGCGGTGGCTGATGAACTCGGTGCTCTACGCGGCACTCGGCGGCGCCATCGCGACCCTGCTCGCCGCCATGGCCGGCTATGCCCTGGCGAAGTACCGGTTCCCGGGCCGCGACCTGATGTTCGACATCGTGCTCGGCGGGGTGCTCGTGCCCGCCACCGCGCTCGCGCTGCCCCTGTTCCTGATCTTCAGCCAGGCGCAGCTGACCAACACGTTCTGGTCGGTCTTCCTGCCGTCGATCGTGAGTCCGTTCGGGGTCTACCTGGCACGGATATTCGCGGCCTCGTCGGTGCCGGACGAGCTGCTCGAAGCGAGTCGACTCGACGGCGCGGGGGAGATCCGCACGTTCTTCACCGTCAGCATCCGGCTGATGACCCCCGCTCTGGTGACGATGTTCCTGTTCCAGTTCGTGGCCATCTGGAACAACTTCTTCCTGCCGATGATCATGCTGCGATCCGAAGACCTCTTCCCGGTGGTCTTCGGTCTCTACAACTGGAACAACCAGCTGAATCAGCTGCCAGAACTCCGCGGCCTCGTGCTGATCGGCGCTCTGCTGTCGGTCATCCCGCTGATCGTCACCTTCCTCCTGCTCCAGCGCTTCTGGCGCAACGGACTGGGCGCCGGCGCCCTGAAGTGAGCAGGCAGCCGCCCGGACCGACCGGGCGGCGCACCACCCGCACCACCCGCACCACACACCCGCACCACCCCATCGCATCCACGAAAGGATCGAAATGCAGCATTCGAAGATGAAGGCAGCCGCTGTCATCGCCATCTCGGCGTTCGCGCTCGCCGGTTGCTCGGCATCCGGCGGAGACAGCTCAGGCACCGGCGGCGACGCCGCCTCGTGCACCCCGGCCGACGGCGACGTCACGCTCGAGTTCACCTCCTGGATCCCCGGCATCGAAGATGTCGTGAAGATCTGGAACGACGCCAACCCCGAGATCCAGGTCGACGTGCAGACCGGCCCCAACGGCAACGGCGGCACGTACCAGAACTTCTTCAACCAGATCAAGGCGGGCGACGCTCCCGACCTCGGGCAGATCGAGTACGACGCCCTGCCGAACTTCCTCGTGCAGGACGGTCTCGAAGACCTCAGCGCCTGCGAAGACGTGGTCGCCTCCGAAGACCAGTTCGTCGACTGGGCCTGGGGTCAGGTGACTCTCGGCACCGAGGGCGTCTACGGCGTGCCGCAGGACACCGGCCCCATGGGGCTGTTCTACCGGGCCGACCTGTTCGAGCAGAACGGCATCGAGATCCCCACCACGTGGGACGAGTATCGCGAGGCCGCGGTCAAGATCCGCGAACTGGGCGGCTACATCACCAACTTCTCGCAGTCCGACATCAACCAGTTCGCCGGCTTCGCCTGGCAGGACGGCGCGCAGTGGTTCTCGAGCGACGACGAGGGCTGGACGGTCTCGCTCGCAGACGACGCCACCACCACGGTCGCCGACTACTGGCAGAGCATGCTCGACGACGACCTGGTCGCGACGGTCCCCGCGTGGACCGACGAGTGGAACAACGCCTACAACTCCGGTCAGGTCTGGACCTGGAACTCCGCCGTCTGGGGTGCCAACTCGATCTCGAGCGGCGCGCCCGACACCGCGGGCAACTGGGCCGTCGCACCGCTCCCGCAGTGGGAGGAGGGCGGATCCGCCGCCGGCAACTGGGGCGGCTCGTCGACCGCCGTGCTCAAGGGCAGCGAGCACCTCTACGAGGCGACGAAGTTCGCGCTGTGGCTCAACACGTCCGATGAGGCGCTGACCGCGCTCGCCGAGGCGGCCAACCTCTACCCGGCCACCACCGCCGGGCTCGACCTTCCGGTCTACGCAGAGGGCGTCGAGTTCTACGGCGGACAGAAGATCTACGACGTCTTCGCCGAGGCCGCCACCCAGGTCTCGCCCGACTTCGCGTGGGGCCCGACCATGACCCAGACCTACTCGGACGTGTCCGACGGGTTCAAGGCCGCGGTCTCGGGCAGCGGAACGCTGCTCGACGCGATCGAGAAGGGTCAGACGGCGACCGTCGACGCGCTCAAGGCCGCGTCGATCCCCGTCAAGGAGTAACACCCTCCGGAGGCCCGCCCGTATGCTCACGGGCGGGCCTCCTGTTTCGTCTGCGACCCGTCTGGAGCGGCAATGAGCGCACTCGTCCACCTGACCTCCGGCGGCGTCAGCGTCGTCATCGACACGACCACTGCGCGCCTGCTGCACTGGGGGGCGGCGCTGGATCCCGCCGACCTCGAGGCGCTCGCCGGGTCGTCGACCGGCTCGGTGACGTTCAGCTCGTTCGACGCTCCGCGGGCCTTCCCGCTGCTCGCCGTCGAGGCCGATGGCTGGTCCGGTGCTCCGGCTCTGGCATGGCATCGCGGCGGACTGCACAGCGCTCCGCTGCTGAGGTCTGTCGGGTGGGAGTCGACGGCGACGTCGGTGCGGGCGGAGTTCTCGGATGCCGGGGCCGGGGTCACGGTCGTGCTCGACCTCACGTTGGATGCCGGGGGCGTGCTGACCGCGCAGGTGTCGGTCACGAGCATCGCCGACGGCGTCGAGCCGCTGGATCTGCTCGCGGCCCGCATCCTGCTCCCTGTTCCGGCGCACGCGACCGAGGTGCTCGACCACACGGGTCGCTGGACCGGCGAGCGGCACCCGCAGCGGGGCGAGCTGCGGCACGGGGTGCATCTGCGACAGGTTCGTCGAGGCCGCGGCGGACACGACGCTCCCTACCTGACCGCGGTCGGCACCGACGGGTTCGGCTTCCGACGCGGCGAGCTGTGGACCGCGCACGTCGCGTGGAGCGGCGACCTCGAAGTCGGCGTCGAGAGGCTGCCCGAGGGCGCAGGTGTGCACGGGGCTGTGCTCGGCGGAGGTGAGCTGCTGCTGCCGGGCGAGATCCGGCTGGGGGCGGGGGAGACCTACGTGTCGCCGCAGGTGTTCCTCACCTATGGCGAGAGCGGACTCGACTCGGTGTCTGCCCGACTGCACCAGGCGGTGCGTTCGTTCGCCGCGCACCCGACCACGCCGCGCCCCCTCGTGCTGAACACATGGGAGGCCGTGTACTTCGACCAAGACCCGGCGAAGATCGTCGAGCTCGCCGAGGCCGCGGCATCCGTCGGCGTCGAGCGGTTCGTGCTCGACGACGGCTGGTTCCGGGGGCGTCCCGACGATCGGTCAGGGCTCGGCGACTGGTACATCGATCACGCGAAGTGGCCCGACGGCCTGCGCCCCCTCGCCGACCACGTGCACGGGCTCGGGATGCAGTTCGGGCTCTGGTTCGAACCCGAGATGGTGAATCCGGTGTCGGACCTCGCCGAACGGCATCCGGACTGGGTGCTCCAGGCGTCACCCGACTCCTCGACCTGGCGGCACCAGAAGGTGCTCGACCTCTCGAACCCGGATGCCGCCGCCTACCTCTTCGAGCGCATCGACGCTCTGGTCGCCGAGGTCGGCATCGACTTCATCAAGTGGGATCACAACCGCGACCTGCATGCCGCGGTGTCGCCACGCACCGGCCGCGCGTCGGTGCACGCGCAGACCACCGCGTTCTACGCCCTGCTCGATGCGCTGAGCGAACGGCATCCGTCGTTGGAGATCGAGTCGTGCGCGAGCGGTGGCGCCCGCGTCGACCTCGGCGTGCTGCAGCGCACGCAGCGCGTGTGGGCGTCGGACTCGAACGACCCGATCGAACGGCAGCGCATCCAGCGCTGGACCGGCACGCTCGTGCCGCCCGAGCTCGTCGGCTCGCACGTGGGCCCGCCGATCGCCGAGACGACGCACCGCGCGGCATCCCTGCCGTTCCGCATGACGACCGCGCTGTTCGGGCATGCCGGCATCGAGTGGGACATCTCCCGGTGCACGTCGGAGGAGCGCGAGATGCTGTCGCGGTGGACCGCCCTCTATCGCGAGCTGCGGCCGCTGCTGCACTCGGGCGTCACGGTGCGCAGCGACGAGGTCGACGACGAGACGCTGCTGCACGGCGTCGTCGCCGGTGACGGCTCGCGGGGCGTGTTCGCGTGGGTGCGTCTGGGCACCTCGGTCGACGGGTTCACGCCGCGCACTCGGATTCCGGGGCTTCAGGCGGGGGAGCGGTACCGGCTGCGGGTGTGCGAGGAGCTCGGATCGGTGTCGCGCCATCAGGTCTCGGACCCCGCGTGGCTGGAGTCCGGCATCGAGGCGTCGGGTTCGCTGCTCGGATCGGTGGGGGTGCCGCTGCCGCTGCTCGCTCCGGGGGCGGCGCTGCTGCTCGAGGCCGTGCGAGTGTGACGGAACGGACCGTGCTAAACTGACTCTTTGTCTGCGCACACTCCTGTGCGTAGTTCGCGTGCTTCCCCTTCTTCTGCCGAGAGATCGGCGCTGCGGGGTGGCGCGCAGACAAGGGATCTTGGGTGAGGCCGTCCGGCCTCACGGTATAGAAGGAGTCACCATCATGGCAGCAGTGTGCCAGGTGACCGGAGCTGTTCCCGGCTTCGGTCACAACGTCTCGCACTCGCACCGCCGGACGAAGCGCCGCTTCGACCCGAACGTGCAGAAGAAGACCTATTTCGTCGCGTCGCTCGGTCGTAAGATCACGCTCAACGTGTCCGCCAAGGGCATCAAGGTGATCGATGTCCGCGGCATCGAGAACGTGGTCAAGGACCTCCAGGCGAAGGGTGTGAAGCTCTAATGGCCAAGAAGGCTCAGGACGTACGTCCGATCATCAAGCTGCGTTCGACGGCAGGTACGGGCTACACGTACGTGACCAAGAAGAACCGCCGCAACACCCCCGACCGCCTCGTGCTCAAGAAGTACGACCCGGTCATCCGTCAGCACGTCGAATTCCGAGAGGAGCGTTGATCAATGGCTAAGAAGAGCAAGATCGCTCGCAACGAGCAGCGCAAGGTCATCGTCGAGCGTTACGCAGAGCGTCGCGCCGAGCTGAAGAAGACCCTGGTCGACCCGAACGCCACTGACGAGGCCCGCGAGGCCGCACGCGTCGGCCTGCAGAAGCTGCCGCGCAACGCGTCGCCGGCTCGCGTGCGTTCGCGCGACGTCATCGACGGCCGCCCCCGCGGTGTCCTCACGAAGTTCGGCGTCTCGCGCGTCCGCTTCCGTGACATGGCACACCGTGGCGAGCTGCCCGGTGTCACCAAGTCGAGCTGGTAAGTCTCAGCAGACAAGCCTGAAGGGGCGAGGATCTTCGGATCCTCGCCCCTTTCGCGTGCCCGGGGGCTTCGCCGCGGCATCCGCCCCGCCGCGGCATCCGCTCCGCCCACGGCATCCGCTCGGCCCCGGCATCCGCCCCCGCATCCGCACTTCCGCGGCATCCGCGCTTGTGCCCGCGGCATCCGCTCTTGCGCCCCGGCATCGCCTCACTCGGCTCTGTCTCCTCTGCGCCTCGGGAGGAGATCTGCGCTTCGGGAGGAGCTATCTCGAGAACTCCTCCTCCCGAGGCGCAGTCCTCCTCCCGACGGATGTTCACGTGTGGGGGCGTGGGGGGTGAGTGGGGTGTGTGGAGCGTGGGCCGCGTGGGCTGCCGCGAGGTGCCGTCGAAAATTCGGGCGTCACGACGCACGGGGCAGGGGCCGACGGCGGCGTGACCTCTTCTGCACGGATGGGGATCTGAGGCGGCGGGGCACGAATCGTGGATGCCGTGTCGATCGCGGATGCGAGCGTGAGTGATCCTCGACGGGTGAACCCCAGACAGGCGCTGACGCAGCGCGACGGCGTGGCCCGCACCGAGACCCTGAGACGGCTCGGGGTCAGCAGGCACGTGCTCCGATCGTCGGTCCAGAGAGGTGACGTCATCGCTGTTCGCCGAGGGTGGGTCGCGCTGCCGGATGCCGACCCGATGCTTCTCGCGGCTGCCCGCCGCGGAGTGTTCCTGACTTGCGTCACGCTCGCGTCGCGGAAAGGGGTGTGGGTGCTCGGCGACTCACAGCCGCACGTCGCGGCGCCGGCGCGATCGGGCCATGTGAAGGTGTCCCGCGGCACGGTGCATTGGAACGAACCGGTGTTCCCGCGGGATCCGGACTCGCGCGAGGACTCCCTCGAGAACGCGCTGATCCTGATCGCGGGGTGCCAGCCGTATGAGAGCGCGCTCGCGACCTGGGAGTCGGCCATGCGTCAGAATCTCATCGCCCCCGGCATCCTCGAGCGGGCTCCGCTTCCGCCCACTGCTCGACGTCTGCTCGCGGACGCGCGGCAGTTCGCCGATTCCGGTACTGAGAGCATCTTCCAGGTGCGGCTGAGATGGCTGGGGATCCCCGTCGTGCCGCAGGTCTGGATACTCGGCCATCGGGTCGACTTCGTCATCGGTGAGCGACTGGTCATTCAGATCGACGGCGGCCATCATGTCGGTGAACAGCGGACGAGCGACATCGCCCACGACGCTCTTCTGAAGCTGCACGGCTATCACGTCATCCGCATCGGCTACGACCAGCTGATGAGCCGATGGGCGCAGGTGCAACAGGTGATCTTGACCGCGATCGGGCAGCGACTGCACGTCGCGGAGTGAATGATCCGCATTCCTGTCACTGCTGGATTCCTCGGGAGGAAGACTGCGCTTCGGGAGGAGAGAATCCGCATATCTCTCCTCTCGGAGCGCAGTTCTCCTCCCGGGGCGCTGCCCGAGGTGGGGTGAGAGCGCCGCGGCCGGCCCCGTCGCGAAGGGCCCACCCCTGCACGAGCCCGACATCAGGCGACGGATGCTGTCGCGTGCGCCACCGCCCAGGTCAGTGCGTAGTCGGCGATCTCTTCCCAGCCGTCCTGGCTGACGAGGCGGTGGGTGCGGCCGGCGTACTCCTTGTACTCGACGACGGCCGGGCTGCCGCTCGACCGGTACTTCTTGACGATCGCGCGGCCGATGGTGGGCGGCACGACGTGGTCGATCTCGCCGGTGATGACGAGCAGCGGAGCGCGGTCGGCACGAGCGTAGTCGACGTGCGTGACGCCCCCCTTCTCGTTGAGCACCGAAGTCACGCCCTCGAAGAAGACCCGGTTGTAGGAGTTGACGGCATACTCCTCCCAGAGCGCGTCGGATGCCGCGCGCGACAGGTCGTTGCCGAATGTGAAGTGGAAGTGGCGCTTCGAGAGCGGCTTGGCGCCGTTGCGGCCGAACGGGTTCGAGAGGATCGGCGTTCCTGTCCAGAGGGTCGAGAGGGGGAGTGCGGTGACGCCGGCGGTCTGTCCGGGGGCGACGCCGACGTAGGCGGCACCGAGGCCGCGGTCTGCCAGCATCTGCGTGATCACGCCGCCGAACGAGTGGCCCATGATGATCGGCTTCACCGGGAGCGCTCTGATGATGCGCTCGTAGTTGTCGGCGATCTGCTTCAGGCCGATGCCCTTGAGCGCGGACGGATCGCGGCGGATGTCCTCGACAGAGCGGTCGTCGATGCCGGGCCAGCCCGGAATGATCACCTCGTGACCCTGTGCGCGGAAGCGCTCGGCCCAGGTGTTCCAGCTCTTCGGCGTCATCCAGAGTCCGTGGATCAGGACGATCGGGGTCTTCTCGGTGCTGTTCATGGTCTCTTCTCCTGTTTCTGCTCCCGCCCGGTGCGGATGCGTTACGCTGATAGTAGACCGAACGTTCTATCTACCGCAACCTATTCCCGAAAGTCGCTTTCGGATGACACGATGAGAGGGATCACCATGAAGACCACGACTCCCACCCCCGCTCCGGCGAAGACTCCGACCCCGACCCCGAAGCGTCCGAGCGCCGCGCGCACCCGATTGATCGACAGCGCCACCAGGCTCTTCTACGAAGAGGGGATCCATGCCGTGGGCGTCGACCGCATCATCGACGAGGCCGCCGTCACAAGGGCGACGCTCTACAACCAGTTCGGCGGCAAGGAGAACCTGGTCCTCGCGTACCTGCGCAACGAAGACGAGATGCTTCGGGCGCTGTTCGCCCAGGCAGGGGCGGAGGTCACGGACCCGGCTCAGCTGGTCGACGCGGTGATCGAGGGCATCGCCGCCGACATCCGCCTCCGGCACACGCGCGGCTGCCCGTTCATCAACGCGGCCGCGGAGTATCCGGATGCCGACGGCGCCGTGCGACGACTGATCGACGAGCACCGCGAATGGTTCCGGTCGACCCTGCAGGCCGTCGCCGAGCAGGCCGGCCTCGAGAGCCCCGCCGATGTCGCAGCATCCCTTGTTCTGCTGCGCGATGCAGCGCTCGTCGGCGGCTACCTCGACGGAGACGAGCGCGTCACCCCGGCATTCGCGCGCACCGCCCGCTCGGTCGTCGAGTCCCACCGCCCGCGCTGAGACGCGCATCCCTCGGGACTGCACCTCGGGACTGAGCATCCCTCGGGACTGCGCTTCGGGAGGAATGCTGCGCCTCGGGAGGAACGCCGCACCTCGGGAGGAACGCTGCGCTTCGGGAGGAGAGGCTCAGCAGATCTCTCCTCCCGAAGCGCAGTCCTCCTCCCGGAGCGCAGCGCGAAGTCGACGGTACTGACTCCTACCGAAGCGCAGCGCGAAGTCGACGAGGCCGACCCGTCGCAGCCCGCTGCGGGCCGCGAAACGGCGGTGTTCGGCTGCCGAACAGGGCACAACAGGGGTCACTTTCGTCACTTCTGCACCACGACACGCCGCCGAAAACCCCAAAACCCGCGAAATGACGCGGAAATGTGGGTGGTGGTTGGTACATTCAAGGCGGTCACTCGACCAACGGAGGGCAGTCGCCCTTCGAACACCAACGATGCGACGGGAACCTCGTCGCTGGAGGATGACATGGCTGACAAGTCCATCACCAAGACCGAGCTCGTCGCGAGCATCGCTTCTGCCACCGGCCAGAGCCAGGCCACCGTCTCGGGTGTCCTCGACGCGCTGTTCTCCTCGGTCTCCGACGCTGTTGCCAAGGGCAGCAAGGTCTCGATCCCGGGCTGGATCTCGTTCGAGCAGGTCGCAACCGCAGCTCGCACGGGCCGCAACCCGCAGACCGGTGCCGAGATCAAGATCCCGGCCGGCCACCGCGTCAAGGTGACCGCTGGTTCCAAGCTCAAGGCTGCCGTCAAGTAAGACTGCACCTCTTCGAAGGCCGCTCCCGATCCGTCGGGGGCGGCCTTCGTGCTCCCACCCCGAATCCGCGGCTTAGGCTTGAGGGGTGAGTGCCCGCGCCGTGCAGACCCCGAGCCGCTCCGCGTATCGCGCGGCCGGAGTCGGAATCCTGCTCGCGACCGGATTGATCGGCGTGCTCATCGCCCTCGTGATCGGCGGGGGTGCGGCGCCGCTGCTGCTGCAGGATCCGGGGCCGTTCGTGCGCTGGGCCACCCCCATCGTCAAGCTCGTCATGAACATCGCGGCTGCGGCGATGCTGGGATCCCTCGTGCTGGCGCTGTTCGCGCTGCGCAGCGAGGAGAAGTCGTTCGACACCGCCCTCAACACGGCATCAGCGGGCGCGGCCGTCTTCACGGTCACCGCGGGCATCAGCGGATTCTTCACGTTCATGGCGGCCTTCAACCCGCAGCTGAGCGCCGAGCGCGAGTTCGGCGAGCAGCTCGGGCGCTTCCTGCTGCAGCTGCCGCTCGGTCAGTCGTGGCTGATCACCACGATCATGGGCTCGGTGATCACCGTGCTCGCCTTCGCGTGGCGCACGTGGACGCCCACCCTGATCACGGCGATCCTCGCCGCCGCATCCTTCCTCCCGCTGGCGACCCAGGGTCACTCGGGTGAGCTCGCGGGCCACAACATCGCCGTGAACTCGATTCTGCTGCACACGATCGGCGCGGCGGTGTGGCTCGGCGGTCTGCTGCTGGTCGTGATCCTGCGAGACCGCTCCGGCCTGGGAACCGCGCGGCTGGTCAGCCGCTACTCGAGTCTCGCGATCGCCGCCTTCGCCGTCGTCGCGATCTCGGGCCTGGCGCGTTCCATCGTCTCCTTCGGCGACATCTCACAGCTCTGGACGCCCTACGGCACGATCCTCCTCGCGAAGGTCGTGCTCCTCGTCGGCATGGGCCTGCTCGGTGCCTGGTACCGCATCCGCCTGATCCCTCGTCTCGAGGGCGCTGGAGCAGCGCGCTGGTTCTGGATGCTGGTGCTGTGCGAGGTCGCGCTGATGGGTCTCGCCTCGGGTGCGGCCGCCGCGCTCGCGCGCACTCCTCCGCCCACCGGCGAGGAAGCCGCGTTCGTGCAGACGCCAGCGGAGAACCTCACCCGTTCGCCCCTGCCCCCCGAGTTCACGATCGACCGGTGGTTCACGGCGTGGGACATCGACGTGCTCTGGCTGGTGGCCGCCGGCTTCGGCCTCTTCTTCTATCTCGCAGGGGTGCGCCGTCTGCGCCTGCGGGGCGACCGCTGGCCGATCCATCGCACAGTCTTCTGGGTGCTGGGCATGCTGATGCTGCTGTGGGTCACGGGTGGCCCGATCAACGCCTATCAGGAGTATCTCTTCAGCGTGCACATGCTGGGGCACATGATGCTGTCGATGGCGATCCCGCTGCTGCTGGTCTCGGGGGCGCCGGTCACCCTGGCCCTCCGTGCGATCCACAAGCGCGACGACGGCACCCGCGGCGGCCGCGAATGGATCATGTGGGCGGTGCACTCGCCGTTCTCGAAGGTCGTCACCCACCCGTTCGTCGCGGCGGGCATCTTCATCCTGTCGCTGTGGGCCTTCTACTTCACCGACCTCGTGCGCTGGTCGATGTTCGAGCACCTCGGCCACGAGTGGATGGTCGCGCACTTCCTCATCTCCGGATACCTCTTCGTGCTGAGCCTGGTCGGCGCCGACCCCGTGCCGTACCGTCTGCCCTACCCGGGGCGCCTCATCACCCTGATCGCGATCATGGCCATGCACGCCTTCTTCGGCGTCGCGATCATGATGCAGGAGGGGCTGATGGTCGCCGACTGGTTCGGGTCGATGGGGCGCACCTGGGGTCCGTCGCCGCTCGAAGACCAGTACATCGGCGGCGGCATCGCGTGGTCGATCGGTGAGATCCCGACCCTGATCCTCGCGATCACGGTGGCGATCCAGTGGAGCCGCAGCGACACGAAGCTGCAGAAGCGTCGCGACCGTCATGCCGACCGCACGGGCGAGGCCGAGCTCGAGGAGTACAACGAGAGGCTCGCGGCCCTCGCCGAGCGCGACCTTCGTCAGGCCGAGCGCGAAGCACGCTGACCCTGCGCCCGCACTGCCGCGGGCGGGCGGATCAGCCCGTCGGCTCCTCGCCGGGGGATCCGACGCGGATCGACACCTTTCCGTCCGGCAGGATCGTGATCGACCCGTTGACCTGGAACGGCACGTCTTCAGAGACCTCCTGAACCGAGCCGTCGAAGAGTGACCTGATCTCGACGTCGACGTGTGCGACCGCATCGGTCGGGGGGATCTTCCAGTGCCCGCCGTCAGGAACGACGCTGACCTGGGGCTGAGCCGTGATCGACCACTTCGGCAGTGACGCGAGGCGGTTGTACACCTCAAGGCCGAACGGGCAGGCGGTCGGCTGCAGCACCTCTTGAGCCGTGCACCCCGTGAGGAACTCCTCGACACGCTGCTGCACGACCGCGACGAATTCGGGGGTGGGTTCGGTCTGCACGTCGATGGGGGTGGTGGCCAGCGGGGTGTCTGCGAGGACGCCGACACCGTCGGAGTCGGCGATCGCCGTGTCGACGGTGACCGAGTACAGCCCCGGCGTGAAGACCAGCAGCGGCAGGGGATCTAGCGGAGCGGCCTGCGCGCCCGCAGCCGACACCTGGCGGCGGTCCATCTCGAAACCGTTGACGGCGAACTGATCGGCGCCGCGCAGCGTGAGCTCGACCACCGCGAGAGGGCTCGTCGTGAACCGCCAGTTCGGGGTGACGCCCGCCCAGCCGTCCTGCTCGACCGTGAAGGTGGTCGTGCCGGCGTGTCCGCTCGCCGAGAAGGAGACGGTCACCTCGGTCTTGCCTGCGTCGTCCTGCTTCTCCGACAGCACCTCCACGTCGGTGAGTGGGGCGAGGGCCGAGTGCCGCAGCAGAGCCTCTGACGCCGTCGCTCCGATGCCGGCGACCTCGAGTGTCTCGCGATCGATCGCGACGCCGGGCACGCGGAGGGCATCGGCCGCGCGGCCTTCGGAGAGCAGATCGAGATACCGCACGACGAAGGCCGACGGTCCGTAGAACTGCTGGTAGAGAGTGGCCCCGCCTGCGCCGAGAGCGGCGACCAGCACCAGGCCGACCACTGCGAGCAGCGTGAGATCGGCAGCGAGGCGGGAGCGCCGGGGCGCCTTCGTCTCGACCTGCTGCATGGCGTCAGTCTAGAAGCGCGGCCTGGGACGGAGCCGAGCGTGGGTCGCTGTGCGTCGGCGGTGATCGCTGTGTCCGTCGGATGCCGGGCGGCGGCGCCACGTAGCATGGGAAGGCACGGTCCCAACGTGCACTCCCGCCTCCAGCCGTGTGAGAGAACCGTGTCGCTTCCCGCCCTGTCCGAAGAGCAGCAAGAGCTGTTCCGGCTGATCGAGGACACCAGCGAGCATGTCTTCATCACCGGCCGAGCGGGCACCGGCAAGTCGACCCTGCTGCAGTACTTCTCGTGGAACACCAAGAAGCAGATCGCGATCTGCGCTCCCACCGGTGTCGCCGCACTGAACGTCGAGGGTCAGACGATCCACTCGCTGTTCCGCTTGCCGATCGGTCTGATCGGCGACTCGGACATCGATCAGAACGACAACACGCGACGCATCCTCAACGCGATCGAGACGCTCGTGATCGACGAGATCTCGATGGTCAACGCCGACCTCATGGACGCGATCGACCGCTCCCTCCGGCAGGCGCGAGGCAAGCGCGGCATCCCGTTCGGCGGCGTGCAGATCGTGATGTTCGGCGATCCGTATCAGCTGGCTCCCGTGCCCCCGCGGGGCGACGAGCTGCGATACGTGAAGGACCACTACCGCTCGTTCTGGTTCTTCGACGCCAAGGTGTGGGCCGGCGCTGCCGGCGGTGAGGAGCCGGAGGAGGACGAGGGACTCTTCGCCGTCGACACCCGCGCCGAGCTGCATGTGCGCGAGCTCGTGCAGATCCACCGGCAGTCGGATGACGGTTTCAAGGCCATGCTGAACGCGGTGCGGTACGGCCGGGTCACCGCCGAGATCGCGGGGGTGCTGAACGCGCAGGGCGCACGCACACCCCCCGACCCGGAACCGGGCGAGGTGCCGATGATCACGCTCGCCACGCGCAACGACATCGTGAACACGATCAACAGCCGGCATCTCGCGGCGCTTCCCGGCAAGGAGCAGACGGCGAAGGCCGAGGTGAGCGGAGAGTTCGGCAGGGGCGAGGCGTCGCTGCCCGCCGAGTCGGAGCTCAAGCTGAAGATCGGCGCGCAGGTGATGTTCCTCCGCAACGACACCTCGATGTCGGGGGAGCCGCCGCGGTGGGTGAACGGCACGATCGGCACGGTCGTCCGGATCCTCGGCGAGACCGTGCGCGTCGAGATCGACGGAGACGAGGTCGACGTCGAGCCCGCGGTCTGGGAACGTTTCCGCTATTCGTACGAACCGAGCACGAAGAAGCTCTCCCGAGACGTCGTCGCGGAGTTCACCCAGTTCCCGCTGCGTCTGGCCTGGGCGGTCACGATCCACAAGTCGCAGGGCAAGACCTACGACCGCGCCATCATCGACCTCGGGTCCGGTGCCTTCGCACCGGGGCAGACCTACGTGGCGCTGTCGCGACTCACGTCGCTCGACGGGCTCTACCTGTCGAGGGCGCTGCGCCCGAGCGACATCCGGGTCGACGAGGACGTGCGCCGCTTCATGCGCGACGCGTGGCTCGCGGCATCCACCCCCGAGGTCGGCAGGGCCTGAGGCGTTTCAGGCGGCGACGCGTGCGTGGTCGAGGTCTTCGAACAGCTCGGTGTTGAAGCGGTAGGCGAGGAGCACCTCGTCGATCACGCGCTCACGCTCGGCGTCGTCCCACGGCGCTGCGTCGAGCTGCTCGCGGTAGACGTCCTTGAAGGCCGCGGGGTCGGCGATGTCGTCGAACAGGTAGAAGCCGATGCCGTTGGTCTCGAAGCCGAAGCGGCGCGCCATCACTCGTCCGATGAAGATGCCACCGGACAGGTCGCCGAGGTAGCGCGTGTAGTGGTGCGCGACGAAGCCTCCGGCCCAGGTCGCGCCGACCTGACGGATGCGTTCGACGTAGCGCTGCGTGGTGGGGAGAGCGACGATCTCGTCGCGCCAGCCGGCGCCGAGCAGGAACTCGAGGTCGGCCTCCAGTGCAGGAAGACGGGTCAGCTTGTCGCTGAGGAAGACGGATGCCACGGGGTCGCGGCGCATGCGCTCTCCCGCGCCTTCGAGGGCCTCGTAGATGAAGTAGTGCTGTGCGACGAGCGCGATGTAGTCCTCACGCGAGCCTTCGCCCTTGAGCAGGTCGGACATGAAGCCCGCCCCCTCGCTGCGCGAGTGCGAACCGGAGGAGCGCTCACGGAGGGCTGCGGAGAAGGAGAGGATCTCGGACATGTGCCAAGTGTAAGGGTTGCCTAACCTGGAGCGATAGCCCGATATCTCAGAGCGTCATGCGTGCGGACGCGGCTCGACCCCGAGCTTCTTGCACGCGAGATCGTAGAGTGCGACGACCTCGCGGCGCACAGCCGGGCGCTCGGTGATCGAGCCCGAGGGCCATGCGATGCGCAGCTCGGAGGCGACCCCAGAGCGGGTGACCTTCCAGACGCCGCCGTCGCCATCGAGGTCCGTCATCACGGCATCCGTGATCTCGCCGTCCTCGACGGCCGAGAAGGCGCGCGTGATGAGCAGATTGTCGTCGGTGTGGTCGCCGTTCATGTGGCGCAGGATGGCGGAGACGACGTCGGCCTCGAAGATGTGGGGCATGCTGATCACCCTAAAGGGGCCCCGGCGATGCCTTCTTTCAGGAACGGCGTTCTAGACTCGGGAGACACGTCTTCCGGGGGTCCCCTTTCATGCAGCTTCTCTCGTCGCGCACGTTCCGCGCAGCAGCGGCCGGCGTCGCCGCGCTCGGACTCTTCCTCACCGGCTGCACCGCCGAGCCGGAGTTCAGTTACGAGCCGCCGTCTCAGGTCGAGGGCGCACTGCCCGACGACACCGTCGCCGCCATGGAGGCGGCCGTCGCCAACGCGCTCGCCGCGTCGGGGGCGTCGGGTGCTGTCGTGGGCGTCTGGGCTCCCTGGAGCGGCAGCTGGGTCACCGGCGTCGGCACGCAGGGCCCCGGTTCCGATGAGGAGATCAGCACCGACATGGCCTTCCGTGTCGCGGACATGACCCGGCTCATGACGTGCGACGTGCTCTACGGCCTCGCAGACGAGGGCGTGGTCGAACTCGACGACCTCGTGCCGGAGTACGTCTCGGGCGTCGCCGACATGAAGGACATCACGCTCCTCGATCTGTGCAACAGCACGAGCGGGGCCGGTTCGTCCGAGGCCACCGCGCAGGCCTCGTGGTTCGCCACCCCCGAGCGCGTGTGGGCGCCGCTCGAACTCGCCTCCTATGGGCTCGGCGCCCCGCGCGCCACGCCGAAGACGACGTACACGAACTCGGACGCCGGCTACCTGCTGCTCGGCCTCGCCCTCGAGCGGGCGTCGGGCCTCACGGCATCCGAACTGATCGCCGAGTACGTGACCAAGCCGCTCGGCCTCACCGCCACGTCGCTGCCCTCGCCGGCCCCGGCTGCGCCATCGACCGGTCCGGTCATGAACGGGCACTACCTGACGCCCGTCGAAGGCGGATACAACTGCGCGGCTCCGACCGACATCACCACGCTGTCGTCGAGCACCGGATACACCGACTCCGGCGTCGTGTCGACGATCGATGACCTCGGTCGCTATGCCCAGGCCGAGGCCGCACAGAAGCTGCGGACGAAGGATGAGCCGAATCGCTTCGGGGCCCCGTTGCCGCAGAGCCCCGAGGCGCCCTCGTGGTTCCAGGCCACCGGAGGAGCCCTGCTCGTGGGCTCGATGATCGGACAGTCGGGCTGGACCCCCGGGTACCAGACGTCGGCGTTCTCCGACCCTGCGAGCGGCTTCACGGTCGCGGTGTCGCTCAACGACTCGACGACCGGTGGGACGACCGCGATGTTCCTGGCATGGGAGCTGGCCGCGATCGCATCGAAGGCCCCTGCAGCCGCAGGCGAGACGGCGCCCGAGTTCGGGTTGCCGTTCACGGCCGAGCAGTACCACCAGGCGATCACCGATTCCGCGATCCCCTGCGTCGCGCCGCCCGCCGGCTGATCTCGGAGGCGGACGACTGATCCGCGGCCCCGACCGATGGAGGGAACGCCGATGGCGATCATCGACAACGCGATCTATGTCGACGGCATCCGCACCGAGAATCCGCGGAGCCTCAGCGAGACCTTCGAGGTGCTGCGCGAACGCGGGGGCATGAGCTGGATCGGCCTGTATCGTCCGAGCGAGGCCGAGATCCGCGAGGTGGCCGACGAGTTCGGCATCCACGCGCTCGTCGTCGAAGATGCCCTCTCGGGTCACCAGCGCTCGAAGCTCGAGCGCTACGGCGATGTGCTGTTCATGGTGCTCCGCTCCGCCCGGTACCTGGATGAGGCGGAGGAGGTCGAGTTCGGGGAGATCCACGTGCTCGTGGGGCCGGACTTCGTGGTCACCATCCGTCACGCGGAGTCGCCTGATCTCGGGCGCGTTCGGCGCCGCCTCGAAGACGACCCGGGGCTGCTGAAGCTCGGCCCTGAGGCCGTGCTCTATGCGATCCTCGACGAGGTCGTCGACGAGTATGCACCAGTGCTCGCCGGCCTCGAGAATGACATCGATGAGATCGAGAGCCAGCTCTTCGAGGACGAGGCCGACGCCACGCAGCGCATCTACGAGCTGGGGCGCGAGGTGATCGACTTCCAGCGGGCGGTGCAGCCTCTGGCGGGGATGCTCGACTCGCTGCTGCGCGGATCGGCGAAGTACCAGGTCGACGAGGAGCTGCAGCGGTATCTCCGTGACGTGCTCGACCACACGCTGCGCGTGTCTGAGCGCGCGAACACTTTCCGCACGGTTCTCGACAACGCCCTGACCGTCGAGTCGACGATCGTGGCGCGGCGGCAGAACGAGGAGATGCGGCGGATGACCGAGCTGAGCATCCGTCAGAACGACGAGGTGAAGAAGATCTCGGGCTGGGCGGCGATCCTGTTCGCCCCGACTCTCGTCGGCACGGTCTACGGCATGAACTTCGACCACATGCCCGAGCTGCACTGGACGCTCGGCTACCCGATGGCGGTCGCGCTCATGGTGGGGATGGGCGTCGGCCTCTACTGGGCATTCAAGCGCAAGGGGTGGCTGTAGCCGCTCGGCCGGAGGCCGTCATCTTCCACCGGGGGTGACGACGACGGCATACTCGGCGCCGGGGCCGGTCAGGCCCGACGCCACGTCGACGTACCGCAGGGTCAGCAGGTGGAACCCGAGGTGGATGTCGGGGATGTAGTCGTCGGAGGTCACCTCGTCGATGGCGATGAGGTGGGGGTTCACGACACCGTCGACAGCCACCTGCACCCATCCGCCCGGGATTCCCTCGAGGGAGACGAGCGCGTCATCCCGCTCGCCGTCTGCGTCGGCATCCGCCCTGTCGAGATGGATCCGCGACGGGCCGCCGGAGATTACGGGCACAGGGAACGCGACGGGGCCCAGCGGCTCGCTGAGGTCGACGTCACCGGTGGGAGACGTGTGCTGCGCGGTGAGGGTCATGCCCTGCCGGAGGTCGTCGCCCGCGACCGAGATCTCGAACCCGCCCTCGTCATCGACCAGCACCTCGGCGAGAACCGCACCGAGCTCGTCGAGCATCGCGACCGTGCTGCCGGGGATGCCGGTGCCGCGCGCCGAGACCGCAAGGGGGTTGCTCGTGTCCCAGCCGGCCGGCTCGAGACTGAACGCGTAGGGGATCTCGACCGGCGGCTTCTCGGCCGGAGGGGTCTCGACAGGCGGTTTCTGCGCCGGCGGCTTCTGGGCCGGCGGAGTCGCTGCGGGAGGCGCCGCCGCGGGGGGAGCCGGTGCGGGAGGACGCTTCGTCTCCGGAACGGCTCGGTCAGTGGAGGTCAGCGGTGTGGTCTCGACCACCGGTTCAGGCGAGGGCTCCACCGGCGCCGGGACCAGCGGGGGCACGGGAGGGGGCGTCGGAGAGGTGCCGACCGGCGTCGTGGGCGACGTGCCGGGAATCGGGTCGACGGGGTGGGCGACCGGTCCCGACGCTTCGCTGCGGTCGGTGTCCGGCGCAGGTTGCGCCCACGGAGCGGCGATCGCCACCGCGACGGTCGCCGCGAGTGCGACTGCACTGCCCGCGGCGACCCCGAGGGTGAGAACGCGCCGGGATCGCAGGACTGCGGATGGTCCGACGACGGCTGCGCTCGCCGCGGCGCCGGGTTCGAGCGCCGCGAAGGCAGCGGCCCCCGCGCTGCCGAGCACGAGGGGCAGAAGCACCGCCCGCAGCTTCGACGAGGCCGTGTCGATGTCCCGAGCGATGATCGTGCACCCCGCGCACCCCTCGAGATGAGTCTCGAGCCGCGGACGCTCGTGTCGACTGACCGGGCGGCGGGTGCGGCGCACGAGCCGTCCGCAGGCCCAGCGACACTCTTCAGGGCGGGAGGGGTCGGCGATGAGCGCGTCGAGCCACGCGTGACGGAAGCCGTCTCGTGCGCGCAGGGCGAGGGCGGATACGGCGTTCGGGGTCAGTCCCATCAGCGGCGCGATCTCTCGCGGCTTCATGCCCTCGACCTCGAGATACCAGAGCAGAGTGCGGTGGTTCTCCGGCAGGTTCTTGAAGGCGGCGGCGAGCATCGCTTTGTCCGACAGCTGCTCGATCGCGTCGGGTGCCTCGTCGGGGATCTCCTCGATGAACTCGATCGGGATGTCCTTCTGCTTGCCGCCCCACGTCGCCGCGGCGTTGCGGATGGCGGCGTACAGATAGGCGCGGAAGCCGTCGGTCGGTCCGCCGCCGTTCTGCATCGCACTGAAGGTCTTCGTGAAGGCCTCGCTGACCAGGTCGTCCGGGTCGATCGAGCGCGTCACCGCGCGGGCCGCCCGGAGTCCAGCCTCGGCGTGCCTCTGCCACAGCACGGCGAACGCCTGAGCGTCGCCGTTGCGAGTCGCATCGGCCAGCTCGGCGTCCGACCTCGTGTCAGTGCTCGGATCTGCGGTGAGGCTCACGACATCCCCCCGATCGTGGTGACGACGTCTGTCACCGACCTCGAGGCCGAGGACACGACCTCGATGTCAGCATACGCTCAGGGGTTGCCGTTCAGGGGCATCTGTGATATATCGGCATATCCGCGGGAGAGGGGTGTCACCCCGCACTGTTACCGCTCGGGTTCGTCGTCGATCTCGACTCCAGGGCCAGGGCCGGGGCGCACCGCAGCATCGGGGGCGATGTCGATGCGGGTGTTGCCGTCGTGCTCGGAGACCTCGATGCGGGGCGCGGCATCGGCCTCGGTCGCCTCCGGTGCCGAGGTCAGCTGGTCGTGTCGCTTCTCTTCGCTGGTCATGGCGTCGTCTGCCTCGGGGGTGTGATCAGGCGTGCTCATGGTTCTCCTTCGTGGTGGTGGATGAGGGGTCTGCATTCTGGCTCTGCTTCCGGGTGCGGTTCCGTCCCCAGCGGGCGAGCAGATAGAGAACGCCGCCGACGGCCAGCAGGATCGCACTGAAGAGCCAGACGATGGGGCGCTGCTGGGTGAGCAGCAGGATGCACGACGCGATTCCCAGCACCGGGATGACGGTCCAGATGCGGAAGTGATCGTGCTCGACCCGGTCGCGTCGCAGCACGAGCACCGAGACGTTGACGCTCAGGAAGACGAACAGCAGCAGCAGCACGACGGTCTCGGCGAGCGTCGCCAGGTCGCCGACCAGCGTCAGGCCCATCGCGACGAGGGTCGTGGTGAGGATCGCCACCCAGGGGATCTTGCGGTTCGGCAGCACGCGGCCGAGCACCGGGGGCAGCAGGTTCTGCTCCGCCATCCCGTAGGTCAGGCGGCTGACCATGATCATGGTCAGCAGGGCGCCGTTGGCGACGGCGATCAGGGCGATCAGGCTGAACAGCCACGAGGGGATGCTGGCGCCCGCCGCCTCCACGACCGAGAGCAGCGGCCCGCTCGACTCCTGCAGCTCGGATGCCGGCAGTGCGATCGAGCTGGCGACGCCGACGAGCACGTAGACCGCGCCGGCGGTGAAGAGGGCACCGAAGAGCGCGCGTGGATAGGTGCGCCGCGGGTCCTTCACCTCTTCGATCATGTTCGCCGATGTCTCGAAGCCGACGAACGAGTAGTACGCGATCACGGCCCCGGCGAGGACCGCCATGGCCACGGGAGTCCCCTCCGGTGTCTGAGTGAGCCGCGAGGCGTCACCGCCGCCACCGGCCACGAACACCCCCACCACGACGATGACGATCACGAGACCGCTCAACTCGATAGCGGTCATCACCAGATTCGCACCGAGCGACTCGCGGATGCCTCGGGCGTTGAGCGCTCCGACGATGGCGAGGAAGACGATCGCGACGGGGATCGTCGGCAGGTCGAAGAAGGTGCCCAGGTAGTCGCCGGCGAAGGCGATCGCCAGACCCGCGGCGCTCGTCACGCCCGCCGCGAGCATGCTGAATCCGACGAGGAACGACACGACCGGGCTGTGGAAGGCGCGCTCGGCGAACACGGACGCTCCGCCCGCGCGCGGGTACTTGGTGACGAGTTCGGCGTACGAACCCGCGGTCAGCAGGGCGAGCAGGAGCGCGAGCAGCAACGGAGCCCACAGCATGCCGCCGACCTTTTCGGAGAGCACTCCCATCAGGGCGTAGATTCCGGCGCCGAGAACGTCACCCAGGATGAAGGCGAACAGGAGGGGGCCGGTGATGGCGCGACGCAGCCGGGTCGGCTCCTCCTGCGTCTGGGCGGTGTCGGATGTCATCCTGAAAATCTATGGATTCGGCGCCTGCACGGCGACGGGGTTGACAGGACGAGGTATCGAGCTCGGCATCCGAAGTCATCCGTCCGGGGGATGCCGACGCGCGCAGAGCCGTCATAGCGTGGATGCATGCTGATCGTCGAAGAACTCCACCTGCTGCTTCTCCGGCCTGATGGCCGCGTCGAGAGTCCGGTGAGCGTGAACCGCCTCTATGGCGAGGTCGCGGCCGTCATCGTCGACCTCGCCCTGCACGGGCGCATCTCGGTCTCGGACGAGAAGAACCCCGTCGTCGACATCGTGTCGACCGAGCCGACCGGCAATCCGATCCTCGACACGACCCTGCAGCGCCTCGTGCCGCTGCGGGGCAAGAGGCTGCAGTCGCTCGTGGTGCGGCCCAAGCTCGATCCGCTCGAGGTGGTGGTCGAGTCGCTCATCGCACAGGGCGTCCTGATCCGCGGGGAGCGCGGGTTCTTCGGCTGGGGTGCGGCGCGCACGCCCGAATCCGACTCCGCACCGGAGCAGATGCTGCGCGCCCGACTCGCCGCCGTGCTCGCCGGAACCGGTTCCCCTACGCAGGTCGACCTGGCGCTGCTCTCGATCCTGCAGAACCTGAACTGCGCGCATGCGATCCTGCGCGACGAATGCGGCGGAATGTCGGCGCGCGACCTCAAGAAGCGGATCGAAGAGCTCACGGCGGGGTCGCCGGCGGGGGATGCCGTCGCCAAGGCCGTCAACGACGCGATCACCGCGGCGATGGTGGCCGTCATGACTCCGACGATCGTCGCCGCGACGATCACCTGACGCGCCGCTCCGGCGTGGCCCGCGCCGGGCACGATTTTGAAGATCGGGGACGACCCGCCGGGGCGGCACCGGTGATGGCGGGGTGTCGTCAGCATCCATCCGAATCTGTCCCGCCCGTGATGAGCCGTCAGCGCAGTGATGTGAAGACCCTTCGAGCGTTCGTGTTGGCATATATCGTCCGCGACTGGTGCGTTCTGCCTGCCTGATTCCGGGTGTCGGATCGCATTCCGATGTAGCACCGCGACTTCTGCGAGCGGTGTCGGTACCTCTGCTGTGGCCGTGCCTACCGTGGTGATTCCACGAGACACGAGCTGTCGTCGGCGATAGGAAACGTGGCGTTGCCACTCTCGTCCTCGGGGTGACGGCATCCGCGACTCTCGCTGGTCTGGTTCTCTTCGCGTCGAATGCCGCTCTGATCGCCACCCAGGCGTTCGGTGGCGCGCTAGTGGATCGGCATTCACCGTCACTCGTCCTGCGTCTGTCGTCGTTCACGCAGGCATCCGGGTGGGCGCTCGCGCTGCTCGCCATCTTCTTCCCTGAGCCGGGAATGCTGCCGGTCCTGATTCTGGGGGCGGCGCTCGCGGGAGCCGCGTCGGGACTTGACGGACCTAGCGAACAGGCTCTGGTCAAGGTGATCGTTCCTCGTGGTCAACTCGGCCAGGCGGCTGCCGTTTCGCAGCGGGAGGCCGGCGCCGGACTTGTCGGCGGACCTATAGGAGGCCTGCTGTATTCGCTGGGTGGAGCGTGGGCGCTTGGGACTCAAATCGCTCAATGTGGTCGCGGGTATCTTCACACCGGGGCCGTCGCGAGTAGCCGAATACGAACCGTCACCGAGCGGGTACATCGCACAACTGCGGGAAGGGTTCGTCTTCGTCTGGAGGCAGCCGGGGCTTCGTGGCGTAGCGATCGTCGCCGGGCTCGCGAACCTTCCGATCATCGTCCTGCCGCTCACGCTGATCGCGTATTACCAGAAGAGTGGAGAAGCGCCTGTTGCGATCGGAATTCTCGCGACAGCGTTCGGGGCCGGTGTCGTCGCTGGCGCACTGATGGCAGGAACGCTCTCTTCACGGTTCCGGCTTGGCCGTCTCGGGGGCACCGCGCTCGCTGCGTTCGCGCTAGGGCAGGAAATGGTCGTGTTCACGTATCCGTCGCTGCCCCTCACAGTCGTGGTGTTGTTCCTTTCCGCGCTTCCGCTTCCGGCGTTCAACGCAGCGATCAGCTCGAGGTGCCCGACTGACGCGCGCTCAGCGCAGCACGGCCACACGCTCTGCGAGCTCGCTGATCACGGCGTTCGAGTCGACGGGGTCGACGACCAGACCGGCGACGGCCTCGAGGTCGAGCACGGGGTGGCGCGACGTCGCCCCGATCTTCTCTTCGCTGCCGAGCACGTAGGTCTGCGCACAGCGAGCGGCGATCGCGCGCTTGGTGACGGCGTCGTCGAGGTTGCCGGTGGTCAGCCCGCGCACCGGGTCGATGCCGGTCGCGCCGAGGAAGAAGATGTCGGCATGGAGGTGCTGCACCGCCTCCATCGCGAGGGGGCCGCTCGCGACCATCGAGAAGCGTGCGAGCTCACCGCCGATGATCACGATGCGGGCATCGGAGTGCTCAGCGACCGCGAGGGCGATCGTCGGGCTGGGCGTGATCACGGTCAGGTCGGAGCCGCGCGGCAGCATGCGCGCCATCGCGAGAGTCGTGGTGCCGGCGTCCAGCACGATCGTCGAGGCCGGGGCGACCAGCTCGACGGCGCGACGGGCGACGCGCTCTTTGCTCTCGGTGGCGAGCAGTGCCCGCTGGTCGACGGGGCGGTCGGCCGGCGGAATCGGCAGGGCGCCGCCGTAGACCCGCACCATCTCACCGGCGTCGGCGAGCTCGCGGAGGTCGCGGCGGATCGAGTCCTCTGAGACGCCCAGATCGGCGGCGACATCCTTCGCCACCACGCGGCCGTCCCTGCGGAGGATCTCTCGCAGGTGGTCCTTGCGCTGTGCGCCCAGCATCCGGCTCCTCTGAATCTTGTTTCTTCGCGAAGTTGCACGTTCTTGCACGGTTAACGTTACAGTCTTCTCCATGACAACTCCACTCCTGATCCTGATCGCCGGCCCCTACCGCTCGGGCACCGACGGCGACCCCGCCCTCATCGCACGCAACCTCGCACGACTCGAAGAGGCGGCGGCGCCGATCCATCGCCTCGGTCACGTGCCCATGATCGGCGAATGGGCAGCCCTGCCGATCCTCCGGGGGATGGACGAGACGGATGCTGCCGAGGGCGACGTCATGTACGAGACCGCGCACCGACTGCTGCAGCACTGCGACGCGGTGCTCCGCCTGCCCGGCGACTCCGCCGGCGCCGACAAGGACGTCGAGATCGCCCTCGAGCGCGGCCTGCCCGTGTATCGATCTCTCGACGAGATCCCTGCGCGCGAGGTCGCCGCGGCGTAGGCCACCGACCTCGGGGCCGCTGCCTCGACTGTTGCCGGGGTCGGCGGAGGGCTGTGAGACTGGGGCCATGACCGATGGCCTGGAGTTCCCCCGACACGTCTTCGATTCGCTCGACGCCGACCCCATCGCGTGGGAAGACCGGATCGGCGGGGCGATCCGCGTGGTCGAGAAGCGGCCGGCGGGCGGCCCCATCACCGTGATGACATCGGGCGTCTCCCTGATGCCCACAGAATCTGGCGAGCATGTCGAGCTGGCCGTCGAGGTGCTGGACGGCCAGCAGGGCGCGGCGCGGATCGCGCTCGGGATCGTCTGCGACGACATCGCGACGAATCGGCGGGTGCCTCCTGTCGGAGCCCCGTGGCGCAACAGCGAGTCCTTCCTCACCGGCACCCGCATCTCGGCGATCATGGTCAGCCCGTCGCGCTGGGGAGCATCCTTCGACGAGGTGCGGTCCGATGACGGCGCAGTGGTCGGCCACGTGCGCACACTCCGGATGCTGACCGACGGCGAGGCGTCGTTCGCGTCGGCCCAGGGGTGGGAGGCACTGGTCGCTGCTGCCGGCTCCGTCGACGCGCTGCTCGACGTCACGCGAGAAGATGTCGTCGCAGCCCCAGGGGTGAAGGGCAACGCGCCTGTCTTCCTCTCGAAGCTGCACGCCGAGCATCCGCCGCGGTGGATCACGTTCACCGGGCGCGACCTGCAGTCGGTCACCGGACTCGAGTCAGAGGCGTACATGAACGACTCCGCCAACCACGAGGTGTGGTCGGTCGATTCGTTCATCGCGCGCTTTCCGTGGGTCGCCGACTTCGTGCGCGAGGCGCGCCCCGGTCAGACCGGGCTGTTCGCCGACGCATCCGGCGCCTATGTGCTCGAGACGGACTGACCGACGCGCCGAGCGTCAGATCCTGAACCGCACGCTCGCCATGTGCTCGGCGACGGACCACAGCTCAGCCCCCATATCGACCGAGCGCACCTGCGCGCTCGCGGCGACGCGTCTCGGTGCCCCGCGGAACTCCAGCAGCCCGCCGGGTCCCCAGTAGTCTCCACCCGTGGCGTCGGCGGCGACCGCCGCATGCACGATGGGCGCGGCTCCGGCATCCTTGCCCTGCACGAGCGGGCGGCTGAGTGCGGCGAGGGCGCGCGTCACTGTCGGCACCTCGGCGAGGCCGTCGCGGTGCGGAGTCAGCGGGTCGACCGCGTAGCCCGGGTGCGCGCACAGCGCTGACCGCGCGGAGCCCCTCCAACGCCGGTTCAGCTCGAACGCGAAGGCCATCAGCGCGGCTTTCGACCGGCCGTACTGACGCAGCGACGGACCGGTCCACGGCTGCGCGAGCGTGGCGGGGTCGATCTCGGCGAAGCGATGAGCAAGCGAGCCCACCGCCACGACCCGGGCGTCGTCGGCGAGCACGCCGCCGAGTTGGGAGATCAGGGTGAAGTGCCCGACGAAGTTCGTGCCCACCATCAGGTCGAGGCCATCAGCGGTGCGGGCGCCGCGATCCGCTGCTTTCACTCCGGCGTTGCAGATCACGGCGTCGATGCGCTCGCCGATGGATGCCGCGGCAGCGGTGATGCTCACGAGCGAGCCGAGATCTATCGGGACGATTCCGAGATCGGCGCCGGGCGCGTGCGCGCGGATCGAGGATGCCGCGACCTCCGCCCGCTCGGTCGACCGGCATCCGAGCAGCACCCTGGCGCCGTGCCCGGCGAGGATCTCTGCGCACCAGTAGCCGATGCCGGCGTTCGCCCCCGTCACGAGGATCGTGCGGCCGGCGAGATCGGGGAGCGCGAGCGAGGGGGGCATGCCCTCCAACCTAGGCGGAGATGCCGACCCGATCGGCCGTGCGGATGACGGTCGCGAATCCGCGCGCGGCGAGGATGCTCTCGGTGCGTCGTATGATCTCGTCACCCGAGACGGCCGCGAGTCCGTCATTCGCCTCGATAGCCGAGGTCGTCGTGGCATCCGTCACGAACTCGACCGCGAAGCCCAGGTCGGACGCCATCCGAGCGGTCGTCTCGCAGCACTGCTCCGTGCGGATCCCGCACACGACCACGCGCCCGACGCCGAGCTGCCGCAGCTGCTCTTCGAGGTCTGTCGACGTGAAGGCGTTGACGGTGGTCTTCGTCACGGCGATCTCGTCGACCTGCGGATCGAGGTCTGAGATCACTCGGACGAAGCCGTTGACCGGGTCGAACACTCCGCCGCTGCCCGGTTCTGCGTGAGTGACCCAGACGACCTGGTCGCCGATCTCGCGAGCGTGATCGACCAGCCTCGAGATGTTGTCGACGGCATCCGGGTTGGCGGTGGCCGCCCACTCGTCCGGCCGCTGACGGAAGGACTCCTGGGCGTCGATGACGAGCAGTGCGGTGGCGATGTCTCGGTTCATGCCCTCATCCTCGCGGTCGAGGGCGGCGTGGGCCAGACCGTCAGCGGCCATGCCTCGCGCGAATCCCGCCGATCCCGCAGCGCTCATGCTCGGCGCCAGAGCGCAACGATCAGCGCCGCGATCGCCGACAGTGCCGCGGCAGACAGGAACAACCAGGCGAAGCCGCCGGTGAGGGCATCCGGCGCTGATGCGCCTCCCGCTTCGAGCGCGGATGTCCGCAGTCCCGCGATCGTCCCGAGCACCGAGAGGCCGACTGCGCCGCCGATCTGCTGGCTGGTGTTGATCAGGCCGCCGGCGAGTCCGGCTTCGCCGCCCTCGACGCCGTCGACGGCCAGCTGCGTGGTGGCGACGAATGCTCCACCGAGACCGACGCCGATGAGCAGGGTGGGCGCGAGGAGGTGCGTGAGGAACACGGCATCGGATGGGGCGAACGCGATCCAGACGAGTCCGGCCGCGAGCACGAGCAGAGATGCGATGAGCACCGGGCGTGTGCCCAGTCGAACGATCAGAGCGGGCACCGCTCCGGCGAGCAGCACGAGGGCGCCGGCCAGCGGAAGCTGCGTGAGCCCGGTGGCGAGAGCGTCGTAGCCGAGCACGGCCTGCATGTAGACCGAGAGGGCGAAGAACAGGGCCACCATCGCAGCACCCGCGAGCAGCATCACGATATTGCCGAGTGCGAGGTCGCGGTTGCGGAAGACCGACAGCGGCAGCACCGGTTCGGGGCTGCGACGCTCGATGACGATGAACGCGGCGCCGAGCGCGAGGGCGACGGCGAGGAGCACGATCGGCAGCGGATGAGTGAAGCCCAGCTGTTCGACCGCGCTCAGCGCGCCGACCAGTGCGACGAGCGCGGTGGTGATCGTGACCGCGCCGGCGACGTCCAGGCGGCCGGACGCGCGCATCGTGTCGCGGGTGATGAGAAGCGGGATGGCGATGAGCACGACCGCACCGACCGGAACGTTCACGAAGAACACCGACTGCCAGCCGAGAGAAGCGGTCAGCACGCCGCCGAGCAGAACGCCGGCCGCGGAACCGATGCCGGCGACGGCGCCCCACACGCCGAGTGCTTTCGTGCGCTCGCGATCATCGGGGAACAGATGGGTCAGCAGCGCGAGGGCCGACGGCGCGAGCAGCGCGGCGGATGCCCCCTGGAGTGCGCGCGCGGCGAGCAGCATCTCACTCGAGATCGACAGGCCGGCAAGGGCCGATGCGGCCACGAACCCGGCGGTGCCGATCAGGAACACCCGACGGTGGCCGTAGCGATCGGCGAGGCGCCCGCCCAGCAGCAGCAGCCCGCCGAAGGCGAGCACGTAGGCGGTGATGACCCACGAGAGGCCCAGGGTGTCCATGCCGAGCTCGCGCCCGAGCACCGGCAGGGCGATGTTGACGATGGAGGCATCGAGCACGACGAGGAACTGTGCGAGCGCGAGGATGCCGAGGGCGAGCCAGCTGCGAGTGCTGCGCGGGCCGGTCACTCGCGTGGCCGGGGTGAGGCTGGTCATGGGAACTCCTTCTCGGATGGGTGGAGAGTGATTGTTCACTCACTCTTTCGGGCAAGAAAAAAGGGCCGGTGGCTCGGCCCGGGGTCAGTCGGGGTGGCGGATGCCGTGGGTGAGCAGCTGGGCCCAGTCCTCTGGTCGACCGTCGAGTTGCGTGGTCACGATGAGATGGCACAGCTGACCGAAGGCGATGAAGCGCTGCACCTCGGCATCGCTCCCGCCCGACCGGGTCTTCGCGAACGACGTGACGCGGCCGAGCCCTGATCGCAAAGCGGCTCCGATCTCGGGAATGTCGGCGACCGACTGTGCGTGCACCTGCAGCATCAGCAGCGTGCGGTCGGAGATCAGGTGCGCGTACGCATCGCCCATCGCCTCGAGCGTGCTGCCGGCTGACTGGTCGGGCGCAGCATCCGCTCCCTCTGCGAGTGCGACGAGGATCGCCTCGAAGCAGGCCTCGAGTGCGGCGATGAACAGCGCCTCTTTGCCGGAGTACAGCTTGAAGACGTACGCCGGCGAGATCTTCGCCTCGCGTGCCACATCGGCGACCGTGGTGCCGTGATAGCCGCCTCGCGCGAACTCGGTCAGAGCTGCCGCGGCCACGAGTGGGCGGCGGGCATCTGCCGTGGAGAGGACGGAGCTGCGCGTGGAGGACATATGAGTGACTGTACACTCACTACCTCGGAACGGCAACCACGATCGGCACGCCATCGGGTCTGTCCGACCCTGCGCGACGAATTTGTGACGAACGCGCACCCTCGCACGTCCTATCTGTGAGCGACCGACACGCTCCCGGTGAGGCCGGAACGGTCTCGCAGCCGGCATCCACTTCAGGCAAAGGAATCGACATGGCAACTCAGGACCAGAACACCCCCACCAGCCCCGCCGAGAAGGAGCTGGCCCAGACTTCCGCAGCGCCGAAGCCGGCCGCATCCGGCTCGCGCGTCGACCGCACCTCGAGCTTCTCGTCGTCGCGGATTCCCGCCGACTCGGACGCCGCCGGAAAGACCACCATCGCCGATGGAGTGGTGGCCAAGGTCGCCGGCATCGCCGCCCGTGAGGTCGCCGGCGTGTTCGCACTCGGTGGCGGCGGAGCACGCGCCTTCGGCGCGATCCGTGACGCGGTCAACGCGACCGACCTCTCGCAGGGCGTCAAGGTCGAGGTCGGCGAGACGCAGGCCGCCGCAGATCTGACGATCGTCGTCGAGTACCCCGCCCCCATCCAGGAGGTCGCGAACAACGTGCGCGCCGCCGTCGCGGGTGCGATCACCCGCCTCGTCGGTCTCGAGGTCGTCGAGGTCAACGTCGAGGTCAACGACGTGCACGTGCCCGGCGATGACAGCAACGAGAACGAGGAGTCGCGAGTCTCATGACCCCCACCACCACCGGCGCCCTGATCGGTGCGCTCCTCGCCCTGGCGGCTCTGCTGTTCGGGTTCTGGGGGTTCCTCCTCATGGCCCTGTTCGCAGGCGTCGGAGCGATCATCGGCCGGATCGCCTCCGGCAAGCTCGACGTCCGCGGTCTCGCAGACGCGTTCACGGGGCGGCGCACCTCCTGATGCGCATCGACCAGAACCTCGCCACCGGTGGCGGCTCCTCGCGGGTCGCCACCGGAGAGACCACCGTCCCTGGGCGCATCGACGTGAAAGAGCGCGTCTACCGCACGGTCACCGAACAGGCGTCCGCAACCCTGATCGGTGTGCCCCGCGGTGACGTGAAGGTCGATGTCGCCGAACACCCGGGAGGAATGACCGTGCGCATCGCGACGCCGCTTCCGATCCCCGATCTCGACGACACCGTCGCGATCTCCCAGAGCGTTCCCGTGCTCGAACGGGCCCGTCAGCTGCAGGAGCAGTTGCAGCAGCGTCTGACGGGAATCCTCGGCAGGGACGTCACCCGCATCAACCTCACCATCACCGGTGCCACCATCCCAGAGAGGAGACGAGTGCGATGAGCACCCCTGTTCTTCGCCGCGTCGTGCGACGCGAGACGCATTCACCGCGCACCGTCGCGATGTTCGTCGCGGTCATCCTCCTCGTCCTCGCTCTCGCCTACATCGGGCTCGAGATCGTGCTGAGCCTCGCTGCGCAGCCGGCGCTCCTGCTCGGACCCGCCGCGGCGGGCGGATGGCTCGTGGGCCTGCCCACCGCGCAGCCCGCGGGGCTCGTGATCGCGGGCAGTGTCGTGCTGGCTGTGATCGGCATCGTCTTCGTGGTGCTGGCCATCACGCCGGGGCGCCTGTCGAAGCACACCCTCGAGTCCGACGACCGCGCAGTGGTCGTCGACAACGGCGTGATCGCCAGCGCCCTCGCGCAGCACCTCTCCGAGGAGACGGGTCTGGCACGCGACAGCATCACCGTGGGGGTCGGCCACCGCAGCGTCGACGTCACCGTGCGTCCGGGGGCCGGCATCCCGCTCGACAAGAACGCGGTCCGGTCGGCCGCCGAGGCCGAGCTGCAGACCTACCGGCTGACCCGCAACGTGAGCACCCGCGTGCGCATCGAGCGTCCGAACGCGAAGGAAGACGAGCTGTGAACAACACGAATCGTGCGCTGAACCGCACCCTGCTGCTCATCATCGGCCTGCTCTTCCTCGGTCTCGGAGCCCTCGGCATCGCCATCATGAGCTGGCCGACCGCGACCGACATCTGGACCTCGGGCGGCGAGAACGCGCGCTCGTGGCTCGACCAGGCGATCGCCGCCACGGCGATCGCGGGCGGAAGCCTGTCGTGGATCGGCATCGGCGCGGTGGTCGCGATCGTCGTCGTGATCGTGCTGCTGGTCCTCGCGCTCACCAGCGTCGCTGGCCGTCGGTCGAAGACCGCGTTCCGCTCGTCGGGAGAGCAGAATCCGATCGGTCGGGTCACCGTCACCGAGTCGTTCGTGTCGGATGCCGTCAAGAACTCGCTCGCCACCCGTGACGAGATCCTCTCAGCGCAGGTCACGGCGAATGACATCCGCAAGACGCCGGTGCTGCACGTGTCGGTCACGCCTCGGCAGAACACCGACCCCCGCGAGCTCGTCGATCATCTCGACCGACTGCTCGCCAACCTCGCCACCCTGACCGGCCGCGACACCGAGACCTACGTCTCGATCCACACCGGTCTGCGGGCGCGGCTCGCTCACGACCAGCGTCGACTGTCGTGACGCAGAGACTTATCGTCGGTCGCGAAGAGCAACGGCGATAAGACGGCGGGAATCCTCCCGCAGTCAACGATCACCCTCACGAAAGGAGCTCCTCATGGGACTCGACGACAAGATCAAGAACGCCGCTCAGGACATCGCCGGCAAGGCGAAGGAAGCGATCGGCAACGCGACCGACAACGACAAGCTCGCCGCTGAAGGCAAGGCCGATCAGGTCAAGGCCGACGCGAAGAACGCCGGCGAGAACGTCAAGGACACGTTCAAGAACTGACACACCCAGCGGGCGGGTGGAGGGCGATTCACACCTCCACCCGCCCGTTGCTGTGCGCGGGGAGGAGGGCATGAGACGATGCCCGAGATGGATCCCGCCGCCGACGAAGAGCTGCGTGAGCTCCGTGCTCGCGCGTACGGCCCTCATGCCGACATCGCGACCGACCCCGCCGCGGCCCGGCGGCTCGAGGAGCTCGAATCCTCACGCAGTGCGGCGGCTGTCCGGCGCGGGGGCCGCGATCACGCGGCGATCGCCGACTCCGGAGCGGATGGCGAGGCCGCCGAGCTGCGCGTCGTGCATCCCTCGGCCGATGCCGCACGAGAGAGCAGCGACCTTCTCGACCGGCTCGGCGACGAAGCCACGTGGGAGGAGCCGATCGCACGTGATGCTCCGATCGATGCGCCCCGGCAGCCTGGGCGCCTGGCGCGGTGGCGGACGCCGCTGTGGGCGGCATCCGTCGTCATGGCTGCCGCACTCGCAGCGATGATCACTTACGCGTTCGCGTCGATCCCTCCGGTGTCGTCGGCCGCGGGCGCGCCGCAGATCGCGACGCTCGAGCTGACGCGCACGGGAGCCGTGCCGCCCGGGTGGTTCGGAGCGGAGGAGGACGTCGCGGCGGTCGAGTTCTACGGCCTGACGATCTTCGCGACCCCCGGGTGGGTCTCGGAGTCGGGGGATCGGTCGTCCGAGGATCGCTGCCTCAATGGCGTCCCGACGGAGGACGTGCCGCCGGAGGCGGACCCCGACGGATCGTCGTATGTCAGCGGGCGGATCTGGGGGGCGTGCAGCGTCGGATCGTTCCCGGCGACCTTCTCGATGCCGATCGACGGCGATTCTCCCGACGAGCTGATCGACCGCTACCCTGAGGGCGCCGCACTGCAGTTCGTTCTCGACGGCGGCCGCGTCGCGGTCTTCCTCGACAGCGGCTCGGACTGACTCCGCCGCACCTCTTGACTCCGGCGCTCAGCGATCTAGCCTGGCAGGCATGTGCCGCAACATCATTCCGCTGAACAACCTCGCACCGCCCGCGACCGACGACGAGTGCCACGAGGCCGCCGTGCAGTTCGTGCGCAAGATCTCGGGCACGAACGCGCCGTCGCGGGCGAACCAGGAAGTGTTCGACCGCGCCGTCGCCGAGATCGAGCAGTCCGTGCGACGTCTTCTCGACGGTCTCGTGACGACGGCGCCGCCGAAGAACCGCGACGAGCAGCGCGAGAAGCGACAGGCGCGCTCGGCCGAGAGGTACGAGGCGATCCGGGTCTTCCAAGAGGCGAAGCGCGCCGCGCGGGCAGACTGACGCGGCTCGAGGATCCTGAGCGCACGTTCGAGGCCATCGCCGACAGGCTCTGAGAAGAATCTTCATCCACCTGCATCCAAAACCCGGGTTCCCGGGGAACAACTCCTATGAAGGGCCGCACAGGGCGGTCCGGGTACAGGAGGAACAGATGCGCAAGACAGTCGCCGCCGGCCTCGCCGTCGGAATGATCACCGCTCTCGGCCTGGCATTGCCGGCCGGCGCCGCCACCACCCAGGCGGCTCAGCTCTCCGTGTTGCACGCGATCCCCGACACCCCGGTCGACGTGTACGTCAACGGCGAGCTGACCCTCGACGACTTTGCCCCCGGCGACCTGGCCGGTCCGCTCGAGCTGCCTGCCGGCTCGTATGAGGTCGCCCTCACCGCTCCCGATGCCGCAGACGCGAGCGCTCCCATCCTCGGACCCGCGACGATCGCTCTCGACGCGGGCGGGAACTACACCGCCGTGGCCCACCTGACCGAAGCCGGCGAACCCGGCCTCAACCTGTTCACGAACGACATCTCGCAGACGGCACCCGGCCAGGGCAGGCTGACGGTGCGTCACACGGCTGCGGCACCCGCGGTCGACATCCTCGCCGGCGGCTCGCCCGTGATCGAGAACCTCACGAACCCGAACGAGGCGAAGCTCGACCTGCCCGCGGGAACCGTGTCGGCCGCCGTGGCACTCACGGGCACGACCGACCCGGTCATCGGCCCGGCGGACGTCGCGATCGAAGAGGGCGTCAACACGATCGTCTACGCCTGGGGCAGTGCCGAAGACGGCAACCTCGCGATCGCCGCGCAGACGATCTCGGGACTCCACTCCAACCCCGACGGAGTGCCCTCGGGCACCGCGGGCTACCTCGCCCAGCAGGACGCATCGGTGACCACGCTTCTCTCGGCGGGTCTCGTCGCCCTCGCGATCTCGGCCGCCGTGGGTGCGGGTCTGATCGTCCGTCGTCGCCAGACGGTGCGCTGATGCTCCGAGGCACGCCGCGAGAAGCCGGTCTGCGCCGCGTCACCCTGACGCTGGGCGCCCTGGTCACTGCGGCGTGCCTCGTGGCGTGCGCACCGGGAGGGGCGGGCGCGGAACTCCCTCCTTCCTCGGAGTCGCCCCCCACGACTCCACCGCCCGTCCCTCCCACTCCCAGCTCCACCCCCACAACCACGAGAGACGTCGAGGTGCGGCCGGGTGCTCTCCCCACCCCGGAGGCATCCGTCGCTCCCGTGAGTCTGACCATCCCGTCGCTCGCCATCGACATGCCGGTGACGGACGTCGGGGTCGCCGACACCGGACAGATGGAGCTGCCGACCGACCCGGCCGTCGCCGGGTGGTACCGATACGGGGCGGATGCCACGAGTACGAGCGGCCGGATCCTGATCGCAGCGCACGTCGACGCGGTCGACTATCCGATCGGACCGCTCGCTCGCCTGCGGGACGTGCCCGCAGGCGAGGCCGTCCGTCTCACCGCGGCAGACGGCACGAGTCGCGAGTTCGTGGTCCAGTCCCTGACCTACTACGAGAAGGCCTCGCTCCCCACGGCTGAGCTCTTCGAGCGCGGCGGGCCCTCGGCCCTGGTTCTCGTGACGTGCGGCGGCCCCTTCGACAGCCAGACGGGCCACTACCGCGATAACGTGGTGGCTGTGGCGGTCCCGCGATGAGGCGGGGTGATCACCATGGAGAGGAGACTCCGGGTGGATGAGACCACCGACGCCGAGGCGGCGCTCGATCGACGTTTCGTCGCAGGCGACGAGCAGGCCCTCGCGGAGCTCTACCGACGCTGGTCGCCGGTCGTCTTCACCCTGGCGCTTCGCTCGCTCGGCGATCGGGGGGACGCCGAGGACGTCACACAGCGCACGTTCGTGTCGGCCTGGAACTCGCGCGCCGGATACGACTCGTCGAAGGCGCGCTTGTCGACCTGGCTGATCACGATCGCGCGCCGCCGGATCGCCGACACGTTCGAGGCGCGGGCCAAGGTGCAGCAGCTGCAGTCCGAGATGGAGCGCCTCACTCCGCCGGACGCACTCGTCTCGGAGTCGATCGATCTGTCTGAGACGCTGCTGCTCTCGAGCGAGCTGCAGCAGCTCGCACCCGACGCGCAGGCGGTCATGCGACTGGCCTTCTACGATGACCTGACCCACGAAGAGATCTCACGCAGAATGGGGATGCCGCTCGGCACCGTGAAGAGCCATATCCGCCGAAGCCTTGCCCGAATGCGCGATCGATTGGAGGTGAACCATGTCACATCTCGATGACGAGAAGATCGCCCTGATCGCGATGGGTGAACCGGCCGGCTCCGATGCGGACATGCAGCACCTCGCCGAATGCGAGTCCTGCGCGGCTGAGGTCGCCGATATGTCCCGGGTCGCGCTCGTGGCTCGATCCAGCGTCGTCGAGGGTGACCTGGAAGCCCCGCCGACAGACGTGTGGTCGCGGATCCACGGCGAGCTCGGGTTGACCCCGGCGGTCGCTGCCGATCCCGCGTCCACCGCTGCCGAGCCCGAGCCCGAGCCCGAGCCCGAGCCCGAGCCCGAGCCCGACTCGGAGCCGGCTGCTGCGGATGCCGCGCATCCGCGTCAGCGTGCTCGCGTGCGCTCGCGTCGTCGCTCTTCGGCATCCGTCTGGATCCTCGCCGCGTCGATGGCGCTCGTCGTCGCGATCGGCGCCGGTGTCTGGATCGCCCGTTCGCTGACGCCCTCGTCTGCCGTGATCGCGTCGGCCGAGCTCGCGGCGTTCCCCGATCACCCCGATGCGGTCGGGCAGGCGGAGGTCGACGACGACGGCGACGGCCGGCGCACGCTCACGGTGACGCTCGAAGGCGATGAGCTCGCAGAGGGCGACTACCGCGAGGTGTGGCTGATCCGCGAAGACGGGCAGGCGCTGATCAGCCTCGGCGTGCTCGACGACGCGTCGGGCACCTTCCGTGTGCCCGACGGCGTGGACCTCGACGAGTACCGCCTGGTCGACATCTCCTTCGAGCCGGTGGACGGCGATCCGGCGCACTCGGGAGACTCGATCGTGCGGGGAGAGCTCGACTTCGCCTGAGGGACGTCGTCTGGTGCGAGTGCGAGCGGATCAGTCCGCAGCAGGTGAGGTCGCGCCGGCGAATACGGCATCGACGGCCAGGGTGAGCGTGTTCGTCTCGGCTTCGAGGATCGACTCGTCCGACGGGAGCGCCCTCTCGAGCGCGAGGCCGGCGAGCACAGTGTTGAGGAACCGCGCGCGCCGCGCATCGTCGCCCGGTGGCAGCGAGCCGTCTCGACCGAGCACCGAGAGCCAGTGCTCGACTCGGCGTTGCCCCATGCGCTCGTTCGCAAGATAGGCGTCCCGGAGCTCGTCCGTGAGCTCGGGTTCGATGAAGGTCTGATGCAGCAGCGTCGCGGCGCGTCTGGCCTGTTCGCCGACGCCGGAGGGCGCCAGCACCTGGCGCAGGCAGGCGAGGAGCCGTTCGCGGGGTGAGAGTGCCTCGTCATGGATGGGGTCGTCCGGTGCGATGACCTCGTAGACGATGCGCAGCACCTCGTCGAGCAGCTCGCGCTGGGTGGGGAAGTGGAATCGCAAGGAGCCGGTGCTCACGCCTGTGCGCGCTGCGACCGCGCGCACACTGAGCTTCCCGCCGGGATTCTCGCCGAACATCGTCAGGGCCGTATGCAGGATGCGATCCCGGGTGTGCATGGTGCTCGGATCGACCGTCATTCTCTCATTCTCCCTCACGCACGCTGACACGGTGTGTTAGCGTGGTCGGCGTCACTCACTAACACGCCGTGTTAGTGCATCGAAAGGACACCCGTGAATATCGTTCGAAAGCCGTTCCGGATCATCCGTGCCAATCTGCGCGTCTACCTTCTCCTCAATGCGCTCGCTTACGGCACGTTCGTGATCGGCTTCATCGTCGGCCTGCTCTTCCCCGACCTCGTCGCCGGGCGGGCGCAGGCCATGGAGGACGACGGCACGGCGGCACTGGTCACCTCGCTGCTCAGCAGCCCCTGGCTCTTCGCGCTGACCATCCTGGCCGTCAACACGCTTCGACTCGGAGCGCTGACGATCCTGCTGCCATCGCTCGTGGTGCCCTTCCTCGGGCTCGCGACCTTCGCGATCTGGTCGGTGACCACCGGCGTGACCCTCGTGCCCGCCACGCCGGAGGGCTGGGTCGCGCTGATCCCGCACTCGCTCACCCTGGTGATCGAGCTTCAGGCGTACATCCTGCTGCTGCTCGGGGCATTCCTCCTGGGCAAGTACTGGCTGCGGCCGCAGGTGATCCAGGCGACGACTCGGCGGCAGGGATACGTCCGTGGGCTCCAGCACATCGGCTGGCTCAGCCTGCCGGCACTCGCGCTGCTCGTGATCGGTGCGGTCTACGAGGCCTTCTCGCTTCTGTACTTCGTGTACCCGCTGCAGCAGTGGCTGCTCGGCTAGCGCGAGTTCATTCCTCGCCGCGGGCTCAGGCGTGCGAGTTCTCCGCCTGAGAGAGGACGCGCTGCAGCGGTCGGTAGTGCTCGATCACGGCGGCGCGATAGGCGTCGACGTCGCCGGCCCGCACGGCGGCGAGCATGTCGCCGTGCGCCACCGCGGTCTGATGGATGTCGTCGGGCTGATCGATGTCGAGCTGCGGCAGCACGGCTGTGTGCACATCCCAGAAGGCGCCGACGAGCTGCCCGACGAGTCGGTTGCCGATCGCGTCGAAGAGCTTGGTGTGGAACAGGCGGTCGGCCTCGAGGAAGTGCTCGCCTCTGCTGGCCTTGTCGACCATCTCGGCGACGAGCTCGTCGAGTTCTCCGCCGATTCCGACCTGGGCGGCGGCGACGACGCGATCCGCCATCGACAGGTCGAGAGCCAGTCGCACCTCGACGACTTCTCGCAGGGACTGCAGGGATCCCTCGGGGGAGAGGACCCCTCGGAAGACCAGCGCCTCGACCATCGGATCCAGTGACATCGGGCCGACGTAGGTGCCGTGGCCGTGCCGCACATCGACGATGTCGAGGGTCGACAGGGTGCGGATCGCCTCCCTGACCGACGAGCGAGACACATCGAGCTCTTCGCAGAGCTCGGCCTCGGTCGGCAGGGGGTCTCCGGGTGTCAGCCCGCGGGCGATGATGAGCTGCTTGATCTGATCCGCCGTCGTCGAGCGCCGCATCCGCGATGCCCTACTCGTGGTGGACTTCATCTGGTCTCCCTCTCGTCCCGACTGAAACGCTCCGATCATCTCACTCTTGTGATTCGACCGAACGTGTGTTTAGAGTACATCAGACATCAGATGTCCTCAAGATGTCCCCACCCACCCTGGAGCACACATGAACCGACACGTCACCCGCCGCCGTGCGGGTCGATTCACGACACTGGTCGCCGGCACCGTCGCCGCCTCCGCCGTCCTGGCCGGCTGCGCCGCCGGCGCGACCCCCGCACCCGATGACGGTGCGTCCGCCGGCGCCGTCGATCCCGACGCGATCATCGAAGCGGGCATCTCGTACACGCTCAACGGCAGCTTCGACCCGATGGTCGCCTCCGGCGCCGTCACGGTCTCTGCGAACTGGCATGTCTTCGAGGGCCTCGTCGACCTCGACCCCGTCACGCAGGAGGCCGCCCCCGCACTCGCCGCCGACCTCCCGACCAAGGTCGATGACACCACCTACGAGATCGATCTGCGCGAGGGCGCGACGTTCCAGAACGGCGACCCGGTCACCGCAGACGACGTCGTCTTCAGCTACGAGCGCGTCCTGAATCCCGACAACAACTCGCTGTTCCGGACCTTCATCGACTTCATCGACACCGTGACCGCGGTCGATGAGGACACGGTGCAGATCACGACCGACTATCCGTTCTCGCTCATCGACGAGCGCCTCGGCGTCGTCAAGATCGTGCCCAAGGCGGTCGTCGAGGCAGACCCCGAGGGCTTCGGTGCGAACCCCGTCGGCTCCGGTCCGTACTCGCTGGTCTCCGCCGTGCCCGAGGACAAGCTCGTCTTCGAGCGCTACGACGACTACAACGGTCCCCACCCGGCGCTCGCCGCGGGGATGAACTGGAACCTGCTGTCCGACGCCTCAGCCCGCGTCACGGCGATGTCGACCGGCACGATCCAGGCGATGGAGGACGTGCCCTACATCGACGTCGACTCGCTCGCATCCGCCGCCGATGTCGAGAGCGTGCAGTCGTTCGGGCTGCTGTTCATGATGTTCAACACGAAGGCCGCCCCGTTCGACGACGTCCGGGTGCGCCAGGCCATGCATTACGCGCTCGACATGGACAAGATCATCGAGACGGGGATGCTCGGCAACGCGACTCCCGCCACGTCGTTCCTGCCCGAGACCTACCCGAACTACAACGAGGCCTCGACGGTCTACAGCTACGACCCCGAGAAGGCCGAGGAGCTGCTGGCCGAGGCGGGCGTCGACGACCTCTCGATCACGCTGCTCACCACCGACACCGGCTGGGTGAAGGAGGTCGCGCCCTTGATCAAGGAGTCGCTCGACGCCATCGGAATCGACACGACGCTCGACATCGGTCAGTCCGCTGCGATGTACGAGAAGGTCGACTCCGGCGACTACACGGTCGCGATCGCTCCGGGAGACCCGTCGGTCTTCGGCGTCGACCCCGACCTGCTCATGAACTGGTGGTACGGCGAGAACGTCTGGACCCAGACTCGCACCAACTGGGCCGATTCGGCCGAGTACGCCGAGCTGCGCACGCTCCTCGATGATGCCGTGCAGCAGCAGGGCGACGAGCAGCAGGCCACGTGGGACAAGGCATACGACCTGATCGCCGACGAGGCCGTGCTCTACCCGCTGTTCCACCGCAAGCTCCCCACCGCGTGGAGCAGCCAGGAGCTGATCGGCTTCGCCCCCGTCCCCACCACCGGCCTGTCGTTCCTCGACGTCGGCGTGGCGGCGAAGTAGTCCCGGTCTCCACGGCGGGGGTGCGCGCCCGAGCGCATCCCCGCCACACCTCCCCGAACCTGGAAGGAGCGGCACGTGTCCCACACGCTCCGCCTCATCGGACGACGGCTGCTGCAGCTGCCGTTCATGATCCTCGGCATCACGTTCCTCGTCTTCTTCGTGATGTCGTTCTCGCCCGTCGACCCCGCCCGCACCGCGCTCGGCGAGACCGCATCCCCGGAGGCGCTGCAGGCGTACCGGGAGCAGTACGGCCTCGATCAGCCGCTGCTCGTGCGCTACTTCACCTTCCTGGTGGGGCTGCTGCAGGGCAATCTCGGCACCTACTCGGCGCGGAGCCTTCCGGTGATCGACGAGGTCGTCCGTGCGTTCCCCGTCACACTGGCGCTGACCTTCCTCGGCCTCCTCATCGCCGTCATCGTCGCCTTCGTGATCGGCGTTCTCGCCGCCGTCTATCGTGACCGCTGGCCCGACCAGCTCATCCGCATCATCGGGGTGGCGTCGCTGTCGACGCCCTCGTTCTGGCTCGCGATCCTGCTCATCCAGCTCTTCACCCTCGGGCTGAACGTGCTGCCCGCGTCCGGCCCATTGCCCGATCCGTGGACCGACCCGGCAGGGTGGCTCGCCCGCATGGCGCTGCCGGCCATCGCTCTCGCCGTTCCGGTGATCGGGCAGCTCTCCCGCGTCGTGCGCACCTCGATGGTCGAGGAGCTCGACCGCGACTACGTGCGCACGGCCCTCGGCGCCGGCATCCCGCGGACCGTCGTCGTCGGTCGCAACGTGCTGCGCAACGCCCTGATCACGCCCGTGACCGTGCTCGGTCTGCGCATCGGCTACCTCATCGGCGGGGCGGTCGTGATCGAGATCATCTTCGCGATCCCCGGCATGGGCACGCTGATCCTCAACGGCGTGACCAACAACGAACCCAATCTCGTGCAGGGCGTGACACTCGCAGTGTCACTGGCCTTCGTGGTGATCAACATCATCGTCGACCTCCTGTACGTGCTCATCAATCCCCGAATCCGGGCGGTGTGACATGCGACGCAAACTGACTGAACGACTCTCGCTTCCGGGACTCCGCCTCGGCGGCCTGTCCCTCGGCTCCCTGATCTGCATCGTGGTGCTCGCGGTGATCGCGCTGGCCGCGATCGCCGCACCCCTGATCGCGCCGTTCGACCCGCTGGCATCCGGCGCCCCGGTGCAGGCACCGAGCGCGGAGCACTGGTTCGGCACCGATCGCCAGGGCCGCGACATCTTCTCCCGCCTGGTCTACGGCGCCCGGTACTCCCTGGTGATCGGGATCGGCGCGACCCTGGTCGCGCTCGCCGCGGCCTGCGTGTTCGGCACCATCGCCGCCACCGCGCCCCGGTGGATCTGCGAGACCCTGATGCGGGTGATGGACGTGGTGATGTCCTTCCCGGGCATCGCGCTCGCCGCGGTGTTCGTGGCGGTGTTCGGCAAGTCGCTCCCGGTGCTCGTCCTCACGATCGCCTTCCTCTATGTGCCGCAGCTCACCCGCATCATCCGCGCGAACATCCTCGATCAGTACGGCGAGGACTACGTCTCGGCCGTGCGGGTCATGGGCGCGGGCACTCCGAGGATCATCGCCACGCACGTCGCCCGCAACGCGATGGCCCCGGTGCTCGTCTTCGCGACCGTGCTCGTCGCCGACGCGATCGTCTTCGAGGCGTCGCTGTCGTTCCTGCAGGCGGGCGTGCCCGACCCCGAGCCGTCGTGGGGCAACGTGATCGCCGCCGGTCGCAACCTGCTGATGAGCGGGGCCTGGTGGGCGACGTTCTTCCCCGGCATCCTCATCATGCTGACAGTGCTCTGCCTCAACATCCTCTCCGAGGGGATGACCGATGCGATGGTGTCGCCGCGGGCACGCAAGATCACCGCCGATGCCGCGAACACCGAGGAGCCGACGCACGAGCTCGAAGAGGCGGCCGCCGGCCCCGACGACACGAATGTGATCGTCACGGTCGACACCGCCGTCAATCTCTCCGTTCCGAGCGGCGTGCCGGACGTGCTGGTGCCGGTGGCACCCGCGGTGCCTCTCTCCGAGCGGCTCGCCGTTCTGCGGCAGCGCGAGCTCTCCCGCACCGATCGGCTCGTCTACGCGGGCGACGAGACCCCGTTGCTCGATGTGCAGGACCTCTGCATCTCGTTCCCGAGGCACGGCGACGTCGACGTGGTCGACCATGTCAGCTTCACGGTGCGCCCCGGCGAGACCATGGCGCTGGTGGGCGAGTCGGGCTGCGGCAAGTCGATCACCTCGCTGGCCATCATGGGCCTGCTCGACCCGAAGGCCGACGTTCGAGGGCGCATCCTCTTCGACGGCCAGGATCTGCTGCAGATGACCCCGAAGCGACGCAACGCGCTGCGGGGCCACGACATCGCGATGATCTATCAGGATGCGCTGAGCTCGCTGAATCCGGCGATGCTCATCCGCTCGCAGATGAAGCAGCTCACCTCGCGGGGTGGCACCCGCACAGCCGAGGACCTGCTCGAGCTGGTGGGTCTCGACCCCGCGCGCACCCTCGCCTCGTATCCGCACGAGCTGTCGGGAGGTCAGCGGCAGCGCGTGCTGATCGCGATGGCGCTCACCCGCGACCCGCGCCTCGTGATCGCCGACGAGCCGACCACGGCCCTCGACGTCACGGTGCAGGCGCAGGTCGTCGAACTGCTGATGCGGCTGCAGCGCGAGCTCGGCTTCGCTCTCGTCTTCGTCTCGCACGACCTCGCGCTCGTCGCAGAGCTCACCCACCGCATCACGGTGATGTACGCCGGTCAGGTCGTCGAGCAGGGCACGACCCGCGAGATCCTGACGCAGCCGGTGCATGAATACACGCAGGGGCTGCTCGGGGCCGTGCTGTCGATCGAGGCGGGCTCCGACAGGCTCCACCAGGTCTCCGGCGTCGTCCCGTCGCCGCGCGACTTCCCCGCCGGCGACCGCTTCGCTCCTCGTTCGTCCGACCCGGACCGCTACGCGGGGGTCGCGCCGGTGCGCCGACGGATCGAGGGAACCGAGCACTACTACTCGGCGCATCCGGACGATGCGCCCATCGATGCGATCGGAGCAGGACGATGAGCGAGACCGTCATCGAGCTCGAGGACGTGCACGTCCGCTACAAGACGCGTGCGTCGTCGCTGTTCACGCCGAAGTACGTCGGCGCACTGGCCGGCGTCTCGCTCACCGTGAAACGGGGGCAGACGCTGGGGATCGTCGGCGAGTCGGGCTCAGGCAAGTCCACCTCGGCGAAGGTTCTGGTCGGCCTCGAGAAGCCGACCAGCGGCCGCGTCGTGTTCGGCGGCGAGACGGTGACCTCGTTCACGCCGGCCGTGCGCCGACGGCTCGGGCGGATCCTGTCGGTCGTCTTCCAGGACCCTGCCACGGCTCTGAACGCCCGGATGACCGTGCGCGATGCGCTGCTCGACCCGATGCAGGTGCACCGGCTCGGCACGCCGGCGAGCCGTGACCGCAAGGTGCGCGATCTGATCGGACTCGTCGGTCTGCCGGCCTCCACACTCGAGGCGTTGCCCAGCCAGCTCTCCGGCGGTCAGCGTCAGCGTGTCGCGATCGCGAGGGCGCTGGTGCTGGATCCGCAGGTGATCGTCGCCGACGAACCCACCTCGGCGCTCGACGTCTCGGTGCGGGCTCAGATCCTCAACCTGCTCACCGACCTGAAGGAGCAGCTCGGCCTCGGCATGGTCTTCATCTCGCACGACATCCAGACCGTCCGCTACCTCTCAGACGAGATCGCCGTGATGAACCGGGGGAGGGTCGTCGAGTTCGGCGATGCCGCCCGCGTGTTCGAGGCGCCCTCCGACGACTACACCAGAACGCTGCTGGGCGCCGCGCCCTCGCTGCTCGAACCGACCAACTGAAACGACCGGAACACAATGACTGCTGCATCCTCCTCCGTCACCTTCACCGGTGTCATCCCGCCCGTCGCCACCCCGCTGCTGCCCGACGGCACGATCGACCACGTCTCGCTCGAGCGTCTCGTCGAGCGACTGATCGCCGAGGGCGTCTCGGGGCTGTTCGCGCTCGGGTCGACGGGCGAGACCGCCTACTTCACCGACGACCAGCGCGTCGAGCTGCTCACCACGATCGTCAGGGTGAACGCCGGTCGGGTGCCGATCATCGCCGGTGCGATCGAGCTGACTGCTCCCCGCATCATCGAGACCGCGCGTCGTCTGGTGGCGGCCGGCGCACAGGCGATCGTCACGACGGCACCGCTCTACACTCTGAATTCCGCCGCAGAGGTCGCCGATCACTTCCGGGCGATCGCCGCGGCGATCGACGTGCCGCTGTGGGCGTACGACGTGCCCGTGCGGGTGCACTCCAAGCTCGGCATCGACCTGCTCGTGCGACTCGGCACCGAGGGAGTCATCCACGGGGTCAAGGACTCCTCCGGCGATGACGTCTCGTTCCGCCGTCTGATCGCCGCGAACGACGCCGCCGGGCGCCCGCTGCAGCTGCTCACCGGTCACGAGGTCGTCGTCGACGCGATGGCGCTGGCCGGAGCGGACGGCGTGGTGCCGGGCTTCGCGAACGTCGAGGCCGCGGGCTACGTCAGGCTGTGGGATGCCACGCAGCGCGGCGACTGGACAGAGGCGCGCACCGAGCAGGAGCGCATCAACCGCGCGTTCGACATCGTCTTCGCACCGCAGGGTCTCTCGGGTGACGCGACCGGAGTGGGCGCGTTCAAGGCCGCCATGCACGCCCGCGGCATCATCGACCACGCGACGATGGCCGACACCGTGCAGTCGCTCGATGCCGACACCATCACGCGCATCCGACAGATCCTCTCGGAGCAGGGGATGCTGCCGGTCGTCGTCTCCTGATGGCGCATCGTCTCGGATCAGCGCATGGTCTCGTGTCAGCGCATCGTCTCGTGTCAGCGGAGTCGCGCGACGTGGTCTTGGCGGTCGACATTGGCGGCACCAAGACGTCGGCGGCCCTCGCCGACCGTGACGACATGCTGCTGCGCACCGAGACGGCGCCCACGCGAGCAGCGGAAGGACCGGCGGTGGTCGTCTCGACCGTCGCCGGTCTGGCGCAGAGGCTTCTCGACGGATCACCCCGACGTCTCTCGGGCGTCGGGATCGGCGCGGCCGGCGTCGTGAACGCCGTCACCGGCACGATCGTCTCGGCGACCGACACCTTCGCCGATTGGCCGGGCACGCCCGTGGCCCGGCTCGTGCGCGAGGCGCTGGGCGACATGCTCGCTCCCGGCGCCCCGGTCGTCGTGCAGAACGACGTCGACGCGCATGCCGAGGGCGAGCACCGGCACGGGGCGGCGGCCGGTGCGGCCAGCGTGCTCGTCGTCGCCGTGGGAACCGGTGTCGGGGCAGGACTCATCCTCGACGGCAGCGCCGTGCGCGGCGCGCACCACGTCGCGGGCGAGATCGCCCACCTGCCGACCCCGGGGGCCGAGCATCTGCGCTGCCCCTGCGGCCGCATGGGTCACCTCGAAGCCATCGGCTCCGGCATAGGTCTGCACGCGCACTTCCGTCGGCTGGGCGGAGATCCGCTCATCGCCGATGCCCGCGGCATCGCGGCCGCCGCGGCGGACGGCGACCCGATCGCGCTCCGTGCCGTCGGCGAGTCCGCCGCTGCCGTCGGGCGCGCGCTCGCCGGCGCCGCGACCATCCTCGACCCGGAGCGCATCGTGATCACCGGGGGAGTGCCGAAGATCGGCGACGCGTGGTGGAAGCCCATGCTGAGCGCGTACGCGGACGACGCCATCGATGCGCTGCAGTCCACTCCGATCCTGCCGGGCGCGCTCGGTGACGACGCGCCCCTGCGGGGCGCCGCAGCATCCGCCTGGAGGGCGATATGACATCCACCGACATCCTCGACGAGCTGCGAGGGGGCCTCATCGTCTCGTGCCAGGCCTACCCCGGCGAGGCGATGCGTGATCCCCGCACCATGGCGCAGGTCGCGCACGCGGCGGTCGTCGGCGGAGCCGCCGGCATCCGGGTGCAGGGCCTCGATGACATCAGAGCCGTCGCCGGGATGACCGTGCCGGTGATCGGGCTCTGGAAGGACGGTGACGTCGACGTCTTCATCACCCCGACGCTCGAGCACGCGAAGGCGGTCGCCGACGCAGGTGCCGACGTCGTCGCGATCGACGGGACCCGCAGGCGAAGGCCGGATGGGAAGAGCCTCGCCGAGACGGTCGCGGCGCTCCGCGAGCACACGGACGCCTTGATCATGGCCGACTGCGGCTCGCTCGACGACGCCCTGGCTGCCGAGCAGGCCGGCGTCGACATCCTGGGCACGACGCTCTCGGGCTACACGGCGGAGCGCCCGAAGACCGAGGGGCCGGATCTCGAGCTGATCTCGCTCCTCGCCGCCCGCTGCAGCACCCCGATCATGGCGGAGGGGCGGATCCACTCGCCTGCGCAGGCGGCCGCCGCGGCCGCCGCCGGGGCATTCGCCGTGTGCGTCGGCACCGCGATCACCCACCCGGCGACCATCACATCATGGTTCGTCGCCGCACTCACCGAGGAGAGCTGATGGACGTCGTCATCGCACCCGAAGCCCAGATCGGAGAGATCGTCGCCGACGACATCGCCGCCCTGATTTCCGCTCGACCGGATGCCGTGCTCGGCCTCGCGACGGGATCGAGTCCGCTGCGCATCTATGACGCGGTCGCCGAGCGCGTCGAGCGCGGGGAGCTCTCCCTCGCCAGCGCTCGCGGGTTCATGCTCGACGAGTATGTCGGACTGCCGCTGGGGCATCCGTGCCGCTACAGCACGGTGATCGACGAGGACTTCGTCTCGCGCGTCGATCTCGCCCCCGGCGCGGTGCGCGGGCCGGACGGTGACGCCGCTGATCTCGACGCGGCGTGTGCCGGCTACGAGAAGTCGATCCGCGATGCCGGCGGTGTCGACCTGCAGATCCTGGGCATCGGCACAGACGGGCATATCGCGTTCAACGAGCCCGGCTCGTCGCTGGCGTCGAGGACCCGAGTGAAGACGCTCACCGCACAGACCCGTGAAGACAACGCCCGTTTCTTCGGCGGCGACGTCGACGCAGTGCCGTATCACTGCCTCACGCAGGGGCTCGGCACGATCATGGACGCGCGACGCATCGTGCTCGTCGCGACCGGTGAGGCGAAGGCAGAGGCCGTCGCGCAGCTCGTCGAAGGGGCGGTGTCGGCCCGATGGCCCGCGACGATCCTGCAACACCACCGACGCGTCACCGTGCTCGTCGATGACGCTGCCGCGTCGGGGCTCGCGCTCGCCGAGTACTACCGGCACACTCAGGCGCACCGCCACCTGGTGTCATGAAAGAGCCGCTCGCACCGCTGCTGGTCAGCTCCTACGCGGTGTCTCCCGCGCACGCGACCTGGGATCCCGATCTCGAGGCCGAACTTCTGCCTGCGCTCTGCACACTGCCCGGTGTCGTGGGGCTCGAGGTTCCCTGGATCGGCGGAATCCATCCGCATGACTCCGAATGGTTCCTGCGCCACGTGCCTGTCGGGGCGGAGCTCGCGGTGACCCCGCTGCCATGGGTGATGAAGCGGTGCGCGGCCGATGCCCGCTACGGCATCGCCTCCCCGGATGAGGATGGGCGTCGCGCCGCCATCGCAGATCTGCGCGCGGTCGCCCATGACGTGCGGCGGATCGACCACGACACCGATGCGTCAGTGACGGTGGTCGCGCTCCACACCGCCCCTCAGGGTGGAGGAGATCGAGCGCGTCTGGCGGCATCGCTCGCCGAGATCGCCGGATGGGACTGGGCGGGAGCCCAGCTCGTCATCGAGCACTGCGACGCCGCGGTGCCCGGTCATCCGTGGGAGAAGGGCTTCCTGACGCTGGACGACGAGCTCGGCGCGATGCTCTCGGTCGACGCTCCGCTGGCGCTCTGGCTGAACTGGGGTCGCTCGGTGATCGAGACGCGCGACGCCGACGCGGTGACCGGGCAGATCGCCGAGGCGGCGGCGACCGGTCGGCTCGCCGGGCTGACGTTCTCGGGGTCGGCAGCGATCGACGGCCCCTATGGCCCAGCCTGGACGGACGGGCACCTGCCGCTCGCGGCAGCGGATCCCGCATCCGGTTCGCTGTTGGATGCGGCCCATGTCGCCGCCGCGCTCGCCTCCGCCGGTCAGGTCGAGCGACTCGGGCTGAAGGTCAGTCGACGGCCGGGAGACACGACGGCGGAAGATGTCATCCGGACGGTCGACGACAATCTGCGCGCGTTGAGGGCGGCTGCCTGCGCGTGAACCCGGTCTCCGCGCTTTCTACGCAGCACGCTCCCGCACGGCAGGCCGGGTGAGGCGCGGGACCAGGGAGGGCGTGTTCTCGCGGTACTCGACGTAGTCGGCGCGGTCGCCCCACTTCTTCTCGGCGCGCGCTTCGAGCAGTGGGATGCCGCTCACGCGGGTGAGCAGCAGGATCACGAACAACGGCGACAGGATCGCGACCCACTGCCACCCCGCGAGCACGGGTGCGGCGGTCAGGAACACGCCCACCCAGATGACGATCTCGCCGAAGTAGTTCGGGTGCCGCGAGCGCGACCACAGGCCGGTGCGGATGAACTCGTCCTTGTTCTTCGGGTCGGCGCGGAACGCCGACTTCTGCGCGTCGGCGACGATCTCGATGGTCATGCCGAGCAGCCACACGACGATGCCCACGACGGTCAGCCATCCGATGGGCGCTCGTGCCGCAGCATCCGTGCTGATCGCGATCCATGCCGCCGCCGCCGTGATCGACACCCACGCACCCTGGATCACCCACACCTGCAGGAAGCGCACGGGCGAGCCCTTGATCTCGTCGAAGCGGCCGTCGGATCCGGCCTTGTGCACGCGCAGGGCGAGGAACGACCCGAGGCGCACGGCCCACAGGATCACCATCGCCGCGAGAATCCAGCTGCGCGCATCGGGCATAGGCGTCAGCAGCACGAGAGCGACCGAGATGGCCAGGAAGGTGAGGCTGCCGGTGAGGTCGAAGAACCGCTCGGTGCGCAGGATCATCGCCGGGATGAACGCGATGACCTGGATGGCGAATGCCGCGGCGACGGCGAGGGCGAACAGCGGGATGCCGCCGATCGCCGCACCGCCCTGGCTCCCGGCGAGTGCGACGAGGGCTCCGATGGCGAGCGCGACGATGATCGCGATGAGAGACGATCGCGAAGACTTGGGGGTGGAGGAGGTGGGGGAGGACATCGTTCTCTTTCTGCTTCTCAGAGGTACAGGTCTTCGACGGTGACGGCGGCGCGATCCAGCACGACGCTCCGCTTGAGCTTCATGGTCGGCGTTACCAGGGCGCGGTCGTCGAGGTCGGCGAAGACGACGCTGAAACGGCGCACCTGCTCGCTGCGGGCCACGAGTGCGTTGGCGGCGTCGACGGCATTCTGCAGGCGAGCGTGCAGGGTCGGGTCGGTCACGGCGCGGAGGTCGGCCTCGGCGATCGGAGGGATGCTGACGCCTTCGGATGCCGCCCAGGCCACGGTCTGCTCGGGGTCGAGCACGAGAAGCGCCGAGAGATACGGTTTGCCCTCGCCCACCATCACCGCGTGCGAGACGAGCGGATCCGCCTCGACCGCGCTCTCCCACCGCGTCGGCACCACCGTCTTGCCGTTCGAGGTCACGATCACGTCTTTGAGTCGGCCTTCGAGGAAGAGCCGGCCCTGGTCGTCGAGCCGCCCGAGGTCGCCGGTGCGGAAGAAGCCGTCGACGAAGGCGCCCTCGTCGTGGGCCGGGTTGCGGTACCCGTCGAAGACGCCGATGCCGCGGGCGAGCACCTCGCCGTCGTCGCTGATGCGCACGGTGAGCCCGGGCAGCGGCGAGCCGACGCTGCCGGAGGCGATGCGACCGGGCAGGTTGCCGGTGAGCGGCGCCGTCGTCTCGGTGAGACCGTAGCCCTCGATGACGGGAACGCCGATGCCGCGGAAGAAGAGCGAGAGCTCGGCGTCGAGCGCGGCTCCACCCGACAGGATGTATCCGACGCGCCCGCCCATCACGGTGCGGAGGCGGCGGTAGAAGAGAGCGTCGAAGAAGCGGTGCCGCAGGCTGAGCCCGACGCCTTTCCGGACACGGCGGCCGGCGTCGATCCGTTCGGCGCGGTGGCCCCAGGCGACGGCCGTCGACCGGGCCTTGGCCCACACCGCCGAGAGCTTCTTCTCGGCGGCTTTGTCGGCCGCGGCGGCCTGGATCTTCTGCAGCACCCGCGGAACGACGACCAGGAATGTCGGGCGCAGAGTGTCGAGGGTCGCGACGACCGTCGAGGGATCGGAGAGGTGCGCGATGCGCATGCCGCTGGCCAGGCAGATCAGCTGCAGCCCGCGCGCCAGCACGTGGGCGAGGGGCAGGAAGATGACGGTGTTGCCCTGCTCGTTCACGATCTCGCGATACGCGGCGGCGATGTTGAGGACCTGCCCGAGGAAGTTCCGGTGCGTGAGCACGACGCCCTTGGGCTCGCCCGTGGTGCCCGAGGTGTAGACGATCGTCGCGGGGTCGTCCTGCGAGGCCGAAGTCCTGCGAGCCTCGAGTTCGTCGTCGGCGACGTCGACGCCCCGCGCGACCAGGTCGGAGAGCGTGCCGGATGCCGCGGCATCCATCGTCCAGGCGCCGAGAGTGTTCCGTCCGGTCTGCGTGAGCGCCGCCCGCAGAAGCACCGCGTGCTCCGTGGTGCCGCCGATCGCCAGGCGCACGCCGGCATCGGCGACGATGGCGTTGACCTGCGACGGCGATGACGTCTCGTAGATCGGCACGACGACGGCGCCGGCGAACCAGGAGGCGAGGTCGGCGACGGCCCATTCGTAGCGCGTCGGCGCCATGATCGCGATGGGGTCACCGGCCCGCACGCCCTGGGCGATGAAGCCCTTGGCCAGAGCGCGGACCTGGGTGAGGAACTCCCGAGTCGTGATCGGGCGCCACGGGCCTCGAGCATCCGCGCCCTTGACCTCGAAGGCGACGTGATCGGGAGCTGCGGCTGCGCGTGCGACCAGCAGGTCGGTGACGTTGCGATACCCTTCGAGGTCGGCGAGCGGCGGGGTCGACGATTCGATCATCGGAACTCCTCTCGGGCGCGGGAGAACGGGCCCATCTGCTCCTGTTCGGAGCCCGGGAGGAATCGGATGGGGAAAGGCACTGCTGCTGTCTCGGCCAGTCGACGTCTCGGCACTCTCCCGTCGGTGTCCAGCCGAATGCGGTGGGGGCGATGTCACCCGTTGATCCATCCCTGCACGTCGGTCCACACCGCAGTCAGGGCATCCTCGAGTGAGAGATCGGAGGGGCCCTCCAGCCATCGGTCCATCGCGAGGTCGAAACACGTCACGGCGAGGGCGGCCAGGGTATGTGCGTGCTCAGGGGCGATGCCGCGCTGGTTCAGTGACCGTTCGATGGCGCGCGCGAGGTAGTGACTGCGCAGAAGATCGCGTTCGTGCAGCGCGGGTTCGCTGCGGATGATGCTGCGTCGACGTGCGATCTGCTCCCGCCACTCCTGGAGGCCTCGGCATGCTGCCGCGAGGCCTGCGCGCACGGTGGCCGTCCCGCCGCGTTCTTGCGGGATGGACTCCATGAAGTCGCTCACCGCTTGGGGGAACTCGCGATCTCGGAGGAACAGCACATCCCGTTTGTCGGAGAAATGGCGGAAGAACGTCCGCGTGGTCAGTCCCGCCGCCTCGGCGATCTGGGGAACCGTGGTTCCCGAGTACCCCTGGTCGGTGAACAGGTTCATCGCTGCAGCTTCCAACCGCAGTGCAGCATCCGGTGACCATCGAGGCATACAGCAATGATGACACGAACTGTCGTAAGCTCGATTGTGATGACACGAGATGTCATCGGATTCGGAGAGCGGAAGAAAATGAGCGACAACACTGCGGCGTGGATCGATTCCGCCTATGCGGACCTGACGATTCGAGATGCCCCGATGCCGAAGCCGGGGGCGGGGCAGCTCGTGCTCGAGGTGCATGCGGTGGCGGTGAATCCGCTCGATGCGATCATCCAGTCCAACGGCACTGTCATGTACGGATGGTTGCGCTACCCGGTGATCCTCGGGGAGGACGTCGCGGGCGTGGTCGTCGAGACCGGAGCGGGCGTGGACGACTTCGTCGTCGGAGACCGCGTCGTGGCGTATGCGATGGGTTTGGAGAAGGGCCGGGATGCCGTGTCCGAGAGCGGCTTCCAGGCCTACGTCGCGGTCGACGCGAGCCTGGCCGCCGCTCTGCCGGCCACCACCGCTTTCGAGGATGCCGCCGTCCTGCCGCTGGCGGTGTCCACAGCGGCGGCCGGCCTGTTCGAGAAGGAACAGCTGGGACTGGACTACTCCCGTCTCGGAGACGCGGCGCATCGCGATGAGGTCGTCGTGATCTGGGGCGGCGCGACAGCCGTCGGAGGCAATGCGATCCAACTCGCCCGAGCGGCCGGCTATCGCGTCATCACGACGGCCTCTGCGAAGAACCATGACCGGATGAGGCGGCTGGGAGCAGAAGCCGCCTTCGACTATCGCGACCCGGAAGCGGCGAATCGGATCGTCGAGGCGGTCGGCGGCTCCGCGGTGGCGGGGATCCTCGCCGTCGCGGTGGGATCGGCCGAGCCGTGTCTGAGGATCGCCCGCGCCACCGGTGCCACGCGGCTCGCGATGGCGAGCCCTCCCGTCTCGTTCTATGAACAACCCCGTCGTGGCGGTCTCTCTCTCGCCCGCATCCGACTCTTCCTGAAGCTCGGAACGCGAACCGCCCTCCTGCAGGTGCGCAGTCGCACTCGTGGCATCAGGGCATCATTCATCTGGGGAAGCGCCATCGCCGCTTCTCCCGTGGGTCCGGCCGTCTGGGGCGGGTATCTCCCTGCCGCTCTCGCCTCGGGCAGCCACCACCTCTACCCGGAGGCCCACATCGCAGGACACGGGCTTTCGGCCATCCAAGAAGCCATCGACACCCTTCGCCGTGGCGTATCGGCACGGAAACTCGTCATCACTCTCGACCACCCACCGACGAATCCGTGATGGATCTACGAGGAGGTGCCGGAGTGCGTCGCGGGAACAGCGAGCGGGGCTCACATATACGGAGGGGCTGACGGGAATCGAACCCGCGCTATCTGCTTGGGAAGCAGAAGTTCTGCCATTGAACTACAGCCCCGTACCCGCATCCGAGGAGCGGGTGAACGCAAGCCTACCCGCCCGATCCGTCATGGCCAAAGTGTCGGCCGCGTGTGGTGACTAGGCTGGGGCCGTGCTTCTCAGCGACCGCGACATCAGAGCAGAACTCGCCTCCGGCCACATCGGTCTCGACCCGCACGAGCCGGAGATGATCCAGCCGTCGAGCATCGACGTGCGCCTCGACCGCTACTTCCGTCTCTTCGACAATCACAAGTACCCGTTCATCGACCCGTCGGTCGATCAGCCGGAGCTGACTCGGCTGATCGAGGTCGACCCCGACGAGCCGTTCATCCTGCACCCCGGTGAGTTCGCGCTCGGCGCGACGTTCGAGCAGGTCTCGCTGGCCGATGACATCGCGGCCCGCCTCGAGGGCAAGTCGTCACTCGGTCGCCTGGGGCTGATCACGCACTCGACCGCCGGCTTCATCGACCCCGGCTTCACGGGGCACGTGACGCTCGAGCTCGCGAATGTCGCGACGCTGCCGATCAAGCTGTGGCCGGGCATGAAGATCGGACAGTTGTGCTTCTTCCGGCTGACCTCTCCGGCTGAGAATCCGTACGGCTCCGGTCCGTACGGCAACCGCTACCAGGGACAGCGCGGACCCACGGCATCCCGCTCGTTCCAGAACTTCCACAAGACCGACGTCGGAACGACCGACGTCGGAGCCGTAGGGGGCTGACATGAGCGGTGACAGCAGAGATCCGTCCATCCCGTCGGAGGACGCTGTCGTTCCGCCGCCGCCGGCCGAGATCCCGATCCCCGACGGTCTGATCCCGCCGCCTCCGTCGGAGTCTGCGATTCCGGATGCGGTGATCCCGCCGCCTCCGTCGGAGTCTGCGATTCCGGATGCGGTGATCCCGCCGCCTCCCCCGGAGGCGATGCTTCCGTCGACGCGCCGATCGCGGCCGAAGCCGGCGATCCTCACCGGCGACCAACCTGCGCCGGTCGCGGAGGACTGGTCGCAGCCGTCCGTCGCGCCCGAGGCGCCGACATCAGGCGGATACGGCGCGCTGACTTTCGTGATCTTCGCGTTCCTCATCGTCTTGCTCGTGGCAGCGATCGCCGGGGCCGTCTATCTCGGCACGAACGTGTCGTTCGCGCTGGCGACTGGCGAGCCTGCGACGGTCGCCGGGTCGCTGTGGCATGGGTGATCTGAGATACGACCCTGAGGTCGATGCCGCCTATGTGACGCTGGGTGCTCCGATCGCCGACGGCGAGGTTGCACGAACCGTTCCGGTCCACCTGCCGGACGGCGTCTCGGGTGAGCTGTTCCTCGATTTCGACGAGGACGGCCATCTGCTCGGCATCGAACTCCTCGGTGCCTCTCGGTTGCTCCGTCCGGAGGACCGCGCCGTCTGACATACAGCGGGTTCCCGTCAGCTCGACCGCGACGCCCACATGTACGCGGGCACTGCCACGGCGACGACCACGAGGTGCATGACCATCAGCGCGATGACGGCGCTCACTGTCGTCCCGGGGATGAAGCGCAGGGCGACCAGCACAACGTCGGGGACGAATGACGCCACGGTCACGATCGGCACGACCATGGTGAGAGTGCGGCGGGGGTCGCGCGCGTGGCGGCGCACGAGCGACCATCCGATCCACCCGGCGATGATGCCCACGGTGGTGAACAGGCTGAAGGCGGGGAACGTCAGCGGGCCGTAGGTCGTCGGCGCGCCGGCGGCAACGGCGATGAGGGCGACCATGGAGTTCGCCGCGATCGCGATGGCCACGGCGGCGGCGAGTATGAGGGCGCGACGCAACCGTGAACCGGCGGCGTGCCGATCTCCGCGGGCGGTGGTGGTGACCATGACGACTCCTTCGCTGATCTCATTCCGGTACTGATCAGTACCGGATATAACGGTACTGCTCGATACCGGAATATACAATGGGGTGCGATGAGCGAAGACGAATCGAATCGGCGCGCAGGGCGTCCCCGCGACCCCGGCGTCGAGGGGGCGATCCTCGATGCGGTTCAGGAGCTCCTCATCGAGAACGGCTATGCCGGCACGACGATCGGCGCGGTCGCTGATCGTGCGCGCTGCGGGCGGTCGGCCATCTACCGTCGCTGGGAGAACAAGGCCGAACTCGTCGTGGCGGCTGTCCGGGCGCTGCAGGTGACCGCCGCGGTTCCGGACACCGGAACGCTCCGCGGTGATCTCATCGCCGCGGCTATGCACTTCGCCCAGGCGGATGAACGGACGGCGGGCGTGCTCGCCAGCATCCTGAGCGAGATCGGCCGCGACGACGAGTTGCGCGACGTCGCCTATCGAGTGGTCGGGGGACCGCCCGTCGCAGCGCTCGGCGCGGTGATAGAGCGGTGGATCGAGCGGGGCGAGGTCCGGGCGGACGCTCCGGTCGCGCTCATCGCGGGTCTCGTGCCGACCGCCGCGTTCGGCAGCATCAGTCTGCGCCGGCGTGCGCTCGAACCGGATGCGGTGGTGCAGCTGGTGGACGACGTCGTCCTTCCCGCTCTCCGGTAGGAGGTGGCCCCATTCCCGGTGAACGGCGAACGCCCCGTTCGCCGGAGCGAACGGGGCGTTCTGTGGATCAGGTGCCTGCTGACGGATGCCGTCAGGCGTCGCGACCGCGGGAGAACCCGGCGTCGAAGCCGCGCTCATAGGCGTGCTGCGCCGCTCGGGCGACGCGGTGCTCGCCGCGGCGGGGCCCTTCGTGCCTGACGTGCTCGTGTCCGCCGTGCTCGCGCCCGGCGCCAGCGTGACCGTGGTGCGCGCGATCGTGCGCGTCCGCGAAGCGGTCGTGCCCCGGGTGCCCGCGGTGTCCGCAGTCGTGGCCGCCGAGCTCGGCATCCGCTCCGTGCTCGTGCTCGGAGTCGAACCCGGGTGCGAAGCCGCGACCGCGTCCGAACGGGTGTCCGTGGCGACGGCCGAAGCCACGTCCGGGACGGCCGGGGCCGAACCCGTGCTCGGACGCGAAGCCGCGACCGAAGCCGCGGGGTCCGAAGCCGTGACGACGACCGCGCCCACGGGGGAGCGGAGTCTCTTCGTCCCAGCCGAACGCACGGGCGATCTGCTCGAGCGAGTTCATCGTGGTCTCGAGGTCTTCGGGGCTCACGGCGTCCGTGACCTTGGCGCGGATGCCGTCGACGATGCCGCCGAGGCGCTCCTTGGCCGCACGGCCGTCGTCGGTCAGCGTCCAGCCGTCGCCGTCGGCGACGACCCAGCCACGCTCGACGAGGGCATGCAGCTTGTGGGCGTTCAGGGGGCGACGTGTGGGCGCGGTGCCATCGATGACGTTGAGGATCCGCCAGTCGCGGCGGCTGGCGTGCTCGCCCTCGAATGCGGAGTCGAACTCGGCCGCCATCAGGCGGTCGACGGCCTTCAGCCAGTAGCCGAAGGGGCGGTGGGTGCTGTCTGTGTTCTGAGTGTCAGAGGTGTTCATGAGTGGAGTCCTTAGATGTCATGGGGCATGTGCTTGTCAATATACATGTATATGTAGTGTGACATGCAGTAATGATCCATGTCAAGTCGCATGTAAAATCGAATCGTGAGCTCCGCTGAGAACGACCCCGCCGAGGCCATAGCCCGCGCCCTGTCGCGCCTGCGCGGACGACGTCCTGGCGAGCGCGGGCGCGGCCCGCGAGGCATGGGCGGGCCGCACGGGTGGCACGGCGGGCCGCACTCCGACCACGCGGATCATGCCGACCACGCAGAGCATTCGGACCATTCGGGCCATTCGGGCCATTCGGACCAGGGGCATCACGGGCACGGGCGCCCTGGGCACCCGGGCATGCCGCCCTGGATGAACGACCCGTCGGGACGCTTCGGCGGACCGGCTCGCATGCGGATGCTCGAGGCGCTCGCCGCGGCGTCGGCCCCGCTCAGCGTCAGTGACCTCGGTGCGGCGATCGGCGTCGACCAGCCCCGAGCATCGAGGCTCGTGCAGCAGGGGGTCGCACACGGCTTCGTGCGCCGTGAGGCCGACCCCGACGATGCGCGGCGCACCCGGATCGCGCTGACCGACGAGGGTCGGAAGATCGCCCGTGGGATGCGGGGCGAACGGCGAGAGGCGCTGGAGAAGGCGCTTGCGGCCTTCACCGATGACGAGCGCGACCAGCTCGCGACGCTGCTGAACAAGCTCGCCGACAACTGGGAGAGCTGAGCTCGCACGTGACGTGCGCTGTCGGCCGGCGTTACCGGTCGCCGGTGTTCCGCGATCGCTGACCGGTGTTCCGGAACGCTCATCCGGTGTTCCGGAATATGCTTCTGATCTGGTCGAAAAGTGCTCGATTCTGCGGTCTGAATGTCGGTGACCCCGAGTTGGATGAAGCCATGTCATCCCGCACTCGCGCCCTCCTCGATCAGGTCGTCGCCGACCTCGATCGGGTGCTGTCCGATGACGCGCTCGCCGGATTGTCTGACGCAGAACGGGTGGAGGTGCTGCAGGCGGCGGGCGCGGCGTTTCGTCGGGTCGAGGCCGTGGTGGTCGAGACGATCGCGACGGGGGATGCGGTGGAGTTCCCGCATTCCACCGGATGCCGCACGCAGAGCGAACTGCTGCAGCGCACGCTGCTGACAGACCTGCGCGGGGCGACGCGCGTCGGGAAGGTCGTCGATCTGGTGCGGCGGAGGGTGAACCTGGTCTCCGGCGACCGCATGCCTGCACGGTGGCCGGCGCTGCGAGAGGCGATGCTCGACGGTGCGATCGGAGTCGCTGGGATGCTCGCCGCAACCGAGCCGATCGAGAAGGTGTCGTATCGCATCAGCGCCGCTGACCGGCTCGACGCCGACGAGTGCCTCGCCCGTGCGGCGAGGGGCGTCAGGCCCGACCCGCAGGCCGGCCCCGGCGCAGAGGCGCAGGGCCCGGCCCCGACGCTCGACGAGCTGAAGCTCCTTGCAGAGACGTTGGTCTCGCTGCTCGACCCCGACGGAGACGAGCCCGGCGATGAGCCTGCCCGCCGCCGGGGGATAACCCTCGGGCGGGTGCGCGACGGACTGCGGTCGATCAAGGGATACCTGACGCCCGAGGTCGCGGCCCAGCTCGAGCTGATCCTCGATGCGGTGAACAACCCCAAGGGCGACGGGCCGCCGATGCCGGGCGTGGCGTTCACCCCCACCGATTCGGGCGCGGCCGACGACGACGATCCGTACAACTCTGATCCGCGTGCCGTCATCGATGACCGCACGGCGGCGCAGAAGCGGCACGACGCATTCGCCGTCGCCCTGGCGATCGCCGCCCGACACCGAGACATGCCCACTCTCGGCGGCGCGTCCCCGACTCTGGTCGTGACGGTGGATGCGAAGGACCTCGAGCACGGCACTGGGCGTGCGAGCGTCAGCGGTGCGTGGGGACAGCTGCCTGCGAGTGTCGCCTCGCACGTCGGATGCTCGGGGACGATTCAGCGGGTGCTCATGGACGAGGGCCGGATCATCGGGATCACCACGACGGATCGGGTGTTCTCCGTGCACCAACGCCGCGCGATCATCGCCCGCGACAAGGAATGTCTCATCCCGGGGTGTCATGTGTCGGCGTCGTGGTGCGAGATCCACCACGTCACCGAGCACGCCAGGGGTGGGCCGACCCATACGGACAACGGTGTGCCGTTGTGCTGGTGGCACCACCGAAGTCTGGGCACGTCCGGGTGGAAGATCCGGATGAACGACGGCATTCCGCAAGTGCGGGGGCCGGCATGGTGGGACCAGGCACAGCAATGGCGCACCCCGCGGCTCAGTCTTCCGGAAGAGTCGGCCCTTGCTCCCGCTGGATGATTCGGCGTCCAGGGTGAGAGGTTCAGGGGACCTTGCCGAACTCCAGCGACTTCTCGTCGTCGACCGACAGCGACAGCACCACGGTCTCGACGACCGGATGCGCCTCGATCTGCTGTTCGATCGCGCGCAGGCTCCGGGCCACATCGTGTTCGCGGGCGTCTCCGGTGAGATCGACCTCGGCGACAATGAAGAGTCGGTTCGGGCCCACGTACTCGATGTGCAGATAGGTGAGCCGCTGGATCTGCGGGGACGAGAGCAGTGCGCGCCCGACGCGATCGCGCAATGCGGGCGACGCGTTAGAGCCCACGAGAAACGCGATGTTGCGGCCGATGAGGATGATCGCGACCACCCCGAGCAGCACGCCGACGAGGATCGACCCCACGGCATCCCACGCGGCGACTCCGGTGATCTGGTGCATTGCGATCGCACCGGCCGCGATCACCAGTCCGACCAGGGCGGCCATGTCCTCGAAGAACACCGCCCGAAGCGTCGTATCGCTCGTTTCGAGCACATAGTCCCAGGTCGACGATCCGCGCTCGCGCGCCAACCGTCGCGACTTCACCATCGCCTGCGTGAACGACGCCCCCTCGAGCACGAAGGCGATGCCGAGCACGGTGTACGCCACCCCGGGGCTCTCTACGGGGCCTGTCTCGGCGAGTTCCTGCACGCCGTGCATGATCGACACGATCGACCCCGCGGTGAAGATCCCGAACGCCGCGATCAACGACCACACGAACGCCGCACGTCCATAGCCGAGCGGATGCCGCTCATCCTTCACCCTCGCGCCCCGGCGGTCGGCGATGAGCAGGAACACCTCGTTGCCGGCATCCGCCCACGAATGCGCCGCCTCGGCGACCATCGACGCCGAAGACGTGATCACCGCAGCGATCGTCTTGGCGATCGCGACGAGGATGTTGGCGAGAAAAGCGATGATGACCGTCACGCGGTCAGGCTACTCCCGCATCGCCGCTCAGCCGCGCTGCGTCGCCTTCACCGGCAGCAGCAGCAGGAATCCGGCGATCAGCACCAGCACGATGCCCAGGATGCCGTACGACGTCGAGCCCGAGAGCACGATCAGCAGAGTCCAGGCGCCCGATGCCATCCAGCTCGCCGCACGCCCGGTCGTCGCATACAGGCCGAAGATCTCGCCCTCCCGTCCGGCAGGCGTGATGCGGGCGAGGAACGACCGCGACGCCGCCTGGGCGGGGCCGACGAAGGCGCAGAGCACCAGACCGCCGATCCAGAAGACGACCGTTCCGGCATCCACCAGGAAGAACACCGCGAGGCCTGCGACCACCATGGCGGCGAGCGAGACGAGGATGATCCGCTTCGGGCCGAAGCGGTCGTCGTAGCGCCCGGCGATGATCGTCGAGACGCCCGCGATGAGGTTCGCGGCGATGCCGAAGATCACGAGGTCGAGGAAGCCGAAGTCGAACACCTGGCTGGCGATGACGGCGCCGAAGGCGAAGACGCCGCCGAGCCCGTCACGGAACACGGCGCTCGACAGCAGGAACCAGAACGTCTGACGAGTGTCGCGGTTGCGGTACAGGCCGACGACGTCCTTCACCAGCAGGCCGTAGGAGGCGAAGAAGCCGACCTTGCGTTCGGGGCGTCCGAGCGACGGCTCCGGCACGTTGAGGAAGATCGGGATCGAGAAGACGATCGCCCAGAGCGCACAGGCGACCGCGATGATGCGGAACGGCAGTCCCGCGTCATCCGGCAGGCCGAACCAGTCGAAGACGTAGAAGACGACGACGAGCACCAGTGCGAGGATGCCGCCGATGTAGCCGAAGCCCCAGCCGAGGCCCGAGATGCGCCCGACGGTCTTCGGGTTCGCGATGCCGATCAGCATGGCGTTCGAGTTGACCGCGGCGATCTCGCCGAAGACGGACCCTGCCGAGATCAGCGCGACGCCGAGCCAGAACAGCGTCGGCGTCGGTTCGACGAACCACAGGCCGAGCATGCAGGCGACGAGCGCCCCGGTGCCGATCCCGAGCCAGAGCTTCTGGCGCCCCGCGGCATCCGCGCGCTGACCCAGCACCGGTGCGATCAGGAGGATCGCGATCCCGGCGATCGTCGACCCGAGGCCCAGACCCGAGGCGAGGTCTGCCTCGGCCGCCTCGCGGATCGGGTCCTTCGCGTCGAGGCCGGCGATCTCCGCCGGAAGGAACGCCTCGGTCGTGAGATACAGCGCCGTGAAGATGAAGGTGAGGATGACGGTGTTGAAGGGCTGCGTCGCCCAGTCCCACAGCGCCCACGAGTAGACCTGCTTCTTCGGTGCGGGGGTCTCGCCGCGCAGGTCGAGGCCGATCACGCCGACCGCGCCGCTGTTCGCCGTCGCGGCGGGCTCGGGCACCGCGCCGCTCTGCGGGGATTCGCTCATGATCGCAGTCTGACGGCGCCCGGTGAACGGACGGTGACGGCGCGCCGCACGTCAAGGGTGGGGCATCGGCTCGCGCAGCGTCCGCGCGTAGTCCTCTTTGAGCACGGCCAGGTGCAGCCATGCCTCGATGCGGGTGACGCCGGCGAGCGACCTCAGCCGCTCGAGACTTGCGTACAGCGCCCCCGCAGACGGCTCGACCAGCGTCGCCACCGCGTCGAAGCGCCCGAGCGTGCGGGCGGCGAAGTCGATGCCTCGACCGGTCTTCAGTTCCTCGATCACCGCCTCGTCATCGTGGTTGAGATTGAGGCCGACGCCCATAGACAGCTGTCTGTGCGCAAGACCCCTGGCCTCGACCGCGCTGATCTTGATCACCCCGCCGTCGATCAGTCGCTGCACCCGGGTGGCGACGGCCGAGGGGGAGAGGCGCACGGCCTCGCCGAGCGCACGGAAGCTCATGCGCCCGTCGGACTGCAGCCGCTCGATGAGGTCTTCATCGACCGCGTCGAGCGTGACGTCACCGTGGTACTCCGAGACGAAGAAGCCCTTCACGACGGTCGAGTAGATGATCGTGTTGATGTCGAGCACGCCGTCGATCGCTCGGATCTGCGCCAGCAGGTCGTGCAGATCCGCCATGGTGCCCAGGCGCACCTCGGTGACGAGGTCGTGGGCGCCGCCGACCGCCGAGACGAGCACGGTCTCGCTCATGTCGCGCAGGTGCTCGGCGACGATCTCCACGGCCCCATCGGTGCGGATCGACACGTGCGCGAGCACGTGCTGACCGAGGAACACCGGATCCACCGCTGCCACGACGCGCACGGTGCGATCGTCGAGCATCGTGCGCAGTCGGGCGGCGACCGCGGCTCTCGACTGTCCGAGGCGCAGCGACAGCGAGCGGATGCTGGCGCGACCGTCTTCCTGAAGAGCGCGGATCAGTTCGGCGTCGAAATCCATGGACCACCCACATTCGTCAGTTTCCCGCGAACGCGCCGCCGCAGGTGCATAACTGCAGTCTAAAAGCGGTCAGTGCGGTTGGGTAGGCGAATAGTGCGTGATCCAGCGAGCACAACATCAGTGAATCAGGCTTCACACTGGAGTTCTGACCTTGTCCTCGCGTCCACACGTCCGTAGCATCCTTCGCTATCCGACATCTTCCGCAAAGGAGCGGGCCACACATGACTTCCACCCACAGCAAGGCGCGACGCGCAGGCTTCGCCGCCTTCGTCGGCACCACCATCGAGTGGTACGACTTCTACGTCTACGCGACCGCTGCCGCCCTCGTCTTCGGTCCGCTGTTCTTCCCGAGCGGCGACCGGCTCGCCGAGACCGCAGCGGCCTTCGCGACGTTCGCCGTCGCGTTCCTCGTCCGCCCGCTCGGCGGCATCATCTTCGGCCACATCGGCGACAAGCTCGGCCGGCGCACGTCGCTCGTCATCACGCTGCTGCTCATGGGCGCGGCGACCGTGCTCGTGGGCTGCCTGCCCACGTATGAGAACATCGGCATCCTCGCTCCGATCCTCCTGATCCTGCTCCGTGCCGTCCAGGGCCTCGCGGTCGGCGGCGAATGGGGCGGCGCCGTGCTGATGAGCGTCGAGCACGCCCCCGAGAAGTCGAAGACCTTCTACGGCGGCTTCACTCAGCTCGGCAACCCGGCCGGCGCCCTGCTGGCCTCGGGCGTCTTCGCGATCATGTCGCGCGTCGGCGACGACTTCATCATCAACGGCGGCTGGCGCATCCCGTTCCTGCTGTCGATCGTGCTGGTCGGCGTCGGGTTCTGGGTGCGCTACCGCGTCGAGGAGACCCCGGTCTTCGAGACGAAGATCGAGGGGCGCAAGCAGTCGATGCCCCTGGCCTACGCGTTGCGCACCAACTGGCGTCCGATCCTGCTCGGCATCGGCATCCTGCCCATCTCGACCGGCGGCTACTACCTTGCGACGACCTTCGCCACGGCCTATGCGACGGGCGACCCGATCGCGATCGACGAGCGCGTGATCCTCGACGCGATGACGATCGCCTCCTTCGTCGAGTTCGTCGTGACTCTGCCGGTCGCCTGGCTGGGCGACAAGTGGGGCCGCAAGAACGTGATGTACATCGGTCTGATCACTTCGGTGCTCACCTTCGTCCCGTTCCTGCTGATCCTCCCCGGACGCGTCGAGCCGCTGATCTTCCTCTTCGCCTCGCTCGTGCGCATCGCGATGAGCGCGACCTACGCTCCGATCGCGGCGCTGCTCGCGCAGATGTTCCGTCCGCAGTCCCGGTACACGTCGATCGCGCTGTCCTACGGCGTGGGTGCCGCGATCTGGGCAGGATTCTCGCCCTGGTTCGCGACGCAGCTCATCGCCTGGACAGGCAACATCTGGTCGGTCCTCGCGATGTTCACCGGCATGGCTGTGATCGCCGGCATCTGCACGAAGCTCGCCCCGCAGCACTCGGATGAGGCCCCGGTCACGGCATCCTTCACCGCCCGCACCGACACGACCGCGAACAGGCTGCCATGAGAAAGCTCACTCCCTTCGACCGCTCCGCCCAGACGATCCCGCAGCTGTTCACGGCTCGCGTGATCCGGACGGTGGATGCGGATGCCACGACGGCGACCGCCATGCTCACCGATCGCGGCCGGATCCTCGCGGTCGGCACCCCGGCCGAGTGCCGGGCCGCGGCGGAGCGCGCGGGGCTCGCACCCGACCACGTCGATCTCGGTGACGCGGTGATCGTGCCCGGTTTCGTCGATGCGCACGCCCACCCGCTGATGTTCGGGCAGCTGATGACGTGGGTCGACTGCGGACCCGAGAAGGCCGAGAGCATCCCCGAGATCGTGGCGCTGCTGAAGGCGGCGGCGGTGGACGCACCCGCCGGACGCCCGGTGCGCGGCTACGGCTACGAGCAGCGCAACCTCGCCGAGAAGCGGCATCCCACCCGCTTCGAGCTCGACGAGGTCGCCGCCGACCGAGAGGTCTACCTGATGAACGCCTCCGGACACGGCGGCGTCGTCAACTCGTACACACTCGCCAAGAACGGCGTCGACCGTGACACGCCGAATCCCGACGGCGGCGAGTTCTTCCGCGACGCCGACGGCGAGCTGACGGGCGAGCTGTCGGATGCCGCGTGCAACATCCTCACCGGCGTGCACGGGGTGAAGATCGGCCATCACGGTCCGAACTTCCACCTCGCCGACGAGCCCGAGGAGCACCTGCGGCAGCTGGATGCGGCGACGCAGCGCTTCCTCGCCGGGGGTGTCACGTCGATCGGCGACTGCCAGGTCACCCGGCGCGAGTTCGACATGTACCTGCGTCTCGCCGAGGCCGGCCGCCTCGAGCTGCGGGTGTCGATGTACCTGCTGTCGCACCTGCTCGACGAGGCGCTCGAGATGGGTCTCGTGGGGCAGTTCGGCAACGCCCACCTCAGCTTCGCCGGCATCAAGCTCTACGCCGACGGCACGCTCGGCGGCTGGACGGCGTACTTCCCCGACGGCTACGTCGGCGACCCGTGCCGCACGGGTCAGCTGTACCACGAGCCCGCCGAATATGCGGCGCTGATCAGCCGGGCGCATGCGGCGGGCCTGCAGACGGCGACACACGCGCAGTCGCCGACCGCGATCGAGATGGTCGTGTCGGCGATCGAGGCGGCTCTCGCCGAGCGCCCCGACTCCGACGCGCGGCACCGCATCGAGCACTGCGGTCTGCCGACGCCCGAGCAGATCGACCGGATGGCGGCCTCCGGCATCCGCCCGGTCAATCAGACCCAGCACTACTTCAACTGGGGCGAGGGCGTCGAAGAGGCGATCGGCACTCCGGGCGAGCGCTTCAACCCCCTCGGCGAGTTCGAGAGGGCGGGGGTGCGGTTCACGATCTCGTCGGATGCTCCGGTGGCCGAGCCCATCCCGCTCGAGGCGATCCAGACGGCCGTCACCCGCGTGACCCGTCGGGGGCACAAGCTCGGGCCAGACGATCTGCGGGTCTCCGCCCTCTCGGCTCTGCGCGCGCACACGATCGAAGGCGCCGTGTCGATCGGCCGCGAAGACGACCTCGGCTCGCTCGAAGTCGGCAAGTACGCCGACTTCGTCGTGCTCTCCGACGACCCGCTGACCGTCGACGCCGAGGAGATCTCGTCGATCGCCGTGCGCGAGACGTGGGTCGACGGCACACGCCGTCACGTCGGCGCCGCAGTCATGGTCTCGGCATGAGCGAGGATGCCACCATGACAGACGACCGCTGCGCCGATACCGCCGACCGCTACGCCGATACCGCCGGTCGCGCGGTGCTCGAGACCATCCGCGCCTACGGCGTCGATGCGATCTTCGGCATCCCGGGCACGCACAACCTCGAGCTGTACCGCCCGCTCGCGGATCTCGGCATCCGCGCGGTGACGAACAGGCACGAGCAGGGCTCGGGCTACGGCGCCGACGGCTGGGCGCAGCAGACAGGTCTTCCCGGTGTCGTCATCACGACCTCCGGACCCGGCCTGCAGAACGCGATGAGCGCGATCGGCACGGCGTTCTGCGAGTCGCGGCCGCTGATCGTGCTGTCTCCCGGGGTGCCGCTGGGCGCCGAGTTCGCCGATGTCGGCACCCTGCACGAGACGAAGGATGCCACGGCCATGGTCGGGGCGATCGCCGAGTGGTCGCGCCGAGTGTCCAGCGCCGCCGAGGCTGTCGATGCGGTGCACGACGCCTTCACGCTCTTCCAGACCGGCCGCCCCCGCCCCGTGCACATCGAGATCCCCCTCGACGTGCTCGAGGCCCCGGCCGATGTCCCCGCGGAGGCGCGCCACCCCAGGGCGATGCCTCCGCGGGTGTCGGGTGACCCGTCAGCTCTCGCCGATGCCGCACGTCTGCTGCAGGGTGCGCAGCGGCCGGTCATCGTCGCGGGTGGCGGGTCGGTCGATGCCGCGCACGAGGTCACCGCACTCGCTGAACGCCTCGGGGCCCCGGTGCTCACCACGCTCAACGGCAAGGGTGTCGTCGACGAGCGGCATCCGCTGTCGCTCGGCTCGAACCTGCGTCTCGCTGCGGCCCGCGAGGTGGCCGAGGACGCCGACGTGGTGCTCGTCATCGGATCGAAGCTCGGTGAGGCCGAACTCTGGGCTCCGCGGTTGGAGGCGTGCGGCGCCGTCGTGCGCATCGACATCTCGCCTCTGCAGCGGAACAAGAATCTCGACGCGACCGTGGGGATCGTCGGTGACGCCGCCGCGGTGAGCGCCGCCCTGCTCGCGCTGCTGCCCGGCGAGGGCAGGGCCGCTCGAGACCTGACCATCGAGCGCGCCGCGATCGAGGCCGAGATGCGCGACACCGCCCCCGAGGCGGTCGCGCTGGCCGAGCTCATCGCCGACGCTCTCCCCGATGACGCGATCGTCGCCGGCGACTCCTCGCAGATCGTCTACATGGCGCTCGGCAGCGTGCTGCGCTCGCAGCATCCGCACTCCCTGCTCTACACGCCCACCTATGCGACCCTCGGCTACGGCCTTCCCGCCGCGATCGGCGCCAGGGTGGCGCAGACCGAGCATCCCGTCGTCACCGTGATCGGAGACGGTGCGCTGATGTTCTGCGTCAACGAGCTCGTGACGGCCGTCGAACAGCGGCTCGACGTCACCATCGTGTGCGTCGACAACGGCGGCTACGCCGAGATCCGCCAGAACGAGGTCGACCGAGGCATGACCCCCATCGGCGTCGACCTGGTGCAGCCCGACTGGGCGGCGCTGGCGACCGCCTTCGGCGCCACCGGGCGTCGGGTCGACGACCGAGACGACATCGTGCCGAGCATCCGCGACGCCATCGCCGCCGGCGGAGTGCAGCTCGTGCACATCCCCACGCAGAGACAGGACTGATCATGACCGAGAACGTGGGCCCCATCGACGCCTCCGTGAACCCCCGGTACTCCGGGATCGCGACCTTCGCCCGCCTGCCGAGGATCGAAGACGTGCCCCGCGCCGACATCGCGGTCGTGGGCATCCCCTTCGACTCCGGCGTGAGCTATCGCCCCGGCACGCGCTTCGGCCCGTCGCACGTGCGCGAGTCCTCGCGGCTCCTGCGTCCGTACAACCCCGCTCAGGACGTGTCGCCGTTCGCGGTCGCACAGGTGGTGGATGCCGGTGACATCCCGGTCAACCCGTTCGACCTCACCGAGGCGGTGACCGAGGTCGAACGCGCCGCGCTCGCGCTCGGCGAGCAGGTGCAGCGCATCGTCACGATCGGCGGCGACCACACGGTCGCGCTGCCGCTGCTGCGGGCGGTGGCGGCGAAGCACGGCCCGGTCGCCGTGCTGCACTTCGACGCCCACCTCGACACCTGGGACACCTACTTCGGCGCCCCGATCACACACGGCACGCCGTTCCGCCGCGCGAGCGAGGAGGGGCTGATCGACCTCACCTCGAGCTGCCACGTCGGCACGCGCGGGCCCTTGTACTCGAAGCAGGACCTCGAAGACGACGAGCGCCTCGGATTCTCGATCGTGTCGAGCGAGTACATCGAGGAGCACGGCGTCGAGGCCGGCATCCAGCGCATCCTGCAGCGCGTCGGAGACAGGCCGCTGTACGTGTCGATCGACATCGACGTGCTCGATCCCGCGCACGCACCGGGCACCGGAACACCCGAGGCCGGGGGCCTCACGAGCCGCGAGCTGCTGCGCATCCTCCGTGCCCTCGGAGACTGCGACATCGTGGGCGCCGATGTCGTCGAGGTGTCGCCCGCGTACGACCACGCGCAGATCACCGGCATCGCGGCGAGCCACGTCGTGTACGAGCTGGTGTCGCTGCTCGCCGCCCGCATCGGCCGCAGCTGACTCGGCCGCAGCTGACTCGGTTGCGACTGACTCGGTCGCGACGACACCCCTCACGCATACGACGCCGCGAGCATCTCGGCGAAGAGCTCTTCGGCGTCGCGTTCGACGCGGCGGCGGGTGAACCAGTCGCAGATGTTGACGCAGTCGCGGTGCAGCAGGTCGAGGCCCTGGGGGTTGGCGATGATGTCGACGATCTGCGGCAGGTCGATCACCCGCACGCGCCCCTCGTGCACCAGCAGGTTGTAAGCCGAGAGGTCGCCGTGGGCGAAGCCCGCCGCGGCGAAGATGCGCATGAGGTCGACGATCTGGTCGTAGAGGCCGGCGAGCTCGGCCCGGTCGCTGCGCACGGCCGCCAACCGGGGCGCCGCGACTCCTGACGCGTCGCCGATGAACTCCATCAGCAGCTCGGTGCCGTTGACCTGCACGGGGTAGGGCACCGGCGCTCCGAGCTCCCACATGCGGCACAGCGCGTCGAACTCGGCGAACGACCATTGCAGGGCGGCGACGGCTCGTCCGTGTTCGGACTTCTTCGCGAGGGCTCGGGTGTCGCGGGTGTTCCTCGTGCTGCGGCCCTCGGTGTAGACGCCCGAGCGGTGGAAGCTGCTGTGATCGGAGTCGCGGTAGCGCTTGGCCGCGAGCAGGGTGCGCTGGGTCGGATCATCCGGCACCGCGCGCTCGAGCAGGAACACGTCGGCCTCCTTGCCGGTCTTGAGGATGCCGAGCTCGGTGTCGAGTGCGCCGGCGCTCGTCACGACCCACTCGGGCCAGGGGAGCGGCCCGCGCTCCGACGGGGTGATCGCCGGCCAGGTGGTCCAGCGCTGGTGCTCACCGGGTTCGACGTCGGCGAAGGTGGGGACGGAATCGAAAGGGGATGCGTCGAAGAAGGAGGAAGAAGAGGATGCTTCGGAAGAAGCGAAGAGATCAGACACGATGTGGCTCCGAGAGAGGGAGGCCACGCGCGGATCAGGAGCGAGGGGCCTCGAGAGGAAGGATGTCGGCGACGGGCACGACAGAGACGGTGTTCATGTCATCCACTCCTCTCGCTCTGGCCTTCCGGGAGAACCCGGTGCGTCGTCGAGCCTAGGGGGCGCGGGCGGATGCTGTCCAGACCCGGATCTCCCGGTCTCATCGCAGTCCGGACGAATGGTCGGATGCCCTGGACGCCGCGTCGGGCGACCGGCCTCCGCGCCTGGGAGTGTTGAACCATGACCACGACCGCGCCCGTACCCGTGACGACCGCCCGCACCGAGAGCATCCGCTACGGCGGACTCATCGTGCTGATGCTGATGGGGTTCCTTCTCGTCACGGCCGAATTCCTGCCCAACGGCGTGCTCACCGAGATGGCCGACGCCCTCGGCGTCACACCAGGGCAGGCGGGGCAGACGGTCACGGTCACCGCGCTCGTCGGTCTGATCGTGGCGCCGACGGTGGGGCTGATCTTCCCCCGTCTCGACCGGCGCTCGCTGCTCGTCTGGATGGCGCTCGCCGCAGCCGCGTCGAACCTCATCGTCGCGATCGCGCCCAACCTGATCATCGTGCTGCTCGCGCGGTTCCTGCTGGGTGCGGCGATCAGCGCCTTCTGGGCGATGTCGATCACGGTCGCCGTGCGCCTGGCAGGACCGGCGCACCTCGGGCGAGGCGTCATGTTCACCTCCGCGGGCGTGTCGCTCGCGACGGTCGCGGGCGTGCCCCTCGGCGTGATGCTCAGCGAGATCGTCGACTGGCAGACCGTGTTCGCGATCGCGGGCGTCCTCATGGTGCTGCTCGCCGTGGCGCTGCGGTTCATGCTCCCGTCGGTCCCGGCCGAGCAGGGCGCCAGCATCCGGCTTCTCGTCGACACGCTGCGTCGTCCCGGCATCGGGCTCGGCATGGTCGGGCACGTGCTCGTCGTGCTCGGTCACTTCCTCGCCTACACGTACGTGCGACTCGCGCTCGAACGCATCCCCGAGATCGAGCCGTCGACGATCATCCTGCTTCTCGCCCTCTTCGGGCTCGGGGGCCTCGCCGGCAACCTCGGACTCGGGTTCTTCATCGACCGCACCTTCGGCTTCTTCGCGGTGTTCGCCCCGCTGGTGATCGCTGCATCGGTGCTGTCGATGATCTTCCTGTCGGGGTCGGTCCTCGGCATCGGCATCGTCGTGCTGGTCTGGGGCTTCTTCTTCTCGTCGTGGCTGCTCGTGATCAACACGTGGGTGGGGCACCGCTCGCCCGACCGTCTCGAGGCGGGCGGAAGCCTCGTGGTCGTCGGATTCCAGGGCGCGATCACGATCGCCGCCGGAGTCGGCGGACTGCTCGTCGACACCCTCGACGTCGAGTTCGTCTACGTGCTCGGGGCTGCGTCCCTGCTGGTCGGCGCCGTGCTCTTCGGAATGTCGAACCGCAGGAGCGTCGCGGCGGCGAAGCGCGCCTGAGCGGCGGGCAGGGCCGGCTCAGGCAGGGACGGCGGTGAGCTGCGTCGCCCGCCAGACCGACGGAGTCATCCCCGTGCGGCGGCGGAACGCCCGGCTGAAGCCCTCGTCGGAGGCGTAGCCCAGTTCGCGCGACGTCTCGCTGACCGAGCGGCCCTCGCTCAGCATCCGCTTCGCCGCGTCGACGCGCACCTCGGTGACGTAGTCGGCGGGCGAGCGGCCGATCGCGCTGCGGAATCGCTCGGCGAACACCGAGCGCGACATCGCGCCGACGCTCGCGAGGCGCTCGACCGTCCAGTCGCGGCCTGGCTGCTCATGGATCGCCTCGACGACGCGGTCGAGGAACGGATCGTTCGACACGGAGGGCCAGCCGGCCGGCGCGCAGCCGTTGGCGGCCCACGCGCGGATCACCGAGAGCAGCACGGTCTGCGCCATCATCCGGCAGATCACCGGGTCGCCCTGGCGTGACGGGCAGGTCGCTGGATCGGTGGGGCCCATGCTTCCGGCGAGTGCGGCAGCAGCGGGTTCCAGAGCGGCGAACGACATGACGGTGATCGGATCGGGAAGGAGCGCGGCGATCATCGCGGCGCTGTCGGAGAATTCGAGGTCGACGACGACGAGGTCGGTCGCCCCGTCGGCTTCGAGGGCGATGGACGCACGGCCGAGCGTGAGGAACGCATCTCCGGCGACCAGGTTCGCGTGCAGCGGGCGATCGTCCACCGCGACGATCTGCGCTGCGGGGTCGACGTCCAGGCGGCATCCGGTGGTCAGCGGAGGATGCCCGTGCACCGAGCCCGAGGCGATGTAGACGAGGGTGGCCGAACCCGAGGGGATCGGCAGGAGCCCGCCGGTGGCGAGGGCGACGCGTCGGGCGATGCCGACGCGGAGGTCGACGGAGTCGAGCACGTGCCCGAGGGCTGCGGAGTCGACGGTCACCATGCCTTCCGCAACACCCGGGGGCGCATAGCTATTCCGGATACGCTGGACGGACCCCCACCCGAGGAGTCCCGTGTTCCGCACACCCGACCGCCTGTTCCGAGTTCTCGCGATCGCGGAGGCGATCACCTGGACCATCCTGATCTTGGCGATCATCGCCCGTGCCGCAGGTGCGCCGGGAATCGTCGTCACCATCGGCGGAGGCATCCACGGGTTCGTGTTCCTCGCCTACGCGGCGACCGCCGTGCTCGTCGCGCTCAACCAGCGCTGGCACCTCGGTGTCGCGATCCTGGCCGTGGCGAGCGCCATCGTCCCCTACGCGACGATCCCGATGGAGATCTGGCTGCACCGCACCGGCCGCCTGGCCGGCGAGTGGCGACTCGAGCAGACGCAGGACCCGCGCGATGCGCGCTGGTACGACCGGCTCATGCGCTGGTTCCTTCGCCGCCCGTGGGTTCTGGCGATCCTCCTCGCCGTCGGCATCGTCGCGCTGTACGTGATCCTGCTGCTCGTGGGCCCGCCGGGCGGCAAGTGATCTCCGCCCGACCTCAGCAGAGCGGATGCCGGGCGGCCGGCGTCACTGGATGACGACGGCGTTCTCGTCGATGACCTCGGCCATCGTGGCCTGCATGTCGCCGCCGGTGCAGTCGACGATCACATAGAGTCCGACACCGGTCGCGGTGAAGGCCCGTGCGGCCATCGCCCATCGGCGTTCACCCTCTTCGCCCACGACCTGGCGGTTCTCGACGTCGGCGTTGCCGCCGACCTGATAGCTGAACGACCCCGTCGTCGCGAGCGGGGTGATCGCGGCGGCGTCCGCTTCGCCGAGGATGACGGCGAGCATGGCATCCGAGCTGACGCTGTCGTCGCCGGCCACGGTCGGCACATCGGGGATCAGGCCCTGCCAGAACTGGGCCGTGCAGGTGTCGTCGACCGTGCCGTACGTCCAGCCTCCGTTGCCGTCGTCCGGCTTGACGATCTTCCAGCCGTCGTCGGCGATGAGCCCGTCGCCCCACTGGATGTACCCCTCCGAAGGGATGTCGGCACCGTCTGCGAAGGTCATGGTCGATGGCAGGTCGCCTGAGGGCTCGTCAGCGGGCTGCTCGGACGGGATCGCGGTCGGGGAGGGCTCTGGCCCGTCGCCATCCGGCACGTTCACGGGGATCTGCGCATACAGGCAGCCGCTGAGCGGCAGCGCGGCCAGCGCGATCACCGAGAGGGCGGCGAGGCGGACGAGCTGCGGGGCCTGCGAGATGCGCGTCATGCCGGTCAGCCTAGTCGCCGGTATGCCGGCTGATTCAGTGCGCCGTGGCGATGCCGACCGCATCGTGCACCATGACCGACGCGACCCTCGCGCCCGCCCCGGCTGCGACGATCAGCTGCTGGGGGCCGGGGATCGCCGCGTCACCGGCGGCATAGAGCCCCGGGATGTCGGTGCGGCCCGACCGATCGGTGACGAGGTGCCCGTCGTGGTCGATGGCGGGGGCGAACCCGTGCAGGAATGACACATCGGTCTGCCACTCGGGTCGCACGAAACCGCCCTCGACCGCGACGACGGTGCCGTCTGTCAGCCGGATCGCCTCGATGCGCCCGCGGTCTCCGACGAGCTCGGCGATCGGATGCCGCAGCACAGCGACCCCCGTGGAGGCGAGCTCGGCCTCCTCCGCGGCCGTGACCGTGTCTGCGCCGAGGGTGAAGACGGTGAGGCTCTCGGTCCATCGCGAGATGAGACGGGCGCGGTCGGCGAGGTCGGGCGTCTCTCCGATGAGGGCGAGTCGTCGCCCGCGCAGCTCCCACGCGTCGCATGCCGCGCAGCTGAACAGGCTGATGCCGTAGAAGCCGCGCAGGTTCGGAACGTCGGGAAGGGTCTCGCGCAGGCCCGTCGCGAGCAGCACGTTCCGAGCGGTCACCACGTCGGTCGGGTCCTTGCGGCCGACGGATGCCGTGAAACCGGCATCCGTTCCCGAGTCTGTTCCCGAACCTGTTCCCGAACCTGTTCCCGCATCCGTCCCGGCATCCGCCGTGGGTGCCGATCTGCGGAGTTCGAGCACCCTGACGCGCGTGCGCACCTCGATGTTCGGGTACGCGGCGAGCTCGTCGCGGGCCATGCGGCGCAGCTCGTGCGGGGCCACTCCGTCACGGGTGAGGAAGCCGTGCGAGTTCAGCGTGGCGGCGTTGCGCGGGCGGTCGGCGTCGACCACCAGCACGCGCATGAGCGAACGGCCCAGGTTGAGGGCGGCGGAGAGTCCTGCGGGACCACCGCCGATCACGAGCACGTCGTAGGTGTCCGTGTCAGTCATTCGCGCTCCCGGGAGAAGAGCGGTGACCGCCGTGTGACCGGGCGCGGATGCGCCGACCATGGCGGCGCCGCCGACGGACGCGCTCATCGGGCGAGAATCGGTCCGCTGACGACAGTCTGCCACCTCTTGACTGAGGGTGGCCTAACTCGGGCTGATCCCGGCGTGCGGGCTGAGCGCGACCACGTCACCGACCACGACGACCGCGGGGGATCGCACCTGTCGAACCGCGGAGAGGTGCGCGATCGTTCCGAGGGTGCCGACCGTGACCCGCTGTCGGGCGCCGAACCCGTCTTCGATGATGGCCACCGGGCAGTCGGCGCCGCGCGACCCGGCGGCGAGCACATGCGCGGAATGCCCGAGCGTGTTCACGCCCATCAGCAGCACGACGGTGTGGTCGCGGCCGCCCCCGAGCGCCTCGATCTGGTCATGGGCGCTGGCCACGGTGAACGTCTCAGCGATGCCGCGCTGGGTCAGGGGGATCCCGGCGAGGCCCGGCACCGCCACTGCGCTCGTGACGCCCGGGATGACCTCGACCGCGATGCCGGCGGCTTCGACGAACAGCTGCTCCTCGCGCCCTCGTCCGAAGACGAAGGGGTCGCCGCCCTTGAGCCGCACCACACGACGGCCCTGCTGGGCCAGCGAGACAAGCAGCTCGTTGATGCCGTCCTGCGGCACCGGGTGATGACCGGGGCGCTTGCCGACGTCGATGACCTCGGCGTCGAGCTGCACTCCTTCGTCGGCGAGCTGTGCGAGCACGGCGCGGGCTCCGAGGCGGTCAGCCACGATCACATCGGCCTGCTGCAGGGCGCGCAGCCCCCGCAGGGTCAGCAGGCCGGCATCGCCGGGTCCTGCTCCGACCAGGGTGACCGTGCCGAGGGTCATGACTGTGCGGGCTCGGGGGTCAGTGCGGCTTGCAACTGCGCCGAGGCCTCCTCATATCGCGCGACGATCAGATCGATCAGCGGCTGTGGCACGGTCGTGCCGTCGAGCAGGGGAGCGGTGACGCGTCGGCCCGGCGCCTGCCTCAGGGCGAGGTCGAAGAAGAAGCCGCGGGCGAGCAGGTATGTCGAGACGACCGCGTCGGGGTGCTCGCGCAGCGCGTGGGGCAGGTCGGGCTCGCGCGCCGCGAGGTACGCGAGCTCGACTCTTCTGCCGAGCCGCAGCGAGAGAAGGGACGCCGTGGCTTCGGCATCCGTGAGCGACGCGGGGTCTCTGGACCCGGCCACCGCGAGGACCACAGGTCCGTCGGTCTCTGGAGATGTCTCTGCGGATGTCTCCGCGGATGTCTCGGCCAGACGTTCCGCGAGCACTTCGGCGAGGCGGGGGTCCGGGCCCATCGGGGCGCTGACCACGGCATCCGCCTTGTTCGCGGCCATGCCGTGCAGGTCGTGATGCACGTGGAAGCCGCGCGAGAGCAGCAGCGGCACGATCACGACGGGCCCGTCGATCGTCGGCAGCAGATCGGCGGCATCGGGCTGCTGCACGTCGACGAAGGCGCTGCGCACCTCGACCTCGGGCATCGCTGCGGCCACGGCGCCCACCAGGTCGGCGATGGCGCGGGCTCCCTCGGCATCCGAGGTGCCGTGCGACACGGCGAGGAGGATGGGGCGGCTCATGCAGGGACTCTAGGTGAGCCGTGTGACGGCGGTGTTTCGGGAACCTCGCCTCGACGCAGGTGCGGATGTGCGGGGTCGAGGCGTCCGATTCAAAAGTTGAGCCGGTTCGTATCAACTTTATTTGACAGCGTCCGGAGGTCGGAGTACAGTTGAGCCATCGCGACTCAGGTTTCCCTGATCGCCCCGGATTTCCAGACCCACATCAACCTCAGCAACTAAGGAGAATCACATGGCACGTGCTGTTGGAATCGACCTCGGTACGACGAACTCCGTCGTCAGCGTCCTCGAGGGTGGCGAGCCGAAGGTCATCGCCAATGCCGAGGGCTTCCGCACCACCCCCTCGGTCGTCGCATTCACGAAGGACGGCGAGGTGCTCGTCGGCGAGACCGCGAAGCGCCAGGCCGTCACGAACGTCGACCGCACCATCGCATCCGTCAAGCGTCACATGGGCACCGACTGGACGTTCGACGTCGACGGCAAGAAGTGGACGCCGCAGGAGATCTCCGCGCGCATCCTCCAGAAGCTCAAGCGCGACGCCGAGTCCTACCTGGGTGACACGGTGACGGATGCCGTCATCACGGTCCCCGCGTACTTCAACGACGCCGAGCGTCAGGCGACCAAGGAGGCCGGTGAGATCGCGGGCCTCAACGTCCTGCGCATCATCAACGAGCCCACCGCCGCAGCTCTGGCCTACGGACTCGACAAGGGCAAGGAAGACGAGCTCATCCTGGTCTTCGACCTCGGTGGCGGAACGTTCGACGTCTCCCTGCTCGAGGTGGGCAAGGACGACGACTTCTCGACCATTCAGGTGCGCTCCACCGCGGGTGACAACCGCCTCGGCGGTGACGACTGGGACCAGCGCCTCGTCGACCACCTGATCAAGCAGTTCAAGGAGACCACCGGCGTCGACGTCTCGGGTGACAAGATCGCCCTGCAGCGTCTCAAGGAGGCTGCGGAGCAGGCCAAGAAGGAGCTCTCCTCCTCGACCAGCACCAGCATCAACCTCCCGTACCTGTCGCTGACCGAGTCGGGTCCGGTGTCGCTGAGCGAGACCATCACCCGCGCGAAGTTCGAGGACCTGACGAAGGACCTGCTCGACCGCACCAAGAAGCCGTTCGAGGACGTCATCCGCGAAGCCGGCATCAAGGTCGCCGACATCGACCACATCGTGCTCGTGGGTGGATCGACCCGCATGCCCGCCGTCGCCGAGCTCGTCAAGCGCGAGACCGGCAAGGAGGCCAACAAGGGCGTCAACCCCGATGAGGTCGTCGCCGTGGGCGCCGCCCTCCAGGCCGGTGTCCTCAAGGGCGAGCGCAAGGACGTTCTGCTCATCGACGTCACCCCCCTCAGCCTCGGCATCGAGACCAAGGGCGGCATGATGACCAAGCTCATCGAGCGCAACACGGCCATCCCGACCAAGCGCAGCGAGACCTTCACCACGGCAGACGACAACCAGCCGTCCGTCGCGATCCAGGTCTTCCAGGGCGAGCGCGACTTCACCCGCGACAACAAGCCGCTGGGCACGTTCGAGCTCACCGGAATCGCCCCGGCTCCCCGTGGCATCCCGCAGATCGAGGTCACGTTCGACATCGACGCCAACGGCATCGTGCACGTGTCCGCCAAGGACAAGGGCACGGGCACCGAGAAGTCGATCGTCATCTCCGGCGGCTCGTCGCTGTCGAAGGAGGACATCGAGCGCATGGTGCGCGAGGCCGAGGAGCACGCGGCTGAGGACAAGGCTCGCCGCGAGGCCGCCGAGGTCCGCAACCAGGCCGAGACGCTCGCGTACTCGATCGAGAAGCTGATCACCGAGAACGACGACAAGCTGCCCGAGGACGTGAAGACCGAGGTCAAGGCCGACGTCGACGCTCTCAAGACGGCTCTGGCCGGCGAAGACGACGAGGCCGTGAAGACCGCGTTCGACAAGCTGAACCAGTCGCAGGGCAAGATCGGCGAGGCCATCTACGCACAGTCCCAGGCAGAGGGCGCCCCGAGCGCCGACGCCGCGGGCGAGGCTCCGGCCGATGACAGCTCCTCCGACGAGGACGTCATCGACGCCGAGGTCGTCGACGACGAGGACGAGAAGAAGTAATCATGACTGACAAGAACTTCGACGACAATCAGGTTCCTGAGCCCGCCGAAGGTCACAGCGAGGGGTCGGATGCTCAGGCATCCGGCCCCGCGCCGCACAACCCGGACTCTGATGAGGCCCGGGCTGCGGAGGGCTCTGACGACGCGGACTTCACGATCGACGACATCCTGAACGCCGACCAGACGGCTGAGGCCGCTGCGGGGGATGCCGCGATCGCCGATGCCGAGAACGCGCTGCTGAACGACCTCAAGCGGCTCCAGGCCGAGTACGCCAACTACCGCCGACGCACCGAAGAGCAGCGTCAGGTCGAGATCGAGCGCGCGAAGGGCGAGGCCGCCAAGGGCCTCATCCCCGTGCTCGACGACCTCGATCGCGCCGCTCAGCACGGTGATCTGGTCGAAGGCACGCCCTTCGCCGTGATCGCCGGCAAGGTGCGCACGGTCGTCGAGCGTCTCGGTGTCGTCTCGTACGGTGAGAAGGGTGAGGAATTCGACCCGCAGCGCCACGAGGCGATCTTCCAGCAGCCCACCCCGGGCGCCGACAAGACCACGGTGCTCGAGGTCGTCGAGGTGGGTTACCGCCTCGGTGACGTCGAGCTGCGTCCCGCGAAGGTCGTCGTCGCCGTACCCGCAGAGTAGGTGATCGATGGCTAGCCAGGACTGGTTCGACAAGGACTTCTACAAGATCCTCGGGGTCTCGAAGGACGTCAGCGACGCTGATCTCAAGAAGACCTACCGCAAGCTCGCTCGCAAGTACCACCCCGACTCCAATCAGGGTGACGAGAAGGCCGAGGCGAAGTTCAAAGAGATCAGCGAGGCGTACTCGGTGCTCTCGGATCCCGAGCAGCGCAAGGAGTACGACGAGATCCGCGCCATGGGCTCGGGCGCACGCTTCACGGCGGGCGGTGCGGGCGCAGGCGGCTTCGAAGACGTCTTCAGCCGGTTCGGGCAGCAGGGGCGCGGGCAGCAGCAGTCCGCCGACTTCGAGGACATCTTCGCGATGTTCAATCAGGGTCAGGGCGGCGCGTTCGGCTCCGGTCGATTCGGCCAGACCTCCGGCGGATACCGCGGCTTCGGCGGCCCCCAGAAGGGCGCCGATGTCACGGCGCGCACCACGCTCGACTTCGCCACCGCCGTGCAGGGTGAGACCATCAGCCTGCAGGGGGACGACGGCAAGCCGTTCAAGGTGAAGATCCCCGCCGGTGTCGCCGACGGGCAGAAGATCAGACTCCGCGGGCGTGGTCGTCCCTCGCCCGATGGCGGGGAGAACGGCGACGTCGTGGTGCAGATCGCGGTGCGACCGCATCCGGTGTTCACCCGCGAGGGGCTGAACCTGCGCGTGGTCGTGCCGGTGACCTTCACCGAGGCGGCACTCGGCGCGACGATCGAGGTTCCGACGCTCAGCGGCGACACGGTCAAGCTCCGTGTCGCACCCGGCACGCCGTCCGGACGCGTCCTGCGCGTCAAGGGTCGCGGCGTCGCCACCTCGAAGGGCACGGGCGACCTGCTCGCCGAGCTGCAGATCGCAGTGCCGTCTCACCTCGACGAGGCTGCTCGGGAGGCTCTGGAGAAGTTCCAGTCGCTGGAGCCGGCGGAGAACCCGCGTGCCGACCTCATGGCGAAGGCACGGCGCTAGAAGATCATGACGAACGCGAACACCGAGGAGGAGGTGATCCACTGTGGCTGACCAGCGCATGGATTCCGACACCCCGGTGTTCGCGATCGCCGCTGCTGCCCAGCTCTCGGGTCTCCACCCGCAGACGCTGCGGCAGTACGACCGCATCGGGCTCGTGGTGCCCGGTCGCACCTCCGGCGGCTCTCGTCGCTATTCGACCCGCAACATCGAACAACTCCGCGAGGTCGCCCAGCTGTCATCCGAGGGCATGAGTCTTCCGGCGATCGCGCGTGTCCTCGACCTCGAAGACGAGAACCGGATGCTGCGCAGCCGCGTGGCCGAACTCGACGCCGCGCTGCGTGCCGAGCGCGACAACCGTCCGGGCATGCGCGTGTTCGCCGCGGGATCCGCCGGCGTCATTCCGGTGCCCAGTGGCCGCCGCATCCGCCGCTCGGCCGAGGTCGTGCTCTGGCACCCGGGCAGCGGCCGCAGCTGATAGTCGGCGAACTGCACGACTGCTAGGCGGCACCGAAGAATCGGGTTGCGATGTCGGCCACCTCTTTGTCGAGCGTGTCGATGCGCGCGGTCAGTTTCGAGTCGAGAGCGTCGATTCTGCCGTTGAGTCGCCACTCGAGCGACTCGATCTGTCCGCTGAGTCGGTGGTCGAGCGCTTCGATCTGTCCGCTGAGCCGGTGGTCGAGTGCTTCGATCTGTCCGCTGAGTCGATGGTCGAGTGCCTCGATCTTGCCGCTGAGTCGATGGTCGAGTGCCTCGATCTTTCCGGTGAGCATTCCTTCGAGCCCGCTGATCTGTCCGGTGAGCCTGCCGTCGAGACGGCCGATCTCAGCCCGGATGACTCTGCTGAACTGCGTGGTCATGACCGTCACGACCCCCAGCATCGTCGCGGAGAACACCGCGATGAGTGTCCAGATCTGAGGTTCGTTCATCGTCATGACTCCATCCTGTGAACGTCGCGCCAGAATGGCAGTGTTGCGTGATCGGACGAGGCCCGACCGCGATGATCCCGCAGGCGTGGGGGCGGATCGAGCGGCAGGCGAGTCTGTGCAGGAGGGCTCCTCGCACACGTCGGCCACCCGCGCGCGGTATCGTTGCGACACGATGAGGATGACGCGTCGCACACTGCTGATGGGCGCCGGAGCCGGTGTCCTGGGAGTCCTGCTGGCCTCCTGCACGCCCGAGCCGGCGCCGTCGCCCACGCCCGATCGCTCGCCCACTCCGAAGCCGACCGCGGGTGCGATCACCCCCGCCGCGTTCGCCCGCAGCTCGTGGACGACCGACCCGTTCGCGCTCGGCGCTGCGAGCTTCACTCCGGTCGGCACCCAGGCGAGGGCCCGCGAGGCGCTGGCCGAGCCGATCGACGACCGGCTCTTCTTCTCGGGCGAAGCGACCGACGTCGAGGCGCCGGGCACGATCGCCGCCGCGCTCCGATCCGGTGATCGAGCCGCCGACGAGCTCGTTCGCGCCGCCGACAGCGGTGAGCGCGTGGCGATCGTCGGCGCAGGTCTCGCCGGTGCCGCCGCCGCTGCCCGACTCGTCGCCGAGGGGCTGCAGGTCACGGTGTTCGAGGCGCGTGACCGCATCGGCGGACGCGTGCACTCGGTGGTCGACGACACGGCCTGGCCCTTCCCCGCGCAACTGGGCGGCTGGCTGCTCGGCTCGTCCGACGACGTCCTGCTCGAGACTCTCAACGCCCGCGACATCCGGACGGCTCCGATCTCGGGTTCGCTGTGGCGGTCGACTGACGGAGACGTCGAGCCGGTGCCGATCGAACCGGTGCAGGCGGCGATCGCCACCGCCCAGCAGGGGCCGACCGACTCGTCTCTCGAGGATGCGCTGACGGCAGCGGGCGCTGATCCTGACGAGCCGGGACTCGCGGCGCTGCTCGCTTCGATCGCGGCCGCATCGGGGGCCGATGCCTCCGACGAGTCGACCTGGTTCCCCCCTCGGCTTCCCACCGACCAGCTGGTGGCACCTCTCGGCGACCTGACCCCGGCCATCGACGAGCTTCTCGAGGGCGCGAAGTTGAGCCTCTCATCGCCCGTCAGTCGCGTGGCCTACGACGACGCCGGCGTCAGCCTCGGCATCGCCTCGGGGGAGTCGCTGTCGTTCGACCGAGTCCTGATCACGGTGCCGCTCGGAGTGCTGAAGGGCGAGGGCGTGGAGTTCGCTCCGGCGCTGCCCTTCGGTCATCGCGGTGCCATCGCCGAGCTCGGGATGGGACTCATCGAGACGGTCTGGCTGCGCTTCGACGATCCTCTGATCGTGTCGGCACCCGAGCCCGAAGGCGACGCTGAAGGCGACGCCCAAGAGGGTGCTGACGCCGAGTCCGCTGCGACGCTCTGGCACGTCGTCGGCGGCGATGCGCTGATCCGCACCTGGATCAACCTCGCACCGGTCACGGGCGAGAACGTCGTGGTGGGCATCGTCGGCGGAGAAGCAGCAGCCACGTTCGCCGAGATGAGCGAGCAGAAGGCGCTCGAGGCGGCGATCGCCTCGCTCGCACCGTTCCTCACGGCACCGGCCTGACTCTTCCGAGCCTGACTCGCACCGGGCTGACTCGCACCGGCCTGACTCGCACCGACCTGACTCGCACCGACCTGACTCGCACCGGCTGCAGCGGGGTCAGACCTCCGGGCGCTCCTGGCCGCGTCGCCGCATCCGGCTGACGAGCACGATGAACGTCGCGACGAGCGCGAAGATCGCCAGCGCCACCCCGCTGGTGAGCAGGAACTCGGGAGGCCCTGATACCTGTCGGGGGTCGAGGAAGTAATACGGGTACCACCCCACAGACGGCCCGCGCCACATCGTGACACCGCCCCACGCGAGCGGGAAGGTGAGCGCCGTCGGCACCACCCACCAGGGCACGCCGCGGTGCCCCGGTGTGAGCACCCAGGCGAGGGCGGTGCACGCGGGCAGCCAGAAATGCAGCACCTGATCAGACCATGGCACGTCGACGCGGATGCCGCGGAGTCCCGCCTGCCAGACGATCAGCGCGAAGGCGAGTCCTGCCGTGATCGTCCAGGTGAGCACGAGCGCCAGCGCGACCGTGAACCAGCGAGGATCCGTCGCCCGGATGAAGGCGAGCACCGCACCGATCAGCAGCACGACCACGAGCGCGCAATTGGACTGGACCGTCAGGTACGCGAAGAAGTTCTCTCCCGCGATCGATCGGGAGCTCAGGCCCCAGAACAGCCGGTGCACGAGCGCGACGGTGCACACTGCGGCCGTGGCCAAGCGCAGCACGCCGAACGCCGATCGTGCCCTCACTCTCGCCTCGTGCCCCTTTCCGGCTGTGCGCATCGTCGTCCAGACGGCGCATCTCCCATCCGGCGAGTCTACGGAAGGCGCGGCGAGCGGGGCTGCGACGAGCTGCGCACAGGAGACGGAAAACTCGTCTGAATAGCGTGGAAGGAGGGATAGCCCCTGCTCCGCGCCTGGCGCGCGGTGTCCTGCCACGAAGGAACACCTCCTCATGACGAACACCACCGCCCCCTCCGCCGCCGCCTCGCTGGGACTCCTCGTCCTGCGCATCGTGGTCGGCGCCGTCTTCGCCGCTCACGGGGCGCAGAAGATCTTCGTATACACGATCCCCGGCACGATCGGCAGCTTCGCGGGCATGGGGGTTCCCCTGCCCGAGATCGCGGCACCGTTCGTCGCCTTCGTCGAGCTGATCGGCGGAATCCTGCTGGTCCTCGGCCTCTTCACCCGCCTGGCCGGCATCCTGCTCGCGATCGACATGGTCGTGGCGCTGGTCCTGGTGCACCTCGCCGCGGGACTCTGGGTCGGTGAAGGCGGATACGAGTTCGTCGCCGTGCTCGGTGCAGCCGCGCTGGCTCTCGCGCTCATGGGCGCTGGGCGCTTCTCGCTCGACGGCGCCTTCCTGCGCGGCCGGGTTCCCGCCTGGCTCAGCTGACGAGACGAGGGGGCGTTCCACGGGACGCCCCCTCTGCCGGTGTGTATCCTGTCAACAGTTAACAGGAGGTCACCGTGACACAGACCGTCAAGCGCGGAGAATCCCTCGGCGCACAGGTGGCGCAGGTCCTGCGTCAGCGCATCGTCCGAGGCGAGCTCTCGCCCGGCGCGCGCATCACCGAGGAGGCGCTCGCCGAGGAGTTCTCGGTGAGCCGCGGGCCGATCCGCGACGCCCTCACCCAGCTCAGCTTCGAGAAGCTCGTCGAGGTGCAGCGTCCGCGCGGGGTGTACATCACCGGTCTCTCCCAGGACGACGTCGACCAGCTCTACAGCCTGCGCGGCGCCCTCGAGCAGCTCGCGCTCTCGCGCGCCATGAGAGTCGACGACGATGCGCGGTGGGCGGCGATGGCAGCCGCCGTCGACCGGATGAGTCAGGCCGCCGACGCGGGCGACCATGCGGCGTTCGTCGCCGCCGACCTCGAGTTCCACTCCGAGATCTACGTCCTCGCCGACCATCCGCGTCTGCAGGGAGCGTGGAGTCAGTACCTGCCGACCTTCGCGTCGCTCCTCGAGGTGACCATCAACCACGACGACGACCTCCACGAGTCATCCGACGACCACATGAAGCTCATGGACGTGATGCGCTCAGGCACGCCCGAGGAGGCGGCGTCGGTGCTCACCGCGCACCTCGACGGCGCGCGCGACCGGATGCTCAGCGAGCTGGCCGACCGACCTGCCTGACAGCGCCTGCCGCGCGGTTCCGCCCGGCACCGGGCTCAGGCGAGAGGTGCGAGACGGCGTCGGAGCACCCACGTGTTGCCGGTCGCATCGCCGCTGTGCTCGAAGTCGTCGAGCACAGCCGTCGTGAGGGCCAGACCGCGTCCGCTCTCGCTGTCGACGCCGGGCATCGTCACGGCATCCCAGTCGATCCTGGCCGGATCGGCCGTGTCGACGAAGGTGGCGACGAGTTCATCGGCGGCCACCGCGATGTCGACCTCGACGGTGATGCCTGCATCCGGCTCGCCCTCGGCCTCGCCGTGCGCGGCGATGTTCGTCGACACCTCGCTGACCGCCAGCGCGAACAGCGTGCGGTCTTCCGGGGTCACGTGCGGAGATGCCTCCCACAGCGCGTCGAGTGCGTCGAGGACATGCTCGACGAAGGCGGGCCCTGCGAGGCCGGCGACGTGCGCGGTGCTCCGGTCAGCGCCCATCGAACGCCGTCTCGGGCGTGGGGTGGTCGAGCAGGACGCGGTCGAGGTTGGTCAGGTGCAGCACCGTCCGAACCGCCTCGGGCACTGCCGCGATGCGCAGATCGCCGCCCGCGACCCTGGCGCTCTTCAGTCCGCCGACGAGAGCGCCGAGACCAGAGGAGTCGACGAACTGCAGGTCGGTCATGTCGATGACGATCCGGGAATCGCCCCCGGCCACGAGGTCGTTGACCGCCTTGCGCAGCAGGGGCGCTCCTGTCGCGGTGAGGCGGCCGGACAGGGCGATCACGGCGAAGCCGTCTCTGATGTCAGTTCTGAGATCCATGGTTCTCCTCCTCGAGGGTGCGGGCCGGTCCGCGGTAGCGGGCGGCTTGGATGATGACGCTGAGCACGACGAGGTCGTACAGCACCCATACCGTGTTGACGAGAGTGCCCGTCCCGTCGCCGGTGCCGATGATGACCCGGGTCACACCGATCACGAGAGCGATGCCGAGCACGACCATCGCCGTCAGCTGCGGCCAGATCTCCCGCCACGGCACCCCTCGTGGATCCCGTCCGTCCTTGCGCGTCACGGCGAATGTGAGCGGGCGGTGGAGCACGACGTTGGCGAACGCCGACCAGCAGGCGCGGATCCAGACAGGGAACAGCGCGAGCGAGTACTGCTGCCCCCTCCACGTTCGCAGCCCCTTGGCCACCACGAGGAACAGCACCTGGTTGACGAGGAAGTACGGGAGGAACCTCACGAAGAAGTCGACCGACCAGGCGGTGACCGGCAGCACGCCGAAGACGAGGTAGAAGACCGGCGCCGTGAGGTAGACCACAGCGGCGAACCCGGACAGGTAGCTCCACATCGTGGCGAAGTACATCAGTCGCTGGCCGATCGACAGCCCGCGCTTGGCGAGCGGGTTGTCGCGCAGCATGACCTGCAAGGTGCCCTGCGCCCAGCGCAGTCGCTGCGTCAGCATCGTGCGCAGATCCTCGGGGGCGAGGCCCTTGGCGAGGATCTCGTGGTGATAGACGCTGCGCCAGCCGAGCGAGTGCAGCTGCATGGCCGTGGCCATGTCCTCGGTCACCGAGATCGTGGCGAGGGGGAGGATCGGCTGCGCCTCGTCGCCTCGATCGAGCCGGAGCGCGTCGAGCAGTGCCCTGACCGCATCCAGCGCGTTGATGGGGGAGAGGTCGGAGTCGGCGAGTGCGGTGAGTCCCACCTCGTCGACCACGATCGCATCGAGCTGCGCGTCGTGTGCGATCGGCAGCGAGCCGAGCTCTGCGAGATCGGCTCGGATCCCCGCGAGGTCCTTCGCGACGAGGATCACCGACGCGTTGTGCACCGCAGCGAGCACGGCGTCCGCGACCTCCCTGACGGGGGCGCCGCCGGCGAGATCGCGACGACCCCGGCCGATCGCCACGTGCAGCGCGAAGAGCTCGCGGCGGAGTTCCGGATCGGATGCCGAGCGCATCTCCTTCTCGATCAGGGTCTCCGACGTGCGCAGCGCGCGGGCCGCGGTGTCGGTCACCTCGCGCACGTAGCCGATGATGCCCAGTTGCATCAGGGCGTCACGACGGAGCACCGCGTTGGATCCGCAGAAGAACGCCGCGTTCCAGCCGTCCTTGCCCTGCTGGATCGGGCCGTAGAACAGCGGAGCCTGGCTGCCGAGAGGGTCGGCCTCGTCGACGTTGACGAACCACTGCGGGGTCTGCACCACGGCGACCTCGGGATCGTCGGCGAAATACCCCAGGGTGCGGTGCAGGATCAGCGGGTCGGGTATCTGGTCGGCGTCGAGGATGAGGAGGAATTCCCCGTCGGTCTCGAACAGCGCGCTGTTGAGGTTGCCCGCCTTGGCGTGGCGCGGCTTGCCCGTCCAGTCGTCGGAGCGGGTGAGGTAGCCGATGTCGGCCTCGCGAGCCGCCCGCTCGAGTTCGGGGCGGGCCCCGTCGTCGAGGATCCAGGTCGTGTGCGGGTAGGCGATCCCCCGTGCGGCGCGGGCCGTCGTCATCACGAGCTCGATCGGCTCGTCGTACGTGGTGATGAACACGTCGACCGTGCCCTGGGGTGGCGAGACGGGCGCCGGGCGCTCTTTCGCTCGCCACATCGTCAGGCAGAAGAGGAAGGTGTCGATCAGGCTGTAGGTCTCGGCGACCACGAGAGGCACGGCGATCCACCACGCCGACCAGTTGACCGATTCCAGCCACCGCCAGGCGACGTAGTTCACCCCCAGCAGCACCGAGAGGACAGCGATCACCCGGATCGCGGCGAAGCGAGCTGTCATGCGTCGCGCCTCACCACGACCACGGTGATGTCGTCGGTCGCCCTGTCGTCCGAGATGAGTCGGAGCGCCTCGCCGATCGCCCCGTCGGGGCCGAGGGTGTCGAGCACTCTGGCCACGTGGGCGAACGGGTCATCGGCGTCGAGCACGTCCAGCAGCCCGTCGCTGCAGCAGACGAACGCGTCACCGGGTTCGAGGCGGGTGCGCCGCGACTCCCGAGCGCCCTGGTCGGGCAGTGCGGCGCCCATTCCGAGTGGCAGCCCGGTCGAACGAAGGTGCTCCCACGAGCCGTCACTGCGCAGGATGAACGCCAGGCTGTGACCGGCATCGATCACCTCCAGGTCGCCGGTCTCGGGCTGGAGCTCGGCATGGACGGCCGTGACGAACATCGTCGTCTCCGAGAGGTCCTCCTCGAGAAGGCGGTCGGCGTCGGCGATCGCTTCGGCGATGCTGCGTTCGGGTGCCGTGCGCAGCGATGCGCGCACTCCGGCCGCGACGATGGCGGGTCCCGTGCCCTTGCCCATCGCATCGGCGAGGGTGATGCGCAGAGCCCCGTCGTGGAGGCGCAGGTCGTAGAAGTCCCCCGCCAGGCGCCCGCGCGAGGCGCCGCCGCCCGCGACCGTGTATCCGGTGATCGTGGGGATGGACTGCGGGCGCAGGGCGCTCTGGATCAGGGTGGCGTGATCGAGTTCGACGTCGGAGGCGATCTCGCTCTGCACCCAGAAGGCGAGGTCGCGGAGCAGGCCGCGCTGCGCCTCCGAGAACGAGTGCGGTTCCGTGTCGAGCACGCACAGCGTGCCGACGGGCTCGCCGCCGGGTGCGTGGAGCGGGTGGCCGGCGTAGAACCGGAGGTGCGGGTCACCGACAACGAACGGGTTCGTGGCGAACGTCTCCGTCGCGCTGGCATCCTCGATCACGACCGTGCGGTCCTGGCCGACCGTGTAGTCGCAGAACGAATCCTGCCGCGGGGCCTCGTCGCCGCCGAGGCCGATCTCGGATTTGCGCCACTGGCGGTCGCCGTCGAGCAGAGAGACGCTCACCATCGGCACGCCGAACATCTGCTTCGCCAGGCGGGCCACGCGATCGACTCGTTCATCCCGGGGGGTGTCCAGAATCCCGAGTTCCTCCAGTGCCTGCTGTCTTCTGAGCTCGTCGAACATGCTCCGCCTCCCTCGTAGCTGCTCCCATACTGGCATCTTGGAGGGCGGCGAGGACAGTGAGCCTCATGGGAGGGGCACAGGGTGACAGTGTTGACTGTTAACAGTCAACACTGGTACGGTCGGGGAGTCGACAACAAGGTCGACCCACGTAGAGGAGCAAAGATGCCCCGCAAGCGCATCACCCGGGCGGCCGCCGCCCTCGCGGCCGTCGCCGCCACCGCTCTCGTCCTGTCGGCCTGCACGAAGGTCGAAGAGGGGGAGGAAGCGGCGTCGACCTTTCCGGAGAACGACATCCGCCTGATCATCCAGGCCAACCCCGGTGGGGGATCCGACCTGTCGTCCCGCGCCCTCGCGACCGAACTCGAGGGCATCCTCGGCGTGAGCGTGATCCCCGAGAACATGCCGGGTGCCGCAGGTGCGCTCGCCATGGAGTACGTCGGAGCGCAGGACCCCGACGGCTACGTCATCGGGTTCGCCCCGGTCGAGATCGCGATGCTCAACACCACGCAGAGCGCGAACGTCCTGCCCGAGGACTTCGACCTCCTGGGTCAGATCATGCTGGCTCCCGGCGTCGTCACGGTCGGCGCCAACAGCGGGATCGAGACGCTGGAAGACCTCGTCACGCAGGCGGAGTCCGGCGCGGTGACCGTCGCCAACTCCGGAGCCGGCTCGATCTGGGAGGCCGCGACGATCGGCCTCGGCGACGCGACCGGCGCCGACTTCACCCCGGTGCCCTATGACGGTGGAGCCACCGCCGTGGCGGCCGCGGCCTCCGGTGAGACCGTCGCCGCGGTGTCGGGCCTCGGCGAGGCTCTCGCACAGGGCGAAGCCGTGCGCATCCTCGCCGTCCTGAACGATGAGCGTCACCCCGATGCGGAAGACGTGCCGACGGCCGACGAGGCCATCGGCGAAGACGTGGTCTTCGGCGGGTGGGGCGGCATCTACGCCCCGAAGGGTCTGCCGGACGACGTGAAGACCGAGCTCGAGGCAGCCGTCAAGGAGGCCGTCGAGTCCGACACCTACCAGCAGTTCCAGAAGGACGCCGGCAATCTCGTGGTCTACCGCGACTCCGCCGAGTGGACGACGTTCGTCGACGAGCAGTTCGACCTCTTCAAGGACCTCCTGGGCTGACCGGCCCGGACTGCGGGGCCGGCCGCCACGCCGGCCCCGCAGCCAGTCGCCGACGTCAGACCAGGGAAGGAGCACCATGTCCCACGCCGATGCCACATCCGCGGTCGAGCAGGACGAACACCAGGGCGCACCCGCGTCCAGACCGCTCGAGATCGTCTTCGGGGCCGTCGCCCTGGCCTTCAGCGCCGGGTATCTCTTCCTCACGACGCAGATCCCGCTGCGCCGCGAAGCGCTCCCGGGGCAGATCGACGCGCGCTTCTGGCCGATGGTCATCGCCGTCACGGCGGTCGTCATCTCGCTCGCGATCCTGGCGCTCGCCGTCACCCGGCCCGCGCCGGGGCGCGAGGATCTCGACCGCATCCAGCCCGGCGGTGTGGTCAGGGTCGTCGCCACCCTCGCGATCACCGGAGCGTTCATCGCGGTGTGGTCGCTGGGCACCGTCATCCTGTTCGGGTACCGCATCGAGGTCTTCCCGGTGGCCGCCGCCGTGCTGATGGCCGCTCTCATGCTCCTCTACGGCCACCGCCGCTGGCTGAGCCTGATCATCTACTCCGCCTCCGTCACCGCGTTCGTCTACGTCGTGTTCGGCATGCTCCTGAGGATCCCCCTGTGAACGCGCTCATGGAGGGGCTGAACTCGCTCCTCGACATCTCGATCCTGCTCTACATGCTCGTCGGGCTGCTGCTCGGCTTCATGGTCGGAGCCTTCCCCGGCATCACCGCGACCATGGCGGTCGCGCTCGCGGCCGGATTCACGCTCACGCTCGAGCCCGTCCAGGGTCTCGCCGTGCTGCTGACGATCTACGTGGCCGCGAACTTCGGTGACCGGGTGCCGTCGATCCTCATCAACACCCCGGGCACGCCCGCCTCGATCGCCACGACCCTCGACGGCTATCCGATGGCGAAGCAGGGCCGCGCCGGTCTCGCCCTCACGATCTCGGCGATCGTCTCGGCCGTCGGCATCCTCGCCTCGCTGGTGCTGTTCGCTGTCGCAGCCGTGCCGATCGCCAGCTTCGCCCGCGACTACTTCAAGTCGCCCGAGCTCTTCGCCCTGGTCGTCTTCGGCATCTCGATCATGATCGGCATCTCGTCGAAGTCGATGCTCAAGGGCATCCTGGCCGGACTCTTCGGGCTCATGCTCGGCACCGTCGGCACGTACGCGGCGACGGCCGATCAGCGCTTCACCTTCGGCGTGCTCGAACTCGTCGAAGGCGTCAACTTCATCGCGGTGATCATCGGGCTCTTCGGCATCGCCGAGCTGTTCGACCAGCTGCTCACCTACCGCAAGTCGAACGTGCGGCCCATCTCGAGCCTCGGCCGCTGGTGGCCGAACAGGGCCGAGCTGAAGCAGAGCGGACGCGCCACTGCCGTCGGCGGCGCTGTCGGACTCGGTGTCGGGCTCATCCCCGCGGCCGGTGGCGACATCGCCGGACTCATCGGATGGGAGCGCGCGCGCAAGGCGTCGAAGCACCCCGAGATGTTCGGCAAGGGGTCGATCGAGGGCGTCGCCGCCTCCGACACGGCCTCGAGCGCCACGCTCGGCGGTTCGCTCACGACCACGATGGCCCTCGGCATCCCCGGCGACTCGGTGATGGCCGTGATGATCGGATCGATGATCATCTGGGGCATCACCCCCGGCCCCACGCTGTTCACCAACCGCCCCGACCTGGTCGTCTCGATCGTCGGCATCATGCTCGTCGCGACGCTGCTCTCGCTGGCGCTGAGCCTCGTCCGTATGAAGGGCATGGTCAAGCTGCTCGATGTGCCTCAGCCGTACCTGTGGAGCGGCATCCTGATCTTCTGCATCATCGGCACCTATGCGACGTCGAACAGTCTCTCGACGGTCGTCACCATGCTCGTCTTCGGCGTGATCGGGGTGCTGCTCAAGCGGATGCAGGTGCCTGCCGGCCCGATCGTGCTCGGCCTTCTTCTGGGACCGCTCGCCGAAGAGAACCTCGCTCGCACCCTGGCGATCCTGCCGACGCGTCCGTTCTTCGAGGTGGTGAGCCCGATCGCGATCGTGCTGCTCGTGCTCGCCGTGCTGTCGATCGTGATGCCGGCCATCCGAGCCGCCCGCACCCCGCGCGCCGAGCGGGCCTCCCTCTCGGAGTCGATCCTCCCCGCCGAGAGCCGCGAGCAGATCGAGAAGGCGCACGGCGAACTCGCCGCAGACCCGGATCTGCTCACCTCGACCGTCCGCAACGTCGACGCTCCTGCGCGGCGCCCGCGAAAGACCCGAAAGAACTCCAAGGAGAACGAGAAGTGACCCGCTACGACATCCTCACCGCCGTGCCGACCGCCTTCCACAGCGACGGTGCACTCGACCTCGAGGGATCGCGAGCGATCTTCCGCTTCGTCGCCGAATCAGGCAACGAGGGCGCGTTCATCCTCGGCACCACGGGCGAATTCCCCGCGATCGACGCGATCGAGTTCGCCGCGATCGTCGAGGCGGCGCTGGCCGAGCTGAAGGATCGCATGCGCGTCGTCGTGCATGTCGGTCAGCCGAGCACGTTCGAGGCGCTGCGGCTGGTCGAGATCGCGAAGGGCCTCGGTGCGACCGAGTTCGCCGCCCTCACCCCCTACTATCTGAAGGCCACCGACCAGTCGATCTTCGACTATTTCGAAGCGCTGTCGGCAGCGGTCGGCGACGGCCGGCTCTATGTCTACATCTACCCGGCGCGCAGCGGCAATCCGGTGTCGGTCGAGCTGCTCACGCGCCTGGCCGCGCTGCCGAACATCGTGGGCGCGAAGGTCAGCGAACTGTCTCTCGACGAGATCGCCGCCTACCGAGCTGCGGTCCCGGCAGACTTCGATCTCTACACCGGCGCCGACCGCGACCTGATCGCTGCGGTGCGCTCGGGTGCGCAGGGTGTCGTCTCAGGGGTCTCCTCCGTCACTCCCAAGCCGTTCCGCGCGTTGGCCGATGCCGGCCGCTCCGGCGATGCGGATGCGATCGCCGCAGCCCAGGCCGCCGTCGACGACGTCGTGTCGCTGATCGGTGGCGACATGGCGCGCATGAAGGAGGCCTACCGCGTGCTCGACGTCGTCGACACGCACTGCCGCATGGCGATCGCCGAGCCGACGGATGCCGAGCGCGAGGCCGTCGCGCGGGTCGTGGCGGTGCACCGCTAGACGCGTGCGCCGGGGCAGGGCGGGGGCGCCTCACAGCCGACCGGGGCAGGATGGAGGACATGTCCGTCAACCCGCACGAATCCCGGCCGTGGCTCGCCTCCTACGCAGATGACGTTCCTGCGGAGATCGAGGCTCCGACTCAGACGCTGCCCGAGATGATGGCGGCCAGCGTCTCCGCATTCGCGCGTCGCCCGGCGCTCGAGTTCTTCGGCGCGGTGACGACCTACCGCGAGCTCGGCGATCAGATCACGCGCGCCGCCGAGGGGCTCCGGCGCCTGGGCGTGCGCAAGGGCGACCGCGTCGCGCTGGTGCTGCCCAACTGCCCGCAGCATGTCGTGGCCTTTTATGCGGCACTCCGTCTCGGCGCCATCGTGGTCGAGCACAACCCGCTCTACACGGCGAGGGAGCTGCGGCACCAGTTCGAGGATCACGGCGCGAAGGTCGCGATCGTCTGGGACAAGACGGTCGACACGATCGCGGACTTCCCCTCGGACCTGCGGGTCGAGCACATCGTGAGCGTCGACCTCACCGAGGCGATGCCCGCCTCGCAGCGGATGCTCCTGCGGCTGCCCATCCCCAAGGCGCGGGCGTCGAGGGCCAAGCTGACAGCCACCCCGAAGACGCGTCGCGCGCTGGCCTGGAAGAAGCTGGTCGACCATCGTCCGCTCTCGCGTCGCATCGAGGGCCCTTCGCTGGGCGACATCGCGCTGCTGCAGTACACGAGTGGGACGACGGGCGACCCGAAGGGCGCGATCCTCACCCACGCGAACCTGCGCGCCAACGCGATGCAGGGTCGCGCATGGGTGCCAGGACTCGTCGACGGCAAGGAGACGTTCTACGGTGTGCTGCCGCTGTTCCACGCCTACGGGATGACGCTGTGCCTGACGTTCGCGATGAGCATCGGCGCGAAGCTCGTGCTGTTCCCGACCTTCGACCTCGGCCTCGTCACGAAGGCGGCGCGCACGAGTCCGCCGACCTTCCTCCCTGCCGTGCCGCCGATCTACGACCAGCTCGCGCGTGCCGCGTCACGCGGGACCATCGATCTCTCCACGGTCCGGTTCGCGATCTCCGGTGCGATGAGCCTGCCGGTCGCGACCGTGCAGCGGTGGGAGGAGACGACCGGCGGCCTGCTCGTCGAGGGATACGGCATGACCGAGAGCTCGCCCGTCGCACTCGGAAACCCGATGGGCCGCAGCCGTCGCCCCGGCACGGTCGGCGTGCCGTTCCCGAGCACGGAGATCCGCGTCGTCGATCCTGCCGACACCGACGTCGACATGCCGGTGGGCGAGCGGGGCGAGCTGCTCATCCGCGGACCTCAGGTGTTCCAGGGCTACTGGGGCCGCTCGAGCGACACCGCCGACGTGCTGCTCGCCGGCGGCTGGCTGCGCACCGGCGACATCGCCGAGGTCTCTGCCGACGGCTTCGTGACGATCGTGGACCGCCTCAAGGAGCTCATCATCACCGGCGGCTTCAACGTCTCGCCCAGCGAGGTCGAGGATGCGCTCGAGGCGCACCCTGACGTGGCCGCCGCCGCCGTGGTCGGCCTTCCGAGAGCGAGCGGAGGCGAAGAGGTCGCCGCCGCGGTCGTGCTCCGCGAGGGTGCGACACTCGACTCGGGCGCGCTGCGCGACTTCTGTCGCACCCGGCTGACCCCCTACAAGGTGCCCAAGCGCATCACGGCGGTCGATGATCTTCCTCGTTCGCTCATCGGCAAGGTGCTGCGCAGGCAGGTGCGGGATCGGATGCTCGCCGACTGACCGTCGGACCTCGTGCGCCCGCTCGCGAGCTCCCCGACGGGATTGAAATCGGTTACAGTGTGCCGATGGTCACGATCTACGACGTCGCTCGACTCGCGCAGGTCTCGCCGGCCACCGTCTCGCGCGTGTTCAACGGCACCAGCGTCTCGGCGTCGAAGGTCGAGGCGGTGCGTCGAGCCGCCGAACAGCTGCGCTTCACCCCCAACCGCACCGCTCGCACCCTGCGGCGGCAGAGCTCCGAGGTCATCGGCCTCGTGATCCCCGACATCGAGAACCCGTACTTCACCGAGATGGCCCGAGGTGTCGAAGACGTCGCCTCGGAGGCCGGGTACTCGGTCGTGCTCTGCAATTCCGACTCGCAGCTCGAGAAGGAGGCGACCTATCTGCAGATCGCGATCTCCGAGCACATGTCCGGCGTGATCATCGCAACCGCCGACGAGCGCTCCGACCTCGGCGGCATCCTCGCGACGGGGCGGCCGGTCGTCGCCGTCGACCGCAGCACGACCTACGACATCGACGGCGTCGTCATGGCGAACCGGGCGGCCGGCGCCTCGGCCGCGAAAGACCTCATCGATGCCGGATACCGGCGCATCGCCTACATCGGCGGTCCCGAGCACATCGACACGGCGGCCGAACGGGCCGCGGGTTGGCGACAGGCGCTGAGCGCAGCGCATCCGGATCTCGACCTCGACGACCTCGAGCGGTTCACCACGTTCCGCGTCGACGGCGGGCGAGAGGCGATGGAGCAGCTGCTCGCACTCCCCGAGCCGCCTGATGCCGTGGTGGCCGGCAACAACCTCATCGGCGTCGGAGCGATCCAGGTGCTGACCGAGCAGGGCCTGACCCCGCCGCAGGTCGGCGTGGCGGTGATCGGTTCGCTGCCCTTCACGACGCTCTCGCCCACAGCCGTGACGGTCGTGCGGCTGCCCGCACGTCACATGGGAGTGACGGCGGCGCGGATGCTGCTGGAGCGCATCGGCGGCGATGATCAGCCGTCGCGCACGGTGGTGCTGCGCAACGAGATCCAGCCGGCCAGCGCCGTCGCCACGGCCAGGGGCTGACAGCACCCGCGGTCCCTCACTGAGACCGCCAGAACCGGGTCGCGAGGTGCGTGAGCTCGGTGTCGAGGTCGTCGACTTTGCCCTCGACACGAGTGAGTCGGGTGTCGAGGGAGTCGAGCCGCACGTTCATCACCTCGAAACCGGCTCGCATCTCAGTGCGCAGCACGTCGATCTCGCCGCGCAACTCGCCGCGAAGCCCTCCGATCTCGCCGCCGAGCTCGCTGCGAAGGCCGACGATCTCGCCGCCGAGCTCGCCGCGAAGGCCCCCGATCTCGGCGCGAAGCACCCGGCTGAACTGTGTCGTCATCAGGGTCATGCCGCCGAGCATCGCGCTCGCGAAGATGCCGATCATCGTCCAGGCCTGCGGATCGCTCAAGTCCATACCTCCATTGTTCGGCGCGGAACTCAGGATGTCACCGGGGTCCCGCGCTGTATGCCGGAGTTCACACTCGGTGTGCACAAATCGGCGATGTTGGCGACGGTGCAGAACGGATGGCCGGTTGCGGTCTGAAACCGATTTCACATACAGTGGCAGAACACGTGCGATCAAGGAGGACGCGAGTCATGACCTACACCCTGCCGGCACCGGCATCCCGACCGGCGTCCGCGCCGAAAACCGCGTACCTGATCGCCTCGGGTGACCTGCGTGAAGCCGCCAACACCGGCGGCTGGCCCGTGCAGGTCGAGCTCGAAGCAGGCGTGACCGGCGTCTTCAACGACCTGGGGTGGACCGTCGTCCGCGCCAACGACGTCGACCCTGCGACCGGCCACGGCTTCATCTCGAGCCAGCGCATGGGTCTCGAGGTCTTCAAGAACATCCCGACGGATGCTCCGCTGATCGTCGCCGAAGCGGTGTGGCAGTACTCGCACCACGTGCTCGCAGGTCTGCGCACGCATGAGGGTCCGATCCTCACCGTCGCGAACTTCGCGGGTGACTGGCCCGGCCTCGTCGGGCTCCTCGGCCTGAACGCCGGCCTCACCAAGATGGACAAGCCCTACGCCACGATCTGGTCGGTCGACTTCACCGACGACTGGTTCCGGGCCGGGATCGAGGAGTGGACCGAGACCGGCTCGATCACGCACGACGCGTCGCACGTGCGCCCGCTGCCCGAACTTCCCGACAGCCCCGAGAAGCAGCTGGGCGAGGCGCTGGCCGCCGAGCTGCGCGCCGAGAAGGCCATCATCGGCGTCTTCGACGAGGGCTGCATGGGCATGTACAACGCGATCTTCGACGACGAGCTGCTCAACAAGACCGGCATCTACAAGGAGCGCCTCTCGCAGTCGGCTCTGTATGCCGAGATGCTCGAGGTCGGCGACGACGAGGCGGATGCCGCCTACGACTGGCTGATCGATGCGGGCATGACGTTCCGGTACGGCGAGGATGCCGAGACCGAACTGACCCGAGAGCAGGTGCAGTGGCAGCTGAAGATGTACATCGCTGCGCTCCGCATCGCCGACGACTTCGGCCTCGACGCGGTCGGCATCCAGTACCAGCAGGGTCTGAAGGATCTGGTTCCGGCATCGGATCTCGCCGAGGGGATTCTCAACTCGACCGAGCGCCCGCCGGTCACCTCGCGCGACGGCTCGCGCGTGCTGCACGAGGGCCGTGCGTTCCCGCACTTCAACGAGGCCGACGAGGGCGTCGCGGTCGACGCGCTGGTCACCGATCGGGTGTGGCGCGCGATGGGACTCGTGCCCGACAACACCCTGCACGACGTGCGCTGGGGCGAAGATCACGACGGCCAGTTCGTCTGGGTCTACGAGATCTCGGGGTCGGTGCCCGCGTCGCACCTCGGCGGCTGGCAGAACGCCGAAGGATGGCGTCAAGGACACGTGTTCTTCCCGGCGGGCGGCGCGACGATCAACGGCGTCTCGAAGCCCGGCGAGATCGTGCTGTCGCGCGTGTTCATCGCCGACGGCATCCTGCAGGCCGACATCTTCCGCGCCTCCGTCGTCGAGCTCCCGGCGGAGGAGACCCAGCGCCGCAAGGACGCGACGAACCCCGAGTGGCCGATCGCGCACGTGGTGCTGCACGGCATCTCGCGCGATCAGTTCATGGCGCGGCACAAGGCCAATCACGCTCAGCTCGTCTACGCGCCGGATGCTGAGACGGCCGACAAGGCGCTGGTCGCCAAGGCCGCGATGTTCGCGGGCATGGGCATCAAGGTCAACCTGGTCGGAGACGTGACGATCTGACCGCTGGGTGAGGGTGAGCTCCGGAGGGCGGCCGGGGGAGGGGGCGGATGCTGCGGCATCCGCCCCCTCCCCCGGCCGTCGGGCCGGACTTCTTCCGCATGGCGTACTTAAGCGCTATAGTCGGCCGCAGGTCGCGACGGTGCGGCCGGATTCGACAACGACGCCGAAGGAGACGATCCGTCATGAGTCAGAACGTCAGGAATCACCGATTGCGAAAGAGCATCGCCGGGCTGGGGGTGCTCGCGACCGCTGCTGCAGGCATTCTCACCGGTTCACTGGGGGCTGCCGCCGAGAGTGCTGAGCCGGTCGACCCGAAGCTCGCCGTCTATGTCGAGGTGAACTCGAACGATTTAGCCAACGTCGCCGACTACACGCTCGCCGAGTCCGGCGATGCAGCCATCGACATGGCGATGATCTTCGCTGCGAACATCAACTACGACGGTGAGAAGGCATACCTGCACTTCAACGAGCGGGTCACCGAGACGCTCGACGATGCCGAGACGCAGATCCGCCCTGTGCAGGCGAAGGGCACCAAGGTGCTGCTCTCGGTGCTCGGCAACCACCAGGGCGCCGGCTTCGCGAACTTCACCTCGTTCGCGCAGGCCGATGCGTTCGCCGCTCAGCTCGCCGACGCCGTGACGACCTATGGGCTCGACGGCATCGACTTCGACGACGAGTGGACGAACTACGGCGCCAATGGCACCCCGCAGCCCAATGCGGAGTCGTTCGGATGGCTGGCCACCGCGCTGCGCGACCGCCTCGGCCCCGACAAGATCATCAGTCTGTATGCGATCGGCCCGACCTATACGACGACCGACTTCACGCTGTTCGACGCGGCGAGCGTGCTCGACTACGCCTGGAACCCCTACTACCCGACCTACGACGCCCCCGTGGTTCCCGGCCTCGAGGACCGCGGTCTGCTCGGGGCTGCGGCCATCGACCTGGCGAACACGAGCGCGGCCACCGCCGCGGACTTCGCGACCCGCACTGTCGCCGACGGCTACGGCGTCTATGTCGCCTACAACCTCACCGCGACCGACCAGTCGGCGTATCTCTCGGGCATCACCGAGGCGCTGAAGGGCGAGGCGACCGAGTATCGGGCGGCGCCCCGCGACACGACGCCCCCGACCGTCACGGTCAAGGAGGGCGCGCGGTTCACGAAGGGCGATGCGGCGGGCGGCTATCAGCGGGTCAGCTTCACGCTCTACGACGAGGGCAAGATCGACAGGCTCTACGTCAACGGCGTCGAGAAGGATCTCACAGACAACGAGTGGAGCGACCTGAACTTCGTGAAGTCGGGCGCCTTCGGCGCTGTCACTGGCGCGAACACGCTGCAGGTCGTCGACGTCGCCGGGAACACCACCGAGGTGTCGTTCATCCTGTCGAAGTGATCCCCTGAGATCGAAGTGATACCCCGAGATCGAAGTGATCACCCGAGGTCGAAGACCTCGATCTGACGGATCGTGACCCCGGCCTCCGCCCGCACGCGGATCGCCGGGGTCACGACCCGTGACGCCAGCTCGAACGGGGTGGTGCGGTCTGCGGCCAGCTCCGCGTCGTGCGTGGTCGGTGCCGCGGTCCAGTTCCCGTCCTCATCGATGACCTCCCACTGCAGGCGCGACGATGGGGCTGCAGCGACCATCGTCACGGTGAGGTCGCTCACGGCGCGGGGCTCGGCGAAGCGGCATCCCGCCCATTCACCGGTGGCCAGGGCGACGCCGCTCGAACCGCCATGCTCGCCGTCGTCGAAGAGGCGCCGGGCATCGACGACGGATGCCGCTGCGATCACATCGGCTCGCTCGGCCGTCAGATCGCCACACCAGGTCGAGTGGGCTGCGGGTGCGTGCTCGCCCGTCTCGAGGGCATCCGAAGGATCGGTGACGAAGATCAGTTCGAGGTCGGCGTCACCGGCCAGCGTGGTGATGGGGAGCTCGGCGCGATCGAGATCGACCCCGTCCAGTCGCGCGCTCTGCAGCACGTGGGCGGCCGGCTCGCTGCGGTGAGAGCGGATGCGCAGCGAGGACCCGTCGGCGCGATCGACGCGGATGTCGTCGAAGAGGGGGGACCCGATCCGCAGCACTCCCGACGCGAGCTCGAGCGGGTAGAGCCCGAGAGCCGCCCACAGCCACCACGCGCTCATCTCGCCGTTGTCCTCGTCGCCGGGGAAGCCCTGACCGATGTGGGCGCCCGCGAAGAGGCGGGCGGCGAGCTCGTTCACGATCGCCGCGGTGCGCCACGGCCGGTCACTGAACGCGTACATGAATGGGATGTGGTGGGCGGGCTGATTCGAGATCGCGCACATGCCGGAGCGCAGCGCCCGCGCCTCGCGCTGCTCGTGGATGACCGCGCCGTATGCTCCGCCGAAGCGTTCGTCGGCGGTCTCGGGCTCCGCGAAGAGGTCGTCGAGATGCTGGCCGAAGGCGCCGCGGCCGCCGTGCAGCGTCGCGAGTCCGGCTCCGTCGTGCACGGCGCCGACTGACATGCCCCAGGCGTTCGTCTCGACATTGTCGCCGCCCCAGGTGCGTGGGTCGAAGCCCGGCGTGAAGCCGCCTGCGGAGTCCTTGCCACGGAGGAAGCCGGAGTCCGCATCGAACAGGGTGCGGTACGACAGTGCCCGGTTCGCGAAGTACCGGGCGGAAGAGCGGTAGCGCGCGGCATCCTGTGCGGACTCCGCATCGGCGGCGAGCTGCGCGGCGAACCGGCCGAGCGCCGCATCGCTCACGGCGTTCTCGATGGTCCAGCTCATGCCCTCCGGCACGTCGGACGAGATGAATCCGGTGAAGCGCCCGCGGGCGATGCCCTTGCGACCGCGCAGCGCATCGGGCCCCGGCTCGCAGGCGTTGCGCCAGCCGCTCTCGAACGCCTCCGCATGGTCGAACTCCACTCCCCACCGGGCGGCGTCGGCGAAGATCTGGTCGCTCGACGTTCCCACCATGCTGTCGACGTATCCCGGGGCGCTCCACCGGGCCATCCAGCCTCCCCGACGATACTGCTCGAGCTGTCCGTCGAGCAGCCTGCCGGTCAGCGCAGGGTCGAGCAGCGCGAGTGCCGGCCATTCGGTGCGGTAGGTGTCCCAGTAGCCGTTGTTCACCACCAGCTCGCCGTCGACGATCGGGGCGCTGGTGGTGCGTTCGCCGAACGGCTCTCGCGCCGCGAAGACGTCGGCGAATCGAGGGATCGGGGCATCGGCGGTTCCCGCGTTCTCGGCGGCGGTGTTCGGATACAGATGCATCCGGTGCAGGGCCGCGGCGATCCGGCTCAGATGCTCTTCGTGCGCCAATCGGCGATACGGCGCCTCCGCCTCGGGGAGCGGCGGGATGGTCACGCGCCCCAGCACACGGTTCCAGGATGCTGCGGATGCCGCTCGCAAGTCTTCGTATGTCACCTCTGCCGGTGCTTCGAGGTCGAGGCTGCGTCTGGCCTGCTCCACCGACACGAACGACACCGCCACGCGCACCTCGAGCGAACCGCGCCCGCCGACATAGCCGGCGACGTGCACCCGCTCGGCGTCGTCGAGCGCGCCGCGCGGGCCCGACGCAGCGCCGCGCGGGCCCGACGCGTCGTCGCCCTCGTTGCGCAGCACCACGCCCGCGAAGTAGCAGCGCGGAGCGTTGCCCCAGTCCTCGGTGCCCTCCGGCGTCCACCCTTCGAAGCCGCCGTCATCGGTCCAGGTCAGGCGTCCCTCATCGGTCGGCTGATCGATCACGAACCCGACGATGGCGTCGGCCTCGGCGCCGCGCACCCGGAAGGCGGCGGCGTGCGAGGTCGCGGTCATCTCTGCGCGCAGTCCGCCGAGGTCGACCGCGTACTCGTGCGGGCGGGCGCGCTCGGACCCGGGGGTGATCCAGCGTCGACGCTCCCCACGGTCAGACATCGGGCGTCCGTCGAACGGCATGAGCTGGAGCACCGAGCGATCGCCGATCCACGGACTCGGCTGATGGGAGAACTGCAGCGCTTCGAGGCGTCGCCCCGGCGGGTCGTCGTGGATGCTGGGGCGGTACGGCCAACGGGTGTCCGAGGCATCGGTCGCCGGAGTGACGAACGTGAAGCCGTGCGGAACGGCGACCGCGGGGATCGTGTTGCCGCGCGAGAAGCGCGGTCCGGAGTGTGTGCCTCGACGGGTGTCGACCCGTTCGACGGGAGGAAGTTTCGCCGCCGTGGGGTGCTCCGGCATCTCCTCGACGACGCACTGCACGAAGCCGCTGACGCGCGAGGGGAGATCCGCGTCGGTCGCCAGGGATCCTGTGCCCAGGACGAGTTCGACGGTGACCGAGGTGTGCGGCACAGAACCCGAACACAGCGGGGCGAGAGACACCGTGTCGGCGTTCCACTGCTCCGGCAGACTCCAGCGGGCCCCGAACTGCGCATCGGCGGTGAGCGGGAAATCGTACCGGTCGCGCACGGCGGCGATGTCACTCAGCCTCGCGCCGTCGGCACGCCGCGCATCGACGGTCGCCGCGAGCGCCGCATGCGGGGCGAGGGTCGCGTCGGCGCCGTCGGCATAGAACGCCCAGTGCAGCACGGTGTCGGACGCGACGGGGATGTCTGCGAGTCCGGGCACGTCGATCCGCTGCTCGCCGGCCGACGGATCGAAGGAGAAGGCGAAGACCTGGCCGGGGAGCACGCCCGCCCGAGGGCGAGACGACGGAGGGTCTGCGGGCCCGTCGGCGGGCATGAGGTGCACGGTGCTCACCCCTTGACCGCGCCCTCCTGCACGCCTTTGAAGAAGAACCGCTGCGTGAACGAGAACATGATCACGATCGGCACGAGCGCGATCATGGTGCCCGCCGCGATCAGGCGCGGGTCGACCGAGAAGCTGCTGTTCAGATAGGCCATGCCCACGGTCAGCGTGTACTTCGACGGGTCGGAGAGCACGATGAGGGGCCAGAGGTAGTCGTCCCACGCGCCGATGAAGGCGAAGACGGCGACGACCGAGACCATGCCCCGGATGTTGGGCCACACGATATGGCGGATGCGCTGCCAGGTCGTGGCGCCGTCGACGGTCGCGGCATCCAGCACGTCCTGGGGAATCATCCGGCACGCGGTGGCGACGAGCAGCACGTTCATGGCGCTGATCGCGCCGGGCAGGAACACGCCCCACAGGGTGTCGGCGAGGCCGAGCGCGCGGATCGTGAGGAAGTTGCTCGTCACGGTGACCTCGCCGGGGAAGAGCAGGGTCGACAGCAGGATGGCCATGACGATCCACTTGCCGCGGAAGCGCATGCAGCCGAGGGCGTAGCCCGCGAACGTGGCGAGGATCACGTTGCTGAGCACCGTGCCGACTGAGACGAGCAGGGAGTGCCAGGCGTAGAGATAGACCGGGACGATCTCGGCGACGGTGGCGTAGTTCTGCAGCGTCGGCTCGCGGGGGATGAGGTTCGGCGGGAAGGAGTAGATGTTCTCCTGCGGGCCCTTGAACGAGGTCGAGAGCTGCCAGACGAACGGGCCGATCACGAGGACGAGCACGAACAGCAGCAGAGCGTAGCGGCCGATCAGCCCGCCGAGCGTCGGCTTGCTGAAGTCGCCTGAGCCGCGGCGGCGGAAGATGCGTTCGCGTGCGGTCGCGGCGGTCTGATCGTCGGGACGCCGGTCGTCGTCGACGCGCGGCGGGGTGAGCGTGCTCATGCGGGGACCTTCGCCTTCTTCTCGCGATTCATGATGGCGATCGCGGCGAGCGGGATCAGGGTGAGGAGGAACAGGGCGACGCTGATCGCCGAGGCGTAGCCGATGTTGCCGTTGAGACCGGAGCCGACCTGACGGATCAGCATGACCAGCGACATGTCGTAGCCGCCCGGCCCGCCGGTGCTCTTCGAGAGCACATCGAGCTCGGCGAACACCCTCATGGCCGAGACCGCTATGAGTACCGCGATCAGGAGCATGGCACCGCGCACCGAGGGGATCGTCACCGAGAGGAAGCGGCGGAACGACCCTGCTCCGTCGAGCATCGCCGCTTCATGCAGCTCCTTGCCGACGTTGCCGAGGGCGGCGAGGTAGACGACCATGTAGTAGCCGAGGCCCTTCCACACCGTCAGCAGGATCGCGCAGCCGAGCAGCAGCCAGCGGTCTACGAGGAACGCCATCGGCTTGTCGACCAGGCCGAGGAACTCGAGCGTCTGGTTGATGATGCCGCGACTGTCGAACAGCCAGGTCCAGATGAGCGCGACCACGACCACCGAGGCGATGACGGGGAAGTAGAAGGTGGTGCGGAAGAACGCGATACCCGGCAGCTTCTTCTGCACGAGCAGCGCGAGAAGCAGCGGGAGGATCGTGAGCAGCGGCACGCAGACGACCACGTAGATGATGCACGTGGTGAGGGCGTTCCAGAACATCTCGTCGCCGAACATCCGCTCGTAGTTCGCCCCGCCGACGAACTCGGGGGTTCGCAGGGGGCGCGCGTCGGTGAAGCTCAGGAAGACGGTGTTGAGGAACGGCCAGAGCGCGAACACCAGCACCCAGATGACGGCGGGGCCGAGGAGCAGCCACGGGGTGAACCACCGGTGGGACGTGATGCTCTTCCTCCGGCTCCGGATGCTGGTGTGCGCGCTCATGGCTTACTTGTCCACGCGGTTGGCGTTGGCGTACTCGACGATCTTGTCGAGCTGCTCCTGCGCGTCGGCTTCGCCGTTGACGGCGAGCGCGATCTGCTGGGTCATGTACGTGGCCATGTCGGACGTCCACTGGAACGGGATGGCCTTGGCATCCTCCATCGCGGTGAACACGGTGTCGATCGCCGACAGCTGCTTCTCGTCGGTGATCGACGACGAGATGTTCTCGACCACGGCGTCACCACCCGACGACGTGCCGGGCGCGGTGCCGACGGCGAGCGACGAGAAGGCGACCTGGTTCACCTCGTTCGTCGCGAACTCGGCGAACGCGAGTGCGGCCTCCTTGTTGTCGGAGTCGGCGGAGACGTTCAGTCCCTGCACATAGAGCGGAGGGATGCCGAGACGCTGCGTGGCGACGGTGTTCTCCAGCAGCGCGGGCGCGTCCTTGGCGAGGTCGGTCGTGAAGCCGGTGCCGCCGGTGGTGAAGGCGACCTTCTCCTGGATGTAGGCCTCGGCGTTTCCGCCGTAGTCACCGGTCAGAGCCTCGGCGGGCATCGCCCCGGCCGCATACGCGTCGGCGTACTTCTCGATGATCGCGGCGGCCTCCTCGGTGTTGAAGTCGAACTCGCCCTCGTCGTTGATGACCTCCATGCCGGCGGAGGTGAATGTGTCGAGAGCGGGGATCGACGACAGCAGCTGCACCTTGCCGCCGGACTCGGTGGCCACGTCCTTCGCGAGGGTGAGCAGCTCGTCGACCGTCGTGGGGAGGTTCTCCTCCGTGACGCCGTAGGGGGCGAGCTGTGCGAGGTTCCACCACGAGGCGTCGCTCGAGAGGTACCAGGGCAGACCGTAGGTGCCCTCGACGCCGGGGTACTGGCTGTACGCATCCCATGCGCCGGCGTTGTACCCGGACTTCAGGTCGGGATCCGCCGTCTCGAGGTCGACGAGCTTGCCGGCGGCGACGAGGGGGTACGCGATGTCCGGCGGCAGGTTCAGCACGTCGGGGAGGGTGTCGGCGTTCGCCTGGCTCAGGATCTTCTCCTGGTAGCCGTCGCCCGGCTGGTCGAGCCACTCGACCGTGACATCGGGGTGCTCCTTCTCGAACGCGTCGATCAGGTCTTCGAAGTAGGGGGTGAACTTCTCGTTCTTCAGCGACCAGGTCTGGAACTGGATGGTTCCGCTCAGCTCACCGGAGGTGTCGATCGGACCGGCGGCACCCGATGTGGCGCCGCCTCCGGTGCAGCCGGCGAGCGCCATGGCGCCGATCGTGAACGTTGCCAGAGCGACAATGCGTGCGGGAACTTTCATCGTGCTTCTTCCTCGAGGCGGGCGATTGGCGGTGTCCGTCCGGCGGACTACAACGCTTTAGCAGATGAAACCATCCGTCGCGGTCTCTGTCAAGGTCTCGACGCTCCGCGTGCATGCAGATAGCGGAATTCCGGGTGGCGGCCTCGTGCTCAAGCGTTATAGTGGTGCGAAATGTCCTCGCCGGAGGGCTCTGTCGGAAAGGTCCGGACACATGACGCAGCGCCGCGCTCTCGATGCTCGCCTGAGATTCGGGGCGAACTACACGCCGTCGAAGGACTGGATGCACTCCTGGCTGGACTTCACCCCCGATGACGTGCGGCGCGACTTCGCGGCTCTCGCAGAGCTCGGACTCGACCACGTGAGGGTCTTCCCGCTGTGGACGGTGCTGCAGCCGAACCGCACGCTCATCCGCACGAAGGCGATCGACGATGTCCGCGCCATGGTCGACATCGCTGCCGAGTTCGAGCTCGACGCGAGCGTCGACGTGATCCAGGGGCACCTGTCGAGCTTCGACTTCGTGCCCTCCTGGCTCTACACCTGGCACGACCGCAACATGTTCACCGACCCGACAGCGCTCAGCGGGCAGGTCGACCTCGTGCAGACGCTCGCCGGCGCGCTGCGCGACGCCCCGAACTTCCTGGGGCTGACCCTCGGCAACGAGACGAACCAGTTCTCGGCGCACACGCATCCGTCGCCCTGGCCGGTCACGACCGACGAAGCGGGGCACTGGATCGAGTCGCTGCTCGCTGCCGCCGAAGGAGCGGCACCCGGTCTCTCGCACGTCCACAGCGAGTACGACGCGGTCTGGTACATGGACGGGCACGGCTTCACCCCCGCGCATGCGTCGCGCCTGGGCGAGATGACCACGATCCACTCCTGGATCTTCAACGGCACGGCTCAGCGCTACGGTGGCAGGTCGGTCGCCGCCGACCGCCACGCCGAATACCTCATCGAGCTCTCCCGCGCCTTCGCCACGGATCTCGATCGACCCGTGTGGCTGCAGGAGGTGGGTGCACCGTCGAACTGCCTCGACGAGAGCGAGATGCCCGGTTTCCTCGAGGCGACGCTGCGGTCGGCGGTGCGCACGGAGAACCTCTGGGGCGTGACCTGGTGGTGCTCGCACGACGTGAGCCGCGACCTCGGCGACTTCCCCGAGCTGGAGTACTCGCTCGGCCTGATCGATCAGAGCGGCGCGGCCAAGCCCCTCGGCCGGCGGTTCGCCGAGCTGATCCCCGAACTGCGCGAGCGCAGCGCGGCGCCTGCGCGGGAGGCGGCGATCGTGGTCGACGTCGACGAGCGCGAGGTGCCGGTGAGCCGGGCGGCTCTCAGCCCCGGGGGTGCGGTCTTCCAGGCCTGGGTGGATGCCTGCGAGGCCGGCCTCGACCCCGCGTTCGTGACGTCGCAGACGGCTCTCGACGACGCGACGCTCGCCGCGCGCGGCATCCGTCGCCTCATCCGTCCTGATCTCTCGACGAGCGGGGTCGACCCCTACGGCTCCGTCAACACCGTCGTCGACGGCTGACGACGACATCGCGAGACGCCGGAGAGCCGTCGTCAGGATGCTGCCGCCGGCGGAGCCGTGCTCTCGCGGGCGGTGAGGGTCGGCGTCGGGCCCTGAGCGCTGGGCAGGTTGAGGCCGGCGACGATCTGCTGCAGCAGCAGTGTCGCGGCCTGCTCGCCGAGCTCGAACGTGTCACGGGTCATCGCGGTGATCGACGGGTTGATCAGGCCGGCGATCACCGAGTCGTCGAACGATGCGATCGAGACGTCGCGCGGAACGGCGCGGCCCATCTCCTGGGCGACCCTGAGGCCGGCCACGGCCATCACGTCGTTGTCGTAGACGATCGCCGTCGGGCGCAGGCGGCCCGAGAGCTGGGCACGTGTGACGGCTGATGCCCTGGCGGGGGAGAAGTCGGTCGTGATCACCTCGCCGGCGATGCCGTCGGGGGCCATGGCGTGCAGCACCTCGGCGCGCAGACGGGTGTGCTCGAGCTCGGCGGGGCCGGCGACATAGGCGATGCGCGTGTGTCCCAGTGCGGCGAGGTAGGAGAAGAGCGTCTCGGCCACCTCGTCGTCGGCGATCCAGACGCTCGGCACTGCTCCCTCGGGGGAGGGCTTCGAGCCGATCATCACCGCGCGAGCGTCGAGCGCCGCGATCCGGTCGCTGCGGGGGTCGTCGTCGCGGGGGTCGATGAGGATGATGCCGTCGACCTGGTTCGACGACCGCCACTGCCGATGCACCTCCATCTCCTCGGCGATGTCGGTGACCAGGCGCAGCTGCAGACTGACCTTGCTCTCGGAGAGCCGCGACTCGATGCCGGCGATGAGGTCGGTGAAGAACGCCTCGGATCCGAGCGAACGGGCGGGACGCGCGAGTGCGAAGCCGACCGTGTTGGCGCGGGCGCCGACCAGGGCGCGCGCCGCGGAGCTGGGCTGCCAGTGGTTCTCCTCGACGATCGCGAGGATGCGCTGACGGGTCTCGTCGCTCACGCCGGGGCGCCCGTTGAGCGCGAACGACACGGCTCCGGGCGAGACTCCGGCCATGCGCGCGATGTCCGCGATGGTGACGCGTTTGCCCGAGGTCATGCGCCTCACACTACTTGATCGGTTTAGCCGCTCGGAAGCTGTCGAGCGTGATTCCGGGCGGGTTTACTAGATCGCTTTAGTAAATCCGATAGCATTGTCGGCAACCGCCCGACTCCCGGGCGCGAGTCAGGTCCCCTCTCACCGTCGAGCCCGGAGAATCACACCATGCATGACGACACCTCGCTCACCGTCGGCCGCGTCAAGCGGGTGCTCGACGAGCGCATCCGCCCGGCCGTCCACTCCGCATCCGTGCCCCTGACGATCGAGGTGAACCAGCTCCCGGGTGAGCCGATCAGCCCCGCGGACGGGCTCGCTCTCGACTTCGCCCCGGCCTCCGTGCCGAGCATGTGGGGCCCCGCCTGGTCGACGACCTGGTTCAAGATCACCGGTCGCGTGCCCGCCGAATGGGCCGGCCGCCGGGTCGAGGCCGTCATCGACCTCGGATTCGACATCAACATGCCGGGCTTCCAGTGCGAGGCGCTCGTCTACCGGCCCGACGGCAGTCCGGTCAAGAGCATCAACCCGCGCAACCAGTGGCTGCCGATCACCGAGGACGCTCACGGCGACGAGCCCGTCGAGCTGTATCTCGAGGCGGCTGCCAACCCGGTGCTGCTCGACTACCACCCCTTCCTGCCGACGCAGGAGGGCGACATCCAGACGTCGTCCCGCGAGCCGCTGTATCGCACCCGCCGCATCGACCTCGCCGTCTTCGAGCAGGAGGTCTTCGAGCTGTCCCTCGACCTCGAGGTGCTGTTCGAGCTGCAGGCCGAGCTGCCGGCGACGTCGCCGAGACGCATGCAGATCCTGCAGGCCATGGACGACGCCCTCGATGTGCTCGATCTGCAGCGCATCGTGCAGACGGCATCCGATGCCCGCGCTCGCCTGGCGGGCGTGCTCGCAGCCCCCGCCGAGGCCAGCGCGCACCGAATCTCGGCGATCGGGCACGCGCACATCGACTCCGCCTGGCTGTGGCCGGTGCGCGAGACGATCCGCAAGGTGGCCCGCACCACCTCGTCGATGACGACGCTCATCGACGAGCAGCCGGACTTCCTCTACGGCATGTCGAGCGCGCAGCAGTACGCGTGGCTCAAGGAGCACCGCCCCGAGGTGTACGCCAGGGTCAAGGCCGCCGTCGCCGAGGGGCGCTTCCTGCCGCTCGGCGGAATGTGGGTCGAATCCGACACCGTGATGCCGACCGGGGAGTCGCTCGTGCGTCAGTTCTCGTACGGTCAGCGGTTCTTCGAACGCGAATTCGGCATCCGCTCGAAGGGTGTCTGGCTTCCCGACAGCTTCGGCTACTCGCCTGCTCTGCCGCAGCTCATGCGCCGTGCCGGGTTCGAGTGGTTCTTCACGCAGAAGATCTCGTGGAACCAGCAGAACGTCTTCCCGCACCACTCCTTCCTCTGGGAGGGCATCGACGGCTCGCAGGTGTTCACGCACTTCCCCTCGATGGACACCTACAACTCCCAGCTCAGCGGCATGGAGGTCGCCAAGGCCTCGCGTCAGTTCAAGGAGAACCGCGTGACATCGCGGTCGATCGCGCCAGTGGGCTGGGGCGACGGCGGTGGAGGCACCACGCGTGAGATGACCGGCAAGGCGAAGCGCCTCGAGAACCTCGAGGGCAGCGCGCGTGTCGTGTGGGAGCACCCGGACACCTTCTTCGACGCCGCCCGCGCCGAGCTGCCGAACCCGGCCGTCTGGGTCGGCGAGCTCTATCTCGAGCTGCACCGCGGAACCCTCACCAGCCAGCACGCCACGAAGGCGCTGCACCGCTGGGCCGAGCACGCGCTGGTCGAGGCCGAGCTGTGGGCGGCGACGGATGCCGTGCGCACCGGAGCCGCATACCCGCAGGCCGAGTTCGATCGGCTGTGGGAGACCGTGCTGCTGCACGAGTTCCACGACATCCTGCCGGGCACGTCGATCGCGTGGGTGCACCGCGAGGCCGTCGAGGTCCTCACGAACGTGCTGTCGGATGCCCGGGACATCGCGGATGCCGCGCGTCGCTCGCTCGCGGGCGAGGGCGATCGTGAGCTGCGGTTCGTGCCGACGTCGGTCGGTGGCGGTGGACGCGCGCTCGGGGCGGGCTTCGTCGAGGCGCCTGCCCCGGCATCCGTCATGCTCTCCGGCGAAGACGGCGGGTGGCGCCTCGAGAATGAGCTCGTCTCCGTGTTGATCTCCTCCGAGGGGCTCATCGTCTCAGCGGTCGACAAGACGTCGGGTCGCGAGGCGGTGGCCGAGGGGCGCGCGGCGAACCTGTTCCAGTTGCACCAGGACTTCCCGAACATGTGGGACGCCTGGGACATCGACAAGTACTACCGCAACAGCGTCGACGATCTGACCGCGGTCGACTCGATCTCGGCATCCGTCGTCGACGGCACGGCCTCCGTCGTCGTGACCCGGTCGTTCTCGCAGTCGACGGTCGAGCAGACCATCACCCTCGCGCCCGGTCAGCGCACCGTGCTGCTCCGCAACGACATCGACTGGCACGAGACCGAGAAGCTGCTCAAGCTCGCGTTCCCGCTCGACGTCCAGGCCACGCACACCGAGGCCGAGACGCAGTTCGGCTACCAGGCGCGGGTGACGCACACGAACACCAGCTGGGAGGCGGCGAAGTTCGAGACCTCGATGCACCGCTTCGTGCTGGTGCGCGAGCAGGACTTCGGCGTCGCGCTCGTGAACGACTCGATCTACGGCTACGACACCTCGCGCGAGGTGTCGGATGAGGCCGTCACGACCACTGTGCGGCTCTCGCTGCTGCGCGCGCCGCGGTTCCCCGACCCCAGCACCGATCACGGCCACCACCAGATCGAGATCGGGTTCGTGGTCGGTGCGGACGCCGCGATCGCGACCGCCGAGGGCATCCGCCTCAACTCGCTGCCGACGCTCGTGCGCGGCGCGCACGAGGTCGCACCGCTCGTGAGCGTCGAGGGCGAGGGCATCGTGGTCTCGGGTGTGAAGCTCGCCGACGACGGCTCGGGCGACGTGATCGTCCGCCTCTACGAGGCGCTCGGGCGCCGTGCGGTCGGGTCGCTCGCTGCCGACTTCGAGCACAGCGAGATCCGCGAGGTCTCTCTGATCGAGGACGCGCTGGATGACGGGCGCGTGGGCGGCGAGCTGCGTCTGCGGCCGTTCGAGGTGCGGACGCTGCGCATCGTGCGCTGAGACCTCCGTCATCCGCGGTCGCCATTGTGGCGGGCTGCCTCACGGGAGGACGATGGGCGGATGGCGACAGTCGATGACGTTCGAGAGATCGCGCTCGCGCTGCCCGGTGTGACCGAGCGCGTGGGCGGTCACACGGGCGAGCCTTCCTGGCGGCTGCCGAGCGGTCAGATCGCCTGGGTGCGCGGCGCCAGCAAGGTCGATCTTCGCCAGCTCGCAGATCTCGGGCTCGTCTGGCCCGACGGGCCGGTGCTGGGCGTGCGAGTCGCGAGCCTCGAGGAGAAGGCGATGCTGCTGGCGGCAGAGCCCGAGGGTCTGTTCTCGATTCCGCACTTCGACGGATACCCCGGCCTGCTGGTGCAGCTCGACGCGGTCGATCGCGGCCGGCTGGCCGAGATCATCGCGGATGCGTGGCTCGTGAGGGCTCCGGTGCTCGTGGCGAAGCAGTGGCTCGCGGAGCGCGGTCTCGACTGATCAGGCCGCTGTCAGGAAGGGTCGAGCCGCGTCGAGGAAGGCGCGAGGATCATCGGCCCACAGCCGGATGCGGTCGACATGGTGCACTCCGCCCTTCGGAGCGAGGCCCGGGAGCCGGATCGCGACCGGGCGTTCGAGCTCGATCTCGATGTTGGTCTCATCCTGCATCCGCTCGGCGTACTCCGAACCGGTGATGCGTGGCTGCTTGGGTTCGTCGACCCGGCGGTCGATCGCGACCGACGCGATGTCGGCCCATCCGATCGGCACATCGAGCTCGAGCCCGCTGCGCACCCGCACTCCGTCGGGCCCCACCGAATGCGGCCGCATGAGCATCGCGCACAGCAGGCCGACCATCCAGGTGACGCCCCAGATTCCGAGCACCAGCAGCGTGATCCGCACGGCGGGCCATTGGTGCACGATGAGGTCGAGGATCGGGATCTCGACAGCGGAGAGGCCGATGAAGATGAACAGCACCGTGAGCACGGGGCGGTGATAGCCGATTCCCGTACCGCCCTTCGGGACTGCGGGGCGGCGGGCGATCGCGCGGGCGATGCTCGAGTAGACGCGAAGCTCGGCGATCCATGCGCGATGGAGGAAGTTGAGGATGCGCGCGATCGGGGTCGGGCCCGTCGTCTGCAGTTGTTCGGTCACGGTGCGTCTCCGGGCGTGGAGGGCTCGCCCGTGCTCTCGGGAGCGGGCGTGGCGGCGGTGGTCACGAGGTGCTCGAGGTGTGCTGCCACGGCCGCGAGGCCGCGTTCGACGGCCGCGCGGTCGGCGGGGTCGATCGCCGACAGCAGCGTCTCGTTGAGCTGCGCGTGCTCGTCCTGCATCCGCGCCATCGTCGCGGTGGCGGCCTCGGTCAGCTCGACCAGGACGGCACGTCGATCGGTCGGGTGCGGGGTGCGGCGAACATGCCCCGACTTCTCGAGAGCATCGACGAGCCCCGTGATGTTGCGAGGGGTGACATCGCAGAGCTGTGCCAGTGTCTGCTGCGTCGACGGTCCGGCGTGCTGCAGCACCCAGAGCAGGTGCACGCGGGCTGTCGTGAGTCCGGTGCCGTCGAAAGCGCGGGCCATGTCCCTCTGGAAGAGGTCTGCGATCAGCAGCAGGCGGTCGACGAAAAGCAGTTCCATGATTGTGATGGTACTACATAGTTACCTGTATTCACTAGTTTTCGCGCTCCGCCTGCTAATTCCCCTTCCCCTTCCCTTTCTCCTCCTACGTCTCCTTCGTCTTCTCTTTCTCGTTCTCTTTCTCCTTTTCGCTTCCGTCTCTTTCTCCTTTTCTTTCTCTTTCTCCATCTCCGTCTCCGTCTCCTTCCGTCTCCTTCCCTTTCTCCTCCGCCGTCTTCTTCTTCTTGATGCTTTCGTCGGCCGCGCGTCCTTCTCTGCGCTGTATTGGGAGATCGGAATATGGCGTTGATCTGGGGTAAAAGTGGGCGGACTCAGGTCTCGAATGTCGGCGGTCCCCGGTTGACTAGGGGGTATGAACAGCGCTGCGGAGCTTTTGGATCGGATCATCGCCGACCTGGATGCGGTGCTGTCCGACGACGCGCTGGCGGGGTTGTCGGATGCGGACCGGGTTGCGGTGTTGCAGGGTGCGGGGGCGGCGTTCCGACGTGCCGAGGCGGTGATTGTGGAGACGATCGCGACGGGGGATCCGGGCGACTTTCCGCATTCGGCGGGCTGCCGGGGGCTGAATGAGCTGCTGCAGCGGACGGTGGGTGTGGATGTGCGGGGTGCGACCCGGGTCGACAGGGTGGTCGATCTGGTGCGGCGGCCGATGAGTCTGGCGGGGGAGAGGATGCCGGCACGGTGGGCGGAGATGCGGCTCGCCCTGCTGGACGGGGTGGTCGGTGTCGCGGGGTTTCTGGCGGCGACGGGTCCGATCGAGAAGGTGTGGGATCGGCTCACGGTCGATCAGCGGTTGGCGGCGGATGTCGCGTTGGCGGGGTGCGCCCGCGGTCACGGCCTCGAGGCGGCACCCAATGACGACTCGACCCGTGACGACCCGGACGTGGACGAGCATGCGGCGGGTCCGTCGCCGACGGCGCAGGATCTGAAGGCTCTGGCGGAGGATCTCGCGTCGATGTTCGATCCGGATGGTGAGGAACCGAAGGACGAGGATGCGCGTCGTCGTCGGGGGATCACGATCGGCCGGGTGAAGGACGGCATGCATGCGATCCGCGGCTACCTGACCCCGGACGCCGCGGCCCAGTTGCAGCTCATCCTGGACGCGATCCTCAACCCGAAGGGCGACGGGCCGCCGATGCCGGGGGTGTTCTTCGCCCCGAGTGGGAGCTCCGGTGAGGACACAGATTCTTCGGACGCCGACTCTTCGCCTGCTGGTGCTGATGCGGGCTCGAACGCTGACTCGGATGCGGGGGAGGACCCGTTCAATTCGGATGAGCGCAGCGTGCTCGATGACCGCACCGCGGCGCAGAAGCGCCACGACGCTCTCGCCGCAGCGCTCGGGATCGCTGCCCGGCACAAGGACATGCCCACCCTCGGCGGCGCATCACCGGTCCTCGTCGTCACCGTCGACGCGACAGACCTCGCCCACCACGCCACGCGTGCCACCGGTGCTGCGTTCGGAGACGCTGTCACCGGTGCAGCGTTCGGAGGCGCTGTCACCGATGCTGCGTTCGGAGGCGCTGGGTCTGGAGCGGGCGGCAATGGTGGGTGGGCGACGATCCCCGGATCCGGTGCCCACGTCCCCGTCTCCGTCGCGGCGCAGGTCGCCTGCAGCGGGGCGATCCAACGCGTCCTCATGGACGAGGGTCGAATCATCGGGATCACGACGACGGATCGGGTGTTCACCGTGCATCAACGTCGGGCGATCATCGCCCGGGACAAGGAGTGCCTGATCCCGGGATGTCACGTGCCCGCCTCATGGTGTGAGATCCACCACGTCACCGAGCATGCCAGGGGCGGGCCCACGCATACCGATAACGGTGTGCCGTTGTGCTGGTGGCACCACCGCTCCCTCGGCACCTCCGGGTGGGAGATCCGCATGAAAGACGGCCTCCCGCAGGTCCGCGGACCGGCATGGTGGGATCCCGCACAGCACTGGCGCACCCCACGACTCAGCCTGCCGTCACCCGCTCGAGTGCGCCGCACCTCGCTTCGCGTCTGAGCACGCCCGGGTGGAACCACGCACACCCGGGGGGCGACGCGCACCGAGGGGAACCACGCACGCCCGGATGGAACCACGCACACCCGGGGGAGACGACGCACACCCGGGCGAAACCGCGCGCACCGAGACGGGATATCAGGCCGGGTCGAGCCTCAGCACCTCAGGCGACTCGCCTCCCGCGACCTCGTCGACGACGCGGATACTGCGAGCCAGATCGTCGAGAGCGCCGTCCAGCGTGCCGAAGCGTTCGCGGTCGCTGCACATTGCGGTGAGTGTCACAAGATGCGTGCCGGTGTCCCAGGTGTAGGTGGCGAACGGGGGTGACGCGGGTGACGGCGGCATCGCCACCACCAGCTTCTCTCCCGTGCCCAGCCACCGGCTCGAGAACGACTGGGTGTCGTCGTAGTCCATCGGCATCGACGCGCGAGCGACCCGCACCTGCGGAGTCAACGCCTGCACGGTCGCCATCGCGACGACAAGCTCCGGATCCGCCTTCCACGTCCACACGAGCACGCGACCGTCTGCCCGGCGCATCAGCATCGGCGCCGCCTGGCTCATCGCCCACGCGCCGATCCGTGAACCCGGGCGCTCGGTGACGCCGATCGCCGAGTTCACCTGCCCCAACAGCATCCGGATGGCGGCCTTTCGGTGCCGGCGCCCCTTCCAGCCGAGCGAATCGGTGACGGGGATCCACAGCCGGGGGTCGGCGTCGGCAGTCAGTCGCATGTCTCCACGCTAGGGGGTGAGGCTGAGGGATGCCGGTATGCCTCGGCGGTCCGATCAGGCCCCTCAGGTAGAGTGGCCAGCGCCCGATCGGGCTCTTTGACCGCCGTACCGTAAGGCAGAATGTCCTCCTCTACCTCCGATCCGACGAGTGCTCCCGACGTCGCCCCCGACTCCGGGCAGCGTCCGCTTCGCATCCTGATCGGATGCGACACCTTCGCGCCCGACATCAACGGCGCCGCCCGCTTCGCCGAGCGTCTCGCGGCCGGACTCGTGCAGCGCGGTCATGACGTGCACGTCGTCGCACCGAACCAGGCCTACCGCCGAGCTGCGCCGCGCACCGAGGTGATCGAGGGCGAGCCTATGACCCTGCACCGGCTGCCGTCGGTGCGCTGGGCACCCCACGACTGGCTGCGCTTCGTCTGGCCGTGGCGCGTGAAGCACTATGCCCGGAAGATCTTCGACAGCGTGCAGCCCGACGTCGTGCACATCCAGTCGCACATCGTGATCGGCCGCGGCCTCTCTCGCATCGCGCACGAACGCGGCATCCCGGTGATCGCGACGAACCATGTGATGGCCGAGAACATCCTCGACCACACCACCATGCCGAAGTTCGTCGATGACCTCGTCCTGCGCTGGGCGTGGGGAGACGCGAAGCGCACGTTCGCTCTGACGCGCGCGATCACGACACCGACGCGTCGCGCCGCCGACTTCCTCGAGCGCACCGTAGCGGTCACTGGCGTCATCCCGGTCAGCTGCGGCATCGACCGCACGCAGTACACCCCGGTGATCGCTCCTCGCGACAAGAACCGCATCATCTTCGTCGGACGCCTGACCGCCGAGAAGCAGGTCGAGGTCATCCTCGAGGCGATGACGAAGCTCGACCCGGCGCTCGAGGCGACGTTCGACATCGTCGGCGGCGGCGACCAGCGCAAGCAGCTCGAGAACCTGGCAACTCAGCTGGGCATCGCCGACCGCGTCACCTTCCACGGCCGCACGACGGATGAGCAGCTGCGTGCACTGCTGTCGCGCGCGTCGGTGTTCACCATCGCCTCGATCGCCGAGCTGCAGTCGATCGCGACCATGGAGGCGATGGCCTCGGCGCTGCCGATCGTCGCAGCGGATGCCGTCGCCCTGCCGCACCTCGTGCACGACGGTGAGAACGGCTACCTGTTCGAGCCGGGCAACGCGGATGCCCTCGCCGCGCGATTGACCGACGTGCTCACCGCATCGCCAGGCGAGTACGCGCGGTTGCAGCAGGCATCGCTCGACGGCGTCGCGATCCACGACATCAACCGCACACTCGACACGTTCGAGGCGCTGTACCGCGACGAGCCGCTTCCCGAGTGACGACGCCCGTCATGCACATCGTCTTCTTCGGCGATCAGCACCTGGACTCCCTCGGCGGAGCTCAGGTGTCGATGCGGCTGCAGCGGGAGTTCCTCGAGCGCGCCGGCCACACGGTGACCGTCGTCGCACCGAAGATGCACGGGGCTCGCGCCTCACGCGTCGCCGACTCGTCGAACGTCGATCTGCCGTCCGTGCCGATCACCACCGACCGCGAGTACTCGATGAGCTGGCCCGGCCGCGCCACCGACCGTGCGCTCGACCGCGCGATTACGCACCGCCCTCCGGTCGATCTGGTGCATGTCCAGGCCGACTTCTGGGGCGCTTTCATCGGCCACCGGTATGCGGCTCGTCACGGCATCCCCGTCGTCCACACCATGCACAACCGCGTCGATGTCGGGATCGCCGCCGTCACGCCGCTGCACGGCCCGGTGCTTCGAGCACTCAACCTCTGGCGCCGCCGCGCGCTGCGAGGCGCCGCGGAGCAGATGCGCGGGAACGACGGCTGGGCCTTCCTGCGTGGCATCGCGAGCGGCTCGTCGGCCGTGACCGCACCCTCGACGCATTTCGCACGCCGCCTCGAAGAGCACGGGGTCTTCAGCCCCGTCGACGTGGTGTGGAACGGCATCGACGACGACGTGCGCGAGGCGACGCTCGCCGCCGCTCCGACCGAACGCACCCCCGGGCGTCCCCGCTTCGTCTGGCTCGGGCGCATGAGCCCCGAGAAGCGCCTGCTGCCGTTCCTCGAGGCCTTCGTCGCGTCGGGAATCGACGCCGACCTCGAGATCATCGGGGGCGGCGCTCAGCGCGCCGCCGCCGAGAAGATCGTCTCGGGCCTGTCGAACGTGCACTTTGCCGGCAAGCTCAGCTACGCAGACACTCTCGCTCGCATCGCCGCCGCCGACGCACTCGTGCAGACGTCGATCGGCTTCGAGACGCAGGGCATGACGCCGTTCGAGGCGGCCACCCTCGGCACGCCGTCGGTGATCAGCGACCCCGACATCGCGGCAGAGCTCGGCGGCGGACTCTGGGCCGTGCCCGGAGCCGCCGGCACCGAGGATCAGCGACGAGCGGGTCTCGTCGAGACGCTGCACCGCGCGGCATCCGACATCGCCGCCGGCATCGCACCGCAGCCGATGCGCGAAGTCTCGGAGTCGTTCCGGCAGTCGTCGCGCACCGCGGCGATGATCGAGATCTACGAGCGCGTGCTCGCGCGCTGATCCTCGGAGTCAGAACCCGAAGTAGTAGAACACGTTCGACACCCACGCGACGAGCGTGCCGACGACCGTGCTGCCTCCCACGCCGATGGCGATCGCCGGGAGCAGATGAGGCGCCGGGCGTCGAAGCGCGATGATTCCGAGCACCAGGGCGACACCTGCGCCTGCCATCACGACCAGGTTCACGACGTTCGACAGCAGGTCGACGACGCCGAAGCCGACGCTCGCATACATGAACGGGGTGACGAGCTGCCAGAGCAGCCCGATCGCCACGGCGCTCACGGCGATCACCAATGCCGTGCGACCGAGACCTCCGGAACGGCGGGCGGTCGCCGGGCCCGGAGCGTAGGGCGCCGCCGCGACTCCATCGGGCTGGCCCGGTCGGGCATACGGCTGACCGGGGTGCGTGTAGGGCTGGCCGGGTTGTGCGTACGGCTGGGCGGGTTGTGCGTACGGCTGGGCGTACGGCTGGCCGGGGTGCGTGTAGGGCTGGCCGGGGTGCGTGTAGGGCTGGCCGGGTTGGGCGTAGGGCTGGCCGGGTTGGGCGTAGGGCTGGCCGGGCTGCTGCGGCGGATACGGGATCTGTCCGTCGTTCTGCGGCCGGTCTGGATTCTGCTGCTCGGTCATCGATTCTCCGGACGATCAGAAGGAAAACGCGTAGAAGAGGTTCGACACCCACGAGATGACGATCCCGACGAGCTGCGAGGCGGTGACACCGATCGCGATGCCCGCGAGGATCTGCGACCCTGGTCGCCGCACCGACATCAGGCCGAGGATGAGCCCCACGACGGCGATGATCAGCACGAGCCCGTTGCCGACCGCTCCGAACGCGCCGATGGCTGATGGATCGCCCATCATCCGGTACATCAGCGGATACGACAGCGTGACGAGGAGCCCGATCCCCAGCGAGACCACGGCGAGGAGGAAGGCGAGACGACCGAGTCCTGAGCTGCCAGAGGAAGCCGCACGCTGTGGCTCAGGATAGGGCTGCGCCGGGTATGGATGCCCCGCGTACGCCTGCCCACCGTATGGCTGGCCGGAGTGCGACTGCGGCGGCTGCGACGACTGCGGCGGCTGTGCCGGATAGTGCGAGCCCGCGTACTGCGGGGGAGTTCCGTGTGGCTGCGCAGGAGGCTGCTGCTGAGGCTCGCTCATGTTCACGAGCGTAGCCGCGTGCGTCGTCCCATGGGGGAGATCGCGCGCCGCGGGTCAGCGATAGACGTGCCCGGCCTCCGCGCGGTCGAGGGCATCCCTTTCGACGACACGTGTCCAGTCGGTGGGAACGCGTCGGTGCCCGTCGCGGCGGAGTTCGATGACCGTGGCGACGAGGGCCCACACGGCGAGGGTGATGAGTGCGATGATAAGGATCATGGCAGAAACGCTACGATCACTGTTGACCTGCCACGAGTGGCAGAATAGACTCTGCTCGTAGGAAAACTGCCAAACCGGGAGAGCGCCATGATGAAGACCGTCGCCTGCATCGTCCAAGACGGATTCGCACCGTTCGAGTTCGGTCTCGCCTGCGAGGCGTTCGGCCTCGACCGATCGAACGACGGCGTGCCGAACTTCGACTTCCGGGTCATCGCGCCGCGCCCCGGCGTCGTCACTTCGAAGCTGGGCTTCTCGATCAACGTCGAGCACGACCTGTCCTTCGCGTACGAGGCCGACCTCGTCGTCTTCTGTCCCGTGCCCCGCGAGTACTGGGGCCAGATCGATCCGCTCCTTCTCGATGCCGCGAGAGACGCGGTCGCACGCGGCGCCTGGGTGCTGAGCATCTGCAGCGGATCGTTCATCCTCGGTGCCGCCGGCGTGCTCGACGGGCGTCGCGCGACCACGCACTGGATGTACTCCGAGGTGATGGCCGAGATGTATCCCGCGATCGACATCGACCCCGACGTGCTGTTCGTGCAGGACGACCGGATCATCACGAGCGCCGGCACGGCGGCCGGCATCGACGCGTGCCTGCATCTGCTGCGCATCGAGCTCGGCGCCGAGCTCACCAACCGCATCGCGCGCCGCATGGTCGTTCCGCCGCAGCGCGACGGCGGTCAGGCGCAGTTCATCGACCGACCGATCCCCGTCGCCCAGAACGACTCGCTCGCTGCCGTCGCCGATTGGGCGGTCGAGCACCTGCGCGACGACCTGGGCGTCGATCAGCTCGCGGCTCGCGCTCTCATGTCTCCGCGCACCTTCGCTCGTCGATTCAAGGCGGAATACGGCGCGACTCCCGCGGCCTGGCTCGCGCGACAGCGCGTGCTGCACGCCCAGCGGATGCTCGAGCGCAGCGATCTGTCACTCGAGCAGATCGCCGACGAATGCGGCTTCGGGTCGGCGGCCGTGCTGCGGCAGAACTTCTCACGGGTGCTGGGCACCACTCCCACGGCCTATCGCGCGCGCTTCTCGTGCGCGGACGATGCGGAGTCGTCTGCGGCCTGACCGCTCGATCGCCTGCCGCGCGGTGACGAGCGCGCAACGAGCGCTGCGACGAGCGCTGCGACGAGCGCTGCGACGAGCCCCCGTGAAGAGCGCTGCGACGCGCGCTGCGCTCAGTGGTCCCAGTGTCCGGGGCTCGGGAGGGCGCGATAGTCCACGTCGACGCCCTCGGGGGTGACCGACGCGGTGCAGTACAGCAGCGACTGCGTCGGATAGCCATGCGGACGGTTGTCGCGGATGATCGCCCGATCATCCTCTGGGTCGAGCCGAGCGGATGAGGCGAGCAGCGAGGTCCACGCGCCTGACCAGTCGAGACTGTCGCCCGTCGCGCCCAGAGCGCGGAACTCGGGCAGCCAGGCGGCGATGCGCGGAGTGTCGAGATCGTCGAGGTCATCGTGCGCGATCATGTGGATGCCGTCGGCGAGCGATGTCTCGCGCAGCTCGACGCCGTCCCAGCTCAGCACGCGCGCCCCCTCGGGCCGCACCTCGAGCAGGTTGAAGCCGTGCATGGGCAGCGGCGCGATCGGGGAGTGACCCATGACCGACTCCAGGGCGAGGGAGCCGCGTGACAGGGCGACGTCAGCCGCGAGGTCTACGACGTCGGCGCGGTTGAGCAGCACAGCGAGTCGCCGCTCGGCGGCGTTCACGGCGAGCCAGGCGCCGCCCGCCCGCCGGTCGCGGATGCCCGAGACGCCGGGGTAGGCGTCGGGCCACCATTCGCCGAGGGCGTCCCACTCGCGCTGCGGGTCTTCGTCTCGCACCGCGAGCAGCCGCGCGGTCTCGGGGCCGGCCACATCGATCACCACGGTGCACACGCGTTTCAGTCTAGAAGCGGGTCGAGCAGTCTCGGGCCCGCGGCCACGGATGCTGGGGCAGAATCGAACCGTGAACATCGTCGTCGGGGTTACGGGTGGCATCGCCGCATACAAGACAGTGCACCTGGTGCGTCTGCTGACCAAGGCGGGGCACGATGTGACCGTCGTTCCGACCGAGGACGCGCTGCGATTCGTCGGCACCCCCACCTGGGAGGCGCTCAGTCGGCATCCGGTCACGACAAGCGTGCACGACGACGTCGCCCGGGTGCGGCACGTCGCGCTGGGCCAGGGCGCCGATCTCGTGATCGTCGCCCCTGCGACCGCCAACTCGATCGCGAAGATCACCGCGGGCATCGCCGACGACCTGCTCGGCACCACACTGCTCGCCACCGAGGCGCCGGTGCTGCTCGCGCCGGCGATGCACGCCGAGATGTGGCGCAACGCCGCCACGCAGGCGAACATCGCGACGCTGAGGTCCCGCCGGGTGCACCTCGTCGGCCCGGCCGACGGAGAGCTCGCCGGCGGTGACAGCGGACCCGGCCGCATGGCGGAGCCCGAGCAGATCTTCGAGGCGGCGATCGCGCTGCTCGCGCCGCGCGATCTCGAAGGGCTTCGGGTCGTCGTCTCGGCGGGTGGCACCAGAGAGCCGATCGACCCCGTGCGCTTCCTGGGCAATCGGTCGAGTGGCCGGCAGGGCATCGCGCTCGCCGCGGATGCCGCAGCGCGCGGTGCAGACGTCACGGTGGTCGCGGCGAACATCTCGGCCGATGTGCTCGCCGACGCGCGGCATCCGTCCATCGGAGTCGTCCCCGTCGGCACCGCGGCGGAGCTCGCCGACGCGATGAAGGAGGCGGCGCAGGCGGCCGACATCGTGATCATGGCCGCAGCCGTCGCCGACTATCGCCCCGCGACGGTGTCCGAGCACAAGCTCACCAAGGAGCACGGCGTGCTGACGCGCCTCGATCTGGTCGAGAACGAAGACGTGGTCGCCGCGCTCGCCGCATCGCGCGCCGACGGCCGAGCACCGCAGGGCCAGACGATCGTCGCCTTCGCCGCCGAGACCTCGGAGGATCCGGTTGAGCGCCGGGAACGTGCTCGCCGCAAGCGGGAGCGCAAGGGCGTCGACCTGCTCGCCGTCAACCTGGCGAATGCCGATCACGGTTTCGAGAAGAGGGACAACGCCGTCGAGGTCGTAGGAGGGGGTGGCGCCGTCGTGTCATCCGCGTCAGGCTCTAAGCACGCGGTCGCACGAGCGATCCTGGATGCCGTGCGCAGTATGCGCTAAACTTGAGTCAAGTCCACTCAACTTTGCGGACCATGACAACAAGACAGCGACCAGAAGGAGTCTCCTCAGGAGGAACATATGCCCACCCCACAGAGCACGCAGAACGACGACCAGCAGTCCGCCCTCGAGCAGTTCGGGATCAACCTCACTGACCGCGCCCGCCAGGGAAAGCTCGACCCGGTGATCGGGCGCGACAGCGAGATCCGGCGCGTCAGCCAGGTGCTCACGCGCCGTACCAAGAACAACCCGGTGCTGATCGGCGAGCCAGGCGTAGGCAAGACCGCCGTCGTCGAGGGCCTCGCCCAGCGCATCGTCGCGGGCGACGTCGCAGAGTCCCTCAAGGACAAGGAGCTGGTGTCGCTCGACATCTCGGCCCTCGTCGCGGGTGCGATGTACCGCGGGCAGTTCGAGGAGCGGCTGAAGAGCGTGCTCAAGGAGATCACCGAATCCGACGGGCAGATCATCACCTTCATCGACGAGCTGCACGTGCTGATGGGCGCCGGCGGTGGTGAAGGCTCGGTGGCCGCGTCGAACATGCTCAAGCCCATGCTCGCCAGGGGTGAGCTGCGACTGATCGGCGCGACGACCCTCAACGAGTACCGCGAGTTCATCGAGAAGGATGCCGCTCTCGAGCGGCGCTTCCAGCAGGTCTACGTCGGCGAGCCCACGGTCGAAGACACCATCGCGATCCTGCGAGGGCTCAAGGGGCGCTACGAGGCGCACCACGGGGTGACGATCGCCGACAGCGCGCTGGTCGCCGCCGCTGCACTGTCGAACCGGTACCTGCCCGCGCGGCAGCTCCCCGACAAGGCGATCGACCTGATCGACGAGTCGATGTCGCGTCTCAAGATGGAGATCGATTCGTCTCCCGTCGAGATCGACCAGCTCAAGCGCCAGGTCGACCGCATGAAGCTCGAAGAGCTCGCTCTCAAGCGCGAGAAGGATGCGGCCTCGAAAGAGCGACTCGCGGCTCTCCGCGAGCAGCTCGTGGGCATGGAGGCGCAGCTGGCCGAGCTCGAAGCCCGCTGGGCGCGCGAGCGCCAGGGGCTGAACCGCGTCGGCGAACTCAAGAAGCAGCTCGACGACGCGATCACGCAGCGCGACCTCGCCATGCGCGAGGCCGACTACACGCGTGCCTCGAAGCTCGAATACGAGACGATCAAGCGCCTCGAGCGCGACATCGCCGAAGCCGAGCAGGCCGAGGCCACGGTCTCGACAGAGGGGCGCATGGTCAACGAGCAGGTCACCGACGAGGACATCGCCGCCGTGATCGCCGCGTGGACCGGCATCCCCGTCGGTCGACTGCTGCAGGGTGAGAGCGAGCGGCTGCTGCACCTCGAATCCGAGCTCGGCAAGCGCCTCATCGGGCAGAAGGATGCCGTCAAGGCGGTGTCCGATGCGGTCCGCCGTTCGCGGGCGGGCATCAGTGACCCCGGTCGGCCGACCGGATCGTTCCTGTTCCTCGGGCCGACCGGCGTCGGAAAGACCGAGCTGGCCAAGGCTCTGGCCGACTTCCTGTTCGACGACGAGCGCGCCATGGTGCGCATCGACATGTCGGAGTACGGCGAGAAGCACTCGGTCTCGCGGCTCGTCGGCGCCCCTCCGGGATACGTCGGCTACGAGCAGGGCGGGCAGCTCACCGAGGCCGTGCGGCGGCGTCCGTACAGCGTCGTGCTGCTCGACGAGGTCGAGAAGGCGCACCCCGAGGTGTTCGACGTGCTGCTGCAGGTTCTCGACGACGGTCGTCTGACCGACGGGCAGGGGCGAACGGTCGATTTCACGAACGTGATCCTGATCCTGACCTCGAACCTCGGTTCACCGATCCTCATCGACCCGACGCTGTCGCCCGATGAGAAGCGCGAGCAGGTGATGGCTCTCGTGCACCAGGCGTTCCGGCCCGAGTTCCTCAACCGTCTCGACGACATCGTGATGTTCTCGGCGCTCAGCCAAGACGACCTGGCCCAGATCGTCGAGCTGTCGATCGATCAGCTGCACGACCGGCTGCACGACCGGCGACTCACGCTGGCGGTCACTCCCGATGCTCGGGCGTGGCTCGCCGAGCGCGGATACGACCCGATGTTCGGTGCTCGCCCGCTGCGCCGTCTCATCCAGACCGAGGTGCAGAACAAGCTGGCCACGGCGCTGCTCTCCGGCGGCGTGCACGACGGCGACCTGGTGAGGGTCGATGTCGCGGTCGACGGCGCGGGCCTCGTGCTCACATCGACCTCGCCCGAGCCCGAACCCGACCTGGGGTCCGGTGAAGACGACGACGTGATCGAGGCCGAGCTGCTCGACGACTGATCCTGGAATCGAAGAGGGGCGGATGCTGCGGCATCCGCCCCTCTTCGTCTGCGTACGCGCGTGCGCTAGATCCGCATTCCGCGGCTTGTGATCGCATCCTTGGCGAGCTCGCGGCCGATCAGCGAGTGGCGCCGCGAGTACGCGAAGTAGATCACGAGGCCGAGGGCGAGCCAGATCGCGAAGCGCAGCCACGTCTCGGTGCTGAGGTTGAGCATGAGCCAGAAGCAGGCGAGCGCCGAGATCCACGGTAGCCACGGCGACAGCGGCACCGTGAACGGACGCTCGAGGTCGGGGCGGCTCTTGCGCAGGATCGGCACGCCGATGCTGACGAGCACGAACGCCGACAGGGTGCCGATGTTGATCATGTCGCCGAGCACCTGCACGTCGGTGAATCCGGCGATGATCGCGATGATCACTCCGACGATCAGCTGGATGCGGATGGGAGTGCCGCGCTTGGCGTCGGTGACGCTCAGCGAGCGGGGGAGCAGGCCGTCGCGGCTCATCGCGAACACGACGCGCGCGAGGCCCATGAGCAGCACCATGACGACGGTGGTGAGCCCGACGAGGCTGCCGATCGCGATCACCTGTGCGGCCCAGGTGGCGCCCACGAGCTCGAACGCGCTCGCGAGCGACGGCTCGTCGAGCTTCGCGAGCTCGGTGTACGACACCATGCCGGTGATGACGATCGCGACCATCACATAGAGCACGGTGACGATGATCAGGCCGAGGATGATGCCGCGGGGCACCGTGCGCTTCGGGTCCTTGGTCTCCTCGGCGCTGGTCGCCACGACGTCGAAGCCGATGAACGCGAAGAACACCAGGGCCGCACCGCTGAGGATGCCGAAGACGCCGTACATCGTCGGGTCGGAGCCGGTCATGAACGAGAAGAGGGACTGCGTCCAGGCGCTCTCAGAGGCGGCGCCCGACTCGGCCGGCGGGACGAAGGGCGTGTAGTTCGCACCGTTGACGAAGAAGAAGCCGACCACGATCACGAACAGCACGATCGCGACCTTGATGACCGTGAACACGCTGTTGACACGGCTCGACAGCTGGGTGCCGAGCGCGAGCAGCACGGTGAAGATCGCCACGATGACGACGGGGCCCCAGTCGAACGAGAGCGGCCCCAGCTGCAGGGTCATCGGGATCTCGAGGTCGAACAGCGAGACCGCGTCGCCGAGATAGACGCCCCAGTACTTCGCGATCACGGCCGAAGCCATCAGCATCTCGAGGATGAGATCCCAGCCGATGATCCAGGCGAGGAACTCGCCCAGGGTCGAGTAGGTGAAGGTGTATGCGGAGCCGGCGACCGGGATGGACGACGCGAACTCGGCGTAGCAGAGGATCGCGAGTCCGCACACGGCCGCGGCGATGATGAACGAGATGATGACCGCGGGTCCGGCGTGGCGGGCAGACGCCTCGGCGCCGACCGAGAAGATGCCGGCGCCGACGGCCACGGCGACGCCCATGACCGCCAGGTCCCAGACGCCAAGGGAGCGCTTCAGCGAGCGTTTCTCGTCGTGCGTCTCGGCCATCGACTGCTCGACCGATTTGATCCTTCGCTGAATCGCCATGCGGACGATTCTAGGTCGCGTGCGGACGCGACGCAGAAGGGCGCCACCCGTATATCGGGTGACGCCCTTCGTGGTGCGAGGGAGCGTCAGGCGCTGAGGATGACCGTCTCGGCGATCGGACGGCGCACGCGCGGGGCGGTCTCTCCCTGCTGGAGGCCCTCCGGGAGGCCCGAGGCATCGCCGAGCTCGCCGACGGCGATCACGGTGATGGCCGAGAAACGCGGCGACAGATCGGCGAACTCCCGAATGACCTCGGGGTCGAAGCCGCTCATCTGGTGCACGAGGAGACCCTCGTGGTGAGCCTGCACCGAGAAGTGCGCCACGGCCTGGCCCAGGTCGTAGACCGCGTGGCTGATGGCCTTGCCCTCTTCGGATTCGGTCTCGGCGATCGCGACGACGAGAGCCGAGGCCTTCGAGGCCCAGAGCTGGTTGAACTCGACCAGGGAGTCGACGACCTGGTCGAACAGAGCGGTGCCGCGCCGAGCGACGATGAAGCGCCACGGCTGCAGGTTGTAGGCGGAGGGCGACCAGCGCGCGGCCTCGAGGGCGGCGTTCAGCTTGGCGTCGTCGATCGAGTTCTCGGCGTCGTACGCGCGCGGGCTCCAGCGCCCGGCGAGGACGTCGAGGACGGGGTGCTCGGTGGGGGCGGTGCGGTCGATCACGGGAGTGCTCACAGAAGTGCCTTTCAGAAGGAATCGATCGGACTCCTTCGTCCGGGTACGAGGATCTCAACAGATGCATGTGAATGCATATTCCCGATGACGTCGTGTGACGCCCGAACGCCGATGACGGCGCAGGCGGCTCAGTCCAGCAGGTTGCGGGATGCGGCGGATGCCAGTGCGCGGCGCACCGCGCGGATCGACGGGGCCGCGGCCGACACCCGGCGAGCCGACGAGAAGATCTCCCGACGCGGCTCGTCGGGCAGGGGTGTGAGCGTCACGGTGGGCGCCTCGCCGGCCCACACGAGCTCGGGCAGCAGGCCGACGGCGAGGCCCGCGCGGATCAGACGCACGTGGGCGGTGAGGTCGGCGACCTCGAATCGCACATCGGGTTCGAAGCCGGCAGTGCGGCACAGCTGCTCGGCCCAGGCTCGCGACGCTGTGCCCGCGGGCTCGAGCACCCATGGCTCGTCTCTCGTCGACCACAGCGCCGCGACCGCATCCGCCGTCTCCGGCGTGCCCGGGCGCCGGGCCAGCGCGATCGAGTCGTGCACGAGCACCATCCGGTCGAGGTCGGCATGGATCGGGCGGGTGCGACCGGGGTACTGCTCGGCGAGGATCAGATCGAAGTCGCGGCTCGAGACGCCGACGAGTCCGGTCTCGGGGTCGCTCTCGGTCACCTCGACGCGGAGCGCGGGATGCTGCTCACGCAGCGCGTTGAGCGCGCCGGGCAGCAGGGAGTGCGCCGTGGACTGGAAGACGGCGATGTGCACCGTTCCGGTCACCTCCGTCAGCGACTCGGCGACAGCGACCTCGGCGTGCTCGAGCTGATCGAGGATGCCGATGGCCTCGGCCACGAGCACGTTGCCCTGCGGGGTGAACTGCACGCCTCGCCCGACGCGGCGGAGCAGCGGGACGCCCACGTCTCGTTCGAGCGCGCTGAGCTGCTGAGACACCGAGGCCTTGCTGTAGGAGAGGGCGTCGGCGACGGCTGAGAGGGTTCCTCGGCGCGACAGTTCGACCAGCATCCGCAGTCGGTTCACGTCAAGCATCCGCTCCCTTTCCGAGTGGTCCCAATCGTTCACTCTGACTGAACAGAACGCTAGCGAATCGGTTGATAGACGTAGCCTACTGGCGCGCCTGACAATGATCGAGCCGCACACGTACCCGGGTGTGCGATCCCCCTGGAAGGTTCCCCGATGACTGTCGCCGCCGACACCACCACCCCCGACGCCACCCCGCGCGGCACCACCCCCGGCACCGAAGAGGTCGCCGCCCTCGTGCAGCGCTGGCTCGCCGAGAGCGAGACCCACCCCGTCGAGCCCGCCGCCCAGCGCCTGTCGGAGGTCCTCAAGGACCCGAACGGACTCGCGTTCACCGTCGGCTTCGTCGACGGCGTGATGCGCCCCGAAGACCTCAGCGTCGCCGGCCGTGCGCTCGCCGACCTCTCGGAGATCACGCCCTCGCTGCTGCCCGGATACCTGCGTGCCGCCATCAAGACGGGCGGGTTCTGGGCGCCGAAGCTCCCCGGCGTCGTGGTGCCGATCTCGCGGCGTGTGCTGCGCGCCATGGTCGGACACCTCGTGCTCGACGCGACCCCGTCGAAGCTCGGCCCCGCGATCGCGAAGCTGCGCAAGAGCGGCAACCGCCTCAACCTCAACCTCCTCGGCGAGGCCGTGCTCGGTGAGCGCGAGGCCGGTCGTCGCCTGCAGGGCACCTACGACTTCCTCGCCCGCAAGGACGTCGACTACGTGTCGATCAAGGTCTCGAGCGTCGTCAGCCAGCTGTCGATGTGGTCGTTCGACGAGGCCGTGGCCGACGTCGTCGAGAAGCTCACCCCGCTCTACGAGCTCGCGGCGACCTCGGAGGCCGCAGGCAGGACGAAGTTCATCAACCTCGACATGGAGGAGTTCCGCGACCTCGACCTGACGATCGCGGCGTTCACCAGCATCCTCGACCAGCCGGGTCTCGAGAAGCTCGAGGCGGGCATCGTGCTGCAGGCCTATCTGCCCGACGCGCTCGGCGCGATGCAGCAGCTGCAGGAGTGGGCCGCCGCCCGGCGCGCGAAGGGCGGAGCGCCGATCAAGGTCCGCGTCGTCAAGGGCGCGAACCTGGCGATGGAAGAGGTCGACTCGAAGGTGCACGGCTGGCCGCTGGCGACCTATGGCACCAAGCAGGACTCCGACACGAACTACAAGCGCGTGCTCGACTGGTCGATGACTCCCGAGCGACTGGATGCCGTGCGCATCGGCGTCGCAGGCCACAACCTGTTCGACATCGCCTACACGTGGCTGCTCGCGCAGGCGCGTGGCGTGACGGACGCCGTCGAGTACGAGATGCTCCTGGGCATGGCGACTGGCCAGGCGGAGGCCGTGCGCAAGGACGTCGGTCAGCTGCTGCTGTACACACCCGTCGTGAACCCGGCCGAGTTCGACGTGGCCATCGCCTACCTCGTGCGTCGCCTCGAAGAGAACGCCAGCCCCGAGAACTTCATGTCTGCCGTGTTCGAGCTGGCCTCCGACCCGGCGCTGCTCACCCGGGAGCGCGAGCGGTTCGAGCGCTCGCTCGCCGGCCTCGAGGCCGACCGCTCGGTGCCCTCGTCGAACCGCGTGCAGGACCGCGCCGCTGAGGCGGCTGCCGGTGCGGGCGGGGCCGTCACCACCGGCTTCGAGAACCAGCCCGACAGCGACCCGGCGATCGCCGTGAACCGCACCTGGGGTCGTGAGATCCTGCAGCGCTCGGTCGATTCGACGCTGGGTCTGGACTCGATCGCTCTGGCCAAGGTCGAGACGACCGACGAGCTCGACGGGATCTTCGCCGCCGCATCCGCCGCCGCCGCTCGATGGGCGGCGCTTCCTGCCGCCGAGCGTGCCGCCGTGCTGCACCGCGCGGGTGATGAGCTCGCCGCCCGCCGTGGTCAGCTGATCGAGATCATGGCGCACGAGGCGGGCAAGACCATTGCCGAGGCCGACCCCGAGGTCTCCGAGGCGATCGACTTCGCGCACTACTACGCCGAGCGCGCCCTCGACCTCGAGAACATCTCGGGTGCCGAGTTCGTGCCGTCGAAGGTGACCGTCGTCACCCCGCCGTGGAACTTCCCGGTCGCGATCCCCGCCGGTGGCGTGCTCGCGGGTCTCGCCTCGGGCTCCGGCGTGATCATCAAGCCGGCCAAGCTGACGCAGCGCTGCGGCGCGGTCATGGTCGAGGCGCTGTGGGCCGCGGGTGTTCCGCGCGACCTTCTCGCACTGGTCGATCTCGCGAACCGCGACCTCGGCACCCGCCTCGTCGCCAGCCCCGTGGTCGACCGCGTGATCCTCACCGGTGCATACGAGACGGCGCAGCTGTTCCGCTCGTTCCGCTCCGACCTGCCGCTGCTCGCCGAGACGAGCGGCAAGAACGCGATCATCGTCACGCCCTCGGCCGACCTCGACCTGGCGGCCGCCGATGTGGCCCGCAGTGCATTCGGCCACGCCGGGCAGAAGTGCTCGGCCGCATCGCTCGCGATCCTCGTCGGCTCGGTCGCCGACTCGCAGCGGTTCGAGCGTCAGCTCGTCGATGCGGTCACCTCGATGCGCGTCGGACTGCCCGAAGACCCCGCCACGCAGATGGGTCCGATCATCGAGCCGGCGAACGGCAAGCTGCTCACCGCGCTGACGACCCTCGAGAAGGGCGAGCGCTGGCTCGTCGAGCCGAAGAAGCTCGACGACGAGGGCACGCAGTGGACGCCGGGCGTCAAGATCGGCGTCGCCCCCGGTTCGACGACCCACCTCACCGAGTTCTTCGGACCCGTGCTCGGCATCATGCACGCCAAGGACCTCGACGAGGCGATCCGCCTGCAGAACGCCGTGGACTACGGCCTCACCGCCGGCATCCACTCACTCGACTCCGACGAGGTCGCCACCTGGCTCGACCGCGTCGACGCCGGCAACCTCTATGTCAACCGCGGCATCACCGGCGCGATCGTGCAGCGCCAGCCGTTCGGCGGCTGGAAGCGGTCGGCCGTCGGCGCCGGCGCCAAGGCCGGTGGCCCGAACTACCTGTTCGGTCTCGGCGAGTGGGCTCCGGCCGAGCTCCCCGCCGCGGCTCCCGGGGCTGCGGTGAACCCCTCGGTCGAGGCGGTGCTCAGCGCGGCCGGCTCCGACCTCGGCGCCGTCGAGATCGAGTGGCTGCACCGCGCGGCCGCCTCCGACGAGCGCGCCTGGGTCGACGAGTTCGGCGCCGTGAGCGACAAGTCCGGTCTCGGCGTCGAGCGCAACGTGTTCCGGTACCGCCCGGTCGCCGTCGACGTGCGCATCGCCGAGGATGCACCGCTCGCCGACGGCATCCGCGTGATCGCCGCGGCCCTGCGCAGCGGCAGCCCGTTCACGGTGTCCGCATCGGCCCTGCCCTCGCGGGTCGAGAAGGCGCTGCGCGCCCAGGGCGTGACTCCGAAGCTCGAGAACGACGCCGCCTGGGTCAAGCGCTACGCGAAGACTGCGGCGAAGGCCGAGCACAGCTGGCAGCGCGTGCGTCTCGTCGGCGGCGATGCGGCTGCGCTGTTCGAGGCGCTCGGCGGCACGCCCGATGTCGCCGTCTGGTCGCATGCGGTCACGGGCGCCGGTCGAGTCGAGATGCTGCCGTTCCTGCACGAGCAGGCCGTGTCGATCACCAACCACCGGTTCGGCAACCCCACCACCCTGTCGGACGGCCTGATCTGAACCGGTCCGTGACCGTCTGAACGACGAGGCCCCACCCCGCAGACATCTGCAGGATGGGGCTTCGTCGATGGAGAGGGCGTCAGGGGCGGGGCTGTGATCAGCCTCGCAGCGCCTCGCCCAGCTTGACCCGCGAACCCATGCGCAGCAGCGAGTTCTCGTAGATCTTCGCGCCGATCATGATCGCCGCGACGCAGCTGGCCAGCAGGATCACGAGGCTGAGCAGCGGCTCCCACCACTGCGCCTCGCCCACGAAGAGCCGCATCGGCATGCCGACCGGAGCCGAGAACGGCACGTACGACATGATCGTCAGCACCAGCGGGTTGTCGTTGAAGAAGATGACCAGGATGTACGGCGCCATGATCAGCATCGTGATCGGAGTCGTGGTCGAGCCGATGTCCTCCTGGCGCGACACCATCGAGGCGGCGGCGGCGAACAGGGCCGCGAGCAGGATGAACCCGAACAGGAAGAACACCGCGAACCAGATGATGGGGGCGCCGAGGGTCGACAGCACCTCGCGTTGACCCGTCGCTATGAGTCCTATCGTCGCGACCGCCGCCAGCGCCAGGATCTGCCCCATCGCGAGGATCGTGTTGCCGATCACCTTGCCGGCGAGCAGTGTGCGCGCCGAGATGGTCGACAGCAGGATCTCGACGACGCGGGTCTGCTTCTCTTCGACGACGCTCTGCGCGATCGTGCCGCCGAAGGTCGCGGCCGCACCCATGAACACGATGCCGAACGCGATCGCGATGAAGTACCGCAGCAGCGGGTTGGTCGTCGCGGGTTCGAGGATCTCGATGTCCGGCGCCTGCGAGAGCGCCGACACGAGGCTGGTCGGCGCGTCCTTGAGAGCGACGATCGTGACTCCCGCCGGGCCGTCGCCGGGAAGGACCGCGGCGTCGACCTTCTCCGAGCGCACGAGCTCTTCGGCCGCGGCCTGGTCTGCCACCTCGGTGATCTCGACGGCGGGCAGAGCCGACACGACGGATGCCGTCTCGGAGGTCACGGCCACGGGCATCGCGTCGGTGTTCTTGCTGGCGAAGCCGCCGATCACGATGCCGGCGAGGGCGAGGATCAGCAGGATGCCGGTGGAGATCAGGAAGGCCTTGCTGCGCAGCTTCGATCCGATCTCGCGCTCGGCGACGAGCCAGATCAGCGATGCCTGCGACGGCGAGCCGGTGGTGCTCGAGGTGCTCACTGGATGACCTCCTTGAAGATCTGGGCGAGGGACGGATGCTTGGGTGCGAAGCTGGCGACATCGCCGCGTTCGACGGCGGTGCGCAGGACGCGCTGGGCGGTGTCGGCGTCTTCGGCGTCGAACAGGGCGTAGCCGCCCTCGAAGTCGACCACGGTGACACCGGGCTCGGCGCGCAGCCATCCTGCATCCCCGGCGGAGACGAGCTCGTACCGATTGCCGGCGTGCTGTGCGCGCAGCCCGTCACGCGAGCCGGACGCACGGATCGTGCCTCCGGCGAGGATCACGAGGTCGTCGCAGAGCCGCTCGACGACGTCGAGCTGGTGCGACGAGAACAGGATCGACGCACCCTTGGCAGCCGATGCCTGCAGCACCGACGCGACGACGTCGACCGCGAGCGGGTCGAGGCCCGAGAACGGCTCGTCGAGGATCAGCACCTCGGGGTCGTGCACGAGCGCTGCGGCGATCTGCGCGCGCTGCTGGTTGCCGAGCGACAGCGACTCGATCGTGTCGTTGAGGCGCTCCTCGAGCCCGAGTTCGGTGAGCAGGGCGGTCGCCCGTGCCGTGGCATCCGCCTTGCTCATGCCGTGCAGCCGGGCGAGGTACACGATCTGCTCGAGCACCTTCATCTTGGGGTACAGGCCACGCTCCTCGGGCATGTACCCGAAGAGGCGGCGGTCTGCGCTGGTCAGGGCGACGCCGTCGAGTTCGACGCGTCCGCCGTCGGAGCCGAGCAGGCCCAGCACGATGCGCATCGTGGTGGTCTTGCCGGCGCCGTTGCCGCCGACGAACCCGGTGAGGCGCCCGGGGGACACCTCGAACGAGACGTCGTCGAGCACGCGCCGAGAGCCGTAGCTCTTGGTGATGCCGGTGAGTACGAGCTTTCCTGTGGTCATGCCCTCACGCTATGGCGCGGTGCTCGGCCCCGGCATCCCCCCTGTGGCGGATCTGTGAGGGGGATCTGCGAGTGCCCCGCGTGGGCAGTCGTCAGCCGTGCGGGGGAGAGCGGTGAAGCGCGCGCGGGAGAGCGAAGTGCTCAGCGCAGGAACAGCACCGAGAAGATCCCGAGCGCGAACGGCGCCGCGGTCACGACGAACGTGATCCCCAGGATGATCCCGACGATCAGCCAGGGACTCCGTCGCCTGAGGCGCTGACCGGGCGGGGCGACGCCGATGGGCGGAGGGGTCAGCATCCCCGCCGGAGCGGCGAACGGCAAGGCGGGTGCTCCGGCAGGCGCCGGAGCCGGGGCGCCGTAGGTCGGGAGGGACGGATGCTGCGCTGCGAGCCGCAGCCTGTCGTCGCGCCACCGCGCCCACTGATCGAGCTTGGTGAGCAGCGCCCCGACCGCGCCGAAGAGCCACGCCCAGGTCGCGGGGTCGAGCGTCGACAGGTTGCGGCGCGCATAGAGGAAGAGCCAGTCGTCGACGATCTCGACGTCGAGCTGCGCCGCGTGGTCGATGAACCGCGCCATGACGTCGGGGGTGAACAGATACAGGGCGTCGACCTCGTATCCGGTCGGGCAGTACAACGAGAAGTACCGGTCGAAGTCGCCCTCGAGCGAGAGCCGCTGGTCGCTGCGGAACGCGGCCGCGAGCGTGCTGCCGAGGGTGTTGTTGCCGAGCGCGTCGAGCACGATGTTCGGCAGCGGCACGTCGAGCTTCACCGCGACGTATCCCCAGCGGTGGGTCGTCGACTGCTTGCCGTTGCTGGTCGTGTACTGGTAGTTGCCGAACTCGACGAAGCGCGGTTCGACCCCTCGCAGCACGTCGGTCGACATGCGGCTCGACCCCGACGAGAAGATCATGCCGGGCAACGGCGGGTCGTCGATCCGCTCGATGTAGCTCATCGCGTTCGCCCCGGCGAAGCGCGCGAGGCGGAATCGGGTGAGATTGCGCAGACGGATGCTGCGACGCACCAGCATCACGATCCCGATGACGAGGCCCGCGAGCAGCATCAGTCCGAGGAGAGCGGCGACCGCGACCCCCGTCTCACGACCGATCGCATAGCCCAGGCCCAGGATCATGATCGCGAGGACCGGCACCACGCACAGCAGGGCGAACCCCGCGACCACCCACGCGACGATCCGACCGGCCGGCGTGGGGTTCGCCGCGCGCTGCGCTCGGGCGAAGGCGTCGACCTCGGCGGGGTTCACCGGGTCGAGCAGTGCACGTGCGTCGAAGTATCCGACTGGCGCACCGGCCGACGGCACAGGAGCAGGCGTGGGAACTGTCACGCGTCCACGGTAGCCGAGGGCGTTCCGTGAGGTGCCGGCGCCGTGCGGTGTCAGTGCTGGCCGGTGTCAGTGCTGGCCGGGGTCAGCGGCGCCCGGCATGCAGCGCCGTGCGCACGACGAGGCCCGCGACGAGAGCCCAGAAGGCGGCGCTGACTCCCAGCACCGCGATGCCGGAGGCCGCGACAAGGAAGGTCACGACCGCGGGGGTGCGCTCGCCCGGGTCGTCGATCGCCTGCTGCACGGAAGACCCGAAGGCGGCGAACAGTGCGAGCCCTGCCACCGCCGGGATCACCGCCTCGGGAGCGAGGAGCACGAGTGTGGCGAAGGCTGCCGAGAAGCCGCCGAGCACCAGGTACGAGACTCCGGTCGAGACCCCGGCGACCCAGCGGCGCTTCGGATCGGGGTCGGCGTCGGGTGAGGCGGCGAGGGCGGCGCTGATCGCCGCGAGGTTGATGGCATGGCCGCCGGCGGTCGCGCCGACCGCCGTTCCGACTCCCGTCACGAGCATCGCTGGGCGCCAGGGGACCTCGTAGCCGAAGCTGCGCATGATGGCGATGCCGGGGACGTTCTGCGAGGCCATCGTGACGATGAACAGCGGCAGAGCCAGACCGACGAGAGCGCCGACCGTGAAGGTGGGGGCGGTGAGTTCGAGCCGGGGCACGAGGAGTCCGGCGTCGACTGCGGAGCGCTCCTGGATCAGCGAGACGGCCACCACGACCGCTGCGGCGACGAAGGCGAGGGGGACGGCCCACCGCGGCGCGAGGCGTGCGAACACCAGCCACGTCAGCACGACCGGAACCACGCCCCACGGGTTCGCCACGAGGCCGGTGATCGGCGCGAGACACAGTGGCAGCAGCACTCCGGCGAGCATCGCCTGCGCGATGGACGGCGGGATGCGGGCGATCAGCGCACCGAGCGCCGGCCAGAGCGCCGTGAGCAGGATGAGCGCGGACGCGACGAGGAACGCGCCGACGGCGGCAGGCCATCCGCCGTCGACCACTCCGGTCGCGGCGAGGAGTGCGGCGCCGGGGGTCGACCAGGCGACGGTGATCGGCATCCGATACCGCCAGGCGAGCACGATGCAGGCGAGTCCCATCGTGAGGCTGACGGCGAGCAGCCCGCTGGCCGCCTGCGCAGGCGTGGCGCCGACAGCGCCGAGACCCGTGAGCACGACGGCGAACGAACTCGTGAATCCGACCAGTGCGGTGACCACCCCGGCCAGGATCGGTCGAGACAGAGGTGCGGCGGTGGTCATGGATCCGAGGGTATCGGGGTCGGCGTTATGTGAGTCCCATCCGGTGCGCGAGCACCACGGCCTGCACGCGATCACGCGCACCGAGCTTCTGCAGTATCCGCGAGACGTGGGTCTTCACGGTGGCCTCTCCGATGAACAGGGCGCCGGCGATCTCGGCGTTGCTGCGGGCGTCGGCCAGCAGCACCAGCACCTCGGCCTCGCGCTCGGTGAGCGGGTCGACGGGCACGGTCGGGGCGACCTGTGACGGCGCGGCGGTCGGCGTCGATTCCCCTGCGGATGCCGAAGCGGATGCCCGAGAGGATGCCGAAGCGGATGCCGGAGAGGATGCTGGAGAGGATGCTGTCGTGAATCGAGCCAGCACCCGACGCGTGACCTCGGGCGCCAGCATCCCGTCGCCCGCTGCGAGAGCCCGGACCGCCGCGATGAGATCCTCCGCACCGGCGTTCTTGAGCAGGAAGCCGCTCGCTCCGGCGTCCAGCGCCTGGTAGAGGTAGTCGTCGCGGTCGAACGTCGTCACGATCGCGATGGCCGCTCCGACGCCCGCATCGGCGACGATCCGCCTGGTGGCCTCGATGCCGTCCATGTCGGGCATCTGCACGTCCATCGTGATCACGTCGGGGCGCAGGGCAGACGCCTGGGCGACCGCCTCGGCGCCGGTTGCCGCCTCGCCGACCACCGTGATGTCGGGCTGCGTGTCGAGGATGGTCCGGAATCCTGCTCGCAGCATCGCATGATCGTCGACGAGCAGGACTCGGATCGGCGCATCGGTCTGGCTCATGAGGTGGTGCTCGTCTCGATCAATGTCTCGGTGGGGGCGGTGGGAGCGGTGGGCTCGGTCTGCGCGGTCTGGGTGCTGCCGTCGCCGGTCAGCGGAACGCGAGCCCGCACGCGAAGCCCTCCCGCCGCACGCGGGGCGACGTCGAGCGTGCCCCCGGATGCTGCGGCGCGCTCGCGCATGCCGAGCTGGCCGAGCCCGGGACGCAGCACCGCCACCGCGCGGCCGGTGTTGACGATCTCGACCTCGACACCGTCGTCGTCGTAACGCACGCGCACATCGGCGGTGGCGCCGACGCCGGCGTGACGACGGGCGTTCGTGAGCGACTCCTGGGCGATGCGATACAGATTCACGGCGACGATCGAGGGCACGGGCACCGGCTCGCCGATCACGACGTAGTGCGTGGGCAGCCCCGCTTCCGTCGACGCCTCGACCAGCGAGCGGATGTCGTCCAAGGTCACCGTCGATGCGACATCCGTCGTCTCGCCGCCAGGGGTGCGGAGGGTCTCGAGGAGCTGCCGCAGCTCGTGGATCGCATCACGCGCCGATGCCTCGATCCCTGTGAGGATGCTCTTGGACTTCTCCGGATCCTGATCGATCACGAGCCGGGCGGCTCCCGCCTGCACGCCCATCACCGACACATGGTGGGCGACGACGTCGTGCAGCTCTCGGGCGATGCGCACGCGGTCCAGCGCGACGGCCTGGGCAGCGGTGACCTCGCGCTCCTTCTCGAGCTCGGCCGTGCGCTGCTCCAGCACCGCTCGCTCCTGCGCGGCGTGCCAGGAGCGCTCGCCGAAGTAGTAGGCACCGCCGAAGTACAGCACGTTCAGCAGCAGCTGGATGAGCATGAAGGCGAGATAGGGCGAGAGGAGGCCCGCCGCGACCTCGGCCTTGTCGGCCTCTTCGATCGCCTGTCGGTACATCGTGATGATCAGCCAGACGAACATGCCGACGATGATCGAGACGCGCACGATCATCGCGACTCTGCGGTTGTTCATCCACGCGCCCACCGTGTACAGCGACACGAACATGGCGATGTTGCCGACGTAGATCTCGGGCACCTGGAACGTGATCGCGAGGAAGTACGCGAGCGAGATGGCGACGGCGACCGGGGCGGGCCAGCGCCGGCGCACGGCGAGCGGCGCGGTGACGGCGACCGCGTAGACCAGCGCGGTCCACGGCTCTGCCCTGGTGTCGCCGTAGATCTCGGCCACCGTCGAGAGTGCGGCGCTCAGAACGGCGCCAACGAACATGACCGCAGCGAGCACGATATCGCCGCGCTGCTCGCGGACGCTGGGGATGCGGGTGAACGGCGCTGCAGGCATCCCCCCACCGTAGAGCCGGGGCGGATGCGGTGGCATCCCCCGCACGGGGGATCGTGTGCTCGCCGCGAAGACCTCTTGACGTGTTACTTGTATTTTGCAAGTGTGGGCGCATGAGCATCTTCATCACCTGCCCCGTCGAGAGCGTCGACCGGGCCACCGCCTTCTACACCGCTCTCGGCTGGACCCTCAATGCCGAGATGTCCGATCACAACGTGTCGTGCTTCGCGATCGCGCCCGAGCAGTACGTCATGCTCGGCAGCCGCGAGATGTATGCGAGCGTCGGCGGCACCGAGGACGTGATCGGTGGACCCGATACGCCGTCGAAGGTGACGGTCTCGTTCGATCTCGGCAGCCGCGAGGCCGTCGATGAGCTCGTCGAGCGTGCCGCTGCCGCCGGTGGCAGGATCGGCGACACCGACGACTACTCGTTCATGTATCAGCGCCAGTTCGACGACCCCGACGGGTATCACTACTCGCCGTTCTGGATGAAGTCGGATTCCGATCAGAACGCGTGAGCGACCTCGCTGCCGCCCTCGACATCGTGGGCGCCCGGTGGGCGCTGCTCATCGTCGAGCAGCTGCTCGCTGGGCCGCAGAGATACGGCGACCTGCAGCGTGAGCTCGGGGTGCCGACCAACATCCTCGCGACCCGTCTGCGCGAGCTCGAAGCGGCCGGGGTCTTGAGTCGACTTCCGCTGCGGCACAACACGCGTGCCTACGCGCTCACTGATCGTGGTCTCGCGCTGCGCGAGGCGATCGAGCAGCTCGGGCGCTGGGGTGCGGAAGGGTAGACGGCGCGACGGCACCGCACGAGCGCATACTGGGAACATCGCCGCACTCTTGTGCAAAGGAGCACTCTGATGACCGGACGCATCCTGATCGACCTCTTCATGACCCTCGACGGCGTCGCCCAGGGCCCGGGCGGCACCGACGAGGATCCGTCCGGAGGGTTCGAATTCAGCGGCTGGCAGGCGGGGTATCCGTCGTCGGGCATGGGAGAGACCGTCTCGCAGGGGATGCAGCGGCTCGACGCCCTGCTGCTCGGCCGCCGCACCTACGACATCTTCGCGTCGTACTGGCCGCATCACACGGAAGGCCCGTCGGGGGAGATCGGCAGGCTCTTCGACCGGGTGCCGAAGTATGTCGCGTCGCGGAACCCTGATGTCGCGCTCTCGTGGCAGAACAGTCACCGCGTCGGGGACGATCTCGCCGCCGAGATCGCCGAACTGAGAGCGCAGCACGACGAGGTGCACGTGATCGGCAGCATCGACTTCGTGCACTCGCTGCTCGCCGGAGGGCTGTTCGACGAGCTCAACCTGTGGGTGTATCCGATCCTGCTCGGCACGGGCAAGAAGGTGTTCGACGACGGTGCCATGCCGTCGGTGCTGCGCCTGCTCGAGCCGCCGGTCGTCGACGACAGCGGCGTGATGCTGCTGCGCTACGGACGAACGGATCGGGTGCCGGAGGTCGGGACGTTCGAGGGCTGAGGCCTCACGCAACCCGGCCCCAACGTTCCCCGAGGGGTCTGAGATAGCGACTTTCGACTACTGTCCGAGCCGACGCGGTCGCAGTACGATCCTCCATGTGCGCACCCGGGGGGAAGTCGCTCACGCGGAGCGCGTGGGCGTGTTCAATGAGATCTTCGTCGCGCACTGGGGGGCGGTTCGACACCATGTGGAGTGCGTGCTGGATGACGATGATGAGGTCTCGGACCTTGTGTCAGAGGTGTTCTCGCTCGCTTGGGTGAAGCTCGACATACTGAGGCCTCTGGGGTTGATCTGGCTGCTCAGGACCGCGGACAACAAGCTCAAGGACCGCGACCGCACCCTCCGCGTTCGGGCAGGGGCCATGGAGGCCGTCCGCCGCATGGCCGAGGGGGCGCGAGCACATGACGTGCTCGATGTTCTCGCCGTGCGCCACGCGATCGACTCGGTGCTCACGCGCCGAGAGAGACGGTTCGTCATCTTCTTCTACTGGGATCGGCTCGCTGCGGGCGAGATCGCCGAACTCGATCGCTGCTCGCAGGCTTCCGTGTTCACTACCCTCAGCCGAGCTCGCGCCAAGCTCATCGGAGAGCTCGGCCAAGACGTCGGCTCGAGGTCGGAGCTGCTCGCCCCGCGGTCGATGATCCGCGCGGGCTGATCGCCGACGTATTGCGGCTGCGACGAATACCTTACAAACATCGTTGATGAGCGCTAAATACTGGTGCAGCTCTCAGCGCAACCATAGCTTTCGGTATGTGACTCGCCTTCGCACCACCTCTGGATCTGTTCGTCTCATCGCGGCTGTATGCGCGGCTGTGATCGTGTTCGCCGGTGCGCCGATCTCGGCATCCGCCGCACAGATCTCTACTGCTGTGGGAGCCAGCAGAATGGCTCCCGCGACTTCGTTCCGCGATGTTCAGCGCGCTGCCATCAGCGCGGCGAGCTCCGCGGCCGCGGCTACGGGGCAAGGCGTCGCCGTCGACGGGATGACCACGCCGACCGAGCAGACTCTCGCAATGCCCGACGGAACCATGGTGTACGAAGCAACCACCGTGCCCGTGCGCGTCGCGCGGAACGGCGAGTGGGTCGCGATCGACACCACGCTCGTGCGCGTCGGAGACTGGGTCGAGCCCGTCGCTTCGGCGGCGCCCGTGCGGTTCTCGCCCGGCGGCACTGACGAACTCGCCCAGGTTCAGACAGAGACGGGTGAGTGGATCACCGAACGGTGGCCGTACGGCACGCTTCCCGCCCCCATCATCGACGGCGACACCGCCACATACCCCGACGTGCTTCCCGATGTCGACCTCAAGATGGTCGCCACGAGGACCGGCCAGGCGTCCATCTACGTGGTCAAGACAGAGAAGGCTGCGTTGTCCGCGCGCCTCGACGACCTCCACGTGGTCATCGAGAACGCCGACCTCACCACGACCTCGAATGGCGCCGTCGAAGCGGAGCTGGCAGACGGCTCGCAGGTCGTGGCCGGCCAGCCGCTGTGGTGGGACTCGTCCGACGGCGGCACATACCGAGAGCCAGGCGGCATCGAGCCCATCCTGCCGGTTGCGCACGAAGTGCTCGAAGACCGTGTGGCTCTGGACGTCGGCGCAACGGTGGCAGCCGAGGAGCGACGCGACGGTGACGACGTCACCTACCCGATCTTCGTCGACCCGGACTGGGCGGCCGGGAGCGTCCAGTCCTGGTACACGGATGCGGAGTACCCGAGTCAGTCGTACCTCAGCGCGGACTACTCTGTCCCGCTCCGTATGGGCCGTTGGGGCAATATGCACGGGAATGCCTTTTTCGAGTTTCCACTCAGCGCTCTGAGTGGCAAGGAGATCGTCGCAGCGCAGCTCGGGGCGACGCAGATCACGTGGGCGGCCTGCCCGAACAGCCCTGTGCAAGTGCGCACCTTCGGCCTCCAGGCTGCAGGCTTCACCTGGAACCAGCAGAACCACGCGCTGTGGGGGCCGGTCCTCGACACGAAGAATCCGGGCTCGTGCGGCAGCGGCCCCGTGAGCGTGGGATGGGACGTGACTGCAGGCGTTCGGTCCCGTCTGGGCGCGCACGCGATTCAGTTGGGGCTCGCGCCGCAAGACGAGAATGTACCGTCTCGCCGTCACTTCGAAAGGCGGGCGACGCTCACCGTGACGTATAACTCTGCACCCGGTGTCCCGACCAATCCGGTGTTCACCTCGCCCAGCAGACAGTGCGGCACGGCCGCCTCCCCGGCAACTCTCGGCCAGGCGAACGTCGTCGTGCAGGTGCACCAGACGGACCCCGACCCTGGGAACGTCGACACCAACTTCCACCTCGCGAAAGCCTCGAACCTGGGCGTGAAGATCCAGGACAAAGCAGGGGGGTTCAGCGATCAGGGGTTGAAGTCGGTCACATTCACAGGCTTGACCAACGGTGAGGTGTATGCCTGGCGCGCACGGGGAAGCGACCACAGACTCGACGGAGTCGGGTTCACGGCGTGGTGCTACTTCACGGTGGACACGACGAAGCCCGCCGCGCCTGCGGTGACCGCCCCGGGAGGCGCGACCTACGTCGTTGGCAAGGGCGTGTCGGTGTCCTTAACCGCCGCCGCAGACGTTGCCGGATACGTCTCGTGGGTCACTCCGACCCGTCGCACATCTCCGTCGCCGGCGATACCTGTCGACGGCACGATCAACGTGGCTGCAGCACTCCCCGACTGCAACATCGGAGCCGGGTCCACGGTGCGGTGGAAATGCGCGAGCGGAGCCACACCGGCGACGATGAACGTTGCGCCCATTGACTCCTTGTCGACCCTGTGGGTCTCGGCGTATGACAGGGCGGGCAATCAGAGCGCAGTCGTCGGACTTCCGCTGTATCCGAACGGCAACGACACCACCCCGGCAGCTTCTGCGAACCTCGACGCGGGACACGCCTGGCAGCTCTCGTCGATGTCGAGTCCGCTCCCGGACGCGATCCCCGACTCCAACCCGTGGATCGGGGCGAACGGGATCGATCTGCTCGTCCCCGAGACCAGCTCCAGGACGTCGACGGATCTCCCGGATCCGCCGTTGGTGTCTCCCGTGCTCTCGACTGCAGGGGGGACTGCATTCGAGGTGAGCACGGTGCTCCCACCGGTGAACGCCACGAACAGCTTCTCCTTCAGCGTCTGGCTCAAGGGCGGATATTCCGGCACGGGCTCGGCGCAGAAGATCGCGATTCAAGGCGGAGGGGCGGCGGGGTCTATCCAGCTCCAAGTCACACCGGAGGGCATCTACGCCTTCTGTCTCGGCGACAACAACGTGTCGTCGTCGAGCACGAATCGTGCAAGCAACTGCGCCACCGGCGGCAAGATGACGGGGCAGTGGCAGCTGGTCACAGGCGTGTGGGATGCGGTGAATCAGCAGTTGCGGCTGCACGTGGGCAACTCCATCAGCCCGACGGCGATCAACGGGCACATCCTCGGCGCGGGCGACAGGTCCGCGCACGGCCCGTTGGTGTTCGGTCCCGCGCCGATGACCGGCCGGTGGGAGGGGCTGTTCACGAATCCGGTGCTAGTCCCCGGAGTGATCGACCATTTCCAGCTTGCGCGCCTTGCTGCCTTCGAGATCCCCTTTTCCGACTGACGACGTTCGACCTATTCGGAGCCGATGATGACTTACTCTTTGGGGCGACGTGTTCTGGGCGTCGCCGTGGCCGCTGTGCTGGTCTGCGGTGTACTGGTCGCCGCGCCCGGCGCTGCAATAGCCGATGCGACCCCGACTGTGCCTACCCCGGTGTTCGGAGATCCCGTTCCCGGCGCTGTCCTCGGCGACGTCGAGACAGGCGAGGATGCTGCCTCGTCGACGACCGCCGCCACGCCCAGCGCGCAGGAGCTGCCGCAGTTGAAGGTCACAGAGGTCTCCCTCGCGCCGTCGGATTCCGTGGGCGTGACCACGGAAGGGGAAGAGGACAGCACCGCGGCGACCGTGATCGGTGAATGGACTCCGCTCGCTGATACGGGCATCGCACTTGCGCCGGCGGGCGTGCGACCTGATAAGAAACCCGACGAAAAGAAGTCGGACGAAGAGAAGTCGGACGAGGAGAAGCCGGACGAGCAAAAGCCGGACGCGGAGAAGCCGGATGCGGAGAACCCGGACGAGGAGAAGCCGGACGAGGAGAAGCCGGACGAGGAGAAGCCGGACGAGGAGAAGCCGGACGAGGAAAAGCCGGACGCGGCTGAGGATGAGGTCGAGCCCCCTACCGCGCTCGCCGTCGAGGTCCTCGATGAGAAGGCGACAACCGAGAAAGGCCTGGACGGTCTCGTCCTGTCACTGACGCGCGCCGATGCCCCCGAGACGGGTAACTCTGTCGCGGTCCGTCTTCCGAACGAGCTCCTCTCTGCAGCGTACGGGGCGGACTTCGACAGCAGGCTCGAATGGGTGCAGGTGCCGGCCGACACGAAGGCCTCGGATCTTCGCAAGGAGTCCGTGAGCGTCGCGACCGCGTCGACCGACGAAGGCCTCGTGCTCACGCCTGCGGTCTCGGCAGAGCCCATGCTGCTCGCGGCGCTCGCGGGAGCCAGCTCGAGCAGTGGAACCGGGTCCTACGCCGCCACGCCGTTGAAGTCGTCGTCGACGTGGGATGTCGCCGAACAGACGGGCGCGTTCACATGGAACTACGAGATGGGGGCGCCGACCGCCGGAGCGGGACCGGTGCCGTCGGTCGGGCTCTCGTACAACTCTCAGTCCGTCGACGGGCTGACGGCGTCCACGAACAATCAGCCGTCCGCAGTCGGCGAAGGATGGGAGCTCACCGGAGCGGGGTTCATCGAGCGCAGCTACATCCCCTGCGCGAAAGACGACGGAGCGAGCGGCGCTGTCGCCACGTCCGGCGACCTCTGCTGGCGCACCGACAACGCGACGGTCTCGATGGCAGGTCGGTCGGGAGCGCTGATCAAGGATGCTGCGTCAGGCGTGTGGCGTCTGCAGAACGACGACGGCACCCGGTTCGAGCGTCTCGTCGGCACCGCCCAGGGCTGTGCCCCCAACGGAACCGTGAACAACGAGTGCTGGCGCATGACGACGACAGACGGAACCCGGTACTTCTTCGGACTGAACCAGTTGCCGGGATGGTCGAGCGGGAAGCCGACCACCAATTCGACCTGGACTGTTCCGGTCTTCGGCAACGATGCGGGCGAACCGTGCCACGCCTCCACTTTCGCCACGTCCTCGTGCAACCAGGCGTGGCGATGGAACCTCGACTACGTGGTCGACGTGCACGGCAACGCCCAGACGATGTACTACACGGCGGAGACGAACAAGTACGCCAAGGGTGGTTCCGGCGCCACGGCATACCACCGCGGTGGTGCCCTCACCCGCATCGAGTACGGATTCCGCTCGACTGAGATCTTCGCGGCGAATGCCGCAGGCTACCGCGTGCTCTTCACGTACGACGCGAAGGGGCGGTGCAACGACGCGTCCGGTGCCACGTGCACCACGGGCACCCTAGACGGCGCGGTCGCGCCGGCCAACCCGGCGAAGTACCCCGACGTACCCTGGGATCAGCTCTGCACGGGTACATCGTGTTCGGCATCCCAGATCGTGCCGACCTTCTTCACGAACGCGAGCCTGGCGAAGGTCACGTCGCAGGCGAAGGTCTCGGGTGCCTATTCGACAGTCGACTCGTGGGTCCTGTCGCACTCCTTCCCCGACCCAGGTGACAACACCTCTGCCGCTCTCTGGCTCACGAAGGTGCAGCGCACCGGAACGGCCGCGGGTCAGGCAGCGATCGCGGAGCCCCCCACCCTCTTCAGTGGCGCCACCATGCAGAACCGTGTGTGGGTCGTCGATGGTCTCGCTCCTCTCGACAAGTGGCGACTCACCTCGATCAAGACGAGTCTCGGCGCCGCCATCAGCGTCAACTACCGTCCGCAGCAGTGCACGGCAGCGCAGGCGCCAGCCATCCTCGCTGACCTCGCGAACAACACCCGATGGTGCTTCCCCGAATGGTGGGTGCCGCAGTCGACGATCCCGCTCGGTGGTCGACAGGACCTGTTCCACAAGTACCCGGTGTCGTCGATCCTCGTGAACGGGGCGACAGGCGGTCCACTCAGTCAGGTGCAGCAGACGCAGTACTTCTACGGCACCCCGAAGTGGCGTTACAACGATTCGCCGCTCACGGTCGCGAACGCGCGAACGTGGAACGTCTTCGCCGGTGTCGACGCCGTCGAGGTCCGCGAAGGCAACCCCGCCACGCCTGCCGCGCAGAAGGTGTCGAAATACACCTATTACCAGGGCATGAACGGCGACCGCGCTACGGCGACCGGCGGCACGAAGGCCGTGAACGTCACCGGCACCAGCATCCCCGACGACCGATGGTTCGCCGGGCAGACATATCGTCAGCAGACGTTCAACGGCGTCGGTGGCGCGCTGGTCACCGACCAGATCAGCACGCCGTGGGCATCGGGCATCAGTGCCAACGACGGCACCCGGCAGGCGCGCAAGACGGGTGTTCAGAAGACGATCGTGACTGAGCCGCTCTCCACCGGCGGCAACCGCACGCTCGAGACCCGCACGACCTTCGACTCGACCTATGGCTATCCGCTCACTGTGTCCACGATCCCGTCCGACGCGACGGGCAAGTGTGTGACGACCACCTATGCGGCACCGAACACCTCGGCCTGGATCATCGGCCTGCCCAGCCAGGAGCGCGCGGTCAACACGACCTGCGCGGATCTCGCGGCGGCGCAGTTCCCCCGCGATCTCGTCAGCGATGTCAAGACGACGTATGACGGTCTGGCGTGGGGTGCGGCGCCGAGCAAGGGCCTTGCGACGTCGTCGCAGGTGGTCGACAAGTACGAGAACGGTCAGCCGCACTGGGTGAACGCCGGCTCCAGCACGTACGACGCCCTCGGGCGAGCGCTCACGAAGACGGATGCGCTGGGGCGGAAGACCTCTACGGCATACACGCCAGCCGCAGCTCAGCCGCTGCTGTCGACGACCGAGACCAACACCGCGCCCTTCTCCTGGCAGACCGTCACGTCGTTCGAGCCGACCACCGGCGCCACGTCGAAGGTGGTGGATCCGAACGGCTCGACCACGACGATCGCCATCGACGGTCTGGGGCGCACGACGAACGTCTGGCTGCCGTTGCGTCCGCAGGCGACGAACCCGAGTTCGCCCTCGATGGCGTTCTCATACACCCTGTCGCAGACCGCGCCGAACGCGATCAAGACCAGCACGGTGACGGGTGGAGGGGTCGTCGACAAGTTCGAGCTGTTCGATGGGCTCGGGCGTGCCACGCAGACACAGACCCTTGCGGTCGGCGGCGGCACGGTCGTGAAGACGACGAACTACGACCACCAGGGGCGCGTCTACTTCGTCGACAACGACTATTGGACGGCATCCATCTCACCCGGAACGGCGTTCTTCACCCCGGTGACCGAGGACAACGTGCCGTCGCAGGTGGTCACGGCCTACGACGCTGTCGGGCGGCCCCTGACCTCAACGCTCAACACGACGGGTTCCCTGCGCTCAAAAACGGTCAACGCATACGCCGGCGCAGACCGGGTCGACACCACTCCGCCGATCGGCGGCACGGCGACAAGCACCTTCACCAACACTCTGGGTCATAAGACGAAGCTGGTGCAGTACCTCACCGGTGCCATCAGCGGGACGGGGCAGTCGACGACGTTCGCGTATGACGGCGGCAACCGGATGACCAAGATGACCGACCCTGCGGGCAACGCCTGGACGTGGACGTTCGATCTTCTCGGCAACCGCGTGGGCCAGGACGATGCGGACTCGGGCGTCTCGACGGCGACTTACGACCTCGTCGGCAACATGACGTCGACGACCGATGCACGTGGCAAGACGGTGACCACCACGTACGACGAGCTCAATCGCAAGAAGGCGACCTACGCCGGCACGGCTTCGGGGTCGATGCTGTCGTCGTGGACATATGACTCGGTGAAGAAGGGTCTGGTCACGACGTCCACGTCGTACACCGGGTCGGCACCCGGAACTCCCGGCCTCGCATACGCGACGACGGTGGGCGCTTACGATGCGGCAGGCAACCCGCTCGACACGACGCTGTCGATCCCCGCCGGTGCCCCGGCGTTCGCGGGGACGAGTTACAAGACCACGCTGTACTACAACCCGGATTCGTCATTGCAAGCCAAGCAGATGCCCGCGATGGGCGGGCTCCCGTCGGAGCTCATCCGATACAGCTACGACACCTGGGGCAAGCTGAGCGGCGTGCGAGGCACCTCGATCATCCTCGCGAACACGGTGTATTCACCGATCGGTCAGCTCTCGCAGTTGAATCGCATGAACGGCTCGACATCCACGGCGTATTCCACTTACGCCTATGACCAGGCCACCGGTGCTGTGATGGCGATCGACGACCTCGCTGTCTTCGGGGGCACCGGGCATAGCGTCGCCAGTCGCGCATATACGCGGGATGCTGTGGGCAACGTGACGTCAGCCACGATGAACTCGGTGCTGCCGACGAATGGCACGCAGAAGACCTGTTATACCTACGACGGTCTGCGGCAGTTGACGCGAGCCTGGACGCCGAATGCGGCCACAGCCTGCACGGCGGCTCCTTCGGCGGGTGCGATGGGCGGGCTTGAGCCGTACTGGCACGACTACACCTATGACACGAAGACGGGCAACCGCACGAGCCTGGTGAAGCGGTCGACGATGGGCGCGGTATCGACGGCGGCGTACACGTATCCTGCCGCGGGCGGGGACCGCCCGCACTCGGTGAACACGGTGACGGGTCCTGCGGGCACGGGGCCGGGCTCCTACACATACGACGCGGCGGGCAATATGACGGGTCGTCCGGGGCAGACGATCACGTTCAACGACGTCGGCAAGGTGTCGAAGGTCGTCACCGGGTCGGTGACGCAGGACAACGTGTACAACGTCGATGGCAGTCTTCTTCTGCGCAAGAGCTCGAAGGAGGGTGCGTCGTTGTTCGTCGGTGACACGGTGCTGTCTCAGGCGCCGGGTTCTTCGGTGGTGTCGGGTGTGCGGACGTATTCTGGTGCGGAGGGTAAGCCGATTGCGGAGAAGTCGGCGAAGACCGGGACCACGGGGACGACGTTGACGTGGTTGTTCTCGAACTTGGAGGGGACGGTGGACGTGCAGACTGTCGCGAGTGCCGTGGGGACGACGACTCGGATGTTGCGTGATCCGTATGGTGCTCCGATCGGTGGGTCGAGCGGTGTGTGGTCGAGTGGCACCGGGTATATGAACAAGCCGGTCACCGCGTCGACGGGGCTGACGACCGTTGGTGCTCGCACGTACGACCCGGTGTTGGGGAAGTTCCTGTCTGTGGATCCGGTGATCGACACGAACCTGCCGCAGCAGAACACGGGCTATACGTACTCGGGCAACAACCCGACCACGTATATGGACCCGACCGGACTCCGACTGTCCATCGGGTGCGAGCCGAATTGCCCCAAAGGTTCGGCCACGATTGCGCAGAAGCTGACTCCGCGGAGTCCTGTCTCGAACAGACCATCGTCGAGCGTCCAACCCAGTTCACGCGAAATGGTAAACGGAATGCAACGGTCAGGGAGGTGGATGCCCTCCCCCTCTACGACTCCACAAGCCCCTACGGCCTACCCGGCGGGCGTATGGACCGGCAGTGAGCAACGCATCGCCCGCGATTGGGGAAGGAGCGTTCAGGATGTCAAGTCGGCGATCCACGAACTCAAAGATGAGTTGAAATATCCGGGTGCAAGAAAGAACCCGGATGTGGAAGTGAACATTGAGACCGGAGAAGTTCGCATCAAGGGTGGTGACGGTGAACCCGTGGGAAATCTTGACGACTACTTTGAGGAGTCGCACTGGGCGCCTCCGCAACAAGGGCCGACGATAGATATCGGCGCCGCAACCGCGGGTGTGATGATTGGATTGTTGGCGGTAGTGGGCTTCATAGCCTCGGCTCCAGCGGCAGCAGTTACGGGATAGCGCGAGAGGCCAACATGAAAACGCAGCAGTCTACGATTCAGTTCTCAATCCGCGACGTAGCCATCGATTCTCCTTTGAGTTTTGAGGTTGCAGGGCCGCTGGCCTTGCGTTTCGTTACCACTCGCAAGGGGACGAGGCTGGTCGCCGAATATGCCGCTACACCAGGCAGTCATACGCTCAGTGTGGCGGAGCTGTTGGGTCTGCATCCGTTGGACGGGAGCCCAGCAATTCGCGAAATGGCCGAGATCGCCGCGTCATCCAAGGGGATGCAGATCGTCGCGTGGCTCGTTCACGAAGGTGACTCTCTGGTAGTTTCCCACGATTGGCTCGTGGAGTGGCGTCACCTGGTGCACGAGATCTGGGTGGAGGTATCCGACTCCAAGCAAGATAGTGGTGGGACGGATGTGATCAATATGGTGCTCCGCAATGGCCATAACGTTGTGGCGTCACAGGAGATACTCGGGAACGACGCAGATCGAAGGCAGGCTGAGCTTGTGGATTGGTTCGCTAACTATGGCGAGCGAGGGACACGAATCGACGCTACGAACCTGGACGTTGAATTGATTGCGGAATGGGGAATTGCTGGGATTGTCCTTGGCCGAGACGTCCTCGATTGTCTTGTGGGAATCGGGGTCGATGTTCGCGTGACCGCGAGAAAATAAGAGCATCTGGTTCGAGTTCGACGCGGGTCTGCAAGAAGGGAGGTACTCGTCTTGCTGACTCCGTTTCGGTGCAAAGCCCTCGGCGTAGTTGCAACGACAATGGTGGCGTCCGTAGTGCTCGTCGGGTGCATTCCTATCCTTCCGTCTCGGCCGCTTGCGGTCCAACCGATCAGCGTCACGGCCGTGGGCGATCGCATTTCCTGGGTGCAATGTCTCGACGAGAGCATGCGAGTGACGTATGTGTCTGCGCGTATACGGGAGGAGAGCGGGCAAGAACGGGAATGGCCGGTGCTCACTGCGGAGGGCGACGACGAGGACACGGTGGAGTTCGCGCCGCAGATGCCGGTGGACCTGCAGACCACCTTCGCAGGTCTTCCTGTCGTGGAAGCCAACGACATCCCCCTCTCATCCTTGGCGGGAACGATCACCGTTTTCCTGGTGTTGACGGGGCCGAATGTTCGAGCGGAGATGGCCTTCAACAACATCGACGTGAAGAGCCTAGAGGACGGGAAGTTCGTCTATCACTCGGGCGAGATCAGCGACAGCCCCTGCGACATGCCCCGCGACTGACGTGGGTGACTGTCCCCCCTTGACTTGGCGGCGTCTGGCACCGGGACCGGTCAGCGATGACGTCACACGCGCACCTTGGACTTTCGAGAATTACGCGATCTATGCGGTCTCGCAATGAAAGAGGTCAGAACTGCTCCCGGTGGACGAGAACTCCAATTTGAGCTCAAAGCCTCGTGGAGCTTCCGCGCTGACGTCAGCGGACACGGGGCCGATCCCCAGCGCTACATCGTGCCGTCAGAAGTACTCGCGGCGGAGGGGCGGAGTCGAATGTTGAGAGAACTGCGGCGTCTATCTCTCGGCGTGCCGGCCGTCGCCGGAGCCACGCGCTTTCTTTTCTCTTGCGCTGTTTCTCAGGCGGTAGCGCCCGACCGGCCGATCTCTCTGACGATCCGGAAGGCCAACCAGTGATCACATGGTGCGGTCGTAAGGCGGGTGTCTTCCGTGTTCGTGTACATTGCGGCACGTCGTCCGGACTGGAGATTCGTCGATCACTCGGGTGAGGTCAGCGACAGCCCCTGCGACGAGCCCCGCGACTGAGGGGCCGGTCAGCCGATCCCGAGCACCCGCTCGATCACCCTCGCCACCCCGTCGTCGTCGTTCGATGCGGCGGTCTCGTCGGCGGCATCCTGCACGACGTCCGCCGCGCCGGCCATCGCGACGCCGTGGCCCGCCCAGCGCAGCATCTCGACGTCGTTGAGGGCATCGCCGAAGGCGATGACGTCGCGGCGTTCGATCTCCAGGTGCTCGCAGAGGCGTGCCAGTCCGGTGGCCTTGGTGACGCCCTCGGCCATGACCTCGAGGAACGGGGCGCCTGACAGCGTCGCCTCGAAGCCGGTGAGCCCGAGCGCGCACAGTGCGTCGAACAGCGCTGTCGGGGCGAGCTCGGGATGCCGGATCACCAACTTGAGGCTCGGTGCGGCGAGCACGTGGTCGAGGGCGACGCCGCCCATCGTGCGAGGATCGCGTTTGTGGTCGGCGAGGTCGGCGATCTCGGCGTAGCCGTGCTGGGCCACGAACGTCTCGCCGCCCTCCCGCACGCTCGCGAACAGCAGCCCGGGGATGCTGGCGCGCAGCGCCTCGGCCAGGGTGCGGATGGTCTCTGCCGGAAGCTCTTCGGCGAACAGCATCCGCCCGTCGACGAGGTGGGTCGCGTAGGCGCCGTTGCTGCACAGCGCCCATCCGTCGAATCCTGCATCACTCGCGAGAGTGCGCAAGCCGATCGGCTGACGGGCCGTCACCGGAACGACGTGGATGCCGCGTGCCCGCGCCGCGTCGAGCGCCGCGCGCGTGCGGACGCTCACCTCGGATGCCGACGTCAGCAGAGTGCCGTCGAGGTCCGTGGCGATCAGGCGCAGGGTCATCCGTTACGTCTCGCTTCGCTCGCTCAACGACGGGGAAGTCAGGAGAAGATCATCGGCAGGTCGTCGTCGTCTTCGTCGGCACCGCCGAGGTCGAACTCGACGACCACGGGAACGTGATCGCTGGGCTGCTCGCCCTTGCGCTCTTCCCGGTGGATCGATGCGCCGGTGACCGCCTCCGCAAGCGTCTTCGAGCCGAGGATGAAGTCGATGCGGATGCCCTCGTTGCGGGGGAACTTCAGGCGCTGGTAGTCCCAGTACGTGTAGCCCTCAGGAAGCAGCGGGCGCACGACGTCGGTGACTCCCGCGTCGCCGAACGCGAAGAAGGCCTGGCGCTCCTGCGGCGAGACGTGCGTCGAGACACCCTCGACGATGTCGGGGTCGCCGTTGTCGGCGTCGAACGGGATGATGTTGAAGTCGCCCACCAGGGCGAGGGGCAGATCGGGGTTCGCCGCGAGCTCGGCAGCGGTCGACTTCTTCAGCTCTTCGAGCCAGTGCAGCTTGTAGGCGTAGTGCGGGTCGTCGAGCGAGCGGCCGTTCGGCACGTACAGGCTCCACACGCGCACGCCGTCGACGAGCACACCGAGGGCGCGAGCCTCGAGCGGAGCATCCGGCCCCTCATGCCCCTTGGCGAAGCCCGGCATGCCGTCGAACGCCGTGCGCACATCGGTGATCGGCAGCCGGCTCGCGATGGCGACGCCGTTCCACTGATTGAGGCCGTGCACCTCGACGTGGTAGCCGGCTTCTTCGAACGGCCCGTAGGGGAACTGCTCGGGTTTGCACTTGATCTCCTGCATCGCCAGCACGTCGATGTCTTCTCTGACGGCGAACTCGACGGTGCGGGTGACGCGGGTGCGGATGGAGTTGACGTTCCAGGTGGCCAAGCGCATGCGTCAAGCCTAGGGCCCACCTCCTACACTGGATGCCGTGACCGCACTCGACGCTGACCGCCAGACCCTCCTCGACCTGATCAAGGACGAGGCCGTGTTCCACGGAGACTTCACGCTCTCGAGCGGCAAGAAGGCGACGTACTACGTCGACATGCGCAAGCTCACCCTCGACCACCGCGCCGCTCCCGCGATCGGCCGCATCATGCTCGACCTGATCGGCGACCTCGACATCGTGGCGGTCGGTGGCCTGACACTCGGCGCCGACCCGATCGCGAACTCGGTGCTGCACGCCTCCGTCGCCGCCGACAAGCCGCTCGACGCCTTCGTGGTGCGCAAGGAGCCGAAGGATCACGGCCGCGGCCGCCAGATCGAGGGCGCAGACGTCAAGGGAAAGCGCGTCGTGGTGCTCGAAGACACCTCGACCACGGGTCAGTCCGCGCTCAAGGCCGTCGAGGCGCTGCGCAAGGAGGGCGCCGAGATCGTCGCCGTCGCCGTGATCGTCGACCGCAAGACCGGCGCTCAGGCCGCGATCGAAGCCGAGGGTCTCGAATGGCGTGCGGCCTTCGACCTCGACGACCTCGGACTCGACCCCCAGTGACCCGCTACGCGCTCGCCGTCGACGTCGGCGGCACCAAGATGGAGGCCGCGCTCGTCGACGAGCACGGCGCGCTCGTGCGGGGAAGCCGCAGCCGCCGGGCGACGGGCCGGGATGCCACTCCGGCGTCGCTCGATGACGCGATCGCGACACTGATCTCCCATGCGCTGTCCCGTCTTCCCGAAGATGCAGAGCTCGTCGGCGCCGGCATCGGCAGTGCCGGGCCGATCGACCGCAACGTCGGTCAGATCCTTCCCGTGAACATGCCTGCAGCCCGAGGGTACGGTCTCGCGGATGCGGTGCGCACGACCGCATCGGGGCTCCTCGGCCGTGCGCTGCCCACGGTTTTCGGTCACGACGGTGGTGCGCTCGCGCTCGCCGAGTCCTGGCTCGGTGCGACGAAGGATGCCCGTTCTTCGCTGTCGATCGTCGTCTCGACGGGCGTGGGCGGCGGATTCGTCGTGAACGGCGCGTACATCCCCGGCGCTACCGGCAACGCCGGACACCTGGGGCAGGTGCGCCGTGAAGGCGGACTCACGCTCGAGGAGATCGCCTCGGGGCCCGCAAGTGCCGCGTGGGCACAGCAGCAGGGCTGGACCGGAGCCACCGGTGAAGACCTGGCGCGGGATGCCGCGGCGGGCGACGCCATCGCCCGCGCTGCCATCGAGCGATCGGCGAAGGCGGTCGGCGAGGCACTGGCGGATGCCGCGACCCTGGTCGACCTCGACACCGTCGCGATCGGCGGCGGTTTCTCTCGGGTCTCCGCCGACTACATCGACCTCGTGCAGCAGGCCCTCACCGCGAGCGCGGCGCACGACTACTCGCGTCGCACCCGAGTCGTGCGCTCGGGACTCGGTGACGAGGGGCCGCTCATCGGCGCCGCGGCGCTCGTCCTGCGCTGACGTCCGACCCCTGACAGCAGGTCAGTGCGTCGCGACGATCAGATGACGCTGCGGCCCTTCGAGTCTGGCCATCGCGATCTTGAGCTCGGTCGTGTCGGCGGCGACCGTGTCGATGCGTGCGCCGAGCGAGCTTTCGACTCCGTCGATGCGTGCGGTGAGCTTCCGTTCCACTCCGTCGATCCGCGCCCCGAGTGACTTCTCGACGTTCGTGAGATCGGTGCGGAGGGCATCGGATCTGCGAATGCACCAGGCGAAGCCCGCGAACATGGTGCCGCCCAGAGTCAGCAAGAGGCCGACTGCGCTGAGGACGATCGTGATGATCTCTGCGGACACGAACATGCTCCCATTCTGGGGGTGGACGGTGGGGTCTCGCAGAATGCTACGCAGGCGACGACCGGGGGCCGCCAGCGGTGCGGGTCGTCCGTCGGGCAGTGGGGAGAACGCGGCCCAGACAGTGATCGTGCAGAACGGCATCAGCTTTCCGTTCGCCTCCCTAACAAATCGGCCTTACGCTCGGAGGAGGCGACGGAAGGAACACGCATGCGCGTACTCGGACTGCTCTCGGGCACCTCACATGACGGCATCGACGTCACGGTCGTGGATTTCGAGGAGAGCGATGGCGCGCTGCACGGCACCGTGCTGCACGAGGACAGCATCCCGTACGCGCCAGAGCTCCGGGCTCGACTCGTCGCCGCGCTGCCCCCGGCGCCCACGACCCTCGCTGAGGTCTGCGAACTCGACACTCTGATCGGGCAGGCCTTCGCCGAGGTCGCCGCGGCGGCATCCGACGCGGTCGGGGGAGTGGATGCCGTGTGCACGCACGGCCAGACCGTCTTCCACTGGGTCGCCGACGGCCACGCGCTCGGCACGCTGCAGATCGGCCAGCCCGCATGGATCGCCGAGCGGGTCGGCGCGCCGGTCGTGTCGGATGTGCGCATCCGCGACATCACCGCCGGCGGACACGGTGCTCCGCTGGTGTCGTTCCTCGACGAGCTGCTGCTGCGTGGCCGAGCGGGCGTCTCGGCGGCCGTCAATCTCGGCGGCATCGCGAACATGACCGTGGTGGGCGCCGACGGGCTCTCGGCGTATGACATCGGTCCGGCGAACGCGCTGGTCGACGCCGTCGTCGTCGCGGAGGGACTGAACGAGCGCGGCTACGACGCGGACGCCGCGATCGCCCGCACCGGCGCCGTCGACGAGGCGCTGCTGGCCACGCTCCTCGACGACCCCTACTACGCACTCCCTGCCCCGAAGAGCACGGGCAAGGAGCACTTCCACCTCGACTATGTGCGCGGCCACGTCGACCGGGCGCAGCACGACATCGCAGCGGAAGACCTCGTGCGCACCCTCACGGAACTCACCGTGCGCACCGTGGTTCAGGACGTGCGGGCTGCCGGCATCGGATTCCTGGCCGTCTCGGGAGGCGGATGCCACAACCCCCTGATCATGCAGGGTCTGCGCGATGCTCTCCCCGGCGTCGAGGTCGTGCTCGCCGATGAGCTCGGTGCCCCGGTCGACAGCAAGGAGGCGATCCTGTTCGCACTGATCGGTTGGTGCACCATGCACGGAGTCGCCGCGGTGACGCCCGGCGGCACGGGAGCTCGCGAGCCGCGCATCCTCGGCACGATCACGCCGGGTGCGGGGCCGCTGCGCATGCCCGAGCCCGTCGAGCGCGTGCGCAGCCTGACTCTGCGCTGATCCACGTCGGGTGCGAAGCGCCGCCGGTCAGCGCTTGCGGTCGTCGTCGTCCCAGGGGCCTTCCCACCAGCCGGCGCGGCGGTCGACGTCGCCTCCGCCGCGGCGACGGGAACGGACGAACTGCACGATGAACACGGTGAGCGAGCTGAGCAGGATCACGAAGATCACCAGGAACAGCAGGTCGGACTGGTTCATGGGCGCTTCCCTTCGGCGGCATCCGCCACGATCTTCGCGATCCGGGCGGATCGCGTCTCTGCACGCTTGGCCATCGCGATGTGCGTCAGGCCGAACTTCTTGACCGACTTCGGAAAGGCATCCCAGTTGGCTCGTGCAGCGGGCACGGCATCCAGCGCCTCGGTCAGCTCCGGCGGCTCGATGCCCGCCTCCGGTCCGTCGAGCAGAGTCCACGACCCGTCGGCCTTGGCGGTCTCGAGCACGCGGATGCCGGCGGGCGCGAGCAGCCCGGCGGCCTCGAGGTCGATCAGCCGCGCCTTGTTGGTCGCCGCCCACCCGCTGCCGCGTCGGCGGGGCGAGAACCACTGACCCACGGTCTCGTCGTCGAACGTGCGCACGGGGCCGTCGATCCATCCGAAGCACAGAGCCTGACGCACGGCGTCGTCGTATCCCACCCTGCCCGCGTTCTGACCGCGCACGCTCAACAGCCAGACGCCCGAGGTGCGCTCGTGATGCTCTTCGAGCCAGGCGCGCCAGGCGGCCGCATCCGCTGCGACGACCCGTTCTCCTTCGTCGAGCGCGCCCATCTCAGTCCTCGTCGAGCGTCGGAATCGACTCGGTGACCGTCGGCAGCAGATCGGCGACCGAGTCGACGATCTCGTCGGGGCGGAACGGGTACTTCTCGACCTCGGCCTCGTCGCTGATGCCCGTCATGACGAGCACGGTGTGCAGTCCTGCCTCGATGCCGGCGATGATGTCGGTGTCCATGCGGTCGCCGATCATGCCGGTCTTCTTCGAGTGCGCGCCGATCTTGTTGAGGGCCGAGCGGAACATCATCGGGTTCGGCTTGCCGACGACGTACGGCTCCTTGCCCGTGGCCTTGGTGATCAGGGCCGCGATCGCGCCCGTCGCCGGCATCACGCCGTCGGCTGACGGCCCGGTGGCATCCGGGTTCGTGACGATGAAGCGCGCGCCCTTGATGATGAGCCGGATCGCCTTGGTGATCGCCTCGAACGAGTAGTTGCGGGTCTCGCCGACGACCACGAAGTCGGGGTTCGTCTCGGTCATGATGAAGCCGGCCTCGTGCAGGGCTGTGAGGATGCCCGCCTCGCCGATCACGAAGGCCGAGCCGCCGGGCAGCTGCTGCGCGAGGAAGTCGGCCGTCGCCAGTGCCGAGGTCCAGATCCGCTCCTCGGGCACGACGAGACCGCTGGCGCGAAGGCGGGCCGACAGGTCACGCGCCGTGAAGATCGAGTTGTTCGTCAGCACGAGGTAGGGGATCTCGTTCTGCTCCCACCCTGCGAGCAGCTCGGACGCTCCGGGGATGGCATCGTTCTCATGAACGAGCACGCCGTCCATGTCGGTCAGCCAGCATTCGATGTTGTCGCGGTGTGCCATGTGCACAGCCTATGCGGCGGCGGTTACGGGCAGGTGTCAGGTTCTGACGAGGTTCTCAGGCGCTGAGCCAGACGACCTGTGCGGCGCCGTCGGGGAGCTCGGTCGCGGTGCCCTCGAGCTCGATGCCCGTGGGGGTCGTCGTGATGTTCGCGGCGACGGTGACGCCCGCCCCCTCGAGAGCACGCAGCAGTTCCGGGTCTCGGTCATCGACGCGCAGCACGCGTCCGACGTGCCCCGACGGCGCATCGGCGAGAAGCACGAAGGGCTCGCGTTCGACGACACCTGCGGCGTCGGGGATCGCGTCGCCGTGCGGGTCGAACCGCGGGCGTCCGAGGCGTGCGTCGATGCCCTCGAGCAGACGGTCGCTGATCGTGTGCTCGAGCACCTCGGCTTCGTCGTGCACCTCGTCCCATCCGTAGCCGAACTCCTGCACCAGCCAGGTCTCGATCAGGCGGTGTCGACGCACCATGGCCAGAGCTCGCTGTGTGCCGGCCTCCGTCAGCCGCACCGCGCCGTAGGGAACGTGCGAGACGAGCCCGGCGGCGGCGAGCTTCTTGACCATCTCGGTCACCGACGACGGGGCGATGCCCAGCTTCGCCGCGAGCACCGAGGGGGTGATCGGCGCGTCCTGCCATTCGGTGTGCGCGTAGACGGTCTTCAGATAGTCGTCTGCTGCCGGAGATGCCACGGGTCCAGCCTAGATCAGGGGTTCGCGACGTCGACGAGGATGCCGAAGGCGACCTGCCCCGCGAAGAACACGATGAGGAACCCGAGCAGCGCGGCGAACAGCGAGAGGCGACCGTCGAAGCCCTCGATCTCGGCGATGCCGATCTTGCGCGCGCGGAAGGCCAGCACGAGGGTCGCGATGCCCAGGGCGAGCTGCACCCAGGGACCGCCGAAGGGCAGCACGGTGGGGAAGGCGACGAGCAGCCCGCCGATCACGCCGGTCGCAATGCCGATCCAGGTGAGGATGCGGACGTTGCGGCGCGCGGTTTCGGCAGACATCCCTCGAGCCTAACCGTCGGAGCACTCCGCCGCGCACGCTGTGAATCGTGTCAATCGGCCCGGATTCCTTGACGGGGGACGAGCTCTGCGGGTAGCTTCGACCGGGCACGGGAAAACGCTATCCGAGCGGGCGCCATGCCCAGAGAAGGATTTCGACGATGAATATCCGACACCAATCGTTCCGCGCCGTCGTGGCGGTGGCCGCAGTCGGCTGCCTCCTCGTGGGAGGCGCGCAGAGTGCGACGGCGGCGTCGCCCACAGCGCCGACGGCCGGTCGCCATGACTCCGGTCCGAAGACGCCACAGCTCGAGACGCTCGACCGCGGTCTTGTCGCCGTCTCGACCGCCGACGGGGTCTTCCTCAGCTGGAGACTGCTCGCCACCGAGGCGAGCGGTGCGACCGCCACGGGGCTCGCGGGTCCCGACTTCGCCGTCTACCGCGACGGAGCGAAGATCGCCACGATCACCGACAGCACGAACTACGCGGATGCCGACGGCGCGGCCGCATCGCAGTACTCCGTGGTGCCGGTGGTGAACGGCGTCGAGCTGACAGCATCCGCCTCGGCATCCGTCTCTGCGTGGGCGGAGGGGCACTACGACCTTCCGCTGCAGAAGCCCGCAGACGGCGTGACGCCGAAGGGCGAGGCATACACCTACTCGGCCAACGACGTGTCGGTCGGCGATGTCGACGGCGACGGGCGGTACGAGTACGTCGTGAAGTGGGACCCCTCGAACTCGAAGGACGTCTCGCAGCGCGGCTACACGGGCCCCGTCTACCTCGACACCTACGAGCTCGACGGCACGCTGCTCAATCGCCTCGATCTCGGCGTGAACATCCGCGCCGGTGCGCACTACACGCAGTTCCTCGTCTACGACTTCGACGGCGACGGACGCTCCGAGACGATGCTGAAGACGGCCCCTGGCACGAAGTCCGTGCAGTACACCGCCGACGGCAGCGTCGCGAGCGAGTCGTACATCACGCTGCCGAAGGACGACCGCAAGGCGGGCTACTCGAACGACGACGACTACCGACTCAGCGCCGCGGACTACGAGCAGCACCTCGTCGAGATGTTCCTCGGCTGGAGTGAGCGGGAGGAGGTCGTGTCGGGTCAGTGGCCGGCCACTCTCGAAGAGGCGTGGGGCATGCCCGTCGCGCACGAGTATCCGCTCTCTCCCGAGTCGGCGCAGGAGCTCGCCAGGACCTTCATCGACGTGTACGCGCCCGGTCGCAGCGCTCGCAACCTGCTGCGAGAGTTCGAGGGCTTCATCGTCGACGGACCCGAGTACCTCACCGTCTTCGACAGCGCGACAGGCAAGGAGCTGCAGACCATCCCGTATCCGACCGAGCGCGGCGACGACGGCCTGCTGTGGGGCGACTACGCGATGTCGCGCATCGAGCCGGGCAACCGCGTCGACCGCTTCCTCGCGGGAGTCGGTTACCTCGACGGTCAGCATCCGTCCGCCGTCTTCGCCCGCGGCTACTACACACGTACGACCGTCGCGGCCTTCGACTGGGACGGCAAGCGGCTGAAGGCCCGCTGGGATGTCGACAGCGGCCACGTGCCCCTGACGAACCCGTTCAACGACTCGCCGCACGGCCGCGACGGCAGCGACCCCGAGTTCGGCACCATCACGACGCAGGGCGATCACTCGCTGAGCTTCGCCGACGTGGATGGCGACGGCAGGCAGGAGCTCGTCTACGGTTCCGCGACGATCGACGACGACGGCAGCCTGCTGTACAGCTCGTTCGACGTGCTCCCCGAGGGCAGTGCGGATCCAGGAGCATCGGTGCGCCTGGGACACGGCGACGCGATGCACGTGACCGACATCGATCCGAGCCGCCCGGGTGTGGAGATCTGGACGGCACATGAGGGTGCGACCAGCGCGCCGTACGGGTCGGTGATGCGCGACGCCGCCACGGGAGAGTCTCTCTTCGGCGCCTACTCGGGCCGAGACACGGGTCGGGCGATGATCGGCGACGTGCGGCCGGACGTGCCCGGCATCGAGGTGTGGTCGAGCATGCCCGGCGGCACGGAGGGCAGCGGTCTGCTCAGTGCGACGGGCGAGGTGCTGCAGGCGCAGACGCCGGGCACGAACATGTCGATCCGCTGGGCGGGCGACCTGACGACGCAGCTCGTCAACGGCAGCGGCGACCAGACGCCGACCATCGACGACTGGACGCGAGGCACTGTGCTCACCGCGAAGGGCACGCTCACCAACAACGGCACGAAGGGCAACCCCTCGCTCGTCGCCGATGTGCTGGGCGACTGGCGCGAGGAGCTGCTGGTGCGCACGGCCGACTCGAGCGCGCTGCGGTTCTTCACCACGACCGAGCCCACGGCGCACAAGCTCACGACCCTCATGCACGATGTGCAGTACCGGGCTGAGACCGCGCGTCAGCAGACGACCTACAACCAGCCGGCGTACACCTCGTTCTATATCGCGAGTGACCTCGACTGGGCGGACGTGCCGGTGCTGACCGCCCCGACGGAGCCGAAGGCGCCGAAGTTCACCGACAAGCCGGGCACCTCTCGCGACGAGGTCAAGGTGCCGACGAACGTGAAGGGCGTCAGCTACTACGTGAACGGCGAGAAGGTCGAATCGCCGGGCGGCAAGGTGCGGGTCACCGGTGAGGTGACCGTCGTGGCGGTGCCGGACGCCGGCTACCGCATCGCCGACGGCGCGACCTCGCGATGGACGGAGAACCTCCGCTCTCGGTGACAGACCGCCGCCCCGAGTCGACTCTTCCCGTGCCGGCTCGGGGCGGTTCTGTGCGCCCTGCGTCTTGCGTCCTGACCCCTGCGTCTTGCGTCCCGGTGCCGGTCTGCTCGAGGGGCTGCGGTTCAGGCGCCGGTGAGCACCAGCCAGAGCAGGGCGCCGTTGAGGGCGATGAGCAGGACGGACGCGATGATGCCGGCCGCCGTCGTCCACAGGCGGTTCGCCCAGACGCCGAGCGTGCGGCGCTGAGCCGTGAGCGCGATGAGCGGGATCAGGGCGAAGGGGATGCCGAACGAGAGCACGACCTGGCTGAGCACGAGGGCGAGCGTCGGATCGACGCCGATGCCGAGGATCACGAGCGCGGGGATCAGAGTCACCAGCCGACGCGCGAGCAGCGGGATGCGCACGTGCAGCAGTCCGTGCATGATCTCGGCTCCCGCGTAGGCGCCCACCGATGTCGAGGCGAGGCCTGAGGCCAGCAGCCCGACCGCGAAGAACGTCGCGACGACAGGACCGAGCCCGGCGGCCAGCGCGGCGTGCGCGCCTTCGAGCGAGTCGGTGCCCTCGACACCGGCGAGGTTCGCGGCCGCGAGCAGCAGGATGCCGAGATTCACCGTACCCGCGATGACCATCGCGATCGAGACGTCCCACCGGGTCGCGGTGAGCAGGCGACGGATGCGCGAGGTCTCCGTGCGCACGGCCTCCGTCGGCGCATCGGTCGTCGTCGAGCCGAAGCGGTCTCGGGTGAGCGACGAGTGGGCGTAGATCGCGTGCGGCATGATCGTGGCGCCGAGGATGGATGCGGCGAGCAGCACCGATCCGGTGTCCTCGAAGCGGGGCACGAGGCCGCCGACGATGCTCGAGGCGTCGGGCGGGGCGACGAAGAGGCCCGCGATGAAACCCACGGTGATGATCACCATGAGCGCGATGATCACGAACTCGAAGGGTCGGGGCCCTCGGCGGCTCTGCACCGCCAGCAGGATCATCGACACCGCCCCGGTGATGATCCCGCCGAGCAGCAGGGGGATGTCGAACAGCAGATACAGAGCGACGGCGCCGCCGATGACCTCGGCCAGATCGGTCGCCATCGCGACGAGCTCGGCCTGCAGCCAGTACGCGCGTCGTGCCCACGGGTTCTTCAGTCGCGTTCCCAGCACTTCGGGCAGGCTCTGACCGGTGACGACTCCGAGTTTGGCCGAGAGGTACTGGATCAGCCAGGCCATGATGTTGCCGGCGACCACGACCCACACGAGCAGGTACCCGTACTGCGCGCCCGCGGTCATATTGCTCGCGACATTGCCCGGATCGAGATACGCGACGCCGGCCACCAGTGCGGGGCCGAGAAGCCAGAGGCTACGGGGCGCTGTGGCGCGAGCGGTCGGCGCAGCCGTCTCGAGTGCGGAATTTTTAGGCATGCCGAAATCGTAGCGGATTTTTCGGTGTACCTAAATATGTTGTGCGGGGCTCGGCGGATAGCCTGGCGGAATGGAAGAGCAGGCGGCCGCGGATGCAGCAGAGACAGGCGGATCGTCGGCGCAGCCCGGCTACGGAGTGGGGCCGTGGCCCGGAGGCGAGGCGGAATGGCCCGCGGGAGAGCAGTACGACCCTGAGCTGCTGGCGGTCGGCGACACGCGCAATGTGATCGATCGCTACCGCTACTGGCGGATGGATGCGATCGTCGCCGACCTCGACACCAGACGGCATCCGTTCCACGTCGCGATCGAGAACTGGCAGCACGACATGAACATCGGCTCGATCGTGCGCAGCGCCAACGCGTTCCTCGCCGATACCGTGCACATCATCGGGCGGCGGCGCTGGAACAGACGGGGCGCCATGGTCACCGACCGCTACCAGCACGTCGTGCACCACGAGGACGTGGAGGCGTTCACCGCCTGGGCCGCGGCAGAGGGGCTGCCGGTCATCGCGGTCGACAACGTCGACGGCGCAGTGCCGGTCGACCGCGCCGACCTGCCGCAGCGCTGCGTGCTGCTGTTCGGTCAGGAGGGGCCAGGGCTGTCGGATGCCGCGCTCGCCGCGGCGTCGGCCCATATCGAGATCACGCAGTACGGCTCGACGCGATCGATCAACGCCAGCGCGGCAGCCGCCGTGATCATGTACGAGTGGTGCCGGAGGCACGCGGGCTGACAGGTGGGCGGACCCTCTCGACACGGCGGCTGCGCGGGCGTAGCGTGAGTGCCGATCTGAGGAGGTCGACATGGCAGAGATCAGTCGCATCCGCCCGTTCCTCTGGTTCGACGGTCAGGCGCAGGAGGCGATGGAGTACTACGTCTCGGTGTTCCCGAACTCGTCGATCGACCAGGTGGTGCTCTACCCCGACGAATCGCTCGATCGACACTTCGAAGGGATGACCGGCAAGGTCCTCAACGGCGACTTCACGCTGAACGGCTCGCCGTTCGGATGCCTCGACGGCGGACCTGAGTTCGCGTTCAACGAGTCGATCTCGTTCGTGATCGGATGCGAGGACCAGGCCGAGATCGACCACTACTGGCAGGCGCTCTCGGCCGTGCCGGAGTCGGAGGCGTGCGGCTGGTGCAAGGACAGGTTCGGCGTCAGCTGGCAGGTCGTGCCCGCGGGCCTCGATCTGCTGCAGCAGAGGCCGGAGCAGATCCAGGCGCTCATGCACATGAAGAAGATCGTGATCGCCGAACTCGAGAACGCCTGATCTCAGACCCCGGCAGTGACCCAGCGGCCTGAGCGCACGCGCCAGCCGAGGGTGGCCAGCCGAGCGAGCAGGTACACCCCGAAGAACGCGACCGAGAGCCAGACGAGACCTGCGGTGTCGTCGACGCCGGTCGCGGCGATGACCCACAGTGCCGGGAGGAACGGCAGGAGGTTCAGGCCGCCCGCGATCGCGAGATAGCGCGCGTCGTTCGCTCCCATCAGCACCCCGTCGAGGACGAAGACGACACCCGCGATCGGCTGCGCGACCGCGAGGATGAGGAGCGCAGGCTGCACGAGCGCGGCGATCGACGGATCACCCGTGAACACGATGCCGAGCACACCCGAGAGCGCCGCGATGAGCGCGCCGACCACGACGCCGAACCACACTCCCCAGGCGACCGTGCGTCTGAGCACCCGGTGCACCTGGCGTTCGTCGCCCGCACCGAGCTCCTTGCCGATCAGTGCCTGGGCCGCGATCGCGAGGGCATCCAGTGCGAACGCGGCCGCCGAGAAGATGGTGAACACGATCTGCCACCCGGCGAGTTCCTCCGTGCCGATGCCCGTGGCGACCGCGACGGTCGCCAACAGCGCAGCCCGCAGGCTCACCGTGCGCAGGAACAGCCAGCCGCCCGAACGCGCAGTGCTGCCCATGCCCGCTCGCTGCGCCATCAGCGACGCATCGTGCTTCGCGGCGAGGCGCCGGATCACCAGCACGTAGGCGCCGACCATGCCCCACTGGGCGACGACCGTGCCGGCCGCCGACCCGGCGATGCCCCAGCCCAGCCCGTAGATGAACAGCACGTTGAGCAGCGCGTTCGCGCCGAAGCCGATGCCGGCGATCCACAGGGGCGTCATGGTGTCCTGCATCCCGCGGAGCAGTCCGGTGGCGGCGAACACGATGAGCATCGCCGGGAGCCCCCACATCGAGACGACCAGATAGGCGTTGGCATCGGCGGCCACGGCCTCGCTCGCGCCGAACAGCGACACGAGCCACGGCGAGGCGACCGCCCCGGCCGCGGCGAGCACGGCCCCGATCGCCAGCGCCAGCCACATGCCGTTGATGCCGACCGAGACGGCCTCGCCCGGCCTGCCGGCGCCGAACAGCCTGGCGACCGCCGGGGTCGTCGAGTAGGCGAGGAAGACCATGAGTCCGACGATCGTCTGCAGCACCGCACCCGCGATGCCGAGCCCGGCGAGCGGCGTCGTGCCGAGGTGCCCGACCAGGGCGGCGTCGACGATGAGGAACGCGGGCTCCGCCATCAGGGCGCCGAGCGCGGGGACAGCGAGGCGCAGGATCTCACGATTGAGAGTGCGCTCGGTCATCCTCCGAGCCTATGGGCTGGCGTCGACCTCAGAGCATCCAGCGCGCCCGCACTCGGCCCGCCGGATCCCGTGCAGTCGTACCCTGGAGGAATCCCGGATGCGACGGAGGCGCCCATGACGGATCCACGAGAGGCCGCGGCGAGGTACCGCGCGCGACAGCAGAGTGAGAACGACGGCGAGGACGCCGAATCCGGCACGGCACCGGGCATCGCCGCAGCCACCGACCGGGCCGCCTTCATCGAGACGGCGATCCAGGTCGCGATCCGCAGGGGCGACTTCGACGATCTCCCCGGAGCAGGCAAGCCGCTCGAGGGTCTCGGCACGCACCACGACCCGGACTGGTGGATCCGGCGCAAGATCGAGCAGGAGAACCTGACGGGCCTCGGCCCGCCCGCCATCCTGCTGCGGACCGAGAACCGAGAGCTCGACGACCAGCTCGACCTGCTCGGTCGCGAGGTCGACATGCGGGAGGTGCTCGAGGACTTCAACCGTCGCGTCATCGAGGCGCGACGTCAGCTGCAGGGCGGACCGCCCGTCGTGACGGAGCCTCGCGACATCGACGCCGAGGTGGCCGCGTGGGCCGAGCGTCGAGCGGCGCGCCTGGCCGCCCGGCCGACGCCGGAGCCGATCCAGCCGCGCACGCGTCGCTTCGGCATCCGTCGCCGGGGCTGAGGTCGGCGAGGACCGCCAGCCCGTTCCCGCCCGAATGTCGGAGCGACGCATAGGCTGGTCGGCATGACCGACGTGCTTCCCTCTGGCCTTGAGACCTCCGAGTTCAGCTCCGACATCCGCCCGCAGGACGACCTGTACCGCCATGTCAACGGCGCATGGCTCGCCCGCACCGAGATCCCCGGCGACAAGGCGCGCTGGGGCTCGTTCCATCTGCTCGCCGAGCAGGCCGAGAAGGACGTCAGGGCGATCATCGAGGAGTCGCAGGATGCCGAACCGGGCACCCTCGCCCGCAAGATCGGCGATCTGTTCGCGAGCTTCATGGACACCGAGCGCATCGCCGAGGCCGGTGTCACGCCGCTCGCCGAGACCCTCGCCGAGATCGAGGCGATCGATGACATCCCCGCGTTCCTGCGCACCGTCGGCGCCTACGACCGCGACGGTCGCGCGCACCTGATCGGGTTCTACGTCGACGGCGACCCCGGAAACCCCGAGCGCTACCTTCCGGTGATCGTGCAGTCCGGCCTGTCGCTGCCGGACGAGAGCTACTTCAGACTCGATACCTTCGCCGAGACGCGAGCGGCCTACCGCGCCCACCTCGAGCGTCTGCTGGCGCTCGCCGGTGTCGCCGATGCCGCGGGCGCCGCAGACCGCTCGATCGCCCTCGAGACCGAGCTCGCGGGCCACCACTGGGACAACGTGCGCAGTCGCGACGCCGTCGCCACCTACAACCTCAAGACATGGGCCGAGATCCAGGAGCTCGCCGGTGTCGACCTCGAGCCCTGGCGCGACTCCGTCGCGCCGGCCCACCCCGAGGCCTTCGCCGAGGTGGTCGTCTCGCAGCCGAGCTTCCTCGAAGGGCTCGGATCGCTGCTCACCCCCGAGCGCCTCGACGACTGGAAGGCCTGGCTGCGCGCGCAGGTCGTTCACGCCGCGGCTCCGTATCTGACCGACGACTTCGTGCAGGAGAACTTCTCGTTCTACGGCACCGAGCTGACCGGCGTCCCCTCGATCCGCGAGCGGTGGAAGCGCGGCGTCTCGGTGACCGAGGGCGCGCTGAGCGAGGCGATCGGCAAGGTGTACGTCGAGCGGCACTACCCGCCGACGGCGAAGGCGGCGATGGACGAGCTCGTCGCGAACCTCATCGAGGCCTATCGGCAGAGCATCACCGACCTCGAGTGGATGACCGCCGAGACCCGCGAGCGAGCTCTCGCCAAGCTCGACTCGTTCACGCCGAAGATCGGCCACCCCGCCGTCTGGCGCGACTATTCGAGCCTCGAGATCGACCGCGCCGACCTGTTCGGCAACGTGCGGCGAGCGGCGATCTTCGAGCACGACCGCAACGTCGCGAAGGTGGGAAAGCCGATCGACCGGGACGAGTGGCACATGCCGCCGCAGATGGTCAACGCGTACTACAACCCGTCGATGAACGAGATCGTGTTCCCGGCGGCGATCCTGCAGTATCCGTTCTTCGATGCGTCGCGTGATGCGGCTGCCAACTACGGGGGGATCGGCGCGGTCATCGGCCATGAGATCGGTCACGGATTCGACGACCAGGGCAGCCGCTACGACGGAGACGGCAAGCTCGAGGACTGGTGGACGGATGCGGATCGCACGGCGTTCGAGCAGCGCACCAAGGCACTGATCGCGCAGTACGACGAGCTCGTGCCCGAAGGCCTCGACGCCGAGCATCACGTCAACGGCGCCCTGACGATCGGCGAGAACATCGGCGACCTGGGCGGCCTCGGCATCGCGCTCAAGGCCTACGAGATCGCGCTCGGCGGAGAGGAGGCCCCGGTCATCGACGGCTACACGGGCGTGCAGCGCCTGCTGCTGTCGTGGGCGCAGGTCTGGCAGCAGAAGAGCCGCGACGCCGAGACGCTTCGCCTGCTCACGATCGACCCGCACTCCCCGAACGAGTTCCGGTGCAACCAGATCGTCCGCAACATCGACGCCTTCTACGAGGCGTTCGACGTCGCCGAATCCGACGCGCTGTGGCTGCCGCAGGGCTCGCGAGTGACGATCTGGTGAGTCGTTCCGCGTAGCCGATCAGGTCTCGACGGGTGCCCTGCTGTCTCCCGGATGACGATCTGATGACCGTATACCGGAGTATGTAGGGCATCCTCACCTGACGGGGTTACGATATCGGTGCTGCGGAGGATGGACACCGCAGCATCCCGCCAATCCAACCCCCCTATTAAGGATCACGCGTGGGTGCTTCCGAGCCTGCCGACGGCCCGCCACTGGCCTCGCTGCGCCGCTCTCAGCGGCCCAGCCGACGCTTGCCGCGTCGTGCGGCCTCGGGGCGTCGGTCGTTCACTTCGACCCTCCGGGCGCTCGAACAGCTCGCGGACGCGGGCGCGCAGGTGTCGGTTCACGTCGTCGATCTCGACAACCACACGCATGTCCTCTCCGGCGATGACCATGTGACCATGCCTGTCGCGGGGCTCGGGGTCGTACCGCTGCTGATCGAGGTGGCGGCAGCGTTCGATGCAGGCACCCTCGACCCGCTCGAGATCGTCGAGCGCTCCGCCGTCGAGTCGGTGTCGACCTCGGGTCTCTGGCGACACCTGCATGCGCCCGCGCTGCCGCTCGAAGATCTCGCCGTGCTCGCAGCGACAGCCGGCGACCCGATCGCAGTCAACGCCCTGTTGCAGCGGGTCGGTCACGATCGCGTGCGTGAGCGCATCGAGGCCCTCGGACTCCGCCGCACAGCCCTTCTCGATCGATTCCGCGACGAGCGCGGTCCCGACGACGCGCCCCAGGTCGCCGTGGGTTCCGCGCGCGAATTCGCCGGACTCTTCTCGGCACTCGTGAACTCGCAGGTGGTGGGCGCCTCGGTGAGCGCTCAGGTGTCCGAGTGGCTCAGTCTGAACCAGGACCTGAGCCTGGTGGCCTCGTCGACGGGCCTCGATCCCTTCGCTCACGACCACGACGCCCACGGTCTGCTGTTCATCAACAAGACCGGGCGCGATCGCGGCGTGCGGGCAGAGGCGGGAGTCCTCGCCGGGCCACGCGCCGGCGTCGCCTATTCCCTGATCGTCTGCTTCGACGACCTGTCGATCACGCACCGGCTTCGTGCACACGATGCCTTCCGCGTGCTCGGGGTCGAGCTCATGGAGTACACGCACTGAGCTCACGGACGCCCTCGCCCCGGCGTCGCTAGCCTGGAGGCATGCCTCGCCCCGATTGGACTCCGCACCGCCGTGACGACGGCGAGCTGCTCGGATGGATCCACCCCGACGGCGACGAGTGGGTGGCCGTCGACGTGCTGGGTCGCCCGGTCTCCGGTCCCACCGAGTGGCTCGACGCCGAGACCGCGCTCGAGGAGCGGGGGATCGGCTGGCTCGCCGATCCGTGGATGCTCGAGGGTGAAGCCGACAGGCCTCTTCGCGTGCGCATCCTCGAGGTCACTCCCGACGACGAAGGCGTTCCCGGACGCATCGTCGTGAAGATCGACGACTTCGGCGACATGGCGCGTCCGCCCGTGCAGCAGTACGTGCTCGAGTGGCCGATCCCTGCGCGGTTGCGAGCGCCGACGACGGGCGATCCCGATCCGCGCGTGCTCTGATCGCGATCCGGGCTGACGGCTAGCCGGGCAGCGACGGATGCTGCTCTGCTGCACGCTGCCGGGGGATGAACATCGAGAGCACCAGAGCGACGATCCCGGCCCCGATCGCCAGCCAGAAGCACAGATCGAACGCCGCCCGCGTAGGCACCGAGACTCCGCCGACGTCGATGCTCATGGCGGCGAGCACCCCGCCCATCACGGCGGACGCACTCGACGTGCCGATCGAGCGGAAGAGCGCGTTCAGTCCGTTCGAGGCACCCGTCTCGTTCGCGGGCACCGATCGCATGATGATCATCGGCATGGCGGCGAACGTGAATCCGATGCCGACGCCGATCAGCAGGTTTCCGACGAGGATGTGCCAGACCTCGCTCGACCACAGCAGCACGAACACGTAGGCGAGCACGATCGCCGCGGCGCCGACGGTGAACAGCGGGCGAGGCCCGACGGTGCGCTCGAGCCAGCCCGACAGCGGAGAGATCACCATCATCACGAGACCCGCCGGCATGATCACGAGTGCGGCGGAGACCATGTCGAGTCCGAAGCCTGCACCGGAGGCGACCGGCCCCTCGAGCAGCTGCGGGAAGGTCACGTTCGACGCGAACAGGGCGAAGCCCATGCCGATCGCGGCGATGTTGGTGAACAGCACGGCGGGGCGGGCCGCGACGCGCAGATCGAGCAGCGGATCCTTCGTGCGCAGCTGATACCACCCCCACACCAGCAGCACCCCCACGCCTCCGATGATGCATGTGAGGGTCAGCGGTGCCGTCCAGCCCCACTCCGCGCCGCGCGACACGAACAGCAGGATGCCGGTGAGGCCGATCGCGAGTCCGATCGCGCCGATCACGTCGAGGCGCCCCGGGAACCGCAGCACATCCTCGGGGATCACGAGCAGCACGAGGGCGAGGCCGATGACGCCGAGAGCGGCCGCGAGCCAGAACAGCCAGTGCCAGTCGGCGTTCACCGCGAGCAGGGCGGCCACCGGCATCCCGATCGCACCGCCCACGCCCATCGTGGCGCTCATCAGGGCGACGGCGGTGCCCAGGCGTTCGGGCGGCAGCACGTCGCGCATGATGGCGATGCCCAGCGGGACCACGCCGGTCACCGCGCCCTGCAGCGCGCGACCGATGATCACTCCGATGATCGAGCCCGAGAGCGCGGCGATCAGCGAGCCGAGGATCAGCAGCCCGAGCAGCACGATCACGACGCGGCGCTTGCCGTACATGTCGCCCAGTCGGCCGGAGATCGGGGTGGCGACCGCGGCGACGAGCAGCGTGATCGTGACGACCCAGGTGGTGTCTTCGCGGGATGCGTTCAGCAGGCGAGGAAGCTCGGCCTGCAGCGGCACGACCAGTGTGAACATGAACGACGAGCAGAGACCGGCGAACGCCAGGACCGCGACGATCGCCCACTTCGGTGATGTCCGGGAGAGTCTTCTGCGCGCGCGTTCATCGTTCTCTCCCATCGCTTCAGGCTATCGGCGTCTGAGCCACCCGAGGCGCGAGCCCGCGTGCTGCGATCGTCAGCTCACGCCCTTCATCAGTCGCAGCACCGGCTTGACGGCGACGAGCAGTCCGAGGCCGACCACGATCGCGATGGCACCGAGGATCGAGAAGTAGGGCACCTCGTTCTTCGGGTCGTAGAACTGCACGAGCCAGCCCGAGATCGCCGTGCCCAGCGCGATCGACAGGAAGAACAGCGCGACCATCTGGGTGTGGAACACCTTCGGGGCGAGCTTCGTGGTCACAGACAGCCCGACCGGCGAGATCAGCAGCTCGGCGACCGTGAACACGAACAGGATGCCGATGATGGCGATCAACGGGGTGGAGTTGGCGCCGCCGCCCGCGAACGGCAGGAACAGCAGGAACGCCGCCCCCATGATCATCGCGCCGAGTGCGAACTTGACCGGTGTCGAGGGCTGACGGCGGCCGAGGCGGGTCCAGATCGCCGCGAAGACGCCGGACAGGATGATGATGAACACGGGATTGATCGACTGCACCCACGAGACGGGCATCTCGAATCCGAAGATGTTGCGGTCGAGGCGCTCGTCGGAGTAGACCGTGAGCACGGTGAACTGCTGCTGGTACAGCGACCAGAACGCGACGCTCGTGATGAAGAGGGGCAGGAATCCCCACACGCGCGAGCGCTCGGTGCCGTCGATCCGGCGGCTGCTGAGGATGACCGCGAAGTAGGCCACCGTCGCGACGATCGTTCCGATGATCACGATGGACGCCAGGTTGTCGGCCCTGACCACGCCGACGAGCACCAGCACCGCGATGAGGGCGATGGCGGCGACCGCGATGATCGCGACGAGCGGGTAGCGCGAGGAGGGCAGCGGGTTCGGCACGCGTCGCGCCCCATCCGGCAGCGCCTTGCGGCCGAAGGAGTACTGCACGAGTCCGAGCGTCATGCCGATCGCGGCGAGCCCGAAGCCGTAGTGGAATCCGAGGGTCGACTGCAGGATGCCGGTGAGGATCGGACCCATGAAGGCGCCGAGGTTGATGCCGAGGTAGAACAGCGAGAATCCGGCATCCCGACGGGTGTCGTCTGCGCTGTAGAGGGTGCCGACGACAGAGGTCGCGTTCGCTTTCAGGCCGCCCGAGCCGAGCGCGACGAGCACGAGGCCGACCCCGACGCCGATGAATCCGGGGAGAAGGGCGAGGGCGACGTGCCCTGCGACGATCACGATCGCGCTGAGGAACAGCACACGTTCCGAGCCCAGCATCCGATCGGCGATCCAGGCGCCGAGGATCGTCGAGAGGTAGACCGACCCGCCGTAGGCGCCGACGATCCCGCCGGCGACGGCCTGGGAGAGTCCGAGGCCCCCCTCGGTGACCGAGAAGTACAGGTAGATGAGCAGGATGCCCTGCATGCCGTAGAAGCTGAACCGCTCCCACATCTCGACGCCGAAGATGTGGACGAGTGCCCAGGGCTGCCCGAAGAATCGGGTGTCGGACTTCTCGGCCGTCGTGTCGCTGGTTGCCATTCCTCCACGGTACGCCCGGTCGCGACGTGGTTCCCAGCCCACTCGCACGTGTTCGATTCCGATATCTGCGACCGGAGGGGCAGACTAGGGGCGTGCGAACCATCCGTGATCTGGACACCGTTGAACTCATCATCGCCGCGCAGGGCCTGCTCGACTCCATCCGCGGCCCCGAGCGCGTGATCGACGCCGGCACTCTGCGAGCTCTTCAGCAGTCGGGCAACTACGTCGTCGGACTCTTCGATGCCGAGGACGGGGAAGAGCGGATGGTGGGTGCCTCGATCGCCTTCTTCGGCGCCCCCGGACGTCGGGCGATGCACTCGCACATCACGGCGTTGCTGCCCGAGTACCGCGGACGCGGCTGGGGACGAGAGCTCAAAGAGCACCAGCGCCAATGGGCGTTCTCGCGGGACGTCGGTCGCATCACCTGGACGTTCGACCCGCTGGTCGCCCGCAACGCGCACTTCTTCCTCACGGTGCTCGGTGCCCGCGTGACCGGGTACTCGGTGAACCGCTACGGCATCTTCGGCGGAGGGGATGCCGGAGACGAGAGCGACCGGCTCGACGTCGAATGGGCGCTCGCCGACATCGCCAAGTCGCCGGCATCCGACGAGGTCGTGGAGACGCTGGAGATCCCGAGCGACATCGAGAGCATCCGCGTCGAGGATCCGGATGCTGCGCATGAATGGCGCACCCGTCTGCGTGCGCAGATGGAGGGCCTGCTGGGCAGCGGTCTGACGCTCTCGGGGTTCGATGTCGAGAAGGGCTACCTCTTCACGGCCTGAGGGCTCGGACCGACCTGGCCAGGGTCCTGACGCGAACCGGTCGCGGATAAGATTGATGTGCCCGTGATCACGGGCTTTCCCGCATGCGACCATTGGAGCCACCGTGGCCGAACAGTCCCGTCTTGACAAGGTCATCGCCCTTGCCCGCCACCGCGGGTTCGTCTTCCAGGCGGGTGAGATCTACGGCGGTTCCCGGTCCGCGTGGGACTACGGGCCCCTCGGCACGGAGCTCAAAGAGAACATCCGCCGCCAGTGGTGGCAGACGTTCGTGCGCGGCCGCGGCGACATGGTGGGACTCGACTCGAGCATCATCCTGCCCAAGCGCGTGTGGGAGGCCTCTGGTCACGTCGCGACCTTCACCGACCCGCTGGTCGAGTGCCTGAGCTGCCACAAGCGCTTCCGCGCCGACACTCTGATCGAGGACTTCGAGGCGCGCAAGGGCCGCAAGGCGGAGAACGGCCTCGCCGACGTGCCGTGCCCCAACTGCGGCACCAAGGGCCAGTACACCGAGCCGAAGTCGTTCTCGGGTCTCGTGAAGACGTACCTCGGTGTCGTCGACGATGAGTCGGGCCTCTACTTCCTCCGCCCGGAGACGGCACAGGGCATCTTCGTCAACTTCTCGAACGTTCTGACGGCCAGCCGCAAGAAGCCGCCGTTCGGTATCGGCCAGGTCGGCAAGGCGTTCCGCAACGAGATCACCCCCGGCAACTTCATCTTCCGCACGCGCGAGTTCGAGCAGATGGAGATCGAGTTCTTCACGCCTCCCGCAGACGCGCAGCAGTGGTTCGAGCACTGGGTCGAGGCGTGCTGGAACTGGTTCATCGATCTCGGGATCGACCCCGAGAACATGCGTCAGTTCGACGTGCCAGAAGACGACCGCGCGCACTACTCCGCCGGCACCATCGACGTCGAGTACCGCTTCGGCTTCACAGGCAAGGAGTGGGGCGAGCTCATGGGCGTCGCCAACCGCACCGACTACGACCTGTCGAGCCACAGCGAGGCGTCTGGTCAGAGCCTCACCTACTTCGACCAGGCCACGGGCGACCGTTACACGCCGTACGTGATCGAACCGTCGTTCGGCCTCACCCGCGCCATGATGGCCTTCCTCGTCGACGCGTACCGCGAAGAGGAGGTGCCGAACGCCAAGGGCGGCACCGACGTGCGCACAGTGCTCAAGCTCGACCCGCGTCTGGCTCCGGTCAAGGCGGCCGTGCTGCCGCTGAGCCGCAACGAGCGGCTGTCGCCGCTCGCTCGCGAGGTCGCCGACACGCTGCGCAGCTCGTGGGCCGTCGACTTCGATGACGCGGGTGCGATCGGTCGCCGGTATCGCCGACAGGACGAGATCGGCACGCCGTTCTGCGTCACGATCGACTTCGACTCGCTCGACGACCGTGCAGTCACCGTGCGCGACCGCGACACCATGGCGCAGGAGCGCGTCTCGATCGACGAGCTGCACCAGTACCTGGCTGAGCGTCTCAAGGGCGCGTGACGTTCGGACGATCAGAACGAGAGGCCCGCTATCCGACAGGACGGCGGGCCTCTCGCGTCACCCGGTGACGGTCAGCTGCACCTGATCGGTGCCGCCCGCCTCGACCCAGGCCAGCGATCGCTCGAGGATGCCGCGAAGCACGTCGAGGTCGATCTTCTCGAGATCCTTGATGTAGAGGCATCCGACGCCCGTGCTGTGCGGGCCGAGCTTCTCGAGTGCCTCGGAGTGGGCGTCGACGCCGTCGAACAGATAGATCGTCGTAGCCGCCTTGCGGGGGGCGAAGCCGAGGAGTCCGCTGTCGCCCTCGGTGCCGGTCGGATACCTGTAGTGGCAGCTGCCGAATCCGATGATCGTGCCCCAGGTCTGAGGGTCGCGGCCTGTGATCTCCTGCATGAGGGCGGTCAGCGTCTCGGCATCCCGACGTCGGACCGCCGGAGTGGATCGGGCGATGAGTCCGGCGACGTCGTCGCCGGTGGGCTTCATGCCTTCGCCTTCGCCGCGGCCTTCATGGCCTTCTTGTGTTCGCGCACCTTGGTGAGCGATTCGGGCGAGACGATGTCGGCGACGCTGCGGTAGGAACCCTCGGTACCGTAGTCGCCCGCGGCCTCGCGCCACCCGGCGCCGGTGAACCCGTACTGCTTGCCGAGCAGAGCCAGGAAGATCTTCGCCTTCTGCTCGCCGAAGCCGGGGAGAGCCTTGAGTCGCGTGAGCACCTCGGCGCCCGACGGGTCGCCTTCGGTCCAGAGTGCCGAGGCGTCTCCGCCCCACTGATCGACGATCTCCTGACAGAGCGTCTGCACGCGAGTCGCCATCGAACCGGGGAACCGATGCACGGCTGGGGTCGTCTTGAACGCCTCGAGGAACTCGTCGGGGTCCATCGCCGCGATGGTGGCCGCATCGGTCGCGCCGGTGCGCTGCTCGATCTTGAGGGGTCCTGCGAACGCCGTCTCCATCGGGACCTGCTGATCGAGCAGCATCCCGACCAGCAGTGCGAGCGGATTGTCGGTGAGCAGAGCGTCGGCGGCGGTGTCTCCGGTGATGTGAAGGGCCATGCGTCCAGTCTGGCATCCCCGCCCGGGCGACGCGCAGTCAGATCCTCTGCAGCTTGGGCAGCGGACCCTCGAGGCGAGCGATCGACACTCTGACGTCCGCGATGTCGGCCTTGAGCTCCGTCTTGACGGCGGCGATCTCCGTCTTGAGTTCGGTTCGGAGTTCGGCGATGTCGCCCTTGAGCTCCACCCGGAGTTCAGCGATGTCGGCTTTGAGTTCGGTGCGCAGATCGGCGATCTCGACTCTCACGTCGGCGATGTCGCCTGTGAGCTCGACCCTGAGCTCGGTGATCTGCGTCTCGACTCGCGTGAACCTCTCATCGATGTTGTCGAAGCGGGTGTCCAGTCCCCGGGACTGCTTCGCGAGCATTCTGGAGACCCCGCCGAGCACGGTCGCGGTGAACGCGAAGAGGGCGATGATGATGCCGATCACATCCGGATCCACGAGCATCCTCCCAGTCTGCGTTCGGGGAAGGGATTTGTCATGGTTCGACGATATGAAGCACGGACGATGCGTGCAGGCGTCGGAGCCGAGATCCTCGGAGCCGGGGGAGAGGTCTCCGCCGAGGCTGATAGTGCAGTGAGGGTGAGGCCCTCAGGCGGTCGCGGCGTCGTCTGCGTCAGATGCCTGCGCGGGCTCGATCGGCTCGATGCCGTACATCGTCGAGAGCGCGGCGGCGAAGTCGTCTGCCCGGCCGGTGGCGGCGAGCTCGTGCGCGCGCGTGGTCGGCACGTGCAGCAGCACGCCGGTGAGGTGGCGCAGGGCCTGCTCGACCTTGCCGTCGTCGTCGCCCCTGGCGCGGGCCCGGGCGATCTCGGACTCGAGCAGTGCGAACATGTGCGACCGCAGCGCGACGACCGAGGGGGTGACGCTCTGGCGGCTGCCGACGACGTGGAAGGTGTCGGCGGCTTCGCGCACGACGGTGCGCGCGGCATCCGTCGCCTGCAGCTCCTCGAGCGGTGCGTGCAGGCTGATGGTCTCGAGGTCGAGCAGAGCCACGCCTTCGAGGGCAGCGACAGCGGGGTCGACGTTGCGCGGCATGCCGAGGTCGACGACCATCTGGTTGTGGGATGCGACGGGGCAGCCCTCAGGGGCGATACCGATCGGCGCCTGCAGGTGCTCGGGGGTGAGCACGGGAGCGGCCGCCGTCGTGCAGGTGATCAGCAGGCTCGATCGCGAGGCGACGCGTGCGTAGTCCTCAGCGGAGACCGGGCGGATGCCGTGCTTCGCGGCGAACTTCTCAGCGCGTCCCGAGGGCGAGTACACCGAGATGTTCACGGCTCCTCGTTCGCGCAGCGTCGCGAGGGTGACGGCTGCATAGGCGCCGGTGCCGACGAGCAGCACGCGCTCAGCCGACCAGTCGACGATGCGGCTGTCGGCGAGCTCGAGAGCGAGGCGCACGAGTGAACGACCGGCGCGGCCGAGCGCAGTGACGTTCTTGACCTTGCGCTGCGCCTGGCTGGCCCGCTGGAAGAGGCGCTCGAGCTCGGGGGAGGTCGTGCCCTCCTTGCGTGCGGACTTGAGCGCACGACGCACCTGCCCGGCGATCTCGCCCTCGCCCGACACGACGGACTCGAGGCCGGATGCGACCGAGAAGAGGTGCTCTGCGACACGGCGGCCGGAGTGCACCTCATAGGCGCCGTCGAGTTCGGTGGCGCGGATGCCCGTGGACGCCTCGACGGCCTCGAGCACTGCCTCGACGCCGATCGCACCTGCGGCGGTGACGGGCTCGTCCATCTCGACGTAGGCCTCGAAGCGGTTGCAGGTAGCAAGAACGACCGCACCCTGCACGCAGGACGCCATGTCCACAACCGTGGAGGCGACGTCGTCGGGGGTGCGGCTCAGGCGTTCGAGCAATTCGAAGGGGGCGGTCTTGTGACTCGCCGTGACAACCAGCAGCACCTTTCGATTCTACCTGAGGCTTCATGCAGGTCGGCCCAGGGGCGGATGGGAGGATGGACGCATGCCTCTCTCCGACGCTCCGCTGCTGCGCGCCCTCACCGGCCCCCGACCCGGGCACGCCCCCGTGTGGTTCATGCGCCAGGCCGGCCGATCGCTGCCCGAGTACCGCGAGCTGCGGGTCGGAACGCGGATGCTCGACGCCTGCCTCACGCCCGACCTCGCCGCCGAGATCACTCTGCAGCCGGTGCGGCGTCACGGCGTCGATGCTGCGGTGTTCTTCAGCGACATCGTCATCCCGTTGCGACTGGCGGGCGTGGAGGTCGAGATCGAGGCCGGACGCGGTCCGGTGTTCGCGAATCCCGTGCGCACCGCGGGTGACGTCGATCGCATCACCTCCATCGATCCCCTCTCGCTCGACGGCTCCGCGATCGCCGAGGCCGTGGGCATCGTCACCGCAGAGCTCGGGGAGACCCCGCTGATCGGCTTCGCCGGCGCTCCGTTCACGCTGGCCGCCTACCTCGTCGAGGGCGGCCCGTCGAAGGAGCACCTGCGGGCCCGCGCCATGATGCACGCCGACCCCGACTCGTGGAACCGTCTCGCGGGCTGGCTGGCGCAGGTCTCGCGCCGGTTCCTCGAGATCCAGCGCGACGCGGGAGCATCCGTGGTGCAGCTGTTCGACTCGTGGGCCGGATCCCTGAGCACCGCCGACTACCGCGCGTTCGTGGCTCCGCACTCGAAGGTCGCGCTCGACGGCATCGGCGTGCCGAGCATCCACTTCGGCGTGGGCACCGGGCCCTTCCTCGATGACATGCGCCTGGGTGGCATCGCAGACGGCGTCGGCGTCGACTGGCGCCTGCCGCTCGATGAGGCCGCGGCGATCCTCGGACCCGACGTCTCGGTGCAGGGCAACATCGACCCGGCGCTGCTCTCGGCGCCGTGGTCGGTGCTCGAGACGCACGTGCGCGACGTGGTCGAGCGCGGGCGCGCGGCCAGGGGCCACATCGTCAACCTCGGACACGGGGTTCCCCCCGAGACCGACCCCGATCAGCTCACCCGCATCGTCGAACTGGTGCACTCGATCTGAGAGAACCGGTCCACCCGATCTGACAGCCAGGGGCGGTTCGCTCCGGCGTCATCGTTTCGGGAGCACAACGCAATATAGCATGAGTGCTATATTGCAAACATGACAGACAGTGCGTCAGACATCTTCGCGGCATTGGCCCATCCGACGCGTCGTCAGATCCTGCAGGATCTCAAGGACGGCGAGCTCGCGGCGGGTGAGATCGCTTCGCGGTTCTCGGCGAGCGGCCCCACGATCTCGCGGCACCTGAGCGTGCTGCGCCAGGCGGGCCTCGTCAGTGAGCGTCGCGATGCCAACCGCATCCTGTACTCCCTCGTCGGCGAGCGTCTCGCGCTCTCCGTCGGCGACTTCCTCTCGACCGTGTGCCCCGAGCAGATCGTGCTCCGCGAGGTGCGCAAGCGTGGCTCCGGGCGCGCCGCCACTGCGACCGTCGAGGCCTGAGCCGGCGCATTCTCGCCCGAGCGGCCGCCGATGGATCTCCGCACCGTGCCCGTTTCTCCGGTCGCAACCGGCGAGGCATCCAGGTCGCGGGTGAAAGGATTGACGTATGCCGTCGAATCCCGCGAACCGTGAGTCGTCCCGAGCCGAGCCCGCCACGCTGGCAGCCCGCGCGGCCACGCGCCACATCGTCGTCATCGGCGGTGGCATCGGGGGACTGATCGCGGCTCGCGAATGCGTCAAGGTCGGCATGCACGTCACCGTGCTCGAGGCGTCGGATGCCGTCGGCGGCGCGATCCGTCAGGCCGAGATCGACGGCGTCGTCGTGGATGCCGGGGCGGAGAGCTACGCGACGCGGGGCGGACGGGTGCGAGCGCTCCTCAACGAACTCGGCCTCACCGATCGCATCGTCGCCCCGGCGGCAGGCAGCGCCTGGCTCGCGGGCATCCCCGGCGTCGGTGCCGCACCGCTGCCGGTCGGCGGCATCCTCGGCATCCCGAGCAACCCGTTCCAAGAGGACGTGCGCCGCATCATCGGCTGGTCGGGAGTGTGGCGTGCCTACCTCGACCGCGTGCGCCCGCCCCTCACGATCGGCCACAGCCAGAGCCTCGGCAAGCTGGTGTCCTCGCGCATGGGCGTCAAGGTGCGAGACCGGCTGGTGGCTCCGGTGACGACGGGCGTGTACTCCGCATCACCCGAAGACGTCGATGTCGACATCGCTGCGCCCGGGCTCAACGCCGCCCTCACGCGCGTCGGTTCTCTGTCGGGTGCTGTGCAGGCTCTGCGTGACGAGAGCGCGGCGCAGGCGGCTGCGGCGCAGGCGCCCGGTGCGGCCGTGGAAGGCATCGCCGGCGGCATGATGGTGCTGATCGATGCACTGGTCGCCGACATCGAGAAGCTCGGCGGCGTCGTCCGCACGGGTGTGCGGGTGTCTGAGATCGCGCAGTCCGCTGCGAGCTGGACGGTGCGTGCCGAAGGGCGAGCGCTCGCGGATTCGGATGGCGATGCGGAGTCGGCCACGGAGGCCCTCGAGTTCAGCGCCGACGGCGTGGTGCTGGGCACCTCGGAGGCGGTGGCACGGCGTCTGCTCGAGAACATCGCACCCGCACTCGCCGAGACCACGGCGGCGGATGCGCCCGAGATCGAGATCGTCACGCTGCTGCTGCGGGCCTCCGCACTCCAGGGCGCTCCTCGGGGGACGGGAGTCCTGACAGTTCCAGGAAGCCACACAGCGAAGGCGCTCACGCACTCGACGGCGAAGTGGGAATGGCTCAGGGCCGCCGCCGGTGATCGGCATCTGGTGCGCGTCTCGTTCGGCGCGCAGGGAGAACCGGCCGCCACCGCAGGCCTCGACGAGGACGCGGCTGCTCAGCTCGCGCTCGGTGAGGCATCCGCTCTTCTCGGCGTTCCGCTCGCCCCTGGCGATCTCATCGGTGCGCACCGTTCGCGGTTCGTGCAGTCGCAGCCCGCGTCGATCATCGGCTCGGGCGAGCGGCGGGAGGCGGCGCGCGCGGCCATCCAGGCCGTTCCCGGCCTCGCGGCGGTGGGTGCGTGGCTCGCCGGCACCGGACTCGCGCAGGTGATCCCCGACGCGCGAGAGGAAGCCGATCGGCTGCGGCGCTCTCTGATCTGGGACTGACACGCGTGGCGTGGGGCTGAGTTCCGGGCGCGGCCGAGAGCGTGACGCGCACCCTGAGGTCAATCCGAAAGTCGCCCTGCTGTCAACCCTCTGCCTGACAGATGCCGAAATCGGCATACGGGGCTACGCTGGACACCTGGCAGGCGGCTCCATGTCGTCGGTTCGCCCCAGGCGTTCACACCGGAACAACGTGAGGAGACCCCATGAAGGGGAAGATCGGACTCGTCGTAGGAATCGGCGTGGGATACGTACTCGGAACGCGCGCAGGACGCGAGCGTTACGAGCAGATCAAGACGCAGTGGCTGAAGGTCTGGAACCTCGACCCCGTGCAGGACCAGGTCGACAAGGTCAAGGGCTACGTCGGCGACAAGGCCGCAGCAGTGCCCGGTGCGATCTGGACCGGCGTGCAGAAGGTCGTCAAGTCGGCCAGTGGCGGCGACAAGACCGCAGGTCAGCGACTCGATTCCGCTGTCGCTGCCGGACGCAAGGCCGCTGACGACATCGTCGACGCCACCGAAGACGCTGTCGAAGAGGTCAAGGACGCCGCGAAGAAGGACGACGCGAAGAAGCCTGCGGCCAAGAAGCCGGCATCCTCGCGCTCCACCGCCGCGAAGTCTGGCAGCTGACATGCCCCGCGGATACCGCGATCGTGCCGAAGACAGCCTGCTGTCCCTGATCGGCGATCTTCCGGAGCTCATCAGCAGCCTCGTGAAGGCCGAGATCAACGCGGCCAAGACCTGGATCTCGAAGACGGCGAAGGATGCCGGGATCGGCTCCGTCTGGTTCCTCGTCGCACTCTTCTTCCTGTTCTGGGCCGTGCCGGTGATCCTGGTCTTCGCGATCGCCGGGCTGTCGTCGTGGTGGCCCGTCTGGCTCTCCGCGCTGGCAGTGTTCGGAATCCTGATCCTCGCCGTGCTGCTGTTCGCGCTGCTCGGCATCCTGAAGTTCCGCAAGGTGCTCGCTCGGAAGAACCCCGCCCAGGCGGTGGGCGAGGACATCAGACTCGTGAAGGAAGCCGGCTATGACGAACTCTGAGATCACGAGGCCGCTGCCCAAGACGGCTGTCCCCGCAGGGATCGTCGATCCGGTGCAGTCCGCCCGCGCCGAGCTCAAGGCCGCGCTCGCGGCGATCGAGGTCAAGGGCAACTTCCCCCGGCGGATCGACAAGGCATCGAAGCGCGCTGCGGCGAAGGCACGGGTCTTCGCCGACCGCAACCCTGCCGCGGCCATCGCCGGAGCGGTGGGAGTCGCCGTGATCGTGGGCGGAGCCGTCTGGGCGATCGCCCGCGCGCTTTCTCGCTGACCGCAGGCGCATCCTCGCATCCTGACTCGCGTTCGCGAGTGATTCACAAAGGGGGCAGACTGGATCCATGTCCGATGCACGCGAAGAGAACCCGTCCGGCTTCACCCTCTGGGCCGTCTGGCGACGAAACCCCGATGTCGCGGTCACCGAGTCCGACTCCACGGAACTCGAGACGATCGTCTCCTACATCGAGGATTCCGGAGTCACGGTCCGCGGCTTCTACGACGTCTCGGGCCTGAAGGCCGACGCCGACCTGCTGGTGTGGCTGCACGGAGACACTGCGGAAGATCTGCAGAAGGCCCTGCGGCGCCTGCGTCGCACTGAGCTGCTGCGCACTCTGCTGCCTGTGTGGAACGTCATGGGCGTGCATCGGGATGCCGAGTTCAACCGTGCGCACGTGCCCGGGTTCCTCCGCGGTGTCGAGCCAAAGGACTGGCTGTGCCTCTACCCGTTCGTCCGCACACCCGAGTGGTATCTCGCACCGGAGGAGGAGCGTCGCAAGATGCTCGCCGATCACGGTCGCAAGGGTGCCGCCTTCAAGGGAGTCATCGCCAACACGGTCGCCGCATTCGCTCTGGGTGACTACGAGTGGATCCTGCCGCTCGAAGCCGACGAGGTCACCGAGCTGGTCGACCTCATGCGTGACCTGCGCTACACCGACGCGCGTCTCTACGTGAAGGAGGAGATCCCGTTCTACACGGGCCGTCGCCTCCGGTTCGACGAGATCGCGGACGTGCTGCAGTAGGTCGACGATGAGCACTCAGAGTCACACAGCCGTCCCGATCCGACTGGGCACTCGCCGCAGCGCGCTCGCGCAGGCGCAGTCGGGTCATGTCGCCGCCGCCCTCGAGAAGATCTCGGGGCGCCCCGTCGAACTCGTGCCGATCACCAGCGAGGGCGACACGAATCGTGCGTCGCTGTCGGAGATCGGCGGCCAGGGCATCTTCGCCACGCGTCTGCGTGAGGCGCTGCTCGCGGGGGAGTGCGACATCCTCGTGCATTCGCTCAAAGACCTTCCCACGGCGATCCCCGAGGGGCTTGTCATCGCCGCCACTCCGGTGCGCGAGGACGCGCGCGATGTCGCGATCACGCGCGGGGGCACGCCGCTGCACGAGCTGCGCACCGGCAGCAAGGTCGGCACGGGGTCACCTCGCCGCATCGCGCAGGTGCGCCGCAGGGCTCCGCACGCGGAGGTCGTCGACATCCGCGGCAACGTCGACTCGCGTCTTCAGCGGGTCGCGTCGGGTGAGCTGGACGCCGTCATCCTCGCTGCCGCCGGCCTTTCGCGCCTCGGCACCGACTCGCCGCTTCGCCGTGAGGAGCTGGGGCTGTCCGAATGGCCGACCGCACCGGGTCAGGGTTCGCTCGCGGTCGAGACCCGGTCCGACGCTCCGGCTGAGCTCCTCGCCGCGCTCGCCGAACTCGACGACCACGACACCCGGCTGGCCATCACGGTCGAGCGGGGGATTCTGGAAGGACTCGACTCCGGATGCCAGGCGCCGATGGCCGCTCATGCGGTCGTGGACGGCGATGAGATCCGCGTCAGGACGGTCGTCTACTCGACCGACGGCGGTCGCCGGATCGGCCTCGACGTCACGGAGACTCTGAACGGGGAGTATATTCGTCGGAACGGCAGCGGCAATGGAGCGGATGCTGCCGGTGGTGCAGACCCGATGCGCACAGCACGCGAGTTCGGGTTGTCTGTCGCCCATCGGCTGCTCGAGCAAGGGGCGGCCGACCTCGTCTCCCGAGAGCATTCCTCATCATGACCAATTCGAAGCAGGACCGACCGCTGGACGGCTGGCGCATCCTCGTACCCCGTGGAGGCCCGTGGGGCGACGGCGTCGCCGCCAGTCTCCGTTCCCGGGGAGCGGTGCCCGTCGTCGCGCCGCTGATCAACTTCGCGGCCACCACAGATCAGGCCGCGCTCGACGTGGCGCTCACCCGGCTGGCTGCCGGAGAGTACGACTGGTTGACGGTGACCAGTGCGACGACCGTCGACGTGATGTTCGCGCACCGCGCCGTGGTGCCGCGCCGTACGAAGATCGCGGCAGTCGGAGAGACGACCGCAGCCGCTCTGCAGGCCGTCGGGTACGAAGTCGCGATGGTGCCGGATGAAGACAATTCGGCTGCGGGCATGGCCGAGCAGCTCATCGCCCTCGAGGCCGAGCCGCGTCGCATCCTGGCTCTGCGCAGCGAGATCGCGAAGCCCGTGCTCAGCGTCCTTCTGCAGGAGGCCGGTCACGACGTCGACAGCGTCGTCGCCTACCGGACCGTCGGCGTGCCGGTCACAGACCGCATCAAGCGCGACGTCGAGAACGGACGCATCAACGCGATCCTGATCACGAGCGGTTCGGTCGCCGAGCAGGTGCGCGAGCAGTTCCCGCTGATCCCGGATGAGACGCTGCTGGCTGCGATCGGTCCGCGGACGGCGAAGGATGCCGACAAGGCAGGTCTTCCGATCACGGTCGTCGCCGATCGTCAGACGGTCGACGCGCTCATCGATGCCGTGTCGAGCTACACCCTCCCGCACGCGGCGGACGAGCTGGCGCCGTGAGCTTCCCCGACGTCCGACTGCGCCGCCTGCGGCAGTCCCCTGCCGTCAGGGGTCTGGTGCGTGAGACCTCCCTCGAGCCGCGGCAGCTGGTGCTCCCGCTGTTCGTCCGTGAGGGACTCACCGAGGCCGCCCCCATCGGGTCGATGCCCGGAGTCGCGCAGCATTCGCTCGATTCTCTGCGTGCCGCCGCCACCGAGGCCGCCGAGGCGGGTGTCGGCGGTGTGATGCTGTTCGGAGTCCCCGCAGTCAGAGACGCGCAGGGCTCGGGTGCCGACGATCCCCAGGGCATCCTGAACGTCGCCACCGAGGTGCTCGCGGCCGAGGTCGGGGACGCCCTCGTGGTGCAGACCGACCTGTGCCTCGACGAGTTCACCGACCACGGGCACTGCGGCGTGCTCGCGGCTGACGGCACCGTCGACAACGACGCGACGCTTGAGCGCTACGCGTCGATGGCCCTGGCTCAGGCTCGGGCTGGCTCTCAGCTGCTCGGCCTCTCGGGAATGATGGACGGCCAGGTCGCCGTCATCCGCGAGGCGCTCGATTCCGAGGGCTTCACCGACACCCTGCTTCTCGCCTACGCCGCGAAGTATGCGAGCGCGTTCTACGGTCCGTTCCGTGAGGCCGTGGATTCGCAGCTGAAGGGCGACCGTCGCACGTACCAGCTCGACCCGGGCAACCGCCGCGAGGGCGTGCGAGAGGCTGTCGTCGACGAGGAGGAGGGTGCGGACATCGTCATGGTGAAGCCCGCCATGGCCTTCCTCGACGTGCTGCGTGAGGTGCGAGACACCGTGCACATTCCGGTGTGGGCATATCAGGTGTCCGGCGAGTACGCGATGATCGAGGCCGCTGCCGCGAACGGCTGGATCGATCGCCGCGCGTCGATCCTCGAGTCGCTGCTGTCGATCCGCCGCGCTGGCGCAGATGTCGTCCTGACGTACTGGGCGACAGAAGCCGCTCGCTGGCTACGCCCCTGATCGCGCTCCGTCGACTCGACGAGGTCGTCTGAGTCCCTCCCTCAGCTCTGCGGACTAGCCTGGAGGGGATGCCGGGAGAGCTCCGTGCATCGCTGAGGAGTGTGCTGTGACCGACCGCAATGATGACCTGTTCTCCGCTGCCCGCACGGTGATCCCCGGTGGTGTGAACTCACCCGTGCGCGCATACGGTTCGGTCGGGGGCACGCCGCGCTTCCTCGCGTCGGCCGCGGGTGCGACGGTGACCGATGCCGCAGGCAACGAGTACGTCGACCTCGTCGCGTCGTGGGGTCCGGCCCTGCTCGGCCATGCGCAGCCTGAGGTCGTCGCCGCCGTGCAGGAGGCGGCGACTCGAGGACTTTCGTTCGGCGCCCCGACCGAGGGCGAGGTCGAACTCGCTCAGCTGATCGCGGATCGTGTGCGGTTCGGGGAGACCCGGCCCATCGAGCGAGTGCGGCTCGTCTCGACCGGCACAGAAGCGACGATGACCGCGATCCGCCTTGCCCGCGGCGCCACCGGGCGCGACCTGCTGGTCAAGTTCGCCGGCCACTACCACGGTCACTCCGACGGTCTCCTCGCCGCGGCCGGGTCCGGCGTCGCGACTCTCGCTCTGCCCGGGTCCGCGGGGGTGCCCGCGCCGATCGCCGCACAGACCCTCGTGATCGACTACAACGACCCGGGCGCGCTCGAGGCCGTCTTCGCCGAGCACGGTCCGCGTATCGCCGCGGTGATCGTCGAGGCCGCAGCCGCGAACATGGGTGTGGTTCCGCCGCTGCCAGGGTTCAACCGGCTGCTGGCCGAGACCGCACACGCTCATGGCGCGCTGTTGATCCTCGATGAGGTGCTGACGGGCTTCCGCGTGCACCCCGCAGGCTTCTGGGGGCTCCAGGCCGCGGCCGGCGAGGACTACCTGCCCGACATCTTCACGTTCGGCAAGGTTGTCGGCGGAGGAATGCCCCTGGCCGCTCTCGGTGGACGCGCTGAGGTCATGGACCTGCTGGCACCTCTCGGCCCGGTCTACCAGGCGGGCACGCTCTCGGGCAACCCGCTGTCGGTCGCTGCCGGCCTGGCGACTCTGAGGCTCGCGACCCCCGAGGTCTATGCGACCGTCGATGCCGCCGCAGCCAGGGTCTCTGGCGCTCTGGACGCCGCTCTCGCGGACGCAGGTGTCACCCACGCCGTCGCGCATGCGGGAAACCTCTTCAGCGCCTCGTTCCGTGCTTCAGCGCCTCGCGACTATGCCGAGGCCCAGGCCCAGGAGTCGTTCCGGTACGCGCCGTTCTTCCACGCGATGCGCGAGCATGGCGTCGCGCTGCCTCCGAGCGTGTTCGAGGCCTGGTTCCTGACAGCCGCGCACGGCGAGGAAGAGCTTCAGCGCATCGAAGCAGCGCTCCCGATCGCGGCCGACGCTGCTGCCCGCGCACACGCGTAAGCTGCACGATCCCGCCTCAGACGAACATGACTCGTCGTGACGGTGAGTCCCGATAGGTGCGGCCGAGCGGGCTGAACCAGTCGATCGTGCCGTCGGGAAGCTGCTGCGCCGTCCAGCGAGTGTCGTCAGCGACGTCTGGATGCTTGAGGGAGTGGTGACGCGCGCACAGATGGGCGAGGTTGTGGATCTCGGTCCGTCCGCCCTTCGCATGATCGAAGGTGTGGTCGATCTGGCACCGATGCACCGGCATCCTGCAGCCGGGGAACCGGCAGTGCTGATCTCGCGCTCGGAGAAACCGTCGCATGGGTTCTGTCGGCCGGTAGGTGTCGGTCTCGACGACCAGCCCGGTCGGATCGAGGAACAGCCGGGTCCATCCGCCGTTGCGGCCCGCGAGATCGCGTGCGATGTCGGGGTGCAGCGGCCCGTGTCCGTCGAGCTGTGCGGGGCGATCGTCGCAGCCCGCGAGTGTGGAGGCGGCGACTGTGACGTGGATGCGCCCCAGGATGCTGTCGAGTCCTGACCCGTTGGCGGCGCTCGGATCGGAGGCGAGCAGGAGGTCGATCAGCAGATCTGCCCGCACCTGATCGATCGTGCGGGTGTCGGACGGGATGTGCTCGACGGTGGGGCCGGTCGGATCGGTCGTGAAGGTCCCGTCGCCGAAGATCGCGTAGTCGTCTCGCGACGGGTCGTCTTGCGCGATGTCTTCGGGATAGATCGGATTCTCGCCATCGTCCACCGGAGCGAGCGTCGGCTCGCGGTCGTTCCGCCCGGCGACGACGACGTGCGCGAGTCGCGTTAGTCGGTCGAGGATCGCCGTCGCGAGATGCTCGGGGAGCACGGCTGTCAGCACGCACAGACCGTCTCCTGCCGGGCGTACGGTGACGGTGCGCTCCGACTTCGAGCGCGCATGGCGCTCGGCGACCGTGGAGCCTGCCAGGACGGCGGCCAGCTCGCGCAGGTGCGCTCGTGTTCGGGCAGGGGTCTCCCGTTCGGCCACGATGACCGCGACCGTGTCGTACAGCGGCAGCACATCGGCCTCCGCTCGCCCGTTGTTGACGGCCTCACGGACCACTCCCGCCGCCCGCACGATCTCGCGGACATGCGCCGCCGTGATGCTGCCGGCTCTGAAAGCCGAACGCACACCGGGGTGGCTGGCGTCGAGGAAGCCGGCGTCGCTGAAGGCGTACTCGACGCTGCCCTGAGCCAATCGGCCCGCCGCGGAGTACTCCGCGATCATCGACCTGTGGATGGCGTCGCGGTGGAACGGGTTCTCGTCGGAGTCAGACCGGCTCAGGCGCATCCGCTCGGCAAGGAGATCGGACGCCTCGGCTTCGAGGCTTGCGATCTGTCGCCGCTTCTCGACCCACGAGTCGAGCAGCTCTGCGCGCTGCTCGCGGTCGGGATCGGTGGCGGATGTCATGCTCCGACTCTAGTAGATTTGTTCGAAGGTCGAGCAGAACATCGGAATGGAAGAAGGTGGAATCGTGGGAACCGACAACGGATCGTTGCCTTCCTGTGAACAAGACACAGACATCTGGAAGGGTGCCGCTGGCAGACTGGACGCATGGTGACGTTGCTGCTGGACCAGACGCAACTCGAGATCGTGCTCTCGCCGATCGAGCGTGCGGCGAGCTTCCACCGTGACAACGTGAGGCTCGTGCGCGACACCATCACCAAGGTCCAGCTGATCGACGACGCATGGACCTGGTTGCGTGGCGTGCCGAATCCGGGGACGCACATCCCCGGTGTGCTCGCCGCCGGAACGTGGAAGGCTGCGGGCAGCGTCGATTTCGTCCTCATCCGCCGCCGGCGTCCCAGCGTGGTCATCGACCTCTCCGGTGACGAGCAGTATCGACGACTGATCCTCACGACGAGGCACGGCCTCGCTCTGACCCAGGCGCTCCGACTCGATGTGTCGGATGAACCGGCAGACGTCGAGGAGATCGTGGCCACATCGCCCACGCCGGTGTCGAAGGGGAGTCGCCGTCCGGTGATCCGCCCACGGCCCGCCTGAGCGATCCGAGAACGAGCGAACGCCCTCCGCAGCCTCACGGCGCGGAGGGCGTTCGCGTCGGTGCCCTCGAGGGGTGACCTCAGGACCGGTCGTGCTGGCCCTCGTGGTGCTCGTGGTGCTGACCCTCGTGGTGCTCGTGGTGCTGGCCCTCGTGGTGCTCGTGGTGCTGGCCCTCGTGGTGCTCGTGGTGCTCGCCCTCGTGCTGCTCGTAGTGCTCGCCATCGCGACCGTCGTCCGCCTCGGGAGCGGCATCCGCCTCTGTCTCCGCCTCTGCTGATGCGTCGACTTCTCCGAGCGGGTAGTCCTTGGGCTCGTCCTCGTAGTAGGCGCGCGCAGCTGCGGCGAGCATGGAGGTGACGGCAGCCGAACGAGGGTCGTCGTCGCCAGACGCTTCAGCCGACGCGTCATCAGAAGCTTCAGCCGACGATTCGTCGAATTTGTCGGATTCGTCGGAATCGTGTGCCTCGGCGAAGAACTCGACTCCGGAGTGCTCGCCGGTGCCGTCTTCGTTCGCAGTCGGGTCTGTCGCGTCAGGGACGTGACCGTCGGTGTCGTCGCTGACGCGGGCGTCGGTGTCGTCGGCGGCATGAGCGTCCGGCGCGTCGGCCGGGGCGGTGCCGAAGAGGATGTCGTCGAACGACGGCTGGGCGTTCGCAGCTTCGGTGTCCGCGGGCGTCTGCGGCTCGGTCGATCCGCCTGCCGGGTCATCATCGCCGTGGGCGTCCTCGCGGCCCGCATGCGCGGCCTCCGACGCGACGTCGGCCGCATCTTCCGCGTCGTTCGCATCCGAGGCATCGGCCGCATAGCGGAGCTCTGCCGCGGCGTACTCGATGTCACGAGCCGCATCCGCCGCATCCGCCGCGTCGTCGGCCTCGGCATCCGCCGCGTCGGCCTCCGCGCGGGCGGCGTCGGCCACGTCCGCATCGGATTCGGAGAGAACCGACGCATCCGCATCGGTCGCAGCTGCATCGGACTCGGACACATCGGACCCCGCGACATCCTGAGCCTGCAGGGTCTCGGAATCGGCGTGGTCGGAGTCGGCCACGTCCGACGACTCGGATGGCGGCGCGGAATCGACGGCAGGCGCTCCGGCATCCGCGACCGGCGCTGCGGAATCGACCGGGGCGGCGGTGATGGCCTGCGGCGCGAGCCTGCCGCCGCGGACGAGCTCGATGAAGACGTCCTCGAGAGTGGGGCCGCGCTGCACCAGGGTGGCGAGGGCGATGCCGGCCGATGCCGCGATGGCGCCGACGGCTCCCGCGTTGCTGCCGCGAACCGTGAGACCCGATCGGAGCACCTCGACCTCGAGGCCCGCCGCCGAGAGCGCGGACTTCAGTGCGGCACGATCCGCCGCGTCAACCACGACCGAACCGGCAGAAGGGTCGGCGAGCGTCTCGATGCCGCTCGAGAGAACGAGCTGGCCCTTCGAGAGCACGAGCACGTGGTCTGCGACCTGTTCGATCTCGCTCAGCACGTGCGAGGAGACGAGAACCGTGCGGCCCTCGTCGGCGAGGCGACGCAGAAGGAGGCGGATCCAGCGGATGCCCTCCGGGTCGAGGCCGTTGGCCGGCTCGTCGAAGACCAGAGCGCCGGGGTCGCCGAGCAGCGCGTGTGCCACGCTCAGCCGCTGACGCATTCCGAGCGAGAAGCTGCCGATGCGACCTTCGGCCTCGTGCTCGAGACCGACCAGCGAGAGGACCTCGTCGACACGCGAGAGCGGGATGCCGTTGGCTTTGGCAGCGATCGTCAGCTGGCGTGAGGCCGAGCGGCGAGGGCGATACGCGGTCTCCTCCAGGACGGAACCGATCGTGCGCAGCGGGTGACGCAGCTCTGCATGCGAGACTCCGCCGATCGTGGCGGTGCCGCTCGTGGCGCGCACCTGGCCGAGGAGGATGCGCAGGGTGGTGGTCTTGCCGGCGCCGTTCGGGCCGAGGAAAGCGGTCACGACACCGGGCTCGACTCGCGCGGAGAAGTCGGACACCGCCGTCACGTCGTTGAAGCGCTTCGTGACGTGCGTGAACTCGAGCACCTGTCCGTCGGGCATCTGCGACCTCTCGTTGCAGTGGGCAGTTCTGTCTATCCTGCCGGAAAAGCCGCAGGATCGTGCATTTACCCTACGAACGCGGCCGGATGCAAGGGTCCGTCAACCGGGTAGCCTGGCACCCGTGACCGAATCCAGCGCTGCTTCCCGGGTCCTCGTCCGCACCGAAGGGGCCCTCGGCAGGCTGACCCTGAACCGGCCGGAAGCGATCAACGCGCTCGACCCCGGGATGATCCAGCAGCTGACCGAGGCCCTCGAGCGTTGGCGCGACGACACCGATGTGCAGATCGTCGTCATCGACGGCGCGGGCGAGCGAGGCATGTGCGCCGGGGGAGACGTTCGCGCACTGCATGGGCAGATCGTGGCCGGACGCACTGAAGAGACCGCCGAGTTCTTCCGCGCCGAGTACGCGTTGAACGCGATGATCGCCGAGTACCCGAAGCCCATCGTCTCCATCGCCGACGGCATCACGATGGGCGGCGGCGTCGGCCTCTCGGGTCACGCGGCCATCCGCATCGTCACCGAGCGTTCCCAGCTGGCGATGCCCGAGACGCGCATCGGATTCACCCCTGACGTCGGCGGCACGTGGCTGCTGGGGCGGATGCCAGGGCGATTCGGGGAGTACTTCGGACTCACGGGCTCGACGATGAACGGAGCGGATGCGGTGCTGCTCGGCTTCGCCGACCACTTCGTGCCGTCCGATCGGCTCGATGCGCTGCGCGAGGCGCTGGCCTATCGTGCCGACCCGACCGGGCCGGCCGAGATCGTGCTGCTGTTCGACGAGACTCCTGAGCCGTCTGCGCTCCCGGCGTCACGCGATTGGATCGACCGCGCGTTCTCGTCCGACACGATCGCGGAGATCGTGTCGCGGCTCCGCGCCGAGGAGGCTGCGGATGCCGCGACGACCGCGGACCTGCTCGAGAGCCTGGCGCCGACCGGACTCGCCGTCACCCTCGACGCCGTCAGGGAGGCACGTCGACTCCCGAACCTGCGCGCCGCTCTCGAGGGCGAGTACCGCCGTGTGATGTGGTTCGTGACGCGGCATCCCGATCTCGTCGAGGGCATCCGTGCGCAGGTCGTCGACAAGGACCGCAATCCGAAGTGGAACCCGGCGACCATCGCCGAGCTCCCGTCGGATGCCGGTGCTGAGGCTCGGGATTTCGTGCCCGAACGCTCGCTCTTCTGAGGTATTTCGATATATCTGCGGTTGTTCGCCGCGGTGCATAAACCGCTGGCCGCGGGCTAAATGGTTCGCTGTCAGCGAAGGTCCGCCCATCGGGGGATACGAATGTCCGAAGTTCATGCCACTCTTGCTTGTGCGCGATCGTCGGCCTGCGTCCGCCCGTCGGGAGATCCGCCGATTCATCCTTCCTAGAAAGTCCGCCTGTGCTGGGAAAAATCCTCCTCCGTTATCTCGCCCGCTATAAATGGCTGCTCGCGGCCGTCCTGGTGTTCCAGTTCGCCAGCGCGCTCGCCACCCTCTACCTCCCGCGCCTGAACGAAGACATCATCAACAAGGGCGTCGCCCAGTCGGACACCGATTACATCTGGCGCACCGGGCTCTTCATGCTCGCCGTCTCGCTCGGGCAGATCATCGCCTCGGTCATCGCCACCTACTTCGCCGCCCGCGCGTCCATGGGCGCGGGGCGCGACATCCGCGCCGACGTCTTCGCCAAGGTCAGCGGATTCTCCGAGCGCGAGGTGTCGCAGTTCGGTGCCGGCTCCCTCATCACGCGCAACACGAACGACGTGCAGCAGGTGCAGATGCTCGCGATGATGGGCGCCACCATGCTCGTCACCGCGCCGCTGCTCGCGATCGGCGGCATCATCTTCGCCGTGCAGACGAACATCGGTCTGAGCTGGCTCATCGCCGTGTCCGTGCCGCTGCTGCTGATCGTCGCCGGGCTCGTCGTCAGCCGCATGGTGCCGCTGTTCCGCAGCTACCAGGGCAAGCTCGACACCGTGAACCGCGTGCTGCGCGAGCAGCTCACCGGCGTGCGCGTCGTGCGGGCCTTCGTCCGGGAGAACATCGAAGAAGAGCGCTTCCGCGGAGCCAACACCGACATCATGGTGGTCGGCCGCAAGGTCGGCTCGCTGTTCGTGCTGCTGTTCCCGCTGTTCATGCTGATCCTCAACGTCACGATCGTGGCAGTCGTGTGGTTCGGCGGCATCGAGGTCAACAGCGGCACGGTGCAGGTCGGCACGATCTTCGCGTTCATGCAGTACATCGGTCAGATCATGGGCGGCGTCATCATGGCCAGCTTCATGGCGATCATGATCCCGCGCGCCGCGGTCTCGGCCGAGCGCATCGGCGAGGTCCTCGACACGCAGTCGAGCATGGAGCGCCCGGCGAACGGCGTCACCGAGTTCCCGACGCCCGGCTCGGTCGCCTTCGACGACGTCGAGTTCACCTACCCCGGGGCCGACTCTCCCGTGCTCAAGGGCATCAGCTTCGCTGCAGAGCCCGGCGAGACCGTCGCGATCGTGGGGTCGACCGGTGCGGGCAAGACGACACTCGTGTCGTTGATCCCGCGACTCTTCGACGTCTCGGGCGGAGCCGTGTTCGTCGGCGGCACGGATGTCCGCGAGGCGGATGTCGAATCGCTGTGGGCGACGATCGGTCTCGTTCCGCAGCGCCCGTTCCTCTTCACCGGCACGGTGGCGTCGAACCTCCGCTACGGCAGAGAGGACGCGACCGACGAAGAGCTCTGGCATGCCCTCGAGATCGCACAGGGCCGCGACTTCGTCGAGGAGATGCCGCAGGGCCTCGAATCGCGCATCACACAGGGCGGCACGAACGTCTCGGGCGGACAGCGTCAGCGTCTGGCGATCGCCCGCGCGATCGTGCGTCAGCCGCAGATCCTGGTGTTCGACGACTCGTTCTCGGCTCTCGACCTCACCACCGACGCGCGATTGAGGCAGGCCCTATGGCGTGAGCTGCCGCACGTGACCAAGATCGTGGTCGCGCAGCGCGTCTCGTCCATCACCGATGCGAACCGCATCGTCGTGCTCGAAGGGGGCACCATGGTCGGCGTCGGCACGCACGAGGAGCTCCTCGAGACGAGCACCACGTACCGAGAGATCGTCGAATCGCAGCTGGGGGTGGACGCATGAGCGAGCAGAACACACCTCAGACCCGTCGCGGTCGCGCAGCCAAGGCCACGGCCGCGACCGCCGCGGTCGCACCCGAACTGACCGAAGAAGAGAAGTACGAAGCCGAGCTCGCCGAGAAGGCGCGCCAGGACGGCGGCGGCTGGGACAGCGTCGCACCCGGCAAGGCCGACAACTTCGGCCAGAGCTTCAGCCGGATGATCGGGTTGCTCAAGCCCTCGGCCGTGTGGTTCATCCTCGTGTCGATCGCCGGCGCCGTCGGCGTCGTGCTGACGGTCGCCGCGCCGAAGGTGCTCGGCGAGGCCACGAACCTCATCTACAAGGGCTTCATCTCGGTGCAGCTCGCGCAGGCGAACGGGGACTTCCCCGGGTTCCCCGCCGGCACCCCGCAGGACGATGTCGTCGCCGCGCTCCGCCAGGGCGGGCAGGACGACTTCGCCAACCAGGTCGAGGCTCTCGGCAGCTTCAGGGTCGGTGACGGTGTCGACTTCGACGCGCTGCGGTGGATCATCATCGCCGTGCTGGCGATCTACATCACCGCCGCCTTCCTCAGCTGGCTGCAGGGCTACGTGATCAACGTCATCATGGTCCGCACCATGTGGCGCCTTCGCGAAGCGGTCGAGGCGAAGATCAACCGCCTGCCCCTGTCGTACTTCGACAAGGTGCAGCGCGGAGACCTGATCTCCCGTGTGACCAACGACATCGATAACATCACGCAGACGATGCAGCAGTCGCTGTCCGGTGCGATCACGGCCGTGCTCACGGTCGTCGGCGTGCTCGTGCTGATGTTCTCGATCTCGTGGCAGCTCGCTCTCGTCGCGCTGATCGCGCTCCCGCTCATGGGTGTGATCTTCGGGGTCATCGGCCCTCGGTCACAGAAGGCCTTCGGCACCCAGTGGCGCAAGGTCGGTCGCCTGAACGCCCGCGTCGAAGAGGCTTTCTCCGGCCACGCGCTGGTCAAGGTCTTCGGTCGCGAGCAGGATGCACTCGAGAAGTTCAAGGCCGAGAACGAGGAGCTGTTCCAGGCGAGCTTCAAGGCGCAGTTCCTCTCCGGCATCATCATGCCGGCGATGACCTTCGTCGGCAGTCTCACCTACGTGGGCATCGCCGTGCTCGGCGGTCTCATGGTCGCGAGCGGGCAGCTGCGTCTCGGCGACGTGCAGGCGTTCATCCAGTACTCGCAGCAGTTCACGCAGCCGCTGTCGGAGCTCGGTGGAATGGCCGCGGTCGTGCAGTCGGGAACGGCGTCCGCCGAGCGGGTGTTCGAGCTGCTCGACACCGAAGAGCAGGAGGCCGACGCCGCAGATGCTCCGAAGCTCGCCGACGGCAAGGGCGTCGTGGAGTTCGAGAACGTCGCGTTCTCGTACACGCCCGAGCGTCCGCTCATCAGAGACCTCTCTTTCCGGGTCGAGCCCGGTCAGACGGTCGCGATCGTCGGTCCGACCGGAGCGGGCAAGACGACGCTCGTCAACCTGATCATGCGGTTCTACGAACTGAACGGTGGGCGGATCCTGCTCGACGGTCAGGACATCTCCGAGGTCACGCGTGAGCAGCTGCGCTCACGCACCGGCATGGTGCTGCAGGATCCGTGGCTGTTCGCCGGCAGCATCCGCGAGAACATCAGATACGGACGCTCCACGGCGACCGACGACGAGGTTCTCGAGGCGGCGAAGGCGACGTATGTCGATCGCTTCGTGCGCTCCCTCCCCGAGGGCTACGACACGGTGCTCGACGAGGACGCATCGAACGTCTCGGCGGGTGAGCGCCAGCTGATCACGATCGCGCGAGCGTTCGTCGCTCAGCCGTCGATCCTGATCCTCGACGAGGCCACGTCGGCGGTCGACACCCGCACCGAGGTTCTGCTCCAGCACGCGATGGCGGCGCTGCGACAGGGACGCACCTCGTTCGTGATCGCTCACCGACTGTCGACGATCCGCGACGCCGACCTCATCCTCGTGATGGAACACGGTGACATCGTCGAGAAGGGCACGCACGACGAGCTCATCACGGCGCAGGGTGCGTACTGGCGTCTCTACCAGTCGCAGTTCGAGCAGGCGGCCACCGACATCGACGCAGAGGACGCGCTCACGGGCTCGACCCCTGTCGTCGTCAGCGGCGACGCCGAAGAAGCTGCTGCGGCGGCACAGGTCGGGGTCTCGGTGGGGGCGCAGGTTCCTGCCGCCGAAGCCGCTGCGGCACAGTCCGTCGTCGAACGCTCGGACGACGGGGGCCAGAAGGGCTGATCCGCACGACGGCCGAGAAGCAGAATGCCCCGACTCCCGTTCATCCGGGGGCGGGGCATTCTGATGTCGTCAGCGCTGCGCTTCGGTGATGCCGAGGAGTTCGAGCGGATGGGTCAGGCGCCACCACGGGCTCGGGGCATCGACGTCATCGGCGAGCGACAACGACGTCGTCACCGTGTTCAACGGTCCTGAGCTCGTCAAGGTGCCGACCTCGTCGCCCGACTCGCGGTTGTCGCCGAGGGAGAAGTCGGTCGAGGCCTCGGCCATCGCGCCGTTCCACAGCACGATGTCGGCATCGGCATCCGTCACCACATCAGCGGTCGCGCCCCACGGCGTCGTGACCGTGCCGACGACGGTGCCGGCCGCGACAGCGGGAGCCTGCTGCTCCAATGCCGTCTCGACCTGCGAGAACAGCGAACGGGTCTGGGCGAGGCGCTGCTCATCGTCGGCCTGCCCGAGAACCGACGCATAGAGGTGCACGGTCGTGTCGTCGAGCGTGATGACCTTCGCGGTCAACAGGTTCCAACTGTCGCCGAGCGTGCCGGTCTTGACTCCGACCACGCCAGGATCCGCCAGCATCCCGTTCGTGTTCACCACTGTGCCGGCGCCCGGAAGATCGACAGACGGAGTGCCGACGATGCCGGCGAACACGGGGTTCTGCATCGCCAGTTCGGCCAGTGCGACGAGCGACTCAGGCGTGGCCGTGTTGCGGGCGTCGAATCCCGATGGGGTCACGATCGTGATGCTGTCGAGGCCACGGTCGCGCAGCCACACCTCCGCCGCAGCGGTGAACGCCGAGGGGGAGCCCCAGATCTCCTGAGAGAGGCGGTCGATGTAGTTGTTCGCCGAACCGAGCAGCGTTCCCTGCAGGAGCTGGAACTCGGTGAGAGTGCCGCCCACGGGCACGTCGAGCGCCGACTGGTCGGAGCGGCGGTAGTCCCAGTACGCCAGGTTGTCCGCCCGCGTGAACGAGAACTCCGGGCCCTGCTCGCCCACGGCGAGAGGCATCCGATCGAGCACCATCAGACTCGAGACCACTTTGGTGACGCTCGCGATCGCCGCCGCATCGAGCGATGACGACGTCGTGCCGATGCCGCCGATTCCCACGGCGGCGCTTCCCTGGGTGGGCCAGGTGATGGCGGCTGTGGGCGCGGCGACCGTGGAGAGCTCCACTGCCTGCACGGTCGGCGCCACCTCGTGCAACGGCCACAGCATGGCCGACCCGACATAGGTGCCGAGCAATCCGACGAGAACGCCGAGCGGGACCAGCACGCCGGGGCGGGTGATCGCCGGGCGCAGATGGGCTCCGGTCAGAAGTGCGCCGCCGCTCGCGGCGGGAGGCGTGTCATCGAGCGCCTCGGTCGCCGGGTGCCGCGCGACTTCGACCGCGTCGACCCACGTCAGGGGCGTCCCACCGCTGGCGCCCTCTGCCCACTGGGCGTGGGGAGTCGTCTCGGGAGCCTCGAGAGCCGCCTCGAGAGCGATGAGCCCGGGTGCGTCGTCATCCGCATCTGATCTGGGTGCCGCATCCGTCGTGCCGGCCGACGAGACGTCGGCATCAGGAAGCGCCGCAGGCGAACCGGCGGGCTCCGACGAGTCAGCCGTGGCACCGGCAGGCGCTGACGCATGAGGCGCTGTCGCATCGGGCGTCGACGCATCGCCCGCAGGAACGGCGGAGGCGGTGGCCTCGGCGGAGTCAGGAGCGGTCACCTCCTCACGGTACCGAACTCGCGCAGGGATCAGTGTCGCTGCAACAAGAGCAGACGTGAGTGTCGTCACTGGGTAAGATCGTCAGAACAACCACGGGAGTCCGGCGAGCCGGGCTGAGAGGGAGCGAATCGCGCTTCGACCGTCGAACCTGATCTGGGTAATGCCAGCGCAGGGAGGAGTCACTGATGAGTACATCCACGCCCGGATCCACCACGGAATCCGCAGCCGTCTCGCGCGCCTCGAAGGGCCTCGGTCGCCCTGAGCTCTGGCGCTGGCGGGTCGTCGACATCGTCGTCGCCAGCGTCATCGCCGTCGCGTGCGCGCTGATCTTCCTGCTCTGGAACGTCGGCTACGAGGTGCCCAGCAGCATCCTGAAGCCGCTGCTCCCCGGCGTGCAGGGCCTGCTCGCCGGCCCCTGGCTCATCGCCGGTGTGCTGGGCGCGCTGATCATCCGCAAGCCGGGCGCCGCGCTCTACACCGAGCTGGTCGCCGCGATCATCTCGGCCCTCGTCGGCAACGCCTGGGGTCCGCTGACCATCGTCTCGGGCCTCGTGCAGGGTCTCGGTGCCGAGCTGATCTTCCTCGTGTTCCTCTACGGCGTCTGGCGTCTGCCTGTCGCGATGCTGGCGGGTGCCGGAGCCGGACTCGCGTGCGGCATCAACGACCGCATCCTCTGGTACGCCGGGGCAGACACGCTCTTCACCACCGTCTACATCGTCTCGACCACCATCTCGGGTGCGGTGATCGCCGGACTCGGCGCGTGGCTGATCGCCCGAGGACTCGCGGCGACGGGAGCCCTCAGCCGGTTCGCCGCCGGCCGCGAGGTCACCGCACGGGTGTGAGCTCGCCCACGACGCCCGCCACCCTCGAAGCCCACGGCTGGGGGTGGCGGTACGCGACTCGACTGCGGTGGGCGGTGCGCGACGTGGATCTGCGGATCGAACCGGGCGAGCGGGTGCTGCTGCTGGGGGCTTCGGGCTCGGGCAAGTCGACCCTGCTGCAGGGATTCGGCGGGGTGCTCGGAGGGGCGGACGAGGGCGAGACGCGCGGAGGGCTGCTCGTCGACGGCGTGCCGCCTACCGAGGCGCGCGGCCGGGTCGGCATGGTGCTGCAGGACCCCGACACGCAGACGATCCTCGCCAGGGTCGGCGACGACGTGGCGTTCGGCTGCGAGAACCTCGGTGTCCCCCGCGAGGAGATCTGGCAGCGGGTGCGCGCGGCGCTGGACGCCGTCGAGCTCGATGTCGCACTCGATCGATCGACGGCCGCGCTGTCGGGCGGTCAGAAGCAGCGTCTCGCGCTCGCCGGCGTGCTGGCGATGCGACCGGGCGCGATCCTGCTCGACGAGCCGACCGCGAACCTCGACCCCGGGGGAGTGCAGGACGTGCGGGATGCCGTCGCCGCCGCCCTCGATGCAACGGGCGCCACCCTCGTGGTGATCGAGCATCGCATCGACGTCTGGCTGCCGCTCGTCACGCGGGTGATCGTGCTCGGCGCCGAGCCGGAGGGCACGGTCGTCCTCGCCGACGGGAGCCCTGAGCAGGTGCTCGGCGCGCGAGGGGCAGAGCTCGCGGCATCCGGTGTGTGGGTTCCCGGCCACCCGCCCGCCGTTCCGCCCGCGCCGGCGCACCAGCCGGGGGAGACCCTCCTCGAAGCGCGCGGCCTCACGGTCGCTCGGCGACGGGGGCTCGCGGTCGCCGGGCCGTTCGATGTCGAGGTTCGCGCGGGCGAGGTGCTCGGAGTCACCGGCGCGAACGGCGCAGGAAAGTCGACGCTCGGACTCACGCTCGCAGGGCTCATCCCCGCCGAGGACGGCCGGGTCGCGGCTCTGCCCGCGCTCGCCGCCGGAGAGAAGCCCGACCCCATCCGCTGGTCGTCGCGCGCGCTGCTCACCCGCATCGCATCGGTCATGCAGACTCCCGAGCACCAGCTGCTCGCGAAGACCGTGCGCGACGAGCTATCGGTCGGCCCCCGGGCTCTGAAACTCTCCGAGCCCGAGATCACCGCTCGTGTCGACGACCTCCTCGAACGACTGCGGCTCACCTCGCTCTCCGGAGCCAACCCGTACACGTTGTCCGGCGGGGAGAAGCGGCGGCTCACGGTCGCCGCGGCCCTCGCCACCCGGCCGCGGATGCTGGTGCTCGACGAACCCACCTTCGGGCAGGACGCCACGACCTGGGCCGAACTCGTCGGCCTGATCGCACGCCTGCGTGACGAGGGCACGGCGATCGTGGCGATCAGCCATGACGAGGCCGTGCTGGAGGCCCTGCATGCGCGGCGCCTGGAGGTCGGCCGATGATCGACCCGCTGACCGCCCGCATCGAAAGACCGGGGCCGATCGCCCCTCGCTCAGCCCTCGCGAAGCTCACCGCGGCGCTGTTGATCGCGCTGCCGCTCGTGCTGACGATCGACGTCGTCTCGGCATCCGTCGCCCTGCTGCTCGAGATCCCGCTGCTTGTTCTCGCCGGCCTGCGGGCCAAGGAGTTCTGGACCCGCACCGCCGTGCTGTGGATCGCAGCGCCGCTGAGCGCGGTCACCATCGCGCTCTACGGCGCGACCAGCGGAACGGTGCACTTCGAGTGGCTGGTCATGCGCGTCAGCGACGGGTCGCTCGCCCTCGCCGCAGCGACCGCCGTGCGCGTTCTCGCGATCGGGCTGCCGGCCGTGGTGCTCTTCGTCACGGTAGATCCCACCGATCTCGCCGACGACCTGGCGCAGCGGGTGAAGCTGCCGGCGCGGTTCGTCGTCGGCGCGCTTGCGGGCATGCGGATGCTGGGCCTGCTCGCCGATGACTGGCGCGCACTGGCACTCGCGCGGAGGGCTCGCGGCGTGGCCGACGAAGGGCGGGTTCGCCGAGCTTTCGGCATGGCCTTCGCGCTGTTCGTGCTGGCCATCCGGCGCGGATCCTCCCTGGCCACCGCGATGGAAGCCCGTGGCTTCGGCGGCACAGCGACCCGCTCGTGGGCGAGGGAGTCGAGGTGGGATCGGCGGGACACGGTACTGGTCGTCGTCGCGGCGGTGATCCCGGTGGTGGCGATCGCCGTGGCTGTGCTCACCGGTGCGTGGAACTTCATCCTCGGCCCGACCGCCTGAGGCGCACGAACGAGACAGACCCGCAGCATCCACTCAGCTTTCTCATAGCTGGAATGCCGATGTATTCGCTAGCATCGAGTGAACCCAAGGGGAGTACTCCACCACGGGCGGCTCGTCATTACGGATGTCCCTGCATCCCGGGTCCCCGGTTCTCGTTCTCGAGGATGGAGAAGACCTTGGCGTCGACATCGTCACGCCTACGTCTTCTGGAGACCTCTTGAACATCACGCCTCTCGTGTGGATCATCACGATCGCCGTCACGATCGCCTTCTTCGTGTACGAGTTCTTCGCCCACGTGCGAAAGCCCCATGAGCCGACCATCGGCGAGTCCGCCCGCTGGTCTGCCTTCTACATCGGCCTCGCGCTGCTGTTCGGCGTCGGCATCGGCACCGTGTCCGGCTGGACCTACGGCGGCGAGTACTTCGCCGGATACCTCACCGAGAAGGCGCTGTCGATCGACAACCTCTTCGTCTTCCTGATCGTGATGACCGGCTTCGCCGTGCCGCGCATCTATCAGCAGAAGGTGCTGATGATCGGCATCGTGATCGCGCTGATCATGCGCGGTGGGTTCATCGCGCTCGGCGCCACGCTGATCGAGAACTTCTCGTGGATCTTCTACCTCTTCGGCGCCCTGCTGCTGTTCCTCGCCTACCGCCAGGCGTTCGCGCACGGCGAGTCCGACCCCGCCAACGGCCGCTTCATGCGGTTCGTGCGCCGTGTCCTGCCGGTGAGCGACGAGTACAACGGCGATCGCCTGACCGTGCAGCGCGACGGCAAGCGCTTCTTCACTCCGATGTTCCTCGTGATCATCGCGATCGGCTTCGTCGACCTGATCTTCGCGGTCGACTCGATCCCCGCGATCTACGGTCTGACCGAAGAGGCGTACATCGTCTTCACGGCCAACGCGTTCGCCCTCATGGGTCTGCGTCAGCTGTACTTCCTCATCGGCGGTCTGCTGCAGCGCCTGGTGTACCTCGCCCAGGGTCTCGCAGTCATCCTCGCCTTCATCGGCGTGAAGCTCGTGATGCACGCCCTGCACGTCAACGAGCTGCCGTTCATCAACGGCGGCGAGCCGCTGCTGTGGGTGCCCGAGATCCCGATCTGGTTCTCGCTGGTCTTCATCGGCGCGACCATCGCCGTCGCCACCATCGCGAGCCTCATGAAGACGCGACGCGATGACAAGCGCACCGCGCTCGAGACCGAAGCCGCAGCTGCGCTCCCCGGAGCCTCGGATGCCGACTCCACGGTGACCTCCGCTTCGACCTCCGCTTCCTCCTCCGACACCGGCACCACCCACACCCAGAAGGAACACTCGTGAACCAGTCGCGCCGCTCCGACGCGTCCGCAGACCCCGACAGATCCGGCGCCCGAATGACCTCGGGCACCCCCGCACCTCGTGAGGTGACCCGCTGATGGGCGACCTCGCGGTGAACATCGCCCTGGTGTTCGTCTTCGTGCTCGTCGGCGGCGTGTTCGCCGCGACCGAGATGGCGCTCGTCACGCTGCGTGAGAGCCAGATCAACGCGATCGCCGCCCGCGGCAGACGAGGTGAGAAGGTCGCGAGCCTGGCTCGCAACCCGAACACGTTCCTCTCGGCGGTGCAGATCGGCGTGACGGTCGCCGGCTTCGCGTCCGCGGCATACGGTGCGACCTCGATCGCCCCGTCGGTCGCGCCGCTGCTCGAGAGCCTCGGCGTCGCGGCGCCGCTGGCCCTGACGCTGGCGACCGTGCTGCTGACGTTGGTGATCGCGTACCTCTCGCTCGTGCTGGGCGAGCTGGTGCCCAAGCGCCTCGCGATCCAGCGCAACGCGCAGTTCGCGTACGCCGTCGCGCCGGTGCTCGACGGCTTCGCCACCGTCATGCGGCCCGTCATCTGGCTGCTCTCGGTGTCGACGAACGCGGTGGTGCGCCTGCTCGGCGGCGATCCGCACAAGGCCGCCGACGAGCTCAGCGAAGAAGAGCTGCGCGACATCGTCGCGACGCATCAGAGCCTCCCCGACGATGAGCGACGCATTCTCGACGACGTGCTGTCGCTGCGTGGCCGCCAGGTGAGCGAGGTCATGCGGCCTCGTCCGGAGGTCGTCGCACTCGACGGTGCGGCGACGCTGGCCGAGGCGATCTCGCAGGTCAGGGAGCTGCCGTTCTCGCGGTACCCCGTGATCGACGCGTCGCTCGATGACATCGTGGGCTTCGTGCACGTGCGCGATCTCTTCGAGGCCGCAGCCGACGACGCCACGCGCGAGGTGGTCGGCCTCATGCGCCCGGTCGAGTACGTGCCGTCGACCGCGGGCGTGCTGCCGACCCTGACCCGCATGCGGGCGGCCGGGCACCAGATCGCGGTCGTCGTCGACGAGTACGGCGGCACCGACGGCATCGTGACCCTCGAGGACCTCGTCGAGGAGGTCGTCGGCGAGATCTTCGACGAGTACGACACGGAAGACCGGATGCAGGATGCCGGCGGCGCCCTCGACGGACGCCTGAACCTGCAGGACTTCGCTGAGATCACCGGCATCGCCCTGCCCCGAGGCGCGTCGGACACGGTCGCCGGTTTCGTGACCGAGATGCTCGGGCGCCTCGCGGTGGTCGGCGACTCGGTCGAGGTGCCTGGGGCGACGATCCGGGTCACTGCGGTCGATCGGCGACGGATCGCCGAAATCCGGGTGGTTCTGCACGAGGACGCCGACGTCGATGCCGCCGCGGATGCCGATCCGGGTGCCTCTGCGCCGATGGGCTGAGGCTCAGGTCTCGTAGCGGTCGGCTGTGCCGAGTGCCGCGAGATCGACATGTGCGAGCGGTCGACCGGCATCGTCGAGCAGCGTGTTCGGCATGCACGCGTCGCCATGACACACGACCAGCCGAGTCAGCGTGGCGCCGCGGCCAAGGACCGCACGATCGGCGGGATGTCCGTCGTGGCGGATGGGATGCTCATGGGTCGCTCACCTCGTGTGTGAACGTATATCGGAATGCACGTATTTTCCCGGTTCTCGGAGGCCATGCGCGGTTAGTGTCAGTCCCGGTCGCCGTCGGCGGCCGCATCATCCATCCCACTCGACACCCAGAGGTCTTCGTGCGCGTTTCGTCTCGGTCGCAGTGGTGGCGGCGGCACGGCAGCGATGCCGACGCCGCCTCGTCCGCATCCGAGGTGCCCGGTCCGGGCGCCGCTCAGGCTACCGCGTTCGGACTGCCGAAGGCTCCGGCGATCTCGACGCAGGAGTCCGGTGAACGGGATCTCGACCAGTTCGTGCAGTGGATCTGGAGTGAGGACGCCGAGTCATCCGTGCCGGCATCCGCATCCGCCTCCGCGCCCGACGACACCGGCGCACGCATCACCATAGAGGAGCAGTACAACATGAGTTCACTTGACGACGCCCTGCAGCAGCTGCTGGCCATCGAGGGCGCCACGGGCGCCGCGATCGTCGATTACGGCAGCGGAATGGCCCTCGCCCAGGGCGGCAACCCCTCGTTCGATCTGGGGATCGCCGCGGCCGGCAACTCGAACGTCGTGCGCGCCAAGCTCGCGACCATGAGAGACCTCGGGGTCACCGACGAGATCGACGACATCCTCATCACCCTGAGCTCGCAGTACCACCTGATCAACGTGCTCAACGCGACCGGCGCAAGCGGTCTCTTCATCTACCTGGTGCTCAACAGCGCGTCGGCGAACCTCGCGCTCGCACGTCACAAGCTGAAGGGCATCGCCGCGCAGATCGAGGTCTGATCTCGCGAGTCGCCTGGAAGGGGCGGGGCCATGACGGCTCCGCCCCTTCGGCGTGCGCGGCGTAGGCTCGAGATCGACACTGTCGACGGATGCCACACTCCTGACGTGTCGCCTGAAACTCGGAATCAGCTAAACTGACACTGAGTCGCACACGTTTCGAAGGAGAACCGCATGCAGATCCAGGGCTCGAGTGCTCTCATCACCGGCGGTGCGTCCGGTCTGGGCCTCGCCACCGCACGAACGCTCGCCGCCGCGGGCGCCGTCGTCACGATCCTCGACCTGCCGTCCTCGGCCGGAGCCGAGATCGCCGACGAGCTCGGCGGAGTCTTCGCGGGCGGCGACGTGACGAGCGCCGATGATGCCGCCGCGGCCGTCGCCGCAGCTCAGGCGGCAGCGCCGCTGCGCATCGTGGTCAACTGCGCTGGCATCGCCCCGCCGGCCAAGGTGCTCGACCGCGACGGCAACCCCGCGGTGCTCGCCGACTTCGAGCGCATCGTGCGCATCAACCTCGTCGGCACCTTCAACGTCCTCTCGCAGGCATCCGCCGTGATCGCGAAGAACGAGCCGACAGATGACGGTGACCGCGGCGTGATCGTGAACACCGCGAGCGTGGCGGCCTTCGACGGTCAGATCGGTCAGCCCGCGTACTCGGCATCCAAGGGCGGCGTGCACGCGATGACCCTTCCGGTCGCTCGCGAGCTCGCCCGCTACGGCATCCGCGTCTGCACCATCGCCCCCGGCATCATGGAGACGCCCATGCTGATGGGTCTCCCGCAGGCCGCGCAGGACTCGCTCGGTCAGCAGGTGCCGTTCCCTTCGCGCCTCGGACGCCCCGACGAATACGCCGCCCTCGTTCAGCAGATCGTCGAGAACGGCTATCTCAACGGAGAGACGATCCGCCTCGACGGCGCGATCCGCATGGCACCGAAGTAAGCCCACCCGCGTTCGAATCGCGCAACCGACCCGATTCGAGCTCCAGACACAGCAATTCACGCGATTCGAAACGAGAAGGCGGCCGATGAGCACACTGGCAGGAAAGACGATCCTCATGTCGGGCGGGAGCCGCGGCATCGGACTCGCGATCGCGCTGCGCGCAGCGGCCGACGGCGCGAACATCGCGATGCTCGCGAAGACCGACACCCCGCATCCGAAGCTCGAGGGCACAGTGCACTCGGCGGCCGAGCAGATCAGGGCAGCCGGCGGTCAGGCGCTGCCGATCGTCGGCGATGTGCGTGACGACGACGACATCACCGAGGCCGTGATGAAGACGCAGGGCGAGTTCGGCGGCATCGACATCGTCATCAACAACGCGAGCGTCATCGACCTCTCGCGCTCGCTCGACCTCGGCGCGAAGAAGTACGACCTCATGCAGGACGTGAACGTGCGGGGAACCTTCATGCTCTCCCGCGCGGCGATCCCGATCCTCAAGGATGCGGAGAACCCCCACATCCTGTCGCTGTCGCCGCCGCTGAACCCCACGCCGAAGTGGCTCGGCGCGCACACCGGGTACACGCTCGCGAAGTTCGGCATGACCATGGTGACGCTCGGCCTCGCGTCGGAGTTCGCCCCTGACGGCATCGCCGCGAACACCCTGTGGCCGCGCACCACGATCGCCACCGCCGCAGTGCAGAACCTGCTCGGTGGCGACAAGGTCATGGCCGCGAGCCGCACGCCCGACATCTATGCGGATGCCGCCTACGCCGTGCTGCTCAAGCCCGCGGCCGAGTACACCGGCCAGACGCTGATCGTCGAGGACGTGCTCGAAGCCGACGGCGTCACCGACTTCTCGCAGTACGCCGCCGTGCCGGGAACCCCCGACGACCGGCTGTTCCCTGACATCTTCCTCGACTGAGGGGCTTACGCTCCGGCGGGAGGTTCAGAACAGCAGGTAGACGGCGCCGGCGATCGTCAGGACGATCACGATGCGGTCGAACAGCACCTGGTTCATGCGCTTCGCCAGCCGGATGCCGGCCAGTGCGCCGAGCACGACGAGCGGCGCGAGCACGGCATCCATCAGCAGCACGTGCCCCTCGAACAGGCCGAGTCCCGCGAGGAACGGGATCTTGACGAGGTTGATGATCGCGAAGAACCAGGCTGAGGTGCCCAGGAAGACCTGCACCGGAGTGCGTGTCGCGAGGAAGTACATCGACATGACCGGGCCACCGGCGTTCGCGACCATCGTGGTGAACCCGCCGAGCGTTCCGTAGACGCCCGAGAGCACGATGCCGCCGGGGGCGGGGGCCACAGCATCCGCCGGATTCTGTCGCCAGCGCCGCCACAGCGTGACCGCGATCATCGCGAGCAGGATCACCCCGATCGCTCGTCGGACGATCCCGTCGCCCGCGATCGCGAGGAACGCGAACCCCGCCAGCAGCCCCGCGAGCACGGCCGGCGCCAGGCGCAGCAGAGTCGGCCAGTGCGCATGGCGACGGTAGGTGATCAGCGCGAACACGTCGCCGACGATGAGCAGCAGGAGCATCGCGGCGGTCGACGTGCGCGCGGGCAGCACGGTCGCGAACAGGGCGATCGCCAGGATGCTGCCACCTGGCAACGCGGTCTTCGAGATGCCGATCGTGACCGCGGCGAGGCCGAGCGCGGCCCACGCCAGGGGTGCGAGTTCGATCACATCAGCCGCGGGATGCCGCGAGGGCTGCGGCGAATCGAGCCGAGCGCTGCTCGATGTCGGCCCAGTCGGAGGCGGCGAGCGAGGCACCGTTCGCGAGGTCGCCGCCCGCGCCGACAGCGACGGCGCCGGCTCGGAACCACTCGGCGAGGTTGTCGGGGCTGACGCCGCCGGTCGGCATCAGCGGGGCGTCGGGAAAGGGTCCGCGCAACGCGCCGAGGTAGGAGGGGCCGCCGAGCGAAGCGGGGAAGATCTTGACGACGTCGACACCGAGCTCGAGCGCGCCCATGACCTCGGTCGGAGTCATCGCGCCGGTCATCACGACGCGGCCGGTGTCGAGCATCGCGCGCGTCAGCGAGGGGAGGGTGCCGGGGCTCACGAGGAACTCCGCACCGGCGTCGGCGGCGAGTGCGGCCTGCGCGGCGGTGGTGACGGTGCCGGCGCCGATGTATGCGGCATCACCGTGGCGAGCGATCAGCTCGCGGATCACGGCGGGGGCGTCGGGTGTCGAGAAGGTCACCTCGATGCCGGTCACGCCGCCGCGGATGATCGCCTCGGACGCCTCGAGCGCGAGCTCGGGGGAGGGCGCGCGGAGCACGGCGAGGACGCCGGTGACGCGGGCGCGGGAGAGACGGTCGGACATCGGTGCTCCTTCAGTGGGGGATCGCATCCATTCTCCCCGACCGCAACCTGTAATTACAACTGACGCGGTCGTGGCCAGGCCTCGACGACGTCCTTCGACTCCTTGAGTCCCAGGCCCGTGTGCTCCCTCACGAGCTTGATCGCCTGGATCTTCTGGTCGGCGGACACGAGCCGGTCGACCTCCGATGAGACGGATGCCGGCAGTGCCCCGCGCACCGACGACGGCGTCGCCGTGATCGACGAGTGCACGGCCGAGGTGTTCGACACGGCCGCGAGATGCGGGGCCGTGGTGCTGACCGACCAGTGGTCGATGCGATCCTTCGCCTCCTGCAGGCGCACGCCCGTGTGCTGCCGGTAGAGCTTGATGGCGTTGATCTTGTGCCCCGCCGCGACGAGTCGGTCGATCTCGGCGATCGCCGCGGGAGTCAGCTGCGACGCCGATGCGGTCGACGTCGATGTGGACGCCACCGAGCGGGCCATCGTCGGCGAAGGGGTGAAGACGTGGGGCTCTGGCGCCTGGGGGCGCATCGACCGCAGCGCTGCGCCGATGATCACCACGCCGACGACGACAGCTGCGATGACCGCGCCGACAGCGATGATGATGTCCATTCGCTCAGTCTAGGGATGCGTGCGCCCCGGCCCCAGGGCCTTCCCACCCGGCACCGCGTACCCTGGAGGTATGACCGAGACTCCCCGCACGCGCGAGACGCGCCCCGCCACGGCACCCGCGTCGTCCCGTTCGGGGGCCGTCCGTTCCACCGGCGTCGCCCAGGTGCGTCCGGCGACAGAGGGATGGACCCAGCAGAAGGATGCCGAGGGGCGCCCGCTGCTGCAGTTCGCGAGCCCCAAGCGCGGCAAGCCGCCGGTGCACCTCGCCGACCTCACGCCGGCCGAGCGCATCGACAAGGTCAAGGAGCTCGGCCTCCCCGGCTTCCGCGCGAAGCAGCTCTCGACCCACTACTTCCGCCACTACACGTCGGATGCTGCGGAGATGACCGACCTCCCCGCCGACACCCGCGAGCAGCTCGTCGCCGGCATGCTGCCGCCGCTGCTCACCGAGGTGCGTCGCCTCGAGACCGACCGCGGAGACACGATCAAGTTCCTGTGGCGTCTGCATGACGGCGCCCTGGTCGAGTCGGTGCTGATGCGCTACCCCGGTCGCATCACACTCTGCGTGTCGTCGCAGGCCGGATGCGGCATGAACTGCCCGTTCTGCGCCACCGGCCAGGCCGGTCTCACGCGCAACATGTCGACTGCCGAGATCATCGAGCAGATCGTGCGCGCCAACCGCCTGATCGCCGATGGTGGTCTGGGCGGCAAGAAGTCCGACGACCACTCGATGGAGCGCGTCTCGAACATCGTCTTCATGGGCATGGGTGAGCCGCTCGCCAACTACAAGCGCGTGATGGATGCCGTGCGTTCGATGGTCGCACCTCAGCCCGACGGACTCGGCATGAGCGCTCGTGGCATCACGGTGTCGACGGTCGGACTCGTGCCGGCGATCAAGAAGCTCGCCGACGAGGGCATCCCCGTCACCTTCGCGCTGTCGCTGCATGCACCCGACGATCACCTGCGCGACGAGCTGATCCCCGTGAACTCGCGCTGGAAGGTCGACGAGGCGCTCGATGCCGCTCGGTACTACTACGAGAAGACGGGCCGCCGAGTCTCGATCGAGTACGCGCTGATCAAGGACATGAACGACCACGCCTGGCGCGCCGACCTGCTCGCCGACAAGCTCAACGAGCGCGGCCGCGGATGGGTGCACGTCAACCCGATCCCGCTGAACCCGACCCCCGGCTCGATCTGGACCTCATCGACGCGCGAAGCGCAGAACGAGTTCGTGCGTCGTCTCAACGACGCCGGCATCCCGACGACCCTCCGCGACACCCGCGGCAAGGAGATCGACGGTGCCTGCGGTCAGCTCGTCGCGACGACCGAGGACGAAGCGGCTTCCGCCGCGATGGCCTGAGATCCCTGACGCTCTGCGGGCCCCGACGGGGTGCGCGAGCTGTCGCGGATGCCGTCTCGGCGACCCAGTGACTCCGCCCGGGTCAGCCACGATGCGATGCGGTCGGGGCTCGCATCTTTGACGCCCAGCATCCTGGTCGTGCGCACCGAGCGGACCCCGCAGAACCGCAGCGTGCCACGGGCGACGTGCGTCTGCGCGGGCAGACCCGTGAAGGGTGTGAGGAACCACGGAGTGTCGGCGAGCAGGAACAGCCGTCCGTTGCGTGCGGGCAGCAGCCCCTCGGGAAGGCCGAGCTTCGAGTAGCGGTACTCCTGCTGAGGGAGCAGTGCCCGATCGAAGAAGCCCTTGAGCAGGGCCGGCACCGACCCCCACCAGAGCGGCGTGAACACGACGACCGTCGCGGCCTCGGCGAGGGCGCGCTTGGCGTCGATGAGGTCGGGCTCGAGCTCCATGCGCTGGCGGTAGCCGAAGCGCAGCGACGGATCGAACTCGAGATCGCGCAGCGCGAGGATGCGCGCATCTCCGTGCGCTGCGGCGTAACGCCGGGCGAGCTCGGCGGTGAGCGAGCGGGCATCGGGGTGGCCGTCGATGATCAGGGCGGAAGGCATGCGGACTCCTATGTTGACAGTGTCAAGCTTGATGGACACTGTCAAGATAGGCAACAATGTTGCTTGTGTCAAGTTCTCGATCGGGGTACCACCACGGCGACCTCGCCCACGCCCTCGAGGCGGCGGCGATGCAGTTGCTCGCCGAGAAGCCGGCGGGGGAGATCAGCCTGCGTGAGGTCGCCCGCGCCGCCGATGTGAGCCACAACGCCCCGTACCACCACTTCTCCGACCGGCGGGGGCTGCTCAAGGTGCTCGCCGAGCGGAGCATGGCCGACCTCGTCGCCGCGGTGCGCGTGGCGATCGAGGCGGTATCCGACCCGGCATCGGCTGCGATCGACGGCGGTGCTGCGTACATCCGCTTCGCCGTCGAGCATCCGCACGGCTTCGACGTGATCTACGACCCGACCGTCTGCATCCCCGGCGAGCCGAGCGAGACGATGGCCCCGCTGATCGCCGAGCTCGAAGAGCTGCTGTCGACCGCATCCGTCGCCGCAGGGCTCGACAGCAAGAGCGGCGTCACCGGCGTCTGGGGGCTCGTGCACGGTCTCGGAACCCTGTGCGCCGCAGGGCACTTCTCGCTCGACGACGCGCTCGCCGCGAGCGCGGATTCGCTCGCCCGCATGCTGCGGAACTGACCGGTTCTGCGGGCGGAGCGGCGGAAGCACAGGGTTCGTGCACGTTATCCACAGGCGATGTTTCGTAGATTGTCCGGATGCAATATTCTGCTCACCGCCCCGGACGGTTCGATTCGCAGGGCCGGATCATCCTCGACAGCGACCCGAATGCTGACACGGACGACCTCGACTTCCTTCGCGAGTACGAGCCCACCGGCGCCGATCTGCAGGCGCCGGACGCGGTCGACTCTGCGCCGGCGACAGAGGGCGAGCGGGATGCCGCAGCATCTCCCGAGCCCGCGCGCGAGCCGAAGCACCGCCGTCAGCCACGTGAGCGCACACCGCGCGTGCCGGGTTCGCGACTGCGGAAGCTCGCGATCCTCGGCGGGGCCGAAGGCGAGATCCTCGACCGCGTTCCGGGCGAGACGCCTCGTTTCGTGCAGATGTTCTTCGTGCTCGCCGGCACCGCGCTGGTCTCGGCGATCTCGATGCTGTTCGCGCTCACCACGGGAGTGCAGGCCGCGATCTGGCTGGCCGTGCCGCTGGCGGTCGTCTGGGCGCTCATCATCTTCAACCTCGACCGGTTCCTGACGTCGACCATGACGTCGACGCGCAACGTCTGGAAGCTCATCGGACTCGCGATCCCGCGAGTGATCATGGCCGCGATCATCGGCTTCGTCGTCGCCGAGCCGCTCGTGCTGCAGATCTTCCACAACGACATCGCCCGCGAGGTCGCCGCCACGAACATCACGCAGGCGCAGTCCGATCAGGAGGCACTGGAGACGGGCCCCGAGAAGAAGGCGCTGGATGCGGCATCCGACCGCGTCGCCGAGCTCGAGAACCAGGCCGCCACCGGCATCGTCGCCGGCACCGACTCGTCGTCTGCGACGGAATCCGCCGCTCAGGCGACGGTCGACGACCTCACCGCCAAGATGACCGCCCAGCAGGCCGTGATCGATCAGGCCCGCATCCTGTACCAGTGCGAGCTCACGGGTGAGGGCGCGGGCACGGTTCCCGGCTGCACCGGCGTGAACGGCGAGGGCGCGAGCTCGGATGCCGCCGAGGCCCAGCTGGCCGAGGCGCAGCAGACCTACGACGCGCTCGCCGCGCAGCTGCGCACCGCCAACGAGGAACTCGCCGCCGCCGGCACCGCCGCCAAGGAGAACACCAGCACGTCGGAGACGCAGAACCGCGAAGAGGCGCAGTCGCAGCTGCCCGCCGCGCGCGACACCTACGACGCCGCGCTCGATGCGTACAACGCGCGGGCCGAATCCGTGGCATCCGGCAATGCGGGAGCGATCGGTCTGCTGAGCCAGATCAGCGGCCTCAACCGCCTGAGCGAGAAGGAGCCGACGATCCTGTGGGCGCACATCCTGATCGCCGCGCTGTTCTTCATGATCGAGCTGCTGCCGGTGCTCGTGAAGGTGCTCACGTCGTACGGCGACCCGTCGCTCTACGAGAAGGCCGCCGCGATCCGCAGGCAGGTCGCACTCGACAAGGTGACGGCCGAGGGATTCCGCGACAGGGCGGCGATCGTGACCGTGCAGTCGCAGGGGATCCAGGCGGATGCGTCGCCCGCCGAGCCGCAGACGCGGGCCGAGCGCAAGGAAGCCGAGCAGGCGGAGCAGGAGCGGGCGCAGGCCGAGGAGCGCGAGCTCGCGGAGAAGCGTGCGCAGGCCCAGACGCTCGAGGAGCAGGAGCAGCTGGTCGAGTCGCGCGCCTGAGTTCGTGTGACGTGCGTTCCGGTCGCGGTTCGTGCCGGTTCCGCACGCGCTCGACCGGCACGAGTGCGGCGGTGGCCGCCGACCGGTTCAGGCCGCGTGCACACGCAGCCGGGTGGCGAGTTCGCGGAGCCTGACCTGTTCGACGGGGCGTGCGGCCATCGCCGGAGTCGAGATGACGTCACGGACCCGGAGAGCGCCCTGCGTGTGCACAGCCGCGGCGAGCGAGCGGATCAGCGCGACCGTCGACGGCTCTCCCTTCCAGGTGGCACCGGTCAGCGCCGTCTCGATGAGCATCAGCGGCCGGCGGAGCGCCGGGTCATGCTGGCGAGAATCCTCTGAGAGCCATTCGACGAGCTCGCGAATGGTCCATTCGGGGGATATTGGCTCAAGATCCTGAGGTTTCATGGTGATTGGTGTGGTCATTGGTCCAGAATCGGATGCCATGGGCATCATCGACAGAGCCAATGACCGGCCAGTGGCCCAGCGATCGGCCGGTGGAGTCGCGCCTCTCGTGCGATCGGGCGAGGTGTCGGCGGAGGTCCTGGCTGCTCGACTCGGTCGATGGACTCAGGGCGAGGGCACTCTGGCGGCGCGGCTGTCCGACGGCGTGGCCGCTCTCATCTCGGGCGGCGAGCTGCGGGCGGGCGACCGGCTTCCGGCGGAGCGCGGGTTCGCCGCAGCGAGCGCGGTCTCTCGGGGCACGGTCGTCTCGGCTTACGCCGACCTCGCCGAACGCGGGCTCGTCGACCGGCGTCAGGGCAGCGGCACGAGGGTCGCCGGAGTCGCGACGCCGGCGATCGCATCCGCGCAGCGGCCAGGGCGCGGAGAGGCGCTCTTCTCGGCGTCGCCGAACGCGATCGATCTGCTGCGCACCGTGCCGCAGCTCTCCGATCTCGCCGTCCAGCTGATCCGCGAGCACCGACCGCGGCTCGAACTCGCTCTGCTCCCCGAGACCGACCCCGCCGGGCTGCCTGCGCTGCGCGAGCTGATCGCCGAGATGTACTGCGCGGAGGGGACGCCGACGACGCGCGAGCAGATCCTGGTCACCCACGGCGCGCAGCAGGCGATCAGCCTCGTGATCAACGCGCTGGTCAGCCCCGGTGACGTGGTGCTCGCCGAGGAGGTGACCTGGCCCGGGGTCACCGACTCGGTCGGCCTTCGCGGAGGCGTGGTGCACGGCATCCCGATGGGACATGACGGGCTCGACGTCGATGCGCTCGAGGTCGCGATCGCCCGATTGCGCCCGGTCGCGATCGCCCTCAACCCCCACCACCAGAACCCCACGGGCACCAGACTCCCTGCGGCCGCGAGACATCGCGTCGCCGAACTGGCCGCGCAGTACGGAGTTCCCGTCATCGAAGACAGGGTGGTCGCGGGCATCTCGTTCGACGGCGTCGTGCCGCCGACGCTGGCGGCGGAACGCGCCGATGCGCCGATCATCGTCGTCGAGTCGGTGTCGAAGTGGGCGTGGGCGGGACTGAGGATCGGCTGGCTGCGGGCCGACCCCGTTCTGGTGCGCAGACTGCGCGCGGCGCGCCAGCTCGCCGACCAGTCGACGAGTGTGCCCGGTCAGCTCCTCGCACTCGACCTGCTCGCGAGCGCCGTCGACCTGCGGACCGCGACCAGTCGCATCCACGGCGAGCGTCTGACGCTCGTGCGGTCGCTGCTGGCCGAGCACCTGCCCGACTGGCGCTGGATCGAGCCTCGCGGTGGGCTCTCCCTCTGGGCCGCCCTGCCGGTGGGGTCGGCCGGCGCCTTCTCCCGGATCGCGGCCGTGCACGGGGTGTCGATCGCCGGAAGCGCGGCGTTCGCGGCATCCGTTCTGCCCGACGATCACATCCGCATCCCGTTCACTGCGCCCGACGACGTGCTCACCGAGGGGGTGCGGCGACTCGGCGTGGCGTGGCGGGAGTATCGGGATGCTCTCAGCGACCGCTCCTAGGGTGCGAGACCTGATGGCTGCGATCGTAGTGAATCGCCGACTACTCGAAGAGCCCGGTCAGCACCACCGTTCGAGTCGCGGCATCGATCGCGACCGAGGCGCTGTAGCCTGCGGCCGAGAACAGGGCGTCCAACTCGGGGGAGCCTTCGAAGGGTCCCGCGGGCACCTTGGACGCCATGCCAGGCACCAGGACGGGAGGGTCGATCTGCTCGAGATCGCCGGCGCTGCGCAGCGCCTCTATCTCAGATTCGGGGAGCGTCGCGACGACGTCCACCCAGTATGTGGTGGGGCCGATGTCACTCGACCCGGTTGTGCCGCCCATCCACTCAACGGATTCCGCCGCGCTGAGCTGCGGGTAGCGCTTTGCGATGGGAGCGAGGTCTGTACGCAGAACGCCGTCGCCGTGCTTCTCTGCGGTTCCATTGGTCACTGTCGTCTCCGTCGGCTGGGGGGTGGCAGGTGTGCACGCGGTGACCGCGGTGGTCATCAAGGCAAGAATGAGGAGGGAGGAGAGTCGGCGCATGGGGTTCTACCGGCCTTCGGCTGGAGCGTCAGAAATGGAGACCGAGTCCGGGTCGCCGAGCGTCCAGGTCACAGTGCGAGTCACGGACCCGGTGCTGTCGAACGGCTTCGCCCACCCGATCTCGGTGAAGCGTCCGTTCTCGTCATCGGGCGCTGCGGACGCGATGTCGGATTGTCCGCGATTGAAGTTGTACCGGTCATCGCCATGCACAGTGACAACCATGGTCGCTACGCCGTCCTTCACGACGACGTCGCCGCTCGCCCACTGCTGATGTGCGCCGATCGCTTTCTGCCAGTTCTCGGTGGTCGGATACCGTCCGGTCAGGCTCGGCTCGCCCGTGAACGAGAACGATGAGCCGCCGGATCCGGCGAGTTCGTCGGCCGCCCGCTGAGCGAGCAGGATCTGGTCGTCGATATCGGCGCGCACGCCCTCGTCCTCGCGGTAGGCCTTCTCGTAGTCGAAGGCCCATGGCTCGCCGGTGTTGTCCCAGTAGTGTCCGTAGGCTGCTGTCGCGTCGGCGAGATCCGGCCTCAACATCCGCGCCCCGAGCAGCTTCGTCTTCCATTCCTCCGATGCGAGGAAGTCCTCGAAGGTCGCGTCCTCCGAGCCGTAGACGAAGTCTTCATCCCAGGCGTATTCCGGCTGATCGGGTGGTCCGATGCGGTAGCGGCCATCGGCGGTGGTCGTCCCTGTGCCGAGCTCGAATGCCGTCACATCAGGATCGAAGACCATGCCGATCTGCAGAAGAGCCGGGGTGATCGCGGCGAACTGCGAGGTGGCCTGGGTGACCGATGCCTTCGCCACCCACTCGCGGCGGGCGGTGAAGGCACGGGCGATATCCGGGCCCAGCCCCAAGGAGACGGCCGGTGAGAGGAGAAGGGGAGGGACGACCGATGAAGGAAGCGACGATAGGGCGTTCTGAGCGCGGCCTCGGATCGCATCGGCCTCGTCGAGCAGGGTGGGCACCGAGTCGGCGGCTCGTGCCAATGTGGTCGCCCTTGAGGCGGCACTTCGAAGTGCCACGGCTGCCGCGTCGGCGACGTGTCCCTCGAAGCCGGTGGATGCCGCGGTGGAATTGAAGGCCGCAGTCGCCTCCTCCCATCGCTGCGCGGCGCTGGGGTAGCTGCCGTGGCCGGTGTACGCCGCACTTGTCGCAAGGTCGGAGAGGGCCTTCTCCCACGGGCCCATCACATCATGCCCCGGGGCATCGTGATGAGGGGCGTGGGGGATTCGGCGTCCAGCCGACGGAGCACGTCGGCAGCCGCCTCGTCGAGGTTCGCAAGATCTTCGGCGGCGCCGGCGACGCTGTCGGAGAGTGCGATGGCTGCGCTCGAGGTCGCATTCATTGCTGAGTGTGCGGCGAGGTCGACGGACGCGAGCGCCCGGTCGAAGGCCGCAGCGACGGAAGATGTCGAGGCGCGAGCCGCGGGAGCGGGCATCGACAGAGTCGCCCCGGTTGACCGCAGACTCGCCAGCACGGCATCCACCCGGTCTGAGTCGATCGAGATCGTCATGGTGCTCCCCCCGAAGCGGACGTGTCGCACGTGTGCGATCGCGTGCGGTCACAGAAGGATACCCGACCGGTCACGGAGATCCGGGCCCGGTGTCTGCGGGGGCCGGTAGCGTTGTTGCATGGTCAACTATCGCTATCTCGGCAACAGCGGTCTCAAGGTCTCTGAGATCACCTATGGCAACTGGGTCACGCACGCTTCTCAGGTCGAAGACGACGCCGCCGTCAAGACGGTGCACGCGGCGCTCGACGCCGGCATCACCACGTTCGACACGGCAGACACGTATGCCAACACCGCGGCGGAGGTCGTGCTCGGCAAGGCGCTCGAAGGGCAGCGCCGCGAAGGGCTCGAGATCTTCACGAAGGTCTACTTCCCCACCGGTCCCAAGGGCCCGAACGACACCGGACTGAGCCGCAAGCACATCCTCGAGTCGATCAACGGCTCGCTGACGCGCCTCGGCACCGACTACGTCGACCTCTACCAGGCGCACCGCTTCGACTACGAGACGCCGCTGGAGGAGACGTTCCAGGCGTTCGCGGACGTCGTCCGTCAGGGCAAGGCGCTCTACATCGGCGTCTCGGAGTGGACGGCAGAGCAGCTGCAGGAGGGCCACGCGCTCGCGAAGCAGCTCGGCGTGCAGCTGATCTCGAACCAGCCGCAGTACTCGATGCTGCACCGTGTGATCGAGGGCAAGGTCGTGCCGGCATCCGAAGAGCTCGGCATCTCGCAGATCGTCTGGTCGCCGATGGCCCAGGGCGTGCTGTCGGGCAAGTACCTTCCGGGCCAGCCGGTGCCCGAGGGCTCGCGCGCGACCGACCCGCACAGCGGCTCGGAGTTCATCAAGAGCTTCCTGCAGGACGACATCCTCACCGCGGTGCAGAAGCTCAAGTCGATCGCCGAAGAGGCGGGCCTGTCGATGCCGCAGCTCGCGATCGCGTGGGTGCTGCAGAACCCGAACGTCGCCGCCGCTCTCGTCGGAGCCTCGCGCCCCGAGCAGCTCGCCGAGACGGTCAAGGCCTCGGGTGTGACGCTCGATGCCGACACCCTCGCGGCCATCGACGCCGCACTGGGCGACACGGTCAACCGCGACGCCGAGGCCACGTACTCGGTGTCGCCGAAGGCGCGCCTGGTCTGATGACCGCATGACGAAGGCCGCCGTTCGGAATGAACGGCGGCCTTCGTCATGCGCGGGAGCGATTACTCCTTGACGGCTCCGGCTGTCAGTCCCTGCACGATCCAGCGACTCGCGAGAGCGAACATCACCATCGTCGGCAGGATCGTCAGCACGGCGGCCGCCGACATCGAACCCCAGTCGATGTTGAACGTCGAGATGAAGCCGTTCAGCGCCGACGGCACCGTGCGGTTCTCATCGGTGTTCATGAGCACGACCGACAGGAACAGCTCGTTCCAGCAGTTGACGAAGTTGAAGATGAACGCGGCGATGATGCCGGGGGTCATCACCGGCACGAGCACCCGGAAAAGAGCGCCGAAACGCGAGCATCCGTCGATCATCGCCGCCTCTTCGAGGGCGTCGGGGACGTTCTCGAAGAACCCGCGCAGCATCACGGTGGAGAACGGGATGCAGACCGCGATGTACACGAGGATCAGACCGGGCTTGGTGTCGACCAGGCCGAGGTCGGTCATCATTGAGTACAGCGGGCCGAGCGCGATGAACGCCGGGATCATCTGCGTCAGCAGGAACGCGACCAGCACTGTTCCCTTGCCGCGGAACTCGAAGCGGGCGATCACGTAGGCGCTCAGCAGCGCGATCAGCGTCGCCACCGCGCCCGCGATCGTCGCCACGATCGCGGAGTTGGCGAGGAACACCCCGAACGAGCTCTGCTGGAACAGACTGACGTAGTTGTCGAACGAGGGCTCGGACGGCCAGTACTCGATCGGGAACGAGTTGATCGTGCCCGGTGACTTGAACGACGTCAGTGCGATCCAGTACAGCGGGAACAGCGTGATGACGAGCCAGAGCAGAAGCCCGACCACACGCACGACGCCGCCGACCGACGCCTTGCGCTTCGGGCGGGGTGCCTTCGCGATGTCGGGAACGGTGAGACGCCTGGTCTCGGTGACTGTTGTGCCGGTGATGGTCATCGCTGCACCTTCCGCATCGCCATCAGGTAGAACGCGCAGAACACGAACAGGAACGCGACCACGATGAGTCCGATCGCACTCGCGATGCCGTAGTTGCCCTGCTGGGTGTAGTTGATCATCCATGTCGTGATGATGTGCGTCTGGTTCGCCGGCCCGCCGTTCGTCATCGCGTAGATGATGTCGGGGAAGTTGAAGATCCAGATGATGCGCAGCAGGATCGTGAGCAACAGCGTCATCGAGATGTACGGGATGATGATCGAGAAGAGCTGGCGCACCTTGCCGGCGCCGTCGAGGCTCGCGGCCTCGAGCATCTCGTCAGGCACCGACTGGAGCGCGGCGAGGATCATGATCGCGAAGAACGTCACGCCGTACCAGATGTTGGCCACGATGACCGCGAACATCGCGAGCTTCGGATCGGCCAGCCAGGGGAGCGGGGCGTCGATCAGACCGACCTTCATGAGCAGGTCGTTCACGACGCCGAACTCCGCGTTGAACATCCAGCGGAAGAGCATCCCGATCAGGAATCCCGACACCGCCCAGGGGAAGAACACGAGAGCCTGGTAGAGCCCGCGGAAGCGGAACCGCTTGCGCAGTGCGAGCGCGATCAGGAACCCGATCACGAGCTGCGGCACGAGCGAGCCGACGACCCAGAGCACCGAGTTCCACGCGACGATGGGGAACGCCGGGTCCTGGAAGACGGTGACGAAGTTGTCGAAGCCCACCCAGGGGGTAGACGTGAGATCCCACAGGTTCCAGTCGTGGAAGGCCATGCGTGCGCCCTGCAGCATGGGCCAGTAGGTGAACCAGCACACGAACACGATCGCCGGGGCCATGAAGGCCAGCAGCGTCAGCGCGTGGCGGCCACGGAACGGGCGGCGCCGGCGGGATGCCGGGGAGGCCCCGCCGGCGGTGCCGACGGAGCCCCCTTCGAGTGCGGTCCGGGTCACGGATCAGCCCTTTTCCGCAGCGTACTTCTCGGTCCAGAAGGTGTCCCACGACTCGAGCAGCTCGCTCGTCGACATGTTGCCGAGCAGCACGTTCTGCACATCCTGGTCGGACTTCTGGATCCACTCGGTCCACCAGCTGACGCCACGCGGCTGACGCACGTTCACGTACGTCTCGGGATCCTCCGTCATGGTGACGTAGCTGGTCCACGGGCCGGTCGAGTAGAACTCGTCGTCCGCGGCATCCGAGATGATCGGCACGAGGCTGTTGGCCTGGGCGAACTCGGTCGCGGGCTCGGCCGACGAGAGGAACTCGACGAGCTTGACTGCGGCATCCTGGTGCTCGCTGTTCTCGGCGACGCCCCAGCCGGCGACGGCCAGCGGCTGCGCGGCCTTGCCCGACGGGCCGACGAGCAGCGGAGCGGTGTCCCACTGGTCTTCGGTCAGAGACGAGTCCTGCACCGTGGCGATGACCTCGGGGTCCTGCAGCAGGAACGCCGTGGTGCCGTTGGTGAAGCCTGCGACCATCTCGGGGTAGCCCCACGAGACGGCCGAGGGCGGCGAGGCCTCCTTGAACAGGTCGAAGTAGTCATCGACGGCCTCCTGCGCCTCGGGGGCGGCGAAGATCGTCGATCCGTCCTCCATGAGGAACGCGTCATCGACGTCGAGGCCGTCGATCGTGTAGGCCTCGATCGCCGCGACCACGTTGCTGTTCGCGTTCGCACCGCCGCGGAACGCGTAGCCGTAGATGTTGTTCGACGGGTCCTGGATGGCGCTGGCCTGCTCGAGCAGGTCCTTCCAGCTGTGCGGGGGACCGTCGAAGCCGGCCTCCTCCACCAGGTCGGTGCGGTAGAACAGCGACAGGCCGTAGAAGCCGTAGGGCACGAAGTAGCTCTTGCCGTCGGTGGCCACCGACGCGGCCTGCGCGTTGTCGGTCAGGGCGTCCCAGCCGTCCCACTTCTCGAGGTCGCCCGAGATGTCGTGCAGCCAGCCGTTGTTGGCGAACGGGCCGACCGTGATGTCGCGGACCTCGAGGACGTCGACGCCCTTTCCGGACTGCAGCATCTGCTGGATCTTCGCATCCGCCTGCTCGGTGGGCGGCGAGACGAGCTTGACCTTGATGTCGGGGTTCGCCTTCTCGAAATCGTCGAGGAGCCCGCGGAGCAGGTCGGTGCGTGCAGGGTTGGTCAGGCTCTCGACCATCTGCAGGGTGACGGTGCCGTCGGCGGAGTCGCCGCCGCTTGCGGAACAGCCGGTGAGCGCGAGTGCGGCGACGGTGCCGATTCCCGCGGCGGTCGTCAAGATTCTGTTCTTCTTCACGAGGTGCCTCTCAGTTGGTGATGGTGGTGGGTCGGGTGGGTCGGGTGGGTGTGGATCGGGTGGTGGGTGGAGCGGGTGGTCGGGTCAGGAGACGATGATCGAGTCGGGGGTGCGGATGCCGGCTCGGCGGAGGATCTGCGGGATGCAGCGCTCGACGAAGGCCTCGAAGTCCGACGCCTCGGTGTAGAGGTGCGCCGACAGGCGGAAGTAGCCGACGCCGCGGAAGCTGGTGAACGCGGTCTCGACGCCGGTCTCGTCGAGCAGATCCATGCGCAGGGCGTCGGCCTCTTCCCGTGTGGATCCGAGTCCGAGCGGCAGACGCACGAGCCGCATCGACGGCACGGGCGAGGGCAGCGGGGTGAGGGGGTCTTCGTCGCCGTAGGGGCGCAGGCCTTCGGCGATGATCTCGGCACCGGCATCCGCCATCTGCACCATCGCCTGGCGGGCGTTGTGCCAGCCGAACTCGCGCTCGATGAACTCGATCGACGCGGGGGTGGCCAGGTAGGTCGTCGCGTCGATCGTGCCCTGGGTGTCGAAGCGCTCGGGGTAGGGCTCGTTCGCAGCCCACGAGTCGATGAGCGGCCAGAGGTCGTCGCGGTCGGGTGCGGTCGTGACGAGCAGCGCCGAACCGCGCGGGGCGCAGGGCCACTTGTGCAGGTTGCCGAACCACCAGTCGCCGCCGGCGACAGCCGCGGCATCCGCGACGAGACCGGGGGCGTGGGCGCCGTCGACGAGCGTGCGGATGCCGCGCTCGGCGGCGAGCTCGGCGATGCGGCGCGTCGGCAGCATCCGGGCCGTGGGGGAGGTGATCTGGTCGACCACGATCAGGCGAGTGCTCGGGGTGAGCGCGTCGGCGAAGCGCTGCACGACCTCGTCGTCGGAGGCGAGCAGCGGCAGCTCGACGGCGCGGACGGATGCTCCGAAGCGACGGGCCAGACGCTGCGCCCCCATCGTGATCGCGCCGTAGCCCTGGTCGGTCACGAGGATCTCGTCACCGCGCTCGAGGTGCAGGGCGTTGTAGACGACGGTGGCCGCGGCCGAGGCGTTGGGGACGAAGACGCTGTCTTCGGCGTAGGCGCCCACGAACGGTGCGGTGCGCTCGCGGGCCTGCTGCACGCGCTCGGCGATGCGGGGGAACCACTCGACCGGGCTCAGGTCGGCGCGGCGGCGCAGCGCATCCTGCTGTTCGACGACGGCGGTGGGGACTGCGCCGAAAGAGCCGTGGTTCAGATGGATCACGTCGGGATCGAGCGGCCACGCATCACGGGCTCGGATGCCGGAGTTCAGCGTGAGCGGTGCGGGGAAGAGTGGTGCGGGCATCGGTCCTCGTCGGTGCAGTGGGGGAGTTGTTGCACAACTTTGCCACAGAGGCTCCGATATGGCTATGGAAAGGTGAAGATGAAACATAGTTGTCATACGAATTTGATGAAGAGCGCGCGTCCGACAGACTCGCAGGGGAGTGGCCGGTGTCAGAGAGGATCACGATGAGCGCTTTGGATACGGCTCTGCACGGGCTGCGCGCGCTGATCGCCGACGGCGCTCTGCGCCCCGGCGACCGTCTGCCCAGCGAGGGTGAGCTGTGCGAGACGCTCGGAGTCTCGCGAGGATCTCTGCGCGAAGCCATCCGCATGCTGGCCGCACTCGGAGTGCTCGAGACCCGCCACGGCTCAGGCAGCTATGTCAGCGAGCTGCGCGCCGCCGACCTCATCGGCAGCCTGTCGCTGACCGTCGGGCTGCTGCCCATGGCCGGAGTGCTCGAGCTGACAGAGCTGCGCCGCGTGCTCGAACCGCATGCCGCCGCGCTCGCCGCGGCCCGCATCGATGCCGCGACCCTCGAGGAGCTCAGCGGCGTGCTCGATGAGATCGAGGCCAGTGATGACTTCGAGGACCACTCGCGCCTCGACCACGCCTTCCACATGACGATCTCCGAAGTCGCCGGCAACGACGCCCTCACGAGCCTCATCGACGTGCTGCGCTCACGGTCGCGGGCGTATCGGATTCCGGATGCGGGTGACGCGGCCGAACTGAAGCTGCACTCGGACGCCGGGCACCGGGCGATCCTCCGCGGACTCGCGGCTGCGGATCCGGTCGCGGCCTCGGCTGCGGCATCCGCGCACGTCGCGCAGACCGAGTACTGGGTGCGGCGGTACACCGAGACCGACATCGTCGCCCAGGGCTCGGCCGTCGAGCCGGACTGAGCTCGGCGGGGTCGCGATGCTCGCCTCGATTCAGTCTCCCTGCGGTGCGAAGCGCAGCACATTCGTGTTGCGACGGACGAAGCCGACGGACTCGTAGAGGCGCAACGCCGATTCGCGAGACGGTCGGGACGTCAGGTCGAGTGTCGGCAGCCCCCGCTGTTGCGACTCGTCGATGATCGCTTCGAGCAGCAGGCGTGCGATACCTCGTCCACGGGTGCTCTGATCGACCACGACGTCTTCGATGCTGCCGTGCCATCCGGTGATGAGCGGGGCCGTCACGAGGGTGGCCATTCCCACGATGTGGCCTGACTCGCGCGCGACGAACAGGTCGGTGTTCTGCGCCTGGAGCAACGAGAGCACCCGTTCCGAGTCGAATCGAGCGGTCGCCGAGAGCTGAGGGAGAAGTGCCTCGATCCGGTGAAGGTCATCCGCTGTGAGGCGGTCCGCGATCGAGATGCTGATTCCGTCGGCCATGTCCGGAGCCTATTCGACGGTCCGGAGTGAGTCGACCTCGTGGCGGGCCCGCGTCAGTGCGGTGCCTGCCAAGAGGCCGTGTATCGCCAGAACAGGCGGCGTCGCATGCGGATGCCGGGGAGCACCTCGCTGGCGATCGTGCGGATCTCGTCGAAGCTCTGGTCGGGGTGCGCGATCGGAGCCTGCATGTGCTCGGGAGGCCGCGTCGCACGCTTCGGATGGCGGACGAGCCCGACGAGTGGGTTCAGCAGCAGTGAGGCCCCGGAACGCAGGGCGTCCTTCGAGGTCTCCCTGGCGACGCCGACGATGACCAGGCGGCCACCGGGGCGGAGCGCTGTGCGGGCATCCTGCAGTGCCGCTCGCAGAGGCATGTGATGAAGGGATGCGACGAAGGTGATCAGGTCGTACGCTCCGAGGGGTTCGGATCCGAAGGTCCGGTTTTCGATCCGCACCGCTTCTCCGGGAAATCGTCGGGCGGCTGCCGCCGCGGCATCCGGATCAGGTTCGATGCCGATCGCCGTGGGGAGGATCTCTGACAGGGCGCTCAGCAGATTGCCGGTGCCGCAGCCCACATCGGCGGCGATGTCTCCGCCACGACGACGCACCGCGCGGGCGTGCCTGAGGACGAATCCGGCGTAGGCGTCGTTATGCGACCACGGGTGAGCGGCGTTCACCCGGGCGATCGCCGCCAGGAATCCCATGCGCGGTGCTTCTGGCCCTGTGACTCAGGCGAGGGTGATGTCGACCTGGATCTCAGTGGCGATGCGTTCGAGGTCACGGCGCAGGGCGTCGAGGTCGACCGACTCGGGAACCCGCGCGATCACAGACGCCTCGAACAGACGGCCGCCGGCCATCGCGGCATCCCGGGTCTCGGTGGCCAGCTCTTCGATGCTCAGGTCGTGCGCGCGCAGCACGTTCGACACCTCGCGGACGATGCCCGAGCGGTCGTTGCCGAGCACCCGGATCTCGAGCATCTGATCCTCGACATCGGTGTCCGCCGGGGAGCCCGTGAGAACGGCGAGGGTCAGCAGGCCCTGACCCTGCAGGCCGCGCAGGGCGTCCTGCAGTTCGGACGTTCGCTCGGTTGCGACCGATACCTCGATCACGCCGGCGAATGTCCCGGCGAGCTCGGCCAGCGAGCTGTTCTCCCAGTTGCCGCCGTGGGCCTCGACGACATCGGCGACGGCAGCGACGAGACCCGGGCGATCAGCACCCGCGACAGTGAGGATGAGAGTAGTCATGCGGCCAGCGTAGCCGTTCACAATTCAGCATCATCGCTCGGAAAGCACCCGAAGACCGTGGCCAGGTGGCCGATCCGGGGTGTCCATGCTGGGTTGTGAACGGCAGGTCAGTCGAACCCCGGTGAGTCGGCCCCCGTTCAGTCGACCCAGTCGCCGGTGTCGAGGAAGCAGTCGAGGCGGTCGAGGTGCGGGGTGAGGTCCCAGCCCTGCTGCGCGACCCACTCGTCGTTGAAGTACGTGCCGGCGTAGCGGATGCCGCTGTCGCAGATCAGCGTGACGATGCTGCCGGTCTCGCCCGCCGCGCGCATGCGCGCGATCAGCTGGAACGCCCCGTACAGGTTGGTGCCGGTCGAGCCTCCGGCGAGGTGCAGGGTGCGCTCGCGCAGCATGCGGATCGCGGCGATCGACCCCGCATCGGGCACGCGGATCATCTCGTCGATCACCGTCGGCACGAACGAGGCCTCGACGCGCGGTCGACCGATGCCCTCGATGCGGCTGGGGCGCCCGGCGGGTGGATCGACGGTTCCCGCCCATCCGTCGTAGAAGGCCGAGCCCTCGGGGTCGACGACGGCGATCTGCGTCTCGTGGCGGCGGTACTTGACGTATCGCCCGAAGGTCGCGCTGGTGCCGCCGGTGCCCGCACCCACGACGATCCAGCGGGGGATCGGATGCCGTTCCTGCGACAGCTGGCTGAACACGCTCTCGGCGATGTTGTTGTTGCCGCGCCAGTCGGTCGCGCGCTCGGCGAAGGTGAACTGGTCGAGGTAGTGCCCGTGGCACTCGGACGCGAGACGCTGGGCCTCGGGAGACATGTCCTCTGCGCGGTCGACGAAGTGGCAGCGTCCGCCGTAGAACTCGATGAGGTCGATCTTCTCCTGGCTCGTCGACCGCGGCACGACCGTGACGAACGGCAGCCCCAGCATCCTCGCGAAGTACGCCTCCGAGACGGCGGTGGATCCGCTCGACGACTCGACCAGTGTCGAGTGCTCCGTGATGCGGCCGTTGACGAGTCCGTACAGGAGCAGCGAGCGCGCGAGACGGTGCTTGAGCGACCCCGTGGGGTGCACCGATTCGTCCTTCAGGTACAGATCGATGCCCCACTCGGGCGGCAGCGGGAACAGGTGCAGGTGCGTGTCGGCACTGCGGTTCGCGTCGGCTTCCAGCAGGGCGATCGCGGTGCTGGTCCAGTCGCTCATCCTTCGAGCGTAACGCCCCGCTACCTGGCCGTGTAGCCGCCCTCGCCCGTCTCGCCGTCGTACGTGAAGACCTCGTCTTCGAGCGTGATCTGGATGTCGTCGCCGAGCGGCTGTTCAGCGAGCAGGCGCTCTTCGAGCATCGTCATCCGCTCCTCGTACTCCTGCGCCTGCGCTTCGTCGACGCCCCAGATCGTCGCGACCTTCATGTCGGTGAGGAAGTACAGGAAGGCCGAGACGGCGGTGCGGTTGAACTCGGTGTCGGGGATGCTCTGCCACAGCGCTCCGCTGTCGCGCAGCCGCTTGTATTCGTCGATCTTCGCCTGGAGGACGTCGGCGATCGCGGATGCGTCGGCGTCACCCGGGTCGTCGGACGGCGACTCCTCGGTCGAGGGGTCGTCGGAGGGCTCGCTGGGAGCCGCGGCCGTCGCGGAGGGCATCGGTGCGGCGACCGGCTCGCGCGAACTCATCAGCAGGCTCACGGCCACGCCGACCCCGACGGCGATGATCAGCACGAACGCCGCGACCGCCGCGATCACGATGCCGAGGGTCCTGCCCGAGCGCGAGGGAGGACTCGGCGGTGCCGAGGGGTACGGATACGCCGCGCCATAGGGCCCGGAAGGCTGACGGCCTGTCGGGTACTGGCCCGGCTGCTGGGGCGGATACTGGCCCGGCTGCTGCTGGGGATACTGCCCCGGCTGCTGGCCCGACGCATACGGGGGCAGCGGCGGCGCGACGGACCCGCCGGGTGCAGGCGGCGGCGACCCGGGAGGTGCGGGTGGCCCACTCAGCGGCGGCGCCAGGGGGACCGACGAAGAGAGATCACCGGGAGCCGCAGCCGGAGGCGGCGGGATGACCGGCTCGGGTTCCGAAGTCGGTGGATGCGCGTCGTCGACCATCGTGTCTGCCCCCCTGCTCGCATCGCTCGGTGCGACGCATGCTCCGCTGCCAGGCTAGCCGCCTCAGCGCACTCGGCTGCCGAACAGTGCCGGCTACCGAACAGTGCCGCTCAGTGAACAGTGCCGGTCAGCGAACAGTGCCGGTCACCAAACAGTGCCGGTCAGCGAACAGTGCCGGCGCGCGAGGTGCCGCCGTCGTCGTCGACGTGCAGCAACGATGCGTGCGACTGCTCCTGCTGCAGCTGGAATTCGAAGCGCGAGCGGTCACCGCGGTGGTGGGCCACGAAGTACTCGATCGGGATGCCGTCGGCGGAACGACTCACACTGCGCAGCCGCAGCAGGGCCGAGCCGGCACTCACACCGAGATGCTGCGCCTGCTCGTGGGTGGCCACTGTGGCCTCGGCGGAGCGGACACCGCTGGTGGCCACGATGTCGTGATCGGCGAGCAGGCGATACAGGGACCGCTCCGACAGGTCGACGCCGAGTGTGACGCCGCCGACGGCATCCGGCATCCAGGTCGTGGAGAGCGACCACGGTTCGCCGTCGACGTGACGGAGGCGGTCGAGCACCACGACGGGGGCGCCGACCTCGACCTCGAGGGCCGCCGCGATCTCGTCGTCGGCCAGGGTCTGCTCGTGCCGCAGCACATCGCTGTGCACGTGGCCGCCGCGGCGCTCGACGTCGTCGTACAGACCGACCAGCGTGTGCACGAGGCTCTCGCTGGTGCGCGGGCGGGACACGAAAGTGCCCTTTCCCTTGACCCGCTCGACGAGCCCCTCGTGCTCGAGCTGGGCGAGCGCCTGACGCACGACCGTGCGGGAGATGCCATAGCGCTCGCACAGGCGGTGCTCGCCGGGCAGGGGGTCGCCCGGCTGCAGGCCGTCTCTCGAGATGCCCTCGATGATCAGCTGACGCAGCTGGTCGTACATGGGCGCCGCGGAGTGGCGGTCGATCGTGTCGTTCATGTCAGTACGCCACCCCTGCGTGCAGGATCACATTCGCGTACGGGGTGAACTCGCCCGAGCGCACGAACGCGCGCGCCGAGTGCGTGAGCTTCTTGAACTCGACGTGCGGAATGAGCTCGATCTCGAAATCCTGATCGGCGAAGCGCTCGCGCAGCGCCGCCAGCACCTCGGGGCTCTTCTCGGCCACCTCCGCAGAGACGGTCGCGCCCTCGACGACGAGTTCGGCGAGCACGGTGTCGAGCACGTCGAAGAACGCCGGGGCCCCGGGGCGGTAGGCGAGGTCGATGCGCTCGGACCCCGGGGGAATCGGCAGCCCCGCATCGGTCACCACCAGCAGGTCGGTGTGTCCGGTCTCGCTGATCACGCGCGAGAGGGCGGGGTTGATGGTCGTCGCTGTCTTGCGCATGATGTCTCCTCGGGGGATGTCAGTGGGCTTCTCGTGCGGCCAGGAACGCCTCGACTTCGGCGCGCAGCGGCAGGCTCGGCGAGGCGCCCTGCTTCGTGACGGCGAGGGCGCCGGCTGCGGTGGCGATGCGCACGGCATCCGTCAGCTCCAGACCGTTCGCCAGTGCCGCACCGAGATATCCGGCGTAGGCGTCGCCGGCGGCTGTGGTGTCGACGGCCTCGACCGGGAACGGGGGGATGACGGATGCTCCGGCTGCCGTCACGACGCACGATCCCTGACCTGCGAGCGTGATCACGGCCGCACCGACGCCGCGGTCGAGGAACCAGCGGCCCGCGAGCGCGGCGGACGCGGCATCCGTCACCTCGATGCCGCTGAGCACCGAGGCCTCGGTCTCGTTCGGGGTCACGATGTCGATGTTCGCCCACACCGCGTCGGCGAGCGGAGCGGCGGGTGCCGGGTCGAGGATGACGGTCATGCCGTGCTCGCGTCCGCGCGACGTGATGTGCGCGGTGAGAGCCGACGGGGTCTCGAGCTGAGTGAGCAGCACCGACGTGGTGGGCGCGAGGGCAGTGAGCGCCGCATCGATCTGCTCGGTGCTCAGGGCGGCGTTGGCGAGCGGCACCATCACGATGTCGTTCTGCGCCGAGGCGTCGACGCGGATGTGGGCGATGCCGGTCGGCCCGGGCACGGTGCGCAGGTGGGCGAGATCGACGCCTGCGTCGCTCAGGCCAGTGACGACGAGGTCGTGGAAGAGGTCGTCGCCGACGCATCCGACGAAGCTCGTGCGTGCTCCGGATCGACCGGCCGCGACAGCCTGGTTGGCGCCCTTGCCGCCGAGCATCAGGGTGAACTCGTCTCCGAGGATGGTCTCGCCGCGGGCCGGCAGCCGCGTCGAGAAGGTCGTCACATCTGCGGTCACACTGCCGACGATGACGACGCCGGTGCGATCGGGCGAGGTGGCGGCTGTCATGGCACTCCTGATCGTCGTCGATGCGGGGTGCTTTGACATCCTCCGCGGCTGTCATTACATTAGCCGAATCCGAACCTGTAACGACAGGTTGTGCACAAGGAGACCCGATGACCGCGCTGGCCCCCCGTCTCTACGTCGACAGCGCGGACGTCGACCGCGTCTCGTCGCTCCTCGCCGCGGGCGTCGTGCACGGCGTCACCACCAACCCGACGATCCTCGAGCGCGGCGGTCGCACCGCCGCCGAGATCCCCGACCTCTACGCCCGCTGGGCAGGCGAGGGTGCACGCGAGATCTTCTTCCAGACGTGGGGCGGCGACACTTCATCCTTGCTCCGCAACGCCGAGGGCATCAGGGCGCTCGGCGACCGGGTGGTCGTGAAGGTGCCCGCGACGCGCGACGGTTTCGCCGCGGCATCCGCTCTGGTGCGCGACGGCGCGACCGTGCTCGTCACCGCTGTGTACTCGGTCGCTCAGGCGCTGGTGTGCGCCTCGATCGGCGCGCACTACATCGCTCCCTACCTCGGACGCATGCGGGATGCCGGCATCGACGGCGACGCCGTGATCGCCCGCATGCAGGAGATGTGCGCGGGGAGCGATTCGAACGTGCTCGCCGCGAGCCTGCGGTCGCCCGACGACATCACCGGCCTGCGCCTCGCGGGGGTGCCGTACTTCACCGCGGCACCGGACGTGATCGAGCAGATGCTGTTCCACGGGGTCAGCGACAGCTCGGCGGCGGAGTTCGACGCGGCGATGGTGCGGCTCGGGGCCTGAGGCGCACCGATCGCTCTCAGGCGGTTGCCGCCTGACGCAGCCACCGCTCGACGCCGGCGATGTGCGCGGTGGCGAGCGAGGTCGCGAGGCCCGAATCGCGGCGGGCGATGGCGTCGGCGATCGCCCGGTGCTCCGAGAGGGTGCGCTCGACGGCTCCGCCCTCGGTGAGCCCCCGCCACACGCGGGCGCGCACGGTCTGGCTGCTCAGATGCTCGATGAGGCTGGCGAGATAGGCATTGCCCGCCATGCCGACGATCTCGCGATGGAAGCGGATGTCGTGCTCGACGAGCTCTTCGATGCTCACCGTCGAATCGATGGATTCGACCTCGCGCTCGAGATCGGCGATCGCCTCGTCGGTGCCGAGGGTGGCCGCGAGGCCGGTCGCCTGCGACTCCAACATCCGTCGCACGGCGAAGATCTCGAGCATCGAGTCGTCGTCATGCATGTCGACCACGAACGAGATCGCCTCGAGCAGCAGGTGGGGTTCGAGACTGGTGACATAGGTGCCGTCGCCCCGTCGCACGTCGAGCACCCGGATCACCTCGAGCGCCTTCACCGCCTCGCGCATCGAGTTGCGCGACAGGCCGAGGCGTTCGGACAGCTCTTTCTCGGGAGGAAGCCGATCGCCGGGGGCGAGCTCGCCCGAGACGATCATCGCCTTGATCTTCTCGATCGCGTCGTCAGTCACTGCCATGGCGTCATCCTAACCATTCATCGGATGTCTGCGGCAGGATGGAGGCATGCGCGTACTCGATTCGCACCTGCATCTCTGGGATCCCGAGCTTCTGCACTACACCTGGCTCGAAGGCCCGCTCGCCTGGCTGTTCGGTGAGACCGAGATCGAGCACGCGCGAATAGGGAACGCGACCTCCGAAAGAGCGGTCTTCGTGCAGGCCGAGACCATCGAAGACGACTTCCTCGATGAGGTGCGCTGGGTGGCGAGTCTGGCCGCCCGCATCGGAGTGGTCGGAATCGTCGCCGGCGCTCGTCTCGATCGCGGCACCGACACGACCGCCCACCTTGAAGGCCTTGCGGCCGAGCCGCTCGTGGTCGGCGTGCGTCACAACCTGCAGGGCGAGCCAGACGGGCTGGCGGTGTCGGCCGCCTTCGTGACCGGCGCCCGCGAGGTCGCAGCGCACGGGTGGGCCTTCGACGCCTGCATCCGTGCATCCCAGCTTCCCGAGGTCGCCCGTCTCGCGGGGGCGGTGCCCGAGCTGCGGATCGTGCTCGATCACCTGGGCAAGCCGCAGGTCGGCACCGCGGATGCTCCGGTCGCGCCGACGATGGAATGGGTGCGGGATCTCGACGACCTCGCACGGCATCCGAACGTGTGGTGCAAGCTGTCGGGGCTTCCGGCCGAGGCCGGGGGTGACTGGTCGGCTGAGCAGATGCATCCGTTCCTCGACGCCGCAGCCGACGCGTTCGGCGCCGAGCGACTGATGTGGGGCAGTGACTGGCCGGTCTCGGTCATCGGCCCCGCCGAAGCGGACGACCCGTATGCCAACGAAGACGGAACCCCGATGTACCAGCCCACGGCGCGGAGCCGGTGGGCGGATGCCGTGAGCGGCTGGGCCGAACGCCGCGGGCACGACGTCGACGCCATCATGTGGCGCAATGCCGAGGAGTTCTACCGCGTCGGGGCCAGGCCCCCGCGCGAGGACGGTCGGGAGGAGCGGCCTCGTCGCGGTTTCCTGGGATGGCTGCGGGGCGACCGCGCGTAGCGGCCGACTCAGCTGCCGACGGGGCGGAGGCGCAGCTGCGCCATGCCGCCGTCGACCTGGATGAACGTGCCGGTGGTCGAACCCGCGGCGGGGCTCACGAGGTAGGCCACAGCCGCCGCGACCTCGTCGGGCGAGACCAGACGACCGTGCGGCTGGCGGGCCTCGAGCGCGGCACGCTCGGCGGCCGGGTCGGAGGCCGAGTCGAGCAGGCGCCCGACCCAGGGGGTGTCGGCGGTGCCGGGGTTGACGGCGTTGACGCGGATGCCGTCGCGCAGGTGGTCGGCTGCCATGGCGCGCGTCAGGGCCGAGACGGCGCCCTTCGACGCGCTGTACAGAGCGCGCTGCGGCAGCCCGGTGGTCGAGGCGATGGATGCCGTGTTGCACACGGCCGCGCTCGGCGACCTCTTGAGCCAGGGCAGCGCTGCCGAGGTGACGCGGGCGATGCCGGTGACGTTGATCGAGAGCACTCGGGCCCACTCGTCGTCGTCGTTCGCGCTGATGTCGCCCTGTGCCCCGGCCCCGGCGTTGTTGACGACGATGTCGATGCGCCCGAATCTCTCGGCGACGGCGGCCACGGCCGCATCCACCGATGCGCGGTCTGAGACGTCGGCCGTGAACGCGGCGAAGGCGCCATCCGCCCCGGAGGTGTCGCGGTCGAGCACCGCGATGTGCGCGCCGTCGGCGTGGAGCCGGGTGGCGACCGCCGCGCCGATTCCTGATGCGCCGCCGGTGACGATCGCGACCAGTCCGTCGAGTGTGCTGCTCACTTCTGTGCCTCCCATGCCACGAACTCCTGGCGCTGGTGCCCGAGCCCTTCGATCTCGATCTCGACCACGTCGCCTGCCTTCAGATACGGGAACTTGCCGCCGAACGCGACGCCTTGCGGGGTGCCCGTGAGGATCAGGTCGCCGGGCTCGAGAGTGACGTACTGCGACAGGTGGTGCACGATCACGCGCACGTCGAAGATCATGTCGTCGGTGTTCGAGTCCTGCCGCGCGTCGCCGTTGACCCAGCTGCGCAGCCGCAGGTCGTCGACGTCGACCTCGTCGGGGGTGACCAGCCACGGGCCGGTCGGGTTGAAGCCCGGGGCGATCTTGCCCTTCGACCACTGTCCGCCCGAGACCTCCATCTGGAAGGCGCGCTCGGACACGTCGTTCGCCGTGACGTAGCCCGCGATGTGCGCGTCGGCATCGTCGGGTGAATCCAGGTAGGCGGCGCGAGCACCGATGACGATGCCGAGCTCGACCTCCCAGTCGGTCTTCTTGCTGCCGCGGGGGATCGTGACCGCATCGTTCGGACCGACGACCGTGTTCGGCGTCTTGAGGAACATGATCGGCACGGTCGGCGGCTCGGAGCCCGACTCGCGGGCGTGCGCGGCGTAGTTCTGGCCGATGCAGATGACGGCGCTCGGGCGCGCGATCGGCGCTCCGATGCGCATCGCTGCGGCGTCCTCGAGCACCGGGAGCTCGTCGGCGGCGCGGGCGGCGTCGATCCGCGCGCGGAAGTCACCGGCGAGGAAGTCGCCATTGACATCGGATGTCACCGACCTCAGATCGAGGTAGCGCTCACCGTCGACGAGGACGGGGATCTCGGCGCCGGGAGTGCCTAGCCGTGCGAACTTCATGTCTCTCCTGATCACTGAGGATTCTGTGTTGCGGGGCGCGCCATGGAGGCCCGTCTCGTTGACAGTATAGACATCGGATGTTTACACTCCAAGAGATCTGCACGAATCCCCACCCCGTGCACGAGAGGACCCCGTGAGCCGCATCGTCGCCCTCGACACGACCGACATCCGCTTCCCCACGTCGCTGAGTCTGGACGGATCGGATGCCATGAATCCCGATCCCGACTACTCGGCCGCGTACGTGATCGTGCGCACCGACGCCGAGGACGGCATCGACGGCCACGCCTTCGTCTTCACCATCGGGCGAGGCAACGACGTGCAGGTCGCCGCGATCGACGCGCTCGCCGGGCACCTCGTCGGGCGCGAGATCGAGCCGCTGCTCGACGACATGGGCACGACGTTCCGCGACATCATCGGCGACTCGCAGCTGCGGTGGCTGGGGCCCGAGAAGGGCGTCATGCACATGGCGATCGGCGCGGTCATCAACGCGCTCTGGGACATCAAGGCGAAGCGCGCGGGGCTGCCGCTCTGGCAGCTCCTCGCACGGATGACGCCGGAGGAGCTGGTCGACCTCGTCGACTTCCGCTACCTCACCAATGCGCTCACGCGCGAGGACGCGCTCGAGATCCTGCGTGCCGCAGAGCCGGGCCGCATCGAGCGCGAACGAGAGCTGCTGGCCACCGGGTATCCGGGATACACGACGAGCCCCGGCTGGCTCGGCTACTCCGACGAGAAGCTCGAGCGGCTCGCCCGCGAGGCGATGGCCGACGGCTTCACCCAGATCAAGCTCAAGGTCGGCGCCGACCTCGACGACGACATCCGCCGCTTCCGCAAGGCGCGCGAGGTCTGCGGACCCGACTTCCCGATCGCGATCGATGCGAACCAGCGCTGGGAGGTGTCGGAGGCGATCGAATGGGTCAACGCGCTCGCCGAGTTCCACCCCGCCTGGATCGAGGAGCCGACCAGCCCCGACGATGTGCTCGGTCACGCCGAGATCGCCAGGGGAGTCGCGCCCATCCGCGTCGCGACCGGTGAGCACGCGCAGAACCGCGTCATCTTCAAGCAGCTGCTGCAGGCCGAGGCGATCGCGGTCATGCAGATCGACGCCGTGCGCGTCGCGGGCGTGAACGAGAACATCGCCAACCTGCTGCTCGCGGCGAAGTTCGGGGTGCCCGTCTGTCCGCATGCCGGCGGGGTCGGCCTGTGCGAGGCCGTGCAGCACCTGTCGATGTTCGACTTCGTCGCCGTCACGGGCACGCGCGAAGGCCGCATGATCGAGTTCGTCGATCACCTGCACGAGCACTTCGTGATCCCGACCGACATCCAGGGCGGCTCGTACATGGCGCCGACTGTGCCGGGCTCCGGCATGGAGATGAAGGCCGAGAGCATCGCCGCCTACACGTGGAAGGGACAGCATGTCGGCGTCTGAGGCTCTGGCGGTCCCCGCTCTCGGGTACGGGGCGGCGAACGTCGGCAACCTGTTCCGCCCGCTGAGCGATGACGAGTCGTGGGCGATCCTGGAGGCGGCGTGGGACAGCGGCATCCGCTACTTCGACACGGCTCCGCACTACGGGCTCGGACTCTCGGAGCGACGCCTGGGCGCATTCCTGCAGACAAAGCCGCGTGGGGAGTACGTGCTGTCGACGAAGGTCGGCCGGCTCCTGCGACCGAACCCCGACCACGACGGCGGGCTCGACACCGCGAACGACTTCCACGTGCCCGACGATCTGCAGCGTGTGTGGGACTTCTCGAACGACGGGATCCGTGCCGGTCTCGACGAGTCGCGCGAGCGACTGGGCATCGAGCAGATCGACCTGCTCTATCTGCACGACCCCGAGCGACACGACCTCGACCTCGCGCTCGCCGAGGCGCTTCCGGCGCTCGAGCAGCTGCGCTCTGACGGGCAGGTGTCGGCGATCGGGATCGGCTCGATGGTGTCGGACGCGCTCGCCGCATCGGTGCGCTCGGCCGACCTCGACCTGGTCATGGTCGCCGGTCGCTACACGCTGCTCGAGCAGCCCGCCGCTGCCGAGGTGCTGCCCGCCTGTCGCGAGACCGGCACCGGCATCGTGGCGGCATCCGTGTTCAACTCCGGCCTGCTGGCGTCGAGCGAGCCGCGCCGTGACGGTCGCTACGAGTACGGTCAGCTGCCCGACGAGCTGTGGGAGAGGCTGGTGCGCATCGCCCGCGTGTGCGCCGACCACGCCGTGCCGCTGCCCGCCGCGGCGATCCAGTTTCCGCTGCAGTCCGACGTCGTGCGGTCGGTGGTCGTGGGCGGGAGTCGGCCGGCGCAGCTGCAGCAGAACGCGGAGTATGCGGCGCTGCAGATTCCGGGTGGGCTGTGGGCTGAGCTCGCGGACGAGGGGCTGATTCCGGCCTGAGTCGGCGGTCGCGCGTTCACAACTCAGCATGAACGCGTGCTCCGGGCGACATTCGGGCCTCGGCGGCGGCTCGGCGCAGGTTCATGCTGAGTTGTGAACCCGACGCGCTCCAGCCAGGGGAGGCGTGACTCAGAAGAGGGCGAGTTCAGCGACCGACGGTCGACTCGCGGACCACGAGCTCGGCGGCGAACGGCGTCGGCGCGGGGAGCTCGGCCGTGGGGTCGGAGAGCTGGCGGATCAGTGCGGCGCCCGCAGCCCGTCCGATCTCGTACCCGGGCTGCCGCACGCTCGTCAGTGGCACGACGCTCTGATGCGCCTGCGCGACGTCGTCGAAGCCGACGAGCGCGATCTCCTCGGGCACGCGGATGCCGTGACGCAGCAGCTGCGTCATCACGCCGATCGCCACCATGTCGTTCGCCGCGAAGATCGCGTCGGGCCTTTCGTCTGCAGGGATCGCGAGGATGCGCTCGGCGACCTCGAGGCCGTCATCCGTCGTCAGGTGGGGCACGTCGAGCACGTCGACGGTGGCGTCCGAGCCCTCCACGGCGTCGCGCAGCCCCTGCAGCCGGTCGTTGGACTGGCTGACGCTCGGCGCCCCGAGGAACAGGATGCGGCGACGTCCGATCGCCAGCAGGTGCTCACCCGCGAGGCGGCCGCCGCCGCGGTCGTCGAAGAGGACGGAGCCGACGGTCGGGGAGTCGGGGATGGGCCCGACCACCACCGAGCGGATGCCGCGGTCGGCGAGCTGCTCGAGTCGGGGCACCACGTCTTCGAGCGGATAGATCACGATGCCCTGCACCCGATGCGCCTCGAACATGTCGATGTTGCGTCGTTCGAGGGCGGCGTCTCGGGCGCTGTTGCTGAAGAACAGCGACCACCCGCCCTCTCGGGCTACGTCCTCGACACCGCGCGAGAGCTCGTGGAAGTACGGCAGCCAGGCGTCGAGGAGGATCAGCGCGAGCGCTTTGCTCGACCCCGCGCGCAGCTGTCGTGCGGATTCGTTCGGCACGTAGCCGAGCTGTTCGATCGCGGCCCGGACCTTCGCGGCGCTCGATTCGCCCAGCACGTGAGGGTGGTTGAGGTAGTTCGAGACGGTCGAGGAGGAGACCCCGGCGAGGGCGGCGACATCTTTGACGCTGGCGGGCATGGAGCTCCTTGTCGGCTGTGTCGGTGCGCTCGTGCGCGGGGGCCACTGCGCACCGGCGCGGCACCGACGAGTCCACAGTAGCCGAGCAGTTGGCACGTGCCAAGAAAGTTCTTGACAGCCCCGTACGACCCCGCGTACCGTGACCTGAACGCGGACTTGGCACGTGCCAAATCCCAGAGGCGATGGTGCCCCACACCCGTCTCCGAGAGGTCTCATGAACATCGGATGCCACGGGCTCGTCTGGACCGGACACTTCGATGCCGACGGCATCCGACTCTCGGTGGAGCAGACGAAGGCGGCAGGCTTCGACCTGATCGAGTTCCCGCTCATGGATCCGTTCGCGTTCGATGTCGCCGCCGCGAAGGAGGCGCTCGAAGAGCACGACCTCGCCGTCAGCGCCTCGCTCGGTCTCTCGGGGGCGACGGATGTGACCAGTTCTGATCCGGCAGTCGTCGCCGCGGGGGAGGCGCTGCTGATGAAGGCCGTCGATGTGCTGGCCGAGCTGGGCGGCCGGCACTTCTGCGGAGTGATCTACAGCGCGATGCAGAAGTACATGGACCCGGTGACGACCGAAGGGCTCGAGAGCAGCCGTCGCACCATCGCCCGCGTCACCGATCATGCGGCCGAGCGAGGGATCTCGGTCTCGCTCGAGGTCGTGAACCGCTATGAGACCAACGTGCTGAACACCGCGCGGCAGGCACTCGCCTACCTCGCGGAGGTCGATCGGCCGAACCTCGGCATCCACCTCGACACGTACCACATGAACATCGAGGAGTCGGATATGTTCGCGCCGGTCCTCGATGCCGCACCCGCCCTCCGCTACGTGCACATCGGTGAGAGCCACCGCGGCTATCTCGGCACCGGAACGGTCGACTTCGACACCTTCTTCAAGGCGCTGGGGCGCATCGGCTATGACGGCCCGATCGTGTTCGAGTCGTTCTCCTCGGCGGTGGTCGCTCCCGACCTCAGCCGGATGCTCGGCATCTGGCGCAACCTGTGGACCGACAATGCCGAGCTCGGTGCGCACGCCAACGCCTACATCCGCGACAAGCTCGTCGCGGTCAACTCGATCAGGCTGCACTGACGCAGCGCAGTCCGCTGCAGATCCAGACCTGTTGTCAACTTGTTATTACAGGTCTTCCCATCTGAAGAAGTCTTAGTTACATTTAGATACAACTTGCGCAGGGTGGGGCGCAGGACGCAGAATTGATCCGATGTTTCCGGGCCCGACTGGAATATCGCATAACGACCTTCAAGGAAGCAGGTGAGCACATGAGTGACCCCATTCTCAGAGTCGAGGGGATCAGCAAGGGATTCCCCGGTGTGCAGGCTCTCAAGGACGTGCACCTCGAGGTGCGGGCCGGCGAAGTGCTGGTGCTCGTGGGCGAGAACGGCGCGGGCAAGTCGACTCTGATGAAGATCCTCTCGGGGATCTACACCAAGGACGAGGGAACGATCACGTTCGAGGGCCAGGAGGTCGAACTCACCAGCCCCCTGCAGGCGCAGCAGCTCGGCATCACGATCATCCATCAGGAACTCAACCTGATGCCCGACCTCACCGTGGCGCAGAACATCTACGTGGGCCGCGAGCCCACGACCGGACCGTTCCTGTCGGAGCGCAAGCTCAACACGCAGACCGCCGCACTGCTGCAGCGCCTCGACATCAGGCTCAACCCGCGGCAGCTCGTGGGCGAGCTCACGGTGGCCGAGCAGCAGATGGTCGAGATCGCCAAGGCGCTCTCGTTCAACGCCAAGGTGCTCATCATGGACGAGCCCACGTCGGCACTCACCGACTCCGAGACCGAGACCCTGTTCGTGCTGATCGAGCAGCTGCGGGCGTCAGGCACCGGCATCGTCTACATCTCGCACCGCATGGACGAGCTGCGGCGCCTCGCCGACCGGGTCACCGTGCTGCGCGACGGCACATACATCGGATCACTGGATAAATCCGAGGTGAGCATCCCCAAGATCATCGAGATGATGGTCGGCCGCGTGATCGACGAGGGAACCAGACCGCAGGCCCGCGAGCACGCCAACGATCCGATCGTGCTCGATGTGCAGGGGCTCTCGACCAAGAGCCTGCTCACGGACGTGTCGTTCCAACTGCACCGGGGCGAGATCCTCGGCTTCGCCGGCCTCATGGGCGCCGGTCGCACCGAGACGGCCCGGGCCATCATCGGTGCCGACCACCGCGACGGGGGCACCGTGTCGATCGGCGGACGACCGGTGCGCATCGCTCAGCCGGCGGATGCCGTCAAGCACGGCGTCGGCTACCTCTCGGAGGACCGCAAGCTGCTCGGGCTGATGCTCGAGCAGGACGTCACCTTCAACACCGTGCTCGCCTCACTCGGGTCGTATGCCAACGCGATCGGCTGGATGGGCGACGGCAAGGCGAAGAACCGCACCAAGGACTACGTCCAGCAGCTGCGCGTCAAGACGCCCTCGGTCAACCAGGTCGTCAAGCTGCTGTCCGGAGGCAACCAGCAGAAGGTCGTCATCGCCCGGTGGCTGATGCGCGACTGCGACATCCTCATCTTCGACGAGCCGACGCGAGGGATCGACGTCGGCGCCAAGGAAGAGATCTACCGCCTGATGCAGCAGCTCGCTGATCAGGGAAAGTCCATCATCGTCATCTCGTCGGAGCTGCCGGAGATCCTCCGCGTCGCGAACCGCATCGCGGTCTTCGCGAACGGGCGCATCACGGGCACGCTCCGCAACGAGGACGCCAGCCAGGAGAAGATCATGCAACTCGCAGCCCACGGAGAGGAAGACTGATGAGCGCTCCGCAGAACGGGTCGTCGACGACGACGATCATCCAGACGGCTCTCGATGAGAACACCGACAAGCGCGACGTGGTCGGCTTCCTGAAGCGTCAGGTGCAGCAGTCGCTCGCATTCGGCACCCTGATCGTGCTCGTGATCTTCTTCTCGATCGCCAGCCCGAACTTCTTCACCTTCAGCAACATCGCGACCGTGCTGCTCTCGACCGCGGTCATCGGCATCCTCGCCCTCGGCACGACGTTCGTCATCATCACCGGCGGCATCGACCTGTCGATCGGAACCGGCATGGCCCTGTGCGCGGTGATGACCGGTGTCATCGTCACCAATCTCGGCCTGCCGGTCTGGCTCGGCGTGATCGGCGGCATCGCGACCGGTGTGCTGATGGGCCTCGTGAACGGCATCAACATCACGTTCCTGCGGCTGCCCCCGTTCATCGCGACCCTCGCGATGATGATGATCGCCGGAGGCCTCGCCCTCGTCATCTCCAACGTCGCGCCGATCTACTTCTCGACCTCGGCACCGGACTTCAAGAAGATCGCGCTCGGCGTGATCATCCCCGGCATCCCGAACGCCGTGCTGATCACCGCCGCGCTCGCGATCGTCGCCTGGCTGGTGCTGTCGAAGACGCTCCTGGGCCGGTACACCTTCGCGATCGGCTCGAACGAGGAGGCCACGCGCCTCTCGGGCGTCAACACGCGACGCTGGACGATCTTCATCTACATGTTCGCGGGAGCCTTCACCGGCATCGCGGGCATCGTGATCGCCGCCCGTCTCGACTCGGCACAGCCGCAGATCGGCACCGGGTACGAGCTGCAGGCCATCGCGGCCGTCATCATCGGCGGCACCTCGCTGCTCGGCGGGCGCGGGTCGATCCTGGGCACCGTGATCGGCGCGCTGATCATGAGCGTGCTCGTCAACGGTCTGCGCATCATGTCGATCCAGACGGAGTGGCAGAACATCGTCGTCGGCGTCGTCGTGCTGCTGGCCGTGTTCCTCGACTCGCTGCGCAACCGCCAGCACACCTGATCAAGACCTATCCCCCCACCACCACACAGAGAACAATGGAGTTTCCATGAAATTCGGCAAGAAGACCGCATTCGCGGCACTCGTGGCCGCATCCGCCCTCGTCTTCGCGGGCTGTGCCGGCGGCGGTGACGTCATCGAAGAAGGCAGCGGCGGCGACGGAGGCAGCGGCGACGGCGAGATGTACATCGCCATGGTCTCGAAGGGCTTCCAGCACCAGTTCTGGCAGGCCGTCAAGAAGGGCGCGGAGCAGAAGGCCGAAGAGCTCGGTGTCCGCATCACGTTCGAAGGCCCCGCGGCCGAGACCGAGATCGCACAGCAGCTCGAGATGCTGACCGCTGCGATCGACAAGAACCCGGATGCCATCGCCTACGCAGCCCTCGACCCCGAGGCGTGCGTCGCCCCGCTCGAGCAGGCGAAGTCGAAGGACATCCCCGTGGTCTACTTCGACGCCCCGTGCGACGGCGACGTGGGCCTGAGCCTCTCGGCCACCGACAGCAAGGTCGCCGGCGCGCTGGCCGCCGAGCACATGGCCGACCTGATCGGCGGATCGGGCGAGGTCGCGATCGTCGGCCACTCGCAGATCAACTCGACCGGTGTCGAGCGTCGCGACGGCTTCGTCGAGAAGATCGAGGCGGACTACCCCGACATCGAGATCGTCGACATCCAGTACGGCGACGGCGATCACCTGAAGTCGGCCGACATCGCCAAGACGCTGATCGCGGCGCACCCCGACCTCAAGGGCATCTACGGCACCAACGAGGGCTCGGCCATCGGCGTCGTCAACGCCGTGAACGAGCTCGGTCTCGAGAAGGGCAAGATCACGATCGTCGGCTTCGACTCGGGCGCAGCCCAGATCAACGCGATCAAGGACGGCACGATGGCCGGCGCCATCACGCAGGACCCGATCGGCATCGGCGAGCAGGTCGTGCAGGCGGCCTATGACGCGGCCAACGGCGACTCGGTCGACGAGTTCTACGACACGGGTTCGTACTGGTACGACAGCACCAATCTCGAAGACGAGGACATCGCGGCGGTCCTCTACGAGTGACCCGCTGAGATCACAGAGAAGCCCCTCGCCTTCGGGCGGGGGGCTTCTCTGCGTGTGCGGGTGTCAGATGCGGCGCAGGAAGGTGAGGATCGACGAGGGCTCGACGATGAGCTGCTGCAGGGCCTCGTTGAACGGCACTCCGGCGGGAGCGGCGAGGTGCGCGTGGAAGGCGGCCTCGTCGCGGTAGACCTCATAGACGAAGAAGCGGTCGGGGTCGTCGACCAGTCGTGTCGCGTCGAACACGACGTTGCCCTCTTCCGCGCGCACGATCTCGGCGAAGTCGCGCAGCAGCGCGGCGACGTTGTCGCCCTGCTCCGGGCGCGCGGTGAAGATCGCGTGCAGGATGGTGGGCTCGGTCATGGGAGTGCTCCTCGGAGATGGGGGATCAGGCAGAGAGGGTGAGCAGGCGCGCGGGGTTCGCGACCAGCATCCGCTCGACTGCATCCTCGCCCACCGCCGACCGCAACCGCGGGAGGAAGCGCTCGCCGAGGTAGGCGAGTCCCGGCATTCCGCCGTAGGAGATGTACCGGGTTCGACGGGCGACGTCGCCGCCGAGAAGCACCCGGTCGACCGCGCCGAGCTCGACGACCCGCTCGGTCAGGGCGAGCAGCTCGGCATCCGACCTCGTGCGCGGGCGGGCGAAGCCGTCGTATCCCAGATAGGCGCCGCGCTCGGCGAGCGAGGCGTGCAGGCCGGCATCCGGGTCTCGGTCGGCATGCGCGAGCACGACACGATCGCATGCCACGCCCTCGGCCTCGAGAAGATCGAGCACCTCGTGGGCGGCGGTGCAGAACTCGAGGTGCACCATGACCGGTGCCCCGGTCGTTCGATGCGCGTCGGCGACCGCGAGCAGCGTCGTGCGCTCGAAGGGGCTGATGCTCCAGTAGTCGACGCCGGCTTTGAGCATCCCGGCGCGCACCACGGCGCCATCGGGTGCTGCCGCACGGGGGACGTCGGGCGTCTCGAACACCAGTGCATCGTCGACGACCATGCCGCGCGTCACCTCGGAGACGAAGAGCTCGGCGAGGCGCTCGACGCCCCACACCTGCAGCGGGTGATCCGCACCGTAGTGGGCTTCGCGGTGGCGGCCGGTGGTGGCGACGACGTGCATGCCCGTGCCCGCGCTGATGCGCGCCACCGCCTCGGGGTCGCGCCCGAGGCCGAACGGAGTGGCATCGACCATCGCCGTGAATCCGCTGGCCTTCAGCAGCGCGGCCTCGTGACCCGAGAGGTCTTCGTCGTCGAGCTCGTCACCGACGAGCAGCGGCGAGATCTGGAACAGATGCTCGTGATAGTCGGTCGCCCCGAGCTGCGCCGGGTCGACGTCGCCGAGCACGGTCCGGATGCCGGGCATCAGCGCACCGATTCGGCAGCCTCGGCGAGCCGCTCGACGATCTCGGGGGTGAGGTCGATCTCGAACACGTCGGCGACGACCTGCGACCAGCCGTGGATGAAGTACCGCCAGCCGTCGATCACGTGCAGTGCGCGCTCGGCCTGCTGCGCGCGCGCCTGGTGCAGGAACTCCAGCGACCCGCGGTAGTTGAATTCCCACACCCACGCGTCGGTCGGGAACTCGACGTCGTCGGGCAGCGGCGACCCGGGGCGGTCCTTGCCGAGGCCCGTGGCGTTCACGATCAGCGACCCCGCCGGAGCGGCCGCGACGATCGCGGCGGCATCCTGCACCGTGTCGGTGCGCACGTAGGTGATCAGTCCCTCGGGGGTGCCATGCTGGCGGTGCACCTCGCGCAGGTGGTCGAGCTTGTCGTCATCGCGGGCGGTGACGGTGATCTTCGCCGGAGCGTCCGCTCGCTCAGTCAGCGCCCAGCTCAGGGCCGTGCCCGAGCCGCCGGCACCGAGGATCACGACCTCGGCGCCCGTGCGGGCGAAGTGGTCGGTCGGGAGGAAGTCGTTCAGCGCGAGGTCGACCGTGAGAGGGTCCTTGGCGCGGCCGATCAGACGATCGCCCCGCTTCGAGATGCTCGAGATCTCGGAGCACGAGACGGCGAACGGGTCGAGCTCGTCGAAGAGGTCGGATGCCGCCGCGAAGACGTTCATCTTGTGGGTGGTGACGAGGGCGCCGCGGTGGTGAGGGTCGTCGCGGATCTGCTCGACCATCGCGACGTACTGCTCAGGGGTGGCATCCATCGGCAGGTCGTGCCCGATGAGGTTCTCGGTCGGGAGCCCCAGCACCTCGGCCCACTTCGGGAACACCTTCATGATCGACGACGAGCCGGTGCTCACGCCGACGAAGCCCATGTAGCCGCCGGTCGTGGTGGCGGGAGTCTCGGTGATGGTCATGGTCTGGTCCTTCAGAGTCGGGGAGAGACGGGGTGGGCGGGGGAGCGCCCTGCGAGCACGGCGAGCACGTCGTCGAGCGACATCGAGCCCATGTTGTCGACGGCCTGCGTCGTCTGGGCGCCGAGGTGCGGGGTGACGGTCACCCGGTCGGCGAGGTCGTCGGCGAGCAGCGGGCTCGCACTCGCCGCCGTGTCGCCGTTCAGGGTGTCGGCGGCGTATGCACCGAGACGACCGTCGCGCAGAGCGGCCGCGATGGCCGCCTCGTCGACGAGGTCGGGGCGCGCGGTGTTCACCAGGATCAGGCCCGGTCGGATGCTGTCGAGCCGCGCCGCGTCGACCAGCGTCTGCCCGCCCGGGGCGTGCAAGGTGATCAGGTCGGCCGAGCGGAACAGCTCGTCGAGATCGGTCGGTTCGGCGCCTCGCTCGGCGATCGCGCCGGCCGGCAGGAACGGGTCGGCGGCGAGCATCCTCGAGCCGAAGCCGCTCAGGCGTCGGGCGACGCCCTGGCCGATGCGACCGAAGCCGACGATGCCGACCGTCGCAGCGCCGAGCTCCCGTCCGCGTCGCACGCTCCAGTCGCCCGCGCGCACCCGGCGATCGCCGTCGGGGATGAACCGGAGTGCCGCGAGCATGAGGCCGACGGCATGGTCGGCCACAGCATCCGCGTTCGCCCCCGGCGTGTTGGTCACGGGGATGCCGCGTCGCAGCGCCGCATCGAGATCGACGGCCTCGGTGCCGACGCCGTAGCGGGCGACGACCCTGAGGTTCGGAGCGGCGGCGAGGTGCTCGTCGGTCACCGGCCCCGTGCCGGCGATCCACCCCTCGGCTGCCGCGAGCAGGGGCGCGAGCTCGGCGAGACCGTGGTGCGCGGGTCCGCGGACGACCTCGTGACCTGCGGCCTTGGCCCGCCCCACGAGGTCGAGATCGCCGTCCGAGAACGACCGACTCGTGGCGAGGATGACGCCCATCAGCGCTCCTCGGCCGGCGGCGTGGCGGCGAACCACGGCTCGAGGGCCGCGTAGGCGTCGACGAAGCGGGCATGCCGCCGGGCATGGATCGCGTGACGACCGGCATCCGGCGTGAACTCCGCCGTGACCTCGCTGAGCGCCCTCGCAGCCGAGAAGTCGGCGAGTCCGAGGCCGACCGCACCGGTGACCGCGGCGCCGAGGCTGTTGGCCTCTTCGACGATGGTGCGCCGGCGGATCGGCACGCCCCAGACGTCGGCGAGGATGCCGAGCCAGGCGTCGCTCTGCGCCCCGCCGCCGACTGCGTCGATGCGGTCGATCGCGGCTCCGGATTCGCGGAAGGCCTGGATGCAAGTGAGCAGGTTGTAGGCCACACCTTCGAGCACGGCCCGCGTGAGGTGCGCGCGGGTGTGGTGCCGCCCGATGCCGACGAAGGCGCCGCGTGCGTGCGGGTCCCACAGGGGCGAGCGCTCGCCGAGGAGATAGGGCAGGAAGTAGAGGTCTTCCGTGTCGAGGTCGCCGCCGGCCTCTGCGGTGAGGCGCGCAGTGTCGGGGTGGCCGGGGTCGGGGGAGAGGGCTTCGGCGATCCACTGCACCGAGGCGCCGCCGGCCTGCATCGTGGCGGTGGGCACGAACGAACCGGGCACGACGTTGTCGAAGGTCATGGTGCGCATCTGCGGATCGTGCAGCGGGGTGAGGCTGGCGAACGAGATCCACGACGACGTGCCCAGGCACACGTAGGCGCCGTCTTCGGGGGCGACGATGCCCGAGCCCACAGCGGCGAGCGGTCCGTCGCCGCCTCCCATGACCACGCGGACCGATGTCGACAGCCCGAGGGCATCCGCAGATGCGGTCGTGAGTGTTCCGGCGACGGCCGTCGATTCGAGGATCTCGGGGAAGAGCGCGGCGTCGAGCCCGGCGGCGGCGAGAACCTCGGCCGACCACGTGCCCCGCAGCTGGTCGTAGGCATTCGTGCCCGAGGCGTCGGAGCGCTCGGTCGCGAGGCGTCCGGTGAGCCGGTAGACGATGTAGTCCTTGGCGACGCAGAAATGGCGCACCCGAGCCCAGACATTCGGCTCGTTGTCCCGCACCCACATGATCTTCTCGATGGAGTATGTCGGGTTCAGGCGGTGGCCGAGCACGCGATACGCGTCCGCGGCGCCGAGTCGCTCTTCCAGCGCGCGGGTCTGCGCACCCGAGCGCGTATCGGCCCAGATGATCGCGGGGCGCACCGGCTCGCCGTGGGCGTCGAGCAGCACGGTGCCCATCATCTGGCCGCTGACGACGAGGCCGACGACGGTCTCGGGGGCGACGCCTGCGCGCGCGAGCAGCTGTCGGGTCGCCGAGGCGACGGCATCCCACCAGTCCGCAGGGTCCTGCTCGGCGATGCCGCCGGCGGCGAAGTGTGCGGGGTAGGGCACCGTGACCGAGGTCACGAGGCGCCCGTCGTCGTGGTGCAGAGAAGCCTTGTTGCCGGTGGTGCCGAGGTCGTGCGCGATCAGCATGCTGGGCCCCTATCCCGCCGAGGGGGTCGCGGAATAGGGACGCAGGTCGACACCCTCGGTCGAGCGATACGCCCGGGAGCCCATGCCGTGCTCGAGCACCCAGCCGTAGTCGTGGCCGGCGCCGCCTGGGTACACCGCGAGGAACGCATAGGGCTCGTCGCCCGTGTTCACCGACCGGTGCGCCCACCCGGGCGGGATGTAGCCGATGGTGCCCGGGAGCATGTCGAGCCACTCGGTGCGCTCGCCGTCGAACATGAGCAGACCGCCGCGGCCCTTCAGTGCGAGGTAGATCTCGCCCTGGTGGTTCGGATGCTGGTGCCCCTTGGTCATCCAGAGCTCACCCGAGGTGTCTCCGGGCATGATCGTCGTGATCGACTGCGGCAGTTCTCGGTCGACCTCGGGCACGGGCGAACTGGTCACCGTGTAGACGACGGGGTTGTCGCCGGCGGATGCGGCGGCCCAGGCATCCGCGTCGAGGAACAGGCCCTCGAGGTCGGACATCCGGCGCGTGAGCGTGGGCCCCTCGGGCGAGAGCGTGAGCTTCTCGGCGTCGAAAGAGATCGCCATCGGCGAGATCGGAGGGGTGTGGAACTGGGGCATCGATGCTCCTCGTACGGGTGCTGCGGCGCTGCGCAACCTGTAATGACAAGCCGAGTGTACCTGTTATGACAAGTGACGTCCAGTGCTCGGATGCGCGCGGGTGAGAGCGCGGGTGTGGGCGCGGGTCGCGGGGATCAGAATGCTGCGCGCAGCGCGCGTGCGAGGTGGGACCTGCCGTCGCGGATCGCCCCGGCCGCCACCTCCTCGACCCCCGGATACTCGGCGTGGCCCGCGGGGAGGACGGCGAGTTCGAGCATCCGAGCCGCGTTCGCGACGCCGAACTGTCCGGGCGGCGGCACGTACGGGTCCCACAGCGCCGCCTCGACGCGCACCGGGACGCGGGCGAAGCCGAGGGTCGTCGAGGCGTCGAACAGGCGCAGCACCTCGCGGGCCTCCGGATGCGCCGCGACGTGGTCGCGCACGGTCTCGCCGCTGCCGACGCAGTGCACGGCCAGGCGCTCGTCGTACTGTCCGAAGCTCGGCACGATGAGGGTCGCCCCGACGTAGCGGTCGTCCCACGGCAGGGCGAGGGCGCCGATGCCACCGCCGAAGCTCTCGCCGACGTAATAGAGGGGCAGGGCGCCGACAAGGATGGTGAGAGCATCCGCAGCGAGCCAGAGGTCTCGGGCGCACAGGCCGAGCACGTACGAGTCCGGGCTCTCGATCCCGGCCAGCACATGCTCAGCCTGGGGTGCGGGGCCACCGACGCCCGTGTTCAGCGTGGGCAGCCCTCGCGCGACGGGGAAGATCGCGGCCGCATCGTCGGGCAGCCTGGCCGGATCGATTGCATTGCGCCCTCCGTAGCCATGGCTGTGCACGACACCGACGCGAGCCGGGGCGGAGACGGGTTCGACGAGCCAGGCCCGCAGGCGAGTGCCGTCGGCTCCCGCGTGCTCGATGACCGACACGCGCCGGCCGTGCGCGGTCTCGGCCGAGAGCACGGTGGGTGCGGCATCCACCGTCTTCGCCTGCTGTCGCCAGCCCTGCCACCGTTCGGCGAATCCGTCGGGTGCGGCGACCGGAGCGATCGCGCGGAGCGTGCTCAGTGTGTGGCCGTAGCTGGCGTCGAACTCGGCGTCGGCGAACCAGATGTCGTAGGGGGAGGGGGAGATGCTCATCGGTCACCGAGGCTACCCGGCCGAGATCATGAGAGTGTGCCGAGATCAGGAGCTTCCCGCGGGGATTCTCCTGATCCGGCGCGGTTCTCCTGATCTCAGGCAGGGCTGCAGACGACGCCGAGGGCGCGTCGGCTCAGGCCCGGGCGGGCCACGGTGCAGGGTTCAGGCGCTTGCGCGCCGCGCGCGATAGGCGGCCACGGCGTTGCGGTTCGTGCAGGTCGTCGAGCAGAAGCGCTTGGAACGGTTGCGCGAGAGGTCGAGGGCGAGTGCCTCGCAGGTGTCGTCGGCGCAGATGGAGATGCGTGAGCCCTCATCGGCGCGGATGACGTCGATCAGCGCCATGGCGGTCTCGATCAGCACGCGCTCGGCGAGCGGGCGTTCGTCGGCGACGGCGTGCAGATGCCAGTCGACCCCGTCGTGGCGCACCAGTCTCGGCGCCAGATGCGCCTCGGCGAGAGCGGCATTGACGTGCTCGGCCATCTCGTCGCGGGGCGCGAGCAGCATGGCGCGCAGGCGCGGGCGCAGGTCTCGCAGCGAGGCCAGCTCGGCCTCGTCCCGGTCAAGCCGGCCGGAGTAGGGGAAGTCGGAGAGGAAGGCGTCGTAGTCGGCGAGCGTCTCGAGGGTCTCCGGGTCCTCTGCCGAGTTCACCAGCCAGACGGCCGAGCGCAGAGCCTCCTCCGTGTCATCGGTGAAGTTCATGTTGACACCTTACATCCTGCAAGAGTAGCGTCACCTGTCATGAGCAAGGTTGCAAATGACATCGCCGCGCCGGGTGTGCGATTCGGTCTGCCCCTGGCGATCGGCGCGGCCTTCGCGTTCGGGATGTCCGGCGCCTGGGCTCGAGGGCTCATCGACGCCGGATGGACCCCCGGTGCGGCAGTGACCGCGCGGGTCTGGGTCGCTGCTCTCGTGCTGCTCGTGCCGACGATCATCTCGCTCCGGGGTCGGTGGGGAGTGCTCAGGAAGAACGCGGGCATGGTCGCCGCCTACGGACTGCTCGCCGTCACCGCCACGCAGCTCTGCTACTTCCAGGCCGTCGCCGTGATGGACGTCGGCCTCGCGCTGCTCATCGAGTACACCGCACCGATCGCCGTCATCCTGTGGCTGTGGCTCCGGCGGGGTGAACGGCCGAGTCGCCGCAGTGTGATCGGCGCGGCCATCGCCTTCGTCGGTCTCGTGCTGATGCTCGACATCATCACCGGTGCCGAGGTCAACGTCGCCGGCATACTCTGGGCGCTCGCCGCGATGGTCGGCGCCGCGACGTACTTCCTGCTCTCGGCCAAGGCCGACACCGGCCTGCCGCCGATAGCGCTCGCCGGAGGAGGGCTGCTGCTCGGCGCCGTCGCTCTCACGATCGCCGGCCTCGTCGGCATCCTGCCCATCGCCTGGACGACCGATGACATCACCTACCGCTTCGGCACCGTGCCGTGGTTCGTGCCGGTGCTGGCGATCGGCCTCATCGCCACTGCCCTCGCCTACGTGCTCGGCATCGCATCGACCCGGATGCTGGGCTCGCGCCTCGCATCCTTCGTCGCACTCTCCGAAGTCGTCGCCGCACTGCTGTTCGGCTGGCTGCTGCTCGGACAGCTGCCCGACCTGCTGCAGGCTCTCGGCGGAGCGCTCGTGCTCATCGGAGTGGTGGTCGTGAAGCTCGGCGAGCCGCGCCCTGCGGAGTTCGTCGAACCGATTCCGGATGCCGTCGCGCTGCCGCAGCGGTAAGTCACACGCGGGGTGCCGGTGTGTGGTCAGATTCGCACCTCTGGGCGGCTCTTCGGATGCTTCTTTGACCATCCGCCGGGCGTGGGATGCTCTTTCGACCATCCGCCGATCGGGCTGCGCGCACGCCGCGGCCGGGCGGCTCCGGCCACCGCGACACTCAATGTATACGTCTAACCCCTGATTCGGTAACTCGGTTCGCAGATACCGCATCTATGTATACACTGAGGGCATGAGTTCCGTTGCCGATCGCATCACCGCGAGCGACCGAGCCCACGCGGCACTGCTGGAGGAGATCCAGTCGGGCGCCCTCCCCGCCGGGTTCGTGCTGGGCGAGGTCGAGCAGGCCGCCCGCCTCGGCATCAGCCGCACGCCGATGCGCGAGGCCCTGCGCCGCCTCGCGGCCGACGGCCTGGTCGTGCAGCAGTCGCCGCGTGTCACCGTGGTCGCAGACCTGGATGCCGACGACATCCGCGCCCTCTTCGAGATCCGCCGCGCGCTCGAGGAGACCTCCGCCCGCCTGGCGGCCCAGCGTGGCGACGCCGACCTCTTCGGCGCTCTCGCCGACGAGTTCGCCCACGTCGACCTCGCCGCCGTCGAAGGCCGCGACGCGTACTACGCCCTCATCGCCCGCTTCGATGCCGCTCTCGACCAGGCCGTCGACAACGACTACATCGCCTCGGCGCTGCGCACCGTGCGCACCCACCTCGTGCGGGTGCGGCGCATGGCCCGCGACAAGCCCGACCGCCTCGCGGCCTCCGCGGCCGAGCATCGCACGATCGCCGCAGCGCTCGGTGCGCGAGACGGCGACCTCGCCGCGCACGCCACTCACGTGCATCTGCACAACGCGCTCGCCGGCATCCTCGACTCCCTGTCAGCCAACCCAGAAGGTGTGAAATGACCGTCACCCACCACGTCCGTGTCCACCGCAGCGACGAGAACCTCGCTCGAGAAGACCAGCTCGCCTGGAAGATCGCAGAGGTCGCCGCCGACCCGGTCGAGGTCGAGCAGGACGTCGCCGACATGATCATCAACCGCATCATCGACAACGCGTCGGTGGCCGCGGCATCGCTCACCCGCGGCCCCATCAACGCGGCCCGCGCCCAGGCGTTCAGCCACCCCGTCTCGACCGGCGGCATCGGCGCCACGGTCTTCGGCGCGGCGCTCGACCACCGCACCAGCCCCGAGTGGGCGGCCTGGTCCAACGGCGTCGCCGTGCGTGAGCTCGACTACCACGACACGTTCCTCGCGGCCGAGTACTCGCACCCGGGCGACAACATCCCGCCGATCCTCGCCGTCGCCCAGCACGTGCAGGCCGACGGTCGCGCGCTGCTGCGCGGCATCGCCACCGGTTACGAGATCCAGATGGACCTCGTGCGCGCGATCTGCCTGCATAAGCACAAGATCGATCACGTCGCCCACCTCGGCCCGTCGGCCGCGGCCGGCATCGGCACCCTGCTCGGCCTCGACGTCGAGACGATCTATCAGGCCGTCGGCCAGGGCCTGCACACCACCACCGCCACGCGTCAGAGCCGCAAGGGCGAGATCTCGACGTGGAAGGCGCACGCCCCGGCTTTCGCGGGCAAGCTCGCCGTCGAGGCGGTCGACCGGGCGATGCGCGGGCAGACCAGCCCCGCCCCGATCTACGAGGGCGAAGACGGCGTGATCGCCTGGATGCTCGACGGCAAGGACGCCGCCTACGAGGTGCCGCTGCCCGCCGCCGGCGAGGCGAAGCGCGCGATCCTCGACTCGTACACGAAGGAGCACTCGGCCGAGTACCAGGCGCAGGCGTGGATCGACCTCGCCCGCAAGCTCGGCACCGAGAACCCGGCGCTGCGCGACCCCGCCAACATCGAGTCCATCGTGCTGCACACCAGCCACCACACCCACTACGTGATCGGCTCGGGCGCGAACGACCCGCAGAAGTACGACCCGACGGCCTCGCGAGAGACGCTCGATCACTCGATCCCGTACATCTTCGCTGTCGCGCTGCAGGACGGCGGATGGCACCACGTCGACTCCTACGCTCCTGAGCGTGCTGGTCGCGAAGACACCGTCGCGCTGTGGCACAAGATCACCACGGCCGAGGATGCCGAGTGGACGCGCCGCTACCACTCGGAAGACCCCGACGTGAAGGCGTTCGGCGGTCGCGTGGAGTTCCGCCTGACCGACGGCACGACCGTGGTCGACGAGATCGCCGTCGCCGACGCGCATCCGCTCGGCGCCCGTCCGTTCGCCCGCGACAACTACATCGCGAAGTTCCGCCTGCTGGCCGAGCCCGTGCTAGAGCCGGCCGAGATCGAGCGGTTCCTCGAGCTGGTGCAGCGCCTGCCCGAGCTGACGGCCGCCGAGGTCGGCGAGCTGTCGATCATCGCTCGCCCGGGTCTGCTCGAGGGCGCCGACGCCCCGAAGGGCCTGTTCTGATGCTGTACTCGCACGTCACCCCGGCCGAGAAGCGCCGCCTGTTCCGTGAACGCCTCGCGAGCGGTGAGCTGCTGCGGTTCCCCGGTGCCTTCAACCCGCTGAGCGCCCGCCTGATCGAGCAGAAGGGCTTCGACGGGGTCTACATCTCGGGCGCGGTGCTGTCGGCCGACCTCGGGGTTCCCGACATCGGCCTCACCACGCTGACCGAGGTCGCGGGGCGCGCGAAGCAGATCGCGCGCATGACCGACATCCCCGCGATCGTCGACGCCGACACCGGCTTCGGCGAGCCGATGAACGTCGCCCGCACGATCCAGGAGCTCGAGGATGCAGGCCTTGCCGGCACCCACATCGAAGACCAGATCAACCCGAAGCGCTGCGGCCATCTCGACGGCAAGAGCGTGGTCGACGAGAGCACCGCGATCCGCCGCATCCGAGCGGCGGCCGACGCCCGTCGCGACCCCAACTTCCTCATCATGGCGCGGACCGACATCCGCGCGGTCGAGGGGCTCGAATCAGCGATCGATCGCGCCAAGGCGCTGGTGGATGCGGGGGCCGATGCCGTGTTCCCGGAGGCGATGCGCACGCTCGCCGAGTTCGAGGCGATGGCGAACGCGCTGGACGTGCCGATCCTGGCCAACATGACCGAGTTCGGCAAGAGCGACCTGTTCTCGGTCGACCAGCTGCGTGACGCCGGTGTCAACATGGTCATCTGGCCCGTGTCGCTGCTGCGCATCGCGATGGGCGCGGCGGGCCGCGCGCTCGATACGCTGGGCGCGGAGGGGCACCTCACCTCGAAGCTCGGTGAGATGCAGCACCGTGCCGATCTCTACGACCTGATCGACTACGAGTCCTACAAGCAGTTCGACTCGGGCGTCGCAGGCTTCACCGTCACGAAGGAGTGAGCATGACCGAGCCGGACATCAAGAAGGGCCTCGCCGGGGTCGTCGTCGACACGACCGCGATCTCGAAGGTCAACCCCGAGACGAACAGCCTGCTCTACCGCGGCTACCCCGTGCAGGAGCTGGCGGCGACGCAGCCCTTCGAGGCGGTCGCGTACCTGCTCTGGCATGGAGAGCTGCCGGATGCCGAACAGCTGGCAGCGTTCCGCGCGACGGAGCGTGAGCACCGCGCGCTCGCCGACAACGTCAAGGCGGCGATCGACCTGGTGCCCGTCGAGGCGCACCCGATGGACGAGGTGCGCACGGCGGTCAGCCTGATCGGCGCCTCTGACCCGAACGCGGGTGGATCGGTGCTGGATGCCGGCGGCAGCCCCGAGCAGAACCTCGAGCGCAGCATCCGTCTGTTCGCGGCCCTGCCGGCGATCGTCGCCTACGGTCAGCGTCGCCGCCGCGGCGAACAGCTCATCGAGCCCCGCTCCGACCTCGACTACTCGGCGAACTTCCTCTGGATGACGTTCGGTGAGGAGCCCGATCCGGTGGTCATCGATGCGTTCAACCGCTCGATGATCCTGTATGCCGAGCACTCGTTCAACGCCTCGACGTTCACAGCCCGCGTGATCACCTCGACCCTCAGTGACCTCTACTCAGCCGTGGTCGGAGCGATCGGCGCGCTCAAGGGCCCGCTGCACGGCGGTGCCAACGAGGCCGTGCTGCACATCTTCGACGAGATCGGCGAGGCATCGAACGTCGTGCCCTGGCTCGACGACGCCCTGGCCGAGAAGCGCAAGATCATGGGCTTCGGTCATCGCGTCTACAAGAGCGGCGACTCGCGTGTGCCCACCATGAAGGCCGCTCTCGACACTCTCGTCGAGCACTACGACCGCCCCGAGGTGGCCGAGCTGTACGACGCGCTCGAGTCGGAGTTCGTCGCGCGCAAGGGCATCTACCCGAACCTCGACTATCCGTCGGGCCCTGCCTACAACCTCATCGGCTTCGACACCCTCACGTTCACGCCGCTGTTCGTCGCGGCGCGCGTGACCGGGTGGACGGCGCACGTGATCGAGCAGGCCGGAGCGAACGCGCTGATCCGCCCGCTGTCGCTCTATGACGGCGTCGACGAGCGTCACATCGAGGACTGAGCAGGGCACCGGCCCGGGTCAGCACCCGGGTCGGGTGCTCGTCGGATGCCGCGCTCGCCGCGGCGGTGGTGATCAGCTCGCCCGGGCGAGGTTTCCCAGCTCGGCGCCGGACGCATCCTTGATCACCAGGACGTCTCCGTCGATCTCGACCGCGCGGATGCCGCGCATCCAGTCGTCGACCCCGGGGCAGGCCTTGAGAGTCGATGCGAACCGGGCGAGGTCGACGCGGTCGCCGTTCACCGAGTAGGTCGTCGTGATGCCGTTGCATCCATCGCTGCCGTGCACCGTTCCGTCGGCGGCGAACTCGAGGTGCGGCTGGCCCTTCGCATCCTCGCCCCAGAGCCCGACGAGCTTCTCGATGACGGCGTCGTCGTCGCTGCTCGAGGTGGGTGCGCCACCCGGTGCCCCCGTCGCGCAGGCCGCGCCCATCAGCGCGAAGGCTCCCAGAATCGCGAGGCCGACGAGGTTTCGTGCTCTGCGGTGGGTGCTCATGCTGGCCATGCTAACGGTGCCGCCTGCGAATGCGATCGCATTCTCGATCCGGCCGGGGCCGACGGGTTCGCCGGGTCGGAGGAGGGAGCGCGTGCGCGTCTATCGCACAGAGGACGTCCAGGTCAAGGGGTGAAATTCCGGTAAACAATTTCCCCATTCTGTGGATTTACTGGGTACTGTTCTAGAGATCCTGTTCGTTCCGACGGACAGGATCCTGCTTGTCGGGGGGCCAGCGTCGCAGTTCACGCCTCCACCGGGAGGCGACCGGTTCTGTGTGCATCGCACACCGCCGGATATGAAACTGACTGACGATCCGTGACCAGCAAGGACATACATCACATGAAGCACAGAGTGACAGGGCGGCGCGCACTCGCGTTGACCGCCGCGACGACGATCGCCCTCTCGGGCCTGCTCGTTGCGGGACCGGCTTACGCCGAGGATGGCGCAGAGCCGACCCCGACTCCCTCTTCGACCGCGACGTCGGAGACGAATGCGCCGGTCGAGGACGCACCCGTAGAGGATGCTCCGCCGGCCGACCTCGTCAAGCTCGCCGACACGGCTGCCGACCACGGTGTCGAGTTCGTGGCCAGTGGCACGACCGCTGAAGGGCAGGAGATCACGCTCGTCTCCGAAGACGGCGCGACTGATGACGCGTCCATCGAGGCCTTCGCCGCAGAAGCCCAAGTCCCGGCGTCTAGCGTCGTGGCGCTCGGAGGCACTCCGCAAGCGTTCGCCGAGGGTGACATCGTCGGTGGACAGGGATACCTGATCGTCGACCAGGACGACCGCCTCTACAACTGCTCCGTCGGATTCGCCGCATGGAGCCCCGACCGTACGCCTGCGCTGCTCAGCGCAGGGCACTGCGCGTTCGATGACACCAACCGCCCGATGGCGGGAACCCTCTGGAGCGTCCCGAGCGAGCAGCCCGCAGCCGGCGGCAACGACGACCTGCCCGCGACGCCCGAGGTCCTCGGCACCTTCGGGTTCGCTCAGTTCGGCAGCACGGACAATGCGCCGGGCTCGGACGGCGACACGAACGCGACCGACATCTCGGTGATCGATGTCGTTCCTGGTACCAACCCGCTGCCGTTCGTCACCGACTGGACCACGGCCACCGAGGCTTACGACTCGCTCGCAGAAAGCGGATACGCGGTCAAGGCTGTCGGTGCGGCTGTTCCCGGCCCTGTCGCGAAGAGCGGTCGCACGACCGGCTACACGGTGGGTGCGATCAACGGAAACCACATCATCGACGGCTGGGCGCAGATCGAGGACCGCTGGGTGCAGGGCTTCTCGAGCAACACCGAGGCCGGCCCCGGCGACTCGGGTGGAGCTGTCATCCAGGGCAATACCGCGGTCGGACTGATCTCCGGTGGTATCGAGGCCGAACCTGGCGTCGAGCAGTGGACCTGGTCTGCATCGCTCACCGCGGCACTTCCCAAGACCGGCGGCTACGAGGTCGCACTCGACATCGACGCGCCGGTCATCACCAGCCCGACCGATGGCGCAGAGGTGCAGCCCGGAACGACGGTCACCGGAACCGCTCCCGGAGCGACCGAGGTCACGGTCAGCGGCTTCGGCGCAGACCAGACGGTCGCCGTCACGGACGGCGCCTTCTCGTTCGTCGGACCCGTCGAACTCGGTGCACAGACCATCACGGTCACCGCGCGCAACGGCCTCAGCACCTCGGACAGCACGACGATCGACGTGACCGTCGTGCCGGCTCCGCTCGTCGCACCGGTCATCACCTCGCCGGCTAACGACTCGAGGGTCAACGAGACCGTCACCGAGGTCAGCGGCACCGGCCTGCCGACGACCACCATCACGGTGACCGACGCGAAGACCGATGATGTGCTCGGCACGACCGAGGTCGCCGGAGACGGTTCCTGGACCGTCGACGGGCTCTCCTTCGAGTACGGCCTTGACTACAGCATCGTCGTGACGCAGACCCGCGACGAAGAGGTCTCGCCTGAGGCCACCTCGACGTTCTCGGTCGTCCCCGTCTCGCCGGCCGTGACCTCGGTCACGAACGGCGCGGAGTTCGCCCACAACGACGGTCCCTCCGGGCTCGCCGGCACGGGCATCGATGGCGCGACCGTCACGGTGAAGCTCAACGGCGCTGAGCCGACGTCGGCGAACACGGCGGCCCTCGCGGGCGCCTTCGCCGCCGCGAGCGGCACCTTCACGGCCACGGTCGAGGACGGCGCATGGAGCGTCGACTTCGGCGCGGCGCTCGAGTCGGGGTCATACACGGTCTCGGCCACGCAGGCCATCGACGGCGTCTCGTCGGATCCGACCGACCTGTCGTTCGCTGTTCTCGCCGCCCCGGTCGCCGGTGGTGGCGGTGCAGCGGCACCCGGTGACGGTGGACTCGCCGTGACCGGTGCCGACCTGCTCGTCCCGCTCTCCGCCGCAGCCATCGCGCTCGCGCTGCTGTCGGGTGGACTGCTGCTGGTCTTCCGTCGTCGCCAGCTCATCGAGAGCTGACACGCTGATCACCTCCTGAGGGTGTGACCGGCCCCGGCCGCGAACCCCTCGCCGAGAAGCCCGGTATCGAAAGATGCCGGGCTTCTTCGCATCTCCGGGACGCCGCCGTCTCCACGGCGCCGCAGTCTGCGGGGTGCCGCATGCACCGACGAGCGGATGCCGTGACCACAGCAGGAGGCCCGGCATCGGAATCCGATGCCGGGCCTTCTTCTGTCGAGGCGAGCCTCAGGCGAGTTCGATCACCGACCACGACAGCGGCGGGAGCGTCGCGCGCACCGCGCCGTCGACGACCTCTGCGGCTGCGAGCGGCACCATGTGCACGGCATCCTGCGTGGTCTCGAGGTTCGCGGTGCGGCGGTCGCCGCCCTCGGGGATCGTCAGCGTCTCGGCGTTCACGACGCGGAGCCCCGTGAGACCGCGCAGCTCGACGGTCAGGTCGCTCTCCTCGTCGAGCGAGCGGTTCGCGACGAAGACGACGACGCGTCCGGTCTCCTCATCCCACGTCGCTGCCGCATCGACCGCGTCGACGCCGCCGTAGCGCTTCGTCTCGATCTGCGGTGCCGACACCGCGAGGCGCAGGATGCGACCCTTCGCGAGGCGAGCCATGCGCTCGAACGGCCAGAAGCTCGTCTGACGCCAGGCCGGACCGTTCTCCTCCGAGCGGATCGGCGCGATCACGTTGACGAGCTGCGCCTGGTTGGCGATCTTCACGCGGTCGCCGTGGCGCAGCAGGCTGTTGAGCAGCGTGCCCACGACGACGGCATCCGTCACGTTGTACGTGTCCTCGATCAGACGCGGGTGCTCCCGCCAGCCCGACTTCGCGACCTCGCCGGCCTCGACGTCGTTGTACTTCACCTGGTCCCACACGTTCCACTCGTCGAACGAGATGTCGACCTGCTTGGTGTGCTTGCCCGCGGCCTTCACGGCGTCGATCGTCGCGATGACACCGTCGATGAACGCATCCATGTCGACCGACTCGGCGAGGAACGACTCGGCGTCGCCGTCGTGCTCCTGGTAGTAGGCATGCATCGAGACGAAGTCGACCTCGTCGTAGGCGTGCGTGAGCACCGTGTGCTCCCATGTGCCGAACGTCGGCATCGACCGCGCAGACGAGCCGACCGCGACGAGCTCGATCGTCGGGTCGACCAGCTTCATGGCCTTGGCCGACTCCTGCGCGAGGCGTCCGTACTCGGTCGCGGTCTTGCCGCCGATCTGCCACGGGCCGTCGAGCTCGTTGCCCAGGCACCACAGCTTGATGTCGAACGGCTTCTCGGCGCCGTTCCTGCGACGCAGGTCCGACCAGTAGGTGCCGCTCGGGTGGTTCGCGTACTCGACGAGCGAGCGAGCCTCTTCGACGCCGCGGGTGCCGAGGTTGATCGCCTCCATGACCTCGACGTCGGCCTCCTTCGCCCAATCCATGAACTCGTGCAGCCCGAACGCGTTGGTCTCGATGGTGTGCCAGGCGCCGTCGATGCGCACGGGGCGGTCTTCGACCGGGCCCACCCCGTCTTCCCAGCGGTAGCCGGAGACGAAGTTGCCCCCGGGATACCGGACGACGGTCGGTCCCATCTCCTTCACCAGGGCGAGCACGTCCTGACGGAAGCCGCGCTCGTCGGCCTGCGGGTGGCCCGGCTCGTAGATGCCGGTGTACACGCAGCGCCCCATGTGCTCGACGAATGACCCGAAGAGCCTTCGGGGGACGTCGGCGATGGTGAAGTCGCGATCGATGGTGATGCGGGCCTGAGACATTGCTCTCCTTGTGAGTGGGCCGGGGTGAGGCGTTTCGTCCCGTCGCTGAGCTCCTCGCTGAACGACCGACGATGAGGATCGGTGGGGACTATTGACCGCCGAAGCCGCTGGTCGCGACTCCCTTGACGATCTGCTTCTGGAAGATGATGAACACGATGATCAGCGGCAGCGCGGCGAGCACGGCCTGCGCCATGACTTGCGCGTACTGCACGCCGTAGGCGCTGATCACCGTCTGCAGGCCGACCGGCAGCGTCATCAAAGTGGTGTCGTTGATGACGAGGAACGGCCAGAGGAAGTTGTTCCACGCGCCGATGAAGACGAAGATCGCGACGGATGCCAGGATCGGCCGCGAGAGCGGCAGCACGATCGACCAGAAGATGCGCAGGCGGCTGGCGCCGTCGACGCGGGCCGCGTCTTCGAGCTCGATCGGGATCGCGTCGAAGAAGCGCTTGAGGATGAACACCATCGCCGGGGCGACGACCTGCGGCAGGATCAGACCCCAGTAGGTGTCGATCATGTTGAACGCGAGCATCTCGTAGAACAGCGGGATGATCAGCACCTGCGGCGGCACGACGATGGAGGCGATGATGACGACGAACAGCCACTTGCGGCCCGTGAAGTCGAGCCGTGAGAACGCGTAGGCAGCCAGTGCCGAGATCGTCAGGGTGATCAGGGTCACCGCGACCGACGTCCAGAGGCTGTTGAACGCCCAGGTGTAGACGTTGCCCTGCGACAGGATCGCCGCGAAGGCCTCGACGGTCGGGCCCGAGGCGCCGATCCACGACGGGTCGCCGCTGGCGGCATCCGTCTCGGTCTTGAAGGCGGTCGCGACCGCCCAGAGGAACGGCAGCAGCCAGCCGATCGCGAGGATGATCAGGACGACGAGGGCGCTGATGCGCAGCGCACCGAACGGCTTCTGACCTGGCAGGTGCGAGCGGCGGGCTCGCGCCGGCTTGGCGGTGGTGATGGTCTCGGTGAGTGTGGCGGTGGACATCACAGCTGCGACTCCTTCCGGCGGCGCATGATCAGAGCCTGCGCGACGCCGATGATGACGATGAGAGCGAAGAACACGTAGGAGATCGCGGCCGAGTAGCCGAATCGGTAGCTGACGAAGCCGGCCTCGTAGATGTACTGGACGATCGAGCGGGTGGTGTCGCTCGCGACGCCGCCGAGCATCTGGTACGCCTGATCGAACAGCTTCAGCGATGCCAGGATCTGCAGGATCAGGATCAGCACGGTCGCCGGTCCCAGCTGGGGGAGCGTGATCGACCAGAACTGCCGCCACGGGCCCGCGCCGTCGAGCGATGCGGCCTCGTACTGCTGCGGCGGGATGTTCTGCATCGCGGCGAGATAGAGCAGGAAGTTGAATCCGACCGTCCACCAGATGGTGGCGATGACGATCGACAGCATGTTGGTGTCGGGGTTCTGCAGCCAGGCGAGCGGCTCGAGGCCGAAGAACTCGAGGATGTTGTTGGCCGCGCCGATCTGCGGGTTGAAGATCCAGACCCAGATCTGCGAGATCACGGTCGAGGCGAGCAGATAGGGCATGAAGAACGACAGCCGCCACAGCCACTGGCCGGGAAGGCCGCGGTCGACGAGAGCGGCCATGAGCAGTGCGATCACGACGAGCGGCACGGTCGACAGCAGTGTGAACCACACCGTGTTGCCCATCGACTGCCACATCTTGGGGTCGGCGAGCGCCTCGGCGTAGTTCGCGAAGCCGATGAAGGAACCGCCTGCCCCGGTGAGCGACTGGTCGGTGAAGCTGAGGATGATGCCGTGCACGATCGGCCACGCGAGGAACAGCACGAACGCGAGGAGGAAGGGCGCGAGGAACGCCCAGCTGATGAGCTGCTCGCGGTTGCGGGAGGAGCCGGCGCGTCGAGCGGGCAAGGCCGACTTCGAGCCGGTGACGATGGTGCGCGTGGAGTCCGTCGCGGTGGTCATGATGCGAACTTCCCCTCGGGGTCGGCCGGGTTGGGCTGTCGGAGGAGTGTGTTCACCCGGGCCTCGAACCGGTCGATGGCCGCCGCGGGATCGTCGCCCGAGAGCAGCACCCCCTGCACGGCGGCGCCGAACTCGCCCTGGAAGCTCGACCCTGAGCCGGTGAACCACGCGGTGGGGTCGTAGACGACGTGCTGCGCGGCCGCGGCGTAGTTGGCCTGGGGAATGAGGTCGGCGTACTCGGGCGATTCGGTGACCGGGAGGAACGCGGGGATGTGCCCGGCCTCGGCCCACCCGAACGAGCCCTTGAGCATGTCGGCGACGAACCGGTAGGTCAGGTCGCGCTTCGCGGGATCGGCATTGGTCTGATGCGGCAGCACGAACGAGTGCGAGTCGGCATAGACCGCGGGCGTGCCGAACAGCGTGGGGATCATGGTGGCATCCAGGGGCAGTTCGGCCGCCTGCATGGTGCGCAGCTCCCAGACGCCGGTGAACAGCATCCCGCTCTTGCCGGTGGCGAACTCGGCCACCGCGCTGCCGTAGTCGGCCTGGGCGAGGGCGATCTCTCCGTCGAGAAGGGTGCGCATGAGGGTCAGAGACGCGACAGCGGCGTCCTTGTCGATCACGGCCTTGCCGCCGGCCGGCAGTTCCATCGCACTGCCGTGCTGCGAATAGAACGTGTAGAAGAGACGCCACATCTGAGCGCCGTCGCCGAGGTAGCCGTACGAGAGCGCGTGCCCCTCGGCTTTGCCGCCGATGGCTCGCAGCTGGTCGAGGAACTCCTCAGGAGACGAGGTCTCCTGCAGTCGGCCGTCGCTGTCGAGCACACCGGCTGCATCGCAGATGTCGGTGTTGAACATCGCGACGAACGGATGCGCGTCGAGCGCGATGCTGTACATGTTCTCGCCGACGAAGCCCTTCTCCCAGATCGGCTTCGGGAACGTCGAGGCGTCGACCCCGAGGTCTGCGAGTCGGTCGAGGTCCCAGGTGTCGAGCAGGCCACCCGGTGCCCAGCCGACCGTGCGCGTCGCGTGCATGATCGCGACGTCGGGGGCCCGGCCGCCGGCACCCGCCATGGCGAGCTTCGTGTAGTACGGAGTGCCCCACGCGAGCACCGTGGGGCGGATGCGGTAGTCGCTCTGCGCCGCGTTGGCGGCGTCGAGCAGCTGCGACATGGTCACGCCGTCGCCTCCGGAGAGCAGATGCCAGAACTGCAGCGTCGTGGTGTTCGAACCGGGGACGGTGCCAGGGGCGCAGCCGGCGAGCAGCGCCGCGGCGGCCGTGACGGAGGCGGCAGTCAGGAACTGCCGCCGAGACAGATCGAGCGGGGGCGTCATCGTCACTCCTTCGTGACAGCGGGCGGGGTCGGGTCTCATCATTACATCGATGTAATCGGCCGCGCAAGAGTGAAGTCCGCAACCCGCGTGAGCCGCGGGGCCGACGGGCGGAGAACGCTCCGCGGGTGCGTGTCAGGGGCGGTGGCCGCGCGGGCGGCCCCGTGTGCTGTCACGCTCGAGCAGGTGATGCGACAGGGTGAGCGACCGCGGCGGGGTGGAGCGGTCGTCCATGCGCGATTCGAGCAGGGTGAGCGCCGCATCGGCGAAGGCGCGGCGGTCGAAGGCGAGCGTCGTGAGCGACGGAGACGTATAGCGCGAGAACTCGACGTCGTCGAAGCCCGTCACGATCACGTCTTCCGGCACGTTCACGCCGTGGTCGTGCAGTGCGTGGAGCGCGCCGAGCGCGAGCGAGTCGGTGAAGGCGATGATCGCGTCGAACGCCACTCCCCGTCGGAACAGCGTCTGCACGCCATCCGCCCCGCCGGTCATCGACCACGGCATCGGATTGATCTCCAAGGCGGTGTCACGGGGGATGCCGGCCTCCCGAAGTGCGTCGTGCACGCCCTCGAGTCGTAGACGGCCCGTCGCGGTCGCGACCGACGGGTCGTCGTCGGCGCCGATCACGGCGATGCGCGTCGCTCCGCGAGACAGCACGTGCCTGGTCACATCGGCCGCGGCTCGGCGGCTGTCGATGCGCACATGGTCGGCCCTGTTCTGCTCCACCTCGCCGAGCACGACGAGAGGGGGCAGCCGGTCGGCGTACTTCAGCACGCTGTCCTCGAGGCGGATGGGGTTCAGGATCAGTCCGTCGACCAGGTGCGCGCGAGCCCGGGAGACGAGCTCCCTCTCGCGTTCGGGGTCGGTCGCGGTCTCCTCGATCTGCACGGCGAGGCCGCGATCATGCGCGGCGTCGACGATGCGGTGCATGAGCTCGGCCGAGAATGCGGTCGCGAGGTCGGGCAGGGCGACGGCGATGATGCCCGAGCGGCCCTTGCGGAGTCCTCGGGCGTTGAGGTTCGGCACGAAGTCGAGCTGCGTCATCGCGGCCTCGACCCTGAGCTTGGTCTCCTCGCGCACGGCGACGGTGCCGGTGACGACGTTCGAGACCGTCTTGGGTGAGACGCCCGCGAGTGCGGCGACGTCCTTCATCGTCGCGCGCGGCGGCGGCATCGCTGTCATCCGGTCAGCCTATCCACCGGCTCGCCCGCGAGCCCGCCGCGCCGCGGAATGTCCGCACTCGCTGGCTACTATGGCCCGATGACCATCGAACGCAACTGGGCAGGCAACCTCACCTACCGTGCATCCGCCGTCGAGCACCCGGGCTCGATCGACGAGCTGCGGCATCTGCTCGCCCGGGGCGGAGCCGTGCGCATCCTCGGATCGAGGCACGGCTTCAACGACATCGCCGACACCGACGGCCTGCTCATCGCCCTCGATCGGCTGCCCGTCGTGTTCGAGGTGAACGATGCGCGTGACGCGGTGCGCGTCTCCGGCGGGCTGCGATACGGCGACCTCGCTCCGCTGCTCGACGCCGAGGGACTCGCGCTCGCCAACCTCGCCTCGCTGCCCCACATCTCGATCGCCGGCGCAGTCGCGACCGGCACGCATGGCTCGGGCGACGCCATCGGCTCGCTGGCCTCGGCGGTGCGCGCGCTGACGATCATCACCCCGGCGGGGGAGACGCGCACCCTCGCCCGCGGTGACGACGACTTCGACGGCGCGGTCGTCAGCCTCGGTGCACTGGGTGCGGTCGTCGACGTCACGCTCGATGTCGAGCCCACCTACGAGGTGGCGCAGCACGTGTTCGAGCATCCGTCGTGGGATGCGATCCTCGCCGACTTCGACGAGGTGACGAGCATCGGCACGAGCGTCAGCATCTTCTCGCGCTGGGAGCACACCGACTTCGCCGACCAGATCTGGGTCAAGCAGCGCCAGCCCGAGGCCCGGGAGCTCGCCCGTGACGACCTCTTCGCCCGATTGGGGGCGGAGCCGGCGACCGCCAAGCGGCATCCGATCATCGGCGTCGATCCTGTCGCCTGCACCGAGCAGCTCGGCGAGTCGGGACCGTGGTTCGAGCGCCTCGCGCACTTCAAGCTCGAGTTCACGCCGTCGGCCGGCGCCGAGATCCAGAGCGAGTACCTCGTGCCCCGCGCCGACGCCGTCGCCGCGATCCAGGCGGTGCGCACGCTCGCCGGTCAGATCGCGCCGCTGCTGCTCGTGAACGAGATCCGCACGGTCGCCCCCGACTACCTCTGGTTGAGCTCGTCGCAGGGCACCGATGCCGTCGGCATCCACTTCACCTGGAAGCCCGACGAGGCGGCCGTGCGCGCGTTCCTGCCCACCCTCGAAGCGGCACTGCCCGAGACCGCCCGCCCGCACTGGGGCAAGGTCTTCACTCTCGATGCCGCAGAGGTGCGCTCGCGCTACTCGCGGTGGGATGACTTCGCCGCCCTCGCGCGTCGCTTCGACCCCGAGCGTCGTCTCGTGAACCCGTACCTCGAGCGCCTGGGGCTGTAGCGGGATCCATTGCACCACCCCGGTTGTTCTCGGTAACATTCTTCGAGGCTCGGCCGACGGAGGTGTGCATGGCGAACGTCGGCTCAGACAAGCCCAATATCCGTCAGGTCGCGACCATCGCGGGCGTCTCGCACATGACGGTGTCGCGTGTTCTCAACGATCACCCGAACATCAAGCCCGACACGAAGCGCCGCGTCCTCGAGGCGATCGAAGAGCTCGACTACCGCCCGAATCTCGTGGCCAGGGCGCTCGCCACCCAGCGCACCCGGCGCATCGGCGTGATCGTCGAGAGCGCGGTCGCGCATGGCCCGACCAGCATCCTGCGGGCCGTCGAGCTGTCGGCGCGCGCCACGGGGTACTCGGTCACACCGATCGCGCTGCACGAGGGCGATGCGCTGTCTCCCCAGGAAGCGGTCGACCACCTCGTGACGCAGGGGGTCGATGCGCTGTGCGTGATCGCACCACGTTCGTCGTCGGTGGCCGCTCTGCGGCGCATCGCCATCACCGTACCCATGCTCGTGGTCAAGGCCGACGCCGATCCGACCTTCCTCACGGTGTCGATCGACCAGCACGCCGGCACGACGTCTGTGGTCGATCACCTCGTCGCGCTCGGCCACCGAGACATACTGCACCTCTCCGGCCCGCTGGACTGGCTCGATGCGAGAGCGAGAGAGCGCGCCTTTCACACGAGGGCCAAGTCGTGGGGCATCCGTGAACGGCCCATCGTCGTCGGAGACTGGTCGGCCGACTTCGCCTACGACTTCGCGAAGGGTCTCACCCGGCTGCCGGATTACACGGCGATCTTCGCCGCCAACGACGACATGGCGATGGGCCTGATCCACGGGCTGCACGACAGGGGCTTCGAGGTGCCGCGAGACCTCAGCGTGGTCGGGTTCGACGACATCCCGCTCGCTCGGCATTTCATCCCTCCGCTCACGACGGTGCGCCAGGATTTCGGCGCACTGGGCGTCGCGGTGGTCGAGATGCTGCGCGCGGCCATCGAGGGTCGTGACATCCCCGCGCTCACCCGGATCCCGACCGAGCTCGTCGCCCGCGGATCGTCGGCCGCGCCCAGGGAGGTGCGGTGACTCCCGACCGTGGTCCCGAGCCGGTGGTGAGGCTCGAGGGCATCACGGTCGAGTTCCCGGGCGTGCGCGCGCTCGACGCCGTGGACTTCCGTCTGCTCCCCGGTGAGGTGCATGCCGTGATGGGCGAGAACGCCGCCGGCAAGTCGACGCTCGTCGCCGTCATCACCGGCACGCTCTCTCCCGACGAGGGCGCGGTGGTCGTCGACGGCGAGCCGCGTCGGTTCTCGGGAGTCGCCGACAGTCGAGCGGCCGGCATCGCCACGGTGTTCCAGGAGGCGCAGCTGAGCCCCAATCTCAGCGTGGCCGAGAACGTGATGCTCGGGCGGGAGCGCCGGGGCCGATTCGGAATCGACTGGCGCAGGACCAGGGCGGATGCCGCCGAGGCGCTGGCCAGGCTGGGACTCGACGATCTCGACCCGAAGACGCCGCTGTCGATGCTGACACCGGCGCAGAAGCAGCTGGTCGCTCTCGCTCGTGCGGTCGTCGACGATCCAAGGGTGCTGATCCTCGACGAACCCACCTCGAGCCTCGATGTCGCCGAGGTCGCCACTCTGATGCGGGTCATCCGGGGTCTGCGGCAACGCGGCGTCGCGATCCTGTTCATCTCGCACTTCCTCGAGCAGGCGTTCGCGATCAGCGACCGCATGACGGTGCTGCGCGGCGGGCGACGGGTGGGCGAATACGCGACGCGCGACCTCGACCGAGCCGACCTGATCTCGAAGATGCTCGGCAAGGACATCGACAGCCTGAGGGCCCTCGGCTCGGAGCGCAAGGCTCATCACTACGCGTACGACGGGGAGCCGGCCATGCAGGCGTCCGGTGTGGGTCGACGCGGCGAGCTGGAGCGCATGGACGTCGAGATCCAGAGGGGTGAGATCGTGGGGCTCGCGGGCCTCCGGGGATCGGGGCGCACCGAGCTCGCGTCGTTGCTCAGCGGATCGGTGCGCACCGACAGCGGAGAGCTCTGGGTCGACGGTGAACGTGTGCAGCTGCGCAGCCCCTCGGCAGCGCTGCGGCACCGCATCGCGCTGTCGGCCGAGAACCGGGGTACACAGGGCATCATCGGCGAGCTCACGGCCCGCGAGAACATCATCCTCTCGCTGCAGGCGCTGCGCGGATGGACTCGTCCTCTCTCGCACGCCGAGTCGAGGGGTCTCGTGGAGACGTACGTCGAGGCGCTGCATCTCGACCCTGCGGACCTCGACCGCCCGGTCGGTCTCCTGTCGGGGGGAACGCAGCAGAAGGTGCTCCTCGCTCGAGCGCTGGCGGTGCGCCCTCACGTGCTGATCCTCGACGAGCCCACTCGGGGGATCGACATCGCGGCCAAGATCGAGGTGCAGCGCCGCATCAGCCAGCTGGCCGGAGACGGCGTGGCCGTCGTGTTCATCTCGTCAGAGCTCGAAGAGGTCGTGCGGCTGAGCGATCGCATCGTCGTGCTGAAGGACCGCGAGAAGATCGGCGAGCTCAGCAACGGTCCGGGTGTGACCGTCGACACGGTGGTCGAGATGATCGCCGCCGAGCTGAGTCACAGCGCGGAACTGTGATCGGTAACAACATCCACCGACCGTGATCGGTGCGATTTGGTAACGAAGTCTTGTGTTCCAGAAATTGTTCCCGGTAACATCACGGCAGGACATGCGAAGCAGCTGTCCTGCAATCACGTCAGGACCATGACTGGTCCGCCACCGCCGGAGTGACCGCCGGCATCTCAAAGAGGAGAAGAAATGTCCGCGAAGAAGCGCATCCGCGTCGCGTTCGGCCTGGCAGCAGTCGGCGCACTCACCATCGGCCTTGCGGCCTGCTCGTCCGGCGACTCGGGCGGCGACGGCGGAGGCGGCTCAGAGGAGATCACCACCGTCGGCTTCGTGGCTGTCGGCCCCGAAGGCGCATGGCGCGAGGCGAACGAGCAGAACATCCAGGACACCTTCACGGAGGACGCCGGATACGAGCTCAAGTACGCCCCCGCCACGAACCTCGACCAGAAGTCGCAGATCGACGCCTTCACGTCGTTCGTCGACGAGGGCGTCGACGTCATCCTGCTGTCGGCCACCGAGGCCTCCGGCTGGGAGGACTCGCTCAAGCGTGCGCAGGAGGCGGAGATCCCCGTGATCCTGCTCGACCGCGGCATCGAACCAGACGACGACAGCCTCTACGTCACGCGCATCGCCCCCGACAACGTCGAGGTCGCCAAGGAGGTCGGCACCTGGGCTGCGGCCACGTTCCCCGACGGCGGCAACTACGTCGTGCTCGAGGGCCCGGCCGGTGTCGGCGTCGTGAACGAGCGCAACACGGGCTTCGACGAGGGCCTGGGCGACTCGTCGCTCACGAAGCTCGACGCGCAGACCGCGAACTGGTCGGCAGAAGAGGGCAAGAGCGTCTTCGAGACGATGCTGAAGTCCTCGAACAACGACATCCAGCTCGTGTTCGCGCAGAACGACGAGATGGGCCTCGGCGCCGCGCAGGCCGCCGAGGAGGCGGGCCTCGTCGTCGGTGAGGACGTCAAGATCGCCACGATCGACGGCACCAAGAACGCCATGCAGGCGCTGGCCGACGGTCAGCTCAGCTACGTGCACGAATACAACCCGCTGTTCGGTGAGACCGCGCTCGAGGTCGTCGAGAAGGCTCTCGCCGGCGAAGAGGTCGAGTCGTACATCGTCGTCCCCAGCGAGGCGTTCGACTCCGCCGAGGCGGCCCAGGCCGTGCTCGCCGACCGCAAGTACTGACCGAGCACCGAACCCGACGCCGGAGCGATCCGGCAGCGAACCCGGGTGGGGCAGGAGCACTGCTCCACCCGGGTTCTGCGGACGGAGAGACAGCGATGAACGAAGCACTGCCCATCGTCGAGATGCGGGGGATCTCCATCGAGTTCCCGGGCGTGAAAGCCCTCGACGGGGTCGATTTCCGGCTGTTCCCGGGCGAGGTCCACGCGCTCATGGGAGAGAACGGCGCCGGAAAGTCGACCCTGATCAAAGCACTGACCGGTGTCTACCAGATCGACTCGGGGTCGATCGTCGTCGCGGGTCAGGAGCGCAGCTTCGGCGGCGCGGACGACGCGCAGGATGCCGGGATCTCGACGGTCTACCAAGAGGTCAATCTCGCACCGAACCTCTCGATCGGCGAGAACGTGATGCTCGGACACGAGCTGCGTGGAGTGTTCGGCATCAACTGGACGGCCACCCACCGCGCCGCGACCGACGCTCTCTCCCGACTCGGGCTGGGGCACCTCGACACGCGCCGACCGCTCTCGACTCTCTCGATCGCGCTGCAGCAGCTCGTCGCCATCAGCCGCGCGATGGCGATCAGGGCCAAGGTGCTCATCCTCGATGAGCCGACCTCCAGCCTCGACGCCGCCGAGGTCGACGGCCTCTTCACCGTGATCAGGGCGCTGCGCGACCAGGGCGTCGCGATCCTCTTCGTCTCGCACTTCCTCGATCAGGTCTACGCGATCAGCGACCGCCTGACGGTGCTGCGCAACGGACTGTACGAGGGCGAGTACCTGACCCGAGACCTCGACCGCCATGCCCTCATCTCGAAGATGATCGGCAAAGACCTCGACGCGCTCACGTCACTCGGGGGCAACCGCCGCCGTACACCGCGCGACGCGGACGAGAAGCCGCTGCTCGCAGCATCCGGAATCGCACGACGAGGCGCGGTCGAGGCGACCGACCTCGACATCCGCCCCGGCGAAGTGATCGGCTTCGCCGGTCTGCTGGGCTCCGGACGCACCGAGCTCGCGCGACTGCTCTACGGGGCCGACCGCACCGACGAGGGCACGATCGAGCTGCACGGTCACCGGGTCGACCTCAAGTCGCCGGCCGACGCGCTGCCTCGCCGCATCGCCTTCTCGACCGAGAACCGTCGCGACGAGGGCATCATCGGAGACCTGACCGTGCGCGAGAACATCGTCCTCGCGGTGCAGGCCGAGCGCGGGTGGGCGCGGCCGATGAGCCGCAAGGAGCAGGATGCGATCGTCGACCGCTACATCGAGCAGTTCAACGTCCGCCCGGCCGACCCCGACCGGATGATCAAGAACCTCTCCGGTGGCAACCAGCAGAAGGTGCTGCTCGGGCGCTGGCTCGCCACACAGCCCGAGCTGCTGATCCTCGATGAGCCGACCCGCGGCATCGACGTGGGCGCCAAGGCCGAGATCCAGGAGGCGGTGGCCGAGCTCGCCGAAGACGGCGTCGCCGTGGTGTTCATCTCGTCCGAACTCGAAGAGGTCGTGCGTCTCTCCGAACGGATCGTCGTGCTGAAGGACCACCGTAAGATCGGCGAGATCCAGAACGGCCCCGACGTCACCGCGCAGGTGATCGTCGATGTGATCGCCGCTCACGGAGTGGAGGCCGCGGCCGAGACGCTCGACGACACAGACGGCGCCGTGCCCGATAGCATCGCCCCCACGACCGACAAGGAGGCAGCGCGATGACCGCGTCAGCCGGCACCACCATCTGGCGGGATCTGATCCACAAGCCGTTCTTCTGGGGCATCACCGCGATCCTCGCACTGCTCGCCCTGAACGTGATCAAGGACCCGACCTACCTCGCGCTCTCGATCAACCCCAACAACGGCAATCTCGTGGGCAACCTGATCGACATCCTGCGCCAGGCGGCGCCGATCATGATGATCGCGATCGGGATGTCGCTCGTGATCGCCACCGGCGGCATCGACCTCTCGGTCGGCTCGCTCATGGCCGTCGCCGGGGCCGTCTCGATGGAGTTCCTCAGCGCCGCCGGAGACTCCTTCGGTGCGGCGCTCGCCGCGGTCGGACTCGCGCTGGTCATCACCGGCATCCTCGGGGCGGTCAACGGTCTGCTCGTCGCCTACGTCGGGCTGCAGCCGTTCATCGCCACCCTCGTGCTCATGCTCGCAGGTCGAGGAATCGCCAAGGTGATCACGGGCGGGCAGAACACCACGGCGTCGAACGACGCGTTCCGGTGGATCGCCAACGGCTTCGTGATCGGCATCCCCGTGGTGTTCATCCTCGCCGTGCTCATCGTGATCGCCGTCGGCTGGGTTGTCAGGCGCAGTGCGCTGGGTCTCATGATCGAGGCGATCGGCATCAACCCCCGCGCCAGTCGCATGGCAGGGATCAAGCCGAAGGGCCTGCTGCTCACGGCCTACATCATGAGCGGCATCCTCGCGGGAATCGCGGGGGTCATGTCGGTCGGCAGCGTCATGACCGTCGACATCTCGCGCACCGGCTACCAGCTCGAGCTCGACGCGATCCTCGCTGTCGTCATCGGCGGCGCTTCGCTCGCGGGCGGCAAGTTCTCGCTCAGCGGCGCGTTCGTCGGAGCGCTGCTCATCGCCACCCTCGACAAGACCGTGCTGTATCTCGGCGTCTCGTCGTCGGCGACTCCTGCCTTCAAGGCCATCGTGATCGTCATCCTGTGCCTGCTGCAGTCGCAGCGGGTGCGCAGCTGGTTCCGCTCGCGCCGCAAAGTCCGACCGGTCGAGCAGATCATCGCCAAGGAAGAGGTGCCCGCATGAGCGTCGTGACCGCCACCCCCGCTCCGCAGGCGACCGAGACCATCGTCGACCGCGTGCGGCGCATGATCACGGCGAACCCTTCGGTGCTGCCGACGATCGCCTCTGTCGTCATCTTCGTCGGCATGGTGATCTTCGGCGAGGTGGCCTACGGCCGCATCCTGCAGTTCAACACGCTGTCGAACCTGCTGATCAACAACGCGCACCTCATCGTGCTGGCCGTCGCGCTGACCTTCGTGATCCTCACCGGCGGAATCGACCTGTCTGTCGGCTCGATCATCGCGGTCTCCTCGGTCGCCGGAGTGATGCTCTCGAACGCCGGCTGGAACGCGTTCGCGGTGATCATCGCGATGATCGGCATCGGCGTGCTCTTCGGCATCGTCTCGGGCGTGCTGATCAGGTATTTCAACGTGCAGCCGTTCATCGCGACTCTGGCGATGATGTTCCTCGGGCGCGGCCTCGCGTCGCTGCTCAGCACCAAGCCCGAACGGCTCGGCGAGGAGTCACCCATCCGGTGGATCGGCACGCAGCTGAAGATCATCGACGGCCCCAAGGTCAACGACCTCGTGATCACCCCCGCGGTGCTCGTCGCGGTGCTCGTCGTGGCCGCCGCGTTCTTCGTGCTGCACCGCACCCGCACCGGGCGCACGGTCTACGCGATCGGCGGGTCAGAGAGCTCCGCGCTGCTGATGGGGCTTCCCGTGCAGCGCACCAAGGTGCTGGTCTACGTGATCAGCGGCGGCCTGGCCGGTCTCGCGGCGGTGCTGTACACCGCGCGACTCGGAACGGCGCAGAACATCACCGGCATCGGATGGGAGCTCGACGCGATCGCCGCAGCGGTCATCGGCGGCACCGTGCTGACCGGCGCCTACGGCTACGTGCTCGGATCGGTCATCGGGGCCCTGGTACTCGGACTCATGAACGTGCTGATCACGCGCGACGGTGGCATCCCACCCGAGATGACGACCATCATCACCGGCGGCATCCTGCTCGTGTTCGTGCTGCTGCAGCGCGCGGTGACCCGAAAACGGGAGTAGCTTCCGTTCCAATCGCGTGAATGACCCCCTGTCCGGTGGACAGGGGGTCATTTGCGTGCCTGGGGCGGGTGTCGACCGCGGCCGACGGGGGTTCTCGGGCAGCTGAGTGGCTTCGATCGCGCAGCATCCCTGAACACCGGTATTTAGCACTTTCCGCCCCAAAAACGCCCCATATGACGACGTAAAGTCGTCATTCGGGACGTGCGGGGGTGCGATGGCCGATGTGGAGACCGACGAGCTCCGCGCTTTCGCGACGAAGGCCGCGGCTGCGCGCGGCGACTTCGGATCGCCGGTGGTCGCGCAGTCCTCGGGGCTGGGCGAGGACTGGGTCGATGCAGCGGTGGCCCGATTCGGCGACACCTGGACGACCGCGCTGGGGCGGCGCCTCGGGGATGTCGACATGTTGGCGGAGAACCTGCGGCAGACGGCCGAGGTCTTCGACCGGGGTGACGAGGCGTCGAGCAGCGAACTCGACCAGATGATCTGGTCGGAGAGCGACTACTGATGCCCGAGTTGGGGATGACGAACGACCCGGTCGCACTGATCCCGGGCTCGTATGCCGCGGTGCACACGGTCGCGTCGGCGTGGCGGTCTCGGTCAGAGGCTGCCACGACGCTTCGGGATCGGCTGCGGGGCCTCGAGGTCGATTCCGCGTGGACGGGGTACCCGTACGAGAAGTACCTCGAGCGGGCCGAGTACGTGCGGTCGTCGTGGCAGAGGTGCGGCGAGCACCTGATGAGCGGCGCCGCCGCCCTGTCGGCCTACGGAGATGCTCTGCGGTGGGCGCAGGAGGAGGCAGCGCGGGCGATCGACCTGTGGGAGCAGGCGGAGGCGGCGACGATCGCCTCGCACCACGAGCACCGCGTGAAGGTGCGGGAGCTGGAGCGCGACCTCGGCCTGCGACACGTCGAGCTCGACGTCCCGTTCGTCGATGGCGGGGCGGACCTGCGCGCGCAGGCCGTCGAGGTCTTGACCAACGCGAGGGGCGTGTTGGACCGCTACGCCGTGGATGCCGCGAACGCCATTCACGAGGCGGCGGACGCGGCGCCGCTGGAGACTCCGAAGCAGGCGGAGAGCACGAAGAACTGGGCGGCGGCGGGGGCGATCGGCACGGTCATGTTCGAGACCGCCGTGCTCAACCCGGCGATAGACCAGCTGAACTTCATCGCCTCCATGGGCAATGCGCTCATCAACCACCCCGACATCCTTCTCGAGCTCCTGGGCGGAGTCGCGCTCGTCGTCGGTGGCGGCACCATGATCGGCGGCGGGGGCGCCCTCGCGCTCACAGGAGTGGGAGCTGCGCCCGGTGGTGGCCTCGCGTGGGCCGGTGTGGGGGTCGCCGGAGCGGGCCTCGCAGCGGCCGGGCACGCCAGTACCCGCTGGATGAACGAGGCGACCGGCGACGATGCCACCCGCATCGTGGAGCGTCCGCCACCCCACCCCGAACACGGTGGTCGAGACGTCTTCGGCCAGTACAACGGTGACGGCCAACGACCCTGGGTCGACACGGAGAAGATCGGGCTGGATCGAGTCGCCGAGGAGCGTGGCGTGGATATCATCCGCGACAAGGTGCGTGCGACCATCGAGGGGTACCACCGGCCCGGCGCAACGTCAGATCAACACCGTTACTACGACGGCCTCTATGAGAATGCCGATGGGACCTACACCGGCATCGAGGTCAAGGGCGGCACCGGCAGCCGTGACGCCGCTCAACGAGGATTCGACAGCACGGTCAGTCCAGAACGTCCTGCAACCGCCGTTTACAACGGCGAAAAGATCCAGATCACCAAAGTCCTACTGAGAGAAGTGAAGTGACGCAGCCAACGCATATCAGTCAGATCAACGGCTTCACCCGTGGTGCGCTCGTCAATGATCTTCGCCCCTACCCGGAAGAGATTCGGTTCGTGCTGAACCGGGTGAATGGAACATCATTCTGGGCGTGGAGCTTGTGGCGTGCGCCTGAGGGTGCGGACCTGCTGGACAGCATCCCGTTCAGCGAGGAGTACATGCAGTGCGCCGGCACCGCCGACGCACTGGCGCTCGAGGTGCGCCGCATCGAGGACGACGGCGCCCCCCACCAGTACGCGATCGGCAAGCCCGGCGGTGACTGCACGGGCGAGCCGACCGAAGTCATCCATTTCGACGACCGCCGCCACAGCACCACGGTCTACCCGCACGAGGTCTTCACCGCCGACGAAGCAGCCGTCGTCTTCTACACGTACTTCCTCACCGACGAGGTCTCTCAGCCCTACGAGCTCCGCGATCTCCACCTGAGCTGGCCGAAGCCTGAATCCGACGCAGGCGTCAGCTGATGCGCATCCGCGTCGAGAAGGGATTCGACCGAGCTGTCAGTCCTGAGCGGCTGGCAATCACTGTATACAACGGCAGGAGCATTGAGATCACCAGAGTGCACGTGGAGACGGTGAGATGAATCAGCCCACACACATCAGGCAGATCAACGACTCCGTCCGCGGGGCGCTGGTTGACTACGTCCGACCGTATCCGGACCAGATCAGGTTCTCGCTGAACCAGATGAATGGGATGTCCACTTGGGCGTGGAGCTTGTGGCGGGCACCGGAGGGCGCGGACCTCCTAGAGAGCATTCCGCTCAGCGGCAAGTACATGCAGTGCGCCGGCGCCGCCGACGCCCTCACGATCGAGGTGCGCCGCCTGGATACCGACGGCACCGCGCACCAGTACACAATCGGCAAGCCCGACGGTGACCTCTCGGGCGCGCCGACCGAGGTGATCCACTGGGACGAAGGCCGGCATAGCACCACGGTCTACCCTCACGAGGTCTTCACCGCCGACGAAGCAGCCGTCATCTTCTACACGTACTTCCTCACCGACATGGTGTCTCAGCCCTATGAGCTCCGCGATCTCCACCTGAGCTGGCCCAAGCCTGAATCCGACGCAGGCGTCAGCTGATGCGCATCCGCGTCGATCACGAACCGCTCGCCCAGTCGATCGCGGTTCTTGCCGACACCGCAGAGCGGATTCGCGGTCTGCTCGACGACCTCGATGGCGAGGTCTCCGGGTTGAGGCAGCAGTGGACCGGCCACGCTCAGGAGGCCTACGTCCGCGCTCAACGCGAATGGACCGACTGCGCCGACGCCATGCAGACAGCTCTCACCAGCGCGGCGACCGCTGCGGCCCGCGCGCAAGCCCGCACCCGCGACGCCGAAGCCCGGGTCGCCAGCCTCTGGAGCTGACTGCCAGCACGAAGGATCGGGCTTGCATCGCTTCGCAGCGCGACGACCGCACCCCGAGGTCAGACGTGGTCGCGCCAGGAGTGCTGCGGGTCGAACCCCAGGATGCGGCGGGCCTTGTCGATCGACAGCAGTGTCTCGTTCGGGCCGAACTCGCGCGCAACAGGGACGTCGGGGAAGACCTCGGCGAGCAGCTCGGTACTCGGACGCGACATGACCGTGTCGGCGGCCGCGATGATGAAGTTGTCGAACCCGGGGGCCGCGACCTCGAGCGCGCGCTCCACGGCCTGAGCGCCGTCGCGGGCGTCGATGTAGCCCCAGAGGTTCCACTTGCGGCGCAGCGCGTCGGAGTCGAAGTCGGGGAACTCGGCGTAGTCCTCCGGGTTCATCACGTTCGAGAACCGCAGCGCCGTGATCGAGAGGTCGGGATGCCAGCGCACGAGCTCCCTCGCCAGCTGCTCCTCGAGCGTCTTGACCAGCGAGTACACCGATTCGGGGCGGGCGGGGTAGTCCTCGTCGACGGGCACGTAGGGCGGAGGCACGTCGAACGGCAGGCCGAGCACGGTCTCGCTCGACGCGTAGACGACGCGCCGGATGCCGAGGCGCACCGCCGCCCAGAACACGTTGAACGTGGCGGGCATGTTGTTGTGGAACGTGGCGACGTCGCTGCGGATGCCGGGGGCGGGGATCGCGCCGAGATGCACGACGGCATCGATGCCCTCGTGTCGATCGCCGACGGCCGTGAAAGCATCCACGACCTGGCCGTAATCCGTGAGGTCGACCTGCACGAAGTCCTGGCCGCGGACCCCGGCGACGTCCATGCCGATGACCTCGTATCCGTGGGCGCGGAGTTCCCGCGCGACGACGCTGCCGAGCTTGCCCGATGATCCCGTGAGTGCGATGCGCATGTCACCAGAGTGGCACGAAGAAGAGGCGCCGGGGCCGCTCGGCATACACTCGTCGGCGTGAGTGACACGAGCAGCGAGCCCCGTCGCACTGTGGGCGTGCGTGACGTCGCCGTGCTCGCCGGGGTCTCTCGGCAGACGGTGTCACGGGTGCTGAACGACCACCCCGAGGTCGCCGTCGAGACCCGCGAACGGGTGCTCGCCGCGATGACCGAGCTCGGCTACCGCATGAACAACGCCGCCAGGGCACTGGGCACGCGGCGCTCCCGCACGCTCGGTGTGCTGGCCACCGACGCCCTGCACTACGGGCCCTCGCGCAGCATCGCCGCGCTCGAGGCCGCAGCCCGCGAGGTCGGATACTGGCTGAGTGCGGCCTTCGCGGATGCCGGAGACGCCGACGCGGTCATCGCCGCGGTCGACCACCTCGTGATGCAGGGCGTCGAAGGCATCGTCGTCGTCGCCCCGCACGCCCACACCCTCGATGCCCTCGACGAGCTGCGCATCGGCGTGCCGGTCGTCACGCTTCACGCGGCCGACCGAGGAGCCCGCGGCCTCTCGGTCGACCAGGCGGCTGGAGCCAGGCTCGCCGTCGCGGCGCTCGCCGACGCCGGGCACACGCGCATCGCGCACCTGGCCGGACCCGCCGACTGGCTCGAAGCAGAGTCCCGCACGCAGGGATTCGCAGACGAGCTCGCCGCGCGTGGGCTCGCCGCCGGCCCCGTGTTCGAGGGTGATTGGACTGCAGGCTCGGGCTACGCGGCTGTCGACGCCGTGCGGAAGTCGGGCGTGACGGCTGTGTTCGCGGCCAACGACCAGATGGCGCTGGGGCTGCTCGGCGGCCTGCACGAGGCCGGGCTCTCGGTGCCGGGCGACATCAGCGTGGTCGGTTTCGATGACACCCCGGATGCCGCCTACTACTGGCCCAAGCTGACGACCGTGCGACAGGACTTCTCCGAGCTGGCGCGCCGTGCGGTGGCGGCGGTGCTGGCGGACAGCGCCGGAGCGTCGGCATCCGATCTCCCGCCCGTGGCACCCGTGCTCGTGACCCGCGATTCGGTCGCCCCGCCGCGGGTGTGACCTGCCCCGCCGGGTGCGACGGGTTCACAACTCAGCATGAACGCCCCTTCACGGTCGCCGAATCGGCGTGATTCCGGCGCCGGCGACGTGACGCCGTCGCGCCCGTGCTGAATTGTGAACGGCCGACCACCGAGCCGTGTCCCTTGACCGGCCCCGCGACCCCGTGACACACTTCTGTGACCGGTCACAGTGACCACCGCCGACCCTGAGGTACCCGTGAGCAACGAAGCCCCCGTCTTCTCCCCTGAGATCGACGCATCGATCCAGGCCGTCCGCGAAGATGTCGCCCGCCTGCACGCCGAACTGGTCCGCAACGGCCTCGTCGTCTGGACCGGCGGCAACGTCTCGGGCAGGGTGCCCGGCGCCGACCTGTTCGTCATCAAGCCGTCGGGGGTGAGCTACGACGACCTCGCCCCCGAGAACATGATCCTGTGCGACCTCGACGGTGCCGTGATCCCCGGAACCGCCGGCAGCGACCGCGCGCCCTCGAGCGACACCGCGGCCCACGCCTACGTCTACCGCCACATGCCCACCGTCGGCGGCGTCGTGCACACCCACTCGACGTTCGCCGTGGCCTGGGCCGCGCGCGGCGAGGAGATCCCGTGCGTGATCACGGCCATGGCCGACGAGTTCGGCGGTCCGATTCCGGTGGGCCCCTTCGCGATCATCGGCGACGACTCGATCGGTCGCGGCATCGTGCAGACCCTCAGCGGCCACCGCAGCCGCGCGGTGCTCATGCAGAACCACGGCCCCTTCACGATCGGAGTCGACGCGAAGGATGCGGTGAAGGCCGCCGTCATGGTCGAGGACGTCGCCCGCACCGTGCACTACGCCCGTGAGGCGGGCCCCCTCATCCCGATTCCGCAGGAGGCGATCGACAGCCTCTTCCACCGATACCAGAACGTCTACGGACAGAACTCGGACGCCCGACGATGAGCGACACGACCAGCACGCCCGACACGACCAGCGCCACCGCCCGCGACGACATCCTCGCCGCCCGCACGAGCCTCGGCATCGAGCTCGGCTCCACGCGCATCAAGGCCTGCCTGATCGGGTCGGATGCCACCGAGGTGCTCGCCACCGGCTCGTTCGCATGGGAGAACCGGCTCGAAGACGGCCTCTGGACCTACGCGATCGACGAGGTCTGGGCCGGACTCCAGGCGGCCTATGCAGCGCTCGTCGCCGACGCGGAGGACCGCCACGGCGTGCGCCCCGAGACCTTCGGCGCGATCGGCATCTCGGCGATGATGCACGGCTACCTCGCGTTCGACGCGCAGGGCGAGCTGCTCGTGCCGTTCCGCACCTGGCGCAACACCAACACGGGCGCCGCGGCGGCGGAGCTGACCGAACTGCTCGGCGTCAACATCCCGCTGCGCTGGTCGATCGCGCACCTGCACCAGGCCGTGCTCGACGGCGAGGCGCATGTGCCGCAGCTCGACTTCGTCACGACCCTCGCCGGGTACGTGCACGAACGGCTCACGGGCGCGCGGGTGCTGGGCGTCGGCGACGCCTCCGGCATGTTCCCGATCGACTCGGCGACCGGCGACTACGACGAGCGGATGCTGCAGGCGTACGACGCCCTCGCGGCTGACCGTCTTCCCGCAGCGGCCCGCAACCTGCTCCCGACCGTGCTCCCTGCCGGGGCGGCCGCAGGCACACTCACCGCCGAGGGTGCTGCGCTTCTCGACCCCAGCGGTGCGCTGAAGCCCGGCATCCCGCTGTGCCCGCCCGAGGGCGACGCCGGCACCGGCATGGTGGCGACCAACTCGGTGTCTCCGCGCACGGGCAACGTCTCGGCGGGGACGAGCATCTTCGCCATGGTCGTGCTCGAGCGACCACTCGCCGAGGTGCATCACGAACTCGACCTCGTGACGACTCCCGCGGGCGACGCCGTCGCCATGGTGCACTGCAACAACGGCGCCAGCGAGCTCGCCGCCTGGGCGGGCCTGTTCATCCGCTTCTCGGCGGCAGCCGGTCAGCCGCTGAGTGACGACGCCGTCTTCGACACCCTCTTCCGCGAGGCGCTCGACGGCGAGGCGGATGCCGGTGGGCTGCTCGCCTACAACCACCTCGCCGGTGAGCCGATCGCCGGTCTCACCGAGGGGCGTCCGCTGTTCGTGCGGACACCCGACAGCGCCTTCACCCTCGCGAATTTCATGCGCTCGCAGCTGTACGGCGTCTTCGGAACCCTCGCGCTCGGCATGCAGGTGCTCACCGCAGAGGGCGTCGAGCTCGACCGCATGTTCGCACACGGGGGCATGTTCCGCACGGCCGGAATCGCGCAGCGCTTCCTCGCGGGTGCGCTCGGGGCTCCCGTCGCGGTGGGCGAACTCGCCTCCGAGGGAGGTGCGTGGGGCATCGCGGTTCTCGCGTCGTACCTCGCGCATGCCGATGCGCAGTCCCTGGGCGAGTATCTCGACGAGCAGGTCTTCGCGGCGGCATCCCTCTCGGTCGCCGAACCCGACCCCGCCGACGTCGCCGGCTTCACCGCCTACCTCGATCGTTATCGCGCCGGCCTCGCCATCGAGGCCGCCGCCGTCGACTCTCTCTGAACTCTCCCCGCCACACCGAAGGACCAGTCATGCCACGCACCCCGCTCACCACCTCGCTCGACGGCTACGAGGTCTGGTTCCTCACCGGCAGCCAGCACCTCTACGGCCCCGAGACGCTCGCACAGGTCGCCGAGCAGTCGCAGCAGATCGCCCGCATCCTCGACGAGGCAGGCGAGGTGCCGGTGAAGATCGTGTGGAAGCCCGTGCTGACCGATGCCGCGGCCATCAAGCGCACCGCGCTCGAGGCCAACGCCGACGACAGGGTCATCGGCCTGATCGCGTGGATGCACACGTTCAGCCCCGCGAAGATGTGGATCGCCGGCCTCGACGCCCTCCAGAAGCCGCTCGCGCACCTGCACACGCAGGCGAACGTCGAGCTGCCCTGGGCCGACATCGATTTCGACTTCATGAACCTGAACCAGGCGGCGCACGGTGACCGCGAATTCGGCTACATCCAGACGCGTCTCGGCGTGCCCCGCAAGACCGTCGTGGGTCACGCGAGCGACCCGCGGGTGCGCCAGGAGATCGCGACCTGGCAGCGCGCGGCCGCCGGCCTTGCGGCATCGCGCTCGCTCAAGCTCGCCCGGTTCGGCGACAACATGCGCTTCGTCGCCGTCACCGAGGGCGACAAGACCGAGGCCGAGCTGCGCTTCGGCGTGCAGGTCAACACCTGGGGCGTGAACGATCTGGCGGATGCGGTCGCCGCGGCATCCGACTCCGAGATCGACGCCCTCGTGGCCGAGTACGAGGAGCTGTACGAGGTCGTGCCGGAGCTGCGCCGCGGAGGAGACCGCCACCAGTCCCTGCGTGACGGAGCCGCGATCGAGATCGGTCTGCGGACGTTCCTCGAAGAGGGGGGCTTCGGCGCCTTCACCACGTCGTTCGAAGACCTCGGCGCGCTGACGCAGCTGCCCGGTCTCGCGGTGCAGCGCCTGATGGCCGAAGGATACGGCTTCGGAGCCGAGGGCGACTGGAAGACCGCGATCCTCGTGCGCGTCGCGAATGTGATGGGTGCGGGGCTTCCCGGGGGCGCGAGCCTCATGGAGGACTACACCTACGACATGACCCCCGGCGACGAGCTGATCCTCGGAGCGCACATGCTCGAGGTCTCGCCCTCGCTGACCACCGCCAAGCCGACGCTCGAGATCCACCCGCTCGGCATCGGCGGCAAGGACGACCCGGTGCGCCTGGTCTTCACCGCCGACCCGGGCCCCGCGATCGTCGTGGCGCTGAGCGACATGCGCGACCGGTTCCGCCTCACCGCGAACGTCGTCGAGAACGTGCCGCCGCGCCAGTCGCTGCCGAAGCTCCCCGTCGGCCGCGCTGTCTGGAAGCCGCGGCCCGACTTCACCACGAGCGCCGCCGCGTGGCTGACCGCCGGTGCCGCGCACCACACCGTCATGTCGACGGCCGTCGGCCTCGAGGCCTTCCGCGACTTCGCCGAGATGGCCGAGGTCGAGCTGCTCGTGATCGACGATGCGACCACCCTGCCCGACTTCCAGAAGCAGGTGCGCTGGAACCAGGCGTACTACCGACTGGCTCAGGGGCTGTGATGACTGACGTCTCCTCCGCCGCCGTCGGTTCCGCTGTGGACATCGCGACCGCGGCGCGTCCGCGCTCAGGACGGCAGCTGCGCATCGCGGGTCATGGCTATGAGGCCGTGATCGCGAGCGTCGGCGCCTCACTGCGTGTGCTCACGTTCGAGGGGCGCGACCTCGTCGTGCCGTTCGATGCCGACGAGGTGCGGCCCGGATACCGCGGCACCACCCTCGCGCCGTGGCCCAACCGCATCGTCGACGGCCGCTACACGTTCGGCGGCGCCGAGCAGCAGCTGGCTCTCACCGAACCCGCCCGCGGCCAGGCGCTGCACGGCCTCCTCGCGTGGGCGGAGTTCGAGGATCGCCTCGTGCTCGACGACCGCGTCGTGCTTGCGGCCGTGATCGAGCCGCAGACGGGATACCCGTTCCGCGTCGAGGTCGAGACCGAATACCGCATCGACATCGACGGGCTGCGTCAGACTGTCACGGCGCGCAACCTCGGGGCGGATGCTGCGCCCTGGGGCACCGGACCGCATCCCTATCTCGTCGCCGGCCCCGGCGGCCGGGTGGACGACTGGACGCTCACGCTGCCGGCATCCGAGGTGCTCACCGTCACGCCCGACCGGTTGAGTCCGGTCGCGCTCGAGGCCGTGTCGGAGCATCCGGCGTGGGATTTCCGCGCAGCGCGCCGCATCGGCGACGTCTTCATCGACCACGCCTTCACCGGTCTCGCCCGTGACGGCGGAGTCGCCGAGGTTCGGCTCGTGACGGATGCCGGAACCGGCGTCGCGATGACGTTCGACGAGCGCTGCCCGTGGGTGCAGGTGCACACGGCCGACAACCCGGGCATCGATGCGATCCACCGCATCGGTCTCGCGGTCGAGCCCATGACCTGCCCGCCTGATGCTTTCAACTCGGGAACCGACCTGGTCGTGCTCGAGCCCGGCGCGACGCACGCGGCATCCTGGCGGATCTCCGCGGTCTGAGTCGCTCGTCGGCCGCCGGGCGACTGCCGCGGCGTGAGTGGTCAAAAGAGCATCCGAACGAGCCGCGTGAGGTGCGTTTCTGACCACCCGCCGTGCGGGGCAGCGTTCGCCGGCGTGTCCCGCGGCGTGAGTGGTCACAAGCGCATCCGAACGAGCTGTGTCCGGTGCGTTTCTGACAACCCACGCGCGCGCGGACGGTGACGCGTCAGGCGAAGAGCCGCGATCAGCGCCTGGGCGGCGGATGCCGACGACTGCGGGTTCTGTCCGGTGATGAGCAGGCCGTCGACGATCGTGTGATCGCTCCAGGGATCGGTGACCTCGACGTCGGCGCCGAGACCGCGCAGCGCGGTCTCGAGAAGGAACGGCGCGCGATCGGCGAGTCCGCCGATACGCTCCTCCTCATCGGAGAAGCCGGTGATTCGGCGCCCGGCGACCAGGGGCTCGCCAGCGGAATCGCGCGCGGGAAGCAGAGCAGCGAGACCGTGGCATACGGCGGCCAGCGGGCGGCCGGCGGCGACGGTCGCCGAGATGAGCGCCGCCGAGTCGGCATCCACTGCGAGGTCCTGCATCGGGCCGTGGCCGCCCGGGTAGTAGACGGCCGCGTAGTCGGCGGCGTCGACGTCGGCGAGCACCAGGGGAGTGGTGAGCCCCGGGATCTGTGCGAGGGCGGCGGCATCGCCTTCGCCGAGGCTCGACGAGTCGGCCACCGGCTCGACACCGCCGGGAGTCGCGAAGACGACGTCATGACCTGCTGCGGTGAGCAGTCGGTACGGGGCGAGCAGTTCTTCGGCCCAGTAGCCGGTGGGGTGCTCGGTGCCGTCGGACAGGGTCCAGGTGCGGGCGCCGGTGACGACGAAGAGGACGGATGACATGAATGCTCCCAAGGGGTCGGACGACGGATGCCGTGCGGATGCGATATCCGGGACAACCGCGAGGATCGAGAACCGATTCCGATAGATTGCCGATATGAGCAATCGGAATTCCGATGGGCTGCAGGACCTCGGGCTGTGGCGCACCTTCCTCGCCGCGCACCGGTCGGGGTCGGTGTCAGCGGCGGCGCGCACACTCGGCCTCGCGCAGTCGTCCGTGACGACGCAGCTTCAGGCGCTGGAAGAGAGCGTCGGCGAGCCGCTGTTCGTGCGCCATGCCCGCGGCATCCGCCCGACGCCGCGCGCCGACGAGCTCGCAGCCCGGCTCTCCGGTCCACTCGACGCGCTGGCGGATGCTCTCGGCACCCGCCCCGCCGCCGAACCGCCGATCGTGCGACTGGGCGGCGCCGCCGAGTTCCTGGCCAGCGTCGCCGCACCCGCTCTCGCCCCCGCTGTCGCAGACGGGATGCGGCTCGCGGTGACCACCGGCCTGGCCGACGATCTGCTCGAGCAGCTCAGGGTCGGCAGCCTCGACCTCGTGATCTCGGCGGTGCGTCCGCGCGGGCGGGGGCTGCCGTCCGTGCCGTTCTTCGACGAGGAGTTCGCACTCGTCGCGGCACCGGCGCTCGGCATCGCGCATTCCCCCGTCCTCACGCGGGACGCCCTCACCGACGCGCCCCTGCTGGCCTACGACCGCGACGTGCCGATCCTGCGCCGGTACTGGCGGCATGTCTTCGGCATCCGTCTCGACCGCGAACCCGCTCTCGTCTTCCCGGATCTGCGTGCGCTCGCCGCCGCCGCCGTCGCCGGAGCGGGCGTCACCGTGCTGCCGACCTACCTGATCGCCGACGAGCTCGCCGACGGGAGGCTCGTCGACCTGCGTCCGACCGACGACCCGCCGATCAACACCCTGCATCTTGTGCGACGACCGGGGCCGCTGGCCGAGGGGGTCGCGGTCGTCGAGCAGGCGCTGCGCGCCGCCGTCGCCGACCTCTGACCTGCCGACCTCAGCCTGCCGCCCTCAGCCTGCCGCCCTCAGCTCGGGCGACGGCGTGCGTGGTCGAAAGCGCATCCGAAACGGCGGTTTCCGGTGCTTTTTCGACCCCGCAGCCCGCCGGGACCGCCGCCGAGCCGGCCGCCTCAGCGGTTGAGCCAGTGGCGCAGCGTGCGCGTGACCCAGGGCAGCACCCAGTAGGTCATGATCGGGGTCAGCACGACCGTCGTCGCGAGCACCCGCAACCAGATCGGCAGCTCGTTCCAGCCGGGGATCGGGCTCATCGCATAGGTGAAGGCGAGGTTGAGCGGGAAGAACCCGAGCCAGATCGACACGGCCTGTTTCCAGCGCGGGGGAGTGCTGACCATCGCGACCGTGGTCGTCGAGCCGTCGGCCCGAGGGAGTGTGATGGTGTCGGTGGTCGGCTCGTCGAACCATCCCTCGATGCCGCTGCGGCGGCGCACGCGCTCGCTGCGCACGAACTGCTCGCCGGTCGACTTCCACCACTCGCGCTCGCCGGACTGCTCCCAGGCGACGAGCGACCTCTCGTCGGAGAAGCGGTAGAGCATGTGCCAGACGTGCGAGTCCTCACCGTCGCGCACCCATCCGGATCCGAGGAAGCCGGGGTACCGGTGCGCGAGGTTCACGCCGGTCTGCACCCACGCAGTGGCCTCGGCCACGTGCTCGGGGTCGAGCTCGCGGCGGATGGAGACGGTGATGGGTTCGCTGGACATGGTGGGTCCTCAGAGAGTGCGGTCGCCCGGATCACGGGCACCTCGACGGTGGGGGATGCGCCAGGGTGCGGGCGCACCAACGATTGTATTTCGGATGCCGGGGGCCGCCGTCCGTTTTCGCGGCGCGCGAAGACCGCATCCCACCCATCCGATGTCGCCGTTCCGCGACTCGACTCCGGGACAGGGTGAGAATAGGAGGCATGAGCACGCGCAGCGAAGCCGTCCTGGTCGATGTCGTCCGCACCCCCGTCGGGCGGGGCAAGCCGGGCGGCGCCCTGGCGGGTGTGCATCCCGTCGATCTGGCGGCGGGCGCGTTGGGCGCGATCCTCGAACGCAACGGTCTGGAATCGCGGCAGATCGACGACGTGCTGCTCGGCTGCGTGAGCCAGGTGGGCGATCAGTCGTCGAACATCGCCCGTCAGGCCGTGCTCGCCGCGGGCTTCGACGAGACGATCCCCGCCACGACGATCGACCGTCAGTGTGGGTCGAGTCAGCAGGCGGTGCACTTCGCCGCACAGGGGATCATGGCCGGGGCATACGACGCGGTCATCGTCGGAGGTGTCGAGTCGATGAGCCGCGTGCCGCTCGGCTCGTCCGCAGCCGGCGGAAGCCCGATGTCGCCCCGCCTGCGTGAGCGCTACCCCGAAGGCCTCGTGAACCAGGGCGTCTCGGCCGAGCTCATCGCCCAGCGCTGGGGCCTCGATCGTGCTGCACTCGATGACTATGCGGCAGAGTCGCATCGCCGCGCGGCGGATGCCTGGGGGAGCGGCTTCTTCGACCGCACGATCATCCCGGTCGCCGAGGCGCCGGATGCCGTGGTCGACGAGACCGTCCGTGCCGGCACCACGGCTGAGGGACTCGCCGGGCTGAACCCGGCGTTCCGCACCGACGCGCTCGCCGCGCGGTTCCCCGAGGTCGATTGGAGGATCACTCCCGGCAACTCCTCACCGCTCACCGACGGAGCATCCGCCGCTCTGCTGATGAGCGCGGAGCGCGCCGACGCGCTGGGGCTCACGCCGCGTGCGAGGTTCCATGCGTTCACGGTGGTCGGAGACGACCCGCTGATGATGCTCACCGGGCCGATCCCCGCCACCCGGCGCATCCTCGAGCGCACCGGACTCACGATCGACGACCTCGACGCCTACGAGGTCAACGAGGCGTTCGCATCCGTACCGCTCGCGTGGGCCGCCGAGCTCGGGGCCGATGCCGCGAAACTCAATCCGCGCGGAGGAGCGATCGCCCTCGGGCACGCTCTGGGCTCGTCGGGCACCCGCCTGCTCGGAACCCTCATCGACCAGCTCGACGCGGTCGGCGGACGATTCGGCCTGCAGACCATGTGCGAGGGCGGCGGCATGGCGAACGCCACGATCATCGAGCGGCTCTAGCCCCGGCATTCGGCCCTTCGAATCGCGCGATTGACCCGATATGCGGTCCGGATAGGGTCATTCACGCGATTCGAACGGAAGCAGGTCAGTGCCGCACAGCCGCGGCGACACGACGCACGAGCTCTTCCGGGTTCTTCAGGAGGGGTGACGTCACCTCGATGACCGTCCAGCCGGCCGCGCGGAGACCCGCGATGCGCTCCACATCCGCCGCCCACCTGTCGCCGTGCAGCATCCCGAGGTATTCGACGATGACGCGTTCGTGTCGATAGGCCATGTCCACGCAGCCGAGAAAGCGACCGCGATCGTCGAAGAGGTCGACATTGAGCTCGGGTTCGGGGAGACCAGCCGTGATGAGGATGCATCGCACCTTCGTCTCTCGAGGCGACCAGGAGTCCTCTCGGATCAGATCGATCGCCGTACGGAGGCGCGCGGCGCCCCGGCGCCGTCCGGCGTCCAGCGAGGCTCGGAGCTCCTCGACGGTGCTGAGGGGCGGGCGGCCTGGCGACGGTCGGCCCCGACCCTGCCGCCACGTCCGGCACAGGTAGTCTCCGAGCGCCACGACATCGAGCAGGGGGAGTGTGCCCAGTGACACCCAGGTGGCGGCTGCGGACGTGACCCGGAGGCCATCCTGATCGCTGATCGAAGTGAGGCTCGCGAGGGTCCGGTGCCCCTTGATCCCGGCCGCTCGGGGGAACGGGGTCGATCCGGCGGCGCTGACGTGGAGGGGCAGCTCGGTATAGCCCGCGATCTCGTCTGCGTCCGTGAACTCCAGCGGCAATGGTGCACCCCAGATCGACGCTGCGGTCTGGTGGCTGAAGAAGTGGCCCGTGTGCAGCCCTGGAGCATAGGTGCGCGCGCGGTGAACCCTCGCCTGTCGCTGCCGTTCGTATGGATCCTCGATGTCGCGGAAAGACGGTGTGCTTCCGCGGGGGATGCGCACTCCGTGGAACGGCGCCTCCAGGTCTCGACCGCGAAGGCGACTGCGGCTCACCCCGTTCAGGCGAGCGATTCGGACCGGGAATCCGTCGCCGCATTCATCTGGAAGCTTCTGCGTTCGTCCCATGGCGCCACGGTGACATGATTCCGACAGCCTGATCGTGTTGTCCACAACCAGGGGCCTTCGAATCGCGCAAATGACCCGAAATTCCGTCGAAATGGGGTCATTCACGCGATTCGAAGGCCAGACAGCAAGACAGAGAAGACCCCCGCCGACCCGATTCGGCGGGGGTCTCTTCGGGAGCAGACGCTCACCGTAGGCGCGGATGACGTGACTACCCGATCCGGTCTGAGTCTGTGTCCGCGCATGTGCAGTTGTAGTCGGCGAAGGTGTCCGGACGGTGAACGCGGCGAGAAATCCTCATCGTCCGAGATTCCCCACTCTGGAAGCGTTTGCGACTTTCGACCAGCGCCGCCCCGCGCACCCCTGACTTTTCGCCACAGCACTCCTGCAAGCGCTTGCAGTCCGGAGCGACGCCCTGCTAGCTTCACTCGCAAGCCTTCGGACACGTCGTCGTGTCCGCCCGTCACCCAGGGAGCATCACTTGTTCAAGCCGGCTCGGTCGAAGACGACCGCCTCACGTCCGCTCGCCCTTCTCGCCGCCGCCGCGCTCGTCGTCTCGGGGTTCGGTGCAGCCGGCACCGTGGGCGCGCCGCCCGCTTCCGCCGCCGATCGAACCGTGGCCCTCGTGGGATCGCTGCAGTCCGAACTCGGCTGCGCTGCCGACTGGGCGCCCGACTGCGCCGAGACCGAGCTCGAACCCACGGGCGCCGAGGGGGTCTACTCCGCCGAGTTCGAGGTGCCGGCTGGCACCTGGCAGTACAAGGTCGCGCTGAACGACGGCTGGGACGAGGCGTACGGCCTCGACGGCGGCGCCGACGACATCCCCCTCACGGTCGCGGGCCCGACGACCCTGCGCTTCACGTTCGACGACACCCTCAAGCGGGTGGGTCTCGAGGCGACCGAGTTGCGCGGCGGCTACACGGCAGACGACGACGCGCTGGTCGAGAGCCCGGCACGTCAGGCAGGAGCCGGCGAGCAGTTCTACTTCGTGATGACGGATCGCTTCGCGAACGGCGACACCTCCAACGACGCCGGCGGCCTCGAGGGCGATCGGCTCACCACCGGGTTCGACCCCACCGACAAGGGCTTCTACCAGGGCGGCGACATCGCCGGCATCCGCGACAACCTCGACTACATCGAAGGCCTCGGCACCTCGGCGATCTGGCTGACGCCCAGCTTCGCCAACAAGCCGGTGCAGGGCGAGGGCGCGAACGCCTCGGCCGGGTACCACGGCTACTGGATCACCGACTTCACGCGCATCGATCCCCACCTCGGCACCAACGAGGAGCTGCAGGCGTTGATCGCCGACGCGCACGCCCGCGGCATCAAGGTGTACTTCGACATCATCACCAACCACACCGCCGACGTGATCGACTACGCCGAGGGCCAGTACTCCTACATCGACCAGGCGACGAGTCCCTACACGGATGCCGCGGGCACGGCGTTCGACCCGGCCGACCACGCGGGCACCGGCGGATTCCCCGAGCTCGACCCGGCGACGAGCTTCCCCTATACGCCGGTGGTCGTCGACAGTGAGACCGACGTCAAGGTGCCCGCCTGGCTGAACGACCCCTCGCTGTATCACAACCGCGGCAACTCGACCTGGTCGGGCGAGTCGGTCACCTACGGCGACTTCGACGGACTCGACGACCTGATGACCGAGCACCCGACCGTCGTCAACGGCTTCGTCGAGGTGTACGACAAGTGGATCGACCTGGGCATCGACGGCTTCCGCATCGACACCGTCAAGCACGTGAACTTCGAGTTCTGGGAGAAGTGGACAGCCGACGTCCTCGACTATGCGCACGAGCAGGGCAACGACGACTTCTTCATGTTCGGCGAGGTCTACGACGCCGATCCGGTGAAGCTCGCGCCCTACGTGCGCGACACCGACATGAACTCGATCCTCGACTTCACCTTCCAGTCCTCCGCCGTCAGCTATGCGTCCGGCAACTCGGCCAAGGGCCTGCAGTCCCTCTTCGCGGGCGACGACCGCTACACGACACCCGATTCGTCGTCGACCGCCCTGCCCACGTTCCTCGGCAACCACGACATGGGGCGGGTCGGATCCTTCCTGCAGTCGACGGATGCTCCGCTGCAGCGCGACGAGCTGGCGCACGAGCTCATGTTCCTCACCCGCGGCCAGCCCGTCGTCTACTACGGCGACGAGCAGGGCTTCACGGGCGCCGGCGGCGACAAGAACGCCAGGCAGTCGCTGTTCGCCACCCAGGTGGCCGAGTACGCGGACCAGAACCTCATCACCGGCGAGCAGGCAGGCTCCGTCGACCGCTACGCGACGGATGCCGCGCTCTACGAGCACATCGCCGCGCTGTCAGAGCTCCGCGAGTCGAACCCGGCTCTCGGCGAGGGCGCGCAGATCGAGCGCTACGCGGCGTCCGGCGTAGGCGTCTACGCCTTCTCGCGGGTGGATGCCGACGACAAGGTCGAGCACCTGGTCGCGGTGAACAACGCCGCGACCGCGCAGACGGTCGACCTCGCGACGCTGACCGCCGACGCCTCCTACGAGGTGCTCTACGGTGACGCCGCACCCCTCACCACGGATGCCGGCGCCGCCGCCTCGATCACGGTGCCGGCCCTGTCGGCCGTGGTCTGGAAGGCCGACTCCACCGTCACGGCGCCGACCGAGGCGGCATCCGTCTCGGTGTCCGCGCCGGCAGCCGGTGCCGGCGTCTCGGGCCAGTCCGCCGTGCAGGCCGACATCGCCGACCAGTGGGCGCAGACCAGCTTCGCCTGGCGCGTCGTCGGCTCTGACGAGTGGCAGGCCCTGGGCACGGCAGAGGACACCGATCCGCGTGTCTTCCACGACATCCGCGATCTCGCGAACGGCACGCTCCTCGAGTATCGGGCGGTGACGACCGACGCCGCCGGCAATCACGCCGCCGCCTCGACCTATGCCTCGGTCGGCAACGCGGTGACGCTCGAAGTGGGCGAGGAGCCCGAGTCGCCGATCGACATGGTGACGGTGCCAGGCAGCCTCAACTCCGAGATGGGCTGCGCGGGCGACTGGGATCCGGCGTGTGAGAAGGCCAAGCTGACCCTTCGTGCCGACGGCGTGTGGGAGGGGGCCTTCGACCTGCCGGCGGGCGACTACGAGTACAAGGCCGCGGTGAACGGCAGCTGGGCGATCAACTATGGAGCGAACGGTGTGCCGGACGGCGCGAACGTCACTCTCACCCATGCGGGCGGGCCGATCACCTTCTACTTCGACCCGCGCACGAACATCGTGCAGTCCACGGCAGACGGCCCCATCGTGACGCTGCCCGGCTCTCTGCAGGACGAGCTCGGGTGTGCGGCCGACTGGTCGCCCGACTGCCTCGGCACCCTGATGGCCGACGGCGATCGCGACGGCGTCTACGAGTTCTCGACGGCGGATCTGCCGACCGGCGCTTATGAGCTCAAGGTCGCGCACGGTCTGAGCTGGGCCGAGAACTACGGCGCCGACGGAGTGCCGGGCGGCGCGAACATCTCGTTCAGCGCCACCGAGGGCACGGTGACGTCGTTCCGCTACACGCTGGCGACGCACGTGCTCGAGGTCGGCAGCGACACCCCGCAGCTCCCCGGCGTCGGCGAGCAGCGCGCGCACTGGGTCGATGCCGAGACGATCGCGTGGCCGGCCACGCTCGGGTCCGTCGAGAGGGCGGCCTTCCAGCTCTATTCCTCGGCAGACGCGTCACTCGCCGTGGTCGACGGCGAGGTCGCGGGAGCAGATCCGATCGCGCTCGACGTGATCGAGGGCGGCCTGACCGACGAGCAGCTCGGCCGCTTCCCGGCGCTCGACGGCTACCTCGCGCTGCGGGTGCCCGATGCGGATGCTGCGGCGCTGCTGCGCACGCAGCTCGCGGTCGCCCAGCGTGACGAGGCTGGAGCGCTCACCGCGTTCAGCGGCGTGCAGATCGCGGGTGTGCTCGACGACGTCTATGCCGCTGCCCTCGACGATGTCGATCTCGGTGTGACGTTCTCGGGAAAGAACCCGACGTTCGGACTGTGGGCGCCGACTGCCCAGAGCGCGACGCTGCTCTCCTGGGACGAGGGCGCCGAGGGCGACCCGGTGCGCCACGAGGCCACATGGGATGCCGCCTCGGGTGTGTGGTCGGTGAAGGGCAAGAAGGACCTCAAGGGCGACGAGTACCTCTGGGAGGTCGTCGTCTACGCTCCGACCATCGGGGCCATCGAGACGAACCAGGTCACCGACCCGTACTCGATCGCCCTCACGCTGAACTCGCGGCGTTCGGTCGCCATCGATCTCGACGACAAGGCCTGGCAGCCGAAGCAGTGGCAGAAGACCAAGTCGCCGATCGTGGAGCGAGCGGTCGACCGCGCGATCTACGAGCTGCACATCAGGGACTTCTCGATCAGCGACGAGACGGTTCCGGCCGCGGAGCGAGGCACCTACCTCGCCTTCACCCGCGACAGCGCGGGCACCGACCAGCTCACGCAGCTCGCGGATGCCGGCATCAACACCGTGCACCTGCTGCCCTCGTTCGACATCGCGTCGATCGAGGAGGACAGAGCGGCCCAGGCGGTGCCTGACTGCGACCTCGCCTCGTTCGGCCCCGCCGATCCGGCGCAGCAGGCGTGCATCCAGGCCGTCGCCGATGCCGACGGATTCAACTGGGGCTACGACCCGTACCACTACTCGACGCCCGAGGGCTCGTACGCGGTCGACGCCGACGGCGGGGCGAGGGTCAGCGAGTTCCGGTCGATGGTCGGTGCGCTGCACGACATGGACCTGCAGGTGGTGCTCGACGAGGTGTTCAACCACACCGCGGCATCCGGTCAGGCCGAGAAGTCTGTGCTCGACCAGGTGGTTCCGGGCTATTACCACCGGCTCAACGCGGCGGGCGGCGTCGAGACCTCGACGTGCTGCCAGAACGTCGCGACCGAGCACCTCGCCGCGCAGAAGCTCATGGTCGACTCGATCGTGACCTGGGCGCGCGACTACAAGGTCGACGGCTTCCGGTTCGACCTCATGGGGCACCACTCGACGACGAACATGCAGGCCATCCGTGACGCGCTCGACGCGCTCACCCTCAAGAAGGACGGCGTCGACGGATCCGCGATCCACCTGTACGGCGAGGGCTGGAACTTCGGCGAGGTCGCCGACAACGCCCTGTTCGAGCAGGCCACGCAGGGGCAGCTCGGAGGCACGGGCATCGGGACGTTCAACGACCGGCTGCGCGATGCCGTGCACGGCGGCAGCCCGGTCGATGCCTCGTCGACGTTCCGCCAGGGGTTCGGCACGGGTCTGGGAACCGATCCGAACGGCGATCCGATCAACGGCACCGTCGAGCAGGCGCTCGCCGACCTCGGGCACGAGACCGATCTGGTCAAGCTCGGGCTCGCGGGCAATCTGCGCGACTTCTCGTTCACGACGAGCGACGGCGCAGTGACGGCCGGAGAGGCCATCGACTACCGCGGCTCGGCGGCGGGCTATGCCGACCAGCCGGACGAGACGATCAACTACGTCGACGCGCACGACAACGAGACGCTCTACGACCTCTCAGTGCTCAAGCTGCCGGTGGACACCCCGATGGCCGACCGCGTGCGCATGAACACGCTGGAGCTCGCGACCGTGACGCTCTCGCAGTCTCCATCGTTCTGGCACGCCGGCACCGAGTTGCTGCGGTCGAAGTCCCTCGATCGCAACAGCTACAACTCGGGCGACTGGTTCAACCGCATCGATTGGACGGGTCAGGAGTCGACCTTCGGCTCCGGGCTCCCGACAGCGGCAGACAATGAAGAGAAGTGGCCGATCATGGCGCCGCTGCTCGCCGACCCCGCGCTCAAGCCGGCTCCCGCCGACATGGCCGCAGCCGAGGCGTCCGCTCTCGATCTGCTGCGAATCCGCGACGAGGTCGACCTGCTGCGTCTCGGCTCGGCCGAGCTGATCCGGCAGAAGGTCACGTTCCCGAACGGCGGAGCGGCCGCAGCGCCGGGCGTGATCCTCATGCAGATCGACGATCTGGCAGGTCCCGATGCCGACGCTGAGCTCGACGGAGCACTCGTCGCGTTCAACTCCTCACCTTCGCCGGTCACGCAGACGGTGACCGGCTTGGCCGGGCGCTCGTTCACGCTGACGCCGGCCCAGGCGAACGGAGCCGATGCCGTGGTCAAGACCACCACCTGGGACGCCGCGACCGGCAGCGTGACGATCCCCGCCCGCTCGGTCGCCGTGCTCGTCGACGACCAGGTGCAGCCGATCGACACTCGGGTGCGTGCCTCGTCGGATGTTCTCGTGAAGGCGGGCAAGAGCGCGACCGTGAAGGTGGCCGTCACCGCCGACGACGGCAGCGCCCCGGTGGGCACGCTGACGGTGCACGACCGCGGCAAGGTCGTCGCGACGGTCGAGCTGACGCCGGCCGACAAGGGCAAGGCCACCGTCTCGGTGCCGAAGCTCGGTCGGGGGATCCACCTGCTCACGGTGCGGTTCGACGGCACGGAACCGTGGCAGGACTCCCGCGGTTCGCGCAGTCTGCCCGTGATCGTCTACTAGCACGACGAGACTGGATGCCGGGACGCATGGCCCCGGCATCCGGTCTTCGTGCGCGCTACCAGGCGTAGGCCTCGGGGGCGGGTCCGCCGGGCCCCGGCCAGATGCGGTCGATCTCGGCGAGCGTGTCGGCATCGAGGGTCACGTCGAGCGCCTCGACAGCTGAATCGAGCTGGTCGATCGTCCGTGGGCCGATCACGGGCGCCGTCACCGCCGGCTGGTGCAGCAGCCAGGCGATCGCCACGACACCGGGGCGGATGCCGAGCTCGGCGCAGAACGCCTCGTAGCGTTCGATCGCAGGACGTCGGTCGCCGAGAGCGTCGAGGCTCGACCGGGAGCGATCGGTCTTCTGCAGCACGCCTCCGAGCTGTCCGCTGGCGAGCGGTGACCAGGGCAGCAGCCCCATGCCGTACTGCTCCGCGGCGGGCACGACCTCGAGCTCGACGGTGCGCTCGGTGAGGTTGTAGAGCGACTGCTCTGTGACGGGGGCCGGATAGCCAGCGGCCGCCGCGATCTCGTGCACGCGCGCAAGGTGCCAGCCGGCGAAGTTCGAGCTGCCGAGGTAGACGATCTTGCCCTGCTCGCGCAGCGTCGCGAAGGCGCTGAGTGTCTCGTCGAGAGGCACGTCGCGGTCGATGTGGTGCATCTGATACAGGTCGATGCGGTCGGTGCCGAGCCGCCGCAGCGAGTCGTCGACCGAGGCGCGGATGTGCACAGCCGACAGCCCCCGATCGTTCGATCATGGGCCCATCACGCCGAACACCTTGGTCGCGACGATCAGGTCGTCGCGGTTGTCGCGGTCCTTCATCCAGCGCCCGAGGATCTCCTCCGACTGTCCGGGGTGGTCGCCCCACCTCCCGCCGCCGTAGACGTCGGCGGTGTCGATGAAGTCGATGCCGACCTCGGTCGCGCGGTCCAGGATGGCGCGCGAGGCCTCTTCGTCGATCACGGGACCGAAGTTCATGGTGCCGAGAGCCAGGCGGCTCACGCGGGCGCCTGCTCGTCCGAGACGTGTGTACTGCATCAGCTGTCCTCCTTCTGTGAGTGCTGCGATGACGGCGAGTCGCCCGTGTCTACGAGTGTCCACCCGAACGCGCCGAGTTCGCGGCGTGCATCGGTCGAACCGGTGAGCACATCGGTGCCCGGCACGTCGACGGCGAACGGCTCGGCGCTGTGGTTGATGACGGTAAGGATGCCGCCGCGGCGCGCGACCTCGATGTGCTCGGGCAGCCCGGGGATCTCGGCCGCCACTCCGGCTTCGGCGGCGAGCCAGCCCAGCACGGCTGCCATGCCCGCATCGTCCGGGATCGTCGCGAGGTAGAAGCCGTTCCCCGCCCCTGCCCGCTTGCGAGTGAAGGCCGCGCGCCCCGCGGTGCGACCCTCGGTGAAGCGGCCGAGCACCTCGGCATCCTGCACGATCAGCTCTTCCGCGAAGTACTGCCCGATGATCCGGCCCGCTGGTCCGTCGAGCGGTGCCTCCGACTGGCCGGGCCCGTCGGGCACGGCGTGGCTCGCGACCTCTCCGGCCGAATCCGCCGAGCGCACGGACTCGGGCGGCACGAGCGCCCCGAAGTCCTCGAGCGCGACTCCGAGAACATCCCGCAGCGAGACGATGAACCCGCCCTCGCGGAACGCGTCGTCCTGGTCGACCACGTCACTGAACGCCGAGACGAAGAGGTTCCCGCCCTGCTCGACGTAGGCGGACAGATTGGCTGCGCCCTCGTCGCCGAGCAGGTACTGCTGCGGTGCGACCACGAGCGAGTACGCGCTGAGGTCGCTCGTGGTGTTCACCATGTCGACCGCGAGGTTCTGTCTGTGCAGTGCCGCATGCCAGCGGTGCGCGAGTGTGAGGTAGTCGAGCGCGATCGGATGGTCGCGGCCGTCGATGGCCCACCAGTTCTCCCAGTCGAAGACGAGCGCGATCCTCGCGCCTGAAGAGACGTCCGGCAGGTCGGGCAGCTGGGCGAGCTGACCCCCGAGTTCGACGACCTCGCGCCAGGTGCGGGTGTCGAGCCCCGCCTGCGGAACCATCGCCGAGTGGAACTTCTCGCTGCCCCGACGTGATTGCCGCCATTGGAAGAACATGATGCCGTCGGCGCCTCGGCCGACCGCCTGGGCACTGATCGCCGCCATCTGGCCCGGTGCTTTCGGGGCGTTCGTCGGTCGCCAGTTCAGGGCGTTCGTCGACTGCTCGGTGAGGATCCACGGCACGCCGGGCTTCAGGCCGCGCATCAGTTCGCGGGCGAACGCCGCCCCGCGGAACGACTCGGGGTCGTTGGGGTCGGGGTAGTTGTCGTCGCTGATCACATCGACCTCGGCCGCCCACTTCCAGTAGTCGGCCGGCGGGAACGCGCCCATGAAGTTCGTGGTGATCGGCTGGGTGGCACCCGAGGCGCGGATGATGTCGCGTTCCATCACGTAGAGCTCGAGCAGGGTGTCCGAGGTGAATCGCTTGAAGTCGAGCACGCTCGTCGGATTGATGCTGTACGGCGCCTTGCGCGGCGGCAGGATCTGCTCGAACGCCGTGTAGCGCTGCGACCAGAAGTCGGTGCCCCACGCATGGTTGAGGGCGTCGATCGTCGAGTACTTGCGCTGCAGCCACAGCCGGAAGGCGTCGCGTGCCGAGTCGGAGTAGTCGTAGTGCAGATGGCAGCCGTACTCGTTGTTGACGTGCCACAGCACGACGGCCGGATGATGCGCATAGCGCTCGGCGAGCGCCGTGACCAGCTCGGCGGCGAGGCGGCGGTACACCGGTGACGAGGGGGCGAAGGCCTGTCGGCTGCCCGGCCAGAAGGTCGAGCCGTCGGCATCCTGGGGCAGCATCTCGGGGTAGGTGGTCGTGGCCCACGGAGGAGGGGAGGCGGTGGCGGTGGCGAGGTCGACCTGGATGCCGCCCTCGTGCAGCAGCCCGATGATCTCGTCGAGCCACTCCCAGTCGAACTCGCCCTCGGCGGGCTGGATGCGCGACCACGAGAAGATGCCGAGGCTCACCATCGTCACGCCCGCCTCGCGCATGAGCCGCACATCTTCGGGCCACACCTCTCGTGGCCACTGCTCGGGGTTGTAGTCGGCGCCGTAGTGCATGGGTCTCCAGGGTCGAGGTCGATGACCGGTCCTGACGACCCTACTCGGGAAGCGCTTTCCTTGAAAGCACGAGCACCGGGACTCGTGATACAAGGACGCCCTAGCAAATCGACGGATGCCGAAGTACCATCGTCATAGTGCCAACGACGGCGCGAAGGGACATCGCACAATGACTCGTACCATTCCCCACTTCGTAGGCGGAAAGCACCTCACCCCAGAGGGAGGCCGCTTCGCCGACGTCTTCGATCCCAGTACCGGGTCCGTCCAGGCGCGCGTGCCGTTGGCTTCCGCCGGCGAGGTCGCCGACGTGATCGCGAACGCCGAGGCCGCGCAGGTCGAGTGGGCCGCGACGAACCCCCAGAAGCGCGCTCGCGTGCTGCTGCGATTCCTCGATCTGGTGCAGCGCGAGATGCAGTCGCTCGCCGAGCTGCTCGCGAGCGAGCACGGCAAGACCGTCGACGACGCGAAGGGCGACATCCAGCGGGGCCTCGAGGTCATCGAGTTCTCCGCGGGGGCTCCGCACCTGCTCAAGGGCGAATACTCGACCGGCGCGGGTGCGGGCATCGACGTGTACTCGATGCGGCAGCCCCTCGGCGTCGTCGCCGCGATCACCCCCTTCAACTTCCCCGCCATGATCCCGCTGTGGAAGGCGGGCCCCGCGCTCGCCGCCGGCAATGCAGTGGTGCTCAAGCCCAGCGAGCGCGATCCCTCGGTGCCTGTGCGCATCGCCGAGCTGTTCCTCGAGGCAGGACTCCCCGCCGGCGTCCTCAACGTCGTGCACGGAGACAAGGAGGCCGTCGATGCCCTGCTGACCGACGACCGCATCCGGGCCGTCGGCTTCGTCGGCTCGACCCCGATCGCCGAGTACATCTACTCGACGGCCGCCACGCACGGCAAGCGGGCGCAGTGCTTCGGCGGTGCCAAGAACCACATGATCGTGATGCCCGACGCCGATCTCGACCAGGCCGTCGATGCGCTAATCGGCTCGGGCTACGGCTCGGCGGGCGAGCGCTGCATGGCGATCTCGGTCGCGGTGCCGGTGGGGCAGGAGACCGCAGACGCTCTCGCCGCCAAGCTCACCGAGCGTGTGGCGCAGCTGCGCATCGGACCGTCGCTCGCAGCAGACGTCGACTACGGACCGCTGGTCACGCGCGCTGCCGTCGAGCGGGTCGAGGGCTATATCCAGCAGGGCGTCGACGAGGGCGCGACGCTTCTCGCCGACGGGCGCGGATTCTCCGTGCCCGGGCACGAGCAGGGCTTCTATCTCGGCCCGACGCTGTTCGACCACGTCACCACCGACATGGCGATCTACCGCGAGGAGATCTTCGGCCCGGTGCTCGTGATCGCCAGGGCGGCCGACTACGAGGAGGCGCTGCGCATGGCATCCGAGCACGAATACGGCAACGGAGTCGCGATCTTCACCCGCGACGGCGATGCCGCCCGCGACTTCGCCGCTCGCGTCGAGGTCGGCATGGTGGGCGTGAACGTGCCGATCCCCGTGCCGATCGCCTATTACACGTTCGGCGGCTGGAAGCGCAGCGGATTCGGCGACCTCAACCAGCACGGCGCCGACGCCTTCCGCTTCTACACGAAGACCAAGACCGTCACGAGCCGCTGGCCGTCTGCGGGGATCCGCGACGGCGCGAGCTTCGTGATCCCCACCATGCACTGACGATTCTTGTTCGTTGAGCGAGGCCGGCGAAGCCGCCCGAGACGAAACGCACGACCCCAGGAGATGACATGACCATGACCACCGTCACCACCACCGCCGAAGAGCGCGAGGCCATTCTCGACGCCGTCCGCGAGTTCGCCGACACCGAGCTCGCGCCGTTCGCAGCCGAGCGCGACGAGAAGCACATCTTCCCCCGGGAGTCACTGGGCAAGGCGGGCGAACTCGGTCTCGGTGGCATCTACGTGCGTGAGGACTTCGGCGGCACCGGCCTCAGCCGCTCCGACACGGTCGCGATCTTCGAGGAGCTCGCCAAGGGCGACCCCGCGGTCGCCGCCTACATCTCGATCCACAACATGGTGGTCTGGATGATCGACACCTACGGCGACGACGCGCAGCGCGGCCGGTGGCTGCCCGCGCTCACCGCGATGCAGGAGTTCGGCGGGTACTGCCTGACCGAGCCGGGCGTCGGATCGGATGCCGCGAACGTGGCCACGAGTGCGGTGCGCGACGGAGACGACTACCTGCTCACGGGCGTGAAGCAGTTCATCTCGGGCGCCGGCGAGGCCGCGGTCTACGTGGTCATGGCGCGCACCGGCGAGCCCGGTGCCCGCGGCATCAGCGCCTTCCTGGTGCCCGGAGACGCCGAGGGCCTCAGCTTCGGGGCGCCTGAGAAGAAGATGGGCTGGCACGCGCAGCCGACCCGCCAGGTGATCCTCGACGGCGTGCGCATCCCGGCATCCGGAATGCTCGGCGACGAGGGACGAGGTTTCGCGATCGCGATGTCGGCGCTCAACGGCGGCCGTCTCAACATCGCGGCCTGCTCGCTCGGCGGTGCGCAGTGGGCCCTCGACCGTGCGGTGCAGTACGTGCACGAGCGCGTCGCATTCGGCGAGCCGCTGGCCGAGAAGCAGTCGATCATGTTCGCGATCGCCGACATGCGCACCGACCTGCAGGCCGCCCGCCTCATGGTGCGAGACGGCGCGCTGGCGGTCGACGAGCAGGCACCGGACGCGACGATGCGCTGCGCCATGGCCAAGCGCTTCGCGACGGATGCCGGATTCGACGTCGCCAACCGCGCGCTGCAGCTGCACGGCGGCTACGGCTATCTGCAGGACTACGGCATCGAGAGGGTCGTGCGCGACCTGCGGGTGCATCAGATCCTCGAGGGCACCAACGAGATCATGCGCCTGATCGTCGGCCGCGAGATGCTCCGACCCGCGGGGTCGGCGTCGCTCCAGCGGAGCGGCGGAGACCGGATGCGGAGCGCGTCATGACCGAGTCGTCGAAGACCGTGATCGCTTTCCTCGGGCTCGGCCACATGGGCCTGCCCATGGCGAAGAATCTGGTCGCGGCGGGGCACGAGGTGCACGGGTTCGACGTGGTGCCGGCTGCGGTCGAGGCGGCGCAGGCCGCCGGCATCCCGGTCGCAGCGAGCGGAGCGGATGCCGTGCGCGACGCCGACGTGGTGATCACGATGTTCCCCGCCGGAAGGCATGTGATCGACGCCTACCGCACCGAGCTGCTGGCCGCCGCCCGCCCGAACACCCTCTTCATCGAGTCGTCGACGATCGCGGTGGATGAGGCCCGTGCGGCGCATGCGCTGGCGCTCGCCGCGGGGCATCGCAACGTCGACGCCCCCGTGTCGGGCGGTGTCGTGGGCGCCGAGAACGGCACACTCGCCTTCATGGTCGGCGGTTCCGACGACGACTTCGCGGCCGCGCTGCCGCTGCTCGAGGCCATGGGAAAGCGCATCGTGCACTGTGGTGGCCCCGGACTCGGGCAGGCGGCGAAGGTCTGCAACAACATGATCCTCGCGGTGTCGCAGATCGCGGTCGCCGAGGCGTTCGTGCTCGGCGAGCGGCTGGGGCTCGAGCATCAGGCGCTGTTCGACGTGGTCTCGCAGGCATCCGGTCAGTGCTGGTCGATCACGACCAACTGCCCCGTGCCGGGGCCGGTGCCGACGAGCCCGGCGAACCGCGACTACCAGCCCGGATTCGCCGGTGCCCTCATGGCGAAGGACCTCGGCCTCGCGCTGCAGGCGATCGAGCAGACGTCGACCCGTGCGCAGATGGGTCGTCTCGCACAGCAGCTCTACGCGGCATTCGCCTCAGGAGACGGCGCGACCCGCGACTTCTCGGGCATCATCACCGACATCCGCCACGGCTCTGTGTGACGCACTCGCGACATACTGAGATGACCACGACGGAGAGGGTTTCACGATGACCGAGTACGAGACGATCCTGGTCGAGCAGCGCGGACGGGTCGGGTGGATCACCCTCAACCGTCCCGAGGCCCTCAACGCGCTGAACAGCCGCCTCGCCGAGGAGGTCACGGCTGCGGCGGTGGCGTTCGACGGCGACGATGGCGTGGGCGCGATCGTCGTCACCGGGTCGGAGAAGGCGTTCGCCGCGGGTGCCGACATCAAGGAGATGGAATCGATGTCGGCCGCCGAGATGCTCGAGACCGATCACTTCGGCGTCTGGCACGAGTTCGCCGCGGTGCGCACCCCGGTGATCGCCGCCGTCTCGGGTTTCGCGCTCGGGGGAGGATGCGAGCTCGCGATGATGTGCGACATCATCCTCGCCGCCGATACCGCCAAGTTCGGCCAGCCCGAGATCAATCTCGGCGTCATCCCCGGCATGGGCGGCACGCAGCGCCTGATCCGCGCCGTCGGCTACTACAAGGCGGCAGAGCTGGTGCTGTCCGGCCGCTTCATGGGCGCCGAGGAGGCGGAGCGCTCTGGGCTCGTCTCACGGGTGGTGCCGGCATCCGAGCTGCTCGAAGAGGCGACGAAGCTGGCCGAGACGATCGCGTCGAAGTCGCTGCCGTCGGTGTTCGCCGCGAAGGCCGCGCTCGACGCCGCGATGGAGACGACGCTCGCCGACGGTCTGGCTCATGAGAAGAAGGCGTTCGCCGCCCTCTTCGACACCGAGGATCAGAAGGAAGGCATGTCGGCCTTCCGGGAGAAGCGTGCGCCCGACTTCCGCAACCGCTGAATTCCGCGAGAGCGGAGCGGTTTCGTGGTTCACAACTCAGCATGGATGGCGCCGGATCGGCCCGCCGGTGCCGATCCGGCACGCCCGTCAGCGGTTGATGCTGAGTTGTGAACGAGCGGCGGCGGGCGGTTCAGCCGCGCAGCGCCTCGACGATCTTCACGACGCGGCGGTCTCGGGTCGCGTCCTGCTTCGCCTCGGCCACCGTGCGGGCATGCTCTTTGCGCACGGAGTACGACAGGGCATCGAAGGCAGACCGCAGCGCAGGGTCGGTGTCGAGGGCTGCGGCAAGGGCCGGCGGGATCTCGACCTCGCGCTCGGCGGCATCGAGACGGATGACGGCATCGACCTCCTGGTCGATCTCGACCCCCAGGTCGGCTCGGACGGCTCTGCTGAACCCGATCATGTTCTGCCCGCCCATGCGGGCCAGTCGCAGCCGGGCTGTGCGTCCGTCGATCGTCACGGCGACCGGAAAGGTCTTGCCGGTCCCGAACGAGGCGACCTGCTCGTCGGTGAGGATGATCGCGGCGGCCGGGCCGCGGCCTTCGAGAGTCGTGTGCAGGCGCAGTTCGCTCATGCGGGCAGTGTACGCCCGCGCCCCTCTGCTTCCGCCTCTGCGGTCAGCTGGTCGTTGCGCTGCTCGATCAGGCGTCGCATGTACTCGCGAAGCACGAGCCGGTCGACCAGCCGACCGATCGGGCCGAACGGCGAATGGAACCGGATCGTGTCGCGCATCAGCGTGCCCCGCGGGTGCTCCTCGAACACATGCTCGTGCCAGAACGCGCCGAAGGGTCCCGAGAGCTGCCGGTCACGGAACCCGCGCGGCGGGTCGATGTCATACACGACCGACCGCAGACGGAACGGGATGCCGAAGTGCCGCGCCCGCCAGGTGACGGTCGACCCTTCGCTGAACACGCCGCCCGCCGGGGACTCGACCATCGTCTCGCCGTACCGCGCCATCGACCGCAGATGCAGCCCGGGGTCGAGCGCCACGGCGAAGACCGTCGCGCGCGGAGCGTCGATCACGCGCTCGAGCACGAACTCGGACACGTCAGAGCGCGTCCGGCTGCGGCTTCGGGTCGCTGAAGTCTCCGGCGGCCCTGCGCATCCGCGCCACGATCGCAACGAGCTCGGCGGCGTCGGCCTTGCTGATGCCCGGGTCGGCGAAGACGTCATCGTTCAATGCGACGGTCGCACGGTCGACGAGTTCGCGACCGGCCTCGGTGAGGGCGAGCAGGGCCGCACGGCCGTCGTACGGGTGCGGCTCGCGCACGATCAGCCCGTCACGCACCAGGCGCTCGGCCGTGCTCGTGACGGTCGTCGCATGCACCTGGAGTCGGGCGACCACGCTCGACAGCGGCAGGCGGCCCGAGCGACTGAACGCCAGCAGGCGCAGCATCTCGTAGCGGGCGAAGCTCAGCGCGAAGGGCTTGAGCGCGGCATCCACCCTGGCGAGCAGCAGCTGCTGGGCCCGCATCACCGACGTGACGACGGTCATGCCGTCGGCGGCATCCGACCACCCGTGCGCGAGCCATTGCCGCTTCGCCTCGGCGAGCGGATCGACAGGCAGAGGGCGGGGTCGGACCACGGTTCTACGGTAGGGCATCGGGACGGGACTCCGGGGATGCGCCCGCCGGGACGGCGCCTGGTTCTCAGTCGCTCATCGGGTGGGACTCGGTATCAGGGGACTAGAATCGACGCAGTCGTGAGGAGCAATCGATGAAGATCTTCGTCTTGGTCAAAGAGGTGCCGGACACCTACGGCGACCGCAAGCTGAATCTCGAGACAGGACTCGCCGAGCGCGGTGCCGGCGACGTCGTTCTCGATGAGATCACCGAGCGTGCGCTCGAGGTCGCGCTGAGCCACGCCGACAAGAACGAGGACACCGAGGTCGTCGCCGTGGCGATGGCTCCCGGTGGCTCGACGGCGTCGGTGCGACGGGCGCTCGCGATCGGCGCAGGCTCGGCCGTGCACATCGCCGACGAGCAGCTCGCCGGGGCCGACCTCGGGCTCACCGCAGAGACTCTGGCGGCGGCGATCCGCCGCGGCGCACCCGACCTGGTGATCACCGGCAACCTGTCGACCGACGGTTCGGGCGGAGTGATGGCCGCGATGCTCGCCGAGCACCTCGGCTGGGCGCACGCGACCGCGCTCACGAGCGTCGAGATCACGGCTGAGGGCATCACGGGCACGCGAGGGGCGGATGCCGGAGCGCAGCCGATCTCGGCATCCCTTCCCGCCGTCATCTCGATCACCGAGGCGCTGCCCGACGCGCGCTTCCCGAATTTCAAGGGCATCATGGCGGCGAAGAAGAAGCCGCTCGAGGTCCTGACCCTCGACGACCTCGGCGTCTCGGCCGACCCGGGCGCGGCTCCCCGCACGATCATGACCTCGGTCGCCGAGAAGCCGCCTCGTGCGGCCGGCGTGAAGATCGTCGATGAGGGCGATGCCGCCGAGAAGCTCGTCGACTACCTCGTGCAGAACAGGCTGGTGTGACATGACCTACCCCGAGAACCCGATCCTCGTCGTCGTCGACCTCGACCCGGCAGGCAACCCCGCCAGCAGCACGGCGGCCCTGATCGGCGCCGCCTCGACCGTCGGCGCACCGGTCGCGCTCGTCGTCGGCGGATCCGCGGATGCCGCATCGAAGGTCGCCGAGGCTGGAGCATCCGTGGTGCTGACGGCCGACGCCGACGAGACGATCCTCACCGTGCCGATCGTCGATGCGCTGCATGCCGCCTTCGAGCAGGTGCGACCGGATGCCGTGCTCATCTCGAACTCGATCGCGGGGCGCGACGTCGCGGGCCGGTTCGCGGTGCGCGCGAAGCTGGCTCTGTCGGTCGATGCCGTGGGCGTCTCACGAGATGACGAGGGCATCGTCGCGAACCACTCCGTGTACGGCGGTGCCTACCTCACCGACTCGGCCCCCACGTTCGGGGCACCGGTGATCACCGTGCGCCAGGGCGCTGTCGACGCTCGGGCACAGGCGGTCGCGTCGCCGACCGTCGAAGCCCTGACCGTCGCGGCATCCGGCTCCCCTGCCGCCACTGTCGGCGCTGTCGAAGCGGTCGAGGCCACGTCGTCCCGGCCCGAGCTGCGCGGGGCGACCCGGGTCGTCTCGGGCGGCCGCGGCCTCGCGTCGAAGGAGAAGTTCGTGCTCGTCGAAGAGCTCGCCGATGCACTCGGTGCGGCCGTCGGCGCATCGCGGGCCGCCGTGGATGCCGGATACATCCCGCAGTCTCATCAGGTCGGTCAGACCGGTGTCTCGGTGTCGCCGCAGCTGTACGTCGCTCTCGGCATCTCCGGTGCGATCCAGCACCGTGCGGGCATGCAGACGGCCAAGAACATCGTCGCGATCAACAAAGACGGCGAGGCGCCGATCTTCGACGTCGCCGACTTCGGCATCGTCGGCGACCTGTTCACGATCGTCCCGCAGGTGATCGCGGGCCTCGAGGCGCGGAAGAAGTAGCCATGGCGACGCGAACGCTCAGGCGCGGACTCCCGCGCGTGCCCGGCGGCGAGCCGTGGCCTCCCGGGCTCGCGGTCGACGTCGGCGAAGGCGACGTGTCGGCGTCGCCGTCTTCGCTCGACGAGCAGGAGAGCGCGTCCCCGGTCGTCGCCGAGCGGGAGAGCGCTTCGCCGGTCGTCGAGTCGGCGGTCGCCTCGCCGGTCGTCGACCCGGTGGAGGCCGCTTCCCCGGTGGTCGAGCGAGGAGCGCAGCGACGAGACGAAACGCGCCACGCTGCGAGCGCTCCCCCCGCATCCGTGCGTCGCGGTCTTCCGCGCACGCCGGGCGGAGAGCCCTGGCCGCCCGCGGGTGTGGTGCCTATCGGTGCGGAGGGCGTTTCGTCTCGGTCGGCGTTGCCGTCATCGCTCGACGAGCAGGAGAGTGCGCCCCCGGCCGTCGCTGCGGCTGTCGCCTCTCCGGTCGTCGAGAGCGCCGCTCCCTCCCCGGTCGTCGAGAGCGCCGCTCCCTCCCCGGTCGTCGAGCGAGGAGCGCAGCGACGAGACGAGACGCGCCACGCTGCGAGCGCGGCCGCCACCGCGTCATCCGTACGTCGCGGCCTTCCGCGCACACCGGGAGGCGAGCCCTGGCCGCCCGCCGGCACCGAAGCCGTGGTCATCGAGCGCGTTTCGTCTCCGTCTGCTTCGCCGTCCTCGCCCGACGACCGGGAGGACGCTTCGGTCGCCGCTCCGTCCACGGCCGTGGCCCCGGCAGCCGCATCCTTCGCCCTCGGCGATCCCTCGATGCCGCTGCCCACCCCGCAGACGGTCTGGAATGGCAGCGCGCCGCGTCACATCACGGCGACCGCTCCGACATCCGCTCGTCCTCGACCCTCCTGGACCCAGGCGATCGCCGGTCTGCTCGGGGCCGCCGCGGTCGGCATCGTGGCCGCGGCAGCCGTGGCCTTCGTGCGGGCGCTGCTGAGCTTCCCCTTCATGCAGGACTTCCTCGCGGCCTTCCCCGGCGAATACGAGCCGGCCGTCGCCGTCGAGCCCGGGTTCGCGCCGTGGACCAACTGGGCGCACTTCTTCAACGTGTTCCTGATGGTGCTGATCATCCGGTCGGGTCTGCGGATCCGCAACGAGAAGCGGCCGACCGCCTTCTGGACCCCGCGAGGTGACCCCAAGGGCAAGGTCAGTCTGACGATCTGGTTCCACCAGGCGCTCGACATCCTGTGGCTCGTCAACGGCGTGATCTTCGTCGTGCTGCTGTTCGTCACCGGACACTGGGCGCGCATCGTGCCGACCAGCTGGGAGGTCATCCCCAACGCGCTGTCGGCGGCGCTGCAGTACGTGTCGTTCGACTGGCCGACCGAGCACGGCTGGGTGAACTACAACAGCCTGCAGCAGCTCACCTATTTCGTGACCGTGTTCATCGCGGCGCCGCTTGCTGCGGCCACCGGATTCCGCATGTCGGGCATGTGGCCCAAGAAGGCCGAGCGGCTGTCGAGGGCGTATCCGATCGAATGGGCCCGTGCGTTGCACTTCCCGGTCATGATCTACTTCGTGGTGTTCATCATCGGACACGTCGCGCTGGTGTTCCTCACCGGCTTCCTGCGCAACCTCAACCACATGTACGCGTCGTCGGATGCCGTCGGCTGGACGGGCTTCTGGGTCTTCGTGGCCTCCCTGGTGGTGATCGCCCTCGGCTGGGTCGCCGCCCGCCCGCTGGTCATCGCCCCGATCGCGAAGCTCTTCGGCACCGTGTCGGGCCGCTGACACGGTCCTGTCTTCCGCACAGACTGCAACCGGGCACACAGAGACGGCCCCCGCCGATGGGCGGGGGCCGTGTCGTGCTGCAACGTGAACGCGGTGGTCACGAGACGCAGAGATCAGCGCACGAAGCGCACCTCGGTGAGCGTCTCGCCGAGGAACGGCTCGGTGTGGCTGGCGCCGTCGAGCGCGAAGCCGTTGCGCGTGTAGAAGCGATGTGCGCGGGGGTTGTCCTCCGCGACCCACAGGTAGAGGGGCTCGTCCTTCTCGACGGCCGCATCGAAGAGCTTCTGGCCGATGCCGGTCGAGTGGTACGCGTCGAGCAGGTAGATGAAGTACAGCTCGCGGAACGCGGGCGCGTCCTTGTCGCGGGCAGGGCCGGAGCCGACGAAGCCGACGATCTCGCCGTCGACGAGGGCGGCGCGCATCGTGAACTCGGGGCCCTGAGCGGCCCAGTGCGTCCACAGCTCGGCCATGCGACGGGGCGAGACCTTCTCGAGGGCTGCCTTGCTGATCAGGTGGTCGTAGGTCTCGTGCCAGCACTGCGCGTGCACGCGACCAAGGGCTTCCGCATCCACATCACGGACCGGACGGACGATGACTTCAGGCTGGGCTTCGGCGCTCATAGCGCGACTCTACGCGCGGCCTCCGCGAACCGGAAATCGAGCGGGAGCGTTCCCAGACCGCGGATGAGCGGCTGGAGGGATCGCACAACGATGTTCGTGATTCGTTCGCCGATGGCTACGATCAGTCCTCGTGAACGTGATCTGGCGCACTCTCCTCGTGATCCTCTCCGCCCGTCGCCGCGTGCGGCGAGGCAAGACCCTCGACGCAGCATCGGTCAGCAGCATCCGGCTGACGACGCTGCCGACCGACATCGACATCCTCCGTCACATGAACAACGGCCGATACCTGTCGCTCTTCGACCTCGGTCGGTGGGATCTGCTGATCCGCACAGGGCTGTTCGACGCCATGAACGAACGCGGCTGGTATGCCGTCGTCTCGAGCGAGACCGTGACCTTCCGCAAGTCGCTGCAGCTGTGGCAGCGGTTCGAGGTGCAGTCGCGCTTCATCGGTCATGACGACAAGGCGGTGTTCCTCGAGCACAGGGCGGTCGTCGGCGGCGAGATCTACGCCCGCGTCATCGTGCGATCGAGGATGCTGCGTCGCACCGGCGGCACGGTCAGCAACGAAGAGCTGTTCGCCGCCGTCGGCAAGCCCGAGGGTGTGCCCGAGATCGACTCCTGGGTGCACGACTGGGCCGCAGCATCCGCTCTGCCTCCCGTGCGCACCCCGGCGCCGAGCGTGTGGAGCTGACGCCGTGACCGATCCGTGGGGTCTCGAGACGCGCACGCCGGGCTCGGTGCTGCTGGTCGGATGCGGCAAGCTCGGCATCCGCCTCGGCGAACGGCTCGTCGCACAGGGCTCAGAGGTCACGGCCATGCGACGCAGCGCGGGCGACATGCCGTTCCCGACCATCGAGGCGGATCTGCGGCATCCGCTCGACCGTGAGCTGCCGGAGTTCGACTCGGTCGTGATCACTCTGCCGCCGAGCACCGAAGGCGACTCGATCTATCCACCGGCGCTGCGGGGGCTCGCGAAGGCCCTGCCGACGATGCCCGAGAGGGTCGTGTTCGTCTCGTCGACGCGCGTGTTCGAGGGACGCCCCGGCGAGACACCGCTGACCGAGCGCGATGCGCCGAAGGTGTCGAGCGAGCGGGGCGGCGATCTGGTCGAGGGCGAGCACCTGGCGATGGAGCTGTTCGGTGCGCGCATCGTGCGCCCGGCCGGCATCTACGGACCCGGTCGCGACTTCCTCATCCGGCGGGTGCGCGAGGGCGCAGCGGTCGACCACACGCGCCGCACCAACCGCATCCACGAGACCGATCTCGTGCGGCTGCTCGAGGCGATGCTGCGGGCCGACTCCGCGCCCCCGCTGATCCATGCCGTCGACCGCGAGCCCGTGCTGCTCGGAGACGTCGTCGCGCACATCGCCTCTCGCCTCGGAGTCGAGCCGCCCCCGCACCTCGATCCGGAGGTCGGCGGCGGGACGGTGCTGGAGGGGCGCCTGCTGCAGGAGTTCCTCGGCGATCTCGAGTATCCGACCTTCCGCGCGGGCTACGACGAGATGATCGCCGCGCTCTGAGCGCTTCCGCCCCGGTTCCGGTCGCACTCCGTGGCGTGCCTTCGCTCGATCGACGGCATGAACTGCGACCGGAACCACCCGACGCGACCGTCGCTCAACGGCAGGCGGGCACTGCAGTCCTAGGCTGAGCTCATGGCCGACCCGATGCCCACCGCGGATCCCGAATCCGTCTCGCTCGCGGACCGTGCCGTCGAGCTCGCCCGCCGTTGGGTGATCGAGGCAGCGGCCGCTGACGTCGATCCGGCGGCAGAACGGCTCGCCGGTGTGCTGCAGGATGCCAACGGGCTGCCGTTCACGCTCGGATTCGTCGACGGCGTCATGCGCCCCGAGAGCCTGAGTGCCGCGGCATCCCAGCTGCACCGCATCGCTCCGATCGTGCCCGACTTCCTGCCCTGGTACCTGCGGTCTGCCGTGCGGCTCGGCGGCGGCGTCGCCCAGATGCTGCCGACCCCCGTGGTGCCCATCGCGCGTCGGGTGCTGCGTGACATGGTCGGCCACCTGGTGGTCGACGCCCGCCCCGCGAAGCTCGGACCGGCGATCGCGAAGATCCGTGAATCGGGCGCTCGGCTCAACCTCAATCTGCTCGGTGAGGCGGTGCTGGGTGAGGACGAGGCGCGGCGGCGGCTCGACGGCATCCACGAGCTGATCCGTCGCCCCGATGTCGACTACGTGTCGGTCAAGGTGTCGGCGATCGTCAGCCACATCTCGATGTGGGCGTTCGACGAGGTCGTCGAGTCGGTCGTCGAGCGACTGCTTCCGCTGTATCTCACCGCCGCCTCGGATCGCACCTTCATCAACCTCGACATGGAGGAGTACCGCGACCTCGACCTGACGATCGCGGTGTTCACCCGCATCCTCGAGGATCCCCGCCTCGACGGTCTCGAGGCGGGCATCGTGCTGCAGGCGTATCTGCCGGACGCCCTGCCGGCACTGCAGCAGCTCAACGCCTGGGCGCGCGAGCGGGTCGACCATGGCGGAGCCCCCATCAAGGTGCGGCTCGTCAAGGGAGCCAACCTCGCGATGGAGCGGGTCGAGGCGCGCATGCACGGATGGGCTCAGGCCACCTACGACACCAAGCTCGACACCGACGCCAACTACCTGCGCTGCCTCGACTGGGCGCTGCGGCCTGAGAACGTCGGAGCCGTGCGCGTGGGCATCGCGGGCCACAACCTGTTCGGCATCGCCTATGCCTGGTTGCTCGCGGGGGAGCGCGGGGTTCGAGCGGGCGGCGGCGACGCCGCTGCCGCGACTCCGGACGCGAACTCCCAGCCGCCGGTCGAGTTCGAGATGCTGCTCGGCATGGCGCAGGGGCAGGTGCAGGCCGTGTCGCGCGAGGTCGGCGAGGTGCTGCTCTACGTGCCGGTCGTGAACCCGGGCGAGTTCGATGTCGCCATCAGCTACCTCGTCCGCCGGCTCGAAGAGAACGCGTCGAGTGACAACTTCCTCTCCGCCGCGTTCCGGCTGGGCGACGACGAGTCGCTTTTCGTGCGCGAGCGGGACCGGTTCCTCGACGCCCTCGATCGTTCGACGTCGCCGACGCTGCGGGTGGGCGCGCTGCGCGGCCAGGACCGACTGGCGCCGGTGCACGAGTCGATGCGCCCGGTGCCCGTCGCGCCTGCGCCCGAAGAGGGTCTGACCCAGGCGGTGCTCGGCATCTCCCGCGGTGCGGATGACACGGGCGGGCCGTTCCTCGAGACGGCGGTCTATGCCCCGCGCGAGCTCGACGAGGCGACCGGCGGTGCTCCCGGCTTCGCGAACACTCCTGACAGCGATCCGTCGCTTCCGGCCAACCGTGACTGGGCGCGCGAGATCCATGAGCGCATCGCCGACTCGACGCTCGGTGTCTCGACGATCGACGCGGCCCGCGTCGACGACGCCGACACGCTAGAGAGCACGATCGCCGGGGTGCGGGAGGCCGCAGCCCTGTGGGGCGCGCGGCCCGCCACCGAACGCGCCGAGGTGCTGCTGCGTGCGGCGGCCGCGCTCGAGGGGCGGCGAGGAGACCTCATCGAGGTCGCCGCCTCCGAAACCGGCAAGGTCTTCGCCGAGGCCGACGTCGAGGTCAGCGAGGCGGTCGACTTCGCCCGCTACTACGCGGCCAAGGCCAGAGAGCTGGATGCCGTCGCCGGCGCCGCATTCGAACCCGCGCGCGTCACGGTCGTCACCCCACCGTGGAACTTCCCCCTCGCCATCCCGGCCGGGGGAGTGCTCGCCGCGCTCGCCGCGGGCTCGGGAGTCGTCTTCAAGCCCGCCCCGCAATCGCGCCGCTGTGCCGCCGTCATCGCCGAGACCCTGTGGGAGGTCGGCGTTCCGCGCGATGTGCTCGCGCTCGTCGACATCGAGGAGGGCGACCTCGGTCGCGAGCTGATCTCGCACGAGTCGGTCGACCGCGTCATACTCACCGGGTCGTGGGAGACCGCCGCCCTGTTCCGCTCGTGGCGGCCGGACCTGCCGCTGCTCGCCGAGACGAGCGGCAAGAACGCGATGATCATCACCCCGTCGGCCGATCTCGATCTCGCGGTCGCCGATCTGGTGCGCAGTGCCTTCGGGCATGCGGGGCAGAAGTGCTCGGCGGCGTCGCTCGCGATCCTCGTCGGACCGGTCGGGCGGTCGAAGAGATTCGCCCGTCAGCTGGCCGATGCGACTCGGTCGCTGCACGTCGGCTGGCCGACCGATCCGCTGGCCGAGGTCGGGCCCGTGATCGAGCGTCCCGAGGGCAAGCTCGCCTGGGCGCTCACCGAACTCGACGGCGACGAGAAGTGGCTCATCGAGCCGGCCCTCTCGGACGATGACCCCACCGGTCGGCTCTGGCGGCCGGGCATCCGCGTCGGGGTGCAGCCGGGGTCGCGCTTCCACACCGAGGAGTTCTTCGGGCCGGTGCTGGGCATCATGCACGCCCCGACGCTCGAGCGGGCGATCGAGCTGCAGAACGCGGTCGAGTACGGCCTGACGGCGGGGCTGCACACGCAGGACCCGGCCGAGCTCGCCCTGTGGCTCGACCGGGTGCAGGCCGGAAACCTCTATGTGAACCGCGGCATCACCGGCGCGATCGTGCAGCGTCAGCCGTTCGGCGGGTGGAAGCGCTCGTCGGTCGGCCCCGGGGCCAAGGCGGGCGGGCCGAACTACCTGATCGGGCTCGGGTCCTGGCGCTCGAGCGGATCCGGCACGGTGTCGAGCACGCTGCATCTGCGAGGGCTCGACTCGCGCATCACCGACCTGATCGAGGCGGCGCAGCCCTCGCTCGGCTTCGAGGCGTTCGAGTGGCTGCGTCGTTCGGCGCTGTCGGACGCCCTCGCGTGGGATCGCGAGTTCGGCCAGGTGCGCGATGTGTCTCACCTGGGTGTCGAGCGCAACCTGTTCCGCTACCGCCCGGTGCCGGTCGCGATCAGGGCCACTGCGGACGCCGGCTGGCAGGAGCTGCTGCGCGTCGTCATCGCCGCGGTGCGCGCCGGAGCCGGATTCGTGCTGTCGACCCCCGTCGGCCTGCCCCCGGCAGTGCGCCACGCGCTCGGCGAACTCGGCGCGGTCGTCTACATGGAGACCGACGACGAATGGATCGAGCGGATGCGGCGCCACGGCGACTCGAGCGGGGTGCTCGAGTCTCTCGGCGACGACGAGCTGCGCCCGAGCCGGGCACGACTGGTCGGCCAGCGCGACTCGGTGTCCGCGCTGCACCGTGCGCTCGCCGCGGCTGCGGGCGGCGACCCCGACCTCGCGGTGTACGACGGCGAGGTCACCTCTGCCGGACGCATCGAGCTGCTGCCCTTCGTGCACGAGCAGGCGATCGCGATCACGGCGCACCGTTACGGCAACCCCGACGACTGGAGCGCCTCCGTCATCTGAGGCGGTCACGCTTCGGCATCCGTTCGGCTTCCCCTCTCACCCGCGGTCGACCACGCACCCACCGCCGCGGTGCGTGGTCACAAGAGCATCCGAAGCGGGCGATTCGGATGCTTTTTCGACCACCCCTGTAGATGCGACCTCGGCAACGCACGACATGTAAAGAATTCTTGACACAGAGGATGCCGCAGGCGTACTGTCGTGTCAAGAATCCTTTACACGGGAGGCATCATGGTCTACGAAGAGCGCAACGCCTGGGCCGGTCTCATCGTCGGCGTGGTGGTGATCGGGGCGTATGTCGTCATCGTCCTGCAGCAGGCTGCCGGTGGACCGGTGACCGACGTCGACTGGTTCCCGCTCATGATGTGGACGATCGGTCTCGGCATCGTCGCCACGATCGCGCTCAGCATCGTCTGGGGGATGATCGCCGGTGCGAAGGATCCCGACGGGGTCGGCAAGTCCGATGTCCGCGACCGCGACATCAGCCGCATGGGCAGCCGGGTCGAACAGTCCTTCATCGTGATCGCGGGCCTGGGCGTGATCACCCTCTGCGCGGTGGGCGCCGACCTCTTCTGGATTGCCAACACCATGTTCGCGGGGTTCGCCGTCTCGGCCATGGTCGGCAGCGTCGCGCGAGTCGTCGCCTACCGTCGGGGACTCGTCTGATGGTCAAGCCCACGCTCGTCTCCAACCGCATCCGCGCTCACCGCGAAGCGGCCGGACTCACCCAGGCCGAACTCGCCCGCAGCATCGGCGTGACCAGGCAGACGCTCATCGCGATCGAGCAGGAGAAGTACTCCCCGTCGCTCGAGCTCGCGTTCCAGATCGCCCGCGCTTTCGGCGTGGGGCTCGACGACCTGTTCCAGTACCCGCAGCCCACCAGCACGGAGGTGTGACATGACCGAGACCGACAAGACCCCGACGAACAGGCCCGAGATGATGCCGGCGTGGCGTCGGGAGACCTACGGCTCGGCCGATGGCTTCCGCCTCGAGCAGATCCCCGTTCCCGCCCCGCGGTCGGGCGAGGTGGTGCTGCGAGTCGAGGCGACCGCGCTCCACGCCGGCGACGTGCGTCTCATGCTCGGCGATCCGCTGCTGGTGCGCCCCATCTTCGGGCTGACGCGCCCGAAGTACCCGGTGCGCGGGATGGAGGTCGCCGGAACCGTCGTCGCGGTGGGCCCGAACGCGATCGGCGCCGAGCTCGGAGAACGTGTCGTCGGCGAGCTCACCGGGGGCGGGGGACTCGCCTCGCATGTCGCTGCGCCTGCTGCGCGTCTCGTGCCGATCCCGCCCGATGTCACCTCCGAGACCGCCGCGTGCCTGACGATCTCGGCGGGCACGGCCTGGCAGGCCCTCGACCGTGCCGGGATCGGCTTCCGTGCCGCCAAGGGCAGTGCGGCCGGACACATCCCGCGCGTTCTCGTGATCGGTGCGTCCGGGGGAGTCGGCACGTTCACCGTGCAGCTCGCAGCGCTGCGCGGTGCCGAGGTCTGGGCCACGTGCGGAGAACGCAACTTCCGGCTCGTCGAGCACCTCGGCGCCGTGCGCACCCTCGACCACCGCACGTCACCGCTGGCCGACCTGCCGGCTGCGCACTTCGACGCGGTGATCGACATCGCCGGCGGCATGGGCCTGCGCGAACTGCAGCGCCTCGTCGTGCCCGGCGGCTCGGCGGTGCTCGTGGCAGGCGACGGAGGGCACGTCCTCGGGCCGATACCGCGCATGCTCAAGGCGGTGTTCCTGTCGATCGGGTCGCGTCGCCGCATCCTCCCGCTGGCGGCGACGCCGCGCCCCGAGATCCTCGCCAAGCTGCTCGAGCTCACCGCTGAGGGACGCATCACGCCGGTCGTCGAGCGGGAGTACGGCTTCGACGAGGCATTCGCCGCCCTGGCCCACCTCGAAGCGGGCCACACGGTGGGCAAGGTGGTCGTGCACGGAGCCTGACCGCGACGGGCCGCGCTCTGGCGGCGTTCAGGGGCGGATGACAGAATGGATGCTGGCGTGCCCGAGTCGCATCTTCCCCCTGGCGTCGGCTCTCACCGAGCGACGCGGGTCGAAGGACCGCCGGGCCCCTGGACAGCGTCCGCCGCATCCGTTCGAGGAGCCCCATGTCTGTCGAAACCACCGCGCCGGCATCCGAGACCGCAACCCCGGTCCGCACCGCACACCACCGTCACTACCTGATGTGCAAGCCGTCGCACTTCACGGTGAACTACTCGATCAACCCGTGGATGGAGCCGGCGAAGCCGACCGACACCGCACGGGCCGTCGAGCAGTGGCAGAAGCTGCACGACCTCTACCTCGAGCTCGGCCACGAGGTCGAGCTGATCGAGCCCCTCGCCGGGTACCCCGACATGGTCTACACCGCGAACGGCGGGTTCCTGATCGACGGCCGCGCCTATGTGCCGAAGTTCCGCTTCGTCGAGCGTCAGGGGGAGGCCCCCGCGTTCGCAGACTGGTTCCGCGGTGCCGGCTACGACACCGTCATCCCCGAAGAGGTCAACGAGGGCGAGGGCGACTTCCTGCTCGTCGGCGACGTGATCCTCGCGGGCACCGGGTTCCGCTCGACCGGCGACAGCCACCGCGAGGTCGGAGAGGTGTTCGGCCGAGAGGTCGTGTCTCTCAACCTCGTCGACCCGCGCTTCTATCACCTCGACACCGCGATCGCGGTGCTCGACCCCGTGCAGGGCGTCGAGAACGGCGGCCCCGAGCGCGCGAACATCGCGTATCTGCCAGGCGCCTTCGACGACGAGAGTCGTGCCGTCCTCGAGGAGCGCTTCCCGGATGCGATCCTCGTGTCCGACGAAGACGGATCGGTGTTCGGGCTCAACTCGGCGAGCGACGGCTACAACGTGGTCATCTCGCCGCGCGCTCTCGGTTTCGAGAAGCAGCTGCGCGAGCGCGGCTACAACCCGATCATGGTCGACCTCTCCGAGCTGCTGCTCGGCGGCGGCGGGATCAAGTGCTGCACCCTCGAATTGCGCGGTGAGGCGTGACCGCGGTCGACGCCGGTGTGTCGGCTGAGCCGCACGTCGCCCACAACTATCACCCGCTGCCGGTCAACATCGCCCGCGGTGACGGAGCCTGGGTGACGGATGTCGAGGGCAAGCGCTACCTCGACCTGCTCGCCGCCTACTCTGCCGTGAACTTCGGCCACCGGCATCCTGCGCTCGTCGCGGCGCTCACCGAGCAGCTCGGTCGAGTCACACTCGTCAGCCGGGCGTTCCAGAGCGATCGGCTCGAGCCGTTCGCGGCTGCGCTCGCGAAGCTGGCGGGCAAAGACATGGTGCTGCCGATGAACACCGGCGCCGAGGCGGTCGAGACGGGCATCAAGGTCGCCCGAGCCTGGGGGTACCGCGTCAAGGGCATCGCCGACGGCCAGGCGCGGATCATCGTCGCCGCCGGGAACTTCCACGGCCGCACCACCACGATCGTCAGCTTCAGCGACGACGAGCAGGCGCGAGCGGACTTCGGTCCCTACACGCCGGGGTTCGACGTGGTCCCCTACGGGGATGCGGATGCCATCGCCGCGGCGATCACCGAAGACACCGCCGCCGTGCTGATCGAGCCGATCCAGGGTGAGGGCGGGGTGGTGATCCCGCCGGAGGGATACCTGCGCCGCATCCGCGAGATCTGCGACGAGAAGAACGTGCTGTTCATCGCAGATGAGATCCAGTCAGGACTCGGACGCGTCGGCGAGACATTCGCGTGCGACCGCGAGGGCGTCGTGCCCGACCTGTACCTTCTCGGCAAGGCGCTGGGAGGCGGCATCCTGCCCGTGTCCGCTGTGGTGGGGGATGCCGATGTGCTCGGAGTCATCCGTCCGGGCGAGCACGGCTCGACCTTCGGAGGCAACCCGCTCGCCGCGGCCGTCGGGCTGCGCGTCGTCGAGATGCTCGAATCGGGGGAGTTCCAGGAGCGCGCTCGCGCACTCGGCGCTCACCTCGGAGCCGCTCTCGAACCGCTGAAGGATCATGGCGTCACCGAGGTGCGCATCGCCGGCCTGTGGGCGGGCGTCGACATCGACCCCGCCACGGGCACCGGGCGTGAGATCGCCGAGAAGCTGCTCGATCGTGGGGTGCTGGTGAAAGACACGCATGGGCAGACCATCCGCATCGCGCCGCCGCTCGTCATCCGGGCGACCGAGCTCGACTGGGCGGTCGAGCAGCTGAAGCTGGTCCTCGGAGCCTGAAACCCCGGTCCGCCGGGCGACACGCCCGGCGGACAACCCGGATTTGCCGGAACCCCGGAACCCACGTAACTTATTACTTGTTCGCCCCACAGGGAAGCGGAGAGGCCGAGAGCTTCACCCCCCTCAAGCGGAGAACCACCTCCACTCGATCAGCTCCTCGGAGCAGATCGCAGACACACTTCTGTCTGACCTGGAGCTTCCACTACGGACAAGCGGTCGATTTGACAGCGAGTCCGGAACGGATAAGCTAGTGAAGTTGCCTCGGCGGCCCTGGGCCCCGAGCTGCAGATCTGGTTCGGAACATTACGGCGTGTCGATTTGACAGCCGGAAATGCGAAGATAAGATAGAGAAGTTGCCCTTCGGGCCTGGTTGTGATGACTGGGTCGTGGGAGCATCCGATCCTTGAGAACTCAACAGCGTGCACTTGTCAAATGCCAAATTATCCTCGTCTNTAAGATAGAGAAGTTGCCCTTCGGGCCTGGTTGTGATGACTGGGTCGTGGGAGCATCCGATCCTTGAGAACTCAACAGCGTGCACTTGTCAAATGCCAAATTATCCTCGTCTAGCTTCGGCTGGGTGAGAATTCCTTTGGATCAAAGACCAACCTCCTTGTGGGGTTGGCATTCGGATGAAGTCAGCAATGAATTTGTCTCTTTGGTCAGCATCAAACTCGCTGCGTCACCGTTTTCCCGGTGTCGTATGCATTTCTTTTTTACGGAGAGTTTGATCCTGGCTCAGGATGAACGCTGGCGGCGTGCTTAACACATGCAAGTCGAACGGTGAACACGGAGCTTGCTCTGTGGGATCAGTGGCGAACGGGTGAGTAACACGTGAGCAACCTACCCCTGACTCTGGGATAAGCGCTGGAAACGGCGTCTAATACTGGATACGAGTGGCGACCGCATGGTCAGCTACTGGAAAGATTTATTGGTTGGGGATGGGCTCGCGGCCTATCAGCTTGTTGGTGAGGTAATGGCTCACCAAGGCGTCGACGGGTAGCCGGCCTGAGAGGGTGACCGGCCACACTGGGACTGAGACACGGCCCAGACTCCTACGGGAGGCAGCAGTGGGGAATATTGCACAATGGGCGCAAGCCTGATGCAGCAACGCCGCGTGAGGGATGACGGCCTTCGGGTTGTAAACCTCTTTTAGCAGGGAAGAAGCGAAAGTGACGGTACCTGCAGAAAAAGCGCCGGCTAACTACGTGCCAGCAGCCGCGGTAATACGTAGGGCGCAAGCGTTATCCGGAATTATTGGGCGTAAAGAGCTCGTAGGCGGTTTGTCGCGTCTGCTGTGAAATCCGGAGGCTCAACCTCCGGCCTGCAGTGGGTACGGGCAGACTAGAGTGCGGTAGGGGAGATTGGAATTCCTGGTGTAGCGGTGGAATGCGCAGATATCAGGAGGAACACCGATGGCGAAGGCAGATCTCTGGGCCGTAACTGACGCTGAGGAGCGAAAGGGTGGGGAGCAAACAGGCTTAGATACCCTGGTAGTCCACCCCGTAAACGTTGGGAACTAGTTGTGGGGTCCATTCCACGGATTCCGTGACGCAGCTAACGCATTAAGTTCCCCGCCTGGGGAGTACGGCCGCAAGGCTAAAACTCAAAGGAATTGACGGGGACCCGCACAAGCGGCGGAGCATGCGGATTAATTCGATGCAACGCGAAGAACCTTACCAAGGCTTGACATATACGAGAACGGGCCAGAAATGGTCAACTCTTTGGACACTCGTAAACAGGTGGTGCATGGTTGTCGTCAGCTCGTGTCGTGAGATGTTGGGTTAAGTCCCGCAACGAGCGCAACCCTCGTTCTATGTTGCCAGCACGTAATGGTGGGAACTCATGGGATACTGCCGGGGTCAACTCGGAGGAAGGTGGGGATGACGTCAAATCATCATGCCCCTTATGTCTTGGGCTTCACGCATGCTACAATGGCCGGTACAAAGGGCTGCAATACCGCGAGGTGGAGCGAATCCCAAAAAGCCGGTCCCAGTTCGGATTGAGGTCTGCAACTCGACCTCATGAAGTCGGAGTCGCTAGTAATCGCAGATCAGCAACGCTGCGGTGAATACGTTCCCGGGTCTTGTACACACCGCCCGTCAAGTCATGAAAGTCGGTAACACCTGAAGCCGGTGGCCTAACCCTTGTGGAGGGAGCCGTCGAAGGTGGGATCGGTAATTAGGACTAAGTCGTAACAAGGTAGCCGTACCGGAAGGTGCGGCTGGATCACCTCCTTTCTAAGGAGCATCTGACTCTTCGGAGTCCAGAACCCAGATCGAGGACGTTCGTTTCTCGCTGGGAGCTCATGGGTGGAACATTTGACATGACATCAGCGCAGCTGAGTCTCGTGAGTACGCTGACCTTCGGGTTGGTTGGAAAGGGGGGGCTTTGTGAGCGGGGTGTCTGCACGCTGTTGGGTCCTGAGGGACCGGATGCGATCTTCGGATCGTTTCTGTACCTCTGGGCCTCTTGTTGTTTCCCCTGTGGGGGAGGCGGGAAGGGGTACCGCCCGTACTTTGAGAACTACACAGTGGACGCGAGCATCTTGCAACTGATCTTTGATCGGTTGCACAAGATGATCTTAAAGATCATTAGTCAATTTCAAGCCAGGCCGTGTGTCTGGTGTCGATTCTGATTCAAACTCATGTGATTTATCAAGTCTTTAAGAGCAAACGGTGAATGCCTTGGCATCTGGAGCCGAAGAAGGACGTAGCAATCTGCGATAAGCCTCGGGGAACTGATAAGCAAGTTTTGATCCGAGGGTGTCCGAATGGGGAAACCCCGCTGGGCGGCGTGCCGACCTAGTGACTCCCGCCTGAATATATAGGGCGGGTAGAGGGAACGTGGGGAAGTGAAACATCTCAGTACCCACAGGAAGAGAAAGCAACCGCGATTCCGTTAGTAGTGGCGAGCGAAACCGGAACAGGCTAAACCTAGCGTGTGTGATAGCCGGCAGGCGTTGCACGTTGGGGGTTGTGGGACTTTTCAGTCATCTCTGCCGAGATGGCGGCGTTACAAGATGGTATAGACGAACGGTCTTGAAAGGCCGGTCATAGAGGGTGCCAACCCCGTAGTCGAAATGCCACCCTTGGCGCGAAGAGTATCCCAAGTAGCACGGGGCCCGTGAAATCCCGTGTGAATCTGTCAGGACCACCTGATAAGCCTAAATACTCCCAGATGACCGATAGCGGACAAGTACCGTGAGGGAAAGGTGAAAAGTACCCCGGGAGGGGAGTGAAATAGTACCTGAAACCGTTTGCTTACAAACCGTTGGAGCAGCCTTAGTAGCTGTGACAGCGTGCCTTTTGAAGAATGAGCCTGCGAGTTAGCGATATGTGGCGAGGTTAACCCGTTGAGGGGTAGCCGTAGCGAAAGCGAGTCTGAATAGGGCGATTCAGTCGCATGTCCTAGACCCGAAGCGAAGTGATCTATCCATGGCCAGGTTGAAGCGACGGTAAGACGTCGTGGAGGACCGAACCCACTTAGGTTGAAAACTGAGGGGATGAGCTGTGGATAGGGGTGAAAGGCCAATCAAACTTCGTGATAGCTGGTTCTCTCCGAAATGCATTTAGGTGCAGCGTTGCGTGTTTCTTGCCGGAGGTAGAGCTACTGGATGGCCGATGGGCCCTACAAGGTTACTGACGTCAGCCAAACTCCGAATGCCGGTAAGTGAGAGCGCAGCAGTGAGACTGTGGGGGATAAGCTTCATAGTCGAGAGGGAAACAACCCAGACCACCAACTAAGGTCCCAAAGCGCGTGCTAAGTGGGAAAGGATGTGGAGTTGCCTTGACAACCAGGAGGTTGGCTTAGAAGCAGCCACCCTTGAAAGAGTGCGTAATAGCTCACTGGTCAAGTGATTCCGCGCCGACAATGTAACGGGGCTCAAGCACGCCACCGAAGTTGTGGCATTGACATTATTGGTAGGCCTTCGTGGTCCAGCCGTGTTGATGGGTAGGAGAGCGTCGTGTGGCCAGCGAAGCGGCGGTGTAAACCAGCCGTGGAGGCTACACGAGTGAGAATGCAGGCATGAGTAGCGAAAGACGTGTGAGAAACACGTCCTCCGAAAGACCAAGGGTTCCAGGGTCAAGCTAATCTTCCCTGGGTAAGTCGGGACCTAAGGCGAGGCCGACAGGCGTAGTCGATGGACAACGGGTTGATATTCCCGTACCGGCGAAGAACCGCCCAAGCTAATCCAGTAGTGCTAAGTGTCTGAATCCCAGTGACTGATCCCTTCGGGGTGACGCGTTGGGCCTAGCGCACGACCCCATTCTGGTGCGGTTAGCGTATTAACAGGTGTGACGCAGGAAGGTAGTCCAGCCGGGCGATGGTTGTCCCGGTGCAAGTGCGTAGGCCGAGAGATAGGCAAATCCGTCTCTCACATAGGCTGAGACACGATGCGGATAAAAAGTGGATGATCCTATGCTGCCAAGAAAAGCATCGACGCGAGGTTCCAGCCGCCCGTACCCCAAACCGACTCAGGTGGTCAGGTAGAGAATACCAAGGAGATCGAGAGAATCGTGGTTAAGGAACTCGGCAAAATGCCCCCGTAACTTCGGGAGAAGGGGGGCCTTCGACGTATYAGGACTTGCTCCGAAAGCGTTTGGAGGCCGCAGAGACTAGTGGGTAGCGACTGTTTACTAAAAACACAGGTCCGTGCCAAGTCGCAAGACGATGTATACGGACTGACGCCTGCCCGGTGCTGGAAGGTTAAGAGGACCGGTTAGCCGCAAGGCGAAGCTGAGAATTTAAGCCCCAGTAAACGGCGGTGGTAACTATAACCATCCTAAGGTAGCGAAATTCCTTGTCGGGTAAGTTCCGACCTGCACGAATGGCGTAACGACTTCCCAACTGTCTCAACCGCGAACTCGGCGAAATTGCATTACGAGTAAAGATGCTCGTTACGCGCAGCAGGACGGAAAGACCCCGTGACCTTTACTATAGCTTTGTATTGGTGTTCGGTGTGGCTTGTGTAGGATAGGTGGGAGACTGTGAAGCATGGACGCCAGTTCATGTGGAGTCATTGTTGAAATACCACTCTGGTCACTCTGGATGTCTAACTTCGAACCGTAATCCGGTTCAGGGACAGTGCATGGTGGGTAGTTTAACTGGGGCGGTTGCCTCCCAAAAAGTAACGGAGGCGCCCAAAGGTTCCCTCAACCTGGTTGGCAATCAGGTGTCGAGTGTAAGTGCACAAGGGAGCTTGACTGTGAGACTGACAGGTCGAGCAGGGACGAAAGTCGGGACTAGTGATCCGGCAGTGGCTTGTGGAAGCGCTGTCGCTCAACGGATAAAAGGTACCTCGGGGATAACAGGCTGATCTTGCCCAAGAGTCCATATCGACGGCATGGTTTGGCACCTCGATGTCGGCTCGTCGCATCCTGGGGCTGGAGTAGGTCCCAAGGGTTGGGCTGTTCGCCCATTAAAGCGGTACGCGAGCTGGGTTTAGAACGTCGTGAGACAGTTCGGTCCCTATCCGCTGCGCGCGTAGGAAATTTGAGAGGATCTGACCCTAGTACGAGAGGACCGGGTTGGACGAACCTCTGGTGTGTCAGTTGTTCCGCCAGGAGCACCGCTGATTAGCTACGTTCGGGATGGATAACCGCTGAAAGCATCTAAGCGGGAAGCCGGCCTCAAGATGAGATTTCCATACCTTCGGGTGAGAGGCTCCCAGCCAGACTACTGGGTTGATAGGCCAGATGTGGAAGTGCAGTAATGCATGCAGCTGACTGGTACTAATAAGCCGATGACTTGATAACACACCGTTTGTTGGTGCTACGCGTCCACTGAGTGGTTCTCGATGTACGGTCGAGAACCGCATGACAATGACTTTGTTATGTGTTTTGATTGAAACATCTATAGTGTTTCGGCGGCCATAGCGTGAGGGAAACGCCCGGTTACATTCCGAACCCGGAAGCTAAGCCTCACAGCGCCGATGGTACTGCAGGGGGGACCCTGTGGGAGAGTAGGACACCGCCGGACTTCTTTTAAGCAAATGGCCACCCATCGTTGGGTGGCCATTTTGCGTTATGGACGACAGTGAGCGCCGTCAGGGAAACGCCCGGTTACATTCCGAACCCGGAAGCTAAGCCTCACAGCGCCGATGGTACTGCAGGGGGGACCCTGTGGGAGAGTAGGACACCGCCGGACTTCTTTTAAACAGAAAAGCCACCCAATGTTGGGTGGCTTTTCTGCGTTAACGTGCGAATTCGACGCGCGAGTACTTCACGTGCGATCGGGTGGCGCAGATGGGGCAGCTCTACGGCACCCGCTATCTCTTGAGTCGCGACTCGAGCACGGATGCGGTCTCGCGCACAGCGGCCGCGAGGACGCTCTCGTCGAGATCCGCCCCCGCCCAGGTCACCGCGACAGCGGCTACGGGCCACCCCGCGTGATCGCAGACGACCGCGCCGACGCTGCGAAGGCCTTCTGCCACCTCGCTGTCTTCGGTCGCATAGCCGCGTGCACGCACCGTGCGCAGCAGCTCGCGCAGTTCGCTCGGCTTCCGAGGCCCCAGTCCGGTGCGATCGGGAAACGCTGAGGCACTCGGGTAGAGCGCTCGCACCTGCTCGCGGGGGAGTGCCGCCAGCATCGCGCGCCCCGATGCGGTCAGGTGGGCAGGGAGCCTCACGCCGACATCGGTGATGAGGGCCTGGCGTCGTGGGGCTCGCTCCTCGACGATGTAGAGCACGTCGCCGCCGCTCATCACCGCGAGGTGCGCGCTCTCGCCGAGGCGGTCGGAGAGGGCCGCGACGAGAGGGCGCCCCAGACGTGCGAGCGGCTGCTGTCGCGCATACCCGCCGGCGAGCTCGAACGCCGAGGTGCCGAGACCCCACCGTCGATCCTCGCGGAGGTGAAGCACGAACCCGTGTTCGGCGAGAGTCGCCAGCAGGTGATAGACCGTCGAGCGCGGCAGCTCGAGTTCGCGAGCGATGGCTGATGCGGCGACCGGTGCCGGCCGGCCAGCGAGGTATCTCAGGATCCGCAGCGTGTTGTCGGCCGCCGGGACCTGAGCTGCGGCATCCGCCTTGTCTGGAATCACAGACAAAGGATCCCATGAACCGCTGTCGCCCGCGACCCTGCGGGTGTGGAATCGAGACATGACCGAACCGTCCCCTGTCCTCGTCGGCGATGCCCCACTGCGCCACGCCGATGTCGTCGCGGTCGCCCGCCACGGCGCACCCGTCATGATCAGCCCCGCAGCCCTCGCCCGAGTGGCGGACACGCGCCGGGTGATCGATGGACTCGCTGCCGATCCGCACCCGCACTACGGCGTCTCCACCGGGTTCGGTGCGCTCGCTACGACGTTCGTCGCTCCGGATCGCCGCCTGCAGCTGCAGGCCAGTCTGATCCGCTCCCACGCGGCCGGTACCGGCGCGGAGGTCGAGCGCGAGGTCGTGCGCGGACTGCAGCTGCTGCGACTGCAGACCTTGACCTCTGGGCGAACGGGAGTTCGGCCGGTCGTCGTCGAGACCTACGCGGGTCTGTTGAACGCCGGCATCACGCCGGTCGTTCGCGAGTACGGCTCGCTCGGCTGCTCGGGCGACCTCGCTCCTCTCGCGCACATCGCCCTCGCTGCGATGGGCGAGGGCGATGTCCGCGCAGCGGATGGCGAACTCGTCGCGGCGTCCGAGGCGCTCTCAGCCGCAGGCATCGACCCGCTCACGCTCGTCGAGAAGGAGGGGCTCGCGCTCATCAACGGCACGGATGGCATGCTCGGGATGCTCGTGCTGGCGCTGCACGACCTCGAGACCCTGCTGCTCACCGCCGACATGGCCGCGGCGATGTCGGTCGAGTCGCAGATGGGCACGGATGCCGTGTTCGCGGCCGACCTCATGGCTCTTCGTCCGCAGTCGGGACAGGCGGAATCGGCCTCGAACCTGCGGTCGTTCCTGCGGGACTCGCCGATCGTGCACAGCCACAAGGGTCCAGAGGACGGCCGCGTGCAGGACGCGTATTCGCTGCGCTGCTCGCCCCAGGTGCACGGAACCGCGCGCGACACGATGGGCTATGCCTCGATGATCGCCGAGCGAGAGCTCGCCAGCGTGATCGACAACCCGGTCATCACTGTCGACGGCCGCATCGAGTCGAACGGCAACTTCCACGGCGCGCCCGTCGCGGCCGTCCTGGACTTCCTCGCGATCTCCGTGGCAGACGTCGCTTCGATCTCGGAGCGCCGCACAGACCGGGCGCTCGATCCGGCCAGGAACCACGGCCTGCCCCCGTTCCTGGCCGACGAGGTCGGCGTCGACTCGGGGCTGATGATCGCTCAGTACGCTTCCGCAGGCATCGTCTCGGAGCTCAAGCGCCTCGCCGTGCCGGCATCCGTCGATTCGATCCCTTCGTCGGCGATGCAGGAGGATCACGTGTCGATGGGCTGGGCCGCGGCCCGCAAGCTCCGTCGGGCGATTGACGGACTCGGCCGTGTCATCGCCATCGAGATCCTCACCGGCGCCCGCGCGCTCGACCTGCGCGCCCCGCTGCAGGCAGGCCCTGCGACCGGTGCCGTGCGCGATCTGGTGCGCACCGTCGCCGCAGGGCCCGGACCTGACCGATTCCTCTCCCCAGACATGGAAGCCGTGACCGCACTCGTGCAGTCCGGCGCAATCGCCCGCATCGCAAAGGAGCACGCGCATGACTGACACGACGACCCCCGACTCGAGGACGACGACCGCGACCCCCGACTCGAGGACGACGACCGCGACGGGACCGCGCGTCGTTCGCGCCGCCCGCGGCAACCAGCGCACGGCCAAGAGCTGGGGCGCCGAAGCAGCCAAGCGCATGCTGATGAACAACCTCGACGCCGAGGTGGCCGAGCACCCCGAAGACCTCGTCGTCTACGGCGGCACCGGCAAGGCGGCGCGCAGCTGGGAGGCGTACGACGCGATCGTGCGCACCCTCGACGAGCTCGAACCCGACGAGACGCTGCTCGTGCAGTCGGGCAAGCCGGTCGGCGTCTTCCGCACGCACGAGTGGGCGCCGCGGGTGCTGATCGCGAACTCGAACCTCGTGGGCGACTGGGCGAACTGGCCCGAGTTCCGCAGGCTCGAAGAGCTGGGCCTGATCATGTACGGGCAGATGACCGCAGGGTCGTGGATCTACATCGGAACCCAGGGCATTCTGCAGGGCACCTACGAGACGTTCTCGGCCGTCGCCCGGTCGCTCGGCAGGGAGTCGCTGAAGGGCACGTTGACTCTGACCGGCGGCGCCGGCGGAATGGGTGGCGCACAGCCGCTGGCGGTCACCCTCAACGACGGAGCCGTGCTCATCGTCGACGTCGACGAATCGCGCCTCGCCCGTCGGGTCGAGCACGGCTACCTCGATGAGTACACGACCGACCTCGACGCGGCGATCGCCCGGGTCGTCGCGGCGAAGGACGCCGGCGAGGCTCTGTCGGTCGGTGTCGTGGGCAACGCGGCGGAGGTCTTCCCCGAGCTGCTGCGCCGCGGTGTGCCTATCGACATCGTCACCGACCAGACCAGTGCGCACGACCCGCTCGCCTACCTGCCCGTCGGCATCGCGGTCGCAGAGTGGAAGGCAGAGGCCGAGCGGGATGCCGAGGAGTTCACCCGCCGCTCGCGCGAATCGATGGCGCAGCACGTCGCCGCGATGGTGGCCTTTCAGGATGCGGGGGCCGCGGTCTTCGACTACGGCAACTCGATCAGGGCCGAGGCGCAGCTGGGTGGTTTCGACCGCGCCTTCGAGTTCCCCGGGTTCGTGCCGGCATACATCCGCCCGCAGTTCGAAGAGGGCCGCGGGCCCTTCCGCTGGGCCGCGCTCTCGGGGGACCCCGAGGACATCTACAAGACCGATCGTGCGATCGCGGAGCTGTTCCCCGAAGACAAGGCTCTGCATCGCTGGCTCGAGAAGGCCGGCGAGAAGGTGCACTTCGAGGGCCTGCCCGCCCGCATCTGCTGGCTCGGCTACAAAGAGCGTCACCTGGCGGGCCTCAAGTTCAACGAGATGGTGGCTTCCGGCGAGCTGGCCGCGCCGATCGTGATCGGCCGCGACCACCTCGACTCCGGTTCGGTCGCCTCCCCGTACCGCGAGACCGAGGCCATGAAGGACGGGTCGGATGCCATCGCCGACTGGCCGCTGCTGAACGCGCTGCTGAACACGGCATCCGGGGCGTCGTGGGTGTCTCTGCACCATGGCGGCGGCGTCGGGATCGGCCGCTCGATCCACGCCGGCCAGGTCACCGTGGCCGACGGCTCGGCGCTCGCCGCCGAGAAGCTCGAGCGCGTGCTCACCAACGACCCCGGCACGGGCGTCATGCGACACGTTGACGCGGGGTACGAGCACGCTCGCGACATCGCCCGCGAGCGCGGCCTGAAGGTGCCGATGCTGTGAGCACCTCGCTGATCACGAACATCGCTGAGCTGACGACCAACGTCGCCTCATCCGACGGCGACCGCTTCGGCACTCTCGTCGATGCGGCCGTTCTCATCGACGGCGGGCGCATCGCCTGGGTCGGCTCGGCCGACGACGCACCGGACGCCGACGAGGTCGTGGACACGGGCGGACGTGCCGTCATCCCCGGGTTCGTCGACAGCCACAGCCACCTGGTGTTCGGGGGCGATCGTGCCGCCGAGTTCGAGGCGCGGATGGCCGGGCAGAAGTACGCGGCCGGCGGCATCCGCTCGACCGTCGCGGAGACCCGAGCGTCGAGCGACGATCAGCTGCGCGCGCGGCTGCGGGGATTCGTCGACGAACTGCTCGCTCAGGGCACGACGACGATCGAAATCAAGAGCGGCTATGGGCTGAGCGTCGCGGACGAGCAACGTCTCGTGCGCCTCGCTGCCGAGGTCACGCCGGAGGTGACGTTCCTCGGTGCCCATGTGGTTCCCGCGGACTACGCCGACCGTGCCGACGAGTACGTCGACCTGGTGACCGGGCCGATGCTCAACGCCTGTGCACCGCACTCGAAGTGGATCGACGTGTTCTGCGAGACCGGGGCGTTCTCGGTCGAGCAGTCGCGGAGGGTGCTCGACGCCGGCATCGCCAGGGGACTGATGCCGCGCGTGCACGCGAGCCAGCTCGGCCCGGGTGATGGAGTCCGTCTGGCGGTCGAGCTCGGCGCGTCATCCGTCGACCACGGCACCTACCTGACGGACGCCGACATCGCAGCGCTCGCCGGATCCGACACCGTGCTCACCCTGCTGCCCGGGGTCGAGTTCTCGACCAGGCAGCCGTATCCCGACGCCCGCCGGCTCATCGACGCGGGCGTCACCGTGGCGCTCGCATGCGACACGAACCCGGGGTCGAGCTTCACATCGTCCATGCCGTTCTGCATCGCGATCGCCGTGCGCGACATGGGGATGACACCCGCCGAGGCCGTATGGGCGGCGACCGCCGGGGGAGCGCTGGCACTGCGGCGCGACGATGTCGGCGTCGTCGCACCGGGGGCGCGGGCCGATCTCGTGCTGCTGAAGGCACCCACCCGCATCCACCTGGCCTACCGCCCGGGGGTGCCGCTCGTCGAGCAGGTCTGGAAAGACGGTGTCGCGGTCTTCGCGGCTCGCGGAATGGAGGATCATGGCCCTGTCGCACGATGACCTCTGGCCGCGTGCCGGGTCGTGGCCCGCGTTCGCCGCAGGGGATGACGCCGATGCTGTGCTGCTCGGCGTTCCTACGTGGCGCACCTCGCTGTCGCCGACCGGCGCGCACGCGACACCCGCCGCGATCCGGGAGGCGCTCACCCGCTACAGCGCCACCCTGATGGGTCCGCCGGTCGTCGACCTCACCGAGGCGCTGCGCATGCTCGACGCCGGTGACGTGGTGGAGCCGGACGGAGAGGACGGCATCGCTGCGACGGTCGCGCGGGTGCGCGAGCTCTCCGACGCAACGCGCCTCGTCATCGCGCTCGGTGGCGACAACGCGCTGACCTACCCGGTCGCGCGGGGAGCGGGGGCGACCGGATTGATCACGATCGATGCGCACTTCGACCTGCGCGACGGGATCTCGAACGGGTCGCCGGTGCGTCGACTCGTCGAGGATGCGCCGGATGGCGAACGGATCGATCCGGCGCGGATCGTCCAGATCGGCATCGCGGACTTCGCGAACTCCGCCGCGTACGCCGCGCGCGCCGCCGACTGGGGCATCCGCGTGATCACCCTCGACGAGGTGCGACGAAGGGGCATCGCCGAGGTCGTCGCCGAAGCCACGCGCATCGCGGGATCGGGTCCTGGCGCCCGCATCCACCTCGATGTCGACGTCGATGCGGCCGATCGCGCCGCAGCGCCCGGTTGCCCGGCATCCGTCCCCGGCGGCTTCGCCGCGTGGGAGCTGCGCGCCCTCGTCCGCTCGATCGTCGCGGACCCGCGGGTCGTCAGTGCGGACATCGCCGAGGTCGACGCGACGGCCGACACCGATGACATGCGCACGGTGCGACTCGCCGCGCTGTGCGTGCTCGAGATGCTCGCCGCCCTCGCAGCGCGCTGACCGGCAGAGGCTCCTGGATTCGCGGTAGCAGGGCATCGGGCATTCGCTCGTTCGCGGCGGGTTGTTAGGCTCGAGCGATGTTCGACGACGAGGTTGCTCTCCCGGGTGGAAACGCTTCGGGCGATCAGACGGTGCGAGTCGGCGCGACGGTGCGGAAGCCGTGGTCGAGCTCGACGGAGTCGGCGGCACGATACATGGGCTGGATCCGCAGCGCAGGGGTCGATGTCCCGGACTGGCGCGGTCGCGATCGGGACGGGCGTCAGGTGCTCGAATTCGTGCCAGGGGACCTTGCGATGAATCTGGGCCCGCTCTCCGACAGCACGCTGCGACGCGTCGGAGCGATGGCCAGGCGGATTCACGATGCCAGCGAGTCGTACGAGGACACTGCCGCCACCTGGGACATTCTGATCCCACCGCCCGGCACGGCGGATCTGGTGTGTCACAACGACCTCGCTCCCTGGAACCTCATCGTCGGAGAGGAGCGACTGGTGTTCATCGACTGGGACGGGGCCGGCCCGAGCACTCGGCTCTGGGACCTCGCCTATGCGGCGCAGGCATTCGCGGTTCTGGACGAGTCTCAACCGGTGCCTCATGCCGCACGCCGTCTCCGCGCGTTCGTCGACGGGTACGCCGCCGACGCGGATCTTCGGGCTGCGCTGCCGGATGCGATGCTCCAGCGGACTCAGGCGATGTACGACCTGCTCCGCGACTCCCATGCCCATGGCCGCGAACCGTGGGGGACGATGTTCATTGAAGGGCATGGCGACTTCTGGTCCTCCACCGTGGAGTACGTCGGGCGCCACATGGACGCGTGGCACGACGCCCTCACAGTCGACGGCCCCCGACCGCCTCGATAGGGGTGTCTGCCGGCTGAGAGGTCGGTGAGGTCAGACTCCGGGAATCAGCAGATGCGCGATCGTGAAGATGGCGAGACCCGCGAGCGCGCCGACGAACGTGCCGTTCAGACGGATGTACTGCAGGTCGCGGCCGACCATGAGCTCGATCTTCTCGGTGGTCTCGACCGGGTCCCAGCGCTCGACGGTGTCGGTGATGATCGACGCGATGTCGTGGCGATAGCGATCGACGAGGAACACCGCGGCATCCGACACCCACGTGTCGACGCGGTGCTGCAGCGCGGCATCCGTCGTCAGTCTCTGGCCGACCTCCTGCAGGGCCTGAGCCGCGCGGACGCGCAGCCCGCTCTCGGGGTCGGCGAGGGCGGCGAGCAGTCCGTTCTTCGCCGTGTTCCACGCCTCGGCGGCGAGGGCGCCCACGCGGGGGCTGTCGAAGAGCGACGACTTGGCGTTCTCGAGCTTGGCGCGCGTCTCCGGGTCGTTCTGCAGGCTGTCGGCGAGGCGGGCGAGGTACCCGTCGACCGCGAGACGGGCCGGATGCTGCGGATCGGCCTGCACGGCGCGGACGAACTTCACGGCCTCGTTGTAGGCCGTGTCGTCGACGAACCGGTGCGCGAGCTTCGGCACCCATCCGGGCAGCCTGCGTGAGATGAGACCCGAGAACGACTCGGCGTTCGCGTCCAGCCAGCGGCCGATGCTGTCGGCCGCGAGGTCGACGGCGCCGTGATGCGCGCCGGCCTCGACGATCTTCTCGAGCCAGGCGCCGGCGGGCGGGCCCCACTCGGGGGAGACGAGGTGCTCACGGGCCAGGTCTGTGATGAGGTCGCGCACGTCGTCGTCGCTGAGTGCGTTGAGTACGGCGGTCGCGATCGTCGCTCCCTCGGCGCCCACGCGCTCGGCGTGGGCGGGTTCGCTCAGCCATTCGCCGGCGCGCTTGGCGATCGCGGTGCTGGCCAGCTTGGTGCGCACGACGCTCGCCTCGAGGAAGTTCGTCTCGACGAACTCGCCGAGCGTGCGGCCGATCTCGTCCTTGCGGTTCGGGATGATCGCGGTGTGCGGGATCGGCAGGCCGAGTGGACGACGGAACAGCGCGGTCACGGCGAACCAGTCGGCCAGGGCGCCGACCATCCCGCCCTCTGCGGCGGCCCGGACGTAGCCCAGCCAGGGTTGACGCTCCTGGAACGCGAACGCGAAGACGAAGACGACGGCCATGAAGATCAGTGCGCCGAGCGCGACCGCCTTCATGCGCCGAAGGGCGCGAAGTCGTTCCTGGTCTGCGGGCGACAGGAGCGCCATGGGGGTTCGCGGCATGACGTCATCCTTTCATGCGGGAGTACCCTCGAAACGTGATCGAAGACATCAAGAAGCGTGCACTGCACCGCACCAGCATCCTCGAGGGTCAGATGCGCGGAGTCGCGCGGATGATCGAGAACGAGGAGTACTGCATGGACATCATCACGCAGTCCCGCGCGATCCAGCGCTCTCTGGAATCCCTCAACCGTCTGCTGCTCGAGAACCACCTGCGCACGCACGTGACGCACATGTTCGACGAGGGTGGGGAGGAGCGCGACAAGGCTGTCGACGAGCTTCTCAAGGCGTTCGACTTCGACCGCAAGTAGCGCCGGGCTCCTCCTCTCGATCAGCGTCCGCCGCCGAACACCTCGCCCTCCATGGCGTCGTAGCCCTCGGCCTGCGGGTCTCCGTGCGAACCGCCCGACAGCGCGTATTCCTCCTCGGGGGAGAGCACGAGACGGTGTCGGAAGAAGAGGCCGAAGCCGAGCAGGATGATCGCGTAGACGATCGCGATCGCGATGATCGCCGGGCCGAACGTGGGGTTGAGCAGGAATCCGACGAAGATCAGTGCGGCGATCACGAGCGCGATGACCGCTCCAGGGATCCCCCAGGGGCTGACGTACGGGCGGTCGACGTTCGGGAACTTCTTGCGCAGGATGATGAACGACACGAGCTGCAGGCCATAGGCGACGACGGCTCCCCATACGGCGATGTTCAGCACGATCGCGCCTGCCACGGTGCCCGCACCCTCGGAGTCGACGGCGGTGAGCACGTCGAGGACGATCAGAGCGATGAAGCCGATGGCAGCACCCACCGTGAGCGCGACCCAGGGGGTCTGACGCTTGCCGGTGAGCGAGAGGAAGCGCGGGTAGTACCCGGCCCGCGACAGCGAGTACATGTTGCGTCCGTAGGCGAACATGATGCCCTGCAGCGAGGCGAGCAGGCCGATGAGTGCGAACAGCGCGAGCACGGCGGCGAGCTGGTCGCCGACGATCGCGCGGAAGCCGTCGAGCAGCGGTTCGCCCGCGGTGCCTGTCGCTTCGGCGCCGAGCACGCCGGTGTTGAGGAACAGCACGAGGAGGCCCGTGACGATGAGGGTGCCGCGAGCCCAGAACCCCGCCTTGGGGATGTCTCGCGTCGGGTTGTGCGACTCCTCAGCCGCGAGCGGCAGCTCTTCGATGCCGAGGAAGAACCACATCGCGAAGGGCAGGGCGAACAGGATCGGCAGGACGCCGTGCGGGAGGAACGCCGTCTGGCCCTCGTCGGGAACGATGTCCCACAGGGCATCCCACGAGAACGCGCCCGAGAAGAGCGCCATGGCCGAGAAGACCAGGATGATCCCGATCGAGATCACCGAGACGATGATCGCGAAGCGGAACGAGATGGCGGCGCCCGCGGAGTTCAGGGCGATGAAGACGATGTAGAGGATGAGGTACCAGACCCATCCGGGCAGCTCGAGGCCCAGCAGCTCACTCGTGATGCCGTTGGCATACGACGCCGAGAAGTAGACGATCACCGCCGTGGTCGCGACGTACTCGATGGTCTCGGCCGCTCCGGTGACGAGGCCGCCCCACGGACCCATGGCCGAGCGGGCGAACGAGTAGGCGCCCCCGGTGTGCGGCATCGCGGCCGCCATCTCGCCGATGGCGAAGATCATGCCGTAGTACATCGCGACGAGGATGGCGAAGGCGATGAGCATCCCGCCGAAGCCCGCGAAGTCGATGCCGAAGTTCCACCCGGAGAAGTCGCCCGAGATCACGGCGGCGACCGCGAGACCCCACAGACCCCACACCCCGGCGGATCTCTTCAGGGTGCGTTTCTCGAAATACTCACTCCCGGCGCGTGTATAGGTCGCTCCGGCGACCTTGCGGGATTCATTGCTCTGCTGGGACATCCGCTCTCCGTTCGCATGCGTGCAGGCGCCGGGTGCACCTTGCGGATGATTGTGACAGTCAATGGTGGTTTCGTCTACCTTTAAACGCGAAGGTGATCTACTCTGAGGGCGAAGCCGGTCGGCCGACCGCTTCACCGCACGAGAACGGAGCGTCAGATGTCGGGCAACTTGAGCATCGAACAGCTGGATGCCGGCATCGCCGCCGGCGAGATCGACACGGTGATCGTGGCCTTCGCGGATGCGCAGGGGCGACTGGTCGGCAAACGCGTGTCGGCGCGGCTGTTCCAGGAGGACATCCTGGCTCACGGGGCCGAGGCCTGCGACTACCTGCTCTCGGTCGACGTCGACATGAACACGGTCGACGGCTACGCGATGTCGGGCTGGGATCGCGGCTACGGCGACATGGTGCTCAAGCCCGAGGTCGAGACGCTGCGCAACATCCCGTGGCTCGACGGCACAGCTCTCGTGATGGCCGACCTCGTGTGGCAGAACGGCGAGCCGGTGGGGCCGTCGCCACGGGCCATCCTCGACCGGCAGCGCGATCGTCTCGCCGAGCGCGGCTGGACCGCCTACTCGGGCACGGAGCTCGAGTTCATCGTCTTCGACAACACCTATCGCGACGCCTGGGCCCGCAAGTACGAGGGACTGACGCCCGCGACCGACTACAACGTCGACTACAACCTGCTCGCCTCGACCCGCATGGAGCCGCTGCTGCGCGACATCCGCAACAGCATGGACGGGGCAGGGCTCTACTGCGAGGGCGTGAAGGGCGAGTGCAACTTCGGTCAGCAGGAGATCGCGTTCCGCTATGCGGAGGTGCGAGAGACCGCCGACCAGCACGCGATCTACAAGAACGGTGCGAAGGAGATCGCCGAGCAGCACGGGCAGGCGCTCACGTTCATGGCCAAGTTCAACGAGCGCGAGGGCAACAGCTGCCACATCCACCTCTCGCTGCGCGACGACTCCGGCGCTCCCGTCATGGCGGGAGACGGCGAGCACGGTTTCAGCCCGGTCATGGAGCACTGGATCGCCGGCATCCTCGCCACCCTGCGCGAGTTCACCCTGCTGCTCGCACCGAACATCAACTCGTACAAGCGCTTCGCCAAGGGCAGCTTCGCCCCGACCGGAGTCGCGTGGGGCATAGACAACCGCACATGCGCGCTGCGCGTGGTCGGGTCGGGCTCGGGGCTGAGGGTCGAGAACCGTGTGCCCGGCGGAGACGTGAACCCCTACCTCGCCATCTCGGCGATCATCGCGGGCGGTCTGTACGGCATCGAGAACGAGCTGCCGCTGCCCGAACGCTTCACCGGCAACGCCTACGAGGCGGGTGTCGACCACCTGCCGACGACCCTGCGTGAGGCGGCGAAGCTCTTCAGCGAATCGGCCGTCGCGAGAGCGGCGTTCGGAGACGACGTGGTCGAGCACTACCTGAACCAGGCCCGCATCGAGGTCGAGGCCTACGACGCGGCCGTCACCGACTGGGAGCGCATCCGTGGCTTCGAGCGCCTCTGACCCCGCGCCGCTGATCGGCGTCACCACGTATCTCGAGCGCGCGCAGCAGGGGGTGTGGGATGTGCGGGCGGCGTTCCTGCCCGAGCAGTACCTCACGAGCGTGACCTCGGTAGGCGGCATCGCGCTGCTCCTGCCTCCGCAGGATCCGGATGCCGCGGACGCGGCGATCTCGGGCATGCACGGCCTCGTGCTCTCAGGTGGCGCGGATGTGGCCCCCGAGCTGTACGGAGAGGACCGGCATCCGCTCACCGACCCCGCCCGCGTCGACCGTGATGCATGGGAGCTCGCCCTGTTCCGGGCGGCGGAGCGCCGTGGCATCCCGGTGCTCGCGATCTGCCGCGGTCTGCAGCTCGTGAACGTCGCCCGCGGCGGCACCCTGCAGCAGCATCTGCCCGAATCGCTCGGCACCGAGAAGTACCGCATCGGCGGCGGCGTCTTCGCCGAGAACGACGTCGAGGTGTCGACCGACACTCCGCTCGCCGAGATCATCGGCGAGACCGAGATGCGCGTGCACAGCTACCACCACCAGGGCATCGGCCGCCTCGGCGACGGTCTCGTGGCGGCGGCGCACTCCGACGATGGTCTCGTGCAGGCCTTCGTCGACACCTCGGCCGGTCACATCGTCGGCGTCCAATGGCACCCCGAGGAGAACGCCGAGGATCGGCGGCTCTTCACCGATCTCGTCGCACAGGCCCGCGCGTTCGCCGCGCGGCGGAAGGAGTACGCCCGATGAGCGCGTTCACAGTCATCAACCCATCGACCGGAGCGGCGATCCGCGAGATCGCGCGCGCCGACATCGGAGAGACGGATGCCGCGATCGCGCGCGCCGTCGTGGCGCAGCGCCGATGGGCCGCGCTCGCCCCGGTCGCTCGGGCCGATGCCCTCCGCGCGTTCGCTCGCACGGTCGAGGCCGCGGCCGAAGAGCTCGCCCAGCTCGAGGTGCTGAACTCCGGGCATCCGATCGGTTCCGCCCGATGGGAGGCCGGTCACGTCGCGCAGGTCCTCAACTACTACTCCGCCGACCCTGAGCGACTGTCCGGCCGGCAGATCCCGGTGGCAGGCGGACTCGATGTCACCTTCCACGACCCCTACGGCGTGGTCGGCGTCATCGTGCCGTGGAACTTCCCGATGACGATCGCCGCCTGGGCGTTCGCGCCGGCGCTCGCCGCAGGGAACGCCGTGGTGCTGAAGCCCGCCGAGCTCACCCCTCTCACGGCCATCCGCCTCGGCGAACTCGCTTTCGAAGCGGGGCTCCCCGAAGGACTCTTCGAGGTCGTCACCGGATCGGGCTCGGTCGTCGGGCAGCGGCTCGTCGAGCATCCGGATGTCCGCAAGGTCGTGTTCACCGGGTCGACCGAGGTCGGCATCGAGGTCGCGGCCGGATGCGCCCGAGCGCTCAAGCCCGTCACGCTGGAGCTCGGCGGCAAGAGCGCCAACATCGTCTTCGCCGACGCGGACCTCGAGAAGGCCGTCGCGGCGGTTCCGGGTTCGGTGTTCGACAACGCGGGTCAGGATTGCTGCGCCCGCAGCCGGCTGCTGGTGCAGCGATCGGTGTACGACCGATTCCTCGAACTGCTCGAGCCCGCTGTCGCTGCGTGGCGAGTAGGAGACCCGTCGAGCACCGACACCGACATGGGACCGCTCATCTCGGCCGCACACCGCGACACGGTCTCGGGGTTCCTCGACGACGCGAACATCGCCTTCCGCGGCAGCGCACCCGAGGGTGACGGCTTCTGGTTCGCCCCGGCCGTGGTGCTCGCCGATCCGTCCGACCGCATCGCGCAGCAGGAGGTGTTCGGCCCGGTCGTCGCGGTCATGCCGTTCGATGACGAAGCCGATGCGATCCGGCTCGCGAACGACACCGCCTACGGGCTCGCCGGCTCGATCTGGACCGAGAACCTCGGCCGCGCCGTGCGCGTCTCGCGGGGTGTTCAGAGCGGCGTGCTGTCGGTCAACTCGCACTCGTCGGTGCGATACGCGACGCCGTTCGGCGGCATGAAGGCCTCGGGTCTCGGGCGTGAGCTCGGGCCCGACGCCGCCGAGCACTTCACCGAGACCAAGAACGTCTTCTTCGCGACCGACGAATCCTGACAGCGACACCCGGCCCGACCTTTTCACTGCAACGGAGAAACACACATGAGCATCGATCTGACCCAGCGCCTCAAGGACCGCGTCGCCATCATCACGGGTGGCGCGAGCGGAATCGGCTTCGCCACAGCCCAGCGCTTCGCCGCCGAGGGCGCGTTCGTCGTCATCGCCGACGTCGACCCCGCCACGGGCGAAGCGGCAGCGGCCGAGGTGGGCGGAGCGTTCCGCATCGTCGACGTGGCCGACGAGGCCATGGTCAACACGCTCTTCGACGGGGTCGCCGCCGAGTTCGGGCGCATCGACATCGCGTTCAACAACGCCGGCATCTCGCCCGCCGACGACGACTCGATCGAGACGACCGAACTGCCGGCCTGGGATCGGGTGCAGGACGTGAACCTCAAGAGCGTGTACCTGTGCAGCCGCGCGGCGCTTCGCCACATGGTTCCGGCCGGTCGAGGCTCGATCATCAACACGGCCTCCTTCGTGGCGCTGCTGGGATCGGCCACCTCGCAGATCAGCTACACCGCATCGAAGGGCGGCGTGCTCGCGATGTCGCGCGAGCTCGGCGTGCAGTTCGCCCGGCAGGGAGTGCGCGTGAACGCCCTGTGCCCGGGACCGGTCAACACCCCGCTGCTGCAGGAGCTCTTCGCAAAAGACCCCGAGCGCGCGCAGCGCCGACTCGTGCATGTGCCGATGGGACGCTTCGCAGAGCCGTCCGAGCTCGCCGCCGCTGTGGCCTTCCTCGCCTCGGACGACTCGTCGTTCATCACCGCGAGCGCCTTCGTCGTCGACGGCGGCATCACCAACGCCTACGTCACCCCGCTGTGAAGCGCGATCATGTCGCTGTGACAGGCTGAGAAGCATGAGCGAGAACCCCTCCGACGGCGATCTCGTCGAGGTGCGCCGGGCGGTCTACCGGCCGCTGCGCCGAGGCAACGCCCTCGAGGATGCGGTCGCTCGCCTCGTGCAGACCATCCGTCTCGGCGTGGTCGCGCCGGGGGAGTCGCTGCCGCCCGAGCGTGAGCTCGCGGCATCCTTCGGAGTGAGCCGCGACACCGTCCGCGAGGCGATCCGCGAACTCGCGGACACGGGGTACCTCGTGCCGAAGCGCGGTCGATACGGCGGCACGTTCGTCGCGGATCCGCTGCCCCAGCCGTCGGATGCCGGGGCCGTGACCGCTGCGGAGCTCGACGACGTGCTGGGCCTGAGGCGGGTGCTCGAGACCGGGGCGGTGCGCGCGGCCGCGAGTCGTTCGCTGGATGCCGCGACGCGCGCCGACCTGTGGGCGCGGCATGAGGCGGCTCTCCCCGCCGGGCCCGAGGAGTATCGACGGCTCGACACCCTGCTGCACCTCGCGATCGCCGAGGCCGCCGGCATCCCCTCGCTCGTCGCTCTGCTCGCCGAGAACAGGGCCGATGTCAACGCATGGCTCGACACGTTCCCGTTGATGCCGCGCAACATCCAGCACTCGGGCGAGCAGCACGAGCGCATCGTCACCGCGATCCTGGCCGGGCGGCCGGATGTCGCTGAAGCCGCGATGCGCGATCATCTCGCGGGCTCCGAAGCGCTGCTGCGCGGCTTCCTGATCTGAACCCGCGCAGCAGCGGCTGCGCCTCACGGCACTGTCAGCTCACGGCGCTGTCAGCTCGTGGCTGCCTCGTCGGCGACGGCGAGAGCCTCGTCGAGCACGGTGAGACCGCGCACCAGGTCGTCTTCGCTGATCACGAGCGGCGGGGCGACGTGCATGCGGTTGAAGTGCGTGAACGGCCAGACGCCGGCCTTCTTGGCGGCGGCGGCGAAGGCGGCGACCGGCGCAGCATCCGCTCCGCTGGCGTTGAACGGCACGAGTGGCTCGCGCGTCTGCTTGTCGCGCACGAGCTCGACGGCCCAGAACAGGCCGCGGCCGCGCACCTCCCCGACGCTCGGGTGGGTGTCGACCCAGCGGTGCAGGGTCGGCTCGACGACGCGCTCGCCGAGGTCGCGCACGCGCTCGAGGATGCCGTCGCGGCGGAACACCTCGAACGTCGCGACGCCTGCGGCACAGGCGAGCGGGTGGCCCGAGTAGGTGAGTCCGCCGGCGAAGGGCGTGGTGTCGAAGGCCCGCGCGATGCGCTCGGAGATCACGACGCCGCCGAGTGGCACGTATCCCGAGTTCACGCCCTTGGCGAAGGTGATCAGGTCGGGGCGACCGTCGTACGCGTCGATGCCGAACCACTCGCCGAGCCGGCCGAACCCGACCATGACCTCGTCGGCGATGTAGACGATGCCGTAGCGGTCGCACAGCTCGCGCACGCCCTGCAGGTAACCGGGCGGCGGCACGAGCACGCCGTTCGTGCCGACGACGGTCTCGATGATGATCGCGGCGATCGTCTGCGGGCCCTCAAGCTGGATCGTCTGCTCGAGGTGGGCGAGTGCGCGCTCGGATTCCTGCTCCGGAGTCTCGGCGTGGAACGGCGAGCGATACAGGTAGGGCCCGAAGAAGCGCACGGCGCCCGAGTCGGGAGTGCCGTTCGCCCACCGCCGGGGGTCACCCGTCAGCGAGATCGCCGTCGACGTGGAGCCGTGATAGCTCCGGTACATCGAGAGCACCTTGTGGCGACCGGTCGACTGGCGGGCCATGCGCACCGCGTATTCGTTGGCCTCGGCGCCGCCGTTCGTGAAGAAGACCTTCTCGAAGCCCTCGGGCGCGACCTCGACGATGAGCCGGGCGAGCTCGCCCCGCACGTCGTTGGCCATCGCGGGCTGGATGGTCGAGAGGCGCCCTGCCTGCTGCTGGATCGCTGCGACCAGATCGGGATGCTGGTGCCCGAGGTTGAGGTTCACGAGCTGGCTCGAGAAGTCGAGGTAGGCGTTGCCGGCATAGTCCCAGAACGTCGAGCCCTCGCCCGCGGCGACGGGGAGCGGATCGATCAGGCCCTGCGCGCTCCACGAGTGGAACACGTGGCCGCGGTCGTCGGCGCGCACCTGCGCTTCGGCCTCGGGGGCAGGCAGCGGGTGGGATACGCCATGGCGGTCGGTGAAGTTCGTCATGTCTCGTGTCTCAGTTCTCTGTCTGCTCGGAGCTCAGTGGTTGCTCGGGAAGCCCAGGTCGATCTGCGAGGGCGTGTGGTCGGGCCAGCGGGTGGTGACCACCTTCGACCGAGTGTAGAAGTGCACCGACTCGGGGCCGTAGATGTGCGAGTCGCCGAACAGCGAGTCCTTCCAGCCGCCGAACGAGTAGGCGCCGATCGGCACGGGGATCGGCACGTTCACGCCGACCATGCCGACCTCGATGTCGAACTCGTACTGACGGGCGGTGCCGCCGTCTCGCGTGAAGATCGCCGTGCCGTTGCCGTAGGCGTTCGCGTTGACGAGCTCGACGGCGTCGGCGTAGGTCTCGACGCGAACCACCGAGAGCACCGGGCCGAAGATCTCGTCGTCGTACACCTTCATGCCGGGGGCGACCTGATCGATCAGGCTGACGCCGATGAAGAAGCCCTCCGAGTCGAACTCCTTCGTCGTGCCGTCGACCACGACGGTCGCTCCTTCTGCAGCGGCTCCGGTCACGTAGGAGGCGACGCGGTCGCGGTGCTCGCGGGTGATGAGCGGGCCCATCTCGCTCGCGGTGTCGGTGCCGGCGCCGATCGTGAGGCCCTCGATGCGCGAGGCGATCGCGGCGACCAGGTCATCGGCGATGTCGCCGACCGCGACCAGCACCGAGACGGCCATGCAGCGTTCGCCGGCCGAGCCGTAGGCGGCCGAGACGGCGGCGTCGGCTGCGGCATCGATGTCGGCATCCGGCATGACGACCATGTGGTTCTTCGCGCCGCCCAGCGCCTGGACGCGCTTGCCCGCAGCCGAGGCGCGCTGGTAGATCGAGCGCGCGATCGGCGTCGAACCGACGAAGCTGATCGCGTTCACGCGTGGCGACTCGAGCAGCGCGTCGACCGCCTCCTTGTCGCCGTGCACGACATTGAGCACTCCATCCGGAAGACCCGCCTCCTGGAAGAGCTTGGCGAGCCAGACCGACGCGGACGGGTCCTTCTCGCTGGGCTTGAGCACGACCGTGTTGCCGCACGCGATCGCCGAGGCCACCATCCACAGCGGCACCATCACCGGGAAGTTGAACGGCGTGATCGCGGCGACGACGCCGACGGGCTGCTTGACCGAGTGCACGTCGACGCCACGCGAGACCTGTTCGCTGCGCTCGCCCTTGAGCAGGTGCACGAGTCCGGCGGCGAACTCGACGTTCTCGATGCCGCGTGAGACCTCGCCTGCGGCATCCGAGAGCACCTTGCCGTGCTCCGACGTGACGATCGCGGCGAGCTCGGGCGTGCGCTCCTTGAGCAGCTGGCGCAGCCGGAAGAACACGTCGGCCCGCTTGATGAGGCTCGTCTCGCGCCACGCCGGAAGAGCGGATGCCGCGGCGGCGATCGCCCGGTCGACCTCTCCGGTCGCGGCGAAGGCGACCTGCTTCGAGACCTGTCCGGTGGCGGGATCGAAGACCTGACCCGTGCGCGCCGCCTCGGCGGTCTCTGCTCCATTGATGATGTGACGGACGATGTCCACGGGGCTCCCTCGCAGTGCGTGATCCGCATCGAACACTCTGACCGGGGTTCGATACGCTGGCTTCCTCCCATGATCACAGAGCACGGAGGACAGTCTTGGCGTCAGAACGTAGCGACATCAGGGTTATCCGGACAGACCGTCCGGCGCACAGCGTGTACCTCACGGTCGCCGACGTGCTGGCCGACCCCGCCGTGCAGGCGGGCGAGCCTGACGTGCTCGTCGGGGGTGCGGCGTTAGATGCTGCGGTGCGGTGGGTGCACGTCTCCGACAGCGTCGGCGTCGCGCGTCTGCTCGACGGAGGAGAGCTGCTTCTGACGACGGGTGCAGGGTGGCCGTTCGACGACGGAGAGCTGCGCGCCTTCGCATCGAGGCTGCATCGAGCGGGCATCGCCGGAATCGTCTTCGAGCTCGGGACAGCCCGCGATGCCGTGCCGCAGCCGGTCGTGGATGTCTGCGCGACGGTGGGCCTCGCGCTCGTCGCCCTCACCCGCGAGGTGAAGTTCGTCGCCGTGACCGAGGCCGTGCACCACGCCCTGATCGCCGCGCAGACGCAGGCCCTGCACGAGCGGCAGCATCTGCACGAGCTCTTCACCGCGCTGAGCCTGCAGGGGGCGCCGGCCGACGTCGTGGTGGCCGAGACCGCCCGCGCCCTCGGCGCCCCGGTTGTGCTCGAGAACCTGGCACGCGAGGTGATCGCGGCCGAAGGGCTGGGGATGCCGATCGCCGAGGTGCTCGACGGTCGAGGGGGTGCCGAGCAGGTGCCCGTGCAGGCGAGAGGAGTGCGCTGGGGCACGCTTCTCGCGCTGCCCGGCCCGGCACACCCCGCCGGCCGCGTCACCGTGCTCGAACAGGGTGCGACGGCGCTCGCGTTCGGCTGCATCGCCGACGGCGGTGACGCGGAATGGTCGCTGCTGGCGCAGCGCGCCGTAATCGACGACCTCCTCGGTGCGCGGTTCGCCAGGGCGGACGACATCGATGCTCGGCTGCGCGCAGGGGGCTTCGCGCTCGCCGAGCGCCAGTGTCACGGGATCGTCGCCCGCGGCTCGGCGTCCATCAGCGAACTCGCCTATCGGGCGCGGCAGGCAGGCTTCGCGGTCGTGGCCGCCCGCGTCGACGACGACGATGTCGCGCTGCTCTCGCTGCCGGCATCCGCGGTGCTGTCCGACGAGGTGCTGCTGCGCATCGCCGGCCCCGACCGCGCCGTCTTCGTGGGGCCGGTCTCCGACGACGTGCTCGGTCTGCTCAGCTCTCTGCGCGCCGCGCGCGACCTCGCCGACAGCGACAGGGCTGAGGCCGGGGCGAGGGTGCGCCGCGTCGACGACCGACCGCTCGAGCGGCTCGTCGCCACTCTGCGTGACGACCACCGGCTGCACGAGCACAGCGAGCGGATGCTGGCGCCGCTCATCCGTCACGATCAGGAGCGCAGAGGCGATCTGCTCGACGTGCTCGCCGCTCTCGTCGCGCACCCGGGCAACCGCTCGGCGGCCGCGGCGGCGAGCCACCTGTCGCGATCGGTGTTCTATCAGCGGATCACGCTGATCGGCGACCTCCTGGGCGCCGACCTCGACGACGGCGAGACGATCGCGGCGCTCCACCTCGCACTTCTCGCGAGGCGGCGCACCGCGGCATCCGCCTGAGCCGTCTCCGGAGCCCCTGAAGAGAGCGTCAGAGAACCGACTGCGCGTCGGTGAGCACGCTCCGCAGGATCTGCTCGATCTCACGGAACTCGCCGGGACCGACCGTGAGCGGCGGCGCGAGCTGGATCACGGGGTCGCCGCGGTCATCGGCGCGGCAGTACAGCCCGGCCTCGAACAGCGCGGGGGACAGGAACCCGCGCAGCAGCCGCTCGGACTCGTCGTCGTCGAACGTCTCGCGCGTGCCCTTGTCCTTCACGAGCTCGATGCCGAAGAAGTAGCCGTCGCCGCGCACGTCGCCGACGATGGGCAGGTCGAGGAGCTTCTCGAGCTCGGCGCGGAACAGGGGCGAGTTCTCGCGCACCCGCTCGTTGAGCCCCTCCTCGTCGAAGATCGCGAGGTTCTCGAGCGCCACGGTTGCCGAGACGGGGTGACCGCCGAACGTGTAGCCGTGCGGGAACGACACGTCGCCCTTCGAGAACGGCTCGTAGATCCGGTCGCTCACGATGGTGGCGCCGATCGGCGAGTAGCCGCTCGTCATGCCCTTGGCGCACGTGATCATGTCGGGCACGTAGCCGAGGCCGGTGCAGGCGAAGGTGTGTCCGAGACGGCCGAACGCGCAGATGACCTCATCCGAGACGAGCAGCACGTCGTGGCGGTCGCAGATCTCGCGCACCCTGGCGAAGTAGCCGGGCGGGGGCGGGAAGCATCCGCCCGAGTTCTGCACCGGCTCGAGGAAGACGGCGGCGACGGTGTCTGCGCCCTCGAACAGGATCATCTCCTCGATGCGGTCGGCGGCCCAGCGTCCGAAGGCCTCGAGGTCGTCGCTCGGGCCGCCCATCTCGGCCGCTCGGTAGAAGTTGGTGTTCGGCACCCGGAAGCCACCGGGCGTGACGGGTTCGAACATCGACTTCATCGCCGGGATGCCGGTGATCGCGAGGGCGCCCTGCGGGGTGCCGTGGTAGGCGACCGAGCGCGAGATGACCTTGTGCTTGGTGGGCTTGCCCATCAGCTTCCAGTAGTGCTTCGCGAGCTTGAACGCGGTCTCGACCGCCTCGCCGCCTCCGGTCGAGAAGAACACGCGGTTGAGATCGCCGGGTGCCTCATCGGCCAGGCGATCGGCGAGTTCGATGGCCGCCGGGTGGGCATACGACCACAGCGGGAAGAACGACAGTTCGGATGCCTGCTTCGCCGCGGCCTCGGCGAGGCGGCGGCGTCCGTGCCCGGCGTTGACGACGAAGAGACCCGAGAGGCCGTCGAAGTAGTCCTTGCCCTTCGAGTCCCAGATGCGGTGGCCGTCGCCCTTGACGATGATCGGCACGCCGCTCTTGTCCATGGTCGACTGCCGTGTGAAGTGCATCCACAGGTGGTCTTTGGCCATGGCCTGGAGTTCGGCCTCGGACGGAGTCGTGCGTTGCGTGCTCATCTGGTCCCCCAGTTGTAGAGCTGCTTCTGCAGCTTGGCGTAGATGAAGGTCTCGGTCGACAGCACCCCGTCGATCGGGCGGATGTGGTCGTTGATCAGCGCGAGGAGGTCTTCGTCGTCCTCGCAGACGACCTCGGCGAGGATGTCGAAGGATCCGACCGTGATCACCACGTAGTCGATCGCGGCGATCTCGGCGATGGCCTCTGCGACGACGCGAGTGTCGCCCGAGACGCGGATGCCGATCATCGCCTGCCGAGGAAAGCCCAGTTGCATCGGATCGGTCACGGCGACGATCTGCATCACGCCGGACTCGGTGAGACGCTGCACGCGCTGGCGCACGGCGGCCTCGCTCAGGCCGACCTCACGCCCGATGTCGGAGTACGAGCGCCGGCCGTCCTCCTGCAGCAGCTCGATGATCGTCTTGGCCACACCGTCCAGTGGCGGATGCTTCTTCGAGGACATCATGATGCGATCCTCGCACCGCAGCGGGCTGTCTTCAACCGATTCCGCAGAATCGGCGGAGCTGCAGCGGGTAAACCGCAGAATATCGCGGTCAGGACTCGAGCGGGCCCAGCCAGGCGCTCGCCGCGGTGGAATGCGCAGACTCGGGGTCGGAGGGGTGGAATGCCCCCGCCAGGACGTCACGATAGAGCCGCGACAGCTCGTTCGACGAGAAGTACGAGCCGCCGCCGGCGACCAGCATCGCCTGGTCGACGACGTGCTTCGACATCGTGATCGCCCGGTGCTTGACCCCCGAGAGCAGCGTGAACCACCGGGCGCCGTTGTCGACCTTCTCGTCGACATCGCGCGCGAGGACGGCGATCTGCGGCGGAAGGGCGTCGTACGCGAGGCCCATGTCGGCGATGCGCCAGCGGATGTCGGGATCCTGGCTGTACGCGGCACCTGTCTTCTTCGAGCGGCGCTTCTGCGCGGTGAGCACGGCCAGGTCGAGCGCACGGCGCGCGATGCCCGTGTAGACCGAGGCGAGGAGGATCTCGAAGACCGAGAAGATCCCGAAGACGATCGGGTCGGGGTTCGGACCCGGATCGATGCGGCGCACCACGTGCGCCGCATCCGCCGCGGCTCCGTCGAGTCGGGTCGTGCGGCTCTGTGTGCCCCGCATGCCGAGAGTGTCCCAGTCGTCGCCCGTCACGACCGCATCGGTGCGGTCGACGAATGCGAAGACGAGCTTCGGGGCGTCGGCGCTCGTCGTGTCGAGTCCGTGCAGCCCGAGCTTCGTCCACACGGGCGCGAGCGAGGTGAAGATCTTGGTGCCGGTGAACGCGTAGCCGCCGTCGGCGGTGGGTGCGGCCTCGGTGTCGCTGCCGAACAGCACCAGGTCGTTGCCGCCCTCGCTGATGCCGAAGGCGAAGACCTCGCCGGCGACCGCGCCGTTCTGCACGAACTCGAGGCCGGGCACGCCGCGGTCGGAGAAGACCTTGGCGACCCCGGTCCAGACGAGGTGCATGTTGATCGCGAGCGCCGTGGCCGGGGCGGCGGTCGCGAGGCACTGCTGGAGGATCGCGGCCTCGGCGAGTCCGAGACCCGCGCCTCCACGGTCGGCGGGCACGAGGATCGACAGGTAGCCGGCGTCGCGCAGCTCGGCGAGGTCCTGTTCGGGGAACGTGTTCTCGCGGTCGTGGATGGGAGCCCGCTCGCGGATGCGCTCGAGCAGGTCGTCGGGAAGATACGCGGTCGGGTCGAACGTGCTCACGCGAGGGCCTCTCTCAGCTGTCGGACGGTCTCTTCGGGCTTGTCGCGGTGCAGCGAATGCCCTGATCCCTCGACGACCGACATCGTGACGAGAGGGTTCGAGGCGAGAACGGAGGCTGCGACGTCGCCGGTGAAGATGCTGTAGACCGCCGGATCAGAGGCGATCACATGGGTGGGGACGGTCAACCGCGCGGCATCCGCCGTGACATCCCACGGGGTGTTCTGCGCACTCGTCTGCTCGACCGCCCACGCACTCGCTCGGTGCACGGCATCGACCTTGAGCTCCCAGTCCTGCGGATGCCAGTGCGGATGCTCCTGCTGCACCAGCTCCACCCTGTTGTCGGCGAAGGCACGCTCCTGGCTGCGACGCACGATCGCGGCATCGCGGCCGTCGACGAGGATCGCCGGGTCGAGCAGCACCAGGCGGCGGGTCCACTCCGGAGCGGATGCTGCGGCCGCCGTGCCGGCGGCGCCGCCGAGAGAGTGGCCGACCACGGCATCCCACGCTCCACCGCCGTCGGGCTCGGTCGCGTCGAGATCTGCCGCATAGGCGGCGACCGAGTAGTCGAGGGCCCTCGGGGCGTCGCCGTGACCGCGCAGGTCGACGGCGGTCGCATGCCATCCGGCGTCGGCGAGGGCGGTGCCCACCCGCCACATGAGAGCAGCGGAGGAGCCGAGGCCGTGCACGAGGAGCACTCGGCGATCGGAGGCCGGATCACCCCAGGAGATGCGGGGCAGCGTGAGCGGTGCGGGCATGCAGCAAGCCTACGACCGGGTCGTAGGGGGGAGGCGTGCGGAGTTCAGGGCAGCGGTGGCAGGTCGCCGTGCGTGGTCAGCACCCGCGCGGCTGCGGTGTGTCCGGCAGAGAGTCGCTCGGCGAGCTCTGCGCCGTCGAGCGTCGCGGCGAGGAACCCGGCCGCGAAGGCATCGCCGGCGCCGACCGGCTCGACGACCTCGACCCGCGGCGCGGGTACGAACACCGGCTCGTCGTCGCCGAGGAACGCGGTCGCGCCGACGTCGCCGTCCTTCACGATGAGCAGCCCGCAGTTCGGAAGGTGTGCGCGGATCTCGACGGCGGTGGCGGTGCCCCAGACGCGCTCGGCCTCATCTCGACCGACGAAGGCGATGTCCGCGGCATCCGCGAGCCGGGTCAGCGTCTCGGCCGCATCCTGCATCGTCCACAGCGCCCTGCGATCGTTCACGTCGAACGAGACGAGCGTGCCGGCTGTGCGCGCGTCGACGAACAGCTGATCGACCATCGCGCGGCAGGAGGGGGAGAGCGCCGGGGTGATGCCGGTCGTGTGCACGATGCGGACGCCGGCGAGCTGCGGGGCGTCGAGGAACCCGGGCGCCATCAGCGACGCCGCCGATCCGCGTCGGTAGTAGTAGACGGACGACGACTCGGTGCCCGGATCCTTGAACATGACGCCGGTGGGCGCGTCCGCATCCGTCGTCACCCAGAGGTCGACGCCGCGGCGCGCGAGCTCGGTCGAGATGCGCACGCCGATCGGGTCGTCGCCCAGGCGCGAGGCCCAGGCGGCCCGATGCCCTGCCGAGACGAGTCCGACGGCGACGTTGCCCTCTGCCCCGGCGAGCCCCAGTGCCGCCGTCTCGGTCTCGGCGAGCGGTGCGCCCAGAGCGGTGACGAGTCCCATGGACTCGCCGATGCAGGCCACCTCGGGGGCGATGGATGCGGGGGAGGACGCAGAGCTCATGAAGGGGTGACCGCCAGAGGTTCGGTATCGGGGTGGGGACTCGCATCGCGATGACGCAGATCGGGGAAGGAGCGGACGAAGACGATCGAGACGACGAGTCCGGCTGCGGCGAAGAGCGTCGCCGCGAGGTAGGCGCCGCGCGGATCAGTCGCATCGACGAGGAAGCCCGCGACGGCAGAGCCGGCCGCGGCGCCGATCAGCTGACCGGTGCCGGCCCAGCCGAAGGCCTCGGCGGTCTCGCTGAACTTGACGCTCGCGGTCGTGATGGCGAACAGCACGGCGAGAGCCGGCGCGACGCCGATGCCGGCGACGATCAGGGTGCCGCCGAGCCAGAACTCGTTGAGGGAGAACATGGTGAGTGCGAGGCCGACCGTGACGATGGTGAGGCGGCGGGCCATCGCCCAGGGCCCGATGGGGATGTGTCCGAACGAGAGGCCTCCGGCGAGGCTGCCCACGGCGAACACCGCGAGCACGAGGCCGGCCGCCAGGCTGCCGTGCTCGAACGTCGCGACGACACCGACCTCGACCGCGGAGCACGCGCCGATGAGCAGGAATCCGATGATGGTGGCGAGCAGCACCGGCGGTTTGAGCACGACCTTGCCGAGGGCGCTGCGACTTCGCGGGATGCGCACGCGGCCGACCTCGGGAGAGAGGATGAACCACGCTCCGCCGCCGACCAGCACGACCGCCACGAGCAGCAGCCCCACGGCCGTGCCGATCTGCGTCGACACGAGCGTGATCACGACGGGGGCGAGCACCCAGATGATCTCCTGCAGCGAGGCGTCGAGAGAGAAGAGCGGGGTGAGCTGTGTCGAGTTCACGAGCTTCGGATAGATGGTGCGCACGGCGGCCTGCACAGGCGGGGTCGAGAGGCCGGCGATCATGCCGAGCGCCATGTATCCGGGGACGTTCAGGGGGAGCAGTGCCAAGCCCAGCACGGCGACCACGCACACGCTGAGCGTGAGGGCGAGCACGCGGCGCATGCCCCAGGCGCCCATCCATCGACTCGTGATCGGGCCGGCGACGGCCTGCCCGACGCTGGTCGCGGCGAGCACCAGGCCCGCCGAGCCGTATGAGCCGGTCTGCTGTTCGACGTGCAGCAGGATCGCGAGCGAGGTCATCCCGTTGGGGAAGCGAGCGGTCAGCTGTGCAGCGATCATGCGCGCCACTCCGGGCGTGCGAAGAAGGTCCCGATATCCCGCCACGGGTCAACGCTACCGGGAGGTGCGGACGCCGGTCGAAGCGGCTCCTCCGCGACACGCCGCGACACGCCCAAACCGAGTTTCCACAGAAAATCCGATGTCAGAGGTGAGGCGTACGGTCCGACCTGTGGATGGATCTCTCACAGGTCGTTCCCAGCCGCGATTTCTCGCGGTTCGGAGCTGCTCCCGAGGTGCCCGAGCCTGTGGAAGAAACGGTGGAGAACCTGTGTTGTAACAGTGGAGAGCGGTGGAAAACTACACGTATGTAACTACTACCCCTAGTGGTCACCCTGAATGTCCGTACCTATATGTAGTATTGAGATCCCGGTGAGGGTCTACCGGAAAACAGCCTGATATAGATGCAGGCCAGAGATTTGAGGGGAAGCGAAAAGATGTCGATCACGGTCTACACGAAGCCGTCCTGCGTTCAGTGCAACGCCACCTACCGCGCGCTCGACGCCAAGGGCATCGAGTACGAAATCCTCGACCTGTCGGAAGACGCGACCGCACTCGAGCAGGTCAAGGCGCTGGGCTACATGCAGGCGCCGGTCGTCGTCACCGACGAGGGCCACTGGTCGGGCTTCCGTCCCGACAAGATCGACGAGCTCGCCTCGCGTCTGGCGTGATCCGCCATGAGCGCCGTCGCGACCGCCGCGCCGCTCCTGGTCTACTTCTCGAGCGCCTCGGGTAACACCGCGCGCTTCGTCGAGAAGCTCGGGCTCCCGGCCCGACGCATTCCCCTTCTCCGGCAGCAGGAAGATCTCGTCGTCGACGAGCCCTTCGTGCTGGTCACCCCCACCTACGGCGGGGGTGAGGGGCGCGGCGTCGAACGAGGCGCGGTGCCCAAGCAGGTCATCCGGTTCCTCAACGACGAGCGCAACCGGAATCACATCCGCGGAGTCATCTCCGCGGGCAACACCAACTTCGGCGACTCCTTCTGTCTCGCCGGTGACATCATCAGCCGCAAGTGCAACGTGCCTCACTTGTATCGGCTCGAGATCTTCGGCACACAAGACGATGTAGATCGCGTGAGCGACGGATTGGAGCGACGGTGGGTACCGCAGTTGACGAGCAGGCAGGAACCGACTCAGTGACGGACACGGTGGCGTTCAAGATGAACCCGACCTACGAGGGCCTGGACTATCACGCCCTCAACGCGATGCTGAACCTGTACGACGCGAACGGGAAGATCCAGTTCGACGCCGACAAGCGGGCGGCACGCGAGTACTTCCTGCAGCACGTCAACCAGAACACGGTGTTCTTCCACTCGCTCAAGGAGCGTCTCGACTACCTGGTCGAGAAGGAGTACTACGAGCCCGCCGTGATCGAGCAGTACTCGCTCGAGTTCATCCAGAAGCTCAACGACCTCGCCTACAGCAAGAAGTTCCGGTTCGAGACGTTCCTCGGCGCCTTCAAGTACTACACGAGCTACACGCTCAAGACGTTCGACGGCAAGCGCTACCTCGAGCGCTTCGAAGACCGCGTCGTGATGACGGCCCTCGGCCTCGCCGGCGGCGACGAGAACCTCGCAGTCGCCCTGGTCGAGGAGATCATCTCCGGCCGTTTCCAGCCCGCGACGCCGACCTTCCTCAACTCGGGCAAGGCCCAGCGCGGCGAGCTCGTCAGCTGCTTCCTGCTGCGCATCGAAGACAACATGGAGTCGATCGCCCGCGGCATCAACTCCGCTCTCCAGCTCTCCAAGCGCGGCGGCGGCGTCGCTCTGCTGCTCTCGAACATCCGTGAGGCCGGCGCTCCGATCAAGCAGATCGAGAACCAGTCCTCGGGCATCATCCCCGTGATGAAGCTCCTCGAAGACAGCTTCAGCTACGCCAACCAGCTCGGCGCCCGTCAGGGTGCCGGAGCGGTGTACCTCAACGCGCACCACCCCGACATCATGCGCTTCCTCGACACCAAGCGCGAGAACGCCGACGAGAAGATCCGCATCAAGACGCTGTCGCTCGGCGTCGTGGTTCCCGACATCACGTTCGAGCTCGCCAAGAACGGCGAGGACATGTACCTCTTCTCGCCGTACGACGTCGAGAAGGTCTACGGAGTTCCCTTCGGCGACATCTCGGTCACCGAGAAGTACCGCGAGATGGTCGACAACCCGCGCATCAAGAAGACGAAGATCAACGCGCGCGAGTTCTTCCAGACGATCGCCGAGATCCAGTTCGAGTCGGGCTACCCGTACATCATGTTCGAGGACACGGTGAACAAGGCCAACCCGATCAAGGGCCGCATCAACATGTCGAACCTCTGCAGCGAGATCCTGCAGGTGAACACGCCGACCACGTACAACGACGACCTGTCGTACGACCAGATCGGCAAGGACATCTCCTGCAACCTCGGCTCGATGAACATCGCGCTGTCGATGGATGCCGATGACCTGGGCCAGACGGTCGAGACGGCGATCCGTGCACTGAGCGCGGTGAGCGACCAGAGCCACATCCGCTCGGTTCGCTCGATCGAGGACGGCAACGACCGTTCGCACGCGATCGGCCTCGGCCAGATGAACCTGCACGGCTTCCTCGCTCGCGAGCACGTGCACTACGGGTCCGAAGAGGGCATCGACTTCACGAACATCTACTTCTACACGGTGCTGTTCCACGCGCTGCGCGCCTCGAACAACATCGCGATCGAGCGCAAGCAGGCCTTCGACGGCTTCGAGGACTCGACGTACGCGTCGGGGGAGTTCTTCGACAAGTACATCGAGCGTGCCTGGGTTCCCGAGACCGAGAAGGTCAAGGAGCTCTTCGCGGGCAAGCACATCCCGACGCAGGCCGACTGGGTGGCGCTGAAGTCGTCGATCCAGGAGCACGGCATCTACAACCAGAACCTGCAGGCTGTGCCCCCGACCGGCTCGATCTCGTACATCAACAACTCGACGTCGTCGATCCACCCGATCGCGTCGAAGATCGAGATCCGCAAGGAAGGCAAGCTCGGCCGCGTCTACTACCCGGCTCCGTTCATGACGAACGACAACCTGGAGTACTACCAGGACGCATACGAGATCGGCTACGAGAAGGTCATCGACACCTACGCCGCCGCCACCCAGCACGTCGACCAGGGCCTGTCGCTGACGCTGTTCTTCAAGGACACCGCCACGACGCGTGACATCAACAAGGCTCAGATCTACGCATGGCGCAAGGGCATCAAGACGATCTACTACATCCGTCTGCGTCAGATGGCGCTCGAGGGCACCGACATGACCGAGTGCGTCTCGTGCATGCTCTGATCCGGCTCTGACCACAGGAAACGACGAAGAACAATGACTCCTCACCCCCCGCTCAAGCTGGTCGACAGCGTTCAGGCGATCAACTGGAACCGCATCCAGGACGACAAGGACCTCGAGGTCTGGAACCGTCTGGTGAACAACTTCTGGCTGCCCGAGAAGGTGCCGCTGTCGAACGACGTCCAGTCGTGGAACACGCTGACGCCCGACGAGCAGCTGCTCACCATGCGCGTCTTCACCGGTCTGACTCTGCTCGACACGATCCAGGGCACGGTCGGCGCCGTCTCGCTGATCCCCGACGCGATCACCCCTCACGAAGAGGCGGTCTACACGAACATCGCGTTCATGGAGTCGGTGCACGCGAAGAGCTACTCCTCGATCTTCTCGACGCTCGCGTCGACGAAGGAGATCGACGAGGCGTTCCGCTGGTCCACGGAGAACCCGAACCTTCAGAAGAAGGCTCAGATCATCATGGATTATTACCAGGGTGACGACCCGCTCAAGCGCAAGGTCGCCTCGACCCTGCTCGAGTCGTTCCTGTTCTACTCGGGCTTCTACCTGCCGATCTACTGGTCGTCCAAGGCGAAGCTCACGAACACGGCCGACCTGATCCGCCTCATCATCCGTGACGAGGCCGTGCACGGGTACTACATCGGCTACAAGTTCCAGAAGGGTCTCGAGAACGAGACCGAAGAGCGTCGCCAGGAGCTGAAGGACTACACCTTCAACCTGCTGTTCGAGCTCTACGACAACGAGGTGCAGTACACGCAGGATCTCTACGACGGCGTCGGTCTGACCGAGGACGTCAAGAAGTTCCTGCACTACAACGCCAACAAGGCGCTGATGAACCTCGGCTACGAAGCGATGTTCCCCTCGACCGTGACGAACGTGAACCCGGCGATCCTGTCGGCGCTCTCGCCGAACGCCGACGAGAACCACGACTTCTTCTCGGGGTCCGGCTCCTCCTACGTCATCGGCAAGGCCGAGGCCACGGAAGACGACGACTGGGACTTCTGAGTCACACATTGAGCATGATGAAGGGGCGGATGCTGCGGCATCCGCCCCTTCGTCATGTCGTCGCCGCCTCAGGCGCGCTCGTCGGCCAGGCGGGCTCGGCGCTCTTCTTCCCGCTTGGAGTAGGTGGCGGCGCGGATCGCGTCGTCGGACTCCAGGCCCGTTCCCAACGCGCCGCCGAGTGTCGCCGCCGACGCGACGAACCAGGTGAGCACGAACAGATCGCCGACGTCGACGGTTCGGCCGAGGGACTCGCTCATCACCGACGTGTCGAGCACGAAGAGCGCCCAGGCCAGATTCACGACGTACAGCGCCAGATAGCAGATGACGATGCCGATGGTCAGGGTCAGCAGCGTCGAGGTGTTGTAGAGACGGGATCTCTCACGGGCCTGGAGTGAGTCGTCGTCTGGACGGTCCCAGAGCCTGCCGTCGATCACGATCCACGCGATGATGATCGTGATGGAGGCCACAGTCGCCGCCACCAGGCGCCAGCCCGACAGTGAGCTGGCAAGCGACCACACGGTCGGCTCGATCGTCGCCACCGCGCCGGTCGCCAGCGCTGCGACCAGCGCGGACTTGAGCCCGGCGGCGAGCAGCCACGGACGGTTGGCCAGCACCATCCCCAGAAGCACGCGCCCGCGGGCACTGAGTCCGGGCAGCGGCAGGCGCTGCTCCTCCGGGGACGCGGGCTCGGCCATCCCGTCGACGAGTCCCCGCACCGCATGGCGGGCGCGGCTCTGCACCCGGAACCCGCCCAGGGCGGGCAGCGACAGCACCGCGGACTGGCGACGAGGATCGATCGCCGCCAGCAGGTAGCGGCCGTCGTCGTCGCGAAGCGGAAGCTCGGTGACGCCGATGACGAGATCCCACCCGTTCTGCTCGGCATGCGCACGCAGCCGCTCGAGGGCGACGTCGACGTCTTCAGACCCGAGGGTGAACGGCTCGCTGACGAGTTCGACGATCCAGCTGTCGGCCGCAGCGGCGAGCGGTGGCGTGAGGTCGGTCATCCGACGCGCGACGGTAGTGGGCGAAGCCGGGTCGGCTACGAGGCCCACTCGGATCGGCTCCATCTCCGCAACCTACACCCGCCTCGCATCGGCCGCATCGGCTTCTGCGATTGCCGTCTTCCGGGGATCACCCGACGAGTGGGCCGCCTCTCCGCCAGTAGCCGAGGAAGGAGACGCGGTCCTTCGCGATGCCGAGGCCGGAGGTCAGGTACCGGCGAATGCCCGTGGTCGTGCTGGACTCGCCCGCTATCCACGCGTAGAAGGCGGTGTCGTCACGGGCGGACGCACCGTGGACGGCGCCCCACGCGTGCACGGCCCGTTCGATCGCCTCCGAGTCTCCGGCATCGCGGAGCACACGGTGCACGCGCGCCGTGTCGGGGGCCGCCGGCGAGACGAGATCATCGGCGGCGTCACCGCATTCCAGGAAGACCTCGGCGCGGGCGTCCGGCGCGAGGGAATCGAGGATGCCGCGTACTGCCGGGAACGCCGTCTCATCGGCGACGATCAGGAACCGCCGCGCGTCGCCCGGATGCCAGTGCAGCCCGTACCCGGTCCACCCCATCCGCGCGTCCGGCCCGTTGACGACGAGGCGGTCACCCGGGGCCGCCGCGGCCGCCCATGCCGACGCGGGTCCGGCTGGTTCGTGGAGGAAGAAGTCGATGTCGATCTCGCCGACCTCCGACCGGATCGCGGACGGCGTGTACGTGCGGAGCACATTGCGCTCGTCCTCGGGCAGCGCGCGCCACCGTGCATACCAGTCGGAGGGATGCGGTGTCGGCTCGTCGAGCAGTCCGAAGTCGGCGATGCTGCCGTCTGCCAGAGGCAGCACGACTTTGATCCGCTGATCCGTGCCCCAGCTGGCGAAGTTCCGCAGACTCTCTCCGCCCAGAGTCAGCCTGACGAAGTGCGGACTGAGCATCACCCGCGCTCGCACCTCGACCGGGAAGGCGCTGTAGGCCCAGGGGCGCTCGGCGGTCACGATCGCACACCGGCAGGAGTCGACCCGCGCAACGGCACGACCAGCGGTCCTCCGGTGACAGGGTCGTCGATCACGACGTTCGCGAGGCCGAACACCTGCTGCACCCGTTCGCTCGTGATCACCTCACTCGGCGGGCCCTCGGCGACGATGCGCCCCTCGCGCATCGCGATGATGTGGCTCGCATACCGCGCGGCGTGATTGAGGTCGTGCAGCACGGCGACGAGCGTGCGGCCCTGGGCGTTGAGATGCGCGAGCAGTTCCATGAGATCCACCTGGTGGGCGACGTCGAGGAATGTGGTCGGCTCGTCGAGCAGCAGCAGGTCGGTCTCCTGCGCGAGGACCATGGCGACCCAGACGCGCTGACGCTGGCCCCCCGAGAGTGCGTCCACAGGGCGGGAGGCGAGGTCTGCGGTGCCGGTCGCGTCGAGAGCGTGCTGCACGGCCCTCTCGTCGGCATCCGACCACTGGCGCATCAGGTTCTGATGCGGGTAGCGGCCGCGGGCGACGAGGTCGGCCACGGTGATGCCGTCCGGGGCTGTCGCGCTCTGCGGGAGCAGCCCCAGTCGGCGGGCCACCTCCTTCGCCGGGTACTCGCTGATCGACTTGCCGTCGAGCACGACGCGCCCGCTCGAGGGCGGCAGCAGGCGCGACAGGCCGCGCAGCAGCGTGGACTTGCCGCAGGCGTTCGGCCCGATGATCACCGTGAAGCCTCCGGCCGGCACGGCGACAGAGAGGTCGCGGAGGATCTCGGTGCGGTCGTATGTGAGCGTGATCCGCTCTGCTCTCAGGCGCGAGGTGGCGGTGGGATCGGGCGAGGACGGGTTCTCAGGCACGGCGGCGGATCTCCAGGACGATCATCAGGACGAGGTAGGCGCCGCCGACCGACACGGTCACGACGCCGACGGGCAGGGCGGTGGGCAGCAGGTGCTGTGCGATGAGGTCGGCGCCGAGCAGGAGGACTCCTCCGAACAGTGCCGACAGCATCAGCGAGAGGTGCGGGGTGCGGGCCACGAGGCGCGCGATCTGCGGCGCGGCGAGAGCGATGAACGCCACGGGGCCGGCGACGGTCGTCGCGGCGGCCACGAGCGCCACGCCGATGAGCAGCGCGACGGCCCGGATCCGGCCCGGCCGAGCCCCTGTGGCTGCGGCCATGTCGTCGCCCAGCTCGAGCTGACGCAGGCGCGGCACGAGCACGAGGGCTGCGACGGCGAACGGCAGCGCACACAGCAGCGCTCCCGCGAGCGGACCCGCGCTGACGCCGTTCAGCGACCCGGTGCCCCAGGCCGAGGCGAACATCGCGGTCTCCAGCTCGATCTGCAGGAGCATCCAGGTGTTCAGCGACGCGAGGACCGCCGAGACGCCGATGCCCACTACGATGAGGCGGAAGCCCTGCACGCCGCCTCGTGCAGAGAGCAGCCAGATCACCAGAGCCGTCGCGAATCCGCCGATGAGAGATCCGGCGGTGAGCACCGGCCAGCTGCCCGAGACAAGCACCAGTGCGATGAGCATGCCCGTGAAGGCGCCGTTGGACAGGCCCAGGATGTCGGGACTCGCCAGCGGATTCCTCGTGACGGTCTGGAACAGCGCACCGGCGATGCCGAGGAGGGCGCCGATCGTGATCCCCGCGAGTGCCCGAGGAAGTCGCCAGTCGATCACGACCGTGCGGTGCATGGCGTCGCCCCCGCCGAGAAGAGTCTCCACGACCTGCTGCGGGGTGAGCGGATAGCTTCCCATTCCCAGCGCCAGGATTCCCAGGACACCCAGAGCGGCCGAGGCCAGGAGGCCGATGAGGATGCTGCGCCGGCGCACCGGCATCCGCAGCGGCCCCAGGTGCAGGATCATCTTCGCGCCGGCGGCGTCGACGGGTGCCGAGGTGGTCGATGCGCTCACAGTGCGCTCGCTCTGCGCTGCCGCGCCAGCACGATCAGCACCGGCGCGCCGATGAACGCCGCGACGATTCCGACGGGCACCTCCGCCGGGGCGATGATGACCCGACCGAGGACGTCGGCGAGAAGCAGGATCACGGGTGCCAGCACCGCGGAGAGCGGCAGGATCCCCCGCTGATCGACGCCGAAGGTCCAGCGGATCACGTGCGGCACCATCAATCCGATGAACGCGATCGGCCCGGCGAGGGCGGTGGCTGCACCAGCGAGCAGCGTGACGGCGATGATCACGCCGATGCGGATGCCGGCGACGTTCGCGCCCTGTGCCCGCGCGACGTCTTCGCCGAGGCCGACGGCGTTCAGGCCCGGACCGAGCAGCAGCGCGAGCACGAGCCCGGCAGCGACGAACGGGAGAATCGGAACGATCACATCGAAGCCACGTCCGAGGAGCGATCCGGCGTTCCAGCTGCGCATCGAGTCGAAGGCGTCGGGGTCGCTGAGGGAGATGCCGGTGGTGATGCCCGAGAGCACGGCTCCGAGTGCGACTCCGGCGAGCGTGAGGCGGAGCGGATCGGCGGAGCCGCGCCCGGCCGAGCCGATGAGGTAGACGGCGACCGTGACGATGAGCGCCCCGAGGAAGGCGAGCCAGACGAACTGCGACACGTCACGCAGCCCGAGCAGGCTCACCCCGAGGGCGACCGCGAGCGCGGCGCCGGCGTTCACGCCGAGGATGCCCGGGTCGGCGAGCGGATTGCGGGTGAAGGCCTGGATGAGAGCGCCGGCCACGCCCAGGGCCGCACCGGCGACGAGCCCCGTGACGGTCCGAGGTATGCGCAACTCGAACAGGACGTAGTCCGTCTCCGGAGTGCCCCCGCCGCGCAGTGTCGTCCAGACAGCCTCGGGCGAGAGGGGATTGGCGCCGATCGCGAGGGAGAGGACGACAGCGACTGCGAGTGCAGCGAGGAGGACGATCGCCCCGCCGACAGCTCGAAGGCCGCGTCGGGGACCCCGCACATGCGGAGCCCCCGATGTCTCGACCGAGGCGAGAGCGGTCACCGGCTCTCTTCGAGGTACGCCTCGATGTCGTCGAGCACGGCCTGCGCGCCCTTCGGCCCGACTCCCGACACCCAGTAGCTCGTGTCGACAGGGGTGACCGAGGGGAAGGCTGCGGAGTTCTGTGCGATCGCGGCGGGGATCTCCGAGGCGTCGTCGACGTCGGTCACGGTGACGAACACGTGGTCGGCTTCCGCCGAGACGATGTTCTCGGGCGAGATGTCGGCCTGGAGGCCGTCGGCCCACTCCTGCTCGGGGATCGTGAACCCGGCGCATTCGAGGAGGCTGCCCGAGAACGACACCGGCCCGTAGAGGCTGAAGGTCGTCTCGTCGCGGGGACGGATGAGCTGCGCGGTCTCGCCGTCGACCGCGTACTCGTCGGCCAGCGACTCGCAGCGCTCGTCGACTTTCGAGAGCAGATCGGCGACCTCCTCTTCGCGGCCCAGCGCTTCGCCGATGAGCATCGCGTTGTCTCGCCAGGGGTCGGCCTGCGTCTCGATGAACACCGTGGGGGCGATGGCGGAGAGCTGCTCGTAGAGCTCGGAGTGCCGGGCCTCGGTTCCGAGGATCAGGTCGGGTTCGAGCGCGGCGATGGCCTCGAGGTCGGGTTCGGGAACCGTGCCCACGGGCTCGACACCGTCGGCTCCGAGGTACGCGGGCGCACCCGCGACGTTGCTCGCGACCGCCGCGCCGACCGGCTCGATGCCGACCGCGACGGCAGTGTCGAGCTCGAGCGGTTCCAGAGTCACCACGCGCTGGGGCTCGTCGGGGACCGCCGTGGTGCCGCGGGCATGCTCGACGTCGTGAGTGCCGGCGGATTCGCCTGTCGCATCGGTGGCGGCGGTCGGCTCAGGGGCGCAGCCGGCGAGCAGGATCAGCGCGCACGCTGAGGCGGCGAGGGTCGTGGAGGCACGACGGCGGGGGCGGGAGGGCATGGTGAATGACCTTTCGGGACCGGGGAGGGGAACGACATCGATCGGATCAATGTTGGATAGGCAACCCTAACAGTGGGGCCCACGTTCCACGCAACACGGCGCGTCGGGTCTGCGCCTCGGCGCTCCAGCGAGGGTGCATTCACGCGACACATGAAGGGGGCGGATGCCGCAGCATCCGCCCCCTCATCTGTCCTGCAGGCTGAGACCAGTCGGCTCTCAGGCGGGAGCGTCGTCCGGGTCGAGCGCGCGCAGAGCGTCTTCCTCGACCTCATTGTCGGCGGTCAGCTGCTGTTCGGTGTTCTCGTCGCCGCCGAGGGCCGCGTCGCGGTCGGGGCTGGCGTCGCCCTGAATGGCGCCGCGAGGCGATTCTCCGTGCGAGCTGTCGCCCTGGATCGCGCCACCCTGGGCTGCGCCCTGAGCGTTCTCTTCGTCGGCGTCGCCCTGAATGGCTCCGCGCGGGGAGTCGCCGTGCGAGCTGTCGCCCTGGATGGCACCGCCCTGGGTCGAGCCCTGGGCGTTGCCGTGGAGCTCGTCGCGCTCGACGGACGACTGCCCATCGGGCGCGGTGTTGTGCTGAGGGTTCTGCTCAGGAGAACCTTCGGCGGGCTCTTCGGCGTGCGGGGTGCGTCCTGTGTTCTGGTCCATGCGGCGAACGTACGTCCGCCCCGCCCGCACGTGGAGGGCATTGACAAACCGCAGTCACCCGCTCAGAACTCCGGGTCGTCCTTCTTCGAGGTGCGGATCGGCGTCGTGACGGCCGCTTCATCGCTGAACTCGACCGGGTCTGCCTTCTCGACGATGTCGGCGCGGTCGACGACGTTCAGCGGCCTGGTCTCGTCGAGCGTCATCAGGAACCGGCTGTCCTCCGAGCGGTGCAGTCGGCCGGAGGTGAAGATCCAGATCGCGCCGATCGCACAGGCGACGAAGCCCGCGGTGCCACCGAGCATGATCGCCACGCGCGGGCCGAACGTGTCGGCCACCCACCCGGCGATGGGAGCGCCGACCGGAGTCGAGCCCATGATCACGGCCATGTACAGCGCGAGCACGCGCCCTCGCAGCGCCGGGGCCGTGGTCATCTGCACGTATCCGTTTGCCGTCGTGAGCAGCGTCACGATCATGAATCCGGTGAATGTCAGCGTGATCGCGTACGACAGATACGTCGGCATGGATGCGGAGATGAAGGCCGCGACACCGAAACCGCCCGCCGCGAAGACCACGACGCGCACGCGAGCGCGGTCACGCCTGGCCGCCAGCAGTGCCCCGGCGAGCGAGCCGATCGCGAGCACCGAGCTCAGCACTCCGTAGCCGTCGGCCCCGGCCCCGAACTCGATCGCCATGGTCGAGGCGAAGATCGGGAAGTTCATGCCGAACGCGCCGATCAGGAACACCGTCACGAAGACGACCCGCAGGTCGCTGCGACCCCAGACATAGCGGAAGCCCTCGGCGAGGCCGCCGGTCCGGCGGTTCTTGAGACGCGGCGCCAACTGCCCGGTGCGCAGCAGCATCAGCGCGACGAGCATCGCGAGGAACGTCACGGCGTTCGCGATGAACACCCACCCCGAGCCGATCGCCACGATCAGCAGGCCGCCGACGGCCGGGCCGATCATGCGGGCCAGGTTGAAGGATGCCGAGTTGAGGGCGACCGCGTTCGACGTGTCGCCGGCCGAGACCATGTCGGAGACGAACGCCTGCCGCGCGGGTGCGTCGAAGGCGTTGACGACACCGAACGCGGCGGCGAAGCAGAACATCATCGGCAGGGTCATCACGCCGTTGAGCAGCAGGACGCCCACGGCGATCGCGAGAAGCAGCAGTGCGCTCTGAGTGGCGAGCAGGATGCGTCGGCGCTCGAAGCGGTCGGCGACCCATCCGGTGAGGCTCACCAGCACCAGCGGCGGACCGAACTGCAGCGCCATCGTGAAACCCATGGCCGCGGCGTCGTTGTCGGTGAGCTCGGTGAGCACGACCCAGTCCTGCGCGGTCGCCTGCATCCAGCCGCCGATGTTGGAGACGAGGGCGCCGGCGAACCAGATGCGGTAGTTGATGTTCGAGAACGAACGGAACATCGCGCTCATCGGTCGACCACCTTTCGCATCAGGGCGCTCGCTTCTCGCAGCGTCGTCAGTTCCTGCTCGGTGAAGTCCAGTTCGCCGAGCATCTCGGCCAGCAGCTCGTCGCGGCGCTTGATGGTCTGCGCGACGATCTCGGTGCCCGCCTCGGTGATGTCGACCTGCACGCGACGGCGGTCTTCGGCATCCGGAGTGCGGATCACGAAACCCTGCTCTTCGAGTCCGTTGATCATGCTCGTCATCGACGGTGCAGTGACCCGCTCGCGCTCTGCCAGGGCCGTGATCGTGCGCCGGCCGTGCATGAGCAGCGTCGCGAGCACCGCGAGCTGCGCGTCGCTCATCGCGTCGACGGCACGGGCCGAGCGCAGGCGCCGTGCGAGCCGGAACGTCGCCATGCGCAGGTCTGTCGCGGTGAGTTGGAGGGGATCATCGGTCGCAGACATTACTTAGACAGTCTAAGTAATTTTGCCGACGATGGGAAGCGGGCGTCGGATCGGCCGCCGCCGACAGGCCAGAATGGACGCATGACCCGATCCGTTGCTCTCGAGCTCGCCGTGCAGGACCCGACCGGAGTGCGCATCGCCGGCGCGGTCGGCGCCGTGCGCGTCGAGCTCGCTCAGGCTCTGCCTCTCGGCGGCCTCACCCCGTCGCCGGCGACCCTCGACCTGTCGATCGACGCGGCACGAGCCGTCGGGGTCGAAGTGCATGTGCTCGTCCGGCCCCGAGCCGGCGGTTTCACCTACTCCGCCGACGAGATCGCGATCGCAGAGAGCGACGTCCGCCGTGCGATCGAGGCGGGCGCCGACGGTGTCGTGATCGGTGCGCTCGACGAAGAGGGGCTGCTCGACATCCCCGCCATGCGGCGACTGCGCGACGCCGCCGGCGGAGCATCCGTCACCCTGCATCGCGCGATCGACGTGACTCCCGACCCCGTGGCGACGCTCGTCGCCGCCAGGGATCTCGGCCTTCGCCGTGTGCTCACCTCGGGTGGCGCCTCGGTCGCGATCGACGGCATCGACACCCTGCGCGCGCTCGTCGCCGAGGCGGCCGGAGAGATCGAGATCATGGCGGGCAGCGGAGTGGATGCCGCCAGCGCTCCCGCCCTCGTCGCAGCCGGCGTCGATGCTCTGCACTTCTCCGCCAAGCGCATGGTGCACGAAGACGGCGGCGTGCGCATGGGGTCGGCCTCGGACGGCGTCGGGGGATACGAGGTCACCGACCTCGAGATCGCCCAGGGCGTCATCGCCGCGCTGTCGAGCTGAAGCGCTCGCCCAGTCGCCCTGACGCATGTCTCGCACTCTCAGTAGGGTGGGGGCGTGACCGATACGCGCGAATTCACGGATGCCGACGGCATCGCCATCGTCTACGACGTGCACCCCGCGGCGGGTGATGCGCGGGGAGTCGTGCAGCTGCTGCACGGAGTGGGTGAGCACGCCGGCCGCTACGGGGCGCTGATCGCCGCGCTGACCGAGGCCGGGTTCATCGTCTATGCCGACGATCATCGCGGGCACGGTCGCACCGGCATCCGTCAGCACGGCGGACCCGAGAAGCTCGGCCGCCTCGGCAAGGGCGGACTGCGGGCGGCGCAGGCCGCGGTCTGGCAGCTCACCGGCATCATCAAGGACGAGCACCCCGACCTGCCGCTCGTGCTGCTCGGACACTCGTGGGGATCGTTCCTCGCGCAGATGCTCGTGAACGACCACCCCGAGGCGTGGGACGCCGTGATCCTCTCGGGGTCGGCTCTGCGCACACCCGGTTCACTCAACGCCGCGCCGCTCAACGCGCGCTGGGCGGCCGACGACGCCACCGGCCTCGAATGGCTGAGTCGCGACCCGGCGGTGTGGACGTCGTTCGACGAGGATCCGCTCACCACGAACCAGCCGCTTCTCAAGCTGTTCGGACCCGTCGAAGCGGCCAAGCTCTATGGCCGCCCCCGCAAGGACCTCGGCCGCGACATCCCGCTGCTGCTGCTCGTCGGCCGCGACGATCCGGTCGGCGGCCCGCGCAGCGTGCACAAGCTCGCCGATGAGTACCGCACGCGATCGGGGCTCACCGACATCACGACGCTCGTCTATCCCGATGCGCGTCACGAGATCTTCAACGAGCTGCAGCAGGACGAGGTGCGGGCCGACATCCTGTCGTGGCTCGACACCCGCATCCCCCCGCGCTGAGCACCTCGCGGCGGAGCGGGCTTCTGTCCGGTCGTTGAGCGAGCAGCGAAGCAGCGAGACGAAACGTGGCGATTGCGCGGGATCGGCTCACTGCGTTTCGTCTCGGTCGGCTTCGCCGTCCTCGCTCAACGACCGGGGTCGGGCGCTTTATCGCGCGTCCGAGTGTTACGCCCGATGAACCCCCGTTACAGCGGGTGAATCCGCGTGACGTCATCTCGGCATACCGGCCTCCCCTCCGCATAGATTCGCGGCGAGAGGCAGGTGTGGGGTGGGTTTCGAAGACGAGTGGCGTGCATGGCATGACTCGCGAGAGCGCTACGCCGGCGCCGAGTACGGCCCGGCCGCGCTCGAGTCGACGAACTGGCTCATCACCGAGCCCGCTGCCGTCGAGGGGGTGCCCGGACTCTGGGCGCTCACGGGAGACGGAGGGATCCGCGGCAGCGATCTCGGCACCACGGGGTCGGTCGTCACGCTGAGGGGCCGTGACACGCTGCGGCTCGGACGCCGCGAGCTGCGCGTCTTCGACAGGCGAGGTGAGGTGGCGCTGCGGGTGTTCAACCCGAGGCGGCCGGAGCGGGAGCGGTTCAGCGCGATCGACGCGTATCCGCCTCGCAAGGGATGGCGCATCGACGCGGAGTTCGAGCCCACGCCGGGCGAGACGATCACCGTGACCTCGGTCGACGGCCGCTCGCACGAGTCCGACCTCGCCGGTCGGCTGCGGTTCACGCTCGACGGCGTCGCGGTGACGCTCGCCGCGACGCGCACACCCCAGGGCGGCCTGAGCGCGGTCTTCGCCGACGGCACCAACGGCACCGAGACCTATCGCTTCCGCTTCCTGCCCGTCGACGAACCGGCATCCGACGGCTCCGTGGTCATCGACTTCAATCGCGCCTATCTGCCTCCGTGCGCCTTCTCCGATCAGTACGTGTGCCCCCAGCCGCCGCCGGGCAACCGCTTCTCGGCGCCGATCCGTGCGGGTGAGCGGGCGGTCGTGCTCGGGCGCTGAATCCGCGGCGCACCGCGCCTGGGCGACGGCCTCGCCTTAAGCTGTAATCGTGCACGGTGAATTCAAGGTTCCAGGAGGAAAGCTCGTCGTCGTCGACCTCGAGGTCGACGACGGCAAGATCGCTCGCTTCCGGCTCGCCGGCGACTTCTTCCTCGAACCGGACACGGCACTCGACGACATCAACCGAGCGGTCACCGGACTGCCGGTCGAGACGGATGCCACGGCCATCGCCGCGGCGGTGCGCGGTGCGCTGCCCGAGGGGGCGCAACTGCTCGGGTTCACTCCCGAAGCCGTCGGCACCGCCGTGCGTCGAGCACTCGTCACGGCACCAGGGTGGAACGACTTCGACTGGGAGATCGTGCACGAGAAGGCGGTCTCGCCCCGCATGAACCTCGCGCTCGACGAGGTGCTCACCTCTCGGGTCGGTGAGGGGCGCCGTCGTCCGACGCTGCGCATCTGGGAGTGGGACCAGTCGGCCGTCGTCATCGGATCGTTCCAGTCGTATCGCAACGAGGTCGACCCCGAGGGTGCTGCCCGCCACGGCTTCGACGTCGTGCGCCGCATCTCGGGCGGTGGCGCGATGCTCATGGCCGCAGGGCAGATCATCACCTACTCGCTCTACGTTCCCGCATCCCTCGTGCAGGGCATGACCTTCGCCGACTCCTACGCCTTTCTCGACGACTGGGTGCTGCAGGCGCTGCGCTCGCTCGGCATCGACGCGATCTATCAGCCGCTCAATGACATCGCCAGCTCCTCGGGCAAGATCGGCGGAGCCGCGCAGAAGCGCCTCGCCAACGGGGGAGTGCTGCACCACGCGACCCTCTCGTACGACATCGACGGTCAGATGATGACCGAGGTGCTGCGCATCGGGCGCGAGAAGCTCAGCGACAAGGGAACCACCTCGGCGGCGAAGCGCGTCGATCCGCTGCGCAGCCAGACCGGACTCGCGCGCGCCGAGATCATCGAGCGCTTCAAAGACACGTTCCGCTCGCTGACCTCGGCGGAAGACGGCGCGATCAGTGCCGACGAGTACGCGGATGCCGAAGCGCTGGTCGAGTCGAAGTTCGCCACGGACACGTGGCTGCATCGGGTTCCGTGACCGACCCCTCGCCTGCGCCTGCGTCTGACCCGGCGACGCCTGCTCCCGTCGTCCGCGGTGACGTCTCGATCATCCAGGGTGACAATCTGGCGGTCACGGCGACCCTGCCGTCTGCATCCTTCACGCTCGTCTACCTCGACCCGCCGTTCAACACGGGGCGGACGCAGGAGCGGCAGGTGGTCACCGCCCGTCGCACGTTCACAATTCAGCACGAAACGGACGCCGACGGCGTCGCAGCCCCGGAATCCGGCGGGTCGGATGCCGCGGCCGATCCGATCCTGCTGAACACCGAACCGGCGACTCCGGCTGCCGAGGTGCGGCACGGGTTCCACGGCCACGCGTATGAGCGGGTGCGCGGCATGCTGCGCACCTACGACGACCGCTTCGACGATTACGGCGCCTTCCTGATGCCGCGGCTCGAGGAGGCGTGGCGACTGCTCGCCGACGACGGCACCCTCTATCTGCACCTCGACTACCGCGAGGCGCACTACGCCAAAGTCATGCTCGATGCGGTGTTCGGGCGTGACTGCTTCCTCAACGAGCTCATCTGGGCCTACGACTACGGCGCGAAGTCGCGGCGCCGCTGGCCCACCAAGCACGACACGATCCTCGTCTACGTCAAGAACCCGCGGGAGTACGTGTTCAACGCCGACGACATCGACCGCGAGCCCTACATGGCGCCGGGTCTCGTCACCGCCGAGAAGGCTGCCCGCGGCAAGCTGCCCACCGACGTGTGGTGGCACACGATCGTGCCGACGACCGGCCGCGAGAAGACCGGGTATCCGACGCAGAAGCCCGAGGGAATCCTGCGGCGCATCGTGCGCGCATCCAGCCGTCCCGGCGACCGCGTGCTCGACCTCTTCGCCGGCAGCGGCACGACCGGGGCCGTGGCCTCGGCGCTCGGGCGCGACGCCGTGCTCGTCGACGACAATCCCGAGGCGGTGCGCGTGATGACCGAGCGGATGCCGCACGCCGTGGTGTCGCGCGTCGGGGAGTAGGAGGGGCATCTTTCGACGCACCCGCGAATGTCGGAAACTCTGACTACTGTCGCGGTATGACCAGTTATACTCTTCCCATGAAGACGGCGATCTCCGTGCCCGATGGCGACTTCGCTCGTTTCGAACGCGTGGCTGCGCGACACGGCATGAACCGGTCGGAGTTCTTCCAGCTCGCCGGGCGACGACTGGCTGATGAGTTGGAAGGCTCTTCGGACCTGACCCGTATCGCGAACCAGATCTTGGCTCAGGCCGATACCGATGCCGACGATGAGTTGTTCGTGCGAGGCAACGAACAGCGGCTGCGCGAGAGCACCGACTGGTGATCCGCAGAGGCGACATCGTCTGGGTCGACTTCGGGATTCCGCGAGGCTCGGAACCGGCGAAAGTGCGTCCGTCCGTTGTAGTGCAAGAGGACTGGCTGCTCGACACGAACGTCAATACCGTCCTCGTCGTGCCACTGACCTCGAACACCGCTCTCGAGGGGTTTCCGGGCAACGTACTGGTGCCGGCCGCGGCGTCAGGGCTCGATCGCGACTCGGTGGCGAACGTGAGTCAGATCGGTCCGGTCACACGCGAGTTCGTCGACACCTACCCGGCCGGCCACCTCGCGCCATATCTGATGGCGCAGATCGGGACCGGCATCCGTCTCGTCCTGGGAGTCTGAGGCGCCCGTCGTCACGGTTCACGCCGATCCCCTTCCGGTCACGCATGAGATGAAGATGGCTGCGGAGAGAAGGTGATCGCTATCGTGGGCGTCACCACCGAGCGGAGGGCTTCCCATGGGCGAGCACGTGAATGTCGATAATTTCGTCGTGGCGGAGACGGCGCGGATGTTCGCCGCCCTGCAGGCTGCGGCGGGCGGGGTGAACACGTTCCGCCACAATTCCGAGCCCGCCCCGATCGACGAACAGGCAGTGGTGCGCCTGAACCGGGACACGCTGTACAGCTTCGCCATCGCGGACATCAGTGCGGGGGCGACGCTGACGCTTCCCGAGGCGGGAGACCGTTACATGTCCGCGATGATCGTCAACGAGAGCCACCTGATCAACCGGATCTTCCACACGGCCGGTTCGTTCGAGCTGACACCCGAGGAGTTCGGCTCACCTCACGTGCTGATCGCCGTTCGCATCCTCGCCGACCCGGATGACGAGGCCGATCTGGCTGTCGTGGGAGATCTGCAGAAGGGGATCAGCGTCGAAGCGCGCTCGTCGGCCCCATTCGTCCTCGCCGAATACGATGCCGAATCGCTCGAGGAGACGCGCGGCGCCCTGTTGACGCTCGCGAAGGGTGTCGGCGGATACCACGGGATGTTCGGCACGGCCGAGGAGATCAGCCCGGTTCGGCACCTGATCGGGACGGCATCCGGATGGGGCGGGCTGCCCGAATCGGAGGCCGTCTATGTCGGGGTCGACACTGCACTCCCGCCAGGCAGCTACACCATGACGATGAGGGATGCGCCGGTCGATGCGTTCTGGTCGATCTCCGTCTACAACGCCGAGGGATACTTCGAGCCCAACGCCGCCGGTCGCTACACGATCAACAGCATCACCGCGGAGAAGGCGCCCGACGGTTCCGTCACGGTCCGTTTCGTCGACGATCCCGACACCCGCACCCCGAATGCGATTCCTGTGCCTCCGGGGTGGAACCTTCTGGTGCGTCTCTACCGTCCGAAGGCCGCCTACTTCGACGGCAGCTGGACCGTCCCGCTGATCACCGCCGACTTGCCACGCACGCCGTAGTTTCGCGGAGTCCGGTGTGAGTGAGTCTCGGCGTGCGAGTGAGTCTCGTCGTGACAGGGTGAGAGTCATGACCGAGTACGTCGAGGTGCAGACCGCCGCGGGGCGGGTTCGAGGGCGCTGGCGCCCGACGACGGGAGGGCGCGGGGCTCCGCGATCGGCCGCGTTCCTCGGCATCCCGTTCGCCGAGCCGCCGATCGGCGAACTCCGATTCCAGGCACCGGTGCCGAAGGCGCCGTGGGAGGGCGTGCGCGACGCACTCGAGTTCGGCGCGACCGCGCAGCGCGGTGACCCCGGTGTGACCTTGATCCCCGAGCCGAGCGTCGAGGGCGACTCGACGCTGAACGTCAACGTCTTCACGCCCGACCCCACGGCATCCGGGCTGCCCGTGCTCGTCTGGATCCATGGCGGCGGATACTTCGCCGGTTCGCCGGCGAGCCCCTGGTACGACGGCCGCAACTTCAACCGCGACGGCGTCGTCACCGTGTCGATCTCATACCGGCTCGGCTTCGACGGCTTCGGCTGGATCGAGGATGCTCCGTCGAACCGTGGCGTGCGCGACTGGCTGCTCGCGCTCGAATGGGTGCAGCAGAACATCGCCGCCTTCGGAGGAGACCCGGACCGCGTGACGATCGCCGGGCAGTCCGCCGGCGGCGGCGCGGTGCTGACGTTGCTCGGGATGGAGCAGGCGCAGCGCCTGTTCCATGGCGTCTATGCGATCTCTGGGGCTCTCGGAGACGTATCGGCGTCCCGGGCCGAGAAGTTCGGGCGGGCGCTCGCCACGGCGGCGGGCGTCGAACCCACTGTGGCCGGTCTGTCGACCGTGAGCGAGGATCGTCTGCTCGCTCTGCAGAAAAAGGCGACGCAGCTCGGACCCTCGTCGATGACCGCGATGATCGATGAGGGCCTGCCGCTCGGGCCGGTCGTCGACGGAGATCTGCTGCCGCGGTCGACCCGTGAGTCGCTGCGTGCCGGTGTCGGTGCCGACAAGCCGCTCGTGATCGGCGCCGCGGACGACGAGTTCACGATGGCGTTCGAGGGCGCCGCGGGGAAGGCCCTGCGCTGGGTGCCGCAGGGCGTGCTCCTGAGCAGGCTCGGGCTGCGGGGGAGCATCCGCGCGGAGTACCTCGCCGCGAACGCCGACGTCGCGCGCCTCGGCAAGGCTCGTCTCGCAGGGCGCGTGGTCACCGACCGGATGTTCCGCGCCTCGGTTCCTCGCATCGCGGCCGATCGTGGTGACGCGCCCACCTGGCTCTACCGGTTCTCGTGGCCCTCGGGGCGCTTCGGGTACGCCGAGCACTGCCTCGATGTGCCGTTCTTCTTCGACTGCCTCGATGGCCCGTCGATGGAGCAGCTCGCGGGGCCCAACCCGCCGCAGCAGCTGGCGGATGAAGTGCACGGCGCTGCCGTCGCGTTCATCACCGCCGGCGATCCAGGGTGGGAAACGCACGAGGGGGATGCCGGGATCGTGCGGGTCTACGACCGGCAGACGCGCGACGTGGCCGATGCGTACGCGTCGGTGCGGGCGCTGCTCTGACTTTGGACCTCGGCTGTCGGTCGTTATAGGCGGGAACGGCGGATGGGAGTGAGGTTCGCCGTCGACCGCGTTGCTTCCGCGACGAGCCGCTACGGGGCCCCGGCGCGAGAGGATGGTTCGGTGCCGATCTCCTCAGACCGCCCGGAATGCTTCCGCCTGCCGGCCGTCGACGCCGCGGCGATCCGCACGCGCCCGGACCAGCTGCACCTCGTGCCTCCGGACAGCGACACCGACGCCTCGGCGATCATCGACAGCCACCGGCGAGCGCGCGCCGCCCGCAGCAGGAGAGATGCTATCGGGTGTCTCGTCCCGATCGCCGGCGGTCTTCTGCTCGCGGCCGTGGCCGTCGCGGTGACCGCATCGCTCGGGCTGCCGTATCGAGACGCGGTCATCGTCGGCCCAGTGCTGTTCGTCCTGGGCGCGCTGGCGACCGCAGTCATCGCCTCGCGCGGGCGACCGGTCGCTCCTGTCGTGAAGCCCTTGCCATCCGTACTCATCCATCCGCTTGTGGTGGCCGGGGCCCCGGCGGATCTGCCCGCCCAGGACATCGTGCTCGCGTCGCGGGTCCTCGACGAGCGGGACCGTGCCGAGGCCGACCTCCGGAAGGCCCGCGCCGACGCGCAGCTCACAGACGAGGAACGATATGTCTCTCCTGGCGACCGGTCGACCTGGTACTTCCGCCCGGAAGACCTGCCCGGCCTCGCGCGCACAGCAGACGACGCTGAGAGGCGCTCACGTGATGTCGCCCGCAGGCTCGGCATCGTCCTCGATGCGGACCGCGGCAAGGACTCGGCATCCGAAGACTGACTTCGCCTGCACGGCGAGCCCGGTCACGTGTGCCGGTGGCACACAGCTAGTGGCAGTTCGGCGACTGCAGCAACGGCAGTTCGAACCTGCTCAGTCTCGCGGCCGATCCGGGCTCGAGGGCGAACCATCCATCGATCTGCCCGTCCTCGACGCGCGTGCCGTAGTCTCCGGCGGTGAACGGTTGATGCCCGTCATCCGCACTCGTCTCCAGGACAGGAGTGGCGATCAGCCCATCCTGCTCGAGCACGGTGATCGATGAGAGGAAGAGGAAGGAGCGCTCTTCGACGACGTATCCGGATTCGCACCCATCGACCAGCAGAGGGATGACGGGCCACGGCGTGGTCAGAAGGCCCCAGAACATTGCCACCACGGCTCCGCCGATCGACAGCACTCGCCCGATCACGACCGGGCCGAGCCAGCCGGAGGGCGCCGAGACACCGCAGAGCATGTAGCTGATCGCGACGAACGCGAGGATCGTGGACACTCCGACGATGTGTCGTGAGGGCAGGGTGCCAAGCAGCAGCTGAGCATCGCCACGGGATGCGGAATCGACCAGCGCCACGGCGATCACCGCGACCGTCGCTGCGGCCAACGCCACTGTCGCCGCGATCTGCAGCGAACGCCGGTGCCGATGTGCCGCGAGGGTGCACTCACCGAGACGTTCTTCCTCTGCTGCGGGCATCACCCGAGTATGGCGCACGCGACTGACGCCCCGTCGTGCCACCGATATGTTGGTGATCGGAATCCCCTCGCCGACGAAAGGCACAACCTCATGCGCGTCACCCCTCGGGTCTGGATCGGCCTCGCGATCTACGTCGGCTACGTCGCGGTCATCTTCGTCGTGTCGAAACTGAGCGGGGTGGCGTACACCGAGATCGGCAAGTCCGCCGAGTTCACGTGGCGAGGGGCGGTGCTCGACCTCGCGGTCGGCGCGGTGCTGCTCGCCATCACCACCTGGATTCTGGGGTGGTGGAAGCCCGCGCTGTTCGAGCGCACGCGCTCGCACCACAAGTGGCCGATCTTCGTGCCCGCGATCATGGTCGTCGTCGCTGTCGCGAACCTCGTCAACACCGACTGGTCGAAGTTCGACGCGTCATTCCTGCTCTCCCTGCTCGCCCTCGGGATCGCCGTCGGGTTCTGCGAAGAACTGATGTCGCGAGGACTCCTGTTGACGGCCCTCCGCTCCCGCCTCTCCGAGGTATGGGTGTGGCTGCTGACCTCCGCCCTCTTCGGCGGGATGCACATCATCAATGCCGCGCTGGGCGCCCCCGTCGTGCCCACGCTCGGACAGGTGGTGCTCGCGGCGATGTCGGGCACCTGCTTCTACATCGTGCGTCGAGTGACCGGATCGCTCCTCTGGGCCATGGCGCTGCACGGCCTCTGGGATGTCTCGGTGTTCGCGGTCGGCTTCGCCCCGCTCGGCACCGCGTGGGCAGCGTTCTTGACCCCGGTGATCGGCATCCTGGCGGTCGCCGTCGTCTACTGGGTGATCAAGGGCACAGATGAGAGGCCGGTCACTACTGCGACGGTGAAAGCGCCCGTGCGAACCTGAAGGAGAGAGACGCGGAGGCTCGTCAAGAGGACCGGGCGGAGACGTTGAATACCGGCTCGGTAACCGTTTCTGAGTTAGAGTGAATGCATCATGATCAGCCCGTTGCCGAAAGGCGCGGGCTGATTTTCTTTTGGGGGATGCATGGTCGAGTACGCCAAAGAGTGGTTGCCTTTGGAAGGTCAGGTCGAGCGGCTGAGGGAGCACGGCCTGGAGGTGCCGGACGACGATCGAGCCGCGAAGGTCCTGGGAGCGATCGGCTACTACCGTCTCACCGGCTACCTGTACCCGTTCCGGAAATCGGAGGGGTACGTCGACGACGAGGATCGTACCCACGTGCGGGTGCTCAGCGGCTTTCAGCCGGGCACGAGGCTTGACCATGCCGAAGAGATCATTGACTTCGATCGCCGGCTCCGGCTGCTCGTCCTAGACGGGGTCGAGCGAATAGAGGTGGCCGTGCGCATGCGCATCGGGTACGTGCTGGGAAGGGCGTCCGCCTATGCGTATGAGGACCCGACTCGATTCATCGAGACGTTCACCGCAAATGGCACTGACATCCGCTGCCCGAAGCCGAGCAAGCACGTGCAGTGGCTGCAACGCGTCAGCGCACGCCAAGCAAGCTCCGATGAGAAGTTCGTCGAGCAGTTCCGAGAGAAATACGACGACAGAATGCCCATATGGGCGCTCACGGAGATCCTCGAGCTCGGTCACCTCTCGGTCCTTTACCGCGGTATGAATCAGGTCGATGCGGAAGATCTCGCGATCGCATTTGGGGTCCCGACGAAGAAGTTGATGGCCAGCTGGCTCGCCAGCCTCAACTACGTCCGGAATGTCGCGGCCCACCATGCACGGCTTTTCAATCGCAAGCTCCAGAATGCGCCGTCGAGGCCGAAGATTGGCCAGATCCCTCTACTCGACCACCTGCGCGCGTCCGAGCATGCCAAACAGGTCTACGGCACCTACAGCGCGTTGGCTGTGATCGCCTATCTTCTGCCGTCTATCGATCCGGACACCGGCTGGGTGTCGCGTGTCGCGACTCTGCTTAGAGACTTCCCGACGTCGGACGGGCTCACGATTGAGTCTCTCGGTGCTCCCTCTGACTGGAGCGCGCTCGCACTCTGGCACGAGTGAGCCGAGATGACCCACCGCGATTTAGCGGCCATAGATCCGAGCGCCATCGAGACCCACGAGTCAGGCGATGTAGATCTTGCGGAGCGTCTCGGTGACGGTCCACACGGTGCGCTGGCCCTCGGCCAGTCGCACGACCGACCCGGCGTCGACCTCGATCGCGGGCAGCGCCGGCTCGACGAACTCGATGCGGGCGTGCCCGGAGAGCACGACGAACACCTCGTCGACCTCGGTGTCGGATGCCGTTCCCGGCGTCATCTCCCAGATGCCGACCTCGACCTCGCCGAGCGTCGCCAGTGCGTGCGTGCCGGTGGACGGCCTGCCGATCAACACCTCATCCGACGGCAACGGCGAGTGCAGGAGCGGCAGCGCCTCGGCATCCACTCCAGTTCCTGGAGCGAGTGCGTCCGGCCCGAGCTCGCTCACGAGTCGAACCCCATGCCGACGGCATCCAGGGTCTTGAGGAACAGGTTGCGCTTGCCCTCGTTGTGGTCGGCCCGATCCATCGCGGCGCGCACGAGGTTGACGCCGATCGAGGCGACGGGCTCGGGCGGGAAGGGGATCGGCTTCTCTCGGACCATCGCGAGCTCGGTACGCTCGGTCGGCTCACCAGACAGCTTGTCGAGCATGACGTCGGCGGCGAAGCGGGCGGCGCCGACACCGAGACCGGTGAATCCGGTGGCATAGGCAACACGGCCCTTGCGGGCGATGCCGAAGAAGGCACAGAAGCGGCTCGACGAGTCGATCGCCCCGGCCCAGCGGTGGGTGAAGCGCAGCCCTTCGAGCTGCGGGAACGTCGTGAAGAAGTGCGAGGCGAGCTTGCGGTGGCTCTCGGCGCGATCCTCGTACTCGGGACGGACCTTACCGCCGAAGTGGTAGACCGCGTCATATCCGCCGAAGAGGATGCGGTTGTCGGCCGTGAGCCGGTAGTAGTGGAACTGATTGGCGCTGTCGGCCAGGCCCTGTCGGTTCGACCACCCGATCGAGGTGAGCTGCTCGTCGGTCAGTGGCTCGGTCATCAGCACGTAGTCGTAGACCGGAACAGTCATGAGTCGGTTGCGCTTGAGCAGCGAGGGGAAGACGTTGGTGGCGAGCGCCACGGCATCCGCTCTGACCCGTCCGCCGTCGCGGGTGACGAGCGTGATCGCGCTCGACCCGTCGCCGATCACTTCGCGCACGAGCGAGTGCTCGTAGATCTCGACGCCCAGCTCGACCGCGACGCGGGCCAGCTCGAGCCCGAGCTTCGCAGGATGCACCAGAGCGCTCGTGTCGCGATCCCAGGCGCCGGCGAGGAACGTGTCGGAGTGCACCTCAGCCTGCACGGCCTCGCGGTCGAGGAAGCCCTCCTCCTCGCGCAGCCACTCGACCTGGTGCGGCTCGACGGCCACGGCCAGCTGGCCTGTGCGCTCGAAGTCGACGTCCATGCCATAGCGCTTTACGGTCGCTTCGATGCCGTCGAGGTTCTCGAGCCCCAGTTCTTCGAGGCGGTCGATCTCGTCGGGCCAGCGGGTCACGCCGTTCTCGTGCCCGTGAGTGAGGCTCGCCTCGCAGAAACCGCCGTTGCGCCCGGAGGCGGCCCACGCGATGCGCGATGCCTCGAGCAGCACGACGCGGCGCTCGGGGTCACGCTCCTTGGCGCGCACAGCGGTCCAGAGCCCGGCGTACCCGCCGCCGACGATGGCGAGGTCGGCCGTGACGCTCTCGGTCAGCGAGGGGTGCGAGATGCGCTCGACGTCATCGAGCCAGAACACGCTGAGAGCCGTGTCGCGCAGCGAGGCGTCGACCACGGCATCCGCGGGGCGGCGACGTTCGAAGACCGTGGTTCCCATGGTGTGCTCCTGGTTTCCGGACCCGCGCCTCAGCGCGTGCCCCAGTTGTAGAGGTCTTTGTAGAGACCGGCGTAGAGCAGGCTCTCGGTGTGGGTGATGCCGGGGATCGTGCGGATGCGGGTGGCGATCAGGTCGAGCAGATGGCTGTCGCTCTCGCACACGGCCTCGACGAGGATGTCGAAGGTGCCGAGCGTGACCACGACATAGGCGAGCTCGGTGATCTTCGTCAGCTCCTCGGCGATGAGCCGGGGGTCGCCCGTCACACGGATGCCGATCATCGACATGCGGTTGAAGCCGAGCTGCATCGGGTCGGTCACCGCGACGATCTGGATGATGCCGGCCTCGGTCATCCGCTGCACGCGCTGACGCGCCGCCGCCTCGCTGAGCCCGACCTCCCGGCCGATCTCGGCGTAGGGCCGGCGTCCGTCCTCCTGGAGCAGCTCGACGATCCGCTTCGAGATGTCGTCGAGTACGGGCTGCTTCGCTGTGGGGCTCATGTGTCGATATTGACAGCACCGCTGCCTTCTAGCAACTGATTCCATCGTTCGATCCAGCATGCTCTTCTGTATTCGCACTCCGATCGCTAGCATGGCGACCATGGGCACAGAACTCCTTCAGAACTTCATCGGCGGGCAATACGTTCCCGTGAACGGGCAGGGGCGGATGCCGCTCATCGACCCCGTGACCGAGGAGACGTATGGCGAGCTGCCGGTCTCGGACGCCTCGGACGTCGATGCGGCGTACGCCGCCGCAGCCGCCGCGTTCCCGATCTGGCGGGACACGACCCCGGCCGACCGTCAGCTCGCGCTGTTCCGCATCGCCGACGAGATGCAGGCGCGTGCCGAGGAGTTCGCCGACCTCGAGTCGAGGGACACCGGCAAGCCCCGGGCAAGCCTCGTCTCCGACGAGATCCTGCAGTCGATCGACCAGTTGCGGTTCTTCGCCGGTGCCGCTCGCAGCCTCGAGGGACGAGCGGCGGGGGAGTACCTCGCCGGACACACCTCATTCGTGCGCCGCGAGCCGATCGGCGTGATCGGCCAGGTCACGCCGTGGAACTATCCGCTGAACATGGCGGTGTGGAAGATCGCCCCCGCGCTCGCCGCAGGCAACACCGTTGTGCTGAAGCCCGCAGAGTCCACGCCGCTGACCACACTGCTGCTCGCCGAGATCGTGGCGCTGCACACACCGGCCGGCACGCTCAACGTCGTGCTCGGCGACCGCGACACCGGGGTGGCGCTCGTCGAGCACCCGACCCCGCAGATGGTCGCGATCACCGGCTCCGTGCGTGCGGGCATGGCCGTCGCGCGCTCGGCGGCGAACGACGTCAAGCGCGTGCACCTCGAGCTCGGCGGCAAGGCGCCCGCGATCGTGTTCCCCGATGCGAACCTCGACAAGGCGGCATCGGGCATCGTCGCCGGAGCATTCTTCAACGCCGGGCAGGACTGCACGGCCGCGACCCGCGTGCTGGTGCACTCATCGGTGCACGACGAGTTCGTTGCGGCGCTGGTCGAGAAGGCGAAGACGGATGCTCGTACGGGCGGCCCGCACGAGGAGGGTGTGCTCTACGGCCCGCTCAGCAGCGCGGCCCAACTCGCCCAGGTGCAGGGCTTCGTCGACCGGCTGCCCGCGCACGCCACGATCGAGACCGGCGGCTCGCGCCAGGGAGACACGGGCTACTTCTTCGAGGCGACGATCGTCTCGGGTCTGCACCAGGACGACGAAGCTGTGCAGGGCGAGATCTTCGGCCCGGTGCTGACCGTGCAGTCGTTCGACACCGACGAGCAGGCGCTCGAGATGGCGAACGACGTGCCCTATGCGCTGGCGTCATCGGTATGGACGACCGACCATGCCCGTACGATGCGCTTCTCACGCGACCTCGACTTCGGCTGCGTGTGGATCAACACGCACATCCCGTTCGTCTCCGACATGCCGCACGGTGGCTTCAAGCACTCGGGCTACGGCAAGGACCTCTCGCAGTACGGCTTCGACGACTACACGCGCATCAAGCACGTGATGTCGGCGCTCGACTGAGGATCGGGGTTCGGATTCCTCGACACGTATGACGCGATGTGTCAAGCTGGGCGCACGTCGAATCCGGGGGGATCATCTTGGCACGACCACTCGCGGGGCCTCAGACCCTGCTTCGAACGCTCAACGGCCGCGCGATCCTCGAGACGCTCGCGCGCCGGGGCCCTCTCACACGTGCGGAACTCGTCGCCGAGACAGGGCTGTCGCGCACGGCGGTGACACAGGTGCTGCGAATGCTCGAGGCGTCGTCAGCGGTGGCCGCCGCCGGGGTCGATCGTGACACCCGCGGACCGGCAGCGGGGCGCGTCGCACTGCATCCGCAGCTCGGGTTCGCCGCAGCCGTGCACGTCGACGCCCACGCCGCTCATGTCGCCCTGGTCGACCCCACCGGGGCAGTGCGAGCAGAGACTCACGCGGCATTCCCCCCGCGCGGTGACCGGGTGCAGCACATCGCCGGGCTGGTCGATGCGTGTCGCCGCACGGTGAACGGGCCACTGCTCCTCGCTGTCGTCGGCATCCCCGGCATCGTCACCGCCGACGGAGGCATCCGCGACGACCAGGGTCCAGACGGCGGCGCGTTCAAGAACGGGCTTGCCGTGCGGCTCGGATGCCCGGTGCGGGTCGAGAACGACGTCAACCTCGCGGCTCTCGCCGAGCTCTCGGAGGGCACCGGCGCAGGACTCAGCAGCTTCGCGCTGCTGCTCCTCGACGACGGTCTCGGAGCCGGGATCGTCATCGACGGGTCCCTGCACCGTGGATTCTCGGGTGTCGCCGGCGAGGTGATGTATCTGCCGCAGAGCCCGCTGCCGATCGGCGCTCCGGTGCTCGGCGACGCCGTCGTGCGCGACCTCGCGCTCGCCCATGGACGTGACCCCGACGAGACGATCGACCAGCACCTCGACGCGGCGTGGGCCGGCGATGCGGCCGCGCTCGCCATGACCGCCGAGATGGGGCGCAGGCTCACCCTGATCGCCGGCAGCATCGCGCTCGTGCTTGACCCGGAGGCCTTCCTGCTCAGCGGCACGGCCGCGCACCCGGCGCTCGCCCGTGCAGCAGCCGAGTTCGCGGAAGAACTCGCCCCGCAGCTGCCGCTCACACTCGTGGTCTCGTCGTTCGGTCCGGAAGCGCCCCTGGTCGGCGCGGTCGGCGAGGCGGCATCCGCGCTGCGGGCATCGGTCTTCGCCCGGCTGCTCCCCGCCTCGGACAGGAGCCGAAGATGACCTCGGACCTCGCGGATCGCCTCGGACTCGCACCCGGAGCCAGGGCTGTGATCATCAATGCCGACGACTTCGGCATGTGCCACGCGGCCAACACGGCGATCACCCAGCTGCTGGACGCAGGCCATGTCGACTCGACGACCCTGATGGTGCCGTGCGCCTGGGCGCCGGAGGCGATGGCATTCGCGGCCTCGCGCACCGACCTCGACGTCGGCGTGCACCTCGTGCTCACGAGCGAGTGGACGGACTACCGCTGGCGACCGCTCACGGGCGCCGCCAGCACCCTCGTCGACGGAGCGGGGTACTTTCCCGCCGACGTCCTGGCCATCGAAGAGCTCGCGACGGTCGATGACGTCACCGCCGAGATCGCCGCGCAGCTGCAGGCGGCGCTGGATGCCGGGGTCGACGTGACCCACCTCGACAACCACATGGGATCGGTCTACGGTCTGCTCACCGGGCGGGACTTCCTCGGTCCGGTCTTCGAGCTCGCCGCCCGCAACGGACTGCCTTTCCGGCTGCCGCGGAGCATGGAGGGTACAGACGACGACCCCGCGCTGCAGGCGAAGCTCGCGGAGGCATCGGCCGCAGCCGACGCCCTCGGGGTCGAGATCATCGATCGGCTGTGGAGCCACCCGTTCGAAGAGGTGCCCGGCGAATCCTATGAGCAGGTCCGCGACGGCTTCATCGCGCTGCTGCGGGCTGTTCCGGCCGGGGTGACCGAGATCTACCTGCATCCGATGGTCGACGACGACGAGCTGCGGGCCGTCGTCGACTTCGCCGCCGCCAAGCGCGGACACGAGCTTCGCCTGCTCTCCGACCCCGCTGTGCTGCAGGCGTTCGCCGACGAAGGACTCGTGCGACTCGGCTGGCGCGACCTGCGCGATCTGCAGCGGAGCCGGCGCGCATGACCTCGATGGCGACGCGGCTGCGCGATCGTCGACTCGACGGCGCTCCCACCAGAGCGCAGGCGATCGCGTTCGGCGCATCCGGGTTTCCCACGCAGCTCATGGCGCAGACGTTCTCGGCTTTCGTCGTCTACTTCTACGTCACCCACCTCGGCGTCGCACCGGGGTGGGTCGCCGCGGCGATGATCGCGCACGGCGTCCTGAACGCGGTGCTGAACCCCGTCGTGGGCGCGCTGTCCGACCGCATCCGCACACCGTGGGGCCGCCGCATTCCGTGGATCGGGCTCGGCATCGTGCCGCTCGTGGTCGCCTTCGCGCTGGTGTGGATGCCCCCGGAGCTGCCGACCGCCGGGCTGATCGTGTGGTTCCTCGTCGTCGTGGCGGTGTACGACATCGCGTTCGTGGTGGTGGTGCTGAACATCTCGGCGCTGTTCCCCGAGATCTTCCGCACGACCGACGAGCGGGCGCGGGGCAACGTGCCGCGCCAGATCTTCGCGATCCTCGGAATGGTGCTCGGCACCGCGGGCGCCCCTGCACTGTACGGGTCTATCGGCTGGCCGGGCATGGCGATCGTGCTCTCGACCGTCTGCCTCGTGCTGCTGGTGTGGTCGTTCTTCGGCGGCATGATCGAGCGCCGGGTGCCGGAGGCGGCCTCCGAGGCTATGCGGTGGCGCGACCAGCTGAAGTACACGTTCGCGAATCGGGCGTTCGTCCCCTACGTGCTCGGCTCGCTGTTCATCCAGACATCGATCGCCGTGATCCTCGCCGCTTTGCCGTTCTACGTGAGGTATTCGCTGGGCGCCGCCGAGGGCGAGGCCAGCCTGCTGCTGGGTGCGATCTTCGTGACCGCCATCCCGTCGATCGTGCTGTGGAGCGCGGTCGTGCGCCGCACCTCACCCCGCGCGGCGCTGCTGTGGAGCGTCGCGGTGTTCGGCATCGCCATGCTCGGCTACCTGCTGCCGTCGACCGTGCCGGCCGCGGCTCTGGTCGGCGTCGCGGTGGGTGTCGGTGTCGGCGGCCTGCTGCAGTTGCTCGAGGTCGTGCTCGCACAGATCATCGACGAGGACGCGACCCGCACCGGTCACCGACGAGAGGGCGCCTACTTCGGCGTGAACGGGTTCGTGGTGCGCGGCTCGGTCGTGCTGCAGGCCGTCGTCGCGGCGGCCGTGCTGACGGCGTCAGGCTTCGATGCGTCGCTGGGCGATGCGCAGCCGGAGGCGGTCGATGGCGGCATCCGCGTGATGGTCGCAGTGGTTCCGCTCGTCTTCGCCGCCCTCGCGTGGCTGTGCTTCTGGCTCTACCCGATCCGCACCCGAGACCTCTGAGGCCGCACCCGAGACCTCTGAGGCCGCACCCGAGACCTCTGACGTCAGGACGCGGCCCGACGCGCTTCCCACCCCGTCCGCACCATCTCGTCGACCGTGTACCGCATCTTCCAGTCGAGGTCGCGCGCGGCGAGCTCGCCGGTCGCGACGATGCGGTCGGGGTCGCCGGGGCGACGGGGGCCGATCTCCGGGGTGAAGTCGATGCCGGTGACGCGTGCGACGGCATCCATGATCTGCTTCACGCTGAGGCCGTCGCCCGAACCGAGGTTGTAGGCCGCTTCGATCGGCGCGCCGGTGGTGAGGCGCTGGGCTGCGGCGACGTGGGCCGCCGCGATGTCGCCGACGTGCACGTAGTCGCGCACGTTGGTGCCGTCTTCGGTGTCGTAGTCGTCGCCGTTGATGCGCGGGGTCTCTCCCGCGATGAGCTTCTCGAACACGATCGGGAACAGGTTGTGCGGGCTCACGTCGTAGACGGTCGGGTCTGCGGAGCCGACGACGTTGAAGTAGCGCAGCGACGTGTGTCGCAGTGGCTTGTCGGACTCGGCGGTCGCGATCGCCTGATCGCGCAGCAGCCATTCGCCGATCAGCTTCGACTCGCCGTAGGGGCTGGCCGGCTTCTTGGCGGTGTCTTCGACGACGAGAGCCACATCGGGGGTGCCGAACACGGCGGCCGACGACGAGAACACGATGTTGGCGACGCCCGCGGCCTCCATCGCCTCGAGGATCACGCGGGTGCCTTCGACGTTCTGCGCGTAGGTGTGCAGCGGACGCTGCACCGAGACTCCGGCGTACTTGTATCCGGCGACGTGGATGACGCCCTCGGCGTGGTGGTCTCGGAGGGTCTTCTCGACGAGCTCGCGGTCGAGGATGCTGCCCTGCACGAAGGCCACGCCCTCGGGCACGAACGATGCGACGCCACTCGAGAGGTCGTCGAGGATGACGGGCGTCAGCCCCGCATCCGACAGTGCGCGAACGACGTGCGAGCCGATGTAGCCGGCGCCGCCGGTCACGATCCAGGACATTGTGCTCCTCAGGGTGGGGAAGTGTTCAGTATCTCAGGTCGCGACCAGCGGACCCTGACTCCGGTCAGGCGTCGCGGCGCGCTCCGGCCGACGGGGTGACGGTGAAGATCACGGGGGCCGTGAACCCGGATGCGGCGAACGCGGCGTTCACGGCATCCGTCACCTGCTGCACGGCATCCTGCTCGATGAGCGCGATCGCGGCTCCGCCGAACCCACCGCCGGTCATCCGAGCGCCGATGGCACCGGCGGCGAGGGCGGCCTCGACCGCCGTGTCGAGCTCGGGCACCGAGATCTCGAAGTCGTCGCGCATCGAGGCATGAGAGGCCACGAGCAGGTCGCCGATGGAGCGGGGGCCCTCTTCGCGCAACACCTTCACCGTGTCGAGCACGCGCTGGTTCTCGGTGACCACGTGGCGCACTCGACGGAAGGTCACGTCGTCCATGAGCTCTTCGGCGCGGGCCAGGTCGTCGACCGAGACGTCGCGCAGGCTCGGCACGCCCATGATCGCGGCGCCGCGCTCGCAGGCGGCGCGGCGCTCGCCGTAGCCGCCGGTGGAGTGGGCGTGCTTGACGCGCGTGTCCATCACGAGGATCGCGAGGCCGGCCTCGGCGATGCCGACCTGCACGAGGTTCGCGTCGAGCGAGCGGCAGTCGAGGAAGATCGCCGCGTCGGGCTCGCCGAGCATCGAGGCCATCTGGTCCATGATGCCGGTCGGAGCGCCGACTGCCTCGTTCTCGGCTCGACGGCCGACGCGCGCGAGGGCGGTGCGGTCGAGTCCGGCGGCCCAGAGGTCGTTCAGGGCGGATGCCGTGGCGCTCTCGATCGCGGCGGACGACGAGAGTCCTGCGCCGACCGGGACGTCGGAGGTGATCGCGATGTCGAGGCCGCGGCCGTCCGCACCCGCCTGACGGAGCGCCCAGGCGACGCCGAGCGGGTATGCGGCCCATTCGGGCACACCGGGGGCGGTGCCGGACGGGGTGGGGAACAGCTCGTCGAGCTCGACGAGGGAGACCTCGACCGGTGCATCGGCGAAGGTCGATGCGACGCGCACTCGGCCGAGGCCGTCGTCACGGATCCCGACGGCCGCGTAGGTGCGGTGCGGGATCGCGAACGGCAGCACGAAGCCGTCGTTGTAGTCGGTGTGCTCGCCGATCAGGTTCACTCGTCCCGGGGCCGACCAGACACCGTCGGGGGCGCGGCCGGTGAGGTCGGTGAAGAGCGCCGTCGCGGCCTCGATGGTGGTGGTCATGCGGATGCCTCGTCTGCGGTGTCTGCGGTGTCTGCGGTGTCTGCGGATGCGTGGGTGGCGTCTGCCTTCGCGATGGCTTCGCGGATGCGGGCGGCGCCCTGTTCGGGGGTGACCTCGGCGGCCCAGGCCCACATCGCGGCCTCGGAGCCGGCGAGGAACTTGAGCTTGTCGGCGGCCCGGCGGGGGCTGGTCAGCTGCAGGTGCAGTCGCACGCTGTCGCGACCGACGTTCACGGGAGCCTGATGCCAGGCGGCGATGTACGGGGTCGGGGTGTCGTAGAGCGCGTCGACGCCACGGAGCAGGCGCAGGTAGAGGGGAGCGAGCTCGTCGCGCTCGGCATCCGTCGTCTCGGCGAAATCGGGCACGTGGCGGTGCGGCATCAGGTGCACCTCGAGAGGCCAGCGGGCGGCGAAGGGCACGAAGGCCGTCCAGTGCTCTCCGCGGAATACGACCCGCTCGGACGCCTGTTCGGACTCGAGGATGTGCTGGAACAGGTCGGGAGCGGTGCGGTCGATCGAGTCGAGCAGCCGCGTGGTGCGCGGCGTCACGTAGGGGTACGCGTAGATCTGGCCGTGGGGGTGGGGGAGGGTGACCCCGATGGCCTCGCCGCGGTTCTCGAACGGGAAGATCTGCTGGATTCCCGGGAGCTGGGAGAGCGCTGCGGTGCGGTCGGCCCAGGCCTCGATCACGGTGCGGGCGCGCGTGACCGACTGCGTGCCGAACGATCCGGTGTGCTCGGGGCTGAAGCACACGACCTCGCAGCGTCCGACCGACGTGCGGGTGCGGCCGAGGCCCAGAGCGCTGAGGTCGTCGAGTCCGCGCGGAGGGTTGCTCGCTGCGGGGGCGGTGCCGGTGGCCTCGGCCAGGGCAGGGCCGAACGCGGGCGAGCGGTTCTCGAACACGGCGACGTCGTAGAGCGACGGCACCTCAGACGGGTTGGTCGGCGACTGTGGAGCGAGCGGGTCGGCGTCGGCGCTCGGCATCATGACGCGGTTCTGCCGGTTCGCGGCGACGGTGATCCAGTCGCCCGTCAGCACGTCGAGGCGCATCGTGGCGGTCTCGCCGCGGGCATCGAGGGTGCGTGCGTCGACCGCGCGCTCGGTACCGAGCGTCGTGTCGGGGTCGTCGAAGTAGATCAGCTCGCGTCCGTCGGCGAGCGTGGTGGCCCGTTTGATGATTCCGGCTGAGAGAGTCTCGGTTCGCATCTCGGGAGATTCGTGCGTGTTCACGTAAACATGGTACGCACATCGCCGTGGTAACGTCAACATTCCGAGAGTTGTGGACGGACTCCGAAGGATGCGGGCCGAGTGATGGGTGGAGGATGCCGATGAACGACGACCTCGCGCTCAGCGGCGACCGGCCGCGTCGCAGCCGCCCCGCATCGGGTCGAGTGTCGATGGCGATGGTCGCCTCTCGCGCCGGCGTCTCGGGTCAGACCGTCTCACGCGTCGTCAACGACAGCCCCCGCGTCGACCCCGCCACCCGTGAACGTGTCGAGACGGCGATGGCCGAGCTCGGTTATCGCCCGCATCGCGCCGCGCGGGCGCTGCGCACCGGCCGCTCGCAGACCATCGGGCTCGTCGTCACCACTCTCGCGACGGTCGGCAACTCGCGGATGCTGCAGGCCACCGCCGAGGCAGCGGCGGAACGCGGTTATGCGCTCACCCTCGTGACGGCGGGCGACAGCGTCGCCGACGCCTTCGAGCGGCTCGCCGAGCAGGAGGTCGACGGGGCGATCGTGCTGAACGAGGCGTCCGCTCTGGTTCCCGAAGCCCAACGGCCGCCCGGTCTGCGACTGGTCGTGGTCGATGCGCCGGCGTCAGCCGAGCTCGCCGTCGTGCACAGTGACCATGTCGGCGGCGCCGCCGCGGCGACCGCCCACCTGTTGAGCCTCGGTCACGAGACCGTGCACCATCTCGCCGGGCCTTCCGGGTCGTTCGCCGCGGCTGAACGCGAGCGCGGGTGGAGGCAGGCTCTCGCGGACGTGGGCATCGAGCCCGCGCCCGTCGTCCGCGGCGACTGGACGGCCGAGGCCGGGTTCGTCGCCGGGGAGGCGCTGCGCGCAGCATCCGCCGTCTTCTGCGCCAACGACCAGATGGCGCTCGGGCTGCTGCGGGCCTTCGCCGAGGCGGGGCGGCGGGTTCCCGAAGACGTGGGCGTCGTCGGGTTCGACGACGTGCCGGATGCCGCGAACTACCGGCCTCCGCTGACGACGATCCGCCAGGACTTCACGGCGCTCGCGCAGCGGGCCGTGGGTCTGCTCGTCGCAGAGATCGAGGGCACGCCGGGCGTCGCGGCATCCGCTGTCGTCCCGACTCTTCTGATCGACCGCGCCAGCACCCGCTGAGGCGCTCGGTTCTCCACGCGGGCAGCCGCCCGTCTCGCCCTGCGGGGTCAGAGGCGCGCCCGGCGCGCGGTGTGGGGTCGATAACGCGCCCGGCGCAGGTTGTGTGGTCAATAACGCACCCGGCGAACGGCGTGGGGTCGAAAACGCATCTGGCGCACGGTGCGGGGTCAAAAGAGCACCGGAACAGGCCGGTTCGGATGCGGAATTGACCTCTGCACCCGGCCCCGCCCAGCGAGGTCCGTCGCAGAACCAAGGGAGAGCGTTTTCCCCGCTGCTTGCACATACGCCTCTAGCGTGGCATGCTGACGGAAAGCGCTTACCCGCGCCGGATCGCACACAGGGGTTTCCCCGCAGAGGATGCGGGATCTGAAAGAAGAGAACGGACCAGCAATGTCGCAGACGACAACCCGCGAGATCGGGATCATCATGAACGGCGTCTCGGGGCGCATGGGCTACCGGCAGCACCTCGTGCGATCGATCCTCGCGATCCGCGAAGAGGGCGGCATCGAGCTGCCCGACGGATCCCGCATCACGGTGAAGCCGCTGCTCGTCGGCCGCAATGAGGCCAAGCTCGCCGAGCTCGCAGCCAAGCACGGCATCGAGGACTACACGACCGACCTCGACGCAGCCCTCGCCGACCCGAAGTGGGAGATCTACGCCGACTTCCTCGTGACCAAGGCCCGTGCCTCCGCTCTTCGCAAGGCGATCGCGGCAGGCAAGGCCATCTACACCGAGAAGCCCACCGCCGAGTCGCTGGACGAGGCTCTCGAGCTCGCGCGTCTCGCCGATGAGGCGGGCGTCAAGACCGGCGTCGTGCACGACAAGCTCTACCTGCCCGGCCTGCAGAAGCTCAAGCGCCTGATCGACTCGGGCTTCTTCGGCCGCATCCTGTCGGTGCGCGGCGAGTTCGGCTACTGGGTCTTCGAGGGCGACTGGCAGCCCGCGCAGCGCCCCAGCTGGAACTACCGCACCGAAGACGGCGGCGGCATCATCGTCGACATGTTCCCGCACTGGAACTACGTGCTCGAGAACCTGTTCGGCGAGGTCAAGAGCGTCTACGCGCAGGCCGCCGTGCACATCGCCGACCGCTGGGACGAGAACGACGAGCACTACACCGCCACCGCCGAAGACGCGGCATACGGCATCTTCGAGATAGAGGGCGGCATCATCGCCGAGATCAACTCCAGCTGGACGGTGCGCGTGAACCGCGACGAACTCGTCGAGTTCCAGGTCGACGGCACGCACGGGTCGGCCGTGGTCGGACTCTTCGGCGCCAAGATCCAGCCCCGCAACGCGACACCCAAGCCGGTGTGGAACCCCGACCTCGAAGACAGCCACGACTACGACGCCGACTGGCAGAAGGTGCCCACGAACGACGTCTTCATCAACGGCTTCCGTCAGCAGTGGGAGGAGTACCTGGTCTCGTTCGTCGAGGGAACGAAGTACCCCTTCGACCTGCTCTCAGGTGCCCGCGGCGTGCAGTTCGCAGAAGCCGGTCTGACCTCCAGCGCCGAGGGCCGCAAGGTCGCTCTCTCCCCGCTGACGCTGGGCTGAGCATGAGCACTCTCCGACTTCTCGACGCCGCGGGTGCGGTGACGGATGCCGAGCTGCGCGAGGGCGGCGGGTACTCGCGACCGTCCTCGCCGCTGCAGAGCCGCGTCGCGTACGCCGCAGCCCACGTCGTGCCCAAGGTGCACGCCGACAACACCCCCGGCCAGCCCGCCGACATCGATTGGGATTCGACGCTCGCGTTCCGCCGCAACGTGTACTCGTGGGGGCTCGGCGTCGCCGACGCCATGGACACCGCGCAACGCAACATGGGCCTGGATGCCGCGGCGACGCGCGAGCTCATCGCACGCAGCGCCGAGGTCGCCCGCGAAGAGGGTGGCTCCGTCGTGGTCGGCGTCAACACCGATCACGTCGCCGAGTCGCACATCACTCTCGACCAGGTGATCGACGCTTACACCGAGCAGCTGCACTTCACCGAGGAGCAGGGCGCGGGCCCCGTGCTCATGGCCTCGCGCCACCTCGCGAGGGTGGCCTCGGACGCCGACGACTACCGCCGCGTCTACCGCGAAGTGCTGCAGTCGGCCACGGTGCCGGTCGTGCTGCACTGGCTCGGCACGGCGTTCGACCCGGAGCTCGCCGGCTACTTCGGCGCGGACGACTGGCAGACGGCATCCGCTGTGCTGCTCGACATCATCAGCGAGCAGCCCGACAGGGTCGCGGGCGTGAAGATGAGCCTGCTGAACGCCGAGTCCGAGATCTCGGTGCGTGAGCAGCTTCCGCAGGGCGTGCGCATGTTCACGGGCGACGACTTCAACTACGTCGGCCTCATCGGCGGCGACACCACCCGGTCGTCGAGCGAGGAGCGAAGCACCGAGACGAAACGCACCCACTCCGATGCGCTGCTCGGCGCGTTCGCGGCGATCACGCCCGTGGCATCCGCGGCGATCCAGGCGCTGGATGCCGGAGACCCTGCCCGCTACCTCGAGATCCTCGGACCGACCGAAGAGCTGAGCCGCCAGGTGTTCGCGGCGCCGACGTTCTATTACAAGACCGGAGTCGCCTTCCTCTCTTGGCTCAACGGGCATCAGCCCGCGTTCCAGATGGTCGGCGGTCTGCACTCGGCACGGAGCCTTCCGCACCTCAGCCGCATCGTCGAGCTGGCCAACGCGTCGCTCGCATTGGAGAAGCCCGAACTCGCGCGCGAGCGCTGGCACGGGATGCTGCGCCTGAACGGGGTGGATGCATGATCGTCGATCCCCGCCTGTCGATCAATCAGGCGACCATCAAGCACGCCGACCTCGCGACGGCGCTGCGGGTGACGGCGGATGCCGGCATCCAGGCGATCGGTCTGTGGCGCGAGCCCGTGAACGAGGTCGGGCTGGACGTCGCCGCCCGCATGCTCGAGGACTCGGGGCTGCGATTCACGACGCACTGCCGCGGCGGGTTCTTCACCCTCCCCGAGGGGCCCGAGCGCGTCGCGGCACTCGACGACAACCGCCGCGCGATCGAAGAGACTGCGACGCTCGCCGCCGCAGGTGCCGACGGGTCGACCGCGGTTCTCGTGCTCGTGGCCGGCGGCATCCCCGCCGGCTCTCGCGATCTGATCGGCGCGCGCGAACGAGTGCGCGACGCGATCGGCGTGCTCGCGACCGATGCGAAGGCGGCGGGCGTGACGCTCGCGATCGAGCCGCTGCATCCGATGTACGCCTCCGACCGCGCTGTCGTCTCGACGCTCGGGCAGGCGCTCGACATCGCCGCCGACTTCGATGCCGAGGTCGTGGGCGCTGCGGTCGACACCTTCCACATCTGGTGGGATCCGCAGGTGCTCGAGCAGATCGCGCGCGCCGGTCGCGAGGGCCGCATCGCGACCTATCAGGTCTGCGACTGGAAGACCCCGCTCGCCGCCGACGTGCTGCTGTCGCGGCATTACACGGGCGACGGCGTGATCGACTTCGGCTCGCTCACCCGCGCCGTGATCGAGACGGGATACGACCGCGACATCGAGGTCGAGATCTTCAACGCCGACATCTGGGCGGATGCTCCTGAGAGCGTCGTGCGGCGCACGGCCGAGACCTTCGGGGCCGCTGTCTCGCCGCACCTGCGCTGACGTCCGGGATTCGATCGCCCACGACAGACGTGCCGCTTGCGTGCGACATGCGCGCCACCGGCAGGACCGGGGCACGGATGCCGGGCGGGAACACGGCTTCTCGTCCTGCATCCGTGCCTCGATCCTGCAGGCGGCAGAGGGCCCCTCGGACGGCGGCCCGGATCGGAACCGGTCGGGGTCCCACGTGCAGGACCAGGGCACGGATGCCGGGCCGGAACACGGCTTCTCGTCCTGCATCCGTGCCTCGAACCCGCAGACGGTACAGCGCGCTGACCCGAAGAGAGCCGCCGGGCGCAACCCCCGAGACGCCGACGCAGACCGTTGAGAGGATGAACCCATGACAACGATCCGGCCAGGACTCTGCTCGGTGACCTTCCAGTCGCTGAGCGTCGAACGTGTCGTCGAGCTCGCAGCCGACGCACGACTCGAGGTCATCGAGTGGGGTGCCGACGAGCATGTACCGGCCGGGGATGTCGAGCAGGCGGCGAGGGCGGCGAGGCTGACGACGGATGCCGGGCTGGTGTGCTGCTCGTACGGCTCGTACTTCCGCGCTAGTGCCGACGAGGCGGTCACTCCGGTGCTCGACACCGCCGAGGCTCTCGGCGTCGACCGCGTGCGCGTCTGGGCGGGGTCGATCGGATCCGACGAGGCCGCACCGCAGGACTGGGCGGCGACGATCGCCCGACTGCAGGATGCGGTCGACGAGGCGAACGCGCGGGGCATGTCCCTCGCGCTCGAGTTCCATTCGGGCACGCTCGCCGACACCGCGCCGACGACGCTCCGAGTTCTCGAGGAGGTCGCGAGGCCGACGCTCAGCACCTACTGGCAGCCCACGGTCGGTGCCGCGGTCGACGCGGTGCTCGATGAGTATCGCGCGATCGCAGACCATGTGAGCGCCGCGCACGTGTTCTCGTGGTGGCCCGACCACGACCGGCTGCCGCTGCGGGCACGTGATGCCCTCTGGACCCGGTTCTTCGGAGAGGCGCAGTCTGCGCCGACGCCCCCGAGAGACGCACTGCTCGAATTCGTGCCCGGTGATGATCCGGCGATGCTGCGTGGCGAGGCCGCGACGCTCCGCTCGTACCTCTCGCTCTAGGCCGGCATGCACGTCAGCACTCGGGATGCCGCCGCCCACCGTTTCTCGGCGCCGCCCGCATCGCACAGTATGCTCGGGGCATGAGTCAGCAGGAAAGCCCTTCCCGGGTGCGTCAGCCGCGGCACTCCCGAGGCGCAGCCCCGACCCTGCACGACGTGGCCCGAGAGGCCGGGGTCTCCCTCGCCACGGCATCCCGCGTTCTGAACGGATCCGAGCGCAAGGTCGCCGAGTCCTTCCGTGAGCGCGTCGAGCAGGCGGCGGCCGAGCTGGGCTACACGGCGAACGCGTCTGCTCAGGCCACCGCCCGCGGCAGCTCGCCCGTGATCGCGCTGCTCGTCGCCGACATCGCCGACCCGTATTTCGGACTCATCGCCGCGGGCGTCGCTCGCGGAGCCGACGAGCACGGTCTCGTCGTCACGATCGCGATCACCGAGCGCGACCCGGCCCGAGAGGCGCGCATCGTGCGCGCGCTGCGCGGACAGCGACCCCAGGGCCTGATCCTCGCCGCCTCACGCACGAACGAGCCGACCGACTCCGACACCTCGCGCGAGCTCGCGGAGTACGCCCGGTTCGGCGGGCAGGTGGTCACGTTCGGGGCCGGCAGTGCAGAGAACCGCCACGTCGAGATCGACAACCGCGCCGGTGCAGAGGCGCTGGGCCGCCGCATGGCGTCGCTCGGCTACCGCTCGGCCATCGCGATCGGTGCGGCCGAGGGGGTCCTGACCTCGGACGAGCGTCTCGCCGGATTCCGCACCGGCTTCGAATCAGGCGGAGGCACGATCGATCGGCTGATCCGTGGCGACTTCCGCCGCGAATCCGGTGTGCAGGCGATGTCGGCGGCGCTCGCCGACGGCGTCGAACCGGGCACCCTCGTGTTCGGCATGAGCGATGTCGTCGCGATCGGCGCGATGTCGGCGATCCGCGAAGCGGGTCGTGAGATCGGCTCCGACATCGCCGTCTGCGGTTTCGACGATGTGCCGTCGTCGAGTGACGTCACGCCGGCGCTCACGACCGTGCGGGTGCCGCTGAGCGAGGTCGGCTACCAGGCCTTCCGAGCGACGGTCGACGCCGACTGGCAGCAGGCGGCGCTGCCGCTCGAGGTCATCGTGCGGTCGAGCACCCCCGGTATCGACCGATGACCCGCGTCGTGCTGGCGCCAGACAGCTTCAAGGGCACGATCACCGCTGCAGATGCTGCGGCATCGCTCGCCGAAGGCTGGTCGTCGGTCGATCCTTCCGCGACGTTCGTGCACCGACCGATGGCAGACGGCGGCGAGGGCACCGTCGCCGCATTCGCCGCGGCCGTGCCGGGGGCGCGACGCATGCCGGTCGTCGTCGACGGGCCAGCAGGCGTGCCGCTGGAGACCAGCTGGCTGCTGCTTCCCGTGTCCGCCGGCTCTCCTGGCGGGACCGGCGTCATCGACCTCGCCTCGACCTCGGGCATCGAACTGCTCGACGCCCTGCGCCCGTGGGACGCCGACACCACCGGCTTCGGCCAGGCGATCGCCGCGGCCCTCGACCACGGTGTCACACGACTGGTGGTCGGCATCGGATCGAGTGCGTCGACAGACGGCGGCACCGGGATGCTGTCCGCACTCGGTGCACGATTCCTCGACGCGTCCGGTGAGCCGGTCGCGCGCGGTGCGCGCGGACTCGCCGACATCGCATCCGTCGATCTGAGCGCCCTGCGCACCGCGCCTCAGGTGCGCGTGCTCACCGACGTCACCAACCCGCTCGTCGGTCCTCGGGGTGCCGCCGCCGTGTTCGGGCCGCAGAAGGGTCTCGACGCCTCCGAGCTCTCACATGTCGATGCCGGGCTCGCCCGACTCGCCGCCCTGCTCGGCCTCGACCCCGCGTTGCCCGGCACCGGAGCCGCTGGGGGCACGGGCGGTGCGCTCGTCGTCTGGGGAGCGACACTCGCCCCCGGAGCTGCCGAAGTGGCGGAGCTCGTCGGACTCGCAGACGCGATCGCCGACGCCGACGTCGTCATCACGGGCGAGGGTTCTTACGACGGTCAGTCCGGCGACGGCAAGGTGCCTTCGTTCATCGCGGGCCTCGCGGCATCGGCCGGGGCCGTTCCGCTGCTCGCGGCAGGGCGTATCACCGCCGACTCCGATGTGTCGCTGTTCTCGGCATCCGCGTCTCTCACCGACATCGCCGGATCGTCGGATGCCGCTCGCGCGGAGCCTGCGCAGTGGCTGCGCGAGGCCGGCGCGCTGCTCGCCAGTTCGGTCTGACCGGCCGCTGCTGCCGCCTCTGCTCTTCGGGCTGCCCCGCGCAGCATCCGATCGCGCTCGTCTGCGGTGGTCGAAAGCGCATCCCAGGCGGCCGTTTTCGGTGGTTCTTCGACCACGCACGTCTGTGCACCCCCCGGGTGGCGGGCAGTCTCGGTCTGCGGTGGTCGAAAGCGCATCCCAGGCGGCCGTTTCCGGTGGTTCTTCGACCACGCACGTCTGTGCAACCCCCGGTGGCGCGCAGTCACGGTCTGCGGTGGTCGAAAATGCATCCCAGGCGGCCGTTTCCGGTGGTTCTTCGACCACGCACGTCTGTGCAACCCGGGATGCGGGCAGTCACCGTCTGCGGTGGTCGAAAGCGCATCCGAAGTCGCTGCGTCGGATGTGTCTTCGACCCCGCACCGGCATTGGGTGGCTGTTTCGACCCGGCCTGCGCATGGCGTCCGCCAGGCGGGGTCGCTTCCGCATCGCGGAGCCCAGGCGCTCCCGATCCCGGATGCTCTCGACCCCGGCATGCTCGACCCCGGATGCACTTCTGCCCCCGCACGGGCGGCGTGCGGGGGCAGAAGACGGACGGAAGCGGTACGCCGGGTCAGTCGCCGAGGGCGGCCGACACCACGGCGCGAGCCTCGGCCTGCACCTCGGCGAGGTGCTCGGGGCCGCGCAGGCTCTCGGCGTACAGCTTGTAGACGTCTTCGGTGCCAGACGGGCGCGCGGCGAACCAGGCGTGCTCGGTCTGCACCTTGAGGCCGCCGATCGCCGCTCCGTTGCCCGGCGCGTGCGACAGCTTGGCGGTGATCTCCTCGCCCGCCAGGGTCGTCGCCGACACCGCATCCGGCGCCAGCTTGCCGAGCGTCGCCTTCTGCGCCGGCGTCGCCGGGGCGTCGACGCGCTGGTAGGCCGATGAACCGAAGGCCTGTTCCAGCTCGGCGTACCGCTCCGACGGGGTCTTGCCCGTCACGGCGATGATCTCGGCCGCCAGCAGGCACAGCAGGATGCCGTCCTTATCGGTCGACCACGCCGTGCCGTCCTTGCGGAGGAACGATGCTCCGGCCGACTCCTCGCCGCCGAAGGCCACGGATCCGTCGAGCAGCCCGGGCACGAACCACTTGAAGCCGACGGGCACCTCGAGCAGGCGGCGTCCGAGCGACTCGGCGACGCGGTCGATGATCATCGACGACACGAGGGTCTTGCCGATCGCGGCGTCGCGCGGCCACTCGGCGCGGTGCGAGAACAGGTAGTCGATGGCGACCGCGAGGTAGTGGTTGGGGTTCATCAGCCCGGCGTCGGGGGTGACGATGCCGTGGCGGTCGGCATCCGCATCGTTGCCGGTGAGCACGTCGTAGTCGGCCTTCTTGGCGACCAGCGAGGCCATCGCCGAGAGGGATGACGGATCCATGCGGATCTTCTCGTCCCAGTCGAGCGTCATGAAGCGCCACGTCGGGTCGACCTCGGGGTTCACGACGGTCAGGTCGAGGTCGTAGACCTCCTTGATGAGCGCCCAGTACTCGACGGAGGCTCCGCCGAGGGGGTCGGCTCCGATGCGCACTCCGGCGGTGCGGATCGCGTCGATGTCGATGATGGTCGCGAGATCGCGCACGTAGGCGTCGCGGAAGTCGTAACCAGGAAGCGAATCCCAGTCGACGTCGGCGAACCGCTCGCGCTTGACGTCGACCAGGCCCCCGGCGATCAGCTCGTTGGCGCGGTCGGCGATCCAGCCGGTCGCGTCGGTGTCTGCCGGCCCGCCGTGCGGCGGGTTGTACTTGAAGCCGCCGTCCCGCGGCGGGTTGTGCGACGGGGTGACGACGATGCCGTCGGCGCGGCCGGCGGCATCCGGTGCGAGGTCGCGGTTGAAGGTGAGGATCGCGTGGCTGAGCGCGGGTGTCGGCACCCAGGCGTCGCGCGAGTCGACGCGGAGGTCGACGCCGTTCGCGACCAGCACCTCGATGGCGCTGCGCTCGGCCGGAAGCGACAGGGCGTGCGTGTCACGACCGAGGAACAGCGGGCCGGTGATGCCCTGCGCCGCGCGGTAGTCGACGATCGCCTGGGTGGTGGCCAGGATGTGGTTCTCGTTGAAGCTCTTGGTGAGCGACGACCCGCGATGACCGCTCGTCCCGAACGCGACCCGCTCGGCGGCGACGCCGGGGTCGGGGACGCGATCGTAGTAAGCGGCGATCAGCTCGTCGACATCGATCAGATCGGATTCTTCGGCTGGTAGGCCGGCACGGCTCGTCATGCAGACAGTCTGCCCCCATCTCGGCATCCGCGCATCTTCTGGGCCCCTACCGGTGCCCTAAGGTGAAACGCGTGACTGAACGCCGCACCTACAGCTATCTCGGCCCCGCCGGAACATTCACCGAAGCGGCGCTCGAACAGGTCGCCGAAGCGCGAGGCCAGGACTGGCGTGCCGTGCACAACGTCGGCGAAGCGCTCGCCGACGTGCTCGAGGGCCGAAGCGATGCCGCGATGATCGCGATCGAGAACTCGATCGAGGGCGGCGTCTCGACCACGCAGGATGCTCTGGCGACGCTGCCCGGCCTGCGGATCGTCGGCGAGTACCTGGTGCCGGTGAACTTCGTGCTCGTGGCTCCGCGCGGCACCACGCTGGCCGATGTGCAGGTGATCGCCGCGCACCCCGTCGCCTATGCGCAGTGCCATGGCTGGCTCGGCGAGCACCTGCCGACGCACTCGCACGTCCCGGCGGCGAGCAACGTGGCGTCGGCGATCGGCATGCTCGACGGCGGTCTTCCCGCGCAGGCGGCCATCGCCGCTCCCGGCGTCGTGAAGCACCTCGATGTCGACGTGCTGGCAGAGGACATCGGCGACAACGCCCAGGCCGTCACCCGCTTCGTGCTCGTCACCCGCACCACCACGGCACCGGCTCCCACCGGCGCCGACAAGACATCGCTGATCGTCGAGCTGCCGAACGATCACCCCGGTTCGCTCCTCGAGATGCTCGAGCAGTTCTCGACCCGAGGCATCAACCTCTCGCTGATCCAGTCGCGTCCGATCGGCGACGAGCTCGGCCGCTACCGGTTCGTGATCGACGCCGACGGCCATATCGAGCACGAGCGCATGGCCGACGCTCTGCTCGGCATCCGTCGCTTCAGCCCCCGCGTGGTGTTCCTCGGCTCGTACCCGCGGGCCGACCGGCAGATCGTGCAGTACCCCGAGCGGTACTCCGACGACATCTTCGTCGAGGCACGCGACTGGCTGCGCGGCATCCTCTCGGGCGAACCCGAGGACTGAGACCGACCCGGATCAGACCGCGCTGAGCTGCACGAGCGCCCGCTTGAACTCGGGCATCGCCGAGTGCGGATCGACCCGTTCGTCGGTGAGCAGATTCGCGCTCTCGCCATCGGGGTAGTGGAACGGCAGGAACACCGTGTCGGGCCTGATGTCGTGCGTCAGCTCGGCCCGCGCCTGCACCGTGCCGCGGGAGTTCGAGAGGCGGATGCCGTCGCCCTCGCCGACCCCGAGACGACGTGCCGTGGCGGGGTGCAGCTGGGCGACGAGGGAAGGCCGCTTCTCGGTCAGCTCGGAGACGCGGCGGGTCTGCGTACCGCTCTGATACTGCTCGAGCAGTCGCCCGGTGATCAGTGTGAGCCGGTCGGCGCTCGGCGTCTGCTGCGCCCGCGCCCGCACCGCCACGAGCTTCGCGCGCCCGTCGGCGTGCGCGAACCGGTCGGCGAACAGACGGGGCGTGCCGAGGCTGCCGATCGGGAACGGCCAGTGCGCCTCGATGCCCAGGTCGAGCAGGGCGTGACTGAGCCCCGAGTAGTCGGCGCGGCCGCCGGCCGATGCGCGGGCGAGCTCGTCGAACACCTCGGAGGGGTCGAGGCTCCAGACGCCGGGGGCGTCGAGGCGGCGGGCGAGCTCGGCCATGATCCACAGCTCGCTGCGGGCTCCGGCGGGGGCGTCGACGGCCCGTCGGCGACGCAGCACCCGGCCCTCGAGGTTGGTCATGGTGCCCTCCTCCTCGGCCCACTGCAGCACGGGCAGCACGATGTCGGCGGCCTTCGCGGTCTCGGAGAGGAAGAAGTCGGCGACGACGAGCAGGTCGAGCCGGCCGAGGGCCTCTCGCACCGTCGAGACGTCGGGTGCGGACACGAAGACGTTGGAGCCGTGCACGAGCAGGGCGCGCACGCCGCCTGGCAGGCCGGCGGTCTGCAGCAGCTCGACGGCCGGCACACCGGCGCCGGGGAGATCGTCGGGGTCGACACCCCACACCGCCGCGACGGACGCGCGCGCCACCGGGTCCATGATCGACTGATACCCGGGCAGCTGGTCGGCCTTCTGCCCGTGCTCGCGTCCGCCCTGCCCGTTGCCCTGCCCGGTGAGGGTGCCGTAGCCGCACCCCGGAGTGCCCGGCAGTCCGAGCAGCAGCGCCAGGTTGATGGCAGCGGTCGCGGTGTCGGTGCCGTCGACGTGCTGCTCGACCCCGCGGCCGGTGAGGATGTACGTCGAGCCGGGTTCGGCCAGCCGGCGAGCGAGATCCCGGATGCTGCGCGCGGGCACCCCTGTGACGGTCTCGGCGCGCTCGGGCCACCACGTCGACACCGACTGCCGGAGCGCATCGATGCCCGAGGTGCGCTGCCGCACGTAGCCCGAGTCGTACAGCTCTTCGGCGATCACGACGTGGGTCAGTGCCAGCAGCAGAGCGAGGTCGGTGCCCGGCACCGGCTGCAGATGGATGCCGGCCCCGTCGGCGCACAGCCGGGCCGTCGAGCTGCGGCGAGGATCGACGACGATGAGGCCACCGCGTGCCCTGGCGCCCTGCAGGTGCGACACGAACGGCGGCATGGTGTCGCCGACGTTCGAGCCGAGCAGGAGAACCGTCTCGGCGGTGTCGAGGTCGGTCAGCGGGAAGGGGAGACCGCGGTCGATCCCGAAGGCGCGGTTGGCGGCGGCCGCGGCGGACGACATGCAGAAGCGGCCGTTGTAGTCGATGCGCGAGGTGCGCAGCGCGATGCGGGCGAACTTGCCGAGCTGGTAGGCCTTCTCGTTCGTGAGGCCGCCGCCGCCGAAGACGCCGATCGCATCATGGCCGTCCTCCGCGGCGATCCGCTCCAGCTGAGCGGCGATCAGGTCGAGGGTGGAGTCCCACTCCGCCGGATGCAGCTCGCCGTCGTCGCCCCGCACCAGGGGAGCGGTGAGGCGCCCGGTGTCGGCGAGCAGCTCCGCCGACGTCCATCCCTTCTTGCACAGACCGCCGCGGTTGGTCGGGAAGTCGCGGCCCGCGACGGTCACCGGCAGGGCTTCTCCCGCGGTGGGAGTCAGCGTCATCGCGCACTGCAGCGCGCAGTAGGGGCAGTGGGTGTCGGTCATGCGACGGCCTCCGCGCGGGCGTGCAGCAGTTCGCTGATCCTGGCTCGGCATCCGCCGCATCCGGTGCCGGCGCGCGTGCAGTCCCCGATCGCGGCGACCGAGCCGCAGCCGTCGTCGATCGCATCCTCGATCTGCCCGACGGTGACGGCGTTGCAGATGCAGAGCGTCGCGTCGCGACCGGCAGGCGCCACCACGTCGGCATCCGGATCGTCGAGGCGCAGCAGCAGCGATCGGTCTGCGGGCAGCTCGCCGCCGCGCAGATACAGCACGCTCAGCTCCGCGGCGGCCCGCGGCATCCCGACCGCCACGAATCCGGTGAGGATGCCATCGCGCGTCGCCATCTTGACGTAGGTGCCGTGCTCGGGGTCGGCCCACACCGCGATGCCCGGCGCATCCTCGCCCGCAGGGACCGGCGCGAACGGGTCGGCCGAGACGTCGCCGGCCGAGGCGATGTCGACCAGCTCGCCCTTCAGCACGACGACCCCCGGATGCTCGTCGGCGAACTCGTCGGCGTCGCCGATGCCGTCCAGCTCGGCGGCGATGGTCGCGGCCAGCCAGCTCGCCTGCCGCCACCCAGGGCCGATGAGGCCGTGCGGTCCGCCGGGCACTTGGCGCTCGTGCAGGTGCTCGGCGGGGTCGGCGAGGTGAGCGCAGTCGCCGATCGCATGGATGCGGGGATCCGACCACGATCGCAGCGAGCGGTCGACGAGCACGCCGTTGCCGACGCGCAGTCCTGCCGCCTCGGCGAGCTCGGTGCGCGCCCTGACCCCGCACGACAGCACGAGCAGGTCTCCTTCGATGCGCTTGCCGTCGGAGCTCGCCAGCGCGCGGAACCGGCGGATGCCGTCGTCGCCCTCGACGCCGATGACGCCCTCGGCGCGCGTGTGCGGCACGAGCGTGACGCCGGCGGAGGCGAGGGCGGTCGAGAGGATGCTCGCCGATCCGCGGTCGAGCTGACGCGGCATCGGCATCGGACCGAAGTGGGCGACCGAGGGCACGGCGCCCGCATCGGCGAGCAGCATCGCGAGCTCGATTCCGAGCACGCCGGCCCCGAGCACCACCACCCGGCCGCCGCGCTCGACCACGGCCCGCACCTGCTCGGCATCCGCCAGGTCGCGCAGCACGCAGACGCCCGCGGTGAGGCGGGTGTCGAGGCCCGTGCCGTCCGGCCCCAGCGTGTCGAGTCCGTCGAGTGTCGGGACGATCGATCGCGCGCCGGTCGCGAGCACCAGCCGGTCATAGCCGACGTCCGAGCCGTCGGCGAGCTCGACGAGCTGCGCCCCGCGGTCGATGCGCAGCGCTCGCGCCCCGAGACGCAGATCGATCCCCGGAAGGCCCGCTGCGGTGGCCAGGGTGAGTTCGTCGGCCGAGGCCTCGCCGACCGCGAGCTCCGCGAGGAGCACCCTGTTATAGGGATTCGCCGTCTCCGCACCCAGCACGGTCACCGTCGCTCGGCCCTCGGAGACGAGGGGCAGGAGCTCCTCGGCGAAGCGGATGCCGACGGGCCCCGCGCCGATGACGACGATGCGCTCGGTCATGATCAGATCCGGTGTCCGGCGAGGGAGGCCCGGGGGATCAGGTAGACGAAGATCGTGATCAGGAGCAGCGCGACGTAGCCGGCGACGAAACCGCCGAACGCCGGGGCGTACGACCCTGTGCCGCTCTTCGCCGCGGCGAGCACCTGGGGGATCACGAATCCGCCATAGGCGCCGATCGCCGAGATCAGGCCCAGGGCGGCCGCACCCTTGCGCTGGGTGCTGACCGCGAGTGCATCACCCGCGGTCGCGGCTCCTCGCGCGGCGAAGACGTTGGGGATCATCCGGTAGGTCGCGCCGTTGCCGACCCCCGCGGCGACGAACAGCAGCAGGAAGCATCCGAGGAAGAGCGCGAAGCTGTTCGCTTCGAGGGTGACGAGCAGCGAAAGGGCCCCGACGATCATGAGCGAGAAGGCGGCGATCGTCATCGGCGCACCGCCGAAGCGGTCGGCGAGCTTTCCGCCGTAAGGGCGGGCGAGCGAACCGACCAGCGCGCCGAGGAACGCCAGTGTGATCGAGGCGCTGCCGATCTGGAAGGTCGAGAACTCGGGGAAGGTGTCGGCGATGAGCTTCGGGAAGACGCTGGCGAAGCCGATGAACGATCCGAACGTGCCGATGTAGAGCAGCGAGAGCACCCACAGGTGCGGTTCGCGCAGGGCGGCGGCGGCTCCGGCGAAGTCGGCCTTGGCGGACGAGAGGTTGTCCATGTGGCGCCAGGCGCCCCAGACGGCTACGAGGATCAGCGGCACCCACATCCACCCGGCGAGCGAGAGGTTGAACGTGAAGGCGGCGGTCATCGAGACGACGATCGGCACCGCGAGCTGCGCCACGGACGTGCCGAGGTTGCCGCCGGCGGCGTTGAGGCCGAGCGCCCAGCCTTTCTCCTTCTGCGGGAAGAAGTAGGTGATGTTCGCCATCGAGCTGGCGAAGTTGCCGCCGCCGAAGCCGGCGAGGGCGGCCACGGCGAGCAGCACGCCGAACGGGGTCTCGGGGTCTTGCACGACGATGCCGAGCAGGACAGCCGGGATCAGCAGCAGGAGGGCCGAGACCATCGTCCAGTTGCGTCCGCCGAAGCGGGCGACGAGGAACGTGTAAGGGAATCGCAGGGTCGCGCCGACGAGGCTCGGCAGCGAGATCAGCCAGAACGACTCGGTGGTGCTGAGCGTGAAGCCGGCGGCCGGGAGCAGCACGACGACGATGCTCCAGAGCTGCCAGATGATGAACCCGAGGAACTCGGCGAAGATCGACCAGCCCAGGTTGCGGCGGGCGATCGCCTTGCCTTCGCCGGCCCAGAACGTCGGATCCTCGGGGTTCCACCCGTCGATCCAGCGACCGGGTCGATGGGTGAGCGTGACGGCGGGGGCATCGACGCTGCGTGTTCCGGTGGTCTGTGACATCGCGGCTCCTGGCGTTCGAGAGGGTGAATGCTCTGAACGTAGGCGGCGGATGTTGCAGGGCCGCGCGCATGCCGTTTCGGTGTGATTACTTCTCGATCACATCGGGGAGGTCGGCGATGAGAGAACTTCAGGAATCGTGGTCGTCGGCGCGCCAGGATGCCGCCAGCGCGGTGATCGTGGCGACCGCCGCGGCCGTGTCCTCGCGGCTGCCGCCCGCGCGACCTGCGGCGAGGCCGGCGAGGTAGGCACTGAGCGGGGCGGCGGGGCGCGCGACGCCGTGCGCGACGTCGCGGGCGAGATCGAGGAGCAGGCCGATTTCGACGGACGCGCGGTCGATCCCGAGGGCGGCGCAGGCGGCGGACGTCCAGTCGTCGAGGGCCTCGACCGGAAGATGCTGCGGCTGGTCGGTCATGTCGTCTCCTCGTCTGGTGCGCTGCCGCGCGGGGGCGTCTGTGCCGTTGTCGGTGTCTGCGCCGTTGTCGGTGTCTGCGCCTTTGTGGGTGGGTGCCTGCGCCACGGCGCGGGCTCGTTCGAGATCGTCCCACGTGTCGACATCCGTCGCCAGGCCCTCTGCCGGCACGGCGATGATGGCGAGGCCCGCGAGCAGTGAACGGATGGATGCGTCTCGGCCGCCGTCGGGCAGGGTGGCGACAGCTCGGCGCAGCGCGTCGGTGCGATAGAGCCCGATCAGCCACTGCATCCGCCCGGAGTCGTCGGTCAGGCAGACGCCGTCTTCGCCGCCGGCGAGGGGCGGATGCCGACGCAGCAGCGCGACCGCCTCTTCGGCGTTCGGCAGGTCGGCCGCCAGCACGAACACGTCAGCGCTCTCGGTGCGTGCGAGTCCGGCCGCGATGCCGGCGACGGGGCCGCCGAACTCGGGGGTCTCGCGAGTCCAGACGACCTCGCCCTGCACGGGCGCGGGCGGGCCGACGACGATGATCGGGTCGCAGCCTGCGACGGCCGCGACCGCCCGATCGAGCAGCGTGCGACCGCCGACGTCGAGCAGCGGCTTGGCGGCACCGTCGAGTCGAGACGCCCGCCCGCCCGCAAGGACGATCGCCGCGGTTGCGCCGCTCATGTCGGCGGCGCTCGCGTCGGCGGCGCGTGCTGCGGTCACGAGAGCAGCATCACGTCGACGAGGTCGCCGGCGGCCACCGCCGATACCTCGGCGGGCACGACGGCGTAGGCATCCGCTCTGGCGAGTCCTGCGGCGAGGTGCGCGCCGGACGACCCGTCGGCGGCTGCCGGGTGCACCGCCCAGGCGGCGGGGTCGGATCGGTCGAGAGTGACCGGCACATACTGCTGTCGTCCTGCCGGGCTGCGCCACCCGGCGGTGGTCGTGAGACGGATCATCGGGCGCTGCAGCGGCTCACGCCCCTGGAGAGCGAGCAGTGCCGGGCGCACGAACGCCTCGAACGAGGCGGCGACGCTGGCGGGGTTGCCAGGCAGGCCGAAGATCAGCGCGTCGTCTATTCGTCCGAAGGCCTGCGGTCTGCCGGGCTGCATGGCGACCGCGACGAACTCGATGCGATCGCGCAGCACGTTCTTGACGACCTCGTGGGCGCCGGCGCTGACGCCGCCCGAGGTGACCACGACATCGACGCGGCCGGCGTGCAGCGCACGGTCGACGAGGGCTGTGAAGGCGGCATCTTCGTCGGTCACCGTGTCGACCGAGATGACGTCGGCGCCCGCCTCGGCGCACATCGACGCGAGCAGCACCGAGTTCGACTCGGGGATCTGCCCTCGGTCGAGGTCTGCGCCGGGGGCGGCGAGCTCGGTGCCCGTCGAGATCACGGCGACCCGGGGGCGACGACGCACCTGCACGGTGTCGACGCCCGTGGCCGCGATGGCCGTCAGCTGCAGCGGCCCGAGCACGGTGCCCGCCGGTACGACGACCGCACCGGCGCGCAGCTCCTCGCCCCGGCGGCGGATGTGAGCGCCCTCGCGGGCAGGAGCCGCGGTCACGACCGCCGGGGCGTCCCAGGCCTGCAGCCCGTCACGGGTGTGTTCGAAGGGCACGACGACGGTGGCCGTGCGGGGCACGGGAGCGCCGGTCATGATCCGAGCGGCCAGCCCTGGACGCAGCTCGGGCTCCTCGGGCGAACCCGCCGGCAGGTCGGCGATGACGCGCAATTCGGCAGGGTGCTCGGCCGTCGCTGCCTCGACGTCGGCGAAGATGACGGCATATCCGTCCATCGCGGAGTTGTCGAACAGCGGCACATCGACCCGGGCGCGCACGTCGTCCGCGAGGGTGCGACCGGCTGCCAGTGCGATCGGCACCGCCTCTGCGCGGAGCGGCCGGGCGGCGGCCGACACCTTCGCCTGCTGCTCCTCGACCGTCAGCATGGCACGAGGAGCGAGGGAGGTGGCGTGGTGCATGCAGTCAGCGTACGACGGTCGCGGGGGTGTCCCCGCGACCGCGTCGCCCCTCTTCCCCTTGTTTCCCCGTCTGGTGTCAGCGCTTTCGAGTCAGTGCTCGCGGAACATCGGCCAGCCGCTGCCCGGCAGCATGTGCGAATGCAGCGCACCCTTGGCCGATTCCAGGGTCGGGTACGTGCCCGTCGCGGCATCCGCTCCGGCCATGACGACGGTGTATCCCCCGTCATCGTGTCGGATGCTGCCCACGACACCGTTCGTGCCGTACGCCACCCAGAGGGCCAGAGTCTTGGTCGTGCTCATCATCGAACCCCTTCCGTTGCTGGTGACGCTACGCCCCGGCGCACCGAAATACCAGCCCCTGTCGGAGGGTGCGCGGGCGCCGGTGCGGCGGCGCGTGGTCAAAAGCGCAGCGTTCAGTCGGTGGGTGGTCGAAAAGGCACGGCTACGGGCCGGTGGGGATGCGTTATTGACCACTCAGCGCGTCGGTCGTGCGGGCGGTCGTGCGCACGTAGGGGAGCGGCGGGCAGGCGCAGGCGCAGGCACGGGCGCAGGCACGGGCGCAGAGCCGGGCGCGGGCGCACCGGCAGGGGGGCGATGTCAGGAGCGCGACGCGATCGCACGGCGGATGCGGTCGAGCAGCATCCGTCCTCCGTCGTCGAGGTCGAGTTGCGTCACTCGGATGACGATCCAGCCGATGTCCTCGAGTTCTCGCTGCCGCTGAATGTCACGGCGCCACTGGTCGCGGTCGGTTCGGTGTCCGTCGCCCTCGTATTCGACGGCGATTCGGAGCTCGGGATACGCGAGGTCGCTTCTCGCGATGATCACGCCGTCGCGACGGATCTCGTGCTGGACCACGGGCTCGGGAAGGCCTGCCGCGACGAGCAGCAGACGCGTCTCGGTCTCCTTCGGGGACTCGACGGACGCCCGCACCGCGGGCAGCGCAGCTCGCACGCGCGCGCACCCGGCGAAGCGCCCCCAGTGGCGCAGGCGTTGATCGATCTCCTCGACCGTGTGCAGGGGGCGGTCGGCGCGCAGCCCCGGGTAGTTGTCTGCGGTCGTGACGAGAGCGTCGAGGGCCACCACGAGCTCGTCGTCGGTGAACGACGCGACGCAGAGGAAGAGGGCGGCCAGAGGATCGACGACGGGGACGCGGCCGATCCACCACAGCTGTGCTCTGCCGGTTGCGAGCCTTCGACTCCTCACACCCCGCGTGCGCGGCCGGACGGCATCCGTCGCCACGACGACGTCGATGTCGTCGGTGACCTTCCACGAGCCCGGAACGGGATAGCCCCACACGCGCATCGCGGTCGCGCCCCCGATCAGCTGTCCCGGTCTCAGTCGCGAGGCGAGCGCGAACACTCTGTGCAGAGGTGTCGTCTGAGGAGTGAGCGATCGCACACCGTGGAAGGGGCGGTGCAGGTCGGCGGCTGCCGCACGTCCGCGTCCCACCCCCGCTGCCGATGCCGCTCGAACGGTGAAGGTGGCTCCGAGTGTGGGCGGCAGCACAGATCGACGACGCATCTCCCCAGCATCCGCGTCCGGGAAGCGCCATTCGGAGAGGTGCGCGTTGCGGGCCGGGAGCTGTGCATAAGTCGGTCTCACCCGCCGCAGTGGTGGAGGAGTGATTCAGGTCGTCGTCGCGTCAGCGACGTCGCCCGTACGCCGATGGATGGTCGAAAAAGCATCGGTGCGGAGGAGCGTGGTCAAAAACGCATCCCACGCGGCCCTCAGGCGTGCGCTTTTGACCATCCACGCCCGCGGGCGGGAGGCGCGGGGACCGCGACTAGAGAGCGGCGGCGATGAGCTCGAGCGTCTGCGCGCGGCCGGCGGCGGCGTCGCGCGGCTCGGACTCGTAGGCCCCGGCGACGGGCGAGAGCATGACCTCGTCGACGCCGTACTTCGTCGCGAACGCACGCACCTCTTCGGCGACGGACTCTCCCGTGCCGACGAACCACCGCGAGCGGGCCGCTTCGACGACCTGGTCGGTCGCGGGATCCGACTCGGCGGCGAGCGCCTCTTCGACGGTCTCGAGCGCGATGAGCGGCTTGTTCAGCCGCAGGCGCGACATCATGCGCAGCTGCGGCAGGGCACGGGCCTCGGCCTCTTCCTGCGTCGGCGAGGCGACGACGTTGACCGTGAGGAACGTGCGGGGCTCGGGGTGCTCCTCGCTCGGCTGGTAGCCGGTGCGGTAGAGGTCGAGTGCGCGTTCGAGACCCTGGCCCGAGAAGTGGTTCGCGAAGACATAGGGCAGCCCGTGCGATGCGGCGAGCTGCGCCGAGTAGTCGCTCGACCCGAGCAGCCAGACCTCGGGGCTTCCGCCGGCGGCGGGCGTCGCGTGCACCGTGTACTCGCCACCCGACGTGAAGCGCACGGTGGCGCCGTCGCTCGAGAGGAGCGCAGCGATGTCCTGCACGTTGCGGGGGAACTGTTCGACGTCGCTCGTCGTGCCCGATCCGCGCAGCAGCTGAGTGATGACCGGGTCGCTGCCGGGGGCGCGGCCGAGGCCGAGGTCGATGCGTCCTGGCGCGATCGCCTCGAGCGCGGCGAACTGCTCGGCGACGATGAGCGGGGCGTGGTTGGGCAGCATGACGCCGCCCGACCCCAGACGGATCTTCGTCGTCCGCATCGCGGCGGCGGCGATCAGCACCGGGGGAGTGGTGGACGCCACGGCCGGCATGTTGTGGTGCTCGGCGAACCAGTAGCGGCGATAGCCGAGGCGGTCGGCGGTCGCGGCGAGATCGAGGGAGGAGGAGATCGCCTCGGCACTGGTCTGGCCGGTGCGAACGGGGACGAGGTCGAGGACGGAGAGCGCGGTGGAAGTCATCCCCGAATGCAACGGCGGGGGCGGGCGGGGAATTCCCGCCCGCCCCATCGTCGCCGGTCGGTCGTCACGCTGCGGCGAGGGCGGAGGATGCCGACGGCGAGAACTCCTCGGCCAGAGCGTGGCGCGCGAGGTGGTAGCGGATGTGCCAGGCCGCGCTGAAGCTCTGCTCGGGAAGCCGAGCGAGCACCGCTCTATCGTCGGAGCCGAGACCGTCACGGGCTGCTTCGCGCAACAGGTCGTCGCGCGTCGCCGGGTACTCCATCCCGCGCAGGAAGCGGTCGAGTGCAGCGGAGTTGTGCATGGGTCGTCCTTTCCAGAGGAGGAAGCGGGGGCCGGGTGCGTCCCGGCCCCCGTGCTGTCAGGCAGCGATCGACTGTCGGTTGTCGCTCGACTCGACCTCGATCTTGCGCGGCTTCGCCCTCTCGCTGACGGGGATGATCACCGAGAGCACACCGCTCTCGTACGAGGCGCTGATCGCGTCGAGGTCCACTCCGTCGCCGAGCGAGAACTGACGGAGGAACGAGCCGGCTCCGCGTTCGCGGGCGAGCCAGCGGACGCCTTCGCGGCCGTCCGCCGTGCGCTGTGCGCGGATCGTGAGCTGGCCGCCGTCGAGGTCGACGTCGATGGAGCCCGGATCGATGCCGGGAAGATCGGCGTGCAGGACGTACCTGTCGCCGTCGCGGTAGAGGTCCACCGGCATGAGACGCGGTGCACGGACGGAGTCCAGCACGCTCGCAGCGAAGCGGTCGAGCTGACTGAACGGATCGAAGGACATGGCCATGAGTGTCTCCTTTCGTGTGGCCCGGGTGGGCGTTGTAGATGCAGATTATCTGCATCCGTTGCTATAGATTTGTTATAGAACAACATCGAATAGAATGCAAGTGCCACGAGAAGGAGCTGCCGATGGATGACCGTGATCCGAGCATGCCGGTGTACGGCATCGCCGTCGCCGCCCAGCTCAGCGGCGTCCCCGAAGCGAGTCTGCGGCTCTTCGAGGCGAAGGGCCTGGTCACGCCTGCGCGCAGCGACGGAGGCACGCGCCGATACAGCGACGACGATCTCGCCCGCATCCGTCGGGTGACGGGCCTGCGTGTCGAGGGCATCAACATCGTCGGCATCCGACGAGTTCTCGATCTGGAGGACGAGAACGCGGGACTCCGCGACGAACTCGCGGACGATCGTCCCTGACCCCGTCGGAACCGCCCGACTCCGTCGGAACCGCCCGGCGGCGGCGTGGCAGGGCAGTACTTTAGGGGCATGGATGCCGAGATCTTCTACGTGCTCGTCGGTGCTGTGGTCGTGGCGGCGATCGCCCGATGGCGCGGGTGGCCGGCTCCGCTGCTCGTCACGGTGGTCGCGCTCGCAGCATCCTTCCTGCCGTTCGTTCCCGAGGTCGAGATCGACGGGCACCTGCTCCTGAACCTCGTGCTGCCGCCCCTGCTGTATTCGGCGGCGCTCGACGTGTCGTTCGTGGGCTTCAAGCGCAGCCTGCCGCAGATCCGGCGCCTCGGCGTCACCCTCGTGCTGCTCACGGCTGTCGCCGTGGGCCTGGTGGCGTGGTGGATCCTGCCGTCGCTAACCCTGCCGGGCGCGCTGCTGCTCGGTGCCATCGTGGCACCGCCCGATGCGGTCTCGGCCGCGGCCATCGGTCGCAAGCTCGGGCTACCGCGCCGCATCATGACGGTGCTGTCGGGGGAGAGCCTGATCAACGATGCGACCTCGCTGACCCTCTATCGCGTGTTCGCGGCGATCATCGCCGGGGCGACCCTGACCGTCTGGGACGGCATCTGGCAGTTCCTGCTCGCGGTCGGCGTCGGCGTCGCGGTCGGACTCGTCTTCGGCATCGTGCTGCACCAGCTGCGCATGCGCATCAGCGACCCGGTCGTGATCGGCACGTTCGGGCTGCTCGCCCCGTTCGGCGCATATGCGATCGCCGAGCACCTGCTCGGCTCGGGCGTGCTCGCGGTCGTCGCGATGGGTCTGTATGTCGGATACAACTCGCCCCGCACCGACTACACGACCCGTCAGCAGGAGGCGCCCCTCTGGCTGTCGGCCGACCTGCTGCTCGAGAGCTTCGTGTTCGCCTACATCGGCCTGCAGTTCCCGCGCGTGCTCAGTGACCTCGGCGGCGAGGAGGTCGGTCGCATCCTGATGCTGTCGGGTGTCGTGCTGATCGTCGTCTTGTTCGTGCGGCCGCTCTACGTGTACCCGACGAATCTCTGGGCGAACTTCCAAGACCGCAAACGGTTGGAACGCTGGGATCGAACGGTCGAATCCGGAGCCTTCGACGAGCGCCGCCGCGACTCGAAACGCTGGAAGCAGTACAGCGCAGAAGAGCTGCGCTCCAAGATCGTGCGCGACCGCATGGCGGGGCTGCAGCTGACCTGGAAGGACAACGCCGTCATCTCGTGGGCGGGCATGCGCGGTGTGGTGACGCTGGCGACCGCGCTCGCCGCAGCCGATCTCGCTGCTCTCGACACCGAGCCGTCGCACGCGATCGTCGTCGTCGCCTACGTCGTGACCCTCGGCACGCTGCTGCTGCAGGGCCTGACCCTGCCGCTGCTGATCCGCAGTCTCGGCATCGCCAGCGACGTCGATGACGAAGAGGACGAGCGCGCTATCGCCGACGTCAAGGCCAAGAGCCGCGAGGCGGGCAAGGCCTTCCTCGCCGAGAAGCGCGACGAGTGGGTCGACAAGTACGGCAGCGTCGACATCGGCGTCTTCGATGCCTTCACCAAGCGCATGACCAGGGTCGAGAAGGCCGCAGACGAGGCGCAGGAGGTCGAGGAGGCGGTGACCCGCCCCTCGTACGAAGACCTCGCAGCGCTCACCCGCGGGTGGCTGCAGGTGCGCCGTGACATCCTCCTCGCAGAGCGAGACGCCGGCAACCTCGACGAGGAGGTCATGCGCGAGCTGATGGCCGCGATGGATGCTGAGGAGCTCGCCCTCGACACCCGCGCCGCCACGCGTCTGCAGGGTCGCGCATAGCGGGAGACAGACGAGCGCCCCGCCCCTGAGTGGGCGAGGCGCTCGATCTGTGCGGCGAAGGGTCAGCGGGTGCCGGCCGGCTCCTTCTCGGATGCTGCGGCATCCGCCTCGGGTGCCTCGTCGTCGGCCGAGTCGTCGGCGAACGGCAGGCCCTCGCGCGGTGCGTTGTAGAGCTCCTCGTCGAGGATGCCCTCGCGCTTCGCGACGATGGTCGGCACGAGCGCCTGGCCCGCGACGTTGACCGCGGTGCGGCCCATGTCGAGGATCGGGTCGATGGCGAGCAGCAGTCCGACGCCCTCGAGCGGCAGGCCCAGCGTCGACAGCGTCAGCGTGAGCATGACGGTCGCACCCGTGGTGCCGGCGGTGGCGGCGGAGCCGACGACCGAGACGAGCACGATCAGCAGGTACTGCACGAGGTTCAGTTCGATGCCGAAGAACTGTGCGACGAAGATCGCGGCGATGGCGGGGTAGATCGCGGCGCAGCCGTCCATCTTCGTGGTCGCACCGAACGGCACGGCGAACGAGGCGTACGAGCGGGGCACGCCGAGGTTGCGCTCGGTCACGCGCTCGGTGAGGGGCAGGGTGCCGATCGACGAGCGGCTGACGAACGCCAGCTGCACGGCGGGCCAGACGCCCGAGAAGTACTGCTTGATCGAGAGTCCGTGCGTCTTCACCAGGATCGGGTAGACGGCGAAGAGCACGAGAGCCAGGCCGACGTAGACGGCGATCGCGAACCAGCCGAGCGACGCCAGCTTCTCCCAGCCGTATTTGACCACCGCGGCGCCGATGAGGCCGAACGTGCCGAGCGGGGCGATGCGGATGATCCACCACAGCACGCGCTGGATGACCTTCAGAAGCGACTCGGTGAACGCGAGGAACGGCTCGGCCTTCTTGCCGGCCTTGAGAGCGGCGATGCCGACGGCGACCGCGATCACGATGACCTGCAGGATGTTGAAGTTCACGCTCGACGAGAACGTGCCGTCGGTGGCTCCCGGGTTCGTGCTGACGCTGAGCCCGAGGAAGTTCTGCGGGATCAGACCCAGCAGGAAGTTCCACCACGTGCCGACCGTGTACGGGTCGCCGGGCTCGAGGCCCTCACCGGCGCGGTTTCCCGGCTGGATGACCAGGCCGAGCGTGATTCCGACGATCACGGCGATGAATGCGGTGATCGCGAACCACAGCAGGGTCTGGCCCGCGAGGCGCGCGGCGTTCTGCACTCGGCGCAGATTCGAGATGCTGGCGACGATCGCGGTGAAGATCAGCGGCACGACGGCGGCGCGCAGCAGTGTCACGTACGAGCTGCCGATCGTGTCGAGGGTGGCCGAGAGGCCGTTCGGGCTGTCGGCGGTGGCGCCCAGCTGGCGGGCGATCAGGCCGGCGGCGATGCCGAGGACGAGGGCCGCGAGGATCTGGAAGCCGAACGAGGTCAGCAGCTTCCGGACGGGACCGCGGGTGTCAGGCGCCTTCGTGGGGCGGGCGGTGGTGCTCATTGGATTGGGGACTCCAGAATCGGTGCGCGCCGTGTGCGCGCTATAACGCCCAACGCTATGAGGGCGAGTGAATTCCGAGGCTGAGATGACGAAGGATGACGAGGGCCGCGGCATCCGTCATCCCTCGTCAGGCGACCTGGCGGGTCAGGCCGCGCACTTCTCGAGGTTGTCGGTCAGGATCTGCGTGGTCAGAGCCTTGTCCTCTTCGCTCGACTGCTTGTCCTCGCCGTTGGCGATGTAGGTGAGGGTCTCGTTGCTCAGGTCGGAGTCGACGAGCGCCTCGGCGAAGCAGGTCGCGACGTCGTCGGTCACGGCGTCGCCGAGCCCCTGGTCTTCGTAGACCTTCTGGATGCCGTCTGCGACGTCGTCCACCGCTGGACGCGACGTGCCACCGCAGGCGGCGAGAGAGAAGGCGAGTGCGGCAATGGGCAGGGCCATGAGGATGCGGGAGGGTGTGCGCAGGTTCCGGTCGTTGAGGTTCATGCGGTCGACGCTATCGACACACAGAAATTTCATAGCAGGGGTTGCGCCGCGCGCGGTCTTCGTGATGCAGCCTGGTCGCGTCGGCTGTGTTCTGCCACGATGGCCTCATGTTCATGGTGACCACGAACGACATCCCCGGCTACCGCATCACCCAGGTGCTGGGGGAGGTCATGGGTCTGACGGTGCGATCGACCGACTTCGGGCAGGGTTTCGCCGCCGGGTTCCGCTCGCTCGGCGGCGGCGAGATCCCCGAATACACGCAAGTCATGTACGAGGCGCGGCATGTCGTGATGGGCCGCATGTGGGCCGAGGCGCAGCAGCGCGGTGGCAATGCGATCGTCGCGATGCGCTTCGATGCCGGGTCGATCCAGAACTTCACCGAGATCTGCGCCTACGGCACCGCCGTGGTCGTCGAACCTCTCGCGCCGGTCGCGCAGCCGCCGCAACCGCCGCAGGCCTGACCTACGCCAGCACCAGCAGGTCGCCGACCTCGCACCCGAGGGCGTCGCAGATCGCCCGCAACGTCGAGTACCTGATCGCTCGCGCCCGGTCGTTCTTCAGCACCGACAGGTTGACGATGCTCACGCCGACGCGCGCGCTCAGCTCGGTCAGAGTCATGCCGCGCTCCGCGAGCAGCTCGTCGAGGCGGCAGTGGATGCCGGTGAGTTCGTCGTCGTTCTCGGCCGGGGTCATACGAGTCCCCTCGTCTCGTCCTCGAGGGCCGCGTTCGTGCGCTGCAGGCGGATGCCCTGCCGGAACGCCGCCGCGATGAGTCCCACCGCGACGCCGGTCGCGAAGATCGGGACGATCGACCAGAACTCGATCGGATGCACGGGCTCGCCGGAGCCGAGGCCCACCGCAGCGGACACCCCGTTCAGCCCCAGCTTCTCGAGCAGCACGATGAACATCGGAGCGAGCACGAGAGTCCAGCCGATCGCGTCGAAGGCCCGCGCGTTGCTCCGCACGAAGAAGCGTCCGCGGAGGAAGTTCCAGGCGACGAGCATCACGCCGACGATGACGATCAACGGGGCGAGCGCCCACAGCACGAGCGAGCCGATGATCGCCGCGGTCGCGGCGGCATCCACTCCGGTGGCGAACACCATCGCCTCCTGAGCGATCCCCTCGATCGACGCGGCTCCTGAGCCGACGGTCGCGTCGATCGGTTGCTCGTCGATCGGGATGGACGACGCGATGCCCTGGTCTCGGAAGGTTCCGAGCACGCGCAGGACGGTGCTGATCGCGGTCACCACCAGAGCGGCGGCGCCGAAGAGGATCACGGTGATCGCATCGGCGGTCTGGGAACGTGTCGCGGTCACGGTGCTCATCAGACGAGCCCGTCCGTGTCGCGCTGCAGGCGGTCGCCGATGGAGAACACCGTGCAGATGAGGGCGATGACGAACGCCCCGAGGATGAAGGTGAACGGTTCGACGCTGATCACGGCGTTGTCGATGCCGTTGTCGGTGATCTGTGCCACCGTGGCATTCGCGAGCATGTTGTCGAAGAAGCGCACAGTGGCGAAACCGACGAGTCCGGCGATGCCGGCTGTCGCGACGAGAGCGGTGTTGCGTCGGCTGAACACGCGGTCGGTCAGCACGCTCCGTGCCAGCAGGATCAGGCATCCGATCACGATGACGATCGTGAGGATCTGCGCCACTTGGCCGATGATGCCCGGCACTGCGGCGATCGCCGGCAGCTGAGGCGCGGTGATCACAGCGCTGTCGACGCCGACGGAGATGCTGGTGCCGTTGCTCAGCGGCAGGTCGACCGGCGTCTGCGAGCCGATGAGCTCGATCAGCACCGGCACGTCGACGCCCCGGGCGAGTTCGATGATCCGCATGACCGAGAAGACGGTGATGTAGGCGGCGATCAGCGCGCCCGAGATGCAGAAGCCGACCAGGGCTCCGCGGTCGCCTCGGGAGATCGTCCGGTTCTTCGTCGAGGTCATCATCCACTCCTTATCGAGAGTCGTTATTACCGATAATCGTTAACATAACGACTGTCGATAAGTGAGTCAACCCCGGCCGCACGAGAGCGACGTCACCGACCGTCACGGCGCTATGCCGACGGCGAACACGGGCATACAGCATCCGCACGGTGGTTACTCTCGATGTACAGGCGCGGAGACCCGTCGAGGACTCAGCGCTTCGCCCCGTGCGAATAAGGAGTCACAGCATGTTCGAGAGATTCACGGACCGAGCCCGTCGAGTGGTCGTCCTCGCCCAAGAAGAGGCGAAGATGCTCAACCACAACTACATCGGCACTGAGCACATCCTGCTCGGCCTCATCCACGAGGGTGAGGGTGTCGCAGCCAAGGCGCTCGAAAGCCTCGGTATCTCCCTTGACGCCGTCCGCGAGCAGGTGCAGGACATCATCGGTCAGGGCCAGCAGCAGCCCACCGGTCACATCCCGTTCACGCCGCGCGCCAAGAAGGTGCTCGAGCTCAGCCTCCGTGAGGCTCTGCAGCTCGGCCACAACTACATCGGAACCGAGCACATCCTGCTCGGCCTCATCCGCGAGGGCGAGGGTGTCGCAGCCCAGGTGCTCGTCAAGCTCGGCGCCGACCTCAACAAGGTCCGCCAGCAGGTCATCCAGCTCCTGTCGGGTGCTCCCGGACGCGAGCCGGCAGCCGTCGGCGCGCAGTCGAACGACACCCCGAGCGCCCAGGGCGGCTCGCAGGTGCTCGACCAGTTCGGTCGCAACCTGACGCAGGCCGCGCGCGACAACAAGCTCGACCCGGTCATCGGGCGCGAGAAGGAGATCGAGCGGGTCATGCAGATCCTGTCTCGCCGCTCCAAGAACAACCCCGTGCTGATCGGTGAGCCCGGCGTCGGCAAGACCGCCGTCGTCGAGGGCCTCGCCCAGGCGATCGTCAAGGGCGATGTGCCCGAGACGCTGAAGGACAAGCAGCTCTACTCGCTCGACCTCGGCTCTCTCATCGCCGGCTCCCGCTACCGCGGTGACTTCGAGGAGCGCCTGAAGAAGGTCACCAAGGAGATCCGCACGCGCGGCGACATCATCGTCTTCATCGACGAGATCCACACCCTCGTGGGTGCGGGTGCCGCCGAGGGCGCGATCGACGCGGCCAGCATCCTGAAGCCCCTCCTCGCTCGTGGCGAGCTCCAGACCATCGGTGCCACCACGCTCGACGAGTACCGCAAGCACTTCGAGAAGGATGCCGCTCTCGAGCGTCGCTTCCAGTCGATCCAGGTGAACGAGCCGAGCCTCCCTCACACGATCAACATCCTCAAGGGACTCCGCGACCGGTACGAGGCGCACCACAAGGTGCAGATCACCGACGGCGCGATCGTCGCGGCATCGAACCTCGCCGACCGCTACGTCTCCGACCGGTTCCTGCCAGACAAGGCCATCGACCTGATCGACGAGGCCGGTGCACGCCTGCGCCTCAGCATCCTGTCGAGCCCGCCCGAGCTGCGCGAGTTCGACGAGAAGATCGCCAAGGTGCGCGAGCAGAAGGAAGTCGCGTCCGAGGACCAGGACTTCGAGAAGGCCGCATCGCTGCGCGACGAGGAGAAGAGCCTCCTCGCCGAGCGCCTGCGCCTCGAGAAGCAGTGGCGTTCCGGTGACGTCGCGACCCAGGCGGTCGTCGACGAGGGCCTGATCGCCGAGGTGCTCGCACAGGCCACCGGCATCCCGGTCTTCAAGCTGACGGAAGAGGAGTCCTCGCGACTCGTCTTCATGGAGAAGGCGCTGCACCAGCGCGTCATCGGTCAGGAGGAGGCCATCGCGGCGCTCTCCAAGACGATCCGTCGTCAGCGTGCCGGCCTCAAGGACCCGAAGCGTCCCTCCGGTTCGTTCATCTTCGCCGGCCCCACGGGCGTCGGAAAGACCGAGCTGGCCAAGGCGCTCGCCGAGTTCCTGTTCGACGACGAAGCTGCTCTCATCTCGCTCGACATGAGCGAGTTCGGTGAGAAGCACACCGTCTCGCGTCTGTTCGGTGCTCCTCCCGGATTCGTCGGATTCGAAGAGGGCGGCCAGCTCACCGAGAAGGTGCGCCGCAAGCCGTTCAGCGTGGTGCTGTTCGACGAGATCGAGAAGGCCCACCCGGACATCTTCAACTCGCTGCTGCAGATCCTCGAAGAGGGTCGACTGACCGATGGTCAGGGCCGCGTGATCGACTTCAAGAACACCGTCATCATCATGACCACCAACCTCGGTGCTCGTGACATCGCCGGTGGTCCGGTCGGATTCCAGATCGAGGGCGTCAACTCGACGAACTACGAGCGGATGAAGGGCAAGGTCAACGAAGAGCTCAAGCGCAACTTCAAGCCCGAGTTCCTCAACCGCGTCGACGACATCATCGTGTTCCCGCAGCTGTCGAAGGAGGAGCTCGTGCAGATCGTCGATCTGTTCACCAAGCGCCTCGGCGAGCGTCTGCTCGACCGCGACATGACGATCGAGCTGTCCCAGGCCGCCAAGGAGCGTCTCATCGAGATCGGGTTCGACCCGGCACTCGGTGCCCGCCCCCTGCGTCGCGCGATGCAGCACGAGGTCGAGGACCGTCTGTCCGAGAAGATCCTGCACGGCGAGCTCAACCCGGGCGACCACGTGAAGGTCGACTCGAAGGACGGCGAGTTCCTCTTCGAGCACGGTCCCCGCGGCGAGAAGGTCGCGGTCGGCGTGAACACCGGCGGAGCGATCTCCGGCACCCCTGACCTGGCGGTCGCCAGCGGGGAGTGACCTGATCACGGAAGGGGCGGATGCTGCGGCATCCGCCCCTTCTGCGTGTCCGGGTGGTCCAGCACTCCGGCATTCCGCGTCCGCTCAGGGTCTCGGGAGGTGACGGGTTCTAGGCTTGACGTGTGAGCGAGTACATCGTCCGGCCGGCGCGCAGCGCTGACATCATCGGCATCCGCAACCTGCTGCAGCCGATGGTCGAGCAGCGCATCCTGCTCGGCAAAGACCTGGCAGTGCTCTACGGCGCGGTGCAGGAGTTCGTCGTCGCCGAAGCCGACGGCGAGCTGATCGGATGCGGCGCGCTTCACGTGTTCTGGGAGGACCTCGGCGAGGTGCGCACCCTCATGGTCCGCGGTGACTGGCTGCACCATGGCGTGGGCGGTGCGATCGTCGGCGCGCTCGAAGAGCAGGCGCGCGAGCTCGGCCTCAGTCGACTGTTCTGCCTCACCTTCGAAGTCGACTTCTTCGGCCGGCGCGGCTATTCGGTTATCGGTGAACAGGTCGTCGACCCCGACGTGTACTCGCAGCTGCTGCGCAGCGGTGACGCCGGTGTCGAGGAGTTCCTCGATCTCGCGCACGTCAAGCCGAACACGCTCGGCAACACCAGGATGCTGAAGAGCCTCAACTAACCTGAACTAATGCCTCGTCACTCCGCCGCCGTATATCGTCGCCGGAGATTGGTGACCCTCGTCGCGGCGATCCTCGTGGTCGCGGTCGTCGGCGTGGCGGTATGGCTGCTCGTGGCACGCCCATGGGCGAACGCTGCCGAGGCGACGCCGTCGCCCAGCGCATCGGCGTCTGCGCCGGAGTCGTCGACGCCCGATCCCACCGCCGGCGAGTCGCCCGCCGCCGAGTCACCCGCGCCTGAGTCGTCGGCCGAGGAGACTCCGGGGATCGTCGCGTGCGAAGCCGGAGACGTCGAGGTGGCTGCTGTCACCGATGCTGACGCATACGACCCCGGGGTCATGCCGCAGCTGTCGATCTCGTTGACCAACCGCGGTTCGACCGACTGCGCGATAGACGTGGGGTCGACGACCCAGAGGCTCACGGTGTCAAGCGGATCCGACGTCTGGTGGACGTCGACCGACTGCCAGGAGAATCCGAGCAGCATGGTCGCCACGCTCACGGCCGGCGCGACCGTGACGAGCAAGGTGCCGGTCACCTGGGATCGCACCCGCTCGAGCGTCGAGACCTGCGCCGACGAGAATCGTCCGCGTGCACCCGGGGGTGGAGCGTCGTACCACGTCGCCGTCGAGATCGGCGGCTTCAAGGGCACGACCACGAAGCAGATCCTGCTCTATTGACGCCGAAACTGGCCAAACGTCTCGAATACAGTCCTGCACTCAGTTTCGGGTGACACTGTTCGTTCTTTGGGATACCATTGAAGTGACCCTCGCAGACTTGCGGCGCATGCCATCCCCAGTGGCGTCGAGCACAGCGTCCCCAGCGCTTCGACATGCCGCCCGAGGGTCCGAGGGCCCTCTCGAGTACCCCAGTCCCCAATGGATGACTCGAGAGGGCCCCTTTCCATCTCTACTCCGGTTTCGGGACGCGCATCGCCATCCGCTGAATATGCTGGATGCATGGCAGCGAAGAAGTCGAAATCAGCGAAGAGCGCACCCGCACCCGAGGATTTCCGGTCGGATGCCCTCGCTCAGGCGCTGGAGAAGCAGGACATCGCTGCGGTCGCCCTGGCTCTCCGCCACGGCACCACGGTGGTGCCGCTCGTGAAGCCCGGTGCTCGCGACAATCCGCTCGACAGCGGAGAGGTCTGGACCTATCGCGACCCGAAGTCGGGCGATCTGGCGCTGCTGCTGTTCAGCGATGCAAAGAACAAGCCGGCGAACCTGCCCCCGGGGGTGGGGATCTACACCGCGGACTGGTTGCGCAAGTTCCTCGCCGCGCACCCGATCACGACCGTCTTCCTCGACATCGCCGGGCCGCATCCGATGCAGGCCGCGCCCGACGAGCTGCTCAAGGCGCTCGACGCCTGAGACCCGACGGCGCTGCGGCGGGATCGCGCGCTCGGAGCGGCGCGTGGTCACGAACGCATCCCACTCGCCTGCTTCCGGTGCTCTGTTGACCACGGCAGGGTGCGGCGGCGCCGGGGCGCAGCCGCTGCGCGCTCAGAACGGCGGGATGTCTGCCTCGCTGCGCCGGGTGGTGTTGCGGGCGCGCACGTCGTTCAGCGCCGCGCGCAGAGTCTTCGAGCGGTCATCGACCACCTGGTCGTAGCCGAGTCGCGCGGCCTCTGAACGGCGCTGCGCCGACTGAGTCACGGGGCGGATCTCGCCCGCCAGGCTGAGCTCGCCGACGGCGGCGACCGTGCGAGGCACGGAGATCTGCTGGATGGACCCTGCCACGGCGATCGCGATCGCCAAGTCGGCGGCCGGTTCGGTGAAGCGCACACCGCCCACGGTCGAGACGTAGACGTCGAGATTGCTCGTCTTGATGTGCGCTCGTCGTTCGAGGATCGCCAGCACCATCGCCACGCGCGACGAGTCGAGCCCGTGCACGACACGACGGGGGTTGGGCGCCGTCGTGTTGATGGTGAGCGCCTGCACCTCGACGGGCAGCGCTCTGCGCCCCTCCAGAGAGATGGCCACGCAGGTGCCGGGCTCTGTCGCGCCCTGCGAGAGGAAGAGGCCCGAGGGATCGGGCACCTCGGAGATGCCCGCACCCGTCATCTCGAAGCATCCGACCTCATCGGTGGGGCCGAATCGGTTCTTCAGCGCCCGGATGAAGCGCAATGAGGTCTGTCGGTCGCCCTCGAAGTGGCAGACGACGTCGACCAGATGCTCGAGCACTCGAGGGCCGGCGACCGTGCCGTCTTTCGTGACATGGCCGACCAGGATGATGGGCAGGCTGCGGTCTTTCGCGACACGGATCAGAGTCGCCGCCACCTCGCGCACCTGACTCGGCTGACCGGCCGCGCCGTCGATGAGTGACGATGACACCGTCTGCACCGAGTCGACGATGACCAGCTGCGGGGCCACCTCGTCGATGTGGCCGAGGATCGTCGCGAGATCGGTCTCGCTCGCGAGATAGAGCTCGTCGTGCAGGGCGCCGGTGCGCTCTGCGCGCAGGCGCACCTGGGCGGGAGACTCCTCGGCGCTGGCGTAGAGCACGCGACGCCCCGACCGGGCAGCCTGGGCTGCGACCTCGAGCAGCAGCGTCGACTTGCCGACACCCGGTTCGCCGCTGAGCAGGATCGCCGCACCGGGCACGATCCCCCCGCCGAGCACGCGGTCGAACTCGCCGACACCGCTCGTGCGGCGCGGGGCGTCTTCGGTGGTGATCTGCGTGATCGGGCGGGCGGCCTTCGCCGCCGTCGGCGCGAGCGGGGTGATGCGGCTCAGGATGCCGGTCTGCACGCCCTGCTCCTGCACGGTGCCCCACTGCTGGCACTCGGCGCACCGACCCACCCACTTGGCCGTCGTCCACCCGCATTCGGTGCAGACGTACGCGGGAGGGGCAGGTTTTCGGGTGGCCATGCAGCCAGGCTATCGCCGGGATCAGACATCCCTATCGGTTCGGGCATTATTCACGGCCCAACCCCTCGATGTCGCGCAGCGGCCACGGAATACTGGAGTCATGGCCAACGGCGGGCCCGTCTGCGGGCCGATCTCGACCTTCTCGCGAGTGCGGATCCTGCACGCGCTGTTCGAGGGCGGCTCGGCGCAGGACGACGGCACGCGGACGCGCGCGGAGCGCACGATCGGCGAGCTCTGCGAGGCGACGGGGCTGCACCCCAACACGGTGCGCGAGCACCTGCAGCGTCTGATCGAGGGTGGCTACGTCATCCAGGCCAGCGAGCACCGCACCACCCGCGGTCGCCCGCGCACGCTCTACAGCGCGGTGACGGGCGCAGCGGATGCCTCCAGCCCCATCGCCCGCAACAAGGCGAAGGCGGCCGCCGTCCGCGGCGATCTGCTGCGCCGAGTCCTTCCTGCGTCGGCATCCGCTCTGGGTCGCGATGCGACCTATCAGCTGGATGCCCTGATCGAACACTTGGAGGAGAGCGGCTTCGAGCCCGTCGTCGATGACGAGCAGCTCACCGTCGATCTCAGCCCGTGCCCGCACGCCGCGGGTCGCGCCGAAGACCGTCCGATGCTGTGCTCCGTGCACCTCGGCCTCATGCAGGGGGTGCTCACCGAAGCCGGTGGGCCGCTCGCTGCCGAGGCCGTGCGCACCCCCGCCCTCGCGGCGGACTGCGCTGTGCCTGCTGAGTGCGTGGTGCAGCTGCGCCTGACGGAGATGACCGCCGCCTAGGCGAGCATCTGTCTTATTCACGGTCTGCGGCCCCGCGAGGGCAGCGGGCACGTCGTTAGCGTGGCACCCGGGGCACGGAAGAACACGGGCACGGAAGAAGGAGTGGCTCATGGAATGGCTCGACCCGCTGGTCCTGTCTCGATGGCAGTTCGGTCTGACGACCGTCTACCACTACCTGTTCGTGCCGCTGACGATCGGCATGGCGCTCGTCGCAGCCATCTTCCAGACCGCGTGGGTGCGCACCGGCAAGGTGCAGTACCTGCACCTCACGCGCTTCTTCGGCAAGATCTTCCTGATCAACTTCGCCATGGGCGTCGTGACCGGCATCGTGCAGGAGTTCCAGTTCGGCATGAACTGGTCGGACTACTCGCGTTTCGTCGGTGACGTCTTCGGCGCCCCGCTCGCCTTCGAAGGCCTGCTCGCGTTCTTCTTCGAGGCGACGTTCATCGGCCTGTGGATCTTCGGCTGGGACAAGCTCCCACAGAAGCTGCACCTCGCCACGATCTGGTGCGTCTCGATCGGCAGCATCCTCTCGGCGTACTTCATCATCGCCGCGAACGCGTTCATGCAGAATCCGGTCGGCTACGTCTTCAACCCCGAGACCAACCGCGCCGAGCTCACCGACTTCTGGGCGCTGCTCACGAACCCCGTCGCGCTCGCCGCATTCCCCCACACGATCTTCGGTGCGCTGATGTTCGCCGCCGGCGTCGTGATCTCGGTCTCGGCCTGGCACCTGGCACGCGGCCAGCACTTCGACACCATGCGCATCTCGCTGAAGTTCGGGCTCTGGGCGATGATCGTCTCGACCGCCGGCGTCGTGCTCACCGGTGACCAGCTGGGCCTCGCGATGTACGCCGCGCAGCCGATGAAGATGGCCGCGGCGGAAGCGACGTTCAACACGGTGTGCGGGCCCGATGCCTCGTTCAGCCTGTTCACGCTCGGCACCCCCGACGGCAGCTCCGAGCTGTTCTCGATCCGTGTTCCGTACCTTCTGTCACTGCTGTCGACGCACACGTTCGACGCCTGCGTGCACGGCATCAACGACCTCAACGCCGAGTACGCCACCACGTTCGCCGACACCGGCCTCACCGAGTTCGCCCCGATCCTCTGGGTCACGTACTGGGCGTTCCGCTGGATGATCGGCCTCGGCATGGCCGCAGCCCTCGTCGCCGTGGTCGGTCTCTGGGTCACCCGCAAGGGCGCCAAGAACCCGCCGACGCCCTGGATGTGGAAGCTCGCGATCTGGTCGTTCCCGCTCGCGCTCATCGCCAACATCATGGGCTGGGTCTTCACCGAGATGGGCAGGCAGCCCTGGATCGTGTTCGGTCTGATGACCACGCAGGACGGCGTCTCGCCAGGAGTCAGCGGCGTCGAAGTGCTCATCTCGCTGATCGCGTTCACAGCGATCTACGCCGCGCTCGCCGTGGTCGAGATCCGCCTCATCATCCGCGCGGCCCAGAAGGGTCCGGATACCGAAGAGCAGCCCCACGAGGAGACGGCCCAGCTGCCGTCCGTCGTGTACTGAGAGAGGGATCAGTCATGGAATACATGTGGTTCTGGATCGTCGCCTTCCTCTTCGTCGGCTACTTCGTGCTCGACGGATTCGACTTCGGCGTGGGCATGTCGCTGCCGTTCCTCGGCAAGAACGACGTCTCACGTCGCCAGGTGATCAACACGATCGGCCCGATCTGGGATCTCAACGAGACCTGGGTCATCGTGGCCGGCGCATGCCTGTTCGCGTCGTTCCCCGAGTGGTACGCGACGCTGTTCAGCGGCTTCTACCTTCCGCTGCTGTTGATCCTGCTCGCGCTCATTCTGCGAGGTGTTTCGTTCGAGTACCGGCACCAGCGCGAGAGCGCTCAGTGGAAGCGCGGGTTCGACCGGATGATCGTGATCGGCTCTGCCGTGCCCGCGCTGCTGTGGGGCGTCGCCTTCGGCAACATCGTGCAGGGGGTGGCGATCGACGAGAACCACATCTACGTCGGGGGCTTCTTCGCCCTGCTCAACCCCTATTCGCTGCTCGTCGGCGTCACGACGCTGCTGCTGTTCTTCCTGCACGGCGTGCTGTTCGTCTCGCTCAAGACCGATGGACAGGTGCACGCGGATGCTCGTCGACTGGTGAAGCTCGCCGCCGGCCCGACCGTGCTCGCCGCCGCGGGAACCGTGATCTGGACCATCGGCATCGCCTGGGGGCGCCAGTCTCCACTGATGCTCATGGTGGTCGGCTGCGGGCTCGTCGCTGCACTCGCCCTGGTCGCGTCGGTGCTGTTCTCGATGCGCGGACGTGACGGGCGGGCATTCACGGCGGGCGCTGTCACCGTGGCATCCGCTGTCGTGATGCTGTTCGCGGCGCTGTTCCCCTACGTCATGCCGTCGACCATCGACCCGGCCTTCAGCCTCACGATCGAGAACGCATCGAGCACCCCGTATACGCTGACCATCATGAGCTGGACCGCCCTGATCGCACTGCCCCTGGTGCTGGCGTACCAGACGTGGACCTATTGGATCTTCCGCAAGCGGGTCACCCGCAGCTCGATCGAGGGGGCTCCGGCGCACGCGTGAGACCCGACTCCTGCTCCGGTCGCAGTTCGTGCCGCATCCCTGATCGGGGCGCGGCACGAACTGCGGCCGGAGTTTCCCGTCCGACGGCTGCTGCGGGGAGCGAGCGGTGAAGCCGGTCGACATCCGCCTGCTGCGATATGCGAGTGCGGCCCGTGGATTCCTGCTGCTGTCGGGCGCGATCGGCGTCGTGCAGACGGCGGTCACCGTCGCGTTCGCGTGGCTGCTGACGCAGGCCGTCACCGGCGTGCTCGCGGGGCGCGATGTCACGGCATCCCTGCTGTGCTTGCTCGGTCTGGCGGCGCTTCGGGGCGTGCTGATCGCCGCCTCGGATGCCGCAGGCACCCGTGCCGCGGCGAAGACGGGCATGCAGCTGCGCGCTGCGCTGATCGCTGCGGTCGGCCGGCTCGGACCCGGCTGGCTGGCGCAGCGCAATCAGGCAGGTCTCGCGGTGACCGCAGGGCATGGACTCGAGGCGCTCGACGCGTACTTCGCGCGATACATCCCGCAGCTGGTGCTCACGGTCATCGCGACGCCGGTGCTGGTGGCGGTCATGTGGTGGCAGGACTGGCCGAGCGGACTCACCGCGATCATCACGCTCCCACTGATCCCGCTCTTCCTGATCCTGATCGGCATCGCGACCCGCACGGTGCAGCGCACCCAGTGGCAGACGCTGCAGCGGCTCGCGGCCCGGTTCGCCGACACGGTGCAGGGGCTCTCGACGCTGCGCCTGTTCGGTCGAGAGCGCCGTGCGGCCGCCCAGATCGAGGCCACCGCCGACGAGTACCGCCGCGAGACCATGAAGGTGCTGCGGTTCTCGTTCCTGTCCGGTTTCGCGATGGAGCTGCTGGCCTCGCTCGCCGTGGCGCTGATCGCGGTGGCCGTAGGATTCCGGCTGCTGTCCGGCGACCTGTCGCTCGAGGTCGGGCTGTTCGTGCTGCTGCTCGCCCCCGAGGCCTTCCTGCCGATCCGACAGGTCGGCGTGCAGTTCCATGCCGCGTCCGAGGGGGTCGCTGCGACGGAGGACGTGTTCGAGGTGCTCGACGCGGCGGAGGCTCGCGTCGTCGGCGTTCACAATTCAGCACGGAACCCTGGCACGGTGCCGGAAGAAGAGCTGAGCGCTGGTTTCGGCCGTGTTCATGCTGAATTGCGAACGGGCAACGCGCGAGACCTCGTCGTATCGGATCTACGTGTGCGCGATCTGCCGCCCGTCTCGTTCACAGCCGTTCCTGGAACCATCACGCTGATCGAAGGGCCGAGCGGCGCGGGCAAGTCGAGTCTGCTCGCGGCGCTGCGCAGTGCGGTCGAGTTCGATGGCTCGGCCGAGGCCGGCGGCGTCGATGTGCGCGAGCTCGCACCGTCGGAATGGCTGGCCTGGAGCGGACAGCGGCCGCAGCTGAGCCGTGGCACGATCGCGGCGAACGTGGCGCTGGGCGATGCGGACCCGGATGCCGACCGCATCCGCCGTGCACTCGACGATGCGTGCGCGCAGGAACTGGATCCGACGTGCGAACTCGGCGTGCAGGGCAGCGGGCTGTCGGGTGGCCAGGCGCAGCGGGTCGCGGTCGCGCGGGCGCTGTATCGGCAGGCCGGCAACCCTGACGCGGTGCTGGCGCTCGACGAGCCGTCGAGCGCGCTCGACCCCGACACCGAGGCGCGGCTCTGGACCTCGCTGCGGGCGCGGGCGGATGCCGGTGGCACGATCCTCCTCGTCTCGCACCGCCGATCGGCGAGAGCAATCGCCGACCACGTCGTCGAGCTGGGGGTGCGGGTATGAGCACCGACTCCGCGCGCATCCGGGGCATCCTTCGCCTGGCGCAGCCGCCTGTTCGTCGCTTCCTCCCCGGCCTGATCTGGGGCTTCCTCTCGGCTGGTGCCGCGGTGAGCCTGCTCGCGGTCAGCGGGTGGCTGATCGTCAGCGCGTCGATCGTGGACTCGCTCGTGCCGCTGTCGATCGCGGTGGTGGGCGTGCGGTTCTTCGCGGTGTCGCGGGCGGTGACGCGCTACCTCGAGCGTCTGAGCGGACACGATGCGGCGCTGCGGCAGCTCGCGTCGACCCGCGCCGACATGGTGCGGCGGCTGACTCCGCTGTCGCCCGCGGGGCTCGGGCGCACCGATCACGGCCGGGTGCTGTCGGCCCTGGTCGACGATGTCGAGAACCTGCAGAACCTGCCGCTGCGGGTGATCCAGCCTCTCGCCGTGTCGGGGCTCGTGGCGCTCGGCGCCGTCGGATTCCTTGCGTTCGTCTCGGTGCCGGCCGCGCTCACCCTCGCTGCGTGCCTCGTGATCGCCGCGGCTGCAGCCGTCGGTCTTGGGTGGCTGTTCGGGTCGCGCGCCGAGGCAGCTGTGTCGAGTCGCCGCGGCGACCTGTCGGCGGCGCTGACGGACTACTTCGGTTCGCTCGACGTGCTGCTCGCCTACGGAGCCGAACCGCAGGCGCGTGAGCGCGTGCGACAGGCGGATGCCGAGCTGCGTCGCGCTGTGAGCACGGCCTCCCTCGCGCAGGCGATCGCGGCCGGGGTCGTGTCTGCGGTGGCGGGTGCCGCGTCCGTGTGGGCGCTCGCGGTGGCGGCGCCGGGCCTGCAGACCGGCGCGATCGACGGGCCCTGGCTGGCCGTCGCCGTGCTCGTGCCGATGGTCGTGTTCGAGGTGTTCGGCGCGGTGCCGATCGCCGCGGCATCCTGGCGGAGCGTGCGGTCGAGTGCCGAGCGCATCGTCGACGTGCTGCCCTCCGAGGTGCCGGGCGAACTGAGGTCGGACGACGGCGAGGATGCCGAGATCGACGGCGTCCCGGCGCTGAGGCTGCGGGGCGTGCGGGCGTGGTGGCCCGGTGGGGCGCCGGCGTTGCGCGGAGTGGATCTCGATCTGCATCCGGGAGAGCGCGTGCTCGTGTCGGGGCCGAGTGGGGCGGGCAAGAGCTCTCTGGCTGCCGCGATCGTCGGATTCCTGCGGGTCGAGGGCGAGTATTCCGTGGGCGGCATGGATGCGGCGGCGCTGTCGGGTCCCGCGCTCCGCCGCACGATCGGGCTGTGCGAGCAGAGTCCGCAGCTGTTCGACGAGGACATCCGGCAGAACCTGCTGTTCGCCCGCGACGATGCGACCGATGATGAGCTGCTCGCCGTGCTCGACCGGGTCGGACTCGGGTCATGGGTGCGCGAGCGCGGGGGACTGGATGCACGGGTCGGCGACCGAGGCGGCCTCGTGTCGGGCGGTCAGGCGCAGCGCATCGCCCTGGCTCGAGCGCTCCTGCGGGGATTCCCGGTGCTCGTGCTCGACGAGCCGACCGCGGGGGTCGATCCCGACGCATCCGATGCCCTGCTGCGCGACCTGCTGCAGGCCGCGGGGGAGCAGTCGGTGCTGCTGATCTCGCACGTCGCCCCTCCGGCCGGAACCGTCGACCGGGTCGTCAGGTTGGAAGAGGGGCGCACCGTATCGGGGTAGCCGGCGGTCATCCGCGTCCGCAGGGCCGGCCCGCGGGCACAGGGTCGCATGACGGGCGCGGCGCCGTGGCATCCGTCGTCTCGTGCGGTGGGTGGGCTTCTGCGTCCGAAGGTGTGCTCGCTGGTGCGTGAGGATCTCCGTACCTCGTGTCCGTGTGCAGGGCGCAGGCACGGATGCCCTCTCGATATCGGGGTTCCGATCCTGCAGGCGTGCCTCGGTCCTGCGATCGGTACGTGTGGACGGTCCCCGGGATGGCGGCTCGGGGTGTGACGCGGTGCGGCCCGTCCGTTGAGCGAGGAGCGCAGCGACCAGACGAAACGCGGTGAGCGTCCCCGTCAGACGCTCAGGTCGGCCCGGGGCTCCATGACGATGCCCTGGGCTTCGAAGACGCGGCGACGCTCTTCGATGCGTCGGTGCAGTTCGACCTGCGCGTCGTCGACGAGCTGCGGGTCGAGATCGACCGTCGCGGGGTGCGGGTCGCCGTGGTTCGCCTCGATGTAGGCATCGAGCTCGGGGCCGGACGTCCACGACGTGATCAGGGCGTAGCGTGGAGTCGTGCCGCGGTGCCAGACCGCATGCCAGAAGCGCTGCGTGTCGACGATGATGCGCGAGCCCTCGCGCAGCGGCAGGCGGATCTCGGTCGCCGGGTCGAACCGGTCGGAGCGCAGGAGCAGCAGCGAGTCGGTGTCGTCGGAGAGGTTGTAATAGCCGCGAACGACCCAGCCGGTGCCGTCTTCGTTGAGGCGGTTGTTGTCGTCCTGGTGCAGGTTGTAGACGGCGTCGGCGTATTCGTTGGGCTGCAGCTCGATGACGCGGCAGCGGCCGACTCCGGCACCGGGTTCGAGAGCGCGGCGCTGCAGGGTCGGGGCGATCGCGACCTGCGACTCGACCCACACGCCGTCTTTATCGGTGCGAGGAGGGGTGTGGTTCCAGAATCCGTTGCATTCGATCGCGCCGGCATAGCTCGCGAGCGGGGCGAAGCGCGTGACGCCCGACGAGCGCCACCCGATGTACTCGAGATCGAGCCACTCGGCGGGGTCGGATGCCTGGTCGTGGTCGTCGAGCACGACGTAGCCGGTCTCTGCCAGCGCCTCTGACCTGATGAAGCCCATTGCGTCCCCTCCGTGCCTGATTCCTTAGGCCATCCTAACCAGGGGACATGGCGGCCGACCGAGGCGCGGCCGGGGAAAACCCCGTCGATTCGCGCCGTGGCCCGGGTTGTCGTAAGCTAGTCCGCGGTGACGTGTCCGAGCGGCCGAAGGTGCAACTCTCGAAAAGTTGTGTAGGGTAACCCCCTACCGTGGGTTCAAATCCCACCGTCACCGCCACGGAAACCCCCGAGAAATCGGGGGTTTCTCCGTATCCAAGGTCGGGTGTGGTGCATTATTGGTGCAGTTTTCGATGTCGAGCTCCTCGACATCGCTTAGCTCATCAGTCCGCTCAAGTCCCGTGCGAACCTCGGACCCCTACTTCTTTTGGGGTCGTCGCGGGTGCGAGTCCGATCGCGACCCCTGAAGACGGCCCGCCGGGGAGGACGACACCATCAACACACCGAGGTCGATCGTCTCCGGCGCGGGATCTATCGTAGGTAGCGGCGGGTATCGCCACTCTGCCAGGGCGTACGGGGGCTCATGCAAATACAGCAGGCGCAAGCGGACGTGCGGCGCATCTACAAGGGCGGTGCCTTCGGTACTGTCGTTTCGGCCATGGTCTGGGGTGTCGCATCGGCGGCATTCGAATGGGCGACGCCGGTCGCCGCGATGGCCGTACTGTTCGCGGGGGGATGCTCATTTTTCCTCTGGCTTCGCTTGCCCTGAAAATCACGGGCGGCCCGAGCGCCCTACCAAAGGGACATCCCTCCATCGGGCTGGCCATGCAATCCGCCTTCACCGTCCCGATCGGATTGCTTCTTGCCTTGGCGCTCGGAACAGTCGATCCTCGACTGTTCCTTCCAGCCGCCGCCATAATCGTCGGAGCGCACTACCTGACATTCATTGCTTTGTACGGCATGCGGGAGTACGCGGTTCTCGCCGGAGCGCTGGTGCTCATCGGAACCTCTGCTCTGTTCGTGGTGCCGGAGTTCCGCGAGTTTGTCGGCTGGACCTGCACGCTGGTTCTCGTCCTCGCCGCACCGCTTCTCTATCGCGCCGGAATGCGGGACGAGTAGATGAGAGACCTAACTCCATCGGCCTGTCGTCGAGGTCGGACCGCCATGACGAACGTCAACGCCGCGCGTCGAGTATCGGAGAGAGCCAGACGAGGTGCCGTCGCGGCGGGCTGGCGAAGGGGGCCTCTGCCGCGACCGCGATCTGCACAGTGGTAGCGCCCTGGCCCATCTGCCGTGCGACTGCGTCGCGGAGCAGAGTCAGCGGAACGCACTCGCGGGCCTGCGTTGCATCGAGAACGCCGAGCATGGTGAGTTCCCGGCAAACGTCGATTGCGGCATGATCACGGCGACCGTCGGGATTCACCAGGAGGTGCCACCAACGCGGCGTGCGCGGCGGATACAGGCGCCTCCACCCGCCCGCCTCGCCGTCGACGACTGAGCGATACAACGGCACCAGGTCCTCGGTGGCGGGGTTCGGCACGAAGAAACGCCAGTCGGGGAGAACCATGCGCAACGACTTCTTGCGCCGAGGTCCGTCGAACTCGCGGAGCGGATGCTGGGTGACGACGGTCAGTGCGATCCAGGCTGCGAGGGACCACGTCATTGCGCTGGCATGTGCGGGGCGGCGCCTCACCTCAACGCACCTTTCTCCACTGCCGTCGCGAGAGCGTCCACGAGCGCATCGGAGGGCATGGCCTCCACCGAAGGAAGCCAGGTTGGAGCTTCTATCGAGGCGCCCTCGGCACTGCAGATGTTTCGCCACCGAGTGACCAGGTCAGGCTCACCCGCGGCAAGCCGACGAGAGACCAGGACCGCGGTGTCGGGATCGACGAGGTCGCTGAGCGTCCGCGCTCCCGCGATGACTGTCCATAGCTCATCGCAGACTGCCTGCCACGCCTGAGGGTCGCGGTCGATGGCCTGCACAAGCTCGCGCGTGATTGTGTCGAGGCCGGGTGGCACCGCGGCCGGAGCTCTGAGCAGGTCGCCACCGAACCACAGCGTCGTGCGGGTCAGTCGTGCGTCGAACAGCCGGGACCTCGCGCGTCTCAGCATCCGCGGCGAGGCCGTCATCCAGTCGCCTGCGCAGGAGGGGTCGATGAGGAGCCGTCCGAGCACCCTCTCGGGCCGTGGCCAGGTGCCCACAACCAGCGCACCGAATCCGATACCCACAAGGAACACCTCCCGTTCGCCGCATTCGTAGTCCAGTTGCTCGGCAAGCCGTTTCCCCGCCGTCGTGATCGCGCTCGATCCCGATCGGTCGCCACGCAAGCGTGGCTCCACTCGGGCGTTTCCGACGCCCGCCCGGTCGACCTGCGCCACGTCGAAGCCCCGCTCGGCGAGCGTATGCGCGAGCGGTCGCCAGAAGTCCGCGCCGAGCCCGACGTCGGGCTCGATCACGACAAGTGGTCCTCCCGCAATCGGGGATTCAGAACGACTCACGCTCACGACCGGCGCCGCCTGATGTGCCGTCAGGCCACGTCGTCGCCAGGGAGCGGTCGCGGCGGCGACGGCTCCGCCCAAAAGCACGAGTGCTGTCGCGCGTGAGGCGACGCGCATCACGCTGGGCCCCGTCTGCGTCGCCGAGACCGCCGCGTGTACTCGGCGTGCCGAGATGCCCGCAACATCGCGGGGTGGAATGCAGCGAACGCCCAGAAGAACCTATTGAGCCCCATCGTGACAGCGTTGACAAGGTGAAACGCACGCATCGCCCACACGCCCACCTGTGCGAACTTCGGCGGCGCGAGCAACGCGACCGGGGCGGCGACCTCCGCCACGATCGCGGCCCACGTGATGAGACGGGACAAGCGCGGGTGCTTTCTGAGTGTCCGAGCGACTTCCTCCGTGCTGTAGGTCCGAGCTTCGGAGAGCTCCGCCAAGGCGGTGCCACCGCGCCACTTGTCGCCGGCGAGCTTTCCGAGTCCGGAGACTCCGTAGGAAAGCGCTCCTTGCACAGCGATAGTGTCCAGCACATCCGCCCGGTATCGGGGCGAAGCGCGGCCGATGCCGCACAAGGCGTGGACGACGATGGTCACGTGATCGGAGCCTTCAGAGCCGTAAAAGTGTTTCGGCGCGAGCGCTGCGCCGGTCGCGCTCAGTACGAGGTTCGCGACTAAACGGCAACGAGATGAGCGGACAGGGAGCACGAGCACTGTCACAGAAGCGAGACGCGCGGCGTGGAGTAACTGTTCCATCGATTCTGCGCCAATGTGGTCCAGGATTCTCGTTCCTAACGTCGGCGAGGAATCGCTCGAGACCACCCGTCGCCGCTGCGACGGCCAGTGATTCAGGCCTCCGAATATCCGGTCCTGCGGGCGCAAAAGGTACTCCAGACTGGACACACCGCTCGCCACGGCACCCAAGCGCTCAATCTGTTTCAGCACTCGCTCGTCGTCGGGTCTGGGGTGACGCGTCGTCATGGGCACATCGTAGCCAAATGCTCGACGCGTGTGCGGATCCGTCGCGCCGGATCTCAGAATTTATCCATCAATTTGCGTCTTACCTGGTAGCGTAAGCGCGACCCGCCCAATCCGGCAGGTCGATAGTGAGTCTGTGCCATCCGGAAACTCGCTATGAAGGGGGGTGAAATATGTCAGAAACGATGGAACTTGCCGACATCGATGTGATGTTCGACGAGATCGAGATCATTGAACTCGACGAAACTGTGACGCTTTCGGAGACCGCGGCGTCTTCGGTGAGCAGCTCCTGTAACAGCTGCTCCTGCTGCGCATCGACCTCGTGCTGCAGCGTCAACGTGTTCGTCGGCCTGTGAGAGAACACCACACCTTCGCGGAGGGTGTCGGTGCGACTCGCCGCCACCCTCCGCGTCCCATTCTGCAGAGGGCACTTCGTGATTATTGAGAACATTTCGAAAAGCTACGGGGACGTGACCGCGCTCGATAGTGTGAGCGCCGAAATCCGCGAAGGAGCGATCACAGGGATTGTCGGTCGCAATGGCAGCGGCAAGACCACTCTTCTTGAGATCATCGTCGGCTTGACCGCGGCTGACACCGGAGCGATCGTGTACGGAGGTGGGATCACTCGTGCCAACCTCCGTGAACGGCTCGGTGTGATCCTGCAGGAGACCGCCTACTACGACCAGATCAAGGTGCACGAGATCTTGCAGCTCTTCGCGAGCTACTACAAGAAGTCGGTTGACGTAAAGCCGCTGATCGAGCGGCTCGACCTCCAGCCGTATCTAAACAAGTACGTGAGCAAGCTCTCTGGCGGCACTCAGCAGAGGGTCAACCTCGCGCTCGCATTCATCAACGCCCCCGCACTTGCCGTGCTCGACGAACCCACGACCGGTCTTGATCCTCTGTCCCGGGAGTTCTTCTGGACATCTCTACGGTCGCTCGCCCCAGGATCCACGGTGCTTCTGTCGACGCATTCGATGGAAGAGGTGGAGGAGTACTGTGACTCGCTGCTCGTCCTCAACGACGGGAAGCTCGTCTTCGGCGGCGAGGTTGCCGGGTTCGTTGATAGGTACGACGCCCGGTCCCTCAATGATGCGTATCTTCGAATGGCAGGTGACCGCTGATGCTTCTCCAGCAGCTCAAGATCGAGCTTCTCGTTTACCTCCGCCAACCCCTGTATCTGCTCTTCAGTGTCATCATGCCGGTCGTTGTGTTCGCGGTATTTGCGAGCATGTTCGGCGAATCCTCATACGGCGACGCTTCTTTCTTTGCGCAGTACATCCCTGCGTTCGTGACGCTTATAGTGTTCGCGTCCGCCGTGTACAACATCGGGAACCAGGTCGTGACCGACAAGGTGCGCGGTGTGTATCGCCGCCTTCTCGTCACGCCTATGCCATTCGGCAGGTTCTTGTTCGTGCTCGTGTTGAAGGCGTCTCTCACGGCACTGGCCGGCCTCGCTCTCGTGCTGATCGCAGCGCGCGTGATGTTCGATGTGAGCTCCCCGCATCTGGTGTTCTTCGTCGTCGCCTTCGTCGTCGCCCTTGTCTATGCACTTACCTTCGGGTTTGGTGCCGGGGTCGTGTTCACTCGGATCAACACGTACTCCGCTGTGATGATGTTCGCTTTTCTGCCGATGTTCTTCCTCAGCGACGCAGCATGGCCCATCGCCATGCTGCCGGAGTGGCTGCAGACCGTCGCGGAATACAATCCCCTCTATCACCTGGTCAAGCTCATGCGCTGGGCGTGGAACCCGAGCGCCGAGGTCTGGCAGAGCAGCTCGCTGTGGATCTCGGTCTCGGTGCTCCTCGGGCTGCTGATCGTCTTCCTCCCCGTGGTGCTCTGGCGATGGCGCAAGACCAGTCGGTGACGATCGAGGAGTTTCCATACACGGTAGAGCGCGTACCGCTGCACGCCGACGACTTCCTAGACAGCGGAGCGGACGTCGTCGACGCTCGTCGTCGTCTCCGCTCTGCTGAGGCGGAACTTCACCGTGTCAGACTTGCCGCCCTCGAAGCGGTTCGCGCCTGCGCGCCTCGCACCGCCGAAGGCTCCCACGTCGTGCGGGTGCTGCGCAGCAACGACATCACGCGAGTGATGATGCTCGAGACCTCTGTATTCAACGGTGGGATGCTCAGCCGGGTCCGCGCCGCTGCGTCGGCGGTCGCGACTGCACGTCGCGACTACGACGAGATCTGCGAGTCCGCGCTTCTGCGCACGCGAGCCGCCCTCAAGAGGGTCTGGCAGGAGAGCCCTGATCTGGCGTGGTCCCTGCATACGTTGGGCGAGGGGGTGGAGCAGTCGCACGCGCGATTGATCAGCCATTCCGGCCCACCCGATGCGCGGTATCGCAAGCACGAGCTGGTCTTCGCCCGCATCGCGGCCCGAGCGGCGATGAAGACATCGCCGCTGTCGAGGTTCACGCAGACCATCATCCATCCGCCGTCCGAGCACCGGGGGGGACTCCGTCATCGGCCATTCAGCTTCCACAATGCCGCCCTGTTCGAGCTCTACGAGGCCGCGGCCCTCTCCGACGAGGGAATCGACCACTTCGCCTGGGAGGTGCGACCATTCACCTCCGTCGTTGACGGACATGTCGTCGCGTACACAGAGGAATGGAACTCGGGCTCAGGTTCTGTGTATCGAACGCGCGATGGAGCCATCCGGCTTCCGGCGCGACCGGTGCTTGCGGCGATTGTGAACTCCGGCTCGCCGTGGACCGTAGCTCGGCTGAGCACAGAGCTGGGCCTCTCCGACGGCTCGGCGCGGAAGCTGCTCCGACGGTTGGCTTCGGTGGGTGTGGTGCGTCCGGCAGACCTCCCCTCTGATCGGACAGATCTTGCCCTCGCGATCGCAGATCGCATCCGCGATCGGCCGACTGCGACTCTCACTCCGGCGCTCGGTGAACTGGAGACTGCGCTGCGCGACCTCTCGGCAGAGCTCGACTCGCTCAACGCCGCGCCGTCGCGGACGTCTCTGTCGAAGGCGATGCGCGGTCTCGCGGCAGTTCGGGACAGATGGGGTGCGCACGGGGACCGCCCGCCTTCCCGTCTGGTGTACGAGGATTCGGTGCGCCTGGGGGGCGCGTCGTCACCTCTCCCGGACTCCGCTACGGAGGACCTAGGTAGATTCCTGGCGCTGTGGCCTCTGTTCGATGTGAACGTGAGGATTCAGTTGACCTTCGCCGCCGCAGCCCGCGCGGCGTGGGGCGACGGGGCATCGAGGACTGCAGAAGACCCGCTGTTCTTTCGGCTCGCGTCCGACGCGAACGTCGCATATCGCAGCTTCTGGAGCGATCCGTGGGCAAGGATCCCTACCACCGTGCCCGACATCTCCGTGCTCGACGATCTCCGTGAAGAGTTTGTGGCGCGTCTGCGCGACGAAAGTGCGGCGGGGGAGATTCGACTCGAGGCCGCCTTTCTCGACGGGCTGCGCAGTCGCATTCCGGACTCGGTGTCGCGACTTGCCGCCGCCTATTCGGTCTTCCATATGACGGATGCGAATGGTGACGTCGTGCTCAACAAGCTCTACCCGGGTCACCTCGCCTTTCTCGGTCGGTTTCTCCGCCACCTTCCCGTCTCAGACAGCGATCGCTCGCTGGTTGAGGAGTACTACTCGAGGGGGGACATCGCTCCCGCCGAAATCTATGAGACGTGCGGGTTCAATGCCGCCGCACGTCCGGAATCGATGTTCCACCGTCGTGTGGTAACTCGCTACACGAGGGACAGAGCGGCCGACGCCAACTACGAGCAGGTCGTTGATCTCAGCACTGCCACGGTAGACGTTACCGAGACTCGTCCAGTGGTGATCGCCCCAGCGGGTGAACGACTTCAGCCGGTACTCACGTCGAACCTCATCCGAGCCTTTTTCCCCGCCTATACCGCGTTCACGACGAACCTGTACAGCAACATAAACCACGCCTTCGAGTACCTCACTCTGTTCCTCGATGCGCTGCCGGACGCCTCCGACCCCGACCACGTCATCGCGAGCCCGCGGATTCGGGCAGGCCGTGTGGTGCTTGAGCGTCGCCATTGGGTCGTCCCGGCGACACGATTGCGCGTGCTAGCGGGGCCCTCGGTCTCGGAATCGCTCGGCGAGCTCATCGACCTGTTCGACGAACTCTCGATGCCGCAGCGCTTCTACTTCCAGACCCGCCGTGCTGGCAACGTCGGCACGCCGGTGCGGTCGATCTCGACTGGCTTCACCAAGCCGCAGTTCTGCGATCTTGACCACCCGCTGCTGGTGAAGGTGTTCCTGAACGCTATCGGGAACACCGATCTCGTGATCGTGGCAGAGGCCCTGCCCGACCGTGCGAGTGCCGAAGAGTACATTCGCGAGTTCGTCGTCGGAGGAGTGTGATGATCGAACTCACGATCGGCATGAATACCAGCCGGGCTGCCAAGATGCGCTTTCACGTCGAGCAGCTGCTCCCGATACTCCGCGCGACGGAGTGTCGATACTACGTCGAGCGGACGGTCGCCGGCGTACCGATCTTCCGCTGCTACGTCGATGCCCCCGATAGCCTCGCGGATGATCTGCGCAGCCAGGTGCAGACCGCCGCCGACGAGTTTTTGGGCTCCCTGGATGACGAGGAGCGCCAGCCCGCGGCTTCGTATGGAGACATGTGGCGGGACATCCGCAAGATACACCGGCTGGGTCGTGTGAGAGTCGCCGCGCACGGCCGAGCGGAGACGGCCGTCGTCTCGTACATCGAACGCCGCGGTGAGTACTTCCGTGTCGAGGACATGGAGCGCTTCAACCACTTCTTGTTCGAGGTCCAGCCGCTCATGGAACGCACGATGGAGTACCTCGACGCGGATCGGCGCAAGAGAGAAGTGTTGTTCGTGTTCGGCCTTTTCGGCGTGACGGCACCGCTGTTTCAGGTCGGCGGCCAGCCTGCAGGATACCTGTCGTTCAAGTCCCATGTGATCGGCTTCTTCTCGTACAAGCATCCGGGGTTGCCGAAGTACGCCGCGGCCTTCGATCAGGTGTACACGCGCGCGGCACAGCAGCTCAACACTCTGCTCGACACGGCGATGGCGGTGACACCGGCCCGGGAACCAGGCGACGGGCAACTCCTCGCCCTGCTCGCCAATTGGCGCGACGTCCTGATGCGTTTGAACGACGCGCTGCGAGGCGCACGCGACGTGAAGCAGGACTCGCTGCGGCGATCTTGGCGTGCCCAGCTCGACTACCGGCGGTTCCGCAAGCTGAGCCGCTTCCATGCCGACGCGTTCAGCGCGCAGAACGTCGCCGTGCTTGACTCCTACGAGTTCGGAGCGTATCGAATGTGCGTGAACTTCGCTTACCTGCTGCTTCCCACTCTCGGTATCAGCTCCAGGAAACGCGTCGAGGCGGCCTATCTGTTGGTGCGCACGCTCGAACACCCCGCGAACTTCCTCAGCGACGTCGGAGGTTCACGGTGAGATACGTCGTGTACCGGGGGAACGCAGCATTCGAGGAAACTGCGCACGGAACTACTGTGCGAGTTGGACGACGGCAGGCGACCATCCCGCATTCGCTTCTTCCTGCGGATGCGCTCCGTACAGCGGCTCGCGAGTTGCAACACCCGCGTCCCTCTGCTGGCTTCGCGCCGACCCCTGGCATGCGAGTGCTCGAGAAGATGGGAGCACTTGCGACGACGGCCCTGGAACACGCCGACCTCGACGGTTGGCCGTACGTCCTCAAGCATGCTCCCGATCCCGATCAGGCGATCGAACGGCTGGGCGAGTGGGCGCTGGACGCGTCGAGCGTTCCGGACGATGCAGCGTTCGCGACGGGTCTGTGGCGCATGTTCACCACCGCGACCGAGATCTCGAGAGTCTGCAGGATCGTCGTATGGGGTGATGACATGGGGACGTACGAGCCTGGCAGGGTCTGCCTCGTGATCGATCCGCGTGTGTCATTGGCCTTCCCTGCGCGCGCCGTCGTCACCGACGATGTGCAGTCTCTCGCTCGACAGTGGAGAGTCCACGACCCGCGGCGCGCGCCCGACGACATGCAGTTCGCTGGACCGGGGTCTCCTCTGCGACGATTGCTGATCGCGCTCGGGATCGCGCTGCTCGTCGACCGGACCGCGGGAATCGGACGCCTCCGCAACGCGTACACGGTGACGAGGGACCTTGACGTGTCGAACGTCACGATGAAGGGCTACCCTGAGTGCATTCGGCTCGCGGAGACTCCGGCCGAGAGCATCCCGGCGACGAATGCGCAGATCGTCGACCGTGTTCTGGTGCGCGGCGTCTCCGACCCGACGGTCGCGGGCGAGCTGCGTCTTTCAACTCACGACGGGCACCCGATCGCGACGTGCAACTGGCAGTTGCGGGGAACGGCTCACACGGTTTCGGCGTCCGGGGCCGATGCAGCCGAGGCGGGAGTCAATGCGATCGCCGCGGCCGTGTCCAGGTCGTTGCGCATCCTCGGATGGCGCTCTTTCACCGTGCGGGTCGGCTCAGCCGAGGTCGTGCATGGGGACATGCGCGCGGGCGTTGCACGACGTACGGCTCCTGATCTACTTGGCGACGAGATCGAGGTGTTCGTCGACGGGGCGCCGGTGCAGCGGGGGCAGGGGGCGGCGCGATGACCATGTGGGTCGATCTCGGCGACATGTTGTACGGCGGCGAGTTCTCATCGGCGAAGGCCGTGGAGCGGGGCGTCCGCGACGCTCTCGCTCGAAACGGTCGACCGACTCCGATCGGCGATAGCGGGACCCCCGATCCGTTCACCTCGGCGCTGCGATCAGCGTGGAAAGAAAGCGCGCCAGAGGCCGTCCAGGGCGTCCTGCGCGAATGGAACGATCGCACGCACGAAGCGACCTCGCGGCGAGTGTCGATCGAGCAACGGCGCCAATATGAGCACCGAGACGACCCCCTCCCCAACGAGCGACCGAGCGGCGCGGACGGCAGGATCAGTGGTCCTCCCGACACTGACCCGCTCCGTGACGAATTGTTCGATCCGCAACTCGGCTTGATCTCCAATCTCTTCCGTGACCTCAACTCGAGCGGCATCGCCACTGTCGGGGCCGAGTTCCGATACGCGTCGGCGGTTGTGACCTCCTTCGGACGCGGCGACACGTTCGAGGCTGCCGAACGGGTCGCAATCCTCGAGATGATAGAACGACACGCATTGCACGACGTGGCTGGCGAGGTGCATCGCTACCCCTATGCGGGTCCCGGATATGTCGATCCTCGGGCGTTGCTGCACTTCGCCGAAAAGCAGGCGAAGGATCGCGTAGCGTATCGCGATGGTGACCCGGTGCTGTGGCTGAGGGGCGTCCACTATCCATCGGGGGAGCCGGCGCACGTGCCGCTGCAAGCCGTCGAGCTCGGACACGTCGCCGAGCCCCGCTATCTCTACGAGAGCTCCAGCGGGGCTGCGGTGGGCAGCTCTCTGTCGGAGGCGCGTCTGTTCGCGCTGCTCGAGATGATCGAGCGTGATGCGTTTCTCGTCTTCTGGATCGCCCGTCCGCAGCTGCAGCGCATCGATCCCGGATCGCTCCCCGGGGACCTGGGGAACCTTGTCGACAGCGCTCGCACACCGCAGCGATCCATCGACCTGTTCAACCTCACGATGGACATCGCCGTGCCCGTGGTCCTTTGCCTGATCCGTGACGAGGATGGACCCGTCCGCTCTTACCTGAGCACGGCGTCGCACCTTGACGCGGCGACGGCGGTGCGGCTGGCGGTAGACGAGGCTGTCGTCGGACATGCCATCTATGCCACCAATCCTGCTCTTGCCGAGGAGTTCTCCGCGACATCGGAGGTCGACGAAATGTTCGACCACGTCCACCGTGGAGCTTCTCGCGCGTTCCGCGAGAAGTACGACTACCTCAGAGATTCCGAGACCGTGCAGTTCGACGAATGGGCGCGCCGATATCCGGTGACGGCCGCGGGGCGGACCGCCGACGACATCCTGCGCTCGTTGGTGCATCAGGTGTCCGACGACACCGATGTCTACTTCGTCGACGTGACCACCGATGTGAGCTTCAGTCATGGACTCTTCGTCGCGAAGGCCATCGTGCCGGAGATGCTGCCGATGACGTTCGGCCATCGACACCGACGGATCAACCTCCGCCGCGTTCGCCGAGCAATCGCTCGTTCCGGGTACGCCGGCACCGATCTCGGAGAGGAGCGGTTGCGCGAACATGCCGATGACCCGCATCCCTTCCCTTGAGTCTCGCGTCGGCCTTCGGGACGAGCTGCTTCGTGACCGTTATGAGCGCTTCGCCGGCGGCTGGCCCCGTTCCGCGGTGTCGCTCATCGACGCGCTTCGCACTCTCAGGCGGGGAGAAATGAGGTCGGGCAGACAGAATGCGCTGAGCGAGGTCCTCGCCGAGTCCGTCTCCCCGTTGTGGGTGTCGACCGAAAACCCCTACCCGCTGCACTCCGCGGCGCCGGCTCCTCGAGGCCGGCTCTGGAATCCTGTGATCGCGCAGGATCTCGACACCGGGATCTGGTGGACTCTCGACCGGGCCACCGGGATGTTCCACTGGCTGGGTGATGCGCCGACCGATCCTGCCCCTGAACCCGGAACGCGACTTCGGATGGTGGTTCTGCTCGAACCGAACGGACTTCCGGCGATCTACGGGGACTTCGGGGTCGTGCTGAGTCTGATCTCGGCTGGCCACGTGCTGTTCCAGTGGGCGTCGTCGGCGGCACGGCGAGGGGCAGAGCTGCGCTGGATCCGCAACGGCAGAGGCGGGCTGCCTACGGGGCCCGACACCGTCCCCCTCCTCGAGGCGACGTATCAAACGGAGCCGCGTTCCGGCGCGGATGCTCCCGCGTTCGTTGGATGGGGATACCGGGTCGAGCACGCGCCGCTAGAGCGACGGTCTGGGCCGGTCGGAGCCCTGCTGGATGAGCTGACGACGCCTCAGAATCGTCAGGCCGACGTCGTCCTGACTTCGGCTCCGGCTTTCACGCACCGACGAGCGCGGGAGCGTGTGCGGTACGAGTCGATACGGACGAGCGCACAATCGGCGGAAGGACTGTCGTTCCTTGGCGGATCGCTAACGGAAGAGGACCGCGGCACGCTGCTCGACGGACTGTCAGTCGCTCTCGAATCTTGCCCACCCGCCGATCTCGAGGTCCTGCTGCTGTCGCACGAGGCGGATGGTCAGGCGTGGCGCGTCGATGGGCTGAGAAGGGATGCCCGCGCAGTGTGCCATTCCCAGCGGGGCGGCCTGGGTGACGAGGAGGTCATCCGTCTCGTCGTGCGCGACGGACTCCAGCTTCTCGGCTGTGCGTGGATCGTCGTGATCGGCAGTACTCGCGCAGACCCCTCGCCATCCGCGTTTGCGACCGAGCTGATCGTCGCCGGGATGCTGGGTCAGGCTGTCGGCATCGCCGCAGCCTCGTGCGGGCACGCCGCGCATCCCTTGCGCAGTCTTGACGAACGCTCTTCCGCCGAGACGCTCGGAAGGCTCTTTCCCCTCTACTTGATCGCCGGCGGTCTGCCATCCCAATCGCAGCTCAAGATACCGGTGCCCCGATGACCATCGACTGGACCTCGCTACACGTGTACTGCCACAGCCCGCAGTCTCAGGACCGCCTCATCACCGGCGTGGCCGATGCGCTCGCCGTCGAGCCGACGCACTGGTTCTTCGTGCGCTATTGGCTGCACGGACCACATGTGCGATTCCGTTTCGCAGAGCCGTCTGCGGCCGAGAAGGTGCGTGCGTACGCTGTGCGCACACTTGCGAACTCCGACTCAGCAGATCTGACTGCGCACGACTACTACGCGAAGATCTCTCCGCATCTCCGAGAGGGCCATGAGGTGAGCGACGCGACCCCCTGGTACACGACTGGCACTGTCCGCGACGAAGTGTACACACCGGAACTTCAGCGGTACGGGGCTGGGGAGGCGATGGCCGCGGCCGAGAAGGCCTTCGTCTCGTCGAGCCGACTCGCCGTCGATGTGATTCGCGCATCGGGGTCACGCGCCAGTCGGCTGGCCGCGGCTGCCTATGTGATGAATGCCGTGGTGGAGCGGATGGGATTTGTCGACGAGTTCAGCCGGTACGGCGGCTTCTGGTCGCGATCATCCCGACGGATCATCCCGGCCGACGCGGTCGGGGCCGTCCTCTCGCCGATTCGGGCAGGGGCTGTGCTGAGCGATGTCGAGACAGGCCTCGCAGAATGGATCGAAGATCTGGAGGCCACGCGGCCGCTCCTCGCAGAGGCAGCCCCGCTCGTGCTCGCTTCACAGATCCACATGACGAACAACAGACTGGGGGTGCCGATCGAGTGGGAAGCCGCTCTCGGCAGCGCGCTCTGGGGAGATACATGAGCGAGTGGACAAAGGCGGCGCCCGGTCCGTTCCGCCGCGACGCCACGACGACCGACTACCTTCGCGACAGCGGGCTGGTGTCATTCGACCTTGCGCAAACCGCGCCCAGGTCGGACGCAGCGATACTCGAACGCCCCATCGGGCGCACGGTGCCGTACCCGGCTCCGTCCGAGAATGCTCGGCGGGCAGCGTCTCTGAGCGACATCCTTTCCGCTCGTCGTTCCGAATGGCCCCGCGCCGGACGGGAGCGGCTCCACGTCCCGACTGTGATGGCGCGAACCTTTGGAACCGTGCGGGTGGGCGTCGATGGCCACCACCACCGCGCCTACCCCTCTGCGAGTCGGGCATACGCCGTGCATGCCCACGTCTTCGCGCCGGCGATCGACGATTCCGTCATCGGGCGGTACGACCCGCGCGGTCACGGCCTGCACGAGGTCGTCTCGACCAGCGCATCGAGCCTTGATGCGCTCACACCGCAGACGCGCTTCGGATACCGGACGTTCGCTGACGCGGGCGCAGCCATCTTCCTTGTGGGAGACATCGCCGCGCTGAGCGGCAGGTACGGCGCTCTGGCGCTCAGGCTGCTCCTGCTCGAGGCGGGCCACATCGGCGGTCTCCTGCAGCTCGTCTGCACTGAGCTGGGAGGCACGGCGTTGCCAATGGGAGGCTTCTACGACGACGAGGTCGCCACCGCGCTCAGTCTCGATGCGGGTCAGCATTGTCTATACGTCTGGGTGATCGGCTGATGGACGGTCTCGTTGCTGGCGACCGTTACATCATCGTCCCCGTCGACGACGAAGTGGTGGTGCACGACGTTGATGCCTGGGCAACTGCGTCCCGGTCGCGGGTCGGCAGAGAGCTCGCTCTCGAGCTATCCACGTGGAATGACATGCCCTTAGACGAGAGGTCAGCTCAGCGCCGCGCCGCGATCGCTCGTAGGCTCGACGGACGTTCACGGGTCACCGCTGCGATCGTGGAGAAGAGTGGGGACGCGGCGGCACAGCACGACCGGCTCATGACGCACGCCGTCGACTTCGTCCGTCACAGTGCCGACGGCCTCGAGGTTCCGGGCTGGCATCGCCTGGCATTTGCTAAGCACGCGCTTTTCCGTCAGACCTACATGACCTGGGGGATCGCCGATCCGCGGTCTTCGTGGCCAGATCTGCGCGTCGATGCAGTGGATCTCGAAGCCGCCGCCGCGGACGCATCAGCGCTTCGCGAAGCGGCACACCCTCGTGCCATTCATCTCATCGATGACCTCGCCGTCGGTCGTCGCCTGCGCGCAGACCTCGAGGAGTTGGGGCGCTCGACTGGCCTGGTGCGCATGCACTTCGCCGACGATGGCAGCATACTGCGGCTCGGCCCTACCCTGATCGGGAGTGTGCTCGGAGAATGGGATGCGGGCGCTCCCTCTCCTCACGCGGTGGCGGCGCGCCCCGCCTCCCTCGCTCCGTTGGCGTCGAGCCTGATCGCGCGCGAACTGCTGTATGTGAACGCCCGCACTGCGGGCGCTCTTTCGCGGGACCTGAGTATCACGCTGGGGCGCACTTTCGAGCTGTCGTGGTCCGACCTCTCGGCTCGCGAGACGCGCATCGAGCGCAACTGAGGGCTTCCGCTACCCGTCAGCTCGGCGTCAGGCTTTTCGCGCGCTCCGCTCGGATGAGCGTCGCGACGACGTCGACGAACGAGATCAGTGTGATGATGGCGAGAACGACAGACGAGACCAACACGTCCAATCCCATCGACGGCGCCAGACCGACCTCGCGCAGTAGATCGGGATTGATGAACCCTCGGGATGCGACGAGGTACCACCCGGTCGAGACTGATACGACCTGGATGACGAGGTTCACCCATGCCAACGGCCAGCGCAGATCCGGTCGGCGCGACAAGACCACCGTGCGTGCGAGCTGGAGTGCGATCATCGCCAGCAGGAGCGGCAGCGGCCATACCCATGCGTCGGTCGCGAAGACCGTCGAGGAGAATCCGAAGGTCGGCACAGTCCCGAGAACTATGAGTAGTGCGCCAACCAGGATCAGCACGACGACTGCGATCCCGGAACTGACCGGAGATTCAGGCCGCCCGATAGGTGCTCTTCCCTGCGCGTGGATGACCATGCTGCCCCTCCCGGCGTTTCAATCGATGGCTTTACTCTGTCATGAATCGCCCTCCGCGCACTATGCCATTCCGCATTGCGGGGATCCTGTGCAAAGACTCTGCGCACCTATGTGCGCAGAGTCGCCTTTTGCACGCAAGTAGTCGCGCATCCATTCACTTAGGCGTCTGTCATCAGAAACTGCGTGTCCGGTCAGTGCATGGAAAGTGCGCTCTGTGTGGAGCATTCCGCAGCGCTGAGGGGCAGGGGAGACGCGCCAAGACAACATGTCCGGTGCGGCGTCGTGTAGTGTCTGTGATCTAGGTCGCATAGAGGCTTATTGCGCCCGGTTGATAACCGGGTATGGTTCCGGCCATCGCGGGTTCGAATCCCGTCCTAGCCGCTAGGGGCCACCGGGCAACCGGTGGCTCCTCTGGCCCGAAAGAGTCTCGGTGGCTGTCCGATGCTGCAGGTCGGGCAAAAAGTCTGGATATAGCGCAAGCACCCCCCTGCGTGGCCGACGCTACGTGTTCGAGCCATGAGAATGTGGTCGAAGTTGTTCTGGATGTCACCTCTCCAAAACAGATTGCCGTTTCGTCTATCTCAAGGTCGGGGTTTAGCAGACTGAGCACCGACTTGTACCTGATCGTCCCTCGGTCGCGACCTGTACCTGGTGGAAGCCGGAGCGGATGCTATCGAGTACGGCGATCACCGTGGCGTTCACCGCCCCCCGGAGGGTGACGCCGGTGACCGCGAGCGGTTCGGCCGCGCCCACGTCGAGTGTCGCCGTGTACAGCATCGCCAGATCGGGCTGCCGGCGAGCCTGCCGGCGAGCCTGTCGGCCGCCCCGTGCGGGCTCAGTGGCCCCATGCGGGCCCGGTGGCCCATGCGTCGCCTCGAGCCGATGGCCGAGCTGGGGGCGAATCCCCGCGCCCAGCCGGGGCTCAGGCCGCGAGGGTGTCGATGTGTCGCTGCAGCACCCGGTCGGCCTGACCGGCGGGGTCGTCGGAGGTGTTCCACAGCAGGTGGAGCGCAAGCCCGTCGAGCAAGGCGTGCAGTCGTGCCGTCTCGAGATCGGGATCGAGAGTCGGGTCTGTCACTCCCGACTCTGAGAGCTGTCGCAGCACTGATGAGCACACTCGGCGGACGCCGTCGTGAAGGTCGGCTGCGCTTCCCCTCAGGCTCTCGTCGGTGAGGGCGAGCCGGCTCAGCTGCAGCTGCACGACGAGCTCTGTGCGTCGTGTGTCGTCGAGGGGGAGGAGTTCCCGCATCCACTGCATCGCTCTCTCGCGACCATCTCCCGTTACGGCGCGCAGGCGGGCCGCGACGGACTGGTGGATGCGGTCGAAGCAGAACCGGCGAAGGGCGTCCTGCGTCGGGAACGCGCGTCGGAGCGACGCCGTGGCGATCTCCGCCTCCTCCGCGACCTTGCGCACCGACAAGCCGGTGATGCCATCGCGCACCAGTACGCGGAACGCCGCCGCCCCGATCTCGTCGTTGCGGTCGTCGTGGTCGATGAGGCGGGGCATGACCTCATTCTCGTGCAGTGGCGGGTGATCGCTTGGGCCAGATCGAGTAGCTGACGGCCCACAGCAGGTCTATCGCCACGATCATGCCGAGGATCGGGAAGAATCCGAGCAGTTCGGCGGTGCGAGCCGCGTCGCCGACGACAGCGATGAGGCCCCCGAGGAGCCCCGCTGCGATCGCGGCGGCCAGCATCGTGCGCGCGACGTCCTTCCAGCAGGCGATCGTGTATGCAGAGCCGGACAGGCGCGGTCGAGGCGCCGCCCCACGAAAGCGCGAGGCGAACTTCGCGTCCGCCCACGCGATCATCCGATGGCCGTACGCGACCGAGATGCCGATGTAGAGAGCAGCCAGGCCGTGGTGCCACGAGGCCGTTCCGCCGCCCATGAGATCGAGGGCGACGAGCGCCAGTAGAACCAGGTCGATAGCCGGCGCCGCGAGCAGCAGCATCCTGCCGTGTCGGGGGCGGTCGAAGGCGTAGCGGGCGATGAGGCCGGCTCCGATCGCGACCCAGAAGCCCACCTCGCACGCGATGATCGCAACAAGGATCATGGACGGTCCTCTCGGTCGACGGTCCGATTATGTTAGCACGACTGTGCTACCACCTGACATCCGGACACCGCACTACTTGAGTGTGTGGCGACCACACGGTTTCTACTACGACATGCACTCGACGGAGCAAGGCGTCGCCCCAGGCGCCGCCGCGAGCCAGAATGAGTCAAAAGACGGCCGCGCAGGAAAGGGACCCTTCATGGCGTGGAGCACGAGAGAGGTCGCTGACCTCGCCGGAACCACGGTGAACACCGTGCGGCACTACCACCAGGTGGGCCTGCTCGAGCAGCCGAGCAGATCCTCGAACGGGTACAAGAGCTACGAGGTGAGTCACCTCGTGCAGCTGCTCCGCATCCGTCGTCTGCGTGAACTCGGGGTTCCCCTCGATCAGATCGATCGTGTCTCCGCCGGGGACGATCGTGCCCTCGCGGCGCTGGAAGACATCGACGCCGAGCTCGCCGTCACGATCGAGCGGCTGCAGCAGGCTCGGGTGGAGATCCGCACGATCATCGACGGCGCGACGACGACGGATCTGCCTCGGGGCTTCGAGAACCTCACCGCACACCTCACCGAGACCGAACGGTCGCTGATGCTCATCTACTCCCAGGTCTACGACGACGAGGCCATGCGGGATCTCCGGATGATGCTCGAATCCGATCCGGCCGACGTGCGCGCCGATTTCGATGCGCTGCCACCGGATGCCGACGAGCAGACGCGGATCCGCATGGCGGAGAGGTATGCGGTCGGACTCGCTCATGATCTGACGACCTATCCGTGGCTGCAGGATCCTCTGGCGCATCACCGAGGGCGCCCGCAGATGACATGGGAGGCGGTCGCGGAGTCGGTCGCCGCGCTCTACAACCCCGCCCAGCTCGATGTGATCGCCCGAGCGCATGTGATCGCGCTGGCGACGATCGCCGCCGGCTGAGCGGGAGCACGACTCCGGGCGCCCTCGATTCACAGACGCGGCAGCACCGTCGCCGCGATCACGGTGTTCATGATGACGGCGTTCATCGTGCGCACCACCGCGCTCGATGCCGCTGCGGCCCCCCAGTCGCCGTCCTCGAGCCGCTTCGCCCGCGCGTAGACATCGCTGCCCCAGGGGATCTCCGCGTGGAACTGGGGGAGCGTACCGCTCGCCGACAGGAGGGCGATGCTCGCCGCGGTGCGTGGGTCCGGATCGTCGCCGTCGATGAGCGCGGCTCGCACTCGGCGGATGAGGTCGGAGCGGCGTTCGCCGGCGAGTGTGAGCTTCGTCGTCGGGAAGAGTCCGAGGACCTTGCCTTCCGCGCGGTTCAGATCACCGCGGGCGACGACACGGTCGAGGACCGGGCCGCGCAGCTGGGGACCGATGCCGGCGAGAACAGCCTGCACGTCCTGAGCCTTCTTCGACAGCGATGTCAGTGCCGATGCGAGAAGCGGGTCGGGCGCGTCGCCAACGCCGACCGCGCGTACCCGGGTGAAGAGTCCGTGCTCCTCGGCTTCGACCCGACCGGCGAGCGCGAGGTCGGCCAGCACGGCGCCGCCGAGCACGTAGAAGAGGATGTTCTCGCCGGCGATGGTGCCCGAATCGGGTTGGAAGAGCAGGAGCAGGGTGTCTTCGACGATCAGGGGGTCTTCCGACATGGGGGCTCCTCGGGTCCTCGGCGTCGCGGCCGCGACCTGTCGTCACGGTCGTCACGAGCGCCTTAGACGCATAGTCAAGACGGTGTTCCGACCACAGGGTCAAGCGGGTCGGCGATCGGAGAGCTCACGCTTGACCCTGTCCTGGGCACACGGTCTTGACTGCCTTCAGACATCCGCGGTACGCACCGTCCGCGGCATCCGACAGAGAGAGATACGACCGATGGACAACCCCTATCCCTGGTTGCAGGACTTCATCAACCAGGTCCCCGAGATCCTGCAGCCGATCATGGTCGCGCTCGTCGCCGCCATCCCGTACATCGAGGGCGAGGGCGCCGCCGCGTTCGGCATCATCGCCGGAATCGACCCGATCGTCGCTGCGCTCGCCGCGATCACGGGCAATGTGCTCTGCGTGATCGCGGTCGTGCTGCTCGGATCGCGGATCCGCGGAGGGGTCGTCGCGCGCCGCGCGGCGCGATCGGCTGCGGCCTCGCCCTCAGCGGTCGGTGGCTCGGCGCATGTCACGTCGACGGTGGCGACCGCGACGGCATCCGACGCAGGCGGGGTCTCCGGCTCAGCGACAGCCGACGACGATGACACGACGCGGCGTGGGAAGGGGCGCGCGAAGCTGGGACGCTGGCTGGTCAGGTTCGGTGTCCCCGGCGCCAGCATCCTGGCACCGATCGCTCTTCCGACGATGCTCACCGCGGCCTTCTTCGTCGCATCCGGCGTGCGCAAGGAATGGGTCATCCTGTGGCAGATCATCGCGATCGTGCTGTGGACGGGAGCTGTCGCGGCCGCTGCCACGGGACTCCTCGCCATGCTGGGCTGGTGAGGCGGCGCTCCTGCCCGAGAGCATGCGGCGTCGTCCTGGAGATGACGGACCTCGAGATCGCCTGATCAGTCGTCCACCGTCAGCGGAGGACGCCGCAGGCGGTCTCGACTCGGAGCATGACCGTGCCACCTGCTCCCATCGGGTAGCTCAGCAGGTACGAGCCGGTCTCGTCCTCGATGAGCGTGTGCCCGCCCGTCACCGGCCAGGTGGCGCCGTCGGAGTATTCGACGTCCTGCGAGGACGTGCCGGTGGAGGTCACCGCGTCGCCGTACTCATCCTGCAGTTCGGCGATCGTCCCCTCGATGTCGGTGCTGGGGATACCGAGCGCCCATATCCAACGCCCGATGCCGTCGTCTTCGCCCTGGCACGGGTACGCGTTCGCGTCCGCCTCCGCGTAGCGCTCGCCCGCGGGGAACGCGTCCACGAGCTTGTCGACGACGTCATTCGAAGTGTCTCTCACCTCGTTCATGCTCTGGTCGAACTTCGGCGGCTCGACGTCGGTGGGGGCGCTCGGGGAGCATCCGGTCACTGTGGCGAGGGCGAGAGGCAGAGCCAGGAGAGGTGCGAGTCGCGTGGAGCGCATAGGCACAGTCTTGCTCATCCCGACGGGCGGCACGTCAACCCCGTCGGCCGATCTCCTCTTTCCACACGACACGTGTCACTGTGGACGGATGAGACCAGACGCGCGAAGCTACGACCTCGACGATCTGCGGCAGCGGGTCATGCAGGAGCAGGGCGGAGCGGTGGATGACAGCATCCCCGAGCTGGCCGACGCGGACGCCGATCTGTGTGCTCTGGCGCTGGTGCTGCCGGACGGCACGATCCGCACCAGTGCTCAGTCATCGGTCCCGTTCAGTGTTCAGTCGGCGGTCAAGCCGTTCCTCTTCGCTCTGGCGCTGTTCGACACCGAGGGCGAAGCGCTCGACCTCGTGGGCATCGAACCGACAGGGGAGGCCTTCGACGCGATCAAGCTCGAGAGCGGAACCGGCCGGCCGCCGAACCCGATGGTCAATGCCGGTGCACTGCTCACGGCATCGCTCGTCGACGGCGCGACCGTGGACGAGCGCGGGGAGCGGATCCTTCGAGGGCTGTCGGCCTTCGCCGGACGCCGGCTCGAGGTCGACGAGAGCGTCGCGCGGAACGAGCATCTGCTCGGCGACCGCAACCACGCGCTCGCCCACCTCATGCGGGCAGAGGGAACGCTGCATGTCAGCGCCGACGATGCCGTCGCCGTCTACGCGCGGGCGTGCGCCGTGCTCGTCGACGCGGAGGCGCTGGCCGTCATGGGTGCGACCCTCGCCTCTGGCGGGGTGAATCCGGTGTCGGGGGAACGCGTCGTCTCGCAGAGCGTGGCTCGCGACGTCGTCGCAGTCATGGCGACCTGCGGCGTGTACGACGGTTCCGGGCGGTGGATGCGCGAGGTCGGCATCCCGGCGAAGTCGAGCGTGTCAGGTGCGATCGTGCTCTCGGCGCCCGGACGCCTCGGCGCCGCCGTCGTCAGCCCTCCTCTGGACGAGCTCGGCACGAGCGTGCGTGGAAGAGCGGCATGCGACGCGCTGAGCGCCGAGCTCGACCTGCACGCGTTCGGGACGTCGGCGAACTGAGGAGCGAGGAGCCCCGCCGGTGTGTCAGTCTGCGTCGGGGGAGAAGACGGGGCTGAGGAAGCGACGTTCGTAGCGGCGGATGCACTGCGTTCTCCGCGCCAGTTCGAACGCCTCGATGCACTCGGGGTCGCTCTTCGAAGCCGTCCGGTAGATCTCGTACTCGGCCAAGGACGGGAAGGTGAACAGCGCGAACGCCTCGTCGCTGTCGCCTTCGCTCGGCAGGAAGTAACCGTGGTGGGTTCCTCCGTGCTTGGCCACCAGTCGGATCCATGCGCGCCCGTACTCGGTGAAGTCGTCGAGCTTGTCGGGGTCGATCTCGTAGCGCAGGTGAACGGTGATCATGTCGTTCATCCTCTCAGAGGGTGAACGTCGTCTCGCTGTCAGCCCGCATCGGCGGCGCTCCGTTCCTCGTCGGAGTTCGGGGTCCAGCCGAACCATCCGCCGTCGGCGCTCATGACGCTCCAGTCGCCGCACGCGAAGACCGTCTTCGCCGTGTACGGATCGGGAGCGTCATCGAGCACCCAGGCCGGCGCCGAACTCCGGTCCACCTCGGTGCAGTCGTCGCCGAGCGCGGATCCGCTGGAGAGCAGAACGACGGCGTCCGCGGCGTCCTCGATGGTCGACGTGCGCACGGTGATCTCGGTGGCGTCGGCCGGGATCCAGCCGGCGTCGACCTCGGCCCCGTCGCCGAAGGCCTCGACGTCGTCGAAGGTCGACGTGGCCTGCTTGTGAACGATGCTGTCGTAGGCGGAGCATCCGGTGAGAGACATCAGCCCCACGACGATCAGGGCGGAGGAGGCGAGGGCCGTTCGTGCGTTCATACGTCCAGCCTGGTCGACGCGGGCCGCGTCGACATCGGGCGGACGAGGTAGCGGCATACATCTCGAGGATGATCCCGTGCCGACCCCACCCCTGAACGCGAAGGTACGCTGAAGGCATGGGTGATCAATCGCCGCTCGCCTCTCGACCCCTGTGGGCGAGCGTGGCTGACGGCTTCTACGTGGGCAGCCGGGACGGGTCCTTCCTCGGCTACGTCGACCGCCAGGCGGATGGCATGTGGCGTGCTTTCGACGCGGTCTCGCGTTCCATCGGCGACTATGCAGACCACCACCGCGCGATGGCCGCGGTGACCACTCGGGGAGAGGATGCCGGATGACCGCCGAGCACGCACTCGTCTCGCTCGTCTACTGCAGCAGCGCGACGCACCCGTTCAGCGAACAGGAGCTCGCCGACCTGCTCGCGGTGAGCCGGGCCCGGAACAGCGCTCGTGACATCACCGGCATGCTGCTCTACCGGGGCGGCGAGTTCGTCCAGATCCTCGAGGGTGCCAGGTCGGACGTGGAGAGCCTGATGGAGATCATCGGCCGGGATCCCCGTCACGAGGACGTGCGTGTGCTGATCGAGGAGCCGCTGCATGAGCGGCGCTTCGCCGAGTGGACCATGGGGTATCAGTCCCTGGTCGCTGCGGAGCCGAAGATGCTGTCGGGATATCGCGATTCCTTCGACGACCTCCGCGTGGGCGACCACGACATGATCGGCCGCGCGATCATGGAGCTCACCCTGTGGTTCCGCGTGCGGGAGTCCGCCGCGCGGTAGACGCGGTCCCGCGTGCACGGGCGGCTCGCCCGCCCGCTGTGCCGCGAGCTCGCGCTCTCCGAGCTCGCGCTCACGTTCTCTCGGGGTATAGACCCTGGTACTGCCTCGTCGCCGTGGTCAGGACTGCAGCCCGATGTGCCCGCGCGCCGTCGTTCGTAGCGTCGAAGGCGAACGAAAGGCGCGACATGATTCGAGTTCAGTCTCTGACGAAGCACTACGGCGAGAGGGTGGCCGTGAACGGCATCGACTTCACCGTCGAACCGGGCACGGTCACCGGATTCCTGGGACCCAACGGGGCCGGAAAATCCACCACCATGAGGATGATCGTCGGCTTGGACCGGCCGACCGCGGGCACCGCGGAGATCAACGGCCGGGCATACGCCGATCTGCCCGCACCGCTGCGCGAGGTCGGTGTTCTGCTCGATGCGCGCTCGGCGCACAGACGCCGCACCGCCTACAAGCACCTTCGGGCGATCGCGGCTACTCACGCCATCGGCGCCGCCCGGGTGCGCGAGGTGATCGAGATAGCAGGACTGGACGCAGTGGCGGACAGACGGGTCGGCGGATTCTCGCTCGGCATGAACCAGAGGCTGGGGATCGCTGCGGCTCTGCTGGGAGACCCGCAGACGATCATCCTCGACGAGCCGGTGAACGGCCTCGACCCCGACGGCATCCTGTGGATCCGCGGCCTGCTGCGACAGCTCGCGGGGGAGGGGAAGACCGTGCTGCTCTCGTCACATCTGATGAGCGAGATGACACAGACGGCCGACCATCTGCTGGTCATCGGTCGAGGGACGATTCTGGCAGACGGGCCGCTGCACGACGTGGTCGCGGGTGCGACCCGATCCGTGGTGCGCGTGCGGACCAGAGAGGTCGAGCGACTCATGAGCATCCTCTCGGGCCCCCGGGTCACCATGACGATGCACGCGGATGGCGCGCTCGAGGTCGACGGCCTCGCCGCCGAGGACGTGGCGCGTGCCGCGGCCGACGCGGGCATCGTGCTGTACGAGATCGCCACCGTCGAGGGCTCGCTCGAAGACGCCTACCTCGCCCTCACCGCGCACGACATCGAATACCGCGCGACCGCGCAGGATGCCACCGAAGGAGCTGGACGATGACCCTCACCACGAGTCCCCGACGAGCGGATGCGCGCACTCGCCGCCCCGCGTTCGCCCATGTGCTGCGGTCGGAGTGGATCAAGCTGTTCAGCCTGCCCTCCTCCGTGCTCGCCCTCGCGGCGATCTTCCTCATCGGGGTCTGCGGCAGCCTGTTCCTCGGCGTGACGCTCGAGTCGTCGGGTGCGCCGTCGGTGCTCCTGATCGAGCGCACCATGGCCGACGTCACAGTGCCGACCGTCGTCCTCGGCCAGATCATCGCCGGTATCCTCGGAGTCATGCTGATCGGCGCCGAATACGCATCGGGCTCGATTCAGCCCACGTTCATCGCGGTGCCCGACCGGTTGCGCGTCCTTCGCGCGAAGGCGGTCGTGGCGTTCACCGTCGTCACCGCGACCGCCCTCGTCACCGTGTTCAGCGCATGGGCGCTCACCACGCCGATCTATGCACAGTTCGGCCTCGCGGCAGAGCTCACCGCACCCGGGGTCGTGCTCGCGCTGCTCAGCTCGGCGGGGTATCTCGGGCTCTGCGCACTGTTCGGGGTGGGCATCGGGGCACTCGTGCGATCGACGACAGCGGGAGCGATCATCGTCTTCCTGGCCACGCTGCTGCTCCCCGTCCTGACGTCGCTGCTTCCGTACGGTCTGCTGTCCCGCGCTCTGCGCATCACCCAGCTGGGCAATGCGGGCGATGCGATGAGCCGGGTCGGCGCAGAAGGCGGTCCGTTCCTCGACCTGTGGAGCGGTCACATCAGCGTGGGCGCCGGCTGGCTGATCGCGTCGATCTGGGCGGCGATCGCGCTCGCTGCAGGCGCGGTCGCCCTGCGCAAGAGAGACGTATGACACCGCGGCGATCCGACCTCGTGGTTCTCGGGTCGTACTCGGCGGTCTCGCTGGCCCTCGGCTACCTGTCGCTCGAGTCGTCACTGACCACACCTGCGTGGGCGCTCGTGGCGTTGTTCGTCGCCGGCATCGCGACGATCCTCGTCACACGTCGGCATCCTCTCGTGGCCTTCATCACCGTGCTCGCCCTTCTGCCGTTGTCGTTCGCCGGGGGATCAGGAGCCGAAGCGGTGCTCATGGTCGGCGCGCTGTACCGGTGCGGAGTCGACCTGCGGCCGCGGCAGGCATGGACGGCGTTCGCGGCGGCTGTGGCGTCGGGCATGCTCGCTGCGCTGGTGCTGTCGATCCGCGTGCGCCTCGGCCCGCCGCTGCTCGGGTTGGCGCCGCGAGTGGACTTCGACGCCTGGCCCCTCGACTGGCTCGGCATCGCCACCGTGGTGGTCGCGGTCTCGCTGATCTCGACCCTCGTCGGGCTCAACGTCGGTCACCGGCGGCGTGAGCTCCGCGATCTCGTGGAGCGAGCGGAGCAGATGCGCCGAGAGCGCGACCAGGAGGCGCACATCGCTGCCGCGCTCGAACGCGAGCGCATCGCACGCGAGATGCATGACGTGATCGCCCACAGCCTCGCCGTGATGATCGCGGTCGCCGACGGGGCGCAGGCCTCCGCGGCGGCCAGACCTGAGGAGTCCCGGCGGGCGATCGGGCGGGTCGCCGAGACCGGGCGCCGGACTCTCGTCGAGATGCGGCGCCTGCTGACGACGGTCCGCGGCGAGGGCGACTCAGTCGACCGTCAGCCGACGCCCGCGACCATGGAGCGCATCCCGTCTCTCGTCGAAGAGTCGCGCATCGCGGGTCTGCCGGTCCGATTCGAGCAGACGGGCGTCATCGACGCCGATGCCGTGGTGGGGCTGACGGTCTATCGCATCGTGCAGGAGGCGCTGACCAACGTCCTGCGGCACGCGCGCGACGTACAGGACGTCCTGGTGAGGATCAGCATCGCGGACGACGAAGTGTCGATCCTCGTGGAGGACCGATCGGCGCCGGCTTCACCGATCGTCGACCCGGGTCGAGGCCTGGTCGGCATCCGTGAGCGCGCCGCGTTCTACGACGGGCACGTCGAGGCCGGACCCCGACCGGGTGGCGGCTGGCGCGTGTTCGCACGACTGCAGACGGAGAGCCGATGACGACACCCGATGCCCCCGCCGCTCGGATTCGCGTGCTGATCGCCGACGATCAGGAGCTGGTCCGCTACGGACTCCGTCTCGTGCTCGAGGCGGAAGACGACATCCACGTGGTGGGCGAAGTCTCCGACGGAGCGTCTGCCATCGACGCCGCGATCGCGCTGGGGCCTGACGTGATCCTGATGGATGTGCGCATGCCCGGCAAGGACGGCATCGAGGCGACGCATGATCTCACCGCCCGGCTGCCACGAACCCGCGTGCTCGTGCTGACCACCTATGACCTCGACGAGTTCGCCTTCGGGGCGCTGCGGGCCGGAGCCGCAGGGTTCCTGCTCAAGAACACGCGACCGGCCGAACTCGTCGCCGCGATCCGCACGGTCGCGACCGGCGACGCCGTCGTGGCACCGCGGATCACCTCGAAGCTCATCGAAGTCGCCCTGCCGCACCTGGCTCCCCCCACCCGGGCTCGGGATCATGCTCTCTCGGTGCTGACCGATCGCGAACGCGAGGTCTTCGTGCACATCGGGCGCGGCCTCACGAACGCCGAGATCGCGAGAACCCTGCATCTGAGCGAATCCACCGTCAAAGCCCACTTCGGCCGCATCCTCGTGAAGCTCGGCCTGCCTCACCGCGTGCAGGCGGTCATCCTGGCCTACGAGCTCGGCGTCGTCGGACCCACCGGGTAGCAACCCGCGCCGCAGGGCCGCTCATCCTCGCAGACTCACTGCGGCGTGTCCACCACTGCCGTGCGGCCCTGTTCGTTGCAAGACTCGGCGCATGGTCCTCATCGGTTTTCATGCCTCGCACGAGCAGATCGCACCGAGCGCGCTTCTCGACGCGGTGATCGGCGCCGAGCGCGCGGGGTTCGACGGAGCCATGTGCTCCGACCACCTCGCGCCGTGGACCAGAGCCCAGGGCGAATCCGGCTTCGCGCTGAGCTGGATCGCGGCCGCGCTCGCCTGCACGGAATTCTCGATCGGGATGGTCAATGCCCCCGGGCAGCGCTATCACCCGGTGATGATCGCCCAGGCGTTCGCGACTCTCGAGGAGATGTTCCCTGGCCGCTTCTGGGCGGCGATGGGCAGCGGCGAGGCGGTCAACGAGCACGTGACCGGCGACGCGTGGCCCGAGAAGCAGGTCCGCAACGAGCGACTGCGCGAGAGCGTCGACGTGATCCGCCGACTGATCGAGGGCGAAGAGGTCGACCATGACGGCCTGGTGCGCGTCCACGAAGCGCGAGTGTGGAGCAGGCCGGCCGAACCGCCGCCTCTGTTCGCGACCGCGGTGAGCGCGGAGACCGCGGAGTGGGCGGCCTCGTGGGCGCAGGGTCTCGCGACCGTGATCCAGGAGCCCGCCGCGCTGCAGCGGGTCGTCGACGCCTACCGAGGCGCCGGGGGCTCTGGCCCCTGCATCCTGCAGGTGCACCTCAGCCTCGCGGAGAGCGACGAGGCGGCGTTCGCCATCGCCCGCGAGCAGTGGACCAACGGTCTGCTCTCGCCCCCGCAGACGTGGGATCTCGAGCAGCCCGAGGACTTCGAGGCGGCGGTGGCGGGCCTCGACAGGAACGAGCTGCGAAATGCCGTGCTGATCGACCATGACGCCTCGGCGTTGGCCGGCCGCATCGCCGACCTCGCGGAGATCGGATTCGATCGCGTGTATCTGCACCACGTCGGCACCGAGCAGTCGTACTTCCTCGCCGCCGCAGAATCCGAGCTCATCCCCGCACTCAAGGAGCGACTGTGAAGATCACCGATACGAGCGACCTCTGGTGGAAGACCGCGGTCTTCTACTGCCTCGATGTCGAGACCTTCCTCGACTCGAACGGAGACGGCGTCGGCGACCTGCAGGGCCTCGCCCAGCGGATCGACTACCTGTCGCAGCTCGGCGTCACCTGCCTGTGGCTGATGCCGTTCTATCCGAGCCCCGACCGTGACGACGGCTATGACGTCAGCGACTTCTACGGCGTCGACTCGCGCCTCGGCACCCACGGCGACTTCGTCGAGGTCATCCGCACCGCTCGCGATCGGGGCATGAGGGTGATCGTCGACCTGGTCATCAACCACACCTCCGACCGGCATCCGTGGTTCCTCGCCGCCAAGCGCAGCGTCGACTCGCCCTACCGGGACTATTACGTCTGGCGCGACGACGCGCCTCCGAAGGGGCAGAAGAACGCCGTCTTCCCCGGCCAGGCTAACGGCATCTGGGGCAGAGACGAGAAGTCGGGGCAGTGGTATCAGCACAGCTTCTACGAGCACCAGCCCGACCTGAACATCGCCAATCCCCGGGTGCGCGACGAGATCGCGAAGATCATCGGGTTCTGGTTGCAGCTGGGCGTCTCGGGGTTCCGCGTCGATGCCGTGCCGTTCCTCCTCGAGATCCCCGAGGGCGCCGGCATCCCCGAGCCGCACGATCTGCTGCGCGACATCCGCCGGTTCCTGCAGCGCCGGTCGAGCGAGGCGATCCTGCTCGGCGAGGTCAACCTGCCCTACGACGAGCAGGTGCAGTACTTCGGTGGTGACGACGGCGACGAGCTCACGATGCAGTTCGACTTCGTCGGGATGCAGTCGCTGTACCTGTCGTTCGCGCGCAAGGACCCCGCGCCTCTGATCGAAGCGCTGCGGGCCCGACCCGTGCTCGGCTCTGAGGTGCAGTGGGCGAACTTCCTGCGCAACCACGACGAGCTGACCCTCGACAAGCTCAGTGACAGCGAGCGGAACGAGGTGTTCGAGGCGTTCGCGCCCGACGAGCGGCAGCGCGTGTTCGGACGAGGCATCACCCGGCGCCTCCCGCCGATGCTCGACGGCGATCCGCGCCGCATCCGCATGGCCTACAGCCTGCTGTTCACCCTGCCCGGCACGCCTGTGCTCTTCTACGGCGAGGAGATCGGCATGGGCGAGAACATCGAAATCCCGGGCAGGGAGGCCGTGCGGACTCCGATGCAGTGGTCCGACGATCGCAACGGAGGATTCTCGGATGCCGCGCCCAGCCGTCTCGTGGCCCGTCCGCCGTCCGACGGGTATGCGCCGGAGCACGTGAACGTCGCCGCCCAGCTGGCCGACCGTGGCTCCCTGCTGTACTTCATCCGCGCTCTCACCTCGAGCTACCGGATCTCGCCGGAACTCGGATGGGGCACGCTCGAGGTCATCGACCAGCCTGCCGAGTCGCTGCTCGTGCACTCGCTCTCGGCGGACGTCGGCCGGATGATCGCCCTCCACAACTTCGCAGAGGTGCCGGTGACCACGTCCTTCCGGCTGTCCGACGAGCCGGAGGGCACGACTCTCGTCGACCTCCTCGAGGCGTCACGCCTGGCACTCGACGCCCAGGGCGGGGTCGAACTGGAGGTGCCGGCGTACGGCTACCGCTGGCTTCGCGTATCGCGTCCCGGTGATGGCCGAGTGACCTGACCGGCGACGCACCTCGTCGGCTCGCTCACGTCAGCCGTCGGCGCGGCGTGCCCCCTCCACCTCGAGCACCGCGGCGGGGAGTTCTCGGGCGAGTTCGCGGGCGAGGAACCCGAGGCCCATCCGCTCGGCCAGCCGGTCGCCCGCGCGGGCATGTGCCCAGGCCCCCCACACCGCAGCGCGTTCCGGGTCGAGCCCTCGGGCCGCGAAACCCGTGATGGTGCCTGCGGCCACATCTCCCGAACCGGCGGTGCCGAGGCCGGGTCCGCCGACATCGAGGCGCCACACCGCGCCCGAAGGCGCGACGACCGCGGAGTAGCAGTGGATCACGGCATCGAGCTCTCGTGCGAGGGGCCGCAGGTCGCTGAAGAGGTCATCGACAGGCCGCCCCAGCAGCAGCTCCGCCTCGTCGAGGTTGGCATTGATGATCAGAGACCGCGGAAGATCGGACCGCGGCACCTCTCTCACGGCTCCGACGGCGAAGGCGTCGACGACGAGGCAGGCGATGTCGTGGCCTGCCAGCCGCCGTAGCCAACGCACGGCATGCTCAGGGTCATCGAACCCGGGCCCGACCAGCACAGCGTCCGCTCCGTCGTATGCGATGCGCAGGACGTCCGGCGTCGGCTCGTCCGCACCGGGTGACTCGTAGACCCCTGATTCCGGGAGGGTGATGCGCACGACATCCGCGATGGCGGCATCGGTCGTCACGGCGACCTTTCCCGCTCCGACGCGCAGCGCAGCCTCTCCGGCCAGGACGACCGCGCCCGCCGACAGAGGGGAGCCGCCGATGATCATCGCCGTTCCCCGGGACTTCTTCGAGTCGCCGGGGTCGGGGAGTCCCCACTGCCGCAACAGCTGCGGGGTGACGGTCGTCGGCTCATTCGGGTCGGACATCGGGACTCCCGGGGTGCACGGTGACCTCCGCGCCCAGCTGCTCGAGGTGGCTCACATCCGAGAAATCGATGAGCTGCCACTGCCGGCCGTCGAACCGCAGCCGCGTCACGGAGGCATTGAGAACCGTGTTCGCGGACGCGAACTGCATGAGGCGCTGCTCGTCCATCCCGGTGAGCAGCGCGATCAGCAGCATGACGACAGCGTCGTGTGCGACGACCAGCCCCACGCGAGCATCCGCATCGAGGGCATCGTGCAGGAACGACCGCAGACGAAGCGCGACGTCGGCCCAGGACTCGCCACCGGGTGGCCGGTGATAGTACTTGCCCAGACGCGCGCGACGAACGGCCTCCTCGGGGTGCCGCGCGGCGACGCCCCACCGCGTCAGCAGATCGAGGATGCCGAGCTCCCTGTCCCGCAGCCGCTCGTCGGTGAGCACCTGCTCGACGGCCGGGGCGTCTTCCATGCTGAGCGCGAACGTCTGCTGTGCACGCAGGTACGGCGACAACCAGGCGACCTGCGGCGAGATGGCGCCGCCGTGCAGTGCGGCCGACAGCGCCCGCGACTGCTCTGCGCCTGTCTCCGACAACGGCACGTCGGCATCTCGGCTCGCGAGCTCGATCATCTCTGCGCGCGCTACCTCGGCTGCGGTCGCGGCGACGTTGCCCACACTCTCGCCGTGCCTGACCAGCCACAGCTCTTCCACGTCACAGCTCCCATTCGTCGAACGGAAGGCTCCACGGGCCGTGGTCCTGCTCGACGTGGTCGTCTTTCTCGACCGAGATCACCACCCGTGTCGTCGCGCGGATGAGCACGCTGATGCTGCGCCCCTCGGCAGACAGGGTCACGAACGCCGGCGGCGAGGACGCAGCCGCTTCGATCTCAGCCATGATCTCGTTCAGGGGCTGATCGTCCTGAAGCACGAAGCTTCTGCCGTCGATCTCAATATGAGTTCTCACGGTTCTCCTTCCCCTCGTGGGCGACGTTAGGCGAGACGGTCGAGTGTGCAGAGGGCCTTGCGCCCGGGGCGCGCAGTGGTTAGCGGTTTCGCCGCCGAGCGCGGGCGGCACTCTCTACGATGGGGTGATGCAGGTCTTGGACACTCTCGCTCTCGTCGGTGAGGTGCTCTCCTGGGTGGGCCTCGGCATCGGTCTGCCGCTGCTTCTGCTGGCGTTCCTCATCCGCACGGTCGAGGGAGCGTGGCTGCCGATCGAGATCGCGGTCATCGAGCGCGAGGGTTCTCTGGTCGGCCGCTGGTTCGCCGGCGGCGACTTTCACGAGAGGGCTCTGAGAAGGCACGAGGCCGCCACGGCGGATGATGGCTGGGCAGACGGAGTGGTCAGCGCGAACAACCCCGCCCGTGCGCGGGTGGGGGAACCGCCTCACACGCGGCGCGTCATCCTGACCCTGGGGATCGTGTTCGCCGGAGTCGGATTCGTGGGACTCGTCGTGTCGCTGCTGCCGCTGCTGATGTCCTAGCTCGATAGTGTGACGCTCATGCAGGACTCCGCCGACATCCCCCCGTCCACCCCTCTGGATGACTGGTTGGACGCGCTGAGTCGACCGACGGGTTCTCCCGGGGGAGGTGCGGCGTCCGGTGTGATGCTGGCGATCGCCGCCTCGCTGATGAGCATGGTCGGCGGGTATTCCGATGACGATCCGCGAGCGGCGGACATCGTCGACCGCCTCGCCCGGCAGCGGGCTGAGGCGCTGCGAGCGGTCGAGGCGGATGGCGTCGTCTCTTCGAGTTTCGGGGCGGCGCTCGCTCTGCCGAGCGACGACCCCTCCCGCGACGAGCGCGTCCGCAGCGCTGCTGTCGAGGCGGCCCGGTCAGCGGCGCGGGTCGGCGCGATCGGCGTGGCGATGCTGCGTGACGTGCGCGTGCTCGTCGAGGCGGGCAACCCGCATATCGTCGTCGATCTCGCGGTGGCGGCAGAGGCGCTCCGTGCCGGGCTGTCGGGCGGGGCCATGAACATTCGCGCGAACCTGCAGATCGCGCGTCGTCACGGCGCCGCCGCCGAGACGCTGGCCGATCTCGAGGCCGAGGTCGAGCGCGTCGCGGGTGCGGAGCGAGAGGTCGGGGAGATCGTCCGGGAGCTGTCCTCACGCCTGGACTGAGCGAGGGCCGGTGCCCGATGCGACGCGGCGGTATCCGTCGCCGTGGGATTCGACCGCACCGCCCTCGATGAAGCTGTCTATCCAGCCGCGCATCGGCCACTCGCCCCAGCGCTCGGCGAACAGGGCGCCGTTGCGCAGGATGTCGTCGAGGTGGCGCCACGGCGGAGAACCGGCCGGGTGCCACTGGTGGTAGGCGTGCGCGCCGCCGACCCACTGCACTCGCATGCCGAGAGACCGAGCCCGTCGGCCCAGGTCGGTGTCTTCGGCGCCATACCCTTCGTACGCCTCGTCGAAGCCGCCGAGACGCGTCCACGTCTCAGCGGTCACTGCGAACGACAGCGACCAGAAGAGATCGAACTCGTCATCGGTCGCCGTCACCACCTCGCCGTCCGGTGGCAGGGGGCGAGCCGGGTGCGGCCGGGTCATGGTGCCGAGATCGTGCAGCGTCGACGGGCGCTGCACGCTGTGGAGGTAGGTCACCGGTCCGCAGAGCAGGTCGTGCGGGTGTGCCTGTGCTGCCTCGACGTATCTCTGGACCAGTGCCGGCCCCGCCAGGCAGTCCACGTCGAGGAACAGCAGCAGGTCGGCATCGTGATCCAGCGCGAGAGCGGCGGCGGCGTTGCGCGCCGCACCGACGCGCATGCCGTCGCGGCCGGGCGGCACATGCACGGACAGGATTGACGGCACTGCGGGCGGTGCGTCGACGTCGAGCCATGCCTCGACGCGCACGACGTCGATGCCCGGCGTGCGCACCTCGTCGAGGAATCGGCGCTGGCGCTGCAGGTGGTCGAGACGGTTCGCCGATGCCGGAGTGATGAGGGCGACGCGGACGGTCATCGTGCCAGCTCCTCGATCGCGGCCGCGGCACGTGCGGCAGAACCCGACACCTGCCACACGTCCCAGCGGGGAGCGGTGTCGGCTGCGCGCCGGATGCTGTCGACCACCTCGGCGGGCGACGCGTCAGCCGCGACGGTCTGGGCGAGCCCGTGGGCGGCCAGCACGCGGGCCATCTCGCTCTGCTCGTCGAAGGGTCGCTCCTGGGCGATGACGACAGCTCGGGCGTCTGCGGCCGCGAGGTCGGCGATGCTGTTCTGACCCGCCGCGCTGACGACGACGGTCGCACGGCTCAGCAGCGGCCACACGTCGTCGATGCGATCGTCGCTGCCCGCTCCTGCGCTCTCGACGACCCATCCGTCTGCGCTCAGCAGCTCCCTCGTCTGCGCGAGCCGCACCGGGTCGAGCGCGAGGCCGAGGAACAGCACGCGGCGCACGTCGTCAGCGTCTGCGTCTGCCTCGGTGCGAGCGCGGCCGTCGTAGCGCGAGATCGCGCCCACCGATCGCACGCGGTCCTCGCGACCGACGAGGGCCGTCGCGGGGATCGTGCCGGGAGCCCAGGGCGCCAGGATGCGGTCGGCGAGGTCGTACCCCAGACGGTGCGGAGCGTCGGTGCGATCGCCCGGCTGCGCGACGGAGATCGTCGGCAGCCCCAGCAGACGAGCCAGGATCGTGACCTCGACGCTGACGTCGACGACGAATGCGGACGTCGGGTGAATCGCCACCCACTCCGCGATCGCCGCGAGACGGGCCTGGTGGCCAGGGTGCCCGAGCGGCGCCCAGTGCAGGGTGCCTCCGGCTGTGACATCGCCGAGCTGATGCGCCTCGCGGCGCACGCCGTCGGGCCCGACGACGGCGTCGGAGTCGGAGGGCAGCTGGACCCATACGGTCTCCGGCGGCAACGAGGCGGGTTCGGGAAGGCTCGAGAACACCGTCACCTCGTCTCCGAGGTGCGGGCGGATCGCCTGCATCCGGGTCATGTGGCCCCAGCCGTGATGATGCACGTACCAGCCGATCATGCTCCGACCGCCTCTGCGTCGGCGAGCTCGTGCGCAGGCACCGCGCTCTGAGCGGCGACGGTGAGGACCCGCTCGATCTCGCGGTGCCTGTGATCGAGCGAGTGCCGCGCGGAGGCGGCCTCGCGCACGACCCGACGCGACAGCCCCAGCCGCGTCTGCTCGACCAGCGCCGTCGCGGCGTGGGCGAGAGCATCGGTGTCGGCGGAGGGCACGATGGCGGTGCCGGGGATTCCGGCCAGCACTTCGCTAGTGCCGCCGGAGTCGAAGGCGGCGACGGGCGTGCCGGTCATGAGCGCCTCGGCCATCACCAGTCCGAAGGGCTCCGACCACACCGGGGTCACGAGAGCGACGGATGCTGCCCCGACGAGGGCCGAGAGCTCGGGCTGACGCAGGGCCCCGACATAGTCGATGCCGTGGCCGAGCAGCGGTCGGACCTCCCGATCGAAGTACGCGGCATCGCCCACGCGGCCGGCGAGCTTCAGTCGCGCGCCTGCCCGCCGCGCGGCGATGATGGCGAGGTGCGGCGCCTTCTCGGGCACGATCCGTCCGAACCACACCCAGTCGCCTCCGCCGGGCCCCAGGCTCCACTGCGCCGTGTCGACGCCGTTGGTGAAGACGAACGCCTCGACGCCCTCGGCCGACCAGGCGCGCGCCGTGTACTGGCTGACCGCGAGGAAGCGGTGCGGCGAGGAGCCGGTGAGCGCGTTCGAGGCGATCACCATGTCGGCGAGGGGCGGCGTGTGCAGCGTGGTGACGACCGGCACCCCGATGTCGCGGCTCCAGAGGATCGGATCCCCGTGGAGACTGTGATTGTCGATCACATCGACGCGTGTCGCGGGGGCGTCGAGCTGATCCCGCACGCGCGCGAAAGCATCCGTCATCAGCCGGCGGTGGCCCTCGGGGAAGTCGGTGTCGGACGCATCCCGCGACTGATGCCAGCGGGGGCTCGGCAGGTGCAGATCGATGTTGGCGCCCAGGAAGTCCGACCCTTCGGCCGCACAGAGCTGCACGTCGTGGCCACGGCTGCGCAGCCAGCGCACGCGGTTCCAGACCACGGCCTCCAGGCCGCCGGCGTGCGGCTGTCGGAGGGCATGACGCTCGGGGGCGACGACCATCACCCGCAACCGCTCGCGGCCGATCATGCGCGTGCCTCCGTCGAGATCTCGGCGCGTGCGGTGGCGTAGAGCAGGGCGTGCGCGTCGCGCACGGCCTCCCGTTCGGCCACTCTCTCGGAGCGTCGCCGTTCGACCAGCGATGCACGGGGCGACGTGGCGCGCGTCAGAGGCGAGCGCCACGGCCTCGACCAGCGTCTGCGGGTCGTCGAGGTCGATGACGAAGAAGTCATCGGGATGCTGCGAACCGATGTGCCCGACATCCGTTCCGGCCACGGGAACCCCCAGGTCGTAGCAGAGCTCGACCCACCCCGAGTGCGTGCCGTGCAGATAGGGCAGGACGAAGAGGTCGAGTCCTCCGATCCAGGCATCGATGCCCGCGTCGCTCAGACGCGGTGTGCGTCGCACGCGCACCTCAGGGTGCTCTTCGGCGCACGCGGTCACACGCGTGGCCGCTGCGTCATCGCGGACGCGCTCGTGCATCAGCACCTCGAACTCGACGGCCCGCCCTGTCTGCGCGAGCAGCGCGGCGGCGTCGACGGCTGCACGCACCGCACGCTCGGCGGCGATGTTGGGGCGCAGGTCTCGCAGGTGGATTCCGATCCGAAGGGTCTCGTCGACCGTGCGCTCGGCCACCGCGGCACCATCGAGCAGAGTGGGGTGAGCCAGCACCCGGCTGCTGCGGCGCCACCGCCGCTCGATCTCCTCGGCCGCCGTCGAGGTGAGTGTGACGAGGTGATCGGCCGACGGGATGATCACGTCGAGCAGTTCACGATACGGATGCTGATCGACGAGCTGCGGGTTCTCCAGGTCGTGCACGGTGTAGACGACCGGCCGGCCGAGCCGGTGCGCGGTCTCGAGAGCCTCGCGCAGTTCGTCCGGCGAGAACGACTCGAGACCGAAGTGCACGTGCAGCACGTCGAAGTCCGCGCTGCGCGATTCGAGCCACGGCGAGGTGAGCGCCACCGGCGGCCACCACACGTCGGCGGGTGCGCCGGGAACAGCAGGATCGGGCAGCACGCGCACACGCTGTGTGTCGGTGATCGCACGCACATAGGGGTGGGCGGCCGGGATCGAGGCGACGCGAATGAGGGCGGGTTCGGTGACGATGTGGTTCTCCGTTGGCGGGCTGAGCACCCGACGTGCGTGTATCGCGATGACGGAGAGACCGCGGTGCAATGGGGACGCAAGACTGATGAGATCGAGGGGGTACGTTCGAATCATGAGCCATGATCCCGAACTACGCACGGCCGTTGCGCCGGCTGGCTCCCTGGTGCTAGCGCGCCGCCAACACTACTCGGAGTTCTATGGGCTGGCTCCGCTTCCCGAAAGCTTCGGGGTCGTGCTCGGCAACTGCCAGGCCGAATCGCTGCGCATGGTGATGGATTCTCCCGAGCATCGCTTCGTGCGCGTTCCCGCCGTGCACGAGATGACCGCCGACGACGCCGCGCGCCTGCACGAGGTCGTCCGCACCGCCGACACCGTCGTGAGCCAGCCGATCCGCGACGACTATCGCGATCTGCCGTTGGGCACGCGACAGATCGCTGCGGTGACAGATGCCCGCGTGCTGACCGTGCCCCCGGTGCGCTTCGCAGGGCTGCATCCCTTCCAGGCCGCCATCCGCGTGCCCGGCGTCGAGGGCGACCCGCCTGTCGTGGCGTACCACGACATCCGCACGCTCGCCGCGGCCGCCGGCATCCCGGTCGTCGCCGCGCTGACACCCCATGAGGTGCGTGCCGTGGGGGAGTCGTCGATCGACACGCTGCGCGTCCGAGAGCAGAGCGCTGACGTGCGGGTCTCCGACCTGTTCGACTCGGTCACGGCCGATCACGCGCGCACGGTCAACCATCCGGGTGACGCGGTGTGGATGCCGTTGGGGGCTCGCATGCTCGAAGCCCTCGGCCACACCGGCGGTCCGACCGACCCGGGTCGCCCGCTGCTGAACTCAGTGCGGGCGCCGCTGCACCCCGAGGTCATCGAGGCATGGTCCCTCCCCGACGATCCGCGCGCGCACTGGATCGTCGACGGCGCACCGATCGACGATGCCGAGGTGCGGGCCGCACACCTCGAGTGGTACGCAGCCCACCCGGAGTTCGTCGAGGCCGCCGTGGCACGTCTCGCTCCTCTGCTCGACGTGTGGCGTGGGCGATGAACGCCGCACCGCTGCTTCTCGTGCACCCCGGCACCCACGGCGTCGCGATGTACGCGCGCGATATGGCGTCCGCGGTGCGCGCAGCGCGACCGTCGATCCGGACGATCGACGCGGCCGATCTGGATGCGGCGCCCGCTGACGCCGCGCTGCATGTGCACTTCACGGATCGTCTGTGGGGTGATTCCCCCGAGCAGGCGGCGCAGTCGTTCGGAGCGCTCGCTGCGCGTCGGGCGGTCAGCGTCACCCTTCACGATGTGCCCCAGGCGTCGGACGGGGAGCGCAATCGGCCTCGCCGACGAGCGGCCTACGCGGTCGTGGCCGCAGCGGCGCGAGGGGTGGCGGTCAACAGCGAGCACGAGCGTGCGCTGCTTCGCGAAGAGGCGGTCTGGTCTGGGGCGGCGGTGAGCATTCCGCTGCCCGTGGACCTCGAGACCGACGCGCAGCGGATGCCGGCGGATGGGTCGGTCGGCGTGCTCGGCTACTTCTATCCCGGCAAGGGACACGACGAGGCGGCCCGTGCGGCGGCGCGCGCGGGCATCGGGAAGATGACGATTCTCGGTCGCGCCTCGGACGGTCACGCCGCCGAGCTCGAGGAGTTCGTTCGCCGAGCGGGCGCCCTCGGGGTCGAGGTCGAGGTGACGGGCTGGCTCGATGACGCGGAGATCGCACGTCGGGGCCGCGCGGTGTCGGTGCCGGTGATCGCACATCGACACGTCTCGGCATCCGGATCCCTGGCATCGTGGATCGGCTGGGGCCGGCGACCCGTCGCGGTGCGCAACCGCTACATGGACGAGATGGCGACGCTGCGCCCCGGAACCCTGCAGACGGTCGACGAAGCCGAGCTCGCGGTGGCGGTGCGGCAGGCCTTCGAGCATCCGGAGTCGACCTGGCACGGGCTCACCAGGCTGCCGATGGCATGGCCGGAGGCGGCCGAGTCGTACGTGCGCTGGTGGGGAGGGCTGGACTGGTGATGCGGCGGTCCTGGGTCGTCGGCAACCGGTGGGACACGCTCGAGGGAGTCGAGCCCGAGATCCTGCCGAAAGTGTCGGTGATCGTCGCTCATTACGAGCAGCCCGCGGAACTCGCTCGCACGCTGTCCGCCCTATCGATGCAGGATTATCCGCCCGAGCTTCTCGAGGTCGTCGTCGCCGACGACGGCTCTGCGGGCGACGTCCGCGTGCCGGACGGGGTGATCCTCGTGCGACAGGAAGACCGGGGCTTCCGTCTGGCAGCCGTGCGCAATCTCGGCGTGCGCGCGAGCAGCGGCGACGTGCTCTGCTTCCTCGATGCCGACACCGCCCCTGAGCCCGGGTATGTGCGGGCGCTCACCCGGCTTCCGGCGCTGCTTCCCGAGGCCGTCACCGTCGGACGTCGTCGGCACGCGGACTTCTCGGGCATCCCCCCGGAGGCGCCCGTGCTCGAGGCGGTGATCGACCGTGACCTCCCCGAGCCGGCCTGGCTCGCGCAGGAGTACGCCCGAAGTCGCGATCTGCTCGACGCCGACGACCGGTCGTATCGGTTCGTCATCGGTGCGGTGATCGCCTGCTCGCGCCGCCTGTTCGACGAGACCGGCGGGTTCGACGAGTCCTTCTCGGCCTATGGCGGCGAGGACTGGGAATGGGCGCATCGGATGTGGCAGGCGGGCGCCGTGCTGGCCCACGTGCCGACAGCGGTGGCCTGGCATGACGGACCCGAGTGGGCCGAGCGCAGCGGCTCGGGACTCGAGCGGGCGAACGCCCAGACCATGAGGCTGGTCTCGTCGATTCCGGTCGGCGGGTCCGCCCCGCGAGGCCTGCTGTCAGACGCGCCCGACCTCGTCGTCAGGCTGCGCGGAGCACACACCCCGGAGGCGCTGTTCGTCGCGGTGGATTCGATCCTCGCCGCATTCCCGCTGGCGAAGGTGATGCTCGACGCGACGACGGGCGCTCTCGGTAATGACCCGCGCGTCCTGGTCGGCGGCGAGCAGCCGGATGCCCGGGTCGTCTGGGAGCTCGACCGACCCGTCGTCGTGCTCGAGCCGGCACGGATCGTCGAGTGCGTCGCCCGCCTCGGCACGGGCGACGTGGGCACGGTCGATCTCGTCGACGTCGACGGCTCGTCAGTGGGAGTGCTGCGCTCGCGGCGAGCGATGCGCCGAGCCGAGCGATGGGGCACGGACGAGGGCTTCGAAACCCGGCGGATCGAAGCCGACGGGGTCCACCTGCTGCGCTCCGATCCTCGGGTGGAGGCGTGGGTCGGCGGGTGGGGCGGGCCAGATCAGTTCCGTTCAGCGTAAAGTGCTCGTATGGGGAAACTGGAGTACAACAGCTCGCGGCCCGCGATCGAGATCGAAGAAGTGACCTTGGCGCACGTGAAGATCGTGATCGGCACCAAGCTGCGTCGCAACGAGAGCTTCATGATGACGTGGCTGCCGAAGCCCGAGGCCCCCTCCGGGCGCCTGACCATCTGGGTGCACCCCAGCATCCCGCTGGTGTTCGAGTTCGATCTTCCGACTGTGCACGCGATCGACCCCGCACGGGTCGCCCACATGATGGATCAGCTCAATTCGCGCGGCGAACTCGTGCTCGACCAGCTCTGATCCCACCGTCTCATGATCGGCCTCGGTCAGAGCAGGTCGTAGTGTCCGCCGAAGGGGAAGTCGACGTCTCCCGTGTCGCGAGCGTCGAAGAGCACCGTCGCCACACTGATGCTCATCCGTGAGCGAGGGGTGACGAGAAGGCTCACCTGACGATTGCCGACGACGACGAAGTCGACGAAAGTGCCGGCCGTGGCGACCGCCTCTTCGATGCGGCGTTTCAGCTCGTCGAGGTCTTGATCCTGAGCGAGAAGATACGTCACGCCGTCGGCCAGGATCTCCGTCTGCACCATCGTCTTCTGTTCTGCCATGCACTCCACATTACGAGGCACAAGGGCTTCCTTCGCAAATCGCTACCAGTCGCACTGCACCGGGGCAAGGGGCGGACGGATCAGCAGGAACTGCTCTAGAACGGGACTATGCAGACGATCATCTATGGCGGCGACGCGTATCTGACGGGGGACGACATCGCAGATGCGCTGCTGTCATACGGGCGCGCGCTGGGTGAGGAAGAACGCGCCGAACTCGTGGAGATACCGGTGCAGGAGCCGGACGGCTCGGTCGTCACGGCGAAGTTCCTGATCGGACCCGCGAGCCAGATCGTGGCCAAGCAGGTGCCCGGCAGCGGCCCCGAACTCGAAGCCCCCGAGCTCGTCGACCGGCTGCGCACCCTCACGCGCGGCGTCGAGTCGCCCACGGGTGCTCCGGTGGAGATGCGGGACGACACCGCTTACGACCTCGGCTAAACACACCGCTGTTGCAGCACCTGCGATGCCTCCCTCGCATCACTCGTGCTCGGGCAGTATCGGGCTGGACCAGCCCGGATCGCGACCCATCTGCGCCGCACGCGAGACGGAGGTCGCCCCGAACCGGTCGCGCAGGGTGTCGAGCACCGTGTCGAGCCGTTCTTCGTCGCCCCAGTCGATCGGCAGTTCGGGCTGCACGCGGTCTGCCCCGTCGAGGTGCGACAGCGACAGCCCGATCAGCGTGATGCCACGCTCGGTGATCTCTGGCCCGGCGGCGGCGAGCAGTGCACGAGCCACCGTGAGCAGGATCGCCGTGCGATCGGTCGCCGATCCGAGCGTGCGTGATCGGGTCGCCTTCGCGAAGTCGCCGAAGCGCAGCCGCAGCACCACCGAGCGGCATACCCGGTCGCCGTCGCGCAGCCGCCGCGCGAGTCGGTCGACGATCTGCGTCAGAATCAGGTCGAGCTCCTCGGCCGAGCGCGGCCCTCGACCGAGGGCGCGCTGGGAGCCGATGGATCCTCGGCGCCGGGTCGTGTCGACCGGACGCGGATCCCGCAGGCGGGCGAGGGCGTGCAGGTGCGCGCCGACGGCCTTGCCCAGCATCCGCTCGGCGGTGGCGGACTCGAGCTCGGCCAGCTGGCCGACGGTGCGGATGCCGTAGCGCTGCAGCTTCTCGGCGGTGACGGCGCCCACGCCCCACAGCCGCTCGACCGGCAGAGGGAGCAGGAACTCCTCTTCGCGCTCGGGTTCGACCACGAGCAACCCGTCGGGCTTGCTGACGGCGCTCGCGACCTTGGCGAGGAACTTCGTGCGGGCGACGCCCACCGAGATGGCCAGCCCGACCTCGGTGCGCACCCGCTCGCGCAGACGCACGGCGACCTCTTCGGGGGTGCCGACGATGCGCCTGAGGCCCCCGACCTCGAGAAAAGCCTCATCGATGGAGAGTCCCTCGACGAGCGGCGTCGTGTCGCGGAAGATCGCGAACACGTCTTTGCTGGCTGCGGAGTACGCCTCCATGCGCGGGGGGACGACCACCGCATCCGGGCACAGCTGCAGCGCCTGTCGTCCGCCCATCGCCGTGCGCACTCCGCGCGCCTTGGCCTCATAACTCGCAGCGAGCACGACGCCGCCGCCGACGATGACCGGTCGGCCGCGCAGCTCCGGGGCATCGCGCTGCTCGACCGAGGCGTAGAACGCGTCGAGATCGGCGTGCAGCACGGTCGCTTCGCCCCGCATCCCGTTCTCCCGTCGACGTGCAGATCGTCGCACGCACCGGGGACATCGGCTCAGGCGGCGACGAGGCGAGATGAGAACGCGCGGATGCGCTGGACGAGCGTATCGAAGGTGGCGTCGAAGGCGGCGGCTGTGCCGATCCGGGCCGGATCGCGGATCGACCAGTGGAGATCGTCGCTGTCGTGGAGTCGCTCGTGGGCGTCATCGCACACAGTGATGACCAGGTCGCCGTCGGTGCGCACCTCGTCGAGGTGGCGGGGCCGATGATCGGGGTCGATGACGAGCCCGTGTCGAGCGGCCGCCGCGGTGGCCTCGGGGTTCACCTTCTCGGCGGGTTTGGTGCCGGCCGAAGCGACCGTCACCGGGCTCGTGTCGCGCCAGATCGCCTCGGCCAGCTGCGACCGCGCGGAGTTCGCCGTGCAGACGAACAGCACACGGCGAGGCGGGGCGACGCTGGGGGGCGCGAGAGTGGTGAAGACCTCGGGGCGCAGTCCGATGTAGCTGCGCCGTCTGTCGAACTCCGAGCGCGTGCGCGCGATGATCTGGGCCGACTCGAGCACTCCCAGGTGGTGCGCGATGAGGTTCGATCGGAGGTCGAGAGCCGACCCGATCTCGGAGGAGGACAGATCTCCGAGCGTGAGCAGGTCGACGATGCGCAGGCGCGTCTGATCGGCGAGTGCGGCGAAGATGCCGGCGCGGCGTTCGAGATCGGTCATCATTCCATCCATATCACGGCACGGCGAATGTGTCCATGGCCATTGACTCAATGAGCATTGACCCTATTCTGGTCGTCGCGAGTCCGCGAACGCGGGCCCGGAGAGGAATGGACAAATGGGTATCGGAAGCGGCATCGCGCTCTTCGTCATCGGAGCGATCCTCGTCTTCGCACTCAACATCGACACCGGCGGCTACGTCGATCTCGACCTGATCGGCTACATCCTCATGGGTGCAGGAGTCGTGGTCTTCCTGATCAGCCTCATTCTCGTGATGCGCAGTCGGCGCACCGAGACCGTCGACCGCACGGCCGTCGACCCCGCGACCGGCGAGCGTGTGACCCGCCGCAGCATCCGCGACAACGAGCCCCTCGCCTGATCCGGGAATGACCGAGGCGCAGCGCGGCATCGGCGCGATCGTCGTCGGTGCCGCAGCGACCCTCGCATTCGTCGTGCTGCGCGCCGTGGTGGCCCTCGGCGGTCATGAGCCGCTGGCCGTCGACATCTGGTGGCACGATCTCATGGTCGCGCTGAGCAGCGTCGCCTGGCTCGTCGTCGCCTGGGTGCCCGCAGTCGTCGGCGGCACGATCGGCATGATCGTGATCGGCGCGCTGTTGATCGCGGCGCTCTTCTGGCGCGGACGGCGGTGGGATGCGGCGACGCTGGCGATCGCGATGGTCACCGTGGTCGCGATCGGAGCGACCATGGCCGCGGTGATCGGCCGCACGCGGCCGGTCGACTCGCTCGCCGAGAGCGTCGCGACCTCCTTCCCTTCCGGGCACACCGCTGTGGCCACGACGGTCGTGGTGATCCTCGGACTCGTGCTCAGACGCCGGTGGGTCTGGGTCGTCGGTGTCGCGTGGATCGCGCTCATGATGTGGAGCCGCACCTACCTCCACGCCCATTGGCTCAGCGATGTGGTCGCCGGAATGCTCGAGGGCGTCGCCGTCGCCACGTTCGTCTGGGCCTGCGTCGAAGCCACACGCGCGCGCCGCCTCGCCCGGGCCCGCAGCACGTCAGACATCTCCGAAGAACCGATCGAAAGCACCGTGAACCCATGAACACTCGCGACTCGGCCGCCTCCACAGCGAGGGCCGCTCAGGACTCGACCGCCTTCCGCGTCCTCGCCCGCGTCGGCTACGTCGTGCTCGGCATCCTGCACATCCTCATCGGCGGGATCGCGATCTCGATCGCCACCGGCGGCGGCGGCGAGAACGCGGATCAAGGCGGTGCCATGCAGCAGATCCAGGAGTCGCCCGCTGGCGTGTTCCTGCTCTGGCTGATCGTGCTCGGCCTGTTCGCACTCGCGATCTGGCAGATCGCCGAGGCCGTCGTCGAGCGCGATCCCGATACGAAGAAGATGTGGGCGCACCGGGCGAAGTTCGTGGGCACAGCTGTCGCCTATTTGGCGATCGGCGCGACGGCTCTGGTCTATGCGCTCGGCGGCCAGTCGCAGTCGTCCGAGTCTTCGCAGTCGTTCAGCGCGAAGCTGCTGGCGGCGCCTGCCGGTGTGGTGCTGCTCGTGCTGGTCGGGCTCGGGGTGGCAGTGGTCGGGATCGCCTTCATCGTGCGCGGAATCACTCGCGCGTTCATGGAGCACCTCTCCGTGCCGTCGGCGAAGGCGCGCTCGGGAATCACCGCGTTCGGAGTGGCGGGCTACGTCGCCAAGGGCATCGCGGTCGGGGTCGCCGGCGTGCTCTTCGTCATCGCGGCGCTCACCCACGACCCCGAGACCGCGGGCGGCCTGGACTCGGCGCTGCGTGCTCTGGCCGGGTTGCCCTTCGGCGCTGTCATCCTGTGGGTGGTCGGCGCGGGTCTCGCCCTCTACGGCCTGTTCTGCTTCGCCCGAGCGCGCTACGCCCGCATGTGATCCGCGCCGATCCGGCTGCGGAGTGCTTATCGAACCGCAGCGGGTGGCGCAACCCTGAACCGCGGATTCGCGAGCTCGGCGAAGATGGAGCGATGAAGATCGTCTCGTATGCAGGCCAGCAGCTGGTGACCACGGATGACGTGGCAGATTCCCTCGTCACCCTCGCCGCAGCAGTCGCGAAGGAGGGGGAAGCCGATGCGGTCGAGATCCCCATCCTCGTCGGCGGCCGCGAGGACTGCGCCGATCTCGTCATCGGCGTCGGCAACGACCTGCTGGTCGGACCGCACGAGTTCGACGACGACGAGCCGGACTTCACCGAGCACGCGGCGAGGCTGCAGGCGCACCGCCTCTATCCCGACTCCCCGGACGTCGATGACGACTCCGAGCCCGACTGGCACGTGGACGTGGATCTCGACCTCGACAACTCCAGCTCTCTCCCGCACTGAACCCGACTGCTCCCGCGCCCGCGGGAGGACGCGGTGTGCGCCCTCCCGCGTCATCGATGAGGTTCAGTCAGTGGTGAGCAGCACCTTCGTGGCGCGACGCTCGTCCATCGCCTTGTATCCCTCGGCGGCCCGCTCGATCGGCAGCGTGAGGTCGAAAACGATGCCCGGATCGATCTGATCGGTCATGATGAGGTCGATCAGCTCGGGGAGGAACCGGCGCACGGGAGCCGGTCCGCCCAGAAGGCTGACGGTCGAGAAGAAGAGGTCGAGTCCGTCGAGCTCGACGCCATGGCTCACGCCGACGTAGCCGACGTGTCCGCCCGGGCGTGTGGCGTGGATCGCCTGCATCATCGACTCCTGCGTGCCGACGGCCTCGATCGTCGAGTGCGCGCCGTACCCGCCGGTGAGCTCCTTGATCTTCGCGACGCCGGCGTCGCCGCGCTCCTCGACGATGTCGGTGGCCCCGAACTTCGTCGCGAGCGCCTGACGGTCGGCATGACGTGACATGGCGATGATGCGCTCCGCTCCGAGCTGCCTGGCGGCGAGGATGGCGAGCAGGCCGACGGCTCCGTCGCCGACCACCGCGACGGTCTTGCCTGGCCCCGCCTCGGCGGCGACAGCGGCGAACCAGCCCGTGCCCAGAACGTCGGATGCCGCCAGCAGGCTGCGGGTCTGCGCGGGTGTCGGGTCGCCCTCGACCGCGACGAGGGTGCCGTCGGCGAGGGGGATGCGGGCGTAGTCGGACTGCGTGCCGACCCCGCCCATCATGACCTGGTGGATGCAGCGCGACTGGAAGCCGGCCTGGCAGATCTCGCACGTGTTGTCCGAGGCGACGAACGACCCCACGACGAAGTCGCCGACTTTGATGTCGCGGACCTCGTCGCCGATCTCCTCGACCACGCCGATGTACTCGTGCCCCATCGGCGTGGGGTGATCCACCGGCTCGATGCCGCGGTAGGGCCAGAGGTCCGAGCCGCAGATGCAGGCAGCGGTGACGCGGATGACCGCATCCGTCGGCTCGACGACGGCGGCGCGGGGGATCTCCTCGACGCGGACGTCTCCGGGGGCGTGCATGACGACGGCGCGCATGGTGCGTGTGCTGACGGTGTCTGTGTTCATGATGTTCTCCTTCAGTGAGTGAGGGCGGTGGATGAGGTCGTGGGCGGGGAATGTCGTGCCGCTCGCCCCTGTGCGGTGCCGATCAGCACCAGGGCGACGGCCGCGAGCGCGGTCGTGGTGACGGTGACCACGCCGAGCGGCAGGATGCTCAAGGCGCCGGCGACGCCGACGAGCGGGGCGGCGATGCCCCCGAAGCCGAACCGCACCATTCCGAGAAGCGACGAGGCGGTACCGGCGATCTGCGGGTATCCGATCAGAGCGAGGGTCGTGGCCGGGGGAGACGAGATGGAGACGCCCGCGGCGAGGGCGAACAGCGACGCGAGCACGACCCACAGCGGCATCGGCACGAGTCCGGCGGCGAGCAGGCCGATGGCGCCGGCGGTCGCGACCACGACACCCGTGGCAAGGACGGCGTGCACGTGACCTCGTTCGGAGAAGCGGCCGGCCAGGTGACCGAAGACCATGAATCCTGCCGAGTTCGCGCCGAAGGCGAGGGCGTATCCGAGGGGCGACAGGCCGTAGATGTCCTGCAGCACGAACGTCGCGCCGGACAGGTAGGCGAAGAGCGCGGCGTACATCAGCCCCTGGTTCAGGACGGCGCCGACGAAGACGCGGTCTCGGAGGAGCGTCCGATAGTCGCTCAGGGTGCGGGTCAGGCCGCCCGTCGTCCGTGCCTCGATCGGCAGCGTCTCCCTGAACCGTGCGAGCGCGGCGATCAGGATGGCGGTGCCGATGACCGCGAGGAAGACGAAGAGTCCCCGCCAGTCGATGATCGTGTTGAGGAGGCCCCCGAGCAGCGGGCCGACGACCGCCGCGAAGCCGCCGACGACGGTGAGCCGCGCGTAGAAGCGGATCAGCTCTCGGCCGGAGAACACGTCACGGCCGGCCGCCTGTGCGATCACGATGCCGACGCCGCCGGCGAGTCCTTGGACGAACCGGGCGGCGATCAGCAGCTCGACGGTCGGACTGATGGCGCACAGCGTCGACGTGACGATGTACGCCACGATGCCGATGAGCAGGATGCCGCGGCGTCCGTACCGATCCGACACCGGCCCGGCGATGAGCTGACCGGCCGCGAGACCGATGAGGCAGGCGGTCACGGTGAGCTGCGCGACGGATGTGGCGGCGCCCAGCTCCGCCGTGAGAGCCGGAAGGGCGGGCAGATAGAGGTCCATCGAGATCGGTCCGAACACGGTCAGCAGAAGCAGCAGGGCAGGAAGCACCCGGTCGGCGGAGGGGCGGGCTGCGGATGTCATGCCGTCCACTCTGCGCCTGTCGGGCGCTCTGAGGGAGTCCCTGTCGAGGGGTGTACTGCGAGAGCCTCCCTGCGGAGCGCGGTCGGGGGTAGCGTCCTGAGCATGGACAACAGATCCGAGGTCCGCGAGTTCCTGATGACCCGCCGCGCGCGTGTCGCGCCCGAGTCGGTCGGCATCCCGGCCGGCGGGAACCGACGTGTCGCCGGCCTGCGGCGCAGTGAGGCCGCAGCGCTCGCCGGAGTCAGCGTCGAGTACTACGCGAAGCTCGAGCGCGGCGCGATCGCCGGCGCCTCCGCCGCGGTGCTCGACGCGCTCGCGTCAGCCCTCCAGCTGGACGACGCCGAGCGCGCGCATCTGCTCGACCTCGCCCGCGCGGCCGACGGCATCCCGTCGAGCGGTCGCTCGCGTCGCCGGTCGGCGAAGCCCGGGGTTGCACGACCCAGCCTGCAGTGGGCGCTGTCGTCGATCACCGACGCGATCGCGTTCGTCAGGGACCCCCGCCAGAACCTGGTCGCCACGAACGATCTCGCCCGCGCGTTCTACTCGCCGGTGATCGGCGACGGCGGGCGGACGCCGAATCTCGCTCGCTTCCAGTTCCTCGACCCGGCGGCGCGCGACTTCTATCCGGATTGGGATCTCTTCGCTGAGATGTGCGTCGCGATCATGCGCGCCGAGGCGGGGCGCGACCCGCACGACAAGGGGCTGCAGGATCTCGTCGGCGAGCTGTCGACCCAAAGCGAGACGTTCCGGCGACTGTGGGCCGCCCACGACGTGCGCATCCACGGCGCCGGCACGAAGCGGTTCCGGCATCCGCTCGTGGGCGAGCTGACATTGGCGTACGAAGAGCTCGCGATCACCGCCGAACCCGGCAACGTGCTGCTGGTCTACACGGCTGAACCGGGCTCGCCATCCGCTGAGCGCCTCGCGCTGCTCGCCTCGTGGTCGATGAAGCAGCGCAGCGCCGAGCCCGCGAACGACACGAGCCGAGGCTGACGCTCCGCCCCACTCGACGATGGTTGCTCCCGGTCTACAGTTGCACTTTCGCAACCAATAGGCGTATAGTTGACTCTTATCAACTTTCTACACAGGAGCTCTCCACTGTGACCAACATCACTCCCACCTCTTCAGCCGAGGCGACGCGTTCGCCTCGCGAGGTCTTCACCGCGATCTCCGGCCTCGTCGTCGGAATGTTCGTCGCCGTGCTCTCGGGCACCGTGGTGTCGACCTCGATGCCCGTCATCATCGCCGACCTCGGCGGCACCCAGTCGCAGTACACCTGGGTCATCACGGCCAGCCTGCTGGCGACCGCCGTCTCGACGCCCATCTGGGGCAAGCTCGCCGACCTCGTCGATCGCAAGATCCTCGTGCAGCTGTCTCTCATCATCTTCACCGTCGGCACCGTGATCGCCGGCTTCTCGACCGACACGAACATGCTCATCGCCGTGCGCGTGATCCAGGGCATCGGCGTGGGTGGTCTGATGTCGCTCGTGATGATCGCGGTCGCCCTCATCATCTCGCCGCGCGAGCGTGGCAAGTACATGGGCGTCGTCGGCGGCATCATGGCCCTCGGCACCATCGGCGGTCCGCTGCTCGGCGGACTCCTCACCGACGTGTGGGGCTGGCGCTCCAACTTCTTCGTCGGCGTGCCCTTCGCGATCCTCGCCCTCGTGCTGCTGCAGTTCACGCTGCACCTGCCCAAGCCGCAGCGTGACCGCAAGGTCTCGATCGACTACTTCGGCATCGTCCTGCTCGCCGTCGGCGTCTCGACCCTGCTCATCTGGGTCTCGATGGGCGGCAGCGAGTTCGACTGGGACTCGTCGACCAGCATCATGCTCGCCGTCATCGCCGCCGTCGCGATCGCCGGCTTCATCACCGTCGAGTTCTTCGTCAAGGAACCGATCGTGCCGATGTCGCTGTTCCGCAACCGCACCTTCACGCTGTCGGTCATCGCCTCCATCGCGATCGGCGTCTCGATGTTCGCGACCTCGGTGTTCCTCGCCCAGTACTTCCAGCTCGCGCGCGGCGCCACACCCACCGAGTCGGGCCTCATGACGATCCCGATGATCATCGGCCAGATGGGTGCGTCGATCATCATCGGCCAGCTCGTCAGCCGGTTCGGCAAGTGGAAGGGCTGGATGCTCACGGGCTCCATCCTCACCACGGTCGGTGTCAGCCTGATGTCGACGCTGCGCTACGACACCCCGTTCCCGCTGGTCGCCGTCTACATGTTCGTGCTCGGCGCGGGACTCGGCATGGTCATGCAGAACCTCACCCTCATCGTGCAGAACGACACTGCTCCGCAGCAGCTGGGCGCCGCCTCGTCGAACGTCAACTTCTTCCGCACGATCGCCGGCACCATCGGTGTGACGGTCATGGGTGCGAGCCTCTCGACGAGTGTCGCGAACTACATCACCGATGCGCTCGACGGCTTCGCGCCGACCACTCCCGAAGAGGTCGACGCCCTGAAGCACCTCGCCTCGGGCGACGTGCCGAAGGTCACGCAGCTGCCTGACACGATCCGCACGATCGTCGAGGGAGCCTACGGCCACGGCATCGCCGACGCGTTCATCATCGCCATCCCGCTCGCGCTGATCGCCATCATCGCGATCGCGTTCATCAAGAACAAGCCGCTCTCGACCAAGAACGCCGCCGAGCAGCTGCGCGAGCAGGCCGAGGAGTCGGTTCTCGAGGTCTCAGAGGCCGAGGTCGGCGCCACGATGTCGACCGGAACGATCCGACTCTCGGGTGTCGACTCCGCCTCACCGACCACCGGTTCGGTGACGGTGCTCGAACGGGACGACCAGGAGCCGAGGCGCTGACATGGCCACCCCCGTGGCGGTCGAGCCCGCCGACGTCGACACCGCGCTCGGCGACCTGCAGACGCATCTGAACCTGATCTTCGCGAGGACCAGGACGCTCTGGAAGGAGTCGGCGGCGCGCATCGACCCCGAGCTGCAGGTGGGTGGGTACAAGCTGCTGACCTTCATCGAACGGGCCGAATCGGCGAATGCGCACGAGCTGGCCGAGCGTTTCGAGATGGACAAGTCGGTCATCAGCCGCCAGGTGCGCATGCTCGAGGAGCTGGGGCTGATCGAGTCCCGGCCGGACGAGCGGGACGGCCGGCTGCGGGTTCTGACACCGACACCGGCCGCCTGCACCGTGCTCGCAGAGCTGCGCAGAGATCACGCGTCGCGTCTGCGGACGATCGTGGCCGAGCTCACGCAGGACGAGATCCAGGCAGCGTCCAAGGTCTTCCGTCTGCTGGCTGAGGTCTGACCGCCCCGAGCATCCACCTCGATCGAAGCCCCGCCGTCTCTGAGACGGCGGGGCTTCGCCGTAAGCTGGCGACCATGAGTGCCTCGCCCGACGAACCCGCCCGAGAGGGCGCGCCCGCCGCAGACTCCGCAGGTGCCGAGCCCCTCGATCCGGCCGCCCTCGATCCGGCCGAGCTCGACCAGGCGATCTCGAGGGTCGAGCACGCGCTGGGAAGGTTGTTCGCCCGCATCCGGGTGAGCTGGCGCGAAGCGGCGCAGACCGTGCATCCCGACCTGCAGCCCCTCGGATATCAGGTGCTGACCTCGATCGCGACCGGCAAGGCGACCTCGGCCGGGGCGATCATCGAGCGTCTGCAGACCGACAAGTCGGCCGTCAGCCGTCACGTGCGGCAGCTCGAGCATCTCGGGCTGGTCGAGAGCGTCCCCGATCCCGACGATCGCCGGGCGCGGGTGCTCGTCGCGACCGAGCTGGCGCAGGAGCGGGTCGCTCTGGCCCGCTCGCGCTACGAGGAGCGCCTCGGCGAGCGGCTGCGCCGCTGGTCGGCCGAAGACCTCGATCACTTCGCCGAACTGCTCGCCGCGTTCGGCGACTGAAGTGCCGGCTGCCTGACCGGATGTAGGTTCTGAAGAACTATCTTCCCGGGAATATAGTTCGACGATGGTCGTTACAGACATCATGGACTTCTTCGACGCGCTCGTCCGGTACGAGACCGATCTCTGGAATGCCGCCGCGACAGACCTCACCCGCGAGACCGGCCTGGGGCTCGGCACGCTGCAGGCCCTGCGGGTGATCGCACGGCACTCTCCTGCGTCTCGGGTGAACGAGCTGAGCCGCGACCTCGGAATCACGATCGGCGCGGCGAGCAAGTTCGTGGACCGTCTCGAGCGCGATGGGATGGCGTCTCGCACTCCGCATCCGGAGGACCGACGGTCGTCCCTCATCGCGCTCACGCCGGCAGGAGAGCAGGCGAGGAAGGACGGGGAGGACTCGCTCGCGCGCACTCTGAGTCGTCTCATCGGAGACGCCGACGTCACAGCGGCCACGGCAGTCCTCCGTGCGCTGCAGATGCGGCTCACCGTCTCGGACCAGGGGATCACCGCATGAGCGGCACGATGAGGGCGGTCGTCATTCAGCAGCCTGGGGGGCCGCAGGTTCTCGAGCTCAGGGACGTCGCGACACCGACGCCCGTTCCCGGCGAGGTGCTCATCAGGGTGAGGGCCTTCGGGTTGAACCGGTCCGAGCTGCACTTCCGGAGCGGGGCTGCCTACAGCGGCAGCTTCCCGCGCATCCCGGGGATCGAAGCCACCGGAGTGGTCGCTGACGCCCCGGGAGGCGAGTTCGCAGCGGGCACGCAGGTCATGACCATGATGGGCGGAATGGGGCGGGAGTTCGACGGAGGCTATGCAGAGCACGTGCTGGTCCCCGCGGCCCAGGTGATCCCGTTCCGCAGCCCGCTGCCATGGGATCGGCTCGGCGCCGTGCCCGAGATGCTGCAGACCGCGAACGGGTCGCTGCAGATCGGTCTGCAGGCACGGGCCGGCGAGACCGTGCTGATCCGCGGCGGCACCTCGTCGGTCGGCCTCGCCGCCGCCGTGCTCGCCAAGCTGCGCGGACTCACCGTCGTCGCGACCACGCGCCGTGAAGAGGCACGCCCGCTGCTCGAGTCCATCGGCGTGGATCACATCATCATCGATGGCGGCGAGGTCTCGGCGCGGGTGCGAGAGCTGGTGCCCGGCGGGGTCGACGGCGCGATCGAGCTGGTGGGCGTGAACGTGATGCGCGACACGCTCCGCTCCGTTCGCACCGGAGGCACGGTGTGCTTCACGGGGATGCTGTCCGACAACTGGACGATCCCCGAGTTCTACCCGATGGACTGGCTGCCCAACGGCGTCCGTCTCACCGCGTACTCGGGGGAGGCATCCGATCTCGACCCGCACGTGCTGCAGGACTATCTGGATGCCGTCGCCGCCGGCCGAGCGCGAATCCCGGTCGGGCGCGTGTACGGCATCGACGAGATCGTGCAGGCGCACCGCGATATGGAGGCCGGGGCCATCGGCGGCAAGGGAGTCGTGCTGACGTGATCGGGATGCTGGAGATCGCCCATGCGCGCGTGTTCGCGGCGCGTGCTGCCGAGCGGGCGGCGCAGACGGCTCTGGACGCCGAGGCGTCTGCGGACGAGACTGGTTCCACGGCTACAGGAATGAGAAACAGTCATGGCGTACAGGGTCGGATACTTCGTCGGAAGCCTCTCGTCCACCTCGATCAACCGCATCCTCGCGACGGCGCTGATCAGGCTCGCTCCGTCTGATCTCGAGTTCTTCGAGATCCCGATCAGAGACCTCCCTCTTTACAGTCAGGACTATGACTCCGACTACCCCGCTGTGGCGGTGGATCTCAAGGAGTCGATCGCTTCGGCGGATGCCGTGCTCTTCGTCACACCCGAGTTCAACCGTTCGATCCCCGGGGGGCTCAAGAACGCGATCGACTGGGCGTCGCGGCCGTGGGGTCAGAACTCGTTCGACCACATCCCGGCCGCCGTCATCGGAGCGTCGGTCGGCGCGATCGGCACGGCCGTCGCACAGCAGAGTCTGCGCGGCGTGCTCAGCTTCTGCAACGCCCGCCAGATGACCGCCCCCGAGGCCTACATCCAGTTCTCGCCCGACACCTTCTCCGATGACGGCACGGTCACGAACGAGGGCACGGCGAAGTTCCTTCGCGACTATCTGGTCGAGTTCCGCGACCACATCGAGCGCGTACTCACCGTGCTGCCGCGCGACACGGATTCGTGAATCGGCCGCGTCGCAGGTCGTCGCGGCCGCTGCGCCACCGCATCCGCGTAGCCTGGAGGACATGACGCTCACGAAAGCCCGCACCGCCGCCGAGGTCGTCGACTGGAGGCGTCGGGTCTTCGCCCTCTACGACGCGGTGCGCCGCGCGGACTCCGCCGAAGAGGCGCACGAGCTGTGGCGCATCGAGCGCGACGACCTGATGCTGCATCACGCGGCGACCCCGCTGCTGGCTGACGACCGGCCGCTCTTCGAGGGGCTGCCGATCGCCTCCTACGACCCGCAGTGGCGCTTCGAGCTGCCCATCCTGCCCGCGGAGCCCGGCGGCTTCGACTTCGCGACCGGCACCGACGGCGTGGTGCCGTTCGAGCGCATCGGCAGGGTCGAGATCCCCGACACCGGATCGCTCGACGTCTGGCGGCTGACGACCTACGGCGGTGGGATCTTCGTCCCGGTGCGCGACGCGCTCGCCGGTCGTCCGGGCGGCACGTACGGGGGAGGCCGCTACCTGATCGACACGATCAAGGGTGCGGACCTCGGATCGGATGCCGAGCGCGGCACCATCGTGCTCGACTTCAACTTCGCCTACAACCCGTCCTGCGCATACGACCCCGCGTGGGCGTGCCCGCTCGCGCAGCCCGGCAACGTGCTGCCCGTGGCGGTTCCCGTGGGCGAGATGTACGGCGGCGCAGCCGACTGAGCATCCGGCCTGCATATCGCGGCGGGGGAATACGGCACCCCTCGCGCGCCTTACCCCTGAGCGTGACCCTCTTCGAACCGGCCGTCTTCGGCGCCCTCCAGTTGTCCAACCGCGTCGTCATGGCGCCTCTCACCCGCACGCGTGCAGATGATGACGGCGTGCCGACCGAGACGATGGTCGAGTACTACCGCCAGCGGGCGGGTCAGGGCCTCATCGTCTCGGAGGGGACGTGGCCGGCGGCCGAGGGCAAGTCGTACTCCGGACAGCCCGGCATCGTCACGACCGAGCAGATCGCCAGCTGGCGGCCCGTCGCCGACGCCGTGCACGAAGCGGGCGGCACCATCGTCATGCAGCTGATGCACGGCGGGCGAGTCTCGCACCCCGCTATCTCGGGTGAGCCGCGCGTCGTCGCCCCGAGCGCACTCGCCGCTCCCGGCCAGACCCACACTCCTGAGGGCAAGGTCGACATGCCTGTCGCCCACGCCCTGACCCTCGACGAGATCCCGATGGTCGTCGAGCAGTTCGCGCAGGCCGCGCGCAACGCGATCGCCGCGGGCTTCGACGGCGTCGAGGTGCACGGAGCCAACGGCTACCTCGTGCAGGAGTTCCTCTCGCCGGTGTCGAACATCCGCGACGACCAGTACGGCGGATCACCCGAGAACCGCGCCCGCTTCGCCATCGAGGTCACCCGTGCGGTCGCCGCGGCCGTCGGGGCCGACCGCACCGGCATCCGTCTGTCGCCGCAGCACAACATCCAGGGCGTCCTCGAAGACGACGACGACGACGCGCTCGCCACCTACCTCGCCGTCGCCGAGGGCCTCGCACCGCTCGGCCTCGCCTTCGTCGACATCCTGAACGCCGCCCCGACGAGCGAGCTGGTGCAGCGCATCCGCCGCACTCTCGGAGCACCCCTCATCATCAACTCCGGCTTCGGGTCGCCCACGACGCGCGACGAGGCCGAGATGCTCGTCTCAGAGGGCTGGGCAGATGCCGTGGCCGCCGGCCGGCCTGTGATCGCGAACCCCGACCTGGTCGAGCGCTGGCGTCAGGATGCCGAGCTCAACGAGCCTCGTCCCGCGCTGTTCTACGGCCGCACGGACGAGGGCTACACCGACTACCCGACGCTGGAGTCCGTGCGCGCCGACGCCTGATCGTCAGGTCCAGGGGCTGAGCGGTTGCAGGCGGCGCAGGCCGCTCGAAATGCCCCTGTCGGAGTGGGATCGCGGAGCGTACAGTGACCGCATGATCACCGACGATCCCGCTCTGACGAATCCTGATCACTACCGGACGCTCTGGGAGAACGAGTTCGTCCGCGTGCTCGAGTACACCGACGAGCCAGGTGATCAGACGACTCCGCACGACCACCCGAACAGCGTCATGGTCACTCTGAGCGACTTCTCGCGTCGGCTCTCAGCCGGGGAGCGCACCTTCGACACGTCGTTGACCGCGGGCCAGGCGGTCTGGATCCCGGCCCAGAGGCACTCGGGCGAGAACACGGGAACGACGCCGACGCACACGATCCTCGTCGAGCTGAAGGGCGACGCGGCGGGGGAGAAGAACCCGGCCGCTCTGGGCCCGCGGACCTGAGCGCCCGCGTGAGGGGCCGGGTCGTCGTCGCGATACGGCTCAGCGCCGTACGACCCGCGCCCGCGTCTTCGCGACGCTGGTGAGGGTGGCGCGCACCGGCGTCCCCAGATACAGACCGAGCGATGCCCCCGAGGCCAATGCGATGCCGATGACCACGGCGTCGACCAGCGACCCTCCGATGCCCACGACGCCCGATGCCGACCCGGCCGAGTGGATCATCTCGAGCAGCCCCTGGAACACCGCGACACCGGGAACGAGCGGCACGATGGCCGCCGTCGTCACCGCGACCGACGGCACATGCAGCTTCACGGCGATCAGCATCCCGATGAAGCTGGCGAGCAGTGCGCCGATCGCGCTCGCCGCCGCCGGGTGCAGGTTCACGCCGACCATGGCGGAGTATCCGGCGATGGTCACGGCGCTGAGCAGTGCGCTGACGAGGATGATGCGGATGCCGGCGCCGTTGAAGACGGCGACGGCGATCGCGATGATGATCGCCCCGAGGAACTGATTCAGCAGCGGACCGAACGGGGCGGGGTCGTCTGGCAGGCCCATCGTGAAGCCGAGCACGCTGCCGACCTCGAGGCCGACGAGGATGCCGATCACGACGCCGAGCGTCTGCATGGTCAGGTCGAGGATGCGCCCGCCCGCCGTGAGCGCGAACCCGTCGATCGCGTCCTGCGCGGCACCGACGACGGTGAGGCCGGCGAGCATGAGCACGATTCCCGAGGCCACGATGATCGAGGGGCGGATGCCGACGAACGGCTCGATGCCCGCAGAGCCCAGGGCTGAGACGGCGACGGCGACCACCGTGGTGACGAAGCCTCCGGCGATCTGGCTGAAGAACAGGGGAACCCTGGCGCGGGCGAGACCCGCCTGGGTCAGTGCCGCGCACAACGCTGCGACGAACGTGAGTCCGACGATGAGCGGCGAGGCACCGAGCATGATGCTGACGCCGACCGCCAGCAGCGCCCTGGCCACGATGACGACCGGCTGCTGGTAGCGGAACGGCACCCGACGCAGCACGCGGAAGGCGGTGCGGGCCGATTCGAGGTCGAGGCCGTCGTCGATGTCGGCGACCAGGGCCTGCACACGCTGCAGCTTGGCGTGATCGGGTGCGGCGACGCGAACGACGCGCACGAGCGTCTCGGGCCAGACCTCACCGCTCAGGTGGAACGACACCGTGATCGAGTTGTAGGTCACATCGACCTGCACGTCTCGCATGCCGTATGCGGCGCAGACGCGGGTGATGGCCAGCGTCACCTCGTGAGCGGAGGCGCCGACACCGAACATCGATTCGCCGATGCGGGTGGCGAGATCGAGGACCCTCGGCACAGTGCGTTCGTCGATGACGGGCATCGCCTCGGTGTGGGCGACGGCGGAGGGATCGGTGTGCAGGATGCGCTGCACGGAGGCGAGCAGCCGCCGCGGGGGGTTCGGGGACACCTCCCCATTCTCCCCTTCGTCAGGCGTGCGCGGGAACGTCCACACGCTCCGCCGGCGGTGCGCTGCCCTCTGCAGGCTCGGGCACGAGGTAGAGACCGCTCGGCGCGCTGGCTGTGAACGCGAGGGCTTCGATCCAGGCGCGGTTGATCGAGGGCTGACGGCTTCCGCTGTACTTGAAGACGAGCGAGCTGCCGGCATGCACCCAGACGGTCGTGCGGCCGCCGCCGACGCTCATGTCCTCGCGCCAGGTGAAGCTGAAGGGCTCTCCTCGACGCAGCTTGGCCGTGATGACGAGCTGCAGGTGCGTGAGGGCGCGGTCTTCGATGTCGGCCTTGACGCTGCCTTCGTAGACGAGCTTTCCCATGATGATCTCCTCACTGCGCCACGGAACCCATGTCATGAGACGCGATCTTCTGATCACCGGTGGTGATACCAGCATCCCATAATATCGTGGGCCGGCGGCTGTGCATCCGCCGGCCCATCGCGCCGTCTCAGGGCATGCGACCGAAGGTGGCATCGATGTCGGCCATCTCCATCGCCGCGGTCGCCTCGATCAGCGCACGCAGTTCCTTGTCGGCACCCGGCGAGAACTCCTCGAGCCGCTCGGGAGAGATCGTCATCGGCACGCCGACGGGCGCCTGCTCGCTGGCGTCCAGGGTGGTGCCGTCGTTCGACGGCGAGGCGCCCTGGAAGATCTTGCCCGCTTCGGACTGCGCGGTCAGATCGAACGAGTAGTTCTTGCTCTGCAGACCGAGATCGAGCAGCTTCTTGACCTCGGGGAACTGCTCGGCGTTGGTCTTGGGAATGGGCAGCGACGTGCGCCAGTTGACGCCGAGAGTCTCGAGTGCCTTGGCATACGCGTTCTCGTGCGCCTGGTCGCGGACGATCAGGTAGGAGATCGTGCTGCGCGCGGTCTTGTTGTCCGTCATCTCGTACAGCCGGCACTTCTGCAGGCGGCCCGTCGACTCGAGCATCAGGTTGTAGAGCAGATCGAGCACGAGGTTGCCCGAGTTGTAGACGTAGCTCCCCGACCACGGGTTGCCGACGGCATCGACGGGGAGAGCGCCCTGAGCTCCCACCAGGTAGTGGTGGATGTTGCTCGTGTCGAGGGCGATGTTCAGGGGCGTCGCACCGCCGGCACCGGGCTTGTCGACCGGATCGGTCGGCTTTCCCTGGTATTGCGGCGATCCGTCGAGCAGACGCGAGATCGTCGTGCCGATGAGCTCGACGTGGCTGATCTCTTCCGTGCCGATGCCCTGGATCAGGTCTTTGTACGGCTTGCCGTCGGGTCCTCTGAAGTTGATGCTCTGGAAGAGGTATTGCATCATCGTGCGCATCTCGCCGAACTGTCCGCCGAGTCCCTCCTGCAGCGCGTTCGCCGCGGCGGGATCCGGCTCGTCCTGAGCGATCTCGTTGATGAACTCCTGAACGTGGAAATACATGTCGGCCTCCGTCGGTCGTTGCTGGGTGTGGGGCCACTGTGCGCCTCAGCGACGGATCGACACCCTCCCTCGACGTGGCGACCCGATGGACGTACTATGCGTGCCGACGGAGCGTGCCGAGGGAGGGCGGCCGTCCCCACACCCGCACCGCGGAATTGTCAAGGCCCGCTGTGCGCGGACGCGACGGGCGTACCGTCAGCATCAGAGCCCGCAGGACACCACAGTGGGCCGTAGCGGAGCTGTTCGTATCGATAGCGGATGACTTCGGAGAAGAGGTCGTCATGGACGCCACCGGCCGGACCATCCGCACTCGCCCACGTGACACCACGCGCGGCGGATCGAGCGCCTTCACCGGGCTCGCGCAGCAGATACGCGAACGGGGACTGCTGCGGCGCCGATACGGCTACTACTGGACCAAGCTCATCGCGTCTCCACTCGTCGTCGCGGTCAGCCTCGCCGCCTTCGTCTGGATCGGCGACACCTGGTGGCAGCTGTTCACTGCGGCCGTGCTCGCGATCGTCTTCACGCAGATCGCCTTCCTCGGCCACGACGCGGCGCACCGGCAGATCTTCGTGTCGGGGCGGTGGAACGCCTGGACCAGCATCATCCTGGGCGACCTGCTCGTGGGCATGAGCTACGGCTGGTGGCAGCACAAGCACACGCGCCATCATGCGAACCCGAACAAGCTCGGGTCCGACCCCGACATCGAGCTGCCGGTCATCGCCGTCACGCCCGAGACGGCCGCACGGCGGCACAGCGCGGCGGTCACCTGGCTGCAGGCTCACCAGGGGCTGCTGTTCTTCCCGATCCTGCTCCTCGAGGGCCTGTCGCTGCACGCATCCAGCGTGCGACGAGTGGTCACCCGGGGGCGACTCGAACGGCGATGGGCCGAGATCGCCTTCCTCAGCATCCGGATGATCGGATTCGTCACGCTCGTGTTCATCGTGCTGTCGCCCGGCATCGCGTTCGTGTTCCTCGCGGTGCAGCTGGGCCTGTTCGGGTTCTATATGGGAATCGCGTTCGCGCCGAACCACAAGGGGATGCCGGTGGTTCCGAAAGACCTGACCCTGGACTTCCTCCGGAGGCAGGTGCTGATGAGCCGCAACGTGCGGGGGAGTCGCGTGCTCGACGTCGTGATGGGCGGACTGAACTACCAGGTCGAGCACCATCTGTTCCCGTCGATGCCGCGGCCGCACCTGCGCAAGGCGGCGCCACTCGTCGCTGCCTACTGCGATGCGCACGAGGTGAAGTACACCCAGGTCGGGCTGTTCGCGTCCTACGCGATCGTCGTGCGCTACATCAACAGGGTCGGACTCGGGGAGCGCGACGTGTTCTCCTGCCCGCTCGCCGATCAGCGCGACCATCTGGTCGCCGCATCCCGCTGACCGACCACGAACGGCGAGGTGTCAACCCTCTGTCGCATCGGGTTCGCGGGACAGAGGGTAGGAGTCTGCATTCGACGAGGAGGACACCATGAAGGCACTCACCTGGCAGGCCACGCGCAACGTGACGGTCGAGGAGGTGCCCGACCCGGTCATCGAGCATGCGACGGATGCGATCGTCCGGATCACTTCGTCGGCCATCTGCGGCTCTGATCTGCACCTCTACGAACTGCTCGGTCCCTTCCTCGACAAGGGCGACATCCTCGGTCACGAGCCGATGGGCGTGGTGGTCGAGGTGGGCAGCGCCGTGCGCGATCTGGCCGTCGGCGATCGCGTCGTGGTGCCGTTCAACATCTCGTGCGGTCACTGCTTCTTCTGTCTGCGGGGCCTGCAGTCGCAGTGCGAGACGACGCAGGTGAAGGAATACGGCAGCGGCGCCTCGCTGTTCGGCTACACGAAGCTCTACGGGCAGGTCCCCGGCGGGCAGGCCGAGTACCTCCGGGTTCCGTTGGCCGACTACAACCACATCAAGGTCGCCTCCGACCTGCCGGACGAGCGCTACCTCTTCCTCAGCGACATCCTGCCGACCGCCTGGCAGGGCGTCGAATACGCGAACGTGCCGGAGGGCGGAACGCTCGCCGTGATGGGGCTCGGGCCGGTCGGCCAGTTCGTCGCCCGGGTGGGCGCGCATCGCGGCTATCGGGTGCTCGCGGTAGACCCTGTCGCCGAGCGACGCGAGATGGCCACTCGACACGGTGCGGAGGTCTTCGACCTGACAGACGATGTCGTCGCAGAGCTGCGCGACCTCACAGACGGGCGAGGGGCGGATGCCGTCGTCGACGCCGTCGGCATGGAGGCGCACGGCAACCCGGGCATCAAGCTCGTGCAGCGCGCCGTCGGCCTGCTGCCCGACCCCGCCGCCAGGCAGGTCTTCGACAAGGCGGGCATCGATCGCCTCGCCGCCCTGTATGCGTCGATCGACGTCGTGCGCCGCGGTGGAACGGTGTCGCTCAGCGGCGTGTATGCGGGAGATGCCGACATCATGCCCATGAAGACGCTGTTCGACAAGCAGGTCAGCATCCGCATGGGCCAGTGCAACGTCAAACGCTGGATCGACGACCTGATGCCGCTGGTCGAGGATCTCAGTGACCCGCTGGGCGTGATGGATCTCACGACCCACACCGCTCCTCTCGAGGATGCCCCGGGTCTCTATGAGACCTTCCAGCGCAAGGCCGATGGCTGCATCAAGGTCGTGCTCCAGCCGTCCACCGTCTGACGGTGACCGCCGGCTGTGCAGCCCGTACTGCGCAGCCGGCTCATGTTTCTGTCAGCCCCGCTCGGGCTCCGGACTCAGCCGGCCTTTCCCTCGGCGAGGTATCCCAGCCGGTGCAGGGTCTCGGAATTGCGCCAGCGCAGCAGAGGAGAGATCAGCACGCTCGGCACGAGGGTGGCGGGGCCACGCACCGGCTCTTCGTCGATGCGGACGAGAGATCCGCCGCCGTGCGAAGGCACCCGCAGCGTGACGCGGGCCTCGCCGATCGGCCACCCCTTGGCACGCATGACCATCCGGTGCGGGGGATCCCATTCTTCGACCACCGTCGTGTCGTCGAGCAGGGCGGGCCAGACGCCCACCGAGTGGTGCAGTTCGGCGCCGGGCTGCGGCCAGGTGTCATCGACGTCGCGCATGCGCGACGCGCCGACGACCCACGCCGGGTAGAGCCAGGCGTCGGCCAGCACCCGGAACACGTCATCGGGGCGGCAGTTCATCGTGCGCACGTTCTTGGCCATGTCGGCTCCTTCTGTGACGGTTGCCTCATGCTCCTGCCTCCGCGTCGATCCACCGAGGGGGTTGACGGGCCGCGTGCGGCGCCGACCGGCCGTACCACAGACCCCGCATCGGCGCCTCCCCCTGGAACAGCGCACGCGTCTCTGCGAACGTCGGGTCATGGCACTCATCGATCTTCCCGTTCGCGCCGCTCGCAGACTCGGCGCTCTCGCGCACGACGACGCACCCACCCTGCTCACCCGCGGTTACGGCTTCGGTCCACGGATCTGGCGCAGGGTGCGACCGGGTGCGAGGTCGGCGCCGATGCGTCTGCTCGGTGACGACACCGTGTTCGTGCGCGGCGTCGAGGGCGTCGAGTTGTTCTACGACGAGACCCGCATCGCGCGCTCCGGGGCGATGCCAGCCCTCGTGCAGGAGAGCCTGTTCGGCCACGGCTCCGTGCACAGCCTCGACGGTGACGCGCACAAGCACCGCAAGGCGACGTTCATCGACGTCGCCTATGAAGACGAGCAGGTCGAGCGGCTGACGCCATGGCTCGAGCGCGAGTGGCAGAGCGAACGTCGGGCCTGGCTCGACGGCGGCACCCGCAGCGCCTACGACGCGGCGGTCGGTGCGCTGGGCCGAGCGATCATGGGGTGGGCGGGTGTGCCCGGCACGCCCGCAGCCAAGACGCGGTGGGCAGCGCGTCTCGCGCAGATCGTCGACGGGTTCGGCTCGCCGTACTCACCGGAGTACGTCGCCGCACTGGCGAACCGGTGGTGGTCGGACCGGCACTCTGCGCGGCTCATCGAGGCCGTGCGTCATGGGGCGCTCAGCGCACAACCGGGCACGGCACTCGAGCAGTGGGCCCACCACCGCGATCAGGACGGCGAGCTGCTGCCTGCCCGCGTCGCGGGCGTCGAGCTGCAGAACAGCATCCGCCCGATGATCGCGGTCGCGCGCTTCGTCGCTTTCGCCGCGAAGGCCCTCACCGAGCACCCGGAGTGGCGTGAGCGCATCGCCGCCGAAGCCGCCGAACGGGGCGCCCTTGTCGGCGGACCGCTGTCGATCATGTTCGCTCAGGAGATCCGACGGACGTCCCCGTTCGTGCCGATGCTCCCCGGGTGGGCGATCGCCGATATCGAGCTCGACGGACAGAGGGTGGATGCGGGAGGACGCGTCGTGCTCGACATCCTCGGCACCAACACCGACGACCGCTTCTGGGCGCGCCCCGAGCGGTTCGACCCGGAGCGCTTCCGCGATGTCGGCGCAGACTACGAAGCGCTCGCCGCGTTCATCCCGCACGGCGGGGCTGACGTCGCGACCGGTCATCGATGCCCCGGCGAGAAGCTCGCGATCGCGGGCCTCGCCGCAGCCATCACGGTGCTCAGCGACCCCGGTCTGCGAATCCTCGACGACGGACTCGATGTCAACCGCCGACGGCTGCCCACCAAGCCCCGCTCCGGAGGCAAGGTCCGCTCGGTGTCGGCACCCGCGTCGGGCGGATGCCCCTTCCACCGATAGAGACCGTCATTCCCGGCCGGAGGTGTCCGCTCCGTCCGGGATGCGGTCGCTCGGCACGATGGCGATCTCCTGCACCTTCCAGTCGAGATCCGCGATGCGCTCCGACAGGTCGGTCGTCTGTCGCAGCGACACCTTGCTCTTGTGAGGGACCACGAAGGCCTCGATGTGGAAGACCTGGCCCTGGTCGCGCATCCGGATCCCCGCCTCTTTCACCCAGGGTCGCGAGCGCATGGTCGCGAGCACATCGCCGGCGAGCGGATGCGGATGCTTGCTGTCATAGGTCCTGGCGCGCTGGTCCATGAGATCGATCACCGCGGTCTTCGTGTTGCGCCATCCGTCCCAGATGATGCCGAGTGAGATGACCAGAGCCGCCGCGCCGTCGAGCCACCACACACCCATGCCGACACCGAGCACGCCGACGATCGATGCGACCGTGGTCTGCCAATCGGCCTTCGCCATGTCGGCGTCGGCGTAGAGCAGCTTGTTGTGCAGCACAGGGGCGAGCTTCGCCTTCGCCGGTCCGTAGAAGAACACCGGACCGACGATCACCACGGCCATGACGGCCACCATGAGCCAGCCGAGCCAGATCGTCTGCCCGAACAGCTGCACGGTGCCGATGGTCGGATGCTCGCCGGCGATGAGTCCGCTGACTGCTTCGATCGCCAGGTTGAGTCCCACTGCCAGTAGGGCGACCCCTGCCACGAGGTGTCCGATGCCCATGACCCGATGCAGCCCGTAGGGATGCTTCACCGACGGGCGCTTGCGGATGAAGATCAGCGCGACGAGGAACGCGATCTGCGGGATGAGCGACAGCATGTCCTCGATCCACGCCGTGCGCATCGCCTGCGAGTTGCCGACGACGAGCGCGATCACCGCGATCGTCACCGAGGTGTAGGCGATCGTGAACCACTCCCAGCCGACCGCTCGTCGCAGCGCCTGACGCTGCTCGTCGGGGAGCTCCGTCCGTCCGATCCTCGTCGGCGTCGTCACGAGTCCGCCTCCTCATCGAGGTATCGCTCGAGCTCGCTCAGGAACGCGTTCTCTCCCAGTGGCACGAGCATCACGATCTGGCGGCCTTCGGCTCCGTCGATGCCGGGATACGCGCGAGTCACACCGGCTTTGTCGATCCACGGGGTGCTCGCCGTGAAGCCGCCGATCACGAGGTCGAGGTCGCCGCGCTCGAGCATCCCGACCAGAGTCTCCTCCGACCCGTCGGTCCAGTCGATCTCGGCGTCGATGCTGTCGGCGAACCCGCCCACGAGGTCGGGGAGGCTGCCGGTCGGAGTGGCGCGTTCCACGTCGACGAGCCCGGGCTCCGACGTGACGCCGACCCGCAGCTCCGAGCCGGTCACGGACGACAGCGTGCCGTCGGGGTCGGCGGGGATCGTCAGGCCGCAGCCCGAGAGCGCGGTGGCGAGCAGCAGTGCCACTGCGGCCGAGATCGCGCGGAGGAGGGGCCTCGTCGATGCGTTCACGACGCCATGGTTCCGCCGCGGGGCGGCGACGAGAACCGGGTTGACGCCCGCCACGGCAGTGAGTAGGCGTCTAGCTCTTTTGCGAACGGCTGATTCTCTTCGCAGCTCAGGCCGCGACGAGCACTTCTCTTCGTGGCGGGCGGCTGGCATCCCCGACTGCCTATGTGTGGAAGAGAACTAGCAGGTGCCCGCCATCTGGCAATCGATGTCTGCGAGTCTGTCCGGGACCCAGCTGAGGTCCGGAAGTTCCATCCTTACCCGAATGGCTTCGATCGCAAGTCCTCTGCCGGAAGTGCCAGCCATCTGACCAGCCGTCTTCATGTCCATCCACCCGATGTTCTGGACATGCGCGGAGTACCGGATTTTCACATCGCTGCACGTTGACCACATCTTGATCGCTTCAAGACGAAGCCCCTGACCGCGGGTTCCAGCAGAGGATGACACACCTTGCCATCCGATGTTCTGAACATGCCCCTGAACGTTGATGGAGCAGCTTCGACTCCCGATAACGCTCTTGATATTGCTGCTTATGACTACAGGTGAAAGGGAGACATACTCCAGCCGCAGCGACTGCCCCTGGGTGCCCAGCGTGAAATCAAACACGTTCGTACCGTAAACGAGCTCGATGTTCTTGGATGCCCAGCGGTCTCCCACATTCTGGATGTGCGCTCGCCATCCGGCCGAGACATCGACGCGGGGCGAAATCGCGAAGGCAGCAGAGGCTGTGGCTGCGGGGAGAACTGACATCGTGGCGATCACGCCTGCGGCAAGGAGCGCAAGGAGCGGTCGTCTGGTTCGGTACATGTCATCCTCCAAGTTGTTACGTGCTGGAAAAGTAGCACGCGCCCGCCAGCATATCGATGTGCATTGCTGAGGCGACGGTCAGCGGTCGCACGTCTCGAACACGTACCCGTCGTCCGTCGGCGTGACGAGGTCGCGATCCCGCAGCACCATCGACCCCGGCGCCTCGTCGTCGGCGCACATCTCGGCGAACGACCGCGGCAGCTCATCGGAGTACTCGATGTCGATCACGGCGTCGCCGTAGACATCGGTGAAGGCTCCGCACTCCTGATAGACGGAGCACTCCTCGACCACGGCGAAGTCGAACTCGGCGCGCTCGCGCAGCAGGGGCGCATCCTCGGCGGCGTTCTTCTGCCCGGCCGCGAGCCCGGAGTCATGTGCGACGTCGACGAGCAGCGCCGCGAGGGCGAGGTTGTCATCGAGGGTGAGCGCGCCGTCAGAGCGGGTGTACGAGTCGAGGTTGTCGAACTCCACCGCCTCGAATCCCGATTCGGCGCACCCCTCGATCCACGGACCGACGATCTCGGCGATGCGCTCGCGGCGGTCGTCGGTCGAGGTGTCGAGCAGAGCCTCGTCCGGCCAGTCGGGGTCGAACACGGGCTCGCCGCCGCTCTGCAGCACGAGGTCGTCGGGCCAGGTGTCGAGCTCGCCCGGCTGGGTCTGGAAACCGTTCACGTAGCAGATCGAGTACAGCCCCTCGGCGGGGTCATCCGAGCGGTCCCGACCCACGATGCCGACACCGTCGGCGGGTGCATAGGCCCCGCCGAGCTGGTAGTCGGGTGTCGCTCCCGCCGGTGGAGGCAGGAAAGGCGCAGGCGGGTCGGAGATGGTCGTGACGCAGCCCGAGAGGGCGAGGACCAGCGCGGCGACGGCGGTGACCGCGACCGTCGCCCGCCTCAGCTGCCGGCCCCGTACAGAGCGGCGATCTCTTTCGAACCCATCCCTTGATCGTACGTGCCGTGCTGGGGCCATCCGGCCGGGGAGTCCTCCCACTCCTCCTGGCGGCCGTAGGGGAGCAGGTCGACGAGCCCCTGCAGCTGACTCATGCGCTCGGTGCCTCGTCCGTTCGTGTGCCAGGTGCGATACACGGTGTCGCCGTCGCGCAGGAAGACGTTCACGCCGAAGCCCTCGTTCGGACCGGCATCCATGTCGGCGCCGAACGTGCTGTCGGCGCTCGAGAACCACGTCATGCGATTGCCCACCCGGTCTCGGTAGGCCAGCGCCTCATCGATCGGCCCGTTCGTCACGATCACGAAGCGGGCGTCGTAGTACCGCTCGAGGAAGTCGAGCCGCGTGAACTGCGAGGTGAAGCCGGTGCACCCTGGGCACTGCCACTCGTTGCCGTCGGTCCACATGTGGTTGTAGACGATGAGCTGTCGATGCTCGCCGAAGATCTCCGACAGCGCGACCGGACCGTCGGCCCCGACGAGCGTGTAGTCGGGCAGCTCGACCATCGGCAGCCGCCGTCGCTGGGCCGCGATCGCATCGAGCTCTCGCGTCGCCGCCTTCTCACGCACCCGCAGGGCGTCGAGCTCGCGTCGCCACGTGTCGGCGTCGACGACGGGCGGAAGGGGCGTCTGGGTCGTGCTCACGGTGGACCTCCGGATGCTCGGGAAGACGGTGCCCCCAGTGTGCGCTCGCCCACCGACATCGTCAACCGATCGGCGAAGGGGCGCCGTCGACCGCGGGTGCATCGACCTCTTCGGCCGGATTGCGTCGGATGCCGATCCACGACACGACGCCGCCGAGCACGAGCAGCGCGGCCGTGACCCAGGCCGCGTTGTGGAAGCCCGCGAGGTCGAGCGTGCCGCCGATGATGGTCGACAGCATGGCGACGACGAGCAGTCCGGCGACGCGCGAGACCGCGTTGTTCACCGCGGAGGCGATGCCCGAGCGCGACTCGTCGATCGCGCCGAGGATCGCCGAGGTGAGCGGCGCCACGGTGAGCGAGAGCCCGAGACCCAGCACGATCATGGCGGGCAGCACCTGCCACCAGTAGTCGAAGTCCTCGCTGACGACGAGCAGCATGAGGGCGCCGACGGCCATGACGAGCGGGCCGACGGTCATGAAGATGCGGGGACCGAAGCGCCCGGCCCATGAGCCTGCGCGCGAGCTGATCAGGATCATCAGGATGGTCATCGGCAGGCTCGCGAGACCGGCCGCGGTGGCGCTGAGGCCGGCTCCCTGCTGCAGGTAGACACCCACGACGAAGCCGTTCAGCGACAGGGCGGCGTAGACGAAGAGGGTGGCGAGGTTGCCCCAGGCGAAGTCGCGCACCCGGAACAGCGAGAGCGGCATGAGGGGAGAGGTCGACCGCTGCTGCCGCATCAGGAACCAGGCGAACAGCGCGGCTCCGATCACGCCGGGCATCCAGATGGCGGGGGACTGCCACCCGAGGTTCGGCTGCTCGATCAGCGCGAACACGACCGCGCCGAGACCGATCGCGCACAGGGCTCCGCTGAGCCAGTCGACGCGCACCCCGCTCGGGTGCTCCTTCAGCTTGAGCCGGGAGAGCAGCACGAGGGTGACGGCGATCGGCACGACGTTGATGAGGAAGACGAATCGCCACGACAGGAAGTCGACGAAGAGTCCACCGAGCAGCGGGCCGACGAGCTGCGCGGCGGTCGTGAACGCGGTCCACACGCCGATCGCCCGTGACTGCACGTCGGCGCGCATGGTCGCCGTGATCAGCGCGAGCGAGCTCGGCACGAGCAGAGCACCGGCTGCTCCCTGCGCGGCTCGCGCGATGATCAGGATGAGGGGGTCGGGGGCGGCGGCGACCGCGACGGATGCCACGCCGAAGGCGATGAGGCCGATGCGCATCACGAGCACCCGACCGTAGGCGTCCGACAGCGATCCCGCGAGCAGGATCAGCGCGCTGAGGGTGATGAGGTACGCGTCGACCACCCACTGCTGCGTGGTGATGCCGCCGCCGAGTTCATCGCTGATCGCAGGCAGCGCGACCGTCACGACAGTGCCGTCGAGGAAGGTCACGAAGGATGCGAGGACGGCGATGGAGATCACGAGCCGCTGCAGCGGCGCGAAGCGAGAGGATGCCACACGCTGACACTACTGCCGCCGCGGACATGACGGGCGGTCAGATGGCAGTCGTGCTCGCGCGATACAGGTCGCGCAGACCCGCTGTGCCGTGCTCGGCATAGGCCCTGCGCTGTCGCTCGGCACCCGTGCCGTCGGTGCGGATGCGAGCGATGCCCTCGGCGACGAAGTCCTCGTCGCCCAGTCGAGCGAGTGCGGGGCGCAGTCTGTCGAGCAGATCTCGCGCGACGTTCCAGAACGACGCGATCCCGCCGTTCGCCGGGTCGACGAGGCGCGCCTCGGTTCCGAATCTCGCTGCCGTCCACAGGGAGGCATCGATCGCGTCGACGCCGATCTCGGGTGCATCATCGATCGCGTCGCTCACCATCAGAGCGCGCGTGAGGGCTACGGCGAGCAGCGTGTCGTCGACCGTCAGTTGCGCGTCGAACACCCTCACCTCGACGGTGGGGAAGCGCTCGGACAGGCGGATGGCCCATGACAGCGAGCCGGCATCCGCGATCGCTTTCATCGCGACGAGCTGTTCCACGTGTGCACGGTAGTCGGCGAGATCGCGGAAGTGCGGCGGGCTCCACGACGACGGCAATCGTCGGATCAGGATGCTGCGCCAGCTGGCGAACCCCGAATCCCTGCCGTGCGCGAAGGGCGCGTTGCCGGTGAGAGCCAGCAGAACGGGAAGCCACGGTCGCACGCGATTGAGCACGCGGACGCGCTCTTCGTCGTCCACCACCTCGACATGGACGTGCAGCCCGTTGACCTCGTGCTCGCGGGTGATCTCGACGAGCTGAGCATCCACCGCGTCGTAGTGGGGCGAAGAGACCACCGTCAGGCGCTTCGGGGAGATGAACGGGGTGCCGATGGAGGCGAAGACCGCACCCTGATCGGCGGCGTACGTGCCGATCAGGCTGCGCGTGCGTCGCAGCTGCGCCTCGGCATCCGCCCTGGTGGTCGCGGGCGATGTGGCCGACTCGAGCTGACAGGTGAGGTATTCGGGGGTGAGGCCCGCAGCAGCGTCCTCGGGGATGCGCTCGCGGGTGGCTGCGCTCATGGCCGCGGGCACGAGTGTCTGCTCATCGAGCAGGACGAACTCCTCCTCGACGCCGAACCGGGCCATAGACGCGAGCCCTAATGGTCGCGCAGCGCCGAGATGAGCTCGGCCTTGCGCTGACGGCTGTAACCGGTGAGGCCGATCTCCTTGGCGCGGGCGCGCAGTTCGTCGACGGTCCAGTCCTCGTAGTCGCCGTGTTCGCCGCCTCGGCGCCCGACAGCGCTTCGGCCGTCGCGGGCGGCGGCGTTCGAGATGCGGGCGGCTTTCTCCTTCGAGGCGCCGTCGTCTCGGAGCTCTTCGTAGAGCTCCGGATCCTTCAGCGAGTTGTTCCTGCGTCCTGGCATGTCGTGTGCTCCTCTCGCACGGCGGGAAGGCCCGAGTCAAGGCCCTCGGGGCATGGGATGAGGCGGTCTAGGTTGGGAAACCGTAGATGGGCGCCTCCCCCGCGCCCCGAGAAGGGAAGACCGATGAACATCCTGCTGATCATCATCATCGTCGTCGCCATCATTCTGGCGATCACCGGCGGGCTCGTGCAGTCCCTGCAGTTCCTCCTGTGGGTCGGCCTGGTGCTGCTGGCCATCGCGGTCATCGCCTGGTTGATCCGAGCGATCTCCGGCAACCGCACCCGCTGATCCGCGCAGTGAGGCCCGCCCCGGCGGGCCTCACTGCGTTCGGGATCAGTCCCTGGTGCTGTCGCGCAGGTTGTCGCCGACGTTCTTGGCGGCGTCCTTCACGTTCTCGCCGGCCTGCTTGGCGGAGGCCTTCGCCTGATCGCCGCGGCCCTCGGCTTCGAGCTTCTCGTTGTCGGTCGCCTTTCCGACGCCCTCCTTGATCTTTCCGCCGGCCTTCTCCGCTGCGTTCTTGATGTCGTCTGCTCCACTCATGGGGCTCTTCCTTTCATCAGTCGATCAATGTCCGTCCACCGTCGCACGGGTCGGGAATCCTGCACACGGGATTGACAACGACGAGCACTCGTGACAGCGTCCGCCAGGCATCGACGTGGATGCCGCACACGACTAACCTGGCCCCAGGCGGGTGGTCCTGCCCGCTCTCACCTCGGCTGCGGCCGACGAAGGAAGCGGTAGAACATGGACTCGATGATGATGGGCGCCATGCGCTCGAACATGATGTCGACGCCCGACATGGCGATGATGGACATGTCCGTCTTGCAGGCCTGCATGGATGCGTGTTCGGCGTGCGAGCAGGCGTGCACGGTGTGCTCGACGCAGATGATGGACTGCTCGCCGGCATGCATGAACTGCGCCGACATGTGCAACACGATGATGCGGTCGATGATGCGGATGCAGGGCATGACCCCCGCGTCGATGATGGCCATGCTCGACGCCTGCATCGCCATGTGCCAGACGTGCATGGACGAGTGCATGCAGCACGCCGACCACAGCGAGGTCTGCAAGATGTGCGCTCAGGCCTGCAAGGACTGCATGGACGCGTGCATGGCCGTCAAGGACATGATGATGGCGACCGCCTGAGCGGCGCCCGCATCGTCCTCAGTCGTTGAGCGAGGACGGCGAAGCCGCCCGAGACGAAACGCGCTCAGCCGAGCGCGACGTTGAACTGTGCGCGGCCGACGGCCAGCACGCCGTAGCGCACGTGCAGCGCGATCGGCGTGCCCGCGGGTGCCTCGAGCGCTGCACCCGACGCGTTCCACAGCGTGTGCGTGGCGTGGTCGAGAGTGCGCACGGTGAGCTCACCCGTGGTCGCATCGGCGTGCTCGACGATCGCGTCCGCCCACTCGCTCGGCGTCGCCGACGCGATGCGCGCCTGAATCAGGTGCAGCGCGTGACCCGCCTCGAAGGACGAGCAGGCGAAGCCGTGCCGGCACATGCACGCAGAACGCTCACGCACCGAGAGGGGCGAAAGGTGGTTCAGCGGCGTGGACACGGTGGTCTCCTTCGTGAGCGGACGTTCCGGCAAGAGTAGGTCGGCCTCGCGAGAGACGGAACCCGAGCCGACACGGTGTGAAACAAACGGGCGTAGACTCGCCGGGTGCTGTTGTCGAAGAGTGCTCTCCGGATCCCGGATCGAGCGCAGATGGGAGCCGTGGGCGCGTTCAGCGCCACGGACAGAGGCTGACGATCGGCCGGAGGCGGAACATCCCGTCCCCGGAGCCGCGTCGTACCCGGCATCCACTCGGATGCCCGCTCTTGTTCCCTCTTCCGCCGCCGTCCGCGGCCCACACGAAAGCACGTCTCTCATGCGTCCCATCGACGAGCGCACCCTGCGCGCCTCCTTCATCAACGCCTCCCGCAAGGAGGTCTCCGACCTCACGCTGCCCGCCGGCTTCGCCGACCTCGACTTCGAGAAGCTCGACTACCTCGGCTGGGTCGACCCCAAGCTGCCTCGCCGCTCGTACGTCGTCGCGTGGGTCGACGACGTCGTCACCGGAGTGTTCCTTCAGCGCGCCGAGCAGCGCGTGATCTCACGAGCCCAGTGCTCGTGGTGCGAGGACGTCGCCCTGCGCCACGACGTGCAGCTCTACGTCGCACGCAAGGCCGGTCCTGCCGGTCGCAAGGGCGACAGCATCGGCAACCTCGTCTGCGCAGAATTCGGATGCTCGCAGAACGTGCGGATGCTGCCGCCGCTGGCCTACGACGGCTACGACCGCGAACTCGCGCGCGAGCTGCGCATCCTCAAGCTGCAGGAGCACGTGAGCGCGTTCATCGCAGCCGTGCGGAGCTAGTAGGGATACCCGAGCGCGAGTCTGCGCGGAGACGAGCGCTCCGCGCAGACTTCGTCCGCGCCGGGCGACCGACGTCGGTGCCCGTTCGTACGATGGGCGAGTGAAGATGCTTCTCCTCTCTCTCAACCCCGGCGCCCTGCAGCCGTTCCTCGACAGCACGACCTCCGGTGGCCCGTTGCGCGTCGGCTACATCGGCGATGCCCAGGTCGCGTATGCGGGCGCGCCCTTCGTGACCGCCGAACGTCGCGCCATCGAGGTTCTCGGTCATGAGCTCGTCGACATCACGGTGCGTGAGCTCACGGCATCCGAGTTCGCGACGATCCTCTCCGCCGTCGACGCCGTCTATGTGGCCGGCGGCAGCACCTTCGCGCTGCTCGAAGCACTCAAGGTCACGGCGAACGACGTCGTCCTCGCCGAGAGGGTGCGCGAGGGGCTGCCCTACATCGGGTGCAGCGCTGGGTCGATCATCGTGGGTCCCGACATCACACCGGCCTCGCTCATGGACGATCCTGCAGACGGTCCGTCCCTGACCGAGTTCACCGGTCTGAGACTGATCGACCGCACGGTGATCCCGCACGCCGACGGGATGCTGGAGCCCTACCCGCCCTCGCTCATCAGTGAGACGGTCGCGAAGTACGACTCGACCCACCAGCTCCTGCTGCTCCGCGATGATCAGGCGCTGCTCGTCGAGGGCGATCGCGAGACGGTGATCGACTCGAATTCGTAGGAATCACCGCCTCACACGATCCCTCATACGATCCCTCACACGATCTCGAGTCGCGCCACCGTCTCCTCGGCGTCGCAGGCGCTTCCGACCCACAGGCGGATCGCTCCCGGTTCGACGCGCTTCACGCCGTCGAGTCCCGTGAAGGCGAGCCGGTCGATCGGCACGTCGAACTCGACGAGCGCCTCGGCGCCTGGTGCGAGCGTGACCCGCCGGAAGTCCAGCAACTGGGCGACCGGGCGGGTCACGCTCCCGACCTCGTCGTGCGCATACAGCTGCACGACATCCGTCGCTGCGACCTCGCCGGTGTTGCGCACGCGCACCGACGCCCGAAAGATCTCACCCGCGGCGATCGACGCGGGAGCGGTGAGCTCGTCGTGTGCGAACGTCGTGTAGCTCAGACCGAAGCCGAATGGTCGCACCGGGGTCGAGTCGGCGCTGGTGACATCCGTGCGTCCGCCGAGCACGGGGTGCAGGTACGAGTACGGCTGCGCCCCCGCCGACCGCGGCAGCGACACCGGCAGACGCCCCGACGGTGCGATGCGACCGCTCAGCAGCCGCGCGAGAGCGGGGCCGCCCTCCTCGCCGGGGAAGAACGTCTGGAGCACCGCGGCGGGGATTCCCGCAGACGCCGTGCTCGTCGTCGCCGAGGCGTCGACCGCTCCGAGACCGGTCATGGTCCCGGCGGCGCCCGCGCGAGGAGGCAGCGCCCAGTCGAGAACGTACGGACGCCCGGTCATCGCGATCAGGATCACCGGAGTGCCGGTCGCGACGACAGCCTCGACCAGCTCGCGCTGGACGCCGGGGAGTTCGAGGTCGTCGACGTCGTTGCCCTCGCCGACCGTGCCGCGCCCGAAGAGGCCCGCGCGGTCGCCGACGACGACGATCGCGACGTCGGCGGCTGCGGCGGCCTCGACGGCGGCGGGGATGCCGGAGCGGTCGGAGCCCTCGACCCCGCATCCGATCGTCGAGGTGATGTCAGCTGCGGGGAACTCGGCGCGCAGTGATCCGGTGACCGTCGGCAGCTCGATTCCCGCGGGGGTGTCGGGGTGATGAGCGAGCACGTGGTTGACGAACGAGTAGCAGCCCATCAGCGCTTCGGTGCTGTCGGCATTGGGGCCTATCACCGCGATCCGCGAGGTCGTCGTCGGGGCGAGGGGGAGTGCGCCGTCGTTGCTCAGCAGCACGACCGACTCTTCGGCGAGGCGTCGCGCGAGCGCGCGGTGCTCGGCCGGATCGAGATCGATGGCGGTCGGAGGAGTGTCGAAGTCGGCATCCAGCAGCCCGAGCTCCTCCTTCTGCGCGAGCACCCGGCCCACCGCCCTGTCGAGGATCTCCGGTGAGAGCCGGCCGTCCCGCACCTGCTCGGCGAGGGTGACGAAGGCGTCGGGCGAGGGCAGCTCGACGTCGATTCCCGCGGTGAGTGCGAGCCGGGCGGCATCAGCCGAGTCGGCGGCCGCGCGGTGCATGCTGTGCAAGAAGTCGACGGCGAAATAGTCCGACACGACCACTCCGTCGAATCCCCAGCGGTCGCGCAGGATGCCGGTGAGATAGCGCGCGTCGGCCGTGACGGGCACCCCGTCGATGTCGACGTAGGAGTTCATGACGCTGCGGGCACCGCCCTCGTGGATCGCCATCTCGAACGGCGGGAGCAGCACGTCCTCGATCTCGCGCAGGCCTGCGCTCACGGGGGCATGGTTGCGTCCGGCCTTCGAGGCGGAGTATCCGATGAAGTGCTTGAGGGTCGCGTGCACGCCCTCGGACTGCAGGCCGCGGACATAGGCGGTGCCCACCCGGCCGACGACCAGGGGGTCTTCGGCGATGCACTCGTCGACCCGACCCCAGCGGGGGTCGCGGATCACATCGAGCACCGGAGCCAGACCCTGATGGATGCCGAGGGACCGCATCGACGAGCCGATGGCCCGACCGACCTCCTCGACCAGCTCGGGGTCGAAGGCCGCGCCCCACGCCAGCGGCGTCGGGAAGGTCGCCGCCTTCCACGCGGCGAGGCCCGTCAGGCATTCCTCGTGCACGAGCGCCGGAATGCCCAGTCGCGTCTGCTGCTGCAGTCGCCGCTGCTCGGTCCACAGCCAGGCGGCCCGCTCGACGGGGTCGACGGGGCGGGTGCCGTACACGCGCGTGAGGTGGCCGATGCCGTGCGTGGAGGCATCCTCGTAGCGCGTGGAGCTCTTCTTCTCGCCCGACATCGGGGCGACCACCTCGACGCCCTGGTCGACCCAGAAGCCGACGAGCTGCGCCTGCTTCTCTTCCAGAGTCATGCGGGCGAGGAGCGCCTCGACGCGGGCGGAGTGCGGCGCGGAGCCTGCGGGCTGCAACATCATGTTCTCTTTCTCGTTCTCGTCGACGTGGGGTGTCGCGACGGCGACCGCATCAGCCCTTGACTGCACCGGTCAGCCCTCCCACGATGCGCCGCTCGAACAGGCTGAAGAAGATCAGCGCCGGGATCATCGACAGCGATGTGAACGCGAGCACCTTCGCGGTGTCCACGGAGTATTGGGATGCGAATGACTGCACGCCGAGGGGCAGCGTGAACGCCGCATCGTCGTTGAGGATGAACAGCGGCAGCAGGTAGCCGTTCCAGCTGCCGATGAACGCCAGGATGCCCGTGGTGATGACCCCGGGGAGTGAGAGCGGCAGCACCATCCGCCAGAAGAACCCGATACGACTGCATCCGTCGATGAACGCGGCCTCCTGGATCTCGTCGGGGATGGCGCGCAGGAACGGCACGAGGATGATGATCGTCGTCGGCAGTGCGAACGCGATCTGGGGCAGGATCACTCCGCCGAGCGAGTTCATGAGCCCGAGACTGCGCACCACGATGTACAGCGGGGTGATCGCCACGGTCAGGGGGAACATCAGCCCGGCGGCGAAGAATGCGTAGAGCACCCCGCGGCCGGCGAACCGGTATCTCGCGAGGACGTAGGCCGCCATGAGACCCAGGGCCACCGTGCCGACGGTGGTCGCGAGAGCGACGATGGTCGAGTTGCCCACGAGCCGCCAGAACACGCTGCCGGTGAGCACGTCGAGGTAGTTCGACACCACCCACGGCTGCGGGAACCCGGACGGATCGGTCGTGATCTGCGCGTTCGTGCGGAACCCGCCGGTGATGATGTAGGCGATGGGCGCCAGCATCAGACCGACCGCGATCAGCGCGACGAAGTACACGGCGGGGTTGGCCCACGGCAGCCGCGGCTTCGCGACGCGACCCGTGCGGGCCTTGCGCTGGGTGACGAGCACCGAGGTGGCGGTCATCGGACGGACTCCTTCTGTGTGGTGGCGTCGGCAGTCGCGTGGGCGTCGGCGTCGGCCTCCTGCGGCGCGGCGTCCTGCCGCGCACGGGATCGGGTGCTCTTCTTCCGGCCGGAGGCACCGGTGAGGGCGCCGTCGGTGTCCTTGCGCAGCACGGCACGCTGATAGATGAGAGCGACCACGAGCGAGATGAGGAAGAGCACGACCGCGACCGCGTTGCCGTAGCCGTAGTTGCCGGCGTTGCGTCCTTCGGAGACCATGTAGGTCGCCATCGTCGAGGTGCCGGCGGTGGAGGCGATGTACTGCCCCCAGATGATGTAGACGAGGTCGAACAGCTGCAGCGAGCCGATGATCGACAGGAACGCCCAGATGCGCAGAGTGGGTGCGAGCAGCGGCAGTGTGATCCGCCACTGGATCTGCCAGTAGGACGCGCCGTCGATGGCCGCGGCCTCGTTCAGCTCCTCGGGAATGCCCTGCAGGCCGGCGAGGAACAGGATGACCGCGAAGCCGACGTACTTCCAGGTGATGATCGCCATCAGCGTCCAGATCGCGATCCCGGGGTCCGACAGCCAGTCGGTCGCCAGGAAACCCAGACCCATGTTGGTCAGCATCGCGTTGAGCGCGCCGTTGGTCTGCAGCATCAGGCTCCACCCCGTGCCCACGACGACCTCGGAGATCACGTAGGGCACGAAGATCAGCACGCGGATCAGCGACTGGCCTCGCATCTTGCGGTTCAGCAGCAGCGCCAGCACGATGGCGACCGGACCCTGGAGCACGAGGGAGAACACCAGGATGAAGCCGTTGTGCGCGAGCGCGTCGTGGAAGAGGGGATCCTGAAGGATCGTGAGGTAGTTCTTCAGCCCGACGAAATCGGTGGGTGGGCCGTAGCCCTGCCAGCTGAAGAACCCGTAGTACGCCGCCATCAGCACCGGGAAGATGACGAAGGCGAGGAAGACGAGCAGGGCGGGCCCGGCCAGAAGCATCACTTCCAGCCGGGCACGCGTGTCACGCTTTCGCTGCGGCATCCTGCACAGCCTTGACCAGGTCCTCCGCGCTGCTGTTGCCCGCGAGCAGGTCGACCACCGCGACGTTCAGCGCGTTGCCCACGTTCTGGCCGTAGACCGTGTCGAGCCACTGCGTCGCATACGGAGCCGCGTTGTAGGCCTCGAGGATCGTCTGCAGGTAGGGCTCGGTGACGGCCTCCTGAGCGACGGTGTTGACCGGCGGTGCGTTGAAGGCCTTGTAGTACGCCGTCTGCACGTCTGACGTGCCGATGTAGTTCAAGAAGTCCACGCAGGCATCCGGCGCATCGACCGAGCACGAGTAGCCGTCGACGCCGCCCATCATCGAACCGGGCTCGCCGTCTCCGCCCTCGACGTCGGGGAACGGGAACCAGCTGAGGTCGGCCAGCGGCTTCTGGTCAGGGGTGAGCGAGCCGATGACTCCGGGGTTCCAGGCGCCCATGAGCTCCATCGCGGCCTGGTGGTTCGCGATGAGGCCGGCGGAGCTGCCGGCGCCCTGCTGTGCCGGAGTCGTCAGGAAGCCCGAGTTGAAGGGCTCGGTCTCGGCGAACGACTGCAGGTCCTCACCCGCACGCACCCAGCACTCGTCGCTGAAGTCCATCTCGTCTGCGGCCTTGGCGAGCGTGTCCGAGCTGCACTCGCGCAGTGCGAGCCAGTAGTACCAGTGCGCGGCGGGCCAGGCGTCCTTGGCGCCCAGCGCGATCGGGTCGATGCCGGCGCCCTTGAGCGCGACCGTGGCCTCTTCGAGCTCGTCGAGGGTGGTCGGGTTCTCCTTGATACCGGCCTGATCGAAGAGGTCCTGGCTGTAGAACAGGCCGCCGGGCAGCACGGCGACGGGCATGGCGTAGATCTTGCCGTCGAGGCTGTTTGCCGAGTACGACGCGTCGGGGATCTCGTCGGCGGCAGGTCCCGAGATGGCGTCGGTGAGGTCCTTCAGCTGGCCTGCCTTGACCATCGCGGCCATCTTGCCGCCGCCGCGCTGCAGGAAGATGTCGGGGGCGTCTCCCGAATTGAGGGCGGTCTGCAGCTTGCCGTCGAGATCCTCGTTCTGGATCGACTGGATGTCGATCGTGACGCCCGGGTTGTCCTTCTCGAAATCGGCGACCGTCTGCTCCCAGAACTCCACTCCCGGGCCTGTCGTGGAGTTGTGCCAGAGGGTCATGCTGGTGTCGCCGCCGTCGCCGGTGCCGGACGAGTCTGCGGTGCAGCCCGAGAGCGCGAGCGCTCCGACCGCCATTGCTGCGACCGCGGAGGCGAGGGGGAGCCTTCTGCTGTTCATGTGATCGTTCTCCTCATCGAGTTGCGCGCCGCTTCGCTGCGGGGCGCCTGCGGACGCTCAGTCGAGACCGCAGTGGCATGAGTCTCCAATCGGAGCACTCGTCCGTCAAACGTTTTCGAAAACAGTTTCCATATATCGCTGTGCCGGACTACGCTGGCGTCTCATGGGGGGCCGAACGACGATCCACGATGTCGCGAAAGCGGCGGGGGTGTCGGTGTCGACCGTCTCGAAGGCGGTGAACGGGCGATACGGGATCGCAGATGCCACGGTGCAGCGCGTCCTCGACGCGGTGAAGCAGCTCGGGTACGAGTCGAGTCTCGTCGCGAGCAGCATGAGGGCACGGCGCACGGGGGTGATCGGCGTTCTCCTGGCGGACTTCGAGCCCTTCAGTGCCGAGATCCTCAAGGGCGTCGGCTCGGCCGTGCACGACACGGCGTTCGACCTCCTCGCCTACAGCGGGTCGCACCTCGGCGCAGGCGACGGCTGGGAGCGGCGATCGCTGAGCAGGCTCTCGGGCACGCTGATCGATGCGGCGATCATGGTCACCCCCACGGTCGTGAGCGCCGGCACCGAGATCCCGGTGGTCGCGATCGATCCCCACACGGGCCGGGCCGACCTGCCCACGGTCGAATCCGACAGCTTCGGCGGCGCTCTCACGGCGACCAGACACCTGATCGAGCTCGGCCATCGCCGGATCGGATTCGTCGCTGGCCGCCCGGATCTCCGATCCGCCGGGCTCCGTGACGCCGGCTACCGCAGGGCCCTCTCCGACGCGGGGATCCCGCTCGATCCGTCACTGGTGGGCATCGGCCGCTACGAGCTCGACGCGACCAGGGAGTCCGCCCGCATCATGCTGAGCGGCGAATCCCGACCGACGGCGATCTTCGCGGCGAACGACCTGTCGGCGATCGCGGTCATCGATGTCGCTCACGAGCTGGGGCTGCGGGTGCCGGATGATCTGTCGGTGATCGGGTTCGACGACGTGCCGGAGGCGACCAGAAGGGCGCTGCCGCTCACGACGATCCAGCAGCCGATGCGCAGACTCGGGGCCGTCGCAGCCGACATGGTGTTCACGCTGCTCTCGGGGCAGGAGATCGACGAGATGCATGTGATCCTGCCGACGCGGCTGGTGGTGCGGGCTACGACCGCCCCGCCCCGGTGACCTGCGCTCTCGTGGCTTCCGCTCCGGTGGTTTCCGCTCCCGTGGCTTCCGCTCCCGTGACTTCGCGCACGCGCTGCCACGCGGCATCCGACAGCTCCGTCGACAGCCTCAGGAACTCGGCGATGCTGTGCCTTCCCGGCCAGTCGGCCGGCAGCATCGAGGGCGGCAGGCCCGGATCGACGTAGGGCAGCACGCGCCAGCGGTCGATCAGCTGCACGTAGGCGGCGAACGGCGCCTCCGGAAGCGTCTCGAGCGACGACTGGAACTCGAGGTGCTCGACGCGCAGGGCGTCGAGGTCCCACCAGTCCGCGGCCGCCTCGGGCAGGGTGCGCGCGGTCGTCGGAGTGCCGGCCTGGAACAGTGTCACCCACTCACTGGCGTCGAGATCGTCGACGACCTCGAGAACCTCGCCCTGCAGATGCCCCGGGCAGATCCACAGGGCGGGAGACACGACACCCGCCCCGATCCACTGCAGGCGACGGCGCAGCTGGTGCCTCGTGGCGCGGGCGCTCTCGGGCATCGAGAAAGAGATGAGGCACCAGCTGTCGGCATCCGTCATCTCGCGCATCTCGAAGATGCGTCGATCGCCCCGCTCGAGCATCGTGGCGGCATCAGGGTTGAGCCGATAGCCGACGGCGTGTCTGCGCTCGGCGAGCAGCAGTCCCTTCTGCTTGAGGCGGGTGACGCCGGTGCGCGCCTGCGCCGTGGGGATCCCGAGATCGCCGGCGAGCGCGACCAGATCGGCCGCCGAGATCCAGCCGCCGAGCGGTCGCAGATACAGCCCCACCAGGGTGCGCAGCAGCGATGCCGTGCTGCCCGGGCGTGCATCGATGTCGTCGAGCACGGGTCCCGCGGCGATCTGCTCGGTGGGCTCAGCGGTCATGCGACTCCAGGGCGTCGCGCACAGCGAGGACACCGGTGAGCGTCTCGGCATATGAGGTGCTGAGCGGCGAGAGCCCCAGGCGGATGCCGTCGGGGAAGCGGAAGTCGGGGATGATGCCGTCGGCCCACAGGCGCTGCGTCACGGCGCGGAAATCAGGGTGGCCGATCGTCACGTGGCTTCCTCGGAGTGCGGCGTCGCGCGTGCTGAGCAGCCGCACGCCGAGCGGCGCGAGCGCCTCGTCATAGGCACGGACGGCGAAGTCGGTGAGTGAGAGCGACTTCTCGCGGATCGCCTCGATCGACGCCTGCTCGATGAGGTCGAGCATGCCCTGCATCGCGAGCATGGAGGTGATCGGGGGAGTGCCGCTGAGCAGCTGCCGGATGTCGCCGGCCGGGACGTACTCCGGTCCCATCGCGAAGATGTCGGCGGCGCTCCACCAGCCCTGGATCGGCTGACGAAGGACGCCCTGGTGCTCGCGTCGCAGGTAGGCGAACGCGGGGGAGCCGGGGCCGCCGTTGAGGTACTTGTACGTGCATCCGACCGCCATGTCGACGCCCCAGGCGTCGAGCTGCATCGGTATCACGCCGGCCGAGTGGCAGAGGTCCCACATCATGAGGGCTCCGACCTCGTGCACCGCGGTCGTGATGCCTGGCATGTCGGCGAGGGCGCCGGAGCGGTAGTCGACGTGGCTGAGAGAGACGAGCGCCGTGCGCTCGGAGATGGCGGCGACGACATCGGCGATCTGCACGCCGAGCACCGGGTCGGGCTCGATCCAGTGCACGGTCATGCCGGTCTCAGCCGCGACACCCTCTGCCATGAACCGGTCGGTGGGGAAGTTGCCCGCCTCGATCACGAGCTCGGTGCGCGACGGGTCGGCGGTCGCGCTGGCGCGCATCAGCTTGTAGATCAGCACGCTCGTGGAGTCGGCCACGACGGTCTGGCCCGCGGCGGCGCCGAGCGTGAGGCTGCCGATGCGATCGCCGAGCTCCATCGGCAGCGCCATCCACTGCTCGTCCCACGAGCGGATCAGCCGGGTGCCCCAGTCGTCGCGCACGAACGCCGCGAGCTTCTCGGGTGTGTCTTTCAGTGGCCGCCCGAGCGAGTTGCCGTCGAGGTAGGCGCCGACGCCCGGAGCGTCGGCGAACGCCTCGAGGTGGGCGTGCAGCGGGTCGGCGGCGTCGAGGGCGCCGGCGAGGTCGTGGAGCGAGCCTTCGATGGTCGCGGCATCGCGGGTGTCGGTCATGTCAAGCCTTCAGATCGGCGCTGGTCAGCGGGCGGGCGAGTGTCGGGTCGGCATCGGTGCCGGGGAGCCTCAGGAGAAGTGCAGCAGGGTCGAGAGGGTTCTGCGGTGCGAGGGCGCGCAGCAGGTCGATGCCGTCGAGACCCGCGTCGCGGAGGGCGGCGAGCTCGGCGGGGTTCAGACCGACGGGCATCGGGCCGTTGCCCATGTCGGTGCCGTAGAGCACGATGCCGCCGGCGGCATGGAAGCGGCGGACATTGTCGACCGCAGTGGCGTGCGTGTCGCCCTCGTGGACAGCGAGCGTCGAGATCCACGAAATGGATGCTGCCTGGGCGGTGACCTCCGCATCGTCGAGTCGCTCGGTGAACGGGGCGTGTGCGAGGCGCGCGGCGCCGAGACGGGCTGCTCGCTGCGCTCCTCCTTCGCCTTCGGCATGGGCGACGACGGGGAGGCCACGTGAGGCGGCGGCCTCGACGATCGCGCGGAACAGGAAGTCGCTGAAGACGGGCCCGGCAGTGCTGTTGTTCGCGACCTTGATGCAGGATGCTCCGGCATCCGCCATCTCCGCGACGGCCGCGGTGGCTGCTGCGGTGTCTGCGATCTCGCGGAAGGACCCCGCTGGGGCCCAGTCGCGGTCGCTCGGGTAACCGCCGACGGGCGTGAGGAACGCACCCGCGAACGCGACCGAGACGAAACGCGCCGCGCCTTCGGTCAGCGCGGCGACCGCCGCAGGGTTCCCGCCGAGGTCGATCACGCGTCCGAGAGTCGAGTCATGCAGCAGTGCGTGATCGACGAGCTGGAGGTGCACGTGGTGGTCGGTGAAGCCGCCGACGATCACGCCGTCGAGCCTCGGCAGGTCGGACAGACGCAGATCGGATGCCGGTGACCCGGCGCGCAGCAGCATCCGTCCGTCGATCATCTCGATGGTGCCGTCGCGCCATTCCTCGCCATCGAAGAAAGTCGCAGCGTTCATCAGCCGCCGATCTCGGTGCGCACGGTGTAGAGCTCGGGGAAGAACGTCAGGTCGAGAGCGCGCTGCAGGAAGCCGACACCGCTCGAGCCGCCGGTGCCGACCTTCATTCCGATCGTGCGGGCGACGGTCTTCAGGTGGCGGAAGCGCCAGAACTGGAAGTTGTCTTCGAGGTCTACGAGGTCTTCGCAAGCCTCGTAGAGGTCCCAGTGCTGTTGATGGTTCTGATAGATCTCGCGGATCGCGGGCACCAGTTCGGGGGTCTCGCGGTAGGGGAGGCGCACGTCGCGCTCGAGGATCTCGGCCGGGATCGGCAGGCCGCGCCGCGAGGCGTAGCGCAGGAACTCGTCGTAGAGCGTGGGCTTGTGCCACTCGGCCGTGAGCAGCGCGAGGTTGGCGGGGTGGTCGGCGAAGACGCTGAGCATCTTCTCGTTCTTGTTGCCGAGGGCGAACTCGACCGCGCGGTACTGCACCGACTGGAAGCCCGAGGAGTTGCCGAGCGCTCCGCGGAACTGCGCGTACTCCGTGGGGGTGAGGGTCGCGAGGATCGCCCACTGCTGCGTCATCACGTCTTGGATGCGCTTGACCCGGGCCACCCGCTTCAGTGCCTCGCGCAGGTCATCGCTCGCGAGCAGTTCGCGGGCGGATGACAGCTCATGCAGCAGTTGCTTCAGCCAGAGCTCGGTGGTCTGGTGCTGGATGATGAACAGCAGCTCATCGTGGTGCTCGGGGACGCTGACCGGATTCTGAGCGGTGAGCAGCTGGTCGAGCGACAGGTACGACCCGTAGGTCATGCGGCCGGACAGATCGGTGACGATGCCGGCCTCGAGCTCACGCTCGTTGTTCTCGGTGCTCATGGGTCGCTTCCTGTCGTGACGGACAGGCCAAACATATAACAATCGTGGCGAGCGTCACAATAGTGAAATGTCGCGCTGGTGCTTCTCGACGTAGGCGCGCTCTCGCCGCTCTCGCCGCTCTCGCCGGCCGCGCAGACCGGCGAGGACTCCGTCGATGATGATCCGGATCGCGACATTGATTCCGATCGGGATCAGGAGAACGAGGACGATGCCGACGGCGATGAGCCCCACCCAGAACGGCAGCACGAAGAGCGCGAATGGGATCGCCCCGTTGTCCATGCGCTCAGCGTAGACCTGGAGCTGACAGCGTCACAGGGAGAAGTCGCGCTGATGCCTTCTGATGTAGGAACGCTGCCTGCGGCGACGGTGGCCGGTCACGATGCGGTTCTTCACTCCGAGGAGCAGGGCGTTGACCCCCGCAGAGGCGCCGTGCAGCAGTGCGACCGCAGCGAGGAAGAGCCCTAGACCGAAGGGCAGGAGAAGGAAGAGCAGGAACACCCCGTTGTCCATGCGCTCAGCGTAACCCCGGGTGCCGGTTTCTCAGAGCGCCGGCGTCCTCGGCGGCGGGGTGCGGCGTTCGCCCGGTGCGCCGATCGCCTCGAACGCGGCGGCGAGACGCAGCAGCGCCGTGTCGTCGTACGCCCGGCCGACGAACGTGAGTCCGATGGGCATGCCGATGTCGGACATGAGTCCCATCGGCACCGTCACAGTCGGGATGCCGAGGTGGCGCACGGTCAGGTTGCCGTTGGCGATCCAGGTGCCGTTGCGCCATCCGAGGTCGGCGGAGGCCTCATTCACGTCCATGTCGGCGGGGCCCACATCGGCGACGGCCGGGAACACGACCGCGTCGAGCTCGTGCTCGTCCATCCATTCCTCGAGGTCGAGGCGACGCGTCTCCTCCAGGCCGCGCAGGCCGTCGGCGAGCTCGGGCATGTCCTGCAATCCGATGCCCGGGTTGGCGCGCACCCACTCGGGATATTCAGCGATGTCGTCGTCGAAGCCCGTGTAGCGGTCGGGAAGTGCGCCCTCCGGGTGCGGGAAGATCGTCGCTCCGTCGACGGTGGCGAGTGTGTGCAATCGGGGGTCGCCGTTCGCCTGCAGGAAGTCCTCCCACCCCCACGCAGACAGGTCGACGATCTCCCGTCGCAGATAGTCGGGCGACACGAGACCGCGCGTCGCGATGGTGGGTGCACCCGGTCGGTCGCCCTCGTAGTTCGACACCACGGGGAAGTCGACCTCGACCACGGTCGCGCCGGCGGACTCGAGGTCGCGTCGTGCGGACTCCCAGCGCTCGATCACCGAGGCGCGCGTCTCGATCCGCTGCCCTGTGGGGCCACCGATGCCCGGTTCAGCGGCGGTGCCGGCATCCGGGTCCGCGTTGATGTACATGCGGGGGATGCCGATGCGGATGCCGCGCAGGGCTGTCGCCGCCTCGGCGGCCAGGGCGTCGTACGACTCCGGGCGCACCTCTGAAGAGAGCGGCAGCGTCACCCACGGCTGGGCGCGCCAGAAGTCACCGCGCGTCTCGGCATCGTCGGCGACGATCACGTCGAGCACCTCGAGCAGGTCGGCCATGGTGCGCGCATGCGGCACGACGACGTCCATGGTCGGCACGAGCGGCCAGTTGCCGCGGGTCGAGATCACGCCGCGCGAGGGCGTGTAGGCGCACAGGGCGTTGTTGGTCGCGGGACCGCGGCCGCTCGACCAGGTCTCCTCGCCCAGGCCGAACGCTCCGAAACTCGCGGCCGTCGCGGTGCCCGATCCGTTGGAAGACCCCGAGGCGAAGGGCGCGGTGAGGAAATCGGCGTTGTACGGACTCTCGGCCCGGCCGTAGACCCCCCGCTGCATGCCGCCGTTCGCCATCGGGGGCATGTTCGTCAGCCCGAGGCAGACCGCACCGCCCGCCCGCAGGCGTTCGATCGTGAACGCATCGCGCTGCGCGACGAGCTCGGCGAAGGCGGGGCTGCCGGCGGCGGCGGTCAGCCCGCGCACCAGGTAGCTGTCCTTCGCGGTGTACGGGATGCCGTCGAGCGGCCCGAGCGTCTCGCCGCGTGCCCGTCGCGCATCCGATGCCGCCGCCTCTGAGCGGGCGTCCGGGTTGCGGACGACGACGGCGTTCAGAGCCGTCTCGGTCTCCGAGCCGTCGTAGGCGTCGATGCGCGCGAGGTAGGCGTCGACGAGCTCGACGGCGGTGACCGCGCCGGTCTCGAGCGCTCGCCGCAGCTCTGCGACGGAGGCCTCGACCACGTCGATCATGCGGGAACCCCGACGCTCGGCTGCTGCTGGGTGATGCAGTGGATGCCGCCGCCGCGGTCGAACAGCGGGCGCGCATCGACCGTGACGACCCGGCGCCCGGGATAGACGTCGGCGAGGATCGCCCGTGCCGCGGCATCGGCCTGCTCGTCGCCGAACCCGCAGGCGACCACGCCATCGTTCGTGACCAGGTGATTGACGTAGCTCCAGTCGACGAAGCCCTCGTCGTCGCGCAGGGTCGCCGGCGCTGGCAGGTCGACGATCTCGAAACGGCGACCAGCGGCATCGGTCTGCTGCTCGAGATGCGCGCGCAGCTGGCGCGTCACCGCGTGGTCCGGGTGCTCGGGGTTCTGCTGCTCGTGCAGCAGCAGTCGGCCGGGGGAGACGATCGTCGCGACGATGTCGACGTGCCCGTTCGTGCCGAAGTCGTCGTAGTCGCGGGTGAGGCCCCGAGGCAGCCACACGGCCTTCGTCGCCCCGAGCGTGCGCGCCATCTCGGCCTCGACGCGTGCCTTGTCGGCGTAGGGGTTGCGGCGCGGGTCGAGCTGCACGGTGTCGGTGAGCAGCACTGTGCCCTCGCCGTCGACGTGGATCCCGCCGCCTTCGTTCACCAGGGTCGAGCTCACGAGCTCGGCGCCGACCGCTCCGGCGATGATGCGGGCGTGCTGCGCCGCCTTCTGCCACTGCGCCCACGCGGGGGCGCCCCAGCCGTTGAAGATCCAGTCGACCGCGCCGAGCACTCCGGGACGCTCGTCATCGATCACGAAGGTGGGGCCGGAGTCGCGCATCCAGAACTCGTCGACGGGCGCCTCGACGATGTCGATGCTGCTGCTGAGCATCCGCCGAGCGCGGGAGACCTCGGCGGGGTCGACGATCATCGTGACCGGCTCGAACTCGGCGACCGCGTGGGCGACGGCCGTCCAGGTGTCATAGCCCTCGTCGCGCTCGGACGCCGTCTCGCCCAGCGTCGGCCCCTCGGCGGGGAACGCCATCCAGGTGCGATCGTGCGGTGCGGTCTCGGCGGGCATGTGCCAGGCCATGATTGTCTCCCTCGCTGCTGATCGCGACCTCGGGAATGAGGGGCCGTGATCCCTATTGAACACGTGATCAACGAGTGATACGGTAGCCCGTGATGAAGACCACGTCAAGAGCCGCCGCGCCCCGTCGGCTGCCGCCGGAAGAGCGCGAACGCTCCATCGTCGACGCCGCCGTCTCGCTGGCAGGGGAGAGCGGGCTCGAGGCGCTCACAGTGCGTGCGGTCGCGGCCAGGGTCGGCGTCACGCCGGCTCTCGTCGCGCACTACCGGCCCGTGATGGAGTCGTTCGTCGCCGAGGTCTTCACCACGATCGTCGCGGCCGAGCGAGACGAGGTCATCGCCTCGTACGACCCGAGCGTCGACCTGCGCACGAACCTGCTGCGGCTCATCGAGACGCTGCTCGACGACTCGCGAGACGACGTCGCGATGGTGTGGGTGCAGTCATGGGCGCTCGGCGCCCGCAACGAGGCGCTCGGCGCCAGGGTGCGCACCGAGATGGACCTCTGGCACAGCGCCCTCGAAGACCTCATCGCCCGCGCGGTCGCCGAAGACCCGATGCTGAGAGAAGGCCCGCTGCAGGTCGACCCGGACTCGTCGGCGTGGATGCTGCTCGCCATGGTCGACGGCATGAGCGCCCACTCGCTCGTGCACTGGGCGCCGCGCGATCGAGCCGATCTCGCTCGCCGAACCCTCTCCGCAGTACTCGACGTTCCGATCGTCGAGCCCGCACAGCCCGCAGAACCCCTCAGGTAAGGACAGCTCATGGGAGCAGAACGCATGCACGCGGCCTCGGCCGAATCGACGGCCATCGTCGACGCGGTGCTCGACTACTCGCGCCGCCGGATGCTGGCGGCCGATGTGCCGCTCGACAAGCCCCAGTCGCCGGCCGAGCTCGATCGTCTGGTCGGGACGACGATCACCGACGCCGGTCTCGGTTCGCAGCGCGCGCTCAGCGTGTTCGAGCACATCCTCGCCCCGGCCTGCCTGACGACGAGCCACCCGTCGTATCTGTCGTTCATCCCGACCGCCCCGACGATCGCATCGATCGCCTTCGACCTCGTGGTCTCGGCATCCGGCCTCTATGGAGGCAGCTGGCTCGAGGGCGCAGGAGCCGTGCACGCCGAGAATGAGGTCCTCTCGTTCCTGGCGGCCGAGTTCGGCCTCCCCGACACCGCCGGCGGGGTGTTCGTGCAGGGTGGCACGATCGGAAACCTGTCGGCGCTCGTCGCCGCACGCGAGGCGGCGAAGGCGAAGCTGCTCGAGGCGGGCGAAGAGCTCCCTCGTCGCTGGAAGATCGTCTGCAGCGTCGAGGCTCATTCCTCGAACAAGTCGGCGGCCAAGGTCATGGATGCCGACGTGCTGCTCGTGCCTGCGGGCGACGACGGGATGCTCAGAGCGGATGCCGTGCGTGAGGCGCTCGCCGAGCACGGCGATGAGATCTGCGCGGTGGTCGCCACCGGCGGCTCGACCAACTTCGGCATCGTCGACGACATCGCCGGCATCGCCGCGCTGAAAGACGAGTTCGACTTCTGGCTGCACATCGACGGCGCCTACGGGCTCACCGCGATGCTGGCGCCCGAGGCCCGTGGCATCTTCGCGGGAGTGGAACGCGCCGACTCGGTGATCGTCGATCCGCACAAGTGGCTGTTCGCCCCGTTCGACTGCTGCGCGCTGCTCTACCGCGACCCCGACACGGGGCGCCGAGCGCACACGCAGCACGCCGAGTACCTCGACACCCTCACGGACGCCGGTGACTTCAGCCCGTCGGACTACTCGATCCAGCTCACTCGGCGCCCTCGGGGGCTGCCGCTGTGGTTCTCGCTCGCGACCTACGGCGTGGCCGCCTACCGCGAGGCGGTGAGCGCGACGCTCGCCCTGACCCAGCGGATCGCCGCAGAGATCGCGGCCCGCCCAGAGCTGAGGCTCGTGCGCGACCCGCAGCTCTCTGTCGTCGTGTTCGAACGCGAGGGCTGGGAGCGCACCGACTACGACCGCTGGTCCGACGAGCTGCTCGACACGCAGCGAGCGTTCGTGGTGCCGAGCTCGCACGGCGGGCGACCGAACACCCGCTTCGCGATCCTCAACCCGCTCACGACGTTCGACGACCTCGTCGGCATCCTCGACACGATGAAGTAGACCGGCCGCAGACCCCCTCAGCGACTGGTGTGGGCGTCGAGGAAGTCGATCGTCTGCTGCAGCGCCGTCTGCGCGTCTGGCATGTCGAGGTGGAACTGATACTCGTGCGGCAGGGCCGGCTCGTGCGCCGCCGGCCAGAACAGGGTCGTGACGTCGACCCCCAGCTCGTCGAGACGCTTGGCCATCGGGATCGACTGCAGCCAGGTGAGCCCATCGCCGTTCCCACCCGAGATGTATGTCGTCGGGAAGTCCTCGGTGACCCAGTCGATCGTCGACATCGTCGAGCCCGTCGCGCCCTCCGCCCAGGTCTTGGTTCCCGCGTACGCCCACATCGACGTCTTGAGGCCCCAGCCGACGACGCCGTCGAGCGATGCGAGTGCCGCGAGGTCGTACACCCCGCAGTTGAGCACGGTCGCCACGACCTGCTCGGCCTTCAGCGCCGGCGTGATGCCCATGATCTCGGCATAGTCGGGGCTCGTCATGAGCGTCGCCATCTGACTGGCCAGCTGGCCGCCGGCGGAGTCGCCGGCGAGCACGATCTGGTTCGGATCGACGTTCAGCTCATCGGCGTGCGCGTCGATGTAGGCGAGCGCGTCGTTGAGCTGGTGCACCGCGAGCGGATACTCGCCTTCGGGCCCGATCGTGTAGTTCACCGCGATGGCGGTGTAGCCCTCGGCCGCGAGGATGCGCATGTAGGGGTCGACGTTCTCCTTCGACCCCGAGATCCAGGCGCCGCCGTGGATCCAGACGACCGTCGGCAGCGGCCCGGTGGCGGATGCCGGTGTGAAGACGTCCATCGTGGTGTCGGCGCCGCCGTCGGCATAGGCGACGTCGAGCTGCTCGGTGAGCGCCGTGTCGGGGACGTGCTTCTCCATCTCGGCGGCGGTCTCGTCGCCGCCCTTCGTGAACACCGAGCGGATGAGCATGGCCGAAGGCCAGGGGGTGAGCGCGCCGATGATCGCCACCACCGCGGTGACGAGGAGGACCAGCCCCACCGCCACCTTCGTGCGGTGCCACGGGCGTCGAGCCCTCTTCGGGCGGTCGGACTCGTCTTCGTGCGCGCTCGTGGTCATGGAAACCCCTCTCCGCGCATCATCTTGGCAGCATTCCGGTAGGCAGGCATCCGCTCGGGCGCGCGTGCGGTCAGGCGGCCGTGAGCCCGGCGATGATGCGATCCATCGCATAGTCGAACGCCTCGTCGACGTCGCCGCCGAGACGGAACATGCCGGCAAGCTCCATCTGCAGGAACCCTGTCGCCCAGGCGGTGAAGAGGCGGGCGGCGTCGAGAGCATGCTCCGGTCCGACGAGGTCGGCGCAGGAGCGCAGCACCGGAGCGGAGGTCCGGTGGAGGGCGTCTTCGGGTGCGGACGCCGTGAACAGCAGACGGAACGCCTCGGGGTGCTCGTGTGCGAAGGAGCGGTAGGCGGCGGCGAGGAGGGGGAGCTCGTCGCCCGCGGTCTCGAGTCGGCTCGTCAGCACATCGGCTGAGGCCTCGGCGACCGCCGTCAGCAGGGCGTCGCGATCCCGGATCCGTTTGTAGAGAGAAGGTGCCCGCACTCCGACGCGCTCGGCGACGGCCTGCATGGTGAGTCCGGCGGGGCCGGCGGTCTCGAGGATGTCGCGGCCGGCGTCGACGATGGCCGCCAGCGAGGTTCTTTCGGGGGTCGGCATCGGGGCTCCTTCATGGCTATTGACAATAGCTATGATAGCTACGTAATGTAGCCATCATAGACCACCTCGAACGGGACGACCATGAAGCTCGCACCGCACCTGCATCGACTCGGAAACGACGTCGTCGCCTCCTATCTGGTCGACCTGCCCGAGGGGATCACTCTCGTCGACGCGGGGCTGCCCGGTCACTGGAACGACCTGCAGCGAAAGCTGGCCGAGCTCGGTCGCCCGCTCTCCGACATCCGCGGTCTGGTGCTCACCCACGGCGACGGAGACCACATCGGCTTCGCCGAGCGATTGCGCAGTGAGGCGGGCGTGCCCGTCTTCATCCACAGCGCCGATGCGCATCGGGTGCGCACGGGTGAGAAGCCGAAGACCCCGATGGGGCCCGCGCGCATCGGTCCGACGCTCGGGTTCTTCGCCTACGGCGTGCGCAAGAACGCGCTGCGCACACGGCACGTGTCCGAGGTCGTGACCGTCGCCGACGGCCAGGTGCTCGACCTCCCCGGATCCCCGGTCGTCATCGGCATGCCTGGTCACTCGCCCGGCAGCATCGCCGTGCACATCCCCGAAGCGGACGCGGTTTTCGTCGGCGATGCGCTGACCACACGCCACGTTCTGACGGGGCGCGTGGGTCCGCAACCCGCGCCGTTCACGGACGAGCCGGATGAGGCCGACGCATCTCTCGACCGGCTGGCCGCCGTATCGGCATCCTGGGTGCTTCCCGGACACGGAGCACCGTGGCGGGGGTCACCCGCCGACATCGCGGCGGCCGTGCGCACTGCGGGCTAGCGCTCCGTCAGCACCATCTCCGTGTCGCTGACCGTGATCTGCGGCGGGTACAGTCCCATGATCCGGACCGCAGCGGCGTGGTTCTCGGCCGTCGAGCCGGCGCAGGCGTCTGCGGCGATCGTGACGTGCGCCCCGGCATCCGCTGCGGCGAGGGCGGTCGAGATCACGCAGCAGTCTGTCGACACTCCCGCCAGCACGACGTGCGCGCCCCGGCCGACGATCTCTTCGATCGCGGAGCCCCACTTGCCGAACGTCGGCAGATCGAGGGTCGGGTGCGGCGACAGGCCGATCGCGTCGGGAACCAGGTCGAACAGCGGATCGTCGGAGGGCTGGTCTGCGAACGGCCAGGCGGCGAAGTACGCGCCCCACGAGGTCGAGCGGTCGGCGGTCGGCATCCAGCGCGTCACGATCACGCGGTCGCCGAAGGCGCCGGCGAGCTCACGGATGCGGGGCATCACGTCACCGAAGAACGGTGACCCCCAGGCCGAGTCGGGTGAGGCGAAGATCGCCTGCGGATCGATCACGACGAGCCAGGACTCCCTGCTCACGCAGCTGCCTCCTGCGCGCGGATCCGTCCGGCGCGCGCGAACCAGGTGAAGACGAACGACAGCACCAGTGCGAAGAACACCCCGAGGTTCGCGTAAGCCCAGTCGCCGTCGACTCCGCCGACCAGCCCGAGCAGATAGCCCTGCCAGTTGTTCCATGGGGCCGCATCCGCGAAGCCGTTGAGCACGAAGCCCCAGCCGATGACGCTGGCGACGACCATGGTGCCGATCGAGATCCCGTCCCAGGCACCGTAGCGTCCGCGGCTGTCGAACAGGGCCTCGTCGTCGTAGTCGTTCTTGCGTCGGAGGATGTCGGCGATCAGGATGCCGGCCCAGGATGCCAGCGGCACGCCGAGCGTGATGAGGAAGCTCTGGAACGGGCCGAGGAAGTCGGTGGCGAAGAACACCACGTAGATCGTGCCGAGGGTGAGGATCACGCCGTCGATCGCCGCGGCGGACGGGCGCGGGATGCGGATGCCGAGGCTCAGCAGCGTGAGGCCCGAGGAGTAGATGCCCAGCACGGCGCCCGAGACGAGCGCGAGCACGGCGGTGAGCAGGAAAGGCACGAGCACCCAGAGGGGCAGAAGCGTGGCGAGAGCGCCGATCGGGTCGGAGGCGATCGCGGCGCTGAGGTCGTCGTCGGATCCCGCGAGCAGCAGACCGAAGACGACGAGGATCACGGGCGCGACCGAGCCGCCGATCGTGTTCCAGGCGACGATCGCCCCATCGGATGCCGTGCGCTTCTGATAGCGCGACCAGTCGGCGGCGATGTTGATCCAGCCGAGCCCGAAGCCGGTCATGACCATCACGAGTGCGCCGATGACCTGGCCGAGGCCACCATCAGGGCGGGCCATGACGGCGGCGAGGTCGATGCTGGGCGCGGCGAGGACGATGTAGAGGATCGTCACCGCGCCGGTGACCCAGGTGAGCACCGACTGCAGCTTCATGATCGTGTGATAGCCGAGCACGGAGGCCACGACGATCAGAGCGGCGACGATCACGGTGGCGGTGATCTTCAGCGCGATGCTGTCGCCGTCGCCGCCGAGCTGCGTGATGACGGTGGCTGTGGCGAGCACGGCCATGATCGCGAGGAAGGTCTCCCAGCCGATCGAGGTCAGCCACGAGACGATGCCGGGCACCTTCTGGCCCTGCACGCCGAACGCCGCCCGCGAGAGCACCATCGTGGGTGCCGATCCGCGCTTGCCCGCGATGGCGATCAGCCCGCACAGCAGGAACGACACCACGATGCCGATGATCGACACGATCGTCGCCTGCCAGAACGAGATTCCGAAGCCCAGCACGAACGATCCGTACGACATGCCGAACACCGACACGTTGGCCGCGAACCACGGCCAGAACAGGTCGCGAGGCTTCGCCGTGCGTTCGGATTCGGGGATGATCTCGATGCCCGCGCGCTCGATGAGAGCAGGCTTGATGTCCGTCATGCCATCATCCTGGCACTGTGCAGGGCCCGCGGGGGCGCCGGCGGCGATCAGCCGGCGAAGAAAGCCCCCGCGACGCGGGTGAGGTCGTGCAGATCCGAGACGCCGGCGAGCTCACGAGCCGAGTGCATCGACAGGATCGGGATGCCGACGTCGACGGTCCGGATGCCGAGACGCGTCGCGGTGATCGGGCCGATGGTCGATCCGCAGCGCACGTTGTTGTTCGACACGAACTCCTGCGTGACCACGTCGGCGCTGTCGCACCAGTCGCGCCAGGCGGCCGAGCCGATGGCATCCGTCGCGTACCGCTGGTTCGCGTTGATCTTGAGGATCGGACCGGAGCCGAGCACCGGCTGCACCACGGGGTCGTGCTTGTGCACGTAGTTGGGGTGCACCGAGTGGCCCACGTCACTCGACAGGCACCACGACGCCGAGAGGGCGCGGCGGCGCTCGGAGGCGTCGGCGCCGAGGGCGTCGTACACGCGTCCGAGGATGTCTTCGAGGAACGGGCCGGCCGCGCCGGAGCGGGAGTTGGAGCCGAGCTCCTCGTGGTCGAAGGCTGCCAGGATCGCGATCGGTCCGGATGCCGCAGTGTCGATCGTCTCGAGGGCGACCACGCCGGCGTGCACAGAGGCGAGGTCGTCGAGACGACCTGAGGCGAAGAACGCGCGGTCCTTGCCGAACACCGCTCCGCGTGCCGTGTCGGCGATCACGACGTCATAGCCGCGGATGTCGGATGCCGGGACTCCGGCCGTCTCGGCCAGCTCGGCGAGGATGTCCTCCTGCGTCGGGTCTCCGAGACCCCACACGGGCTGCGTCTGGAACTGCTTGTCGAGTGCGAGGCTCGTGTTCGCGTCGCGGTCGAGGTGGATCGCGAGCTGGGGGAGGCGCAGCAGCGCTCCCGTGTCGGCGAGCACCACGCGTCCGTCGGCGAGTGCGAGTCGGCCGGCGAGGCTCAGCTCGCGGTCGAGCCAGGAGGTCAGCAGCGGGCCTCCGTAGACCTCCACGGCTGCCTGCAGCCACCCCTTCGATCCGGTGGTCGGCTGCGGCTTGAGCTTGAACCCGGGGGAGTCGGTGTGAGCGCCGAGGATGTGTGCGGGCGTGGTGGCGGTGGCATCCGTCGGCACCGTCCACGCGATCGCCGCGCCGTCCCTCACGACGACGAAGCGCCCGCCGGGGGCCACCTCCCACGCCTGTTCCTCGTCGAGGCGCACGAACCCGGCATCCTCGAGTCGCCTGGCCACCTCGGCGGCGGCGTGATAGCTCGAGGGCGAGGCGGCGACGAAGTCGGCGAGATCCTCGGCGTGGGCGAGAGCGTCCGGGGTGACGGGCATGGGGGACCTTCCTGCAGGGGCGGTCCTTCGATCGTAATCGCCGTATGGACGACGGCCATCCGGTCGGGTGGAAGGGCGTGCCGTTCACCTCCCGGTCACCCGCGGCGGTTACTGTCGCTCTCGATAGCGCCTAGGGTTCCGGGGTTCGTCCCGTCTGGTCCGAGCGGCGCCACGGTGCTCCTCCGCAGGGGTGCCGTCATCTGACAGGACAAAAGCCCGGAGGACCCTGTTCGTCGCGCCCGCGGTGGACGGAAGGGTCTCTCGTGTCCGCACTCGCTTTCGCTCTCGTCATCGCCGCAGCGATCACCCACGCCGCGTGGAACATCGTCGCCCATGGTGTGAGCCGGGCAGGGATGCCGTTCCTGTGGTGGGGAGCCGTCGGTGGAACGGCCGTGTGGATCGGCGTCATCCCGTTCACCGGCGGGCTCGGCACCGACGACCTGCTGGCCTTTCTGCTGGGTGTCGGCGTGTCCGGTGTGCTCCACGTCGCCTACATGGCGGTGCTGCAGCGCGGATACCGCGAGGGCAATCTCTCCACCGTCTACGCGACGGCACGGGGCACCGGGCCGTTCCTTTCGGTGATCGTCGCCATTCTGCTGTTCGGTGAGCGGCCGTCCGTCATCGCTCTCGTCGGCGTCGCGGCGATCATCGTCGGTGTCGTCGCGATCGGTCTTGTCGATCGGGGGCGCGCCGAACGTCGGGGCCGCTCGCTCGATCTCGGGCTCGTGTTCGGGCTCCTCACCGGCGTCGCGATCGCGATCTACACGATCTGGGACGCGCATGCCGTGCGCACCTGGAACCTGTCGCCCGTCGCGTTCATGGTCGGGACGATGCTGCTCGAGATCCCGTTCTACTCCTTCGGCGTTCGCGGCCGATGGGCGGCCGTCCGCACCCTCGGACGCACGCAGTGGCGACGCATCGCGGCATTCAGCATCCTGTCGCCGCTGTCGTACATCCTTGTGCTCACCGCCATCCAGATCGCTCCCGTTGCCCTCGTCGCTCCGCTGCGCGAGGTCAGTGTCGTGCTCGTCAGCCTCTTCGGGGTGTTCGCGCTCAAGGAGAGCAGGCCGGGGTGGCGTCTGGCTGCGTCCGCGGTCGTCGCCGGCGGGATCGTGCTGCTCGCCCTGTAGCCGTGGCTGTGGCTGTGGCTGTGGCTGTGGCTGTGGGTGTGGTTGTGGTTGCAGCTGTTGTGCGGCTGGGCGTGCTGCTGCTGATGGTTGTATGGATGCTGTGTCAGTGGGATGGAGTCTTCGAGCGAGCGGCCTTTCGGATGCCTCCTGGATGGCCGAGCTCAGGGCCGTCGTGATGAGACCGGACCTCGAGCGTCTCGGTCGATATGACCCCGTGCGCGTGCGGCAGCGCTTCCTCGACGCGTTCGTTCCCGAGAACACCCGCCTGATCGTCGTCGACGGCGATGACGTCGGTCTGGTCGCGGTCAGGCACGAACCGGACGCGCTCTGGATCGAGCACTTCTATCTCGCGCCGGAATCGCAGGGCCGCGGGATCGGGGCAGCCGTGCTCGCCCACCTTCTCGCGGACACCGACGGGACGCGGCCTTTCCGGCTCAACGTGCTGCAGGCCAGCGCAGCACGTCGGCTGTATGAGCGCCACGGCTTCGTTCTGGAGAGCGAGGACGCTGTCGACGTCTTCATGAAAGCGGATCCCTCCCGCGCGTGACGGCGTCAGAGTCTCCTCTTTCACCCGCGTCTCCGCGTTCCTCCTCTTCTTCGCCCTCTTCTTCGCCCACTTCACCTTCACCTTCACCTTCACCTGCCCCTTCGTTCTCGGTGGTGCCCCGTTCCCTCGGTTCCTCGGTTCGTCGGTTCGTCGTTTCGTCGTTTCGTCGTTTCGTCGTTTCGTCGTTTCGTCGTTTCGTCGTTCCCTGTTCTCCTGTTCTCCTGTTCTCCTGTTCTCCTGTTCTCCTGTTCTCCTGTTCTCCTGTTCTCCTGTTCTCCTGTTCTCCTCTCTTCTCTTCTCCTCTCCTCTCTTCTCTTCTCCTCTCCTCTCCTCTCTTCTCTTCTCTTCTCTTCTCTTCTCTTCTCTTCTCTCCTGTTCTCCTGTTCTCCTGTTCTCCTGTTCTCCTCTCCTCTCTTCTCTTCTCTTCTCTTCTCTCCTCTCTCCTCTCTCCTCTCTCCTCTCTCTCCTCTCTCTTCGCTCTTCTCGTCGTTCTCCCTCTCCGTCGTTCTCCCTCTCCGTCCTTCGCCCTCCCGCGGCTGCCCGCCCCAGGGCGCAATTCTCGTGTGCTGTACCGGGAGATCGGAATATGGCTTTGAACTGGGGTAAATACAGACGATTCGGGGTGCTGGATGTCGGTGGTCGCGGGTTGACTGGGGAGTATGAACAGCACCGCGGAGCTTCTGGATCGGGTCATCGCCGACCTCGATTCGGTGCTGTCCGATGATGCGTTGGCGGGGTTGTCGGATGCGGAGCGGGTGGGCGTTCTGGTGGCGGCGGGGGCGGCGTTTAGGAGGGTGGAGGCGGTTATCGTCGAGACCGTCGCGACGGGCGAGATGGGTGGGTTCCCGCATGCCGCGGGCTGTCGGGGTGAGAACGAGTTGTTGCAGCGGACGGTACTGGTCGATGCGCGAGGTGCGACTCGTGTGGGGAAGGTCATCGATCGGGTCCGGCGGGATGTGAGTCTCGTGTCGGGGGAGCGGCTTCCCGCCCGGTGGCCGGAGCTGCGGACGGCGCTGCTGGATGGGGTGATCGGGGTGGACGGGTTCCTCGCCGCGACGGGCCCGATCGAGAAGGTCTGGGACCGGCTCAGCGTCGACCAGCGGTTGGCGGCGGATGTGGCGCTGGCGGGCTGCGCGCGTGGGCACGGCCTGAAGGTCGACCCGGATATCGACCCGTACGAGCCTGGTCCGTCGCCGACGACGGAGGATCTGAAAGCCCTCGCCGAGGATCTCGCATCGATGTTCGACCCTGACGGGGAAGAACCCAAAGACGAGGACGCTCGGCGGCGCCGGGGCGTCACGGTCGGCCGGTTGAAGGATGGTGTGCATGCGATCCGCGGGTATCTGACCCCGGAGGTCGCGGCCCAGTTCCAACTCATCATGGACGCGGTTCTCAACCCCAAAGGCGACGGCCCGCCCCAGCCCGGGGTGTTCTTCAGCCCCAGTAGCAGTACGGACTCGGATGCGGATGCGGATGCGGATGCGGGTGCGGGTGCGGGTGCAGGTACGGACTCGGATGCTGATGCTGATGCTGATGCTGATGCTGATGCCGGTGCTGATGCTGACGTGGAGGCCGATCCGGAGGACGCTGATCCGTTCAACTCCGATCCGCGGTGTGTGCTCGATGACCGCACCGCGGCGCAGAAACGTCACGATGCTCTCGCCGCAGCGCTCGGGATCGCTGCCCGGCACAAGGACATGCCCACCCTCGGCGGCGCATCGCCGGTCCTCGTCGTGACCGTCGACGCGACAGACCTCGCCCACCACGCCACGCGTGCCACCGATGCTGCGTTCGGAGGCGCTGGGTCTGGAGCGGGCGGCAATGGTGGGTGGGCGACGATCCCCGGGTCCGGTGCGCACGTCCCCGTCTCCGTCGCGGCGCAGGTCGCCTGCAGCGGGGCGATCCAGCGCGTGCTCATGGATGAGGGTCGGATCATCGGGATCGCGACGACGGATCGGGTGTTCACTGTGCATCAACGTCGGGCGATCATCGCCCGCGACAAGGAGTGCCTGATCCCCGGATGCCATGTGCCCGCCTCATGGTGTGAGATCCACCATGTCACCGAGCATGCCAGGGGCGGGCCGACGCATACCGATAACGGTGTGCCGTTGTGCTGGTGGCACCACCGCTCCCTCGGCACCTCGGGGTGGGAGATCCGCATGAACCACGGCCTCCCACAGGTGCGGGGACCGGCATGGTGGGATCCCGCACAGCGATGGCGCACCCCACGACTCAGCCTCCCCGCCGACCTGCCCTGGAAGCACCTCGCCCGAACGGGTTGACCCGCGACTTGGTCGCCGGTCGCCTCGCGCGCCCTGGGATCCCGATCACTCAGCGCGATCCGGCCGAATCCCGGCCTCGCCAGCCCCGCGTGAGCAGACGCCGGCCTCAGCAGGCCCCGCGTCAGCGGAAGTCGACCAGGCCGGCGTGCGCCGCCGTGACCAGGATCTGCACACGGTCGCGAACGTGCCACTTCGACATGATGCGGCCGAGGTGCGCTTTCACAGTTCCCTCCGACACGATCAGCGTGCGCGCGATCTCAGCGTTCGACATTCCCTGAGCGAGACGCTGCAGCACTTCTTGCTCACGATCAGTGAGCGCCTCGAGCGAGTCATCGCCGCCCACCGGCTCCGTATCGCGCACGTGTTTGATCAGCAGAGAGGCGATGCGCGGTGACAGAGAGCTCGCCCCGCTGTACACCTCACGCACGCCCTCGAGAATGCTCGCCGCGCTGGAGTCCTTGAGCAGATACCCCGACGCACCGGCACTGAGCATCGGAAGCACGGTGTCGCTGCCGTCGAGCGTCGTCACCGCAAGGATCTTGACCTCGGGCCAACGCTCGCTGATGACGGCGGTCGCCTCGATGCCGTTCATCTCCGGCATCTGCACGTCCATCATCACGACATCAGGGTGCTCGCGCTCGACCGCTTCGATGCCCTCCAACCCCGTCTCTGCCTCGGCGACGACGTTGATCTCGGGGTCTCGTGAAACGAAGTGCGAGAGTGCTGAACGCACCAGTGGGTCGTCATCGACGATCAGAACGCGGATTTCCGGCATGTGGGAAGCCTAACGGGGGTGGTTGTACGGTGTGCGGGCCTAGACCTTTGGCTAGTCAGGTCTAGCCCTGAGACAGATGTGCGAGTTGCAGATCACCGAGAAGATGTAGTTATCACTAAACAAAAGACCAACTCAGGAGGTGAATTGATATGACTTTTTGGCAGGGTGTCAGCAAGTTCTTTGGCTTTACTCGCTAATCTACCTGGCAAATAGGAGATACTGAAGCATGGCTTTAGGTCTGAGAAGCGATCTCGAATCCCACGTGACGCGTCTCGGCAAAGGTGAACGACTGGTCGCGATCGAGCGAATCTTCGTTCTCGTGATCATCGGAACGATCCTGGTGGTCGACCTCATCGGTCTCTTCTTCCCTTCGGACGTGAGTCCGTTCGCCGCCGTGATCGGTATCGCATCCACGGCCGTGATCGCCCTCTATCTCTGGTCGCCGCTCTACGCGACATGCGCCCTCGCGCTCGTGTTCGCACTGTCATTCCTCGCAGGTACCGAGGCTTACGTCTTGACGGCCGCCGCTTTTGCGGCCGGTCTGATCGTGCGGTTGGGGTGGAATGCCCTGATCCTCTCGTATGCCGGTCTGTTCCTCCTTGCGACTGCTCTCGTCGCCTGGCTGGACACGCAGGCCCCGATCAACATCGCCATCTATCTCGTCACCGCCGCGGTCTCCGGGGCGGTCGGTTTCGCACTGCGCTTGGCCTTCGCCCGAGGAAGCAGGCTCGAGAAGCAGCTGGCCGAGAAGGCAGAGCAGGAACGACAGGCCGTACTCGCTGAGCGACGTTGGATCGCCGGCGAGTTGCACGACAGCATCGCGCACCACCTCACCGTGGTGGCGCTGCACGTGCAGATGCTCGACGACGACCGCACCAGCAGTGAATCGCAGGAGGCGATCCGCATCGCCGCGCGCAAGGCGATGACAGATCTCCGCTTCGTGATCGACCTCGCCGACGACGGGCCCAGATCCGAGGGCATGCCCTCGGGCGATCTGGCAGCCTCCGTCGACGAAGCCCAGCAGGAATTCGAATCCGCGGGCCACTCCGTGATCGTCGACGGTGACCCCTCGGACGAGCGCATCCCCCGCGCGGCCGAGATCATCCTCGCGCGCATCCTGCGAGAGTCCGCCACCAACGTCCTCAAATATGCAGGCGAGGGCGAAGTCGCCATCCGATTCGACATCGACGACGACGCAGCGAAGCTGACGGTGAGCAGCCCCCTCTCGGCGACGCCGCGTCGCGAGCTCTCGTCGAGCCGCACGGGCGTCGGGCGTATGGCCGAACGCGTCCTCGGCGCCAGTGGTGAGTTCAGCGCCGGAGAAGCGGACGGACGCTGGGTCGTCTCAGCACTGCTGCCGATCGTCTGACCGAACCGGTATTCCGGCATCTCGGCGACGAAACAGGGCCCGAATCGTCAACCGGCATTCCGATACTCTGGGGGCAGATCCGCGGAAATCCGCGGATGTGGGCTCAAGGAGTAGACGAAAGTCCAGGGTAGATCTCGACTATAGACCGTGTTCCATGGTGTAGCCGAGAGCATACATTGGGCATACCCCAGAAATAGCGCATCCCCAGCGCTGTGATCGCGAGCGCGATCTCTGGAATCTGATCCCCAGCGCGCTCGCGATCGGCTTCTTCCTTCGAGGAATCGAAACCGACCTGCTGGCCCCTAGCCGCCCACTGCACGCATGTAGTGCCCGTCCGTCGAGATCCCGGACGCCGCGACGGTGAATCGCACCACCTCGCTGAGGTAGCGATCCTCGGATGCCTCGAAGATGCGCCCACTCGCATCGCGGGAGATGCGGCTGAGCCGAAGGATCGGCGTTCCCTGCGGCACCCGCAGCAGCGCGGCATCCTGGTCGTCGGCCGCCACCGCGTCGATCTGGTGCTCGAGACCGACGATCGGGTGTCCGACTGACCCCAGGTATTCGGTGATCGAGATCTCGTCGGTGTCGACGTCGAGCAGCCGGCGCCCGACGGCCTCGGTGTAGAAGAGGCGCTCGAGCATCGTCGGCCGACCGTCGAGCAGTCGGAGTCGCACGACGCCGACGATCGTGTCATCGGGCGAGACCCCGAGAAGCTCAGCCCGGTCGCCTGCCCGGCGAAGACTCAGCTCCTGCGTCTGGGCACCGGGGGTCACGCCGAGATCGCGAGCCCAGCGGGTGAACGGCACCGACACGTCGACGGCCTGGCTCGCCTTGCGGGAGACGACCCGTGCGGGGCGGCCTCTTCCGGTCTCGATCAGGCCCTCGCTGCGCAGTACAGCCAGGGCGTTCCGGATGGGACCACGAGACGTGTGCCAGCGTTCGGCGAGTTCCGACTCGGTGGGCACGTCGTCGCCGGGGCGCAGAGAGCCCGCCGCGATCTGCTCGCGCAGGTCGTCTGCGATCTGGGTGTATACAGCTTCGGCCACATAGGCATACTACTTGGCGGTGCAAAGGAGGGGTTCAGCATTCCTTCGACGTTCATTCGAGGAAATCCTGGGTGAACGGAGTGGGAACTCTTGCGAGTTAGGTATATATCTCGACCCTGGCCCTGTCAGAGTTGCTCGTGGATCACCCCCTCCCACTCCGAAAGGTCCTCATGAAGCTCCGCGCTCTCCCCGTACTCGCCGGTGCCGCGATCCTCGCGCTCGGCCTCGCCGCCTGTTCCGGCACCGCCGAGGCCACCGGCGCGTCCGGTGCCGACGCATCGTCGACCGCGAGCGGCTTCGCGGTCGACGAGAACACGCTCGTCTTCGGCGTCGTGCCCGACTCGGTCGACACCGAGACGAACTACCAGCCGCTGATGGACTACATCGCAGAGATCACCGGCAAGTCGGTCGAGTATCACGAGTCCACCGACTACGCCGCGCTCATCGAGGCCGCTGTCGCGGGCAAGGTCGACGTCGCCTCGTTCTCGGGATTCACCTACGTCACCGCCACCAACAACGGCGCGAAGCTCACCCCGATCTCGTCGATCGTCACGGCGGAGGGCCAGGAGCCCGGGTACTTCTCGCAGGCGATCGTGCCCGCTGACAGCGACATCTCGAGCATCGAGGACTTCGCGGGCAAGAAGGTCTGCTTCGTCGATCCGTCTTCGACGTCCGGATACCTGTTCCCCTCGTACAACCTGATCGAGGCGGGCATCGACCCGAAGACCGACATCACCCCGGTCTTCGCGGGCAAGCACGACGTGAGCGTGCAGAAGGTCGGCGAGGGCGTCGAGTGTGAGGTCGGCTTCGCCGAGGACTCCGAGGTCGAGAAGTCGGATGCCGTGAAGGTCGTCGACGAGACCATGGTGCCGGGCGCTCCGCTCGTCTACTCGTCGACTCTTCCTGACGACGTCGTCAAGGAACTCGTCGACGGTCTCTCCGAGATCACGATCGACGACATCATCGCCGCCGGCATCGACAGCGCCGACAGCGACTCCTTCCGCAGCGTCTTCTTCGCCACGAAGCCGGTCGATGATGCCTACTACGACCTCATCCGCGACATCTGCAAGGAGACCGAAGCGGAGCAGTGCCAGGGCTGACGTCCCACCCCGCTTCGCTCCCGTGCGTCGAGCACGGGAGCGAAGCAGGCGAGGCGGGACGCTGACGGTTGAATTCACCGCGTGTCGCCTCGCTTCGCTCGTTCGACGAACGAGCGTCGAGAAGGACGACGAGAACCCTCACGAACGAGGCATCTCGCTTCGCCCGATCGACCACTGAGCTTCCGAGAATCACGAGGAGAACTGACATGAACTCGGCATCCGATGCCCTGATCCGCCTGGACGGCGTGACGAAGACCTTCGGCTCGACGACGGCGCTGAAGGATGTGTCGCTGCGGGTCTCCCGCGGCGAGATCGTCGTGCTGCTCGGCCTTTCCGGCTCGGGCAAGTCGACGCTGCTCCGTCACCTCGACGGGCTCGAGGTCCCGACCTCGGGCGACATCGAGGTGCTCGGATCCCCGGTGCCGACGCTGAAGGGCAAGGCGCTCCGCCGCCTCCGCAGTCGGGTGGGGTTCATCTTCCAGCAGTTCGAGCTCGTGCCCTCGCTCACCGTGCTCGAGAACGTGCTGACCGGATCGCTGTCGGAGGTCCGCGGACCGCGACTCGGGCTCTGGGGCTATTCGAAGGCGGCAAAGCTGCGTGCCCTCGAGCACCTCGACCGCGTCGGACTCCTCGACCGTGCCTACCAGCGCAGCGACACCCTGTCGGGCGGCCAGCAGCAGCGCGTCGCCATCGCCCGCGCCCTGATGCAGAAACCCGACATCCTGCTCGCCGACGAGCCTGTCGCCTCGCTCGACCCCGAGTCGAGCGACCAGGTGATGGCGCTGATCCGCGAGATCGCCGCCGATGAGGGCCTCACCGTCGTCTGCAGCCTGCATCAGGTCGACCTCGCGATCTCGTGGGCCGACCGCATCGTGGGTCTCCGCCACGGAGAGATCGTGCTCGACACACCGACCGGCGACCTCACCAAGGCCGAGGTCATGGAGATCTACGGGCGCGTCGCCACGACCACGGCTGAGATCCGCGCCGTCCAGAACGAGCTCACCGAGATCACGGTCGACATCGCTGACATCGACACGGCCCGAGTCTCATGACCGTGCTCTCGGACGCGCCTTCGGCGCCCGCGGCCCCAGGACGCGCCACCGTCTCCCACCGTGCGCCCCGGCGCCCGATCTCGGCCGAGCGCATCGCCGCCGGGCTCACCCTGGTGGCGCTTCTGATGATCGGCATCCTTGCGGTGAACGAGGTCGGCATCTCGATCCCTGCGATGGTGCAGAGCTGGGGCAACGCCGAGAACTTCATGGCCCGCGTCGGCGGACTCTCGTTCCCCGAGCCCGCCGACCTCGCGTGGTTGATCGCCCTCACCGTGGGGCTCGTGCTCGTCGGCACGCTGCTCGCCGCCGTGCTCTCGGTGCCGATCGCCTACCTCGCAGCCTCGAACACGACCCCGGGCAACGGATGGCGGGCCGCGGCCCGATTCCTGGGAGTGCTCACCCGCGCGCTGCCGGACGTCGTGCTCGCCATGGCGTTCGTGCTCATGTTCTCGCTCGGCACCCTCCCGGGCATCCTCGCCATCGGCATCCACTCGATCGGCATGATCTCGAAGATGTTCGCCGACGCGATCGAGCAGATCGACGAGGGGCCCCGGCTCGCGATCCGCGCCGCCGGCGGATCGAAGATGCAGGAGTTCGCCTCGGGGATCGTTCCCCAGGTGTTGCCGAGCTGGGTCGCGACGGTGCTGCACCGCAACGACATCAACCTGCGCGGCAGCGTCGTGCTCGGCTACGTGGGTGTGGCGGGGCTCGGGCTCGAGATGTCGTATGCGTTCAAGTCGCTGAACTACGGCAAAGGCCTGGGCATCGCGCTGGTCATCTTCATCCTGTGCGTCGCGATGGAGATCGTGTCGAGCCTCGTGCGCGGGGCGATGCTCGGTCACCAGAGGCAGACCCGGTCGTGGATCGACCGCATCATCCACCCTCGACTACGCGGCTCCTCGAGCGGAAGCACGAGCGCACGCCCTGCATGGGCCGCAAGCCCTCAGACCGCGGTGCGGCGACCGTGGACGGCAGAGCGCGTGCGCAACACGAGCGGCATCATCGTCGCCGTGCTCGTCGTGATCGGCAGCGTCGTCGTCAGCCAGATCAACTGGCTCGACTTCTTCACCTTCTGGGCCAAGCTCCCCGAAGTCGCGGCGAAGTTCTGGCCGCCGTCCTTCGGCAGCTACGAGGCGTCGGCGATGATCGCCGCCATGCGGGACACGATCGCGATCGCACTCGCAGCGACCGTACTCACCCTGCTGCCTTCTCTGATCCTCGGCTCGCTCGCGGCCGGCAACGTCGCACCCGGCCCTGGCGCGCGCGGCGTCGCACGATTCCTGCTCGTCGGCATCCGCGGCATCCCCGAGCTGATCCTCGCGATCGTGCTCGTCGTGATCACCGGGCTCGGTGCGCAGGCGGGAGTCATCGCGCTCGCCATCGGCGGCATCGGACTGCTCGGCAAACTGATCGCCGACTCTCTCGAGGAGGTCGACCGAGGCCCCGAGCGTGCGCTTCGCGCGGTCGGCGCCACTCGTCTGCAGACCTACACCTCGGCGACAGTGCCGCAGGGGATGCAGGCGCTCATCGGGCACAGCTTCTACATGCTCGACACGAACATCCGCGCGGCGACGATCCTCGGCATCGTCGGCGGCGGCGGAGTCGGCTACTACCTGCTCAACGCCAGCCAGGGCTCGCGCTACGAGACGGTCACCGCGATCGTGCTGATGATCCTCGTCACCGTGCTCGTCGTCGAAGGACTCGCGATGTGGATGCGGAAGGTGTTCCGATGAACGGCACGCAGCACAGCGGCTCGCAGCACAGCGCGGATCTGGTCGTCGTGGGTTCGGGGATCATCGGCCTCGGCGCGGCCTACGCCGCTGTTCGGCGGGGCCTCACGGTGATCGTCATCGACAGGGCGGATGCCCCCGTCGGGGCGACGATCCGCAACTTCGGCCATCTCTGCATCGGCGCGCAGACCGGCGAGGCTCGCCGCTATGCTGACCTCTCTCGCGACCTGTGGCTGCGCCTCGCCCACGACGCGGACTTCTGGCTGCGCGAATCCGGCACGCTGGTCGCCGCCCGTCACGCAGACGAGATCGCGGTGCTCGAGCAGGCGGCGGCCGACGGCGGCATCCGGATGCTGGAGACAGACGAGCTGCTGCGTCTTGCCCCGCTCCGTGCGGAAGCTCTCGTCGGCGGCGCGCACATCGAGACCGACCTGCAGACCGACCCGCGCACCGCGGCGGCCGCGATCGTGCGACACCTCGCCGTGCAGGGAGTCGACTTCCGCTTCCGCACAGCGGTGACCTCGGTCGCCGGGCGACGCGTCGAGACGACGAGAGGCGGCATCAGGGCCGGCGCGGTGGTCGTCGCGGTCAATCACGACGTCGACCAGCTGCTGCCCGAGGTGGCCGAGCGCGCCGGCGTCGAGCGGTGCGTGCTCGACATGATGCGAGCGGCGGTGACTCTGCGGCATCCGCTCGCCGCCCCGCTGCTGACCGGATGGTCGCTCGTGCGGTACGGACGCTTCGCCGAGGGGGCGGCAGCCGGTGCGCTCCGTGAGCGCCTGCACGCCGAGCGCCCCGACCTCGCGGCCCTCGACCTCAACCAGATGTACACGCAGCTGCCGGACGGCACGCTCATCATCGGCGACTCGCACGTCACGTCGAGCGCACCCGAGCCGTTCCAGCCGGAGGCGGCGTTCGCCGCGTTCCTCGCCGAGGCCGAGGCACTGTTCGACATGCCGACACCTCGGGTGCTCGAGCGCTGGCAGGGAGTCTATGCCAAGGCGCAGCACGAATTCCTCGTCGACAGGGTCGAAGAGGGGGTGCTGGTGCTCGCCGCGACCACCGGCATCGGAATGACCACGGGTCTGGGGCTCGCCGAAGAGAATCTCACCGCCGCCTTCGGGTGGGCACCCGCAATGGAAGGAACCTCATGATCACTCAGCTCTCCGCGTCTCCGGCACTCGAACTCGTCGTGCTCGACATGGCAGGCACGACCGTGCTCGACGACGGCGTCGTCGAGACCGCGTTCCAGCGCGCCGCCGAGCGCACCGGAGTCGCAGATCGGATGCCGTGGGACGATGCCCTGGCCCATGTGCGCGCGACCATGGGCCAGTCCAAGATCGACGTCTTCACGCATCTCGCGGGTGGCGACCGGGCGGCAGCCGAACGGGCGACGGCGGCGTTCGAGGGTGCCTATGCCGAGATCGTGGCCGAGCAGGGGGTCGCCGAGATCCCCGGGGCGGCGGATGCGATCCAGAGCCTGAAGGATGCGGGTCTGACCGTCGTGCTCACGACCGGGTTCGCGCCGGTGACCCGCGACGCGCTGATCGACGGTCTCGGATGGAACGGCCTCGTCGACCTGGCGCTCTCGCCTGTCGATGCCGGACGGGGCCGCCCTGCGCCCGACCTCGTGCTGACGGCGCTGATCCGCACCCAGTCCTCGTCGGTCGCGTCGGTCGCGGTCGCGGGAGACACCGTCAGCGATGTGGAATCAGGACGCCGCGCCGGTGCCGGCTTCGTGGCCGGGGTGCTCACGGGCGCCCACGACTCGACTGCCCTCGAACTCGCCGGTGCCGACGCCGTGCTCGCAGATGTCACGCATCTTCACAGCGCGCTGGCCGAGCGCGGGCTGCTTCCGCTCGTGCCCACCGCCTGAGTGGCCCTCATGGGAACTCTGCTGGTCCGACCCCCCGGCCATCGCCGCGACGTCGCTCTGCGCCCCGCTGCCACAGCGATGGTGTGGATCGGCGAAGGCCACCCGCACGAGACCATCGCGGTGCCCGGTGTCGCTCTCGGCGAGAACGACGTGCTGGTCGCGGTCGAGATGTCGACCATCTGCGGGTCCGACGTGCACACCGTGCAGGGGCGGCGATCGGCTCCGGTGCCCCTGGTGCTCGGCCATGAGAGCGTCGGACGCGTGATCGCCATGGGCGATGCCGGGGCTGTCGCGGTCGACGGCACCCCGGTGCGCATCGGCGATCGGGTGGTCTGGTCGGTCACGATCTCGTGCGGCACCTGCGACCGGTGCACGCGGGGCCTGCCGCAGAAGTGCCGCACGCTGGGCAAATACGGCCATGATCGCATCGGCGTGCACGGCGATCTCAGCGGAGCCTTCGGCACGCACGTCCAGGTGCGAGCGGGCACCGCGATCGTGCGGGTGCCCGAGTCGCTGCCGGCCTCGGTGCTCGCGCCGGCATCGTGCGCGACCGCGACTGCCTGGGCCGCCGTGGCCAGGGCAGCGCGCGACCATGACCTCGAGGGCGCGGCCGTGCGCATCCACGGAGCCGGACTCGTCGGGCTCTCGGCTGCCGCGATCGCCGTGGAGCACGGCGCGACGGTCGAGGTGCTCGACCCCGCACCCGCACGGATCGCGCTCGCCGCAGGGTTCGGTGCCAGCCGGATCGATCGTGACCCGGACATCGTGATCGAGGCCTCGGGGCATGCGGTGTCAGACGCGGTCGCCGGCGTGGGCACCGGGGGCACGGTCGTGCTCGTCGGAAGCGTCTTCCCTGCCGAGCCCGTGCCGCTCGACGCCGAGAGCATCGTGCGTCGACTGGTGACCGTCACCGGAGTGCACAACTACACCGGAGCCGAGCTGGCCGAGGCCGTCGGATTCCTCGCTGGACGAGGACGCGCCTACCCTTTCGCGGATGCGGTCGGCGAGGTGCGGCAGCTCGCCGCTATCGACGAGGCGATAGCCGCGGCATCCGCTCCCGGTGCGCCGCTGCGCATCGGACTCGTGCCTGGGCGGTGACCCTCAGCGGATCCGGCGGAGAGTGCACGGCGGAGAGTGCACGGTGGAGAGCGCACGGCTCTCAGTCGGCCGGCCCGTTCAGCTCAGTCGATGCTGCGCCTGAGCGCCGAGGACCGGCAGGCCTTATGCCCTCGGCATGGAAGGCGAGCAGTCGAATCGCGGTGTCGACCGTCTCGTCGAGGACCTCGTGCGGATCGCCGGTGAGCGCCAGCATCCGATGGCCGACTCCGTCGTCGGTCGCCCACCCGATGAAGACGGTGCCGGGGTCGTGCCCGCCCTCAGGCTCCGGGCCCCCGACGCCCGTGGTGGAGATGCAGACGTCGGCGTCGAAGAGCCGTCGCGCGCTCTCGGCGAGTTGCTCGGCGCACTCGGCCGAGCACGGGTCGGTTCCCGGCGTGAGGCCGAGCAGGCTCTCTTTGACGTCGGTGAGATAGGCGACGATGCCGCCGGCGAACCAGTCGCCCGCGTTGTCGCCCGCGCCGATCGTGCTCGCCAGCCGCCCCGAGGTCAGAGACTCGACGACGCAGATGCGCAGTCCGCGCTCAGCGGCGACCTCGCTCAGGCGATCCAGCGACGACTGCTCCGCTGTCACTTCTCCTCAGCGGAGTCGGCGTGCGTCGGCGCGTCCGACTCGATGTTCGCCTCGTCGGAGTAGTCGGGCCGCGGCGGCTGCAGCGGCTGGTCGGAGTACTCGCCGCCGAGGCGTCCGCCGAACGGTCGGCCGTGATCGGCGAACTCGTCGCGTGCGTAGACGAGCTCCCACTCTCCGACAGTGAAGCGCGCGCCGGTGCGCAGTGTCTGGGACCGATCGCCCGGGTGTGTGGCGGTGGCTTCGGGGTTGCTGTTCATCTCGCCCTCGCCGTGCAGTTCGAGCACGTACTCATCGCGGTCGTCGTGCGTGATCGTCGCGTGCACGGGGTCGGCGCCCTCGAGGCGCAGCTCGTTGTCGGCGGCCGAGCCGATGCGCACCACGTCGACCTCGAGGGCGAACTCCGTGCGCTCGCCGTCGCGGGTCACCCGCAGGCGGGGGTTGCCTTCGCCGAACTCGGCGTGAGTGGTCGTGGGGGTGTAGCCCTCGTCGGAACGGTCGTCGATGTGTCGTGCGCTCATGGTGGGTCTCCTCGCGGTCCCTCACAGGATATGCGGGGGACGAATCCGAGCGCAGGGGGTTGACTTCGGCGGCGGTTTCATCGACGCAGTCGGGCTGGAGATTCCCATAAACTGCAAGGCGAAGACCCGGACACCTGAGGAGACGCGGCATGGGCAAGTTCATCTACGAGGGCAACGTGAAGACCGAGATCGAGGATCGCGCCCTCACTCATCTGCAGCTCGTGATGACCGCCAAGCTGCGCCGCGCGGAGCCCTTCCCCTTCAGCTGGCGTGAAGACGCCAGCGTCGGAGGCGGCCGAACGACCGTGTGGGTTCAGCCGGGCAGCTCGCTCGTCTTCAAGTACTTCGGCAGCCGGCAGCCGTCGGTCAACCGGGCCTGGATCGAAGCGCTCGCCTTCACGGCCAACGCTCCGAGCGGTCTCTATCTGGTTCCCGAGCCGCAGGAGGCTTCCGTCTCCACGGGCGACGACGAGCCGTCCGCTCCCGCGGCCTGAGCGCGTCGAGGGACCCGCTCCGCCTCCGCGCCCCGGCCCTGGATCGTGGTGCCGATTGTCAACCCCCTGCCGAGGGCGTCGAGAGGCCACGAGGCTCGGTTGACGCCCGACTCGCGCCACGGACGGTGGTCGCGAGTCGCGAGGAAGAGGAGACACCATGGCCGACAGCACGCCCGACCCCCGCAGCCAGCATCGCCAGGAGGAGTTCCCGGGGCAGCAGCAGGACCAGCCGGGGCTGACCGATCAGATGCGGCCGGTTCCCGACCACGGTGAGCAGTCGTACGTCGGTCACGCGCGGCTCGAGGGCCGTCGAGCCCTGATCACGGGTGGCGACTCCGGAATCGGTCGGGCCGTCGCCATCGCCTTCGCGCGGGAGGGCGCGGACGTGGCGATCGTGCACATGCCGGAGGAGCAGTCGGATGCCGACGACACGATCGAGCTCATCCGCGCCGAAGGCAGGCAGGGGCTCAGCCTCTCCGGGGATCTGCGGGACGAGGCCTTCGCGACGCAGGTGGTCTCCGAGACGAGGAGCGGCCTCGGCGGGCTGGACATCCTGGTGCTCAACGCCGCCTACCAGCACGACATCGACGGCTTCGAGAATCTCGAGACCGACAAGCTGCGTCGCGTGTTCGAGACGAACCTGTTCGGACTGCTGTACTCGGCCAGGGCCGCGTATCCGCATCTGGAGCCAGGGTCGAGCATCATCGTGACGGCGTCCGTGCAGGCGTTCGAGCCCTCGCCCAACCTCATCGACTACGCGATGACCAAGGCGGCGCAGGTCGCGTTCGTCAAGGCGCTCGCCGAGGAGGCGGGAGAACGAGGCATCCGCGTGAACGCGGTCGCCCCCGGACCCATCTGGACGCCGCTCATCCCGGCCACCGGATGGAGCGATGAGCGGGTGAAGACCTTCGGCTCCGACACGCCTCTGGGTCGGGCAGGACAGCCCGCCGAGCTCGCCGGCGCATACGTCTACCTCGCCTCGGCGGAGTCGTCGTACACCTCCGGAGCGGTGCTCGCCGTCACCGGCGGCAAGCACCTCTGATCGCACGAATTCGCCGCCACCGCCCTGCGCCGTAGGCTGGCGGGGTGAAGCAGTCCGCGTCGTCCCGCCCGCTCGTGGGCGTGGCACTCGTCGTCTGCTCCTGCCTGTCATTGCCGTTCGGAGCCGCAGTCGCGGCACAGCTGTTCCCGGTGCTCGGCCCGTGGGGCGTGACCTCTCTGCGCGTCGCGATCGCGGCGCTGCTGATGGTGGTCATCGTGCGCCCGCGGCCGGTGCGCTGGACGAGAGTGCAGTGGCTGGCTGCCGTGCTGTTCGGAGTCTCGCTGGCGGCGATGAACGGCTTCTTCTATGCGGCCATCGACCGCATCCCGCTCGGCCCCGCCGTCGCGATCGAGTTCCTCGGGCCTCTGGTGCTGGCGGCCGTGCTGACCCGACGCCTCGCCGACGCCGCCTGGGTGGGTGTCGCGCTGCTCGGCATGGTGCTGCTCGGCGTGGACGGACTGATCGGCGCCGATCCGCTCGACCCTCTCGGCGTCGTCTTCATCCTGATCGCGGCTGCTTTCTGGGCCATGTACATCCGCATGAGCGCCCGAGTCGGTGCGATCATCCCCGGCACGAGCGGGCTCGCGGTCGGACTCGTCGTGGCTGCGGTGCTGCTGATCCCGGTCGGGGTGCCGGCGGCCGTCACCGTCGCGGGCGACATGCAACTGCTGCTGCTCGCCGCGGTCACGGCCGTGCTGTCGTCGGTGATCCCCTACAGTTTCGAGCTCGCGGCGCTCCGTCGCCTGCCGCAGCGCGTGTTCGGAGTGCTGCTGAGCCTCGAACCCGCGTTCGCGACACTCGCCGGGTGGCTGATCCTCGGCCAGTCCGCCACTCCGCTGAGGATGCTCGCGATCGCCCTCGTCGTCGCAGCGAGCGTCGGCACGACGCTCGGCGTGCGGCGACAGCGCCGCCGCGCCGATGGCGCCGCACGAGACGACACCGGCGCGGACGATGAGGGCCGCGGCGACGAGACCGGGCCGTTCACGGCACCGATCCCGCTGCCGGAGTGAGTGTCGAACGTCAGACGCTGACCCCGGCCGGCACGGGCAGGGGATAGCGACGCCGCAGCAGCATGCGCTGCACCAGCGTCCAGACGACGGTGACCGTGAGGTAGAGCGCGGCCGCCAACGGCACGAACACGGCGAACACTGGTGTCAGATAGTGCAGAGCGCTCGTCACTCTCTGCATCGTCGGCGAGTTCAGCGGCGAATCATCGTCGACCGGCGCCGGCCGGAAGACCCGCCGCGTGATCTCGGCCACCGCGATCATCACGGCGATCAGGGCGCCGAACACCAGCAGCGTCTCGGGTGTCGCCGTGCCGCCGAAGACGGCCGAGACGAGGCTCGTTCCCAGCGGCGCACCGAACAGGTCGTGCGTGAGCAGGTCGTTGGCGTGCCCCGCGATGTCGGGGCGGATGAACAGCGTGTACAGGATGCCGACGACCGGTGCCTGCGCGAGAACAGGCAGCATGCCGGCGAACGGAGACGTGTTCTCGGAGCGATAGAGCTCGAGCATCTCCTTCTGCAGGCGTTCGGGATTCTTCTTGTGCCGGCGCTGCAGCTCGCGCAGCCGGGGCGCGAGGCGCGCCCTGGTCTGCTCGGCCTTGGCCTGCGAGACACCCACGGGAATCAGCAGGGCGCGGACGAGAAGCGTCACGAGCACCACGGCGAGGGCTGCGGCGGATGCTCCGGCGAGTGGCTCAAGCAGTGAGGAGAGCCCGGCGAGGGCGCCGTACGCCGCATCGAGCAGAAAGGTCAGGGGTGGGAAGGCGAAGATGTCCATGGAAGTCCGTTCGTGTGTCGGGAAGGGTCGGCGAAAGCCGCGCAGTCCCGTACGAGGACGGACTACGCGGGAACGGCGACTCCCGGCGCACGAGGGCGCGGGTGGCCGGCGGCATCAGGATCGCTCTGCGCGAGCAGCGTCGAGACGTCGATCGCCCGCAGCGGATGCGGAGCGGTGCTCGGCGAGGGCGGTGCCAGGCTCAGAGCGACGGCGATCGTGAGCGTCGTCAGGGCGATCAGCGCGATCGCGACCCCGAGGGCGGCGGCATCGGGCACCGCGATGATCCCGAGCGCGGCCGCGACGAAGCCGAGCATCTGCCCGAACCACTCGCTCATGTGCGCCTCTCTGATCCCTCCCGCCGAGATTATCACCGGCATCCGAGCAGGGGATCGGTCGTCCGTGCTCGCCTCGGAGCAGGAGAGCGGAGATAGCCTCGATGTATGACTGATCTGCGTGCGCTGCTCGGCATCGAACATCCCATCGTGCTCGGTCCGTTCGGCGGGCTCTCGTCCGTCGCGCTCGCCGCGGCCGTCAGCGAGGCGGGTGGACTCGGCGGCTACGGGCTGTACGGCTACGACGGCGACCGGATCCGTTCGACCGTCGCCTCGCTGCGGGAGGCGACCTCGCGCCCGTTCGCCGTGAACATCTGGCTGCCGACCGGCGATGAGGTCGAGCCGAACCCGCAGCACACCGTGTTCGCGCAGGCGCTGCAGCCGTTCTATGACGCGGTCGGTCTCGAGGTGCCGACGCGACCCGAGCGGTACGTGCCCCCGCTCGACGAGCAGCTCGACGCGATCTGGGAGTCGGCGCCGCCCGTGCTCAGCACCGTGTTCGGCATCCCCTCCGGCGACCTCATCGAGCAGGCGCATCGCCGAGGCATCCGCGTGGTGGCGACAGCGACGACGGTCGCCGAAGCCGCAGCCCTCGCCGACGCCGGGGTCGACGCCGTCATCGCGACCGGCTTCGAGGCCGGAGGCCATCGCGTGTCGTTCCTGCGACCGCCCGAGGAGTCGCTCGTCGGCACCTTCTCGCTCGTGCCGCAGGTCGTGGATGCCGTCGATGTGCCGGTGATCGCGGCCGGCGGCATCGCCGATCGGCGCGGTGTCGCGGCCGCTTTCGCGCTCGGTGCATCGGCCGTGCAGGTCGGCACGGCCTTCCTGGCGACAGTCGAGTCTGCCGCGAACCAGGCGCATCGTGACGCCATCCGCTCGACACCCGCCGACGGCACCGTTCTCACGCGGGCGATGAGCGGGCGCCTCGCCCGCGGAGTGCGCAACCGGGCGGTACGCGCGATCGAGGCGGGTGGAATCATCGCCCCGTTCCCGATGCAGAACTGGCTCACCGGAAAGTTCCGCGCCGCGGCGGGTGAGCAGAATCTGGGCGAGCTGCAGTCGCTCTGGATGGGTCAGGCAGCGCCGCTCGCCCGCTACTCCACTGCGGCGGAGGCCTTCGCCGAGCTGGTGGCGGGAGTGCCCGCGAACGCCTGAGCGTTGTACCTGGCTATCTATCTGGCTAGAATGGCGTTCATGTCCACCCACAACGTCCTCGAGGCGCGAAACGGTCTGTCGCGGTTGATCGCAGAATCCCAGGCAGGCAGCGACGTCGTGATCACGAAGCGGGGTACGCCGGTGGCTCGAATCGTCCCCATCGGTCCGGTCGATGTCGTGCGCAGTGGGAGACTGCTCGTCGAGTGGATACAGGAGAACCCGCTGCCTGAGCGCCTAGCTCGCGTGGCGACGGATCTCGATGCCCAGATCGACGAGAACCGAGACGCCTGGGAATGATCTACCTCGATTCCTGCATCCTGATCTACGCTCTCGAAGACCGCGGCCCGCGAGGAGACTCCGTGCGGCGCGCTCTGAGAGAAGTCGATGCACCCGTGGCGTCGAGCCCGCTCGCCTTGCAGGAGTGTCTCGTCGGACCCCTCCGTGAGCGCAACGTCGAGGTTCGGGATCGATATCTCGCCCTTTTCGATCGCATCGAGACCGTCGATCTCGACGCGGCCGTCTTCATGCGGGCAGCCGAGCTGCGCGCAGATTTCGGCTTGAAGACTCCCGATGCCGTGCACCTCGCCGCCGCTCAGTTGTCGTCCTGCACCGAACTCTGGACGAATGACAGACGACTCGTGGTGGCATCTCGGGGTCTCGCCGTCGATGTGATCGGTTAGCCGAGCCAGAGACGCCTGTCTCAGAGAATGACGGTCGAGCGGCCGTGCACGATCACGCGGTCCTCGGCATGCCACTGCACGGCGCGCGCGAGCACGAGGCGCTCGACGTCGGCACCACGGCGCTGCAGCTCGGCCGCCGACTCCGAGTGCGTGACGCGTGTGACGTCCTGCTCGATGATCGGCCCCTCGTCGAGGTCGGCCGTCGCATAGTGGGCGGTCGCCCCGATCAGCTTTACGCCGCGATCCTTCGCCCTGGCGTAGGGGTTGGCGCCGATGAAGGCGGGCAGGAACGAGTGGTGGATGTTGATGACGGGGGCACCGAGACCTGTGATGAAGTCATCGCTCAGGATCTGCATGTACCGGGCGAGGACGACGAGATCGACGTTGCCTCGGAGCATCTCGAGCTGGCGCTGCTCCATCGTCTGCTTGTCGCCCGAGGGGATGTGCACGAACGGCACTCCGAACGAGCGCACCGACTCGGCGAGGTCGGGGTGGTTCGAGACGACCATCGTCACGTCGATGTCGAGCTGTCCGCGCTGCGTACGCCACAGCAGCTCCATCAGGCAGTGGTCGTACTTCGACACGAAGATCGCGACGCGCTTGCGGCGGGCGGTGTCGTGCAGTGACCACTCCATGCCGAAGCGCTCGGCGATCGGGGCGAGATCGGCCTCGAGCGCGGTGCGCGCGGCCGAGAGGCCGGGGAGGTGGATCACGGTGCGCTGGAAGAACCGGCCGCCCTCGGAATCGGTGGAGTGCTGGTCGAGGGAGATGATGTTCGCGCCGTGGGCGGAGAGCACTCCGGCGACGGCGGCGACGATGCCGGGCTGATCGTCGCAGGCGATCAGCAGGCGGGCGGTGTCGGGCTGAGACATGGGGGCTCCTCGGGGGTGTGCATCGATTCTGCCGTGGATGCGACCACCGGGCGAATCGTCGCTGCGGGTCGCTACTCTGGGAGCGTGGACGCGGGCGATCTCGGACTGGTGCTGATCCCGCTGCTCGCGGTGGCAGCGCCGTTGCTCGCGCGCGGCATCCGACCCGTCATTCGGGTGCCGATCATCGTGTTCGAGCTCGTGCTCGGGATTCTCGCGGGGCCTGCCGTGCTCGGCTGGGTCGAGCCGACGCCCATCCTCGAGAAGCTCAGCGATTTCGGGCTCGCGATGCTCTTCTTCATGGCCGGATCCGAGATCGACTTCCGCGCCGTCTCCGGGCGCCCGCTCGCGCGCGCCTCGATCGGCTGGAGCATCAGCGTCGTGCTCGGGATCGCGATCGGCTTCTTCCTCGCACCCGGCGAGGGGATGGTCGTGATCGCCATCGCGCTCAGCTCCACCGCACTCGGCACGCTGATGCCGATCCTGCGGGACGCGCGGGAGACGGACACTCCTTTCGGCCGCGCGGTCACCGTGATCGGCGCCGTGGGAGAGTTCCTGCCGTTGATCGCGATCTCGCTCTTCCTCAGCACCCGCACCACGCCGCTCGCCACCGCCGTGCTGCTCGCCTTCGTGGCGCTGGCGGGTCTCGCCGTGTGGATGGCCCATCGGATGCAGCATGGGCGCCTGCACGCGTTCGTGCGCGCCACGCTGCACACCTCCGATCAGTTCGGCGTGCGCTTCGTGCTGCTGCTCATCGCCGCGCTGGTCGGTCTCAGCGTCATGCTCGATCTCGACATGCTGCTCGGCGCCTTCGTCGCGGGAGCCGTGTGGCGCATCATCATGGCGCGCGCGCCCGAGAAAGACGCAGCGGCGATGGAGACGAAACTCGAGGCCATCGCATTCGGGCTCTTCGTGCCGATCTTCTTCCTCTACACCGGCGTGAACTTCGACCTCCAGGCGCTCACCGGCTCGGCTTCGGCGATGGTGATGCTGCCCCTCTTCCTCGTTGCGCTGCTCGTGCTCCGGGGCACCACTGTCCAGCTCTCTGCCCCACCCGGCACGAGCGTCAGGGACCGCACGGCGCTCGGGCTGCTGGCCGCCACAGGGCTGCCCATCATCGTCGCGGTGACGGCAATCGGGGTGGACCACAAGATGATCGACACCGGCACGGCCGCCGCACTCGTCGGCGCGGGGATGCTGTCGGTGCTGCTCTTCCCGCTGCTCGGCATGCTGATCCGCGGCGACGCGGCGCGATTGGTCGACCCCGAGCTGGTTCGCGTGCGACCTCAGGGGGAGCTGTGACGACGGCATCCGCGCTGATCGCCGACGCCGTGCGTGCGCTCTCAAGGCTGCCCCAAGAGGGACTCGGCGAAGAGCGGGAGTCGCGGTGGCGCGGACGCCGCATCGTGCGCGTGGGCGCGGCCTGGCACATCGGAGTGCTGCTGCTGACCGAGACGCAGGCTCTGGCGACCGCCGAGGTGCTGCGCGCTGCGGACCCTGGCCGCCGCGGCTATACGGCCGAGTCAGCCCGCGAGCGCGCCGAGCGTCGCGCGCTGGCTCTGCGCGGCGGATTCGATGAGGGCGACGTCGTGCATGTCGGGTGGTCGGCGATCGACCTCGACGCCGTGGATGCGGGCAGGGCATCGGGGCCGCTCGCGATGATCGACGCCGTGCCGTCGGTGCGGTGGAGCACTGCCGGCGGGTGGATGCCGCTCGAGGCATACCTCCGCGAACGTGTGGAGCTGCTGCGCGGCTGAGGGCGGGCTCGCCCGCTCGGTGTCAGGCCGCGGCGAATGTCTGCGCGAAGCGGCGCAGCAGCGCCGCACCCTCGGTGACTGAGGCTGCGAGCACCTGCCCCTGCACCTCGTCGAACTCGTCGGGGTCGAAGTACCCGGTGGTGCGATAGAACGTCATCCGGTCGGCGAAGTCCCTCGGGGTCGGCTCAGGGTGGAACTGCGCCGTGTAGAGGTGAGTTCCGACGCGATACGCCTGCACCGGGCAGGTGTCGTTCGTGGCGAGAAGAACCGCACCCTGCGGCAGAGCAGCAGCGCTCTCCTTGTGGGCTGTGAAGACCGTGAGCGCGGGGGAGCTCGGGCCGAACACCGGATCGGCTGCGCCGGCCTCGGTCGTCTCGATCACTGTGGCGCTGGCCGATTCAGGAGTGTCCACGGTGACCTCGCCGCCGAGCATCCGCGTCACCACACCGATGCTGAAGCACGTGAAGAACGCCGCGATCCGGCCCTCGATGGCCAGGCGGGCGATGTGCTCGAGGTCTGCTTCGACGCGGAGCTGCACCGCGGACTTCTCAGCATCGCTCACGTTGAACGGAGAGCCGCCGACCACGACACCGGTGTATCGCGCGAGGCGAGCGGGGTCGAGGGGCTCGGCGAGCAGGTCGAGGCGGTCGACGACGTCGACGCCGAGCGCCCGTCGGAACGAGGCGTGCTCGGCATCCGCCGCCCCGAGCTCGGGGCGCACACAGACGTAGAGAAGCGAGACCACCACGAGAGTCTAACGACGACCGGAGGGGGTCGCCGTCATCGCTGTCATCGGGACGTCACGCTCGCATCACCGTGACGAGTTGGATGTGCGACCGCGCACGATCCCGATGAACGTCTCGACGTCGGGTGTGGTGTGGTCGCGGCGCCACGCGAGGGCGACTGTCGAAGTCGGGCCGTCGACGAGGAGTCGATGGCCGACATCCTTTCGGTGGTTCACGCGCGCGAGAGACATGGGCAGGACCACGATCCCTGTTCCGGCGGCAGCGGTCGGGATGGCTTCTGCGACGGTCAGCGGCGCGAACGTCGGGGAGAGGGCACCCGGGATGTCGATCGGGCCCAGCGGGTCGTCGGTGGGGATCATCACGACCTCACCCGCGAGGTCGGCGATGGTCAGCTCGTCGGCCGCGAGCAGGTGCGAATCGATCGAGGCGACCACGACGGGCACCTCGTCGTACAGCGTGATGACGTGCAGGGTCTCGTCGGTCAGCGGCAGGCGCACCAGCGCGGCGTCGAGGTCGTCGAGCGCCTCGCGCTGAGCGGCGACCTCCACAGGCACGAGCTCGACGGGCACGTGCGGCATCCGCCGCTTCCAGGCGTCGATCCACTTGCCGGGTGTGGCGCCCGGCACGACTCCGAGTCGGAACGTGCGCGGCTCGTCGGACTCGGGTTCCGGCGCATCGAAGACGACCTTGGCTGTCTTCTTCGGCGGCTTGGGCGGCGGGAACCGCTGCGCCGGTGCCGCCCTGTTGCGTCGCACGGGCGAGCCTTTGCCGGCACGCCCTGCCGGTCGTCGTCCCTGAGTCGCCATGTGCTCCAGGGTACCCGGCGCACGCGGTGAGACGGTCTGAGATCGCGGCCGTGATCAGGCCGCGAGCCACAGCCCCTTCGGGTCGGTGGCGACCGTCAGACCGGCGGCGACCGTCTCGTCGTCGCCGATGCGCGCGCCGCGGACGATGCGAGCACCCGCTCCGACTTCGGTGCGGACTCCGATGTGCGCGCCGTCTCCGACGGCAGCGCCCTGGCCGATGTGTGCGTGCGCGTCGACGTGCGCACCCTCGCCGATCACGGCATCCGGTTCGATCCACGCGCCACGCGCGATGGTCGCCCCCGCGCCGATACGCGCGCCGGGTTCGATGTAGGCGCCCGCTTCAACATGCGCCTTCGGATGGACCTTCGCGCCATGCGCGACGAGACCGCGACCGTTGGCGTGCTTGCGATACCGCAGCGTCGCGCCCTGGTCGTTCTCGATGTCGACGTAGTTCTTGCCCACGATTCCTCCCCGTGTTCCGGAGTGCTCCGGATATATCAATAACCACGGGTGTGCCGGATTCATTCCCGAGCATGGATGCAGGTCAGCGCTGACACACGGGACACCAGAAGGTGATGCGTTCACGGGTCGGATCCGCGCCCAGTTCGCCGCGCTTGATGAGCGTTCCGCAGCGACGGCATGGCTTGCCGGCACGGCCGTAGACCCACGTCCCCTGACCGGGCCGATCGACTCCCGTGAAGGTCCGGTGACGACGATCGCGGTTCACTCGGATCGTGCGCACGCCGAGGTCGAGCAGTGCGGGCACGTCGACCTCTGGCGCGGGGGTGGTCGGCAGGATCCCGCGCAGGAACAGGAGTTCGGCGGCGTACTCGTTGCCGAACCCGGCGACGTTGCGCTGGTCGAGCAGGGCGACGTGGATGCTGCGGGAATCGGCGCTCACGCGCCTGGCGGCCTCGACGGCGTCCCAGTCGGGACCGAGGGGATCGGGCCCGAGGTATCCGACGAGCTCGTCCTCTTCGCGCGTCGGCACCACCTCGATCTCGGCCAGGTCGATGCCCACCGCCTCGCGCTGCGCGGTGCCGACGATCGCGCGCACCTTGAACGCCGGATGCCGCCACTTCTCGCCTGTGCGGTAGACCAGCCAGGCCCCGTCCATGCGCAGATGGGAATGCAGTGTGCTGTCGCCGATGCGCAGCAGCAGGTGCTTGCCGCGAGCGATCGAGGAGAGGATCGGCTGACCCGTCAGATCGAGAGTCGCGAAGCGCGGGACGCGCAGGTCGAAGCGCGCCACCTCGGCGCCGACCAAGGCCTCGTCGAGACGTTTCGCCGTCCGGAAGACGGTATCGCCCTCGGGCATCAGACGTGCCCTGAACCGGCGGGCGGCGGAAGCGGCGCGGAGACGCTGCCCGGCGCGGGCGGCGCGGGCGGCGCGGGCTGCGCGCGCTGTGCCGGCTGCAGGGGCGGTGCGGGCTGTGCGGGCTGTGCCGGCTGCGGGGTCGCGAGCGGAGGCGAGGTCTGCTGCGCCAGGGGCGTGCGCTCGAGCATGGTGCGCGCGAGAGTCGTGGCGCCTGCCACGGCGGCGGGCATGACGGCCACCGCACCTCCGGGGATCAGGAAGCAGAGTTGCGTCGCGACGCCGAAGCCGAGCACCCGCGCGCGATTGCCGCGGAACAGCACTGCACGGTCGGCGGGAGTGAGTTCGCGGGCGTCGAAGGCTCGCTGCGTGAGCTCGCGTGCGAGCATGCGGCCCGAGAGCACGACGCCTCCGACCGCTGCGAGGACGCCGCCCACGAGAGGGACGAAGCCGAGCACCAGCACGAAGATCGCGATGAGGATGCCGAGGAGCACCAACCGCAGTCCCTCACCGACCGCCATCCAGAATCCGCCGCCGTCGGAAGGCGGCGCGTCGCCGAGGTCAGCCTCGACGGCCCGCCAGATGCGCTGGTAGAACGGGTCGCCGATGGCCAGGGCGAGGGCGCTGAACACCGCACTGGCCAGGGCGAGCGCCGCGGCGAAGATCACGATGCCGACAGCGGCCCGGAAGACCGATCGCCACTCGGCGATCCAGCCGTCGGCGAAGGGTGTCACGGCGTCGGAGATCGGCCCGAGCGACAGCGCGAGCGGCACGAGACCGGCGAGCAGCACCAGCGCCGCGATGAGTCCTGGCACGAGTCCGAGGGCCATCAGCCCGGGGCGGCGTCGCCAGGTGCCGAAGCCGCGCAGCAGCGTGCGGATGCCGTAGACGAACTCCCCGATCATGCGTCCAGCCTAGAAGCAGCGGTCATGGCGGCGCTCAGATCACCTTGCGCAGCGTGTAGCCGCGGGGCGTGGCGACGAACCCGGCCTCCTGCAGCGCGAGGGCGAGCTCGGTGCCGTAGACGCCTTCGCCGTTGACCTTCTCGACCGTGAGGGTGTCGAGGCGCCGGGCGCGCGCCGTCGCGGCGAGGTCGGATCCCGCGGCTCGCAGCACCTCGGAGTCGTCGGTGAAGCACAGCACCGTGCGCCCGCCGCGTTCGAGGTAGAGCACGAGTGAACCGTCGACGAGCACCACCAGGCCGCCGGCCTTGCGCCCAGGACGATGCGACACCTCCTCGCGCTTGGGCCACCCGAGCGCTGCGCCGTAGGGATTGGCGGGGTCGGTCGCGGCGAGCGTCACGGCCTTGCGCGGGGGCGGGTCGGCGAGCCCCGCGAACGTGCGCAGGCGGTCGACGGTGGCGGATGCCGCGAACTGCGCGGCACCCAGCCTCTCGATCACGTAACCGCGTCGGCAGTGCCCGGCCTCTTCGAATCCCGCGAGCACCCGGTATGTCTGCGCGAAGCCGCCCGGCACGCCCTCGGCCTGCACGGCGCCGCGGGTGACCACGCCGTAGCGGTCGAGCAGCAGGCCGGCTGTGACGGTCGCCCGCCGAGCGGCATCCGTGTCGACCGAGGGGAGCAGCGACCAGCGTCCGCCGATCGATGACGGGCGCGCCGCAGTGCGCGCGAGCGACATGCCCCGGTAGGTGCGAGTGCGCGGGGCGCGTCTGGTCACGCGGTGAGCCTGCGACCCCCCGGCCAGCAGCGACCGGATCGGGGCGAAGGTGTCGTTCGTCACGCGCCCCGCCCAGGTCAGCGACCACAGTGCCTCGAGCACGGACTGCTCGTTCTCGGCTCCGGCCATGTCTTTCAGCTGGCCGGCGAAGTACGCCCCGCCCGCCTCGAGTGCGGCGAGCACCCGGGCCTCGAGCGAATCGGTGGCGATCTCGTCGTCGGGTTCGGGGAGTGTGAAGGGCGCGAGATCGACAGGGTGCAGCGAGACCCAGCCGTCACGACCGGGCAGCGTGCCGTGGCCCGACCAGATGACCTCTCCCGCGGCCGTGAGCTCGTCGAGCAGGGCGGGGGAGTAGTCCCGCACTCGAGAGGGCAGCACGAGCGACTCCCAGGCGCTCGCGGGAATGGGCACCCCGGCGAACTGCTCGATCACGGCGAGCACGCCGTCGAGTCCTTCGAGCGGGCGGCCGAGGTGCTGCCAGTCGGGCAGGAAGCGCGCATACGCCTCGGGCGACACCGGTTCGACGCTGCCTCGGATCGCGGCGAGCGACCGCATCCGCAGTCGGCGCAGCACCTCGGTGTCGCACCACTCGGTCTCGTTGCCCGTGCCGGAGGCCTCTGGCAGGAAGTAGCCGCTGGTCAGTCGACCCGAGTGCTCCAGCCTCTGCAGCGTGTGTCGCGCGACCGCGGCGCCGAGGCCGAAGCGCGTCGCGATGGCATCCGTCGTGAAGGGGCCGTGCGTGCGGGCGTACCGTGCGACGAGATCGCCGAGCGGATCGGCGAGGGGTTCGAGGAACGCGACGGGGATGCCGGTGGGCAGCGCCGCGCCGAGCGCATCGCGCAGGCGGCCGGCGTCTTCGATCGCGGCGACGCGCGTGGTGCCGGCGACGGTGACCGGGATCGCGCGGCGCGCGTCGATCAGCGCGGCGAGGTGGTCGGAGGCCGAACCGGTCTCGGGGTCGAGTCGCGCGTCGATCTCGGCCGCATCCATCGGACCCAGCATCCGCAGCAGGTCGGCGACGCCCTCGAGACCTCGCGCATGGCGCTCGGGGTCGAGGCGCTGCGCCTCGCGCTCGAACTGCGCGATGACGTCGGGGTCGAGCAGCTCGCGGAGCTCGACCGTGCCGAGCAGCTCGCCGAGCAGCGCCGGGTCGACCGAGAGAGCGGCCGCCCGACGCTCGGCCAGCGGCGAATCGCCCTCGTACATGAATGCGCCGACGTAGCCGAAGAGCAGGTCGCGCGCGAACGGCGACGGCTGAGACGGCTGGGTCTCGACGAGTCTGATGCGTCGGTCGGCGATCGATACCGCGAGCGTGCGCAGCGACGGCAGGTCGTAGACGTCCTGCAGGACCTCGCGCAGGGTCTCCAGGATCACCGGGAATGTCGGATGCCGGCGGGCGACTTCGAGCAGCTGCGCCGAGCGCTGTCGCTGCTGCCACAGCGGAGTGCGCTTGTTCGGGTTCATCCGCGGCATCAGCAGGGCGCGGGCGGCGCACTCGCGGAACCGGGAGGCGAACAGCGCGGATCCGCCGACCTCCTGCGTGACCAGCTGCTCGAGCTCGTCGGGGTCGAACACGAAGAGCTCGGCGCCGGGAGGCTCGGCCTCGGCATCCGGAATGCGCACGATGATGCCGTCGTCGCTCGCGACCGCCGAGCCCTCGACTCCGAGGCGCTCGCGGATGCGGGCGTTGATCGCCAGAGCCCACGGCGCGTGGACCTTCATGCCATAGGGGGAGTGAAGGATGACCCGCCAGTCGCCGACCTCGTCGCGCCCGCGCTCGACCGTGAGGGTGCGGTCGGTCGGCAGGGTGCCTGTCGCCTCGCGCTGCTCGGTGAGGTGCGCCATCAGGTTCATCCTGGCCTGCTCGTCGAGACCGGCGTCGATCAGACGTTGAGCCGCCTTCTCAGGGGTCGCCGCCGACACCTCGCGTGAGAACCTGCCGAGCGCCTCGCCGAGTTCGAACGGGCGGCCGATTCCGTCGCCGTGCCAGAACGGCACCTTGCCCGGCTGGCCGTATGCGGGAATCACGTTGACGCGGTCATGCGTGATCTCGGCGATGCGCCAGCTCGTCGTGCCGAGCGTGAACACATCGCCGACACGTGACTCGTAGACCATCTCCTCATCGAGCTCGCCGACGCGGGCACCGGTCGACTCGCCGGCGACGAAGACGCCGAAGAGTCCGCGGTCGGGGATCGTGCCGCCGCTGGTGACGGCGATGCGCTGCGCGCCGGGACGCCCGGTCAGCGTGCCGGCGTCTCGGTCCCACACCAGTCGAGGGCGCAGCTCGGCGAACTCGTCGGAGGGATAGCGCCCGGCGAGCAGGTCGAGCGTCGCCTCGTAGGCCGACCGCGGGAGGGACTGGAACGGCGCCGAGCGGCGCACGGTCTCGAACCACTCCTCGACGCTGATCTCGCCGAGGGCGCTCGCCGCGACCGTCTGCTGCGCGAGGATGTCGAGCGGGTTGCGCGGCACCTGGATCGCCTCGATCTTGCCGGCCAGCATCCGCTCGGTGACGATCGCGGTGTGCAGCACATCGCCCCGGTGCTTGGGGAACAGCGCAGCGCGGCTGATCTCGCCGACCTGGTGACCCGCTCGACCGACTCGCTGCAGACCGGAGGCCGCCGAGGGCGGTGCCTCGACCTGGATCACCAGGTCGACCGCGCCCATGTCGATGCCGAGCTCGAGGCTGCTCGTCGCGACGACGCACCGAAGGACGCCGGACTTCAGCTCCTCCTCGACCTGCGCCCGCTGCTCTTTCGAGACCGAGCCGTGATGTGCCTTGGCGAGCACGGGGTCGGCGCCGCCTGTCGCGCCCGCCTGCGCCATCATGGCCGCAGGCACCGATGCCTCGGGCAGGGCGACGCCGATGCGCTCGGAGTAGATCTCGTTCAGTCGCCCGGTGAGCCGCTCGGCCAGCCGTCGTGAGTTCGAGAACACGATGGTCGACTTGTTCTGCAGGATGCGGTCGACGATCGCCTCCTCCACGTGCGGCCAGACGGAGCCGGTGACCTCGGTGTATTCCGCATCGGCGGCATCGCCGGCGTCCTTCGGCGCCCCGGGAGGCGGCGGCGGATTGGTCATGTCGTCCATCGGGACGACGACGCCCAGCTCGAACGTCTTCGATGCGGGCGGGGCGACGATCTCGACGGGGGCGGCGCCGCCGAGGAACCGCGCGACCTCGTCGATCGGGCGCACGGTCGCCGACAGTCCGATGCGCTGGGCCGGCTCGTCATGGCCGTGAGTGCGGCGCAGCGCGTCGAGTCGTTCGAGGCTCACCGCGAGGTGTGCTCCGCGTTTGGTCGCGGCGACCGCGTGCACCTCGTCGATGATCACCGTGTGCACGTCGCGCAGAGTCTCGCCGGCGCGGCTGGTGAGCATGAGGTAGAGCGACTCGGGGGTGGTGATGAGGATGTCCGGAGGATCGGAGACCAGCTTGCGGCGGTCGCTCGACGTCGTGTCGCCCGAGCGCACGCCGACGGTCACCGAGGGGGCCTCGACGCCGAGGCGCCTGGCCGACTGCCCGATGCCGATGAGCGGAGAGCGCAGGTTGCGCTCGACGTCGACACCGAGAGCCTTCAGCGGCGAGATGTAGAGGATGCGCGTGCGCGAGCTGTCCCTGGCCCTGGCGGGCTGCTCGGTGCGCTCGCGGAACACGCTGTCGATCGCCCAGAGGAAGGCCGAGAGGGTCTTGCCCGACCCGGTCGGAGCCACCACGAGCGCGTGCTTGCCGGCTGAGATGGCATTCCACGCGCCGCCCTGCGCGGGAGTGGGTTCGGGAAACGCACCCCTGAACCAGTCTTGCGTGGCAGGAGTGAAGCGGTCGAGCACGTCACCCATCAGTCCATCATCACCCGTGCCACCGACATCGGGGCGACCGTTGTCCGCGGAGACGACTATGCGATAGGCGAGATCCGAGGTGGCGCCCGCCTTCCGGCCGGCGCCACCTCGTCAGAGCGCCTCGTGCAGCGCGCCCTCGTCGTCGATCTCGAGCGTGAGCCCCAGGTCGAGACGGGCGAGGAACGCGTCGTCGTGACTCACGACCAGCACCGCCCCGCGGTAGGCCCGCAGCGCCTCGACGAGTTGGTCGACGGTGTCGATGTCGAGGTTGTTCGTCGGCTCGTCCAGCACCACGAGGTGTGGTGCGGGATCCGAGAGCAGCAGCCTGGCCAGCGCCACCCTGAAGCGTTCGCCGCCGGACAGCGCGGCGACAGGGCGCTCGGCCGTGGCTCCCCGGATGAGGAACCTGGCGAGCCGGTTGCGCAGCTCCTTCTCAGGCACCTGGGGCGCGGCATCCGCGATGTTCTCGAACACCGAACGGGTCTCATCGAGCCCGTCGATCCGCTGCGGCAGGTAGCCGATTCGGTCGGTGAGCGCCGTCGCCGTCAGCGCCGGCCGTTCGGTATTCAGCAGGGATTCCTCCGAGTGGGCCGTAAAGCCGTCATCCGGACCCATCTTCGGCATCTGCGCTGAATCGTGAACGCCGGCTTCGGCCACCAACCGTTCGAGCAGCGTCGTCTTCCCCGCCCCGTTGCGCCCGATCAGCGCGACGCGATCCGGGCCCTGGACGATCCACGACCTCTCGCCGTCGCCGATCATGGCGATGCGCCGCGAGCGCGACACCTGCGGGTCCGGAAGCTCGATCTTCATCGACGCGTCCGAGCGCAGACGACGTCCCGCCTCATCGAGCGCGATGCGAGCGGCATCCTCCTTCGCGCCGACCTCGGTGCGCAGCTTTCCTGCCGACACCTCGGCGGCCATCTTTCGACCGTGCGCGACGATCTTCGGCACGCGCTTCTCGATCTCCGCCTTCTTCGCCGTGCGCGACCGGTGCGCGAGCTTGACCTCGGCCTCGATGCGCTGACGCTTCTCCTTGCGGAACTCCTGCTTCGCAGTGACCTCTGCCTGCCTGGCGGCCTCCTGCTCGGCGTCCAGCCAGGCTCGCCATTCGGAGTACGGGCCCCCGAACACGCTCAGCGTCTGGGCGTAGAGCTCGGCGGTGTCGTCCATCAGCTCGAGCAGCGAGAGGTCGTGGCTGACCACGATGAGCGTGCCCTTCCACGACCTGACCATCGCCGCCAGCTTCGCGCGGGCGTCACGATCGAGGTTGTTGGTCGGCTCATCGAACAGGGTGATCGGTGCACGCTGAAGACGGATGCCCGCGATCGCGACCAGCACCGCCTCTCCGCCCGACAGCTCGCCGACACGTCGGTCGAGGAACTCGGGGGCGAGGCCCGCTTCGGCCAGGGACTGCTCGGCTCGTGCCTCGATGTCCCAGTCGTCGCCGACCGCGTCGAAGTGCGCCTGGTCGACGTCGCCCGCGCTGATCGCCCGGACGGCATCGAGGGCTTCGGCGACTCCGAGCAGCTCGGACACCCGGCGGTCGACGTCGAGCGTGAGCTGCTGCGGCAGGTACGCGACCTCGCCTGTCGTGATGAGGGATCCGGTCGTGGGGCTCAGCTCGCCCGCCATGAGGCGGAGCAGCGTCGACTTGCCGGCGCCGTTGCGGCCGACCAGCCCGGTGCGACCGGAGCCGAAGGATCCCGAGACCGAGTCGAGCGCGGTCGTGCCGTCCGGCCAGGTGAAGGTGAGTCGGTCGAGGGTGACCGACGCGTGGAGGGTGGGTACTGACATGGTGTCTCCTGTCGAGTGCGAGGGTGCACTGACACCGGTCGCCCGAGGGCCCCGTCTGAGCGGGGCGCTGTCGGAGGACAGCGGGCGTGGTCTGCCGTGGAGTCGGCGATCGTCGGGTCAGCGCGCGGAAAGGTGAGCGCGGAGGCGACGGATCAGATCAAAGGACTTCCAGACACGGCGGACAGGACTCCACGACGATACCCGGGCGTGTCGGACTTTCGCAACCCCGGGCGTGTCGCAGTTGCGGACCGGCTCGGTCAGGCCTTGGCGGCCCGCTCCAGCCATTTCGTGAGGAAGACGTGCACGTCTCGGAGCTCTTCCTCCGAGATGCTGTGCGTGAGTCCGGTGTAGACCCGCCCTGACAGCTCGGAGTGCGAGGGCAGCCACTCTGCGGTGTGCGCGACCAGCGCCTCGGGGATCACCTGGTCGTTCGTGCCTCGGCCCCAGAAGACGTGCGGTCGCGACTCGGTCAGCGCTTCGTCTCCCGGAAGCTCGCCGGCCGCGGCGTAGCCGCTGAGCGCCACCACGGTGTCGATGCTCTGCGGGTCGAGACGCATGGCCTGGAGCGCGACGGCGGCGCCCTGCGAGAAGCCGAGGAGAGCCACCGCAGGAGCATCCTGCCGAGCATCGTCGAGCCAGCGGAGGAATGCCTCTGCCGCCAGCGTCACCGACGTGGCGCTGCGGCCGTCGAGGCCCTCGATGGCATACCAGGAGCGCCCTGGCATCGGCCACGGGGGTGCGAGCGGGGCGGCGACGGATGCCACGGCGATGCCCTCGGGCATATACGGCACCAAGCCGAACAGGTCGTGCTCGTCGGCGCCGTATCCGTGCAGCAGCACCAGCAGCGGCATCCCCGCGCGATCTTCGGTCGACCAGCGCGTGAGGAGCCCGTCGATCATCAGTTCTTCGCTCACCCGTCCATCCTGCCAGCGCCTTCCGACACGCGCAGGCGCTGATCGTCGGATCGTATGCCGGTCGTGGCCGCAAGTCGGTGTTCGGGCGAGGATGCGGCTGGTAGAAAGGAGACATGTCCGTCCGCACACCTGATCCCGATCCCGAGCCCGACGACGGCCTCGAGGGTTTCGGCTCCGCACAGCCCTCGCGCGACTCCAATCCGGGGTGGTTGAGCGAATACGAGCTCGCAGAGGCGAGACGCCACCTGCCGATGCTCTACGTCGAGGCGATCCCGGTGCGCACCGACGGTTCGGGCCAGGTGACCGAGATCGGCATCCTGCTGCGGTCGACCCCCATGGGCGAGATGACGCGCACGATCGTCTCGGGTCGAGTCCGGTTCGGCGAGACGATCCGCGATGCGCTGTTCCGCCACGTCGAGAACGACCTGGGTCCGATGGCGTTCCCGCTGCTCCCGCCCCAGCCACTGCCGTTCACGGTCGCCGAGTACTTCCCGATCCCGGGGGTCAGCGCCTACCACGATGACCGTCAGCACGCCGTCTCACTCGCGTTCGTGGTGCCGGTCACCGGCACGTGCGAGCCGCGACAGGACGCGCTCGAGGTCACCTGGTTCTCGCCGGAGGCGGCGGCGTCAGACACCGTCGCCGCCGAGATGGAGGGCGGGCGCGGCACGCTCATCCGTCTGGCGCTCGCCAACCTGGGTCTGCTCCGCTAGCGGCGCAGTCACCGCATACGCGAGAGACCCACCGTCACGACTTCTGATGGTGGGTCTCTCTCGTCGGTCGCGGGCGCCGCGACCGAATTCTCAGCGCGTGGTGAGGCGCGCGAGCTCTGCGACGAACTCGTCGACGTCCGACTCCTCGGTGTCGAACCCGCACATCCAGCGGACCTCGTTGCGCGCGGCATCCCAGTCGTAGAAGCGGAACTTCTCGCGCAGCCGGTCGGCGATGCCGTCGGGAAGGGTCGCGAAGACGCCGTTCGACTGGGTCGGCTGCGTGAACGACACTCCGGTGATCTCGCCGGCGGCGATGCCGGCCTCGATCGCGCCGCGCAGGCGCTGGGCCATGGCGTTCGCGTGCTGGGCGTTGCGCAGCCACAGGTCGCCCTCGAGCAGCGCGATGAGCTGCGCCGAGACGAACCGCATCTTCGACGAGAGCTGCATGTTGAACTTGCGGGAGTACTGCAGACCGGTCGACGCCTCGGGGTTCAGCACCACGATGGCCTCGCCGAGCATGGCTCCGTTCTTCGTGCCGCCGAAGCTGAGCACGTCGACACCGGCGTCGCGGGTGAAGGCGCGCAACGGCACGTCGAGGGCCGCGGCCGCGTTCGAGATGCGTGCGCCGTCGAGGTGCAGCATCATGCCGCGTTCGTGGGCGTGGTCTGCGAGCGTGCGGATCTCGTCGACGGAGTACAGCGTGCCGAGCTCGGTCGACTGCGTGATCGAGACCACGAGCGGCTGTGCGCGGTGCTCGTCGCCCCAGCCCCAGGCCTCGCGGTCGACGAGCTCGGGCGTGAGCTTGCCGTCGTCCGTCGGCACGGCGAGGATCTTGAACCCGCCGATCCGCTCGGGGGCACCGCCCTCGTCGACGTTGATGTGAGCGGTGGACGCCGCGATGACGGCGCCCCAGCGGGGCAGCATCGACTGCAGGCCGGTGACGTTCGCGCCGGTGCCGTTGAACACCGGGTACGCCTCCACAGCCTCGCCGAAATGTGCGCGGAAGACCTCCTGCAGACGGGCCGTGTAGGCGTCCTCGCCGTATGCGACCTGGTGGCCGCCGTTCGCCGCTGCGATGGCCGCGAGGACCTCGGGGTGGACGCCGGAATAGTTGTCGCTGGCGAAGCCCCGGACGGCGGGGTCATGCTGAATACTCACCGGACAAGCCTATTGCCGGATGCCGGCCGCAGACGCCGCGCTGCGGAACCGCTCTACCGAATGTCCGAGGCCCCGCCTACCCTCTAAGCATGGAGCGCACCGCAGTGAAGACGGCCTTCGCGAACGTCCTCGTCAACACGCTCATCGCGAACGTGACGACGAGCTTCCTGTGGTTCGCGCTGACGTTCTGGGTGTACATCGAGACGCAGTCGGTGCTCGCGACCGGCATCATCGGCGGAGCCTACATGCTGTTCGTCGCCTTCTTCGCGATGATCTTCGGCACGATCGTCGATCGCAACCGCAAGCACACGGTGATGCTGCTCTCGAGCGTCATCTCGGCGGTCGCGTTCCTGATCGCGGGGGTGCTCTACGTCTGGCAGCCCGAGTCGGCGCTGCTCGACCTCGGTGGCCCCTGGTTCTGGTTGTTCTCGGCGATCATCCTGTTCGGCGGGGTCATCGAGCAGCTGCGCAACATCGCGCTCTCGACCACGGTCACGCTGCTGGTGCCCGAAGACCGGCGGGCCAACGCCAACGGCCTGGTCGGCACGGTGCAGGGGCTGGCCTTCCTCGTGACGAGCGTGTTCTCGGGGCTCTCGATCGGCTTCCTCGGCATGGGGTGGACCCTGGCGATCGCGATCGGCGCGATGGTGCTGACGTTCGTGCACCTGCTCTTCATCCGCATCCCCGAGGGGGCACCGCACCCCGACCCCGACGCCAAGAGCGCACTCGACTTCCGCGGCAGCGTGGCGGCCATCCGGCTGGCGCCCGGGCTGTTCGCGCTGATCATCTTCTCGACCTTCAACAACCTCATCGGCGGCGTGTACATGGCGCTGATGGACCCCTACGGTCTCACTCTCTTCGACGCCCAGATGTGGGGGTTCGCTCTCGCGTTCGCGTCGACCGGATTCCTGATCGGCGGCGGGCTCGTGGCGAAGTTCGGCCTCGGCGCGAAGCCGATGCGCACGCTGCTGCTGGTCGTGATCGCGATGGGCATCCTCGGCTCGGTCTTCATGCTGCGCGAGTGGTGGCCGCTCTACGTGATCGGCATGTGGATCTACATGGCTCTCGTGCCTCCTGTCGAGGCGGCAGAGCAGACGATCATCCAGAAGGTGGTCCGCTACGACCGGCAGGGGCGCGTGTTCGGCGTCGCCGCCGCGATGGAGGCCGCAGCCGCTCCCATCACGGCGTTCCTGATCGCGCCGATCGCCGAGTTCCTGATCATCCCGTACATGAAGACCTCCGAGGGGAAGCAGCAGTGGGAGTGGCTGCTCGGCACGGGTGACGCTCGGGGCATCGCGCTGATCTGCCTGTTCGCGGGCATCATCATGGTTGTCGCTGCCACACTCGCGTTCTTCACGAAGTCGTACCGCAAGCTCACCGAGCTCTATGCGAACGCCCCGGAGCAGGATCCGAACGGCGAGGATGCAGCGACCGACGGCGATGGAGATGCGGCCGCGGACGTCAGCGAGACGAGCGAGAGCGCGACGGTCGAGCGGGCGACGAACGGCAGGGCGACGGCAGACGGCACGCGGTTCGCCGATGCGCCGGCGCCGCTGCGCGGACTGCCGCCCGAGGTTCCCGATTCGCGGCGATAGCCGCGGCCGGTCTGATCGGGGCGGACTCGCGTGCGGCGATGCGGGGTGACCGGGTCAGTCGAGCGTGACGATCTGGTCGTTGAGATCGGCGGCGTCGCCGTCCCACAGCGCAAGCACGCGCGGTGCGAGCGACTCAGGGTCGAGCGCCTTCGCCCGGAACACCACGGATGCCGCGCGCAGCGGCTCCCCGGCATCCCTGGCCGCCTTGGCGAAGCCCTGAGCCACGGCGCGTGTCCACGCCTCGCTCGCCGACTTGACGGCCGCGTAGTTCGCACCGCCCGCCAGAGGGCGCCCCACGGCGGTGGACGAGACGATCGCGAAACGCCCGGCATCCGACGCACGCAGTGCACCGTCGAACGCCCGGCTGGTCGCACGCACCGCATCGAGCGCCGGCAGGAGGGCGCGGAAGTCGTCATCGGACTGCCCGGCGAGCCCGCCGCCGCCGCGCCAGCCGCCGACCAGCGGGATCACCGCGTCAACCGTGTCGAGCCGTGAGGCCAGCTCCGTCATCGCCTCCAGTGAGGTCGCGTCAGCCACCGCGACCTGGGCTCCGATCGACCGCAGCGACTGCAGCCGCTCGGCGGAGCGACCGGTGGCGATCACCCGCGCCCCGGCGTCGACGAGTGCCCGAGCGAGCGCGAGCCCCGAAGGGCTGGTGGCTCCGGCGAGAAGGACGGTTCTGTCGGTGACGCTCATGTGCTCAACTCTCGTGAAGAAACAGTTCTGCGGCCACCCCGGGCAGGAATGGCCGCAGACGCTGCGTCCGATCGCCCCCGCGACCGGACCCCAGAAATGCGCGAGTCAGTCGTCGGTGCCCCGGATGCCGACGGTCGACTCGATGACCGGCTTCATCTTCTTGTCGAGGGCTTCGAAGAACATGGAGAGGGGGAACTCATCGTCCAGCACCGCGTCGGTGAAACCCTTCGGGGCGCCGGCAAGGATCTCGTCCGGAAGGCCGCGGGCCCAACGCGAGGCGGGGTTCGGGGTGAGCACGGAACGGACGAGATCGTAGGCGGCCAGCCAGTGAGCCGTCTTCGGGCGATCGATCGAGCGCCAGTAGAGCTCGTCGATCGCATCGCCGAGGGCGACGACCGCATCGGGCACGGCAGCCCAGTCGAACGCGAGGGCGGTGTCGGTCCAGTGCAGCACGCCGCGCTGGTGCAGCCAGGCGAACAGCAGCTGTCCACCGAGACCGTCGTAGTTGCGCACGCGCGATCCGGTGATCGCGAAGCGGAAGATCCGGTCGAAGATCACGGCGTACTGCACGAGGTCCGCGTGGTCGAGAATCTCGTGCTCGGAGTCTGAGAGGCTCTCGCCGGCCTCGGCGCGCGCGCGCAGGGACCGCTCGATGTTCACCGACTCGCGGAACGCGGTCAGGTCGCACCGCAGCTCCTCGAGCGAGTAGAGGAAGAACGGCATCCGCTGCTTGATCATGAACGGGTCGAACGGCAGGTCGCCGCGCATGTGGGTGCGGTCGTGGATGATGTCCCACATCACGAACGCGCGCTCGGTCAGCGCCTGGTCGTCGAGCATCGCGGCCGCACGCTCGGGAAGCTCGAGCTTGGTGATCTCGGCGGCCGCGCGGGTGACCCGACGGTAGCGGGCGGCTTCACGGTCCTGGAAGATCGCGCCCCACGTGAACGAGGGGATCTCGCGCATCGCGACGGTCTCGGGGAACAGCACGGCCGAGTTCGTGTCATACCCGGGCGTGAAGTCGACGAGCCTCAGCGACACGAACAGCTTGTTGCCGTAGTCGCCGGCCTCGAGCGCCGCGATGAACTCGGGCCAGATGGTCTCGACGATGAGCGCCTCGACGAGGCGATCGCTCGAGCCGTTCTGCGTGTACATCGGGAAGACGACCAGATGACGTATGCCGTCGACCCGGTGCTGCTGAGGCTGGAAGGCCATGAGCGAATCCAAGAAGTCCGGCACGCCGAATCCTTCGGAGACCCAGCGGTCGAAATCGACGATCGACGCGGCGAGGTACTCGGCGTCGTGCGGGAAGGCAGGGGTGAGGGCGCGGATGCCGGCGGTGACCGCCCCGACGAGATCGCGGGCTGCGGCGTGGTGCGCAGCATCCGGGATCGAGCCGTCCTTGATCTGCATCTCGCGGATCGCGATCGCCGCGTCCTTGAGCTGCGCCCACGCTGCGGAGGATTCCGCGGTCGATGCGTCTTCGACGACCTCGGGTTCGCCGACGATGGCCTGTGCAGCGGAGCTGTTGGCGGAAATGATGGACATCGGGACCTCCGATCGGAGACTTTCACGGAAAGATTCCGGCATATACGGAATCCTGACGATAATATTACATCCATGGATGACTCCGTCGACCGCGCGATCCTGGCCGAGATCTCACGAGACGGGCGTGCGACGCTGTCTCAGCTCTCCGACGCCGTCGGGCTCTCCGTCTCGGCCGTCCAGTCGCGACTCCGTCGCCTGGAGACCAGAGGCGTCATCACCGGCTACCGCGCGATCCTCGACCCCGAGCTGGTCGGCACCCCGCTCTCGGCGTTCATCGAGATCACCCCTCTCGACCCGGCCCAGCCCGACAACGCCCCCGAGCTTCTCGAGCACCTCGACGCGATCGAGGCGTGCCATTCGATCGCCGGCGACGCCAGCTACATGCTGTTCGTGCGGGTCGCATCGCCGCGTGCGCTGGAAGAGCTGGTGCGCGACATCCGGCTCGCCGCGAACGTCAGCACCCGCACGACGGTCGTGCTGCAGACCTACTACGAGCACCGGCCGATCATCGCGGTCGCCCCCGACGCCTGATTCTCGTCTCGAACCCTGATCGCACTCTGGAAGAACAGCGTCGCACCGGCCATACTGTGACAGATCTCTCGTCGCAGAGGATCCCATGCCAGCGCCGACTCCCAGGAGCATCCATGTCCTTCCAGGCATACCTCGACAAGGTCGAGACCCAGACCGGCCTCACCCCTCGCCAGTTCATCGCACTCGCCAAGGAGCAGGGATTCGACGAGTCGACCAAGTCGACCGCCGTCCTCAACTGGCTCAAGCAGGACTACGGCCTGGGCCACGGCCACGCGCAGGCGATGGTGCACGTGATCCTCAAGGGCCCGAAGATCAGCGACAAGCACGTCGGCAAGGGCGGAGCGCACGGTGACGCGTCCGACACCCTCTGGCTCGACGGCAAAGACAGCAACCCGAACCCCTGACCTGCGTCTCCCGGCAAACGACAGAAGAGAGAGCATCATGGCCGTCCGCGTCGATCTCAACGTCTCCCTCGACGGATTCGCGACCACCACCGACCAGACGCCGGAGAACCCCTTCGGCGACGACTGGCCGCGTCTGGTCGCTGCCTACGCCGCGACGCGGACGTTCCGCAGCCGCGTGCTCGGTGACGACTCAGGAGCAGGCACGACCGGAGTCGACGAGAAGTACGCCCACGCCTACTTCGAGGGGATCGGCGCAGAGATCATGGGGGCGGGGATGTTCGGTCTGCACCAGTTCCCGGATGATCCGCAGTGGCGCGGGTGGTGGGGTGAGGAGCCGCCGTTCGAGGTGCCGGTCTTCGTTCTCACCCATACTGCGCGCGACTCGATCGAGTTCGCGAACGGCACCGTCTTCCATTTCGTCGACGGGAGCCCGGAAGAGATCCTGCCGCGTGCCCTCGACGCCGCGAACGGGGGCGATGTGCGCATCGGTGGCGGTATCGACGTGGTGCGGCAGTTCCTCGGGGCGGGGCTGGTCGATCGGGTGCACCTCGCGGTGAACCCGCTCGTGCTCGGCCGAGGCGAGCGCATCTGGGACGGTCTGCGCGGGATCGAGAACGGCTACGACGTCGAGTCCGAGGTCGCCGAGTCGGGAGTCACGCATCTGACCTTCCGCCGGGGCTGAGCCCGCGGCATCGTCCGCGCGTCGTCCATCGGCGGCCCCAGTAGGATTCCCTGCGTGGCAGCATCCTCGAAGCGCAAGAAGAACCAGACCCGTGTGAGCGGCAATCCCGCGAAGCGGGCGAGCGGCAACCCCGCGAGCCAGGCCGTCATCGACGCCGGGCCCGTGACGTTGGGCGACTGGATCGGCGCCGCCCGTCTGCGCACGCTGCCGCTCGCCGTCGCCCCGGTCGTCATCGGCACCGGCGCCGCACGCAGCACCGGTCCGGAGTTCCATTGGGTGATCGCCCTGGCGTGCCTCGCGGTCGCCGTGCTGCTGCAGATCGGCGTCAACTTCGCGAACGACTACAGCGACGGCATCCGCGGCACAGACGCCGTGCGCGTGGGGCCGGCTCGCCTGACGGCATCCGGTCGGGTGAAGCCGCGCACCGTGCTCGTCGCGGCTCTCGTGTTCTTCGCGCTCGCCGCGGCGGTCGGCGTCGCGATCGTCATCCGCACCGAGCAGTGGTGGATGCTGGCGATCGGTGCGGCCTGCATCATCGCCGCCTGGTTCTACACCGGCGGCAAGCGACCCTACGGGTACAACGCGCTCGGCGAGGTGTTCGTCTTCATCTTCTTCGGACTCGTCGCGACCCTCGGCACCACGTGGGTGCAGGTCTTCGAGCTGCCGCAGCAGGCGTGGCTCGGAGCGATCGCCGCCGGTCTCTTCGCCTGTGCTGTGCTGCTCGCCAACAACCTGCGCGACATCGACCAGGATCGCGTGGTCGGCAAGCGCACCCTGACGGTGCTGATCGGCAAGCGGGCGACCCAGGTGCTGTTCACTCTGTTCGTGATCGTGCCCTTCGGCATCCTCGTGCTGATCGCGCTGCTGTACCCGATCGCGTGGATCGGTCTGCTCGCGCTGCTCGCGGGACTCCCGGCCATTCTCATCGTCTGGACCTACCGCCAGGCGAAGGAGCTGGTCACGGCCCTGGCCCTGACATCGCTGACCGCGCTGCTCTACGCCGGTGCGTTCTTCTGGGCGCTCGCCGGCTGAGTCAGTCCTCGCGGCGTGTGGTGGCGCCGGCCTCGCCGGCGATCGCCTCGTCCTCGGCATCCGCATCGGCCTGCTCGGCCGAGCTGCGGCCTCCGCGACGCTCGACGATCCGCGCTGAGGCATCGGTGAGAGGTCGGCGCAGGAACAGCATCGAGATGCTCATGCCGATGAGGGCGGCGAAGATCGCGGCGAGCCACCAGTACTCGCGGAAGATCGGGAAGAAGAACCACATGATCGCGAGCGGCACGAGGAAGGCCAGCAGACGCAGCACGGTGTAGACGAGGAAAGGTGCACGGTTCTTCACCCGCACAGTCTACGTTCGCGAGCTGAGGGGTCTGCTGTCAGCCGTCGAGGCCGAGTGCCTGGAACGGGATGCCGCGCACGACGCGCTTCCACGGGTGCTCGCCGAGCGACCACAGCAGCTTCGCGTCGAGGTCGAGAGCGAGATCCTCGCAGCCGACGGGAAGCGGCATCCGATCGCGCACCAGGGCGTCGCGGCTGCCGGTCCACAGTGCGCCGGGGCGCATGCCGTCGGACTGCGAGACGAAGTGCCGGTCGCCCCAGCGCGCCGCTCCCTGCATCTGCGTGATGCCGGGAGTGAAGCGGCTCTCTTCGCGGAAGCCGTCGCCATCGGAGTCGGGAACCGCGAACTCCGCGATCCGCCCCTTGTCGTCCTTCGTGTATTCCCCGATGAGCACTCTCCGCAGGGGCGCTCCGTCGTCGTTGAACACGCGACCGAGGTACGAGCAGCGCAGCTCGATCGGGTGCACGCGAGTGCGCACCGCGACGAGCGCGGAGGCGCGCAGGCCTCGCCCGCTCGCACCGGCGATGCGTCGTGCCTCGGCGCCCCGCACCCGGCGGATGTCGGCGAGGTCGAACTCCCAGATGCCGCGACCGGTCGCCGCGACGAACAGCCGATCGTCGAACCACGCGAGGCCGCCGGCGTGGATCGGGGCGGGCTGCAGCTCTCCGCCCTCGTCGACGGCGAGCAGCACGTCGAGATGGCGAGAGCGCTCGAGGTCGACTAATGCGACGCGGGACGCCAGATGGTGACCGTCGAGCCGCTGACGGAACCAGCTCACGGCGAGTGTGCGTCGCCCGTGCCACAGACCGAGATCGATGCCCTGCGGATACCAGCGGCGCGTCCAGGTGCGGGCGCTCAGCCAGCGCAGGTCGACCGTGGTGCGTCGCTTCTGGCGCACCGGGCGCCAGGTGGTTCCGAACGGCCAGAGCATGCACCCATCGTCGCCGATCGTCGGGCCAGGTGCGAATCCGGCAGAGGGCACCGGTGCGTCGGCGGACATCGCGTCACCGCGCGTTCACCCGCCGGCTCCCGACCGGCAAGGAGCGCCTGAGAGCATTCCGAGACCGTCGACCCGGGGGAGTTCTGTGCGCACACCGCTCGTCACCGTCATCCTGCCCGCGAAAGACGCAGGCGCCTACATCGGCACGACGCTCGAGACGCTGACACGGCAGTTCGACGACCCCGCCTCGCTCAAGCTCGTGGCGATCGACGACGGCTCGCGCGATGACACCGGCACGCTCATGAGGCGATACGCCGAGCGGTTCCCGCACGCGGAGGTCATCGTCAACCCTCGGCCCAAGGGGCTCGCGAGTGCCCGCAACCAGGGGCTCGAGCATGTCGAGGGCGATGCGTTCTGCTTCCTCGACGGAGACGACTGGATGCAGCCCCGGCGACTCTCGGTGCTGGCCCGGCGGCTGAACGAGCTGGGCTGCGACTTCCTCCGCACCGACCACGTCACGGTGAAGACCGGCGTGCGCACCCTCGTGCCGGCGCCGTACCCGTGGCGGGAGACCGTCGGTTCGCCGCGTGAGGCGATCCTGCCCGACGACGAGCCGACCATGGTCGACTACCCGTTCGCCTGGGCCGGGATCATGCACCGACGCCTGATCGACCAGGGACTCGCGGGTTTCACGCCTGGCCTGTTCACCGCCGAGGACCGACCGTGGATCTGGCGGCTGCATCTGCAGGCCCGCTCGTTCGCGGTGGTCGACGCCCCGGCCCTGCTGTACCGCCGCGGGGTCTCCACATCGCTCACGCAGGTGCGTGACCGGCGACAGCTCGACTTCGTGCGGGCGATGGGCGAGGTGCTCGACATCGTCGCTGCGGATGCCGAGTCCGACCGGTTCATGCCGAAGGCCGTGTGGAGCGTGATGGCGCTCTCTTCTCGGCATCTCGTGCGGTCGAGGAGGATGACCCCGTCGCTGCGCGGCGAGATGCGCGCGGGCTTGCGCGGGTTGCTCGCCCGCCTGCCTGAGAACGAGGCATCGGCCGTGCTGTCGCGTCTCGACGGACCCCGGCGCCGCGTGCTGGCACCGCTGCTGCGCACGGTCGGGATCGCCGCATGACGCAGCTCTTCGCGGTGCACAGCGCCTACGGGCTGGCCACCGCAGCCGCGGCGCTCGACGGCGGGCTGCTCGGCGACCACGGTGAGCGCATCCTCGTTCCGTTCGTGTCGTCGCGAGTGCCCGAGACATCGGTGAGCATCGCCGCCGACCCCGCGCTGGCGACCCTCCGCGACAGGTTCGACCGCATCGAGGATCTCGACGCGCTGCTCGGCCCCCTGCATCCGAGCTCGTGGAAACCCCATGCGTCCGACCTTCCGCTGCTGCGCCGCCTGCTGATCCGGGCGTGGGGCATCGACCCCGGCGACCTCGAGCTGCTCGTGCAGAGCCCGCAGGTCGCCCCGGCGCGCACCCTGATGCTGCTCTTCCCCCACGCGCGACTCACGATCATCGGCGACGGGCTGATGACGTACTCGCCGATGCGGGTGCGGATGCCGCACACGGTGACCGCGCGGATCGGTCGTGTCGTGCACGTCGACGTGGTGCCCGGAGTGACCCCGTTGGTGGGTTCGCCCACCGCGACGCCCGTGCCGGTCTCGCCCGACCTGTTCCGCGCCGTGCTCGCCGAGACAGCCGCGGCGGTCGACGACACGGCCGACCTCGAGAGCGCTCTCGACGGTGACTCGGCCGTGCTCGTGCTCGGCCAGTACCTCTCGGCTCTGGGCCTGGTCAGCGAGGGCGAGGAGATCGCGCTGCAGAAGGAGATGATCGACCGCGCGGCGAGCCGGCGACCGCAGCACATCGTCTTCAAACCGCACCCCGCCGCCCCGCCGCGACTGAGCGACGCTCTGCGTCACCGGGCACAGGTGCACGGCATCGACTTCCGCGAGTACCGCGGCGCGCTCGCCGCAGAGGTGCTGGCCGAACGGATCGACGCGACAGCCGTCATCGCCGGGTTCTCGACCGCCCTGCCGACCGTGCAGGCGCTGTTCGGCCGGGAGATCGATGCGGTCGGGGCAGGCACCGTGCTCGCGCGGCTGACTCCGTACGAGAACAGCAACCGAGTGCCGGCGACGATCGTCGACGCGCTCACCCGCGCAGACTCCGCGTATCGCGACCCTGAGCGCATGCAGCTGCTGATCGACGCGGTCGGCTATGCCATGCAGCCCGTCGTCGCCGGGCACCTCCGCGGTCGGGCCGAGCAGCTGCTGACCGGCATCCGTGCCTCTGATCGAGATCGGTACTTCACACCCGAGAGGCTGGCCGAGCTGCGACTCCCGGGTGCGCCGCGCGAGACGGCCGTGCGTCGCGCGCTGCGCCCGGTCGGCGGCATCGGCCGGGTCGAACAGGCGAGGCTCACGGTGCTCGCGGCGCGGCGCAGACTCGCGCGCGCGTGGCGGGTTCTCAGAGGGCGATGAGCGTGGTGACGGCGATGACAGACGACGACGGCGAGGGGACGAGCGACATGACCGCGGAACAGCAGAAGGCGGACCCAGTCAGGGTCGTCGCGATCATCCCGGCGCGAGGCGGGTCGAAGGGCGTGCCGCGCAAGAACCTGCGACGCGTCGGAGGGGTGCCGCTCATCGAACGGGCTGTGCGCACCGCGTCGCAGACCGACGGCATCGATCTCGTCGTCGTCTCGACCGATGACGATGAGATCGCCGCGGTGGGCGAGGCGGCCGGGGCGAGAGTCGTGCGGCGACCGGCGGAGATCTCCGGTGACACGGCCTCGTCGGAGTCCGCGATCCTGCACGCGCTCGACGTGCTCGAGGCCGAAGGAGAGCCGGCCGAGGTGGTGGCGTTCCTGCAGGCGACCTCGCCGTTCATCGCCCAGGACGCACTGTCGGGTGCGGTGCGCGAGGTGCGCGAGCGCAGGGCCGACAGCGTGTTCGCCGCCCACGAGACCTATGGATTCCTGTGGTCGCGTGGCGGCCCAGGGCAGCCGAGCGGCGAAGGGCAAGCGGATGCCGGCGCAGCCGTCGCACTCAACCATGACGCCGCGCATCGACCTCGGCGTCAGGACCGCGACCCGCACTTCCTCGAGACGGGGGCGTTCTACGTGTTCCGCGCCGACGGCTTCCGTGCGGCGAAGCATCGCTTCTTCGGCCGCATCCGCATCGCCGAGGTGCCCGAGTGGACGGCGATCGAGATCGACGACGAACAGCAGCTGCGCATCGCCCGCGCGCTCGCTGCCCTCCACGAGAGCCCTGAGCGGGTGCCGGTGCGAGCGATCGTCACCGATTTCGACGGGGTGCACACCGACGACACCGCGACCGTCGACGCCGATGGTGTCGAACGCGTGCGGGTGAGCCGCGAGGACGGCATGGGAGTGTCACTGCTGCGGCGCGCCGGCATCCCGATGCTCATCCTCTCGACCGAGGTGAACGCCGTCGTGCGGGCTCGGGCAGAGAAGCTCCGCGTGCCGGTTCTGCACGGCATCGACGACAAGGAGTCGGCGCTGCGAGGGTGGGCGGAAGAGGTCGGCATCCCGCTCGCCGACATCGCGTACCTCGGCAACGACGTCAACGATCTCCCGGCCCTGCGCATCGTCGGCTGGCCGGTCGCGGTGGCCGACGCGCATCCGCTCGTGCTGCAGGCTGCCCGTGTCGTGCTGAGCCGCAGCGGCGGTCATGGTGCCGTCCGCGAGCTGATCGAACGGGTGTTGCCCGCCTGACCGGTGCCGGTAACCCTCCTGTCGTGTGGCGTTCATTCTCGGCGCGTACTCAGGGGAGAAGGCCATTTCGACGACCGGAGGAACCATGACTGTCAGCATCGGCTCACGCGTGATCGGCGGCGGCCACCCCGCCTATGTCATCGCGGAGATCGGCCTCAACCACAACGGCGACGTCGACATCGCCAAGCGTCTGATCGACGTCGCGGCGAAGGCGGGAGCCGACGCGGTGAAGTTCCAGAAGCGCACTCCCGAGATCTCCACCCCCGAGCACATGCGCGACGTGCCGCGCGAGACGCCGTGGGGCACCATGAGCTACCTGGACTACCGTCGCCGCGTCGAGTTCGGCCGCGACGAGTACATCGCCATCGGCGATCACGCCACGATGCTCGGCCTCGACTGGTTCGCGTCCCCGTGGGACGTGCCCAGCGTCGATTTCCTCGAAGACCTCAATGTCGTCGCTCACAAGGTCGCCTCGGCCAGCCTCACCGACACCGAGCTGCTCGTCGCGCTGCGCGAGACGGGCAAGCCGATCATCCTCTCGACCGGCATGTCGACGATCGAGCAGATCGACCGCGCGCTCGCCACACTCGGCACCGACCGCGTCGTGCTCATGCACGCCACATCGACGTACCCGCTCGAGCCCGATGAGGCCAACCTCCGCGCGATCGCCACGCTGCGCGACCGTTACCCCGGAGTGCCCGTCGGATACTCGGGTCACGAGCGCGGCCTGCAGATCTCGCTCGCAGCCGTGGCGATCGGAGCCGTCGCCGTCGAGCGCCACATCACGCTGGACCGCACGATGTGGGGCTCCGACCATGCGGCATCCCTCGAGCCCACCGGCCTCGAGCACCTCGTGCGCGACATCCGTGTGATCGAGATGGCTCTGGGTGACGGAGTCAAGCGCGTGTTCGAAAGCGAGCGCGCGCCCATGGCGAAGCTGCGGCGCATCTCGGCATGAGCGAACCGGGCATGAGCGGATCGGGCATGAGCAGGTCGGGCGCACTGCGGGTCGTCGCGATCGCCGACGCCGATTCGTTCGTGAAGTGGTCGGCGTCGCTGCTCGGCAGTGTGCCCGGCATCCGTCCGCATCTGCTGCTGGTGCAGACGCCGCTCACCGCGAGCGTCGATCAGCAGCGCACGGCGCTGGCCGGCACGGGGATGCCGTCAGACGACGTCACCCGCATCGGTTTCGCGCAGGCTGCCGCGTGGCTCGGGGGGCAGCGGCCCGACGTCGTCCTGCTCGCCGGACGCGGGCCGTTCGTGCGCCTGATGGGACGCCTGATCGACGCGCTCGCGCACCGCCCGGTGGTCGTCGCGGGTCTGCCGGGAATGGCGATCCCCGCCCAGCGCGGCGCCCTCGAGTACCGCCGCCACGCCGACCTGCTCGTCGTGCACTCCCACCGTGAGGAACGCGCGTTCGCCGAGCTGGGCCATCGGATCGGCGTGCAGGTGCCGACGGCGCTGGCCACGCTGCCGTTCGCCCGATCGCGATCGCGGATGCTCGCCGCTGACCGGGCCCGGGTGCTCGGCGCAGACGCAGGCCACCCGGCGGGAACCCTCATCGCCGACCGCCCGCCCGCTCCGAGCGCCGTGCGGATGCCGGCGACCGACATCGTGTTCGCGGCGCAGGCGCTGGTGCCGGTCGACAGGGACGAACGTGCCGAGATCGCCGCCACCCTCATGAGAGCGGCCGAGGCCGACCCGAACCGTCGAGTCGTCGTCAAGCTGCGCTCGCGCCCGGGGGAGTCCGAGACCCACCTCGAGCGCGATCCGTATCTCGAGCTGCTGCCTGCCAGGCGTCCCGACAACCTCGTGGTCTCGTATTCCTCGATGGCTGCCGCGCTCTCGACGGCGGCCGGACTCGTCACCGTCAGCTCGACCGCGGCCGTCGAAGCCGTGGCGCTCGGCGTGCCCGTCATCGCGCTGGACTCGTTCGGCGTCAGCAAGAGCCTGCTCAACACGGTGTTCGTCGGCAGCGGCCTGCTCGGCGGACGCAACGAGGTCGTGGCCGGTCGATTCCGGCATCCGCACCCCGCCTGGCTGCGAGACAACTACTTCCACCCGGCGGCCGAGTCGACCTGGTGGAACCACGTCGAGCAGCTCGTCGCCCTGCGGCGGGCCGGTGCTCTGCCGGCGAAGCGCGTGCCGGCAGCCCGAGGCGGGGCGCTTCACGAGGCGTGGCATCGCGCGAGCGTGCTCGGCTCGAAGGACCGCACGGTGAGCGGCACGGCCGCTCTCGCCCTGGGGGTGCCTGCGACAACGCTCCTCGCTGCGCTGCGCCGCGGTCGCACGTCCGGCGGCGGAGGGACCTGGGCTGACGCGACCACCGATTTCACGCTCGAGCCGAACCCGTTCCACGACTCGATCCGGCGCTGAGGCACCGGCGGGCGATCGGGCTCAGAGGCGGAGCAGTGCGCCGACCTGCGTCCTCACGTCCTGGGCGATCTCATCGATGCTCGCCTCGACATTGACGCTCGCCGCCATCGTGACGAACATCACCGCTGACACGATCCGGGCGAGTGCGGCAGCCCGATTGTCGTCGATAGTCGGATCGCGCCGCAGGATGTCCGCCAGCGCATCCTCGGTGTCGCCCACGATGCGCAGAGCCTCGGCATGGTGCGAGTCGTTCGGATTGCCGAACACCATCTCGCGGAGGTAGGTGCGGCCGTTCTCGATCTGGGCGCGATTGCACTCGATGATCGGGCGGAGGAGAGCCATCGTGGCCCCGAGCGTGTCCGGTGTCGCCTCGGCGGCCGTACGTCCGGTCTCGAGCGCGACGGCGTAGTGCGCGTTCTGCACGAGCAGCAGCAGCTCGCCCTTCGTCTTGGCATACAGGAACAGCGTGCCCGTGCCGACATCTGCCTTCTCGGCGATCTGCTGGGTGGTGACGTCGTCGATGCCGTGCTGCGCGAACAGCTCAGTCGCGGCCGCGGTGATGCGCTCGAGCTTCTGCTGCTTGTTGCGCTCGCGGCGCCCGAGGGTCGGTGCTGGGGTCGACATCTCGTCCTCTCGGGAATATGAACTGATTGGGCTCAGTTATGACTGCAGTCGCTTACGTGCGAACTCAGCAGACATCACATTGTCCCAAACATCAAGGAGCATTCCATGCCTTCACTCGACGGCGCAGTCGTCCTCATCACCGGAGCGAACGGGGGCATCGGCACCCGTTTCGTCGAGGAGGCGCTCGCGCGCGGAGCGGCCAAGGTGTACGCCACGGCGCGGACGCCGCGCGAGTGGGCCGACGAGCGGGTGGTGCCCCTGCGACTCGACGTCACGGATGCGGAGTCGATCCGCGCCGTCGTCGAGGCGGCACCTGATGTGACGGTGCTCATCAACAACGCCGGCGCCTCTGTGCCGACCGCGGGGATCCTCACGCATACGGACGATGAGATCCGCCACAACGTCGAGACGAACTTCCTCGGACCGCTCTTCCTGACCAGGGCCTACGCCCCGCTGTTGTCGGGTCGCGACGGAGCGACGGTCATCGACATCCACTCTGCTCTCGCCTGGTTCGCCGTCGGCGGCATCTACAGCGCCACGAAGGCGGCGCTGTGGTCGGCCACCAACTCGCTCCGTCTCGAGCTGGCTCCCTCGGGCGTGCACGTCGTCGGCGTGCACGTCGGCTACGTCGACACGGCGATGGCAGAGCACGTGTCGGACCCCAAGACCGACCCCGCCGAGCTGGTGCGTGCGATCCTCGACGCGACCGAGCGCGGGGAGTACGAGGTGCTCGCCGACGAGATCTCCGTGCAGCTCAAGGCCGGGCTCAGTGCGCCGCTCGAGGCGGTCTACCCGCAGCTCCAGCCCGCGGCCGGCTGATCCCGGTCGAACGAGAACGAACAGGGGAAAGACGATGCGCGCAGTCGTGCTCACTAAGTACAAGCAGCCGCTGGAACTCATCGAGGTCGAAGAGCCGCAGGTGGGGGAGCGAGACGTCCTGGTCGCGGTCGAGGCCGTCGGCCTCAACCAGCTGGACGAGAAGATCCGGGCAGGCGAGTTCGCGCAGATCCTGCCGTACTCTCTGCCCGTCGTGATGGGCAACGACGTGGCGGGCACGGTCATCCGGGTCGGCCGCCTGGTCGAGTCCTTCAGAGCGGGCGACCGGGTCTTCGCCCGGCCGGATCAGAATCGGATGGGGCGTTCGCGGAACGGATCGCGGTGGCGGAAGCGGATCTGGCACTGATTCCGGACGGCATCTCGATGGCTGAGGCGGCGTCGCTGCCCCTGGTGGCCCTCACGGCGTGGCAGGCGCTGGTGGAGAGAGGCCACGTCGGACCGGGGCAGAGGGTGCTGATCCACGCGGGCGCCGGCGGCGTGGGCTCGATCGCGATCCAGCTCGCGAAGCATCTCGGCGCGATCGTCGCCACCACCGCGAGCGCGGCGAACGCCGACTTCGTCCGCGAGCTGGGCGCCGACGTCGTGATCGACTACCGCGCGGAGGATTTCGAGAAGATCCTCTCGGAGTACGACTTCGTGCTCGACAGCCTCGGCGGCGAGAATCTCGAGAAGTCGCTGCGGGTCCTGAAGCCCGGCGGCCTCGCCATCGGGATCTCGGGGCCACCCGACCCGGCGTTCGCGAAGCGGATGGGGCTGGGCGTGATGGTGCGCCTCGCGGTCGCCGTGTTGAGCCGCCGGATCCGACGTCAGGCGAAGCGGCTCGGAGTCACCTACGAGTTCCTCTTCATGCGCGCGGATGGCGAGCAGCTGAGTCGCATCGCGACCCTCGTCGATGAGGGCGTCCTCCGGCCCGTGGTCGCGAAGACCTATCCGTTCGAGCAGATCTCCGCCGCGCTCGCCGATCTCGCGTCCGGAGGCAGCCGCGGAAAGATCGTCGCCACCCTCGAGTCCTGATCGCAGCGTCCGCACCGCACGCCCGGACATCGGGTCGGCGGTGCGGACGTGTCGCGTCAGCTGCTGCGGCGGATCGCCCGCACTCCGACCCCCAGTCCGACGGCCGCGACGGCCAGCGCCGAGACCCAGCCCCACAGCACGGTCGGATCGCCCAGATCGCCCGCGAACAGCGCGCGCTCGGCCTGCACCACCCAGTTGACCGGGTTGACCGATGCGACCGCCCGCATCCAGGCGGGGCCGTCGTCGAGCGGCAGCAGCATGCCCGACAGGATCAGCAGCGGGAAGATCAGCGACTGCTGCACTCCCCAGAACAGCCACTCGCGGTCTTTGGTGGCCAGTGCCAGCGAGTACGACAGCGAGCCGAGTCCGACGCCGAAGACCGCGAGCAGCGCGAGCCCGATGAGCAGGCCCGGCAGGTCGATCGCGAAGCCGAACGGCCACGCGATCAGCACGATGATCAGCGCCTGCACCACGATCGGCGCGATCTCCTTGAGCGCACGACCCACGAGCAGCGATGAGCGCGCGAGCGGTGCGACCAGCGTGCGCTCGTGCGAGCCGGTCATCATCTCGTACTGCAGGTTCGACCCGGTGGCTCCGGTGCCGAACAGCACGATCATCACCAGCACGCCGGGCACGAACCAGGCGAGGGTCTCACCGGCGGGCTGACCCGAGCCGCCGATCAGCAGCGGCGCGAACAGGCCGAGGAACACGAGCGGCTGCAGCAGGCTGAAGATCAGCGTGAACGGGTCGCGCAGCACCGGCTTGAGCTCGCGGGTCAGCACGTTCCTGGTGTCGCGCACGAGGTTCGGGCGCACAAGGGTGTCGGTCGTGGCGGTCATGAGAGGACTCCTGTCTTGTCGTTCTCGACACCGGTGTCGGCGTCGGACTCGGATGCATCGGCGCTGCCCTCGCCCGCTTCGCGCAGTGTGCGACCGGTCAGGGCGAGGAAGACGTCATCGAGGGTGGGCGGGACGCCGGTCGCCCGACGGACGAGGATGCCGGCGGCATCCAGCTCGCGCACGATCACCGGCAGCAGTCGGTCGCCGTCCGGCACAGCAAGCGTCAGCGAGTCGCCGTCGATCGACACCTCGGCCGCGCTGAGGCGAGCGACGACGGAGCGCGCGCTCGCCGCATCCGCGTCGTTCGCGAAGCCGAAGGTGAGCACGTCGCCGGCGAGCGTCGCCTTGAGTGCTGCCGCGTCGTCGTCGGCGATGATGCGGCCCTTGTCCATGACCATCACTCGCTCGGCATACCTGTCGGCCTCCTCGAGGTAGTGGGTGGTGAGGAAGACGGTCGTGCCGTGCTGGGTGCGCAGGTCGAGGATGTGCTCCCACAGGTTGGCCCTGCTCTGCGGGTCGAGGCCGGTCGATGGCTCGTCCAGGAAGATCAGCGGCGGCGCGTGCATGAGGCCGAGCGCGATATCGAGCCGACGCTTCTGTCCTCCGCTGAGCTGCTGCACCGTGCGGGTCGCGAACGAGGAGAGATCGAGGGAGTCGATCAGCTCGTCGGCGCGACGGGTGCTGTCGCGCCGGCTCATGCCGTAGAACGCGCCCTGGCTGAGCAGCTCATCGCGCACCCGCTGCGAGAAGCTGCCGCTCGTGAGCTGACCGACGTACCCGATGCGGGCGCGCACCCCGGCGGCATCCGCGCGGATGTCGTGGCCGACCACGCGGGCCGTCCCCGACGTCGGCGGGATGAGCGTCGTCAGCATCCGCAGGCTCGTGGACTTGCCCGCGCCGTTCGGGCCGAGGAACGCGACGAGCTCGCCGCGCACCGCGGTGAAGGAGAGGTCGGTGACCGCTTCGACCGACGTCTTCTTGACGGTGAAGACCTTGGTCAGGCCTTCGGTTTCGATGATGGATTCGTTCGACATGCTCAGAGAGTACGAAGCAACCAGGACAGATTCTGTCCGCGATATCTGAGATTCTTGAAGCATGTCCGACACCACGACCCGAGCCCTCGCCCTGCTCAATCTGCTGCAGACGCATCGGCACTGGCCAGGCACGGAACTTGCGAGCAGGCTCGGCGTCACCGAGCGCACGGTGCGCCGCGACGTCGATCGGCTGCGAGAGCTCGGATACCGCGTGGAGTCGACGCCCGGAGCCGCCGGCGGATACCGTCTCGAGGCCGGAAGCGCCGTGCCACCGCTGTTGCTCACCGATGACGAGGCGGTGACGATGGCTATCGGGTTGCGCGTCGCCGCGACGCAGCAGCTCGTCGGCGGCGCCGAGGTGACCCTGACGGCGCTCGCGAAGCTCGAGCAGGTGCTGCCCTCGCCGCTGCGTCAGCGGGTCAACGCTCTCGCCGCCGCCGTGCAGCCGCAGCGCATCGGCGACGCCCCGGTGGTCTCGCCCGTCGTGCTGGGGGAGATCGCTCTCGCGACCCGAGACCATGAACGGCTGCGGATGCGCTACGTCGACGGGGCGGGGGTCGAGAGCGTCCGCCGGGTCGAGCCGCACGCGCTGGCACCGTCGGGCCGCAAGTGGTTCCTGCTGTGCTGGGATCTCGACCGCGATGACTGGCGGACCTTCCGCGTCGACCGCATCGTCTCGGTCGAGCACACCAGGGTGCTGTTCACGCGACGCGAGATCTCGACCGAGGAGATCGACGAGCGGGTGCTCATCGCCGCGTCGTGGTCGCCGCAGAAGATCGAGGCGGATGCCGTGATGCAGCTGCCGTTCCCCGAGATGCAGGACATGTTCGGGCCCTGGTCGGAGGGCGCGACTCCCGAGGGGGAGCATCGCACGCGCTGGCCCTTCGGCGGCTCGGACTGGCGCGAGGCGATGTACGCGCTGCTCTGGATCCCCGAGGGTGTCGAGTACACGACCAGCTTCCCCGAGCCGCATCGCGCCGAGCTGCGGGAGTCGGTGCAGCGGCTGCTGCGGGCGCTCGATGCGCCGGCTCCGACCGGTGCCGCAAGCGGTCGTGGTCAGGTGAGGTAGGGCGCATCAGGATCGTTCCAGCGCTGGAACGTCTGCACCCACCAGAACCAGGCGAAGAGGCAGAGAGCGATGGCCTCGCCGATGAGCACGATCGGGAAGTCGCCGAGGAATCGGCGGAGGATGAAGCCCGCGAACAGCATCACCAGATTCGCGACCATCAGCCAGGTGATCCACCGGTAGATCGCCTGCTGGCGCGGGGTGGGGGCCGTCTCGTTGTCATCCACCGACCCGAACGAATGCATGATCGGCACAGCCGCGAACGTGCCGAAGAACAGCAGGGTCGCGGCGAAGTGGATGCTCTGCGGGAACGGCCAGAAGTTGAACGGGAAGTCCGCGTTCAACGCCGGTATGAAGGCGAGAGCCGCGAGCACGACCGCGGTGACCACGGCGATGGTCGACACGAGGCGAGCGGACTGCGTGCGGATCTCCTTCTTCGTGCGGATCGCGGTCAGCGTGATCACCATTGCGATCACCACGACGACGTAGGTGGCGACGCCGACCCGTAGATCCCCGAGGTACTCCACGGGAACGCAGTCTTCGGTCTGTCGGCAGGTCAGCCCGTCCACGATCTGATCGGGCGCGATGCCGGTGGGGATGAGCGCGATCAGCGGAGCGAAGATGGCCGATACGTCGAGCAGTGTGGCGGCCCGATGCCGACCGGACAGGGCCAGGAGGGCCAGGGATGCCGCGATCAGCGATCCCACGAAGATGTTCCGGGCCGGGGTGTAGAAGTAGTGGCTGATCGATGGGAGCAGATTCCACCCGAGGGTCAACGGGTCCCAGGCGGTGACGACGGTCTGGATCAAAACGCTCGTCAACAGCGCGAACACGACGAAGACGAGGGATAGGCGCAGGTAGCGATGCGTCTTCAAGCTGGTGGAGGCGGGGTCCTCTTCGACCATCGTCGTCGTCCCTTCTGGGCGCGCCGGGGATGGCGTCGATGCGTCCCCAGCGGCTGCGATTGCAGGTGACAGTACACCCGATATGCCGGTTCGGATAGAGGGTCTCGGTGCGACCTCTCACGCGCGGGGATCCCGCCCCGGCGGCGCCCTAGATCGCTCTTGTCCACGGACGCAGGCGGGAGGAGAATCCCCTCAGGGGGGACCGATCGTTTCAGCGCCGAAATGAAGGAGACCCCCATGAGGATCGTCGTTCCTGGGCAGCAGCCCGAACCTGAACCGCCGGCGAACGTGCCGGTGTGGACAGCCGGTCCTGGTTGGTGGGGGTGTCCGAATCAGCACACCACCATGCTCGGACCCAAGTTCTGCGGCGACTGCGGTGCAGGGCCGGTGCCCTCCCACATCGAGTGGGAGGCCAACAACCAGCTGGCGATCCTGAACGCTCGGGCTCAGCAGCAGCATCCTGGATTCTGAACGATGACTGCGGAAGCGGCCGAGGATTTCTCTCAGGCCTCCCTCTTCATCCGTTCGTGCTCGTTCGCCGAGACGCACTTCGGTCTCAACGTCAACGAGTGCAATGCGCCCGGCGCTCCGGCCAGATGGGGGCCGGTGACCCCGGGGGCGCACTCGCCGAACTCGTTCCACTACCGCGGAAGGGCCGCAGACCTGGTCGGCTCAGAAGCGGACATGCAGCGATTCGTCCGGTGGGCGATCGACACGCACCTGGGAGAGCTCGCGGAGCTGATCCACAACCCCGGCGGTTCCGTCGACAGCGGCCATCGGGTGCCGCCGTCGTTCTGGGGGAGCGCCTGGGGTCGCCATAAAGGGCACGTGCACTTCGCGATATAGCCGGCCAGTCACGACGGCGGCACGAAGGGAGGAACGATGGCCAACGGTGACATCAGCGCGAAGGGACTCGCCTTCATCGGCGGATGGGAGGGATTCAGGGCCCGCCTTTACGACGACGCTCTCGGGCATTGCACAATCGGGTTCGGCCACCTCGTGCACCGGGGCGGATGCTCGGGCAACGAGCCGGCGGGCTTTCGAGACGGCATCACGCGGGCCGAAGGTCTCGCGCTCCTGCGCGCGGATGCGAAGATCGCCGAGCGCGCCGTGAACGAGAGCGTGCACGTGCCGCTCACGCAGCACAAGTTCGATGCGCTGGTGAGCTTCGCCTTCAACGTCGGCAGCGGTGCGTTCAGGGATTCGACGCTTCTCACGGTGGTGAATGGGGGCAGGCATGCCGATGTTCCCGCACAGCTGATGCGCTGGACGAACGGCGGTTTGCCCGGCCTCGTGAACCGTCGGCGTGCGGAATCTGCGCTCTACGTCCACGGGGTCTACTGACGAGGTCGGACGCCGCCGTGTGACGCGGCGTGACGCCTCTTGTCATGCGGGGACGCACTCTGTCAATCCCCGCAACGATCCTGGCCTTCCCGGTCGCAGCCGGGTAGCGTCATTCCCATCGCGGCGATCCGGGCGGTCCCGGGCCTCAGCTCATACCTGAAGGCGTGGCGGGTTCGACTCCCGCCGTCGCGTCCACTTGTTCGGGCTCTGCCCGCGACCCACCCGCGGTCAGCCCCCTGCGCGGCGACCGCGACGCAGACGCTCGAGGGTCTCGCCCGCTGCGACACCGACGAGAACCGTCGCCGTCGTGATCGACAGCGTGAGCGCGTCGACGGTGAAGCCCGCGAGCCGCACAACGGCGAGCAGAGCGAGAGCCACCAGACCGACGAGTTGCGCTCGCGCCCAGCGCCCTTCGAGCACGCGGCGGAACAGCACGGTGCCGGTGAGGAAGAGGAACGGCGCGCCGACGACCACGACGGCCGCGGCGAGGCCGCGCTGGTCGGGAAGCGCGAGCATCTCCTTGTCGCCCACGCTCATCAGCACGATGCCGGCGATGATCAGAAGATGCACCCAGGTGTAGACGGTGCGAGCGAGCCGGGCCGGTTCGCCTGACGCCTCGATCGCCTCGGCGCCGATGCGTTCGCCGTGATCGAAGTAGATCCACCAGGTCGCCGCGGCGGCGACGAACGCCGTCACCAAGGCAGCGATGGATGCGACGGACGATTCCTTGTCGACGAACGCGAAGCCGGTGACCAGCAGGCCTTCACCGAGTGCGATGAGCACGAAGAGGGACGTGCGCTCGGCGATGTGCGGGCCGGAGAGATCCCAGGTCTTCAGCTGCACCTTCCCCCGTCCGGGCACCGGAAAACCGAGCACGGTGCCCAGCAGTTCGAGAGCCAGCGCGGCGGCCCACAACGGCAGCTGCCACCCGAGGGGCAGCAGCGCGCCGACGATCCACAACACGCCACCGGCGACCGCCCAGCAGAGGAGGAGGGAGAAATCGCGGGCCACCCGCCGGTCGTGACGGGCTGTCGCCCACACGATGAAGACCGTGCGTCCCACCTGGAGGACGACGTAGGCGATGGCGAACGCCCATGCGCGATCGCCGAACGCCTCAGCGATCGAGACGCTCATCACGAGCGCCACGAGGGCCAGTGCGATCACCGCCCCGCGCACGGGGAGCGTGACGGGGTCGAGCCAATTGGTGACCCAGGTGGTCGACACCCACGCCCACCACAGGGCGCACACCATGATGACGCCCTCCAGAGCGCCCAAAGGCGTCTGATTCTCGTAGAGGTAGGCAGACAGCTGAGTCAGCGCGAGGACGAACACGAGGTCGAAGAACAACTCGACATAGGTCACTCGATCCGCGCGCGGAGAGTCTGTGGGGCGCAACACGTCGCGGGCCATCCCGAATGCCATGTCACCAGCTTGGCATCGCTTTTCGTCGGGGGAATGGACCCGCGCGCGGCAGGCGCTTCGCCGGGAGACCGCGCAGCTCCAGCGCGGGTCAGTCCGGCGACTCCGTGAGCGCCGCCTCGATCGGAGCCCAGCCGTTCTCGAGAACGGTGAACCCGGCGTCGAGGATCCCGAGCTGGTCGTCGTGTTCGTTGACGAGCAACTGCATCTGCAGGACGAAACGCGAGTAGACGCGGATCTCCGGGGTCGGCTCGGGGAGCTCGAGCTCGTCCGCGATCGCATCCGACAGGGCGTCCTCGTGTCGCAGCCACATCTTCGCGGCGTAGTCCCGCAGTGCCGGAGTCTCGTTGAGAAAGCGCAGGAAGATCCGCGTCACGTCGTTGCCGTGCTCATCGATGTTGGCCCCGACCTCTGCGGTGTAGAAGTCGCGGATCGCCTGATTGATCGTGGTGCCGTCCGGTCGGTCTCGGACGGCACCGACGAGCCGGTCGCGCTGCTCGTCGTCCTCGTCGAAGACGAGCGCCTCCTTCTGAGGGAAGTGCGCGAACACCGTCGTGGGCGAGACGTCGGCGGCATCGGCCACCTCGCGGATGCTGACGTTGTCGAAACCTCGCTCGAGGAACATCATCGTCGCGACATCGGAGATGTTCTTGCGGGTCGCCGCCTTCTTGCGTTCGCGTCGTCCGAGTGGCTCGGTATTCGTCATGCATCCACCGTATCGCGGACTCGTTCCAAAACTGGCTTGACAACAAAACTGGTATTGATACAGTTTCGGAGTGACTTCACTAACGAACCCGCCCGCGCGCAGCGACAAGCGCGCCTGGATCATGCTCATCGTGTTGACGATGCTCACCGTCGTCGGCATGACCGTCGTGCTCCCCGTCCTCCCCTTCGTCGTGCTGCAGTACGTCTCGCACGAGGGCGATCTCGCGATCTGGGTCGGTGTGCTCGAAGCCGTCAACGGCCTGTGCGCCTTCCTGGTAGCCCCCTTCCTCGGTCGCCTCTCCGACCGCTTCGGTCGACGCCCGGTGATCATCGCCGCCGCGTTCGGTGCTGCTTTCGCCATGACGCTCTTCGGCATCGGCGGTGCGATCTGGGTCCTGGTGCTCGCTCGCGTGATCCAGGGGGTGACCGCCGGTGACCTGCCGGCGCTCTTCGCCTACCTCGCAGACATCACCCCGCCCGAGAAGCGCGCGCAGCGGTTCGGCCTGCTCGGCGCTCTCTCGGGGATCGGAATGATGATCGGCCCCGCCATCGGCGGACTCCTCGCGGCAGTGAGCCTGCAGCTGCCGGTCTTCCTCACCGCGGCCGTCGCCCTCACGATCGCGATCCTCAGCATCTTCCTGCTGCCCGAGAGCCTGAAGCCCGAGAACCGCATCGAGCGCATCTCGATCCGTGAGATCCAGCCGTTCGGCGTCTTCACCGAGGCGTTCGGCCGCAAGGAGCTGCGGGGACTGATGATCGGATTCGGCCTGCTCGCGCTGCCGTTCGGCTTCTTCGTCAACAACTTCAGTGTGCTGGCGCTCGACTCGATCAGCTGGGGGCCGACCCAGATCGGTCTCCTCACCGCGGGCGTCGGCATCATCGACATCCTCATCCAGGGCGTGCTGCTCGGCATCCTGCTGCCTCGCATCGGCGAGCGCGGTGTGATCATCAGCGGCATCGTCGCGCAGACGATCGGACTCGTCGGCCTTGCGGTCGTCGCCTCGGTCTTCGCGCAGCCGTGGGTGTTCATCGTCGGTGCATTGATGCTCGCCGCAGGGCAGGGAGCCGCCACGGCAGCGCTGGATGGTGCCATGTCGAACGCGGTCGGCGACGACGAGCAGGGGTGGCTCGGAGGAGCGACCCAATCGCTCAACGCCGCGATGAACACCGCCGCGCCGCTGATCGCGGGCGCGCTCTACGTCACCGTCAGCCACGCGGCGCCGTACTGGCTGGGGGCGGTGCTGATGGTCGTCGCTGCGATCGTCGTCGGCCGCGCGCACATCGCGAACACCGCGAAGAGGGATGCCGGAGAGCAGTCGTCAGCGCGCACCGCGAACGGCATCCCGCTCGAGCCCGTCGACATCGTCGGCTGATACGGGCACCCCGAGCCGGGGGATGATGGATGCATGCCCACCCCTCATCGCCCCGGCCTGCGGGTCTCGGCGGGTCTCACGATCCCCGAGGCCGAGCTGTCGTGGCGCTTCTCTCGTTCGTCGGGGCCGGGCGGGCAGGGTGTGAACACCGCGGACTCGCGAGTGGAGCTGTTCTGGGATGCTGGCGGCAGCGCCGTGCTCTCGCCGCACCAGCGCGAGCGTCTGCTCGAGCGGCTGAGCGGGCGGCTGGTGAACGGAGTGCTGACGATCGCCGCCTCCGAGCATCGAGCGCAGCTGCGCAACCGCGATGCGGCGCGGGAGCGGCTGGTGGCGCTCGTCGGCGAGGCGCTGCGTCCTCCCGCACCTCCCCGCCGCGCGACCAAGCCGAGCCGCGGGTCGAAAGAGCGTCGGCTGACAGCGAAGAAGCAGCGCACTGACGTCAAGAGATTGCGCAAGCCGCCGCGCGACGGCTGACGAGCCGGATCAGTCCTTGCTGCCGCGCACCAGTTCGAGACCGGCGCCGGCGAACTGCCGCAGCGTGGCATCCGGCAAGAAGGCTCGCGTGAGGGCCGTGCCGATGGCCGCGAGGTCGGCCTCGTCGCGGAACAGCAGGTACATCGTCTCGTAGCGCGGGTGGAACTTCTGCTTGAAGCGGTGCAGCGACGCGAAGCCGTAGACGGGCTCGAGCGCTTCGGCGAGGCGATCGCTGAGCACGGCGATCATGCCGGCATCCGGCGGATAGTCGTGGGCGAGCGGAGCCCCCGAGAGCGACATGATCTGGGCGCCCTCCTCCGAGAACTGCTTCGCAGACGATCCGATGAGATACTCCATGACGGGAGCGAAGCCGCCGTCGCGGCGCCGCATCAGGTCGAGCGTCCATCCGCGCACGGTTCCCCCCTCGCCGTAGACCGGCAGCCACGACAGGAATCCGTCGACGTCGCCGTTCGGGGCGAGTGCCAGAGCCAGTCGCACCTCGGGGTCCTCGGCCTCGTCGAGCGTGCCGAGGGTGAACCGCATCTCGGGGAGGTCCTTGTCGCCGACCCAGGCCTCCGAGATCGCCCGCAGCTGCTGCCGCACCCCCCACGACTCGTCGCCGAGTCGGGTCAGCCGGAAGGTCATGTCCTCGCGTCCTGCTCGATTGAGCGAACTGCGCACCGAGTTCCACCTCTTGCCGGTGAACTCCAGACCCGGCAGGTCGACGATCGTGTCGTCGGCGACCACGAGGCTGCGCCAGCCCGCGGGCACGGCATCCCGCGTCGCGTCGTCGGCGCTGAAGAAGCACGGCACGAGGCCCGCGAGCTCGGCGGTGCGGATGAACTCCGCGACGGCGTCTGCACGCGACTCCGAGGGACCGATCGGGTCGGCCAGCGCGAGCGCGACCCCGGCTCGCCGCTGGTACGCGACGATCCCTGCGGCGCTGCGGGCGTAGCTGTTGCCCTCCCACGTCGTCATCCACGACAGGGTGCCGCCGCCGTGCGCGCGCAACTCGGTCTTGACGTCGTCGACGGTCGGGGCCGGTTGGATTCCGAGCGGTGACTTGCGCTTCGCCCGGAACGCCCGACGCACCGCGACCAGGTAGACGAGCAGGATCACCCAGAGGAATCCGTTGGCGAGCGCGAGCTCGGTCTCGCCATCCCAGCGGAGGTCGACCTGCGCCTGCGAGAACACGGTGATCAGGATGAGCACGAGCGCCGCGATCAGGATGTTGAAGAGTCCGAGCAGGATCACGAGCACCCACGACCAGCGTCGACCCCGCAGCAGTCCGTTCACGAGCACGGCGATGACCACGAGATCGATCGCCAAGTCGATGAATCCGCCCGACACGGGCTCCGTCGGACCGAACGGGCCGTCGGTCGCCACCAGGGTCGTGATGATCTCGACCGCACCCAGCACCAGCAGGGAGATGACGGCGATCAGGCGCTGTTCGCGCACGGTGGTCCGCTGCACGCGCAGGGTGCGGTCGACGACCAGGATCAGCAGCACGGCGAGCAGATGCTCGAGATCCGCGACCGCACCCCAGAACAGCATCGCGATGAAGACGAATCCGAGCAGCACGAGCCAGCCGCGCACCCGCCACGGTGGGCGGAACAGTCCGATCGCCGCGGCGATGCAGGCCATGGTGCCGCCGGAGGCGCCGACATCGAGCGCCTGAGCCTGCTCCTGAGCCCAGGCCCACGGCAGCTGCGAGGCGAAGAAGAGCACGAGTGCGGTGGCCAGGATCGCGAAGAGCTGCCCGACCCAGTAATAGGCGAGCGCGACCCTGGTGCCACGGCGGTACTCGAGGTACGCCATGCCCCAGAATCCCGAGATCGTGAACACGTACACCCAGGGTGCGTTGACGAAGAACGTTCCGGTGAGCGGCGTCCACCACATGCCCTGCGCGAGGTTGGGCAGACCGTACGCGACGGTGCCGAACAGGTCCGTCTTCTCGAACGGGCTCCACAATCCCTGCCAGACCACGCCGACGACGAGGATCACCGAGACCATCGTGAGGGTGGCCGGCATGCGTCGCAGGACCGCGAGAACAGGATGCGATGTGGGGGTTCGCGCCTCGGTCATGCGCTCAGCGTAGCGAGACCGATGTATCGGTGGGGAGCCCGCGGATGCGCCGCCGTTCGCCGACCGCAGATCCTGGCTGTCGCTCGGCGCCGATACCGCGTTGGATGGAGTCATGCCCGCTCATCCATCCCTCCGCGCGTCGACCGCACGTCGGCGCGCATCGATCGCGCTCGCGACGGCATCCGTCGCCCTGCTCGCGGCCTGCACGTCGCAGCCGTCACCGACGCCCGTGTCGGGCACGCAGTCGTTCGTCGAAGACCTCGACGCTCCGTGGTCGATCGCGTTCCACGACGGTGTGCCTCTGGTCAGCGAGCGCGACAGCGCCCGCGTGCTCGAGGTCGGCGAGGCCGGCGAGGTGCGCGAGGTCGCGGTGATCGAGGGGGTGTCGCCGGGCGGAGAGGGCGGATTGCTCGGGCTCGCAGTCAGCGGCGGCGAGCTCTTCACGTATTTCACGGCGCAGGGCGAGAACCGTGTCGAGCGGCGGACGATCGTCGGGGATGCAGGTGGACTGTCGCTCGGACCCGCCACCGTGGTGATCGACGGCATCCCCGCCGCCGGCAACCACAACGGCGGGCGCATCGCGTTCGGGCCCGACGGGATGCTGTACGTCACGACGGGCGACGCGGGCGATCGTGACAGCGCTCAGGACCGCGACGTGCTGTCGGGCAAGATCCTGCGGCTCACACCCGAAGGAGAGGTTCCCGCAGACAACCCCTTCGACGACTCGCCCGTCTACAGCTACGGGCACCGCAATCCGCAGGGCATCGCCTGGGATGCGGAAGGCGGAATGTACGCGAGCGAGTTCGGGCAGGACACCTGGGATGAACTCAACGTCATCGAGCCCGGCGGCAACTACGGCTGGCCCGAGGTCGAGGGAATCGCCGACGACGGCGACTACATCGACCCCGTGCAGCAGTGGCGGCCGGATGCGGCGAGCCCGAGCGGCATCGCCGTGACGAGCTCGAGCATCGTGATCGCGAACCTCCGGGGCGAGCGCCTGCGCACGGTGCCGCTCGATGATCTGACGGCCGGCACCGAACAGTTCGTCGGCGAGTTCGGCCGCCTGCGCGATGTCGTGGTCGGGCCGGGAGGAGACGCCTGGATCCTCACGAACAACACCGACGGACGCGGTGATCCGTCAGACGGAGACGACCGCATCCTCCGGCTCTCTCTCGACTGATCGGGCCGCGGCGGTCAGACTCAGGCGAAGGCGTCGACGCCTGTCGCGGAGACCGACAGCGCCCAGAGTCGCTCGGCGGCCTCGGGGTCGATCGCCCACTCCTTCACCCCGCCGGTGGTCATGTCGCTGTGGTCGGGCGCGACGGTCCCCTTGATCGAGCAGTCCTCGCAATACGCACCGCTGCGCTCGACCAGCTCCGTGGCGGTCGCTGCCCAGAGCCCTGTCGACGCACCTTCAGCCGGTGTCTTGAAACGCGGGTTCGGGGTGCCGTCCTCATCGATCCAGCCGCGAGAGAGCAGCTCCTCACGGGGAACGTGCCGCTGCAGCTCGGTCATGATCCCGCCGGGATGCACCGAGAAGGCGAGGATGCCGCGCTCGGCGCCACGTCGCGCAAGGCCCACCGCGAACAGAGCGTTCGCCGTCTTCGACTGCCCATAGGCGACCCAGGGGTCGTACGGCGTCGTCGCGAAGTCGATGTCGTCGAACCGCACGGGGGAGCGGAAGTGCCCTCCGGATGAGTACGAGATGACGCGGGCGTGGTCCGACAGCAGGTCGGCCACCCCGCCGACCAGGGCGAAGTGACCCAGGTGGTTGGTGCCGAACTGCGACTCGAAGCCCTGCGCCGTGTGACCGAACGGGGTGGCCATGATGCCGGCGACGTTCAGCACGAGGTCGATCGGCTCACCGTCGCGACGCACCGATTCCGTGAACGCCGCGACGGAGTCGAGGTCGCCGAGATCGGCACCCCGTACCTCCGCCTCCGCGATCCCGTCGAGCGCCTGCTGCGCCGCATCCATACGCCGTGCCGGAACGATCACGCGCACACCGGCATCCGCCAGCGCGCGCACCGTCTCGAGTCCCAGTCCGGAATAGCCGCCGGTGACGATCGCGGTCTTGCCTGCGAGGTCTGTGCCCGCGATCACCTCGGCCGCGGTGGAGCGGTAGCCGAACTCTGACGAGAGCGGCTGCTGGCGGGCGATCATGTCGAGAGGAGCTGTCATGATCCGACCGTACGATCTAGAGTGCACTCGAAGTCAAGGAGGAGTCCTCGTGGTTGATGTGGTCGACACGACGCGCACGTTCAGCATCGGCGAACTCGCGCGCCTGGCGGGCGTGAGCGTGCACACCCTGCGCTGGTACGAGGCCGAGGGGCTGTTCCCTCGTGATGTGCCCCGCACCTCCGGCGGGCGGCGCGTGTACGCCCATGATTCGCTCGCATGGCTCGCCCTGCTGGGGCGGCTCCGCGAGTCCGGAGCGCCGATCGCGCTGCTGCGCGAATACGCCGCCCTCGTGCGAGCGGGCAGCGGCAATGAGGCCGAGCGACTCGCCCTGCTGCGTGCACACGAACGCTCACTCGATGCGCAGATCGAGTCGCTGATCGCCTGTCGACAGGTGATCCACGACAAGGCCGCGGGGTATCAGGAGGCCCTCGTCGCCCGCGGCCTGCTCTGATCGCTCGCGCGGATCGTGACGATCCCGTCCGCGGCGGGCGAGCCGGCATCTCCGAGCCGTGAGACAGGACGCCGCGGTGAACTCGAAGCGAGCGTGGACGTTTGGGGCTGTGCCGCACATGTATAGGCATGGAGAGAATCGGGGACACGATGCCTGAGATGACAGACGACGAACTTGACCGTCTCTTGAGAGTGGCGGGATCGTCGCTGACACCGCGGACGGCCGCATTGGAGGAGGAGCTGACCGGTCTCACCGTAGCGACCAAGTCGAAAGCTGCTCGCGGCATCGTGCGCAGACCGATGAGGCTCGCAGCGGCAGGAGCGCTGGGAATCGTGCTGCTCGGGGGCACGGCTGCGGCGGCGAACGGACTCTGGGAGCCCTGGGCCACGACCCCCGACGGAGTGTTCACGTATGTCCTTCCCAGCGGGATCGAATGCGAGGAGCGCGTCGGAGACATCACGGCCGAGAACCCCGAAGTCAGAGCCGCCGTGCACGGGATCTTCGCTGAGATGGATGTCGTCGCAGCAGCAGACATCGAGGAGTGGCGGCATCGTCTCGAGAGCGATCCCGCATACGTGGATCTCGCTCAGCAGTGGGTGGACGAAGGAACGTCCGACCTCCACACGGTCGAGGACATGATCGCTCAGGGAGCTGTCTCCCGAGCGGTGATGGAGGTCGTCGATGCGGAGCTCCTGGAGAGAGGCTTCGACCCTGAAGCGCCTGAGAACATGGCATCGATGCGCGGCCAGGCGATGTGCAGCGGGGGAGAGAAGTGAGTAGGGCGCGGGAGTCCGAAGCCCCGGATGCCGTGAAGATCATCACCGACAACTCCGCCGACCTTCTGGCCTACTTCGAACGGCGAGCGGATGACGGCGAAGCCGCCGACCTGCTGTCCGAGACGATGTTCACGGCATGGCGCAGAAGCGATGCGATGCCGACCGAGCACACAGAAGCACGGATGTGGCTGTTCGGCATCGCGCGGCTGACCCTGGCGAACGCGCAGCGGTCGTCGTTGCGACGGTGGAGGCTCGCTGACCGATTGCGCGGGCACCTGCTCGCACACCCCTCCACCCATGACGACGCGGAGGCGATCGACGTGAGGGATGCTGTGCGCCGCCTTCCTGCCGAGCATCGTGACCTCATCGGGCTCGTCCATTGGGAGGGGTTCTCGCTCGTGGAAGCTGCTCAGATCATCGGCATTCCCGCGTCCACCGCGCGGGGTCGATACCAGGCTGCTCGTCATCGCCTCGTGAGCGTGTTGTCGCAGCACGAATCGCCCGCTCCGAGTCGAGGAGCGAGCTGAGCGGTCCCGCCCATTCAGCCGTTCACCGCCTCCTCGATCGCCGCCTTGAGGTCGCCCCACGCCTCCAGCACGACGGGTTCGCCGTCGATGAAGAAGCTGGGCGTGCTGCGCACTCCGAGCCGCTCGCCGTCGCTCTTGTCCGCCTGCACGCGTTCGAGCGTCGCCGGGTCGGCGACCGCCGCGTCGTAGGCGGCCATGTCTAGTCCGAGGTCGACGGCGAGTGCGCGGAACACCTCCGGAGTCTCCTCAGACTGCTCGCCCCACTGTGCCTGCGTCTCGAACAGCCGGTGGTACATGTCCTCGAAGCGGTCCTGCTCGGCCGCAGCCTCGGCGGCGAGAGCGGCCTGCGTCGAGTTGATATGCCCCGGCAGCGGGAAGTAGCGGACGACGTAGGTGATCTCGCCGGAATACTGCTCGCGCAGGTCTTCGACGATCGGGTAGAACGCGGCGCACGCCTCGCACTCGAAGTCGAGGAACTCGACGACCGTGACGGCACCGGCCCCTCCGTCGTCGAGCACGTGCGAGTCGGTGCGGACGGTCTGCAGCTTCTCACCCTCGGGCGGAGCCGGATCAGCGGCCTGCTGCGACATGGCATAGACGATGCCGACGATCGCGAGGACGATCGCGACGGCGATGGCGATGAGGGTCGCCTTGACAGGGGTCTTCATGGGGATCTCCAACGGTGCGGATCAGGCAGGGTGATGAGGCCGCGACGAGAGCGCGGCCGGGGGTCGCCGATGAACGACGTGCCTGATTCAGGTGCGGGAGAGCGAGAGCTGCGTGAGGGTGAGCGCGGGCACATGCCGGCGAGGGCCAGCACGACTGGGCGCCGATGCGCGCAGGGAGGTGCCACGGTGAAGAAGCGTCGTGCCCCTGGCGGACCGCAGCGACAGCAGCACGAGCAGGAAGCAGCAGAGCGCAGCGACGATGACGATCCCGGCGTCCGACGGAGCAGTCTCCACCACACTCGTGTGGTCGTGGTGCACGGCGGTCGACGCGACGCTCGCACCGGGCGCGAGGCACAGCGTCGCGTGCGCATCGGCCTTGCCATGCGACGTCGACCAGGCGCCGATCACGAGCACCAGGGCGAGGCCGAGCGCGAGAGCGACCCGGAGGATCAGCATCCGCTCGACGCCCTGGTGTCGCAGTCGCATCGACGGGGCATGCATGGTGCGCGCAGTCTAACAATCGGGCATCGGCGCCCGCTCGACGGCGCCCCGCAGGTCCACGTCCCGCAGACCCGCCTACACTGGAGGGGTGGCGAGACTGTTGATCGTGGGTGGCTTCCTGGCCGCCATCTTCTGGGTGTTCAGCATCGTCGACTGCGCAGTGCAGCCGCCGACGCGTCACCGGGGCGTGCCCAAGGCCGCGTGGATCGCGATCGTCGTCTTCATCCCGGTCATCGGCGGGATCCTCTGGTTCACGCTCGGCCGACGCCGCGCCAACGACAACGGCGGAGCGATCCGCATCATCGCCCCCGACGACGATCCCCAGTTCCTCCGCAGCATCAGCAAGAGCGAGCAGGATGCGCGCATCCGCCGCCTCGAAGAGGAGCTGGCGAAGCTCGAGGACGAGACCGACGACGGCACCGCACCGGACGGCACCGCGCCGGACACACGTCCGTGACCGCATCGCCGGCGACGGATGCCGCGGCATCCCTGATCGCCGACCTCATCGGCCACGGCGTCCGCGATCTCGTGCTCTCGCCGGGCTCTCGATCTCAGTCGCTCGCGCTCGCCGCAGTGCACGCCGCGAACCAGGGGCACCTGCGCCTGCATGTGCGCATCGATGAGCGCGTCGCAGGGTTCACGGCGCTGGGCCTCTCGCGTGAGACCGGCGTTCCCGCCGCGGTGCTCTGCACCTCGGGAACGGCCGCCGCGAATCTCCTCCCCGCGGCGATGGAGGCGTTCCATTCCGGTGTGCCGCTGCTGCTGCTGACCGCCGACCGCCCGCCCGAGCTCCGCGGAGTCGGAGCCAACCAGGCGACGATCCAACCGGGCATGTTCGCCTCCTGGGTGCGCGAGCAGATCGACGCACCTGTTCCCGGTGACGGCGACTGGTCAGGTCTGGCGGTGCGAGCCGTCGCGGCCGCGATGGGGGCCGATGCCGGGCACGGCCTCCCGGGAGTCTCAGGCCCCGTGCACCTGAATCTGCCCTCACGCGAGCCGCTGTCGGGCGACGTTCCCGCTGTCGACATCGCACCGGGCGAGGCTCCGAGGCCGGTCGCCGCAGAGCCGCTCGTGCTCGAGCGCGGGCCGCGTACGGTCGTGATCGCGGGTGCCGATGCCGGGCCGGATGCCGAAGAGGTCGCGCATTCCGGATCCTGGCCGCTGATCGCCGAGATCGTCAGCGGCGCCCGCTTCGGACGTCAGGTCGTGCACGGCTACCGAGCGCTGCTGAGCGACGACGAGTTGGGTGGCCGGATCGAGCGCGCCATAGTGCTCGGGCATCCGACTCTCAGCCGCGAGGTGGCCCGCCTGCTGTCGCGTGCCGACGTCGAGGTGATCGCCGTCCACCGCGGTGGTGAGGCCCTCGACCTCAACGGGCGCACGACGCCTGCGGCATCCGTCGCGGTCGCCTCCGGCCCGGCCGATCGCGAGTGGCTCGGGGCCTGGCTCACGGCATCCGCCGCGCACGCCGTCGACCTCAGCGAGCGCGCCCCTGATCAGGACGGTCTCACCTCCACCGATCCGTCCGCTCGACGCGATGCCGTGAAGGCCGAGCTGGCTGCCGTGCGCCGCCCGCTCGATCGCGAACTCCTCGCCGACGCCGTCTGGCGGGCGACCTGGCCGCACGACCGGCTCGTCTTCGGCTCTTCGCGCCTCGTCAGGGTGGCCGACTCGGTGCTCGGCGGCAAGAAGGTTCCGGTGCACGCCAACCGCGGACTCGCGGGGATCGACGGCACGATCGCGACTGCCACGGGCATCGCTCTCGCGAGTCAGGCCGGGGGAGCCCCGGGGGTCACCCGCGTGCTGCTCGGCGACCTCGCCTTCCTGCACGACGTCGGAGCGCTGCTGCTGCCGCCGGATGAGCACGAACCGCGCATTCAGGTCATCGTGGGCAACGACGGCGGCGGCACGATCTTCGACGGCCTGGAGGTCGCGGGCACCGCGGCTCGCGCCGATCTCGACAGAGCGTTCTACACGCCGCACACGGTGCGTCTCGAGCAGCTGGCCCTCGCATACGGGTGGGAGTATCAGCGCGTCACGACCCGCACCGCGCTCGATCAGGCCCTCACCGCTCCGGCCGGTGGTCGTCAGCTGATCGAGGTGCCGCTCACGCGCTGATCCGGTTCGCCGCGGCGGGCGTCCGCAGTGGCAGGATGAACGCATGACAGCGCACGAGTGGGCGAAGACCCTTCAGGTCGGCGACGGATTCCGTCTCTCCGACGTCGATCCGCAGAGCACGCTCGGGTACAGCGGCGCGAAGGCCGACGGCAAGCGCGATCTCGCGTCCGGTCTCGACGAGCTCAATCAGCTGCAGGAGCGGTTGTTCGCAGAGAGTCGCGTCGGAGTCGCGAAGGACTCGGTGCTGCTGATCCTGCAGGCGATGGACTCGGCGGGCAAGGGAGGCATCGTGCGGCACGTCGTCGGCGGCGTCGACCCGCAGGGTGTCGCGCTCACGGCGTTCAAGGCGCCGACGGAGGAGGAGCTCGCGCACGACTTCCTGTGGCGTGTCGCCAAGCGGCTGCCGGAGCCCGGGTTCATCGGGGTCTTCGACCGCTCGCACTATGAGGACGTGCTCATCGGTCGGGTGCGGTCGCTGGCCCCGGCCGACGAGATCGAACGGCGGTACGACGCGATCAACGAGTTCGAGGCCGAGGTCGCGGCCTCCGGCACCCGCATCATCAAGGTCATGCTGCACATCTCTCGCGACGAGCAGAAGTCGAGACTGATGGAACGGCTCGAGCGGGCCGACAAGCACTGGAAGTACAACCCGGGCGACGTCGACGAGCGACTGCTCTGGGACGACTACATGGCGGCCTATCAGACGGCGTTCGAGCGCACCTCGACCGCTGCGGCGCCCTGGCATGTGATCCCGGCCGACCATAAGTGGTTCGCCCGCCTCGCCGTGCAGGAGCTGCTGCTCGACGCTCTGCAGCAGATCGATCCGCAGTGGCCGGCGGCCGACTTCGACGTCGAGGCCGAGAAGAAGCGTCTCGCAGCGAGCTGACCGGGTGACGAGCGGGCGTCGCTCAGGCGAGGGCGTCGACCAGCGGACGGAACTTGACGCGGGTCTCGAGCAGCTCCGACTCGGGGTCCGAGCCGGCGACGATTCCCGCGCCCGCATAGGCGGTGACGGCGATGTCGGTCTCGGCCGGGGTGAACTGCGCGCAGCGCAGCGCGATGGCCCACTCGCCGTTGCCGGCTCCGTCGACCCACCCGACCGGGCCGGCATAGCGACCGCGGTCGAACGGCTCGAGTTCGCGGATCGCCGCGATCGCAGCGGATGTGGGGGTTCCTGCCACAGCGGCCGTCGGATGCAGGGCGCCGACCAGATCGAGCGACGAGCCGCCGTCGGCCAGCTCGCCCTCGACATCGGTCGCCAGGTGGAAGAGGTTCGGCAGCTTGAGCAGGAAAGGCTGCTCGCTCGCGGCCAGCGCGCGCGTGTGCGGGCGCAGCGAGGCGAGCACGCTCTGCACCGCATATTCGTGCTCGTCGAGATCCTTGGTGCTCGAGGCCAGGTGAGCGGATGCCGCGGTGTCGGCGTCCGCATCTGCTCCTCGGCCGATGGTTCCGGCCAGCACGCGGGCGGTGACGGTGCGCTGCCGCACGGTGACGAGCGTCTCGGGGCTCGCGCCGATCAGCCCGTCGACCGCGAAGGCCCATGTGTCGGGGTATCCGGTCGACAGCGCGCGCACGAGTCGGCGCAGGTCGGATCCGGCGGGGATGCTGCCGGTGAGGTCGCGAGCGAGCACGACCTTGCTGAGCGCGCCACCGGCGATGCGGTCGAGCGCCTGGCGGACCGAGTCCTGGTAGCCCTGCGGGCTCTGTGCCCCCGGCCCGACCGTGCCGGCCCAGTGGGGGCCGTAGCCGATCGTCGACGCATCGGGCTGCGGTTCGACAGCGGAGTTCGACGCCGAGCGGATGCGGGTGAGCCACGTGCGTCCGTGGTGTCGGCCGATCACGAGCGCAGGCACGACGAGGACGCTGTCGGCGGCGGAGTCCTCGTCGAAGGTCAGCGCACCGAACGCGACGAGCCCCGAGCCGGGAAGCCGGAGGCCGTCGTCGATATCGGCATCCTTCGCCAGGTCTCGCCAGGCGGCGGCGATGGCGGCCGAGCGCATGGACGCAGCGCCTGCGGGAATGCGGATCGTCTCGACCACGCCGTCTCCCACGGCGACGATGCCGTCACCGCGGCGCAGCCAGGCGAGGGGCCGCGACGGGTCGGCGTAGGCCAGGAGATCCTCGACCGGATCGATCTCTCGGGTCTCCACGACCAGCCTGCTGCTCACCCCTCCAGCCTAGTTCGTCGCTCGTCGACCGGGATGTGAGTGACCCCGCCTACGCTGAGTGCATGAGCGACGCCCGCCCCGCCCCCGGCACCGAGATGATCTTCCAGTGGCGCAAATGGGACGGCTCGCCGCATTGGCGGCACGAGTGCGTGTATCTCGGTGCAGACGAGTGGGGCGACTGGATGGGCCAGCCGGCCGGCTGGCCCAGCGCTCGACCGGGTGCGGCCTACATCGCAGAGACCCCCAACGTGACGCTGGTGCCGCGACAGCCCGACTTCGCCCTGACCGTGAATCGCGATCATCCGAAGGGCATGCGCGTCTACATCGACATCGGATGGGATGTGCGCTGGTCGGACGACCCGCTGCTGGCGGTCGGCATCGATATGGACCTCGACGTCGTGAGGGTCGATGGGCCGCGGGGCATCTGGGTCGACGACCGCGACGAGTGGGCCGAGCACATCGTGCAGTACGGATATCCCGCCGAGATCATCACCCGGCTCGAGGCCCTCGCGCTCGACCTCGAGCAGCGCGTGCGCGATCAGACCGCTCCGTTCGACGATGCGACTCCGGATCTCTGGCTCGATCGCCTCGATGCCCTGCACCTCGCGCCTAGACTGGGCACGTGACCTCGAACGAAGCAAACCGCGCCGATCTCGGCAAGGACCCGGCCCGCGTCAGCGGCATGTTCGACCAGGTCGCCGCGGGCTACGACCGCACGAACACGGCGATGACGGTCGGCAACGACGCCCTCTGGCGCGCAGCCACGACCAGGGCGGTCGCCCCGAAGCCCGGGGAGAAGATCCTCGACCTCGGTGCAGGCACCGCGTCGTCGTCGGCATCCCTCGCCCGCAGCGGAGCGCAGGTCGTCGCCGCCGACTTCTCACCCGGCATGCTCGCCGAGGGCAAGCGGCGCCACGGCAGCATCCGCAATCTCTCGTTCGTGCAGGCGGATGCCACCGATCTGCCCTTCGAGGACGGTGAGTTCGACGCCGTCACCATGTCGTACGCCCTCCGCAACGTCAACGATCCGAAGAAGGCGCTCCGCGAACTGCTGCGGGTGACGAAGCCGGGCGGTCGCCTCGTGATCAACGAGTTCTCGACCCCGCCCGGCACCCTGTTCCGTGCCGGGTACCGTTTCTACAACTCGCAGGTGCTGCCTCGGGTGGCCCGCATCGCCGGCACGAACGGCGACGCGTACGACTACCTGAACGAGTCGATCCGCGACTGGCCGGATCAGAAGAAGCTCGCTGCGTGGATCCGCGAGGCGGGGTGGACCGAGGTCGAGTACCGCAACCTCTCGTTCGGGATCGTCGCACTGCACCGGGCGTTCAAGGCCGCGTGAGTACGACGCGCGAACCCGCACGGCTGACGACGGTAGGCTGAGACCGTGACTTCGAGCCGCGTAGCCCCGGGTTCGCGACTGGCGAGCCGTCTCGGTTTCAGCGACCGTGTCTTCATCGGCACTGCCGGTCGACGCATCGCTCAGGCGATCGAAGACGGTCTCGAGCGTGTCGAGACCGGTCTCGCAGACGATGTGCGCGTCGCCGACCCGCTGGCCGACGCCGCGAGCCGCTACCTCTACGAGGCGGGGGGCAAGCGCATCCGCCCCGTGCTGACGCTGCTGGCGGCTCAGCTGGGCGACGGCAACACCGAGCAGGTGATCGACGTCGCGAAGGCTCTGGAGATCACGCACCTCGGCTCGCTGTACCACGACGATGTCATGGACGGTGCCGACCGCCGACGTGGCGTCCCCGCCGCTCACGCGGTGTGGGGCAACAACATCGCGATCCTCACGGGCGACATCCTCTTCTCCCGCGCGAGCCAGCTGATGTCGCGTCTGGGCGAGCGCGCCATCCGCCTGCAGGCCGACACCTTCGAGCGGCTGGTCCTCGGCCAGATGCACGAGACTCTCGGTGCGCAGCCCGGAGACGACCCCATCGAGTTCTACCTCCAGGTGCTCGCCGACAAGACCGGTTCCCTGATCGCCGCGGCGACCCAGGGCGGCGTGATCTTCTCGAACGCACCCTCGGAATACGAAGAGCCGCTGCGTGTGTACGGCGAGAAGATCGGCGTCGCCTTCCAGCTGCTCGACGACGTGATCGACCTGTCGGCCAAGCCCGAGGACACGGGCAAGGTGCCGGGAACCGACCTGCGCGCCGGCGTTCCGACGATGCCGTACCTGCTGCTGAAGGCAGAGACCGACGACGCGTCGATCGACCTCGCCGCCCGCATCGACGACGGGGTCACCCGCATCGCCGAGGGCGAGGACCCCGGGATCCTCGACGGCCCGCTCACCGAGCTCCGAGACCACGTCGGCACTCAGAAGACCCTCGCGCTCGCGCATTCCTGGACCCGGGATGCGATCGATGCGCTCACCGCGCTTCCGCGCGGCACCGTGCGCGATGCGCTCACCCGTTTCGCAGAGACCCTCGTCGAACGCTCCAGCTGACCGCGTCGCGGCCGTCGGCCGCGTGCGTCGGGCGTGACGGCATACGAAAGGACCCCTTTATGACCAAGCTCAGACTGGCCATCGTCGGAGCGGGCCCCGCCGGCATCTATGCCGCCGACATCCTGCTGAAGGCCGAGCGCAAGTTCGACGTCTCCATCGATCTCTTCGAGCAGCTTCCGGCACCCTACGGCCTGGTCCGCTACGGAGTGGCCCCCGACCACCCCCGCATCAAGGGCATCGTCAACGCGCTCCGCGATGTGCTCGACCGCGGCGACATCCGTCTGTTCGGCAACGTGCGCTTCGGCGAGGACATCACGCTCGATGATCTGAAGAACCACTACAACGCGGTGATCTTCGCCACGGGCGCGATCCGAGACACCACCCTCGACATCCCCGGCATCGATGCGGTCGGCGCCTACGGCGCGGCCGACTACGTGAGCTGGTTCGACGGACACCCCGACGTGCCGCGCGAATGGCCGCTGGATGCCGCGTCGGTCGGCGTGCTGGGCAACGGCAACGTCGCTCTCGACGTCGCCCGCATGCTGGCGAAGCACGCGGAAGACCTGCTGGTCACCGAGGTCCCCGAGAACGTCTACGAGGGGCTGAAGGCGAGTGCGGTCACCGACGTGCACGTGTTCGGTCGCCGTGGCCCCGCGCAGGTCAAGTTCACTCCGCTCGAGCTGCGTGAGCTCGGCGAGCTGCGCGATGTCGACATGGTCGTGTACGACGAGGACTTCGACTACGACGAGGCGTCGAAGGACGCAGTGGCCAGCAACAAGCAGGTCATGGTCATCGACCGCATCCTGCAGTCGTGGCGCAAGCGCCCGTCGGTCAATGACGCCAGAGGCGATGCGAACAACGCAGGGGGAACGGCATCCCGTCGCCTGCACCTGCACTTCTGGGCCCGCCCGGTCGAGGTCCGCAAGGACGAAGCCGGCCGCGTGGCGGCCCTCGTCTACGAGCGCACGAAGCCCGACGGACAGGGCGGTGCAGTGGGCACGGGTGAGATGCGCGAAGTGCCGCTGCAGGCGCTCTACCGCGCGATCGGATACTTCGGCTCACCGCTCCCCGGCGTGCCCTTCGACAAGAAGCACGGCGTGATCCCCAACCGCGAGGGCCAGGTGCTCGCCAAGGACTCGAACCAGCAGATGACCGGCATCTACGCCACCGGCTGGATCAAGCGCGGACCGGTCGGGCTCATCGGCCACACGAAGTCGGATGCCATGGAGACCGTGCGGCACATCATCAACGACCAGGGGTCGTGGTGGCACCCGGAGGATCCTTCAGAAGAGGCGATCCCCGCGCTGCTGCAGGAACGCGGCGTCAAGTGGACCGACCTCGAGGGCTGGCATCGACTCGACGAGCACGAGGTCGCCCTCGGCGCGCCGCAGGAGCGTGCCCGCGTCAAGGTCGTGCCGCGTGACGAGATGGTGCGCGTCTCTCGCGGAGAGTGACCGACACCGGATCGTTGTCGGCACCTCGCGTGTCGGAGAGCCGGCATCCTTAGGCTGAGTGCATGCGACTGCGCTCTCTGATCGTCTTCGGCACTGCTGCCCTGCTGCTCGTCTCAGGGTGCACCGTCGAGCCGGCCGCCGAGCCGAAGCCCTCGGCTTCGGCGTCTGAGTCGCCGTCTCAGACGCCGACACCGACACCGGCGCCGATCGTCGAGCCGGAAACGGCGTTCGACGTGACGTGCGACGATGTCGCCGCGACGATGGCGGAGCTCGTGGGCGAGCCGTCGACACCCGTCGAGCCGATGCTCTCAACAGTGTCGGCGATGAGCTGGCTTCCCGGTCCGGCGCAGCACATGTTCCAGCGGGCCGGCGGAATCGCCTGCTCGGCAGGCGATGCGGAGCGCAACTGGGAGGTCACGATCGTCCCGGATGCGAAGGCGGTGATCGCCGGTGCGACCGAGCGTCAGGGTTTCTGGGGCGAAGCGGCGAGCTGTGAGAACGGACGCTGCGGGTTCGAGCTGCCAGACGGAGACGTGCTGCTGTCGGCCACCGTCGTCGACCCCGATCTCGGCGCGGACGACACCTCTCCGATCGAAGAGGCGCTGCGGGGGATCGCGGCGTCGGCGGCGTCGAGCACGCGCGAGGTCGAGTACGTCGACAGCGACATCGTCGGTGCTCCGTGCGAGCGCTTCGTGACGCCGGAGCAGGTGGACGCCGCATTCGGAGTCTCGGACGCGGCTCTCTTCACGGACTTCGGCGGCTGGGGGATCCCTGCTGAGGTGTACGAGGTCGTCAACGGCTCCCGCATCTGCTACGTCAAGTCGGCCGGAAGCGAGTACGAGGGATCGAGCTATCTGATGCTCACGACGCTTCCCGCGGGAGCGTGGGCGTTCGAGAAGCTCGATGGCGACCCCGTCGAGGTCGAGGGCGCCGATGCCGCCAAGGCCAGTGAGGGCCAGAACGGCGAGAAGATCCTCGACGTGCGCGTCGGCCTCGACTGGATCCGACTGATGACCTACGACAACGGGTCCGGTGCCGCCGACCCGGCTCCTCTGGCAGTGAAGGTCGTGCGCAACTTCACGGTCGGACACACCGCTCCCGAGTAGCCCGCACGCCGTCGGCTAGCCTGGCGGCATGCCTGAGTGGATACCGGACGTTCTCGGCGACGAATTCGAGCAGCTCACGCTCGAACTCGGTGAGGACGACGAGGGGCCGTTGGTCGCCACTCTCGTGCGAGCCCTGCCGCGGGAGCAGCCGTGGTGGAATCGCATGCGGGGGCATCGTCTTCCGCTCGATGACGTCGACGTGCTCTACGTGCACGGCTGGTCGGACTACTTCTTCCAGAAGAGACTCGCTCGCTTCTGGACCGCGCGAGGTGCGCGCTTCTTCGCTCTTGACCTGCGCAAGTACGGACGCAGTCTGCGCGATGGTCAGACGCCCGGGTACATCACCGACCTCGGCGCGTACGACGAAGACATCGCCGCGGCGCTGCACGCGATGGGCCGCAGCCCCGAGACGACCGCATCCACGCGGCGTCTGGTGCTTCTCGGACATTCCACGGGCGGGCTCACGCTGAGCCTGTGGGCATCGCGGCACCCCGAGACAGCGGATGCCGTGATCCTGAACAGTCCGTGGCTCGAGTTCCAGGTCGCATCGGCCCGCCCGCTGATCGCTCCCGTCGCAGAGCTGCAAGCGCGGTGGGCTCCCCGCGAGGTCGCCCCGCAGGTCGATCTCGGGTTCTACACCCGGGCGCAGCAGGAGGTCGCCGACCCCGAGGATCCTGTCGAGGTGAACCTCATGTGGCGACCCGCGCAGACGATGGCCGTGCACGCGGGATGGTTCCACGCGATCCTCTCCGGACACGCCAAGGTCGCGGCAGGACTGACGATCGACGCCGCCGTGTGCGTGCTGCTCTCCGCACGCTCGGCGACGCCCACACGATGGTCCGAAGACCTCACCCGAGCAGACTCGGTCTTGGTCGTCGACGACATCGCGCGGGCGGCGCTCAAGCTCGGTCCGTCTGTCACCGTCGAGCGCATCGACGGTGCCCTGCACGACGTCTTCCTCTCTCGCCATGAGGCGAGAGAAGAAGCGTATCGTCGCCTCGACCGGTGGGTCAGAGGCTGGACTGCCGCGCGCTGACAGCGATCAGACGCAGCGGTCAGACGTAGTGCATCAGTCGGGCCTGACGCTCTGCGTCATCGGCATCGCCGCGCAGCACCGCGTCGTGGAAGTCCCGATAGACCTGGAGCATGCGCTCCCGGTCGTTCTCGGGAACGCTCCAGCCGCGGAGGTTGCGGAACAGCGCCATGCTCGCATCGTTGATCAGCACCTGATGCTGTGCGTTCCGGCTGCGCGTGCTCAGAAACGAGAACACCGCCCACCTCGTGTTGGAGATGTGCACGTCGTCATCGAGCGCTGTGTACATCTGCTCGACGAGTTCGGCGAGGCTCTCGCGTTCTTCCTGGCTCATCCGCGCGACGCCCATTCGAGCCGCAATCCCCGCCTGGTAACCCGCGAACTCGAGCGTCTGCTCGACGGTCTCGGGTGTGACCGCCGTGACCTCGGTGTATCTGCTCGGGTACATCGTCACGAGCCCGAGACGCTCGAGGCGCTGTAACGCCTCTCGCACCGGAGTCCGCGACACATGCAGTTCTTCGGCGACATCGACATCGCGGATGCGATACCCCGGCTCCAGCACACCGTCCACGATCTGCGCGCCGATGTGCTGAAAAACCTCCTCTGCTAAGAGCTGCTTGCTTTCTCTGACACTCGTCATCGAGCTGTTGGTGTTCATGGACTGCCCCCAGTTGCTTTCCAGATCCGGGCTCCCCATGATGTGCCCGGACGGCCACTACATCACGAAGTGGATCGCGATGCCAATAATCCACAGACGAGTTTTCGGACGAGCATGTCGGGGCTCGTCCTCGGTGCGTCGTCGCGGGATTCAGTACGGGTGATTTTCTGTGGCCGACGGGTGTGGGACACCCGCCGGCCACAGACGATGGCGTGCACGGAGCTGTACTGCGCCCAGTCCCCACAAGGCGGGAACCGCGATCCGCGAAGCGCGGAGCCGTGGTTCGGCAGCGCGTCATGCATCGCCGCATCGTCTGTCGCATTCGGGACGCGACTGCATCCAGTCTCGGGCACTTCGGCCCATATATCGGAATGCGATCGGCGGGCATAGAGAAGGGGGACGGATGCCTCGGCATCCGTCCCCCTGAGATCTGCGAGGTCAGCGGTAGTTGATGAACTGCAGGTCGAGATCGAGGTCCGAGCCCTTGAGCAGGGAGATCACGGACTGCAGGTCGTCACGGCTCTTGGACTGCACTCGCAGCTCGTCGCCCTGGATCTGGCTCTTCACACCCTTGGGGCCCTCGTCGCGGATGATCTTGTTGATCTTCTTCGCGTTCTCCGACGAGATGCCGTCCTTGAGGGTCGAGACGATGCGGAACTCCTTGCCGCTCGCGAACGGGTCGCCCGACTCGAGGCTCTTGAGCGAGATGCCTCGCTTGATGAGCTTGGACTGGAAGACGTCGAGAACGGCCTTCGCACGCTCTTCGGTGCCGGCGATGATCAGGATCTGCTCGCCGCTCCAGGCGATGGACGAGCCGGTGCCCTTGAAGTCGTAGCGCTGCTCGATCTCCTTGCGTGCCTGGTTCAGGGCGTTCTCGGCCTCCTGGTGATCCACTTTCGAGACGATGTCAAAGGAACTGTCAGCCATAAGCAAAGTGTATCGACACCGTCGTTTTCATGCTCGCTTGGAAGCGCTTCCATCACGCCTCAGCCGACATTCCGCGGTTACAGCTTGATATCGAAGGCTTCTTGCATTGCGATTCCTGCCGATCTCGATGCATACTGTAAGCGCTTGCAGTCCTGCAGGCCACAGCACTTCAGAGAGGCACACACCAATGAAGGTGAACAAGAGGGGCATCGTCGCCGCCGGCGTCATCGCGATCGTTTCGACTCTTACGCTTGCCGGTTGCTCGACCGCGACCGATGGCGGCGACTCGGCCGAGGGCGAGAGCAGCGGATCGCTGACCGTCTGGGTCGACGCCGAGCGTGTCGACGCGCTGCAGAGCGCCGCCGACTCTTACGAGGAGAAGACCGGGGTCAAGGTCGAACTCGTGGGCAAGTCCGTCGACGACATGAAGGACGACTTCATCCAGCAGGTGCCGACCGGCAAGGGCCCCGACGTCGTCATGGGAGCGCACGACTGGCTCGGCGAGCTGTCCACGAACGGTGTCGTCGCTCCGCTCGAGCTCGGCGACTCGTCGGCCGACTACCTGCCCGTCGCACTTCAGGCTGCGACCTACGACGGCACCGTCTACATGCTTCCCTACGCGGTCGAGAACATCGCCGTGCTGCGCAACGCCGACATGGTCCCCGCCGCCGCCACGAGCTTCGACGACATGGTCTCGAAGGGCACGTTCGTGGTCGAGCAGGGCACCGAGGGCAACCCGTACCACCTGTACCCGTTCCAGACGGCATTCGGCGCCCCGGTCTTCGGCACCGACGACTCGGGGAGCTACGACTCGAGCGACCTCCAGCTCGGCAGCGAGGGCGGCTTCGCCTTCGCCGACTGGCTCGCCGCTCAGGGCGCAGCGGGCACCTTGAACACCGACATCGACGGTGAGATCGCCAAGCAGCAGTTCCTCGACGGCACCGCGGCCTTCTGGCTGACCGGGCCGTGGAACGTCGGCGCCGCGACCGACGCCGGCATCAACGTCGCGATCGACCCGATCCCGAGCCCCACGGGCGAGACCGCCTCGCCGTTCGCCGGCGTCAAGGGATTCTTCGTGAGCTCCGAGTCGAAGAACAAGGTCGCCGCGAACGACTTCCTCGTGAACTACATCGGCACCGAAGAGGTGCAGCTCGAGCTGTTCAAGGCAGGAAACGTCCTGCCCGCGCTGACGGCCGCAGCCGACTCCGCAGCATCCGACCCGATCATCGCCGGCTTCCAGGCCGTCGGTGAGGACGCGGTACCGATGCCGGCCATCCCCGCCATGGGCTCCGTGTGGGAGTTCTGGGGCGTCGCAGAGGCTGCCATCATCAACGGCTCCGACCCGACGACGACGTGGCAGAAGCTCGTCGACGACGTGACCGCAGCAATCAAGTAACGACACCCAGCACCATCCCTGCCGGGGCGGACCTCGTCCGCCCCGGCAGCTCGACGACGGGGACGAGATGACAGAACTCGCTGAGCCCACGGCTCCACTGAACAAGCGCCAGCGCCAGGCGGCGAAGATCGCCGAGGCCGCGTCCGGGCCCATCGGCTGGATGCTGCTGAAGATCCTGCTGCTCGCCATCGTCGACGCCATCGCGCTGTACGCGGCGTTCGTCCTCTTCGGCCAGCAGGAGTGGCTGGTGCTCGGCCTGGTCGTGGCCGTCACGGTGCTCGTCAACTACATCTACTTCTCGCGCAAGCGAATTCCCGCGAAGTATCTGACCCCCGGCATCATCTTCCTGATCATCTTCCAGGTCTTCACACTGCTGTACACGGGGTACATCGGCTTCACGAACTACGGCACCGGGCACAACGGCACGAAGGACCAGGCGATCTCGTCGCTCCTCGCCTCCGCCCAGGAGCGTGTCGAGGATTCCGCCACCTATCCGGTCACGGTCGTCGAGCAGTTCGGCACCTACGGTCTGCTCGTGACCGACCCCGAGTCGGGTGACGCGCTGCTCGGCACCGCTGAGCAGCCCCTGCAGGAGGTCGACGCCGAGTTCGAGGGCGATCAGGCCGTAGCCGTCGACGGCTGGACCACGCTCCCGCTCGCGAAGGTGTTCACCCTGTCGGAAGAGCTCGAGCAGCTCTCGGTTCCCTTCAGCGACGACCCCAACGACGGCAGCCTGCGCGCCCCCGACGGACAGAAGGGATATCTGTACGTCTCGACGCTCGAGTACGACGCAGACGCCGACACCATCACCGACACGACGACCGGCGCGGTGTACTCCGACACCGGTCAGGGGTCGTTCATCGCCGAGGACGGCGCCGAGCTGCTGCCCGGCTGGCAGACCACCGTCGGCTTCGACAACTTCGTGCGCGCGGTGAGCGACGAGAACATCCGCGGTCCGCTCATCTCGGTGACGATCTGGACCTTCGTGTTCGCACTGCTCTCGGTCGCGACCACGTTCTTCCTCGGACTGCTGCTCGCACTGGTCTTCAACAACACGCGGATGCGGTTCCGCAACGGCTATCGGATCATCCTGATCCTCCCGTATGCGTTCCCGGCGTTCCTGTCGGCCCTCGTCTGGGCGGGCATGATGAACGAGAGCTTCGGATTCATCAACCAGGTGATCTTCGGGGGAGCGGACATCCCGTGGCTCACCGACCCGAACCTCGCGAAGGTATCGGTGCTCCTGGTCAACCTCTGGCTGGGCTTCCCCTACATGTTCCTCGTCTGCATGGGCGCCCTGCAGGGCATTCCCGAGGACGTCAACGAGGCGGCGGTGATGGACGGCGCGAACCCGTGGCAGGTCTTCCGCCGCATCAAGCTGCCGCTGCTGCTCGTGACGGTCGCGCCGCTGCTGATCTCCTCCTTCGCGTTCAACTTCAACAACTTCAACCTGATCTACATGCTGACCAAGGGCGGGCCGCGGTTCGAGGACGTCAGCATCCCGGTCGGGCACACCGACATCCTGATCTCGATGGTCTACAAGGTGGCGTTCACGGGTCAGTCCCGTGACTACGGCCTCGCCTCCGCGTTCACGATCCTGATCTTCATCGTGGTCGCGACGATCTCGATCATCAGCTTCCGCAAGACCAAGGCCCTCGAGGAGCTGAACTGACATGAGCACCACGGACACCGGCACCGCCCGCCCCGTCGCCGTCGCCGTCGCGCAGAACCTCGCGCCCCGTCGCCGCAGCTTCGGCGCGTGGTTCGCAGACACCGGATGGCGCCATGTGGTCGCCATCGTCGTGAGCGCCTTCGCGCTCTTCCCGCTGCTGTACGTCGTCTCGGCGTCGCTCAATCCGAAGGGCACGCTGACCGGCTCGAACCAGCTCTTCTCCGCGTTCGGCTTCGACAGCTACGTGCGCATCCTCAGCGATCCGCAGAACCCCTACGGCCTGTGGTTCCTGAACACGCTGGTCATCGCCGTGGTGACAGGCGCCGTGACCGTCTTCATCGGGGCTCTCGCGGCATATGCCTTCTCGCGCATGCGCTTCGCCGGCCGTCGCATCGGCCTCGTGACGATCGTCGTCGTGCAGATGTTCCCGCAGCTCCTGGCCGTGGTGGCGATCTTCCTGCTGATGTCGACGCTCGGGGACTGGTTCCCCGCCATCGGCCTGAACACGCACACCGGCCTGATCCTCGTCTACCTCGGTGGCGCGCTCGGCGTGAACACCTACCTGATGTACGGCTTCTTCAACACCCTCCCGATGGAGCTCGACGAGGCCGCCCGCATCGACGGCGCCGGTCACGCCCGCATCTTCTTCACGATGATCCTGCCGCTGGTCGCCCCGATCCTCGCGGTGGTAGCGCTGCTGTCGTTCATCGGCACGGTCAACGAGTACGTGATCGCGAGTGTCATGCTCGTCGACGTCGACCAGCAGACCCTGGTCGTCGGCCTGACGAAGCTCGTCGCGAACCCGCGCTACGCCGACTGGTCGGCGTTCTCGGCCGGCGCGGTGATGGCGGCGATCCCGGTGATGATCCTCTTCCTGTTCCTTCAGCGATACATCGTCGGCGGGCTGACGGCCGGCGCGACGAAGGGCTGACCTGCGGTCGTGGTCACATCGTTCCCGGCGTTGCGACCGCCGGCGCGGCGCCGGCGGTCGTAGCGTGATGGCATGACGCGTGTCGCGGGGCGTAACGCGGTGATCAGCTGGATCGCCGCAGTGCTGTGCATCGGCGTGGTGGGCGCCCTGATCTGGTTCTCGATGCCGATCGTGCCGGTCGTCGCCTCGTTCATCGGCGACGCCCTCCGCGCCACCCTTCGCTGACGGCGCCGCCGCATCTCGTCCCGAGGACGAGATGCGTGATCACGGGCTCAGCGACACGTCGGCACGCCTCCGTCGGGGCGCGGGCGCACGGCGGTAATCTCGCAGAGCACACATCCGATGAGAGGCGCACCCATGAGTGACCCCGAGGTTCCACAGCCCGAGCGGCCGAAAGACGTCAACGACGTCGTCGACAGCGCGAACGCTGGACTCGACGACGCCGCCGCAGCGAGTGCAGGCGTGCATGGCACGCCCGCGGACCCCACGCACGAGACGTCGGCTCCCGCTCCGACCCAGCCCGCCGTCGACCCCGATGTCGCCGCATTCGAGGCTGCCGAGAACGAACACCCCGGCACCTTCGCGACGCCGGAGCTCAACGACCCGAAGTACCTCGACGACGCAGACGACACGACGAAGTCGTGGAACACGGATGCCGACGCGACGGCTGTGTACACGCCGCCGGCCGCGCACGAGCAGTCCGCCCTGGCCGGAGCCGCGTACTCGTCGGCCGACCAGACGGAGACCCGGATCGTCCCGTCGGAGCCGGCAGCCGCAGAGCCGGTCGTCGTTCCGATCCAGCAGCAGCCGATCTTCGTCCAGGCTCCCGAGCCGCCCCGCGAACGCGGCAACCGCGGCACCGCGGGCGCGATCGGTCTGCTCGCCACCATCGCCTTCGCGATCCTCTACCTGGGCGCGACGCTCGGCCTCCGCGCCGTCGCGGGCGACATCACCGGCGAGAACATCGGCGAAGCCTCTCTCGCTCCGCTGATGACCTGGGGCTACTGGGTTCCGGTCGTCGGGTTCTTCCTCGGCTTCTGGCTGCTCGGCGCCTTCATCAACCGCGGACGCTGGGGACTCTGGGTGGTCTTCGGCATCATCGTCGGTCTCATCGCTTACGGCGGGCACATCCTCGGGGCGCTCTTCGAGGCACCGTTCTGGCTGCTCACCGCTCGGGAGGGCAGCGAGCTCATCGGGTCGCAGCTCTTCCACCCGCTCGCCATCGCAGCATTCGTCTTCGCCCGTGAGCTGACCATCTGGTTCGGCGCATGGGTCGCCCGCAGCGGGGCACGCAAGACCGAGCTCAACGCCGAAGCGCAGCGCGAGTACGAGCGCACGCTCGAGGCCGGCCCGACGCTGGCGAGGTAGTCACGAACATGTCGTCGCCGAACCCCCGTGGACCCGAGTCCCCGGGGGTTTCGGTCATTCTGGCGCTGGTGCTCGCCACCATCAGCTTCTTCGCGCTGGCCGTGTTCGGCCTCGGCGCGGTGAGCATCGCCACCGACAGCGACATCATCGCCGTCCCCGGTCTCGGTCAGCTGCCCGGCGCGATCGGGATGCTGGCGGCCGTGGTCGCGTTCGCGCTGTCGCTGTGGTCGTCGCTGCGGCGGACGCAGCCGTCGTTCGTGTCGGCGCCGGCGGTCGCATTGGCCGCGGCGCTCGCGCACCTGGTCGTCGTGTGGATCGGCGTTCTCGCTGCTAGCGGCGACCTCATCGTCGCGACGGTCGTCGCGGGTGATCTCGTGCGCGGGGGAGCGAGCGCGGTGCTCCTCGTCGCGGCCGCGATCGCGGCCTGGGGCGGCATCGCGCTTCGGCGCACGCGCGCTCAGCATCCGCAGTGGCCCTGGGAGCGCGAAGAAGACGAGTGACGCCCCGCCGTGACGCGGAAATCTCCACGTCGGCGGCGGCCGCGCCGTACGCTCTAGGTGTGGAGCGCTCGTTGGAGACGCAGGTCGACCAGGCCGTCGAGGCCTGGTTGCGCTGGGTGCCGCGCTGGGAGCCGGCGACCCATCGCGGTCGGGTCGCGCCCTGTCGACGTTGTCTGGGGTCGCCGATCCTGTCTGCGGCGGGCATCGGCTCGAACACGCCGCACGGTGTGCAGCACGGCCTCTCCACGCGGATCAAGACGATCGTCGACCACGCTGTGGCCGAATACACCGCCAGGAACCTGCCGATGCTGCAGCGCGAACTCGACCAGCAGGCCGCGCGGAACCGGGCGCGCACCTACCGCCCGGCCGACGGTCTGGATCCCGAGTTCGACGGGCTGCCGCTCGACCCCGAGCCGGTTCCGGGCGCGCCGTTCCTCTTCACGATCGCCGGGATGGCCGACGAGGCTGTCGCCGATCTGCCGCCCCTGCCCCCGTTGAGCGACGAGGCGAAGGTCGCCCTGCGGCAGGAGGTCGCGCTCGCCGACGAGTACGCGAACATGGTCGGCCGCGAGATCTGCGGCATCCTGCTGCGCCACCGCATCTACATCCAGGCTGCGATCTCGCAGCATGTCGAGCCGCAGATCGAGGCGCTGCTGGCTGAACTCACCGACTCGCTCGACTCCCCGTTCGACGCGGATCAGTCGTAAAGCGCAGCAGCCCTCACGCGTCGGTCGCGCCCGTGCGTCACGGGCTCTGCCTGCAGATCCGCTGAGAGCTGCGAGCGTCGCTGGCGCTGACCGGTGCCCGCTGGGTATCGTTTTTCGATAGATACCCATTGGCGATCGATAGGGAAACCATGCATCCTCGAGTCACCCGCGTTCTCAAGGCGCTGATCATCGTTCTGCTCGGACTCCTGCTGGCGAGCCAGACCCTGGTCATCCCCGAGGTGGCCAGGATCACGGCCGTCCGCAATCCGGACGTCGCATGGCTCGAGGTCCCGGGCATCATCGGCGCCGTGCTCTTCCTCGCCCTGATCCAGGTGACACTCGTCTGCATCTGGTTCCTGCTCTCGCTCGTGCAGCACGACCGGATCTTCCGCGTCGAGGCGTTCCGATATGTCGACATCATCCTCGGGGCTCTCATCGCGGCCGGGGTTGTCATCCTCGCCGCGTATCTGGTCATCGTCGCCAGCCGCTCGGTGTCGCTGTCCCTCTCCCTGCTCGCGGTGCTGGGCATCGTGGTCAGCGCGGCGCTCGCGCTGCTCGTCGTCGTGCTGCGAGGTCTGCTGCGCAAGGCTCTCGAACTCGAGCAGGACATGTCGGAGGTCGTGTGATGCCGATAGTCATCGACCTCGACGTGCAGCTCGCGATCAAGAAGATGAGCGTGCAGGACTTCGCCGATGCGATCGGCATCACTCCGGCCAACGTCGCCGTGCTCAAGAACGGTCGAGCGAAGGCGGTGCGTTTCACGACCCTCGAGGCGATCTGCCGCGTGCTCGAATGCCAGCCGGGCGACATCCTGCGCTGGGTTCCCGATTCCGAGGAGCGATGATGACGTCTCTCTCCCTGCGCACGGATTCGCCGCAGTCCCCCACGTGGGGCGAGTCCGTCGCCCGGCACCTCCTCGACACGGCACGGTGCCCGGTGTGCCACGGAGCACTCGAGGGCGGATGCTGCACCCGATGCGGTTCCGATCTGCGTGGTCCGATCGGCAACGAGGTATGGGCTGCGTCGGTCGCCGCGGCCGAAGCCGTCCGCGCTCGAGACGGTGTGCTGGACCGCATTCCGGTCGTTCAGGTCGGCAACTCGGGCGGCACGGTGTCGGTGGCTGTGCCGGTGGCCACGCCTTCTGAAGCGATCACCGCGCCCCCGCCGCCGGCCGCACCAGGACCTTCGCGAGAGGGTGCATCGCCGCCGCCGCCATCGCCGCCGCCGCCGCAGAGCAGTGCGACGCTGCAGTCGGTGCTGGCGACAGCCGGGGCAGGGCTCTTCGCCGTCGCAGCGATCGTGTTCACGTACTTCAACCCCGATCTCGCCGATCGTGCTCTGCGCAGCGTGATCGTCGGGCTGATCACTCTGCTGTTCCTCGGCGGAGCCTGGCTGATGTCCCGCCGTGGTCTGCGCTTCTCGGCCGAAGCGGTCGGCGGCCTCGGTCTCGTGTTCGCCGGCCTCGACGTCCACGCGGTCGCCCAACTCGCGGCGCCGCAGATCGACCCGTGGGGCACTGCGGCCGTCGCCACTGCCGGCGCCTCGCTCGGGGTGCTCGGCGCGGGCAGGCGTTTCGGCATCCGGATCTGGCAGTGGGCCGCGGTGGTGGCGCTGTCGGCCGCTCCGGCGATGCTCGGCGCCGCCGGCGGCACGGCACTCTCCGGTGCCGTCGGCGCGATAGGCGTCGCCTTCGCGGGCGCGGCGATCGTCGAGTGGCTCAGGCTGCCCCTGGTCGAGCGCACCACTCTCGTCGCTGTGCAGCTGATCGCCGCTGGAAGCGCTCTGCTGCTGCTGTTGCGCGTCGATGACGACGACATGACGACGACGCTGTTCACCGCGAGTGGACTGCTGCTCCTCATCGCCGTGCATGCAGTGATCGCCGCACGGCGGATGCTCGGGCCGCTGTGGTCTTACGTCGCTGGAGCGACAGGGGCTGCGGCGCTGGTGCTCGCCGTCTACGGCGTCCCCGGCATCCGCGAGCTCGACATGACCTGGCAGTTCGCGGTCGCCCCGACTGCGGCATCCGTCGCGCTGGTGCTGGTGGGCGTGCTGGTGCCGCTGCCGTCTCGTGTGCCGCGCGCATACACGGTCGCTGGTGCGTTGACCGTGCTCGCCGTGCCGTCAGCCATCCTGCTCCTGCTCGCCGGAATCACCGGCGGCACGACCGTGATCGCCTTCCTCCGTCAGGTTCCCGCTCTGACCGGGGGAGGCATGGCGGGGTGGGGAGGCCCGCTCGGACTCGCCGCGGTCGGCGGCGGCCTTGCCGCCTACAGTGCTCTCGCCCGCGAACGCGAAGGTGTGCGGTTCTTCGCGGTGCCCGCGTCGCGACTCGCACTCGCCTTCGCCGCCGTCGCGATGCTCGTGTTCGGCTGCAGCGGTCTGCTCGTTCTGCCGGCGTCGGTTGCCGTGCTGATCGTGATGGTCCTGGCGATCTCGGCGATACTGCGGTGGATGCCGCACCGGATAGCAGGCAGGGGCATCCGTCCGATCCTTCTCGTCGCCGCTCATCTGGCTCTCGTCTCGACAGTGCTGGTGGCCTGGCGCGAGCCGTCGATCGTCCCGGCAGCGGGGGTGGCGACCCTTCTCGCTGTCGCCGCCCTCGCCGCGGTGCGTCCTGCGCGCTGGCGATTCGTCTACGTCGGCGCCGGCTTCGCCTACGGTCTGGTGCTGGTCGCCACTGCGCTCGCAGAGGGCGGGGTCGACGGCATCGCGCAGCTGTGCCTCACCGCATCCTCGGGTCTGGTGGTCGCCATAGCGGCCACCTATCTGACGACGATCGGCGCCCGCTCATGGCAGGCGATCCTGGTCGTCTCTGCTGTGCCGTTCGGCATCGGGGTGCTCCAGGTCGTCATAGAGCGCAGCGGCTGGACGGCGCTGTCGACCGGGCTGATGTTCGTGCTGGCGATGACGCTGCTGCTCACCCGTCGACCGGGGCTCACACTGCTGGTCCGCACGACGGCGGCCGGGATGCTCGTGCCGACGCTCGCCGTCGTGGTGGTCTGCCTCGGTGCGCAGCTCCTGGCATCGAGCGGGTCTCCGATCGTCTTGCCGATCGTGGCAGTCGTGGTCGCGCTCGCCCTCGCCTCCTCGTCGCTCGTGAAGGACGTGCTCGTCGGCAGAGGGCACCCGGCGCTCACGGTGAACGCGGCCCGCGTCGCCATCGAGGCTTCCGCCCTGCTCACCGGCGCGATCGCGACGGCACTCGCGCTCGCACGCGAGGCAGCAGGGCTCGGCACGGCCCTCCTCGTGCTGCTGGTCATCGGTGTCGGGGGCGTGGCCGCCGCACTCTTCGCGGCCCGCCGCTATGCGTGGGTCGTCGCCGCGGCCGCCTTCACCGGCGCCCTGTGGTGCACCTGGGGAATCGCGAGCATCGACGTGCTCGAGGCCTACCTGCTTCCGCCGACCCTCGGGGCGGCGCTCGTCGGCCTGATCCTCACGCTTCGCGGACGCCGTTCGACAGCTCTGTTCTCCGCCGGACTCCTCATCGCCGTCGCGCCGCTGCTGGCAGCCGTCGCCGTCGCCGGGCCGGATGCCGATCAGCCCGCTGTCGCATGGCGGGTCGGTGGACTCCTCGCCGCATCGTGGGCGCTGCTGGTGTCGGAGATGCTCCTGGGTCGGGTTCGGGCAGGGTCCCGCCTGCATCGCGTCCGCGCCCTGCGCATCCCGATCCTCGCGGCCGCGGCACTCGCGGCGACCGTCGGGCCGCTGCAGGGCATCCGCATCGGGTTGGGCTGGGACCTGCCCTCGGTGCACGGTCTCGGACTCTTCCTCTGCTGCTTCGGGGTGAGCGCCGCGGGCGCCGCGGCACTGATGCTCGCGGGCCGCGGGATCAGACGCGCCGCCGCCGACCGCTCGGTGCTGCGCGCAGCGAGGTGGCTCGGCGCACCCGCCGCGCTCGCACTCGCAGCCGGCACGTGGTTCGCCATCGAGGGTGACTGGTTCTCGGTCTGGCCCATGTGGATCCTGATGCTCGGCTACCTCGTGGCGACCGTCGTCACGGCACACAGCGTGACTCGGCGTGACACCACGGCCCCGCCGGTGTGGTTCCTGTTCGCGATCGCGTTCGCGACAGCTGTCGTGGCGTGGAGCCCGCGGGACCTGCGTGTCGAGTGGTTCTCTCTGCCGCTGGGGGCGTTCCTCCTGCTCGCCGGAGCGATCGCCCTGCGACGGCAGTCGTCGGACCACGGTGGGCGGCGCCCCACGATCGACAGCTGGCCGGGGCGCTGGACCGGGTCGTGGGCACTGCTCGCGCCGGGCATCGTCACGATGATGATCGCGTCGATCGTCTCCACCTTCACCGACCCGTTGACCTGGCGGGCGATCCTCGTGATGGTGCTCGCACTGATCGCGATCCTGGTGGGTTCTCGCGAGCGGCTCGCCGCCCCCTTCCTGCTCGGTCTCGTCGTGCTGCCCGTCGAGAACGTGTTCGTCTTCTCGGTGCAGATCGGTCGGGGAGTGGAGTCGATGCCGTGGTGGATCACGCTCGCTGTAATGGGCGCGGTGCTGCTGATCATCGCGGTCACCGCCGAGCGCCGAACGGGGGAGGGAAGCGGTGTTGCTGCCCGCGTCCGAGACCTGCGCTGAGCGGGGGTGAACCGCGGCCCTCATTTGACCACCACGTTACGTGGCATTACACTTGATCAGGTGTGTGCACGTCTCGACGTGCGCGCTGGGCGTCGGCACCATGCCGGTCCGCCCCCACGGCATACCCACCACCACAAAGGCACGTCGATTCCGGCGTGCCGGTGGGTCACTGATGTGAAACCCATCACGCTGTCACCGTGCAGCATTATGAGGAGAGAACGTGCCAACCATTCAGCAGTTGGTTCGCAAGGGTCGCTCGCCCAAGGTCACCAAGACCAAGGCGCCCGCACTCAAGTCGAACCCGCAGCAGGCCGGGGTCTGCACCCGCGTCTACACCACCACCCCGAAGAAGCCGAACTCGGCGATGCGCAAGGTCGCTCGTGTGAAGCTCCGCAACGGCACCGAGGTGACCGCCTACATCCCGGGTGAGGGTCACAACCTCCAGGAGCACTCGCTGGTGCTCGTCCGCGGTGGTCGTGTCAAGGACCTCCCCGGTGTTCGCTACAAGATCGTCCGTGGCGCCCTGGACACCCAGGCCGTCAAGAACCGTAAGCAGGCTCGCAGCCTCTACGGCGCAAAGAAGGGCTGAGTCCAATGCCTCGTAAGGGTCCCGCCCCCAAGCGTCCCGTCGTCAACGACCCGGTATACGGCGCTCCGATCGTCAGCCAGCTGGTCAACAAGATCCTGGTCGACGGAAAGAAGTCGCTCGCCGAGTCGATCGTCTACAACGCCCTCAAGGGCGTCGAGGCGAAGAACGGTCAGGATGCCGTCGCCACTCTGAAGAAGGCGCTCGACAACGTGCGCCCGACTCTCGAGGTCAAGAGCCGCCGCGTCGGTGGCTCGACCTACCAGGTTCCGGTCGAGGTCAAGCCGCACCGCGCGAACACCCTCGCGCTGCGCTGGCTCGTCAGCTACGCCAAGGGTCGTCGTGAGAAGACGATGACCGAGCGTCTCCAGAACGAGATCCTCGACGCGTCGAACGGTCTCGGTGCAGCGGTCAAGCGCCGCGAGGACACGCACAAGATGGCTGAGTCGAACCGCGCGTTCGCTCACTACCGCTGGTAAACAGCTTCGCCTGCCCCCGGCCACACGCCGGGGGCAGGCACCCCCTCTTCGCAGTACGACTGCCCAAAAAGATAAGGACACTCCTGTGGCACAAGACGTGCTCACCGACCTGAGCAAGGTTCGGAACATCGGCATCATGGCTCACATCGATGCCGGCAAGACCACCACCACCGAGCGCATCCTGTTCTACACGGGCGTCAACCACAAGCTCGGCGAGACCCACGACGGTGCCTCGACCACCGACTGGATGGAGCAGGAGAAGGAGCGCGGCATCACGATCACGTCTGCCGCCGTGACCTGCTACTGGAACAAGAACCAGATCAACATCATCGACACCCCCGGTCACGTGGACTTCACGGTCGAGGTGGAGCGCTCGCTCCGCGTCCTCGACGGTGCTGTCGCAGTGTTCGACGGCAAGGAGGGCGTCGAGCCCCAGTCCGAGACCGTGTGGCGTCAGGCTGACAAGTACAACGTCCCCCGCATCTGCTTCGTCAACAAGATGGATAAGCTCGGCGCGGACTTCTACTTCACCGTCGACACCATCATCAACCGCCTCGGCGCCAAGCCGCTGGTCATCCAGCTGCCCATCGGTGCAGAGAACGACTTCGTCGGCGTCATCGACCTCGTCGAGATGCGTGCGCTCGTCTGGGCTGGTGACTCCAAGGGTGACGTCACCATGGGCGCCTCCTACGAGGTCCAGGAGATCCCGGCCGACCTCAAGGACAAGGCAGACGAGTACCGTCAGCAGCTCCTCGAGACCGTCGCCGAGACCGACGACGCTCTGCTCGAGAAGTTCTTCGGTGGCGAAGAGCTGACCGTCGCCGAGATCAAGGGCGCGATCCGCAAGCTCACCGTGGCTTCCGAGATCTACCCGGTCCTCTGCGGCTCGGCGTTCAAGAACCGTGGTGTGCAGCCGATGCTGGATGCCGTCGTCGACTACCTCCCGAACCCGCTCGACGTGGGCTCGATCGAGGCGCACGACCCCAAGGACTACGACACGATCATCGAGCGTCACCCCGACGCCAAGGACCCGTTCGCGGCTCTCGCGTTCAAGGTCGCGGTGCACCCGTTCTTCGGTCGCCTGACCTACGTGCGCGTCTACTCCGGCCAGCTCGACTCCGGCGCAGCGGTCGTCAACTCGACCAAGGGCAAGAAGGAGCGCATCGGGAAGATCTTCCAGATGCACGCCAACAAGGAGATCCCCGTTCCCTCGGTCACCGCTGGCAACATCTACGCCGTCATCGGTCTGAAGGACACCACCACCGGTGACACCCTCACCGACCCGGCAGCGCCGGTCGTCCTCGAGTCGATGACGTTCCCCGAGCCTGTCATCGAGGTCGCCATCGAGCCGAAGACCAAGGCCGACCAGGAGAAGCTGGGTGTCGCCATCCAGAAGCTCGCTGAAGAGGACCCGACCTTCCGCACGGAGCTCAACCCCGAGACCGGTCAGACGACCATCAAGGGCATGGGCGAGCTGCACCTCGACATCCTCGTCGACCGCATGAAGCGCGAGTTCAACGTCGAGGCCAACGTCGGCAAGCCGCAGGTCGCGTACCGCGAGACGATCCGCAAGGGCGTCGAGAAGTACGACTACACGCACAAGAAGCAGACCGGTGGTTCGGGTCAGTTCGCGAAGATCCAGTTCAACATCGAGCCGCTCGACCTCGACGACGAGAAGACGTACGAATTCGTCAACTCGGTCACCGGTGGTCGCATCCCGCGTGAGTACATCGGCTCGATCGATGCCGGCTTCCAGGATGCGATGAACGTCGGCGTGCTCGCCGGATACCCGATCGTCGGCGTCAAGGCGACGATCGTCGATGGTGCTGCTCACGACGTCGACTCTTCGGAGATGGCGTTCAAGATCGCAGGATCCATGGGTATGAAGGAAGCTCTTCGTCGGGCCAACCCGACGCTCCTCGAGCCGCTCATGGCGGTCGAGGTGCGTACTCCCGAGGAGTACATGGGCGACGTCATCGGTGACCTGAACTCGCGTCGCGGCCAGATCCAGTCGATGGAAGACGCCGCAGGCGTCAAGGTCGTCCGTGCGCACGTGCCGCTGTCCGAGATGTTCGGCTACATCGGCGACCTGCGCTCGAAGACCTCGGGTCGCGCCGTCTACTCGATGGAGTTCAACAGCTACGCTGAGGTTCCCCGCGCTGTGGCCGACGAGATCGTCCAGAAGCACCAGGGCGGCGAGTAACACTTTCCTGGGAGCCGGGTTTCGGCTCGGCTCCCAGGTCACCTACAACTTCACATTCCCTCTCTACTAAACTGAGATTCACACCCGTAGAGAACCGGTCGCAAACCAGTGCCCGGCACCCTCTACATGACGTCCTGAGGAGGACCCAGTGGCTAAGGCCAAGTTCGAGCGGACCAAGCCGCACGTCAACATCGGAACCATCGGTCACGTTGACCACGGCAAGACCACGCTCTCCGCAGCGATCTCGAAGGTGCTTGCTGACAAGTTCCCGTCTGACACCAACGTGCAGCGCGACTTCGCTTCCATCGACTCGGCGCCGGAAGAGCGCCAGCGTGGAATCACCATCAACATCTCGCACATCGAGTACGAGACCCCGAAGCGCCACTACGCGCACGTTGACGCCCCCGGCCACGCCGACTACGTCAAGAACATGATCACCGGTGCTGCTCAGATGGACGGCGCGATCCTCGTGGTCGCCGCCACCGACGGCCCGATGGCTCAGACGCGTGAGCACGTGCTGCTCGCCAAGCAGGTCGGCGTGCCGTACCTGCTCGTCGCGCTGAACAAGTCCGACATGGTCGACGACGAGGAGATCCTGGAGCTCGTCGAGCTCGAGGTCTCCGAGCTGCTCGCTTCGCAGGGCTTCGCCGAGGACGCTCCTGTCGTCCGCGTCTCCGCTCTCAAGGCCCTCGAGGGCGACGAGAAGTGGGTTCAGTCGATCCTCGACCTCATGGAGGCCGTGGACGAGAACGTTCCGGACCCCGTGCGCGACAAGGACAAGCCGTTCCTGATGCCCGTCGAGGACGTCTTCACGATCACCGGTCGTGGAACCGTCGTCACCGGCCGCGCCGAGCGTGGCACGCTGGCCATCAACTCCGAGGTCGAGATCGTCGGACTCCGTCCGACCGTCAAGACCACGGTCACGGGTATCGAGATGTTCCACAAGCAGCTCGACGAGGCATGGGCCGGCGAGAACTGCGGTCTCCTGCTCCGTGGCACGAAGCGTGAGGACGTCGAGCGCGGGCAGGTCATCGTCAAGCCGGGTTCGGTCACGCCGCACACCGACTTCGCCGGTACCGCGTACATCCTGTCGAAGGACGAGGGTGGGCGTCACAACCCGTTCTACACGAACTACCGCCCGCAGTTCTACTTCCGCACCACCGACGTCACCGGCGTCATCACGCTGCCCGAGGGCACCGAGATGGTCATGCCCGGCGACACCACTGACGTGACGGTCGAGCTGATCCAGCCGATCGCCATGGAAGAGGGCCTCGGCTTCGCCATCCGTGAGGGTGGACGCACCGTCGGCGCCGGTACGGTCACGAAGATCATCAAGTAAGCATCTGCTTTCTCGCACAGGGGTCGGGCCTTCGGGTCCGGCCCCTGTGTCGTACCTGGGCGGTGCGTGCGTGCGCGTGCGGTTCTCGGTCACTTCGCGGCGAGAGTCGATTCGCGATGGATAACATGGCCCGAGCCTGCCTGCGGGCATCGCCGTCGCCCGACTCGGGCGTGAGAGAGGAACGCGACCATGACACAGATCCAGGTGGGACCCCCGCCGCCGCGAAGCCACGCGCGGCTGTGGATCTCGACGCTGCTGCTGATCGTGTACTCCGCGTTCGTGCTGCTGGTCACGATGTGGCCGCAGCCTGAGCAGCTCGAGTTCGACAGCATCGCGGGGCGTGTGCTCCGTGCACTGCACAACCTCGGCGTGCCCGAGCGATTCGACTACAACGAACTCGAGTTCGCCGCCAACATCGGCATGTTCGTGCCGCTCGGCTTCCTGCTCGGTCTCGCACTCGCGCGCAAAGCGTGGTGGGTCGCGATCTTCCTGCTGCCCGCCTTCTCGGGCGCGATCGAGTTCACGCAGGGCATCGCGCTCGACGAGCGCGTGTCGACCGTGCTCGACGTGCTGGCGAACACGATCGGCGGATACACGGGCCTGCTGCTCGCGATGATCCTGCGGGCGATGATCCACGCCAGGGATCGCACCATGATCGAACGCGAGCTGTGGGAGCGACGTGCGGCTGCGGCCGAACTGCAGCGGCAGAACGCGGCGCGCGCGGTTGCTCGCGCGTCACAGCCGGCGCCGCACGCGCAGGCGTGGGCTGAGGAGCCCGATCCGGTGACCCGCGTGCTGGACGCGGACTTGTGGGAGACCGGTGACGCGCCTACCGTGCGGATTCCGGTGTGAGGTGAATCAAGCGAGAAGAGCCTCGCCCGAACCTAATCTGCCGGTGGCGGGCTGTGGTGATACACACACACGGATGGTCAAACGCTAGTCCTAGCAGCGGGCCACCTCCCTATTTATCCGAAGCGTGGCCATGCGCTCTTCGGATGGTCGCAATGATCCTCCACGCGTAGAGAGAGCAGATGGTTCTGCGGCCGAGGGGTACTAACAAATTCCGCGGTGGCACCCCTCACCGACACGTCATGGTCGCAACCACGCGAGACCCGCTGGTATCAGCTCAGGGTCGGTCTCGGGACAAGTGCAAGACCAATCGCCAGTTGCCTTGGTGCGGATTTGCAGACCACGCGCCACCATTCGGTTCGCCGTGCTTAAGCCCGGGCGCCACCTCGTTCGGCTACGCCATTGTCGAGGGGAAACTCGTGGGTCCAGTCCACTCCGGTCCGGCGAACGGATGCGGGGGAGCCCGCAAGAATTGAGTGCGTTTCAGTAAAGGCCTTGTTAACTATGCTTCGAGCTGCAACAACAGAGCCACCGGGTACACGAGCCTTGTTCAGTACTACGACCTGATCTCCTAGCCACACATGGTCACCGATCTCGATCCCCACCTCGGGATTGAGGAGAGCGCCGGTCTCGCGATCCCAAAGGCCATGGTGGCTAGATCCACGGAGTGAAATTCCGGACGCGAAAAGACAATCGTTCCCGACGCGGACGCCAACGCCAGGAGTCAGTGGTCCAATGATGTGAGTTGCGCCGTTGAAGACGCAGCCGTCGCCGATCGACACGTGGGCTCGGGTCGAGCAGCGGCCCGCATTCGAAACGAACGAGACGCGGATACCGCCGAACTGGACCTTCACTCGACCGATCGTCACGGAGCACTCGATCGCAGAACCAAGATCTACCACTACACCCTGATATCGTGCGCCTTCGGATAGCCGCACCACGTTTCCTGCTGAGCGAGCATGAAAGTTGACCGTGACTCCAGACGGCAGACTTGTGGCGTTGCGAACCCGACTACCGCCGTACCAGATCTCGTTGCGGGCGTACGGTTCATCAGTCGCTGTGGCCACCCGTTAACAGTAGCGGAGAGCACGGGCAAGCCGAAACACCTCTTCGACGTTCGGCGCCCAACAACTAGTCAGTGGGCGCGCTGCAGGTGAGCTAGGCATCGAACGTCAACGCCGCGTGCGCGGCCCGCTAGCATATACTGATGCGAGTGACGAGGAAGTTCATGGCATGGACCAGGTCCCTTCTGGCTACTGAGTCTTCCGACGAAACCCGAACTCTAGGAGTGGGATTGAGCCTCAATCGGATTATTGTCAGGTCCGCCGATGGTGATGCCGAGGTTGGAGAATATCCAGGGCTTGAAGTCGCTTTCCAGCGCACTGGGTCGACGGTGGTTGTGCACCAAGGCGCTGTTTTTGTAAATGTGAAGATATTCACTGGATCTAACTCGCATCTTGAATTCGAGCCGACTCACCCGCGAGGGCTGCGCAATACGGCGATTGATATGCGAGGCGGCGACGGCGCACGGGTCAATGTCGGCGCGAATACCTCCATCGAGGGTTGCCGAATCTCGATGGGAAACGAGGATAAGGCTTCGATATCAATCGGCGCGAACTGTCTGATCAGCTCCAACATCGAATTCCGGGTTGGTGACGGCCATGCCATGTTCAACCTTGACGCTCCAGACGTTGTGATCAACAGGACACGCCCGATTCGAATTGCGGATCACGTATGGATCGGTTCCGGGGTTGTCTTTTTGAAGGGATCGACGGTAGCCGAGGATTGCGTGGTCGCTACACGCTCAGTCGTCTCGAAGGCGTTCGATGAAAAGAATGCTGTTCTTGCCGGGACGCCAGCCGCTGTGGTGAAGCGCGGAATTGGTTGGTCGCGCGATTATATTTCCAGCTATCCAGAATAGGCAGTTGCGCCGCGGGCCAATGGCCCAAGAACGGCCCCTACGCGCAGATGGAGGATCCAAATTACCGTCGATATCTCGGCTCGAAGCCTAGTTCTCTCGCTCCGGCCCGGTTCAGGCCTGGGTAACAGGGTTCGTGCGCTGCTCTCAGCGGCCGCAGTTGCGGAAGCGGAGGGGAGGCGTTTCTATTACCACTGGCCGATCACTGGTTCCTTCGGCGCACGTGTCGATGAGCTCTGGTCATCTGTGCCCGGCACCGCCCTGGAGAGTCCTGGGCCGGAGCCGCTCATCCTGGATGAGCAGATTGACGGGCAATGGCGCCCCGCATCAATAGATAGTCACCGGCACGATGAGGTCATCTCTGTGAGTACGGCCTACGTTCTGCACGGATGGGGAGGGGAGCGCGAATGGACTGAAGTGCTTCGCAGCCTTCCCGTGAGCCAGGAGGTAGAGACCCTGATTTCTCGTGACTTTAACAATGCGAGTAGTCGATCCGCCGCGGTCGTCGGGGTTCAGGTTCGGAGTCATCCCACGTTAACGCACCCACGGACCCTTGAGAAGTCCCCGGTGGAGTGGTATATCCGGCGAATGCGTGAGCTTCACGCACGCGACGATTCGGTCTCCTTCTTCTTGTCGTGCGACACCCGGGAGGCTGAGATCGAGATCTCTTCCGCAGTTCCAAACGTATCGTTTGTGAAAAAAGCGGGCAGATACAATTCTCGCGAAGGTCTCATTGAGTCCGTCGCGGACCTTGCGCTGCTCTCGAAGACCGACTATATTTTGGCGCCCTATTGGTCGAGCTTTGCCGATCTCGCATGGCAAATGTCTGGAAGGGCGATGCCTATTGAGACGAGCCAGGGTGTGAAGAACGCTGAGTAAATAACAATGACGCCCACACGGGGGCGGCCGTCGGGCCGCGCGATTGCGAATGCCTATCTTATTTCGGCAGTATTCTAAAGACTGATTTGCTTCATTGATGGGTCAACGTACTCCAGTCCCCATTTACCCAATCTTCCGGAGTTCTCGTCATGATATTCCGACGCAATAAGAGCGACGACGCTCTGATGAATGCAGACCCAGTAGTGAGCAGCGGGCCTTCAAATCATAACCTGACGGCTGAGCTACGGGGGGTGCTGAAGCCACGGGTCGGGATCACCGGATCTTTGGCTCGCGGGAACTACGGAGATGAACTCTATGTTCGGGTCTACGAGCATTGGCTCGGCCAGTGGGCGGATCTGACTCTCCTCACCGGGCTCCACCGACCGTGGTATTTTCGCGAGATTCGCACTACTCAAGTCGATCTTATGGATGCCGTGGTGCTCGGCGGCGGCGACCTGCTCTGCCCCTACCGCGAGTGGATCGATCCCGACTTCATCAATCCCATGTACCTTCGGCGGCCCGTTCATGTTGCGGGAATCGGCGTGGAGCGCGACCGTCCGGATATCGACGCGACTGTGGTCGAGCGGTGGACCGAGTTTCTCACTAACCCGAGCGTTCGCTCCATCTCGACCCGCGATTCGGGGTCGACGCAGTGGATCACCGAGCACATCGATCCCCAGGCGACCGTGGCTACGCATGCGGACCTTGTCTGTGCCTTACCGCTGCCTCCGGTTGAGCCACCCGAGGGCGCACCCATCCTGGGCATCGTTACGCGATACGTCAGGGATCCGAAGGACTATCGACAGCTCGAGGAGATCGCCGCGGCATACATTGCGAAGGGATGGCGCGTTCGTCACATCATCGGCGGTGTTGAGGACCATGGCAGGCGCGACCTGGAGAACTCCGAGAACCTCAGAGTTGAGGGCAAAGAGACTTTTCACTCGAACTACCTTGACGAGATAACGCACGCGCTCGGCGAGTGCTCGCTCCTGCTGAGCATGAAGCTGCATACGACGATCGTCGCGACCATGTATGGCGTGCCGACAGTAAGTGTGCACCCCGTAGCCAAGATTCGCGCGTTCATGGCAACGATCGGACGAGAGGACCTGGTGGTTGAGCCGACCGATCCCCGGCTTGTCCAGATACTCGAGAACGGCGTTCCCGACGTTCCGATGGACAGAGTCGATCAACTCCGCGACGAGGCTATCCGCTTCCTCAAAGTGCTTAGCCAGCGGATTTGGGATGACTACCGGAACTCCTCAACGGTTCGCCAGTACGTCCTCCCCGAGACGATGGATTGGGTCGATTGAGGATGATGTCGTAGAAGGTCCAATTTCTGCACACCTCACGCCCGTGGATACGATGGTCTTATGGATCTTCTTGTCGTCGGATCGGGCTTCTTCGGTCTGACCATCGCTGAACGCGCTGCAGCTGCAGGTCGGAAGGTCACGGTCATCGACCGTCGCCACCACATCGGGGGCAATGCATACAGCGAGAACGAGCCGAAGACGGGGATCGAGGTGCACAGGTACGGTGCGCACCTCTTCCACACTTCCAACCCGACGGTCTGGGAGTACGTCAACCGGTTCACGACGTTTACGAACTACGTCCACCGGGTGCACACGAACCACAACGGTGTTGTGTTCCCTCTCCCGATCAACCTCGGAACGATCAACCAGTTCTTCAACGCGGCGCACTCGCCTGACCAGGCGCGCGCGCTCATCACAGAGCTGGCCGGGGAGTTTGACCCGAAGGGCGCGCAGAACCTGGAGGAGCGTGGCATCGGCCTGATCGGCCGGCCGCTGTACGAGGCGTTCATCCGTGACTACACGGCGAAGCAGTGGCAGACGGACCCCAAGGATCTCCCGGCCGAGATCATCAGCCGTCTGCCGGTGCGCTACACCTACGACAACCGCTACTTCAACGACACGTGGGAGGGCCTGCCGACCGACGGGTACACCGCGTGGATCGAGCGGATGGCCGACCACGGGAACATCGAAGTCAAGCTCGACGTCGACTTCTTCGACGAGTCGCAGCCGTTGAACAAGAACGCCACCGTCGGCCAGGTGCCCGTCATCTACACCGGCCCGGTCGACCGCTACTTCGACTACGCCGAGGGTGAGCTGTCGTGGCGCACGCTCGACTTCGAGGAAGAGGTGCTCCACACGGGCGACTTCCAGGGCACTCCCGTGATGAACTACGCCGACGCGAACGTCCCCTACACGCGCATCCACGAGTTCCGTCACTTCCACCCCGAGCGCGAGGATCGCTACCCGAAGGACAAGACGGTCATCATGCGCGAGTTCTCGCGCTTCGCCACGCGTGACGACGAGCCGTACTACCCCGTCAACACGCCGACCGACCGTGCCGGTCTACTGGCGTACCGCGAGTTGACCAAGGGCGAGAGCGGGGTGCACTTCGGCGGTCGCCTCGGCACCTACCAGTACCTCGACATGCACATGGCGATCGGCTCCGCGCTGTCGATGTGGAACAACGAGCTCGCATGATTCGTCCGCTTTGGGGCGGGCGGGATCGAACGAGAAAGACCGACAAGCACGCCCTGGTCGTGGGCCCGTACCGTGTGCACAACTTCGGGGACGATCTGATCGGTGCGGTCATCGCGAAGCGGCTGCAGAAGGAGGGCTATCGCGTCTCCATTCCCAAGTTGTCGGTCGAGAACTCCCGATGGCTGGGGACGCGTTACGCAGAAACGTACGACGGGTTGTTCGCGACAGCAGATCTCGTTGTCGTCGGCGGCGGTGGCATCATGTCGGATACGGCCGGGGCCAAGCCTGGAGCTTCGTACCTTGAGATCGTCGCTAAGGCAATAGCCCAGGGCGCCCTGACAGACCAGCCGATGGTGGTCACTGGTGTTGGTGCGGGGCCGTGGCTTCGCGATAAGTCGCGTCGCTTGGCACTTGAGATCTCGGGTCGAGCTCAGTTCGTCGGCGTTCGAGACCGGGAGTCGCAGGAGCACCTGAGCAGACTCGGTGTCGAAGAAAACAAGATCGTCGCGGGGGCGGATCTCGCGTTGCTCACCTCGGACTATCTACGATTCCGACGTCGGCGCAGCCGAGGGCGGACGATCGGGCTTCAGTTCGACATCGCCCAGTTCGAAGACATGAGGGAGAACCCCCACCTGGCCACGGTCGAAGCCGCAGTTGCCGGATTCGCGAACAGCAGCGCACGAAACATGGTGCTCGTCAGCAATGGACGTCACCGCTCACAACTGGCTGACGCCGCTCCGGACTGCGAACTCCTGCGGTATACGACGCTGAAGGATTTCTTGCCTCGGCTGGCAGACCTCGACGGGCTCATGACGTCCCACCTGCATCTCGCGATCACCGCCTATTCTCAGCGCATCCCGTCATTCTCGCTGTACGTCCGAGAGAAGACGCGTCGGTTCTACGATCAGATCGGTCACCCCGAACGAGCAGTGGATCTGCGAACCGCAACTCCGGACGACGTGCGTCGTCTGATCGCAGCCATGGAAACCGCACGATGGAGTCCGTTTGACGAGGAGAGGCTCCGGCAGCTGAAAGCGCAGTCACGCCAACTTCTTCATCTGCTTCCCTGAAGATTCCGGTTGCGACGCACGGCCGTCAGTACGAACGTGCGCGTACTGGCCGGAGTGCGCGCATCACGAGCTGGGCGTCCATGCCGAGGTCAAGATCGACCAAAGACTGGACCTCATCAGGGGTCAGGTGAGCGATCTTCTGCCGCGCTCCTTGGAACACCCCATGCACCACGTCAGCAACCATGTCCGAGGTATCGGGTTCCAGACCGCGAGATCCCAGTTCCCGAATCATCGCCAGGTAGCTGAGGTAATAGCCCTTCGCTGAGCGAAGATCATCGAGTCCGGTAATCGTCGAGCCGGGGCGGATTCGACGCGCGTAGAAATCCGTGCGCACATGGGCGACGCGTTTCGCATGCAGCAGCAGGGAGAAGGTGTACGGGTTGTCCTGATGCACGATCCCCGGAATGAACCGGGTTCCGAGATCACGCACGAAGGCAGTGCGTGCGAGATACAGGCCCACATGCGGACGGTAGTCGCGCTGGTGGCGCATGTCGGCGAGCATCTGGATCCCGGATCTCACCTTCCGGTACTCCTGCGAACGCTGGTAGTAGGTCGCGTATCGCTCCCAGATGGATTTATCGACGTCACCGTCACGGAACGCGAAAGAGTCGAAGAGCAGGAGATCGAGCCGTTCGGAGTCCGCGTGACCCACAAGATCAGAGAGTGAATCCTCCTGCCACAAATCATCGCTGTCGAGGTAGATGACATACCGGCCGGCCGTCTCAGCGAATCCCCTGTTTCGCCCGACGGATTGTCCGCTGTTCGGCTGGGTGACGATCCGGACGCGCTCATCCTTCTCCGCGAAGCGCTGGAGGATACGTTCCGACCCGTCCGTCGAACCGTCATTCACGCAGATGACCTCGAGTGTCGGCCCTGTCTGGGCAAGCACGCTGGAAAGGCAATCCTCAAGCCAGTCGACCGAGTTGTAGACCGGTATCACGACGCTGACGTCGGGACTATCGACACGGGGCAGAGGTGTCCACGAGCGAACGGGATGCGGCGTCGGAACGCTCTTAGCCGGTAGGGCAGATCCGGCGATCCCGCCGGAAGGTTTGTTACGACGAACCGAAACGCCGCGAATCGACTTGAGAGCGCGCGGCAACCGCGTAGCAGCGCGACCGATTCGGTAGGAGAGCGAGGACTCCAGTTGGCGCAAGCGCGCCACAGCAGCATCTCGCTGTCGACGGGCGCTTGCAAGTTCTTCGGCGAAGTCGTGCTCGTTGCCAGTCATCTTTCCGTAATCTCCCATGGGTGCATGGACAACGTACAGTACGCCGCGCGTTCGAGCGCGTTGAGCCAGACCCGTACAATCGAGCATATGACTGGCTCGGGGGCGTTCGCACAGCGGCGTTGGCACACTGATGATTTCCTTCTTCGACTCTCGAGTGGCGAGGAGTTGACGTGCTCGCCGAAGGATCTTGAGACATGGAGCGGCCACGAGAGGGATTCAAGCGACGGGGCAGCTTTTGGCGTTCCGAGTCTCGCTCTCGTTGCTAGTGACTCGACGCGACACGAGCGGCTCTCCGTCCTGCGATCTGATGCGTGGGAAGACCGCACTTTGGAGGTTTTCGGCGCGCGGACCCGTTCGCTGTGGGCGCTCGACGCCCTGGCTGGTCGAGCGACCGGCTTCGGACATGATTGGGCGTCCTTTCGCTCCGCCGTGATCCAAGAGACTGCTCCCGACAGCATGCGCCTCTCGAAGCTCGCCGGTGTTCCGCTAGACCGGCTGTTCGGGTTGGTAGTTACCCTTCACGAGCGTGACCTCGACCGCGAGGCTGAGAAAGCGATTCTGTCGCTGATCGCGCAGAGGTTCATCGCCGGGGACTCCTTTAAGAAGGAGGACCCAGGATCCCTGCTCGAGAGACTGATGCAGAACAGCATGATCGATCAAGCAAGAGCAGTATTGCCACTTGTGAAGAAGGGCACCTGGCTGACACACGTCGTCTCAGTCCAGTTGGCTCATCCGCGCTCGGGGGGCGCGGTCGTCAGCATGCTTGCAGAGTTGAACGAGCCATACCGCCGGTTGGGCATCGAGGACATCGAGCTGGGCGTCACAGGGTCGACCTCCTTCGACGGTCTTCGGGCCACGCCTCAGGCGCTGGTGGCAGAAGGACCACTCGTCAGTGTTGGTTTGATCTACGATCGCCCCGATGAGGCACTGCTTGTCTCTGTGCGCTCGATCATCACGCAGACTTACCAGAACTGGGAGCTGCTGCTGCTGGGGTCGTCAGCCACCCCGGCCCTCGAGGAGCTCGTCAGGTCGGATGAACGTATCCGATCGATTGAGGTTGAGACGCCCGAGATCGGCGGGCGGAGCACGCGGAACGTGGCCCTTCGCGAGGCCCGGGGCGAGTTCTTCACACTGCAGGGGGCGGACTCATGGGCGCATCCCCACCGGCTCGAGGTACAGGTCCATGACCTGTTGATCAGCCCGTCACGTATGGCAAATGCGGTCCACGCGCTCGGCGTCTCCGAGCATCTCGATGTAATAACCGCCTCCGGTTCCACATTGACAGTGTCGGACTCGACGCTTCTGTTCCGCCGGGACATCACGCTTGAGACCATAGGCTTCTTTGACGTTGCCAGCCCCGTCATCGACGCCGAATACCGAATGAGGCTCGAAGCGGCCAGTAAGACCAAGGTCGGACTGCTCGTTCCTGGCGCGCCACTGGTCCTTGATCTGGTCTCGAACACGCAGGAGAACCGCGAAGGCCTGTGGGTATCGACCGCGACGTTGGCTCACCTCGCGGCAGCGCGGTACCGCGCGCAGCTCGTCGAGGCGGGCAAGACGGATTCGCATGTGAAGCCCTCCGAGCCGAGTGCGGAGATGCCATGGTCCGACTTGACTGATGGTCTGCCGAGCCGCGAGTTTGACATCATCGTCGTGCTCGATGGTCGGGAACTATCGTCGCGCCGTGGTTTCTTGCGTACGGTCATGGCCGAGCTGTCGGCGGCTCGTGATGCCGGGCAACGTATCGCTCTCGTGCAGTCCTACTCGATGCTCGGCCCGCGAGCGAACGCATACTTCCCAGCCGTCTTGCAGGGCATGATCAACGGCAAACAGGTCACCCTCCTGGACGATGACGCCGATGCCAGTGCCGAGGTCGTCATCGTTCGCCACGCCGGCGCAGCGCAAGGACACCCACAAGAGAGGCGCCCGATCAAGACCAAGCGGGTCATCGTGGTGGAGGATGCGCGAGCCGGTGACGAGCGTGGTCGCACGGTGGCGAGCATCGACGTCGTCGAGACAGTCGGTTCGTGGTTCGGTGTCGAACCAGAATGGGTGACTGCCCGACCGGAGATGCCCATACCTGCTGTCACGGCGGTTTCGTTCGGCGCATCTGGTGCTCGCCTGATGATCTCGGATACCTCACCGACGCGAATTCGGAGCGTTCGGCTGAGCAACGGAGAGACGAACGTCACTTTCGTGCCGACCGTGGTCGGGGCAGAACTCGTCTCGGCGATTGCCGCATCGGGCGCGGTTGGTGCCGGCGAGTGGCGCGCGACGGTCGACGTGGACGCCGGCGGCGGCCACGTGGTCGAACAGATGTGCCCTGTCTCGCCTGATGCGGTGCTGTGGAACAGTGCCGACAGCGTCGTCGTGAGGGTCGCGAACGGATCTCTGAGGCATCTTCCGGATGTGTCGACCACCGATGCTCCGAGCAGCAGCGATTTCAGCCAGGAGTATCTGACGGCGACGGTCGCCGAAGCGATCGTCGACCAAGGACATATCACTCTCACGCTCAAAGAGAACAGCGCTGCACCGATCGCGGGCGTCTACGCATTGCGCGAAGTTGACGACGGGGTCGTCCGGCGGCGCGATTTCACCGCGACCACTGGCGCGGACGGACATAAGAGCTGGCGACGCACTCTCGCGAAGTTCGCGGGCTCGCGCTGGCGGCTCTTCGGGAGTTTCCAGACCCCGCTTGGACGAGTGGAGTTCCCACTCGTTCTCAACGCGACGGCGACGACGAGGGGTACGAAGGACTGGCAGCCCCAGATCTTGACCGGGGGACGCATCTATCTCGCGCCTCCGGTTCCCGGTCGCATCGCGTCCGCAGGTCATCGCGTGTCGAAAGCAGCACAGGGAGCAATCCTTGATCCGGCGTGGAAAGCCCTGCGAACGATCGCGCCGCGCGGGAATGCGAAGAACGAGGTCGTGTTCGGCGCACAGCACACCGCCTCTCGGCTGACGAGTACGCCCGTCGTTTCAATGGTCATGCCCGTCTACAACGTCGAGCCCTATCTCGATGTGGCCATTTCATCTGTGCTCGATCAGAGTTTCTCGGATCTTGAGCTCATCATCGTCGACGATGCCTCGACGGATAACGGCCGCTCGATCATAGAGAAATACTGGAAGAAGGACCGCAGGGTTCGAGTCTTTGCTCTCGACCACAACACGCTGGGTGGAGCGGGGATTCCGAGCAACGTCGGCATCCGCGCAGCGCTTGGGGACTATATCGCTTTTGCAGACAGTGACGATCACGTCTCACCTGGCGGGCTCGCGGCGCTCGTCGCGGCCGCGAAGAGCAGTTCCGCCGACCTCGCCATCGGAGACTTCAGAACGTTTACCGCGGAAGATGCAACCGGGACCGAATCCTACGATCGCGGCGTGTGGGGTGACCTGCCCATCGGGCAAGTGATCTCGGCAGTCACGAATCCGGATCTCTTCCGCCTATCGCCGGTTCCGTGGCGAAAGCTCTATCGTCGCGAGTTCTTACAGGAGCACCGCATCCTGTACCCCGAGGGCGATTACTTCTACGAGGACAACCCGCTTCACTGGTTCGTGCTCTCTCGCGCGCAGCGCGTGGTTCTGTGCGATACGGTCGTGAGCTTCCACCGCATGGAACGCGAAGGCCAGACGATGAGCGCCCAGACCTACAAGCTCGGCGCCTTCGTGAATCACGCCAACACGATCTTGCGATTCTTGGATGGCGCGAAGGGCGAGAGTCGCACGCAGCTGTTCGAGTCATTCATCGGGTACCTGGACCGTACCCACTGGACCGCCACTCGACAGACACAACCGGCGGCATCGGCGCTCGTCAAGCGAGGGTTCGGCGAGGTCTACCGCAAGGCCGTGGCAGCAGCTCCGGGTGTCAAGCTCTCCGCCCGAACCAAGACACGTATGGCCGAAGACCAGGCAGCGTATCCGGACGTCGACCTGACGATCGTGATTCCCGTGTTCAACAACGCCGATCTTGTCGGCGGCACCCTCGACTCCTTGCTCACCTTGCGAGGGATCAGCTTCAACATCCTGCTTGTCGACGACGGCTCGACGGATGAGTCGTTGGCCGTCATCCGGGAGTACGAATCCCGTCACGCCAACGTGCACGTGTTCGCACAGGGGAATAAGGGTGCCGGTCGTGCACGCAACTCAGTGATTCCGTTGAGTACCGGCCGATACACCTACTTCCTCGATGCCGACGACCATGTCGACAGCCGGTCGCTGGCGGCGGCCGTTCGGCAGGCCGACGCGACCTCAGCAGATCTTCTCTTCGTGAAGTACCGGATCGACTATGTGGACGAGGGACGCAGCCGGGGCATGTTCGATGCCGATCGCGACTTGTGGAAGCAGGCGGCAGAGGCGAGAACAGAGGCGGACAAGGAGAGCCTGGCGGCCCGGCTGATCAACTATCCGTGGAACCGGATCATCCGTACCACGCTTTTGCACGACGCCAACATCTTCTTCGGTGCGACGGTGGTGCATAACGATGTCTTGTTCCACTGGCACAGCATCGCGAGCGCGAGCGCGATCGAGTTCTTTGATGCCGAAGTGTGCGTCCACCGAAAGTTCGCGATCCGCAAACAGGTGACCAACGTGAACGACGCACGCCGCATGGCTGTACTGGAGGCGCTGCGCGATACGCACGCGCGTATCTCTCACCTCGACCACTACGACGATGTGCGAGAAGAGTGGGTGAAGTTCGCGGCCCACTTGCTGAGTTGGGCGCAGGGACGTGTCCCCGCCGAGCTGCAGGGCGAGTACGCGCGGAGACGCGCGGTAATCTCGCAGTCCTTCGAAAAAGATTGAGCCTCGTTGCCCCGGTGCTGATGCGCCGGGGCAACGGAGCCGACGCGAGGGGGCAACTTCGTGCGCCGACGTGCAAGCGGTCAGCGAGCGCGCAACCAGCCTTTTGCGCGATGTGCCAGCGGCCGCAGCCCGGGGAGACGTCGAAGCGTGTGCCTGCCGAGCGGGGCGACCCAGCCCCAAACGCGAACGCCAATCTCAGCGGGCGCAACTGCACCGCTCAAGCCCGTGGAATGGGAACGAGCGGCGTAGAAGGCGAACAGCTCGAGCAGAAGCCCCGCATCCTCCAACGTGGGAGATGGGGACATCTCCGGCTGGGGCGCGCCCTGCAGGAGATCGTCGTAGAGGCGAGCGTATTCGCGGTCGAGAACTCGGCGTGCGCTGGTGATCGAGGCCGCCGAGAGCCGGCGATAGGTCGCGTCGTCGCGCATTGTACGGATGATCTGAGCGGCGAGTCCTTCGGCGTCGCCCTGCGGAACCGAAACGATCCCTTCGTTGTCCTGAACGAGCGTGAGCCAGGGCAGGTCGTACATGAACACAGGCAGTCCGCGCGCTTGAGCCTCGGCGATGGTCAGTTGGTATCCCTCGATCAGGCTCGTAGTCACGAAGGCGTCAGCCGCGTCCATCGCCGCGACCAGGCGCTCGCCGCGGAGAGCTCCAATTGCGACGACAGCGTCCGCCACTCCGCTTTGCCTGGCACGAGCGTTGAACTTCCGCGCCGTCACGTCGTCCCAGTCGGGGCCGATCACCGTGATCGAGAACGAGGCTCCCAACGCACGCAACTGCGTGCCGATCTCGATCAGTTCGTAGACCTGCTTCGTGCGCTGTTCCAGTCGCCCCCACCAGACCAGTCGGATCTTCTCGCCTGGCGCGCGCCTTTCTGGTGGGTGGGAGAGGCTGTCGAGCAGCAACGGTGACGGCGGGTTGGGCGCATACGAAACGTGATCGATACCGCGGAGCCGGAAATAGGCCACGTCGAGGGGGGAAAGCACGGCGATGTGGGCAAGCGTGCCGCTGCATGTTTCGATGAGTCGTAGGCGATCAGTGCCATCGAGAATCGGCCGAGCAATGAAGTTGTGGATCCACCCGATCGTCACTGCACCCTCTGCGCGCGCAGCAAGCGCGAATTCGGGCCAGTACTGGGTGTACAGCATCTGATGGTCGATGACCACGTCTATCTTGCGCTCGCTGCAGATCGCTTGCCATTCCTTCAACCGGCCAAGCAGATCGCGTGACGCGAGCTCTACGAAATCGACCCCATCCGGCACGGCGTGTGGCTCGCTACTCGGACTTCGCGCCACTACGGTCACGTGGTAGCCGGCGTCGGTCAGGTAGCGCGCTTGAGACGTGAGGACTGCAGAGACGCCACCGGTTCGGAGATTCGATGTCGCCAGCAACACGTTTCGCACCTCCTTACCACCGAGGGATGGCCGCGGCATGTGGTACTTCAGGATCTTCAAGGTTGCCGGGTAAAACCGCGCCGCTGCGCGGATCACGTCTTCCGCGGGAGCGAGTGAGACGAGGAGGTTCAGCGATGAGCTGAGCAAACCGGGGTCGCTGCGCTCGACGAGCTGGAAGCAGACGTAACCGATGATCGACAGCCGGGTCGATGCGTATGAAGACGTCAGCGGGGTGGCATCCGCTCGCTCGCTCGCGAGCTGCTCCACGGCAGGGCCGATGCTGTCTATCGAGCGGATAGCCGATGCGTAGAACTCGGCCCGATCGAGAGAATCTACTCGATGACCGCTTCCGCCCCGCCCGAAGTGATACCGGTACAGCTTCTCGTTCACAGACACGTAGCTCTCGGCGATAGCTGCGGCAAGGAACATCAGCGGCAAGTCATTGATACGCGGCAGGGCGAGCTCGCTTGGAAGAAGCGAGTAGGCCGTGCGGAGAATCTCGATCCGGAAGAGATACCGCCACAACTGCCCCTGGGCGGGCTTGTCGATGGGGAAAAGGCCGGCGAGTACCTCATCGCCGCGCAGTTCGGCATGGATCGGCTGTAGCCGCCGCTCGTAGGCATTGCCCGTACGGCCGTCTCTCTCGACGATCGTCACACCGAATCCGATGAGGTCTGCGTCAGAGGAGATGGCGAGGGAGAGCGCCGTCTCAGCCGCAGCCGGTACAAGCTCGTCGTCACCGTCCAAGAAGAGCAGATGCCGAGCGCGTGCGGCGAACACACCGGTGCGGCGTGCCTGGAACGCAGAGACGTTGCTCTCAAGGCGAATCAGTCGCACTCGATCGTCGAGTGAGGCGAAGCGCTCGATGACGACGTCGGTGCCATCGGTTGACGCGTCGTCGATGCAGACGATCTCGACATCGTGGAGCGTCTGCGCGAGCGCACTTTCGATCGCGGAGGCTATGGTGGTCACGTCGTTGAAGACCGGAATCACGATCGACACAAGCGGGACAGTCATCGGCTCGACTCTACTCGGTCGGGTTCGGCTAGACACACCAGTAGCCTGAGGGCATGAAGATCGCCATCGCAGGGACCGGATACGTCGGCCTGTCCAACGCCGTCATCCTCGCCCAGCACCACGAGGTGTTCGCCGTCGACATCGACCCTGCGAAGGTGGAGATGCTCAGTCGTCGGGTGTCGCCCATCGCCGACGTCGAGCTCGAGGACTACCTCGCCACGCACGAACTCGACCTCACGGCGACGGTCGATGCTGACGCCGCCTATCGGGATGCCGAGTTCGTCGTCGTCGCGACGCCGACGAACTACGACGAGGTCACCAACTACTTCGACACCTCGTCGGTCGAGAACGTCATCGACACCGTGCTCGCGGTGAACCCCGACGCCGCGATCGTGATCAAGTCGACCGTGCCGGTCGGGTTCACGGCGCGTATGAAAGCCGAACATCCGCAGTCGAAAATCGTCTTCTCGCCGGAGTTCCTGCGCGAGGGGCGCGCGCTGCACGACAACCTCTATCCCTCGCGCATCGTCGTCGGAGACCGGGGCCCCGTCGGAGAGCGTTTCGCCGAACTTCTGCTCGAGGGAGCGATCGCCACCGACGTGCCGGTGCTGCTCACCGAGTCGACCGAGGCCGAGGCGATCAAGCTCTTCGCCAACACCTACCTGGCGCTGCGCGTGGCGTACTTCAACGAACTCGACACCTATGCGGTCGTGCACGGGCTCGACACCAAGCAGATCATCGAGGGCGTGGGACTCGACCCGCGCATCGGGTCGCACTACAATAACCCCTCCTTCGGCTACGGCGGATACTGCCTGCCGAAGGACACCAAGCAGCTGCTCGCGAACTACTCCAAGGTGCCGCAGAACCTCATCGCCGCAATCGTCGATGCCAACAGCACCCGCAAGGATTTCGTCGCCACCGACATCCTGGCCCGAGAGCCCCGCACCGTCGGCGTCTACCGCCTCGTCATGAAATCGGGGTCTGACAACTTCCGGGCGTCGTCGATCCAAGGCATCATGAAGCGCATCAAGGCGAAGGGCGTCGTGGTGGTCGTCTACGAGCCGTCCCTCGACGAAGACGAGTTCTTCCACTCGGAGGTCGTGCGCGACCTCGACGAGTTCAAGGCCAGGGCCGATGTCATCATCGCCAACCGCGCGACCGATGCCCTCGACGACGTCGCCCACAAGATCTACACGCGCGACATCTACGGCCGCGACTGAGTCGCCTCACGGGTGGCGGAATCGGCGGGTGGGGTAACATAATCCGATATGCCGCCCCGGGTGCACACTCACCGCGCACCGGGGTAGAGAGAGGTAGAGGATTCCGAATGGGAGCGATGGCTGTGCCCGCGACCGCCGGTCTGACCGAGGTGGGAAAGCGACCTCCATTCGGTGAGTATCTCGCAACCACGTGGCGTATGCGCATGTTTGCGCTGCGGCTGGCGGGCAGCCGCCTGGTTGCAAGCCTGTTGCCCAATCGCCTCGGCGTGCTCTGGATTGTCCTCAAACCGCTGTCTCTCGCGATCATCTACGGAGTGATCTTCCACTTCATTCTTTCGGGGCCTGCTCGCCCGGAGAATTTCGTGCAGTTCCTCATTGTCGGCGTCTTTATCTTCGAGTTCTTCACTGGTTGCTTCGGCACGGGCTCGAAAGCAATCACGAGCAACACCAAACTCGTGCAGAGCTTCGGCTTCCCGCGTATTCTTTTGCCGATCTCCGTCGTCGCCGAGCAGGCCATGCGGATGGTGCCAGTGATTTTGCTGCTCGGCATTCTCCTGCTCGTGCTCGGCGAACCGATCTCCTGGTCCTGGCTGCTAGTGATCCCGACGCTAGCGGGGATGGGGTTGTTCAATCTCGGAGTCGCTTTCGTGGTCGCCCGCATCTCGGTACGCACGCGTGACGTGCAGCAGCTGGTCCCGATCATCAGCCGCGTGCTTTTCTACGTCAGCGGCATTTTTTTCGACGTCGATGGAGCGCTTGCCGAGTACCCGGTGTTGCTGACGATCGTGCACCTCAACCCGATCTACGAGTTCATCGCCATCGCGCGAGATGTGCTGCTCGACGGCTACTCGGCGCCGTTGCTCGCATGGGTCGCTGCTCCGATCTGGGCGCTGGTGACGCTTGTCGGCGGCGCCATCTTCTTCTGGCGCGCAGAGGAGAGGTACGGGCTCAGTGACTGATCTTCTTCTTCCCACCGGGCGCGCGAGCGTCGGAGATCGCGTGCGTCGGCCGATGATCGTCGCCGACGACGTACATATCAACTACCGCGTCTACGCTTCTGGCAAGCGGATGACGGCGCGCGAGTCTCTGACTAGTATGCGATCCTTCAGAGGCGGACGCGATCTGCAGACCGTCCCCGCGCTGCGAGGAGTGAGCTTCACCGCTACAGAAGGCGAGTCGATCGGCGTCGTCGGGCACAACGGCTCGGGCAAATCGACGCTCTTCCGGGCGATGACCGGTCTTATCCCGCCCTCGGAGGGGCGCATCTTCGCCAGAGAGCGCCCCGTGCTGCTCGGGGTGAACGCGGCTCTCGTGCCCGAGCTCTCGGGCGAGAACAACATCCGCCTCGGGCTGTTGGCGATGGGTTTCACCCCGGAAGAAGCGGCCGAGCACGTCGACGAGATTGCCGACTTCGCCGAGCTCAACGACTTCATCTATCACCCCATGCGCACATACTCCTCCGGGATGGCGGCGCGGTTGCGATTCGCGATCGCCTCGGCCAAGGCGCACTCGATCCTGCTCATCGACGAAGCGCTCGCCGTGGGAGACCGGCGATTCCGGGCCAAGAGCGAGAAGCGCATCAACGAGCTGCGCGACAGCGCCGGCCTGGTGATGATCGTCAGCCACTCGGTTGGATCGCTCAAGGAGACCTGCGAGCGGGTGCTGTGGGTGCACAAGGGCGAGCTCATCGCCGATGGCCCCACCGACGACGTCATCGATGAATACGTCGCGTGGACGAAGAACCCGGGTTCCAGTGCCGTCGGAGCGGCGTCGGCACCTAAACCCTCGACGAAGAACGCTCCCGTCGCCGTTGGCTTCGACGCCGGTGGCGTCGAGCAACCAGAGAACGACCGTGTCGCGGGCGGGGCGCCCGTCGCAGCCGCGCTGTCGTCCGGCGCTGAGGAGCCCCGCGCTCGCGCCCGACGCGACCGGCATCGCCGGGCCGAGAGGCGCACGAGGAAGCGCAGCGTTCTGTTGATGGTGCTCTCCGGTGTCGCTGTGCTTCTCGCGGTGGCCGCCGGTGCGATCATCGGAACGCTGAGCAGCGTCGCCGCACCGGTCGACACCGAACCGTCCGTGCGTCCCACGCCCGAGCAGTCCACACCTGCGCCGGTTCCGGTGATCAAGAGCTTCACCGCGAACACGGCGACCGTCGAATGCGCCTCGGAAGAGGCCGAAGGCCAGGTGCTGCTGAGCTGGCAGATCGACGACGCCGAGAGTGTCGCGATCGCCGCGGGGGAGACGCAGGTCGACGCGCTCGAGCTGCCGATCGCCGCAGCCCTGCCGTCGAATCTCACCGACCGTGCCGTTCCGTTCACCTGTGCGGCGGAGACGGTCGTCTATACGGTGACCGCGGAGAACGAGGACGGCGTGCGAGTCAGCGCGCCCGTCACCGTCACGCGCGTGCTGCCCGTCGAGACCGAAGAGCCCGAGGAGAACACGGGTCCTGTTCGGCGCCCGTCGCAGACGCCCGTGCCCGAGCCTGTTGCTCCGTCTGAGCCTGCGCCCCCCGCCGAGACGCCGACGCCGCCGACTGATCCCGGCACGGACCCCGGAACCGGCACGGACCCCGGAACCGGCACAGACCCCGGAACCGGCACAGACCCCGGAACCGGCACGGACCCCGGAACCGGCACAGACCCCGTCACGATCATCCCCTGATCGCAACGGCATGCCCGGTGCCGCGCGGCATCCGTGAACGGCTCGCATCGGCGAACAGACTAGATTTACCTCATGCGCCGCCGGGTTCCACGATCGTCCAGAGCGCCCCGCGCCACCCGAACTTTCGTGTCGCTCACGGGCCCCGCGGGCAACATCGGCGACGCGCTCATCCGCCGCGAGACGCTCGCATGGGCGGTGGGCACGAGTGACGAGCTGGTCGCCTACACCGGAGATGCACCCGATGTCTGGCTGAGGCAACTGGGTCTGTCTGCCGAGTCCCTCGTTTTGCGGACCAAGAAGTCGGTGCCTCGTTGGCTCCGGCTTCTCGTTCTGGTTCCGCGTCACCCCGTGCTGGTGTTCGAAGCGGGAGAGATCCCGCTCGACCGGGGCAACGGTCTCAGGGAGCTCGTCTTCCTGGCCGAGACTCTGATCGTCCGACTCAAGGGCGGGGTGGTCGTCCGTCCACCGAGGGGGATCCGTGCGCCCTCGTGGCCGGCCCTCGCCATTCATCGCCTGGCGGCTCGCCTCTCGCAGGTGACGCTGTGGCGTGACGAAGCCACGCTGACGACCGCGCGGTGTGGCAGGCTCGCACCGGACATCGGCTTCTCGGCGGGGACACGCGCCGGGCTCCCCTGGGGTGAGCGCTCCGAATTGCTGGTGAGTCTGCGGGGTGCGCGCCCGCTGCCGGATGCGGAGTGGCTGGATGCAGTGCGTGAGACCGCCGAGCGTGCAGGCCTCTCGATCCGCACCGTCGTGCAGGTGCGCGAAGACGAGAGCCGAGCGCGTGAGCTCGCGCAGCTGCTCGGCGGCGAGTTCGACGCCTGGGGTGACACCGATCCCCTCGTGCAGGAAGAGAGCCTGCGGCACCGCTACGACGCGGCGCAGATCGTCGTCAGCGACCGCATGCACGTGCTCGTGCTCGCCGCTCTGAGCGGGGCGGTTCCCGTCGAACTGGTTCCCGGCCCCACGATGAAGATCACGAAGGCGTTCGCGGCCATCGGGCTGCACGGCATTTCGGTCGACTCGTCCGCGAGCGACCAGACGCGCATGCGCGCGGCGCTTCTCCCGACGCCGGAACGCGCGGCGGAGGTCTCCGAACGTGTGCGCATAGCGGCGGCGACGCTCGAGGGCATTCGGCAGGAGATCCGCGACACTGTGCGTCGGGTGCGAGCATGACCCACGCGGCGGCGCGAGCCGCGTCCGCGCGCATCCTGTTCCTCTCACACAGTCATCCTTTCGGTGCTTTCCGGGTCGGCAGCCACCACTACGCGCGTGTGCTCGCCGAACGCGGAGCGGACGTCGTGCATCTGAGCACCCCGATCTCGCTCATCCACCGGTTGACCGGACGGGTCGATCGTCAGCAGCTGGCAGGCGTGCCGCGCCGCGCTCACCGAGACGTTGACGGGGTGCTGCAGGTCGTCCCGCGCACGATCCTGCCGGCGCCGGTCGGAGCTCCCCGCGTCGCCCGGATGCTGCAGCACGAAGGCATCGCCGGGGGATTCGACGCCGTGCTCATCGATCAGCCGCTGCTGTGGGACGCCTCTGTGCGATCGCTCTCGCATCGCGTGATCTATCGACCCACCGATCTCTACCCCGGTGGGGTGAAACACGCCCTGCAGCGTCGCATTCTCGACGAGGTCGACGGCGTGATCGCCACCTCCGACGAAGTCCTGCGCGGACTCGGCACCCTGGGCACCCCCTCGCTCGTGCTGGGCAACGGGGCTGAGGTCGCCCGTTTCGCACCGCAGGTCGGCGAGGATCGCTCCCGTGCGGCGCGGTGCGTTTACGTCGGGGCGCTCGACGACCGATTCGACTGGGAGCGCGTCGTCGCCTGGGCGCGAGCACGACCAGACGTCGGCTTCGTCATCGCCGGTCCAGACGCCCGCCCGCCGCAACCGGTGCCGTCGAACGTCGACATCATCGGGCCCGTTCCCTACGCCGAGGTTCCGGCGTTGCTGCACACGGCGCGCGTCGGCCTTCTGCCGCTCTCCGACAGTCCGCTCAATGCCGGCCGCAGCCCGATGAAGCTCTACGAGTACCTCGCGGCGGGGCTCGCCGTCGTGGCGCGTGAGACGCCCGGAATCCGCGCCTCACCCCACCTCGGCATCGAGGTGTACGACGACGACCGAGGTGCGGATGCCGCGCTCGAACGCGCCCTGGGACACCCGTCGCCGAACCACGCCGGCATGGACGCGGCATCCTCCGCGTCGTGGGGGCGCAAGACCGACTCGCTCGAGGACTTCCTCTGGTCGGTCGAGCGACGCCGAACCTAGTCAGCCGAGCAGTCGGGTGATCGTCTCAGAGACGATCCCCGCGGTGCGATTCCAGTCGTAGCCCTCGGGTGGCGCGACCCGTCGCCGGGCGGCCACGGCGTCGGTCAATGCGTGCGCCCACTCCTGCGCATCGCCCGGGGAGGACACCGCGTGACCGCGGTCTCCGACGATCTCCGCGACCGATTCGCACCCTGCCCAGTACACGACAGGGGTGCCGCAGCGGACCGACTCCAGGGCCGGGAGGCCGAACCCCTCGAGCGTCGAGGGCATCACGGTCGCCGCAGCGCCCCGATAGAGATCAGCGAGCCTCTCGTCGTCGACTCCGTTCACCCAGCGCACTCGGGCGTCGACGAGCCGCTGCGTCGCCCTGGTCTCGAGGTCGGCGATCTCGCGCTCGGGAACCACGGCGACGAGGCGCACGTCGCGCGCCGAGACCAGGGCGTCGAGGACCACGTCGAGATTCTTGTGGGCGCGGCCGTTGCCGACGAACAGCACGTAGGGATCCGACTGCTGCAGCGCGCCTGAGCGGGGGTGGAAGGCGTCAGAGCACCCATTGCCCGCATTGACGATCTCGACATCGTCGTCGTTCACCCACGAACGAAGCGCTCGGGCCGATGTCTCGGAGACGGTGAGCACGGTGCCTGCTCTGCGGACGACGTTTCTGACCGGACCGGAGTAGTAGGCGGCGAACTTCCAGCGGTCGAGCCCCGGGGCGCTCAGCTGGATGAGATCGTGCAGCGTGAGCAGCTGCTTTCGAGCTCGAACGAGCGCACCGTAGCCGGGCGAATAGACGAGAGCGCCGGGAGCAGCGGCGGCACCCACGGAACGGAACGCGTCGACCGCGGAGAACGGGGTGCCACCGAGATGCAGGGGTGCCCAGGGCAGAGTCAGCCGGGGGAGGACCTCTGCGGCATAGCGGCCGATGCCGTGCGTGCCGCGATACCGGTCGTCGACGAGAACGGTCACGCGCTCCTCGTCTCCGGCTGGCGTGCGCCGTCGATAGACTCCGCCACCCACTCCCTGATGCGATCGGCGAACACGGCTTCGGAGAACTTCTCCGCCTGCGTTCGGCAGGCGTCGGGTGAGACGCCGGCGGCCACCTCGACCGCACGGCGCAGCTCGTCGCGCGACCAGTCCTCGACGAACGCGCCGGTGCTGCCGTCGACGATCGTCTCGGCCGTCCCGCCCACGGCGGCGGCGATCACCGGTCGGCCTGCTGCCATGGCCTCCACGGGGACGATGCCGAAGTCCTCCACCGCGGGGAAGATGAGGGCGATGCAGCGCTGCAGCAGCGCCCGGTAGAGCTCCGCTCCCGGCGACCGCACGAAGAAGACCCGACCGGGTGCGCGCTCCTCGGCGAGCGAGCGCAGACGTGCCTCGTCCGGTCCCGCACCGGCGAGAACGACGGGCACGTCTGCGGCGATGCCGGCCTCGATCACGAGATCCAGTCGCTTGTAGGGGATGAATCGGGAGAAGCCGAGGAGGAAGGTCTCAGGCAGCAGCGCGAGGGCGTCCTCGTCGCGTTCGTCCGGTTCGGGTGCGCGGAGGAAACCCGTCACATCGACGGGAGGGTGGATCACCGTGCTCTCGCGATGCCACGCCTGCTCGATGCGCTTCTGCACGAACACGCTGTTCGCGGCGATCGCGACTGGTTCCTGAGCACGCCTGCGATCGAGCCCCTTCAGCATGTTCGCGGCGGCCCTCGCGGCGAACGTGTCGCCGCGCACATCGAGCTCGGGGTTCCAGATGTAGCGCGCCGGGGTGTGGGCGTAGACGAGCTTCGGGGCGCCGCGCCCGGAGCCCCCGAATCTCGCATGGTGCGCGAAGAGATGCGAGCTCGTGAGGATCCAGTCCGCATCGATGCTCGGAAGAGTCCGCCAGGCGAGCGGCATCAGACCGACGGCTGCGGCCTTGCGTCCGCGCAGCGGTGTGCGGGCCAGCCATGTCTCGCCATCGACGACGAAGCGGCCTTCGCTCTCATTCCACAGGCAATAGCGCGCTGCGTCCGGGAAGACCCGGCTGAGTGCCTCGAAGACGTTCTCGGAGCCGCCTCTCGGAGCGAGCCATTCGTGCACCAGCACACCGCTCACAGCGCCGACCTCGCACCACAGGGCACGCGGGCGCGCAGTGTCGGCTGGGCCTCTGCAAGCATGCGTCGAGTCTAGGGAAGTTCTCGGCGGGCGGGCCCAGGGCGGCTGTCAGGTTCGTCCCGAGTACGACCCGATACATTGGAGACGAACACTCGGGGGAAAGGACATGATGGCTCTGCGCGCGACGAAGAAGACGATCATCATCGCGAGCGCGGTCACCGTGCTCCTTGTCGGCGGCGGTGCTGCGGCTGCGATGGTGATCTCCGGACAGCAGGCCCAGCCTCGCGCCGAGGCATCGCCATCGCCTGAGGCCACTCCCGAGCCGGTCGTGACCGAACAGCCGGCCGTGGTCCCTGTCACGAACGTCGCGCGGGCCTCGGTCGACGCATGGACGCTCGCGGACCGCAGAGTAGTAGGCACGGTCCTTCCCGAGGTCGGCGACGCGGCGCAGGGCGCCGTGTCGCTGCGCGTGGATGCGCCGGCCGACGATGCGGACATCATCGCTGCGTCCGCACCCGTCGCGCTCGCTCCGAGCACGGACTACACGCTCCGAGTATCCGTGCGGGTGCTCGCCGAGGAGAAGACCGAGACCGGGGTTCGCCTGAACGTGGCGGGTCAGACCTTCACGCTTCCCGAGTTGGATGCGGAGTGGGAGACGATCGAGTTCCCGTTCACGTCGGCGAGCGATCAGCCCGCCGCGTCGACGTTCGACGTCGCGTTCTCCGGTGCCGTGCGAGGTTTCGGGATCGACGACGTGTCGATCACCGCGGCCGGCGGCGACAACCTCGTGCCCAACGGATCGTTCGAGGCCGTGCAGACGCCGGCCGGCATCGTCAACGACTCTCTGATCATGACCGACGAATCCGCTCTGCTCGCCGTCTCGCTCGCTGAAGGGCCCGTGCAGTGGAGCGCCACGTCGACGTCCGGTGGTGAGCCGATCACCGGCGAGTTCGGTTCCACGGGTCCGCTTTCCGCCCTGCCCCTGACCGGCGTATCGCAGGGACACTACACGGTCGCCGTCAACGACTCCGCGGGTCGGCAGATCCAGACGGATGTCGCTGTGATCGACGCCGACGGCTTCGCCGTGGCCCAGGACGGCCGCTTCGGGGTGGGAGCGCATGTCGAGAAGGAGGCCTTCGTCGGCACGGGTTCGCTGGCGGCTGCGATCGGCTTCGCCGAGGTGCGCAACGACATCTCGTGGGAGCGGAACGAGAAGGTCGCCGGGCAGTACGCGTGGGATGAGAACTATGTGCGCGAGTTCGAGCGCATGCACGCGAACGACGTGAAGCTGCTGGGCCTCGTCGTCTACGGCAACAGGCTCTACGGCGCCAGGAAGGCACCGGGCAATGAGACCTCGATCCAGGCATACGGCGCCTATGCGAAGGCCGTCGCCGACAGGTTCGACCTCGTCGGACTCGAGGTGCTGAACGAGTTCAACCATCGTGAGAACGACACGGCGTGCGGGGCGGCGCCGGCGTGCTACGTGCCCATCGCGCAGTCGGTCCGCGACCACGTCAGCACGGCGTATCCGGAGCTCCCGATCGTCACCGGTTCCACCGCACTCTACGACCGCGATTGGTTCGTCGGGTTCTGGCAGGCCGGCGGGATGGGCGTGACCGATGTGGCGAGCTACCACCCGTACGAATCGTGGATCAACCGCGACGCCGATCTGATCGCGGAAACCGTGCAGCAGTCCTACGCCGACATGCAGGAGACCGCGGGGGAGACCCGGCCCGTGTGGGTGACCGAGATGGGGTTCCCGACGCACTATGCAGGAGTCTCGCTGCTCGAGCAGGGGCAGATGATGGTGCGCAACCAGGCGCTTGCCTTCGCCAACGGCGTCGAGAAGTACTTCTGGTACGACCTGGTGAACGACACCCCCGACCCCGCTGCGGGCGAAGCGAACTTCGGGCTCTATGAGAACGCACCACGTGCAGGCGTCGTCGCTCTCGCTCCGAAGCCCGGGGCTTTCGCCCAGGCGCTGATGATCACTCAGCTGCGCGACAAGGCCTTCACCTCGGATGAATCCGACGAGCAGACCTCGGTCGAGGTCTTCGGTTCAGGAGATGAGGCGACGCGCATCGCGTGGGCGCCGCAGGGCGAGGTGCAGCGCACCTTCACGTCCGACGTTCCCCTGGTTGTCACCGACATGTCCGGAAACACCGAGACGATCGAGCCCGAGGACGGCGAGGTCTCGCTGACTCTCGGCGCGTCTCCGATCTTCATCTCCTCGGAGTCCGAGTGAGCGCGGACGGGGCGGCTTCAGGCGTCGCCGGTACAATTCACCAGATCACCCCCGCACGAAAGGTACGTCGTCCATGAGCGCAGAGCGTCAGGATGCGCAGGGCATCGACGAGCGGATGCCGGGCCGTCAGCGGCGGCGGCGCCGAATCTGGACCGTTGTCATCCTGGTCATCATCGCCTTCCTCATCGCGGTGTGCTGGGTGGGACTGCGCGCGATCACGGTGAAGGACCGACTCGTCCAGAGCCAGGACCTCATCTCGGAGATCCAGGGCGGTGGCGACGTCGACGATGCGCTCCCTCAGCTCTCCGAAAGCGCCGCCAGCGCCGGTGCCGCGGCGTCCGACCCTGTGTGGTGGGTCATGGAGTGGGTCCCGGTCGTGGGCGACAACCTCAAAGGTGTGCGCCTCGCGGCGCAGTCGCTCGACGCACTCGTCAACGGCGTCGCCGTGCCGGTGATGGGTGACGAGGATTCCACCGGATCGATCACCGAGCGGCTCCTCGATGCCACAGACGACCAGGCGACGCACATCACCGAGCTCGCCGACGGACTGGAGTCCGTCTCCAAGTCGCCCTTCCTGGTCTCCGTCGTGCGCGAGGGAGTCGATCAGGTCGACGAGGTGATGTCGGCGGCCGCCCCGATGATCGGGGTCCTTCCGAAACTGCTCGGCGGCGACGGCGAGCGCAAGTATCTCCTCGTCTTCCAGAACAACGCCGAAACGCTCGCGCTCGGGGGCAGCGCCGCCGCCCAGACTCTCGTGAAGGTCGATGAGGGGTCGATCGCGATCGGCGCGCAGGGAGACAGCGGCAACTATCAGAACGGCGTCGCTGTCGACGTGGAGGTGCCCCCGAACGCCATCCAGCTGTACACGCGCTATCTCGTCGACCACATCAACACGAGCATGAGCCGCCCCGACTTCCCCACCGCAGCGAAGATCATGCGTGCCTGGTGGCAGCGCGACATCGCAGACGACGAGATCGCCGGTGTGGTCTCGATCGATCCGCTGGCGCTGGGGCGCATCCTCAAGGCGACGGGCCCCATCGAGCTCGCCTCGGGCGAGGTCCTCTCCGAAGAGAACGCGGTCTCCCTGCTGCTGAGCGAGGTCTACGGGCGCTGGGACTCGTACAAGGAGCCCGAACTCGTCGACGGATTTTTCGCCGACACGGCTGCCGCGGTCTTCGACAAGATCGCCGCCGGTGACTTCGATCTGAAGGACATGCTGTGGGCCATCACGGAGAGCGCGTCTCACGGCAGTGTGCTGGTCTGGAGCGACGACGAGCAGGTGGCTGAGGCGATCGAAGGGGCCAAGATCAGCGGGGTGCTTCCGGCGGACAACTCCAACGTGACCACCATGGGCATCTACTTCAACAACAGCAACGGCTCGAAGATCGACTACTTCACGGAGACGGCGACGACGGCCACTGCCGTGTGCGAAGCAGACACGGCGACGTTCACGGCCACCGCATCGCTCACGTTGCCGCTGACGCAGCGCCAGGCCGAGGCGCTGCCGCGCTATGTGCAGAGCATGACCTTCGGCGCCCGGTTCCGCGATTGGATCTTCGTCTACGGTCCTCCGGGGACCACGCTCGCGGATGCGACCTTCAACGGTGACGAGGTGTCGGTCATGCATCGTGACATCGATGATCTCGGTCGGCCGGTGGTCGCGTTCGAGGCCTGGTTCGACCCGGGGGATTCGGTCGACGTCACCGCGACGTTCGTCGGCGGCGATGACGACTACGGCCCTCTCGAGGTGAGGACCAACCCGATGGTGCGGGGCGCGAAGCCCGTCGTCACGGACGGCTGCTCCGGCTGAGGCCTGTCCCCGATTCCGGGCAGACCGATATACTTGCTCGCGTTCTGGCGTCAGTACAGCCGAGGGGGGTGAGAGTCGTCGTCGTTCAAGTCGAGCACGGTGGCTTCAGTGCCCCGCGTGAGTCGACGAGCACCGCCCAGGTTCGCGTGAAGAAGATGCGGCGACCAGCGTGGACTCGGCTCTACGCGAGTCGCCTCTTCTACAACGACGTGGTGGTCGTGCTGGTCACGCTGATCGTCGCCGCGATCATCGTGCTTCCCGGGCTTCTGACCGGTGTGTCCTGGCCCAGCGGACCCCGAGTGTCGTACCTGGTCGTGCTCGCATCGATCGGCATCCTCTGGCTGATCGCCTTGGACGTGGCGGATTCGCGGGACCGCCACACCGTCGGGCACGGAGCGGATGAATACCGACGCATCGTCAACGCGTCGATCGGAGTGTTCGCGGTCACCGTCGCGATCGCGTTCTTCCTCGGGATGGAGCTCTCCCGGGCCCTCGTCGCTGTCGTCTTCCCCCTCGGTCTGGTGCTTCTGCTGCTGTCGCGATGGATGTGCCGCCAGTGGCTGCGTGGTCGGCAGAAGACGGGGCAGTATCTGCACAGGGCGGTCGTGATCGGCGAGCCGTCGAAGGTGGCCCTCGTCGGGCGCGAGATCCGGCGGGCGAAGAGCAGCGGGTACGAGATCCTCGGGGTGATCACCGAGAGCACCTCCGCTGCCGACATCTCGGGCTTCGAGGTGCTCGGCGACATCGCCAACGTCGAGAGGGTGCTCGATGAGGTGCGCTTCGACGCCCTGATCATCGTCGGATCCGACGATCTCGACCCTCTGACGATGCGCCGCCTCGGGTACTCCGTCTCCGACCGAGATATCCAACTCATCATGGCCCCCGTGCTGACGGATATCGCGGGGCCTCGCATGCATGCGACACCTGTCGCCGGTCTGCCGCTTGTGCACGTCGACTTCCCGCGCATGGAAGGCGCCAAGCGCTTCCTCAAGCGGGCCTTCGACATCGTCGGGTCCTCGCTGCTGCTCGTCGTCATGTCGCCGGTCTTCCTCATCGCCGCCATTGCGATCCGCGTCGACGGGCCGGGTGGCATCTTCTTCCGTCAGGAGCGGATCGGACGCGGAGGACACACCTTCGGCATGCTGAAGTTCCGGTCGATGGTGGCCGACGCCGACGACCAGCTCGCGACTCTTCTCGACCTGCAGGGCGACGCCGGCACGCCGCTGTTCAAGATCAACGACGACCCGCGCATCACCAGGGTCGGACGCTTCTTCCGCAGGCACTCCATCGACGAGCTGCCCCAGCTGGTCAACGTGTTTCTCGGGCATATGAGTCTCGTGGGCCCGCGACCCCAACGTGCCTCGGAGGTCGCGCTCTACGATGACTTCGCGCATCGTCGTCTGCTCGTCAAGCCCGGCATGAGCGGGTTGTGGCAGGTCAGCGGACGCTCCTCGCTCTCGTGGGAGGAGACCATCCGTCTCGACCTGTACTACGTCGAGAACTGGTCGCTCATGCAGGACCTCATCATCCTGTTCCGCACCGTCCGCACCGTGGTCGCCCCCGGTGCGACTGCGCACTGAGTCCGGGTCGCGAAGATTCCCGACGACTGTCCGCGTCGCATCCACGGCTGAGGCCCGGCTCTGGGTACATTCAAAATCATGAGATCCCCCCTTGCTCGGTGTGTCGCCGCGAGTGCTCTGGCTGTCGTCCTCGTCGGTGGTGCCTCGGGCTGCGCTGCGCTGCCGAGCACGTCGAGCCCGGTGCCGACATCGACGGCTTCGACTCCTGACCCCACCCCTTCGGTCGCAGAACCCACCACCGAGCCCTCGGCCACCCCGGAGTCCACGCAGGCTCCGGCTGACGACTTCGGCGGGTTCGCAAGCGAGGAGCTGGCGCAGATCTGCATCGACGCGACGCTCTCGGCGTTCCCTGCCGACGTCGCCTTCACCATCGAGGACACCCGCATCGAGCAGAGGCTGGTCTCGCCCGAATGGCTCGTGCTGGTTCCGGCTCAGGCCTCTGGGCTCGAGGCGCAGGCCCAGTGCACGATCGGTGGTTCGCCCTCGGCGCCTGAGCTCGGCATGTCGTCGGCGTCGCTCGAGCCGCTCCCGGAGGAGCAGATCGCGAACCTGATCCGCGGCGAGAACGAAGGCGGCGATCGCTAGTGTGTGACGCGGCTGACGCCGAACTCTCGGGCAGCCACTCGCCGCAGCCGATCCTTTCGCGTCGTACGATGCTGATCGCTGCGGGTACGGTCGTCGGCGCTTCGGCCATCGGGTGGGACCTGTTCTCCCCGGGCCTCAGCGCATCTGCGGCGGGGAGCTATCTCCGGCCGTGCGGCGACGTCCGCATCTCGAGCTCCTGGCAGGGGCACAAGAACCGGAATCCGCCGTCGGGTGAACCGGGAACCGACTACGCGGTCGTCACCGGCACGCAGATCCGGGCGGCCGCCAACGGCGTGATCGTCGATCGGAAGGATTCCACGACGACCGCGACCGGACGCTACCTCGCGCTCCGGGCAGACGACGGCAACTACATCCGATATCTGCATCTGCAGTCGAGCACGGTTCCGTTGGGGGCGCGTGTCGCTCGCGGACAAGTGATCGCGTATTCGGGCGCGTCCGGTTTCGGCAGCGATACCGGCTACGGCCCCCATGTCCATGTCTCCCTCTGGATCGGCGGCACGCCCCTTCAGCTGGGATTCACCAACTCGGTCGACTTCGAGAACTACGTCGAAGTCGATCCTTACGAGCCCCCAGCGGAGGATCCTGTGCCCACCCATCAGTCGACGACATTCCGGTGGAACGCGCTATTGCCCGACGATTCCTGGTATCGAGTTCCAGTGACAGCACAGTCTTTCTGGCTGGCGGAGAGCAGCGCTTCGATCAAGGAGACTGGCGATCTCACTATCTACCTCGCTGCGACTGGGGTGACTAAGGGCTTTCAGATTCGAGTCCTGGCGCAGAGCCTCGATTCGAGCGGCGCCGTCGTGAGTACATCACCGCAACCTACTGTCGAGGTCCCCGCGACAGCTTTGACTGCCGCGAATTCGCTGACATATGGCGAGTACTCTCTGCCGTATTTTCTGTCGGGTCCTCTCCGCCTGCACGCGCAAGTCCGCGCCCTCAATTTGGGTATCAGGGTGCAGCAGGTCGTGTTCAAGAAGAACTTCTGGCAGTCGTAGCTCCGACGTCCTCCCTTCGGCGGCCGGCGTCGCGCCCACCGCGGCAGGTGGCGTCAGATGACGCTCCGGTCCGAAATACTTCCACCGGAAACCCGTTGCGTGCAGAATGAACGTGCGTCGGGGACCCGGCGCATCAGAACGGATACAAGGGGGCCCGCATGGGTATCGATGAGACCGTCAACAAGGGCAGAGATCTGTACGAGCAGAACAAGGACAAGATCGCCGAGGCAGTGAAGAGCGAGCAGGCCGAGGACATCAGCGACAAGGTCCTCGACGGCGTCGCCGACTTCGCCAAGAAGATCGCGCCCGGGGCCGCCGACAAGATCGACGAGATCCGCGACACCGCCGACAAGGCCGTCGGCAACGAATAGGACTCTCGACTGAGACCGAGAGCGGCGACTCCTCCATCGGGGGAGTCGCCGCTCTTCTGCGTCCGGCACCAAGTATTCCGTCCGGCGGTATCGCGTTTCACGACAGCGTCCCCTTAGAATGGATGACGATCGCCTGGGGAACTTGCGATCAGGGATGTCGAAGGGGTTCGACCTCCCGCACTCACGCGGTTCGCCGCGTCAAACTGGGGATAACGATTTTGGGGATCATCGTGAGACGCGCGCACTCTGTGCGCTCAGACGTCATCCCGCCCGCGCGGCGGTCGCTTCGCCGCGCCCTCGGTCGAGGATCCCGGCGTCCCTTCACGCCGGGCTCCTCGCGTTCGGTGTGCCCCCTCGCACTGAACGCCCTCCCCAAGCGGGGCGAGGCATGGGGATGCCTCGCCCCGCTCTCACCGCGTTTCTGACGATCGATCGGGGCATCGCGGGCACGTCGATCCGACCCCGGACGGACGAGTCCAGCAGATGCACAGCGAACGCGACACGCCCGGGTTTGCGCAAGTGAAATCGGCCGTGGCAGAATAGACAGGTTCGACATTCCGGCGCGCTCAGCGTGGCCGGATCACCACCACGACAGTGCATAGGCGGCGCAGACGCGCAGGGACCTAGGCCGCGGGTGGCAGAACGATCCCGACATCTTCATCACGAGGGCTTCGCCGTGCGCGGCGGAGGTCGGACACCCGCTCGCTGCGAGGCGTGCGGGATGACAGCAGAACAGTGGTGCAGCAGATCGACTCGTGAGAGCCGTCTGAGTGCCGAGGCGCGAACAGCGCCGACGTGCGTCCAATGCCCCTGGGTCACCCGGCCCAGGTCGGTAAGACGCTTAAAGAGAGAGAGCAGACAATGGCGGGACAGAAGATCCGCATTCGCCTGAAGTCGTATGACCACGAGGTCATCGACACGTCCGCACGCAAGATCGTCGACACAGTGACCCGCGCGGGCGCAACGGTCGTCGGCCCCGTGCCCCTGCCGACCGAGAAGAACGTCGTGTGCGTCATCCGGTCGCCCCACAAGTACAAGGACAGCCGCGAGCACTTCGAGATGCGCACCCACAAGCGTCTGATCGACATCATCGACCCGACGCCCAAGGCTGTCGACTCGCTGATGCGTCTCGACCTGCCTGCAGATGTCAACATCGAGATCAAGCTCTGAGGTCGGACATGGTTGATATCAACTCCAAGATTTCCAAGGGCATGCTGGGCACCAAGCTCGGTATGACCCAGGTCTGGAACGAGAGCGGCAAGCTCGTTCCCGTCACCGTCATCGAGCTCGCCTCGAACGTGGTCACGCAGATCCGTACCCCCGAGAAGGACGGCTACAACGCCGTTCAGATCGCCTACGGCCAGATCGACCCGCGCAAGGTGAACAAGCCGCTGACCGCCCACTTCGAGGCCGCCGGCGTCACGCCGCGTCGTCACGTCACCGAGATCCGCACCGCGGATGCCGGCGACTACACGCCGGGCCAGGAGCTCACGGTCGACGGCACCTTCGAAGCAGGCCAGCTCGTCGACGTCGTCGGCACGAGCAAGGGCAAGGGCTTCGCCGGTGTCATGAAGCGTCACAACTTCAAGGGCGTCTCGGCTTCGCACGGTTCGCACCGCAACCACCGCAAGCCCGGCTCCATCGGCGCATCGTCGACCCCGAGCCGCGTCTTCAAGGGCATGCGCATGGCCGGCCGTATGGGTGGCGAGCGCGTGACCGTCCTCAACCTCACGGTGCACGCCATCGACATCGAGAAGGGTCTGCTGCTCGTCAAGGGCGCCGTCCCCGGTGCTCGTGGCCGTATCGTCTACGTCCGCAACGCAGTGAAGGGTGCCTGATCATGGCTGACTCCACTCTCGCGCTTGACGTCCTCAACGCAGACGGCAAGAAGGCTGGCTCGATCGAGCTTCCCGCCGCGCTGTTCGACGCCAAGACGAACATCCCGCTCATCCACCAGGTCGTCGTCGCGCAGCTCGCGGCGGCCCGCCAGGGAACCCACTCGACCAAGCGTCGCGGTGAGGTCTCGGGTGCCGGCCGCAAGCCCTTCAAGCAGAAGGGCACGGGTAACGCCCGTCAGGGCTCGATCCGCGCGCCGCACATGACCGGCGGTGGAATCGTGCACGGCCCCAAGCCGCGCGACTACTCGCAGCGCACGCCCAAGAAGATGATCGCGGCCGCCCTCCTGGGCGCGCTCAGCGACCGCTTCCGCGGCGACCGCATCCACGCCATCGAGACCTTCGGCATCAACGGCACGCCTTCGACCAAGACCGCGGTGAACTTCCTCACCAACGTCGTCTCGTCGAAGAACGTGCTCGTCGTGATCGAGCGCAACGACGACGTGACGCTGAAGAGCATCCGCAACCTGTCGAACCTGCACGTGCTGACGTTCGACCAGCTCAACGCCTACGACGTGCTCGTCTCCGACGACATCGTCTTCACCCAGGCCGCGCTCGAGGGCTTCATCGCCTCCAAGTCCGGCGCCAACCAGGAGGTCTCCGCATGAGCGAGCAGGCAGCTGTTCTCCAGACGGCCCTGAACAAGGACCCGCGCGACATCATCCTGAAGCCGGTCGTGTCCGAGAAGAGCTACGGTCTCATCGACGAGGGTAAGTACACCTTCCTCGTGGACCCGCGCGCTTCGAAGACCGAGATCAAGCTCGCCATCGAGAAGATCTTCGGCGTCAAGGTCGCTGGGGTCAACACCCTCAACCGCGTCGGCAAGGCTCGTCGCACCCGCTTCGGCGCAGGCAAGCGCAAGGACACCAAGCGTGCCATCGTGACCCTGAAGTCGGGCACCATCGACATCTTCACGGCAATCGGCTGATCCGGGGGATAAGGACAATAATGGCTATTCGCAAGTACAAGCCCACGACCCCGGGCCGTCGCGGCTCGTCGGTGGCTGACTTCGCCGAGATCACCCGATCGACGCCGGAGAAGTCGCTGCTGCGCCCGCTCTCGAAGACCGGTGGTCGCAACAACCAGGGCCGCATCACGACCCGTCACATCGGTGGTGGCCACAAGCGCCAGTACCGCGTCATCGACTTCCGTCGCAATGACAAGGACGGCGTGGACGCCCGTGTCGCTCACATCGAGTACGACCCCAACCGCACGGCTCGCATCGCGCTGCTGCACTACTTCGACGGCGAGAAGCGCTATATCCTCGCGCCGGCGAAGCTGAAGCAGGGCGACGTCATCGAGTCGGGCGCTGGTGCCGACATCAAGCCGGGTAACAACCTCCCGCTGAAGAACATCCCGACGGGTACCGTCATCCACGCGATCGAGCTCCGTCCTGGTGGCGGCGCGAAGATGGCACGTTCGGCCGGTGCATCCGTCCGTCTCGTCGCCAAGGATGGCAACTTCGCCCAGCTGCGTCTGCCCTCGGGCGAGATCCGCAACGTCGACTCGCGCTGCCGCGCGACCATCGGCGAGGTCGGAAACGCCGAGCAGTCGAACATCAACTGGGGCAAGGCCGGCCGCATGCGCTGGAAGGGCGTCCGCCCGACCGTCCGTGGTGTCGCGATGAACCCGGTCGACCACCCGCACGGTGGTGGTGAGGGCAAGACGTCCGGTGGACGTCACCCCGTCTCCCCGTGGGGCCAGGCTGAGGGTCGCACCCGTCACGCCAACAAGGAAAGCGACAAGTACATCGTGCGTCGTCGTAACGCCGGCAAGAAGCGTAAGTAGGAGTAAGAGAAGATGCCTCGCAGTCTTAAGAAGGGCCCCTTCGTCGACGATCACCTGCTTCGCAAGGTGGTCGTGCAGAACGAAGCCGGCACCAAGAACGTCATCAAGACCTGGTCTCGCCGGTCCATGATCATCCCGGCCATGCTGGGTCACACGATCGCGGTCCACGACGGTCGCAAGCACATTCCTGTGTTTGTCTCCGAGACCATGGTCGGCCACAAACTGGGCGAGTTTGCGCCCACCCGCACCTTCCGCGGCCACGAGAAGGACGACAAGAAGGGCCGCCGCCGCTGACGCGGTGGCGATAGAGGAGAGAGAAATGGTGGAGTCCATCGCACGCGTGCGACACATCCGCGTGACCCCTCAGAAGGCTCGTCGTGTCGTCGCGCTCATCAAGGGCAAGCAGGCCCAGGAGGCTCTGGCGATCCTGAAGTTCGCACAGCAGAGCGCCAGTGAGCCGATCTACAAGCTTGTCGCGTCGGCCATGGCCAACGCGCAGGTCAAGGCGGATCGTGACGGCGAGTACCTCGACGAGCAGGACCTGTACGTGGCTAACGCCTACGTAGACGAGGGCACGACGCTCAAGCGTTTCCGCCCCCGTGCACAGGGTCGCGCTTTCCAGATCAAGAAGCGCACGAGCCACATCACGGTCGTGCTCTCGACGCCTGAGGCGGCCCCGGCCGCTGCAAGCGACAGCAACAAGAAGGCGAGCAAGTAATGGGACAGAAAGTAAACCCGTACGGCTTCCGCCTCGGCATCACCACGGACCACGTGTCGCGTTGGTTCTCGGACTCGACGAAGCCGGGTCAGCGTTACGCCGACTACGTCGCCGAGGACATCAAGATCCGCAACCTGCTGAAGACGCAGCTCGACCGCGCCGGTGTCTCGAACATCGAGATCGAGCGCACCCGTGACCGCGTCCGCGTCGACATCCACACCGCCCGTCCGGGCATCGTGATCGGTCGTCGTGGCGCCGAGGCCGAGCGCATCCGCGGCGACCTCGAGAAGCTCTCGGGCAAGCAGATCCAGCTGAACATCCTCGAGGTGAAGAACCCCGAGGCTGACGCTCAGCTCGTCGCACAGGGCATCGCCGAGCAGCTCTCTGCTCGTGTGGCGTTCCGTCGTGCGATGCGCAAGGGTCTCCAGGGCGCTCAGCGCGCTGGCGCCAAGGGCATCCGCATCCAGGTCTCCGGCCGCCTCGGCGGCGCCGAGATGAGCCGCTCGGAGTTCTACCGCGAGGGTCGTGTGCCGCTGCACACGCTGCGCGCGAACATCGACTACGGCTTCTACGAGGCGAAGACCACCTTCGGCCGCATCGGCGTGAAGGTCTGGATCTACAAGGGTGACCTGACCAACAAGGAGCTTGCTCGCGAGCAGGCCAACGCACCGAAGTCCCGTCGTGACGACCGTGGTGGCGACCGCCGCCGCGCGCCGCGCAACGAGGCCCCTGTCGCAGAAGGAGCGTCTGCCTGATGCTTATTCCCCGCAAGGTCAAGTTCCGTAAGCAGCACCACCCCGGTCGCAGCGGCCAGGCGACTGGTGGCACGAAGGTCTCCTTCGGTGACTACGGGATCCAGGCGCTCACGCCTGCCTACGTGACGAACCGTCAGATCGAGTCCGCTCGTATCGCGGTCACGCGTCACATCAAGCGTGGCGGCAAGGTGTGGATCAACATCTACCCCGACCGTCCCCTCACGAAGAAGCCTGCCGAGACCCGCATGGGTTCCGGTAAGGGTTCCCCCGAGTGGTGGGTCGCCAACGTCAAGCCGGGTCGCGTCCTCTTCGAGGTCTCAGGCGTGAGCGAAGAACTCGCTCGCGAGGCACTGACCCGTGCCATTCACAAGCTGCCTCTCAAGGCACGCATCATCAAGCGCGAGGAGGGCGACGCGTAATGGCGATCGGCACCAAGGAGCTCGCTCCGGCAGAGCTCGACACGTTCGAAGACCAGCGCCTCGTTGAGGAGCTGCGTAAGGCCAAGGAGGAGCTGTTCAACCTCCGTTTCCAGTCGGCCACCGGCCAGCTGGAGAGCCACGGCCGCATCCGCGCCGTCAAGCGCGACATCGCGCGTCTCTACACCGTGATCCGCGAACGTGAGCTGGGCATCCGTGCGACGCCCGCTCCCGTCGAGGCTCCGGCCAAGAAGGCGACCAAGTCGAAGGCGAAGAAGGCGGACTCCGCCGACGACGCCGTGAAGGAAGAGGCTGAGTGATGGCCACCAAGAAGGAAGCTGCCGTCGAGGCTGAGCACGCAGCACACGATGTTCGCGATGCGGATGCCCGTGGGTACCGCAAGTCGCGTCGTGGCTACGTCATCAGCGACAAGATGGACAAGACCATCGTGGTCGAGGTCGAGGACCGCGTGAAGCACCCGCTTTACGGCAAGGTCATCCGCCGCACCTCGAAGGTCAAGGCGCACGATGAGGCGAACTCCGCCGGCATCGGCGACCTCGTCCTGATCAACGAGACCCGCCCGCTCAGCGCCACGAAGCGCTGGCGTCTGGTTGAGATTCTGGAGAAGGCCAAGTGATCCAGCAGGAATCCCGCCTCAAGGTCGCCGACAACACCGGCGCGAAGGAACTGCTCACCATCCGTGTGCTCGGCGGCTCGCGCCGTCGTTACGCCGGTCTCGGTGACACGATCATCGCGACCGTCAAGGACGCGATCCCGGGCGGAAACGTCAAGAAGGGCGATGTGGTCAAGGCCGTCATCGTCCGTACGGTCAAGTCCACGCGTCGTCCCGACGGCTCGTACATCAAGTTCGACGAGAACGCCGCCGTGATCCTGAAGAACGACGGGGAGCCCCGCGGCACCCGTATCTTCGGACCGGTCGGTCGCGAGCTTCGTGACAAGAAGTTCATGAAGATCGTCTCGCTGGCGCCGGAGGTTATTTAAGTCATGGCGAAGATCAAGAAGGGTGACCTGGTTCAGGTCATCACCGGAGCGACGCAGGAGCGTGGCGGAGATCGCGGCAAGCAGGGCAAGGTCCTCGAGATCCTGGCCGACAAGAACCGCGTCATCGTCGAAGGCGTGAACTACGTCACCAAGCACACGCGCGTCGGTCAGACGCAGCGTGGCACCAAGACGGGCGGCCTCGAGACTGTCGAGGCCTCCATCCACATCTCGAACGTCGCACTCGTCGACCCCTCGACCAAGAAGCCGACCAAGGTCGGCCACCGGGTCGAGGAGCAGACCAAGGACGGCGTCAAGCGCACCGTTCGTGTGCGGTACGCGAAGAAGTCAGGTAAGGACCTCTGATGGCAACCACCGACGCTGCGGTGGCTGGCAAGATCCAGCCCCGCCTGAAGGCGAAGTACAAGGCCGAGATCCAGCAGAAGCTGCAGGATGAGTTCGGCTACACCAACGTGATGCAGATCCCCGGTCTGGTCAAGGTCGTCGTGAACACCGGTGTCGGTGAAGCGGCCCGCGACAGCAAGGTGATCGACGGCGCGATCGACGATCTCACCAAGATCACCGGTCAGAAGCCGCTCGTCACGAAGGCTCGCAAGTCGATCGCGCAGTTCAAGCTGCGCGAGGGCCAGGCCATCGGCGCACACGTCACCCTCCGCGGTGACCGTGCGTGGGAGTTCCTGGACCGTCTCGTCTCGCTCGCTCTGCCCCGCATCCGCGACTTCCGCGGTCTGTCGGGCAAGCAGTTCGACGGGAACGGCAACTACACCTTCGGTCTCCAGGAGCAGAGCGTGTTCCACGAGATCGATCAGGACAAGATCGACCGGGTTCGCGGTTTCGACATCACTGTCGTCACCACCGCGAAGACGGACGACGAAGGCCGCGCGCTTCTGCGTCACCTCGGCTTCCCCTTCCGTACGGAAGACGCCACGGCGTAAGCGGTTTCGGGCGGGGCGCACAGCGCCCCGCCCGATCCCGTACAATTGAAGATTGCGTGTCATCGCAGGCCGTCTGTCGTGTAACGGCAGCCGGAACCTCATGAACAAAGGAAAACAACAATGACAATGACAGACCCGGTCGCAGATCTGCTGACCCGTCTGCGCAACGCGAACTCGGCGCATCACGATTCCGTGACCCTGCCGTCGAGCAAGCTCAAGACGCACATCGCCGAGATCCTCCAGCAGGAGGGTTACATCGCCGGATGGGAGACGACTGACGCTCGCGTCGGCACGAACCTCACCCTGCAGCTCAAGTACGGTCCCAACCGTGAGCGTTCGATCGCGGGCATCAAGCGCGTGTCGAAGCCTGGCCTCCGCGTGTACGCGAAGTCCACCGAGCTGCCCAGGGTCCTCGGCGGACTCGGCGTGGCCATCCTGTCCACCTCCTCCGGTCTTCTCACTGACCGTCAGGCAGAGCAGAAGGGCGTGGGCGGAGAAGTTCTCGCCTACGTGTGGTAATCGATAATGTCGCGTATTGGACGACTTCCCATCGACGTTCCCGCGGGCGTGACCATCTCGGTCGACGGCCGTGAGGTCGCGGTGAAGGGCCCCAAGGGTGAGCTCACCCTGACGGTCGCCAAGCCCATCGAGGTCGCGGTCGAGGAGAACCAGGTTCTCGTCACCCGTCCCGACGACGAGCGCGAGTCCCGGTCGCTTCACGGCCTGACCCGCACGCTCATCAACAACAACATCATCGGCGTGACCCAGGGCTACACCAAGGGTCTCGAGGTCGTCGGAACCGGTTACCGAGTGGCGCAGAAGGGCAGCTCGGTCGAGTTCGCCCTCGGCTTCTCGCACCCGGTCCTCATCGACCCGCCCGCCGGTATCACGCTCACGGTCGAGGGCACCAACAAGCTCACGGTCAGTGGTATCGACAAGCAGGCTGTCGGCGAGGCAGCTGCGAACATCCGCAAGATCCGCAAGCCCGAGCCGTACAAGGGCAAGGGTGTGCGCTACGCCGGCGAGATCGTGCGTCGCAAGGCCGGAAAGAGTGGTAAGTAACCATGGCTCTCAAGTCAAAGTCTGACGCCCGCGCGCGTCGTCATGCCCGCCTTCGCAAGAAGGTCGTCGGCACCGAGTCGCGTCCGCGTCTCGTCGTCAACCGCTCGGCTCGCCACGTCTTCGTGCAGCTTGTCGACGACAGCAAGGGTCACACCGTGGCGTCGGCATCTACGCTCGAGACCGACCTGCGTTCGCTCGAGGGTGACAAGACCGCCAAGGCCCGCAAGGTCGGCGAGCTTCTCGCCGAGCGTGCGAAGTCTGCCGGCGTTTCCGAGGCAGTGTTCGACCGTGGCGGCAACCGCTACGCCGGTCGTGTCGCCGCCATCGCCGACGGCGCCCGCGAAGGGGGTCTGGCACTGTGAGTGACAACAAGGAGAACGAAGTGACCGAAGCGGCAGCTGCCACTTCCGAGACTGCCACCGGCACCACGCAGGCAGAGCCGTCTCAGCGCGACAACCGCCGCGGCGGTGGCCGTGGTGACCGCAACCAGGGTGGCCGTGACCGCAACTCCCGCGACCGTGGGGACAACCAGTTCCTCGAGCGCGTGGTCACCATCAACCGCGTCTCGAAGGTCGTGAAGGGTGGTCGTCGCTTCAGCTTCACCGCTCTCGTGGTCGTCGGTGACGGCAACGGTCTGGTGGGCGTCGGCTACGGCAAGGCTCGCGAGGTCCCCCTGGCGATCGCCAAGGGTGTCGAAGAGGCCAAGCGCAACTTCTTCCGCGTGCCGCGCGTCGGCAGCACCATCCCGCACCCCGTGCAGGGTGAGGCTGCAGCAGGCGTCGTCCTGCTTCGTCCGGCCGCTGCCGGTACCGGTGTCATCGCCGGTGGTCCCGTCCGTGCCGTGCTCGAGTGCGCCGGCATCCACGACGTGCTCTCGAAGTCGCTCGGCTCGTCGAACACGATCAACATCGTGCACGCGACGGTGACGGCCCTGAAGATGCTCGAGGAGCCCCGTGCGGTCGCCGCACGTCGTGGCCTCGAGTTCGACCAGGTCGCACCCGCGCGTCTTGTCCGTGCGGAGGCTGACGCCATCGCCGCACAGAAGGTAGGTGCCTGATGGCTGCGCGCCTGAAGGTCACGCAGGTCAAATCCAAGGTGAGCGAGAAGCAGAACCAGCGTGACACGCTGCGCAGCCTCGGTCTGAAGCGCATCGGTGACAGCACCGTTCGCCCCGACGACGCGCAGACGCGCGGTTACGTCAAGACCGTCGCCCACCTCGTCAAGGTTGAGGAGATCGACTAATGGCTGAGAAGAACGAAGCCGTCGAGGCCGAGAAGGCCCCGAAGAAGGCTGCCGCTCCCAAGGCCGCAGCCGAGAAGAAGCCCGCCGCCAAGAAGGCACCTGCAAAGGCGTCTTCGGCAAAGGCCGACGCCGTCAAGAAGCCCGCTGCCAAGAAGGCTGCGCCGAAGAAGGATGCTCCGGCATCCCGCCCCGGCGTGCTGAAGGTGCACCACCTGCGTCCGGTTCCCGGATCCAACACCGCGAAGACCCGTGTCGGTCGCGGTGAGGGCTCCAAGGGCAAGACCGCGGGTCGCGGTACCAAGGGTACGAGGGCTCGCAACACCGTTCGCGTCGGATTCGAGGGTGGGCAGATGCCGCTGCACATGCGCACCCCGAAGCTGCGCGGGTTCAAGAACCCGTTCCGCGTCGAGTACCAGGTCGTGAACCTGGAGAAGCTCGCGGAGCTGTACCCCAAGGGTGGCGACGTCACCATCGGCGACCTGGTCGCCAAGGGTGCCGTTCGCAAGAACGAGAAGGTCAAGGTTCTCGGAAACGGCGACATCGCCGTGAAGCTCACCGTAGCGGTCGACAAGGTCTCGGGTTCTGCCGAGCAGAAGATCGTGGCGGCTGGCGGATCCGTCAAGTAACCACTTCATGAGAGGGGTCGGAGATTCTCCGGCCCCTCTTATGGGTTAGCCTGTTCTTTCAGCCGTCCTTCAGGGATCGGCAACCTTTCAGGAGGACGTCCTTGTTTAGCGCCATCGCGCGGATCTTCCGCACGCCCGACCTGCGTCGGAAGATCGGTTTCACCCTCGCCATCGTCGCCATCTACCGGCTCGGCTCGAATGTGCCTGCTCCGTTCGTGAACTTCCCGAACGTCGAGGAGTGCCTCGCGCTGAACTCCGGGACAGAGGGACTCCTCGGGCTCGTCAACCTGTTCTCGGGTGGCGCGCTCCTCCAACTCTCGATCTTCGCGCTCGGCGTCATGCCGTACATCACGGCGACGATCATCACGCAGCTCCTTCGCGTCGTGATCCCTCACTTCGAGGCTCTGCACAAGGAGGGTCAGGCCGGCCAGGCCCGCCTGACCCAGTACACCCGGTACCTCACGATCGCGCTGGCGCTTCTGCAGTCGACCACGCTCGTGACCGTGGCCCGCAGCGGCCAGCTCTTCGGCACGACCGACATCGCGGCGTGCCAGAACCTCCTCACCAACGACGTGTGGTGGGCGCAGCTGCTCATGATCATGACCATGACCGCAGGCACCGGACTCATCATGTGGTTCGCCGAGCTCGTCACCGAGCGCGGCATCGGCAACGGCATGTCGCTGCTCATCTTCACCTCGATCGCCGCCACCTTCCCCGGCGCCATGTGGCTCATCTGGGAGAGCAAGGGCTTCGAGGTCTTCCTCCTGGTGCTCCTGGTCGGAATCATCGTGATGGCGCTCGTCGTGTTCGTCGAGCAGTCCCAGCGGCGCATCCCGGTGCAGTACGCCAAGCGCATGGTCGGTCGTCGCACCTACGGCGGCACCAACACCTACATCCCGATCAAGGTCAACATGGCCGGCGTGATCCCTGTGATCTTCGCCTCGTCGCTGCTGTACATCCCTGCGCTCATCGCGCAGTTCAACACTCCGCAGGACGGCTCCGAGCCGGCCGCATGGGTGACCTGGATCAGCGCGAACTTCACGACAGGCAACAGCCCCATCTACATGGCGGTGTACTTCCTGCTGATCATCGGCTTCACGTACTTCTACGTCGCGATCACCTTCAACCCCGTCGAGGTCGCAGACAACATGAAGAAGTACGGCGGGTTCATCCCCGGCATCCGTGCCGGTCGTCCCACCGCCGAGTACCTCGACTACGTGCTCACCCGCATCACGCTTCCCGGTTCGATCTACCTCGGCCTGATCGCGCTGATCCCGCTGATCGCTCTCGCCACCGTCGGCGCCAACCAGAACTTCCCGTTCGGCGGCGCGTCGATCCTCATCATCGTGGGTGTCGGTCTCGAGACGGTCAAGCAGATCGACGCCCAGCTGCAGCAGCGTCACTACGAAGGGCTCCTCCGATGACTCGATCAGCTCGTCTTCTCATCGTCGGTCCGCAGGGCTCGGGCAAAGGCACCCAGGGTGTCCGCATCGCCGAGTCGTACGGCATCCCGGTCGTCTCGACCGGAGACATCTTCCGCGCGAACATCAAAGAGGGCACGCCGCTCGGCCAGCAGGTCACGGCCGTCCTCGACAAGGGCGACCTCGTTCCCGACGAGCTGACCAGCGAGATCGTTCGCGATCGCCTGTCGCAGGACGACGCCGCGAACGGCTTCCTTCTCGACGGCTACCCGCGCAACGCCGCTCAGGTGCAGCATCTCGACGCGTTCCTGGCCGCTCGCGGCGAGTCGCTCGACGCCGTCATCCTTCTCGACGTTCCCCGCGAGGAGAGCATCGAGCGGTTGAAGCTCCGTGCGGCCGAGCAGGGCCGTTCGGACGACACCGACGAGGCCATCGCGCACCGCCTGGACATCTACGAGCACGAGACGGCCCCGATCCTCGAGGTCTACGGGCCCCGTGGCATCGTCGACCGGATCGACGGCGTCGGCTCCCTCGACGAGATCACCGAGCGCGTCTTCGCGGCTCTCGTCGCTCGCGGCCTGCGTCTCGCGGCCTGAACACCGCGCGATGTTCCGCAAGTCGATCTACAAGAATCCGGCTCAGCTGCGAGCGATGGTCGAGCCCGGCCTCATCACTGCCGCGGCGCTGGACGCCGTCCGGCCGTTGATCCGACCGGGGGTCACGACCCTCGAGCTCGACGCCGAGGCCAACCGCGTGATCCTCGCCCGTGGTGCCGAGTCGAACTTCCAGCTGGTTCGCGGCTACAAGCACACCACGTGCATCTCGGTCAACGAACAGGTCGTGCACGGCATCCCCGGCGAGCGGATCCTGCAGGCAGGCGACATCGTGTCGATCGACTGCGGGGCGCAGTTCCAAGGGTGGAACGGCGACAGCGCGATCACGGTGGTCGTCCCCGATGACACGCGCCCCGAGCTCGTCGCGCAGCGGCAGGAGCTGTCGCGCGTGACAGAGGGGTCCATGTGGGCCGGTATCGCCGCAATGGCGTCCGCTTCTCACCTGGGTGACATCGGCGCCGCCATCCAGGGTTACATCGAGGCTCAGGGACCGTCAGCCGTTTCGGGGGAGACCTACGGCATCCTGCGCGAGTACGTCGGCCACGGCATCGGTCGCAAGATGCACGAGGCGCCGAGCGTCTTCAACTACCGCACGCCCGATCCCGGTGCAGAGGTGAAGCCCGGTCTGGTGCTGGCCATCGAGCCGATGGTGACCGCCGGGAGCGACGAGACCTTCGTCGAGGACGACGACTGGACCGTCTCGACGGTCGACGGCACCGACGGATCGCACTGGGAACACAGCGTCGCCCTGCACGAGGACGGCATCTGGGTGCTCACCGCCCCCGACGGGGGAGCGGCAGGCCTCGCACCCTTCGGCGTGACGCCGACGCCCATCGCCTGACCTCTCGCCCCTCTCAGACGCGGCGGGAACTGTGATCCTGCACGCGATCACAACGTGCGCATAGGTTTCTCCGGGCACAATGGGTGTATGGGTGCGCATGCACCCGAAGACTTCAGGCCGGGTCCGCCACGTCGGGCCTCGACAGAAACGGAAAGCAATGGCAGCCGCGAAGAGCAACACCAACTGGTTCGTGATCGGCGTCTCGGCGGCAGTGGTGGTCGTGCTGGCCGTGCTGGCCTTCGTCGTCGTGTTCCTGAACAACCAGGCCACCGACCCCGGCACCGCCCCGCAGAGCTCCATCATCAACGAGGAGACCGGGGCCATCTCGTTCGGCTCCGGCGAGGACGAGATCGACACCTACGTCGACTTCATGTGCCCCGTGTGCGGACAGTTCGAGGACGCCTACGGCGAGCAGCTGCAGGCAGCAGCCGCTGACGACAAGATCACGCTCAACATCCACCCCGTGTCGATCCTCAACAGGCTCTCGACGACCGGGGAGTTCTCCTCGCTGTCGGCCGGCTCGATGTACTGCGTCGCCGCAGAGGCTCCCGACGCGACTCTGGACTACTTCAACCTGCTGTTCGCGAACCAGCCCGAGGAGAACTCCGCCGGACTCAGCGCCGAGGAGCTGAGCGCCCTTGCCGAGCAGGCAGGAGCGGGGGCCGCGGCGGACTGCATCGCCGACGGCACCTACAACAAGTTCGCCGACTCCCAGACCAAGGCGCACGAGATCTCGGGGACCCCGACCGTCGAGATCAACGGCACCCGCATCGACAACAGCGAGATCGCCACGGAGTTCGCCAAGATCCTCGGCTGATCCGCGTCAGTCGCACAACGGGAGTTCCGGCATCCTGGCCAGGTTGCCGGAACTCCCGTTGTCGGATAACATAGATCCTTGGTGCCTTGCGCCTTGATTCGGCGTGTCTGAATCGGCAGAAAGCACCGCAATCCAATCACCCACCGCAGATCGACCGGTCTGCAGAAGCGTCAGCGAGGCTATGGCTAAGAAAGACGGTGTCATCGAGATCGAGGGCGTGATCTCCGAGGCTCTGCCCAACGCGATGTTCCGCGTTGAGCTCTCCAACGGACACAAGGTCCTTGCAACGATCTCAGGCAAGATGCGGCAGAACTACATCCGCATCATCCCCGAAGACCGTGTCGTCGTGGAGCTCAGCCCCTACGACCTCACCCGTGGACGAATCGTCTACCGCTACCGCTGATCGGTCGAGAAGTAACACCCCAGGCACTCAGCCTGCCCGGTGAAGACAGCGAATAGGAAACATCATGAAGGTCAACCCCAGCGTCAAGCCCATGTGCGATCACTGCAAGGTGATCCGCCGTCACGGCCGCGTCATGGTCATCTGCAAGAGCAACCCGCGCCACAAGCAGCGCCAGGGCTGAGCGCCCGTCGGCCTGGCCGGCGGACTCTTCGAAGCTGACTCACAACTCAATACACACAACGGCAGGATCAGATCCCACGAGAGTGGGGGACACCTCGGGGCGGAGGCCCGAGCACCGATCCTGCTCCATACCTCCACAACACTCAGGAGAACCGCATGGCACGTCTTGCCGGCGTTGACATCCCGCGCGATAAGCGCGTGGTGATCGCCCTTACCTACATCTACGGCGTGGGCCGTACCCGCTCGGTCGAGATCCTCAAGGCTACGGAGATCGACGAGAGCATCCGCGTGAAGGACCTCAGCGATGACCAGCTGATCGCCCTCCGCGACTACATCGAAGGCACCTACAAGGTGGAGGGTGACCTGCGCCGCGAGGTCGCCGCAGACATCCGCCGCAAGGTCGAGATCGGCTCCTACGAGGGCGTCCGCCACCGTCGTGGCCTCCCGGTCCGTGGTCAGCGCACCAAGACCAACGCCCGTACCCGCAAGGGCCCGAAGCGCACCGTCGCAGGCAAGAAGAAGGCCCGCTAAGCGCGGCCCCCAGGGACTAGGAGAACACTTTCATGGCTGCACCCAAGGCCGCCGCGCGCAAGCCGCGCCGCAAGGAAAAGAAGAACATCGCGCTGGGCCATGCCCACATCAAGTCGACGTTCAACAACACCATCGTTTCGATCACCGACCCGTCCGGCGCTGTCATCAGCTGGGCATCGTCGGGTGGCGTGGGCTTCAAGGGCTCGCGCAAGTCCACCCCCTACGCCGCTGGTCTGGCCGCCGAGTCGGCTGCCCGTCAGGCGCAGGAGCACGGCGTCAAGAAGGTCGACGTCTTCGTCAAGGGACCGGGCTCGGGTCGCGAGACCGCGATCCGTTCGCTGACGGCCGCCGGCCTCGAGGTCGGCTCGATCCAGGACGTCACTCCGCAGGCGCACAACGGTTGCCGCCCGCCGAAGCGCCGCCGCGTCTGATCCGGCTTGTTGAGCCGCTCGGTCCTTCGGGGCCGAGCGGCTCGACGCCCGCCAGCGCGGGCATCGACTCCCAAAACTCAAAACCTCACCCCACCACATGTCATATAGCGGGCATGTGATCGAAAGGAACACAGAGTGCTTATTGCACAGCGTCCCACACTGACCGAGGAAAAGATCGTCGAGAACCGTAGCCGGTTCATCATCGAGCCTCTGGAGCCCGGCTTCGGATACACGATCGGCAATGCGCTTCGTCGCAGCCTGCTGTCGTCGATCCCCGGCGCCGCGGTCACCAGCGTTCGCATCGACGGCGTGCTGCACGAGTTCAGCACCATCCCCGGCGTGAAGGAGGATGTCACCGAGATCATCCTCAACATCAAGCAGCTCGTGGTCTCGTCGGAGCGCGACGAGCCCATCACTGCGTACCTGCGCAAGACCGGTTCGGGCGAAGTGACCGCCGCTGACATCTCGGCTCCGGCCGGTGTCGAGGTCCAGAACCCCGAGCTCGTCATCGCGACGCTCAACGAGACCGCGAAGTTCGAGCTCGAGCTCACGATCGAGCGTGGCCGTGGCTACGTCTCGGCGACGCAGAACCGCAACGAGTACGCCGAGGCCGGTCAGATCCCGATCGACTCGATCTACTCGCCGGTTCTCAAGGTCAGCTACCGCGTCGACGCCACCCGTGCGGGTGAGCGCACCGACTTCGACAAGCTCGTCCTCGACGTCGAGACCAAGTCCGCCATCAGCCCCCGCGACGCTGTCGCTTCGGCTGCGAAGACGCTCACCGAGCTGTTCGGTCTCGCTCGCGAGCTGAACGTCGAGGCTGAGGGCATCGAGATCGGCCCGGCACCGGTGGAGGCAGTGAACTCCAGCGAGCTGTCGATGCCGATCGAGGACCTCGACCTCTCGGTCCGCTCTTACAACTGCCTGAAGCGTGAGGGCATCAACACTGTTTCCGAGCTCGTCGCCCTGTCGGAGACGCAGCTCATGAACATCCGCAATTTCGGCCAGAAGTCGGTCGACGAGGTGCGCGACAAGCTCATCTCGCTCGGTCTGTCGCTCAAGGATTCGGTGCCTGGTTTCGACGGCGCCCACTTCTATGGCGGCAGCGAAGACGAGTCCTTCTGAAACCCGACCTTTCTGACCAGGAGTTAGACGATTATGCCCAAGCCCACTAAGGGTCCCCGCCTCGGAGGCGGCCCCGCACACGAGCGCCTGCTGCTTGCCAACATGGCGGCGCAGCTCTTCATCCACAAGTCGATCAAGACGACCGAGACCAAGGCCAAGCGCCTGCGTCCGCTCGCGGAGCGTCTCATCACGCTCGGCAAGCGCGGCGACCTGAACGCGCGTCGTCGTGCGATGACCGTCCTGCGCACCAACAAGGACGCCGGACACGTGCTCTTCACCGAGATCGCTCCGCTCGTCGCAGACCGTGAGGGTGGCTACACCCGCATCACGAAGGTCGGCAACCGCAAGGGTGACAACGCCCCCATGGCAGTGATCGAGCTCGTTCTCGAGCCCGTCACCCCCAAGGCAAAGTCCACCAAGAAGGCTGCCAAGGCTGAGAAGCCCGCCGAGGTCGTCGAGGAGGCTCCCGCCGAGGAGGCTCCCGTCGAGGAGACCACCGACGCCGGCGCCGAGTCGCAGGCTGAGGGAGAGGCAGCCGAGGCTGCCGCCGAGGACGCTGTCGAGAAGAAGTCCGAGTAAGCACCTCGCTCGTTCGAAGAAGCCCGCCGCCCCGAAAGGGACGGCGGGCTTCTCCGTTTCCGGGCGCTGGAATCAGCGCGTACGCAGATCCTTGCGCAGGATCTTTCCGGATGCGGACTTCGGAATCGCGTCGATGAACTCGACCTGTCGCACTTTCTCGTGAGGTGCGACGTGCGCGGCGACGTGTGCCATCACGGCATCCGCATCGAGTTCCGCGCCCTGCTGCACCACCACGAACGCCTTCGGGACCTCCTGTCCATCGGCGTCCGGCACGCCGATGACAGCCGCATCGGCGATGGACGGATGCTCGAGCAGCACCGCCTCGAGCACTGCCGGCGCGACCTGGTAGCCCTTGTACTTGATGAGCTCCTTGAGCCGGTCGACGATGCGGAAGATGCCGTCGTGGGTCACGGTAGCGACGTCGCCGGTGTGCAGCCAGCCGTCGTCATCGAGCATCTCGGCTGTGGCGTCGGGCCTGTTGAGGTAGCCGGCCATCACCTGGGGCCCGCGGATCAGCAGCTCGCCCGGCTCGCTGGCGCCCTCGTCCGGCGCATCGACGTCGGTGCCGTCTTCTGCGACGAGGCGCGCCTCGGTGTTCGCGAGCAGCATGCCGACCGACGACCGGTCGATGTCCGGTCGGTCGTAGGGGATCGCGTGGGTCACCGGGCTGGTCTCGGTCATGCCGTAGCCCTGGCACACCGTGCAGCCGAGGCGATCAGCGACCGCAGACGCGAGGCCGCCGTCGAGGGGAGCGGCCCCGGAGAAGATGACCTTGATCGCCGAGGTGTCGTACTGGTCGACGAGCGGGTGCTTCGCGAGGGCGACGGCGATCGGCGGCGCGATGAAGACCCAGCTGGTCCGGTGTTCCTGGACGACGCGAAGGAAGTCGGCGAGATCGAACCTGGGCATCGTGACCAGGGCCGCGCGCTGACGCAGCGCGAAGTTCAGCAGCACCGTCATGCCGTAGATGTGGAAGAAGGGCAGGACGGCGAGCACGCGGTCGTCGTCACCGAGAGAGATCGTGGAGCGGCACTGGCTGACATTGGCGATCAGGTTGCGGTGCGTGAGCATGACGCCCTTGGGGCGACCGGTGGTGCCCGAGGAGTACGGGAGCACCGCGAGATGAGTTGCCGGATCGAAGCTCACCTCGGGTGCAGTGCGCCCCTCGCCGAGCAGGGCGGGCAGCGACGGATGCCCGTCGGCGCCGTCGAGGACGATGACGTGGTCGTCGTCGAGGCCCACAGCCGCGGCTGCCGCCTTCGCCCCGGCAAGCAGCGGTGAGACGGTGATGAGCCATGTCGCCTCGGCATCCGTCAGCTGATTCGCGATCTCATCGGGTGTGTAGAGGGAATTGATCGTGGTGGCCGTCGCTCCTGCGCGCAGGATGCCGTGGAAGACCGTCGCGAAGGCAGGGATGTTGGGGCACAACACGCCCACCTTCGTTCCGACGCCCACTCCACGTGCGGCGAGGGCGCCCGCGAACAGGTCGATCTGTGCGATCAGCTGGCGATAGGTCGTGGTGGCGCCGCTGACACCGTCGACGATCGCGATCGCGTCGAGGCGGTCGTCCTCGACATCGCCGAACAGGAAGTCGTGGATCGAGACCGCCGGGATCTCGACATCGGGGTAGGAACTGCGCACCATGAGATCTCCTTCGATCCGGGTCATCGACGACGCCGTCTGATGCGATCCAGTGTCGCACAGGAGGAGACCGGGTCCCAGGGGGATCCTTCGCGCGGCGGTCGGGACGCGGGCCCCCGCAGTGCGGCGCGAGTAAGGGAGCGCGCCTGCGAGTAGGCTGATCCGGTGACTGATGCAGAGACCCTGAGCAGAGGGCCTCGCGCCTATACGGCATTCATCGGCATCGGCCTGATCGCGGGCCTCCTCTCCGGCCTCTTCGGCGTCGGCGGCGGCACGGTGATCGTTCCGCTGCTCGTGCTCTTCCTGCACTTCAACCAGCGGCTCGGCGCAGGCACGTCGCTCGCCGCGATCGTCCCGACCGCGACGGTCGGCGTCGTCTCGTATGCGATCAACGGATCGGTCGCCTGGATCCCCGCGCTGATCCTCGCCGCCGGCTCCGTCGTCGGCGCGCAGATCGGCACCCGGATGCTGCCGAAGATCTCGCAGACCGTGCTGCGCTGGTTCTTCGTCGGCTTCCTCGTCGTCGTCATCGTCAGCCTGTTCCTGGTCATCCCTTCGCGAGACGCGGAGTTCGAGCTGCAGCTGCTCAACGGGATCGCCCTCGTGCTGGTCGGCGTCGCGACCGGCATCCTGGCAGGGCTCATCGGCGTCGGCGGAGGCGTGATCGTCGTGCCGATCCTGATGCTCGCTTTCGGCACGAGCGACCTGGTCGCCAAGGGCACGTCGCTGCTCATGATGATCCCCACCGCGATCTCAGGCACGATCGGCAACCTGCGCAACCGCAACGTCGACCTGCTCGCTGCGGCGCTGGTCGGAGTGTCAGCGTGCACCACCACCGCGCTCGGCGCGTGGTTGGCCACGCTGATCGACCCGCAGGTCGGCAACATGCTGTTCGCGGCATACCTCGTGGTCATCGCGGTGCAGATGGCAATGAAGGCGATCAAGGGACGCAAGAAGAAGGACTGAGCAGCGTTTGATCCGGCCTTCGGGCACCGAGCTCCACGACCGAGAACGTAGGATCGAGGGGTGGCAGTGAACCAAGATCTTCTCGGCCGGGAGTTCCCGCCGACGTCCCCCTATCTCGTCGGTCGCGAGAAGGTGCGCGAGTTCGCGCGCGCGGTCTTCGCCGACGCTCCGCAGCACACCGACGTCGAGGCTGCGCGTGCGGCCGGTTTCGCCGATGTCGTGGCGCCGCCGACCTTCGCGATGGTCATTCAGGATCTCACGCTGCAGCAGTTGCTCGCCGAACCGGACTCGGGCATCGTGCTGGCGCGCACGATCCACGCCGAGCAGAAGTTCGCCTACTCGCGCCCGATCGTGGCGGGCGACGAGCTCACCGGCCGGCTGCGCGTGACCGCCATCCGCATGATGGGTGGCAACGCCATGATCACCAGCGCGGCAGAGATCACGGATGCCGCCGGCGAGCACGTCGTCACCGCCACCAGCGTGCTGCTGGTCGGCGCCGAAGAAGGAGCAGAGTGATGCCGTTCGCTGTCGGAGACGTCGTCGCAGAGCGCACGGTGCACATCACCCGCGAGTCGTTGGTGCGGTACGCGGGAGCATCGGGCGACTTCAACCCGATCCATTACCGTGACGACATCGCCGCCGAGGTGGGTCTGCCCGGCGTCCTCGCGCACGGCATGCTCACGATGGGCATCGCCTCGTCGGTGGTCGTCGCGGCCCTCGAACCGGGCACCCGCATCCTCGACTACGGCGTGCGATTCACCAAGCCGGTCGTGGTCGACCCCGCAGACGGAGCCGACCTTCACGTCGTCGCCACCGTCGGCACCATCGATGAGGAATCGACGCGCATCGACCTCAAGGTCACTTTCGGCGAGACGACGGTCCTCGTCAAGGCGCAGCTGCGCGTCGCCTCCTGATGGGCGACGGCGTGGTGCGCGAGGTCGAGCCGCTCAAGCTGGCCGCTCTGACGACTCTCCGAACGGGTGGGGCACCCGAGCGGATGCTCGACGCGTCGACCACCGCCGAGCTGGTCGACGCGCTCACAGACGTGTGGTCACGCGGCGACGAGTGGTTCGTCCTCGGCGGCGGCTCCAACCTGTTCATCGGTGACGAACCGTTCGAGGGAACCGTCATCCGGATCCTCACCCGCGGCATCGAGGAGCTTCCGTCGCCGCATGCCGGACGCATCCGCCTTCGTGTGCAGGCGGGGCACGGCTGGGACGATCTCGTCGCCTACGCCGTCGAGCACGGGTATGCCGGACTCGAGGCGATGAGCGGAATCCCGGGCACCGTCGGCGCCTCGCCGGTGCAGAACATCGGTGCGTACGGTCAGGAGATCCAAGAGACCCTGGTCGAGGTCGAGCTCATCGATGAGGCGACGGGCGAGGTGTCGGTCGTCCCGGCATCCGAGCTCGGGCTCGGGTTCCGAACCTCCGTGCTCAAGCATCACTACGGCGGTGTGCCGCAGCGCCGTGCCGTCATCCTGTCGGTCACGGTCGATCTTCTCGTCGCCGAAGAGCGCGTCGTCCGCGGCGAGCAGCTGCGCAGGGCGCTGGGACTCGACTCCGACGCCCCTGTGCCGCTCGCGTGGGTGCGGGAGCGGATCCTCGCCACGCGCGCGTCGAAGGGCATGCTGCTCGACGAGAACGACCCCGATACGCACGGCGTCGGCTCGTTCTTCCAGAATGCGATCGTGCCCGAGGTCGTCGCCCGCGCCCTTCCGCCCGAGTGCCCGCGCTGGCCGGTGACCCCTGACCTCGACACCGTCACGGTGATCCCCCTCGCCTGGTACGACGGCTATGTGCCCGCTGCGAAGCCGGAGGCCCCCGACGTGAAGGTGAGTGCCGCCTGGCTGATCGAGCAGGCCGGAATTCGCAAGGGCTTCAAGCTGCCGAGGTCACGGGCATCCGTCTCGACCAAGCACGCTCTCGCCCTCACCAACCGCGGCGGCGCGACTGCCGCCGAGGTCTCCGAGCTCGCCCGCTTCATCCAGAGCCGCGTCCATGCGGAGTTCGGGCTCGTGCTGCAGCCGGAGCCCGTGCTGCTCGGCGTCGAACTCTGAGGTCGTCGGGCCCGTGCAGCGCCGGGCGACCGGCGGCATCGGCCCGACTGACAACGTCGCCCGTTCGCCGTACACTCGCGGCATGAGCGGACCGATCCCCTACCTTCTGTTCCCCGGGAACGCAGCCGAAGCGCTGGAGCACTACCGTTCGGTCTTCGGGGGTGAGCTTCAACTCCTCGACTACGCCGGCGCCGGACGACACGACGGGCCGGGAGATGCGATCGCACACGGCCAGCTCGCGGGGCCGGTCGGGCTCGCGGGTGCGGATGCCGGAGCCGACGATGACGCGGTGCAGATGAGCGGGATGTTCCTGTCGCTGCTCGGCACCGCGGATGCCTCGACGCTGACCAGCTGGTACGACCAGCTGGCCTCGGACGGTCGCGTGATCGACGCCCTGCAGAAGCGCCCCTGGGGCGACTACGACGGCACGGTCATCGATCGCTACGGCATCCGCTGGCTGATCGGATTCCACGACGAGGAATGAGCGCGAGCGGGACTCTGATCATCGAGTCCGGCCATGACGCCGAGACCCCCTCACATGCATGTGGAGTGAGGGGGTCCCGGGTGTCGCGGCAGAGTGGGAGTGCGACTCAGGCGAACAGACGCTGCAGGCGCTGCACGCCCTCGAGGAGCTGGTCGTCGCCGAGCGCGTACGACATGCGGATGTAGCCGGAGGGACCGAACGCCTCGCCGGGAACCACGGCGACCTCTGCCTGCTCGAGGATGAGGTCGGCGAGTTCGAGCGAAGTGGTCGGCGTCTTGCCGCCCCAGGTGCGGCCGAGCAGACCCTGCACGTCGGGGTAGACGTAGAACGCGCCGAGCGGGTTGGGCACGACGAGTCCGTCGATCTTCGACAGCTCCGACACGATCAGGCGGCGACGGCGGTCGAACGCCTCGCGGAACTGCTCGGCCTCGGTCTGGGGGCCGTTGAGTGCGGCGATCGCGGCCTTCTGGGCGACGTTGTTCACGTTGCTCGACAGGTGCGACTGCAGGTTGGCGGCGACCTTGATGGCATCCGCCGGTCCGACCATCCAGCCCACGCGCCAGCCGGTCATCGCGTAGGTCTTCGCGACGCCGTTGACGAGGATCGTCTGGCCGGCCACCTCGGGCACGGCCTCGACGATCGAGGTCGCCTTGACGCCCTCGTAGGTCAGGTTCTGGTAGATCTCGTCGGAGATGACCCAGATCCCGTGCTCGAGAGCCCACTCGCCGATGGCCTTGGTCTCTTCAGCCGTGTAGACGGAGCCCGTGGGGTTCGAGGGGGAGACGAACACGAGCGCGGTGGTGCGCTCGGTGCGAGCGGCCTCGAGCTGCTCGACGGTGACCTTGTAGTCCTGGTCGGCGCCCGCGAACACCTCGACGGGGGTGCCGTCGGCGAGGCGGATCGCCTCGGGGTAGGTGGTCCAGTACGGAGCGGGAAGAAGCACCTCGTCGCCGGGGTTCACCACTGCCTGGAACGCCTGGTACACGGACTGCTTGCCGCCATTGGTCACGATCACCTGGCTCGGTGAGACCTGCAGGCCCGAGTCGCGCAGGGTCTTCGCGGCGATGGCCTCCCGCAGTGCCGGAAGACCCGGAGCCGGGGTGTAGCGGTAGCTCGCCGGGTCGGCGAGAGCCTCGGCCGCTGCGTCGACGATGAACCGCGGCGTCGCGAAGTCGGGCTCGCCCGCGGCATACGAGATGACGGGCTTGCCTTCGGCCTTGAGGGCTTTCGCCTTGGCGTCGACCTTGAGGGTCGCGGATTCGGCGATGGCGGAGAGCTTGCGAGAGAGAGGAGCGCGTTCGGTCACGACTACGAGCGTACTCGGGTGGGGCGACCGGATGACGGGTCGGACGCCGTCAAGAATCGTGGTTCTTTCCGGCGCTCGCCGCGGACTCGACGGGCGCAGCGTCTCGTGCTCGTCGTCGCTGCCGCTGCACGAGGAAGAACGCGCCGATCGCGATCGCGAGGCACGGGAGGCCGAACGGCAGCGTCGCGCGGAACTCGTCGGTGAGCGCGGTCGAGATCGCGATCGCGAGCATCAGCACGGCGCCGACGATCGCGCCCGGCCGGGAACCCCGCACGGAGTACTTCGGCTGCTCGCCGCGCGCGGCCAGGCGGCGGCGGAACGCGACGTGCGTCGCGAAGATCATGAACCACGTGAAGAGCGCGCCGAACATGGAGATCGCGAACATGATCGCGAAGGCATCGGCCGGATTCAGCACGTAGATCACGGTGGCGACCGCGATGCCGCCGGTCGAGAGCAGCAGGGCGTTCAGCGGAGCGCCGTTCCTGCCGACCTGGCCGAACATCCGCGGCGCCTCGCCGGCGCGCGACAGCGAGAACATCATGCGCGTCGAGATGTACAGCTGGCTGTTCATCGCCGACAGTGCGGCGATGATGACGACGAAGTTCAGCACCGAGTCCGCGAAGGGGACGCCGATGACCTGCATGACCGTGACGAACGGACTCGATCCGGAGAGGATCTCGGAGACCGGCGCGATGGAGACGATCAGCGACAGCGTCAGGATGTAGAAGACGAGCAGTCGGACGGCGGTGACCTTGAAGGCCTTCTTGACCGCTCTCTCGGGCTCGGCGGCCTCGCCGGCCGCGACGGCGATCATCTCGATGCTGAGGTAGCTGAAGATCGAGACGATCACGGCGAACCACATGCCGCTCAGGCCGTTCGGCATGAAACCGCCTTCTGTCGCCCAGCTGTGCACTCCGCGCTTCTGGTCGCCCGAGAAGAAGACCAGCCAGCCCGCGACCACGATGAACGCGATGATCGCGAAGACCTTGATCGCCGAGAACCAGTACTCGAGCGTGCCGAAGCTCTTGACGTTCATCGCGTTGACGAGGATCAGTGCTCCGCCGAACAGGATGACCCAGATCCACGGCGGGATGTCGGGGAACCACAGCTGCATGTACTCGCCGACGGCGGTGACCTCGGTGCCGACGGCGAGCACGATGCATGCCCAGTACATGTATCGCACGAGGAACCCGGCGAGTGGCCCGATGTAGTGCTCGGCATAGGCGCCGAACGATCCGGAGGTCGGATGCTGCACGGTCATCTCGGCGAGTCCCGCCATCAGCAGCAGGGCGATCACGCCGCCGATGAGGTAGCTCAGCACGACGCTGGGTCCGGCGAATCCGATGGCGAACCTGCTGCCGAGGAACAGGCCTGTGCCGATCGCGCCGCCGAGCGCGATCATGCCGAGCTGCCGCGCCGTGAGGGCTTTCTGCAGACCGATCTCTCGGGTCTGGATGTCGGAGAATTCAGCCATGGCTGTCCTTCCAGCGTCGTTGCATTCGGGTGAGGAGCGCCGCCGTGGCCTTCTTCGGACCCGTGCGCGACGAGAGTCTTGCAAGGATTCGACCTCGATGGCACAGTCATGAAGATGATTCGAGATGTTTCCGAATTCTCGAATCCTGTTCGAGCTGGGGCGCGAAAAAGGGGGACGATGATGTTCACGGTGACGGATGGCGACCGACGGATCCTGCACGAGCTGTCTCGGGACGGACGGCTGTCGAACAAGGAGTTGGCGGCCCGTGTCGGACTCCCGCCGTCGACGTGCCATGGTCGTGTGCGCCTGCTCGAGGACGCCGGGGTGATCCGCGGCTACCGTGCAGTCGTCGACCCGCAGGCGGCGGGGGCGGCGATCAGCGCGCTGGTGTCGGTCGCGGTGCTCGACCACGCGCGCAGTCAGGTCACCGATCTCGTTCCGCTCATGCGAGCGCTGCCCGGGGTGCAGCAGGTCTTCCTCCTGGGCGGCGACCGCGACCTCGTGATCCACGTCGCTGTCGCCGACGTGCCCGCCCTGCGCGAGTTCATCAGAGTCAACATCGGGGCGCACCCTGACCTCGGCCAATCGCAGACGCACCTCGTATTCGAGCACGCCGTCGGCCTGGCCTCGGCATGAGCGGCGGGGCAGGGCGCCGTGGTCCGGCCGCTACGCTGAATGCTCATGAGTGCGGACGGGATGCCGATGGATGCTGACGAGCTGACGCCTGAGGCCGGAGTCCGGCCGCAGCACCTCATCGTGACGGTGTTCGGTCGATATGTCCGTGCGCACGGGGGCGAGATCCGCATCGCCGCCCTCATCGAGATGATGTCCGCGCTGGGCATCGACCCCGGTGTCGTGCGCTCTTCGGTCTCGAGGTTGAAGCAGCGCGGGATCCTCGTGAGCGAAGGGGGAGGCGCCTACCGGCTGTCGTCGTCGTTGGAAGGCGTCTTCGCGGCCGGCGATCGCCGAATCTTCGAATCGCGGAGAGCCGAGACCGCCGATCCCTGGCTACTCGCCTCCTTCAGTGTTCCCGAGAGTGAGCGGCCGCTGCGCCATCAGCTGCGCAAGCTCCTGCAGCGGCTGGGCTTCGGGCAGGTCAGCGGAGGGCTCTGGATCGCTCCGGGCCTGATCGCTGAAGAGACCAGGACGGCGCTGCAGGGCACCGGTCTCGACGGCTACGTCGAGCTGTTCCTCGGCTCGAGGGTATCGTCGGACCCGCTCGACGAGGCCGTGCGTGAGTGGTGGGACCTCCAGGCGATGGAGCCGCTCTACCGGGGGTTCGTCGAAGCCTTCGGGGCTGTGATCGGCGAGACCGACGAGCGACTCGCATTCGCGGCTCACGTGCGCGCAATCACACAGTGGCGTCGTCTGGTCTATCTGGATCCGGGTCTGCCGCTCGGGCTGCTTCCGGACGGGTGGATCGGCGTCGAGGCGGCCCGCGTCTTCGCCGAGCTCCACTCGGGCCTGGAGCCGTCGGCCGAGCGATTCGTGACATCCGTGATGACCTGACACTGCATATCGGTATCGCACTTGCGTGACGGTCGTCACATGTGTGACACTTCTTCGACACGGAGCGAAGGAGCTTTCATGACCGAGCACGAACTGCGCTGGGACAGAGTCCCGCAGGTCACCCGCAGCGGAGAAGAAGACACGCAGACGATGTCGTCGGGCGGGTGCGTCCGCGTCTCAGGCGTGGGACCGCAGCACACCGAGGCCACGAAGATCTGGTTCGGCCAGGTGTCGAACGATCCGGGCTACCGGTCGCTCCCGCACCACCACGGCGAGGCCGAGACCGGCGGATACGTGCTCCGCGGCACGGGCCGCATCTACTTCGGCGAGGGCTATCGCGAATACCTCGACATGACGGCCGGTGACTGGGTCTTCGTGCCTCCGTTCATGCCGCACGTCGAAGCCAACATGTCGGTGACCGAGGAGCTCGTCTGGCTCACGACACGCACCCCCGACAACATCGTGGTGAACCTCGACGACGTCGACGACTCGACGCTCGAGGGCTTCCGTCGCGTATGAGCACCTCTGCCACGTTCCATCGGGCGATCGCCCTGACCGAAGTGATGACGACACGAGCCGATCGTGCGTTCGCGGCCCAGCCGCAGCCGGTGCCGTGGCCCAAGGCCTACGGCGGAGATCTGGTCGCCCAGAGCGTGGCTGCGGCACTCCGCACGGTGGGCGACGACCGGTCCCTCCACTCCGTGCACAGCACGTTCCTGCGCGGTGTCGATGTGGCGGAGCCCGTGCACTACGAGGTCGAGATGATCCGCGACGGCAGGGGGTTCTCGACTCGGCACGTGCGAGGTCATCAGCACGGAAAGCTGGCGTTCATGGCGACCGCGTCGTTCCATGTGTCCGAGGCCTTCCCCGAGCATGCTCCGCCGATGCCGGAGGTGCCCATGCCCGAGCTGCTGCTCTCGTCAGCCGAAGTGCTCTCGGGCGTCGACGGCGCCGACGTCGAGTACTGGTCGCACGGCCGCAGCTTCGACATGCGGCATGTGCCCGGCAGCGTCTACCTCGAGATCGAGGGAGAGCGCACGGCGCATCAGGCGGTCTGGGTGCGCGCCTTCTCCCGGCTCGACGACGACCCGCGCACCCACCAGTTGGCGATCGCCTACGTCTGCGACTACACGATCCTCGAGCCGGTGCTGCGTGTGCTCGGACTCCCTTGGCGCACCGAGGGGCTGGTGACGGCCAGTCTCGATCACGCCATGTGGTTCCACACAGTCGCTCGTGCTGATGAATGGCTGCTCTATGCGCAGGAGTCCGCGTCGATCTCCGACGGCCGCGGTCTCGGCCTCGGGCGGTTCTACACCCGTGACGGGCGGCTCGTCGCCACCGTCGCGCAGGAGGGGATGATCCGCCCGGGTCGTCCGCTCTGACCACATCTCCACTCCAGTCCGAAGGGACCAGCAATGACGCTTTCCCCCTCAGCGCACGTCGACACCTTCACGCGCGATGCGCTGCCACCGGCCCACCTCTGGCCCACCCTCGAGTTCACGATCCCCGACGTCCAGTACCCCGAGCGGCTGAACGCCGCGGTCGAGCTTCTCGACCGCACCATCGACAGGTTCGGCGCAGACCGCCCGGCGATCCTGCTCGCCGACGGCACATCCTGGAGCTACCGGGAACTGCGCGCGCGCGTCGACCAGTTCGCTCAGGTCCTCACCGAGGACCTCGGCCTCGTTCCGGGCAACAGGGTGCTCCTGCGAATGCTCAACGGCCCGTGGACCGTAGTCTGCTGGCTCGGCGCGCTCAAGGCGGGAATGGTCGTCGTCACGACGATGGTGGCGTGGCGTGCAAGAGAACTGCGCCCGATCGCCGAGCGAGTGCGTCCCGCCGTCGCGGTGGTGGATCATCGAGGCGTGACCGACGCCGAGGCGGCGTTCGCCGAGCTGGCCGTCGCGCCCGCCGTGCTCGTCTTCGGGGGCGACGACGATGCACTGATCCGTGCCTGCGAGGCCAAGAGCGGCCACTTCACGCCGGTCGACACTGCGGCCGACGATGTCGCTCTCCTGGGCGCCACCAGCGGCACCACCGGCGTGCCGAAGATCACGATGCACTTCCACCGAGACATCCTCGCCAACGCCGACACCTTCGCTCGCCACGTGCTGCACCTCACCTCGGATGACGTGAGCGCGAGCACGGCGCCGCTCGCATTCACCTTCGGCCTCGGCGGCAACGTCGTGTTCCCCCTGCGCACCGGAGGAGCCATGGTTCTCGTCGAGCGCGCGACCCCGGTCGAACTCGCCAAGCTCATCGAACCGCTCGGCATCTCCGTGCTCTACACGGCTCCGACCGGGTATCGCAGTGTGATCAAAGAAGGACTGGCCGCTGAGCTGCGCCGTCTGCGCATCGCCGTCGCCGCGGGCGAGCACCTCACGATCTCGACCTTCGATGCGGTCGAGGCCGCCAGCGGACTCCGACTGGTCAACGGCATCGGCGCGACCGAGATGCTGCACGTGTTCATCTCGGCATCGGGCGACGACATCCGTCCCGGAGCCACGGGGCGAGCCGTGCCCGGCTACCGGGCCGTGATCCTCGATGACGACGGGCGCGAGCTCGGGGTCGGCGAGCCCGGGCGTCTGGGTGTGATCGGGCCGACCGGATGCCGCTACCTCGACGACGAGCGTCAGAGCGTCTACGTGCACGACGGCTGGAACATCACCGGCGACACATTCGTGCAAGACGAAGACGGCTACTTCACATTCCAGGCCCGCAACGACTCGATGATCGTGACGGCCGGATACAACGTCGGGGCTCCCGAGGTCGAGGAGGTCGTGCTCGGACACCCGGATGTTCTCGAGTGCGCCGTCGTGGGCTGCCCCGATCCCGAGCGCGGCATGATCGTCGCGGCATTCGTCGTCCCGCGCGACGGCGTCTCACCGTCCGCCGAGCTCACGACGAGCATCCTCGATCACGTCAAATCCCGACTGGCCGTCTACAAGTGCCCGCGTCGGGTCGACTACCTGACCGAGCTGCCCCGCAATCCCAGCGGCAAGGTGCAGCACTTCATCCTCCGCGAACGCGCGGCCGCCTCGGCCGACGTCGCCGTCACAGAAACCCGAGGAGCCTGACATGCGCGCAGCAGTCATCGGCGGAGGCCCCGCGGGGCTCTACTTCGCCGCTCTCATGAAGCAGCTCGACCCCACCCACGAGATCACGGTCTGGGAGCGCAACGCGCCTGACGACACTTTCGGGTTCGGCGTCGTGTTCAGCGATGAGACCCTCGGCGGGATCGAGAACGCCGACCCGGTGATCGCGCAGCGCATGGGCGAGCAGTTCGCGCGCTGGACCGACATCGACGTCGTCTTCGGCGGCGAGACCCACACCATCGGCGGTCAGGGCTTCGCGGCGATGGGCCGCAAGGAGCTGCTGCAGCTGCTGCAGCAGCGCTGCCTCGAGCTCGGGGTGACGATCCTCTTCCGCACGCCCGCGCCGGAGGCGGCCGAGCTCATGGAGCAGTACGACCTCGTGCTCGGTGCTGACGGCATCAACTCGTTCGTGCGGGGGCAGTTCGCAGACCGCTTCGGGCCCGTTCTCGATCGTCGCGTCTCGAAGTACATGTGGCTCGGCACCGATCGTGTGTTCGAAGCGTTCACCTTCGCGGTGCTGCACACGCCGCACGGAGTGATGCAGCTGCACGGCTACCCGTACTCCGACGAGAGAAGCACCTTCCTCATCGAGATGCACGAGGACGTGTGGAGAGCGGCAGGCCTCGACGCGACCGAGAACGAGGTCTTCCCTCCCGGCGTCAGCGACGAGCGTTCGGTCGCGAAGATCCGCGGGTTCTTCGCCGACGTGCTCGACGGTCACGAGGTGCTGACGAACAACTCCAAGTGGCTGAACTTCACCACGGTGCGAAACGATCACTGGCACCATGAGAACCTGGTGATCCTCGGCGATGCAGCGCACACCGCGCATTTCTCGATCGGCTCCGGCACGAAGCTCGCCATGGAGGACGCCCTCGCGCTCGCCGCGTGCCTGCACGAGCACACATCGCTCGACGAGGCGCTCGACGCCTACGAGGCGGAGCGTCGTCCCGTCGTCGCCTCGACGCAGCGCGCGGCGCAGGCGTCGCTCGAATGGTTCGAGAGGATCGGTCAGTATGCCGATCAGGAACCGCTGCAGTTCGCGTTCAATCTGCTGACCCGGAGTCGTCGGATCACGCTCGAGAACCTGGCGGTGCGCGACCCCGAGTTCGCGACGGAAATCGTCCGAGGGGTGCCTCTTCCGAGCCGCGACGCCGACGAACCGGCGATGTTCCGACCGCATCGCATCGGTCGACTCGAGGTGAAGAATCGCATCGTCGTGTCGCCGATGGACATGTACTCGTCAGTCGAGGGGGTTCCGGGCGACTTCCACCTGGTGCACCTCGGCTCCAAGGCGATGGGCGGTGCTGGACTCGTCATGACCGAGATGGTGTGCGTGTCGCCCGAGGGGCGGATCACACCGGGGTGCGCAGGGCTCTACACCGACGAGCAGGCGGGAGCGTGGAGACGCATCGTCGACTACGTGCACGGTCAGTCGACCGCCAGGATCGGCGTGCAGATCGGTCATTCGGGGCGCAAGGGGTCCACCCGCCGGATGTGGGACGGCATCGACCAGCCGCTCGAGCAGGGCAACTGGAACACGGTCGCGCCGTCTGCGCTGCCTTATGGGGCGGACAATCAGGTGCCCCGAGAGCTCGATCGCGAGACGATGACGGCGATCCGCGAAGAGTTCGTCGCGGCGACCTGTCGCGCCGCCGATGCGGGATTCGATCTTGCCGAGCTCCACGCCGCTCACGGCTACCTCATCTCATCGTTCCTGTCGCCGGCGTCGAACCGGCGCACAGACGAGTACGGCGGCTCGCTCGAGAACCGACTGCGGTACCCCCTGGAGGTGTTCGACGCGATGCGCGCCGCATGGCCCGAAGAACGGCCGCTCACCGTGCGTCTGTCGGCGGAGGACTGGGTCGACGGAGGCAACACGGTCGACGACGCGGTCGAGATCGCCCGCGCCTTCATCGCGCACGGTGCTGCGGCGATCGACGTGTCGTCGGGGCAGATCGCGAAGCACGAGCGTCCGCAGTTCGGTCGCAGCTACCAGACCCCCTTCGCTGACGCGATCCGCAATAGGGTGGCGGCCGCCGCAGGGGTCAGCGTGATCGCCGTCGGGGCCATCTCGAGTCATGACGACGTCAACTCGATCCTGCTGGCGGGGCGCGCCGACCTCGTCGCTCTCGGGCGCACTCACCTGTGGGACCCACAGTGGACCCTGCATGCGGCTGCGGATCAGGGCTATCGCGGAGCGGGGGCCGAATGGGTGCCGCAGTTTCGCGCGGGATCACGCAAGCCGACGTCGTCGCGCACCGACGCGGTTCGCCCCCGGCTCGCTCTCGTGCGGGATCCGCAGAGAGACGGCGCCGGGTCGAGCCATCGCCGCTGGGTGCCGGCACCGAAGACGCTGGACGTCCTCGCCCACTGAATCAGCGTCGGCCGACGCGCAGATCGACACACACACACCGATACGAAGGAGACCGCACATGTCGCGGCAGATCATCAACCCGGACTCGCTCGTGAAGCCGAGCGGATTCGCGCACGGCGTCAGAGCGGGGGATTTCGTCTACCTCGGCGGGCAGACGGCGATGGATGCCGACGGGCACATCGTCGAGGGCGGCATCGTCGAGCAGTTCGTCCAGGCGTTCTCGAACGTGCTCACCACCCTCGCCGCTGCCGGAGGCGAGCCGCGCGATCTGGTCGACGTCACCATCTATCTCACCGACGTCGAGGACTACCAGCGCAACGGGCGTGAGATCGGTCGGCGCTGGCGCGAGCTGGCAGGCACGGAGTACCCCGCAATGGCGGGGATCGGGGTGACGAGGCTGTGGCAGCCGGAGGCGCTGATCGAGATCCAGGGCGTCGCGCACCTCGCGGCGTCGCGGGCCAGCTGATGCGGCTCGCCACGGTGCGGCGAGCCGACCGCACGCATGCCGCCGTCGGAGACGCCGGCGGTTGGGTGCTGCTCGACGACGCCGACGCGCAGGAGCTGATCTGTGCGCCGAACTGGCGCGCGCGTGCAGAGGCCGCGCTGCGGCATCCGGCCAGGACCGATGTCGAGGCACATGAGTTCGCGAATCCTGTGCCGCGGCCATCGAAGGTGTTCTGCTGCGGATTGAACTATCGGGACCACATCGTCGAGACCGGTCGACCGGTGCCCGAGTTCCCGACCCTGTTCGCCAAATTCGCCGACACACTGACGGGCGCGGAGGACGACATCGTCGTGCGCAACACCGACAAGCTCGACTGGGAGGCAGAACTCGCCGTCGTCGTCGGCGCCGAGGTGCATCGAGCCGACCGTGCGCACGCGCAGGCGGCGATTCTCGGATACGCCGTGTCGAACGACATCTCCATGCGCGACTGGCAGCAGCGCACGCTCCAGTGGCTGCAGGGCAAAGCGTTCGACGCGACGACGCCGGTGGGCCCCTGGGTGGTCACCGCCGACGAACTCGACCCGCGCGCCGGGCTGCGCATCACGTGTGCGGTGAACGGAGCGCTGGTGCAGGATGCAGACACCTCCGAGCTCGTGTTCGACGCCGCCGACCTGGTCGCCTATGTGTCGCAGATCACAGTGCTGCGCCCGGGAGACATCGTGCTCACCGGCACGCCTGGGGGAGTGGCGCTGGGGATGCCGGAACCACGGTGGCTTCGTCACGGCGACCTGGTCACGACCGAGATCGAGGGTATCGGCGTGCTCCGCAACACCATCCGATTCGACGACCTGCGGTAGGGCGGGGCGCTGTGTTCGTCAGTCGGGTCGGTGCGAAGGCTTGGCTGGCGCACTATCGAAGCGCTGCGCTTGAGGTGCCGGTGAGGCTTCGCGTCGACTCTCGAGAGATTCGGAGCGGGCACTCAGAAAGAGCGGAACCGTCGCCGCCAGGAGCGCGGCAGCACCGATCCACCCGCTCATCGGACGCAGTGACGGCACGGCGAAGAGGGCGGCTGCGCCGACAGCTACGAGCACACCGGCGAGCACGCCATACGCACGCATCCCGTACAGCGAGATGAAGGTCAGATAGTGCGCGCCGACGACGATGAGGGAGGCCGGCAGGAACAATGACGGCTCCAGCAGACCGAGCGCGATCGCCACGAGCAGCCCGAGCGGCACCGTGAAAGCGCTCTGCATCGCGAGCGCGATCGACGGGTGGCCCTTAGGTAGGAATGCGGGGCCTCCCATCGCCTTCAGTACGAGCGATGACAGAGGGAAGATCAGCATCCCTCCGAAGAACAGGATCGCCATCGTCGCCCCGGGTGACCACCACTGGTATGCAGCCGCCGCGGCCCCCCAGATGAAGGCTGACACGAGCGGGCCAGAGAATCCTCCGCGGTACACGCGTCGGACATCTCGTTGGGCCTGCGTCACGTCCATGCGCTCATCCTGGCAGAACGGAGACGACGATCACCGCGCTCGCCGGCAGGAGAGACGGATCGCGCGCTGTTCAGGCGGACGCGAGACCGTGGGCCTTCGCCACGGCATCCAGGGTGATGCGTCCGCCCTGGACGTTGAGGCCCTTGGCGAGTGCGGCGTCGTCTGCCGCAGCGCGCTCCCAGCCCTTGCCCGCGATGGCGGAGACGTAGGGGAGGGTGGCGTTGGTCAGCGCCCTCGTGGCGGTCTCGGGCACGGCGCCGGGCATGTTCGCGACGCAGTAGTAGATCGAGTCGTGCACCGCGAAGGTGGGGTCGTCGTGCGTCGTCGGACGGGATCCCTCGAAGCATCCGCCCTGGTCGATCGCGATGTCGACGAGCACCGAGCCGGGCTTCATTCCGGCGACCATGTCGTCGGTGACGAGCTTCGGCGCTGCGGCACCGGGGATCAGCACCGATCCGATCACCAGATCCGCCGTCGCGAGCTCTTCGGCGATGTCGTACCGGCTCGACGCACGCGTCTGGAGAGCGCCGCCGTAACGGTGCTCGAGCTCGCGCAGACGCGGAAGCGAGATGTCGATCACCGTGACCTGGGACCCGAGGCCGAGCGCGTTCGCAGCCGCATGTTCGCCGGCGACGCCGCCGCCGATCACGACGGTCTTGGCGCGCGGGGCCCCTGCGATGCCGCCCATCAGCACTCCGCGTCCCCCCGCGGATCGCATGAGTGAGTATGAGCCCATCGTCACAGAGAGGCGACCGGCGATCTCGCTCATCGGCACGAGCAGAGGCAGGCTGCGGTCGGGCAGCTGCACCGTCTCGTAGGCGACGGCCGTGGTTCCCGCGTCGACGAGCGCGGTCGTCAGCGCCCGATCTGCGGCGAGATGCAGATACGTGAAGAGGGTGAGGTCCGAGCGCAGGAATCCGTACTCCTGGGCGATCGGCTCCTTCACCTTGATGAGAAGGTCTGCCTCGCCCCAGGTCTCCTCGGCGGTCTCGACGATCTCGGCGCCGGCGATCCGGTACGCCTCGTCGGAGATGCCCGAGCCGACTCCCGCTCCCGACTGCACGAGCACGCGGTGGCCCTCGTGAACCAGCCGATCGGCACCCGCGGGGGTGAGCGCGGTGCGGTTCTCGTTGTTCTTGACCTCGGTCGGCACGCCGATCTTCATCGATCCTCCAAGTGACGGTTGCGTGAGTGCATCTCAGAATCGCAGAAACGTCGACGATTCGACAGATTCCCTGAAGAACATTCGTTTCACCCGCGAATCCTGCATAATCATTCGCATGGAGAAGTCATCCGAAGCCCTTCAGGCGAACACCCTTCGGGCGCCGGCACTCGATGCGGTCGATGCCAGGATCGTACAGCTGCTGAGCGCGGACGGCCGGATGACCAACGCAGAGCTCGCGGGCCAGCTCGGGGTGGCACCGTCGACCGCGCACGCCCGCCTGCGCGCACTCGTCGAGCGGGGAGTCATCAGCGGCTTCCACGCAAGCGTCGACGAGCGGATGCTGGGCGCCGGACTGCAGGCCATCATCGGTGTGACCCTGCGTCCCAGCGGGCGCAGGGAGAGCATCGTCGAGTTCGCCGACCGGGTGCGGGTGCTGCCGCAGGTCATCCAGGTGTTCTTCCTCGGCGGAGACGACGACTTCCTGTTGCACATCGCCGTGGCGGACTCCTCGGAGATGCGCGAATTCGTGCTCGAGCACCTCTCTGCGCAGAGCAGCGTCGCCTCGACCCGGACCAGCATCGTGTTCGACTATCACCGCAACTCGGTCGCTGCGTCCTTCCGCTGAGCTGCCGACGTCACCCGCCGTCGGACCGCGCATCCGCCGCCTCGGTGCGCGGCGTCGACGTCGTGCGGGGCTCGGTCGAACGTATATATTGCTGTGCCTCATCGAGCGGAATTATCGTGAGGGCGGGGATTGGGGCGGGCGCAGAAGGCGGCTCGCACCCGCTGGGGGATGCGATGGCACGAGTACTCGATGATGCGGAGATGGCCGCATGGCTGGGTCGGCTCTCAGGCGGACTGTGGTCGCCGCCAGCAGGAGGAGCAGACGGTGGGGTGCCGGCGTGGTTCGGCACCGAGGTGATCCGGCTCGACGGCCATCACGGGATGCTCCAGCTGTCGAACTTCGGGGCGATGAGATCCGACGATCCCGACGCGTTCGAAGCCGCGCTCCTTCGTCGGTCCATCGGCATGACCATGCTCTACAGCACACTCGAGACAGCTCACACCGTGAGCTACGACGGCGCCACCCTCGAAGACGAGGACATCATCATCATCGGAATGGTGAGCCAGGGTGGACAGCGCCTGCACACGGCCGCGGGAGTGCAGTCCATGGTCGTCGGGAGAATGGGATTCATGTCGAGCCTGGGGCCATCGGCCGTCGAGCAGCTCGGTGTGACCGACACGACAGGAGTCGTCGTGCCCGCCGCTGCTGTCGCGGGCTATCGGCATGTCCTGGCCCGCGGAGCCGACATCTTTCCGGATACCCCGCTCACCCGCGCGGCCGGTGCGTCTCTGGCGCGGATGCTGTTCGAGTGGGCCCAGGATCCTGACCAGGGTGTGGGCGCGCTCGCCGGCACCGAGGCCGCACTGCTCGCGATGGTGCGGGGCTTGTTCCGGCAATTCCCCGGTGACGGCGAGATGGACAGGGCCAGCGAACTCCGCGCCGAGGCCGGAAGGATCATCGAGCGACGCCATCGCGACGCGTCGTTCGGCATCGAGGATCTCGCGGTCGAACTCCACGTGAGCCGACGCCAGCTGTTCCGGCTGTATGCGGGAACCGACGAGAGTCTTGCGGCGCGCCTGCTGCGACGACGACTGATCACTGCACGAGAGGAGCTGCTGTCCGTTCCCCCGCAAGACCTCTCCGCGGTCGCCGAGCGATCGGGCTTCTCCGATGCGGCAGCCTTGCGCGCGCAGTTCTCGCGCCACGTCGGGCACAGTCCCAGTGCCTTCCGTCTCGCTGCGCGCAGTCGACCAGCGCGTCTGGCAGAGGCGATGCTCCTCAGCGATGAGCAGCAGGGGCCGTCCGTCTGATCCATCGCCACCATGTCGGTCCGCTCGTGGCCGCAATGAGTCGATCCGCGGTCATCTTCCGCATGTCAATGCCTGCACCGGGCGGGGCGCAGGCGAAGAACGCTCTGAACCGGCGCGCGAGAGACGTGGTGTGCACGGTGCGCGAAGTGACGCCCGACCGCGAATCCGGCGCCATCGGGCGCACTGAGTGCCGAAGTTCGTGCTCCCGGTGACAGGTCGATCGCGAGCGCTTCTGGTTCGGCCGGCCCGTGCATAACCTGAACCTGCCCGTGTCCCCAGGCGGGCCATGACGGCAGGTGAGGGAGAAGCCGCGGCTTCCGACACGCCCGCCGTCACGGCTTCCGGACGAGGCGGGATCGCCCGTCCGGAAGCTCGGGGGAAGGCGCGAGAGCGTCGGGCACGACGGATCGTCGGCGCGCAGCGCCGGCGGACGTGCGGGTGCCTCGGTCGGGGGGACCGAGGCGCCCGCGAACCCGGCTGCGGAGGATGCTGTCAGGCGCCGAACGACGAGGGCAGTGCGCAGTAGTCGGCGAAGCGTCGGGTCGGATGATCGGGGTCTGAGACATCGACGATCGCAGTGGCGATCGAGTGCGGCGTCTCGTCGCCGGCGAGCTGCCACACGATGAAGTTCCAGAGTCCGCGCGCTGTCGTGCTGAGCAACTCGGGCGGACCCGAGACGATGAGAACGGTGCCGCTGTCGGGTGCGGCGCGGAACGGAGCGATGATGTCGGCGCGCAGAGCCTGCTCGTCGCCGTCTGCGCTGTGCTTCCGCTCGACCTGCTGACCCGCGGACGTCAGGGTGGAGGCGAGGTCGTCCGCTGCGCGGCGTGAGCGCTCGGCATCCGCTCCGGCGACGACGACCAGCCGTCGCCCGCGAGGGTACAGATGCAGGAACTCGGAGGAGATGTCGGACCAGACGTCGCTCATGATCTCAGGCTACGCCCGTTCTCGAGGGGCGGATCCGACCCTTCGGTGAACGTCCGGCGTCGCGTGACAGAGCCCCTCGAGTGCCGAACTGCGGCATCCGAGGGGCTCTCGTGCAGAGGGTCAGGCCTCCTCGACGAGGAAGCGGCTGTAGGCGCCGAGCGTCAGGAACGCCGGGAACTCCTCGTGCAGCGCGACATCGCGGAACACGGATGCCGCGTCCTCGAAGCGGTCGTCGTCGCGTCGTTCGACCTCGTCGAGCACCTCGCCGATCAAGCCCTCGATGTACTCGGCGGTGATCGGCGTGCCGTCCTCCGTGGTGCGATCCTGATGGATCCACTGCCACACCTGTGAGCGACTGATCTCGGCGGTCGCGGCATCCTCCATCAGGTTGTCGATGGCCACTGCGCCGAGGCCCCGCAACCACGCCTCGAGGTACCGGATCGCCACAGACACGTTGTCACGCACGCCCTGAGCCGTGATCGGGCGACCGATGTGCAGGTCGAGCAGCTGCGACGCGGTCACCGTGACCTCGGGGAGCTGACGGTCGACCTGGTTCGGGCGATCGCCGAGAACGGCGTCGAATTCGGCCTGCGCGGTCGGGATCAGGTCGGGGTGCGCCACCCATGTGCCGTCGAAGCCGTCGCCGGCCTCGCGCTTCTTGTCGGCCGAGACCTTCTCGATCGCCCGTGCCGTCACCTCAGGGTCGCGCCGGTTCGGGATGAAGGCGCTCATGCCGCCGATCGCGTAGGCGCCCCGCTTGTGGCAGGTCTGCACGAGCAGCTCGGTGTACGCCCGCATGAAGGGAACGGTCATCGTCACCTCGCTGCGGTCGGGAAGCACGAAGCGCGCGCCCCGGCCGCGGTAGTTCTTGATGATCGAGAAGATGTAGTCCCAGCGTCCGGCGTTGAGGCCGGCGCAGTGATCACGCAGCTCGAAGAGGATCTCGTCCATCTCGAACGCCGCGGGCAGGGTCTCGATGAGCACCGTCGCGCGGATCGTGCCGTGCGGGATGCCGATGTACTCCTCGCTGAAAGTGAACACGTCGTCCCACAGCTTCGCCTCTTCGCTCGACTCGAGCTTGGCGATGTAGAAGTACGGTCCGCGGCCGTTCGCGATCAGTTCCCGAGCGTTGTGCAGGAAGTACAGTCCGAAGTCGACGAGCGAACCGGATGCCGCAGTGCGTCGCCCCGCGCGATCGGTGAACTGCAGGTGCTTCTCGGGAAGGTGCCAGCCGCGAGGACGCATCACGATCGTCGGCGTGCGTTCGGCGGTGACGCGGTACTCCTTGCCCGGCCCTGCGTCGCTCGCAGGTCCGGTGAAGGAGAGCTCGCCGCGGATCGCGTCGCGCAGCGAGAGCTGACCCTCGATGACGTTCTTCCACGTGGGGCTCGTGGCGTCCTCCTGGTCGGCGAGCCACACCCGCGCTCCGGAGTTCAGCGCGTTGATCGTCATCTTCGGATCCGTCGGTCCGGTGATCTCGACCCGACGGTCTTCGAGTCCGGGGCCGGGGCCGGCGACACGCCAGTCGGCATCCTGACGGATGTGCGCGGTGTCGTCACGGAAGCGCGGGTCGTGCCCGTTGCCGATCTCGAACCGGCGGCGCATGCGGTCGGCGAGCCGGTCGTGACGGCGAGCGGCGAAGCGGTGGTGCAGCTCGGTGAGGAACGCGATCGCCTCGGGGGTGAGGATCTCGTCGTAGCGCTCACGCAGCGGGCCGGTGACGCTGATGGCCGGGCCCTGCTGTGTCGTCTGGATCGGCGCGGTGGTCGGGGGAGCGGTGGGAGTGGTCATGATCTGAGTCCTTTGAAATGGCTTAGTGGAACTGCGCGGCTTCGGTGGAGCCGGCGAGGGCGAGGGTCGCGCTGTCGGGGTTGAGCGCGGTCGAGATGACGTCGAAGTAGCCGGTGCCCGCCTCGCGCTGGTGCTTGGTGGCGGTGTAGCCGTTCGCCTCTGCGGCGAACTCGGCCTCCTGCAGCTCGACGTACGCGCTCATGGCGCGATCGGCGTAGCCGCGGGCGAGGTCGAACATCGAGTGGTTCAGGGCGTGGAAGCCGGCGAGCGTGATGAACTGGAACTTGTAGCCCAGGTCGGCCAGCTCCTGCTGGAACGTCGCGATCTCGGCGTCCGACAGGTGGCGCTTCCAGTTGAAGCTGGGGGAGCAGTTGTAGGCGAGCATCTTGCCGGGGAACTGCTCGTGGATCGCCGCGGCGAACGCACGCGCCAGCTCGATGTTGGGCTCGCCCGTCTCTACCCACAGCAGGTCGGCGTACGGCGCGAATGCCAGGCCGCGACTGATGACCGACTCGATGCCGGGGCGGATGCGGTAGAAGCCCTCGGTCGTGCGCTCGCCGGTGGTGAACTGCTGGTCGCGCTCATCGACGTCGCTCGTCAGCAGGTCGGCGGCGAGAGCATCCGTCCTGGCGATGATGACCGTCGGGACACCTGCCACGTCGGCCGCGAGGCGTGCCGCGTTCAGCGTGCGGATGTGCTGCTGAGTGGGCACGAGCACCTTGCCGCCGAGGTGACCGCACTTCTTCTCGCTCGCGAGCTGGTCCTCCCAGTGGATCGCCGCGGCGCCCGCCTGGATCAGCGATTGCGCGAGCTCGTAGGCGTTGAGCGGCCCGCCGAACCCGGCCTCGGCATCGGCGACGATCGGGGCGAGCCAGTCCTGGGTGATCTCTCCCTCGGCGTGCTCGAGCTGGTCCTGACGGATCAGCGCGTTGTTGATGCGACGCACGACCGCCGGCACCGAGTTCGCCGGGTAGAGCGACTGGTCGGGGTAGGTCTGGCCGGCGAGGTTGCCGTCGGCGGCGACCTGCCACCCCGACAGGTAGATGGCCTTGAGGCCTGCCCGCACCTGCTGCACCGCCTGGCCGCCGGTGTAGGCGCCGAGCGCCCGCACGTAGTCCTCGGTGTGCAGCAGGTTCCACAGGTTCTCGGCCCCGCGGTGGGCGAGGGTCGCGTCTTCGCGCACCGAGCCGCGGATGCGGATGACGTCTTCGGCCGAGTAGGTGCGCTCGACACCGTCCCAACGGGGATCCGTCTCCCAGATCTCCCGGAGCTCGGCGGCCGTCTGAACCTGGTCGCCGGCGCGCAGACCGGCGGGGCGAGGTGCGGGGTTCTGAGCGGTGTTCGTCATGGTGTCTCCTCCGTTGGATGCCCGGACCGTGAAGCCGGGTGGCGTGTTTCCACTGTGCGTGAAGATCTACCCTGAAACCGGCCACTCGGCTTGTGAAGATCGCGCGAAATTCTGTTTCTGTGACAGAATCGGCCGCATGAGCACTTCAGCGGTCGAAGAAGACGCCGACTCCCTCACGATCGGTCGACGCATCCGCCAGCTGCGCACCGCGCGGGGAATGACCCTCGACGACCTCGCGGCGGCCGTCGATCGAGCACCGAGCCAGATGTCGATGGTCGAGACCGGCAAGCGAGAACCGAAGCTCACCCAGCTTCAAGCGATCGCGCGCGCTCTCGGTGTCACGATCGATGCGCTGCTCGAGGGTGAGCCACTCGACGAGCGCAGCGCGATCGAGATCGCCCTCGAGCGCGCCATGAAAGGCCAGACGTTCCAGGCGCTCGGGATCGAGCCTTTCCGCATCGCCAAGAGCATGCCGACGGATGCGCTGAAGGCGCTGCTCGCGCTGCACGGCGAGATCGACCGGCTCAGGGACGAGCGGGCCGCGACCCCGGAGGAGGCCAGGCGAGCGAACGTCGAGCTGCGTCACCTCATGCGCAGGCAGGACAACCATTTCGCCGACCTCGAGAGCAGGGCCGCCGAGATACTCGCGGCGGTCGGGCACCCGGGTGGACCGCTCACGCAGCGCACCGCATCCGAGATCGCCGCCTATCTCGGTTTCACCCTGCACTACGCGCCCGATCTGCCGCAGACCACGCGCAGTGTCGCCGACCTCGCGAACGGGCGGCTCTATCTGTCGAGCAGTGTGCCGGCCAAGGGCGATGCGAGAACGGCTGTGCTGCAGGCGCTGTCCAGCCGCATCCTCGGGCATGCCGAACCGCGCAGCTATGCCGAGTTCCTGCGCCAGCGCGTCGAGACGAACTATCTCACCGGGGCGCTGCTGGTTCCCGAGGCCCACGTGGTTCCCGCCTTGAAGGATGCGAAGTCCCGCAGGGCCATTTCGATCGAAGACCTCCGAGACGCCTACTCGGTGTCGTACGAGACGGCGGCGCATCGGTTCACGAACCTCGCGACCCGCCACCTCGACATCCCGGTGCACTTCCTCAAGGTGCACGAGTCGGGGACGATCACGAAGGCATACGAGAACGACGACGTGAACTTCCCGACGGACAGGCTCGGTTCGATCGAGGGACAGATGTGCTGTCGCCGATGGACGAGCCGTGTCGTGTTCGACGAGGACGACCGCTTCAACCCGTATTACCAGTACACCGACACGGGCAACGGCACCTACTGGTGCACCGCCCGTGTCGAGGCGTCGAGCGAGGGGCTGCACTCGGTCAGCGTGGGCGTGCGCTTCGACGACACGAAGTGGTTCGTCGGCCGGGACACCCCGCATCGGGGGGTCTCGAAGCACTCGGTCGAGGTCTGCTGCCGCCGCGCGCCGGCCGACCTGGAGGGGCGGTGGCGCGAGAACTCCTGGCCGAACGTCAAGACTCCTCGCACGCTGCTCGCCACGCTGCCGACCGGTGCCTTCCCTGGGGTCGACACGACGGACGTCTACGAGTTCCTCGAGGCGCACGCACCGCGCTGACGTGCCTCAGCCGAGAGTCGCGGGCTTCTTCGGCACCAGGGATACGGCCACCGCCGCGACGATCGCCACGAGTGCGAAGGCGACGAAGTTCCACTCGACGCCGATCGCGAGCGAGGCCAGCCAGCCGCCCATGATCGGACCGAGGATCGCACCGATGCGAGCGAAGCTCAACGCCCAGCCCGCTGCGGTCGCACGGACGGATGCCGGGTAGTAGTCGGTGATGTAGGCAGTGAGCACGAGGGACGTCGAGATCGACCCGATGCCAGAGATGGCCACGAGCACGAGATTCACGAACATCCCGTTCGGGAACATGAGCAGCAGGCATGCCACTCCGCCCAGCACATAGAAGAGGATGAGCACCGGCTTGGCTCCGAAGCGGTCGGCGAGGTATCCGACCCCCAGGCCGCCGACGGCGGACGCAAGGCTGAATACCAGCAGGAACGTGAGCGCGGGGCCCAGGTCGTAGCCGGAGGCGCGCATGATCGACGGCAGCCACGAGTTCAGGCCGTAGACCAGCAGCAGCCCGGCGAAGAGCGAGATCCAGAGGAAGGCGGTCGAGCGCAGATAGCGCCGGGAGAAGAGCTGGTGCAGGATGCTGTGCCACGGGCGGCGCTCACCATCGGCAGGAGCCGGGCGGTCGGTGGGGATGTAGGGGCGGATGCCGAGCCGATCGGCGAGCGCGACTGCCTTGTCGTGACGACCGCGATTCTCGAGGGATTCGAGCGACTCCGGCAGCGCCTTCGCGATCACGGGGATGAGCAGGAGTGGAAGAGCGCCGACCGCGATCACCCAGCGCCAGCCGAGGTGCGGGAGGAGCAGGATGGCTACGAGTGCCGAGACGACGATGCCCAGCGAATAGCCGGAGTACATGATCCCGTAGTTCAGGGCTCGTCGCCGCGGCGCGGAGAACTCGATCGTGAGTGCGGCGGCGACCGGAATGATGCCGCCCATGCCGAGGCCGCCCAGGAAGCGGAAGAGCCCGAAGATCTCAGGCGTGGGGGCGAGTGCTGCGCCGAGCTGCATCAGAGTGAAGATCGACATCGACACCAGCAGCATGCGCTTTCGGCCGACCCGATCACTCAGGGTGCCGATGAAGAGTGCGCCGATGAGCATGCCGACGAGAGCCCAGGAGGCGAGTCCCCCGAGCTCGACGGGGGAGAGTGACCAGGCGTCATCCTCGGCGAGAGCCGGCAGCACCGCGCCGATCACGCCGATGTCGTAGCCGTCGGCGAGGATCGCCATCCAGCAGCTGAACAGGACGATCCCGGTGACGCGTCGGGGTACCGGCCAGACGGCCTCGTCGGTTCGGAGTGGGGAAGTGGCAGACATCGTCGTCTCCTTCACAATGACGCGACAGTGCGTCGGGGTGGGTGAAGCGCGCGAGCGCTATGTTGAAACTATGACGAACGTCATGAAAGCGCAATATGCAATCGAGGTCGTCTCGGAGCGACGCCGATCAGCATCGTGACCGGCGCGCCTGAGGTATGTGGATCACACCGCGTTCCAGCGCAGGCGAGGAGTGCTCGCGAACTCCGTCAGGACGACGCCCGCGTCGGCGACGGGGAACATCGTGATCAGCAGCGGAGTGGTCTCGGAGGCGGCGGCGACCGCGTAGACCAGAGCCGCGGGTCCCTGCTCGCGGGTGACCCCGACGCGGGTGTGTCGCCCGTCGACGGTCGCTGTGCGCGACGATGATGCGCTGTGGAGGATCTCGGATGCGGCGGTGCCTGCCCTGTCGAGCAGTGTGGCGTCTTCGCGCCAGGGCAGGAACGCGTCGGGTGTGAGAGCGCATGCCTCGGCGAGAGCGTTTGTCACCCAGCGGTCGCGCTTGAGCCCGTATGGCGTCTCGACGAGTGACAGCAGATACCCGTAGCAGTGCAGGAGGCCGGCGTTGCCGACGGGCCACTGCGCCCTCACGCCCGCTCGGCGGTGCAACTCGTCGAACAGCGCCGGAGAGATGACGGCCGCGCCGATGTTCTCGTCGATCACGGTCGATCGGCCCCACGCGTCGAACCGTCCGTGGGCGCGGTCGTCCTCGAGCGAGGCGACGAGCCACGGAAGACTGTCGAGGGCTGTGCGCGCGGCCGTCGCCGAGTCGGACTGCGCGCGGATCGCAGCGGTCGTGAGGTCGTCGATTCCGGACACGGCGTTCACGCTACAAGACTCCGATGGACGGAGTGTTCACACGGCGTTCACACGATCGGGACTTTCTGTCCACAATGACTGACCATGCTGGACGGAGCGTCCGCGAGATCAGAGTGCGGATGCGGAAAGAACCCCGTGAACTCCATTCTCCTCTTCGACTTCGACGGCACGATCGCGCTCGGCGACGGCCCCGTTCTCGCCTACGCCACGCAGGTGGCCGCCGCTCTCGACGACGACCACGGCTTCGTCGACGGCATCCGCGAGACGCTCTCCGCTGCTGACGGTGAGGCCCTCGACGGCTACGACGCAGTGCGGCGGGCTGCGGCTGCTCGAGGTGCGGATGCCCGGATGCTCAGCGCCGCGTATCTCGCGAGCCGCGCAGAACTCGCCACCGCAGCGGCTCCGATCACCGCACCCGACGGCCTCGCAGCCTTCCTCGCCGCTGCTGCAGCTGACGCGGAGCTCGTTCTCGTCACCAACGCACCGGCGATCCGCATCGACCAGGCGCTGGACGCGCTCGGCCTCGCCGGGCTCTTCGACCGCATCGTCACGAGTGCGGGCAAGCCGGCCGGTCTCGATGTGTTCCTGGCTGACCTGCCCGCTGATGCGCGGGTGCTGAGCATCGGAGACATCTGGCACAACGACCTCGCCCCCGCCCACGCCCGTGGCCACGAGACCGCGCTGATCGGCGGATTCGCCGACCCGCACGCGACCCCCACCTATCGCGCTGCCGATTTCGCGACGCTGATCCCTCAGCTCACCGCATGGCTGCGTTCCTGAACCCGCACCACTCCACCTTCCCTCACACCCACCACCCCATCGAAGGATGACAATGCGTACCTCCCCCTTCCGTCGGACCGCCGCGGGGCTCGTCGCCGCGGGCGCCCTGCTCGCCGTCGTGCTCACCGGCTGCTCGACCGACACCGCCGCGCCCGACGAGTCCGCCGCCCCCGCTGCCGACCCTGAGTCGCTTGTGCTCGCACTCGTCCCTTCTCAGGACCAGGACGGCCTCGTCGACACGGCAGCTCCGCTCACCGACTACCTCACCGAGGAGCTCGGCATCGAGGTCACCGGTGTGGTCTCGAAGGACTACCAGGCGGCGGTCGAGGCGATGGGAGCCGGTCAGGCTCAGATCGGGTTCCTCCCGTCGCTGCAGCTGTGGCAGGCCAACGACATGTACGACGCATCGGTCGTGCTGCAGACCGAGCGCAACGGCAATATCACCTACCCCGCGCAGTTCATGACGAACAACCCCGACAAGTACTGCGACGACGAGCCGGTCGAGCGCGACGGGATGCTGTTCTGCAACGGCGCCGACGCCATGTCGGGTCCTGCCGGTCTCGACAGCATCGACAAGGTCGAGGGCGCGAAGGTCGCGTTGCTCGGACCCGGCTCGCCGGCCGGCTACATCTACCCGGTTCTCGCGCTGCAGGAGGCGGGACTCGACACCGACACCGACATCCAGCAGATCCCCGTGACCGCGAACGACGCGTCCGTGCTGGCGGTCTACAACGGCGACGCCGAGGTCGGCTTCAGCTTCTGGGATGCCCGCACGATCGTTCAGAAGGACACCCCCGATGTGGGCCAGAAGGTCGTCGTCTTCGCCCTGACCGAGGAGATCCCGAATGACGGCGTCGCGCTGTCGTCCGACCTGTCGCCTGAGCTGCAGGACCGCATCTCCACGGCTCTCGAAGACTTCTCGAACACCGAGGAGGGCTCCGAGATCCTCACGAGCATCTACTCGATCACGAAGCTCGCGCCCGCCGATCCCGAGTCGCTCGACGTCGTCGCCCGCGCCGCCCAGGCACTGGGGCTCCAGTAAATTGTCCGATCAGATCCAGCACGTGGACGCCGCAGCGCAGGCTGCGGCGTCCACGCCGTGGTCCATCCGTCTCGATGGCGTCACGGTGCGATACCCGAACGGGACGGTCGGTCTCGACCGTGTCTCGCTCGACATCGACGCCGGAGAGATGGTCGCGGTCGTGGGCCTCTCAGGGTCGGGCAAGTCCACTCTCATCCGCACGATCAACGGCCTCGTGCCGGTGACGAGCGGAACGCTGGACGTCGGCGAGCACCGCGTCAGCGGAGCCTCACCCCGCACTCTGCGGCGACTGCGCGGCGACATCGGAATGGTGTTCCAGGGGTTCAACCTCGCCGGCCGGGCGAGCGTCCTGCAGAACGTGCTCGTCGGGCGTCTCGCCCACACGCCGCTGTGGCGCACCCTGCTGGGGGCCTACCCCGACGCCGACCGGCAGCTCGCCTATCAGGCGCTCGACCGGGTCGGCATCCTGCCGAAGCTCCACTCGCGCGCATCCGATCTCTCGGGAGGGCAGCAGCAGCGCGTCGCCATCGCACGCGCACTGGCGCAGGAGCCGCGCATCGTCCTGGCCGACGAGCCGGTCGCGAGCCTCGACCCGCCGACCGCGCACGGTGTCATGAACGACCTCCGGCGTATCAATCGGGACCTCGGCATCACCGTACTGGTCAACCTGCACCTGCTCGACCTCGCCCGCGAATACGGAGCGCGGATGATCGGCATGCGCGCGGGGAGGATCGTCTACGACGGTCCGGCAGCGAGCGCAACGGATGCCGACTTCGAGAGCATCTACGGTCGATCCCTCACCGCCGACGATCGGCTCGACACGTGACCGAGGCGACACCGGCACCGCTCGAGATACCTCGGCGGCCGTCCGGCGCGTGGCGTGGGCCCGTGATCCTGCTGGCCATCGTCGCCATCACCGTGGTCATGTGCCTGCCCGGCATCGGCATCGGGGTCGACCTCTCGGCGATCGCGCGCAACTGGCAGAACGGCGCCGACAAGATCATCAAGCTGCTGACGCCCGACTGGAGCTTCTTCCCGCGCACGCTCCCGCCGCTCATCGAGACGCTGCAGATGGCAGTCATCGCGACCGCGATCGGCGCGGTGATCTCCCTGCCGCTGAGCTTCTGGGCGGCTCGCGCCACCAACCCGAATGCCCCGGCGCGCATCGCCGTACGCGGCATCCTGAACATCATCCGCAGCGTCCCCGACCTGCTGTACGCGGCGATCCTCGTCGCGATGGTCGGTGTCGGCGCGCTTCCTGGCATCCTCGCGCTGCTGCTGTTCAATGTCGGAATCATCGTCAAGCTCGTCTCGGAGGCGATCGACACCAACGACCGGGGTCCGCTCGAGGCGGGCCGTGCGGTCGGAGCCACTCAGACGAAGATCAACCGCACGCTCGCGCTCCCGGACGCCTGGCCGGCGTTCGCGAACCAGACCCTCTACGTCTTCGAGCTCAACGTCCGCGCCTCGACGGTGCTCGGTCTGGTCGGCGCCGGCGGCATGGGCCTGCTCATCGACGCCGTCCGCACGTTCTACCGCTACGACCAGCTCTCGCTCATCATCCTGGAGATCCTCATCGTCGTCATCGTGATCGACCTCGTCTCCGACGCCATCCGACGGAGGCTCGTATGACCACCGTGCTCACTCCGCCTCCTGCCATCACCGTCATCCCCGACAGGCCGCGACGCCCGTGGCTCGTTGCCTCGTGGATCATCGTCACCGCCATCGTCGTGCTGGCTTTCTGGTCGATCGACATCAACTGGGCACGTCTCGCCGACCTGCCTGCGGAGATCGTCCGCTACACCTTCCTGATGTTCGGCAGCCCGAACTGGGAGAAGCTGCCCGAGGCGCTCTGGCAGACCTGGCGCAGCATCGAGATGGCGTGGGTCGGTACGATCCTCGGCATCCTGCTCGCGACCCCCATCAGCCTGCTCGCCGCGCGCGGATTCGGCCCCGCCTGGCTGCGCGCGCTGCTGCGCGGCCTGTTCTCGCTCATCCGGGCCGTTCCCGAGATCATCATCGCGATCGTGATCCTGTCGGTCACCGGGCTCACGCCGTTCACGGGTGCGCTCGCGCTGGCGATCAACGGCATCGGCACACTCGGCAAGTGGGGATACGAAGCGGTAGAGGCCGTGCCGTCCGGGCCGATCGAGGCCGCACGCGCGGCCGGTGGCGGTACCCTGCAGGTGCTGCGTTGGGGTGTCTGGCCGCAGGTCGAGCCCGCGTTCTGGTCGTTCTGGCTGTATCGCTTCGAGATCAACGTGCGCTCGTCGGCCGTGCTCGGTCTGATCGGCGTCGGCGGAATCGGTGACATGCTCACCTCCTATACCCAGTACCGTGAGTGGTCGACGGTGGGCGTCCTGCTCATCGTGGTCGTCGCTGTCACGATGCTGATCGATGCCGTGTCCGGCGCGATCCGCCGCCGGATCATGGAGGGAGCCCGCGCCCGTGTTCTCTCCTAGCGCCCCACCCACCGCTCGAATCGCCGCGGTGCTGAACACCCTGCAGCCCGCCGAACGCCGCGTCGCCGAGCTGATCGTCGAGTCGGCGGAGGCGGTGGTCGAATGGACCGCCCAGGAGCTCGCCGACCGAGCGGGTGTCGGCCGCGCCACGGTCGTGCGCGCGTGCCAGAGCTTCGGCTACCGCGGATACCCGCAGCTGCGCGTCGCGCTCGCCTCCGAACTCGGCAGTGGGCCGGGGGAGGCGGGCATCGACCACGGGCCGGGCGCGCTCGGGCGGATGCGGGGCGAGATCGATCGCGTCGCGGCATCCCTCCCTGCCCTCGCGAGCCTGCTCGACGCGGATGCCGTGAGCGAGGCCATCCGGCTCGCAGCGTCCGCTCGCCGGCTGCTCGTGCTCGCGAACGGTCTGTCATCGCCCATCGCGAACGACCTCGCCATGCGGCTGACCGCGTCGGGTCGCGCGGCGGAGTTCATCGCGGATGCCATCGCGCAGCAGATCGCCGCACGCCATCTCACATCCGACGACGTCTGCCTCATCGTCAGCGGATCGGGCGCGAACGAAGCGAGCCTGCGCGTCGCGACCGCCGCAGCCCGAGGCGGTGCGACGGTCATCGCCCTCACGTCCTTCGCCTCGTCGGCGCTGACCGAGGCGGCCACGCTGTCGCTCGTGATCGCGCCGACCGGAGTGAGCTTCCGCGACGAGCTCGCGCACACCTCCCGCGTCGCATATCTGGTGTTCGCCGAGGTGTTCGCCGCAGCCGTCACGACGGAGCGGGGTGCGGATGCCGTGCAGGCGCGGGCGCATGCGCTCGAGGTCGTCTCCGACAACCTCGGAGAGGGCTCGGGGGAGTAGCGGCGCCGAGGCGTCAGTCCCGCGCCGTCTGCAGCAGAGCCCACAGCTCTGCGCGGGCGGGGAACGTCGACAGATCGCTGCCGAGCAGGGCACCGGCCTGCGTGATCCGCGACCGCAGCGTGTGACGGTGCACCCCGAGAGCAGCGGCCGCCGGATCGGCCTTCGCATCGTGCTCGAGCCAGGTTCGCAGGGAGCGTTCCAGGTCGCCGCCGGATCGCGCATCGTGGTCGCGCAGGGGAGCGAGGCGCGACTCGGCGACCAGGCGGGCCTCGTCGGTCGCCAGCGCGCTGAGGATGCTGGATCCTGCGGTGTCGGCGAAGTGGAACACCCCTGCGCCGGACTGCTGGCGCAGTGCCGCGAGTGCCTGAGCGTGGGCACGTGAGAACGCGTCGTACGACTCCGAGCCCGATGCGCCGATGCGGATGCCGAAACGTGCGGCGACCTCGTCGAGCAGTGCGTCGTCGGCCATCGACACGCAGAGCACGACTCCCTCCGGCGACTCCGCGAGGAAGCTGGCAGTGCCGTGCTCGGCGCGGCGGCGGTCCCACCAGTCGGCGAACGGTCCGGTCGGCGCGTCGGCGGCGATCGCCACCACGACGGGCGCCGACGGCATGCCTCCGAGCACCTTTCGTGCAAGGGACGGGTCGTCATCGAGCAGAGAGCTCAGCAGCTGCGAGTTCAGCCGACGCTTGCTGCGGGCGAGCTGGTCGCTCTGCTCGAGGGCGAGCCCGGCCATCGCGATCACCGAGGTCACGACCGTGCGCGCCTCGGCGTCGAGCGCATCGACGGCCAACGCGATCACTCCCCGCAGGTGTCCGCCGCGGCCGACCGTGAAGAGTGTGAACGTCTGATCGTCGATCGTGAGCGACTGCCCTGCTTCGAGACCGCGGGTGAGGATCTCCGTGGCGCGTTCGCCGAGCTCGGTCAGGCGGCCCGCAGACACGGCTGATCGAGGGTGCGACAGCTGCAGGGCGCCGGCTGCGTCGTACATGCCGACCCAGACGCCGAGGCGACGGCCGAGTTCGGCGACGGTCGCGTCGAGTCCCCGCGGGCGGAGCGCCGCCAGTGCGAGCGCGCGCTGGGTGTCTAGCGCCCATGATCTGCGGGCATATGCCTGAGCGGCTATGGCCTCGGAGTGTGCGCGGGCGACCGCGATGAACGGCGTGCGATAGGGCACCTCGAAGAGGGGGATCCCGCGGCGTGCGCACTCGAGGATCAGCTCCTCGGGGATCCCTGCGCGGTGCACGTCCGTGCCGAATCCGAGGCCGAGCACCCCGCGATCCGCGAGCCGCCCCACGTAGACATCGAAGTCGGTGCCGGCGTCGAACTGGGTGCCTGTGGTCAGCAGAGCGAGATCCTCGGCGAGGAACGGCGTCGGGTCGGCGAGGTCGGAGCTGTGCACCCAGCGCAGTGGACGATCGAGGGAGCCGGCCGGAAGCTCGCCTTCGGCCGAGATCAGGCCGAGTCCGAGGTCGCGACGTCGGAACAGGGCGCGCAGGGTGGGCTGCTCGGTGTCGTCCACGCGACGCTCCTCTCTCGTCGCCGCGGTCGGCGGGTTGTACGGTCGGGCGACGATCTCTTCGAGATTGTACAGCTGGGCGAATGCGCCCACAGGGGATCCGGTCGTACGCTCACGAACATGGCTCTCCTCGACACCGCAGCTGTTGCAGTCCCCCTCGGCGGACCCGACCTCCCCCAGGAGCGTCGCCTCGTGACCGAACTCCCCGGCCCCCGATCGGCCGAGATTCTCGCCCGCAAGGCGGATGCCGTCGCCGCAGGCGTCGGTCACACCGTTCCTGTCGCCGCCGTCGCGGCCGGCGGAGGAGTGGTCGTCGACGCCGACGGCAACTCGCTGATCGACCTCGGCTCGGGCATCGCAGTGACGACCGTCGGCAACGCGCACCCCAAGATCGCCGCGGCGGTGGCCGCCCAGGCCGCGCAGTTCACGCACACCTGCTTCATGATCTCTCCGTACGAGTCGTACATCGAGGTGGCCGAGGCGCTGAACCGTCTCACCCCCGGTGACTTCGCCAAGAAGACCGCCCTGTTCAACTCGGGCGCCGAGGCTGTCGAGAACGCGATCAAGATCGCCCGCAAGCACACCGGTCGCCAGGCCGTCGTCGCCTTCGACCACGGCTACCACGGCCGCACCAACCTGACGATGGCGCTGACCGCCAAGTCGATGCCCTACAAGAGCGGCTTCGGCCCGTTCGCCCCCGAGGTCTACCGCGCACCGATGTCGTACCCCTTCCGTGACGGGCTCGAAGGCGGCGAGGCTGCGGCCCGCGTCATCCTGCAGCTCGAGAAGCAGATCGGCGCAGACAACCTCGCCGCCGTGATCATCGAGCCCATCCAGGGCGAGGGCGGCTTCATCGTGCCGGCCGACGGATTCCTGCCGGCGATCGCCGACTGGTGCCGTGCCAACGGCGTCGTCTTCATCGCCGACGAGGTGCAGACCGGCTTCGCCCGCACCGGCCACATGTTCGCGAGCGAGATCTTCGGCATCGAGCCCGACCTCATCACGACTGCGAAGGGCATCGCGGGCGGTCTGCCGCTCGCCGCCGTCACCGGGCGCTCCGAGATCATGGACGCCTCGCACGCGGGCGGCCTCGGCGGCACCTACGGCGGCAACCCGATCGCCTGCGCCGCAGCGCTCGCCGCGATCGACGTCTTCGAGAACGACGGCGTGATCGAGCGCGCCCGTGAGATCGGCGAGATCCTCGTGCAGCGTCTCGGCTCCATGCAGGAGAAGGATGCCCGCATCGGTGACATCCGCGGTCATGGCGCGATGATCGCGGCCGAGTTCGTCGACCCCGAGACCAAGGCGCCTGACGCCGCTCTGACCTCCGCGGTCGCTAAGGCGTGCGTCGCCCAGGGGGTCATCGTCCTCACCTGCGGCACCTACGGCAACGTCATCCGCTTCCTGCCGCCGCTGTCGATCGGCGACGACCTGCTCAACGAGGGCCTCGACGTCGTCGCGGCCGCACTCGCGGCGAACGCGGCCTGACAGACCAGCGGTCGCGCTCAGTCGTGACCGCCACCACACGTCCGGCCGCGACGAGGATCGGGGGATTTCGAGTCGCGGCCGGCACACACATTTCCAATGAAGGAGAAGCAGATGGCTGAGATCACTCGTGACGTGCTGATCGTCGGAGCCGGAGCCGCAGGGCTCACGGCCGCGAACGACCTGCGCAAGGCAGGCCTGTCGGTCGCCGTCCTCGAGGCGCGTGACCGCGTCGGCGGCCGTCTGTGGACCGACGTCATCGACGGCGCCATGCTCGAGATCGGCGGTCAGTGGGTCTCGCCCGATCAGGATGCCCTGAAGGACACGATCGAGGAGCTGGGGCTCGAGACCTACAGCCGCTATCGCGAGGGCGACAGCGTGTACGTCGGACCCGACGGACAGACGCACCGCTTCACGGGAGAGATGTTCCCGGTGTCCGCCGAGACCGAGGCCGTCATCGCCGAGATCACCGAGCGTCTCGACGCCATGGTCGCCGAGATCGACCCCGACCGCCCTTGGGAGCACGCGAAGGCGAAAGAGTGGGACTCGGTCACGTGGGATGCCTGGCTGCGCGCGCAGACCGACGACGACGAAGCAGTGCGCAACCTGGCATTCGCCACCGGATCCGCGATGCTCACGAAGCCCACGCACTCGTTCTCGCTGCTGCAGTCGCTGTTGATGGCGGCATCCGCCGGTTCGTACTCGAACCTCGTCGACGCCGACTTCATCCTCGACAAGCGCGTCGTCGGCGGCCTGCAGAAGGTGCCGCTGCTGCTGGCCGAGCGCCTCGGGGACGACGTGCTGTTGAACCAGCCGGTGCGGTCGCTCGAATGGAGTGCCGACGGTGTGACCGCGACGACCGATGACACCACGGTGCGCGCGCGCTTCGCGATCCTCGCGCACGCCCCGATCCTCTACAGCCGCATCGCCTTCGTGCCGCCGCTGCCCCGTCGCCAGCACCAGATGCACCAGCACATCTCGATGGGCTTCGTGATCAAGGTGCACGCCGTCTACGACCGCCCGTTCTGGCGCGAACAGGGGCTCAGCGGCACCGCGTTCAGCCCCTACGAGCTCGCGCACGAGGCGTACGACAACACCAACCACGGCGACGAACGAGGCACCCTGGTCGGCTTCGTGAGCGACCAGAACGCCGACGACCTGTTCACGCTGTCGGCAGAGGAGCGCAAAGAGCGCATCCTCGAGTCTCTCTCGCACTACTACGGCGACGAGGCGAAGAACCCGGTCGTGTACTACGAGAGCGACTGGGGCACGGAGGAGTGGACGCGCGGCGCGTACGCGGCGAGCTTCGATATGGGCGGACTGCACCGCTACGGCGCCGACCTGCGTTCGGCCGTCGGACCCATCCACTTCGCCTGCAGCGACATGGCAGGCGCCGGATACCAGCATGTCGACGGCGCGATCCGCATGGGGCACCTCGTCGCGTCGACCATCGTCGAAGCCACGCGCGCCGCAGGCGACACCGCCGAGGTCGGCTGATGACCGGCGCGATCGTCGTCGGGTACACGGCGACGGATGCGGGAGCGGATGCCGCGGCGCTCGGCGCGCGGCTCGCCCGCAGCCTCGGTGCGGTCCTGCACCTGGTGATCGTGCTTCCCTCGGAGGGCACCCGCAACGCGGCCGTTCCGCCCGAACGGGCATACGAAGAGCACATCCGCAGGCAGGCGAAGGAGTGGCTCGAAGATGCCGTCGTGCGACTGCCTCAGGAGCTCACCCGCACGGGTCATGTGCGCTTCGCCGAGTCGTTCGCGGAAGGGCTCATCGCCGCCGGTGAGGAGTTTGATGCGCGGCTGATCGTCATCGGCACCGCCGGCGGCAGCATCTTCGGCCGCCACCGCCTCGGCAGCGTCGCCTCTGAGCTGCTGCACTCGTCGACCATCCCCGTCGCGCTCGCCCCGGCCGGCACGGCAGAGCAGGACGACCACGTGCTCCCGCGGGTGACGGCGGCGGTCGGCAACCGCGCCGGCGCAGACAACCTCCTCGACGAGGCCGCTGCGATCGCGACCGAGTCGCGCGTCGGTCTCCGTCTGGTCTCCCTCGTGCCGTTCGACGTGCCACCCGGTCTCGACACCGGGGCGATCCGCGTGGTCGGCGACGAGCACGCGAACGAAGTTCTCGAGATCGCCAAGGGTCTGCTGCCCGAAGAGCTGAAGGCCGAGGTCGAAGAAGCCCCCGGCGACACGGTCGAAGACGCCGTCGCTCATCTGTCGTGGCTGCCCGGCGAGGTCGTCCTCGTCGGTTCCAGCCGCCTGGCGCAGCCGCGCCGCCTGTTCCTGGGCTCGACGGCAGCGAAGATGCTGCACGAACTGCCCGTGCCCATGATCGTCGTCCCGCGCACGCGCGCCGAAGCAGGAGTCCGCTGATGAGCAGCTCGAACCGGGCGACGGAGCCCGCATCCGGTGTGACGACCGGCATCTCGCAGAAGGGCCTGCGCGCGGGGGCCGTCGGAGTCCTCGGAGCCGTCGTGATCGGCGTCTCCACGATCGCCCCGGCATACACTCTCACCGCATCGCTCGGCCCGACCGTCGCTGTCGTCGGCACGCAGGTTCCGGCGATCATCCTCGTCGGCTTCATCCCGATGCTCCTGACCGCGTTCGGCTATCGCGAACTCAACCGCATGATGCCGGATTCGGGAACCTCGTTCACCTGGGGAGTGCGAGCCTTCGGCCCGTGGATCGGCTGGATGACGGGGTGGGGCCTGATCGCCGCCACCGTGATCGTGCTGTCGAACCTCGCCGGCATCGCCGTCGAGTTCCTCTTCCTGCTGATCGCACAGCTCAGCGGCAACCCCGAGATCGCCGACCTGGCCTTCAACCCGATCATCAACGTGGTCGTGTGCCTGCTCTTCATGCTCGGCGCGACGCTCGTGTCGTACCGCGACATGCAGACGACGCAGAAGTTCCAGTACATCCTCGTCGGCTTCCAGGTGCTGGTGCTCGTGATCTTCGCCACCGTCGCGATCGTCAAGGCCGTCTCCGGCGATGCCCCCGAGCCCACGGCGTTCTCGTGGTCGTGGTTCAACCCGTTCGAGGTGCCGTCGTTCAGCGCCTTCGCCGCCGGCCTCTCCCTGTCGATCTTCATCTTCTGGGGCTGGGACGTCGTCCTCACCATGAACGAGGAGACGAAGGACCCTGAGAAGACTCCTGGTCGTGCGGCGATGGTCACCGTCGTCGTCGTGGTCAGCCTCTACCTGCTGCTCGCGATCGGTCTCATCATGTTCGCCGGTGTCGGCACGGGCGACTACGGGCTCGCGAACGAGGACATCTCGGCGAACGTGTTCTTCGCGCTGTCCGACCCGATCCTGGGCCCTCTCGCGTTCCTCGTCTCGCTCGCGGTGCTGTCGAGCTCGGCGGCGTCGCTGCAGTCGACCGCCGTCGGGCCCGCCCGCACGCTGCTGGCGATGGGGCACTACGGCGCCCTGCCGAAGAAGTTCGCACGGGTCAGCCCGCGCTTCTTCACGCCCGGCTATTCGACGATCGTCTCGGCCGTCGTCGCTTCGGTCTTCTACGCCGTGATGCGACTGGTGAGCGAGAACGTGCTCACCGACACGATCCTGTCGCTCGGCATGATGATCTGCTTCTACTACGGCCTCACCGCGTTCGCGTGCGTCTGGTACTTCCGCAAGCAGTGGTTCGACTCGGCCAGGAGCTTCTTCTTCACGTTCCTGTTCCCGCTCGTCGGCGGCGCGATCCTCGCCGTGCTGTTCGTGACGACGCTCATCGACTCGATGGACCCCGCGTACGGCAGCGGATCGAGCATCGGCGGGGTCGGACTCGTGTTCGTCCTCGGCGTCGGCATCATCGTGATCGGCATCGTCATCATGATCTGGCAGTCGATCAAGCGCCCGGCGTTCTTCCGCGGCGAGACGCTCAGCATGGATGCTCCCGCGAGCATCCGCAGACGCTGACCGCATCCGCGGCATCCGCATTCCTTCCTCCCCACAGAAAGAGATTCCATGAGCACTCAGACTGAGCAGGCGCTGCTCGACAGCATCCCCACCGGCCTCTTCATCGGGGGAGAGTGGATCGACGGCGAGACCGGCGGCACGTTCGACGTGATCGACCCGGCGACCGGCGCCGTGATCCGCACGATCGCGGATGCGACCCCCGGCGACGGCATCCGTGCGCTGGATGCGGCCGTCGCCGCTCAGGATTCGTGGGCGGCGACCGCACCGCGCACCCGCAGCGAGATCCTGCGCCGTGCGTTCGACCTCGTGCAGGAGCACAAGGAGGACCTCGCGCTGCTGATGACGCTCGAGATGGGCAAGCCGCTCGCCGAGGCACGAGGAGAGGTCGGCTACGGCGGCGAGTTCCTTCGGTGGTTCAGCGAGGAGGCGGTGCGCATCAGCGGCCGCTACGGCATCAACCCCGAAGGCACCGGCCACATGGTCGTCTCGCAGCGTCCTGTGGGCCCGTCGTTCTTCGTGACGCCGTGGAACTTCCCCTTCGCGATGGCGACGCGCAAGATCGCCCCTGCCCTCGCCGCCGGCTGCACCGTGGTCATCAAGCCACCGGCACTCACGCCGCTGACGACGATGTTCTTCACCTCGCTGCTCGAGAAGGCAGGCCTCCCCGCCGGTGTCGTCAACGTGGTGCAGACGTCGAAGTCGTCGGCGCTGTCGGCCCCGATCATCGCCGACCCGCGTCTGCGCAAGCTGTCGTTCACGGGGTCGACCGAGGTGGGCCGCAAGCTCATCGCCCAGGCCGCCGAGGGCGTGCTGCGCGTGTCGATGGAGCTCGGCGGCAACGCCCCGTTCGTCGTCTTCGACGATGCCGACCTCGACAAGGCGGTCGACGGCGCGCTCGCCGCGAAGTTCCGCAACATCGGCCAGGCCTGCACCGCCGCCAACCGCTTCATCGTGCACCAGGACGTCGCTGACGAGTTCGCCCGCAAGGTCACCGAGCGCGTGAAGGCGATGAAGATCGGCCGCGGCACCGAAGAGGGCGTGGCCATCGGACCGCTCATCGACGAAGACGCGGTCGCGAAGGCCGGGGAGCTCGTCGATGACGCCGTCGAACGCGGAGCCACGCTGCTCGCCGGAGGCAAGGCGCTCGAGGGCACCGGCACCTTCTACGAGCCGACCGTGCTCACCGACGTGGTCGCAGGTTCAGCGATCCTTCGGGAGGAGATCTTCGGCCCGGTGCTCGCGATCGCGACCTTCGAGACTGAAGACGACGCCGTGCGCCTCGCGAACGACACCGAGTACGGGCTCGTCTCGTACGTGTTCACCGAGAACCTGCAGCGCGGGCAGCGGATGATCGACAAGCTCGAGACCGGCATGATGGGTCTCAACGTCGGCGTCGTGTCGAACGCGGCGGCACCTTTCGGCGGCGTCAAGCAGTCGGGCGTCGGCCGCGAGGGCGGTCTCGAGGGCATCCACGAGTACCTGTCGACCAAGTACACGCTGATCCCGATCTCCTGATCCCTCCGGTCGTCGAGCGGGCAGAGCTCCGCTCCTCGCTCGACGACCGGACACCGAACGAGAGGAAGAAGAACATGACCGATTACGCCGTCATCAACCCCGCCACCGGAGAGACGCTGGCGTCCTTCGACACGTTCACGGATGCGCAGATCCAGGAGGCGGTAGCCGCCGCCGACGAGGCGCACCGCGAGTGGTCCCGTTCCTCGACCGTGGCTGAGCGCGCAGCGCTGCTGCGCCGTGCGGCCGAGCTGCACCGCGAGCGCCGCGAGGAGCTCGCGGACGTCTTCGTGCGCGAGATGGGCAAGCCCCGCGAGGCTGCACTCGGAGAGGTCGACTTCGCCGCCGACATCGCCGAGTACTACGCAGACCAGGCCGAGGCGATCATGGCCGACCAGCCGATCGCCATCCTCGGAGAGGGCTCGGCGATCGTGCGTCGCTCGTCGCTCGGACCGCTCGTCGGGATCATGCCGTGGAACTTCCCGGCCTACCAGATCGTCCGCTTCGCGGCTCCGAACCTGATCGTCGGCAACACGATCCTGCTCAAGCCCGCACCGCAGTGCCCTGAGTCGTCGACCGCGATCGAGGCGATCTACCACGACGCCGGATTCCCGAAGGGCGCCTACCAGAACGTGCTCGCGACGAACGAGCAGATCGCCGACATGATCGCCGACCCCCGCGTGCAGGGCGTCTCGCTCACGGGCTCGGAGCGCGCAGGCGCCGCGGTCGCCGAGATCGCCGGGCGCAACCTCAAGAAGGTCGCGCTCGAGCTGGGCGGCTCAGACCCCTTCATCGTGCTGTCGACCGACGACCTCGACGCCACGGTGCAGGCCGGCGTCGACGCGCGTCTCGACAACAACGGACAAGCGTGCAACGGCGCCAAGCGCTTCATCATCGTCGACGGTCTGTACGACGAATTCGTCGAGAAGTTCACCGCGGCGATGGCCGCCGTGCAGCCCTCGGACCCGACGCTCGACGACACCGTGCTCGGGCCCGTCTCATCTGAGACGGCGGCCGAGAACCTGCAGAAGCAGATCGACCAGGCCGTCGAGCAGGGCGCGACGCTGCTGACCGGCGGCACCCGCGACGGAGCGTTCTTCGCGCCGACCGTGCTGGCCGATGTGACGCCCGAGATGAACGTCTACCGTGAGGAGCTCTTCGGCCCCGCCGCGGTCGTCTACCGGGTCGCAGACGAGGACGCGGCCGTCGCCCTCGCGAACGACACGACCTTCGGTCTCGGCTCGTACGTCTTCACCACCGACGTCGAGCAGGCCGAGCGCGTCGCCGACAACATCGAGGCGGGCATGGTCTACGTCAACCTCGTGCTGGCCGACAGCCCCGAGCTGCCGTTCGGCGGCATCAAGCGCAGCGGCACCTCGCGCGAGCTCGGCCACCTCGCGGCCGACGAGTTCGTCAACAAGAAGCTCATCCGCATCGGCTGAGCGACGCTCGCCACACGAAGGGGCGGATGCTGCGGCATCCGCCCCTTCGTGCGCACGGTGCCCGGTGCCTGACGCGCCCGGGGTTCGACGGATGCCGGAGCCCGCATGCGCACCCGGGCGTAGGTTGGAAGCATGGCAACCGTCGCAGCGAACATCGTCAAGACCCTCCGCGCCAACGGGATCGACCGTGTCTACGGCCTTCCGGGTGATTCCCTCAACGGCTTCACCGACGCCCTCCGCAAGGACGGCGGCATCCGCTGGGTGCACGTGCGGCACGAGGAGTCGGCGGCCTTCGCGGCGGCGGCGGATGCGGCGCTCACGGGCGACCTCGCCGTCGTCGCCGGCTCGTGCGGACCGGGCAACCTGCACCTGATCAACGGCCTCTACGACGCCAACCGCTCACGAGTCCCCGTGCTCGCGATCGCGGCGCACATCCCCACGACCGAGATCGGCACGGGGTACTTCCAGGAGACCCACCCGCAGGAGCTCTTCCGCGAGTGCAGCGTCTATGTCGAGTACGTCGCAGACCCCAAGCAGATGCCGCGCCTTCTCGAGATCGCGATGCGCGCGGCGATCGAGCAGCGGGGAGTCGCGGTGCTCGTGATCCCCGGCGACGTCGCCCTGGCCGAGATCGCCGACGACCGAGCCGTGGTCATCGAGCGATCCCACCCCGTGATCGTGCCGAGCGGCGACGAACTCGCCAGGGCGGCGACACTGCTCAATGCCTCGAAGAAGACCACGATCCTCGCCGGAGCCGGTGTCGAGGGCGCCCACGACGAGGTCATCGCACTCGCCGATCGGCTCGGCGCGCCGATCGTGCATGCGCTCCGAGGCAAGGAGTTCATCGAGTACGACAACCCGTTCGACGTCGGAATGACGGGTCTTCTCGGCTTCGCCTCCGGCTATCGGGCGATGGAGGCGGCTGACACGCTGCTCGTGCTGGGCAGCGACTTCCCGTACGAGCAGTTCTATCCCGAGCACGCGACGACCATCCAGGTCGACATCCGCGGCTCACAGCTCGGCAAGCGGCATCCGCTCGATCTCGGTCTGGTCGGTGATGTCCGCGCCACCGCCGAGGCACTGCTGCCGAGGCTGGCGGAGAAGAGCGACCGCGATCACCTCGACGACTCGACCGCGCACTATCGCAAGACCAGGGCGAAGCTCGACGACCTCGCGACACCCACGAAGGCCGGTCGGCCGATCCACCCGCAATACCTCGCGCGACTGCTCGATGAGCAGGCGGCAGATGATGCGGTGTTCACTGCAGATGTGGGCTCCCCGACCGTCTGGGCCGCCCGCTACCTGTCGATGACCGAGAATCGACGTCTGATCGGCTCGTTCACGCACGGATCGATGGCCAATGCCCTGCTGCACGGCATCGGCGCGCAGGTCTCGCATCCCGATCGACAGGTCATCGCACTCGCCGGCGACGGCGGGCTCGCGATGATGCTGGGCGAGCTGCTCACGCTCACGCAGAACAAGCTGCCCGTGAAGACGATCGTGGTGAACAACTCGTCGTTGAACTTCGTCGAGCTCGAGATGAAGGCCGCCGGTTTCGTGAACTACGGCACTGCGCTCGACAACCCGAGCTTCGCGGCGATCGCCGAGGCCATGGGAATCTTCGCCCGCCGCGTCGAGAACAGCGAGGATCTGCCGGATGCCGTCCGCGAGGTGCTCGCACACGACGGCCCCGCGCTGCTCGACGTCGTCACCGAGCGGCAGGAGCTGTCGATGCCGCCGGCGATCGAGGCCGCGCAGGTCAAGGGCTTCGCGCTGTACGCGATCCGCACGGTCATGTCGGGCAAGGGAGACGAACTGCTCGACCTCGCGCGCGCGAACTGGCGTCAGTTCCTCTGAGCCTGGGGCGCTCGGGAGGACAACGCCTCTTGGGGAGGAGGAATCGGCCCGATTCCTCCTCCCGAGGGGAAGATCTCCTCCCGACGAGCAGTCAGCCGCGGTGAGGTGCTGCCACGGTGTCGAAACGGCGGCGAAGCAAAGGCTCCGAACCCGCGCCTAGCTCTCGAGGAGCGCGCGCACCTCGGCTGCCTCGACCTGGCGACCGAGCGACTCGAGTACGTTGCCGAGCTCGAGCGCCGACACCTGACGCAGCGGCGCATGCTCCACCGCGTGCTCGAGCGCGCTGCGGTAGACCGGCACGGCGTCAGCCGCGCGGTCGTCGCCGGCGAGCAGGCGGGCGGCGAACAGCTCGGAGCCGCCCGCCGAACCCGCATCCCCGATCGCCGCGAATCCGTCGGCTGCCGTCAGAGCAGCGGCAACAGCCTCGTCGATCCGTCCGAACTGAGCGAGCACCCGACCTCGCGAATCGGTCACGTCGGCGAGCAGCCACCCCGCCTCGTGCTCCTGAGCCAGCGCTGCGACCTCGTCGAACAGGGTGAAGGCGCGGTCGTCCTGCTTCGCGCCGTAGGCCTGCCCGAGGTTGTGCAGCACGTCGGCGAGGGCACCGACCGCCTCGGGGGCCTTGCGCACGATCTCGGATGCCGCTTCGAGGGACTCGATCGCGTCGTCGTGCTCGTCGAATCGGGCGAGGATCTTCGCACGTTCGGTCAACGCCATGGCCTGATCGGCGTGTTCCTCCGCCTCGCCGAAGAGATCGGCCGCATACCCGAACGCGCCGACTGCCTGACCGAACTCGCCGGCCGAACCCAGGGAGCGCGCGAGAAGCGATGCCGTCATCGCCCGAGAAGCGGCAGGCACCTCGGCCTGCTCCTCACGCTCGAGCACCTGACCGAACAGCTCGGCGGCCACCTCGGCGTCACCCGCGGCGAGCATGGCCCGCGCGAGGCGGAAGTCCGCCCCCGCCTGGTCGCCGCCCTCCTGGGCGACGAGACGCGAGGTGACGCGGTAGCGGGCGACCGCCTTCTCGGGGTCGCCGGCGTCCTCCCAGAGCGCCCCGGCGAGCAGGTGCGCCGTTGCCAGCGCCGTGGTCGCGCCGAGCCCGGCGAGCAGCCGGGACGCCTCATCGGCATCCGCCGCGCCTCGCGCGTAGTCTTCGCTGCCTCCCCGCACCCTGGCACGCGTCTGCAGGGCCTGGGCGCGGTGACCGACGCTGAGATCGTCCTGGGCCAGGAAGCGATCGAGCAGAGCGGATGCCGCCTCGATGTCGCCCTTCTGCAGCACTGCCGCGATGGCCACGAGAGTCGTCGTGTTCGAGAGGCGCACATCGTCTGCGTCGGCGAACGCCCGGGCGGCGATCTCCGCCATGTCGAGCGCCGCATCCGGCTCGTCGGCCTGCATGTGCAGCGACGCCCGGCTGATCGCGACATCTCCCCGCGACCACGCCGGGAGGGACTCGGCGTTCGCGAGCTCGTCCTCGAGCGCCGCTGCGGCATCGGCGGTGTTCAGCCCGAAGATCGCCAGACCCACGCGCTGCTCGAGATCGGCCTGTGCATCGAGGCCGGCGGCGCGCAGGGCATCGATCCGTGCCGGCAACAGGTCGGCGGCCTCGTCGGCGCGATCGAGCGCGATGAGGATGCCGAGGCGCATCGACATGAGCTGAGCGACCTTCGAGGGGTCCTTGACCGCCAGGGCATGCGGCAGAGCCTGCAGCGTCTCGTGCTCCGCCCCGAACTGGGCGAGATCCATGACCCGGTCGAACCAGGCGTCCGGATCGCCGGGCGTGGCCGAGTCCGGTGCGGTGGCGAAGGCGTCCGACCTGATCGGCACGTCGTAGTGCTCGTCCGCGAGAGCGCGCATGCGGGCGAGGCTGCGTGAGTGGCCCTCGGTGCCGTCGCGGCGATCGAACTCGGAGCCGATGCGCTCGGCAGCGGCCCAGGCGGCGGCGGCGAGTTCGGCTGCGCCCCATGCTCCGTCGTGCTCGCCGAAGAACGAGGTGAGCGCGGGGGAGTCGGCACCGCGCACCGGGGCGTCGCCGTGGCCTGCTGCGGTGACACGGTCGAGGGCGAAGGCGAATGCGGCCAGCGCCGCGAAGTGCGCGTCGACGTTGAGGCCGTCGTGGGCGAGCCACGCGATGTGGCGCTCGACCTGGGCGAGCGCCCTGGCCTCGTTGCCGGTGAGGGCGGAGAACACGATGTTGTTCGCGACGATGCGCAGGTTGTCGGGGTTATCCTTCGCCAGACGATAACTGCGCAGATGCGCGCTCTTCGCCTCGTCGAGGCGCCCGGCGCGCAGGTAGGGCACGAGCACGCGCGACAGCGCGTGCTCCGGCTCCTCGCCGCACGAGAATCCGCCCTCGAGCATCTCCTCGACGAGCCGGATGGCCTCGGAGTCTCGATCGGTCTCTGCGAAGAACCCGGCGAACTGGCTGCGCCCGCACGCGTCGCAGTGGCTGTGATCGTCGCGCGGGGTGGCCTCCAGCTGCACGCGCAGCGCCTCGGCGTCGTCGATGCGCCCGGCGTCCCAGGCGTCCTCGAATCGGGCCGTGAGCACTCCGCTCATGCCGAGCCCGGCTGTGCGGTAGTGCGTCTCCATGTCATCGAGCACCGCCGCGATCTGCTCGACGGAGAAGGCGGGAGACGAACGCAGCGACGATGCCATCCACTTGAACTGCCACATCAGATCGGCGCCGCCGTACTCGAGATCGGCGGGGAACCGCTGAGGGTCGGCGTCGTGCCTGGCGAGGCACCACGCGAAGGAGTTCAGCATCACGTCGGTCGCGCCGTTCATGTTCGCGGACGCGGTCTGCCGCATCCGTGCCTCGTACTCGAGCCGCTCGTCGCCGAGCTCGACGGCGAGTGAGACGGCATCCGCCACCAGCGCCTGCTCCGCCGGGCCCCACGGAGTACGGTCGATCTCCTCGATGAGCTGCGTGAAGCGCTTCTTCGGATGTGTCATGGGGATCCTTCAAACGGAGCGGATGGCAGAGCTGTGGTCAGACGGCGTCGCCGAAGGGGATCGAGTCCTCTTCGATGCCGGCCGACAGCGACACGAGGTCGGAGAGCGCCGTCGTCATGAGCGCACGATCGGCGTCGGAGAGCGGATGGTGACCGGCGAGCAGAGCCTGGATGTAGAGCAGCTGCACGGTGCGGGCGAACACCGCGTCGTCCTGCACGCGTACGAGCGCACGCACGACCCGGTTCGACCAGTTCAGGCAGAGGCGCGCGCTCAGATCGTCGTCGCGGGAGGCCGAGACGGTCGAGTCGATGCGGTCGAGCACGCCGCCCCACAGCGATCCGGTGATGCCCTTCGTGCGACCGCGGTCGATCCGGCGCAGCACCTCCGGATCGGCGACGTAGAGCGCTGCGAGCTCCGGCTGGTCGATCGAGCGCACCGTGACGGAGCATCCGGATGCCGTCAGCACGACGCCCGCTCGTTCCTCCAATGCCATCGCCGCATCGCGGTCGTCGAGGGGCGGGGGGTCGAGGCGATCGAGCTCACCCGCGACGTCGACGAGCTCGATCGTGACATGAGGGTAGAGGTCCGGCAGCATCCGCACGAGGTCTGCGTCGTACAGGTAGCCGCCGTTGACCAGCACCTCGGAGCCGGGCGAGATGCCGGCGACCTGGCGGAACTCGTCGACCGTCTGCGCGTAGCGCACGTGCGGGTACCGCTCGACGAGATCGCCGATGCGCATCGTGCCATGCGTCGTCTCGAGGGTGAGCCAACGGGTGATGAACGTCGCCAGCTCGTCGTCGTGGCGCACGAGAGACTTCAGGCCGACCTCGTGGATCGCCACGAACTGCGCCAGTCGGTGCGGCTCGCGCAGCCCCAGCTCGAGCACCCAGCGGCGGATGCCGGCGCCCAGCTGCTCGCGGACGCGCTCGAGCGCCGCGTCATCGACGAGCGACTCACGGCTCGCCGTCGGGGCGAGGCCGGTCGAATCGACGACCGCCCGCACGAAGAAGGCCCATTCGGGCAGCACGTCGTCGACCCGCTCGCCGAGCAGCATCCTGCCGAGGTACATGCGAGTGGCCTGGCGGGCACCCGGTGGGGGAGCGTAGGGGAGCACGAAGGCGAGTCCTCGAGTGCCCGTGGCGGGTTCGCTGAGCTCGATCGCGTCGAGCGGAGTGGCCCCCAGCAGATCGCGTCCGTACTGCACTGCGCCCTCGATGTCGTCGACGGCGTCGAGGAAGGGCGCGCGTCTCGTGATGTCGATGTCGCCGTTCGAGGACTCGAGCGTGACACGCACGGGCAGGAACTCGGCGAAGGCAGTGGCCAGTTCGCGCACGGCGGCGGGGCGCAGCAGCTCGTCGGCGTCGAATCGGGGCTTCAGGTGCACGCTCGTGCCGACGGGCAGGTCGTCGTCGATCTCCACGACGCGGAAGGTGCCGTCGGCGCTGCCCGTCCACTCGACGGCCGGACCGCCCCGTGCGCTGCGCGAGCGGATCACGATCGAATCGGCGACCATGAAGCAACTGAGCAGGCCGATGCCGAACTGACCCAGGTAGTCGCTGCGAGGGAGATCGAAGATGTCGCGCTTCGAGCTGCGTCCGACCGTGGCGAGCAGATCGCCGACCTCGGCGGCGTTCAGGCCCACTCCGTCGTCTCGCAGCACGAACTCGCCGGAGTCGTCCGTCAGCGCGGTGATGCGGATGCTGCCGCCCCCGCCGTCGACCTCGCGTCGTGCCGTGATGGCGTCGCGGGCGTTCTGCAGCAGCTCGCGCAGATACACGCGCGGACTCGAGTAGATGTGACGGCTCAGGAGGTCGACGACACCGCGCAGGTCCACCTGGAACTGCTGCACGTCAGCGCTCACTGCGACCCCTCCCGTTTCGTCCGCTCGCCGAGCCTAACAACAACGACGAGAGCGGGCCCGGTTCGGCACCGACCGGCGGATGCCGTATGCTTGACCAGCAGTTGTTGTCTGCATTCTTTCGCCGTGCCCGGTCCTTCCGGTCCGACAGCGGTGGCAGGATGGAGACGACACCCCGAGACCTCCCGGTCTCTAGGGCGGTAGCTCAATTGGCAGAGCAGCGGTCTCCAAAACCGCAGGTTGCAGGTTCGATTCCTGTCCGCCCTGCGCGTCAGCACACGCTGACACACGAAAGGTACATTCAGGATGGATCAGGACGAACCGCGCGGCGAGGTCGTCGCGGCCGGCGCCACCCGCGAGAAGAAGCGTGGCATCGCGGGCTTCTTCGCAGGGATCGCCCTGTTCTTCCGTCAGGTCATCGCAGAGCTGCGCAAGGTCGTCACGCCGACCCGCAAAGAGCTGGTCAAGTTCACCGCAGTGGTGCTCGTCTTCGTTCTCATCGTCATGGGCATCGTCTACGGACTGGACACCCTGTTCGCCTGGGTGACGCACATCGTCTTCGGAGTCCCGGGCGCCTGACGCCCTCGCGGCCCTGGCCGCAGTGATTGGAAAGAAACAACGTGTCTGAACGATATTCCGACGACGCCGACTGGGCGACGGCTGCCGAGCAGTCCAGCGAAGAGGACGAGGCCCAGGAGGGCAACGTGCTCGCTGCGGAGGAGCAGTCGGTCACCTCGGCCGAACATGTCGCCCTCCACATCGAGGACGTCGACGGAGACGACGACGTCGACGCGCAGGACGACGACACCGACATCGACATCAACGACCCGGAGGCGGACGCTATCGTGAACGACGCTCTCAACCTGGACGAAGCGGCTGAGTCTGAGGCTGCCGCCGAGGTCCTCAACGACTCTGTGGCGGAAGAGACCGCCGAGCTCGAGGCTGCTGAGGCCGACGAGGTCACCCCGTACGACGGACCCGACGTCAACGGCGACGATGACGTCGTGGCCGGGGCCGAAGACGACGCCGAGTCCGACGAGGACGAGGCCGAGGAAGACCCGTACGAGGCCTTCCGCATGGACCTCCGGATGCTTCCGGGCAAGTGGTACGTCATCCACTCGTACGCCGGATTCGAGCGCAAGGTCAAGGCCAACATCGAGCAGCGCAAGTCGACGCTCGAGGTCGAGGACGAGATCTACCAGATCGAGGTCCCGATGGAAGACGTGGTCGAGATCAAGAACGGCCAGCGCAAGATGGTCACCCGCGTGCGCATCCCGGGCTACGTGCTCGTGCGCATGGAGCTCACGGAGGACACCTGGTCGGTCGTGCGCCACACTCCCGGCGTCACCGGCTTCGTGGGCAACGCCCACAACCCGACGCCGCTGCGCTTCGAAGAGGCCTTCAACATGCTGAAGTCGCTCGTCGAGGTCAAGGACGTCCCGACGGCCAAGAACATCGCGTCGAAGGGCGGCCTCGCGGTCGCTCGTCCGCTTCCGGCCGAGGTCGACTTCGAGGTCGGCGAGACCATCACGATCAAGGAGGGCTCGTTCGCGGGTCTTCCCGGTTCGATCAGCGAGATCAAGCCCGAGAGCGGCAAGCTCACCGTGCTCGTATCGCTCTTCGAGCGCGAGACCCCGGTCGAGCTGTCGTTCGACCAGGTCACGAAGATGATCTGACATACGCCTCAGAGAACGGCCGTCCCATTTCGGGGCGGCCGTTCCTGCGTTGGAGGCATGCCTCCGGATCAGGTAGACTTGTGTGGTTTGCGTGCCGCTTCGGCGTGCGCGAGGACGACCGCAGCCCGGAGATGCCGGGTTCGCGGGAGAGCGGATGCACCCGCATCCGTTCGATGAAAGGAAGAGGATATGGCACCGAAGAAGAAGGTGACCGGCCTGATCAAGCTTCAGATCAACGCCGGTGCAGCCAACCCGGCGCCGCCGATCGGCCCCGCGCTCGGTCAGCATGGCGTCAACATCATGGAGTTCTGCAAGGCGTACAACGCCGCGACCGAGTCGCAGCGCGGCAACGTCATCCCCGTCGAGATCACCGTCTACGAGGACCGCAGCTTCACGTTCATCCTGAAGACCCCGCCGGCCGCCGAGCTCATCAAGAAGGCCGCCGGTGTGGCCAAGGGCTCGTCGACGCCTCACACGGTCAAGGTCGCGAAGATCACCAAGGACCAGGTCCGTCAGATCGCCGAGACCAAGCAGGCCGACCTGAACGCTAACGACATCGAGGCTGCCTCGAAGATCATCGCCGGCACCGCCCGTTCCATGGGCATCACGGTCGAGGGCTGAGGAGAATAATCATGGCTACGAAGTCCAAGGCTTACAAGGCTGCCGCCGAGAAGATCGAGGCAGACCGTTTCTACACTCCGAGCGAGGCAGTCGCCCTCGCGAAGGAGACCGGCTCGTCGAAGTTCGACTCGACCGTCGAGGTCGCGCTCAAGCTCGCAGTCGACCCCCGCAAGGCAGACCAGATGGTGCGCGGCACCGTCATCCTGCCCCACGGCACCGGCAAGACCGCCCGCGTCATCGTCTTCGCCACCGGCCCCGCGGCCGAGGCAGCGATCGCCGCAGGTGCAGATGAGGTCGGCGGCGCCGAGCTCATCGAGAAGGTCGCGGCAGGCTGGACCGCGTTCGACGCGGCCGTCTCGACCCCGGAGCTCATGGGCCAGGTCGGTCGTCTCGGAAAGGTCCTGGGTCCGCGTGGACTCATGCCGAACCCGAAGACCGGCACGGTGACCCCCAACACGGCCAAGGCCGTCGAGGAGATCAAGGGCGGAAAGATCGAGTTCCGCGTCGACAAGCACGCCAACGTGCACTTCGTCGTGGGCAAGTCGTCGTTCTCGGCTGAGCAGCTCGATGAGAACCTCGGCGCAGCGCTCGAGGAGATCGTCCGCCTCAAGCCGTCGAGCTCGAAGGGCCGTTACATCCAGAAGGGTGCGGTGTCGACCACGTTCGGCCCCGGCATCCCGCTGGACGTCAACGCCATCTGAGTGTGATTCCGGAAAGGCCCCCGCATTCTGCGGGGGCCTTTCTGCATCCAGAACGACATCGAGCGTCATCGGATGTTGGGATGCGGGTCGGATGCCGCGTACTGTGAATGAGTTCCGCGCCACAGCAATCGCGCCTCATCGCACCCCAGGAGGGTCACATGTCCCGTCGCCTCATCGCCGTCACCGCACTGGTCGTCACCGCAGCAGCACTCACTGCCTGCAGCGGAAGCACGACCCCCGCTGAGAGCAGCTCGAGCGAGGCCGGCTCGGACTTCGGTCTCGTCAACGACGGGGTGCTCACGGTCGCCACCGAAGGGACCTACCGTCCGTTCAGCTTCCACGGCGACGGCGGCACGGGTGACCTCACCGGCTTCGACGTCGAGATCATCCAGGCTGTCGCCGACAAGCTCGACCTCGAGATCGAGTTCCAGGAGACCCAGTGGGACGCGATCTTCGCGGGCCTCGACGCCGGGCGCTTCGACCTCATCGCGAACCAGGTCAGCATCAACGAGGAGCGGCAGGAGAAGTACCTGTTCAGCACTCCGTACACCGTCTCGCCCGGAGTCATCGTGGTCGCCGAGGACGACGACTCGATCTCGTCGTTCGACGACCTCGAAGGCAAGACCACCGCGCAGTCCCTCACCAGCAACTGGTATGAGCTGGCCACCGAGTCCGGTGCCACGGTCGAGGGCGTCGAGGGCTGGGCGCAGGCCGTCGAGCTGCTCCGCCAGGGCCGTGTCGATGCGACCGTCAACGACAAGCTGACCTTCCTCGACTACGAGACCACCAACAGCCCGTCCGGTCTGAAGATCGCCGCCGAGACCGAGGAGGCGGGCGAGCAGGCGTTCGTGTTCACCAAGGACAAGACCGACCTCGTCGAGGCCGTCGACGGCGCACTCGAAGAGCTGCGGGCAGACGGCACCCTGGCCGAGATCAGCGACAAGTACTTCGGCGAAGACGTGACGCAGTAGCCGATGGAGAATCCCTGGCAGCTGTTCTTCTCGTCGCTCGGGCCGATAGCCCTGGCGGGAGTGACGGTGACGGTGCCGCTCGCGCTCGTGTCGTTCGCGCTGGGGCTCGTCATCGCGATCGGTGTCGCCCTGATGCGGATCTCGATCATCCCGATCGTGTCAGGCATCGCGCGGTTCTACATCTCGGTGATCCGCGGCACGCCGATGATCGTGCAGCTGTTCGTGATCTTCTACGGCCTCGGATCGATCGGGATCAAGCTCGACCCGTGGCCGAGCGCGATCATCGCGCTGTCGCTCAACGTCGGCGGATACGGAGCAGAGGTCGTCCGCGCGGCGATCCAGTCGGTGCCCAAGGGGCAGTGGGAAGCGGCGTACACGGTCGGCATGAACCGCACACGCACGCTCACCCGCGTCATCTTCCCGCAGGCCGCGCGGGTCTCGGTGCCGCCGCTGTCGAACACCTTCATCTCCCTCGTCAAGGACACCTCGCTGGCGTCGCTGATCCTCGTGACGGACCTGTTCAAGGTGGCGCAGCAGATCGCATCGGCCACCCTCGAGTTCATGGTGGTCTATCTGGCGGCAGCGTTGGTGTACTGGGTGATCTGCCTGATTCTGTCGTTCGCGCAGAGCGCTCTCGAGAGGAGGCTCGACCGCGATGTCGCGCATTGACCCCACCGGCTTCGGTGAGACCACCCCGGACGCGCTGCTGACCGCGCGCGGCCTGCACAAGCGCTTCGGCGATAACGAGGTGCTTCGCGGCATCGATCTCACACTGCACCGCGGCGAGGTCGTCGTGCTGATCGGGCCGAGCGGCTCCGGCAAGACCACTGTGCTCCGGTCGCTCAACGGCCTCGAGACACCGGACTCCGGCACGATCGTCGTCGCGGGCGGGCCAGACATCGACTTCGCCCCTGAGGTGCCGGTGTCGAAGCGCACGCGGGCACAGAAGCGACTCGCGCTGCGTGATCGTTCGGCGATGGTCTTCCAGCAGCACAACCTCTTCCCGCACCTCTCGGTGCTCGAGAACGTGATCGAGGGGCCGTGGCGCGTGCAGGGGCGCCCCAAGGCCGAGATCGTCGCAGAGGCACAGGTGCTCCTCGCCAGGGTCGGGCTCGCCGATAAGGCGGACGCCCGCCCGCACGAGCTCTCCGGTGGCCAGCAGCAGAGGGTCGGCATCGTTCGCGCTCTCGCGCTGCGCCCCGACCTCCTGCTCTTCGACGAGCCGACCAGCGCGCTCGATCCCGAACTCGTGGGGGAGGTGCTGCTGGTGATCAAAGAGCTCGCCGATGAAGGCTGGAGCATGGTGGTCGTCACGCACGAGCTGAGCTTCGCGCGCGAGGCGGCTGACCATGTCCTGTTCATGGATGCGGGCGTCGTCGTGGAAGAGGGCGCTCCGGCCGACATCTTCGGCGCCCCGCAGCACGAGCGCACGAAGAGATTCCTCACCCGCATCATGAGGCCCCTCGACGGCGAGTGACCGCAGACCGTGCCGAGACGCCGAGGTGGATCGCCTCGAGGCGTCTCAGTCGCCGAGCACCGGCAGCACCAGGCTGACAGCCAGCGTGATCATGACGATCGCGATGAGGGCGTCGAGGATGCGCCATGAGCGTTCGGTGCGCAGCCAGCGACCGAGGTAGCGGGCGCCGAACCCCAGCGCGGTGAACCACAGGATGCTGGCCATGATCGCTCCGGCCGCGAACAGCCAGCGATCCTCGCCGTGAGTGGCCGCGATCGATCCGAGCATCAGCACGGTGTCGAGATAGACATGGGGATTCAGCCAGGTCAGCGCCAGCGCCGTCGCGATCACCGCAGCGAGGGTCGTGCGAGTCGCGGTGGCCGCGCCTGCGCGGCTCGACTGTGCGGCCGCTCTTTCATCGTCGGTCTGGTCGACGCGCAGCTGCTCGCCGCCCCGCCACGCTCGGCGAGCCGCGAGGATCCCGTAGGCGAGCAGGAACAGGGCACCGGACCAGCGCGCGACGACGATGAGCCAGGGAGCCGCTGAGATCACGAACCCGAGCCCGGCCACGCCCGCGGCGATCAGCAGGGCGTCCGAGACGGCGCAGATGATGACGACGGGCAGCACGTGCTCGCGGCGGATGCCCTGACGAAGGACGAAGACGTTCTGCGCGCCGATGGCGACGATCAGGGAGAGGCCGAGGCCGAGGCCGGAGAACACGGGGAGCATGGTCCCACGCTAGGTCTGCGTCAGCATCAACACCAGTTCGGATTCCTTGCTGGCCATTAGCATCGCTAATGTGAAGATCGACCCCGAACTCGCCGTGACCCTCGCCGCCGTCGGTGACGAAGGAACCTTCGACGCGGCATCCCGAGTGCTGGGGGTGACCCCCTCTGCGGTGAGTCAGCGGCTGAAGAGCCTCGAAGAGCAGCTGGGACGCGTGCTCGTGGTGCGCACCAAGCCCGCGCGCCTTACGGAGGCCGGTGAGTCGGTCGTCCGACTGGCGCGGCAGATCGCGCTGCTCGAACACGATGCCCTCACCGCGCTCGGCCTCGACGATGTGAACGCGCCGCGCACCCGCATCCCTCTCGCGGTCAATGCGGACTCGATGGCGACGTGGTTCCTCAGCCCGCTGGCGAGGCTCTCCGCAACGCACGAGCTGGATTTCGACCTGCATCGGGACGACCAGAACTTCACGGCCCGTCTGCTCGAGTCGGGCACCGTCATGGGGGCGGTCACCAGCGAGGCGGAGCCCGTGGCCGGATGCTCCGTCTCGCCGCTCGGCGTGCTGGAGTATCACGCGATGGCCGCGCCCGCGTTCGCCCGACGCTGGTTCGGCGACGGCGTCACAGCCGAGGCTCTCGCAGCCGCTCCCTTCGTCGACTTCGACCGACGCGACACGCTTCAGCATGAGTGGCTGAGCGCCATGGGCGTCGCGCAGCACGGGGTCCCCAGGCACTACGTGCCGGCGTCGCATGACTACGCGCTCGCCGTCCGGCTGGGGCTCGGTTGGGGAATGGTGCCGCTGCTGCAGGGCGATCATGAGCTGGTGCGGCTCGGGGGAGCACCCTTGCGGGTCAGCCTCTATTGGCAACAGTGGAATCTGCGGTCTCGGCTGCTCGACACGATCGCCGCCGAGGTCGCGGACGAGGCTCGACGAGTGCTGTCGCACTGACAGTCATCCAGCCGATCGGTGATGGATTCGCCCAGACATTCTGTCGGCGAATCGGGCTGGACAGCAGCATTCGTGATGCACGTGCCCTTGTATTCATCGAGATCTTGGACAAAGCTGTCGGCAATGACATGAACACTCGGATGCAGGCCGCAGAAGGGCGACCATCCCCAGGCATCTGCGGTTCATGAATTCCGGAGGGGGAATGTCATGGCTGAAAGAGACACGCAACGCAAGGTTCTGGCAGTTCTGGCCGGTGGGCTGGTGCTCGGCGTCGGGATCGGGGTGACGCTCGCAGCCTGGAACGATTCGGAGTTCGCGACCGGCACGTTCACCGCAGGATCGTTCAACCTGGAGGGGTCGACGACGAGCGCCACGACCGGATATGCCAACCACAACGTCGACAACGGAGACACTGCTGCCACGCTGGTCTTCCAGCTGCCCGCCGTGGCTTCGTCCATGTCGCCCGGCGACGTCGTCTACGCGCCGTTCTGGGTGCGTCTCGACAGCACGACGACCAACAGCGCCACGTTGCTGCCCGCAGGCGTCACAGCGGGCGCCGGTGGTAACACCGCGAACCTGTCGTACACCGTGACGGCGATCGGCCCCGCTGCGACCTGCGGCGCGGGAGCCACGGGCACGGTCGTCGCCACCGGAGCGACACTCAGTGCACAGACCGGCCCGGCCTCCGTACCGCTGACGAAGGGAGCGACTGCCGGGACGGCGGGCACGCCGGTGCAACTCTGCTTCGCCGTGACCGCAGGCGCCGGACTGACCCAGGGCGCTGCGGCGACCGCGACGTGGAAGTTCACGGCCACCTCGACCGCGAACTGATCATGGCTGTCACCCGCAGGGGCATGCGGGAGGGGAAGCGACTGCTCTCCCGTCGGATACGCGCCGTGCTCGCGGGCGGCCTGGTGTTCGGTGTCGGCGCGACGATGACCCTCGCCGCCTGGAACGATTCCGAATACGGCACCGCGACATTCACCGCGGGGAGGTTCGACATCGTCGGTGCGACCGACGGGGCGACCTTCTCGAGTCACCCGGTCGGCACCCCGGCGGCCCTGTCATTCAGCGCACCGTTCTCGGCCATGGCCCCCGGCAACACGAGCTATGCGCTGTTCAGCGTGCGCACCGCGAATCCGTCGGTCGCGGGCACGCTGCAGCTGAGTGTGACCTCGACGGCGGGAACCGGACTCGGCACGTATCTGCGATACGGCGTGCGGGCGATCGCCGGCACCGCCTGCAACAGCACGACGTATACGGCCGGCACCGCGGTCGTTCCCGACAACTCGCTGATGTCGGTCGGGGGAACCGGAACCCAGGCGGTCGCGGCGAACAGCGGGACGACCGTGAACTACTGCTTCGCGGTGACGTTGCCTGCTGCGACCGACAACGGAGCCCAGGGGCTGACGGCGATCCAGACATGGCAGGTCGCCGGAGTCTCGAGCTGATACGCGGGCAGAGCTGCGGGCGGGGTCTGAGGAGGAACGATGAGTGCACCGACGAGGCGGAGCCTGCGTGAGCAGGCGGCGGCCATCGACGAGTCACCGTCTGGGCCCTCGCCGTCGGCATCCGTCCCGCGGCGATCGAGTCGGCGAGGTCCCGGGCGCGTGCTGGCCGACGCCCTTCTCTGGCTCGCGGCCATCGCCGGCGCCGCTTGCATGGTGCTGGTCGTCGTGGCACTCACGGCGAACATCACCCTCATCATGTTCCGCACCGGATCCATGTCGCCGACGATCCCGGCAGGCTCCGTCGCGGTCGTGCAGAGCATCGCGGCCTCACAGGCGCAGGTCGGCGACGTGGTCACCGTCGATCGGGAGGGCGACCTGCCTGTCACTCACCGGATCACCTCGATCGCTCCCGGCGCGAGCAAGGACGAGAGGGTGATCACGATGAGAGGGGACGCGAACACGGCCGACGATCCGTACCCCTACACCGTGCAGACGGTGCGAGTCGTGCTGTTCTCGGTTCCGGGAATCGCCACCGTGATCGTCGCGATGGGCAACCCCTACGTGCTCGGCGGTCTCACCCTCGGCGCGACGGCCCTGGTCGTCTGGGCGTTCTGGCCACGCTCGTCGAAGGAGCGTCGCGTGCGGACCCACACGGCGGGGGCCGGCCGATGAACCGGCGGGCCGCATGCGCGACGAGCGCCTCGGCGGTCGTTCTCGGAGTGCTTCTCGCGGCGGGCCCCGCGTGGGCGGCGCCGTCGACCCAGGTGGTGCAAGGAGATGTTCTGCGGTTGGTCTCGGTCGCCGACTGGGACGCTGCTTCGAGCCTGTTGCCAGGACAGCCTGTGCAATGGGACGTGACGGTGAGTGCGGAGGCGCCCGACCCGGGAGTCGTGGCGGTGGGCGTGAGCGCGTCGGGAGATGCGTCGCTCATCGTGGATGCCTACCGGTGCGAGCTGGAGTGGGACGAGACCGGCTGCGTCGGCGACGTGGAAGAGCTGACAACGGGCTGGCCGATTCCCCGAGACGGCGCGGAGGTGGCCCTCCTCGAGATGGCGGACACGGAGGTCGCGCACCTGAGACTCGTCATCTCTCTCGCCGGCGACGAAGCCGGAAGCACACAGGTGCGGGTGCATGCGCGCGGCGCCGGGGAGTCGGCCGTGATCGGCCCGGACGGGGGACTCGCGACGACCGGCCTCTCACCGCTCGCGCCCTGGACGATCGGCGCGGCCATCGCCGTGGGCGCCGTCGGAACGTTGCTGTTCGTGGCGGGTCGCCGCCGCGTCTTCGTCGAGAGGGAGGACGAGTCATGACCGGCCGACGTGGGCGGCGCGTCCTCGCCGGCGTCGCGGGGGCAGCTCTTCTGCTGGGCATCGGCATGGCACCGTCGGCTCAGATGAGCGAGGCGGCTTTCACCGACAGCGACCACGCCCGGACGACCATCACCGCACTGCGTCTCGCTCCACCTCAGATCACCGGCTTCTCCTCGTGCATCCGGCCGCCCGTGCTGGGCGGTTCGTTCATGAAGATCGTCTTCCAGTGGCCGAACGCTGCGGCACCGTACTCGACCATGACATCGGCGAACGTGCAGTGGCGCGTCGGCACGACGGTGATCGCCCCCGTGGTCACGGGGCCGGATGCCCAGGGCAGGTACACGGCGGACATCACGACAGGATTGCTCTCGGGGCTGCTCGGATCGTTGCTGGGCGCGGACGTCATCCTCGAGATGCGGACGACGTATTCGGGGTGGATCTCTCCCGGAGTCACCACTGCCACCTACAACGCTCCGCTGATCGCGGGCGCGCCGACCTGCACTCCCGCCAACGGCGTCTAGTCGGCGAGAGCGAGCGCGCGGAAGGCGTCGCGCTCGCGAAGGTGCTCGCGGCGACTGGCGGCGGCCGCTGCCGCAGCATCCGCTATCCGGGTCGGCACCTGCATGCCGGTGGTTCGTCGGTACAGCTCGTCGATGAGGTCGGTGGCGAGGCCGACGAGCTTCGCGATCTCGCGGTCGTCGCGATCGATCCAGACGCAGCGGGGCTCATCGTGGATCGGAGCGAAGTCGACGTGCTCCTCCCAGACGAACAGAGTGCGCTCGGCGCCGAGCACGTGCTGCTGCCACCAGATCTGGCGGAGGTAGGTGCGGGGGATGCCGCGGAACGCCTTGTTCGTGGTCTTGATCTCGGCGAGCTTGACGCGGCCGTCCGCGTCGACGGCGATGCCGTCGGGGGTCGCCAGGTGCCGATGCTCGACCTCGGCGCGGAACAGGGCGGACGACGGCAGGATGCCGTGGGTCGCCGCCACCCAGGCGGCGATCTCGGGCTCGCGGCGTCGCCCGTGATCGGTGTAGGCGTTGCCTCCGAAGCGGGGTCCACCGCCGAGCTTCGAGTCGGCCGCGCGCGCGATCGACCTCTCGCTCGTGAGTCCGGCGACGTCCGTGGCGGTGATCCCGCGCGATCGTGCCCTCATCCAGGCCACGCGGTCGCGGGAGTCCGCGACGATGCGAGCTTGGAGTTCGGGGGTCACCTATCGAGGGTAACCCCGGTCGCCGACTCTCCCTCCCGCACACGCCGCTCCGTGGCATCCCTCGGGCGCTCTCCGCGTCGGAAAGGGGTCAGCCGAGCTCAGGCCACCCCTCGGGGCCGGAGGATCCGGCGACGTAGTCGTCGAGCGGCACATCGCCCTGCCGCCACGCCTCGAGGATCGGAGCCACGATGCGCCAGGACTGTTCGGCGGCGTCGCCGCGCACTGCCAGCATCGGGTCGCCGTCCAAGACGCCGGACAGGACCTCGGCATACGCCTTGAGTGCACCCTCTCCGAGCTCGGCCGACAACGTGGCCCGCTCCAGCTCGAACGGGTCCTCGGACGCATTGAGGTTCAGCTCGAGGGACATCCGGTCCGGTCCCAGTGAGAACCGCAGCACCGCGCCGTCCGACGTGCCCGTGAGTCCCCGCGGCAGGTGGCGGACCGGACGGAAGCGCACGACGATCTCCCTTGCAGGCGTGCCGAGGGCTTTGCCGGAGCGGAGCCGGAACGGAATCCCCGCCCATCGGGCGTTCCGCACCTCGAACGTCGCCTCGGCGAGCGTCTCGGTCTGGCGGTCGGGGTCGACCCCCGGCTCGTCGACGTAGGACGGCTTCGCCGCCCCGTCGATCTCTCCTGCGGTGTATCGGGCTCGGCGCGACGACCCCGCGGGGTCGTCGCCCCACACCGCGGTCGCACGCAGCACCGCAGAGGTCGCGGCCCGGAAGTCGATCTCATCGAGAGTCGCCGGCTCCTCCATCGCGAGCACGGCGAGCACCTGCAGCAGGTGGCTCTGGATCATGTCGACCAGTGCGCCCGCTTTGTCGTAGTAGCCCGCGCGTCCTTCCAGCCCCAGCGACTCGTCGTAGACGATGTCGACCGACTCGATGCTCTCGGCAGACCAGAGCGGCTCGAGGATGCGGTTCGCGAACCGCGCCCCGAGGAGGTTGAGCGTGGTCGAGCGGCCGAGGAAGTGGTCGACCCGAAACACCTGGCTCTCGGGCACGAGATCGGTCAACGTCCGGTTCAGCTCTTCGGCACTCGCCTCGTCCGTGCCGAAGGGTTTCTCCATGACGAGCATCGCGCCCGCAGGCAGCATGTCGGGAGTGAGAGTCGCGACAGACGCCGCGGCCACCGCGGGCGGCACGGCGAAGTAGAGCGCGACCTGCCCGGTGCAGTCCTTCAACAGTGCGCGGAGGTCGTCCGGATGTGTGATGTCGGTCCGCGTGTACGTCACGTCCACGCGGGACGCGGCGTCCTCGGCATCCATCGACGCGAACGACGAGCGGACGACGGAATCGAGATCCGCGTCGGTCCACTCCTCGCGGTCGGCGCCGACGATGCGCACCGCGCGGGAGGGCTCCCGTGTCAGCAGCTGTCCCAGCGCGGGGAGGAGGAGCCGGGCGGTGAGGTCGCCACCGGCCCCGAGGATCACCAGCGTCGTCGCATCGGTCATGGTCTCACCGTATCCCGTCCACTCGACGGACGGTCGTGCCAGAATCGGTCGATGCCCGCTCCCATCGAGGACTACGCCCTGCTCAGCGACTGCCGCACCGGCGCGCTCGTCTCGAAGGAGGGCAGTATCGACTGGCTCTGCCTTCCTCGCTTCGACGCGCCGTCGTTGTTCGGAGCCCTGCTCGGAGAGGCGAGCAACGGATGCTGGAGCCTGCGGCCGCTCGATGCCACCGCGACACCGCAGCGCCACTACGTGTCGGACACGTTCATCCTCGTCACCCGATGGGAGACGGCCGGCGGTATCGCAGAGGTGCAGGAGTTCATGCCGCTCCACTCCTCGCGCAGCGATGTTGTTCGCAGGGTCGTCGGCATCACGGGCCACGTCGAATTCGTCACCGAGCTGCGCCTGCACTTCGACTACTCCCGCAGGCTCCCGTGGGTGCGGCAGGTGGGCACGAGTGAGGAGCCGGCGCTGCGCGCGACGGCCGGACCCGAAGCCGTGACCGTGCGCGGCGTGCGGCTCGTCGCGGAGGACCACCGGCACCGTGCGACGTTCACGGTCGCCGCGGAGGAGGTCCGTGACCTGACGCTCAGCTGGTTCCCCTCGCACGAGCACGCGCCAGCGGCACTCGACGTCGACGACGCGATCGCCGCCACGCGATCCTGGTGGCAGGGGTGGGCGAGCGGGATCCAGCACGACGGCGCGTACCGCGGCGAGGTCGTGCGGTCTCTGCTGGTGCTGAGGGCACTCACGAACAAGGACACCGGTGGCATCGTGGCTGCGGCCACGACATCGCTTCCCGAAGACTTCGGCGGCTCGCGCAACTGGGACTACCGCTTCGTCTGGTTGCGGGACGCCGCCCTGACGCTCGAAGCCCTCATCGCTCACGGGTTCCTCACCGAGGCGCACCATTGGCGGCGATGGCTGCTCCGAGCCGTGGCCGGTGAGCCGAACGAGGTGCAGATCATGTACGGGATCGCGGGAGAGCGCGATCTCATCGAGCGAGAGCTCACGAGTCTGCCCGGCTACGGAGGCGCGGCCCCGGTGCGGATCGGCAACGGCGCGGTCGACCAGTACCAGGGCGACGTGATCGGCGAGGTGCTCGTCGCGCTCGAGTGCGCCCGGATCGCCGGCCTTGAGGAGGGGGACTTCTCGTGGCCCCTCCAGCGGGCGCTCATCGAGCAGGTGATCGCCTCGATCCAGCGTCCCGACAACGGCATCTGGGAGATCCGGGGCGAGCCGCAGTGGTTCACGCACTCCCGGGTCATGATGTGGGCTGCGCTCGACCGCGGCGTCCGGGCCGTGCAGGAGCATGGCCTCCCGGGCGACGCCGATCGGTGGGCGGGCGTCCGTGACGGGCTGCGGCGCGAGATCGACGAGCACGGAGTCGACGCGGACCACGGGTACTTCGTTCAGCACTACGGCTCGATCGAGGTGGATGCGTCGCTGCTCGTGCTGCCGCAGGTGGGGTACTGCGACCCTGACGATCCGCGGATGCTCCGCACGGTGGAGCAGATCGAGCGCACCCTGCTCACCGACGGATTCCTCCGTCGCTACCGCACGGAGTCGGGTGTGGACGGGCTCGACGGAGGAGAACATCCCTTCATCGCGTGCAGCTTCTGGCTGGTCGAGCAGTATGCGACGAGTGGCCGTGTCGACGAGGCGCGCGACCTGATGGAGCGGTTGAGGGGGATGACGAACGACCTCGGACTGCTGTCGGAGGAGTACGACGTCGCGAACGAGCGGCAGGCGGGCAACACCCCGCAGGCGCTCTCGCACCTGAGTCTCATCCGCGCCGCCGACGCGCTCGCGGGCCACGGAGGTCGCGCCGCGCACCGTCGGTGATCCCGACCGATTTGGGGCCGGGGATGCCGTGAGGTACAGTTGTCGTAACCGAAGACCGCTGGTCGTCGTCGTGTGCGCAAGCGCATGAGGATCGAAGCTCTGCTCAGCAGGGGCCCGCGCAGGACACGAACTTTCCAAAGCTCCGTGCGCTTGCGCCGGAGCTTTTCTGTTGCCAGCGGTCGGAACCGGCGCCTCACCTCCGTGGGGCGCCTCGTACACACCAAGGAGTGACCATGGCGCAGAAGGACGCATCGGTTGCCGAGCTCACGAAGTCATTCGAGAACTCGACTGCCGTTCTGCTGACCGAGTACCGCGGTCTGACGGTTGCCCAGCTCAAGGAGCTGCGCAACAGCATCCGTCAGGACGCTGAGTACGCCGTGGTGAAGAACACGCTGACCAAGATCGCCGCCAACAAGGCTGGCATCACCGCGCTGGACGACGACCTCAAGGGTCCGTCGGCCGTCGCGTTCGTGCACGGTGACTTCGTCGCCACTGCCAAGGCTCTTCGTGACTTCGCCAAGGCCAACCCGCTTCTCGTGATCAAGTCGGGCATCTTCGAGGGCAACGCCCTCACCGCCGACGAGGTCAACAAGTACGCCGCGCTCGAGAGCCGTGAGGTTCTGCTGGCGAAGGCTGCGGGCATGATGAAGGCCACGATGGGCAAGGCTGCCGCCACCATCGATGCTCTTCGCGAAAAGCTGGAGACCGCTGAGGCCGCGTGAGCGACCTGCGATCTCGTTCAACAAACCCATCTATCTAGGAGATACATCATGGCTAAGCTCACCACTGAGGAGCTGCTCGAGCAGTTCGCAGGCCTGACCCTCGTCGAGCTCAACGACTTCGTCAAGGCGTTCGAGGAGAAGTTCGAGGTCACCGCTGCTGCCCCCGTCGCCGTTGCAGGCGCAGGCGGCGGCGCTGCTGAAGAGGTTGAGGAGAAGGACTCCTTCGACGTCATCCTCGAGGCTGCCGGCGACAAGAAGATCCAGGTCATCAAGACCGTCCGCGAGCTCACCTCGCTCGGCCTCGGCGAGGCCAAGGCTGTCGTCGACGGTGCTCCCAAGGCCGTGCTCGAGGGCGCGAACAAGGAAGCCGCCGAGAAGGCAAAGGCTGCTCTCGAAGAGGCAGGCGCCACGGTTACCCTCAAGTAATCCGTTCCAGGTCGCGGCGCGTGCGCCTCGCCCTGGATGCGTCTGAACGCTTCACGAAAGCCCCGGGTCCGCCCGGGGCTTTCGTGCGTCCGGGGCCGGTGAGAGGCCTCGCGAGCGAGGTCGCGGGTCAGCGTCGACCCGCGGTGGAACTGCGAACGACCAGGGCGGATGCCGTCACAGTGCGCTCTCGTGGCGAGTCCGGCTGATCTATCTGCTGCTGCAGCAGCCGCACCGCCTCGTGCCCCTGCTCCCGTGGCGACTGCTTGATGGTGGTGAGCGCGAACATCTCGGCGTGCTCGTGGTCGTCGACCCCGACGATGCTGAGTTCTGTGGGGACGGCGATCCCCAGGCGCCGGGCCGCGATCATCGCTCCGATCGCCGCCTCATCGCACACGCCGACGATCGCGGTGGGTCGCCCTCGGCGATCACCGAGCAGCTCGACGGCGGCGGCGTAGCCGCCGGGCATCGTCGGGCGCGCATCCGCGATCCTGGCGATCGCTTCGAGGCCCGCTGCAGCGAGTGCCTCGAGGTATCCCTCGACACGCTGGGCGTCGCCGAAGCTGAGGTCGTCCGGATCCGTGGAACCACCGACGAATGCGATGTCGGTGTGGCCGAGCTCGATGAGGTGCTCGGTGGCGATGCGTGCGGCGGCGACGTCATCGATGGACACCGCGCTCGACCCTTCGCTGTAGGGGCCGACACTGACGAGCGGCCGCTCTGAGCGATGAAGCCGCTCGAGCTCCTGCGCGCTGGGTTGGATTCCGACGGCGATGATCCCGTCGAACCGCCGGCCGGGCAGCACCGTGTCGAAGAGGCGCTCGCGGGTCTCGCTGCCTTCGCGGATGCCGTAGAGGGCGAGCTCGTAGTCGAGCGCGAACAGCGACTCCTGGATCCCGGCCAGCAGCTCGGAGAAGTACCAGCGGTCGACAGGAGGCATGATGACGCCGACGGTCTGCGTGCGTCCCGTGGCGAGGCTCGTCGCAGAGGAGTGAGCGACGTAGGCGAGTTCATCGGCTGCATCGGCGACTCTCTGGCGGGTGCCATCGGAGACGTATCCGCGTCCACTGAGCGCTCGGCTCGCCGTCGCCTTCGACACGCCTGCGCGCGCCGCGACGTCGGCGATCGTGCTCATCGGTCCTCCTCGACCATGCCTTTCGACGCGAGTCCCCACCTCCACGCCGATGACAGCGTAACTGTTCAGCGGCGGGAAAGGAACCGGTTCCATACGAATCGCTCGGGAGCGCTCCCACGTCCGAGCATCGGACATCACGAAAGGTTGCGAGCTTGTGATCCTGGCTTATTGTGTCGCGGCGTGAGACCCCGGTAGGTTGTCCTGGAATCGGTTCCCGATTCGGCGCCGAGGGGCGGCGCAGAATGACGTGGGAACCGTGAAACTCGAAGAGGAGAATTCACATGGGTCTGTCACAGCGTTCCCGGCGTTACGCGCCAATCGCACTGCTGGGAGTCGCGGGCATCGCGCTCGCCGGCTGTGGTGCTCCCGGAGGTGCGCCCGCGGGCGGCGGCTCGGGCGGCGATGACAACACCGTCACCATCTACGGCACGATCGTCGACTCCGAGGCCGAACTGCTCCAGGAGTCCTGGGCCGACTGGGCCGAGGAGAACGACATCGAGATCAAGTACGAGGGCAGCCAGGACTTCGAGACTCAGCTCGGAACGCGCGCACAGGGCGGCAACCCGCCCGACATCGCGATCTTCCCGCAGCCGGGTCTGTTCGCCGACTTCGCCAAGCGCGACTTCTTGAAGCCGGCACCCGAAGAGGTCGAGAAGAACGCCAACGAGTACTGGACCGAGGACTGGGTGAACTACGGCACGGTCGACGGAGAGTTCTACGGGGCGCCGCTGATGGCGAACGTCAAGGGCTGGATCTGGTACTCCCCGGCGAAGTTCGCCGAGTGGGGCGTCGAGGTGCCGACCACGCTCGACGAGATGACCGCGCTGACCGAGACGATCCAGGCTGCGACCGGCACGCCCGCGTGGTGTGCAGGGTTCGAGTCCGGAACGGCGACCGGATGGCCCGGAACCGACTGGGTCGAGGACTACGTGCTGCGTCAGGCCGGTCCCGACGTCTACGACCAGTGGGTGACGAACGAGATCCCGTTCACGGACCCCCAGATCAAGACGGCGTTCGATTCGGTCGGCTCGGTGCTGCTGAACCCGGCCAATGTCAACGCGGGATTCGGCGACGTACGCTCGATCAACTCGACCGCGTTCGGCGATGTCGCCCCGGCGCTCGCCGAGGGCAACTGCGCACTCACGCACCAGGCGTCGTTCCTGTCGGGCTTCTTCCCCGAGGGCACGAACATCGCCGAGGACGGCGACGTGTGGGCCTTCATGCTCCCGGGCGAGAGCGCAGACGACAAGGCGGTCACCGGTGCCGGTGAGATCGTCGGTGCCTTCAGCGAGTCCGAGGCCACCCAGAAGGTCCTCGCGTACCTGTCGAGCCCCGAGTGGGCGAACAGCCGCGTGAGCCTCGGCGGCGTCACCTCGGCCAACAACGGACTCGACCCGGCCAACGCCAAGGACCCGATCCTGCAGGAGACCATCAAGATCCTCCAGGACCCGGACACGACGTTCCGCTTCGACGCATCCGACCTGATGCCGGGTGCCGTGGGCGCCGGCACCTTCTGGAAGGGCATCGTCGCATGGGTCAACGGCACGTCGACCGATGAGGTCCTGACGCAGATCGAGACCGGCTGGCCGTCCAGCTGATCGGATGAGGAGGGTCGCCCGGAAGGGCGGCCCTCCTCGTCACCATTCGGTTCGTGCACCGCCGCACGGACTGCAGCTTCTCACGCGTCATGAAGGGGATTCCGTGAACGCGACTCAATTCTTCCAATGGATCGGCATGCTCCCGCCCGTCCTTCAGGCCGTCGTCGTCGTCATCGCCTTCGCGGTGGTCGTCGCCGTCATCCTGCTGCTCGTGGACATCGCTCCGCGCAAGGGAGCGATCTACACCTGGGTGCGACTGGCGATGTGCGTGCTCATCCCGCTCGCTGTGATGTTCTTCTTCAGCTCCTACTACTGGGCCATGGGCGTCGCCGTCGCCGTGGGAGTGCTGTTCTTCTTTCTCGACTACCGTTCACGCGACGGAGCGGGCTACCTGATCCAGCTGGTCGCGTTCATGGCTCCGGCCATGCTGCTTCTGCTCGTCGGGCTGATCCTCCCGTCGATCCAGACGATGTACACGTCGTTCTTCAACTCCTCGGGCAACGACTTCGTCGGCTTCGCCAACTACCTCTGGATCTTCACCCAGTCCGACGGCATCACATCGGTGATCAACTCGATCATCTGGGTGCTCCTGGTGCCGACGGTGTCGACCCTGGTGGGCCTCGCGTATGCCGTCTTCATCGACCGCACTCGCGGCGAGAAGATCTACAAGGTCCTGGTCTTCATGCCGATGGCGATCTCCTTCGTGGGAGCCAGCATCATCTGGCGCTTCATGTACGAGTACCGCGGACCCGAGTTCAAGCAGATCGGCCTGCTGAACCAGATCCTCGTGTGGTTCGGTGGAGAGCCGCAACAGTGGCTGCTGAACCAGCCATGGAACAACCTGTTCCTCATCGTCGTGCTCATCTGGGTGCAGACCGGATTCGCGATGGTGGTGCTGTCGGCGTCGATCAAGGGCGTCCCGGCCGAGCTGCTCGAAGCGGCTGAGCTCGACGGCGCGAACGCGTGGGAGCGATTCTGGGCGGTCACCGTGCCGGCGATCCGCCCCGCGTTGATCGTCGTGCTCACCACGATCTCGATCGCCTCCCTGAAGGTCTTCGACATCGTCCGCACCATGACGGCCGGAAACTACGGCACATCCGTGCTCGCGAACGAGATGTACACGCAGTTCTCCAAGTTCGAGGCGGGCCGCAGCGCCGCGCTCTCGGTCATCCTGTTCATCCTGGTGCTGCCGATCGTCATCTACAACGCGCGCCAGATCAAGAAGCAGCGGGAGGTCCGATGAGCGACACGCTGAAGACCCAGACAGACTCGACCAGCACTCGAGCCATCACGACCGGAGGCGGCCTCGACGGCGCGGCCGGACGTGCGCGCAAGAAGCTGTCCCGCCCCTGGGCGTCGGCGGCGTCCATCCTGATCGCGGTCCTGTGGACGATCCCGACGCTCGGGCTGTTCATCTCGTCGTTCCGGCCCCGCGACCAGATCCAGTCGAGCGGCTGGTGGGAGTTCTTCGCCAACCCGCAGGTCACGTTCGACAACTACGTGCAGGTGCTGCAGTCCGGCACCACGCAGCTGACGATCATCGAGTCGTTCGTCAACTCGATCGCGATCACGATCCCGGCGACGCTCATCCCGCTGATGATCGCGGCGATGGCGGCATACGCCTTCGCGTGGATCGACTTCAAGGGGCGCAACGCGCTGTTCATCTTCGTGTTCGCCCTGCAGATCGTGCCGATCCAGATGGCTCTCGTGCCGCTGCTCAGCTCGTTCTCGAGAGGCATCAACCTGTTCGGAGTGCAGGTCACGCTGCCGCTGGACGCCTCGCAGGGCTACGCGCAGGTCTGGATCGCGCACTCGATGTTCGCACTGCCGCTGGCGATCTATCTGCTGCACAACTTCATGTCGGAGATCCCGGGCGAGATCATCGAGGCCGCGCGCGTCGACGGAGCTTCGCGCGGACAGATCTTCTTCCGCGTGGTGCTGCCGCTGACGATGCCGGCGATCGCCTCCGTGGCGATCTTCCAGTTCCTCTGGGTGTGGAACGACCTGCTCGTCGCCCTCGTGTTCGCCGACGGCGCTGCCGCCCCGATCACGAAGCTGCTGGCTGAGATCACCGGAACCCGGGGAAACGACTGGTACCTGCTCACGGCTGGCGCCTTCGTCTCGATCGTCATCCCGCTGATCGTGTTCTTCTCGCTCCAGCGGTACTTCGTGCGAGGACTCCTGGCGGGTTCCACGAAGGGCTGATCGGCTCAGTACGACAGGTCGAGCACACGATGCCGCGATCGGGCGCAACACAGCCCCGGTCGCGGCATCGTCGCACGTACGCTGTGAACATGAAGTACGCAGACTCCATCGTCGATCTCGTCGGCGACACGCCCCTCGTGAAGCTCCAGCACGTCACCGAGGGCGTCGCGTGCACCGTGTTGGTGAAGCTGGAGTACCTCAACCCCGGCGGCTCTGCGAAGGATCGCATCGCCTCGCGAATCATCGATGCCGCCGAGGCCTCGGGCGACCTGAAGCCGGGCGGCACCATCGTGGAGCCCACGAGCGGGAACACCGGCGTCGGCCTCGCACTGGTCGCCCAGCAGCGCGGATACAAGTGCGTCTTCGTGCTGCCCGACAAGGTCGGGGAGGACAAGATCGACGTGCTGCGGGCATACGGTGCCGAGGTGGTCGTGACGCCGACCTCGGTCGCGGCAGAGAGCCCGGAGTCGTACTACAGCGTCAGCGATCGGCTCGCCCGCGAGATCCCCGGGGCGTTCAAGCCGAACCAGTACGAGAATCCGAACGGACCCCGCAGCCACTACGAGACCACCGGTCCCGAGATCTGGCGCGACACCGAGGGACTGATCACGCACTTCGTCGCCGGCGTCGGCACCGGGGGCACGATCACGGGCACCGGTCGCTATCTGCGTGAGGTGTCGGAAGATCGCGTGCGCATCGTGGGAGTCGACCCGGTGGGCAGCGTCTACAGCGGTGGCACGGGACGCCCGTATCTGGTCGAGGGGGTCGGCGAGGACATCTGGCCCGGCGCCTACGATCCGAGGGTTCCGCATGAGATCGTCGCGGTCGACGATGCGGAGTCGTTCGCGATGACCCGACGACTCGCGCGTGAAGAGGGAATCCTCGTCGGCGGCTCCAGCGGCATGGCCGTGGTCGGCGCGCTGCGGGTCGCTCGCGACCTGCCGGCGGATGCCGTGATGGTGGTGCTGCTGCCGGACGGCGGACGCGGCTACCTCAGCAAGATCTTCAACGACGGCTGGATGCGCTCCTACGGCTTCAGCGAGGTCGAGGAGGGCGAGACGGTGGCCGACGTGCTGGCCGCCCGCACCGCCCGGCTGGGGGAGGGGATCCCCGATCTGGTGCACGCGCACCCGACCGACACCGTGCTCGAGGCCATCGGCATGATGACCGAATACGACGTCTCGCAGCTGGTGGTGCTGAGCGCGGAGCCGCCCGTGATGATGGGCGAGGTCGTGGGCACGGTCGACGAGAAAGGCCTGCTCGACCTGCTGTTCCGCGGCGACGCCAAGCCGGCGGATGCCGTGGGAGCGCACGTGGGGGAGCGGCTGCCGCTTCTCGGCATCCATGCCCCGCTCGCGCAGGCGAGGGCCGCTCTGGCCGACGCCGACGCGCTGCTCGTCACGCTCGACGGCAAGCCGCACACCGTGCTCACCCGGCAGGATCTGCTGTCGTACCTCTCGCGCTGACGCCCGGCGTAACAGGGCCAGCCGCACTCCCCGGGGCGGACGTAGGCTGAGGAGCATGTCAGAGCATGCCTTCGCCACCCGAGCCATCCACGCCGGTCAGGCACCAGACCCGACCACGGGGTCGATCATCCCGCCGATCTATCAGGCGTCCACCCATGTGCAGGACGGCATCGGCGGGTTCCGCGACGGCTACGAGTACAACCGTGCAGGCAACCCGACGCGCTCCTCGCTCGAGACCCAGCTCGCGGCGCTCGAGGGCGGCGCGAACGCCCTGTCGTTCGCCTCGGGGCTCGCAGCGGAGGACGCGCTGCTGCGCGGCATCCTGAAACCCGGCGACCATGTCGTGCTCGGCAACGACGTCTACGGCGGCACCTATCGCCTGTTCGCCCGCGTACTCGCACCGTGGGGGATCGAGTTCTCGACGGTCGAACTGTCCGACGTCGACGCGGTGCGCGCGGCGATCCGTCCCGAGACGAAGATCGTCTGGGTCGAGACACCCAGCAACCCGCTGCTGAAGATCGTCGACATCGCGCTCGTCGCCGAGATCGCGCACGCCGCCGGTGCCATCGCGGTCGTCGACAACACCTTCGCCTCTCCGGCACTGCAGCAGCCGCTCTCGCTCGGCGCCGACCTCGTCGTGCACTCCACCACGAAGTACCTCGGCGGACACTCCGACGTCCTCGGCGGCGCGGTGGTGTTCGGAGACGACCGCTTCTTCGAGCAGGTCAAGTTCCAGCAGTTCGCCGTGGGCGCGGTCTCTGCCCCGCTCGACGCCTGGCTCACGACCCGCGGCATCAAGACGCTCGCGGTGCGGGTGCGCCAGCACTCCGAGAACGCACAGGCCATCGCCGAGTGGGCCACGGCGCGCCCCGAGTTCGCGACCGTGTACTACCCGGGGCTCGCCTCGCACCCGGGACACGATGTCGCTGCTCGCCAGATGAGCGGCTTCGGCGGGATGCTGTCGCTCGGCCTGTCGGCGGGTGCGGATGCCGCCAAGGCGTTCGCCGAGTCGACCGAGCTCTTCCAGCTCGCCGAGTCGCTCGGCGGCGTCGAGTCGCTGATCGGCTATCCGCCCGACATGACCCACGCCTCGGTGAGAGGAACCGCGCTCGCCGTGCCCGAGAACGTGGTGCGCCTGTCGGTGGGCATCGAGGGCGTCGACGACCTCATCGCTGATCTCGAGCAGGGACTCGCGCGCCTCCGCTGACTCCCTCCGCGCGCTTGATGCCCGGCTCTCTGGGCGGCAGCCGCCGGCAGCGCAAGGCGGATGCAGGCTCAGAAGACGGATGCATGCGGAAACCACGTGTTTCGGCATGCATCCGTCTTTGGGCATGCAGGTGTGTGCGAGCGGGCTGTAGCATGGAGACTTCGCCCTGATCGAATCGATTCGACTTTTCGTCGCCGATTCCTCTGCTCTCGCGACTCGATCTCTCACTCTTCCTGAACGCCCTCGAACTCCGGAAGGACCGTCGTGCCCGACGCTCCACGCACTGACTCCATCTCGACGACCCCCGCCCCCGAGCGGACGGCGACGGGCAGCATCCGCATCCCTTCGGCGACGGGCGCGATCCGCACCCTCGGGTCGAATCCGGCCACAGCCCCGATCATGCTGCACCCCGGCGACTCGATCTCGAACGGTCGCCGCGCGCTCTACATCGTGCTGCTCGGGGCTCTCACCGCACTCGGACCCTTCACGATCGACCTGTACCTGCCTGCCTTCCCAGTGCTCGAGCAGGACTTCGAGACCACGGCCGCCGCCATCCAGTTGACCCTGACCGGCACGATGATCGGGTTCGCACTGGGCCAGCTCGTGGTGGGCCCGCTCAGCGACAAGGTGGGGCGGCGCATTCCGCTGATCATCGTGACCGCGCTTCATGTGCTGGCCAGCGTCGCCGCCGCCTACGCCCCGACTCTTCCCCTGCTCAGCGGCGCCCGCGTGCTCATGGGAGTGGGAGCCGCCGCAGGTGGCGTCGTCGCGATGGCGATCGTGCGCGATCTGTTCGGCGGTCGTCGTCTGGTCGTGATGCTGTCGCGCCTCGCTCTGGTCTCTGGCGTCGCGCCCGTGATCGCCCCGCTGATCGGGTCGTGGCTGCTCACGTTCATGCCGTGGCGGGGCATCTTCGTCGTGCTCGCCCTCTATGGCGTGGTGATGCTGGTGTCGACCGTGGTGTTCGTGCCCGAGACGCTGCCGATCGCGCGTCGCCAGGAGAAGGGCGGCGCGACCGTCCTGCAGCGCTATCGGTCGGTGTTCTCCGACCGTGTCTTCATCGGCGTGCTGATCATCGGCGGCATGACCTTCTCGGGCCTGTTCTCCTATCTGTCGGCGTCGCCGTTCCTGTTCCAGCAGACCCACGGGCTGGATGCGCAGCAGTACGGCCTGCTGTTCGCGGTCAATTCGCTCGGCGTCGTCGCCGGCGTCCAGACCGCCTCGCGACTCGCCGCGCGATTCGGTCCGCAATGGGTGATGGCGTACTCCACCGCGGTGCTGCTGCTCGCCGGTGTCGCGATCATCGTCACCGATCAGCTCGGGCTCGGGCTCTGGGGCACGGTCATCCCGCTGTTCTTCTTCATGACGGCCTGCGGCTTCACCTTCCCGAACGTGCAGGTGCTCGCGCTCGACCGCCACGGCAAGGCGGCAGGCACTGCGGCGTCGGTCATCGGCGCCACGAACTTCGGCGTCGCGGGACTCGTCTCGCCGGTCGTCGGATGGATCTCGCACGGCACCGGAATCACCGCCACGAGCATGGCATCGGTCATGGTCGGATGCGCCGCGATCGGCATCCTCTCGCTGTGGTTGATCGTGCGTCCGCGGACCGTCGGCATGCTGGCTCCCTGATTTTCAGCTTCCGACCGGCAGAATGGTTCGATGAGATCACGAACGCTGCTGTGGTGGGGAACAGGGATGCTCGTCGCGGCGACGCTCCTCGGAGCGGCGATCGTGTTCGGGTACACCGAGCCGCCAGGGTTCGACACCTGGTGGAATGACACGATCAGCGCGTCTCGCTCCGACTGGATGCTGTCGTTCGCATTGCTGCTCGATCACATCGGCGGCGGCTGGGTCGCTATCCTCCTCGTGCCGATGCTGGTGATCATCGCGCTTCTGATCGCGCGGAGATGGCAGGCGGCCGTGTTCGCCGCCGTGGCGTTCCTCGTGAGCGCCGGTGCGGTGCAGCTGCTCAAGCACCTGTTCGGCCGGGCGCGTCCGGAGGACATGATCGTGGCGAGCGACTTCGGTTCATTCCCTTCGGGGCATGCGGCGAACGCAGCGACGATCGCGATGGTGCTGTGGCTCGTGTTCCCGCGGATGTGGACCGCGATTCTCGGCATAGCGTGGGTCGTCGCGATGGCGGTCTCGCGCACCCTGCTCTCGGTGCACTGGGCCACCGACACGCTCGGCGGCGCACTGGTCGGGGCCGGCGTCGTGCTGGTGCTCGGGGCGTGGCTGCTGCCGTGGGTGACGAGGTCGCGCCGAGACGATCCGGCGGTCACCTCGGTAGGCTGACAGCCCACCCCACTCATCGAGGAGCAGCAGTGTCCCGCATCCGTCCGTATCGACCGTCCGACCGCGATGCCCTCTACGAGGTGTGCGTGAGGACAGCGGATGCCGGGGCGGACGCGACCGGCCTGTTCTCCGATGACTCGCTCTGGGGCGACCTGTTCGCGGTGCCCTATGCAGAGAGGCACCCCGACCTCGCCTGGGTCGTCGAGACCGACGACGAGCGGGTGATCGGCTACATCGTGGCGACCGACGACACGGACGCCTTCGCGACCTGGTTCCGCGACGAGTGGTGGCCGACGCGGCAGGACCGGTATCCGCAGCCCGTCGAGCCGACGACCCGCGAGGAGCGGATGATCGAGCACGGCTACGCGCAAGCGCCCGGACGCAACGGCAATGCCGCGGAGTACCCCGCCCACCTGCACATCGACCTGCTGCCCGAGACGCAGGGGCAGGGACTGGGACGACAGCTCATCGAGACGCTGTTCGCCGAGTTGACCCGCCGCGGAGTGCGCGGGCTGCACCTGGGTATGGACCCGAACAACACCGGTGCCGCCGCCTTCTACGAGCGCCTCGGCATGAAGCCCCTGCCCGCAGAGCCGGGCGGACAGAGCTTCGGAGTGCGCTTCGTCTGATTTGCAGATGGGCGGACGCATGCTGTGCGCGCTTCCGCCCGAGGGGAGGAACTCCGCCTGACGGGGGTGCGGATCTCGGGGTGGATGCCGGTGACGGCGGGACTCCGGTGCTCGCTGCGCTCGCTCCTCCCCGAGTCCCCGGTGCTCGATGAAAAGCACGAAGGGCCCCCGCTGGCGCGGGGACCCTTCGTGCTTTCGGCGGTGACGGCGGGATTCGAACCCGCGGTTGCTTGCACAACACACGCTTTCCAAGCGTGCTCCTTCGGCCGCTCGGACACGTCACCAGGGAACAACCTGAACAGTCTATCCGATCGCGCGGACGGCCCCGACCAGGGGTCTCGGATGCCGATTATGCCGCCATCGCGCGGGATTCCGTTGAACCGATATGCGATGTGTCTTCGTCTTGCGCTCGCACCGACGCCCTTCTTAGCCTCGGGAGTGGACGCAATGTCGTCATATGAAATCACTCCTGCGTCGATCGGGCGCTACTGTCCCGGAAGGTACTAGATGACGACTGTCGAAACCACGGCCGCGCCCGGCTCGGCTCTGCGCGTGGCGCTGCGCACTGCACACTCCCGGTCGCTCGCAGACCTCGGACTCAATGCGATCGGTCGCGCCCGATTCGGGTGGCGCGATCGGTCGATCGGCTCGGTGGTCGAACGCGCGGGTGGGCGGTATTGGCTGCGCGTCGTCTGGTCTGCCAGAGATCGGGCGCGTGGTTCCTGGTGGACCGGCAATCGGGACGCCTCGCAGATCGACGGGGTTGCGAAGCCGCGCCTGCTCGAGGTGCGGGCGTGGGAGGAAGGGCCACTCGTGTATCGCGCCGAACTCATGACCCTGCTGCCCGGGCGAGCGTGCGCGACGGACGCCGTGCTCGCAGGAGCGCCTGCCCTTGACGAGTCGTGGTGGGGAGAGCTGGAGCGCAACCTCGAAGCCCTGTCGGATGCGAGGACGGATCGGATGGTGCTCGACCCTGAGATCATGCGCCGGCGGATCAGCGTCTTCTTCGGCATCGAGATGGACATCGACTCGGACGATTGGGTGCCGAGCCACGGCGACCTGCACTGGAACAACATCCACCGCGATCCGTTCGCGATCGCCGACTGGGAGGCGTGGGGCCTCGCGCCGCGCGGCTACGACGCGGCGTTTCTGCTCGGTCATTCGCTGGCAGTGCCGCACGTCGCCGATCAGATCGCCCGACGCTTCCGGCGCGACCTGGAGTCGGAGGGCGGCATCGTGTCGCAGCTGTACGTGATGACGAAGCTGCTGACCCGTGCCGACGCAGGGGAGCACGAGCATCTCGTCCCCGCGCTTCATCGCCATGTGGGGCGCCTTCTCGGCACCCGGGTCCCCCCGGGGCGAAGGTCGTCGAGCACCACCTGAGGTTGCCTCCGCCGGCGCAAACCGAGCTCTCACCTTGCATTCCTCGTTCTGAATGAAAAATATTGCAGCACATTTGATGGATATATAACCTCATGTGAGGACGCACCGATGCCGGAAAGGCATCCCGACATTTCTGGGGAGAAATGCACATCAGCACGACTGAGGCATCGCGGAAGAGCCACGAACCGGAGCCCGTCGGGGCGCGGGCGCTCCGTGAATGGATCACCGGTGAGCAGGAGCAGTACTCGCGGGTGTTCCTCGTCGAGAGCGGCACCTCAGTGGAGACAGTCGCCGCGGTGGCCCGCGAAGACGACGCGGTTCTGCTGCACGCGCAGAGCGGCCCCTATGACGGACCGGCCCATGCCTTTCGCTTCACGGGTGCGCTGAGTGAGGTCGGTGACGAGCTGTTCCTCGGCGAACGCGGCGTCGAGCTCCAGGACTACGTCGCTGCGGCGTTCGTGCAGATCATCGGACCCACAACGGTGGGCTTCTTCGATGAGACCGGTTGGCAGTCGTTTCTCGACGACGCCGATCTCGCTCGTCGCACGGGAGTCTTCCCGTCGTCATTGATCGACCCGCGGGTGCTGCTCGCGAACCGCCGCGCACTTGCGGCACCGGGCGAACTCGCGACTCCGAGCGCGATCAGGGTGGGCTCGGATGGTCGGGTCAGCGTCGGTCTGCAGGGCGAGGTCATCGGCGAGGTCGACGAGCTGGCGACCGTGATCGAGTCCCGCTTGCCTCGGGCTGTGGCGCTAGGAGGCATGGTGCCCAGACAGGCACTCATCGAGGGACTGACCGGTCGCGGCTGGATCGGTCGGTATCTGAACGCGACGGACCTCATCAAGATGCTCCGTTTGGCGAACGGCGTCGAGAAGATCTCGGGATTCGGCTGGTCGTTCGTCGATGATGCCCACGCAGATGCCGAACCGTCGGCCTCGGATCCGTTCCTGCTCGAGACCTCAGACGGTTTCGTGCTCGCCGACGTGACGACGTTGCGTCGGCAACTGCTGTCGCCGATGACAGCCAAGGTCGTCGATGCCACTCAGACCTCGAGCGCACCTGAGATCGCGGTCGAGCGATTGGCTCGGGAGTGCGGCTTGTCCGAGTCTGACGCGAACGGCCTGTGCCGCGACGCTGCCACCGCACTCAACATCCACTTCGGCACACGGGCTCACGCGTCATGCCAAGCGGCTTCGGGCAGCGGGCGATGAGTGTTCCGCACGCGTTGTGGACGTCGATGCTCCCCGCAGACGCCACCTTCACGCAAGACCGGGTCGCCGTCAGGGCCGCCGGAAATCTCATCGAGTTCGCGGACGGATCCACACGCCTCAGCGCGACGAGCGGACTGTGGAACGTTCCTCTCGGTTTCGGAAATCGTGCGGTCGCTGACGCCGTCAGCAGAGCGACGCACGACGCCTCGTACCTGACCCTGTTCCGCGCACCGCATCGATACGCCGAGGTCGCGGCCGAAGCGCTGATCGAACTCGCCGACCCCAGCCGGTACAGCCGTGTCATCTTCGGCACGTCGGGCGGGGCAGCGAACGACTCCGCGATGAAACTCGCACGGCAGTACTGGGCGCAGCAAGGAGCCGCGTCGCGTTCGCTGGTCGTGGGTCTGAAAGGCAGCTATCACGGCACGATGTACGGCAGCCACGCACTGAGCGGAGACGACCTCCTGCAATCCGTCTACTCCGTCGACCGGAGGTCGGTGCGGCATGTGTCTCACAGCGATGACGGAGAGGAGCTGGAGACGCTGCTGAAGCGGGAAGGCTCCAGGGTCGCGTCAGTGGTCGTGGAGCCCGTCCTGGGCAGCGGCGCGCACCCGTTGTCCGACGCTTTCATATCCCGGATCCTCGACCTGCGAGAGGAATACGGCTTCCTGATCGTCGCCGACGAGGTCGCGACGGGTTTCGGACGCACCGGCACGATGTTCGCCACAGATGAGTGGGCTGCCCCGCCAGACGTGCTCGTTCTGTCGAAAGCGCTGACGAACGGTGCAACGGGCGCCGCTGCGCTGCTGGTGGGCGCTCGCGTGGCGTCCGAGTTCGTGCGCGGCGGCTGGACCTTCGTCCATGGCGAGACGCAGGCGGGGACGCCGGCGTGTGCGGCTGCCATCGTCGCGGTGATCGAAGAGCTGCGCCGTATCGACGTGGAGGCGACCACGCGAGCGCTGGCGGCAGACCTGTGGCACCTGGCGGCTCGGCTGAAGTCCGACGGGGTCGTCGCTGAGGTGACAGGACGCGGTTGCTTCGTGGGGCTGACCCTTCGCAACCAGGATGCGAGTCAGCTCACCGGCGCCGAGGTTCTCCGTGTCGTGGCCGCCATCGCGGAGCACGGTGTGCTCGTGCAGCCCGGCCCCAGCGCCATCGAACTGATGCCGGCATACGGGTTCAGCACGACTGAACTTCTCGAGATCGATTCGGCTGTGCGCGCCGGCGTCGCGCAGGTGCAGGAGCGTCAGCGTGAGCTCTGAGTTCGCCGGTCGGGTTCCGACGCTCTGGCACGGGCGCGGCATCACGCGGCAGACGACAACGCGGCTCACCGCCGATCGCGAGACCCTCGTGATCGCGGATTCGTCGGTCGCAACACACGTAGTCGACCACTCGGCCAGAACCATCGAGGTGGACGCTCACTCCATGACCGTCGCAGTTGTCGTCGGGATAGCGCAGGAGATCGCTCGTCGGCCCCCGAGCGTGATCGTGGCCGTCGGCGGGGGGAGCATTCTCGATGCCACCAAGATCGCATCGCTCTCGCTCGCCCCGGGGCGAATCTTCGACTTCGCCATCGAACGAGCATCGAGGTCGGCGTTGACGTTCCTGCCGGATGCCCCGCCGGCCGTGGACGTCGTGGCGGTGCCGACGACGCTCGGTACGTCGTCGGAGACGAACAGCGTCGGCATCCTCAAGAACGAAAGCGGCTATCGGCTCATCGTCGGGCAGTCCCTGAGAGCCCGACACGCCATCATCGATCCCTGCAATCTGATGACTCTCACGCCGGCCTCCGTCAGGGAGGGCGCACTCGAGGCGTTTCTTCGTCTCGCAGGCGCATCGACGAGCTCACGGCGAAGCGCCAGGGGGCGACGCGACGCGGTCGTGATCGGAGGCGCCCTTCTCGAAACGGCCTCCGGCGAGGTGAATGCCGCCGCCTCACGCCTGCGTCTCGCCCGTCTGAGCGCGGCGACCCAGCGCAGCGGGGCGCTGAGAGGCCAGGATCCCTACAGCGCCCGCCACTGGTATGTGGCCAACGAAGTCGCCTTCGCTCTGGAGGTTCGCAAGATGGTCGCCACGGTTGCGGTCATCGCGGCGGTCTGGCGTCGAGTGTGCTCGGGAGACCCGCGGTGGGGAGATCGCGAGAGCCTCGAAGAGTTCTGGACGGGGGTAGCCGGACGGGTGGCACTGCCCCTCGACCCCCCAGCGGGTATCGCCGCGCTCATCGACCGCTGGGGGATCCCGACTCCGCCACGGCCCACCGCCCAGACGATCCATCGCATTTCCGCCGCCGCGGAAACGGCGTGGGGAAACCGCTACCCGATGCTCGCAGGGCTCTTCGCGGACGACTTCTGCGATCTGCTCCGTGATTCCTACTGGAGCGAAGGAGGTGAATGACATGAACGAAAGCGTGCACACGAGTGTCCAGTTCCAAGAGCTGGAGGGAATGGATGCCCCCAGTTGGGAGAGCTTCTATCAGGGCGCGATCAGTGCGCTGGTGCTGATCGGGATCGGCGCTGCCGCAGCGACGTGATCCTGTCGAGCAGACAAGACGAAAGGGGAGGGAGGTGAGTATGCACGCAGCAATGCCGACCCTCGAGTTCACCGAACTGGAGGCCATGGAGGCGCCGGATGACGCCCTTGATTGGACCCGCGGATTCGCCGTTGGCGTGATCATCGGAATCATCGCGCTGACATAGAAACCGCCTTCGCAAGGCATACCGAGGAGGTAGTAGATGCAGACGGAGTCGCTCGAGTTCGTGGAGCTCGACCACATCGATGCACCACTCGAATGGTGGGAGCACGCGAGCTACATCATCGCCATCATCGGCGGTGCGGCAGCGATCGCGACCTGACCGAAGGGGTGCGGGTGGGTTCGACGCGCCCGCACCCCGTTTTCCCCGCTGAGAGGTGATGCGTGAATGTCCAGTTCTCTTACTGAAGCCGTAGTGGCGAGGCTCCGCACGGTCGGAGCGGTGCCCAAGGAGCAGGATCTGTATTCGGGTGCCGGCACTGATTTCTACGACCGGCTGGTCGGGTCCGACCGTGCGGAGATCAGAGAGATGCTCGCGCTCGCGAGAGGAACCGAAGGACCGATCCTCGATGTGGCGGCGGGGAGCGGAAGGTTGACCGTCCCGCTGGTCAGATCGGGCAAGCGGGTGACCGCGATCGATCTTTCCGACGACATGCTCTCCCGTCTGCGTCGAACGCTGCCGGACCACGCGATGCTCGAGTGCGTCGTCGCGGACATGCGCGACTTCTCGCTGCCGCAGCAGTTCGGGCTCGTGATCATCGGAGCGACCTCCATCACGTTGCTCGATCGTGTGGGGAGGTCCCTCCTCTACGACACTGTGCGACGCCACCTCGCAGCTCACGGCGTCTTCGCCTTCACGGTTGCCGGAAACGCCTCCGCGGAGAGCTTCTCAGTGTCGACAGACTGCGAGATCGAGGTCCCCGGTCCTGACGGCGCGGAGACCTATGTGTTCTCTCAGCAGGTGGAAGAGGATGGCGCGGCGCGCATCGTCAACTGGGTTCGCGTCGCCGACCTGGTGGAGGGCGGCGACGTGACAGTTCTCACGAGCCGCCTGAGAGTGCTCGACCACGAGATCCTCTCGCGAGAGCTCGTTCACGCGGGGTTCGCCGTTCCGGCCGTCTCTCCCGTTCGGACGCTCGGTGGAGAGGACATCGTTCTGCTCACCACGACATTCGCGGGACACTCGGGGACGAGGGATGACGATGCCTCCCGGTAGCCTCCCTCGACGCCGACAGTCTCACTCGGTGGAAGACGCGCTCAGTGCCGACGCGCGCCCTCGCCTCGCCTCCGGCGTCGACTTCGAACAGGCGGCCGAAGACGGGACGTGGATCGCGATGATCCACGGTGTGCCGTCATCGAGGGTCTCTCGAGCGGTCGTCGACCTGATGCGAGCGATGAACGGCGAAACGGCGCTGCAGGATCTGCACCGGCGCTTCGCCCCTTCCGAGTCGTGGGAAAACTTTCTGCAACTGGCTCAGCGCTTCGACACCTGTGGGCTCCTCGAGGGCGGCGAGAAGCTCCCACCCGGCCGCCTGGTCTATCGGCCCCCATTCACTCTGCAGATCGCGACGCTTCGCGCACCCGCCATCTTCGGTCGTCTGGACCGACTGATCGTCCCGCTCCCACGCCGAGCGATGCAGGTGTCCGCTGCGGTTCCGATCTGTCTGGGACTCCTCGCCGCAGCCGCTCAGGCGGAGGAGCTGTGGGACGCCCTCACCTCGCCGGTGCCGCTCGTCGCACTGGTGTATCTCGTCGGAGCGCTCTCGCTCATGACCCTGCTCCACGAGAGCGCCCACGGACTCACGCTCACGAGGTTCGGAGGCAGACCGCGCCGGGCGGGCTTCATGATCTTCTACCTGAGTCCCGCGTTCTTCGTGGACGTGACGGACGGATGGCGGCTCCCCGAACGCCGGCAGCGCGTCGCGATTGCGCTGGCAGGGCCTGCGGTGCACGCTGTCGTCGGCGCGATCGCGCTTCTTGCGGCGCTCATGCTTCGCCAACCCTTGATCCACCAGGCAGTGCTGCTCCTCGCCGTCTCCTGCGGCGCCATCGTTCTCCTCAATCTGATCCCCTTCGTGCGGTTCGACGGGTACATCGCGCTCATGAGCGCTCTGGACGAGCCGAACCTCCGGGGTCGCGCGATCCTCGACGGCTCGAACTTCCTGACCGGTCTGCTGTTCGGAGCTCAGCGCAGGACCAAGCGCCTGGACACGTGGTGGAGTGTGCCGTTCGGTCTCGCGAGTCTCGTCACCCCGGTCGTGCTGGTGGTCTTCGCCGTCGCACGCATAGCTCGAGCGCTTGCCGGCGGTGGACCGGTCCTCGGCGTGCTCGTCGTCGCGCTCGAGGTCGTCGTCGCGCTCGCCGGCGTCGTGCTTCTCAGCAAGGCCCTTCGTCGTGTGCTGCGGTCGGGTGTCGCGCGGCTCCGTTTCTGTTCCGTCGTCACCGCACTGGTCGCGGGCATCGTGATCGCCGGGGCCGTGATTCCCGTGCCGGTGACCGCCACGTTCGGATTCGTCGCACACGGCAGCCGTGTGATCCTTCTGCATGCGGGCGAGACCGCAGCGACAGTCGAGACAGACGTGCCTGAGGGTGCGCGCGTGGTCCTGATGAGCAACGGCATCCTCGCGAACGAGCAGGTCGGTAGAGGAACTGTCATGTCGCGAGAGCCGGAACCGACGCGTGTGCCGCTCGAGGCGCTGTTCCCCATCACGGCGGACGGTGCGACGGTCGCCGCAGTGATCATCGCCGGAGTGGACGTGATCGGGGAGAGCCGCTCCCTGCCTGCGACCGGGCAGGCGCGAGTCGAACTCGGTGTGAGAAGTCTGTGGCAGACGCTCTGGGCGACCGGTGTGGAGATGCCACTGTCATCTCTTCAGAGCGGAGAGGTGGGAAAGGAATGAGCATGAACGACCACGCGATCGAGGTTCGAGGACTCACGAAGAAGTACGGAGATCGGGCCGCGGTCGAAGAGCTGTCGTTCGGCGTGCCGTACGGGTCGATCGTGGGCCTTCTGGGCCCCAACGGCGCAGGCAAATCGACGACGCTGCGAACGATCGTCGGCCTGCTGAAGCCGACGATCGGCGACAGCCTCATCGACGGCAGGCCGTTCTCGGAGCTCGACAACCCCGCGTCTCACGTCGGCGTCCACATGGACGGCTTCGGATTCGAGGGCGGCATCACGGCCAGGCGGCATCTGGAGATCTGCCGGCTCGCGGCCGGGGCGCCTCGAGGCCGTGTCGACGAGGTGCTCGAGGAGGTCGGTCTCGCGGCAGATGCCCGACGCCGCGTGAAGACCTTCTCGACCGGGATGACCCAGCGACTCGGGCTGGCTGCTGCCCTCATCGGCTCGCCACGGACACTCATCCTGGACGAGCCGGCCAACGGGCTCGATCCCGACGGCATCCGCTGGCTCCGCAGATTCCTGCGCGGCTATTCGGAACGCGGCGGCACCGTCCTGATCGCCAGCCACCAGCTCGCTGAGCTCGAGCAGGTCGTCGACGAGGTCGTCGTCATCAAGCGGCGCGCGCTCTTCGCCGGGAGGCTCGGCGACCTCGTGACGAGCGACGCCGACTCGCTCGAGAGCAAGTACTTCGATCTCGTTGAAGGAGCATCCGCATGAAGGACACCGTCCGAAGCGAAGCCCTGCGCTCGGTGAGCGGGTCGTCCATCCTGGCGGTCTACCTGGTGGCCGTCCTGATGCCCGTCTTCGTGCTGTTCTCGGACGGTTCGCGCTTCGACCTCGCCGGCCTCGATCCTGCGACGGCCACCGCCCTGCTTCTGGAGCCGCTCGCCTGGTCGGCCATCTCCGCGGCGTTCGTCGGCGCCTACGGTGTCACCCGCGAGTGCTACTACGGCTCGATGGACAGAACGCTCACCGGGGTCGGGTTCGCTCGTGCCTTCTCGGCCAAGATCGTCGCCGGTGCCGTCGTCGCGTTCGCGCTGTCGCTCTGCATCTTCGCGGTCTGGACGGTGGGCATCTCCGTCTTCCTGGCTCGGAACGGATCGACGCTCGCGCTCACCGGCAGCGCGTGGCGCATCTACGCGGGTGCGCTCGTCGGGGTGGTTCTCGGCGCATTCATCGGTGGGGCCATCGGCTGGATCACCAGGAACTACTACGTGACCGCAGCGATCATCCTCGTCCTTCCCATGGTCGTGGAGTTCGCCCTGCTGCGCACTGCGCCGGAGCTGGCGAAGTTCTCGCCCGGGCTGGTTCTGGCCGCGCTGGGCGTTCCCGGATACCAGGACCGACTGCTCGAGTTCGGTCCCGCCCTCTGCCTCGCGCTCGCGTGGGCTGTCGTGCTGGTCGCCGCAGCATGGGGCATGGGGCGAAGGAAGGTCACGTGATCGCCCGCGCCTTTCGAGCTCACGCCCGCGGCTTCGCGCGCGATGTCGTGCTGTTCTGGGTGACGGTGGCAGGGTTCCTGCTGTCGCTTTCGGTGGCGACGAACATCCCGCCGGAACTCGCGGACGCACCGCCTGACGTCCGAGCCGCTTTCGCGGCGCCGTACGAAGCGGTGCTCGCGACCTATGGAGCAGTTCTCGCGGCCGCCTACGGTTCTTTCCGATACACCGTCGACAGGCGAGACGGTGTCGTCGCTCAGCGTCTGATGCTGCAGCCTCGGTGGGCGACTCTTCTCGTCAGGGTGCCTGCCTCCGCCGTCGGCGGAGCGATCGTGGCTCTCGCTGGAGCCGTCGGCGGACACGCAGCGCTGTGGGTGGCCATGGGTGGTCTTCCGCTGGAGTGGTCCTCGTTCGGATCGACCCTGGGTCTCGGCGCACTGGCCGGACTCTGGGGGCTGGGGGTGGGAATCGTCGTGCAGGCCCATCTCGTCGCTCTGTTCGTTGCTCCGATGTCCATGAGCGTGGCGGTTCTCGTCGTGATCTTCTGGAGATCCGGCGCTGTCTACCTCCCTCTCCTCGCCATGCTCGAAGCCTTGCGGTTCGATGTCTCCGCGCTCGGCATCCTGCCGGACGAGGGGATCGACAGCCCAACGGCTGGGCTGGTGACGGCCGCTTGGGTGCTGGGGACGCTGGTCGCTGCGGGGCTGTCGTTCATGAACCGCGATGTGAAGTAGCAGTCTCGAGCCGCCCCGCGAGGGCGGGCGGTCAGGTGGCCGACGTAAAATCGCCGGGTGGCAACACCCAAGATCGTTCTCTTCTATGTCTTCACCCCGCTCGCCGATCCGGACGCGATCCGGGTGTGGCAGCGCGACCTCGGCGAAGCGCTCGGGCTGCGTGGACGGCTCCTGATCTCGAAGGACGGAGTCAACGGCACTCTCGGCGGTGACCTGCCGGCGCTCAAGAAATGGGCGCGTTCGTTCCGGTCCTATGCTCCGTTCTCGGACGCGGACATCAAGTGGAGCGAGGGCACCGGCGTCGACGCCGATGGTCGCAGTCTCGACTTTCCCAAGCTGAGCGTCAAAGTGCGCGACGAGATCGTGTCGTTCGGAGCGCCGGGCGAGCTGCGCGTCGATGAGCAGGGCGTCGTCGGCGGCGGCACCCGACTCACCCCCGAGGAACTGCACGACCTGGTGGGCGAGCGGGGCGACGACGTCGTCTTCTTCGACGGACGCAACGCGCTCGAAGCGCAGATCGGCCGTTTCCGGGGAGCCGTCGTTCCCGACACGGAGACCACACGCGACTTCGTGCAGCTGCTCGACTCCGGCGCTTTCGACGACCTCAAGGGCAAGCCGGTCGTCACCTACTGCACAGGCGGCATCCGCTGTGAGGTGCTCTCCAGCCTGATGACCGCGCGCGGATTCGGCGAGGTGTACCAGCTCGAAGGCGGCATCGTCCGCTACGGCGAGCAGTACGGCGACGACGGCCTGTGGGAGGGCTCGCTCTACGTGTTCGACAAGCGCGGATCCGTCGACTTCACGGATCACGCGTCCGTCATCGGCGAGTGCGCCGGCTGCGGCACGGCGACCAAGCGCACGGCGAACTGCCCCGATCTGGCGTGCCGTACCCAGTTCGTGGTCTGCGAATCGTGCGACACCGTGCGCTGCGACCTGCACGCGGCCTGATCTCATCGCGTGCGCCCTCGCCGGGCCGCGACGCGCGAGCTCAGGTGAGCAGCGGCACGTCGGTGCGTCGGCTCGCGAAGAGCGATCGCGGAAGCAGGAACGCGTGCAGTCTCGTCCACCTGTCGACACTGCGGCGCAGCTGAGCCGTCACCTCGACGAGAGCCGCGTCGAGATCTCGCGTCGCGCTGGCCGAGGGGCGCGCGTAGCTGGCGTGCTCGACCGCTTCGACGAGCACCCGCATGGCGTCGGCATCCACCCGGCTGTCTCTGACGAGATCGTCGCCGCGCATGCGCGGCGTCTCGGCATCCGACAGCGGCAGGCGGAGATCCTGCATGGTCGCCCGGAGTTCGGTCCAGGCCGCCCCTGCGTCACCGCCTCGTGCGCGTCCGCGCCGGGCGATGCGCAGTGCGAGACGAGCGGATGCGGGCAGCAGCAGCACCACCAGAACGCCGAGCGTCGTCAGCACGACAGGGGTCGGGTCCAGTCGCCGGAGCTCTCCGGTCGCCCCGGCGTTGTCGCCCGCGTCTTCACGCTCGAGCTCGGGCCCCGACGTCTGCTCGGTGCTGGGGGCGGCGGTCGGAGCCGGTGTGGCAGCACCGCCCGAACCGCCGCCTGCGGTCGCCGCGGCGGAGAAGGACGTGGGCACCCCGAGCGAGGCGGTCGGCTCGAAGGGCACCCATCCGACGCCGGGGAAGAGAACCTCGGGCCACGAGTGCAGCTGGTCGCTGGAAACCGAGTACACGGCTTCGTCGCCGCGCGTGGTCTCGGTCAGGGCACCGGGCAGGTAGCCGACGACGATGCGCACCTCCATGTCGAGGCTCTCCGCCATGAGCGCGAATGCGCCGGCGAAGTGGATGCAGTACCCCGACTTCACATCGAGGAACCGCGCGACCGCGTCCGCGCCGGTGCCGTCGAAACCCTCATCGACCGGCGTCTCCAGGGAGTAGGAGAACTGACTGCGGAACCACGACTGCAGCGCGATCAGCCGGTCGTAGTCGTTCGTGGCGTCAGCGGTGACGCCTGCCGCCGTCTCGCCGATGACCTCAGGCAGCTCGACGGGCTCCGTGCCGGGATCGACGATCGGTGCAGCGGCGGGCAGCGCGCGAATCTGCTCGAGAGTCGGTGACACCTCGAGCGACCGCACCGTGTAGTCGTTGCCGACGGCATCCGCGCTGCGAGATGCCAGAGTGCGGTTCTCCGGGCTCACCCTCCAGGTCGAGGGGAGACCCTGCACACTCGTGGCGGGGTAGGGCACCGGAAGCCAGGAACTCGACATCCGGATCACCCTGATGGAGGTGTTCTGGTCGGTGGTGGCGATGTCGTCCGTCCACTCGGCGGGGCCGAATCCCTCGCTCTGCGCCTGCAGGTCGCCGCGATCCGGCTCCCACACACGTCCGTTGAACGTCGACAGTGTCGTGAGCCGCAGGTAGGGCGCCGTGTCCGCCGTCGTCGCCAACGTGAGCACCTCGACCGGGTTCGGCTGGCGCAGGTCATCGCCGAGCCGCAGTGATGCATCGACCGTGACGCCCGTGCCTGTGCCCGCGAGGCTCGCCGACACCGGCAGGACCGGTGCGATGATCACGGTCGCTGCGAGCGCCGCGACTCCGACGCCCGCGGCGACCGCCACCGATGTGCGTCGGGGCGATTCGGAATTCTGAGCCGCCGTGTACCCCAGCAGGGCGAGGATCAGGATGCCGAGCATCACGAACCAGACGACGTTCACTCCGCCGAGGGTGACGATCATCGGCACGGATCCGACGACGGCCGTGAGAAGGCTGGCGAGGATGGCTCCGCGCTGCGCGACCAGCTGGTCGAGCAGGATGGCGACGATGCCGAAGCCCACGCCCATCACGGCTTCGAGTCCGGGGGAGGCGGCGATCGGCGCAGAGCCGAAGGTGATCTCCTCCCACGCCGCGGCCGCGAGCGCCTGGAATGTGAAGAAGGTCGCGTCGGTGGGGATGATGCCGAAAAGCGCGGTGTCGCCCGCGACGAGCAGGATCACGGTGCCCATCACCGCCACGATCTGCACGGCGATGGTGACGAGGTCTCGCGCCCAGGCCGGGCGGCCGCGCATCAGGGTGCGCGACCCCATGCCGGTGAGCGCCGTGACGACGACCACAGCCAGGACTGCGAACGACCAGGTGCCAGGTTCGATGACCGACGTGAACGGCCACATCGCGACGAGACCGGCGGCCGCGGCCAGCACCGACGGCACGACCGTGCCGACGGGCAGCTCGTGCTCGCGGTGCCACGACAGGCGGGATCCGCGCTCGGCGTTTCGCTCAGCTCGTGACATCGGTCGCCCCCCGCTGCTCGGCGGGGCCGCCGATGCGGTCGGGCAGCACGTCTTCCCACGCCTCCGCGACATCGTCGCCCAGTCGCGCGAAACGCCAGCCGTGCTGCTCGGCTGCCGCTGCGGCACCGCGCTGCGGCGCGGTCGCGAACAGCATCGGGGCCGCAGCACCGGAGGGGCGCAGCAGGGCGGCATCCTCTTCGTCGATCTCGCCGGTGATGTAGACGAGCGGGCCGGGAGGGGTGCCGCCGACCAGGGTCATGATGTCGCGGGCATCGCCGCGCGGGCCGACCAGCGCGAGGGCGACGAGCAGTCCGTCGCGGTCGTCCTCGTGACCGCGCAGGGTGCCCAGAAGCGTGCCGCTGCTGTCGATCACGTCGACGCCGTATCCCTCCTGCACGAGGTGCACGGCGACGGAGGCGCACATCGACACGGCGGTCTCGAACGCTCGATCCTCGTCGTCACCGGGGCGTGCCCAGCGCGCCGCGCTCCGGTCAAGGATCACGAGCGCGTCGGGGCTCGACTCCTCCTCTTCCTGGCGCACCATCAGCTGCCCGCGGTGCGCGGTCGCCCTCCAATGGATGCGACGCATCGAGTCGCCGGGAATGTAGCGGCGCGGCGACAGATTGTCGCTGCCCTGCCCGAGTCGGCTCGACGAGGTGTGCGCTGTGCCGCCGGCGGCGCCGACCTTGACGGTCAGCGGCGCGAGTGTGAACACCTCGGGCACGACCGTCACGGAGCGGGTCTCGCCGAACGCCTGCTCGCGCTGGGCGAGGCCGAACGGGTCGACCGTTCGCAGCACCAGTGGGCCGATCGGCCATACACCGCGCCGCACACCGGTGATCAGGTAGCTCAGCTGGCCGGTCTCCGACGGGTACTCGCCGGCCGAATCGCCGGTGACCGCGGGCGGGAGCACATCGCGCCAGAGACCTCGCGGCACGCGCAGGGCGCGCAGCGTGAAGCGCAGCGTGACGCGAGAGGTCTCCGAGACCGTCAACAGGTCGGTCGAGATCTGACGAGTGACCGTACCCGCACGGCGCGGCACCCGCACGACGAGCACCGAGAAGGCGGTGAGCGCGAGCAGGAGGACGCCGATGTAGAGCAGGATCGGCGCGCCGACCATGTTCGCTGCTATCAGGCAGCCGAGACCGGAGAGGAGCGCACCCGTGCCCCGAAGGGTGAGGGTTCGACGGTGTGGCATGGCGAGCTGAGGGTCAGGAGCGCGCCGTCACGGGCACCCGCACGCGCTCGACGATCTGTCGCAGGGCCGCTTCTACGGGCTGGGCGCCCGCACGGTGCGCCCCGCGGGCCGGAAGAAGACGGTGCGCGAGAACAGGGACGATCAGCGCCGTCACGTCGTCGGGGATCACGAAGTCGCGTCCATCGAGCGCCGCCCAGACCTTCGCGGCCCGGATCAGCTGCAGGGTCGCCCTCGGACTCGCGCCGAGGTGCAGGTTGGGGTCGGCGCGGGTCGCCTGGGCGAGAGCAACCGTGTACTCCTCGAGCGCTGGGGCGACGTGCACCGAGCGAGCCCAGGCGATCAGCCCCGAGACCGACCCCGCGTTCGCGACGGCTCGCACCGCGGCGAGCGGGTTCACCGTGTCGCGCTGGCGGAGCATGAGGGCTTCGGCCGCCGCGTCGGGGTAGCCCATCGAGATGCGCATCATGAAGCGGTCGCGCTGAGCTTCGGGCAGCGCGTAGGTGCCCTCCATCTCGAGAGGATTCTGGGTCGCAACGACCAGGAAGGGATTGGGAAGCATGTGCGTCGATCCGTCGACGGTCACCTGCCCCTCTTCCATGGCTTCGAGCAGCGCGGACTGCGTCTTCGGAGAAGAGCGGTTGATCTCGTCGGCGATCACGATGTGCGCGAACACCGCCCCGCGCTTGAACTCGAACTCCCGGTCGACGGGGTTGTAGACGCTCACGCCTGTCACGTCACCGGGAAGGAGGTCGGGGGTGAACTGGATGCGGCGCACTGTGGCATCCACGCTCGCGGCCAGCGCGCGCGCCAGCACCGTCTTGCCGACTCCCGGTACGTCTTCGATCAGCAGGTGGCCCTCGGCGAGCAGGCACACGAGAGCGCTCCGCACGGCATCCGGCTTTCCGTCGATGACCCGTCCGACAGACTCGACGATGGCAGACGTCTGCGCGGCGAACTGCTCGGCATCGACGACGGCCGGGGTCAGGGGCGGGTTCTCTGGCATGCGTTCCCTCTCGCGTGGGCGCTGCGGTGCGCGTGATCTGATCGTAACCCGGCTGTCTACGGATGGGGTGGGAACCGTGCTCCGGGTCCGGGTCCGGGGCGCGGTGCGGTGCGGTCCGCGACGCGACCGTCAGCCCCAGACGCGGGCGCGGGGCTCCGCGGCGTCGAGTCGATCGTCGGCGCTGCGGGCGATCCGCAGCAGCGCGAGCCCCTGGACTCCGGTGAGCTCGTGCAGCGTGCAGGTGCCGATCAGCGCCTGCCAGTGCTCGCGGAAGCGTTCGGCGTCACCGCGACGGCGAGCGATCAGCCGAGGCACCGCCAGCAGAGTGCGTCCGGGCGAGAGGCGATCGGCGAGCCGCTCGAGCAACCGCAGCCGTGGCAGGCCGGCGGCGTCGATGCGCAGCAGGAAACGCGGAGTGCGCACCGGCGCGAACAGCTCCTCCACGGCGTCTGCGATCACGCGCGCGTCGTGGGCTGAGCCTCCCAGTTCGATGCGGATCCGGGTCGGATCCGCGTCGTCCGGTCGTGCCACGATCATGGCGTCGTCGACGGGGCCGATCCGGCCCGCGTCGTGCAGGGTGCGGGCGACGGCGATCGCTGCCGCCCGGTAGATCCCGGCGGGCCGCCGACGGTCGCGCAGCAGCCGGGCGAGCATCCGCAGCGATGAGACGGCGGCAGCGGCGGCGCCACCGCCGAGCGCGAGCGCGGCCCACAGCAGCGGGGCGACATCGGCTCCCGACGCCATGAGCACGCCGACGAGCCCGCCGACTCCGGCCGTTCCGGCGACGAACGCTCCCACAGCGCCGGCACCCGCTGCCTGCCCAGTGCGCAGCAGCGGTGCGCGCGGGGCGCGACGCACCGCCACGACCTCACGTTCGCGCGGTTCATATCGCTCGCCGATCCGCCACTCGCTCCTGGTGCTGCTCCGGGTCGGCCACTGTTCGCGCAGCAGTGCGTCGAGATCGCCGATGGAGGTGGACGTGTCCTTGTCGAGTACTCGCTCCCATGCCTCGGCGACCGCGGTGGGGAGCGCGTGGCCGAGTCCGCTCACGATCCGACCGTCGCCGTCGGCGCTCAGACCCCACAGGTGCGAATGACGGCGGCGCAGTCGAGCCGGTTCAGACGAGTCGTCGAGGTCGACATCCGAGGGGATCAGGCAGACGACCGACCAGTTGTGCGCGACCTTCTCCGGCCAGTCCGGATCCAGCCGCAGGGTGCGGCCCCGAAGCTGCTGTGTGCCCGATGAAGTGGCCACGGTGGTGAGGTCGATCAGGGTGTTGACGGCCGGGCAGTCCCAGCCTTCGCCCAGAAGGCCGCGGGTGCCGACGAGCAGCCGCACGTCGCCTCGGCGGATCAGTTCCGACACCGCGCCGACGAGACGTCCGCTTCCGACGCCCCGCACCTCGAGATCGCGCACGGGCCCGATGCCCGCGGCGACCTCGACGGGTTCGCCGATCAGCTCGGCCAGCGCCCGGGCGAGGTCGACCGCATCGTCGGCGCGGACGCGCAGGTGCCCGGAGGTGAGCAGCACGGGCCGGAGCGCCGCGGTGGCGTCGTCGACGGCGAGCAGATCGAACGTGCGCAGTGCCCCGGCCGGAGCGTCGCCGGACAGCCCTCGGTTGTTGCCGTGCTCGACGAAGTCGGTGACGACGACCGCGCGGATGCGGTCGCCGTCGTCGCCGTCGAGCTCTCGGCGGATGATCTCGACGGCCGCATGATCCTTCGCCGCCGAGAATGCCAGGGTGCTCTCGACCGGGTTGCGACCGCGACGGATGCCGCGGTCGGTGAGGGAATAGCCGAAGTCGGCCAGAGAGCGTCGGACGTACTCCCACTGTCGCGCGGCGGCGGGGTCCGACAGCAGTCGCACCTGGGCGAAGCGCGAGAGCACCGTGAGCAGGTCGTCGGTGGTGCAGCGCTCGAGCAGCACCGGCGGGATCGCAGCGACGAGCGGATGCTGCGGCGCGACCTCGCGCAGCACGACAGCGCAGGATCGTGTGAGGGGGAAGTCTGCAGAGAACGCACGGTCGAGGCGTGTGAGCGGCGTTCCCTCGCCGTCGGAGTCCTCTGCCGGTTGCAGCTGATGCTCGAGGTACGACACCGCGTCGGGCGTCGACAGCACCCGGGTGATCATCTCGTGCAGCAGGGCCTCGTGACGACGGATGAATCCGGCCTCTGCGGGCGTGGGCTCGGTGAACATCACGTGGTCGCGATAGGGGGCCAGATGGCCCTCCTTCACCACGGCGGGGGTCGGCACCTCGTAGTCGACCTCGCCGAGCAGCTGGCTGTAGTTCTCGAACTCGGTCTCGTCATCGGGAGAGGGAAGGGTCGCGGTCAGGCCGATCAGCAGCGGTTCGACGCCGCTCTCGCGGATGCGACCGGCGAGGTACGCGACCACGATGGCCCAGTGATCGAGAAGGTGATGGCATTCGTCGAGCACGACCGTGCGCACACCCGCGGCCACGAGACGATCGATCAGGGCGACGGCGTTCGGATGCAGCACGCGGGCGAGTTCGGCGGGCCGTCGCCTCGCGAAGTGCGAGCGCAGGCGCCGGGAGCGGGTGCGGATGCCGGAGCGGTACCTCCCCGGATTGTCGATCGCCAGTTCGGCGAGCCACGTCGCCGCGTCCGCCTCCACGCGCCCGCTCGCCGTGAGCTCCTCCACCCACACCGAGCGCGCGAGGTCGTCGAACGGCGAGCCGTCTCCGGTCACGCTGAGCAGCTGATAGGTCAGTGCCGTCAGATCGCCGATCCGCGCGGGGTCGTCCGAGACGGCCGCGGCGTGTGGTGCCAGCGCCCCAGCGGTGCGCACCCACTGCTGTCGGATCGTCACCGTCGGCGAGAGCACGAGGGTGCGATGACCTTCGCGTGCGGCGAGCAGCAGGCCGAGCAGGGTCTTCCCGGAGCCGGGCGGGGCGACGATGTGCAGCGGACCCGCTCCTCCCGGTGCGAGACGCTCGAGGACCTCGGCCTGGTAGGTGCGAAGTGTGCCCGGAAAGCGCCACGTCGACAGGGGAGTGGCGGTGACGGGATCCATGACCTGCCCAGTCTGTCAAAGAGCGGGTGCCGACATCGGCTAGACTTGTCGACGGCTCTCCGCGTGGCGGCATCCAGGCCAATTCCCCCAGGGCGGAAACGCAGCAAGGGTAACCGGGCTCTGCTGGGTGCGCGGAGGGTCACTTTCTTTTTGTCAGCGTCCTCCGGGCCAGTCCTGACAGGATCGTGACGTGACAAGGCCAGATGTGATCAGCACCGCCGATTCCCCGCGCTCCAGTGCTCTCGGTCGTTTCGCAGCGCCTCTTCTGCTCGTCGCCCTGATGTGGGCTGTACAGCTCGTCGACGCGGTCCTCCCCGGCTCTTTCACGGGCTTCGGGCTCCGGTCGTGGGATCTCTCGGGCCTCGGCGGCATCGTCGTCGGTCCTCTTCTGCATGCGGATTGGGCGCACCTGATCGGCAACACCGTGCCGCTTCTCGTGCTCGGCTGCCTCGTCGCCGTCGAGGGCGCACGCCGGTTCTGGACCGTCACCGCGTTCGCCGCCGTGATCGGCGGCCTCGGCACGTGGCTCGTGAACTCCCCGGGGGCGTTGACGGTCGGGGCGTCGGGCCTCGTCTTCGGATACTTCGGATACACCGTGATGCGGGTCTTCGCGCCGGGAAGAGTGGCACACCGCGTTCTCTACGCGATCGTCGCGCTCATCGTCATAGGCCTCTACGGCGGATCCATGCTCGCGGGCGTCGTCGGCGTGCGCGAGGGCATCTCGTGGCAGGCGCATCTGTTCGGCGCGATCGGCGGCGGCCTCGCCGCGTTCGTCGGCAGAGGCAGCACCACGACCCGAGGCTCATGAGCACGACCAGGAGCACCCGAGGCGCCGCGACTCGCAAGAAACCGGTCGGAAAGAAGCCGACCGGAAAGAAGCCGGCCGGCAGGAAGCCGACAGCCAGGAAGTCGGCGAGAGGGAAGGCGCCGACCCGTCTGAGCTCGCGCACGCGCCGTGCGTCGCCGCGTCGTCGAGCGCAGCAGCGGATGCGCCGAGCGAAGCTGCTGCGTCGCATCGCGTTGTCCGTCGCGGCCGTGATCGTCGTCGCGCTCGCCGCGGTGCTGATCCCGCTGGGGCTCGCTCACGAGAAACCGCTGGCGATCTGCATCACCGATCCGACCACGTTCCCCGAGTCGGGCGTGGCGGGGTGGCAGGGCGAGCAGCTCGAGAATGCCGCGACCATCGTGCAGACGGCGACCGCGCTCGGCTTCGGTCGCGACGGTCAGATCCTCGGGGTGATGACGGCGATGGGGGAGAGCAGCCTGAACAACATCGACTACGGAGACTGGGAGACGATCGGGTTCACCAACCCCGACGGCAGCCGAACGACGAGCATCGGACTCTTCCAGCAGCAGCACTGGTGGGGGTCGGCCGAGCAGCGCATGGACCCGGCGACCGCCGCGACGCTGTTCTACGAACGTCTCGCGAGGGTGCCCGACTGGCAGTCGATGGATCCGTCCCTCGCGATCCATCGGGTGCAGATCAACGTCGACCCCACCTACTACACGCGCTACGCGTCGGATGCCACGGCTGTGGTCGACGCTCTCTCCACGCCCTGCTGAGCGTTTTCGCACGGCTGTCAACCCAGCGAGATCATGAGGTCGTGCACCTAGGGTGGAGCTGTGGCGCAGAGCATATACATCACCTCGGCCGAAGGCCATACAGGCAAGTCGACCATCGCCCTCGGTGTGCTCGATGCGCTCATGCGCGTCACGCCCCGGGTCGGCGTCTTCCGTCCGATAGCGCGGTCGGTCACCGAGCGCGACGACGTGCTCGAGCTGCTGCTCGCGCACGACGGAGTGCACCTCGACTACGAGGACTGCATCGGCGTGACCTACGACGATGTGCGTGACGATCCCGACGGGGCGCTCTCGACGATCGTCGCTCGGTTCAAGGCCGTCGAGGCGCAGTGCGACGCCGTGGTCATCATCGGCAGCGACTACACCGATGTCGCCAGCCCCGCAGAGCTCGGGTACAACGCCCGGATCGCCGCGAACCTGGCTGCGCCCGTGCTGCTCGTGCTGAGCGGTCGCGATCAGCAGCGTCAGGCGGAGCAGCTGGGAACCACCACCGCCCGCACTCCCGCCGCGGTCGGGCAGATCGGGGCGCTCGCGCTCTCCGAACTCGAGGTCGAGCGCGCCGAGCTGTTCGCGGTGATCGTGAATCGAGCCGACCCCGAGCAGCTCGACGGGATCGAGGAGGCCGTCGCTGCGTTGCGTCCGCAGAAGACCACGCCCGTCTGGGCGATCCCCGAGGACCGCACGCTGGTGGCGCCGTCGATCGACGGCATCCTCGCGGCCGTCGACGGTCGACTCATCAAGGGCGATCCTGATCGTCTCGGCCGCGAGGCCCTGACGATCGTGGTCGCGGGCATGTCGATGGTCAACGTGCTTCCCCGGCTCACGGAGGAGTCGGTGGTGGTGATCCCCGCCGACCGCACCGAGGTGCTGCTGGCGACGCTGCTCGCCGATGCCTCCGGCACGTTCCCGCGGGTCGCGGGCATCATCCTCAACGGCCCTTTCCCTCTTCCCGAGCCGATCGTGCAGCTGCTCGACGGCTTCACCTCGACCGTGCCGATCATCGCGACGGACCTGGGCACCTACGACACCGCGGTGCGCGTGATGGGAGCGCGGGGTCGCATCTCTCCCGAGTCCCGCGGCCGCTACGATCGCGCGCTGGGGCTCTTCCAGACCCACGTCGACATCGCCGAGCTCACCACCCAGCTGGGGCTCGCCGAGTCGCGCGTCGTGACTCCGCTGATGTTCGAGTACGGACTCATCGAGCGCGCACGCTCCGACCGTCGGCGCATCGTGCTGCCGGAGGGCGATGACGATCGCATCCTCCGCGCGGCCGCCACTCTGCTGGCGCGCGAGGTCGCGGACCTCACGATCCTCGGCGACGAGTCGGCGATCCGGGCGCGCGCCGTCGAGCTCGGCGTCGACATCTCGGCGGCACAGGTGATCAGCCCGACCGATCCCGAGATGGTCGAGCGCTTCGCGACGGAGTATGCGCGGCTGCGCGCGCACAAGGGCATCACGCTGGCACAGGCGGCCGACACCGTCACCGACGTCTCGTACTTCGGAACGATGATGGTGCACCTCGGGCTCGCCGACGGCATGGTCTCGGGCGCCGCCCACACGACAGCACACACCATCCGTCCGTCGTTCGAGATCATCAAGACGAAGCCGGGAGTCACCGTCGTGTCGAGCGTCTTCCTCATGGCGCTCGCCGACCGCGTGCTCGTGTACGGCGACTGCGCGGTGATCCCGGATCCGACCAGCGAGCAGCTGGCCGACATCGCGATCTCGTCTGCGGCGACCGCGCAGCAGTTCGGCATCGAGCCCCGCATCGCGATGCTCTCGTACTCGACCGGCGAATCCGGATCGGGCGCCGACGTCGACAAGGTCCGCGCGGCCACCGCCCTCGTGCACGAGCGCGCCCCGGAGCTGCTCGTCGAGGGACCGATCCAGTACGACGCCGCCGCAGACGCCGCAGTGGCGAAGGCGAAGCTCCCCGACTCCGCGGTGGCCGGCCGCGCGACCGTCTTCGTCTTCCCCGACCTCAACACCGGCAACAACACCTACAAGGCCGTGCAGCGCTCGGCGGGTGCCGTCGCGATCGGCCCGGTGCTGCAGGGACTCAACAAGCCCATCAACGACCTGTCACGCGGTGCGCTGGTCGACGACATCGTCAACACGGTGGCGATCACCGCCATCCAGGCGCAGTCCGAGGGAGCGGCCGCGTGAGCGCGATCCTCGTCATCAACAGCGGGTCCTCGTCGCTCAAGTACAGCCTGATCGACATCGAGAACGAGAACGAGCTCGCCGCGGGGCTCATCGAGCGGATCGGACAGGACCTCAGCGCGATCCGGCACACGGTCCGTCCGGACACCGCGGCGGATGCGGTCGTGGCGATGCTCGACGCCTCCTACGACTCCGAGCGACCCGTCGCCGATCACGGCGCGGCCTTCACGGTGATGCTCGAGCAGTTCGCCGAGCACGGTCCGCTGCTCGACGAGCATCCTCCGGTCGCGGTCGGCCACCGCGTGGTGCACGGAGGGGCGCGGTTCTATGCGCCGACGCTCGTGACTCAGAACGTCGAGGAGCAGATCGAGGAGCTCTCGGTGCTCGCCCCGCTGCACAACCCGGCGAACCTGGCCGGGATCGTCGCGGCGAAGGCGGTGTTCTCCGGCGTCCCGCACGTCGCCGTGTTCGACACGGCCTTCCACCAGACCCTCCCTCCGGCCGCCTACACGTACGCGATCGACGCCGAGCTCGCCGCCGAGCACCGGGTGCGTCGATACGGATTCCACGGCACGAGCCACCAGTTCGTGAGCGAATCGGCGGCCGCGTTCCTCGGACGCGACCTCGGCACACTGCGGCAGATCGTCTTCCACCTCGGCAACGGCGCATCGGTGACCGCGATCGAGGGCGGCCGATCGGTCGAGACGTCGATGGGGCTGACGCCGCTCGAGGGGCTCGTGATGGGAACCCGCTCAGGCGACCTAGACCCCGCGGCGCTGGTGCATCTGTCGCGAAGGGCCGGCTATTCGATCGACGATCTCGACGCGCTCCTGAACTCGCGCAGCGGTCTGAAAGGACTCGCGGGGCACAGCGACATGCGCGACATCCTCGCGGGCAGGGACGCCGGAGATGCGGCGGCGACGCTCGCGTTCGACGTCTACATCCACCGCCTGCGCGCATACGCGGGGTCGTACATCGCTCAGCTCGGCGGTGTCGACGTGATCTCCTTCACCGCGGGGGTCGGCGAGAACGCGGCCGTCGTGCGTGCAGAGGCGATGGCCACGCTCGGATTCGCCGGGGTCGAGATCGATCACCGGCGCAACACCGCGCGGCAGCGCGGCATCCGACGGATCTCCACCGACGACTCACGGGTCACCGTGCTCGTCGTGCCCACCGACGAAGAGCTCGAGATCGCCAGACAGACCTCTCGCCTGCTCTGATCGACACGCCTCGGGGGTTACCGCCCGGCGCCGGGCCGCACTACGCTTGCACAGTGGCACGGAGAGGTGCCGGAACAACCCCTCGTCCTTCTCCTGGAGGCTCCTGTGCCCGAAGCTCTGCCCGATCCGCTCCGCGCCGAAGGCGTCCTGTTCGACCTCGACGGAGTGCTGACGCCGACCGCCGAGGTGCACATGCGCGCCTGGAAGGTCGTGTTCGACGACGTGTTCGAACGCTGGGGGATCACGCCTGCGTACTCGGATGCCGACTACTTCGACTACGTCGATGGCAAGAAGCGCTATGACGGCGTGGCGAGCCTGCTGCGCAGCCGCAACGTCGAGATCCCCTGGGGAGCGGTCGACGACCCGCCCGAGGCTGAGACGATCTGCGGCATAGGCAATCGCAAGAACGCCGCGTTCGCCGAGTCCCTGCGGGGCGAGGGCATCGCACCGTTCCCCGGCTCGCTGGCGCTCGTCGAGAAGCTGCACGCCGCCGGCATCCCGATCGGCGTCGTCTCCAGCTCCAAGAACGCCGAAGAGGTGCTCGCCGCCGCCGGCCTCCGCTCGTTCTTCCGCGTCGTGGTCGACGGTGTCGTCGCAGAACGCAACAACCTCGCCTCGAAGCCCGCCGCCGACATGTTCAGCGCCGGCGCCGTGGCGCTGGGCGTCGATCCCGCCCGCAGCATCGCCGTCGAGGATGCCACCTCGGGAGCGGCCTCTGCGGCCGCCGCGGGGTTCGCGACCGTCGTCGGCGTCGACCGCGGCACCGGAGCCGACGCATTGCGCGCGGCCGGTGCGACCGTCGTCGTCAGCGATCTCGACGTGTTCGTCGACGCCGCAGCCGACCAGGGCGCGCGCTCCGATTCAGACTCCGCCGACCAGGACACCCGCTCCGACAACGAGGACCCCGCATGATCGACCGCGACCGCTTCCCCGTCGACCCCTGGCGACTCATCGAGACGCGATACTCCGAAGACGGAGTGGCCGAGACCCTGTTCGCCGTCGGCAACGGCTACCTCGGACTCAGGGGCAACCACATCGAGGGTCGAGGTGCCCACGAGCACGGCACCTTCATCAACGGTCTGCACGAGACCTGGCCGATCCGGCACGCCGAGCAGGCGTACGGCTTCGCCGAGGTCGGGCAGACGATCGTCAACGCACCGGATGCCAAGGTCATGCGCGTGTACGTCGACGACGAGCCGATCTCGTTCGACGAGGCCGACGTGCGCGAGTACCGCCGCACGCTCGACATGCGCACCGGTGTGCTCGAGCGCGTCGTGGTGTGGGAGACGCCGTCGGGCAAGCGCGTGCGCATGCGCGACGAGCGCATCGTCAGCTTCGAGGAGCGTCACCTCGCCGTGCTCCGTCTCGAGGTCGTCGTCGAGAACGCCGACGCCCCCGTCACCGTCAGCTGCCAGATGATCAACCGCCAGGACGGCGCCGGCGTCTACGCGGGCACACCCAACCAGGCGAAGGGCGGATTCGATCCGCGCAAGGCCGAGAAGATCGCCGAGCGCGTGCTCGAGCCCGGCGAGTACTGGCAGGACGGATTGCGCTCGGCGCTGTCGTACAGCGTCGCCGACTCCGGAATGACGGTCGCTGTCGTCGCCGATCACATCATCGAGACCGAGAACGACTACACCTCGCGCACGCTGATCGAGGCCGACATCTCGAAGAACGTGTTCCGCGTGCAGGCGAAGGCCGGAGTGCCCATCACGGTCACCAAGCTCGTCAGCTACCACACCTCCCGGGGCGTGCCGGCTCGCGAGCTCGTCGACCGCTGCCGTCGGTCCCTCGACCGCGTCGCCTTCGAGGGCGTCCAGGCGCAGTTCGACCGGCAGGCCGAGTGGCTCGCCGCGTTCTGGGGCCGCAGCGACGTGCAGATCGGCGGCCACGAAGACATCCAGCAGGCGACCCGCTGGTGCCTCCTGCAGCTCGCTCAGGCGTCGGCGCGCGCCGACGGAACCGGTGTGCCTGCGAAGGGCGTCTCGGGGTCGGGGTACAGCGGCCACTACTTCTGGGACACCGAGATCTATGTGCTCCCGTTCCTCACCTACACGTCGCCGCAGTGGGCGCGCAACGCGCTGAGGGCGCGAGTGCTCATGCTGCCGGCGGCCCGCCGAAGGGCCGCGCAGCTCAATGAGGCGGGCGCGCTGTTCCCCTGGCGCACGATCAACGGCGAAGAGGCGTCGGCCTACTACGCGGCCGGCACCGCTCAGTACCACATCAACGCCGACGTCAGCTTCGCGCTCGGCAAGTACGTGCGTGCGACCGGCGACGAGGACTTCCTGCGCCGTGAGGGCATCGACATCGCCATCGAGACGGCTCGCCTGTGGGCCACGCTCGGCTTCTGGCGCACCTCGCGGCTCGTCGCCGACACGAAGGACGACGACGGCATCGAGACCTTCCACATCCACGGTGTGACGGGGCCCGACGAGTACACGACGGTGGTCAACGACAACCTCTACACGAACGTCATGGCGCGCTACAACCTGCGCTACGCGGCGAGGGTCGTGCGAGAGGCGCAGGAGGCCGACGGCGAGGAGTTCGCCAGGGTCGTCGAGCGCACCGGGCTCGCCGAGGGCGAGGCGGAGGGATGGGAGCGCGCCGCCGACGCGATGTTCATCCCGTTCAGCGAGCGCCTCGGCATCCACCCGCAGGACTCGCTGTTCCTCGAGCGCGAGGTATGGGATCTGGCCCACACGCCGAAGGAGCAGCGCCCGCTGCTGCTGCACTTCCACCCGCTCGTCATCTACCGGTTCCAGGTGCTCAAGCAGGCGGATGTCGTGCTCGCGCTGTTCCTGCAGGGCAACCACTTCACGCCGGAGGAGAAGAAGGCGGACTTCGACTACTACGACCCGCTGACCACCGGTGACTCGACGCTGTCGGCGGTCGTGCAGTCGATCCTCGCCGCCGAGGTCGGCTACCAGGATCTCGCTCTGCAGTACTTCCGCCAGTCGCTGTTCGTCGACCTGCACGACCTGCACCACAACGCGGCAGACGGCGTGCACGTCGCCTCCGCCGGTGGCGTGTGGACGGCTCTCGTGTGCGGCTTCGGCGGCATGCGCGACTACGCCGGCGAGCTCAGCTTCGACCCGCGGCTGCCCGCCGACTGGCCGTCGCTGTCGTACCCGCTGCAGTGGCAGGGATCCGCATTGCAGATCACGCTCACGACGGACGAGCTGCGCGTCCGCGTGGACAGCGGAGACCCGGTGCCGTTCACGGTGCGCGACGTCGCATACATCGCCACGACCGATCGCGAGGTCGTCGTGCCGCTCGCGGACCAGGGACCGCTGATCCCCGGCCGCCCGTCGCTGCGGCAGTTCGCGGACGCTCTTCGTGAAGACGGCACGCGCCTGTCGGCATCCGTCCCGGTGATCACGACCGCGATCCCCATCATCGAATCGATCGACTGAGGGTGCTGATCACTGCAGCGCTGTTCGGGCTGGCGCCCGCGCTGCTCCTGCTGGTGCTCGCCGTGGTCGAGCGGGCGCGCTCCGCGCAGCGCGTGGCGTCGCCCGGGGCGCGGTTCACGCCCGCAGAGGGCGCGACCGTGCTGTACGACGCACTGCTGCTGAATGCGGATCGGAAGGCGGTCGCCGCCGCTCTGATCGACCTGGCCGTGCGCCGCAAGGTGCGGCTGCTGGTCGATGCAGATGCGGCGGAGTCGGGCGGGTCGCGAAAGCGTGCGCCTGTCGGCATGGAGATCGTCGACGGCGCGACGTTCACGCCCGAGGAGCTCAGCGTCCTCGAGGCGCTGTTCGGTCCGGATCACACTCCGGGGCGAGTGCGACGGTTCAGCTCGGATGCTCGGGCGCTGCACCGCCGAGTGCGCGGAGTCCTCGACGAGACGGAGAAGCGACTCGCGTCCGCGGGGCTCATCGCCCGGGGACGACGCGGGTGGGCCACGTTCCTGATCCGCGTCGCTGCCGTGCTGGTGATCGCGGTCTGCCTGCTCCTGCTCGTCGCCGCCTGGGCGGTGAGCGAACCGGGAGCCGCGCTCTACGTGGTGCTGATCGCCGGTCTGATCGTCGCGATCGCCGCCATCGCGGTCGCACCGCGGCCGTGGCGCCGATTCCGCCCGGCCGCGCAGCCGATGCGCGCGCATCTCGCCGGGATGCGCGAGTACATCGCCCTCGCCGAGGCGGAGCCGCTGCGGTTCTCGCAATCCGCCGGGGGAGCAGAGCTGAGGGCGGATGTCTCTCCTGAGGCCTCGAGCGCACGACTCCAGAGGTTCCTGCTCAACGAGCGACTGCTGCCCTATGCGGTGCTCTTCGGCCTCGAACGATCGTGGACGGCTGTGCTGCAGACCGAGTCGCGGGAGCTGCGCGTCGCCGAGGGGATCGATGGTGCCATGGAGGTGGCGGGGGCCGTGATCGACGTGATCGAGCTGGTGGGCGGCGTCGTGCATCTCGTGAGCGCGGTCGGCGAGCTCGTCGACGCGACAGGCGGGGTCGTCGAGGTCGTCGGCGGCGTCTTCGAGGCCGTGTCTTCATGATTCCGCGCTGCTCTTCGGCAGCCTGAGCGGCGCGTCGGGGATCACCCGCACGATCGTCGGCGCCCGGCTGCCGGAACGTCCGTGGCACGCCGTAGGCTGTTCTGGTGACCACAGCCCTCTACCGCCGCTACCGCCCCGAGTCGTTCGGCGAGATGATCGGGCAGTCCCAGGTGACCGAACCTCTGATGACGGCCCTCCGTGGCGACCGTGTCGGCCACGCGTACCTGTTCTCCGGACCCCGTGGGTGCGGAAAGACGACGTCTGCGCGCATCCTCGCCCGCTGCCTCAACTGCGCGGAGGGGCCGACCGATGTGCCCTGCGGCACGTGCCCGAGCTGCGTCGAGCTCTCGCGCGCCGGCGGCGGATCACTCGACGTCGTCGAGATCGATGCGGCCAGCCACAACGGCGTCGACGACGCCCGCGACCTGCGCGAGCGGGCGACGTTCGCTCCCAGCCGCGACCGTTACAAGATCTTCATCCTCGACGAGGCGCACATGGTGACGCCGCAGGGGTTCAACGCTCTCCTCAAACTCGTCGAAGAGCCGCCGGAGCACGTCAAGTTCATCTTCGCGACGACCGAGCCCGAGAAGGTGCTCGGCACCATCCGCTCGCGCACGCACCACTACCCGTTCCGCCTGGTGCCGCCGGCCGCGATGCTCGAGTACGTCGAGAAGCTGTGCGGCGAAGAGGGCGTGGTCGCTGAGCGCGGTGTGCTGCCCCTGGTGGTTCGGGCAGGGGGCGGCTCGCCGCGAGACACGCTGTCGCTGCTCGACCAGCTGATCGCCGGGTCCGATTCGCCCGCGGGCTCCGAGACGGTGACCGTCGCCTACGAGCGCGCGGTCGCTCTCCTCGGCTACACGCACGCGGCGCTGCTCGACGAGATCGTCGACGCGCTCGCCGCCGCCAACGCGGCCGCGGCGTTCCCCGCGATCGACCGTGTTGTGCAGACCGGCCAGGACCCCCGTCGTTTCGTCGACGACCTGCTCGAACGCCTGCGCGACCTCATCGTGATCGCCGCGGTCGGCGCCGGGGCATCCTCCGTGCTTCGCGGCATCGCCGACGACGAGCTCGCTCGCATGCGCACCCAGGCGGACTCCTTCGGATCGGCGCGGCTGTCGCGCACGGCCGACATCGTCAGCGCCGCTCTCGACGACATGTCGGGCGCGACGTCGCCCCGACTGCACCTCGAGCTGATGGTCGCTCGTGTCCTCGCCTCAGGAGGGGGAGCGGAGACGGCCGCCGCCGTCCCGTCCGCGCAGAGTGCCTCCGCGGCACCGGCACGCGCGACGGTTCCTCCTGCTGCGGGGACTCAGCCCGCTGCCGCTCCGCGTGCTTCGGCTGTCCAGCCCGCTGCGGCCGGTGCGCCCGCTGCCGGGACCCAGCACGTCGCCGAGTCGGCCGACGTCGGGTCTGCTGACGTCGGGTCGGACGCCGTGGCCGAGACCGCGGTGGTCGAGAACGCGGTGGTCGAGAACGCGGACGCCGAGCCCGCGGCATCGGGTGACGCGACATCGACGCCGCCGGCCGCACCGACCCCCGACACAGTCCCGCCGTCGGGGCCGGTCGCGTTCGAGCAGATCACCGCCGCCTGGCCGGCCGTGCTCAAGCGACTCGAGAGCGTCAGCCGCACGTCGTGGCTGCTGGCCACCGCCGTGCAGCCACTCGCGTTCGTCACAGAGACCGAGGTGCTCACCCTCGGCTTCGCCAGCCAGCACGACGTGGCGAAGTTCAAGGGGACGACGCCGGGTTCCGGTCCGTCCGACCATCTGCGCGGAGCCATCGAGCAGGAACTCGGTGTGCGCGTCAAGTACCTGCCTGCGCCGATGCCCGCGGGTGGTGCGCCTCGCCAGCCCTCGTCGCCCTCGGCGGCGCGCCCGACAGATGACGCGCCCGCATCGGAGCCTGCGTCAGCGGGTTCACAGCGCGCTCAGCCCTCGCCTCCGCAGACTTCTTCTGCTGACGTACAGCGCGCTGAGACGCCCGCTGCTCGGACGTCGCCACCTCAGGCACACGGTGCGTCAGCCGCTCCGGTGACCGAGTGGGCGGTCGCGTCGATTCCGGCATCCGAGGTCGCGGTGCCCGTGCCGGCGGCAGTTCCGGCACCCGCCGCGGCGACGACCGCGCAGGCCGCTCCTGCCTCAGCGCCGATGGCGAGGCCGACGACCCCCGGCGACGATCGGCCCTCCGGAGGAGACGAGCCGCCGCCTCCCCTCGACGACGAGCCGCCCTATTTCGACGACGAGCCGCCCTACGACCCGTCTTACGAGCCTGCGCCGACGTCGCACGCCGCACCGGCGGCCGCCCGCGGGCAGTCGGCGTCTCCCTCCGCATCCGCGGGGCAGACGCCAGTGCAGGCAGCCCCGGCGCGCAGAGTGGCTTCGGCCGCAGCAGCCCCGGTGATCACCGAGCGCACCCCCGCCGGGGGAGTCCAGCGCTACGGTGAGGCCGTGATCCGCCAGGTGCTCGGCGCGACGTTCGTTCGCGAAGAGCCCTACGAGCCCCCGACGAGGTTCTCCTGATGTATGACGGAATCGTCCAGGAGCTGATCGACGAGTTCGGCCGGCTCCCCGGAATCGGCCCCAAGTCCGCGCAGCGCATCGCATTCCACATCCTGCAGACGCCGACGTTCGACGTCGCACGGCTCGCCGAGCTTCTCGTCGAGGTGCGGGTGCGGGTGCGTTTCTGCGAGATCTGCGGCAACGTCTCAGAGCAGGATCGCTGTGCGATCTGCCGCGATCCCCGACGCAATACCGCTCTCATCTGCGTGGTCGAAGACGCGAAGGACGTCGCCGCGATCGAACGCACCCGCGAGTTCCGTGGCCTCTACCACGTGCTCGGTGGTGCGATCAGCCCGATCGCCGGCATCGGGCCGGACGACCTGCGCATCGCGCAGCTGATGACTCGTCTCGCCGATGCCACGGTGCAAGAGGTCATCCTCGCGACGAACCCCAACCTCGAGGGTGAGGCGACGGCCAGCTATCTCAGCCGCCTGCTCACCACCATGCAGATCACGGTGTCCCGCCTCGCTTCCGGCCTTCCGGTCGGCGGCGACCTCGAGTACGCCGACGAGGTCACCCTCGGCCGCGCATTCGAGGGCCGGCGCGTGCTGTGAGCACCCAGGGCGGCTTCACACGACGCGGCTGGCTGCTCTTCGGGGCCATGGCGCTGCTGTGGGGTGTGCCCTACCTGTTCATCAGCATCGCGGTCGAGTCGCTCTCGCCTCCCGCCATCGTCGCTGGGCGCACCCTCATCGCGGCCCTGCTGCTGCTGCCGTTCGCCCTCCGAGGCGGTGCACTGAGAGCGGCGTGGAAGCACTGGCCCTGGGTCCTCGCCTTCGGGCTCGTCGAGATGGCCGGCCCGTTCGTGCTGCTCGGCCACGCCGAGATGACCCTGCCTTCCGGCATGACCGGTCTCCTCGTCGCCACGGTGCCGCTGTTCGCCGCCCTCATCGCCCTGGGCGGAGGAGACCGGGGCGTGCTGCGCCCGGCGCGCGGAATCGGTCTTCTCGTGGGCTTCGTCGGCGTCGCGATCGTCGTCGCCGGCCCAGGACTCTTCGGCGGCGAGGTCAGTGTGCTCGCGGCCGGCGAGGTGCTGCTGGTCGCCATCCTCTATGCGATCGCGCCCTTCATCGTCGCGCGCAAGCTGAACGACGTCCCCTCGCTCGGCACCATCACGCTGTCCCTGCTCATGATCGGCGTGATCTATCTGCCCATCGGTCTGCTCACGCAGCACGAGGTGCCCACGCTTCCCTCGATCTTCGCGCTCCTGGCGCTGGCCGTCATCTGCACCGCTGTCGCCTTCCTGGCCTTCTTCGCGCTCATTCGTGAGGTCGGCCCTGTTCGTGCGCCGCTGTTCACCTACGTCAACCCGGTCGTGGCGATCGTCCTCGGTGCGATCGTCCTCGCCGAGCCCCTGACCCCGGGACTGCTCCTCGGATTCCCGCTCATCATCGTGGGCTGCTGGTTCGCCGCCACGGGCGGACGCCTCCGCCCGCAGGCATCCGCCGGCCCCGCTCTGGCCGTCACACCACTCCCGCCGGCTCCCTGACCTCTTCGCCGCCGAGCACGACTTCGGATGCCGCGGCCGACGCGCCGCGGCGTGACTCCGGAGACCGACCTCTACGTCACGAGGTCCGAAGCTGTGCCGGCCCACCCCTGACTTCGCCCGCAGCGTCACATGCGACGAAGCGCATATGCGCCGATCGTAGAATGAGGGTGGGCGGATCCGCCCGACATCCCAGGGAGTGAACGTGGCCCTCATCGTGCAGAAGTACGGCGGCTCCTCAGTCGCCGACGCAGAGAGCATCAAGCGCGTCGCCAAGCGCATCGTGGACACGCGACGAGCGGGGCACGACGTCGTCGTCGCCGTGAGCGCGATGGGCGACACGACCGACGAGCTGCTCGACCTCGCCAACGAGGTCGCGCCGATCCCCGCCCCGCGCGAGCTCGACATGCTGCTCTCGAGCGGTGAGCGCATCTCGATGGCGCTGCTCGCCATGGCCATCCACTCGATGGGGTTCGAGGCGCGTTCGTTCACCGGCAGCCAGGCCGGAATGATCACCGACTCGCAGCATGGCGCGGCGCGCATCGTCGACGTCACGCCCGTCCGCCTGCGCGAGGCCCTCGACGAGGGGGCGATCGTCATCGTCGCCGGGTTCCAGGGCTTCAACCGCGACACCCGCGACATCACCACGCTCGGTCGTGGCGGCTCCGACACGACGGCCGTCGCTCTGGCCGCGGCCCTCGATGCGGATGTCTGCGAGATCTACAGCGACGTCGACGGAATCTTCACGGCTGACCCCCGCGTCATCCCGAAGGCGCAGAAGCTCGACCACATCGGCAGCGAGGAGATGCTCGAACTCGCCGCCAACGGGGCCAAGGTGCTCTACATCCGCGCCGTCGAGTACGCACGCCGTCACGGCGTCCTGATTCACGCCCGTTCGACGTTCTCGTCGTCCGAGGGCACATACGTTCTGGGCGAGGGCATGAAGAACCCTCGCGAAGCCGAGGGAGCAGCAGCCATGGAAGAACCGATCGTCGCCGGTGTCGCCACCGATTTCGGCCAGGCCAAGATCACTGTCGCGGGCGTCCCCGACGTTCCGGGCAAGGCCGCGGAGATCTTCAAGATCGTCGCCAAGTCGGGCGCGAACGTCGACATGATCGTGCAGAACGTGTCGGCCACCGGCCGCACCGACATCTCGTTCACGGTTCCCAAGGCCGACTCGGCCGCGGCGCTCAAGGCGCTCGCGGGAGAGCAGACCGAGGTGGGCTTCCAGAACCTCGTGCACGACGACCAGATCGGCAAGCTGTCGGTCGTGGGCGCCGGCATGCGCACGCACTCCGGTGTCTCGGCGGTGCTGTTCGAAGCGCTGTCGGCCGGGGGCATCAACATCGAGATGATCTCGACCTCCGAGATCCGCATCTCGGTCGTGCTCCGAGACACAGACCTGGCCGAGGCCGCCCGCACCGTGCACACCGCGTACGGACTCGACGGCGACGCCGAGGCGACCGTCCACGCCGGCACCGGCCGCTGATCGAGCACGGACGGCGGGGATATCCCCGCCGGGCTGACGCTCCGCCTGGGTGCTGACCGCCGGGCGGGAATCGTCCAGCCGGTCGTACCACGCCAGCCAGCCGGCCGTACGGCCGCCGGCCAGCGGGTTGGCGGCCTCGACGGTCCTCGACCGGCGCACGGCACGATAGACTCACCGAAACCCTGACATCGGCGCCAGGCGCGGCATCCGCACCCCGACGTCGCGCCCGAAGCCTCGCATGCAGCACTGCACGACGCCAAGGAACATCATGACCCGCATCTCCGACTCAGGACTCTCCGTCGCCATCGTGGGCGCCACCGGCCAGGTGGGCACCGTGATGCGCGAGATTCTCATCGAGCGATCCTTCCCGATCCGCGAGCTGCGCCTGTTCTCGTCGTCGCGCTCTGCGGGCACGGCGATCGAGTTCGGCGGAGCGACGGTCATCGTCGAAGACGTCGAGACCGCGGATGCCGGGGGCATCGACATCGCCCTCTTCTCGGCCGGTGCGACCGCCAGCCGGGCGTACGCTCCGCGATTCGCCGAGGCCGGAGCCGTCGTCGTCGACAACTCCAGCGCCTGGCGCAACGACCCCGAGGTTCCGCTCGTCGTCAGCGAGGTCAACCCGCATGCGATCGACGACCGCCCTCGCGGCATCATCGCGAACCCGAACTGCACCACGATGGCCGCGATGCCGGCGCTGAAGGCCTTGGATGCCGAAGCCGGCCTCGAGCGGCTCATCGTCTCGACCTACCAGGCCGTCTCAGGCTCCGGTCTCGCCGGTGCGCAGGAGCTCCTCGGCCAGGTCGAGGGCGTGCTCGCTCAGGGCGACACACTGCGTCTCGTGCACGACGGCTCGTCCATCGACTTCCCCGAGCCCGAGAAGTACATCGCCCCGATCGCCTTCGACGTCATCCCGTTCGCGGGCAACCTCGTCGACGACGGCCAGAACGAGACCGACGAAGAGAAGAAGCTGCGCAACGAGAGCCGCAAGATCCTCGAGCTTCCCGATCTGCGCGTCGCCGGCACCTGCGTGCGTGTGCCGGTCTTCACGGGCCACTCCCTCTCGATCAACGTCGAGTTCGCGAGAGACATCACCCCCGAGCGCGCTACCGAGGTGCTGTCGGCAGCGCCCGGCGTCGTCCTCGAAGAGGTGCCCACCCCGCTGCAGGCCGCGGGCAAGGACCCGAGCTTCGTGGGCCGCATCCGCGCCGACCAGTCCGCACCCGAGAACAAGGGTCTCGTGCTGTTCATCAGCAACGACAACCTGCGCAAGGGCGCGGCGCTGAATGCCGTGCAGATCGCCGAAATCCTCGCCGAGCGCCTGGCCGTCATAGCCTGACCGCATCTCCGTCATGCGGAACCGGTCTGGTCAGGCCGGCCCGCGTGGTCAGCAGTGCCGTGACCTCGAACTAGACTGTTCCGGTGACCGAAACCGTCGATGTCGTCTTGATCGGTGGTGGCATCATGAGCGCCACCCTGGGTACCCTGCTGCACGAATTGCAGCCGGATTGGAAGATCGTCGCCTTCGAGCGACTCTCCGATGTGGCTCAGGAGTCGTCCAACCCCTGGAACAACGCGGGCACAGGCCACGCAGCCCTCTGCGAGCTGAACTACATGCCGCAGCAGAAGGACGCTCCGCTCGACCCGGCCAAGGCCGTCTCGATCAACGAGCAGTTCCAGCAGAGCCGCCAGTTCTGGTCGACGCTGGTCGACAGGGGAGTGCTCGACGCCCCGTCGACCTTCATCAACGCGACTCCGCACATGACGTTCGTCCGCGGTGAGAAGGACGTCAAGTACCTCAAGGACCGCTACGAGGTCCTCAAGAAGCAGCCGCTTTTCGACGGCATCGAGTACAGCGAGGATTCGCGCGTCATCAACAAGTGGGCGCCGCTGCTGATGCAGCAGCGCCGCAAGGGCGAGCCGTTCGCCGCCACTCGGGTGCCCGCGGGCACCGATGTCGACTTCGGTGCGCTGACGCACCAGCTGTTCGATCACCTCACGGAATCGGGTGTGACGCTGCGCACCAACCATGAGGTCAAGAGTCTGAAGAAGCAGAAGGACGGCACCTGGCTCATCAACTACCGCACGACCATCGGGCGCACGCCGAACCAGATCAAGGCGCGCTTCGTGTTCGTCGGCGCGGGCGGCTGGGCTCTCAAGCTGCTGCAGCGCTCGGGCATCCCCGAGATCAAGGGGTACGGCGTGTTCCCGATCGGCGGGCAGTTCCTCAAGACCTCCAACCCGAAGATCGTCGCCCAGCACAAGGCCAAGGTCTACTCGCAGGCGTCCGTCGGAGCACCGCCCATGTCGGTGCCGCACCTCGACACGCGTGTGGTCGACGGCGAGGCATCGCTGATGTTCGGGCCGTTCGCGACGTTCAGCCCCAAGTTCCTCAAGAACGGCTCGATGCTCGACATCGTGTCGCAGGTGCGCACGCACAACCTGTGGCCGATGCTGCGGGTCGCCTTCGCGAACCCCGACCTCATCACCTACCTGGTGGGGGAGCTGCTGAAGAACCATGCGAAGAAGGTCGACAGCCTGCGCACGTTCATGCCGACCGCGAAGGACGAGGACTGGACCCTCATCGACGCCGGTCAGCGCGCCCAGGTCATGAAGAAGGATCCCAAGAAGGGCGGCATCCTGCAGTTCGGCACCGAGGTCGTATCGGCCGCGGACGGCTCGATCGCCGGTCTGCTCGGTGCGTCGCCCGGTGCCTCCACTGCCGTGCCGATCATGCTCGACCTGCTCAAGAAGTGCTTCCCGGATGAGTACCCCGGGTGGGAGTCCGAGCTGCGTGAGCTGATCCCCACATTCGGCGAGCAGCTGAACAAGGATCCAGAGCTGGCGGCGAAGTCCACCGCGGCGACAGCGGCCACTCTCGGCATCAACGAGTAGCTCCCCGGTGGCGAAGCTCTACTTCCGCTACGGGGCGATGAACTCGGGCAAGTCCACCTCGCTGCTCCAGGCCGCGTACAACTACGAGGAGCGCGGTCAGCATGTGCTGCTCGCGAAGCCTGCGATCGACACCAAGGGCGCATCCGAGATCGCGAGCCGTCTGGGCGTCACCCGAGAGGTCGACTTCCTCATCGCCCCCGATGTCGACGCCCGCGCGCTGTTCGCCGAGCACCGGACGGCCGTGCGCAGCGCGGCTGCAGGCGAGCACCTCACAGGTGGAGCGCTCGACGTCGCGTGCCTCCTGATCGATGAGGCGCAGTTCCTCACCTCTGAGCAGGTCGATGATCTCTTCCGCATCGCGATCGAAGACGGCATCCCGGTGATCGCCTACGGGATCCGCAACGACTTCCTCACCCACGCGTTCCCCGGCTCCGCGCGGCTGCTCGCCATCGCGCACTCTCTCGAAGAGCTGAAGACGATCTGCCGCTGCGGGCGCAAGGCCGTCTTCAACGGCCGGGTGGTCGGCGGGCGCTTCGTCTTCGACGGCGATCAGGTCGCCATCGACGAGGGCGCCGACGGGTCGGCGGCGCCGGAGATCACCACGTACGAGTCGCTGTGCGGTGCGTGCTACCTCGAGGAGTCCGGCGGGCGCCTGGGCTGAGAGCCCGCTCGACAACTCGGCGCAGCGCGTCCGGTGGACGCTGTGCGCTGGTTCTGTGTGCCGTGACGACGGGCTGCCGTCCACAGTTCAGCATGAGCTCCCGCGGAATCACGTGCGGCGGCCCGTTGCGGCCCCGATTGCGGTGTTCCTGCTGAATTGTGAACGGCGATTGCGTGGTCTGACCGCACGCGCTACTGTGGTCAGACCACACGTGGCGCGCAGATGACGCGTCCGAACGCGAACGACGAGGAGAGCGGATGCCGGAGCAGCCTGCACGCGCCTGGCGCCTCGTGCTCGAGCACGTCGAGCGAGATCTCCTCGACGGGCGAATCGGTCCCGGCGACCGACTCGCCTCCGAACGCGACCTCGCCGCCGACCTCGGGGTCGGCCGCTCCAGCGTTCGCGAGGCGCTGCGCGTGCTCGAGGTGATGGGCCTGATCCGCACGTCCACCGGCTCAGGGCCGCAGTCCGGTGCGATCGTGATCGCCACGCCGACCGGCGGCATGTCGACGCTGCTGCGTCTCCAGGTCGCCGCACAGGGATTCCCGCTCGCGGATGTGGTGCAGACCCGTCTGCTGCTCGAAGACGCGGTGGCCGCCGCGCTGGCAGGTCAGGATGCCCCCGATCTCGTCGGCGCGCACCGAGTGCTCGAGGCGATGGACGCCCACGCGCTCACGCCCGCCGAGTTCCTCGCGCTCGACGCACAGCTGCACCTCGCACTCGCCGAGTCCAGCGGTAACACTGTGGTCGCGGCGATCATGGCGGGGCTGCGCACGGCCATCGAGTCGTACGTGCAGCAGGGCGCCGCCGCGATCGACGACTGGGGCGCCATGGCTGACGTCCTCCGCGCCGAGCACCGGGCCATCATCGACGCCATCGAAGCGGGCGACGCCACGACGGCCCGGTCCCTCGTGCGCGCACACATCACCGGCTACTACACCGCGGCGGGGCTGACCCGCAGCACCCGACCCACTGACTGAGAGGAAGGCCATGGTCCAGCGCCAGGTTCCCAACCCCGCAGAGCTTCTCGACCTGATGAAGTTCAAGAAGCCCGAGTTCAACGGCAAGAAGCGCCGTCTCGACTCGGCGCTCACGATCGACGACCTCCGCACGATCGCGAAGCGTCGCACCCCGAAGGCGGCGTTCGACTACACCGACGGCGCGGCCGAGGGCGAGCTGTCGCTCACGCGTGCTCGGCAGGCGTTCCAGGACGTGGAGTTCCACCCCGGTATCCTTCGTCCGGCTCCGTCGGTGGATACCTCGGTCGACATCCTCGGCGGCCCGTCGGCGCTGCCGTTCGGCATCGCCCCGACCGGGTTCACGCGTCTCATGCAGACCGAGGGCGAGGTCGCCGGTGCGGGGGCCGCAGCCGCGGCTGGCATCCCGTTCACGCTGTCGACGCTCGGTACGACGTCGATCGAGGGCGTCAAGGCCGCCAACCCGCACGGCCGCAACTGGTTCCAGCTATACGTCATGCGCGATCGTGAGATCTCGTACGAGCTCACCCGTCGTGCAGCGGCAGCGGGCTTCGACACCCTGCAGTTCACGGTCGACACGCCTGTCGCCGGCGCGCGGCTGCGTGACAAGCGCAATGGCTTCAGCATCCCGCCGCAGCTGACTCTCGGCACGATCATCAACGCGATCCCTCGGCCATGGTGGTGGTACGACTTCCTCACGACGCCCAAGCTCGAGTTCGCCTCGCTGAGCACCACCGGCGGCACGGTCGGCGAGCTGCTCGACGCCGCCATGGACCCGACCATCAGCTACGACGACCTCGCCGTGATCCGCGACATCTGGCCCGGGAAAATCGTGATCAAGGGAGTGCAAAACGTCGAGGACTCGATGCGGCTGCGTGACGCCGGCGTCGACGGAATCGTGCTCTCCAACCACGGCGGGCGCCAGCTCGACCGCGCGCCCATCCCGTTCCACCTCCTTCCCGAGGTCCGCAGGGCGGTGGGCGACGACTTCACCGTCATGGTCGACACCGGGATCATGAACGGCGCGGACATCGTGGCGGCGGTCGCGCTCGGTGCGGACTTCACTCTGATCGGTCGCGCCTATCTCTACGGCCTCATGGCGGGTGGGCGTGCGGGTGTCGATCGGACGATCGACATCCTGCGCACCGAGATCGAGCGCACCATGCGGCTTCTGGGCGTCGCCTCGCTCGCCGAGCTCGAGCCGTCGCACGTCACGCAGCTCACGCGCCTCGTGCCGGTGACGCGCACGGCCTCCGACGCGGTGGTGCGCTGACATCCTTCTGAGTCAGGCCGCGGGCTCGGTGACCGGCCGCGCTCGCGGCGGCCAGGGGATGAGCATCGACGTGCTGCGGCGATAGTCGGCGTACGCCGGGTACTTTCCTGCAGTGATGGACTCGGTGAAGATCGTCGACCCGACGAACAGGACGCTGAGCAGGATCGGGCCGATGATCGTCCAGTTGATCGCGCCGCCGAGAAAGCCTGAGCCCGATGCCACGGCGGCGCTCGCCCCGATCGCGTAGAGCACCCACCACTGGCTCTGCTCGAAGAAGAAGTTGGGGTGGCGGCTGTAACGGAACAGCCCCTCCGTGGCGAAGCCAGGGGCGAGTGTGCCACCGGCCTGCTTCTTTCGCCGGTGGAACTCCCACTGCTCGCGGTCGGCGAGCGTCTCGCCGACCAGCAGCGCGAGGAAGAGGGGGCCGAAGACGAGGTCCCACGCGTTCAGCGGGGCGGGGTTCCGCAGCGCGATCTCGGCGGGAAGAGTGATCAGCACGAGCAGCGTCATCTGGTACCCGACGATGAACAGCAGATTGAAGATCTGGAACTGCCAGGGCTTCATCCGGCGCCGCAGGATCGCCCATCGGTAGTCCTCCATGCCGGTGTACCCGCCCTTGCGGGCGAAGTTGAACGTCAGCCGCACACCCCACGCGGTCACGAGGGATGCCATCAGCACCAGGCGACCAGCGTCCTCGCCGCTCGCGATGGCCGATCCCGCGAAGATCCATAGGTAGATCACGGGCACGATCGACCACGCACGGTCCACCCAGGAGGTGTCACGGGTCACGAGCGAGAGCAGCCAGCACGCCGCGCTCGCGACGCCCGCGGTCCAGACGACGATCAGCAGCGGTTCCATACCGACATGCTAGAACTCCTCCGCGCGGGGTGCGCGGATGCTGAAGTCGAGGGTCAGAGAGTCCGCAGAAGCTCGTCGAGCTTGTCGGCGGTGTCCTCCCAGCCCTCCACGGCCACGGAGGGCACTCCGATCGCCAGCACGGGGTAGTCATTGCCACCCTCGTCGAGCCGGTCGCCGTAGAAGAGCATCGAGCCGAGCGGGATGCTCGTGTGCTCGGCGAGCTGCTTCATGCCGAACGCCTTGTCGATGCCGGCGAGGGTGATGTCGATCGAGGTCGAGCCGCCGGATCGCACCTCGAGGTAGGGGAGTCGCGCGGCCACGGCGTCTCGAAGCGCCTCACGTTTCGCACCCGATGGGTCCCAGTCGTGCTTCGCCTCGCGGGGAGCCTTCTGCCCGAGCGCCGAGAAGGTGATCTGAGATCCGCGGTCCTCGACGATCTCGCCCCAGGGCTGCGCCTCCCAGAGTCCGAGGCGCTCCGCCTCTTCGCGCAGTGCGGTGAAGGCGTCGGACTTCTGCTCGGCGGTGAGGTCGTGGGCGTAGAGAGGTGAGAAGTCCGAGCCGTCGTGCCGCAGGTATCGGGTGCCGCAGGTCGGCAGCAGATGCAGACGTGCGGCGGACTCGTCATCGATTGCTCCGAGCCGAGCGACCACCTGTGCGCGGAACTGCGCCTCGTTGCCGCCCGAGATGATCGCGACATCGACCTTCTGCAGCAAGGCGAGCAGCAGCGAGACCATTCGCGCGTCGATGGGCTCTTTCGACGGGGCGAGGGTGTCGTCGAGGTCGAAGGCGACGAGTGCAGGCGAGGTCATGATGCCTCCAGCGTAGACGGGCGATGCTGAGAGAGACGCGGTGCGAAGAGCAGCGTGCCGACGATCGCGAGGGCGACTCCGATCAGGGCGCCGCCGGAGTTCGCGACCACGTCGGTGAGGGTGGCCGCACGGTGGGGCAGCACGAGCCGCTGGAGAACTTCGATCGAGAGCGACAGCGCCGGTCCGAGCACGATCGCCAGTGGCCAGAAGCGGCGCGGTACGAGGAGGAAAGCGAGGATGCCGATGGGCACGAACACCAGCACGTTGGCGATGATCTCCAGGCTCGTGAAATCGAGAGACTCCCACCCGAGGCGGTGTGCGGAGGAGAGCACGAGATCGAGCAGGTTCGGCATCGACTTCTCGACGCGCTCGGGCGTGAGTGTGAGTAGCGCCAGACCGACGAAGAACGGGATGCCGAGAGCGAGCGCGATACCGCGGGTGAGCCGGCGCGGGGGAGGGAGCAGACGACTCACACGGTGCCTTTCACCTCGGGACGGATACAGAGAAGGCCGCCCGTGAGGACGGCCTTCCGGTGTTACTGGTCGGGGTGACAGGATTTGAACCTGCGACCTCTTCGTCCCGAACGAAGCGCGCTACCAAGCTGCGCCACACCCCGTTTTGCAACCCTCCGAGTCTACAGCGAAAAGCTCTGAGCACCGAATCGAGGCGTCAACCGCGCGCCGTCAGCGTGAGCAGCGTCGCCTCCGGGCGGCATGCGAATCGCACCGGTGCGTAGATCGAGTGCCCGCAGCCGGCGCTGACGTTGAGCGGAACCGTGCGGTCGCCCTGCCTCCACGTGCTGAGGCCCTTCGCCTGCTTCAGAGGGATGTCGCAGTTCGCGACGAGAGCACCGAATCCCGGCAGACAGACCTGGCCGCCGTGCGTGTGACCGCCGAAGACCGCGTCGGCGCCGAGGTCGACGAAACCGTTCAGTACGCGCTGATACGGCGCGTGGGTGACCCCGAGCACGGTCGTGTCGGAGGGTCGCGGTCCGAGGGAGTCGATCGCCCCCGGCAGATCTTCGAGGCGATCCCAGTCGCAGTGCGCGTCGCTCACGCCGAAGAGGTCCAGCGGGTTGCCGGCGACCGTGAGGCGCGCAGCGGCGTTGTTCAGACTCGTCCATCCGAGCTCGTCGGTGAAGTAGGCGTCCATCGCATCGGTGTCGAGGAAGTTCAGCTCTCGCGGTCGCTCCGACGGGCCCGCGAAGTACCGGATCGGATTGCGCGGCGACGGGCCGATCACGTCGTTCGAGCCGTGCACGAAGACGCCGGGGATGCCGGCGAGGGGCTCGAAGGCTCGGCGGATGCCCGTGAGGCCATCGCGATGCCCCAGGTTGTCGCCCGTGTTGATGATGAGATCGGGCTTCAGCTGCGCGAGCGAGGCGAGCCAGTCCTGCTTGCGATGCTGCCACGGAGCCATGTGCGCATCCGAGATGTGCAGCACGCGCAGCGGGGCTGAGCCGGGCGCGAGAGCGGATGCCGTCGCCTCGCGCACCGTGAACAGGTAGCGCTCGATGCCGATGCCCCAGACGGCGGCCGCAGCACCAGCGGCCCCCACCGCGCCGAGCGCGATGAGGGCCGGGTGTGCCGCATGGCGTGACGTCACTTGCAGCTGACCTTGATGGAGGTGCTCTTGGTGGTCGCGGTGTTCGCTGCCGGGTCGGTCGAGGTCACGGAGGCGTTCTGTCCGTTGCACGATCCGTCGAAATCGATCGATGAGAACCCTGCGCCGAACAGCGCGCTCTGCGCTTCGGACTTCGACTGCCCGGTGATGTCCGGCACGGTCGCACCCTGGCCATTGCTGGGCGAGATCGTGATGGTCGCGCCGCTCGGGGCCTGTCCGGACGGGTCCTGAGCCATGATCACGTCACCTGCGGGGCCATCGACGGCCGGACCGACGGCTGCGGTGAAGCCCGCTGCCTCGATGAGCGAGCTCGCCTCGCCGACCGACTTGCCCACGACATCGGGAACGTCCGTCAGCACCTGACGAACGAGCTTGTCGTCGGGCCGGGGGAACTGGTCAGCGGGGTAGACGGCATTCGCAGCTCCCTGGATCGCCCTGGCGAGACCGTAGCGGATGTCGCCGAGTCGGGTGCCATCGCCGTTGCGGAAGTCGTTCAGCGGCACGCGGCCGTCGATGTTTCCCACCCACACCGCAGTGGTGACCTTGGTGCTCGACTCGACGAGCATCGTGTGCTCCTTCTCGGCGGTACCGGTCTTGCCGATCAGCTGGGTGCCGTCGAACGGGTTCGCCCGCGTTCCCGTGCCGTTGCCCTCCATCACGCCGCGCAGTGCGAACGCCGCGGTGGCTGCCACCTCGGGAGTGAGCTGCTGGGAGCAGTTCTGCGCAGGAGGCGTGATCTCCGCTCCATTCTCACCGATGACCCGGTCGATCACGCGCGGCTCGCAGTAGACGCCGTTGTTGGCGACAGTCGCGTAGGCGCCTGCCATCTGCAGCGGGGCCACGCTCTTCGAGCCGAGGACTGTCGGGAACGGATCGTTCGGGGCAGTGTTGGAGGTGGTTCCACCGACCGTGATGTCATCGCCGTTGCCGTAGTGGACGCCGAGCCTCTTGGCGACCTCGTTGATGTCGCAGAGGTCGAGCTGCTGGGCCATCGCGAGGAAGCCGGTGTTCAGCGACTGCGCAGTGAACTGCCGCACGCTGCCCACTGAACCGCCTGAGTTCCCGAAGTTGTTGATCTTGGCGCTGTTCGTGACCCTGTCGCCGCACTTCGTGAAGGGGCTGAAGGTCTTGAGGCGGCCGTCGAGCACCTGGTTCACCGAGTGTCCTGACTCGAGCCAGCTCAGAAGGGTGAAGAGCTTGTACGTCGATCCGGTCTCGAACCCGTAGGTCGAGCCGCCGTGCGCCTTGTCGGCGGCGAAGACCTGTGAGGTCTCGCCGGCGGCGAGGTTGGCTTCGGTGGTCTCGTTGAAGACGGTGTTCTGGGCCATGGCGAGGATGCGACCGGTGGATGCTTCGACCGACACTCCGGTGCCGCCGACCAGGATCCCGGGCATCGCCTGCGGGACCTGCGACCTCACCGCGTCGATCGCGGTCTGCTGCACGCGCATGTCGAGCGAGGTGTAGATCTCCATGCCTCCGCGACGCAGGTTCGCACGACGCTCCTCCGCGGTGGCGCCGAAGGCCTCGTCGTTCTCGATGACGGCCTTCACGTACTGGCAGAAGTAGGCGTTGTCGCCGGCCGCCCCGCAACCCTGCTGGGGCTCGCTGAGCACCGGGGTGATCGGCGTGGCCACAGCCTCGTCATGCGCGGCCTGCGTGATCTTGGCGTCGAGCAGCATCCGGTCGAGGACGTAGTCCCTGCGGTCCTTCGTGTCCTTGTAGCCGTCGGCGTCTCCGTTGTGCGCCACTCCGGCGTCATCGGTCCAGATCCCGCCCGGGCGGTCGATGCGGAACCTGTTGGGCTCCTGGACCATGCCGGCGATCGTGGCTGCCTGAGCGAGGGTGAGGTTCGCCGCGGTGGTCGAGAAGTAGCGGTTCGCTGCGGCTTCGATGCCGTAGATGGTCCCGCCGAAGTTGGCGATGTTGAGGTAGCCGAGAAGGATCTCGTTCTTCGAGTACTCCTTCTCGATCTTCAACGCGTAGCGCATCTCCTGCAGCTTGCGCTCGACGCCCTCGCCGCCCTTCGCGACTGCCGCATCGAGGAAGCACTGCTCGATCTGCGTCGAGTAGTCCTCGGCTCCGGGGTCGACGTCCTGTTCGCACTCCTGAACCTGGACGTTCTTCACGTACTGCTGCGTGATCGTGGAGGCGCCTCGATCGGTCGTGCCCGCGACGTTCCCGACTGCGGCCTTGATCGTCGCGCCGAGGTTGATCCCGCCGTGCGTGTAGAAGTTCTTGTCTTCGCTCGAGAGGATCGCGTCGTACATCACGGGTGCCACCTGGTCGTAGGCGACCGGGATGCGCTTCTGCTCGTAGAACGACGCCAGAGCGACGGGGTTGCCGTCGAGACCGGTCGCGTAGATCGTGGACTGCTGCATCGGAGCGCCGACCTGGAGGTTCTCGGGGAGGTCCTCGAAGATGGTGAGGGCCTGCGACCCGGCGATACCGGTCATGGCGAGCACAGGGGTGACGCTGGCCGCGACGAGGAGACCGGCGACGGTGCTCAGCCCGACGAGTCCGAGGACTCCGCCGAGCGCACCTTTCACCGTGCGATTCTTTTGAGGCATACGCTAGATCGTAGGGGAGTTCCCTGAATACCGCCTTTGACGCAGCCGCCATCGCGGATGCCGCCAGACAGGAGAGCCATGACCACGTGGGAGTACCTCACCACCCCGCTGCTGATCCACAACACCGCTGCGATCCTCAACAACTGGGGCAAGCAGGGCTGGGAGCTCGTGCAGGTCATCCAGGGGCCCGAGGGCGGGCTCGTGGCCTACTTCAAGCGTCCGGTGTCGACGGATGCCGCGGGCAACGCCGGTCTCGCGGCCGCTGCCGAGGCGTCGCGCCAGTTCGAAGGGGGCGCCGCGTGAGCCTCTCTCAGCGTCTGACCGAGCTCGGCATCGAGCTTCCGGCGGTGGCGGCACCCGTCGCCGCCTACGTTCCGGCGGTCGTCCACGCCGGGCTCGTCTACACCTCCGGTCAGCTGCCGTTCACCGCAGGTCAGCTTCCTGCGACGGGCAAGGTCGGCGCCGAGGTCAGCGCGGAAGACGCGAACGAGTACGCCCGCACCTGCGCGCTGAACGCCCTCGCTGCGGCCGCCGATGCCGCCGGCGGGGTCGACCGGATCGGCGGAGTGCTGCGGCTTGGCGGGTTCGTGGCGTCCACGCCCGACTTCACCGGCCAGCCCGGCGTCATCAATGGTGCGAGCCTCGTACTCGGCGAGATCTTCGGCGACGCCGGTCGCCATGCGCGCGCGGCTGTCGGCGTGCCGGTGCTGCCGCTCGACAGCCCGGTCGAGGTCGAGGTCACGTTCATCCTCGCCTGACCCGAACATGAAGAACGCCCCCTCCCGGATCGGGAGGGGGCGTTTCTGCATCGGCCCTATTTGACCTGAGCCGAGATGATGCTCATCACGGCGGTGTCTGCGAGGGTCGTGGTGTCGCCCACCTCGCGGCCCTCAGCGACGTCGCGCAGCAGGCGCCGCATGATCTTGCCCGAGCGGGTCTTCGGCAGCTCGCCGACGATGTACACGTCGCGGGGGCGTGCGATCGCACCGATCTGCTCGCCGACCCAGAGGCGCAGCTGCTGAGCGAGACCGGCAGGGTCATGCGCCGAGAGATAGCTCTCCTTGATGATCACGAATGCGACGACGGCCTGGCCCGTGGTCTCGTCGGCGGCGCCCACGACGGCGGCCTCTGCCGTCGCCTCGTGAGCGACGAGCGACGACTCGATCTCGGCGGTCGAGAGGCGGTGACCCGAGACGTTCATCACATCGTCCACCCGCCCGAGCAGCCACAGGTCGCCGTCGTCGTCGAGGCGAGCGCCGTCGCCTGCGAAGTAGTAGCCCTGCTTCTCGAACTTCTCCCAATACGTCTCCTTGTAGCGCTCCGGGTCGCCCCAGATGCCACGCAGCATGCTCGGCCACGGCTCGGTGACCACCAGGAGGCCGCCGTTGCCGTTGCCCACCTCGGCGCCGGTCTCATCGACGACGTCGATCGAGATGCCGGGCAGCGGAACCTGCGCGGAGCCCGGCTTGGTCGCGGTGACGCCGGGGAGCGCCGAGACCATGATCGCGCCCGTCTCGGTCTGCCACCAGGTGTCGACGATGGGGGTCGTGCCCGCACCGATCACGTCGCGGTACCAGATCCAGGCCTCGGGGTTGATGGGCTCGCCGACCGAGCCGAGCAGACGCAGCGACGACAGGTCGAACTTCGCGGGGACGCTGCGGCCGATCTTCATGAACGAGCGGATCGCGGTCGGCGCCGTGTAGAAGATCGAGACCTTGTACTTCTCGATGATCTCCCACCAGCGGCCGGGGTGCGGGGCGTCGGGTGTGCCCTCGTAGATCACCTGGGTCGCTCCGTTCGCGAGCGGGCCGTAGGTGACGTAGCTGTGCCCGGTGATCCATCCGATGTCGGCGGTGCACCAGTAGACGTCGGTCTCGGGGTGCAGGTCGAACACGTACTTGTGCGAGTACGCGGCCTGGGTGAGGTATCCGCCCGAGGTGTGCAGGATGCCCTTGGGCTTTCCCGTCGTGCCCGAGGTGTAGAGGATGAACAGCGGGTTCTCGGCGGGGAAGGCCTCGGCGGTGTGCTCGGGCGACGCGGCCGGAACCACCTCATGCCACCAGAGGTCGCGGCCGTCCTGCCAGTCGACCTCGTTCTCGCCGCGCTTGACGACGAGCACGTGCTCGACGGTCTGCTGCTCGCCGTCGCCGCGGTCCGCGAGGGCCTGGTCGACGGCCGGCTTCAGTGCCGAGACACGGCCCTTGCGATATCCGCCGTCGGCGGTGATGACGAGCTTGGCGCCCGCGTCGTCGATGCGTGACCGCAGGCTGTCGGCGCTGAAACCGCCGAACACGACCGAGTGGATGGCTCCGACCCGAGCGACGGCGAGCATCGACGCGACCGCCTCGGGGATCATCGGCAGGTAGATCGCGACGCGGTCTCCGTGGCCGACGCCGAGGCCCTCGAGCACGTTGGCGACGCGCTTGACCTCGTCGGTGAGCTCCGCGTAGGTGATGGTGCGTGAGTCGCCCGGTTCGCCTTCCCAGTGCAGGGCGACGCGATCGCCGTTGCCCGCTTCGACATGGCGATCGAGGCAGTTGTAGGCCACGTTCAGCTCGCCGTCGTCGAACCACTTCGCGAACGGAGGGGTCGACCAGTCGAGCACACGGGTGAACGGCTTGTGCCATTCGAGCAGTTCGGCGGACTGCGCGGCCCAGAAGGCCTCTCGGTCTGCAGCCGCGTTCTCGTACAGCGCGGGGGACGAGACCGACTGCGCGACGAACTCCTCGGAGGGCGGGAACTGGCGGGTCTCATCGAGAAGATGATCGATCTGGCTGCTCATCGGCAGGCGCTCCTTTGCGGCGTGGCAGGTCGTGCGGGCATGAACGCGTCTGCACGCGATCAGGTCAGGGCGAATCTAGCCTCGGGCAGGGACATCGCATACTGCCGAAAGTAGGTAGTCCGGCCGGTTTTGTCAGGACGGTCGCCTTGCGTACACTCGACGACAGCCGAATTATCATTCTGGCCTTGGCGTGCCCGATTCCCCCATGAGGGACGCCGTGGGCGGCATCTCATTCCCCCCGTGAGATGCCGCCCTCTCTTTTTCGGGAGCGCTCCCACGTCGGGCTCACTCCTCATGTCCGTCTTCGCGACCTGCTCTGCACGCTGAACGCCCGGGCGGGGTTGCCCACAGACGCCGTCCGAGCCGCTCGACGCGGGGGTCGCGCGCTGAGCGCGGCGCCTAGCTTCGGGGAATGCCCGATCCTTTCGTCATCCAGCCGCGCGGCACGTCGCCTCTCGTCGACGGCGCCGAACGGGGTGGTCGCACGCCGCTGCAGGTCGATCCCGTCTTCGGTCCGCTCGCAGAGCACTGCGCTGACGACGAGGTCACCGACATCTTCGTCAACGGCGCCTCAGGGCTGTTCATCGACCGGGGGCGCGGCGCCGAGGCGGTGCACGGGTGGAGCGCGTCCGAGCGGGAGGTTCGCGATCTCGCGGTCGCGCTCGTCGGTCTCGGCGGTCGCCATCTCGACGACCAGGCACCGTGCGTCGATGTGAGGCTCGAGTCCGGCATCCGGGTGCATGCCATCCTCGCGCCCATCTCGACCTCGGGGACGGCTCTATCGATCCGTGTGCCCAGAGTGCGCGCCGCGGATCTCGATGCGTTGGCGGCGCTCGGCGCCTTCGACGCCAGGCAGCACAGCTGGCTCCTCGGTCTGGTGGCTGAGCGCGCCAACATCCTCATCACCGGCGGCACCGGCACGGGCAAGACGACTCTGCTGTCGGCGCTGCTGTCGGCCGCGCCGACCTCCGAGCGCATCGTCACGATCGAGGATGTCGCCGAGCTGCGCCCGCAGCACCCCCACCATGTCGCTCTCGAGGCGCGACAGTCGAACCTCGAGGGCGCCGGCGGCATCAGCCTCGCACGGCTGGTCCGCGAGTCGCTGCGCATGCGCCCCGACCGTCTCGTGGTCGGTGAGTGCCGAGGCGAGGAGGTGAGGGAGCTGCTGACAGCTCTGAACACCGGACACGATGGCGGCGCCGGAACCCTCCACGCGAGCGGTCTCAGCGATGTGCCGGCCCGGCTCGAGGCACTCGGCGCGCTCGCATCCATGGACGCCACGGCGCTCGCGCGCCAGGCGGTGAGCGCGTTCACGATCGTTCTGCACCTCGACAGGGCGCCCGGAGGGCGGCGACGCATCGCGCAGGCGGGGGTACTCGAGCTCACCGGAGACCGGCTGGGCATCGAGGAGGTGCGACCGTGGTGAGCGCTCGACGGAGAAGCGCCCCCGACGCCGGAACAGACGCGGCGACCTCGGTGCAGACGCTCGCCGTGCTGCTGCAGGCCGGAGCGGTGCCGTTGGTCGCCTGGAGGCACCTCGCCTCGATCGGCGACGTGCACGCCGCATCGGTGGTGGAGCGAGTCGACGGCGGCGTCTCGCTCATCGCCGCGATCGAGGCCGAGGGCGGCCCGTGGCGAGACCTCGCTGCGGCGTGGGAGGTGGCGACCACCGTCGGGGCGCCTCTGGCCGAGGTGCTGCGCATGATCGCGGAGACGCTTCGCGACGCCGCGTCCGCCGCCGATGATGTGCGCATCGCTCTCGCTGAACCGGCGGGAACCGCGCGGCTGCTCCTGTGGATGCCGTTCGCCGGTCTGCTGCTCGGTTTCGCCCTCGGCTTCGACACTCTCGGTGTCATCTTCGGGGCGCCTGCGGGAGCGGCCTGCGTCGCGGCCGGGCTCCTGCTCGTGTTCGCTGCCCGAGGCTGGACGAACCGACTGCTTCGGAACGCGCGACCCGAGCCGGGCACTCCGGGGATGCAGGCGGAGCTCATCGCCGTCGCTCTCTCCGGCGGCGCCTCCATCGATCGGGCCCTGCGCCTCGTCGCGGAGAGTCCTGCGTCTCATCGGGGAGATGACGCGCGAGTCCGCGCGGTGCTCGAGCTGTCGCACGCCGCGGGGGTGCCGGCAGGCGAACTCCTCCGCGCCTCCGCCGGGCAGGAGCGGCACGCGTCCCGCATCGACGGCCGCCTCCGCGCGGCGAAGCTCTCGACCACGCTGCTGATCCCGCTCGGTGTCTGCACGCTGCCGGCTTTTCTTCTGCTGGGAGTCGCTCCGCTGCTGCTGAGCGTGCTCCTCTCGACCCCGCTGCCGCTCTGACGGCCGCCGACCACAGGATGCCCGTGCATCCGTACACAGAAAGAAGGAACCCATGAACACACTCCCTCCACTCACTCGGCGCCGTTCCGCGATGCTGTTCGGAGACGACAGCGGCGCGGCCACCGCCGAGTACGCGATCACGACGATGGCCGCCGTGGCCTTCGCCGGGCTGCTCGTCGTCATCATGAGGTCGGATGAGGTGCGCGGCATCCTCACCGACCTGGTGCGTCGGGCGCTCACGGTGTCGTGATGAGCGCCGGTCGTGACGGCGAGCGGGGGTCGGTGGCCGCCGAGCTCGCACTCGCGCTGCCCGCGGTGGTCCTCACTCTTCTGCTCGGGGCCGGTGCGCTGGGCGCGGCCGCTCGTCAGGTCGCGCTCCAGGACGCATCGGCCGACGCCGCGCGCCTCCTCGGCCGAGGGGAGGACGCGGGCCGGGCCTCACATGCAGTGTCGACCGCGGTTCCTGGCGCCGGAATGTCGAGCAGCTCATCCGGAGACCTCGTCTGCGTGAAGGCGCACGCCGACGTCGCGATCGGCGGCTTCGTCCGGATCCCGCTGCAGGCGTCCAGCTGTGCACTCTCCGGAGGACTCTGATGTCGACCATCGCAGCGGAGAGCGGCTGATGGCGGGCTCTGCTCTCGCGGCCGGTGTTCTCTCGGTCGCAGCGGTGCTCTCGCTGGGGCTCGCCGCGGTCGGGGGAGCCGCCGTCACGGCGCAGCGGGCTGCGGGGGCCGCCGACGCCGCGGCGCTCGCCGCGGCCGACGCGGCCAGCGGTGCGATCGTCACGGCCGACGACCCGTGCGCCCTCGCCGCGCGGGTCGCGGCGGCCTCAGGCGCGGCCCTCACCGAGTGCGCCGTCGAGGGCTTCGTGGCGACTGTGCAGGTGAACGCGGCGTACGCTGGACTCGCTGCCGTCTCCCGAGCCCGTGCTGGGCCACCCGAGGGATCCTGACGGCGGCGCGAGCACTTTCCGGCGAAAATGCAGGCGACCACTGTGACCAACCCATCACGGCGGTGTGTATGGTGTGCTTCGAAGAAAGGACGCTCCCTTGGCTGAAGGCAAGAAGCTCGTCATTGTCGAGTCCCCGACGAAGATGCGGTCGATTCAGGGATACCTCGGCGATGGCTACGAGGTGCTCAGCTCCGTCGGCCACATCCGCGACCTCGCAGACAAGAAGGACATCCCCGCCGCCGACAAGCAGGCGTACGGGAAGTACTCGATCGACGTCGACAACGACTTCGATCCCTACTACGTCGTCTCCGATCGCAAGACGAAGACCGTCGCCGAACTCAAGCGTGCGCTCAAGACCGCCGACGAGCTCCTGCTCGCCACTGATGAGGACCGCGAAGGCGAGGCCATCGCCTGGCACCTGCTCGAGACTCTGAAGCCGAAGGTCCCCGTCAAGCGCATGGTCTTCCACGAGATCACGAAGGACGCGATCCAGGCGGCCATCGGCAACACCCGTGAGCTCGACACCGACCTCGTCGACGCGCAGGAGACCCGCCGCATCCTCGACCGGCTGTACGGCTGGGACGTCTCGCCCGTGCTCTGGTACAAGGTCAAGACGGGCCTGTCTGCCGGACGCGTGCAGTCCGCCGCCACCCGCATGATCGTCGAACGAGAGCGCGAGCGCATGGCGTTCGTCTCCGCCGAGTACTGGGACGTCGAGGCGCTCGCCTCGTCGTCGTCAGCATTCAAGGTTCGTCTTGTGCGTGTCGACGGCGGCCAGCTCGCCCGAGGCACCGACTTCGACGACAACGGAAAGCTCAAGAAGGCCGTCGTCATCCTCGACGAGAAGCAGGCCGCTGAGCTCGCACTCGCCGTCGACGCCGCCGGCGCAGGCTCGGTCACGAAGGTCGAGGCGAAGCCGGGAACCCGCAGCCCCTACGCGCCGTTCACCACCTCCACCATGCAGCAGGAGGCAGGCCGCAAGCTCTCGATGAGCGCCAAGCAGGCGATGAGCGTCGCGCAGCGGCTGTACGAAAAGGGCTACATCACCTATATGCGAACCGACTCCGTCGCGCTGAGCACCCAGGCCGTGCAAGCCGCTCGCAGCCAGGCCGTCGCGCTCTACGGCGACACCGCGGTTCCGCTGAAGCCGCGCGCCTACAAGTCGAAGAGCAAGAACGCGCAGGAGGCGCACGAGGCGATCCGTCCCTCGGGCGAGAACTTCCGCACCCCGAAGTCCGTCTCGTCGGAACTGGACCGCGAGGAGCACCGTCTCTACGACCTGATCTGGAAGCGCACCGTCGCCAGTCAGATGGCCGATGCGAAGTACGAGACCACGACCGTCACCATCGCGGTCGACGCCGCGGGGCGCAACGCCGAGTTCACCGCGTCGGGCACCGTGTACACCTTCAAGGGCTTCCTCGAGGCCTATGAAGAAGGACGCGACGAGAAGCGCAATGACAAGGACACCGACGAGAACCAGTCGCTCCCGGTCGTCGCCGTCGGCGACGAACTGCGCATGTCGGAGTCCGAGGCCAAGGGGCACCGCACGACCCCCAAGCCGCGCTACACCGAGGCATCGCTGGTCAAGGCGCTCGAGGAGCACGGCATCGGCCGCCCCTCGACGTTCGCCAGCATCATCGGCACGGTGATCGACCGAGGCTACGCGACCAAGCGCGGCCAGGCCCTCGTGCCGACCTGGCTGGCGTTCAGCGTGGTCCGTCTGCTCGAAGAGCATTTCGCCGACCTGATCGACTACGACTTCACCGCGGCGCTCGAAGACGACCTCGACGCGATCGCGCGAGGCGAGCAGAAGCGCGTCGAGTGGCTGCGTTCCTTCTATTACGGCTCCGATTCGCACGTCGGCCTGCGTCAGACCGTCGACAACCTCGGCGAGATCGATGCGCGGGCGCTCAACTCCACGCCCATCACCGACACCGCCACGCTGCGCTTCGGCAAGTACGGTCCCTACCTCGAGGTCGCGAACCCCGAGGCGCCCGACGAGAAGCCTCGCATCGTGAACGTGCCCGAGGATCTCGCCCCCGACGAGCTGACCGCTGCGAAGGCGCAGGAGCTCATCGACGCGCCGGTCGCCGGCGACAGGGTGCTGGGCACCAACCCGGACAACGGCAAGATCGTCGTCGTCAAGGACGGACGCTTCGGTCCCTATGTGCAGGAGAACGACCCGGTGTCCGAAGATGCCGCCGTCGACGAGGCGACCGGTGAGGTCGTCGACGCCCCCAAGCCGAAGCGGGGAGCCAAGAAGGCCGCCGCGCCCAAGCAGCGCACCGCCTCACTCTTCCGCTCGATGTCAGTCGACACGATCGACCTCGACACCGCCCTGCAGCTGCTCAGCCTGCCGCGGGTCGTCGGCGCCGACCCCGAGAGCGGCGAGGAGATCACCGCACAGAACGGCCGATTCGGTCCGTACCTGAAGAAGGGCACGGACTCCCGATCGCTCGAGAGCGAGTCGGAGATCTTCGACGTGACGCTCGAGAAGGCGCTCGAGATCTACGCGCAGCCGAAATACGGCGCAGGGTCCCGACGTGCGTCCAGCGCGCTCGCCGAGTTCGAGGCCGACCCCGTCAGCAACAAGCCGATCCGCATCCGCGACGGTCGCTTCGGTGCCTACGTCACAGACGGAGAGACGAACGTGACGATCCCTCGCGGCCAGAAGGTCGAAGACATCACGTTCGAGGTCGCCGTGCAGATGCTCGCCGACAAGCGCGCCAAGGGTCCGGCCCCGAAGCGCGGCGCAGCCGCGAAGAAGGCGCCGGCCAAGAAGCCGGCCGCGAAGAAGCCTGCGGCCAAGAAGCCTGCCGCGAAGAAGCCCGCGGCGAAGAAGGCGCCGGCCAAGTCGACCGGGACGGATGCCGAGAAGGCCGCCGCACGGTCTGCAGCAGCCAAGAAGGCCGCGGCGACGCGTGCCGCGAACGCCGCGAAGAAGGCCGGTTCGTGACATCAGATCCCGGAATCTGGATCACCCTCGAGGGCGGAGACGGATCGGGGAAGACCACGCAGTCGAACCTCCTCGCCCAGTGGATGACGGATGAAGGGCGAACCGTCGTGCGCACCCGCGAGCCGGGCGGGTCGGAGGTCGGCCAGCTGATCCGAGACATCGTGCTGCACCATCGTGGGGACATCGCGCCGCGTGCCGAGGCTCTTCTCTACGCCGCCGACCGCGCGCATCACGTCGCGACGGTCGTCCGGCCTGCTCTCGCCCGCGGTGAGGTCGTGCTGCAGGATCGCTATCTCGACTCATCCGTCGCCTATCAGGGCGCAGGGCGAGTGCTCGACGGCGACGAGATCCGCGACCTGTCGCTGTGGGCCGCCGAGGGCGCGCTGCCCGACCTCACCGTGCTGCTCGACCTCGACCCCGAATCGGCGCGTGTGCGACTCGACTCGGCTGACAAGCCCTTCGACAGACTCGAAGCCGAGAAGAACGAGTTCCACGCGCGAGTCCGCGACGCGTACCTCGCTCTGGCTCAGGCCGAGCCGGATCGTTTCCTGGTTCTCGACGCCGCAGCGACGCCCGAGGTCATCGCCGAGCAGATCCGCGAGCGGGTAGCGGCGCTGATCGGCTGAGCCTTCCGCGCAGCACGCCGTCTGTCTGGGGCGTCGCCGTGCATACGGCGACGGTTGCCGCGCACGTCGGTGCTCCCGATTAGGCTGAGAGCATGCCCCAGACTGTCGCCGCACCTTTCCCGTGGGCCGATGTGTGGGGACAGGATGCCGCGGTCGACACGCTTCGCAACGCCGCATCCGATCCTTCCGCGCTGTCGCACGCCTGGCTCATCACGGGTCCGCCCGGGTCGGGGCGCTCCACGCTCGCGCACGCCTTCGCCGCAGCGCTCGTGGCGGATCACCCCGATGACGAGGCGTCGATGCGTCAGGTGCTCGCGGGAACGCATCCCGATGTGACGGCATTGCGCACCGACAAGGTCATCATCACGATCGCGGAGGCTCGTGCGCTCGTCGAGCGCTCGTACTTCGCGCCGTCGGCCGGCCGCTATCGCGTGATCGTGGTCGAAGACGCCGACCGCATGGTCGAGCGCACCTCCAACGTGCTGCTGAAGGCTCTCGAAGAGCCGCCGGAGCAGACCGTCTGGATACTCTGCGCCCCGAGCGAAGCCGACCTACTGCCGACCATCCGTTCGCGCGTGCGCTCACTGCGACTGCGCGAGCCCGACGTCGCAGACGTGGCACGTCTGATCACGTTGCGCACAGGGGTCGATGAGGGCATCGCCGAGCAGGCCGCTCGTCATGCGCAACGGCACATCGGCATGGCCCAGCGACTCGCCACCGATGAGGCTGCCCGCCGCCGCCGTGACGAGACCCTGCGGTCTGTGCTGGGGGTTCGCGGTGTCAGCGACGCCGTCGAGGTCGCCGGCCGCATCATCCAGGCGGCCACTGACGACGCCAAGGCGCTCACCGCCGAGCGCGACGCGGCCGAGCGTGCATCCCTGCTGCGTATGGTCGGGATCGCCGAGGGGCAGGCCGTTCCGCCGGCCCTTCGCACGCAGATCTCCGCGCTGGAGGACGACCAGAAGAAGCGTGCGACCCGAAGTCTGCGTGACGGGATCGACAGAGTCCTCACCGATCTGCAGTCTCTCTTCCGTGATGTCGTCATGCTGCAGTTCGGCCGAGACGACGAGCTGATCAATCGCGAGCTTCGCGAACACCTGGCCGCGCTGGCTGCGGCCTGGCCGGAGACCCGTACTCTTGTCGTACTCGACCACCTTGCCGACACACGCCAGTCGCTGGAGCGCAACGTCGCACCGCTGCTCGCTCTCGAGAGCTTGCTCGTGACTGTCACGAGCGGGAGGACACCGTGAACAATCGACCGACTTCCCGCATCCGACGCGCCGTCGCCGTGATCGCCGGCCTCGCCGCGGCCTCGGTCGCCCTCTCCGGGTGCCTGTACTCGATGATCTCCGAGCAGGCCGAGCCGAATCCGTCCACCACGAACGCGCCAGACACCGAAGGCGTGGCAGAAGACCTGCTGCCGTTCTACGGCCAGACGCTCACCTGGAGCGAATGCGGCACGGGGTTCGACTGCACGGAGGTGACCGCTCCGCTCGACTGGGAGAACCCGGGCGAGGGGGAGATCACCCTCTCCGTCGTGCGCCACCAGGCGACGGGAACGGCTCAGGGCTCACTGCTGACGAACCCCGGTGGTCCTGGCGCCAGCGGCGTCGAGCTCATCCGCGACAGTCTCGACTTCGCGGTCGGCGCCGATCTCATCGAGAACTACGACGTGATCGGATTCGACCCCCGCGGCGTCGGAGAATCGACCGCAGTGACGTGCTTCGACGCTGCAGGCATGGACGACTACCTCTACACGATCCCCTCAGGCAAGCGGGGGAGCGCGGAGTGGGAGGCCGAGCTGCTCGAGGCTCACAAGGAGTTCGCCGACGCGTGCGAGGCGAACAGCGGCGGCATCCTGCCCTACGTCACCACGATCAACGCCGCACGCGACATGGATCTGATCCGCGCGGTGCTCGGCGACAAGCAGCTGAACTACCTCGGCTACTCCTACGGCACTTTCCTCGGTGCGACCTACGCCGACCTGTACCCCGAGAAAGCGGGTCGACTCGTGCTCGACGGCGCGATCGACCCGGCCGTCTCGGGGCTCGATGTCGGTGCCACCCAGGCGCTCGGATTCGAATCGGCCCTCCGCGCCTACATGCAGAACTGCCTCGACTCGGGCGAGTGCCCGTTCAACGGCACGGTCGACGAGGCCATGGCCGATCTCGGTGCACTGCTCGCGAGCGTCGACGCGTCTCCGCTCGAGAACGGCGACGGGCGCATGCTCGGCGCGGACTCGCTGATGACCGCGATCATCGCCGCCCTGTATTCGGCAGACAGCTGGCAGTACCTCACGCAGGCGCTCGACGAGGCTCTGCAGGGCGATCCGACGACGGCGTTCTTCCTCGCCGACTTCTACAACGGACGTGAGAACGGCACCTATCTCGACAACTCGAGCGAAGCCTTCCGCGCCTACAACTGCATGGACTATCCCGTCGAGGACGACCCGGCGGCCGAGGCGGCGACCGAGAAGAAGATCGCCGACGGCGCACCGACCATCGCTCCGTACTGGAACGGTCCCGACTCCTGCTCGGTGTGGCCCTACCCGCCGACCGGGACGCGAGGCGAGATCAACGCCGAGGGTGCGGGCCCGATTCTCGTGGTCGGCACGACCAACGATCCGGCGACCCCGTACGAGTGGTCCGAGTCGCTCGCCGAGCAGCTCGAAGAGGGCGTGCTGATCACCCGCGTGGGCGAAGGCCACACCGGATACAACAAGGGCAACACGTGCGTCGACGACGCCGTCGAGGCGTTCCTCCTCGACGATGTCGTGCCCGAGGGTGACGTCCGGTGCGAGTGATCCCGGCTCGATTCGCGGTGCGGCTCCGGAACGGGTAATATCGATGATCGCGCCGCTTTAGCTCAGTCGGCAGAGCATTTCACTCGTAATGAAAAGGTCGTCAGTTCGATTCTGACAAGCGGCTCCAGCAGGCCCCGTGATGTGAACAACATCTCGGGGCCTTTTGGTTTCCTGCCTTGGGGAGACCCGCGAGGGCGGCGTACGCTCGGACCATGAGCAGAGCGCTTCTGATCGTCGATGTGCAGAACGACTTCACCGAGGGCGGCGCTTTGGCCGTCGACGGCGGGGATGCCGTGGCATCCGCTGTCTCAGCGTTCCTCGCCGCACATGCGACGGAGTACGACGTCATCATCGCCTCGCGCGACTGGCACGACTCCGAAGGCGACAACGGCGGCCACTTCGGAGAGGCGCCGGACTACGTCGACACGTGGCCCGTGCACTGCGTCGCAGGCACGCCCGGTGCCGAATACGACCCCCTGCTGGTGACCGATGCCGTCACGCACCATGTGCACAAGGGGCAGGGGCGCCCCGCCTACTCGATGTTCGAGGGCGCGACCGAGACGGGAGACACCGTCGGCGCGATCCTCACCGCCGCGGGTGTCCTCGAGGCCGACGTCGTCGGCATCGCCACGGACCACTGCGTGCGGGCCTCTGCGCTGGACGCGGTGGCGCACGGAGTCCGAGTGCGCATCCTCACCGACCTGATCGCGGGTGTCGCACCGGAGCCGAGTGCGGCGGCTCTCGCAGAACTCGCTCATGCGGGTGCCGTGCTCGTCGAGAGCGACTCTGCGTGACACGCAGTGTCCTGCTGCTGCGAGCGGTCAACGTCTCGGGCCGCAATCGAGTGCCGATGGCACAGCTGCGCGTGGTGCTCGCTCCGGTGCTGGGTGAGGTCTCGACCTACATCGCGAGTGGGAACATCGTCTGCGAGCATCCGGATGATCCGACGTCGGTGAGCGCTCGGGTCCGGGAGCTGATCGCCGACGAGTTCGACGTCGACACCCCGGTCATCCTGAGGACTCACGACGACCTCGTGCACGCCCTGGATGCGCACCCGTTCGGCGGAGCGTCGGAGAAGCTGCTCCACGCGATGTTCCTCGAGGTGCCGGCCGCGCCCGGGGCCGTCGAGGCGCTGCAGGAGCGGCCCGTGCCGGGGGAGCGGATCGCGCTGGTCGGCGACGATCTGTGGATCGACTACGCGGAGGGCGGTGTGCACAGCACGAGGCTCACCAAGGCCGTCCTCGATCGTGCGCTCGGCGTCGCAGGCACGGCGCGCAACCTCCGCACGGTCCGGAAGCTCGCCGAGCTGACCGCATGAGCGAGAGGGAGCCGTTCACGTTGGCCCTGCCCTTCACGGGGCGGTGGATCGTGCAGAACAGCCCGGCGTCGCGCGTCCCCAGCCACGGAACAGAGCTGTTCGGCAGCTCGCACGCGATCGATTTCGTGCCGGTCGACTCGAGCGGCCGCAGCGCGCCTCGCACTCTCGGGAGCATGTTCGGGACCGAGCCTGCTGCCGCGTTCGTCGGCTTCGGACGCCCGATCCTCGCGCCGGTGTCGGGCGAGGTCGTGCGGGTTCACGATGGGGAGCACGACCATGTCGCCCGGCGCTCGTTCGGTGCGCAGCTGCGGTACGCGCTGACCCAGCGATCGCGTGTCCGCGCGGGTGCGCCGGGAATCGCCGGAAATCACATCGTCATCCGTCGCGGTGACGCCCTCGTGCTGCTCGCCCATCTGCGGGCAGGGAGCGTGAGGCCGCGGCTCGGCGATCGAGTGTCGGTGGGGGAGGTGATCGGCGAATGCGGCAACTCCGGGAACAGCACCGAACCGCATCTGCACGTCCAGGTCTCGGACTCGATCGAGCAGGAGGCCCGGGGGATCCCGCTCGCCCTTCTTCGCGAAGGAGAGCAGGACTGGGTGCCGCGGAACGGCGAGATCGTCGCTGTCTGATCAGTGGTTCAGTCCGAGGTCTCGCGGCTGATCGCCGAGGGAGGCATCAGCGGGTGCGCCTGCAGGTCGACGCGATGCGTGCCGCAGCCGGCGCAGCGGACGTACACGACGACGCCTTCGCTGGTCGGATGCCGCGAGTCGGCGACCCAGGCGTGCTCGTGTGCGGTGGTGGTCTGACGAGGGATCGGCAGAGTGTGCAACGTGGTCATGGATCCAGCGTGATGTAATGGCCTTATGCATCTCAACCCTTACGGCGAATATGCGGTTCTCCTGGCCGCATCCCTCGCCGACGACTTCCCCGTCGATCGAGCGGGAATCGAGGAGCGCACCCTCGAGATGGGGATGACGATGACGTTCCCTCCCGCCGCCGACGACCATGAACGGGTCCGAGAGGTGGTCGACGACTGGCTGCGGATCGTCGACGCGGCGGATCCGGACTCTCGCGCGGAGATCCTCAACGCGCAGATGGCGGAAGCTGCGGCATACCCGCGCCTGACGAACCACGACGGCGAAGGCTGGCACCTGCACTACCGCGACGATGTGCGATCTCTGCCGTATGTGCTCCGGGCCGTCTTCGCGGTCGGCACGTCGCTGCACCTCGTCACCCGCGGCATGGACCGACTGGGTCGCTGCGAGGCCTCACCCTGCACGAACGTGGTCGTCGACGTGACCCGCAACGGGCGGCAGCGATTCTGCTCGGTGCGCTGTGCGAACAGAGCGGCGGTCCGGCGTCACAGGGCGCGCGTTGGCGCCTGACACCGGACCGCCGGGTGCTCAGATCATGCGGTCTGCTCGGCGTGCTTCCCCTCGGCGACCTCTTCGATCAGCTTCGCGTTGAACGCGGGGAGGTCGTCGGGAGTGCGGCTCGACACGAGACCTGCGTCGACCACCACTTCCTCGTCGACCCAGGTGGCGCCGGCGTTGCGGAGGTCGGTCGCGAGGCTCGGGTAGCTGGTGAGCGTGCGTCCGTCGACCACGCCGGCCTCGATGAGGATCCAGGCGCCGTGGCAGATGACCGCGACGGGCTTGTGCTGCTCGAAGAACGAGCGGGCGAGGTCGATCGATGCCTTGTCGAGCCGCAGGTGGTCGGCGTTCACGACGCCGCCCGGGAGCACGAGCGCGTCGAACTCGTCGGCCTTCGCCGTCTCGGACGTGAGGTCGACGTGCTGCACGTGACCGTTCTTGCCGGTGATCTGCTGTCCGTCCGGTGCGATGAGCGTGGCGCTCGCGCCTTCGCCCTGCACCGCTTCCCACGGACTGGTCAGCTCGCTGTCCTCGAATCCGTCTGTCGCGAGGAATGCCACTCGGCTGTCGGTGAGAGTCGCCATGATGCGTCCTTTCGTGGGGTGAATGTCCCGGATGGGGACGCCACGACTCTCTCGCAGGGTGCCGACGGAGTGAAGGGGGTGGCCGGATCCGGCCGGTGGTGATAAACGGTGGGCCCCGTGGGGCTCGAACCCACGACCCGCGGATTAAAAGACGGCCAAGGGTGCCTCTCCTAAGTAAACCTCAGGTGCCCAGGGGGTATCCCCAGTGAGGCGTTCTGCCTCGGAAATACGCGGAAGCGGAGCGACCTCGGTACGACTGTGGTCGGCCCTGGGTAGGCGTGGTCGGACGGGAAACCGCCGGGTTATCTCATCCGAATTGCTAGAAGAGAGCGCTGACGTCCACCTTCAGCGCAGTGGCAAGCTTATGGATGTTGTCGAGACTTACGTTGCGCAATCCCCGTTCGACCCCGCTGACATAGGTGCGGTCGAGAGTAGCGACGTGCGCGAGGCCTTCCTGCGATAAGCCTCGCTCTTTGCGGAGCTCTCGAACGCGGTCACCGAAGGCGCGGCGGTGATCGGGAACGGGCATACTCCAACGCTCGGCGTGCGCAGGCGATGAGTCCACGGACTATGAGTCATAAGGAGGTATGTTTCTTGATTCGCCTCGCGGCTTCCGTGATCGGGCTGCGCGTGAAGGACGTCGACCTGACTGCCGGCCACGTCTCGGTGCGACAGACCGCGCAGTGGGTCAAGCGAAAGGATCAGGCGGTGGGGGATTGGGTGTTTGGTACTCCCAAGTCGCGGCGCTCCTCTCGCGACGTGCCGCTACTCGACCGGGCGCTCATCGCCGACCCAAGAGACTGAAGATGCAGCACCCGCGATCGGGTGACCCCGACGCCCTGTTCTGGCCGGGTCGCACTCAGGGATCACACCGAGTGGACTACGACCGCGTCTGAGATCTCGCGAGCTTCCGGCGTAACTACTTCAAGCCCGCCCTCGTGCGCGCCGAGGTGCCCACAATCCGCGTCCACGACCTTCGCCACACCGCCGCGAGCTTGTGGCTAGCCGCGGGCTTCCCGCCCCTACCAGGTGAGCCGCTGGCTGGGCCACGCGAGCGTCGTTACGACTGACACGATTTACAGCCATCTCTACCCGACCGACTACTCGCAGCACATCGCTCGGTTCGAGCGTTTCGCGGCCGAGACTTGACAAGCCGCGCTGCTTCGTTTTGTCGGTCCTCTGATTCGCGAGGACAAGAACCAGCGTGAAAGCGCGGATTAGTACCCGCGCTACCCCAGAATCCGATGTTTTGGGGTTCAAGAGTGCCTGCTTGTGAGCATGTAGAAGTGCGCCGCGGTGTCTGCGAAGAGCGAAGCCGCCTAGATCATGCGTCTTTACAGGTCCTGAGGAGATACGCCTGTCCTCTTGCATTTGTCCAAATCGCGTTTCAAGTCGACAGTTGGGTGTACGCTGGCGCTGTCCACTACAGATAGGAGGCCAGAATGGCCAGCACGGACACAGAAGAAGAAGCCCAGAGCGCCGGGAGGAGGAAGGCTCGTCTGAGTCAGGCGGATGTACCGAGTTACTCGATCACCGAGGCGCTCCGCGTCCCAGAGGCATTGCGCGATGAGTATGGCAAGCAGCCGACGCGGCCTCTGATGGTCGCGGCAGCTCTGAATGTCTCGCCTACTGGCGGTACGTTCCGAATGCTCACCGGTGCAGCGGTGGCTTACGGCCTGACGGATGGCGCCGCACAGGGCGAAACGATCGGTCTGACCGCGCTCGGCCGCCGGGCGGTGGCACCCACATCCGAGGGTGACGATCGTAACGCGCTTCGGGAAGCAGTTCTCCAGCCGCGTGCCGTTCGGCAGTTCCTCGAAAAGTACGACGGCAGCAAGGTGCCCTCACGGTCCATCGCGCTGAACGTGCTCGAAGAGATGAATGTGCCCGCGGAAGTGACCGGCAAGGCGCTCGATATGATCTTGGAGAACGCTGCCGCGGCGGGCTTTCTTCAGGACATCAACGGTCAGCAGTACGTCAATCTCGACGGGACCGGTCGCACAACGGTGACGCCCGACACCACCGAATCATCGGCTCCGCCCGCGGAAGATGCAGCGCCGCTGACGCCGAGGGTCGCCACCCCGGTTGAGTCACCGATCCCTCCAGCGCCCATCTCGCCTGCGCAGACCAACAGCATCGCGAACAACAAGCGAGTGTTTGTCAGCCACGGGAAGAACTCCGACATCGTCGCGCAGATCAAGGAGCTGCTCACCTTTGGTGGATTCGAACCCATCGTGTCCGTTGAGAAGGAATCGGTGTCAAAGCCGGTACCCGACAAGGTTATGGACGACATGCGATCCTGCGGCGCGGGAATCGTGCACGTCGGTTCCGAGACTCGCCTTCTGGACGACAAGGGCGGCGAGGTCAAGATGCTGAACTCCAACGTCCTGATCGAAATCGGCGGCGCTATGGCGCTCTACAAGCGGAACTTCATTCTCCTCGTCGAGAAGGGAGTTACGTTGCCGTCCAACCTGCAGGGATTGTACGAAGTGCGTTACGAGGGAGCGACCCTCGATTACGAGGCCACGATGAAGCTTCTCAAGGCGTTCAACGAGTTCAAGCAGGCCTCCGCTGCGGAGTGACCTGCGAAGCCGAGCGAGAGGAGGTGAATATGACTAGCAAATCTTCGAGTGGCAAAGGCCACGCACGTAGCGCCATCACCGGCCGCTACGTGAAGCACACGACGGCCGCCCGCAACCCGCGGACGACCGTCGTGGAGAGGCCCACCAAGCGCTCTGGAAAGTAACTGGTGAGGTCTAGGCGGGGGCTCGGCTGTATGCCGGGTCCCCGTCGTCGTGCGAAATTCTACCGCGCCTCGTGCGCCGTGTGCGTCGTCACCCTCGAGTTGAGGAGAAGCGCTAACGCCTATGGCTGGCCCTCCTCCGGCGTATCAGCGTCTCCCCCGGAGTAGTCGTTAAGCTTCTCGAAGAGATTCTTATAGATCCGTTTGTACGAGTACGACTTGATCTCGGTCTTCGGCATGGAGTGGAAGCCACGGTCTCGGATGTACTTGGTCCCGCCAACTTCTCGACCCCAGAGCATCCGGGCAAGTGGTGGGAAGATCTCACCAGCTACAACTTGCGCTCCATCGCCGCCTGCGGTGTTCACGCAGTATCGGAAACCGCCGAGCGCGATGTCGACAGCCGAGCTGAGGTGGGACGAGTTGTTGGCAGTCATTCCAAATAGGAAGATCCGGTCGGACACGGCGATGTGACGGCCATCCGCCATCTGCGGCCCGGTCTGGAACAGAGACGCCAGATGTGTGTGCTGATCGTCGTCTCGATCCATCAGGAAGACACCGCCCGCATTTTCCTCGCTGAGCAAGCGGTAGTAGGCATAGGTGACAGTGTTGAGCGCCCACTTCTGTCTCGTATCAGCGGTCTGGCTGTTCGCGATGTCGTGCAGGATGACATAGATGATGAGCCGTGCGCCGATGCGCTCAAGCGCCTCGATCACTTCTCGCTTGGCCGCCTTTGAGTCAGGTATCGAGACCTGGGCGGGACGCGACCGAGTATGGAACTTGAGGCTATCGCCGGGAAGGTAGCCATACTTCGAGCGGATCGCTTCGAGCGCTGTGTGAATCTCTCGGAGCTGGGCGTCAGTTACCACCAACCCTCCGTAAATGAAGAACGTTCCCGACACGGAGTCGTTATTTGTCTCATCAGTCACGAACCAGTGCATGTGCGCCCCAAGCTTCAATCCTTGGTTCAAGATAGCGCCCTACGACGGGTTCTCGCCGGGATGTCCGATTTCGGCTTCCCGGCGGAACCGCGCGATCCCAGTGCCTGACTGGTGGGCCCCGTGGGGCTCGAACCCACGACCCGCGGATTAAAAGTCCGATGCTCTGCCAACTGAGCTAGAGGCCCGCCCCTCCAGTCTAGGGCGCAAAGAAGGAGCCGCTGACGACGTGTCGTCAGCGGCTCCTTCTCCATCCCACCGACCTCCCCCGAGAGGTGGGACGGCTTACCGAGTGTCCGCCTCGGCGTTCCCGGGCCTTACTCGGCCGGGGGCATCAGGACCGTGTCGATGAGGTACACGGTCGCGTTGGCGGTCTGGACTCCACCGCAGATGACGGTGGCGTCGTTGACCATCAGGTCGTCGCCGCTGCCGGTGACCTCGAGGTCAGCACCCTGGACGGTGGTGTGCATGCCGGCGATCTCGTCAGGTGCGACCTGGCCGGGGACCACGTGGTAGGTCAGGATCGAGCTCAGCGTGGCGCTGTCGGTCTTGAGTGCCTCGATGGTGGCCGGGTCGATCTTCGCGAAAGCATCATCGACGGGTGCGAAGACGGTGAACTCGTCGCCGTTCAGCGTGTCGACGAGGTTGACGTCGGGGTTCAGCTGTCCGCTGACTGCGGCCACGAGCGTGGTGAGCAGCGGGTTGTTGGATGCTGCGGTGGCGACCGGGTCGAGCGACATGCCCTCGACGGATCCTGCGCCGTCCGGAACAGCCTCTGCGTATGCGGCGCAGCCGGGGCCGACCAGGTTCGCGGCCGGGTCCATCGTCTCGGTCTCGGGAGCCATCGTCTCGGACGACTCGGGGGCCGTCGACTCTGCCGGCTCTTCGGTGGTGCCGCCCATGGAACATGCGGAGAGCAGGAATGCGCTCGCAAGGCCGAGGGTGATGGCTGCGGTGACCTTCTTCTTGGTGCTGAACATCTCAAGCTCCTTCAGAACACTGCCACGGCCTCTCCGTGGCGTTGACAGTCGTTCGGAGCCCCACCGGGATCGGATGGGAGAAACGTCAAAGATTTTTTCCGAGCCGCCGAATCCAATCCGTTTCGAGGGTCTGCAGCGAACAGGTTTCGACGAGGAGCACTTAAGAGGACTCGTTTCCGTCACTTTCGGGTGGCGGGTGCACGGGAAAGCGGGGTGAATGCGGCATGCTGTTAGAGATGGTCATCGATGGAATGGACGTACCCGAAGACGGTACGGCTCGGGATGCTGTCGCTGACCTGCTCCTTCGCATCGGCGACGGTGATCAGCGCGCATTCGCGGAGCTCTACGACACTCTGTCGTCACGCGTCTTCGGCCTCATCCTCAGGGTCCTCGTGAATCGCTCGCAGAGCGAAGAGGTGCTCCAAGAGGTCTTCTTGGAGATCTGGCAATCCGCTACGAAGTTCGCTACGAACAAGGGCCAGGGAAGAACCTGGGTGATGACGATCGCGCACCGTCGTGCGGTCGACCGGGTTCGGGCGTCCCAGTCCAGCGCGGACCGAGACGTACGAGCCGGGTTCAGGGACATCGGGGTCGCGCACGACAGTGTGGCGGAGACGGTGGAGCTGGGCATCGAGAGCGAGAAGGTGGTTCACGCGCTCTCAGGCCTTCCCGAGGTGCAGCGCGAAGCTCTCGTCCTGGCCTATTACGGCGGTTACAGTCAGAACGAAGTGGCAGCGCTCGTCGGAGCGCCGCTGGGGACGATCAAAACACGGATGCGAGATGGGCTCTCGCGACTGAGGACAGCTATGGGGGTGACGGCATGAACGAGAAGGACTTCGCAGAACTCGCGGCAGGAGCGGCGCTCGACGCGCTGTCGCCCGATGACCAGCAGCGGTATCACGCCGCACTCGCAGCGCACCCGGAATGGCAGAGCATCGTGGATGCCGATGCCGACAGTGCCGGCTTCCTCGCCGACGGAGTGGCGCAGGCCGTTCCCTCGCCCGACATTCGTGCCGCTCTGCTCGCACGTATCGCCGTCACGCCGCAGAGCGGCGATGTCGTTCTCTCGGACTCGGCGCCCGATTCGATGCCCGACCCGGCGCCCGGCGAGACGGCAGATTCCGCGCCCGTGGCGGACTCAGCGCCCGCCGCACGCGATGGCGACGACGCCCCGAAGGCTCCGGCACACCGCCTCCGCTTCCTCTTCGCGCTCGCGGCATGCCTCGCGCTGCTCGTCGGTGTGGGGGCAGGCGCCGTCGCGATCAACACCTACATCAACCGACCGGCGAGTGTCGTCGCACTCGAGGACATCCAGGCGGCCGGTGACGCTCAGCAGGCCAGCGTGTCGCTCGAGAGCGGCGGCACTGCGACCGCGCACTGGTCGGCGTCGCTCGGCAAGTCTGTGCTCGTGACCGACGGCATCCCGTCGCTCGCCGAGGGCAAGACCTACGAGCTCTGGTATGTGCGCGGTGACACTCCGGTGTCGGCAGGCGTGTTCGCGGCCGACGACGGCGAAGCGACAGCGGTGCTCGCGGGCGAGATGCACGCGGGCGATGTGATCGCCGTCACGGTGGAGCAGGACGGAGGCTCGCCCTCGGGCCTGCCGACATCCGATCCCGTCGTCGTGATCCCGACGGCCTGATGTCTCGGATCGCGCGTACCCTGGACTGATGCCTGAGCAGTTCTCCCGTCCGGTGCGCCGGCCCACCAGTGCCTTCGACAACATCGTGGGCAGTCACGATCCCGCCGAGGAGACGCGCGTCGCGCATGCGACCGCATCCGCTCTGCTGACCCGCGTGCGCGCCGATGAGAGCGGCGTGAGCGCCGACCGGCTCGTCGCCTTCACCGACGAGCACGGCATCGACGAGATCGCCGAGCTCTGGTCGAAGGCTCCGTCTCGCACTCTGCCGGGCGCGCTGTGGCGGCTGTACCTCCTGCAGCTGGCCATCCACGGCGATCCGCACACCGCGGCCCTGCTGTACGAGCGGGGCAGAGTGGAGCTCGCATCCGTGGATGCCGTGATCGCCGGAGCGCCGGTGCCGGCGAACCCCGACGAGCTCGTCGCCCTGATCGACACGATCCTCCGCGGTGCATTTCGCGGAGACTTCGCGGTCGCCCTCGATCGGGCCGCGGCGTTCTGCCGGGTCCAGGCCTCGGGCGCGACCCACGCGGCGGACGACTATGAGCCGACCGAACCGTCGCGTGCGAGCGAGCTCACCACCCGCGCCCTGCGCCTGAGCAGCTATGCGCAGGACCTGTCTGCCGCGGCTGTGCTGTGGCGCTCGGGCGCATTGGCCTGAATCGACGCGGCGGCCGGGTTCTCGTCGGGATCCGTGCCCGGGCATGAAAAGACCGGGCCGCAAAAACGCCTCTCGGCGGAAGGCCGCTCGCAGCGGCAAAAATTGGAGCCCGGGGTTATGCGGCCCGGCCACTCCAGTGTAACAAGTTCGCGCTGAAGCTATTCCCGGGGCTCTAGGCTCGGATCATGACACGGCGCTTTGCTCTGATGATCGATCCTGCGACGGCCGACGCCGACCGCTCCGACTTCGCAGACACGTTCACCCTCGTCGATGCCGCCGCACCGGCGCTGAGCGTGGGGGAGCTGAGCACGCAGCGCGGCGACGGGGTGTTCGAGTCGATCGGCGTGATCGACGGGCATGCACAGGAGGTCGTGCCGCACCTCGAGAGGCTCGCGCACTCAGCGCAGCTGTGCGACCTGCCGCTCCCCAATCAGGCGCAGTGGCACCAGGCCGTCGAGCGAGCGGCCGCCCACTGCGAACAGGGTGAGTACGTCATCAAACTCATCCTCAGCCGTGGGGTCGAGCACGGCCCCACACCGACCGCCTGGGTCACGGCCGCACCGGCATCCGACTTCTCGGCGGTGCGCGAGCAGGGGATCCGCGTGGTCACCCTCGACCGCGGGTACGACCTCGACGTGGCTGAGAAGGCACCGTGGCTGCTGCTCGGCGCCAAGACCCTCTCGTATGCGGTGAACATGGCGGCGCTTCGCGAAGCGCACCGACGTGGAGCTGACGACGCGATCTTCCTCTCGCGTGACGGCTTCGTGCTCGAGGCACCGACCGCGTCGCTGATCCTGCGCTTCGGCGAGCGTTTCGTGACGCCGGCGCCCAACGGCGGCATCCTGCACGGTACGACGCAGCTCAGCGTCTACGAGCACCTCACCGCGCGCGGATTCGTCGCCGAGTATGCGCAGGTGCCGGCATCCGACCTGTCGCGTGCTGACGCCGCCTGGCTCGTCTCCAGCGTCCGCCTCGCCGCCCCGATCACCGCCGTAGACGGAGTCGAGCTGCCCGTCGATCGCGCGCTCACGGCCGATCTCAACGAGTACCTCCTCTCGCCCCGAGACTGAGGCGCGCCCGGTCGCAGGAACGAGAGAGGGCCCGACGCCGAAGCGCCGGGCCCTCTCTCGGTCTGAGACCGGATGCTTATCCGAAGCGTCCCGAGACGTAGTCCTCGGTCGCCTGCACCGACGGGGTGGTGAACATCGTGCGGGTGTCGTCGTACTCGATGAGCTTGCCGGGCTTGCCGGTGCCGGCGATGTTGAAGAATGCGGTCCGGTCGGACACGCGGCTCGCCTGCTGCATGTTGTGCGTCACGATGACGACGGTGTACTCCGACTTGATCTCGGCGATGAGCTCCTCGATCGCGAAGGTCGAGATCGGGTCGAGCGCCGAGCAGGGCTCGTCCATCAGGATCACGTCGGGGGAGACGGCGATGGCACGCGCGATGCACAGACGCTGCTGCTGGCCGCCCGAGAGACCCGATCCGGGGCGGTCGAGGCGGTCCTTGACCTCGTTCCAGAGGTTCGCGCCACGCAGGGACTTCTCGACGAGAGCATCCTGATCGCTCTTCGCCATGCGTGTGTTGTTGAGCTTGACGCCCGCGAGCACGTTCTCCTTGATCGACATGGTGGGGAACGGGTTGGGACGCTGGAACACCATGCCGACCTGACGACGCACCAGCACGGGGTCGACGCCGGCGCCGTAGAGGTTCTTGCCGTCGATCAGCACTTCTCCCTCGACACGCGCGCCGGGGATGACCTCGTGCATGCGGTTGAGGGTGCGCAGGAACGTGGACTTGCCGCAGCCGGACGGGCCGATGAACGCCGTGACGGTGTTGGGCTTGATCTCGATGCTGACGCCTTCGACGGCGAGGAAGTCGCTGTAGTAGACGTTGAGGTCGTTGACTTCGATGCTCTTGGACACGTGTGATCCTTCTTCTTCAGTCGGGAAAGACGGCTCAGCGGCCGTTGATCTTGGGGGCGAACACCTTGGCGATGATCCTGGCCAGCAGGTTCAGCACCATCACGATGACGATCAGGGTGAGGGCGGCGGCCCAGGCCCTGTCGAGGTAGGCATCGACGGGGATGCCGGGGTACTTGGCCTGCATGTACGAGAACACGGGTAGCGTCGCCATCTGCCCGCTGAACATGTTCAGGTTCATGCCCTGCACGATGCCGACCGTGAGCAGCAGCGGCGCGGTCTCACCGATCACGCGTGAGATGGCGAGCATGATGCTGGTCAGGATTCCGGCGATGGCGGTCGGCAGGACGACCTTGATGATCGTCAGCCACTTCGGCACACCGAGCGCGTAGGCGGCCTCTCGGAGCTCGTTCGGGACGATCCTCAGGAGTTCCTCGGAACCGCGCACGACCACGGGGATCATCAGCACCGAGAGGGCGAGCGAGCCCATGATGCCCATGCGGGTGCCGGGGCCGACGATCAGCGAGAAGACGGAGTAGATGAACAGACCGGCGACGATCGACGGGATGCCCGTCATGACGTCGACGAGGAACGTGATGCCGCGGGCGAGCTTGCGTCCCTCTCCGTACTCGACGAGGTAGATCGAGGTCATCAGACCGATCGGCACCGAGATGATCGTGGCGCCCAGCGTGATGAGGAGCGTGCCCCAGATGGCGTGCACCGCGCCGCCGCCTTCGCCGACGATGTTGCGCATCGAGAAGCTGAAGAACTCGCCGTCGAACCGCATGAGGCCGTTGACGACCACGGTGTACAGCAGCGAGATGAGCGGGAGGAGCGCGACAACGAAGGCGCCGGACACCAGCGCCGTCATGAGGCGGTCGATCGCGTGGCGACGGCTCTCGACCACGGTGGAGATCACGAAGATCAGAACCATGTAGAAGATGAGGCCGACGACGAGGGTGAGTGCGATGTTGAAGTCGGCGGGGTCGTTGCCCGCGTTGACGAAGGCGAAGATCGTGGCCGACACCACGAAGGCGGCCAGCAGCAGCGCCCAGGGCGCCCACCGGGGAAGATGACCTGCCGACGTGCTGTGCACCGGAGCGGCGACGGATGACGGCGAGGGCGTGAGGGTGGCGGTCATGTCAGTTGGCTCCCGAGAACTCAGCACGGCGCGAGACGATCCAGCGGGCCACGAAGTTGACCGCGAAGGTGACGATGAAGAGGATCAGACCCGCCGCGATGAGCGTGTTGACGCCCTCGTCGTGGGCCTCGGGGAACCGCAGCGCGATGATCGCGGGGATCGTCGTCGGGTTCTCCGGGTTGAGCAGGTTGAACGTGACGATGCCGAGAGGCGAGAGCACGAGGGTCACGGCCATGGTCTCGCCGAGCGCGCGTCCGAGGCCGAGCATGGCGCCCGACACCATTCCGCTGCGTGCGAAGGGCAGGACGGCCATGCGGACCATCTCCCAGCGGGTGGCCCCGAGCGCGAGCGCCGCCTCCTCATGGAGCTTCGGCGTCTGCAGGAACACCTCGCGGCAGATCGCGGTCATGATCGGCAGGATCATGACGGCGAGCACGAGGGATGCGGTGAGGATCGTCTTTCCCGTGCCCGAGGGCGTGCCGCTGAAGATCGGAATCCAGCCGAGGTTCTCGTTGAGCCACTTGTAGAAGGGCACGAGCATCGGGGCGAAGGTGAGGGCTCCCCAGAGGCCGAAGACGACCGACGGGACCGCCGCGAGCAGGTCGATGATGTAGCCGAGGAACCCGGCGAGGCGTCGCGGGGCGTAGTGCGAGATGAACAGAGCGATGCCGATCGCGATGGGAGCGGCGATCACGAGGGCGATGAAGCTCGACCACAGCGTTCCGAAGACGAACGGCCAGACCCAGGACAGGAACGACTGACCCTCGAGGATGTGGTTGCCGCTCGTGTCTCCCGAGAGCGCGGGGATCGACTGCACGATGAGGAACAGGGCCACGGCGGCGAGCGTGACGAGGATGATGATTCCCGCGGCCAGCGCGGTGCCCGAGAAGACGAGGTCTCCCCGTCGACGCAGCTTGGGGGGTGTCCCGGCTGAACGGGTGGTATCGGGACCCGTTGTGGTTGTGGACATCGGAGCGACTCCAGGCTCTGAGGGACTTTCGGGGGTTTTCATGCGGGTGCCCCCGGGTGTCGGTCGAGTCCTCTCGACCGACACCCGGGGGCGTCGGACCGGGGCTCAGCGGTGGGCTGAGCCTTCGGTCACTCCGTGACGATCGCGTCGATCGCGGTGCTGATCTGGTCGCGCAGGCTGTCCGAGATCGGCGCGCTGCCCGCGGCCTCGGCTGCGGCATCCTGACCCTCGGCCGATGCGACGTACTGGAAGTACGCCTTCACGAGGCCGGCGGTCTCGGCGTCGTCGTACTCGACGCAGCCGATGAGGTAGGACACGAGTGCGATCGGGTACGAGCCGGCGGGTGCGGCGGCCGGGTCGACGGCGAACGCGAGGTCGTGGTCCGAGCGGCCCTCCTCGAGCGGCGACGCCTCGACGAGCGCGGCTGCGGCGTCTGCCGAGTAGGGGACGTACTCGCCCTCGACCTCGACGGCGACCTGTCCGAGCTCGGAGGTGCGCGACGCGTCGGCGAAGCCGATGTAGCCGGAGCCGTTGGTGATCGCGTCGACGACGCCCGAGGTGCCGTCGCCGGCCTCGCCGGTCTGCAGGGGCCACTCGTCGCTGGGCTCGTAGGTCCACACGTCGGGGGCGACGGCGCTGAGGTACTTGGTGAACGTCTCCTGCGTGCCCGAGGGGTCGGAGCGGTGCACGGTCACGATGGCCTGGTCGGGCAGTTCGACGCCCTCGTTCTGCGAGGCGATCGCTTCGTCGTTCCACTTCGTGATGGTGCCCGCGAAGATCTTGGCGATGGTCTCGCCGTCGAGGTTCAGCTCGTCGACGCCCTCGAGGTTGAACGCGACGGCGACGGGGGAGATGTAGACGGGGATCTCGACGATCTCGTCGGAGGCGCACGAGCCGAAGCCGCCCGCGGCGAGCTCGTCGGCGTTGAACGCGCGGTCGGAGCCGATGAAGTTCGACGAACCGGCGATGAAGTTCTCGCGGCCGGTGCCCGAACCCGTCGCGGTGTAGTTCACCGTGGTGTCGGGGTTGGCGGTCTGGAATGCGGCGACCCAGGACTGCTGGGCTGCTTCCTGCGAGGAGGCTCCGGTGGCCTCGATGGTGCCGGAGAGAGTGGATTCGCTCGGCGCGTCGGTGGTTCCGCCGGTTCCGCCTTCGTTCGCGGCACAGCCGGCGAGGGCGAGAGCGGCCACGGCGCCGACGGCGCCGATACGTGCGATTCGGGAGATCTTCACTGTGGATCCTTCGATCTTTGATGTGGTGGGGCCCGGTGCAGGGCACACAGTGACGCTATGTGCGGCGGTTAACGAGACTCTCCCGTGCAGGTGAACGGCAGGTGAACGGCGCGCGTCTCTCTGGGGCATGCGAAAGGCCGCATCCGTCGACGGATGCGGCCTTTCGTCGTCTTTCGCAGCGCGCTAGACCTTGGGGATGTGCGTCTCGATCGCGATGATCCCCGACCCCGGGTTGGAGGCTGAGAGGTGCGCGACCGAGAAGGCGGCCGGTTCGAGGTCGGCCGCGCTGCTGACATAGGAGCCGCGGACCGTTCCGGTGGCCAGGGCGATCTCGGTCAGGATTCCCGGGAGCACAGGGCCATGGCTGCACAGCACTGCCGGCTTGCCCGACCGCACGCGGCGACCGACGATCGAACGCAGATCGTCTTCGCCGTCCTCCCACGCGTCCTGACTGATCTTCGGCGTGGTGACGGTCTTCCGATCGAGGGCCTTCGCGAGCGGGGTCACGGTCTGCATGCAGCGCACGGCATCACTCGTGATGATCTTGCGCACGCCGAAGGCCCGCAGCGGGCCGACGATCGACTTCGCCTGATGCAGGCCTCGATCGGTCAGAGGACGTTCGGCATCCGGGCCGTCCCAGTCGCCGCGCGAGAGCGCCTTCGCGTGGCGCAGGGCGATGATCGGGAACGTGCGCAGCACGCCGTCATCGACGAGCTGAGCGAAGAAGTCGAGGATCTCGATGTCGACCGGGTAGCTCAGCCGGTCGCGCGCCTTCTTGACGCTGACCCATTCGAGCGCGGCGATCTCGCGATTCGGCACGAACGTCGAGGCGCGGATCGCGTCGGACGTGGCCTCGGCCGCCCAGTAGTGCACGACCTTCTGCTTGCTGGAGGGCAGATGGTAGCGGCTCACGCCGACGGGGACTCCGAGCGAGACGCGGATGCCGGTCTCTTCGTGCACCTCCCGCACAGCCGTCTCGGCGAGCATCTCACCGGGGTCGACCTTGCCCTTGGGAAGCGTGACGTCGCGGTACTTGGTGCGATGGATCAGAAGGATCCGCAGCTTGCCGTCGATGAGTCGCCAGACGACCGCGCCGGCCGCGTACACGGCCTTGTCCGTCCACTTCGACCGTGCTGCCCTCATGCTCGAATCGTCGTTCATCGAACCGCCCGTGCACGACGGCGTCGCTGGACCAACCCCATGGTCTTGTCCTGCAGGTCGATGAGCGGCTTGCCTGCGGCATCCGTGGCGTGCCGGGTCCAGACGCCGTCGGCGCCGAGGTGCCACGAGGTGGTTCCTGGGTCCATGGCGAGGTCGAAGAAGTCGAGCAGGTCCTTCATGTGACCGGGGTCGGTGACGCGCACCAGCGCCTCGACGCGGCGGTCGAGGTTGCGGTGCATCATGTCGGCGCTGCCGATGTACACCTGCGCGTCGCCGTCGTTGTGGAACGCGAAGATGCGCGAGTGCTCGAGGTAACGACCGAGGATGCTGCGGACGGTGATGTTGTCGCTGATCCCCTCGAGGTCGGTGCGCAGACTGCAGATGCCTCGCACCCACACGTCGACCTTCACGCCGGCGGCGCTCGCGCGGTACAGGGCGTCGATGACCTCTTCGTCGACCATCGAGTTCACCTTGATGCGGATGCTCGCCGGCTTGCCGTTCTCGGCATTGCGGCGCTCGTGGTCGATCTGGCGCACGAGGCCCTTGCGCAGGTGGAGCGGCGCGACGAGCAAGCGCTTGAACTTCTTCTCGATCGCGTATCCGCTGAGCTCGTTGAACAGGCGCGTGAGATCCTTGCCGACCTGGGCGTCGGTAGTGAACAGCCCGAAGTCCTCATAGATGCGGCTGGTCTTCGGGTTGTAGTTGCCCGTGCCGATGTGCGAGTAGTGACGCAGCACGCCGTCTTCCTCACGGATGACGAGCGCGAGCTTGCAGTGGGTCTTGAGTCCGACGAGGCCGTAGACGACGTGGACGCCCGCCTTCTCGAGCTTGCGCGCCCAGACGATGTTGTTCGCCTCGTCGAAGCGGGCCTTGACCTCGACCAGCGCCAGCACCTGCTTTCCCGCTTCGGCGGCGTCGATCAGCGCCTCGACGATCGGGCTGTCGCCCGAGGTGCGGTAGAGAGTCTGCTTGATCGCGAGCACGTGCGGGTCGCGCGCCGCCTGCTCGAGGAAGGAGACGACACTCGTGGTGAACGACTCGTACGGGTGGTGCACGAGCACGTCCGACTTGCGGATCGCCTTGAAGATGTCGGCTCGGGTGTTGCTCCCGGTCGGCTGGAAGGCGACTGCCGTGGTCGGAAGATGCGGCGGGTAGCGGAGATCCGGGCGATCGACGCGCGACAGGTCGAAGAGACCTCGGAGGTCGAGCGGTCCGGGGAGTCGGTAGATCTCCTGGTCGGTGATCTCGAGCTCGCGCACGAGGAGGTCCATCGTGACCTCGTCCATGTCGTCGGTGATCTCGAGGCGGATCGGCGGACCGAAGCGGCGGCGGAGCAGCTCGGCCTCGAGCGCCTGGATGAGGTTCTCGCTCTCGTCCTCCTCGATCTCCACATCCTCGTTGCGGGTGAGGCGGAAGGCGTGGTGGTCGAGGACCTCCATGCCCGGGAAGAGATCGCCGAGGTGGTTCGCGATGAGCTCTTCGAGCGTGAGGAAGCGCTTGATCTCGCCGGAGCCCGGAACCTCGACGAATCGGGGAAGCATGGGCGGCACCTTGAGGCGCGCGAACTCCTGACGCCCGGTGCGGGCGTTGCGGATGCGGATGGCGAGGTTCAGCGACAGCCCGGAGATGTACGGGAACGGGTGCGCCGGGTCGACCGCGAGCGGCATCAGCACGGGGAACACCTGGGCGCCGAAGTACTCGGAGAGCTTGGCTCGCTCCTCGTCGGTGAGCTCGGCCCACTCGGTGATCTCGATGCCGGACTCGGCCAGCGCCGGACGCACGAGCGACTTCCAGGCGTCGGCGTGACGCAGCTGCAGTGCGTGCGCCTCACGGGCGATGTCGGCGAGGGCGTCGGCGGGGGAGCGGCCGATGTTGGTGGGCACCGCCAGACCGGTCAGGATGCGGCGCTTGAGTCCGGCGACGCGCACCATGAAGAACTCGTCGAGGTTGCTCGCGAAGATGGCGAGGAAGTTCGCACGCTCGAGTTCGGGGAGCGACGGATCCTCCGCGAGTTCGAGCACGCGCTGGTTGAAAGCGAGCCAGCTCAGCTCGCGATCGTGGTAGCGGTGGTCGGGGAGAAGCGAGTCGGGGGACTCGACGGCATCGAAGTCGTCATCTTCAGCGTCACCGAGACCTGCGTCGGCGAGTGCGGGATCGATCATGGGGTACATCTAAGCACCGTGAGGTGACGCGCGTGTGAACTGACGGTGCGTGCGTCACCGCGATGCGGCGACCGTCTCCTCGTCATAAACGTTGAATCGGTAGCCGACGTTGCGGACCGTGCCGATGATCTGCTCCTGGTCGCCCAGCTTCGCCCGCAGGCGTCGCACGTGCACATCGACGGTTCTGGTGCCGCCGAAGTAGTCGTAGCCCCACACCTCGCTGAGCAGCTGCTCGCGCGTGAACACCCGCGACGGGTGCGTGGCGAGGAAGTGCAGGAGCTGGAACTCCTTGTACGTGAGGTCCAGCGGGCGCCCTCTGAGCTTCGCCGAATACGACTGCTCGTCGATCGTGACGCCGGAGGCCTGCACGCGCGTCGGCTCTGCGACCTCGTCCCGGCGGGCGAGGGCGAGCCGCACGCGGGCATCGGTCTCGGCCGGGCCGGCGGTGGCGAGGAGCACGTCGTCGATGCCCCAGTCCCCGGACAGCGCGCTCATCCCGCCCTCCGTCACGACGAGCAGCAGCGGCGCATCCTGACCGGTGGCTCGCAGCAGGCGGCAGAGCGACTTCGCGCCGACGAGGTCGAGACGCCCGTCGACGATCACGATGTCGTATTCGGGGGCGCTCACGAGTTGGGCGGGCTCGGCCGGGATCTGGCGCACTCGATGGCTGAGGAGCTCGAGTGCGGGCAGGACCTGCTCCGAGACCGGAGCATTGGTCAACACCAGGACCTGGGCCACACGCACTCCTTCCGGACGGCGGGGTACGCCGTGCCGCAATGATACCGGGCGCCGATGGGTCACAATGGAGTCATGACGGATCCAGCGCTCGCACCGCGTAATGCTTTCGTCGGCGTGCTCATCGTCTGGGCGGTCGCCTTCGTCGCCTCGATCGGCGTGGGCATCTTCGTCGCCGAGGAGTGGCGAGTGCCCTGGCTGCTCGTGGTCTTCGGCGCGATCGTGCTCCTCTCCTTCGCCGTGCAGCTGCAGTACGGGCGCACGCAGGGCTTCATCTTCCGCGTGGGCGCCAGCACCATCGGCGCACTGCTGCTGATGGGCGTGATCTCGGTCGGCTTCGGCCTCGCCGCTCTCGTCACCTGATCAGCGGACGAGACACCCGGCCTGCTGGAGGGTAAAGTGGAGGCCATGGACCTCATGGCGCTCGAACTCTTCTTCATCGGCCTTCTGGGGCTGGCGAGCCTCGCGATCGCCTTCGTCTCGGTCGTCGTGCTGCGGAACCTCTTCCGCGGCCAGCGCTGAGCATCGTGCTCGAGCTGCCCACCGATCTCCCGGCCGACCTCGCGCCGCTCTCGTGGCTGATCGGCGTCTGGGAGGGCACCGGGGTCATCGACTATCCGGTCGGCGACGACCGTCTGCAGGGCGAGTTCACCCACCGGGTGAGCTTCAGCCATGACGGCGGACCCTTCCTGAACTACTCCGCGACGGCGATCCTGGCGGGCGAAGACGGTGCCGTCTCGATCCCGCTCGTCGCCGAGAGCGGCTACTGGCGTCTCTCCCGGCCGGCCTCCGACTCCGACGCCGGCCCCGCACTGCTGCCGCCGCGCGCCGAGCAGGTCGTGCGCAGCGTCGACGACGTGGAGGAACTGCGCGCTCCCTCAGGCGGCTTCCCGATCGAGATCTCGATCGCCCACGCCGACGGGACGCTCGAGCTTTACCTCGGCGAGATCAACGGTCCGCGTATCGACATCGCCTCCGACGCCATCGTGCGCGGAGCCGGGGCCAAGGAGTACGGCGCAGCCACGCGGATGTACGGCCTGGTCGACAACCACCTTCTCTGGGCCTGGGACATCGCGGCTCTCGGCACGCCGATGCGGTCTCACGCCTCCGCTCGACTCGCGAAGGTCTGACATGACCGGATTCACCGACTTCCCGGGCGCTGTGATCGCCGAGCACGGGATCGCGCACTTCGGCGACGCCTTCCGCGAGCAGCGTCGTCTCGCAGACGGCGCGGCCCTGGTTCCGCTCGGCGACCGGACGGTCATCGAAGTCGCCGGTCCCGAACGGCTGGGGTGGCTGGACTCGATCACCTCTCAGTCCGTGGGGCGACTCGCTGCCGGCGAGAGCACGGAACTGCTGGTGCTCGACCCTCAGGGGCGCGTGGAGCACGCGGCAGGGGTCGTCGACGACGGCTCGTCGACCTGGCTGATCGCCGACACCGACGACGCGGAGGCGCTCGCGACCTGGCTGACGCGCATGAAGTTCCGCACCCAGGCGACCGTGGCTGTGCGCCCCGATCTGGCGTTGCTCGGCTTCGTCGACGGTGGCGCGGCGGCTGAGCGTGCGACTGCTGCCGCATCCGCTCCGTCCGGCGCTCCGCTGATCTGGGCCGACCCCTGGCAGCGCGTGAGCGCGGGTGGTCATCAGTACGCCGAGGTCACCGATCACCCGGGCGCAGAGCTCGCGTGGAGAGTGGCGATCGCGACGACCGACGCCGCTGACGCGCTCGCCGCGACCCTGTCGTCCGAAGAGGTGGCAGGGCTCCTCGCCGCCGAGGCACTACGCGTCGCCGCCTGGCGTCCGCGGTGGTCGGCCGAGGTCGACGAGCGCTCGCTGCCCCACGAATCGGACTGGATCCGCACCGCGGTGCACCTGAACAAGGGGTGCTACCGCGGCCAGGAGACGGTGGCCAAGGTGCACAACCTCGGACACCCGCCTCGCAGGCTCGCGGCGCTGCACCTCGACGGCAGCGAGGCGGTGCTGCCGGCAGTCGGCGATGCGGTCTTCGCCGGCGACGACGAGGTGGGGCACATCACCTCCGTCGCCAGACACCATGAAGACGGCCCGATCGCGCTCGCGATCCTGTCTCGTCGCACACCGGTGGGCGATCTCGTCGTCCGAGCCGAGGGCGCCGACATCGCCGCGACCCAGCAGGTCATCGTGCCGGCGGATGCGGGTGCCATGGCCGACATCCCGCGCCTCACCCGGCTGTCCCGTCGCCCCAGCGCCCCGGATCCCCGTCAGGCGGGCTGAGCGAGGCGTGCAGGGCCCACCCGTCAGGGGAGGGGAGCCACCGCATCCCAGGGGAGCGTGAGCTCGCCCAGTCGCCACCTGGTCTTGCCGCCCAGCACCGGCCACCCCTGATCCCGGAGCGCCGCGACCGCGGCCAGGAACCGCTGCGTCGCGCCGAAAGTCGACAGCGGTGCTGCACGGTCCCATTCGCGGTCGAGGTCGACGAGCAGGGAGTGGATCCGCTCGCCAGGCACGTTGCGGTGGATGAGAGCCTTAGGCAGGCGCTCTGCGACGATGCTCGGATGTTCGAGGTCGGCGAGTCGGAGCGAGATCGTGAATCGCAGCGGCACCCCCGTCGGGCCCACGTCGACCCAGCTCGACACGCGCCCGATCTCATCGCAGGTGCCCTCGACGAGAAGCCCGTCACGAGACAGCCGAGTCGACATGGTGCGCCAGGCGCTCGCGACGTCGCCCTCATCGTACTGCCGCAGCACGTTCATGGCCCGGATGACCGCGGGTCGGCGTCCGGCCGGCAGCGGCACCTCGAACCCTCCACGGGCGAACGAGACTCGGAGGTCGGGGGAGAAGGGCGTGCGCGCAGCCTGCACCTCGGCGAGCTGGCGGTTCGCAGTGGCCACTCGCTCCGGATCGATCTCGAGGCCACGCACCTCGGCATCCGCGCGGACGCGCTGCAGACGGGTCGCGAGCTCGAACGCCGTCACGCCGCTGGCGCCGTAGCCGAGGTCGATCACCAGCGGGTCTTCGGCTCGGCGGAACGCGGGGCTCGCCGCGATCCATCGATCGTTGCGGCGCAGCCGGTTCGTCCCGGTTGTGCCGCGGGTCGGCCGACCGAGAGGAGATGACGCCATGCGTCAATCCTCGCAGGGCACGGGCGTGGACGCGTCGAGCTGCGCCGATAAACTGACGTCATGACTTCGAAGCGCACCCTGATCCTGCTCCGTCACGGCCGGAGCGAGTGGAACGAACTGAACCTGTTCACCGGCTGGGTGGACGTCCGCCTCAACGAGCAGGGCAAGAAGGAGGCTCAGCGCGGCGGCGAGCTGCTGGCCGAGGCCGGTATGCTGCCCGACGTGCTGCACACCTCTCTGCTCAGCCGTGCGATCCAGACCGCGAACATCGCCCTCGACGCAGCCGACCGCCTGTGGATTCCCGTGACGCGCTCGTGGCGCCTCAACGAGCGTCACTACGGCGCCCTGCAGGGCAAGGACAAGGCGCAGACCCTCGAGGAGTTCGGCCCCGAGCAGTTCCAGCTGTGGCGTCGCTCGTTCGACGTGCCGCCGCCCCTGCTCGACGATGAGAGCGAGTTCAGCCAGGTCGGCGATGTGCGATACGCCGACATCGACGGCGAGGTGCCCCGCACCGAGTCGCTGAAGCTCGTGATCGACCGCCTGCTGCCGTACTGGAACGACGCGATCGTCCCCGACCTCGAGGCCGGCAAGACGGTTCTCGTCACCGCCCACGGCAACTCGCTGCGCGGCCTGGTGAAGCACCTCGAGGGCATCAGCGACGACGACATCGCCGAACTCAACATCCCCACCGGCATTCCGCTGGTCTACGAGCTCGACGAGAACAACGTCCCGACCGGCCCCGGTCGTTACCTCGACCCCGAGGCCGCTGCCGCAGGCGCCGCCGCCGTGGCTGCGCAGGGCAAGAAGTAGCACCGGACGACGCAGGGGGCGGATGCTGTCAGCATCCGCCCCCTGCTTCTCTGTCGTGACGCCTCAGGCGTGACCGAACTCGCGCTGCTGCTCGGCTGCGAGGGGGATGTCCTCCTCTTCGACGCGCCAGTCACCGGTCGCGAGGTACACGACCTTCTTGGCGACGGCGACGGCGTGGTCGGCGAAGCGCTCGTGGTAGCGGCTGGCGAGCGTGGCGTCGACCGTCGCGGTCGCCTCGCCCTTCCAGTTGTCGCTGAGCACCTTCTCGAACACGCTGGCGTGCAGCTCGTCGATGTCATCGTCGGTGTTGCGGATGGTGTCGGCCAGGCGCAGGTCCTGGGTGCGCAGCAGCTCCGAGAGAGTGCGCGAGATCTCGACGTCGAGCTCGCCCATCTTGGTGAAGGTGCCCTTGAGACCCTTCGGGATCGCGCGCTCCGGGAAGCGGAGGCGAGCGAGCTGGGCGATGTGCTCTGACATGTCGCCCATGCGCTCGAGCGAGGCGCTGACACGCAGCGCGATCACCACGATGCGCAGGTCGCGGGCGACGGGCTGCTGACGGGCGAGGATCTCGATGGCCTGCTCGTCGAGCTTGACCGCCAGCTCGTCGATCTTCGCGTCGTCGGCGATGACCTCTTCGGCGAGCTCGACGTCGCTGGTGGCGAACGCACGCGTCGCCTTGTCGATCGAGACCGTGACGAGGTCGGCGATCTCCACGAGACGGGACTGCAGGTCCTCGAGGGACTGGTGGAAGACTTCGCGCATGTGGGCGCAACCTTTCATTCGGGTCTCGACTGTGGTGACAGCGCGAGACGGCTGGGTCGTCCGCGCGGGAGGAGAGGTCCGCGCTCCCGCACAGGCCCGAAAGCGATTGTCTGCTTCGAAGGTTAACGAACGGTGCCCAGCACGTGAATAGTACTTCTCGCGTTGTTGCCAGCACAGGAGAACCCGCCGATCCGGCGGTGAACGCACTCTACGCTGTGGTTATGACCTTGCCGCAGATCGCGCTGCTCGCGTTGGCCGTCGGCCTCGTGATCGGCATCGGCCTTTCGCTTCTCATCGCCTGGGCGTACCGCGCCAGGGCACGGGTCGCCGACGAGACGTCACTCGCCGTTCCGGCGGGCGTCACCGCGGTGCTGGGCAGCATGGACGACGCAGCCTGCGTGGTCGATTCCTCGGGGCTCGTGCTCGCCGTCTCCAAAGCAGCCACGCGATTCGGCATAGAGGTGGGAGCACCGCTGGAGAATCCCGAGCTGCGTCAGCTCGTGCGCGGCGGCCGCAACGACGGCGGCTCGGCGACCGAATCTCTGCGCATCACACGGGGCGGGCTCAGCCTCGATCCCCGACTCGTCTCGGCACGCGCGAGTGTGATCAGCCCCCGCATGACCCTGCTGATCATCCGCGATGTCACCGAGCAGGAGCGCCTGGATCAGATGCGCCGCGATTTCGTCGCCAACACGAGCCACGAGCTCAAGACCCCGGTCGGGGCGGTGACCCTGCTGGCCGAGGCCATCGAGTCCGCGGCGGACGATCCTGCGCAGGTGCGCCATTTCGCCACCCGGATCTCGGCCGAGGCCGCTCGTCTCGGTCAGCTGACCGGCCGCATCATGAGTCTGTCGAGGCTCCAGACCGACGACGCGCTGTCGGACGTGCGCCCCGTCTCGATCGACGAGGTGCTGGCGACCGCCCTCGAGGCGCATGTCGTGCAGGCCGACTCGGCCGGGGTCGAGCTCGCTCGCGGCGGCGACCGGGGAGTCTGGGTGCGCGGTGACTCGCAGATCCTGATCGAGGCGTTCGGCAACCTCATCGCCAACGCGATCGTCTACTCCCCGAGGGGGTCCCGCGTCGGCATCGGAGTGAAGGCCGACGACGGTGTCGTCGAGATCGCGGTGTCCGACCAGGGCATCGGCATCGCGGAGGCGGATCGAGAGCGGATCTTCGAGCGCTTCTACCGTGCAGACGAGGCGAGGTCGCGCCGCACCGGCGGAACCGGACTCGGACTCTCGATCGTCAAGCACGCCACACAGCGCCACGGTGGCGAGGTGCGCCTCTGGTCGCGCCCCGGACGAGGCTCGACCTTCACCATCAGGCTTCCCACGATCGATGCTCCCCCGAGCATCGACAGGGACAAGAAGAACAAGAAGAAGCGCGAGCGCAAGGCGGCGAAGGCCGCAGCTCGCGTCCGAAACGGAGAGAACGCATGACCCGCATCCTTCTCGTCGAAGACGAGCCCGACCTCGCCGACCCGCTCGCCTACCTGCTGCGCCGAGAGGGGTACGAGGTCGAGATCGCCGAGGACGGTCCGGGGGCGCTGACCGCGTTCCGCGAGCGCGGCGCCGATGTGGTGCTCCTCGACCTGATGCTGCCCGGCATGCCGGGCACCGAGGTGTGCCGGCAGATCCGCTCGACCTCTGCCGTGCCGATCATCATGGTCACGGCCAAGGACTCGGAGGTGGACATCGTCGTCGGGCTCGAGCTCGGCGCCGACGACTACGTCACCAAGCCGTACTCGTCGCGTGAGCTGCTGGCTCGGATGCGCGCGGTGCTGCGCCGCGTGGTCCAGGCCGACAGCGAGCTCGACGAGCGCGTGCTCGACGGCGGCCGCGTCTCACTCGACATCGACCGCCACACGGTGACGGTCGCCGGTCAGCAGATCAACATGCCGCTGAAGGAGTTCGAACTTCTCGAGGTGCTCATGCGCAACTCGGGTCGCGTGCTCACGCGCGGTCAGCTGATCGACCGGGTGTGGGGCAGCGACTACTTCGGCGACACCAAGACCCTCGACGTGCACATCAAGCGCATCCGCTCGCGGATCGAGGAGAACCCGGGCGAGCCGGTCATGCTCGTCACCGTCCGGGGCCTCGGCTACCGATTCGAGGGCTGAGCGAGGGCTGAGCCCCAGCGCCGTACAGAAGAGGCCGTCACCCCGGGGGTGACGGCCTCTTCTTCAGCGTGTGCGCCGGATCACTCCGAGGGAGCGGGGGCGGCCGTGTCGGACGGGACCGGCTCCGGCGTGGGGGTCGACTTCGTGGCGCTGGGCACCAGGTCGGCGTAGTACGGCAGCGCGCCGTCGAGAACCGGGACCTCGGTCTTGGTGCCGGCGCCGTCACCCGACTGGAAGTGGATCTCGATCGTCGCACCGGGCATCGTGTCGAGGTCTTCGATGCGCAGCGGCTCCTCATCGGCGCCGAAACTGACGGTCTTGCCTGCGGGCACCGACACGGTGAACGGGTCGAGCCCGTCGATCGTCATCGTGAGCGTGGCCTTCTCGGTGGTCGGGTTCACGACGGCGGCGACGAAGTTGCCGACGGAGCCGTCTTCGTTCGCGACGATGAACGCGTTGCGCACGTCGATCGGGCCGTCCGAGTCCGAGACGTTGACGCCGTCCGAGGCCGAGTACTGGACCTCCGTCGACTGCGGCGTAATGAACGTGCAGCCGGTCGCGCCGAGAAGAACGAGGGCGCTGATGGCGGCAGACGCAACAAGGCGCGATTTCACGGGTCCTCCTGAGGTCCGACGGGATATCCGCATCCATTCTATGCGCATGCGGGATGCCCCCTGAGGACGTGGAGGCGCGAACCTTAGCGCATTCCCCCTGTGGTATCCTTGAGGTTGCCGAAAGGACAAGTTTTTATGCTTTTTGAGGTTGGCGAAACTGTCGTCTATCCGCACCATGGCGCTGCGACCATCATCGAGGTCAAGGAGCGCATCATCAAGGGTGAGGCGAAGAAATACCTGAAGCTCAACGTCACCCAGGGGGACCTCATCATCGAGGTGCCCGCTGAGAACGTCGATCTCGTCGGGGTCCGCGATGTCATCGGCCGAGAGGGCCTCGACGCTGTGTTCGAGGTGCTTCGCGCGCCGTTCACCGAAGAGCCGACCAACTGGTCGCGTCGTTACAAGGCGAACCTCGAGAAGCTCGCCTCCGGCGATGTCATCAAGGTGAGCGAGGTCGTGCGCGACCTGTGGCGTCGTGACCAGGACCGCGGGCTGTCTGCGGGTGAGAAGCGGATGCTGGCCAAGGCGCGTCAGATCCTCATCTCCGAGCTCGCGCTCGCTGAGAAGACCGACGAGGACAAGGCGAGCGCACTGCTCGACGAGGTCCTCGCGTCCTGAGTGGACTGAGAGAAGGCGGGTGCTTCGGCATCCGCCTTTTTTCGTGCGCGCCGGTAACGTGAACCTGGTGAGCATGCTTCCCGTTCCTGACACCGCGATCATCGTCGTCGCCGCCGGCTCCGGCACCCGACTGGATGCCGGAGCGCCCAAGGCGTTCGTCGGCATCGACACGCATTCGATCCTCCGCCACGCGCTCGACGGGGTCTTCGCCGCCGCCCCCGCCCAGGTCATCGTCGTCGCCCCTGCCGGGTTCGAGGGCGACGCCGAGACCGAGGTCCGCGCCGCCGCCGGCGACCGCATCGATCTCGGCAGGGTCGTGACGGGCGGGGCTACGCGGCAGGAGTCCGTGGCCGCCGGTCTCGGAGCGCTGTGGGGCGATGTCACGCGAGTGCTCGTTCATGACGCGGCTCGTGCTCTGACGCCCCCCGAGATCATCGATGCGGTGGCGGCGGCCACCGACGGCGAGAGTGGGGTGATCCCGACCCTCCCGGTCGTCGACACGCTGAAGCGGGTGGAGGGGGATGCGGTCATCGCGCCGGTCGACCGGTCCGAGCTCGCCGCGGCGCAGACTCCTCAGGGTTTCCCGCGGGCTCTGCTCGAGGCCGCATACGAAGCGGCGGCCGCGTCGGGCATCGAGTACACCGACGATGCGGCGCTGTTCGCGGCGGCCGGGCATCTCGTGCGACAGATCGCCGGGTCGCCTCGCGGATTCAAGATCACCACGCCGGCCGACCTCGAGCGCGCCCGTCATCTGCTGGCGGACGTGCAGACGCCGACGTCCGTGCCGGACTCCGTGCCGGACTCCACATGGACCGGACCCCGGCTCGGGCTCGGCACAGATGTGCACGCGTTCGGCGGAGACGGCAACCTGTGGCTGGCCGGCATCGAGTGGCCGGGTGAGCGAGCGCTCTCGGGTCACTCCGACGGCGACGCCGTGGCCCACGCGATGGTCGACGCCCTGCTGGGCGCCGCGGGGCTCGGCGACATCGGCGAGCACTTCGGCACCGCGCACCCCGAGTACACCGGCGCTCACGCAGAGGTCTTCCTCGCCCGCACCCGCGAGCTCCTCCACGAAGCGGGCTATGCGATCGGCAACGTGTCGGTGCAGTTCCAGGGCAATCGACCGCGCTTCAGCGGCCGCCGTGCCGAGGCCGAGCGGGTGCTCTCGGCGGCACTCGGCGGCGCGCCGGTCTCGGTCACGGCCACCACCACCGACGGCTTGGGGTTCCCCGGCCGCGGGGAGGGCATCGCGGTGACGGCGGTCGCCATGGTCCACCCGACCTGACGCTGCGGACGGCATCGGGGAATGCGTCGGCATCCGCCGTCGTTGTCGGACATCGTCGTGCGGCAGTCGCATGCGGAGAAGGAGGCGTCATGAGGATTCTCGTCATCGGAGCCAGTGGTCAGGTAGGACGAACCGCCGTCCACGCGCTGAACGGTCATGAGATCATCGCCGCATCGCGCAGCAGTGAGCCCTCGGTGGACGTCACGGATCCGGCTTCCGTCGAACGCCTGTTCGCGACAGTCGGCCAGGTCGATGCCGTGATCGTCGCGGTGGGGGAGGTGCCGTTCCGGCCCCTCGACGGGCTGACCCGTGGAGACTACGAATCCGCGTTCCGGGGCAAGGTGCTGTCGCAGCTCGACGTCGTGCGCATCGGCACGTCGTTCGTGCGCGACCGCGGGTCGTTCACCCTGACCTCCGGCATCCTCGCGCGTGAGCCCATCGCGGCGGGCGCTGCCGCGTCGTTCGCGAACGGGGCCGTCGAGTCCTTCGTGCTTGCGGCGGCCACCGAACTGCCCCGCGGCATCCGCATCAACGCCGTGAGCCCGTCGGTGCTCGAGGATGCGCCGTCGTATCACTCGTCGTTCCCCGGTTTCGTGCCCGTGTCGTCGCACCGCGTCGGACAGGCGTACGCGAAGAGCGTGCTCGGGGTGCAGACCGGGCAGGTGTTCCCGGTCGACTGAGGGTCGGCGAGGCGGTTCGAGGGCCCGGGGTCACACCCAGTCAACGGGATCGGCGGCCCGGTAAGCTTGTGCGGTGACTCTCCGCCTCTACGACACCCGCGCACAGCAGCTGCGCGACTTCGTGCCTCTCGATCCCGAGAATGTCACGATGTATGTCTGCGGACCCACGGTGCAGTCGGGCCCCCACATCGGGCACGTCCGCGCAGCTTTGAGCTTCGATCTGCTGCGACGCTGGCTGACGCACCGGTACGGCCGGGTCACGTTCGTGCGCAACGTCACGGACATCGACGACAAGGTGCTCGCGAACGCGACCGACACTGAGCCCTGGTGGGCGCTGGCGTACCGGATGGAGCAGGAGTTCACCGCGGCATATGCCGGAATCGGCATCCTTCCGCCGACCTACGAGCCCCGCGCGACCGCCTCCGTGCCCCAGATGCAGGAGATCATCGCGACCCTCATCGAGCGCGGTCATGCGTACCCCGCGCCCGACGGCTCGGGAGATGTCTATTTCGACGTGCGCTCGTGGTCGGACTACGGCTCACTGACGAATCAGTCGATCGACGCCATGGAGGCAGCGGAGGACGCCGACCCCCGAGGCAAGCGCACCCCTCAGGACTTCGCGCTCTGGAAGGGCGCGAAGGCCGATGAGCAGGCGGATGCCACGTGGCAGTCTCCCTGGGGCGCGGGCCGCCCCGGCTGGCACATCGAGTGCTCGGCGATGTCGAAGCGCTACCTCGGCCCCGAGTTCGACATCCACGGCGGCGGACTCGATCTGCGCTTCCCGCACCACGAGAACGAGCTCGCGCAGTCGACCGCTGCCGGAGACCGGTTCGCGAGGTACTGGGTGCACAACGGCCTCGTGACGGTGGGCGGGCAGAAGATGTCGAAGTCCCTCGGCAACTTCACGCTCGCTCGCGATGTGCTCGCCGAGCGCGACCCGCAGGTCGTGCGCTACGCGCTCGCCGCCGCGCACTACCGGTCGAGCCTCGACCTCTCGGAGTCGTCGTGGGCCGAGGCCGAGGCGGCGCTGGGGCGGATCCGCACGTTCGTCGAACGCGCGGAGCGCATGCTCCCTCAGACGATCGGCTGGGCGGAGCCCACCCCGATGCCCGACGCCTTCGCGACCGCGATGGATGACGACCTCGGCATTCCCCAGGCGCTCGGGGTCCTGCACGACACGGTGCGCGCAGGCAACGCGGCGCTCGACGCGGGCGACATCGACGGTGCGGCCTCGGCGAGGCACGAGGTCATCGCGATGCTCGACGTGCTCGGATTCGATCGTGTCGGTGAGGCGTCGGGAGGCGGCGACGCGCAGGCGTCCGCTCTCGACGCGCTCGTGCAGACGATGATCACGCAGCGTGCGCAGGCGCGCGCTGACAAGGACTGGGCGGCGGCCGATCGCATTCGTGATGCGATCGCCGCCGCAGGAATCACGCTGGAGGACTCTCCGGCCGGAACTCATTGGAGTATCGATGGCTAAGCCAGGCAACCCCTCAGCGGGCAAGGGCAAGAAGAAGGGCCCGAGCAAGGGCACAGGCGGACTCGGGCGCAAGGCGCTCGAGGGCCGCGGACCGACCCCCAAGGCCGAGGACCGCGCATGGCACCCTGCCGGCAAGCGCAAGGCCGCGGCCGAGCGCTATGCGGCGTCCGGCGGGAAGGGAAAGCCGGGGCAGCGTCAGACCGCCGGCGGCAACCCCAACCGGTCGGCACGCGCGAAGGACAACACCACCGAGGTCGAGGTCGTCACCGGCCGCAACTCGGTGCTCGAGGCTCTGCGTGCGAAGATCCCCGCGTCGGCGTTCTACATCGCGCAGCGCGTCGAGATGGACGACCGCGTGAAGGAGATGCTGTCGCTCGCGACCAACCGCGGCATCCCGGTGCTCGAGGTCACGCGTCAGGAGCTCGACCGCATGGCCGGGTACGACGGGGTGCACCAGGGCGTCGCCGTCAAGGTTCCGCCCTACGAGTACGCCCACCCGCAGGATCTGCTCGAGGCAGTGATCGACAAGGGCGAGGTTCCGCTGTTCGTCGCCCTCGACGGCATCACCGACCCGCGCAACCTCGGCGCGATCATCCGCTCGACCGGCGCTTTCGGCGGCCACGGCATCATCCTGCCGCAGCGTCGCTCGGCCGGTGTGAACTCCGCGGCCTGGAAGACCAGCGCCGGTGCGGCAGCGCGTGTGCCGGTCGCTCTCGCGACGAACCTCACGACGCAGCTCAAGGAGTTCAAGAAGCAGGGTGTGTTCGTGCTCGGCCTCGACGGCGACGGCGACGTGCTGCTGCCCGAGCTGCAGCTCGCAGACCGTCCTGTCGTGATCGTCACCGGTTCCGAGGGCAAGGGTCTGTCGCGCCTCGTCGCCGAGACCTGCGACCAGATCGTGTCGATCCCGATCTCTGCTGTGACCGAGTCGCTCAACGCCGGTATCGCGACCTCGGTCGCGCTGTACCAGGTGTCGACCATCCGCAACGCGAAGAAGTAGGGGAGAAGCTCATGGCTCGCATCGTCGTGCTCGGGGGAACCGGCTACGCCGGCCGCCACATCGTCTCGGAGGCGGTGAACCGCGGGCACGAGGTCGTCTCGGTCTCTCGCTCCGCACCGTCGAACCCGGTCGAGGGTGCGCAGAACGTCCAGGGGTCCGTGCTCGACCTCGCGAGCCTCGGCGACGTCTTCGACGGTGCTGACGCCGTCGTGTCGGCATTGTCTCCTCGCGGCGACATGGAGAACTCGGTGCTCGATGCGCTCGGCGGCCTCGTCGAGAAGCTGAGCGGCACAGAGACGCGCGTCGGCGTGGTCGGCGGCGCGGGCGGGAGCCTCATCGCCCCCGGAGGGCCCCGACTCTTCGACCAGGGCTTCCCGGAGGAGTACAAGCACGAGGCGCAGGTAGGCCTCGACTCGCTCGCGCTGCTGGAGCAGACCGACGACTCGCTCGACTGGTTCTTCATCCACCCCGCCGAGGTCTTCGGACCCTGGGCAGAGGGCGAGCGCACCGGTCACTACCGCGATGGCGGCGACGTCATCGTGCGCGACGCCGACGGCAAGTCGTTCATCTCCGGTGGCGACTTCGCCGTCGCCGTGGTCGACGAGATCGAGCAGGGCAACCACCACCGCGAGCGCTTCACCGTCGGTTACTGAGGCTGCACGGTCAGACGAGGTCGCGCCAGTCGACCTCGTCGTCGTCATCGGCGACCGGATTCGTGCCGGTGACGACGGGCAGGCTCATCGTCTCGGTGGGCGGGCCCATGATGGTCGCCTCATCGCGGCGGTGCCGCAGCACCTCGTTGATGTAGCTCGTCAGCACCTCGGCGAGCGGAACAGAGCGTCCCTGAGCCTGTGACAGGTACCACCGGTGCTCGAGAACCTGGTGGAACACCTCGGCGGGTTCGAGCTTGGCCCGCAGCTCCCAGGGGATCGCACGGACCACCGGTTCGAACACGCGGGTCAGCCACTCGTGCGCGTACATCTCCTCGTCGGCCCACTGCTTTGTCGAGCGAGCGCGGAACTCATCGAGGTCGTTGAGCAGGCGTCGAGCCTGGTTCTCTTCGACGTCGAGGCCGGTCAGGCGGATCAGGCGACGCTGGTGGTGTCCCGCGTCCACGACCTTGGGCTGGATCTCGACGACCGTGCCGTCGGAGGTCGTCGACATCGACATCTCATCGATGTCGAACCCGAGGGCGTTGAGACGCTCGACACGTTCGGTGATGCGCCAGGTCTCGGCAGAGGCGAAAGACTCCTGCGCGGTCAACTCGGCCCACAGCGAGCGATATGACGAGACGATGCCGTCGGCGATCGCGACCGCATCGACGCCGTGCTCCAGGCGCCCGCCGGCGGCGAGGTCCATGATCTCGCCGGCGATGTTGGTGCGGGCGAGATCGAGATCGTAGGCGCGCTGGCCGTCGGTCAACCCCTCTTCGTGCAGCTCGCCGGTCTCGGCGTCGACGAGATAGGCCGCGTACGCACCTGCGTCGCGGCGGAAGAGCGTGTTCGACAGCGACACGTCGCCCCAGTAGAAGCCGACGTTGTGCAGGCGCACGAGCAGCACGGCCAGGGCGTCGACGAGACGCGTGGCGGTGTCGGGGCGCAGCACGCGGGTGAAGAGCGCACGGTAGGGCATGGAGAACCGCAGGTGCGATGTCACGAGGGCGGCAGCGAGCGGCTCGCCGTCGGCATCCGAGCGCCCGGCGATCACAGCGACGCGGTCGACGCAGGGCACGTCGAGCTTGGCGAGGTTGCCGAGCATCTCGTACTCGCGCCTCGCCATCTCGTCGGTCGTCTCCTTGACGGCGACGACCTTGCCCGACAGATCGGCGAACCGCACCAGATGCCGCGAGAGCCCCTTCGGGAGCGACACGATCAACTCGGACGGCCACTTGGCGAGCGGTGTCGACCAGGGCAGCGCGAGCAATCCCGGATCGATCGAACTCGCGGTGATCCGCAGCGCATCCTGCATGTCTCTCCAGTCGGTGGGGGAAAGAAGAAGCGGCGCGGGCGACCGAAGTCAGCCCGCGCCGCGTCCGTGGATCCGATCAGGCGGAGACGATCGGCTTGTCGTTCAGGCGCACACCCGACTCGATGTCGAACGCGTGCACGTGGCCTGCGTTCGCCGCGAGGGTGACGGTCTCGCCGGCGTTGGGGTGGCTGCGGCCGTCGACACGAGCGACCAGGTCGGCGCGCTTGCCGTTGATCTCGGTGTGACCGTAGAGGTAGCCGTCGGCGCCGAGCTCCTCGACGAGGTCGACGACGACCGCGAGGCCCTTGCCGTCGGCCGGGCCGACGGTGATGTCCTCGGGGCGCACACCCACGGTGACCTGCGAGCCGTTGGCGCGGCCGACCGTGTCGCGGTCGAGCGGGACGACCTCGGTGCCGAAGCGCACGCCGCCCTCAGCCAGGTCTGCGCTGAACAGGTTCATGGCAGGCGAGCCGATGAAGCCGGCGACGAACACGTTCTCGGGCTTCTCGTACAGGTCGCGCGGCGTTCCGACCTGCTGGAGCAGGCCGTCCTTGAGCACGGCGATGCGGTCGCCCATGGTGAGCGCCTCGGTCTGGTCGTGCGTGACGTAGACCGTGGTGACGCCGAGACGACGCTGCAGCGACGCGATCTGCGTACGGGTCTGGACGCGGAGCTTGGCGTCGAGGTTCGACAGCGGCTCGTCCATGAGGAAGACCTGGGGCTGACGGACGATCGCACGGCCCATGGCGACGCGCTGACGCTGACCACCCGAGAGGGCCTTCGGCTTGCGGGTCAGGTACTCCTCGAGGTCGAGCAGCTTTGCGGCCTCCAGAACGCGGGTCGCGCGCTCTTCCTTGCCGACGCCGGCGATCTTGAGCGCGAAACCCATGTTCTCGGCGACCGTCATGTGCGGGTACAGCGCGTAGTTCTGGAACACCATCGCGATGTCGCGGTCCTTCGGCGGCACGTCGGTGACGTCGCGGTCACCGATCAGGATGCGCCCTGCGTTGACCTCTTCGAGGCCGGCGAGCATGCGAAGCGAGGTGGACTTTCCGCAGCCGGACGGGCCGACGAGGACGAGGAACTCGCCGTCGGCGACCTCGAGGTTGAGCTTGTCGACAGCCGGGCGGGTTCCGCCGGGGTAGAGGCGGGTGGCCTCGTCGAAAGTCACAGATGCCATTGTGTTTCTCCTTCACCGGCAGGTACGTGCCGGACGATCCGTAGTGATAGAGCGGCGGAGCGATCCACCGTGACCCCTCATCGGGTCGGAATCAGTATGGCAGAAGCTCGTCCATCTGGGTATTTCTCAGCCTGGCTGGTTAACATCGATCTCGGCCGCCTTTCGCGGCGTTCGCCGCCCGAGTGGCGTCCGGGGCCACCCTGCCCCCCTGAGACTGTCTAGAGGAACGATGTCGAGCGACGAGACGCCGAACGTCCCCAGCCCTCGCAACACGCGTGAGGCCGTGCGGGAGAAGGCCCAGAAGGTGCACGCCCAGCAGTCGAGGGCGCGCGTGATGCGACGGATCATCCTCGGCGCGATCGCCATCGTCGCCGTCGGCGCCATCGGCACCGCCATCACCCTCGCCGTCTCGGCGCAGGTGTCGAAGCCCCAGCTCACGCCGGGCGGCATGGACGACGACGGCATCCTCGTCTCGGACATCAGCGCGTCCGCGATGTCGGATGCGACGGTCGCACCCCCGAGCCCGGAAGAGACGGAAGCGGGTGGCGAGGCCACGCCGACCCCGGAGCCCACCACGTCGAGCACGGTCGACATCCACATCTACGTCGACTACCTGTCGCCGGATGCCGGCGAGTTCGAGCGAGCGAACGCGCGTCAGCTCGTCAACTGGATCTCCGAGGGGGCGGCCACCGTCACCTATCACCCGGTCGCCCTGCTCACCGCGAGCTCGAACGGCACCAAGTACTCGCTGCGTTCGGCGGCAGCCGCGGCCTGCGTCGCCACGCACTCGCCCGCGCAGTTCTACGCGTTCAACCACGACCTGCTCGACGACCAGCCAGAGGTGAACACCGACGGCTTCTCTGATGCGCAGCTGGCCGACATCGCCGGCGCAGTCGGCTCGGACAACGTGAAGAGCGTCCGATCGTGCATCGAGGATCAGGACTACGTCACGTGGGCGAAGGAAGCCACCTCGCGCGCACTCGAGGGTCCGCTCGTCGGCTCGGACGATCTCGTGCTCACGGCCGCTCCCATGATCGTCGTGAACGGCGAGGCCTACGTGGGTGCGCTCGACGACCCGAGCGAGTTCTCGCAGTTCGTGCTCACCGTCGCCAGCGACGCCTACTACGCCACGGAGACCCCGACGCCGGCTCCGACGCCCACCGAGACCACGGAGCCCGCTCCCTCGGAGACTCCCGCGTCGTAGTTCGTCGGCGCCCGCCGCCCATCGCTAAGCTGGGAGGCATCCGCCGACTTGGCGCAATTGGTAGCGCACCGTACTTGTAATACGGGGGTTGCAGGTTCGAGTCCTGTAGTCGGCACCGCACGCGAAGGCCCGCGTCCCCTTGAGAACACCCGGGACGCGGGCCTTCTTCGTGTCTGGGCGAGAAACGCAGCCCATGGCTCCGCCTCGTGGCGAGGGGCTCACCGCAGGCCGTCTTCGCAATCGCTCCCCGGTCGTGCTCTCGACCACAGCTCGTATTCGCGACCGTCGTCCGTGTCGATCGACCATGGGGGGAACTCGACGTACCGGTCCATGGCCAGGCTCCACGACGCGTCCGCTCGCGTCGACTCGGGGTCGTCAGCGGGCAGCTCATCCTCTGTCGTCCAATGCTCCGCCGGGTGGTGCTTCGCCCAGTCGTAGATGAGCTGACCGGTGGCGGACCAGTCACGTTCGTTCATGCTCTCGGCGATGTCGGCAGGCATCCGCACGCGATCCGACGTGCTGTAGTCGTACGTGCAGGAGTAGGTTCGCCCGTCGTCGCCGACATAGCTCAGGGAGATCGTCACGTCGGTCGTGAGCCACGGCCGCTGGCCTATGACGATCACGGCGACGAGGGCGCCGATGACGACCACGGCGGTCGCGGTGAGCGCGATCAGCCATCGCACACCCCGCCGCCTTCGAACGAGTCCGGAAGGCGGCGGAACAGAACGAGTCACCGGCGGTTCCTTTCCCGTCGCAGGCGTCCAGCTGCGCGGCATGCGCAGCATCCGCAGGTTGCAGCGAGCTGACCCCGCGTGAAGTCACCAAGTTACCGCGCCTCACCGGCGAGCGGCGGGTGCACGCCGAGGACGCGCTGCGAGGCGGAGCCGGCGAAGGAGTGCTCCGCGGGCGAGTGACACGCGACGTCACACACGAAATAGTGCGCGGGGGTGACGGGTTGTCCCGAGTATGACTCGTATCGGAAACAGTGATCTTGACGTCTTCCCGCTCTCGCTCGGCGGCAACGTATTCGGCTGGACGGCCGATCGCGAGGCATCGTTCGCGGTGCTCGACGCGTTCGTCGACGGGGGTGGCGACTTCATCGACACGGCAGACGGCTACAGCGCCTGGGTGCCCGGCAACTCAGGGGGCGAGAGCGAGACGATCATCGGCGAGTGGCTCGCGTCTCGCCAGCCGAAGGGCGTCGTCGTCGCGACCAAGGTGAGCCAGCATCCGGACTTCAAGGGCCTCTCGGCGTCGAACGTCCGCAGGGCCGCCGAGGCATCGCTCGGTCGCCTGGGTGTCGACACGATCGACCTCTACTACGCGCACTTCGACGATGAGACCGTTCCGCTGGAGGAGACGGTCGCGGCCTTCGGCGAGCTCGTCTCCGACGGTCTCGTGCGCCACGTCGCGGTGTCGAACTACACGGCAGAGCGCATCCGCGAGTGGGTCGAGATCGCCCGCCGCACAGGAGTCGCGCTGCCGGTCGCCGTGCAGCCGCACTACAACCTCGTGCACCGGAACGACGTCGAGGAGACGATCATCCCGGTGGCCCAGGAGTTCGGCCTCAGCCTCGTGCCCTATTACTCGCTGGCGAGCGGCTTCCTCACCGGCAAGTACCGCTCGGTCGACGCCGAAGGGCAGACGTCTCCGCGTGCCTCCGGCGCGGCGAAGTACGCGACCGAGGCGGGGCTCCGGATCATCGACACCCTCGAGGAGATCGGTGACGCGCACGGAGCCTCGATCGCCGCGACCTCGCTGGCCTGGCTGCGCGCTCAGCCGACGGTCGCCGCCCCCATCGCGAGCGCCCGCACGGTCGAGCAGGTTCCCGATCTCCTCGCAGGCGCGCGTCTCGAGCTGACCCCTGACGAGGTCGACGCTCTGAACCGCGTCTCGGAGTGGACCCCGGCGAAAGCCTGAGACCTCTCGCTCTGCCCTCCACCCGACCTAGGGGCCGGAGGGCAGGGCGTCGTCGTCGACGAGACCGAGCCGGTGCGCCAGAATCACCAGGTGGATGCGGTCGCGGGATCCGAGTTTCGAGAGGATCCTGCCCACATGGGTCTTGACGGTGGACTCGCTGACGAACAGCGCCTGGGCGATCTCCGCGTTCGTGAGACCGCGCGCGATCTCGACGAAGACGTCGCGCTCACGGTCGGTGAGGTCCGCCGTGACATCGTCGATCGCACGGGCCCGTGGTGCGGGCGTCGCACCGAGCGTCGGCGTCACATGCTCCAACAGCATCCGTGTGATCCGAGGCGAGAGCGCGGCATCACCCTTGTGAATGGCGCGGATCGCCGCGATCATCTCGTGCCGCTGTGCGTCCTTCAGCAGGAATCCGCTCGCCCCGGCGCGGATCGCCCCGAAGGCGTACTCGTCGAGATCGAACGTCGTCAGCACCAGGACGCGGGTCTGCGGGTGCTCGCGGACGATGGCCGCGGTCGCGGCGATCCCGTCGAGCCCCGGCATCCGGATGTCCATGAGCACCAGGTCGGGGCGCAGCTCGGCCGCCTGGGCGATCGCGTCGTGCCCGTCCGCGGCCTCGCCGACCACGACCATGTCGGCCTCGGCGTCGAGCACCATCCGGAATCCGACGCGGATGAGGGCCTGGTCGTCGACGAGCAGCAGCCTGATCGGCTCGGTCATGGTCTTTCCTCCGGGTCGCGGTCTGTCGGGTCAACCGGCGTCGTGGGGAGCTCGGCGCGCAGCATCCACCGCCCGCCGTCGACGGGTTCGGAGGCGATGGTTCCCCCCGAGTACGCTGCGCGTTCGGCGAGACCGCGCAGGCCGAACCCCGATGCGCCGACAAGGCCGGTGACGCCGTCGTTCACGATCTCGATGGTCACCGCATCCGCGGCGTGCACGAGTCGTACCTCGATCCACGTCGCCGCGGGTGCATGCCTCATGGCGTTCGTCACGCCCTCTTGCACGATGCGCCCGACCGCGTGTGCCAGAACGGGGGAGAGCGAGGCAGCCCCGGTGACCGAGAGCGACACCGGAAAGCCGGCTCGCTGTGCCGCAGCGACCGTCTCCTGCGGGGGCGTCGGCTCGAGTGGAGCGAGGGGCAGCGGCGAATCGTCGGCCCGGAGCACGCCGAGCATGGCACGCATCTCGGTGAGTGCGGTTCGAGCCGTCTCCGCGGCCGAGGACGCCGCCGATCGTGCCTGCGCTCGATCCGGGGTGGCAGCCGCTCCCTCGGACAGCGCGACGATCACGGTGAGCGAGTGGGAGACGATGTCGTGCATCTCACGGGCGATGCGGGCGCGCTCGCCCGCCGCGGCCAGCTGCGCCTGCTGATCGCGTTCGACGAGCAGCTGACGGGAGCGGTCGATCACGGCAGCGAGGTAGCGCTTGCGCCCACCCACGTTCACACCGATCAGTGTGCCGATCAGCCCGAGGACGAGCGACATCACGACGGCGTTCGCGGCGACCTGCAGAGTGATGACGCCGGTGAGCGTGAGCAGTCCGCCGAGCGCGGCGAGCGACCCGAGGGCGATGCCGAACCCCGTCCATGCGGCCCGCGACGACCGGTACACCGCGAGCGAGTAACAGGTGACGAGCAGCAGCGGCGAGCCGATCGGCTGCAGCGCGAAGAGGAATCCGGCCTCGAGTGCGAAGGACGCGACGAACGGCACGAGCGGCCGCCGGCGCCGCCACAGGAGCGTCGCGCAGGCTGCGACGACGGACGCGGGCACCAGGATCGCGACGCCGATGGCGAGGGGCATCGGAAGGTCGCGGGTGATGACACCGGCCGGCACGAGCGAGAGCAACAGGCACACGAGCGCGATCAGGACGTCGGCGACCACCGGATGCCGCGCCCAGAAACGGCGCAGAACGCCCGGTGGACGCGGCAGCCGCAGCCCCTCGTCCTCGCGGACTGAGGTGCTGCGGCTGCGCGTGCGGGTCACCGGGCGACTCTACGCGGGTTCATCGTCGCGCGATCTCGCGGTCACGCATCGCGCGTGCGGAGCACGGCCCAGGCAGCGAGCATGCCCGCGGCGACCCAGCCCGCCAGCGTGAGATATGCGACCGGAGCCTCGAGGGCAGCAACCTCGGGGAGGATCGCGCTCTGGGCTGCGGCCACCGGGAGGTAGCTCGCGGCGTCCATGACCCAGGCCCAGGCCTCGCCGGCGACCGCGAAGAAGCTCGCGACGATCGGCAGCACGAACAACAGGCCGACGGTCGCGGCGATCGCTCCGGCGCCCGAGCGCAGGATGAACCCGAACGCCACACCGATCAGGGCGAACACGGCCATCGCGAGCGACGAGACCACGATGGGGAGGATCGATGCCGAGGGGTCGCCCCAGTCGATGCCCTGATCCCGCGAGGCGACGACCGCGGAGACCGCCACGGCCGCCGCCATGAAGATGACCAGCGACGACACGAACATGAACAGACCGACCACGACCGCCTTGGCGCCCAGCACGGATCCGCGCTTCGGGTTGGCGGCCAGCGTCGAACGGATCATCCCGGTCGAGTACTCGCCCGTCACGGAGATCGCGCCGAGGATGCCGGCGAGCAGCATCGTGAACTGGATCGGCATGACGACGGCCTGGATGGGATCGAAGCCCGGCATGTCGATCGCCTGCGCGATGAGCACGGCGATGCCGATCGTGAGGATCGCCGCGATGCCGATCGACCACCAGGTCGAACGGAGCGTGGCCAGCTTGATCCACTCGCCGCGCACGGCGCGGATGAACGTGAGCCGGCGATCGGTGTCGACATGCTGACGGCGGAGGGGCGGAGCCTGGACGGTCATGAGATCTCCTTCGTCCGGTACTCGACCGAGTCGCCGGTGAGGGCGAGGTAGGCGTCTTCGAGCGATCCGGTGGTCGGGGTGAGTTCGTGCAGGGGGATGCCGCGCTCTGCGGCGAGGTCGCCGATGCGCGACGCGGGGAGGCCGACGATGTCGATCAGATCGGGGGCGGAGCTCACGATCTCGACGGACGGACCGCTCACTGCGGCAGCCAGGTCGGCGGCTCGAGGGGTGCGAACACGCACGGTGTTGGTCGTCCAGGCCCGCACGAGCTCCTCGAGCGGGGCGTCGGCGAGCACCTTTCCCCGACCCATCACGATCACGTGATCGGCGGTCTGCGCCATCTCGCTCATCAGGTGGCTCGAGAGCAGCACGGTGCGTCCCTCGGAGGCCGCGTGACGCACGAACTGGCGCACCCACCGCACGCCCTCGGGGTCGAGGCCGTTGACCGGCTCGTCGAGGATCAGAGTGTGCGGGTCGCCGAGCAGGGCGGAGGCGATTCCGAGCCGCTGCCCCATGCCGAGCGAGAACTTGCCCGCGCGCTTGCGGGCAACGGGGCCGATGCCCGCGAGGTCGATGACCTCGTCGACGCGGGATGCGGGGATGCCGTGGGTCGCCGCCATCGCACGCAGGTGGTTGCGCGCGGTGCGGCCGGTGTGCACGGCCTTGGCATCGAGCAGCACTCCCACCTCGGTGAGCGGGGCGCGGAGCTTGCGGTATTCCCGTCCGCCGACGGTCGCGATGCCCGAGGTCGGCCGGTCGAGGCCGACGATCATGCGCATCGTCGTGGACTTGCCCGCGCCGTTCGGCCCGAGAAACCCCGTGACCGTGCCCGGCTGCACCGTGAACGACACGTCCTGGACGGCTGTCTTGTCTCCGAATCTCTTCGTGAGGCCTTCTGCTGTGATCATGTCTACGACGCTATCGACCACCCCACCGCCCCCGCGTCCTCCCTGGGTACCGTTCCGCCGACGTCCGGAGTCATCCTCTCGGCGGATGCCGTGGTCTCGCCGTCTCAGTCGGCAGGGCGCCCGAACCGGTCAGGGTCGATCGGCCGCTGCGCTCGGGGGAGCTTCTCGACCACCAGCCGGTACGACTCGGTGACGAGTTCGGTCACCAGATCCTCTTCGAGCGATGGCCCTGGCATCAGGGTGATCCAGTGCTTCTTGTTCATGTGGTAGCCGGGAACGATGTCGGGGAACGTCTCTCGCAACGCGACGGAGTCATCGGGGTGGGACTTGAGCGTCACGCGCCCGGTGCCGTCGAGAGGGATCAGCAGGAAGACTCGCCCTCGCACCTTGTAGACGTCCCACTCGGGGCCGAACGGGTTGTCGCGCTCCGCACCGGGAAGCTCTTCGGCGCGCGCAGTGGCGGCGGCGCCCAACTGGGTCGAGTCCATGCTCAGAACAGCCGATCGGCGCCCTTGTCGTCGGCGCGGGGCGCGGCCTGAACGCGCTCGTCGATCGCGGCCGCGGCGAGCAGGGCCTCGTCGATGATCTCCTTCGTGGGCTCGGCGGTCAGCCAGTCGTCGCTCAGCGCCGCGGGGATCAGCAGCGGCATCCGATCGTGGATGCCGGCGAGGTGAGGGGGAGCCGGGCGCATCACGATCGAGTAGCAGGTGAAGGAATCGCCATCGGCGGTGCGCCCCCGCTGGGTGACGGCGGCCATGCCGAAGAGCGCACCGTCGTCGACGACGAACTCGTGCCAGACGCGCTCGGGCTTCTTCATCTCGTACCAGCTCGTCGCCGGCACGAGAGCACGGGTCTTCAATCCGCCGGGGCGCTCCTGCAGGCGCTCGGATCGGGTGTTGATCGACGGGAACTTCGAGGGCTCCCCGCCGATCAGGAACCCCCACCAGGCGGGTTCGAGCACGGGCTCGGTCTCGGGCTGCACCACGATCGGGTTGAGGTTGCGCAGATTCTTGCCTGTGGGGCGCACGGTCTCGCGCGCGTTCTGCTCGGCCCAGCCACGCAGCCCCTCGAGCACCGCCTCGTCGGCGGCGGCCAGGAGCTCGGTATCGGTGAACCGGGGGTCAAGTCCGTAACTCGCGCACATGCCGTCAGGGTACGCCCGGCCGCCGACATCGTGCGCACGGCGAGATGGCGATCATCTCTCGGTTAGGGTCGACAGGTGACCCAGGCCCGTCCACTGTCTCCGCCCCTCGCGCTCGGCGGAGCAGTGGCGATCGGCGTCATGACGGCCATCCAGGCGCGCACCAACGGCGTGCTGGGCGTCGAGGTCGACAACGGCATCGTGGCCGGCCTCATCTCCTTCTCCGTCGGACTGGCGGCCCTCGCGGTGGTGATCGTCTGCATTCCCTCCGCGCGTCGAGGCGTCGGGCGTCTGCTCGGCGGCATCCGCGATCGGACGATCCCGTTCTGGATGCTGCTCGGCGGTGCCTGCGGTGCACTCACCGTCTCGACTCAGGGCATCACGGCCGGGGTGCTCGGCGTCTCGCTGTTCACGGTGGGAGTCGTCGCAGGACAGACCCTGCACGGGCTCGTGCTCGACCGCATCGGGTTCGGTCCCGCCGGGGTCGTCGCGATCACACCAGGGCGCGTGCTGGGCGGAGCGCTCGCGCTCGCCGCGGTCGGCATCTCGCTGAGCGGCGACGTCCTGACCACTGCCCCGCTCTGGATGCTCCTCCTGCCATTCGCGGCAGGCGTCGGCATCGCCTGGCAGGCCGCGACCAACGGCCGTCTGTCGCAGCGCGTGCGCTCGCCCCTCGCGGCGACGTTCATGAGCTTCATCGCCGGCACCATCGCACTGCTGGTCGCCGCCGGCATCAGCATCGCGGTGCGGGGCGCACCAGACGCTCCTCCGGCTGAGCCGTGGCTGTACCTCGGCGGATTCCTCGGCGCCGCGTACATCCTGCTCGGCACTTTCATCGTCGCGCACACGGGGGTGCTGCTGATGGGACTCGGGTCGGTGCTGGGCCAGCTCGCGACCTCGGTGATCATCGACCTGATCTGGCCGGCCGCGGCCGGCCCCGCGCCCTGGCAGATCATCGGGATGGTGGTCGTCGCCGTGGCATCCGTCGCCGTCGCGCTGCCTCGCAGCAGGCGGAACTGACCTACTGCTTCTTCTGCTTCTTCGCGTTCTTCTTCGCTTTCGGCTCGGCAGTCGGCTGGGGTTTGGGCATCCGCGTCACGAGGCCCCGCGCATCGACAGGCTTGCGGCGACCGGGCCTGCGGCCTGAGGGCTTGCCTCCGACGTACAGCCATCCGAGCAGCTCCTCGTTCTTGCCGAGGCCATGGGCCTTCGCGACGGCCTTCGATCGCGTGTAGTGACCCGTGCGCCACAGCACGCCGAAGCCGGCCTCGTCGAGCAGCAGACTGAGCATGTGAGCGACACCCGAGGCGACGGCCTCCTGCTCCCACCGCGGGACCTTCTCGCTCTTGCGGTAGCTGGCGACGACCGCGATCAGCAGCGGAGCGCGCAGCGGCTTGGTAGAGGGGGACTTGTCGCCCTCGGCCTTGGCGATCGCGGCGCCCAGCAGCTCTCGGTCTGATCCGCGCAGCTCGATCAGGCGCCACGGGCGCAGCGAGGAGTGGTCGGCGACGCGTCCGGCGGCTGCGACGAGCTTCAGAAGCTCGTCGCGCGACGGTGCCTCGTCGGTGACCTTCGAGGAGGACTGCCGTGCGCGAACGGCCTCGAGGGCGCTCACGACTCTTCGGGTGTGAAGTTCAGGGCGATGGAGTTCATGCAGTAGCGGTCACCGGTGGGCGTGCCGAAGCCGTCGGGGAAGACATGCCCGAGGTGCGATCCGCAGTTCGCGCAGCGCACCTCAGTGCGCACCATGCCCAGGGTCGTGTCCTCGATGAGCTGCACCGCGTCGGGGCGGATCGACTCGTAGAAGCTCGGCCACCCGCATCCGGAATCGAATTTGGTCCCGCTCTTGAACAGCTCGGCGTTGCACGCGCCGCAGGTGTACAGGCCGGCGCGGCCCTCGTCGAGCAGCTCGCCCGTCCAGGCGCGCTCGGTCGCGGCTTCGCGGAGCACCGCATACTGCTCTTCACCGAGCTCTTCGCGCCACTCTTCTTCGGTCTTGTCCACGCTGTACGACATAGGTCCTCCCGGGGTCTGCTCCATTCTCTCGCGTTCAGAGGGGGTCGGCGTCACGAGACAATGGATGAATGACGGATGCCGTGCGGCTGCGCTATCGGCGCTTCGCCGATGAGGAAGCGCCGGGGCGCAGCGATCTCTATGTCGACTGGGCTTCCGGCGTGGCCGGTGACCCCGAGATGCAGGGGGTGCTCGCTCGGATCCCTGAGAACCGCAGGCAGCCCCCGCTCGTGTTCGCCGTGACGCGGATGCTGGGCGTCGGCCTCGTCCGCTACGACGCGTGGCGCGCGTTCGTGCTCTCCCGCGCCGACGAGATCGTGAGCGAATGCAGTGGCCGGCGTCTGCAGACCAACGAGCCGCTCCGACTCGCACCGCTGCTTCCTGTGCTGTCCGAGATCGATGGACCGATCGCCCTGCTCGAGGTCGGCGCCTCCGCGGGCCTGTGCCTGTACCCCGATCGCTACTCGTACCGCTTCGTCGGCTCCGACGGTCAGGTGCGCGCGGCACTCGACCCGCACGACGGGCCGAGCCCGGTCGTGCTGCAGAGCAGAGTCGACGGGCGCCTCCCCGCCATGAGGATGCCGGACATCGTCTGGCGCGCCGGCATCGACCTCGCGCCTCTCGACGCCCGAGACGACCGAGACCGTCGCTGGCTGCAGGGGCTCGTCTGGCCGGGGGAGGAAGGGCGGGAACAGCGGGTGAGAGCGGCGCTCGACATCGCCGCAGCCGATCCGCCCCGCCTCATCGCCGGCGACGCGCTCGAGAGGATCGACGCGCTCGCAGCCGAGGCACCCCGGGGTGCCGCTCTCGTGATCACGACGCCGGGCGTGCTCGTGCACATTCCGCGAGAGGCACGCACAGCACTGGTCGAGCGCATCACAGCTCTGGATGCCCGCTGGGTGACGATCGATCCTCCGGCATTGTTGGGCGACGTCTGGCAGCCGCCCGTGGTCGCCGAGGAGTGGACCGGGTTCGTCGTGGCGCTCGACGGCGACGTGCGCGCGGCGGCCGATCCGCTCGGCAGATGGTGGGAGTGGCGCACCGGAATCGCCGCTTCCGCGACCTAATCTGGTCACATGCTGGGAGATCTGAGCGAACGGGATCGCGCGATCCTCGCGCTCGAGACCGCCTGGCCGCGGCACGGCGGCGCGAAGGAAGAGGTCATCCGTGCCCAACTGGGCATGAGCGCAGCCCGCTACTACCAGCTCCTCGGCCGTCTGATCGAGTCGGAGGCAGCCCTGGAGTACGACCCGATGCTCGTGCGACGGCTGCGCCGCATCCGGGACGCCAGGTCGTTCCAGCGCGCCGCACGCACTCCGGGATTCGTGGGCTGACGAGGCTCGCGCCACGCGTCGGCGCCGTCGGAAGCGGATACACGGGCCGGTGCCATTAGCATCGAGGAGTGTCAAAGCTCAGCCGAGATCGATTCGACGACGTCCCCCGCTCGTCCGGACGCGTCGGAGCGCACCGCGCCGAATCCCCGGGGATGAACGGCTGGGTGGTGCTCCTGTGGTCGTTCGTGGCTGCCCTGGTGCTCATCATCGGCGGCATCTTCGGCTCGCTCGTGGTGATGGGGCGCATCACCCTCTTCCCGGAGGCCGTCCCCACGTCGAGCCCGACGCCCGTCGAGACCGGTGTCGTCGACGTCACCTATTCGGTGATGATCCTCAACGCGTCGCCGGACGAGGGTCTGGACGAGCAGATGCGCGACCTGCTCATCAACAACGGCTGGGCCGCCGACGTCGTGTTCGCGAGCGACAGCGCGAGCCAGGACTTCTCGACGACGACCGTCTACTACGTCGCCGAAGAGGATGAGCTCGCCGCCCTCGGCCTCGCGAACCTGATCGGCGGTGCCGCGGTCGAGCAGAGCGACTTCTACTCCGACCTGAACGACACGGGGGCGAAGCAGCTCACGGTCGTCATCGGACTCGATCGTGCGACGACCGCGCCGGAGACGCCCGCAGACACTCCCGCCCCGTAGACCGCCGCGCGGTCCGTCCGCGCAGCTTGCACTCGATGGGGTCGAGTGCCAGAATGGCGTTAGCACTCTCTCACTCTGAGTGCTAAACCCAACGTCTACGTCCAGGAGGGACGAAAAAACTCATGGCAAAGATCATTGCTTTCGATGAGGAGGCCCGACGCGGCCTCGAGCGCGGCCTCAACATCCTCGCCGACGCTGTCAAGGTGACCCTCGGCCCGCGCGGTCGTAACGTCGTGCTGGAGAAGAAGTGGGGCGCCCCCACGATCACGAACGACGGTGTCTCCATCGCCAAGGAGATCGAGCTCGACGACCCGTACGAGAAGATCGGCGCTGAGCTCGTCAAGGAGGTCGCCAAGAAGACCGACGACGTCGCCGGCGACGGAACCACCACCGCCACGGTGCTCGCTCAGGCTCTGGTCCGCGAGGGCCTGCGCAACGTCGCAGCCGGCGCAGACCCGATCTCGCTGAAGCGCGGCATCGAGAAGGCCGTCGCGGCCATCACCGAGGAGCTCCTCGCCAGCGCGAAGGAGATCGACTCCAAGGAGCAGATCGCCGCCACCGCGTCGATCTCCGCTGCTGACCCCGCCATCGGCGAGCTCATCGCCGAGGCGATCGACAAGGTCGGCAAGGAAGGCGTCGTCACCGTCGAGGAGTCGCAGACCTTCGGCACCGAGCTCGAGCTCACCGAGGGCATGCGCTTCGACAAGGGCTACCTGAACCCGTACTTCGTGACGGACCCGGAGCGCCAGGAGGCTGTCTTCGAAGACGCCTACATCCTCATCGCGAACCAGAAGATCTCGAACATCAAGGACCTTCTGCCCATCGTCGACAAGGTGATCCAGGACGGCAAGGAGCTCGTCATCATCGCCGAGGACGTCGAGGGCGAGGCTCTCGCGACTCTCGTGCTCAACAAGCTCAAGGGCATCTTCAAGTCGGTCGCCGTCAAGGCTCCCGGCTTCGGCGACCGTCGCAAGGCGCAGCTGCAGGACATCGCGATCCTCACCGGTGGTCAGGTCATCACCGAAGAGGTCGGCCTGAAGCTCGAGAACGCCACGCTCGACCTGCTGGGTCGTGCTCGCAAGGTCATCGTCACCAAGGACGAGACCACGATCGTCGAGGGTGCCGGTGAGGCAGACCAGATCGAGGGTCGCGTCACGCAGATCCGTCGCGAGATCGAGAACACGGACAGCGACTACGACCGCGAGAAGCTGCAGGAGCGCCTCGCCAAGCTTGCAGGTGGCGTCGCCGTCATCAAGGCGGGCGCGGCAACCGAGGTCGAGCTCAAGGAGCGCAAGCACCGTATCGAGGACGCCGTTCGCAACGCGAAGGCAGCCGTCGAAGAGGGCATCGTCCCCGGTGGAGGCGTCGCGCTGATCCAGTCGGGCACCAAGGCTCTCGACGCTCTCTCGCTCACGGGTGACGAGGCGACCGGTGCGAACATCGTTCGCGTCGCGATCGAGGCTCCGCTGAAGCAGATCGCCCTCAACGCAGGCCTCGAGCCTGGTGTCGTCGCGAACAAGGTCTCCGAGCTCCCCTCGGGCCAGGGCCTCAACGCGGCAACGGGCGAGTACGTCGACATGTTCGCCGCCGGCATCATCGACCCGGCGAAGGTGACCCGCTCGGCTCTGCAGAACGCAGCGTCGATCGCGGCTCTCTTCCTCACCACCGAGGTCGTCGTCGCTGACAAGCCTGAGAAGGCTGCTGCTCCGATGGGTGACCCGTCGGGTGGCATGGACTTCTGATCCATCAGCACTGACAGAAACGCCCCGACCTCGGTCGGGGCGTTTCTGCGTTCGCGGGTGTTCGAACCGTGAATCAGCGGAACAGGCTCGCCGAGTACTGATCGGCGTCTGCATACTGCGTCGCCGCGCTGCCCAGCGAATGCCCGATCGATTCGAGCACCTGCTCGACGTGCAGCTGCGCTCCACGCCACTCCTCGGCACATGACTGGAACGCGGCCGACGCGGTGCCGACCCACGTGGTCTGCAGCTGTGTGAGCTGGGACATGAGCGTCGCGGACTCCGTCTGCAGACGCTCCATGGTGGCCAGCGCCGCGCCTTGGGCGGCACCTACGGCTTCGGTGTCGACGGTGATGACGGACATGGGAACTCCTCTCGATTGGTGCTCCGACGATAGGGGAGACGAGATCCCCGGATGCGGGTGCGCGCGCGTCCCGGCGCCCGCTGTGGAGAACCCGCATGGGCGCCGCGCCGTGCAGGAGCGCCGATCAGGAGCGCCGAGCAGGAGCACCCGCGCGAGAAGCGAGGTGCGGTCAGAGATCCAGCCGCTCGAGGGGCTGAGTGTCTTCGAGGAGGTGGGCGGGCGTCGCGCGTGAGGGGGCGAGCGGCAGCGTGACGGTGAAGGTCGCTCCGCCACCCGGCGTCTCGGACACTGCGACGCTTCCGTGCAGCGCTTTCACGATGGATGACACGATCGCGAGCCCGAGCCCGGACCCACCGGTCTCACGTGCTCGGGAGGTGTCGGCGCGCCAGAAGCGCTCGAAGATCTGCTCGCGGATCTGGGGAGGGATTCCCTCGCCGTGGTCGACGATCGCGATGCTCGCCGTGCCCCGCACGCGGTCCGCGTCGACGACGATCTCGATCGGACTCTCCTCAGGCGAGAAGCGACGCGCATTGCCGAGCAGGTTGGTGACCACCTGGCGCACCTTGTTCTCCTCGCCGAGCACGATCGGCGGGGTGCGCACGGGAATGTCCGCGGCTTCAGTGAAGTCGATCGCCGGCACGTCCGCCGCGGAGCTTCGCGAGCGACGTCGCAGACGGGCGAGCGTGCCGCGGGAGAGCCCACGCGGAGCGGGAGTCTCGGGTGCGGCGGGCACGACAGGCGTCGACCGAGTGGTGAGGTCGATCAGCGGGGCCTCGACCGTGCGGTCGACGACGGTCACGGTGCGTGCCGGAGCCGCAGCACGCAGATCGAGGGCGGCGTCGCGGGCGATGGGACGGAGGTCGAGTGCCTCGATCTCGGGTTCGCGCTCTTCGTCGAGACGCGCGAGCGCAAGCAGATCCTCGACGAGCACGCCCATGCGGATCGCCTCTTTCTCGATGCGCTCCATGGCCCGGGCGGTGTCCTCCTCGCCCTTGATCGCACCCATCCGGTAGAGCTCCGCATACCCGCGCACGCTCACCAGAGGTGTGCGCAGCTCGTGGCTGGCGTCGCCGATGAAGCGACGCATGTGCTGCACGGTGCGGTCCCGCTGCGCGAGCGATCCGTCGACTCGATCGAGCATCGTGTTGATCGCGCTGTTCAGGCGGCCGACCTCGGTCGTCGGCTCGAGATCGGTGAGGCGCTGTGTGAAGTCGCCCGCGGCGATCGACATGGCCGTGGACTCGACCTGACCGAGCCGTCGGAACGTCAGTGTCACAAGCCCTCGGGTCAGCAGCGCCGCAAGGAAGATGGTGACGAACGCGACGGTGATGTAGATGCCGAAGTACTGGCTGATGATGCGATCCGCGTACTCGAGCGGCATCGCGACGATCTGGATCCGCAGCGATCCGTCGCCCTCTCCGGGCACCCGTGCCACAGCCGCCCGGAAGCTCGATCCCTTGGTGCCCTCGATCGTGAACCGGGTGTCCTCGTTGGCCTGCACGTCGAGGGGGGAGTACGACGAGGGGAAGAGCGGTGCCCCGTTGTCGGAGTTGCCTGTGGTCGTCTGCAGCACGCCCTCAGCGTCGTAGATCGCGACGAAGAAGTCACGGGGCGAGTCCGTGGGTGTGTAGACGGTCTTGCCGTCTTCGACCGTCACGTCGAAGTACCGGTTCGCGAGATCGGCAGACACCAGAGCAGGGAGCTGAGCGTCGATGTTGCTGACCAGCGAGTTGCGCAGGATCGGCACGGTGCCGAGGCCCGCCGCGAGCAGGCCCAACGCGAGCACGGCGACCGTGACACCCGTCACCTTGGCGCGCAGGCTGATCGACCGCCACCACTTGGTGATCGCGTCAGGCTTATGCGCCATGCGGACCTCCCTGGAGACGGATGCTGTGCGGCGTCAGCGTGCGGCGGTGAGCCGGACTACTTGCCGACCTTGAGCATGTATCCGAAGCCGCGCTTCGTCTGGATCACCGACTCCTCGGTGTGCGGATCGATCTTGCGACGGAGGTAGGAGATGTAGCTCTCCACGATGCCGGCATCCCCGTTGAAGTCGTACTCCCAGACGTGGTCGAGGATCTGCGCCTTCGACAGGACGCGGTTGGGGTTCAGCATCAGGTAGCGCAGCAGCTTGAACTCGGTCGGGCTCAGCTCGATCGACTCCTTGCCGACATGCACGTCGTGGGTGTCCTGGTCCATCGACAGCTCGCCGGCACGGATGATCGACTCCTCGTCGGCCTGCATGGTGCGTCGCAGGATCGCCTGGGCGCGGGCGACGATCTCGTCGAGGCTGAACGGCTTGGTGACGTAGTCGTCGCCGCCGGCGTTGAGCCCCTCGATCTTGTCGTCGGTGCCGTCCTTCGCGGTGAGGAAGAGGATCGGAGCGGTGAAACCGGCGCCGCGAAGGCGCTTGGTCACGCTGAACCCATTCATGTCCGGGAGCATGACGTCGAGGATGATGAGGTCCGGCTCTTCCTCGAGCACCGCCGAGATGGTGGCGGCGCCGTTGGCCACCGTCTTCACCTGGAACCCGGCGAAGCTGAGACCTGTCGAGAGCAGGTCGCGGATGTTGGGTTCGTCGTCGACGACCAGGATGCGCGCATCAGTCATGTCCCCATTATGGTGACTTCGGCCATGCGGATGCTGATTATCCGTCGGAGCGGCGCTTTCGCCCTCCGCGTAGCGATGCTGCGGGGAGGGCCCGCAGGCGGTCAGGCGGCGAGGGCGTCGGCGTCCATGATGGTGTAGCTGTAGCCCTGTTCGGCGAGGAACCGCTGGCGGTTCTGGGCGTAGTCCTGGTCGATCGTGTCACGGGCGACCAGCGTGTAGAAGCTCGCCGTGCGGCCGGACTGCTTGGGACGCAGGAGCCTGCCCAGGCGCTGGGCCTCCTCCTGTCGCGAGCCGAACGAACCCGACACCTGGATGGCGACGGATGCCTCGGGGAGGTCGATCGAGAAGTTCGCGACCTTCGACACCACGAGCAGTGAGATCTCACCTTCGCGGAAGGCGCGATAGAGCTCCTCGCGCTCGTCGATGGGCGTGGCGCCGGTGATCTGCGGTGCGTTCAGCGACTGCGAGAGCGAGTCGAGCTGGTCGAGGTACTGACCGATCACGAGGATCCGCTCGTCCTTGTGCTTCTCGATGAGCTCTCGCACGGCCGCGATCTTCGCCGGTGCGGAAGCGGCGAGACGGTAGCGTTCGTCGTCTGTCGCGGCGGCGTACTCGAGCCGGTCGTCCGGCGGCAGGTCGACGCGCACCTCGTAGCAGACGGCGGGGGAGATGAACCCCTGGGCCTCGATCTGCTTCCACGGAGCATCGAAGCGCTTGGGGCCGATCAGGCTGAACACGTCGCCCTCGCGACCGTCCTCGCGGACGAGCGTGGCGGTGAGGCCGATCCGGCGCCGAGCCTGGAGATCGGCGGTCAGCTTGAACACGGGCGCGGGGAGCAGGTGCACCTCGTCGTAGACGATGAGACCCCAGTCGAGGGCATCCAGCAGTGCGAGGTGGGCGTACTCGCCTTTCCGCTTCGCCGTGAGGATCTGGTAGGTCGCGATGGTGACCGGCTTGACCTCCTTGGCCTGGCCGGAGTACTCGCCGATCTCCTCGGGTGTGAGGCTCGTGCGCTTGAGCAGCTCGTCGCGCCACTGCCGTGCCGAGACGGTGTTCGTCACGAGGATCAGGGTCGTCGTCTTGGTCGCCGCCATGGCCGCGGCACCGACGATGGTCTTGCCCGCGCCACAGGGCAGCACCACGACGCCCGAGCCGTCCTTCGCGAACGCGTCGACGGCATCCTGCTGGTAGGGGCGGATCTGCCAGCCGTCCTCGGCGAGCTCGATCTCGTGCGGTGTGCCGGGGGTGTACCCGGCGAGGTCCTCGGCCGGCCAGCCGATCTTCAGCAGCTCCTGTTTGATCTGTCCGCGCGCCCACGCGTCGACCACGAAGGTGTCCGGAGCCGGGTGCCCGATCAGCAGCGGCTGGATGCGCTTGTTGTTCGCGACCTGGGCGAGCACGGCCGGGTCGGTCGAGCGCAGGATCAGGGTGCCTTCGTCGTCACGCTCGATCACGAGGCGGCCGTACCGGTTCACGGTCTCGCGGAGGTCGACGGCGACCGACGGCGGCACGGGGAAGCGGGACCAGCGGTCGAGCGTCTCGAGCATGTCTTCGGCGGTGTGCCCGGCGGCACGCGCGTTCCACAGTCCGAGCCGCGTGATGCGGTAGGTGTGGATGTGCTCTGGCGCGCGCTCGAGCTCGGCGAAGATCGCCAGCTCGTGGCGGGCGCTCTCAGCGTCGGAGTGGGCGACTTCGAGCAGCACTGTGCGATCGCTCTGGACGATCAGGGGTCCATCAGACATAGCTGTCCAGTTTACTGCGCGATCACGACGGCGGCGCGGATGCTCGACACCGGCAGCGTGCGTTCGACATCTGCCGCGCGATCTCGCCCGCGGAGGCGTCCTCCGCCGAGCCCGGTGGCTTCGAGGATCAGTTCTCTCGTCGAGCCGTCGGGCATTCCGACGCTCACTCGCAGCACGGCCTTCGCTCGGACAGCGGCCTCGAGCTCGCGGTCGAGCCAGGCGGCGTCCGCGTCCGGCCCCTGATGCGAGCGCATCGCGGCGATGAGCGCGGAATAGTCGGGCGCGGGGTCGGGCGTCGCCTCGGTGATCGGATTCCGCTCGCGGGCGATCGCGCGTCCGTCGTCGTCGACGAGCGTCGCCGGGTACCGAGCGTCAGTCAGCGCCCAATAGACGGTGTCGCGCCCGACACGCGTCGTCAGAGAGGCGACGTGCTTCGTCAGGGCGAGCGGTCGCAGTCCTTGGTCGACGGCCATCGCCTCGATCAGGTGCTGGTCGCTGCTCTCGATGCGCGTCCGACCGGTCTCGGGGTCGATCGACACGCGAACCAGGCCGTGCCGTTGCGCGATCTGGGTGACGAGGTAGCGGAGCGGCTGAGGGATGCCGGTGAGCGAGAGCGATTCGAGGAACTCGAGGATCGACTGCTCGGTCTCGCCGGCGACGAGCGCGTGCGCGATCGACTCGGGGGTGAAGCGGTAGGTGGAGGCCTGGGCTGCGGACTCTCGCGCGGCGATCGTGCGCAGCCGCACGTCGAGCCCAGGAGCGAGAGGGCCGGGCGAGATCGCGCTCAGGTCGTTCTGGAGGAAGATGCGATCGACCTCGTTCGGAAGCAGCGCGACGAGCGCAGCGGCGTCGACGTTCTCGCCTCGGCGGATCGCCGCCGCCCATGCGGGTTCACTCCCGCCGTCGGTGATGAGCCCGAGCAGACGAGCGCGCTCGAGCAGCGCGTCACTGCGGTGGGCCCACGCGGGGTCCCACGGGTGCGCCTGCTCCCAGGCCGTCGTGGACGACCAGCCGCCGTCCGACGCCCGCACTCCTCGGGGGAGAGCATCGCGGAAGCCCTCCACGAGTGCGCTCCACCGATCGGCCACGGGCGATCGCAGCCATTCCTCGGTCCGCGGCGTGGTGCGCAGCCGGCGAGCATCGGGTGCGACGAGCCCCGAGTCGATCGCGATCTCGATCAGCCCGTCGATCGATTCAGCGGCGACGCCCGCTTCGCTGAGCTGCCGCTTCTCTCCCGCGCTGACGTTGCCGCCGGCGAGAAGTGCGAAGGGCTTCTCTCGCGCGAGCAGCAGCAGATCGGCGAGGGCGGAGACCGTCGTGAACGCCCGCTCGGCCGCATGGGCGCTCTCGGCATCGGTCGCGGGCGTCGGCGCCGAGAGGCTGAGCGGAGCCGGCTCCGGTCGATCGGCGATGGCGGCGGCGACCGGCGGGAAGGTGGCGCCGTCGGGGCGCAGCAGTGCGAGACTCTCGAGCGTCGCCCGCTGAGGGGAGTGCTCTGTGACAGGGGTGGCCGCGGCCGCGAGAAGAGAAACGGCCTCGTCGTGCGTGAGCAACGGCAGGATCCGCGCGATCGACGTGGGATCGAGGAGCGCCTCGGCGGCATCGAAGAAGTCCTGCCATCCGGCATCCGCGCGCACGCGTCGGACCGAGAACAGAGTGGTGAGCTGCTCATCGCTCGCCTCGGAGAGCCATTCGGCCAGCGGTCGGGCGTGCGTGCTCATGACGGATTCCTCAGGGCCGCGATGCCGCGCGCCCCTTGCGGATGAAGCTCATGATGAGGAGCACGATGATCATGACGAACGCTGCCGGAAGCCCCCAGTACGGGATCGCGGCGATGAACGGCCAGGCACCGGTGCCGAAGTCCTGCTGCTCCATGCCGACGGCGGTGCCGATGATGATCGCGAAGAAGCAGATGATGGATGCCGCGGCGAGTCCGAGTGCCGTGAACGCCAGGATGCGATCGATGCGGCGAACGGGAACCTCAGGTTCGGGACTCTTGGTGCTCATCCGTCTCAGCCTAGTCGTTGCAGGGTCTCACGGTTCCGCATCGTGACCTACGGATTCCCCGCCCCGCGACCGGTAGGCTGGAGGTGGTCGCACGCGTGCGTCCGATCCAGCTCCACACCGACTCAGCGAGGTTTCTCCCATGCCCACCGGCAAGGTCAGGTTCTACGACGAAGACAAGGGTTTCGGCTTCATCGCCAGCGATGACGGCCAAGACGTCTTCCTGCACGCTTCAGCCATGCCCACGGGCACGGCGGTCAAGGCGGGCGCACGGGTGGAGTTCGGTGTCGCCGATGGCAAGCGCGGCCTCCAGGCGCTGTCCGTGCGGGTGCTCGAAGCCCCGCCGAGCCTCGCGAAGGCGAAGCGCAAGCCGGCGGACGACATGGCGATCATCGTCGAGGACCTCGTCAAGCTCCTCGACGGGATGGGCGGCGATCTGCGACGCGGCCGGTACCCCTCGTCGGCCCAAGGCCGCAAGATCGCGGCAGTTCTGCGCAAGGTAGCCGATGACCTCGAAGCCTGAGGTGGACCAGCGTCTGATCGACGCTCATGATCTCGCGCTCGCCGCACTGCACGAGATCACTCCGCCGTCGACCGTCGGACCCGCAGCCGATTACATCCCCGAAGAGGGCGGCTCTGTGTCGCTGCGCTTCGAGAACCGACTTCCCGGGTACCCGGGCTGGTTCTGGACCGTCACGGTCGCGCGCGTCGATGATGAGGAGCCGACGGTGCTCGAGCTCGAGCTGCTGCCGGGCGACGGAGCGCTTCTCGCACCCGAATGGGTGCCGTGGGCCGAGCGTCTGGCCGATTACCGCGCCCATCAGGTGGAGCTCGCGGCGCAGGCGGCCGCGGCCGCCGCGGAAGGCGAGGACGAGAGCTCGGTCGACGACGACGAATCCGACGACGATCTCGATGACATCGACGAGGACGACGACATCGACGATGACGACGACGACATCGACGAAGACGAGCTCGCCGCCGAGCCGCGTGTGCTGCATGCGGGAGACCTCGACGGAGTCGACGTCGACGAACTCGACGACTCGGCTGCTGCGGACGAAGACGACGACTCGGACGAAGACGACGACTCGGACGACGACGACTCCGACGACGACGAGGACTCCGACGACGACGACGATGACGACGAGGACTCCGACGACGACGACGACTCCGACGACGAGGAATGACCGTCCACTGAGTCGAACGTGAAAAGGGGCCGCGTGTGAACGCGGCCCCTTTTCACGTCGACTCCCTGGCGTCAGGCGCCCTGCTGCTCGAGCACGTAGTCGAGAGAGCGAGTGAGCTGTCGGACGTCGTCGGGTTCGATCGACACGAAGGTCGCGACCCGCAGCTGGTTGCGGCCGAGCTTGCGGTAGGGCTCGGTGTCGACGATGCCGTTGGCCCTCAGGGTCTTGGCTACGGCTGCGGCGTCGACGGTGTCGGCGAAGTCGATGGTCACGACGACGGGTGAGCGGTGTGCCGCATCCGAGACGAACGGGGTCGCCACGGATGATGCCGATGCCCAGTCGTAGAGGACCGCCGAGGACTCCGCCGTGCGGGCGCCGGCCCACGACAGGCCGCCGTTCGAGAGGATCCAGCCGAGCTGGCTGTCGAGCAGGTGCAGCGTCGTCAGCGCCGGCGTGTTCAGCGTCTGGTTGAGTCGCGAGTTGTCGACGGCGTTCTTCAGGCTGAGGAACTCCGGGATATACCGGTCGGAGGCGGCGATGCGCTCGATCCGGTCGACCGCGGCAGGCGACACCGCGGCGAACCAGAGGCCCCCGTCGGAGCCGAGGTTCTTCTGCGGCGCGAAGTAGTAGACATCCGCCTGGGCGGCGTCGAAGTCGATGCCGCCGGCAGCGCTGGTCGCGTCGATGACGGTCAGAGCGCCGTCGGCGATCACGCGCTCGATGGGGGCCGCGACACCGGTGGACGTCTCGTTGTGCGGCCAGGCGTAGACGTCGATGCCCTCGACGACCTCTGCGGCCGTGCGCGAACCGGGCTCGGACTTGCGCACATCGGGCGCCTCGAGCCACGGAGCGGCGGCGGCGGCGGCGAACTTGCCGCCGAACTCGCCGAACACGAGGTTCTGGCTGCGTCGTTCGATCAGCCCGAAGGCCGCAGCATCCCAGAACGCCGTCGAACCGCCGTTGCCGACGATGATCTCGTATCCCTCGGGGAGCCGGAACAGAGCCGCCAGCTGCTCACGGACGCTGCCGACCAGGTTCTTGACCGGCGCCTGGCGGTGCGAGGTGCCCAGCAGGGTGGGCGCCGCGGCGAGCAGCGCGTCGAGCTGCGCAGTGCGCACCTTCGAGGGACCGCAGCCGAAGCGGCCGTCAGCGGGCAGGAGGTCACGGGGAATCTCGATCGCCATGCGTCGATTCTACGGCGTGAGCCCCGAGTGCCCTCACCGCATGACGCCCTGATGTCCGCGTGGGAATGTAGGCTTGCCTAAGAAGACCCGGAGGGCCACATGACGGACTTGATCGACACCACGGAGATGTATCTCCGCACCATCCTCGAACTCGAGGAGGAGAACATCGTGCCGCTGCGTGCGCGAATCTCCGAGCGTCTCGGACACTCGGGTCCGACGGTCTCCCAGACAGTGGGGCGCATGGAGCGCGACGGTCTCGTCGTCGTCTCCGAGGACCGCACCCTCGAACTGACCGACGCTGGCCGTCGCAAGGCCGTCAACGTCATGCGCAAGCACCGCCTGGCCGAGCGTCTGCTCTCGGACGTCATCGGTCTCGACTGGGCGTACGTGCATGAAGAGGCGTGCCGCTGGGAGCACGTCATGAGCGAGCAGGTCGAGCGTCGACTCGTCGAGCTGCTGGGTCACCCGACCGAATCGCCGTACGGCAACCCGATCCCCGGGCTCGACCAGCTGGGCGACACCCCGGCACGCACCTTCGACGAAGGTGTCATCGGACTGGTGCAGAAGCTCAACGCTGCGGGCGCTCCGATCGACGGAACTGTGCGTCGTCTCGCCGAGCCCGCTCAGGTCGATCCTGAGCTGCTCGAGCAGCTCCGCGACGCGGGCGTCGTCCCCGGCGCGAAGGGGGACTATCGCTTCAACGAGGGATACGTCCTCATCCAGATGGAGGGCCAGGAAGACGGTCTTGAGCTCCCCGTCGAGCTCGCCTCCCACATCTTCCTGGTCGGCGAACCTGCCTGATCCACGAGGCCGATCGGCCCTCAGATCCGCGTAATTCCGCCTCTCCGAGGATTGCCAGGTTCGCGGGGTGACAGAATCGTTATCTTCCGGTAACCTCGGACAGGTCGTCGAAGAAGCCCGCTGATGACACCCGAGAGGACTCGCCTTCCAGGCTCGTCGACCTCCCGGTCAGACCGCACAACGTACCCGAGCTACATTCGTGCCACGAGAGCAGAGTGCCGACGAGCCAGCGCTACCCGAGCGCGCAGGCGCTGGAGGATCAAGTTTTGGCCAAAGACATCGAATCGCCCATGAAGACAACTGAAGATCGAGCAGTCGCTCGCAGCTCCCGCAGCCGCGTCGACGCCCGCAAGGTCGTCAAGCCCTTGCGTTCGATCGCCATCTTCGGGGCCGTCGGTGCTCTCGTCGCTGCTGTCGCTCTTCCCGCTTACGCTGCCACGAAGCCCGCCGAGGCGGCGACGACGGTGCAGCAGATGGCTGCCGTTGACGCCCAGTCTCTGGTCGTCGCCTCCGACGCCACGGCCGCACCACTCAGTCGTGGCACCTTCACCGCCACGACTCCGGGTGAGATCGAGAAGAAGAAGGCGGAGGAAGCCGCCGCGGCCCGTGCTGCGGCCGCCGCCAAGGCCGTCACCGCCTCGTCCTCGTCGAGCTTCGACATCGGCAACTACGCGCTGGTCTCGCCGGGTTCCGGCGAGGTCCGCTATCCGCTTCCGCAGGGTTCGTACAACGTCAGCCGCACAGTCGGCGGTGCGCACCAGGGTGCAGACATGCTGGCTCCGGCCGGAACGCCGATCTACGCCGCCGCTGCCGGCGTCGTGCGCGCCTCGGCGGAGAGCATCGGCGGATACGGCGTCGCCGTCATGCTCGACAGCGTCGTGGGCGGCCAGCGCGTGCAGACCACGTACGGCCACATGATCTACGGCTCGCGCCAGGTCCAAGCCGGACAGACCGTCGCCGCCGGTCAGCTGATCGGCTTCGTCGGCAGCACCGGGCGTTCGACGGCGAACCACCTGCACTTCGAGGTCTGGGTCAACGGCGGGCTCATGGAGCCCATCGCCTGGCTCGGCGCCAACGCGGGCTGATCGAGCCACTCCACCCTCTTGCTCGCGGACACGCCTCCGGGAGTTCACCCGCAGTTTCGCCCTCGTGCTCTCCTGATGGGTTAGCCTGAACCCGTTGTCGCACAGGCGGGAGAAGCTGATGGAGCGAATATCGAGCATCCGAACCATGGATGACCTCGGTCGTCACGTCCTTCTGCATCGTCCGCAGGGACACCACGGCTTTGCCGTGCGAATGAGGCGCTGTCTGTAGACAGCGCCTTTTTTCATCCCTGCGAACGCCTCCGCTCCGTGCGGCTTCGTGTGAGTCGAGAGTGCCGGGAAGCCGTCCCGGCGGATCGAGAGGATGACGATGCGCACACTTGTACTGAACGCAGGATACGAACCGCTCGCGATCGTGTCGTTCAAGAGAGCCCTGGTCCTGGTCATGAACGACAAGGCCACCGTGATCGAGCGCGTGGAAGACGACCCCGTCTGGGGCAGCCACGGCGTCTACGACCGCCCCGCCGTCATCGTCCTCTCGCGTTACGTGCGCATTCCCGCCAGCAGACGGGTGCCGGTCACCAGGCGGGGCGTCCTACGCCGCGACAATCACCGCTGCGGCTACTGTGGCAAGGCGGCGTCGACCATCGACCACGTCATGCCGCGCTCGCGGGGCGGAGCCGACTCATGGGAGAACCTCGTCGCCTGCTGCCTGCGCTGCAACAACACCAAGAGCGACCGCACTCCGCAGGAGATGCGCTGGGAGCTGCGCTTCGCGCCGCGTCCTCCTCACGGAACCGCGTGGACGGTGCGTGGCACCGAGCGGAGCGACCCGAGGTGGGAGCCGTACCTCGCCCTGGCGGCGTGAGCGGAAGCCGGGGGCGAGGGTTCCTCTAGAATGGAATCCTCGCCCCCGTAGCTCAGCAGGATAGAGCAGCCCTCTCCTAAAGGGCAGGTCGCTGGTTCGAATCCAGTCGAGGGCACTCCTCAGTCGCGACCGCTCCGCCACAGTTTCGACGGCCACCAGATCACTCGACCCAGGTCGTAGGCGAGCGCAGGCACGAGCAGCGAGCGCACCACGAACGTGTCGAGCAGCACGCCGAACGCCACGATGAACGCGAGCTGTGCCAGGAAAAGGATCGGGATCACCGACAGTGCGGCGAAGGTCGCAGCGAGTACGAGACCGGCGGAGGTGATCACGCCTCCGGTGATCGAGAGCCCGCGGAGGACTCCCTCGCGCGTGCCGTGCTCGAGAGACTCCTCGCGCACTCTGGTCATCAGGAAGATGTTGTAGTCGATGCCGAGCGCGACGAGGAACACGAACCCGTAGAGCGGCACCGCAGGGTCGGCACCGGGGAAGTCGAACACGCCGTTGAACACCAGCGCCGAGACGCCCATGGCCGTGCCGAACGACAGCACCGTGGTGATGATCAGCAGCACTGGGGCGAGGATCGAACGCAGCAGCAGCATGAGGATGAGCATGATCACCACGAGCACCACCGGGATGATGAGATTGCGGTCGTGGATCGACGCGTCATTCGTGTCGATCGCGGTCGCCGTCACACCGCCCACGAGCGCGTCGAGCTCGTTCAACTCGACGCGCAGCTCGCGCACCGTGGCAGCAGCAGCATCCGAGTCGGCCGCGTCGGTCAACGTGCCCTGCAGCAGCACCTCGCCATTCACCACTGTCGGCTCGGGCACGGGGGCACCTGGAGGGCCGACCGCGACCAGTCCGTCTGCGGTGACCGTTGCCGCACCGCTCGGCGAATCGGCAGCCGTCGCCGAGACGCCGTCGATGCCTTCGTCGGCGAGCAGAACGTCGGCGGCATCCTGCAGCCTGTCCTCTGCGACGACCACGTAGACGGGGCTGCCGGAACCGCCAGGGAAGTGCTCGCCGAGGGCCACTTGTCCGTCGCGGGCCTCCGAGGCGCCGAGCACGAGGTCGGACGCCGGAACGCCGGCGGCGTTGAGCTGCAGCACGCCGGACGCGCCGGCGAGCAGCACGAGAGTCGTGACGATCCAGATCGCGCGGGGGCTCTTGGTGATCATGCGGGCCAGACGCGCCCACAGCCCGGTCTTGCGCATGCCGTGCTCTTCGGCGACGACCTCCGGCTCGAACTTCGGACGCCGGGGCCAGAACACCGCGCGGCCGAACAGCAGCAGCAGTGCAGGAAGCAGAGTGAGCGCTGCGAGCATCGCGAACACGATGCCGATCGCGGCCACGGGCCCGAGAGTGCTGTTGGACTTGAGGTCGCTGAGCAGCAGGCACAGAAGGCCGGCGATCACGGTGCCGCCGGAGGCGACGATCGGCTCGAACGAGCCCTTCCACGCAGCCAGCACGGCTGCTCCCTTGTCCTGAACGACGCGGAGCTCTTCACGGAACCGCGCCACGAAGAGCAGGGCGTAGTCGGTCGCCGCTCCGATCACCAGGATGAACAGGATGCCCTGGGTCTGTCCGCTGAGCAGCAGCACCTCGAACTTGGCCAGCCACCAGACGACGAGCAATGCCACGCAGAGAGCGAACAGGCTCGTAGAGAGCACGACGATCGGCAGCAGGAACGAGCGGTAGACCAGGACCAGGATGACGAGCACCGCGAGAAGGGCGACGCCCAGCAGCAGTCCGTCGATGCCGGCGAACCCGGCGACGAGGTCTGCGCTGAAGCCCGCAGGACCGGTGATGTAGACGGTGACGCCGCCAGGAGCGGCTTCCCGCAGCTGAGCGCCGAGCGCGTCGATCGCATCGGCGAGCTCCGCGTCGCCCTCGATGGGGATGAACGCCTGCACCGCCTTGCCGTCTTCGGACGTCAGAGCGGGGGAGACGTCCTCGCTCACACCCTCTACCGAGGGGGCGTCGGCGACGGCATCCGAGATGGTCTGCAGATCCGATTCCGAGAGCTCGTCATCGGACACGAAGACGGCGATCGCGGGAATGGCATCGCTGTCGTTGAACTCGCCGAGGAGCTTCTGCACCTGGGTGGCATCAGCGGATTCGGGCAGATAGCTCGTCTGATCGTTCGACGAGACCTCATCGACCTTGCCGAACAGCGGGCCGCCGAGCCCTGCTCCGACCAGCCACACCAGGATCAGGGCGACGGGGATGAGGACGCGCGCCCAGGAGTGTCGCCGTGTGCGCACTCGGGTCGGCGGGGTGGGCGCGTGCTCAGGGCGGGACATCGGGGTTCCTCTCGGGTGGTGCAGGGTGGGGATCAGCGATGGTGGACGTCAGGAGACCCAGGCGAGGATGAGGATCATCGTCGCGAGGAACCCGGCGAAATAGTTGAGGAAGATGAAACGCCGCCAGGCGCGGTTGGTGCCCGCGGAGGTCTCGTCGGTGACGTTCCACCAGGGCGCGGCGTTCACGATGTACGGCAGCGCGAGCGCAGCGCCCAGCGGGGCCGGCCACGAGGTGAACAGCATCGCGATGCCGGCCAGCGCCCAGAGCGCGATCGACAGCCGCACGGTCGCACGGGCTCCGATCACGGTCGCGATCGATCCGATCCCGCCTTCGCGGTCGGGTGCGATGTCCTGCACCGCGCCGAAGGCGTGTGCCGCCATGCCCCACAGGAAGAAGGCGATGAGCACGATGACCGCCGTGGGCGTGGCGGATGCTTCGGCCAGGGCGAGACCCACGATCGCCGGGGTCACGAAGTGCAGGCTCGAGGTCGTCGAATCGAGGAATGCCCGCTCCTTGAACCGGAGCCCCGGCGCGGAGTAGGCGATCACGGCGAACACGCTGATCGCCAGCCAGAACCACGACGCGGGGTTTCCGACCACCACGAGGTAGACGAGGAACGGGATGTTCGTCACGACCGCCGCCCACAGTGTGGCCCGGTGGATGCGGGGGGAGAGCAGCGCGCCTTCGATCCCGCCCTTGCGCGGGTTGGCGAGGTCGGACGCGTAGTCGAACACGTCATTGATGCCGTACATCGCCAGGTTGTAGGGCACCAGGAAGTACAGCGTGCCGATGATCAGCGTGAGGTCGATCTCTCGGGTGCTGAGAAGGTATGCGGCCGCGAAGGGGAACGCCGTGTTGATCCAGCTGATCGGACGGGATGACAGGACGATCTGCGCGATGTCGCGACCGACGGATCCGCGGGCCGACGAGGTCATGAGGGATCCTCGTCGGCGGTTCTGACGTCGTCACGAGCGCGTCGACGGGCGCGCAGCGCCGCCCACAGAGTCGGCAGCAGCACCGCCCCGGCGAGCGGATAGGCGAAGTCCTCGAGAGGCGCGAGACCGATGTGCACGCCGAGCAGATGATCGGCGGAGTAGTGGAACAGGCCCGTCGCGATCATCACCGTATCGAACACGGCGGTGAGGATGAAGAGCACGACGACGGTCACGGCCACGGCGCCGAGGTGGGCGCGATGCCGGCCCGAGACGACGGACAGAACGATGGCCGCCACCACCGCGGCGCCGACGAACCACGCGGAGAGCTCGAGGTAGGTCACTGTGCGACCTCGCTCGGGCGTCGGGTCAGTCTCGTCAGGATGCGCACGGCGCCGGTGTAGACGATCATCGTGCACACGACCAGGAACAGAAGGAAGACCGGCTCCTCGATCGGGAGCTCGGGGGCGAGGACGATCCCTGTCGCGATGGCCGACTCGCCACGGAAGAAGATCCCTCCGGCGATGCCCGCGACGTCCCAGACGAGGAAGAACGCGAGCCCGACGGCCGTGACGACGGACGCGGAGACGGCGTCGCGCCAGAAGAAGAGCCGGAATCTCCGATCGAGCAGCAGCATGCATCCGAGGGTGGCGAGCAGGACCACCGGATATACGAAGCCCATCACGCGGTTCCGCTCGCAGACTCAGCGGTGGCCGAGACGTCGAGAGGTCCGCTGGAGTGGTCGCCGCGGATCCGCTTGAGAACGATCTCTGCGCTGATCAGGCACATCGGCACGCCGACCCCCGGTGCGGTCGTGGCGCCCGCGTAGTACAGCCCCGTCACCTGGCGCGACTCGTTCTGAGCGCGGAACATCGCGCTCTGGGAGAGGATGTGTGCCGGTCCCAGCATCCCGCCGCGCCACGAGTTGTAGTCCTCGAGGAAGTCTGCGGGACCTTTCGTCTCACGCACCACGATGCGCTCGCGCAGGTCGTCGATGCCGGCCCAGCGCGAGATCTGGTCGATCGCGGCATCCGCTGCCCGCTCTATCGCCGCAGATCCGCCGCCGTCGGAGCCGCCCGCGCCCAATGCGGTGTCGGCAGGGATGGGCACCAGCACGAAGAGGTTCTCGTGCCCTTCGGGGGCGACGGTGCTGTCGGTGGCGCTCGGACGGCAGACGTACGTCGAGGCGGGGGAGGGGATCTCGGGCGCATCGCCGAAGATGGCGTCGAAGTTGGCATCCCAGTCTTCGGTGAAGAACAGCGAGTGGTGCGGCAGCTCGGGCAGAGAGCCGCGGACGCCGAGCATCACGAGCACGGCACCCGGTCCGCTGGTGCGCCGCTGCCACCACGAATCGGGGTACGTGCGAAGGTGCGGTGGGAGCAGCGCCGTCTCGGTGTGATGCAGATCGGCGCCGGAGACGACGATGTCGGCGTCTGCCGTGTGCGCGACTCCGTCGGAGTCGCGCCACTCGACACCCGTCACAGTGGGTGCGCCCGACCGGATGCCTGTGCTGATCGCCGTGACGTCGGCATCCAGCACGATCCTGGCGCCCGCCGCCTCGGCCAGCTCCGCGATGCGCTCGACGACGCGCCAGAACCCGCCCTGCGGATAGCTGACGCCCTCGTCGAGATCGAGAGCGCTCATGAGGTGGTACATCGCCGGGGCGGTGCGGGGATCGGTGCCGAGGAACACCGCGGGGTATCCGAGCAGTTGACGGATCACCGGGTCTCGGAAGCGCCGAGCGGCGAACGACTGCAGGCGCGTGCCGAGCAGCGTGAAGAGACGAGGAAGGGCTCGCAGCACCTCCGGCGTCATCAGCGTGCGCAGTCGCGTGAACGGGTTGTAGAGGAAGTAGCGTTCGGCCATGACGCGCGCGTCGTGCGCCGAGTCGAGGTACGCGTCGAGCGCCTGCGCCGAGCCGGGCTCGCGGGACTCGAACAGACGAGATACCGCCGCGCGCCCGAAGGGCACGGTGACGGAGGGCGATGGGTGCCCGTCCGATTCCGGTGCCTGGAAGACGCGGTACCCGGGATCGAGGAGCGTCAGGTCGAGCTGATCCTGCGTCGAGGTGCCCATCATCTCGAAGAAGTGGTCGAACACCTCGGGCATGAGGTACCACGACGGCCCGGAGTCGAACCGGAAGCCGTCGCGCTCTATGGTGCCCGCGCGACCACCGACGCGGCTGTTCTTCTCATAGACGGTCACCTCGTGACCGTCGCGGGCGAGCAGTCCTGCGACAGCGAGACCGGCGACTCCCGCGCCGATCACCGCGACCCGGCTCATCGGTTCCGCTCCAGCGCCGTCACGAGCACTGACCGCGTGGCCAGCAGCGCCTTGATCGGATCCGGCACGCGCACCCGGCGCTCGTAGAGGCTCGAGGCCGGAGTCTTCGCGACGCGTCTCGTCAGGGCGGCGAACAGCGCGTGGGCGCTGCGCACGGCGGCGCGAGCGTCTTTGGGCAGCAAGGGGATCGAGCGTGCCGCATCGTCGAGCTGCGCCGTGATGGTGCGAACCCAGTCGTCGCGGTCGGCATCGGTGAGGCGGCCGCCGTCGCCGAGATAGCCGCGCTGGAGGCGCTCGGTGTCGTCGGCGAGGTCACGGAGGAAGTTGACGTTCTGGAACGCGGCGCCGAGCTGTCGTGCTCCGTGGGTCAGGGTCTCGAGTTCGCCGGTGGTGCGCGTGTCTTCTCGCAGGAACACCCGCAGGCACATCAGTCCGACCACCTCGGCCGAGCCGTAGACATAGCGCTCGTGCGCCGCCGCGTCGTAGGCGGTGAAGCCGGTGTCGCCCGCGATGTCTGCGGCCATCGAGTCGAAGAACGGCTGCGTGAGATCCTCGCCGATCCCGCACTCCCTCGCCGTGCGCGCGAAGGCGTGCAACACGAGGTCCGTGCTGTATCCGACATCCATCGCCCGGTGGGTCTCGGCCACATAAGACGCGAGCGCGCCGGTCTGCGCGGACTCGTCGAGTCCTGCCTGCGCGGCGACGCCGTCGACGATCTCGTCGGCGATGCGAACCATGGCGTAGATGTTGCGCACATGCTGGCGATGTCTCTCCCCGAGCAGTCGGGTCGCCAGCCCGAACGACGTCGAGTATGTGCGGATGACCTCGGTGGATGCTGTGTCGGCGGCGCGGTTGAACCGTCCCAGACTCGCACCCGACGCGTCGTGAGGGGTCGGGCTCATGCCTGTCGTCCTTCGAGGCGAGACGCGGAGACCAGAATCGACCGCGCGGCATCCGAGCTGATCTCGCCGGCGAGCTCCGCCTCTGACAACAGCGCGTAGACCGCGTCGAGCTGATCGCCGATGAGGCCGACGACGAATCGCTCGGCTCCGCATTCGCGCAGCAGGTCGCGCATCGCGGTGGCATCCTGGAGGCTCAGATCTGCGGAACCGAATCGGGGCGCGATGCGCTCCCAGGTGCCCGTCGATCGGGCGAAGGCGATGAGGGCCGTCTCCTTGCCCTCCCGCAGATCGGAGAACGCATCCTTGCCATGTGTGCGGTGGTCTCCGAAGACACAGAGCAGGTCGTCCTGCAGCTGATATGCGAGACCCAGGTGGCGGCCCACGGACTGCAGCGTCGCTTCGGCCGAATCGGAGGAGTCGGCGAGGAGCGCCGCTGCTCTCAGAGGCAGTGAGAACGAGTAGGTCGCCGTCTTGTAGACGCTCATGGTGAGGACGGTGTCGACGTCCGACGCGATGATCCCGTGGCTCAGCGCCACGTCGGTGTGCTCGCCGGCCACCGTCTCGAGGATGGTCTGCTCGACGAGATCGAGCAGGCGTCGTCGTGCGTGCGCCGAGACCTCTGCCCGGGCGAAACCCATGATCGCGGCCGAGAGCATCAGATCGCCCATCAGGATCGCGCTGGATCTTGCCCAGTGCAGCGAGTCCTCCTCGGAGGTGGCCGGCGTGCTCGCCGCGAGCTCTCCGATCAGGTTCGGTCGCTTGCGGCGGGTCAGATCTCCGTCGATGACGTCGTCGTGCAGCAGGAAGGCGTAGTGCAGCAGCTCGATGTGCGTCGCGATGTCGACGGCGGCCACCGTCGCGCTGTCGTCGGCGGACGGGACGAGTGCGCGATGGATGTCGAGCAGCAGCCTCGGGCGAACGAGCTTGCCGCCGAGCGCATGGTCTGCGGTCGCGCGCCAGAGCGCAGCGAACTCGGTTCCATACGCCTCTGCGTTCTCGCAGTGCAGGGCGAAGCGCTGGCGGAGCATCTCTTCGACTCGAGGGCTCAGGTCCTCTCGCGGCGCGGCCTGCGTCACGGTCACGGTCATGGTCACACCACCCCGAGGTCGCGGAGCTGGGGGAGCTGCTCGACGAGCCAGGGGCTGAAGGCGAAGGGAGCGCCGATCACGGAGTCGGCGAACTCCGCCGGGTCGACCCATGCCCACTCGGCGACCTCGTCGGGGTCAGGGGAGAGGGGGCCGTCTGCGATGGCCACATGGACGGGGCAGATCTCGTTCTCGACGATTCCGCTCGCGTCGACGGCCCGGTAGCGGTAGTCGGGCAGCACCAGGGAGACGTCGGTGAGGCGGAGCCCGAGTTCGTCCTGTGCGCGTCGATGCACGGCGTCGGTCATGTCTTCGCCGGGGCGAGGGTGACCGCAGAAGCTGTTGGTCCATACGCCGGGCCATGTGCGCTTCGCGAGTGCTCGTCGCGTCACCAGAAGACGCCCCTCACGATCGAAGACGTGGCAGGAGAAGGCCAGGTGAAGAGGGGTATCGGTCGTGTGGACCGTGTCTTTCGCACTGGTGCCGATCGCGACTCCGTCTGCAGAAAGGAGGGTGACCTCATCCAACGGGGGAACCTCCTCGATTTTCGCTAGCTTAGCTAATAATCAACATAACATGAAACATTCGTGTGTAGCATGATGTCATGCACGACGGACCCGACGCCACCCCCCGCGGAAGCGGCGCGTCCGACGTCCTCTCTCGACTGGAGGCGGGCTCGCCGGACGGCGTCGCGCACGCGGCGATCTACGACGTCGAGTCCGCGGATCCGCGGAGCACCCTGATCGACCGGTCCGGAGTCGCACCTGAGGACCTGCGCCAGATCGCGCTGGTGATGGGAGCGCTCGGCGAGCTCAGGGACGCGGAGCAGAAGCTGTCGCTCGCCTCGCGACGTTACATGCGCCTCAACGACACGGACATGCGAGCGCTGCATTATCTGATCGTCTGCGCGAACCGCGGTGCGACGGCCACTCCTGGAGGCATCGCCACCCACCTCGGCATCTCGACGGCGTCGACGACCAAGCTGCTCGACCGCCTGGAGAAGGGCGGCCACATCCGGCGCGCACCGCATCCGACCGACCGGCGCGCTCTGGCGATCACCATCACTCCGGAGACGCGACAGGCGGCGATGGAGACGGTGGGTCGTCAGCAGGCCAAGCGCTTCTACTCAGCAGCGCGGTTGACGGCGGAGGAGCGTGACGTCGTCATCCGATTCCTGTCGGACATGGCGAAGGAGATCACGCTCCGGGATGAGCCGTGGGCCCAACCCGGAGTCGCGACCTCCGAGTGAGTCAGTGCGCGGCGTTGTACGCCTCGACGACCGGAGCAGGAATGCGGCCCCGCTCTGAGAGCGTGTAGCCGTTGTCGTTGGCCCACGCCCTGATCGCGGCGACCTCCGGGTTACGGCCGGCGTGCTTACGAGGTGCCGCCGAGCGCGCAGACACGGCGGAGCCGGCCCGACGCCCTGCCGATATATACGGCTCGAATGCCGCGCGCAATTCTTCTGCGTGGGCGGTATTCAGATCGATTTCGTAAGAGGTCCCATTCAGCGAGAAATGCACGGTCTCGCCTTCACCGGCGTCCAGAACGCTTCCGTCGATGTCGTCTACCAGCTGGTGCACAATTCTTCTTGCCATGGAAATGACGATACTCCGAATTGACAAGTTCCGGAATATTACTCATGACCGGGGTCGATCAATTTCAGTCCGACGATGCATCCGACGAGTCCGAGAAGCAGCAGGATGCGCACCCAGGAGACCTCGCTGTCACCCGTGACCATCGCCCAGATGACCGTGAGCGTCACCCCGATTCCGACCCATACGGCATATGCGGTGCCGGTCGCGATATCCCGCATCGCGAATGCGAGCCCGATCATCGAGAGGATTAGACCGCCCGCGAAGATGATGCTCGGCCAGAGCTTGGTGAGTCCCTCGGATTTGCCCAGGGCAGTCGCCCACACGGCCTCGAGAACTCCGGAGACGATCAGCACGATCCACGACATGACGGTCCTTTCGGACCAGTCTTTTCGCTCACCGGGTACTGGTCTGCCTCGTCCGGGGCCGGGGTTCACCGACCAGTGTCCACGATAGCCGTCAGCGCTGGGCAGCGCCTGTGCAGCCCTGCTGCCGCGCGTGCCTGCGGTTCAGGGGAGCAGCCCGGCGCGGCGCGCCTTCGCCACAGCAGCGTGTCGGGTCGACGCGTCGAGCTTCGACATGGCCGTGCCGAGGTAGGCCTTGACCGTGCCCTCGCGGAGGCCTAACTGGCCGGCGATCTCCGCATTCGTCGCCCCGAGGGCCGCGCACGCGAGCACATCGGTCTCCCGACGGGAGAGATGAACCGTCGAGATCGGTCCGGTCCCCGACGGGACAGCGTCCTCGGCGAGCATCACGAGACGCTGTTCCACCTGCGCGATTCGCGCGCGCAGTTCGGCGTCATCGACGGACGCCGCGATGCTGCGAAGCTCGGCGAAGCTCTCGCGCAGCTCTTCGCGATGACGCGGCGCGACGGAATCGGATGCCGGTGCCACCGAACGAAGTCGTCGCTCCACCTCGTCGCGGACGCGGAGCTCCTCAGCCACAGACTGCGCGACCTGCATCGCCGGGGCGGTCGTCACCCCTCCGACGGGTGTCCTGTCCCAGGCTCCCGCATAGAGGATGCCTCGAGGGCGACTGCTCACGACGATGGGCAGAGCAAGCAGGGTCCGCAGTCCTTCGCCGAGCACGAACACGTCGTAGTCATGGGTGATCTGCTGTGAGGATCCGTAGTCGCTGGTCATGCGGGGGCGCAGTTCCATCATCGCCCGCCCTCCGAGGCCGCGCTCGGGTCTCACACGCAGCCCGTCGAGACTGCGGGTGCGGTTTCCGACGATGCTGGTCACGCTGACGACACCCTCGTCGATGAGCCCACCGAAGGCGACCGGGAACCGGGTGCGCTGAGCGAGCTCGCGCACGGCTCTGGCGACGAGCTCGGTCTCTGATTCCATCCGGGTCGATGTGGTCACGACTACCTACTTTCGGGGGTGACGGCGCTGTTCCCCGTTTCGTAGCGTCGACCCTATCATTCGCCTGGGAAACCGGGGCGAGCCGCAGCACATGAGGCAAGGAGGCCCCATGACCGACCATCAGACGGCTGATTCGCCGGGAGCGATCGACTACATCGCTGTCGAGCAATCACCACGATTCCGTGAGTTGAAGAAGACGCAGCGATCGTTCATCTTCCCGCTCGCGGCGTTCTTCCTCATCTGGTATTTCGTCTACGTCCTGCTCGCCGCATTCGCGATCGACTTCATGTCGCAGAGGGTGTGGGGCGATATCACCGTCGGACTGCTCATGGGGCTCGGGCAATTCGTCACCACTTTCGCGATCACGATGGGCTATGTCGCGTTCGCCAACCGGCGGCTCGATCCGATCGCCACGGAGATCCGTGAAGAGCTCGAGAAGGCGCAGGGAGAAGCATGAACATCATTCACGCAGCCACCCAGCCGGTTACGGCCGAGAGCAATCCCGTCCTCAACATCTCGATCTTCCTGGCTTTCGTCGCGGTGACGCTTTTCATCGTGATTCGGGCGAGCAAGAACAACAAGACGGCGGCTGACTACTATGCCGCCGGCCGCTCGTTCACGGGGCCGCAGAACGGTTTCGCGATCGCCGGCGACTATCTGTCGGCGGCGTCGTTCCTCGGGATCTGCGGAGCAATCGCGATCAACGGTTATGACGGATTCCTGTATTCGATCGGATTCCTCGTCGCCTGGCTCGTCGCACTGCTTCTGGTCGCAGAGCTCATGCGCAACACCGGCAAGTTCACGATGGCCGACGTGCTGTCCTTCCGTCTGAAGCAGCGCCCCGTGCGCATGGCGGCCGCGATCACGACGCTCGCCGTGTGCTTCTTCTACCTGCTGGCGCAGATGGCGGGTGCCGGCGGCCTGGTCTCGCTGCTGCTCGGAATCGACGGCCGGATCGGGCAGTCGATCGTGATCGCCGTGGTCGGTTTGCTGATGATCGTCTACGTCCTCATCGGTGGCATGAAGGGCACGACCTGGGTGCAGATCGTCAAGGCGTTCCTGCTCATCGGCGGTGCCATCGCGATGACGATCTGGGTGCTGGCGATCAACGGGTTCAGTCTCAACACGCTGCTCGAGGGAGCGGTGGCGAATTCCGACAAGGGTGATGCCATCCTCGGGCCGGGGCTGCAGTACGGGGCGAACCCCTGGGACTTCGTGTCTCTCGGCATGGCCCTCGTGCTCGGAACCGCCGGGCTCCCGCATGTGCTGATGCGCTTCTACACGGTGCCCACCGCCAAGGAGGCTCGTCGTTCAGTGGTGTGGGCCATCTGGCTCATCGGCGGCTTCTATCTGCTCACGCTGGTGCTCGGATATGGAGCGGGCGCGCTCGTCGGCGCGGATGTGATCGCGGCAGCACCCGGCGGACCGAACTCGGCCGCCCCGCTGCTCGCGCTGTATCTGGGCGGACCGGTGCTGCTCGGCTTCATCTCGGCGGTCGCCTTCGCGACCATCCTCGCCGTGGTGGCCGGACTCACGATCACGGCAGCCGCCTCGTTCGCGCACGACATCTACGCGAACGTAATCCAGAAGGGCAAGAAGGACTCCGCGGGCAACCCGGTCGAGCCCGACCCCGACGGCGAGGTGCGCGTCGCGCGACGAACGGTGGTCGTGATCGGCATCCTCGCCATCATCGGCGGCATCGGCGCCCAGGGGCAGAACATCGCCTTCCTCGTCGCGCTCGCCTTCGCGGTCGCCGCCTCGGCGAATCTGCCGACGATCCTGTATTCGCTGTTCTGGAAGCGATTCAACACCCGTGGCGCGGTCTGGAGCATGTACGGCGGTCTTGCGGCGGCGATCATCCTCATCGTCCTGTCGCCGGTGTTCTCCGGTTCGCCGACGTCGATGATCCCCGGGATCGACATCGTCCTCTGGCCGATGAACAATCCGGGCATCGTATCGATCCCGCTCGGCTTCTTCCTCGGCTGGCTCGGAACCGTCACGAGCCGCACCAAGGAGTCGCCGCTCCTGGCCGCCGAGATGGAGGTGCGGTCGCTCACCGGGTTCGGAGCAGAGAAAGCCGTGGATCACTGATCCGGCGGTGAAGCGATCGTGGACCCCGACGGCCTACTCGTCGGGGTCCACGTCGTGTGCGGTCAGCTGTGCGACTCGAGATCGAGAAGGAACCTCTTGCGCTCCGGATGCGCGCCGTATTGCCCCGCCGTTCCGTCGGACCGCACCACGCGGTGAACCGGGACGACGATCGAGAAGGGGGAGAGGCGGCACGCGGTGCCGACGGCGCGCGCGGCGCCGGGGCGACCGGCCAGCACCGCGATCTCGCCGTAACTCATCGTCTCTCCCCACTCGATCGTGCTGATCGTCTGCAGAGCAGTGCGGGCGAACCCGTCGACGAGGCGCCAATCGAACTCCAGATGATCCTCGAATCGCACCGGCGCGCCGTCGAAGTAGGCGTCGAGGAGCTCGGTCACGTCGTCGGCTGCTCCGGGGTCGGGATCGGGGACGGCGCCGAGCTGGCCCGAGACGTTCTCGAGAACCCAGGGAACCGAGGGATCGTCCGATTCCGAGAGGTCGAATCGGACGAGCCCCTCGTCGGAGAACACGGCGAGTGCGTCTCCGAAGGGGGTCGGTGCGAAGTCGTAGCGGAAGGTCATGCCTCCATACTGACCGCCGCGATCGAGCGCGGGCATCATCACGAGCGCGACCGGGGGAGACGCCGCTCACTCACGGCTTGCGTGCAGAAGCAGTCCGCATACACCTGATCCAGCCCCCTGATGGGCGGAAATCCGGTGAAACCCGCCAGGGATACCGGCTGCGGGGCGAGGCGCGCTTAGTGTGTGAGGTGTGTGGCGACGTGAAGGCAAGGCTGCGGATGACGCGGCAACCGATGCCGCAGTGACCCTCGGCGAATTGCACGAGCCGGTCTCCGGTATCGGCATCGCGCATGCCGCAGAAGCGGAGCGCACCCGTCTGCGTGCGGAAGCCGCGGATCTCGGCGGCCCATCGCCGCTCGTCAACTTCCGCGACACGGTCGAGTCCGGCATCGACATCTCGAAGGCCCACCCCGGCAGCCTTCCCCAGTTCATCACCGGCAAGTCCACCCTGCTGTCGAACCTCTACCGCGACGAGGTCGGTCTGCGGACCGCGAGGCTCGCCGCCGAGCGGATCACCGCGAAGAACACCGAGCTGCGCACCGTCCGCGGCATCGAAGCCGTGCACCTCGCGGTCGGGGTCGCCGGATGGCGCATCGGCGGGGCTGAGTTCTCGGCACCCGTGCTCCTTCGCCCGCTGGCGATCCGACGGCACCACTCCGACTTCGAGCTCAAGCTGCAGGGTGCCTTCGAGGTGAACCCGGAGCTCGTGCGGATCGCGCGCGAGCACTTCGGCATCACGATCGACGCCGCAGCGCTCGCCGCCCTCGCCTACGACGGCGGGATCTTCAAGCCCCAGCCCGTGATCGACAGCCTGCGTGCCACGACGCGATCGATCGACACGTTCACCGTGCTGCCGAGGCTCGTGGTCTCGACCTTCGCCGACGTCGGCGGCGCGATGTCCCGCGACGGGGGCAGCCTCGACCACGTCGTGCTCAACGCTCTCGCCGGACACGTCGGCGACCGCGAACAGGTCTCCGCCCGCAGGCCCGACCCGCACCACACCGGACCGGATGACCGCGCACCGGCATCCGACAATCTGCTGCTCGACGCGGATGCCGAGCAGGAGGCTCTTCTCGCGAAGATCGCGGCCGGCCATTCGCTGACCGTCGCGACTCTCCCCGGCACCGGCGGCACGCAGACCGTGATCAATGCGCTCGGCGAGCTCGTGCGCGCCGGCAAGCGCGTGCTCGTCGTCTCGGCTCGGCGCTCGACCCTCGACGGGGTGCGGCACCGCCTCGCGGGCATCGGTCTCGACAGCCTGGCGGTCTCACCCGCCAGCGTGCGCCGCGACCTCGTGCGCGCGATCGGCCGGAACGAGAAGGCGACTGCTCCGAAGGTCAGCGACGTCGATGACGCGCTGGTGCGTCTGCGCGCCGTGCTGCGGGACTACCGGCACGCGCTCACCGCTCCGGTCGCGGGAACGAACTCCTCAGTGCTCGACGCGACGCGTCACCTCACGAGGCTCGCCTCCCTGCCGACTCCGCCGTCGACCACCGCGCGGCTCAGCGCCGAGACCCTCCGCCGTCTCGCCGACGATCGCTCATCGGCTGCCGCAGCGCTCGCGCACGCGGCGCGCCTGGGCGAGTTCCGCTTCGGCCCGAACGACTCACCCTGGTACGGCGTGACCTTCTCGAGCACGGAGGCTGCGAAGTCCGCGCATCAGCTGGCGGCGCGCCTGCACTCCGCGAGCGTGCCTGCCCTGCTCGAGCGGGGTTATGCGCTGATCGCCCAGACGCATATGCGTCCGTTCTCGACCATCGACGAGCTCGGCGAGTACCTGCGGCTCCTGCAGGGCATCCGTGATTCCCTCGACCGGTTCAGCCCCACCGTGTTCGAGCGCCCGCTGGGGGAGCTCATCCAGGCCCACGGTTCGCGACGCGATGCGCCGGCCATGTCCGGAGCCAACCGGCGCCGTCTGCGTCGACTCGCGAAGGAATACGTCCGCCCCGGAGTGCACGTCACCGAGATGCATGAGTCGCTGCTCCGCATCCAGGCGCAGCGCACCCAGTGGCAGCGATTCGTGGAAGCCGGTGTCGCACCCGAGGTGCCGCTCGGCCTCGCCGACGTCTACGCCTCCTGGCAGCGCGTCACGGCCGAGCTCGCAGAGCTGGACGTCGCGCTCGGACGCAGGGAGCCGCTCTCGACGCTTCCCGTGGCCCGTCTCGTGCGCACTCTCGCGGGCCTCGCGGCCAAGTCCGATGTCTTCGACAACCTCGTCGAGCGTGCGCAGCTGCGCGATCGACTGGCCGAACTCGGTCTCGAGCCGCTGCTGGCGGAGTTGTCCGTTCGGCACGTGGCCGAGTCGCGCGTGGGGGACGAGCTGGAGTTCGCCTGGTGGCAGACGCTGCTCGAGCGCGCTCTGCAGGAGGACCGGGCGCTGCTCGGCGCGAACACGGCGGTGGTCGATCGGCTCGAGCGGGACTTCCGTCTCGTCGACGAGGCGCATGCCGCGATGGCAGGTCCGCTTCTCGCATGGCAGCTCGCGAACCAGTGGAAGATCGCGATCGTCGACGAGCCGCAGGAATCCCAGAATCTGAGGCGCGCACTGAAGCAGCCCGCGACGACGACGGCCGAGATCGTGAGCTCCGCGCCAACGCTCGTCGACGTGCTCGCGCCGGTCTGGATCTCGTCGCCCTACCTCGTGCCGCAGATCCCCGACTCGGTCGAGTTCGACACGGTTCTCCTCGTCGACGCGGCCGCCATCAACCTGGCAGAAGCCGCCCCGGCGATCCGCCGTGCGCGTCAGGTCGTGGCGTTCGGAGACCCGGTCACGCAGCTGCCGACCGCGTTCCACGTCGCGGTCGACCCGGGTTCCGAGTGGGAGCACGAGGTTCCCTTCGACTCCGTGTCGGTGTTCGAGCGGCTGTCGGAGCTGCTGCCGGTGATGACCCTCACGCGCAGCTACCGCGCAGGCGGCGAAGATCTCGCCGAACTCATCAACGACGCGTTCTACGGCGGCGAGATCGTCTCCCTGCCCTGGGCGGGGTCGTATCTGGGACGCGGCAGCCTCACCGTCGACTACGTCGAAGGCGGCACGGGAGCGCCCGACCCCGTATCGGGTGCGGTGGAGAGCCCCGAGGCTGAGGTCGCCCGTGTCGTGACTCTGGTCGTCGAGCACGCCGTGCATCGCCCGGACGAGTCGTTGATGGTCGTCACGGCGAGCAGGCGTCACGCCGAGCGCGTGCGCGCGGCGGTCACCTCCGCCTTCGCCGGACGATCGGATGTCGCCGACTTCGTCGGTCGCGATACCGCCGAGCCCTTCGCGGTGCTCACGCTCGAGGAGTCCGTCGCCGAGAGTCGCGACCGCGTGATCTTCTCGCTCGGCTACGGCCTCACCAAGCACGGCCGGGTGCTCAGCGACTTCGGTGACCTCTCGACGCCGGACGGCGAGCGGCTGCTCACCGTGGGAATGACCCGCGCCCGGCGGTCCATGGTCATCGTCTCGTCGATCCGACCCTCCTCGTTCGACGACGGTCGACTCGAGTACGGCGCGGCCACGCTGATGTCGATCCTGGGCGGCCTCGCCACCCGTGCACGCGATGCGCGCCTCGAAGACCTCGCCGATCCGCTGACGCTCGCACTCGCACGCGAGCTGCGCCGCCTCGGCGCCTCCGTCGACGTGGACTATCGCGGCCTGCTGCCCCTCGTCGCCCAGCACAACGGCAAGGCGGTCGTGATCGAGTCCGACCCGGAGTCTCGTGGCGAGTCGCTGCGCGAGACGCTCCGACTGCGCCCGCATGTGCTGCGTCGCCTCGGTTGGCACTACGTGCGCGTGCATGCGTTCGATCTCTACAGCGACCCGGTCACCGCGGCCTCGCGCATCGCCGGTGTCCTGGGCATCTCGGCATCCGCGGCTCGCGCCGACAACGACACGCAGCCGATCGATCTCACCGATCCGCAGAATGACTGACGAGCGCGACCCTGACGCACCCCGGCAGAAGGTCGTGCGGGTCTCCGGATCGAGACGTGCCCGGCTGACTCCCGTGCCGGGAACCGACACCGACCCGGAACGGGTCGTGAAGGACCCCCAGCGGCCGAAGGGCCCGAAGGGTCCGAACGACGATCAGCTGATGCAGGACGTGCCCCCGCACTACTGAACACCTGCCCCTGCGCCTTCTGCAGGGGATACGACGAAGCGCACGGTCCGATCAGGACCGTGCGCTTCGTCGTAGGACGATGCCGCGTCAGCTGCGCGAGCTGTTCCTGGCGAGCAGGTCGCGGATCTCGACGAGCAGCTCGGCTTCGGTCGCGGCGGCCGGCTCCTCCTCCGGCTGCTCGGCGGGCGTGCCCTTGCGAGCCTCGACGTGCGCCTTGAACGTGTTCATCGGCAGGACGAAGACGAAGTAGACCACCAGGGCGACCGACAGGAAGCTGATGACCGCCGAGATCAGGTCGCCGATGGGGAACGTGACCGTGTCGCCGTAGATGCTCGTCAGCTGCGGCCCGAAGTTTCCGGTCGCGTCTGCCTTGAAGAACAGGGAGACGAGCGGGGTGATGATGCTGTTGACCACGGCGGTGACGATCGCCGTGAACGCGGTGCCGATGACCACGGCGACGGCCAGGTCGATCACGTTGCCGCGGAGGATGAAGTCCTTAAAGCCTTTGAGCATGGTGAGTGCCTCCGAAGAGTCGATGTGGTCAGGATGAAGTGCTGGTCGACGCGGGCGCCGGAGTGGTGCTCTTCGCCGGCTCCGACTTCGATGATGCCGGTGCGGACGTCGATGCGCCGGAACCCGCGCGCGAGTCGTTGCGGTAGAAGCCCGATCCGTTGAACGTCACGCCGATCGATCCGTACTGCTTGCGCAGCTCGCCGCCGCACTCGGGGCAGACGGTGAGAGCGTCGTCCGAGAAGCTCTGCACGGCGTCGAAGGCGTGGCCGCACGAACGGCAGGCGTAGGCATAGGTGGGCATGGCGATCCTCGCGGGTCAGCGTCGCGTCGGCGACAGGTGGAGGGTCTGCGTGGGAGTGACGACGCCGGACACCGGCTGATCGTGCACCTCCCTCGGCAGGAAGTCGAGTACCTCGGAATCATAGATGACTGCGTAGACAGGCGGGCACTTCTCCATCGATCCGATGGTCTTGTCGAAGTATCCGCGCCCCCAGCCCATGCGCATCCCGGTGCGGTCGACCGCGGCGGCAGGGATGATCATCAGGTCGACGTCGTTCACGGCGATCGGGCCGAGGACCTCGCCTGTCGGCTCGGGCAGTCCGAACAGCCCCTCGGCGACGTCGTCGTCATCGGTCGCGACCGCCCAGTCGAGCAGACCGTCTGCGCGGGTCACCGGAAGCAGGACCCGGATGCCGCGGCGCACTGCCCCGGTGACGAACTCCCTCGTGCCCGGCTCGGTCGTGGTCGAGAGGAAGCACGAGATCGACCGGGCGCCCAGCGATGCGACGAGCTCGTCGAGTCGCTGCGTGATGGCGGATGCCGCGATCTCCCGCTGCGCGTCGCTCAGCAGCTGGCGGCGCTCGCGGAGCTCGGCGCGAAGCGCGCGCTTCTCGTGCTCGACGTCGTGAGGCATGCCTCCGAGTCTACGGCGGCATCCCCACTAGGCTGTGTGGATGGGTATTAGGAAGATGAAGGCTGTCATTCCCGCCGCAGGACTGGGAACACGGTTCCTGCCTGCGACGAAGGCGATGCCGAAGGAGATGCTGCCGGTCGTCGACAAGCCGGCCATCCAGTACGTCGTCGAAGAGGCCGCCTCAGCCGGGATCGACGACATCCTCGTCATCATCGGCCGCAACAAGAACGCGATCTCCAACCACTTCGACTCGGTTCCCGAGCTCGAGGTGAAGCTGATGGAGAAGGGCGACACGGGTCGTCTGGCTCGGGTCATCCACTCGAGTGATCTCGCTGACATCCACTTCGTCCGTCAGGGCGAGCCGAAGGGCCTCGGTCACGCGGTGCTGCGTGCCCGCACGCACGTCGGCGACAGCTCTTTCGCCGTGCTCCTGGGCGACGACCTCATCGACGAGCGCGACCAGCTGCTGACCGAGATGATCGCCGAGCACGAGCGCTCCGGCGCCGCCGTGATCGCCCTCATGGAGGTCGACCCCGCGAACATCCACATGTACGGCGCCGCAGCCGTGGAGGACATCGAAGGATCGGACGCCGTGCGCGTGACCGACCTCGTCGAGAAGCCGGCCGCCGAAGACGCTCCGTCGAACCTCGCGATCATCGGTCGCTACGTTCTTCCCGCGTCGATCTTCGAGGTGCTCGAGCACACCGAACCCGGCAAGGGCGGAGAGATCCAGCTGACCGACGCGCTGCAGGTGCTGGCGACCAGGCCCGAGGGCCCCGGCGTGGTCGGCGTGATCTTCCGCGGCCGCCGCTATGACACCGGTGACCGCGTCGACTACATCAAGGCGATCGTGCAGCTGGCCTCAGATCGCGACGACCTCGGCCCCGAGCTGCGCCCGTGGCTGAAGGAGTTCGCGGAACGCCTCTAGGCGTCATCGCGGGGGCGCACGGATGGATCAGGCGACGGGGATGCGGCACGGTCTCATCGAGCTGCGCCTCGTGCGCTCACGCGACGCGAGGGCTCTGCAGCATGAGCTGTTGAGCAACCGCTCGTGGCTGCAGCCGTGGGAGGCCACCGTCCCCTACGGCTCGGTCTCGTTCGACATGCGGCTCAGCATCCGTCGATTGCTTCAGCAGTACCGAGACGGCGCTGGCTACCCGTTCGTCATGGAGTACGACGGCGAGATCGCCGGGCAGCTCAACGTCTGGGGAGTCGCCAGGGGGTCGCTGTGCTCGGCGACCATCGGCTACTGGGTGAGCGAGCGGTTCGCCGGCAAGGGCATCACGCCGACGGCCGTCGCGCTCGCGACCGACGCGTGCTTCACCGAGTACGCACTGCATCGCATGGAGATCTGCATCCGCCCAGAGAACGTCGCGAGCCTGAGGGTCGTGCAGAAGCTCGGTTTCCGCTATGAGGGGCTGCGTCGCCGGTACATCCACATAGACGGCGACTGGCGCGATCACTACGCGTTCGCCCTGACGCGCGAGGATGTGCCGCAGGGCGTGCTGGCCCGCTGGTTGAACGGCGAAGTGCCCCCGGACGCCGCGACGATCCCTCCGTCCGACCGTTTCGCGCTCTGACACGCCGCTGAGTTCAGAACTCGTCGCGACACACGCTGCCACTGAGCGTCGTGACCATCGATGTTCCCGTACCGTTGTCGACATGGACGGGCCAGTGCTGAGCGGGGGAGTGATAGTCCTCGTCGCTGTGCTCCTGTGGATGCTCTATCTGCTGCCGTCATGGCGCGGACGCTTCCAGTACGACGCCGCCGAGCGCAACGCCGTCAGGCTGAACCAGGCCCTGCGGGTGCTCGCCGAGACCAGCGAGACCCCCGGCGAGGTGCGCCTCGAGCTCAATGCGCGGACGGCTCTCGCGCAACAGAAGCTCGCGAAGCGCCTGCAGTCCGAGAAGGAGGCCGCCGAGCTCATGCTCCTCCGTGAAGAGCTCGCGGCCACGAGGGCTGATCCTGTCATGCGCCAGGCACGCGCTCGTCGCCGCGTGCGCATCGTCGCCACCTCGACTCTGCTTCTCGGTCTCGTCATCGCCGGGCTGGGCGGGTGGCAGCTGATCGCCGGTCAGGCCCAGCTGCTGCTGTGGATCGGCGGAGCGATGATCGTCGTGGCCGGCTACGCCCTGCAGCGCATGTCGTCGGTCGCCGCTCGTGCAGCCCGACGCTCCGTTCGGGAGGCCGAGCAGCCCGTGCAGAGAGTGGCGCCCGAACTGCACGACCAGGGTCGAGCGACATGGACTCCGCGTCCACTGCCCGAGCCGCTGGTGACCGTCGCAGGCTCTCGTGCGCAGGTCGCGCGAGCAGAGCTCGATGCGCAGGAGGAGCGCCGGACCGCGGCTCGCCTCGCCGAGCTGCGCGAGCGCGCCGAGCGCCTGGCGCCCGCGACGCCGGTGCAGATCCCCGCCGCCGCGCCGGCGGCATCTTCTCCCTTCGCGAAGATGGGATACGTCGACGACGCCGAGATCGAGGCGCACGTCCGCGACCTTCTCGCGAAGCGCGCAGCCGGCTGATCTTCGCGGCACGAGCGGGCCTTCGAGCGTGATAGCGTAGAAGACGTCAGGGCCTATGGCGCAGTTGGTAGCGCGCCTCGTTCGCATCGAGGAGGTCAGGGGTTCGAATCCCCTTAGGTCCACTGAGAAGACGGCCGATCAGGAATGAGAAATCATGCTTGATCGGCCGCTTTTGTTTCATGTGCATCTGTCTGGTGGTGAGCTTTGTTGCCGAGCCGATCTCACCAAAGGCAATCGGATAGGCACGCATGTCGATGCCCCGCGCGTGCCTGACGAGGCGGGGGTGAAGATTTCGCGCAACGCGCCGCCCCTCACCCTGATGAGGGCCTTGCAATAAGGGAGCGGAGCCAGGCCGTGAACGATTCGCCGCCATCGAATGCCATCCCGCTCGTACAGAAGAGCGCGATGGCTCCGATCGCGGCGGCGAATATCCAGACAGGTGCGCGAACAGCCCAGCCGTTGCTCCAGAACAAAGCGAGCCAGAACCATCGAGGGCGACCGTAGGACGCGATGTAGACGCTGGAAAGGCTCGACAAGCAGAGTGCGATGAAGACGACGAGCATCATGAGGCAGAGGAACGCGCCGATCATCTGGTTCGACACTTGTTGGAACTCGCCTGCGGGCGCCCGGACGAAAGCGCCGATTGGACCGTACTGATCCACGCGTGCGCGAAACTGCCCAACCGCATCGCCATGAAGGGGCGCGTTTTGGAGCCAGTACGCATTGAAAAGGCCCGTGGTCCAGAGCACCGAACTGAGTAGCAGCCTCCACACGACTGAGCGACCGTCGACGCATCTCTTCGCCCAGAAGACAACAAACGAGAGGATCGTGCCGCCGAAGACGACCGCGGAGAACAACACAAGTGCGTAGGCGATCTCGCCGACGTACTGCGAATACTTGGCGACGGCGATGACCACGCCCACCACCGCGAGAATCAGGATGAGCTTCTCGGTGTCCGGATCGCTGGACCCACGATTCTGCCGTTGAGGCAGTCGTAACCGCCACGGGGTTGCCTCACGCGCGATTGTCAGCGCGTCGTTGAGTGAACGCCGATGCCTTGCGGCAGGAAGCGTGGCCATGTCTGCAAACGCAGCACCGATGATTGCCCCGGGGACGAGGAGCGCGATCGTGAAAACCGCCGAGAACCAGGTTGGCGCTGTCACCAGTCCTGCCCTCCGCCTCGTCGCACGAAGTTCAGTAAAAATGACGTTATTGCCCCTAGGATCATCCCGCCGACGCCGATCACGATGTCCCAGGTGTGCTCAGCTAGGAATGCTTGCACAGGACCCCCCTCCTGTTCGGCTCTGCGACGGATGTCCGTCGTACCCGCCCCAGTATCGCGGGTACGACAGACGCTGCGCCTGAGATGCCAGGATGGGGGATCGTTCCGCGGTGCTGGGGAAATCTGGCGCTCACCGCGGGAACGTGGCCGACACGGCCTTCCCGCGGCCTGGTCGAGACAGGGTGCTCAGCCCCATACAAACGACCCACCGAAAGAAGAAGGCCCCCGAACGAAGCACGGGGGCCTTGGTAATCGTCGCGACACGTGATCGATGCTCGGGTCTACCGCCACCGCATGTGCGGACAACGCGGCGCAGGCAAGACATGCGTGCGGCTCGACTGCGGTCTTAAGAGCGCGAGCTCATACTCGCGGCATATGCTTCGCGAATTTCGGCCGGGACTCGCCCGTAGCCGCTGATCGAATGCCCATGCGCGCGCGCCCATTCGCGAATCTCCGCAAGCTCGGAGGTCGATTTCCGGCGTCGAGGTTCGCGAGAGGAGGAGCTTTTCGCTTTCGAAGCGCGCGCCACCTTAATGAAGGGGGCGACGGCTTTCTCCAGCTTGGCCAGGTTCGCCGCTCGGAGATCGAGTTCATATTGACGGCCCTGCAACGCAAAATTCACTGCGCCACCGCCATCGCCGTCCTCAATGGGTTCACCGTCAAGATCGTCTACCAGTTCGACGACCACTCGTTTCGACATGTTGGTCCCTTTCGCATGGATATGTGTCGCCAGCTCGGTTACCGCGCCATAGTCAGAATACCAATAAACGCAGAAAAATGTACTCAAGTGACGGCAATTTGAAAGTAATGTACCCGACTTGAATCTCGACGGCGAACAGTGACGCCAATTGCGTCGCTCATCTGTCAGTGGCCGCCGTCGCGGCGAAGGTGCCCGTGAGTGGGTCGCGACGCCACCGTGATCGCGCGCGCGGGAGCGTCGCCGTGCGTACTGATCCATCTGCCAATGGAGGCGTGCAGGGGCGCGACGAAAATGAACTACGCCTTCTTCGGCGGAGCCCATGGAGCACAAGCGCCCGGGCCGCGTTGACTACTATCGAAGGAGAACACTATCCGCCGGGAGGGTCGATGTCCGCGCAAAGGATGCCGCAGCTGAAGCAGCAGCGCTCGATTGATACGCGCGAAGCAATCCTCTCGGGCGCTGCGCGCGTGTTCTCCCGAGTTACCTATGCTGAAGCTCGATACCGCGACGTCGCTGCGGAGTCCGGCGCCAGTGAGGGCGCACTCTACTTCCACTTCCGAAGCAAAGCGGACCTCGCGAAGGCGATTCTGAGCGCGCAGCAGGAGCGGATGACGGCGGTCCTTCTGGATACCGAGGCGGAAGACGGATCTGGGCTCGAAATTCTTCTCCGGGTCATGGCCAATCTGGGGAGCCTCATCGCCGATGATGAGATCGTGCAAGCAGGTATTCAGCTCGCCGGTCAGCCTTCCTCCGAGGTCACTGCTGAGGCGAGCGAGCCATACCTCGAGTGGGTACGTATCGCCAGGTCGCTCGTGGCTCGGGGTGTCGCGGATCAGTCGATCCGCGTCGACGTCGACGTCGACCTCTACGCCGAGCTGTTCAACACGGTATTCGTAGGTTCTCAGGTGTTGTCGGGTCTCGAGGATCACTGGACTTCACTGCCCCGGCGGATTCAACGGCTGACGCCCGCGCTGGAAGCGATCCTTGCGGCATGAGTGATTGACCGGTGATTACCTCCGAAGTTGCGGAATCCTTCCGTCGCGCTGAACTGGCAAACGGCGTGGTCGGACGGCCCGTTGGAACGCCGTCGATTCGTCCTGCTGAGATCCACAAAACCGATCCCAGCAACGTGTGGATTCATCACGCGGTAGAAGAGTCGCCTCACTCGATGTGTGCTGATTTCCGCGTCCCCGCGTCGCGGGGGGTTCCTCGCTTCGTCGATCTGATGGAAGTGCAACGCCAGGTTGGCATTCTGCAGGCGCACCGCCAGATGGGCGTCCCGGACACGGACGTGTTTGTTCTCGACGAGATAGCGTTGAAGCTCGTGACGAATTACGGACCGTCAGATATATCACGGCACTCCGGAGTTGTTCGCGCGCAGCTTGTCGCAACGTCCAGCAGGGGGCGGTCTCGCTCTCTTTCGCAGTACTTCGCGCTCGAAGGGCCCGGGGGGCTCATAGCGGTGGGTACAGCTGCCGCATCGCTTGTTCCGCATGCGGTCTACGACCGTGTTCGAAGCCGCCCCACAGCGGAGGAGGGCACTACCTCTGCAGGGCCCAGATATACGTACATGGAGCCCATCCGCGTGAGCGCTGAGGACCCCTTGCTGTCCGACCATCCCTCCGACCACCTCACCGCGGTTCAGACCATCGCTGATGTCGAGAGGGTTTCTCTGGAGCAGTCGTCATACGCACGCGTTCGTTCGTTGAAGCTTGAGTTCCATCGGTACGCCGATGCGGATCCCGCCCCGACGCTGCAGCTCAGGGTCTCAAAGTCGGGCCGGTTGAGGGCTGAAGTCGTGCAACTCGGCGTGCGACGAGCCAAAATCACCGGCACTCTTGAAGGATGACAGGACACCAATGCCAGACAAACTCGCGATTGTCACTGGAAGTTCGGGGGGCATCGGAGCAGAGATCGCCAAAGCGCTGAGTCGCGACGGATTTCATATCATCGCTCAGTACCGGAGCAACGCAGAGAGAGCGAACATCCTTCGGGCGACGATTCAGGATTCTGGCGGCGGGTGCGACCTGGTGAAGGCGGACTTGTCATCCATGGACGGTATCCATTCTTTCGTCGAAGCTGTCCGCGAAAGGGCGTCGGGCTCCCAAAGGAGTGTGTCGACACTTGTCAACAACGCGGCCAAGATGTTGGGGCCGTCATTCACTGAAGCGACGCCAGCGAGCTTCGACGAGTTCGTCTCGCTGAACACAAGAGCGCCGCTCTTCCTTGCGCAGCTGCTGTCTAGGGACATGGTGGCGGGAGCGAGCATCGTCAACATCTCGTCAGCGAGCGCCCATATTGCCAGTGCGGGGGACCTCGTCTACGCGATGACGAAGTCTGCCCTCGAATCACTCACGCGGAACATGGCCGAGGCCTTGGCGCCGCGGGGTATTCGAGTCAACGCTGTAGTACCCGGCTTCACGGACAACGGCCATCCGGCCTTTTCGAACGACGCCGCGGTCGCATACATGAGCGAGCTTTCGATGCTTGGAGGCGTAGCCCCACCATCTGCCGTTGCGGATGCAGTCAGCTTTCTCGTCTCCGACAAGGCTCATCGTACGACTGGAGCGATTCTGGACGTGACTGGAGGTATGTCTCTGCACCCTCGGCCGCATCGGCAGGGGTCTGTGCGAGGCCTCGTGTAGAGCCACACGCGCTCCTGGACATACTCGACCACACAGACAGCAAGACCCCCCGAGCACCGCTCGGGGGGTCTTTCGCTGTCTGTCAGGCGCGTGCCCTGCGACGACGGCTGGCCGCGACGTCGACGAGAGTCGTGACGCCGGCGCCCAGCGCGTATGCGGCGAGGTCGCGCGCGTCGAAGCCGACGCCCAAGACGAACCGCACCGGCCAGAAGCTCTCAGCCCACAGCCCCGGCAGGCCGGTGAGCTGAAAGCACTCGATCAGCGTGCACAGGGCCAGCGCGGTCACGCCGACGACCCAGAAGGCGGCGCGCGGGAATGCGATGGCGAGGACGAGGTAGATCATCACCGCGTAAAGGGCATCGCCGGCCAGGTCCGCTATCGGGCCGCTGCCGACGAAGTGCGTGACGAGCCCCGCCGCGACCACCAGTGCGGCGCCGACGAGCAGACCTCGTCGACGTGCACGCACGGGCGAATCGCGACCCGCGGACGACGGCATCTGCGTCTCGTCCGCCTCCACCTACTTCCGATTCGCGCGGTAGTACGCGAGCAACGCCTTCGTGGACGCATCCTGCGCCTCGATCGCCGACTCGTCGCCGCCGATCGCCGGTGCGATCTGCATGGCGAGCTGCTTGCCGAGCTCGACGCCCCACTGGTCGAACGAGTTGATGCCCCAGATCGTGCCCTGGGTGAAAGTGACGTGCTCGTAGAGCGCGATCAGCTGGCCGAGCACCCCGGGGGTGAGTGCGGGCGCGAAGATCGAGGTGGTCGGGCGGTTGCCGGGGAAGGTGCGCGCGGCCACGAGCGCTCCCGTGGTCCCCTCGGCCTCGACTTCTTCGGCGGTCTTGCCGAAGGCCAGGGCCTTTGTCTGGGCGAGGAAGTTCGCCAGGAACAGCTCGTGCACGTCCTGACCGCCGTCGGTCAGCGGGTACGCCGGGTTGACGAAGGCGATGAAGTCCGCCGGGATCAGCCGCGTGCCCTGATGGATCAGCTGGTAGAACGCGTGCTGGCCGTTGGTGCCCGGTTCTCCCCAGAACACCTCGCCGGTGTCGGTGGTGACGGGGGTGCCGTCCCACCGGACGGACTTGCCGTTGGACTCCATCGTCAACTGCTGCAGGTAGGCCGGGAACCGACTCAGCTGCTGCGCGTAGGGCAGCACCGCGTGTGACTGAGCACCGTGGAAGTTGACATACCAGACGTTGAGCAGGCCCATCAGCACGGGGACGTTGCGCTCGAGCGGGGTCGTGCGGACATGCTCGTCGACGGCGTGGAAACCGGCCAGCAGCTCGCGGAACGCATCAGGACCGAGCGCGATGGCGAGCGACAGCCCGATCGCGGAGTCGACCGAGTAGCGACCGCCCACCCAGTCCCAGAACCCGAACGCGTTCGCCGGGTCGATGCCGAACGCGGCGACCTTGTCGAGCGCCGTGGACACCGCCACGAAGTGGTGTGCGACGGCGTCGGTGCGCGCGTCGTCGTCGTCGGAGATGGCGCCGGAGGCCTGGAGCCCGGCCCACAGCCAATCGCGCGCAAGCCGGGCGTTGGTGAGCGTCTCGAGAGTGGTGAAGGTCTTCGATGCGACGATGAAGAGCGTCGTCTCGGGGTCGAGGTCCGAGGTCTTCTGCGCGAGGTCTGTCGGATCGATGTTCGACACGAACCGGGCCTCGATGCCGGCATCCGCGTAGGGCTTCAGAGCCTCGTAGACCATGACCGGCCCGAGGTCGGAGCCGCCGATGCCGATGTTGACGACGTGGGTGACGCGCTTGCCGGTGATGCCGAGCCACTCGCCGGCACGAACCCGGGTGGCGAACGCGCTGAGCGCGTCGAGCACGGCATGCACATCGGCATCCACGTCCTGTCCGTCGACGACGAGCGCGGGGGAGGCCCCGGCCGGTCGGCGCAGTGCGGTGTGCAGCACAGCCCGGTCTTCGGAGGTGTTGAGATGGCTCCCCTCGAGCATGGCGGCGTAGCGCTCGGCGACACCCGTCTGCTCGGCGAGACGCAGAAGCGCGGCCAGAACGTCATCGGTGACGATGTTCTTCGACAGATCGACATGGAGGTCCGCGAGCGGGAACGAGAGACGTTCAGTGCGGTCCGGATCCGCGGCGAACCAGCCCCGCAGATCGACGGTGATCGACTCGCGCAGCGCGGCGAGCTCGGACCAGGCGGGAGTGTGTGTCGGATCAACAGGAGCGGTCATGGATCCACGGTACTGCCGCACGCGACCCGATGCGCCCGCGATGACGTCGGGTCTCGTCCTAGGATTGCTGCGATGACCGACACAGCGCCCGAGACGACGTCGGAGAGGCGGCTGAGGCGCGAGATCGGTCGCAGGTTCGTGCGCACTCCGTTCGCATGAGGACTGCTGTTCCTGATCGCTGCGATGGTCTGGACGATCGCGGGCGACGACCTGAGCTTCTTCCCGTTCCTGCTCATGCTGCTCGGTGGCTGGAGCATCGCGTTCTCGTTCGTCAACGCGACGATGGAGATGCGCCCGGTGCGCACCGGCGTCGCGGTGCATCTCGGTGTCGCGGTCGGCCTGACAGCCGCGATGATCCTCGTGATCGAGCCCGGTGACGCGCTGCTGGCCGGCCTGCCCGAGCCGGTGCGCGCGGTCGCCATCGTGCTGCAGATCGCCGCCGGCCCCGCAGCCGGGTGGATCTGGCTGGGCCTCCTGTCGCGCCTCATCGATCTCATCGGGCGTCGTGATGCGAAGCGACGACCGCCTCCCGCTGCCCCCGAGTGGGAGCGCGACGAGGGCGGCGACGGCTCCGGCGTGGAATTCTCGGCCCTCGACCTGCGTATGCGGACGCTGACGCTCGCCATCGTGGCAGTGGTCCTGGTCGTCGGCCTCGCAGGAACGGCTCTGCTCATCGCCTTCGACGACGCGGTGATGCGCGTCGGAGCCCGTCTCGCGATCATCCTGATGGGTGTCGTCGTCGGCCTGCCGATCTATCTGCTGCTCAGAGGAGCGCTGCGCCGTCGTACGCTGTCGTGCGGCGTCGCATTCGGCAATGACGAGCTGCGCATCCGTGCGGGGTCCACGACGCACCGCATCCCCTTCCGTCAGCTGCAGCGCCTCGTCTGGCGAACCCGCTCGGACTATGCCCGCATCGAGGTGCGGGGCGCGGGTGTGGACCTCTCGCTGATCGCCGGGCTCGCCGAGCCGCCGCCGGGCCGCACCGGCGAGCTGCCCGCGCTGCCGCGCCGGGTCTTCCGCCGGCTCGAACTCTCAGGGTTGAGCGTCGAACGCGCGCGCCGTGATGAGGTCGTGACGTTCCGCCGGCCCTGATCGCGCACGCGTGTACACGAGGACCCGTACCCCGGGGTACGGTTTCCTTCATGGGAAGACTGCGGTATGACGGCACATCTGAGCCGATCCTCATCGATGACGAGACGCTGGCTCATCTGAAGGTCATCGTCGGCACGAAGCTGCGTCGCCAGGAGAGCTTCATGATGACCTGGCTTCCTCCCGAGGGCGGCGATCCTGGGCGCGTCACGGTATGGATCCATCCGGCGATCCCGCTGCAGTTCCTCTTCACGTCAGCCGAGCCCCAGGTCATCCAGAAGCAGCGGGTCGAAGAGATCATGCACGCCCTCAACGCGACGGGCGAACTCGTGATCGATGACTACGTGCAGGCGAAGATCGCCGACGGGAGCAAGCCGAAGTCCTGACCTACTCGGCCGGGTAGCGGTCCGTCTTCAGCAGGCTGGCCAGGTGCGCGGCATTGCGAGCGGCTGTCGCCGTCGCCTGTGCGACCTTCTCGGGGATCTCGTCGAGATCCTTGTAGTCGACGGTCTGCATCGCCTCCCCGTTCCAGTAGATCGACGACTGCGCCGGCACGGAGTATCCGACGTCGTTCAGCGACTGGAACAGGATCGCGGCGATGTGGTGCGCGCCATCCTCGTTGCCGACGATGCCGGCGATCGCGACCTTGTCGAAGAGGATCGGTCGTCCCGCGTCATCCGTCTCGCTCAACTCCGCGTCGAGGCGCTCGAGAACCCGCTGCGCGACGCTCGAGTGCTGTCCCATCCAGGTGGGCGTCAGGAACACGAGGATGTCGGCGGCATGAACCTTCTCGCGCAGCGTGGGCCACTGGTCGTCTCCACCCATGTCGGCCTCCACGCCGGGGCTGAGGACGTGATCGACGGCGCGTACGAGCTCGCCGGTCACTCCGTGCTCGGCGAGTGCTGAGAGGATCTGCGAACCGAGAAGGTCGGTGCTCGATTCCGCGGGGGAGGGCTTGAGGGTGCAGGAGATGGCGAGAGCAGTCAGTTGTGCGGTCATCCCTGCACCAAATCATCGTCGGCGTCGATAGCCCAGGGGGTTCCGTCGCTGGCAGGTGTGCGCTAGACGGTATCCTGGATGACGGCCGCTACGACAGGAGATCCCGTGATCCTCAGCTTCATCTTCTTCATGATCCTCTTCCTCGGAGGCATCTGGCTCATGGGTCTCGCGCAGTCGCTCGAGGACTTCCAGGCGATCGTCTTCGTCGGCGGACTTCTCATCACCAGCCTGTCGCTCGCATTCATGATGCGTGCAGGCGGTTCGGCCACTCGTCGCAAGGACAACTGGTCGGGCAACGCCACCGAGTGATCAGCGTCGTCTGGCCAGCCTCGCCTCGAGGTTGGCCCGCACTGCGGGCCATTCCGGTTCGATGATCGAGAACTCGACGCTGTCGCGCAGTGCACCGTTGCGGTACCGGCTCATCGCGCGCATGACGCCGTCCTGCTTCGCTCCCAGGCGTTCGATCGCGGCGCGCGACTGGAAGTTGACCCACTGAGTGGTCAGGCCCACCCGGAAGACGCCGAGCTCTTCGAATGCATGCCGGAGCAGCAGCAGCTTCGATTCGGCGTTGGTCCCGGTTCCGTGCGCAGACGGACGGTTCCAGGTGTACCCGATGTGCAGCCGCGGGACGTCACCCTCGAGGTCGTAGTACGAGGTGAGGCCGAGGATGCGCCCCGAGGCGTCGAACGCCGTGAAGGGGATCATCCCGCCGCTCTCGATCAGACCGATGCGACGGTCGATCTCGGCGGCGAGACCTTCGGGAGAGGGCACCGATGTGTACCAGGCCTGCTTCCACAGATCGCCTTCGCGTAGCGCGTCGAGAAGTCCGTCGTGATGCGAGGTCTCCAGCGGGCGGAGCTCGACGAGTCGTCCGGTGAGGGTGATCGGGGCCGGGGTGGTGCGGAAGGTCATGCAGCCATTCAATCAGCGTGGCGCCCGGGGGCGGATCATGCGATCAGGGTGCGGTGCTCCCATTGGCCTCGGCCCATCTTCGCGCCGACGTACGTGGCGTCGCCGACGCGGCGGAGCAGCCGCTGGTAGGCGGTCACGATCTCGATCGTCACTCCCAGCTCGAACGCGAGGCTGGCCGGGTGGGTGCCTCGCGCCTTCTCGGCTTCGGCGTAGGCGTCGGCGCTGATCAGCAGGCGCGCAGCCCACTCGTCGGCACGTCGCTCCTGACGCGCGCGGATCGACGGGTCTGCCTCGGGGATGTGGCCGAGCACGGCGTGCGCCAGCTCGTGCGCGATCACGCTGCAGGTCGCTCTCCGGCTGAGTCCAGGGGAGATGCGGATGGTCGCCGTCTGCGGTTCGTAGCCGCCGTGGCACCGACCTCGACGTTCGACGAGGTGCAGCCCGTTCTCTTCGAGCAGGCGGAGGAGGGCCTCCATGGTCCTCCTCGTCGCAGGTCGTCAGTCGTAGAGATCGTCGGTGTCGTCGGCGTGGGCGAGGGGAGACTCGAACGCGACTTCGGATCGATCTTCGCGTCGACCACGGACATCGGTGCGCGGGTGGAGCGGGGTGATTGTGGCGCCGCCGCGCTCGACCTCGGAGCGAAGCCGCTCTTCTGCGCGAGTGATCATGATGTGGGGCGCGAGGTCGAGCGACGCGCTGACCGCGTACACGATGGGGACCGGGATGGAGCGCTTGCCCGTGACGTAGTTGTCCAGCGCGCTCCTGGCGATGCCGATCTCTCGCGCCATCGCGGCGATGCTGCTGCCTGCGGCGCCGATCTCGGCACGGAGCTGGCGGCCGACCGCCGCGTTGAACTGCTCGCCCGGTGTCTTCACGTGAGTCACGATAGCACCGAGATGAAGCCAGGATGCCGTCATATTGGTGTCTTCGAGGCTTGAGGTGCTACGTATGCGGCGATACTGTCGATGAATGACGACAGATGTGCGACGTGTGGTGGCTGAGGCAGTGGAAGAAGAACTGCTGCGCGCGGGTCGCAGCACTCAGTGGCTCTCGGCGCGGGTGGGCATCACCGGCGCCGAGCTGCGCGAGAAGCTCGCGGGCGAGGTCGACTTCACCGTCACCGACCTGGCAGAGATCGCGCAGGCGCTCGACATCGCAGTCGCACAGCTCACCCCTCGCCCGCACTAGCGTGGGGGTATGAAGACCATCCCGTTCGGATCCGTCACTGCCCCCGCCGTCGTCGCCGGAATGATGCGCATCGATGACAAGGATGACGCGCAGATCCGCGAGCTCTACGACACGGCCCGCGGCGCGGGCATCGACTTCTTCGACCATGCCGATATCTATGGCGGAAGCATGCACTTCTGTGAGGGCCGCTTCGCCGAGGCACTGGGGCTGAGCGCCGCCGAGCGCGACGAGATCGTGCTGCAGACCAAGTGCGGCATCCACCCCGCTGAGGGCACGTTCGACTTCTCGTACGATCACATCGTCCGCCAGGTCGAGGGGTCCCTCGCGGCGCTGCGCACCGACCACATCGACGTGCTGCTGCTGCACCGTCCGGATGCGCTGGTCGAACCCGAAGAGGTCGCCAGGGCGTTCGACGAGCTCGAGGCCGCGGGCAAGGTCCGCGCGTTCGGCGTCTCGAACCACACCCCTCGGCAGATCGATCTGCTCCGCACCGCCGTCACCCAGCCCCTGATCGCCAACCAGTTGCAGCTCTCGATCACGCACGCGCCGATCCTCGCGCAGCCCGTCGCCGCGAACATGGCCGGCGAAGACCAGAGCCTCGTCCGCGACGGCGGCGGCATCGTCGAGTACTGCCGCATCAACGGCATCACGATCCAGGCCTGGTCGCCATTCCAGGGTGGCTTCTTCACGGGCGTCTTCCTCGGCAACCCCGAGTATGCCGAGCTCAACGGGGTGATCGATCGCCTGGCGGAGTCGTACGGAGTCGCACCGATCGCGATCGCGACGGCGTGGATCACGCGTCATCCCGCCAAGATGCAGGTCGTGCTCGGAACCACGACTCCGCAGCGCGTGCAGGATGCGGCAGCGGGCGCCGACATCGAGCTCACCAGGGCCGAGTGGTACGAGCTGTTCCGCGCGGCCGGTCACCTGCTGCCCTAGCAGCGGCAAGACGCGGCCCGGTCGTCTACCCTGAACGCATGCCGTTCCTGTTCTCGCTCCTCGTCATCGCGCTGATGGTCGGCGCGATGGTCGACATCATCAGGAGAGACGACGCGCAGGTGAGGTACCTGCCGAAGATGGCGTGGGTCATCATCGTGATCCTGCTGCCCCTCATCGGCAGTCTGCTGTGGTTCGCGATCGGCAGGGAGTACTCCGAGGCCGGTCTTCGGATCCCGCGGATCCCCCGCATGCGGCCGGCTGCTCGACCTGCGGCTGCTCGACCTGAACCGCGCCCGACACCGCCCGTCGACGCCCGCAGCACCGAGCAGCAGATCGCCGATCTCGATCACGAGATCGAGGAGTGGCGGCTGCGTCAGGAGATCGAGAAGCGCAGGCGCGAGGGCGGCGGTGACTCGTCGAGCGGGACGACTGACGCGCCTCGCTAGCGGACGCGCTCGAGATCGAACGACTCCCGCAGGGCGTCTTCGAGGTCCGGGTACGCGAACTCGAAGCCGGCGACCGTGAGCTTCTCGGGGATCACCCATCGGCTCTTGAGGATCAGCTCGGTCTCGGTGCGGATGGCGATGGCGCCGAGCTCGAGCATCCACCGGGGCATCGGCGGTCCGATGCGCACTCCGAGCACCCGCCGGACGGTCGCCATGAAGTCGGCGTTGTCCGTCGGATTCGGGGAGGCGGCGTTCACAGGGCCATCGAGCGTCGGCGTGACCTCGAGGAAGTCGATGATGCGGGCGATGTCCTCGACGTGCACCCAGCTGAACCGCTGCCGACCGCGGCGTGCTCCCGGGCGGTGCGCGGTGCCGGCGGCCCGGCGCGCGCGACTGATCGGCCACCGCCCGTCGTGCTGCGCCCCGCCCAGGCCGAGTCTGGCCAGGTTCTTCAGGGGGCCGAGCACGCCGCCGTGGCCCAGTACGATCGCGCTGCGCAGGGCCACCCGGCGCGTGTGCGGCAGGTCGTCGGCGAACAGGGCGCGCTCCCATGCCTTCGCGACCTCGACGGAGAATCCTGTGCCGATCTCGCCCGATGACTCGGTCATCGGTCGCTCCTCCGCGTGGCGGTAGATCGTCGCCGTCGACGAGTTGACCCACAGCGGGGGAGGACTCGCGGCTCTCGCGATCGCGGAGCTCAGCGACGAGGTGGTGTCGAGCCGCGAACGGAAGATAGCCGCGCGGTTCTCGGGTGTGTAGCGGCAGTTCACGCTCTTGCCCGCCAGGCCGATCACGAGCGACGCGCCGTCGACGGCTCGATCGATCGCCGCCTGGTCGCCCCAGGAGATGTCGGCGCCCGAGCGCGAGATCGTGATGACCTCCCGCCCGGCTGACTGCAGGTGCGGGATCAGGTACTGCCCCATGAACCCGGTCGAGCCGCCGATCACGACGGGGCCTGACGCAAGGGGTGTCGGATCTGTCACGGGGTCTCGCTCTCGATCGCGTACTCGAAGAAGCCGGTGTACTCGTAGACGCGACCGAGCAGAGGGGCATCGATGGTCATGTTCACGTGGTGTCGTTCACGCTGCTCGTCCCAGCGTTCGACGAGGCCGATGCGCGGACGAAGGAAACGCGGAGCCGCGATGCGCAGCCGCCCGAAACGCATCCCGACGCGGCGGATGGTCAGCACGACCGCGCCGTCGCGTACGTCGATGTCGAAGGTCGTGACGACCGTGCGATGAGGGCCGATCTCGTTGCGCAGGATGCCGTTGGCGCCGAGCGAGACGATGTCGGGCATGACCCACGTGCGCCCCGGAAGGTAGAAGTGCCTGACCGCAAGAGCCTCGCCCGCGACCGTGCGGTTCTCGATGCGGAACGGCACGTCGTGCTCCCACCCGGCGAACGCGACTCCGAGAGACTCCGCGATGCGGAGCACGGGCCAGAGCCAGCGATGACGGGATCCCGCGGTCGTGAAGACCCCGGTGCCGACACCGACGTGGCCTTCGGGGATCGTGCGGAAGTACCAGGCGGTCTTCGGGTGGAGTTCCGAGATGCGGTCGCCGAGCGCGCGCTCGTAGGGCGAACGTCGATCCGTGCCTGGTGCTGTCACGCCTTCACCCTATCGAGCGGTCGGCCGCAGCAGCCGGTCGAGCAGCGCGAGAGCCTCGTGCTGCGGGGCGGTGTCATCGAGCAGCCACTGCGTCTGCAGGCCGTCGGAGGCGGCGACCACCAGGGCGGCGACGGCCTCGGCATCCACGTCCTCCCGCATGCGTCCGGTGTTCTGCTGCTCCCGCACGACCGCGGCCATGTCCGCTCGCAACCGCGCGAATCGGGTCGTCGCGAACTCGCGGGCGGCCGGGTGCCCTTCTTCGAGAGCGGCGGCGACCAGCATCGAATACAACTGCACGAGACCGGGGACCTCGCGGTTGGTGCGCGCGGACTCGATCATCCGCTCGACGGGGGTCGCATCCGGCTGAAAAGCGTCGGGATGCTGGCGCTCTGGTGCCGTGCTCTCCTGGTAGACCGCGACGAGCAGCTCTTCGAGCGACCCGAAGTAGTGCGTGAGGGCTGAGTGGGTGACGCCGACGGCGCTCGCGATGGAGCGCAGGCTCGTGCGGTCGGCCCCGCGCTCGGCGAAGACCTCGATGGCTCGATCGAGGATCTCCTGGCGACGGGCGATGCCCTTCGCATACGCACCGCGTTGCCGTGGGCGATCCTGATCGTCGGTCATGGTGAGAGTGTAACGACATGAAAACTTCCGCGCGGAGGTATTTGGTGATAGCGTGCTCGGACAGACGGGCGAAGACGGCCCGCACGTCACCGACGACCGAAGGAGACCCCGTGGCGATTCAGACTTCCATCCAGCTGTTCACGATCAAGGATCAGCTCGAGACCGACCTAGAGGGCTCACTGAAAGAGGTTGCCGCCCGAGGCTTTACGGCCGTCGAGCCCTATGACTTCGTGCGCCGTGCGCAGCCGCTCGCCGATGCGCTGGCCGACGCGGGTCTCACCGCGCCCTCGGGTCACGCGTTCCTCGCCTCCGAGTCGTTCGTGAACCCGGACGGCAGCGGCACCACGCTTCCTGTGCCCTCGCCCGCTGAGGTGTTCGCTGCCGCGAAGGTGCTCGGCATGGACACGGTCATCGACCCGTACACCGAGCCCGCGCGCTGGGAGACGGTCGAGCAGATCGAAGAGACCGCACGTCTGCTCAACGAGGCGGCCGCCGTGGGTGCCACCGTCGACGTGCGCGTCGGCTATCACAACCACGCCCACGAGCTCGAGGCCGTCTTCGACGGGGTCACCGGACTCGAGGTGCTCGCGGGCCTGCTCGACGACCGCGTCGTGCTCGAGGTCGACCTGTACTGGGTCGCCCGCGGCGGCGTCGACCCGGTCGCACTTCTGCAGCGTCTGGGCGACCGGGTCATCGCCGTGCACGCCAAGGACGGCACGCTCGATCCCGCGCTGCTGAGCGCCTACCCGCCCGCCGACCAGGTCGCGGCGGGAGAGGGCGTGGTCCCGCTGGTCGAGGCCATCGCCGCGGCCCCGGCACTCGAGCTCGCGATCGTGGAGTTCGACCACTTCGACGGCGACCTCTGGGACGCCATCGAGCGCAGCCGCGTCTACCTCGACGAGAAGGTGGCCGGCTGATGGCGATCGGCAACGGGCCCGTCGGTGTCGGAATCATCGGCGCGGGGAACATCAGCGACCAGTACCTGTCGAACCTGACCACGTTCCCCGACGTGCGGGTGCTCGCCATCGGCGACCTGCTCGAGGAGCGCGCGAGGGCGCAGGCCGAGAAGTACGGCGTCCCGCGGGCGGGCGGCGTCGAGCTCGTGCTCAACGACCCCGAGATCGACATCGTGGTGAACCTGACGATCCCCGCGGTGCATGTCGAGGTGTCCGAGGCGATCCTCGCCGCAGGCAAGCACGTGTGGACCGAGAAGCCGATCGGCGTCAGCCGCGACGAGTCGCTGCGCCTGCTGCAGAAGGCGGATGCCGCGGGGCTGCGCGTCGGCGTCGCGCCCGACACGGTGCTCGGGCCGGGTGTGCAGACGGCGAAGCGCGCCATCGCCCGGGGCGACATCGGTCGTCCGCTGTTCGCCCAGACCACGTTCCAATGGCAGGGGCCGGAGATCTTCCACCCGAACCCCGCGTTCCTGTACGCCAAGGGCGCGGGGCCGCTGCTCGACATGGGGCCGTACTACGTCTCGGCTCTCGTGCACGTGTTCGGACCGGTCGCAGCCGTCGCCGCGCTCGGTCTTCAGGGCAGCCCGACCCGCACCGTGCAGGTCGGCGAGCTCGCCGGCCAGGAGTTCCCTGTCGAGATCCCGTCGACGCTGAGCGTGCTGATGGACTTCGAGCAGGGTGGACAGGCGCAGAGCCTGTACAGCACCGACTCGCCGCTGCTGCGCACGGGCATCGTCGAGATCACCGGCACCGAGGGGACGATCGTGATCCCCGACCCGAACACCTTCGGAGGCGAGATCACGATCACCCGGCCGCTGACACAGGCCTTCGTGCCGCCCGCGCCGATGACGCAGGAGGTCGTCGACGTGGTCCAGGAAGGTGTGCTCTCGGGTCGCGGCGTCGGTCTGCTCGACATGGCGCGTTCGATCGCCGCCGACCGCCCGCATGTCGCGACCGGTGAGTTCGGCTACCACGTGCTCGACACCCTGCTGTCGATCGAAGAGGCCGCCGAATCGCGCAGCTTCGTGCAGGTCGCGAGCACGATCGACGAGGTCGGCTCACTCGACGCCGACTTCGACCCGTTCGAGGCGACGCTCTGAGATCGGCCGATGTGGTGACGAGGGCGCGGTCAGCGCGCCTTCGTCACCACATAGCGGTCGACGCTCGCGGGTGAGAGCACCTCGCGGGCGACCATGATCGCGGCCCCGAGCACGGCGGCCCTGTCGCCCGCCTGTGACTGCACGATGGCCAGATGCTGGGTCGCCAGCGGGATGGACCGTCTGTAGACGACCTCGCGCACCCCGGCGAGCAGGTGCTCGCCGGCCCTGGCGATGCTGCCGCCGAGCACGATGATCGACGGATTGAGCAGATTGACCACCGTCGCCAGGACCTCGCCCACATCGCGTCCCGCCTGCCGTGTCGCCTCGATGGCTGCGGCATTGCCGGAGCGCACCAGCTCGATCACATCGGCCGGGCTGTGCGCCTCGTGCCCCGCGCCGCGCAGCGCCGTCGCGAGGGCCGACCCGCTCGCGAGCGCCTCGAGGTCGCGCTCGTCGCCGGGCTCCCTGGTGGACCCGGCCACTCTCGGCACCTGGACATGCCCCATGTCGCCGGCTGAGCCCTGCGCCCCCCGTTGCAGCTGTCCGCCGGCGATGATGCCGGCTCCGATGCCGGTCGAGACCTTCACGAAGATCAGGTCGTCGACGTGCGGCCACATCGTCGCGTGCTCGCCGAGGGCGAGGATGTTCACGTCGTTGTCGACCAGCACAGGCACGTCGAACGTGCGCTGCACGTAGCCGGGGACGTCGAAGCGGTCCCAGCCGGGCATGATCGGAGGGTTGGTCGGCCGACCCGTCGAGTGCTCGACGGGCCCGGGCACGCCGATCCCGATGCCGAGCAGCGGGATGCCCACGGCCGCCGGAGTTTCGAGCAGGGTCGCCCCGTCGGCGAGGATCACGTCGAGCAGATTGTCCGGTCCGTCGGCGATGTCGATCGTGCGTGTGCGCGAATCGAGGATCACGCCGGCGAGATCCGCGACGGCGATCGTGGCATGGGTGGCGCCGAGGTCGACGGCGAGCACGACTCCGGCGCGGGAATTGAAGGCCAGCCGCGCCGGCGGACGCCCGCCGGTCGAGACGGCCTCGCCCGCCGGACGAAGGAGGTCCGCGGCGAGCAGGGCGTCGACGCGCAGCGCGACGGTCGACCGGGCGAGGCCGGTGATGGCTGCGAGCTCGGCCTTGGTGCGAGCGGTGCCGTCGCGAAGGATCTGGAAGATCTCGCCCGCGCCGGGGTTCGCTGCCGCGGCGGTGCGGAGTGCGTCGACCATTGCGTCAGTAAACCACAGACTTGGAACAGGGCTCGATCGACTTCCGATTCGTTACAAAGAACTTTTGACAGAGGTCTAGCAAAAGTCGGAGAGCCTGTGTCAGACTCACCCGCATGACAACGGATGTCACTGACACCGGTCTCGGGACGATCCGAGCCGGCATCCTCGGCGGGGGATTCATGGCACGCGTGCATCGCACCGCGGCCAGGGACGCGGGCGGCGAGCTCCGCGCCGTCGCCACCCGCTCCGCCTCGGGCGGACGACTGGCCGCAGATGAACTGGGTGCCGGGCGCGCCGAGGTCGATGCCGCCGCGCTCCTCGACGCCGACGACATCGACGTCGTGCACATCTGCACCCCCAACGCCACACACGCCGCACTGGCACTCCGAGCGCTCGAGTCCGGCAAGCACGTCATCTGCGAGAAGCCCCTGGCCACGAACGCCGCAGACGCCCGCAGGCTCGCCGAGACCGCGGCGTCGCGAGGGCGGGTCGGCGCGGTTCCCTTCGTCTACCGCTACCACCCGATGGCGCGCGAGGCGCGTGCCCGCGTCGCCAGGGGAGACATCGGCGAGCTCCTCACGCTCGACTGCTCGTATCTGCAGGACTGGATGCTGCATCCCACCGACGACGACTGGCGGGTGCGCTCGGCATCCGGCGGGTCGTCCCGGGCGTTCGCCGACATCGGTTCGCATCTGTGCGACCTCATCGAGTTCGTGATCGGCCAGCGCATCAGCGCGCTGAGCGCGCGCACCCGCAGGGTGTTCGACGAGCGAGCGGGCCAGGCGGTCGACACCGAGGACATCGTCGCGATCCTCGTCGAGACGGAGTCCGGTGCCCTCGGCACGCTGCTCATCTCGCAGATGGCGGCCGGACGCAAGAACGCTCTGACGCTCGAGCTGCACGGATCCAGGCAGACACTCCGCTTCGAGCAGGAGCGGCCGGAGGAGCTGTGGATCGGCATGCGCGACGAGTCCCGACTGCTGCTGCGCGATCCCGCCACGGCCGCGCCCGACTCGGCCCGCCTGCAGCGGGTGCCCTCGGGGCACGCGATGGGCTACCAGGATGCCTTCAACGGCTTCATCGCCGACGTGTACGCGGCGATCGGCGGTGCGAAGCCCGAGGGACTGCCGACGTTCGAAGACGGGTTCCGCTCGGCCGTGCTGACCGAGGCGGTCCTCGCCTCCGCGGCCGCTGACGGACGATGGACGGAGGTGGCGGCATGACCGCGACGATCACCCAGCCGGTGCTCGAGGTGTCGGGCATCCGCAAGTCGTTCTTCGGCGTCGAGGTGCTGAAGGGCATCGACTTCGACGTGCGTCCGGGCGAGGTGCACGGCCTCGTCGGCGAGAACGGTGCAGGCAAGTCGACTCTCATGAAGATCATCGCCGGGGTGCAACCCGCCGACGACGGCGTCGTGCGGTACCGCGGCGGAGAGGTGCGGTACGCGCACCCTCGACAGGCGATGGACGACGGCATCGTGACCGTCTTCCAGGAGTTCACCCTGCTGCCAGAGCGCACGGTCGCGCAGAACGTCTACCTCGGACGCGAGCCCCGCCGTGCCGGCTTCGTGGATCAGAAGGCGATGGTCCGCCGCACCGGCGAGCTGCTCGCCGATCTCGGTGTCTCGTTCATCGACCCCCAGGCGCGGGTCGGGTCGCTGACGGTCGCGGAGCAGCAGATCGTCGAGATCGTCAAGGCGCTCTCGTTCGAGGCGCAGGTCATCTCGATGGATGAGCCGACCGCCGCACTCAGCGATCGCGAGGTCGAGCTGCTCTACGCAATCATCCGTCGGCTCACCTCGCGCGGGGTGGCGGTGATCTACGTCTCGCACCGGCTGAAGGAGATCTTCGACCTGTGCGACCGCATCACGATCCTCAAGGACGGCGCTCTCGTGTCGACCGACGACACGGGCGCGCTGACGACCGAGGAGCTCGTGCGCCGCATGGTCGGCCGCTCGATCCAGTCGTACTACCCGGATGCCGTGGCGGGCACGGTCGTGGGGGAGCCGCGTCTCGAGCTCGACGGCTGCGGCAACGCCTTCGTCGACGGGGTGTCGCTGACCCTGCGCGCGGGGGAGATCGTCGGACTCGCGGGACTCCAGGGCTCCGGGCGCACCGAACTGGTCGAAGGCGTCTTCGGGATCGACCCGTTCGTGCGGGGCTCGATGCGGGTCGACGGCTCACCGGCGCGCATCACGAGCGCCAGGGCGGCAGTGCGCGCCGGGTTCGCGCTCGTCTCGGAGGACCGCAAGGCCCAGGGGCTCGCGCTGGGGCAGTCGGTGCTCGACAACGCCCTGCTCGTGACCCGCAGCGTCTTCGCTGCTCGCACCGCCTCTTCCAGGCGCGAGGTGCCCGGAGTGCTCAGCTCCCTGGAGATCAGCTCGAGGGGCGTCGACCAGGAGGTGCGGTTCCTCTCCGGCGGCAACCAGCAGAAGGTCGTCCTCGCCAAGTGGCTGCTCACCCAGCCGCAGATCGTGCTCTTCGACGAGCCGACCCGCGGCATCGACGTCGGTGCGAAGTACGCGGTGTACCAGCTCATGCGCGAGCTGGCGGCTCAGGGCAAGGCGGTGCTGATGGTGTCGAGCGAGCTGCCCGAGGTGATCGGCATGAGCGATCGGATCCTCGTGATGCATGACGGCGAGCTCGTCGCCGAGCTGCCCGCAGGGTCGGCCGAGCATGAGATCCTCGGCGCGGCCACGGGCGCCACCATCGACGGAGGTGCACGATGAAGCGGCTTCGGATCGACTCGACGGTCATCGTCCTCGGCATCCTGATCCTGACCCTCATCGTCGGCGCCATCCTCGTCGGCACCGTGGGGCGCAATTTCTTCAGCCCCGGGAACATCCGCGACATCCTCACCGGCATGAGCGTGCTCGGACTCGTCGCGATCGGCCAGACCCTGGTGGTGCTCGGAGCATCGCTCGATCTGTCGGTGACCTACGTCGTGAGTCTCTCGAGCCTGCTGGCTGCGACGATCATGAACGGGAACCCCTCGAACGTGCCGGCCGCCGTCGCCGTCACCCTGCTCGTCTGCGCAGGCATCGGCCTGGTCAACGGTCTGATCGTCACCGTGCTCAAGGTCAACGGCTTCATCGCCACCCTCGGCGTGGGGCTCATTCTGCAGGGCATCCTCAACACCAACTTCGAGGGCTCGGCAGGCAGCGTGCCCTGGGAGTTCCAGCTCATCGGCGCCACCGGCGTCGGGCCCGTTCCCGTCTCGACGATCATCATGATCGCGCTCGCCGTGCTCGTCTGGTTCCTGCTCAACCGCACCCGCACCGGCGCCCATCTGTACGCGGTCGGCGGCGACCCGGAGATCGCCCGCCTGTCCGGTGTGCGCACCAAGCCGCCGCTGATCGCCGCGCACGTGCTGTGCTCGGTGTTCGCAGGGCTCGCCGGTCTGCTGCTCGCCAGCCGTCTCGGCGTCGGCAGCCCCACCGTCGGCCAGCAGGGCGGCTACGCGCTGCTGTCGATCGCCGCGGTCGTGCTCGGCGGCACGCTGCTGCTGGGCGGACGCGGCTCGATCTGGGGAGCGATCGGCGGCGTCGCGATCCTCGCGGTCGTCGACAACGTCATGAGCGTCATGCAGGTCAACCCGTTCCTGAAGGACGTCGTCCGCGGCGTCGTGATCGTCGCCGCGGTGGCGGTCTACAGCCGGCGCTCGATCGTCAGCCGCCGCCCGCGCTTCGGAGCAGGCGGCACGAGAACCGGGGGAGACGACGCCGCGAAGGCGGCCGAGTCCGAGATGGCGGCCGCCGCATCGGAGCTCGCCGATACGAACCCCGTGGCGGAAGGAGGACGCGCATGAACGCGCTGCGCACACTCGTGAGCCCTCGGGGCGCGGTGTTCCTGCTGCTCGTGATCCTGCTCGTGGCGGTCATGATCCTCAACCCGAGCTTCGCCGAGCCGGGCCAGGTCATGAGGTTCATCCAGCGCGTCGCCCCGATCGCGATCGTCGCCATCGGTCAGTACTTCGTCATCATCGCGGGCGAGTTCGACCTGTCGCAGGGCTCGCTGATCACGGCCCAGGTGATCATCGCCGGCAACCTCGTCGGGCAGAACGACTCGCGCACGATTCCCGTGCTGCTGCTCATGATCGTCTTCGGAGTGGTCGTCGGACTCGTCAACGGGGTCATCACGACGCTGCTCAAGGTGCCCTCCTTCATCGTCACGCTCGGCATGATGCTCGCCCTTCTCGGCGGCGTCATGTGGTGGACGGGCGGAGCGGCCACGGGAAACCCGGCAGACAGCTTCCGCGAGATCGGCCGCGGCGGCATCCGCGATGTGCCGCTTCTCGAGTTCATCCCGTGGGCGGTGTTCATCCTCATCGGCTGGCTCGCCCTCGGCATCTGGATCACCAAGCGCCCGCTCGGCAAGCTGCTCATCGCGGTGGGCGACAACGCCACGGCGGTCGACTTCGCCGGTGCGCGCAGCGCCTGGGTCACCACCCGCGCCTTCGTGATCTCGTCGCTGTCGGCGACGCTCTCGGCCGTGCTCCTCGTGGGATACGCCGGGGTGCACCCCTCGGTCGGCCGCGGCTACGAATTCGTCGCGATCACGGCCGTCGTCCTCGGTGGCGTCGTGCTGGGCGGCGGTCGAGGCTGGATCGTCGCGGCGGCTGCCGGTGCCTTCGCTCTCGAGGCCCTCTTCATGCTGCTGAACATCGCCGGTGTCCCGTCGACGCTGCGAGACGCCGTGCAGGGCGTCATCATCATCGCCGCCGTCGCCTACTCCGCCGTGGCCTTCCGCGCACGGCGCAAGCGAGGCCCGCAGACCTCTTTCGATCTCTCGACCGCAGAACCCGCACAGACCGCAGAACCCGCAACAACCAGCACCATCCACACAGAAACCAGAGGAGATTAGCAATGCGACGATCAATGAAGATCGCCACCGCAGGGGTGGCTCTCTTCGGCCTCATCGCGCTCGCCGGGTGTACGACAGACCCGTCCGTGGCGCCGGCGGAGTCGGAGAACCCGGAGGAGTCGGCGGAGACCACCGAGTGGTTCGACCAGGAGCTCTTCGACAAGCAGATGGAGGAGCGGGGCGTCGAGCCCCAGGGCCCGGCGGACGAGCCGTACCTCCAGCACATCAACGCCGAGATGGTCGACACCTCGGAGTTCGCGAGCGAAGGAGCCAAGAAGGCCTGCTTCGCGAACGCCTCGATCTCGAACCCGTGGCGGCAGACGGGCTGGATCACGATGAACGAGCAGCTGAAGTCTCTGCAGGAGGCCGGCGCGATCAGCGAGATGGAGACCCGCGACGCGCAGGACTCCGATGACACGCAGATCGCCGACATCGACTACTTCATCTCGGAGGGCGACTGCGACGTCTTCCTCATCTCGCCCAACAGCACCGCGGCGATGACCCCGGCCGTCGAGCGGGCATGCGAGACCGGCAAGCCGGTGATCGTGTTCGACCGCGGCGTCGACACCGACTGCCCCGTCACGTTCATCCACCCGATCGGCGGATTCGCGTGGGGCATCGACACCGCCGAGTTCCTCATCGACAACCTCGAAGAGGGCGACAAGGTCGTGGCGCTCCGCATCCTCCCCGGCGTCGACGTGCTCGAGCACCGGTGGGCCGCGGCGGAGAAGCTCTTCGACGAGGCGGGTATCGAGGCGGTGGACTACTTCACAGGCGCGGACCCGGCAGAGATCAAGAGCATCATCAGCGACGAGCTCGCCAAGGGCGATGTCCACGGCGTCTGGATGGATGCCGGTGACGGCGCTGTCGCCGCGATCGAGGCCTTCGAGGACGCCGGCGCCGACTACCCGGTGATGACCGGTGAAGACGAGATGAGCTTCCTCCGCAAGTGGAAGGACACGGGTCTCACCGGGCTCGCACCGGTCTACTCGAACTTCCAATGGCGCACGCCCCTGCTCGCCGCGCAGATGATCTTCGCGGGTGAAGAGGTGCCGAAGGAGTGGGTGCTGCCGCAGAAGCCGATCACCGAGGGAGAGCTCGACGACTACCTCGCCGCCAACGAGGGCATGCCCGACGGGCACTACGCGAAGTTCGGCGGGGAGAACCTCCCCGGCTACCCGACGGTGTGGCAGGAACGTCAGATCCCGTAACCCTCTGTGATGCTCCCGCCCTTCCCTCCGCGTCCCGCGGATGGGAGGGTGGGAGCACTCGCGTCATCCCCGAAGGAGCAGGATGCCTCGCACGATCGCCGTCAACACGTGGGTGTGGACGTCTCCGCTCACCGACGCGACGCTCGGACCGCTCGCGCGCAAGGCCGCCGCCATGGGGTATCAGGCGCTCGAACTGCCGCTCGAGAGCATCGGGGACTGGGATCCGGCGCGATCCCGCGACGTGCTCGACGATCTCGGTCTCGGCGCCATCGTCATCGGAGCCATGGGGACGGGGCGCTCGCTGCTCGCGCAGGCGGGCGACGTCGGCGCGACCCAGGACTACCTGCGATCGTGCATCGCCGCAGCGGCGACGCTCGGCTCCGCCGTGGTCGCCGGCCCCTTCTACGCACCCACGGGCGCGACCTGGCGGATGTCGGCGGATCAACGCGCTCAGATGGTGCGGGAGCTGCGCGAGAACCTCGAACCGCTGGCGTCGGATGCCGCCGATGCCGGGGTCACCCTCGCCATCGAGCCGCTCAACCGCTATGAGACCAGCGTGCTCAACACCGTCGAGCAGAGCCTCGATGTGCTCGCGCCGTTGCTCGGTGCGGGCGTGGGGCTCGCTCTCGACACCTATCACCTGAACATCGAGGAGAAGAAGCCGACGCAGGCCATCCGCGCGGCGGGGTCGGCGATCGCCCACGTGCAGGTGTGCGGCAGCGATCGGGGAGCGGTCGGCGACGATCACACCGATTGGCCGGAGATCCTGCGAGCCCTCGACGACGCGGGGTATCGGGGTCCGCTCGGGCTTGAGAGCTTCACGGGTGAGAACGCGACGATCGCGGTCGCCGCGTCCGTGTGGCGACCACTCGCGGAGAGTCAGGACGAACTCGCCGCACGCAGCATCCAGGCGCTGAGAGTGCTCGGCGCCTGAACCGTCACGCGATACGAAGGAGTGTCCATGACCACTCACCCGGTCACCCTGTTCACCGGCCAATGGGCAGATCTGCCCTTCGAGGAGGTCGCGCGCCTCGCGGCGGAGTGGGGGTACGACGGCCTCGAGGTCGCCGCCTCGGGCGATCACCTCGACCTGCGGCGGGCCGATGAGGATGACGCGTACGTCGCCTCGCGCCTCGAGATCCTCGACCGGCATGGACTGCAGATCTTCGCGATCTCGAATCATCTCGCGGGGCAGGCGGTGTGCGACGCGCCCATCGACTTCCGCCACCGGGCGATCCTGCGCGACTACGTGTGGGGAGACGGGGAGGCGGAGGGCGTGCGCGGCCGCGCGGCGGAGGACATGAGACGCGCGGCTCGAGTGGCGCGAAAGCTCGGCGTCGACACCGTCGTGGGGTTCACCGGCTCGTCGATCTGGCCGTATCTGGCGATGTTCCCGCCGGTGCCGGCATCCGTCATCGAGGCCGGTTTCGAGGACTTCGCCGCCCGTTGGAGCCCGATCCTCGACGTGTTCGACGGCGAGGGCGTGCGCTTCGCGCACGAGGTGCATCCGGGCGAGATCGCCTATGACTACTGGTCGTCGGTGCGGGCGTTGGATGCGATCGACCACCGCGAGGCGTTCGGGTTCAACTGGGACCCGTCGCACATGATGTGGCAGAACATCGACCCGGTCGGGTTCATCGTCGACTTCGCCGACCGGATCTATCACGTCGACTGCAAGGACACCCGGATGCGGCCGCACAACGGGCGTGCGGGAGTGCTCGGCTCGCACCTGCCATGGGGAGATCCCCGACGCGGGTGGGACTTCGTCTCGACCGGTCACGGCGACGTGCCATGGGAGGACTCGTTCCGCGCGCTGGACGCGATCGGGTATGCGGGCCCCATCTCGATCGAGTGGGAGGATGCCGGAATGGACCGCCTGCACGGGGCCCCGCAGGCGCTCGCCTACGTGCGGTCGCTGCTGTGGCCCGTGCCCACCGCGTCCTTCGACGCCGCCTTCAGCAACCAGACGACCGGAGACACCGCATGACCATCCAGCACACCGTCGTCTTCCGCCTCGTGCACGAGGCGGGCAGCCCCGAGGAGCGCGAGTTCCTCGCCACCGCCAGAGCCGTGCTCACGTCGATCCCCGGGGTCGACGACTTCACGATCCGTCGCCAGGTGAGCCCGAAGAGCGACCTGGAGCACCAGTTCTCGATGGTGTTCCACGACCGAGCGGCGTACCGCGCATACGACGCACACCCTGCGCACACCGCGTTCGTATCGGAGCGCTGGGTGCCCGAGGTCGCCGCCTTCCAGGAATACGACTTCGAGGAGTGACCGTCCGGTTTCGTGACAGGCCGGTCGAGTTGTGCGGGGTCAGGCCGAGTCGCGCAGCTTCACGAGACGCTCGTGCCCGGTCTCCTCGAGCTCTGCGATGCTCTCGCGCGACTTGAGGAAGTCCGAGAACGACCGGTAGCCGAGGGCCTTCTCGCTGAAGGAGGGGTCCATGCGGCGCATGTGCGTCTTCACGGCCGAGCTGTGCAGCCATTCGTCTGCGTCGGCCTTGTCATGCCCGAGACGCAGCGCGCGATGCAGCAGCTCTGTCGCCTCGCCCTGCTCTGTGCCCTCGGCGTGTTCGTCGACCTTGGCCGGAGTCGCGCTCGCAGCCGTGGCGGCGGCCGCCTGGGCCTTGGCCTTGGCGGTCTTGGCAGGCTGCCTCGTCCTCGTCTTCGCGGCAGGCTCTGCGGCCGGCTCGACGGCGGGTTCGACGGTGGCTTCCGGCACCGCGACGACGGTGGCCGGAGCGGTCTTGCTCGGGCGCACCACACCGGGCAGCGAGTCGTATGCCTCGAACTCATCGCACGCCGCGGCGAGCGACTTGGCCGTGGATCCCGCGACGCCGACGCCGATGACGTAGCGGCCGAGGCGCTTGCAGCGCTGCGCGAGGGGGACGTAGTCGCTGTCGCCGGCGACGATCACGACGTGCGTGAGGTCGGGCAGACGGAACATGTCTTCGACGGCGTCGACGGCGAGGCGGATGTCAGCGCCGTTCTTGGCATAGGCGGCGGCCGGGAAGAGCTGCACGAGATCGACGGCGCGGGCCACGAGCTGCGAGCGGTACACGGCATTCACCGGCGACGACCAGTCGGCGTAGGCACGTGTGAGCACGAGCGTGCCGAAGGACGCCGCGTAGTCGATGATCGCGCCGACCTCGATCATGGCGCGGGAGAGCCGCTCGGTGACCTCGGGATCGGTCGGGTTCTCGGTGATGCGCTGACGGTCTTTGCCGTAGGCGTTGCGTCCGTGCACGCGGTCGTACCAGGAGATGACGATGTTGTCGAAGTCGAGATAGACGGCGACACGGGCGTCGTTGGCTTCAGCCATGGTTGACTCCTTCGCGCGGGTAGCGCACCCCGATCTGGGCGCGGATGTCGTCGAGCGTGCCCATGATCGCGACACTCTCGGCGATCGGCAGGATGTCGCCCTCGAGCACGCCGTCGGCGACGAGGCGCTCGGCCGCATGCGCCTGATACTGCATGCCGCGGCCGGCCACCTCGGACACGTACTCCTCGACGACCGTGCCGTCGGGGAGCACGACGCGGAAAGTCGTCGGGGTGTACCAGACGCGATCGATGTCGATGCGGGCCCTCGTGCCGACGATGCTCGCGGCGTTCGGGCCGGCGGCTCGCGACGATGAGAGAGTGGTCGAGATCGCGCCGCCCTCGTGGGTCATGACGGTGGCGACCTCGGCATCCGCTCCGGTCTCGATGAGCCGGGCCACGGCATGGATGGCGGTCGGGGCGCCCAGGACGTCCCACACGAACGAGATCGGGTAGATCCCGAGGTCGAGCAGTGCACCGCCGCCGAGCTCGAGAGCGTTCAGGCGGTGGGTGGGGTCGTCCGGCAGGAGCTGGGTGTGGTCGGCGGTGACGGCACGGATCTCTCCGAGCGTTCCGTCGGCGATGATCTCGCGGATGCGCACCATGTGCGGCAGATACCGCGTCCACATGGCCTCCATCGCCAGCAGCCCGCGGTCGGCGGCGAGGCGCTGCAGGTCTTCGGCCTCGCCCCGGTTGAGGGTGAAGGCCTTCTCGACCAGCACATGCTTGCCGGCCTCGAGCGCGAGGCGGGCGTTCTCGTGGTGCAGCGGGTGCGGGGTGGAGACGTAGATGATGTCGACGTCCGGGTCGGCGACGAGGGCCTCGTACGTGGGGTGCGCGCGGGGGATGTCGAAGCGGGCCGCGAACGCGTCGGCCGACTCCTGCGAGCGCGAGCCGACAGCGACGAGGTCGAGCCCTGCCGTGCGCAGATCGGATGCGAAGGCGCCGGCGATGCCGCCGGTCGCGAGGATTCCCCAACGAAGACCAGTCATGGTCTCAGCGTAGAGGGTCGCACCGACAGCCGGATCGCCGCGAGGATGTGTCGGCGTATGGCGCTGCGTGTCTCCGAGCTTCCCCTGCGATTGGCGGCCGCCCACGGCGCTCGTACTTTCGGGGGCATGACCGAACCCCTCATCATCGGCGCCATGGTGCGCACCCTCGGCGCCTATCCGTCGGGTTGGCGTCAGCCGGGAGCGCACCGGAACCCCTCGTCGGATGCCGACATCCTCCGTCACATCGCGCGCGAGGGTGAGGACGCCGGGCTCGACTACCTGTTCTTCGGCGACTGGCTGGCCACCGGGCCCGACCTCGAGTTCCGCGACCCGTATCTGCTGGCGCGCATAGACCCGGTGAGTGCGGTGCTGTTCCTCGCCGGCGTCACGTCGCGCATCGGCCTCATCGCCACCGTGAACACGACCTACGCCGACCCCTACGCTACCGCTCGCTCGCTCGCCTCCCTCGACGTGCTGACCCGTGGACGCGCCGGCGTCAACCTCGTCACCGGCGCCGAGCCTCGCGCCGCGGGCAACCACGGCCGAGACGCGCACGCCGACAACGAGACCCGATACGACCGCGCCGAGGAGTTCGTCGCGGCGCTGCGACGCCTGTGGGACTCGTGGAGTGACGACGCCTGGATCGCGGATGCCGAGCGCGGCGTGCTGATCGACCCGGACGGCCTCCGTGGCGCCGACCTGCACGGGGAGCATCTGCGGGTCTCCGGTCCGTTGAACGTGGCCAGGCCGCCGCAGGGGCAGATCCCGATCGTGCACGCGGGGACGTCTGCTCGGTCCCGTGTGCTCGCGGCCACCGAGGCAGACCTGGCACTGATCGCGGCCCCGAACCTCGCGGATGCGATCGCCACCCGGCGTGACCTGCGCGACATCGCAGCCGCCTCCGGGCGCTCGCCCGAGGCGCTCGCGGTGATCGCTCCCGTGCTTCCCGTCGTCGCCGACTCGAATGACGAGGCGCACCGCATCGTCGAACGGCTGCTCGCCCTCGTGCCCCTCGCCGAAGGGCATCAGCCGTCGCGCACGGCCTTCCCGACGAACCGATCGGTCGCGGCACTGGCCGACGCGCTCGGGGTGGCACCGGACGACCGGCTGCGCGCGGCCGGTTTCGACGACGAGGTATCAGCGGACGATGCGCGGCGACTGGGTGACGCCGGCGCCGCGCTCATCGATCGGCTCACGCGCATCGCGGGCGTGCGCGTCGCGGGGGAGGGGAGGTCCGCCGCGCTCACCTGGCGTCATCTGGTGGCGGCGCACGCCGTGCCTGCCGCCTTCGTGGTCGGCGATGCCGCCACGATCGCCGACCACTTCGAGACCTGGCGCGACGAGGGGGCCGCAGACGGTTTCAACGTGCTCTCGGCCTTCCAGCCGGCGCAGTTCGAAGCGTTCACCCGCCTCGCGGCCCCCGAGCTGCGTCGCCGCGGCCTGCTCGGGCGCGCAGACGTCGGCGCCACCGGCACCCTGCGCGACCGTCTCGGCATCGGCCGTCGAGACGGGGCCGCGGCGGCCACGCTCGCGGCGCGGTGACCCCCCGGATCATTACGTCACGTTGCGCCGGGTGACCGGTCATGACGCCTCGTGACAGGGCACGTCCGTGCATGACGACTCCATTGGCGGCGGGGCGAGGAGAGTCCCTAGCGTGACCATCACCCGCACACCACGAACCACAGCATCCCTTCTCAGGAGGACCGCATGACCCGCCGTCTCATCCGCGCAGCAGCAGTCGCGCTCCCGCTCGTCCTCGCCGCGAGCCTCGCGGCGTGCGCCTCGTCGCCGGCGCCCTCCGGAGCGTCGGACGCCTCCGGTGACCCCGTCACCGGAGGTACGCTCACGTACCTCGAGCACCAGACGTTCACGAACCTGTACCCGCCGCAGGCGGGGTTCTATCCGAACGGCGGCGTGGTCAACAACATCACCGCCCGCCTCACCTGGCAGAACCCGGACTCGCTCGAGATCGAGCCGTGGATCGCGTCGGACTGGACCGTGAACGCCGACGCCACCGAGTACACGTTCACCCTGAAGCCGGATGTGACGTTCTCGGACGGCACCCCGGTGGATGCCGCAGCCGTGGCGAAGAACTTCGACACCTACGGCCTGGGCGATCCGGAGCGCGGACTCACCGTCTCGGAGGCGATCAACAACTACGCGTCGAGCGAGGTCGTCGACGACGACACCGTCACGTTCCGCTTCTCGGCCCCGGCCCCGGGGTTCCTGCAGGCGACCTCCACCATCAACTCCGGACTCCTCTCCTCCGACACACTCGACGGCACGATCGAGGACTTCGGTGCGGGCAACGCCGAGGCCATCGTCGGCGCAGGGCCCTTCACGGTCACCGACGAGAAGCTCGGCACCGAGTTCACCCTGACCGCCCGCGAGGACTACGCGTGGGCACCCGAGAGCGCCGAGAACCAGGGGCGCCCATACGTCGACGCCGTGCACGTGCTCGTGACCCCCGAGGACTCGGTGCGCATCGGCTCGCTGCTCTCGGGTCAGGCCGACTATGTGCGCTACGTGCAGGCCTTCGACGAGGACCGCGTAGAGAGCGCGGGCTTCACCCTCTATGCGCCACAGACCCGTGGAGTGAACAACTCGATCTCGCTGCGGCCGGAGAACCCGCTGCTCGCCGACATCACGGTGCGCCAGGCGCTCGTGGCTGCGGTCGACGCGCAGGAGGTCGTCGACACCCTGTTCACCGAGAACTACCCGGTCGCGACGTCGGTGCTGTCGCAGGAGGCGCTCGGCTACAAGGATGAGTCCGAGCACTACGCCTACGACCCCGAGAAGGCTGAGGAGCTGCTCGACGAGGCCGGATGGGAGGCCGGATCAGACGGCATCCGCGAGAAGGACGGCGAGCGTCTGTCGATCACCGTCTACGAAGCCGCCCCGCAGCCGCTCTCTAAGCAGACGCTCGCGCTCGTCGCGCAGCAGCTCGCCAAGGTGGGCGTCGAGCTCACGGTCAAGCCGGCGGATGCCGGTTCGTATGCCGAGGACACGCGTGACCCCCTGAAGACGGGGTTCTACCACTCGATGGTCGGCCGCGCGGACTTCGATGTGATCAAGAGCCAGTTCCACACGAAGAACCGTGATGCGCTGATCTCGAACGACGCCGAGCTCGACGCCCTGCTCGAGGCGGTCGCCTCTGAGCCCGACACCGAGAAGCGCGCGGAGGCGTCGCAGGCGGTGCAGGACTATATCGCCGAGCAGGCGTACGTCATCCCGCTGTTCGAGGAGCCGCAGGTCTACGGCGCCGCGACCTATGTGCACGGCGTGGACTTCGAGTCGGTCGGTCGCCCCACCTTCTCGGGCGTCTGGCTCGCCGAGCACTGAGCCTGAGCGACGGTGCATCGATGAACTTCGTCCTCCGACGAGCCGGGCAGGCCGCGATCGTCCTGATCGCGGCCTTCACGGCCACCTTCTTCCTGCTGCAGCTGCTGCCGGGCGACGCGATCCTGATCAAGTTCTCCGACCCCAGTCTCGGACTGTCGCCCGAGCAGCTCGACGGGATCCGCGCCACCTACGGCACCGACCTGCCGTGGTGGCAGCAGTACCTGCACGCGGGGCTCGGGTTCCTCGGAGGCGACTTCGGCTTCTCGACGCAGTTCGGCACCCCGGTGCTGACGATGCTCGGCGAGGCGCTGCCGTCGACGCTGCTGCTCGCGTCGCTCGGACTCGTGGTGGCGCTGCTGATCGCGGTGCTCGTCGCAGGGCTCTCGTCGCTCGCACCGTTCGCGTGGCTGCGCGACGGCATCCGCCAGGTGCCGGGCCTGTTCGTCGCCGTGCCTGTGTTCTGGCTCGGCATCCTGCTCATCCAGGTCTTCTCGTTCGGCCTCGGCTGGGTGCCGGTCGTCGGCGCCGACCCGGTCGCGGGGCTCATCCTGCCGGTGCTCACGCTCGCGGTGCCGATCTCGGCGCCGCTCGCACAGGTGCTGGTCCGGGCGATCGACCAGGTGCAGGCGCAGCCTTTCATCACCGTCGTGCGCGCCAAGGGCGCGCCGCCGTCGTGGGTCCTGACCCGCTCGGTGGCGCGCAACGCGGCGCTGCCGACGCTCACGATCGCCGGCGTGCTGTTCGGCGAGCTGGTCGGTGGTGCGGTCGTCACCGAGACCGTGTTCGGCCGCACCGGCATCGGCAGGCTCACCGAACAGGCGGTGTCCAACCAGGACATCCCGGTGCTGCAGGGCGTCGTGCTGCTGTCGGCGCTCGGATTCGTGCTCATCAGCTTCGCCGTCGACCTCGTCACCCCGCTGATCGATCCCCGTCAGCGCGCCCTCTCGAAGGCAGGAGTCTCGGCATGACCGTCGCCGCCATCGCCGCATCCGCCGACCCCGCCGTCGAGCCCCCACACGAGGATGCCGCGGCATCCGCCCCGAGCAGACGGTCCCGGCGGCTCGGGGCCCGACCCTGGGATCTCTACCTCGCCATCGCCGTGGTGGCTCTCGCGGTGCTCTGGGCGGTGATCCCCGGTGTCTTCGCCCCGGGTGACCCGCTCACCGGCACCCCTGCAGACAAGCTGCTGCCGCCGAGCGCGGCGCACTGGTTCGGCACCGACACCCTGGGGCGCGACCTGTTCGGGCGCGTCGTGCACGGCGCCGTGCACTCGCTCTCCGGCGCCCTCATCGCCGTCACGCTCGGCCTCGCGCTGGGCACCATCCTCGGCGCGATCGCCGGAGCCATCGGCGGCGTCGTCGACGACATCCTGATGCGCGTGGTCGACGTGCTGCTGGCGATCCCCGGCCTGCTGCTGTCGCTCTCGGTCATCATCCTGCTCGGCTTCGGAACCGTGAACGCGGCCATCGCCGTCGGTCTCGGCAGCGTCGCGGCGTTCGCCCGTCTGATGCGGTCGGAGGTCGCGCGGGTGCGTCGCAGCGAGTACGTCGAGGCGGCGTACGGCAGCGGTGGCACGTTCTTCACGGTGCTTCGCCGGCATGTGCTGCCCAACTCGCTCACCCCGATCGTGGCGCTCGCCGCACTGCAGTTCGGCACCGCGATCCTGGCGATCTCGACCCTCGGCTTCCTCGGCTACGGTGCTCCGCCGCCCACACCGGAATGGGGACTGCTCATCGCCGAAGGGCGCAACTACACAGCGACCGCGTGGTGGCTGACCGCTCTTCCCGGTCTCGTCGTGGTCGCGGTCGTGCTGAGCGCCAATCGCATCTCGCATCGCATCGGAAGGAGCTCACGATGACCGTTCTCGCCGTCGACGACCTCAGGGTCTCGTACGCCACCCGAGAGGGGCGGCGCGAGGTCGTGCACGGCGTCTCGTTCGAGATCGCCGAGGGCGAGGCGCTCGCGCTCGTCGGGGAGTCCGGTTCGGGCAAGTCGACCACCGCGCACGCCCTGCTCGGTCTGCTGCCGGCAGGTGGCAGGGTCGAAGGCGGCGCGGTGCGCCTCGGCGACCTCGACATCTCGGGCTGGTCGGATCGCGCGCTGCGCAGCATCCGCGGTCCTGAGATCGGTCTCGTCCCGCAGGACCCGGTGACCTCGCTCGATCCCGTGCGCACGATCGGCGCACAGGTCGAGGAGGTGCTGCGGCTGCACGGCCACCGCGACCGTCGGTCGCGCCGGACGCGGGCGATCGAGCTGCTCGAGCGGGTCGGCATCGACGACCCTGAGCTGCGCGTGCGCCAGTATCCGCACGAGCTATCCGGTGGCATGCGGCAGCGGGTGCTCATCGCATCCGCGATCGCCCTGCGCCCCCGCCTGCTGATCGCGGATGAGCCGACCAGCGCGCTCGATGCCACCGTGCAGCGCAAGGTGCTCGATCTGCTCGACGAGCTGCGCCGTGAGGAAGGCACGAGCATCCTGCTCGTTACCCACGACCTCGGAGTCGCCGCCGACCGTGCGCAGCGCCTGGTCGTGCTCAAGGACGGGCGCATCGTTGAGCAGGGCGCGAGCGAGAAGGTGCTCGCGTCCCCCTCAGACGGCTACACGAAACAGCTGCTCGCCGACGCCCCGGCGTTCGTCACCGGGTTCCGTCGGCCCGAGGCGCCGCCGTTCCTGCGGGATGCCGCGGCGGTGGCCGCCGAGAACCCGTTCGCGATCACCGCGACCGGACTCGTCAAGGAGTTCGCGGTCGCCCGACGCGAGCGCTTCCGTGCGGTCGACGACGTCTCGTTCCGGGTGCGCCGGGGCACGACGCACGCCCTGGTCGGCGAATCGGGATCGGGCAAGACCACGACCGCGCGCCTGATCACGCGGTTCCATCAGCCGGATGCCGGGGCGATCGAGATCGACGGCGAAGATGTCACCGGTCTGTCGGGGCAGCGCCTGCGCGCCCTGCGCCGCCGTATCCAGCTCGTCTACCAGAACCCGTTCGCCTCGCTGGACCCGCGGCAGCAGATCGTCGACATCATCGCCGAGCCGTTGCAGAACTTCGGTGTCGGGTCGCGCGCCGAGCGCAACGACCGCGCGCTGGCGCTGCTCGACAGGGTGTCGCTGCCGAGCGACGTCGCCCGGCGCACGCCGCGTGAGCTCTCAGGCGGTCAGCGGCAGCGGGTGGCGATCGCGAGGGCGCTCGCCATCGACCCCGAGATCGTCGTGCTCGACGAGGCGGTGTCGGCCCTCGACGTGACAGTGCAGGCGCGCATCCTCGAACTGCTCACCTCTCTGCAGTCGGAACTGGGGCTGACGTACCTGTTCATCTCGCACGACCTCGCCGTCGTGCGTCGGATCAGCCACACGGTCTCGGTCATGCGCCGCGGGCGCATCGTCGAGGAGGGCAACACCGAGGACCTCTTCCACGACCCGCAGCACGAGTACACCAGGGAGCTGCTCGCAGCCGTCCCCGGACGAACGGAGCAGCCCGCATGACCGGACCCACGATCGCCTTCTTCACACGTCTGCTCGATGACGCGCCTCCTGCCGAGCGGTATGCGCTCGCGACCGAGCAGATCCAGCACGCCGAGCAACACGGCGTCGGTCGCGCCTGGGTGGCGCAGCATCACTTCCGCGCGGCGGAGGGCGGGCTCCCTTCGCCCCTCGTGTTCCTGGCGAACGTCGCGGCGCAGACGTCGCACATCCGCCTTGGCACCGGGGTCGTCACGCTTCCGCTCGAAGATGCGGTGCGCGTCGCTGAGGATGCCGTGGTCGCCGACCTGCTCGCGGGCGGGCGCATCGATCTGGGGCTGGGAAGCGGCGGGACGCCGTCGTCGTTCATTCCGTTCGGCGAGGACGTGCGCGACAAGGCGCCGACCTACGACCGCAAGCTCCGCCTCCTCCTCGACGCGCTCTCGGGGCGCGACATCGGCGCGGACAACACTCTCTATCCGGATGCCGGCACGCTCGCCGACCGCATCTGGCAGGCGACGTTCTCGTCGCCGGGCGGTCACCGCGCCGGCATCCACGGGCACGGCCTGCTGCTCTCTCGCACTCAGCCGAGATCGGTCGATGCCCTGCACGCGCCCCTCTCGGCGCTGCAGGATCCGGTGATCGACGCATACCTCGACGCTCTGCCCGCGGGCATCGCTCCGCGGATCACCGCCTCGCGCACTGTGGTCGTGGCGGACGACCGCGCCGAGGCCCTGCGCTTCGCGGAGGTCGGCCTGCGCCGCGCCGCCGAGGGGTTCCGGCGTCAGGGGCAGACGATCCCTGGTGACGACCTCGACGAGCTGATCGTCGCGCTCGACACCCACCTCGGCACCCCCGAGCAGGTCGCCGAATCGCTCGCCGCCGACGCGACTCTCGCGAGGGCCACCGAAGTGGCGTTCCAGGTGCACTCGGTCGATGCGCCGCACGCGCACGTGCTGCGCTCGATCGAGCTTTTCGCCGAGCAGGTCGCCCCGGCTCTCGGCTACACCCTCACCGACACCATCAAGGAGAAGGCATGACCACCGACATCGTCGACCAGATCGTGGGGGTGACGCCCGAGCTCGATGCGCTGCGGCGCCGTCGCCCCGTCACCAGGGATCAGCTGCAGGCGAGCTTCGACGCGCTCTTCGCGCCCGTGTCGACGGAGGAGGTGTCGCGGGCCGAGCGCGAGCTGATCGCCGCCTTCGCCACGCGCCTCGCCGGTGACGACGATGCCACGGGCACGTTCTACGCCGACCGGGCGCTGGCAGTCGACCCGCAGCGCGGGGCGGTCGCGATCGCCGAGGCAGCGGATGCCGCGATCACCGGGCCCTTCGGCTCGTACACCGAGGTGGGGCTGCAGGCCGAGAACACCGAGGGCGAGCGCTACACGCCGTCAGCCGAGGTCGCCGGGGCGCTTGGCGAGCGTCTCGCCGCCGCGCTCGTGCACACGCATCTGCTCGTGTTCCGCCCGCGGGAGTCGTCGGCTGACGACATCCAGCGGCTGATCGACGCGGGGTGGTCGGCCGATGGCATCGTGACGCTGTCGCAGCTGGTGTCGTTCCTCGCGTTCCAGCAGCGCGTGATCACAGGACTGACCGCACTTCAGAAGGGAATCGCCGCATGACCGCTCTGCTGCATGACATCGCACCGCACCCCGAGGCATTCACCCGCGCCGAGGTCGGCTGGACGCCTCACCTCCCGCCGCTCGCCGAGGACGAGCTGACCGAGCGGCACTACGACGGGCTCGTCGACGCCTCGCGCGCGAAGAACGACTACTTCCGTCTGCTCGCACGCGACCCCGAGGTGCTCAGGGCGCGCACGCTCGTCGACAAGGACATCTTCTACAACGCCGCTGAAGGGCTGCCTCGCGCCGAGCGCGAGCTTTCGGCGACGGCCGCATCCCGTCGCAACGGCTGCGTGTTCTGCGCCTCGGTGCACTCGCGCTTCGCGGCGCACCACAGCAAGCGCGTCGACGACGTCGATCGCCTGCTCGACGAGGGCGTGGATGCCGACCTCGGCGAGCGGTGGAACGCCGTGGTGGCGGCGTCCGTCGCGCTGACCGACACCCCGAGTGCGTTCGGCGCCGACGAGATCGCCCGTCTGCGTGCGGCCGGCCTCGACGATCTCGAGATCGCCGACGTCATCCACGGGGCCGCGTTCTTCAACTGGGCGAACCGTCTGATGCTGTCGATCGGCCGCCCGGTCGCTCCTGCCTGATCGCGAGTCTCTACGGAATCAACACGATCTTGCCCGAGGCGGCGCCGGACTCCATGAGCTCATGGGCCTGCGCCGCCTCGGCGAGCGGCAGCTCGGGTCCGAGCTCGATGATGAAGTCTCCGGTCGCGAGCAGTTCGACGGTTGCGCCCAGGGCGTCGGCCCGCCACGCGAGCTCCTGCTCGGTGAGCGGCTCAGGCGAGCCGCCCGAGAAGGCGCGGATGCCGAAGGATGCGGCATCCGGTCCGCGCACGATCGTCGCGATGCGGTCGCGGTCGGCGACGAGTTCGAGCGACGCCTCGATGGCCTCATCGGTGCCTGCACAGTCGAGCGCGACGGTCACGCCGTCCGGTGCGGCCTCGCGCACGCGCTCGAGCAGACCGTCGCCGTAGGCGACCGGGGTCGCGCCGAGTTCGCGCAGCTGATCGTGCCGCGCGGGGCTGGCCGTGGCGATCACGGTGGCACCCCAGGAGACCGCGAACTGCACTGCCGCCTGGCCGACCGAGCCGGAGCCGCCGTGCACGAGCAGCACGTCGCCCGTCGCGACGTCGAGCGAGCGGAGCGCCTGGTAGGCGGTGCCGGCGGGGATCCCGATGCCGGCGCCCTCCGCTGAGGTGACCGCATCGGGTAGTGCCACGAGCTTCTCGACCGGCACGGCGAGCAGGCTCGAGTAGGTGCCGAGGGTGTCGCGGATCGCGACGCGGTCACCCACCGCGAAGCCGTCGACGTCGTCGCCGAGTGACTCGATCACCCCGGCGCCGTCGAAGCCGACGGCGCGGGGCTCGGTGATCGGCGGCGATGGCCGCTTCGCGCTGCGCAGCTTGGCGTCGATCGGGTTGGCCCCTGCCGCTTCTATGCGCACCACGGCCTCGCCGTCGAGCGCGATCGGATCGGGGACCTCGATCAGGTGCAGCACATCAGGGGAACCGAACTCTGTGTAGACGATCGCGCGAGCCATGCCCTCAGGCTACCCCCGGGATGCCAGCACCTTCATGATGCGCTGCGGCGAGACGGGCTGCGCGGTGCCGAGGCGCTGTGCGAACACGCTCACGCGATACTCCTCGAGCAGCCAGCGGGTCTCGACGAGCGCGGCGGGGGCTCCGGGCTCGAGCGGGATCGTCCCACCGGCATCCTCGAACACCTTCGCCATGCGCTCGAACTCGCTCATGCGCGTGCGGTCCTTGCCCGGTTCGTTCGCCAGGGTCTTCAGCCGGTCGAGCATGCCGTCGAGGTAGCGGGGGAAGTGCGCGAGGCGGTCGATGCCCGCCGCAGAGACGAACCCGGGATGCAGCAGCCCCGAGAGCTGCGTGCGGATGTCGTTGAGCGGCCCCAGCAGAGCGAGTGAGTTCTGCGACTTGATGCCGCGCTCGACGTCACGCGCCTTCGTGAGGATGCGAGCGACGAGCGAGACGCAGGCGAAGAGCTCGTCGACGAGTGATGCCGAGACGGCGTCGCGCACGCGCTCGAACTCGGCCTGGGTGCGCACGATGCCCCAGGGCGCCAGCCGGTCGATCGCGCTATGAACCACGGCCGCGCGGCAGTCCTCGATGAGGGCGGCTGCAGACTGATACGGCGACGCGGCCAGTGCGAGCTTCTCCTGGCTCGTGAGGTGCTGCTGCACGTACGACGAGGGTGAGGGCACGCCGAGCAGCACGAGGCGCCGCACGCCGGCCCGGGTGGCCGCGCTCGCAGCATCCGCCGTCGATTCGACCCGCACCGAGACGGTCTTGCCCTGATCCACGATCGCGGGGTACCCGCGCACCACACCACCGGCGACCCGGGTGTCGAGAACCTCGGGCAGGTCGCCGAACGTCCAGGCTGTCAGGCCGTCCTGCTCGATGGAGGCGGCGGCAGCCGCGGCCGGCTGTGGACCCTTCGACGGCCCCGGTCGGCGGGGCGGGGCCGCGATCGAGCGGGCCACGCTGCTGCGGGCCCGATCGGCGAGCTCCGCCTGCAGCGTGCTGAGGTCGCGGTTCGATCCTGCGACGCGTCCGCGCTCGTCGACGGCGCGGAAGTTCATGCGCAGGTGCGCGGGCACCCGGTCGTCCTCGAAGTCGGCAGCCGACACGAGCTGATTCGCCAGAGGCTGGATGAGGCGGGCGAGCGCCTCCTTCAGCGTGCGGCCCGGGAGGCCGCCGTGCGACTCGGGCCCGTCTCCGGCGAGCTCGACCCCGAACTTGTCGGCCCAGTCGGCCGCGGGCACCACATGGCGGCGGATCGCCTTCGGCAGCGCGCGGAGCAGTCCGGTGACGAGTTCCGCTCGCAGGCCGGGTACCTGCCAGTCGAACCCGCGATCCTCGATCTGCGCGAGCAGGGGGAGCGGGATCACGACGCTGACGCCGTCGTCGGCGGCTCCCGGTTCGAAGCGGTAGGCGAGCCCGAGCACCTGGTCGCCCTGCGTCCATCGCGTGGGGAACTCGCTCTGATCCGCTCTGCTCTCGTCGTCGAGCAGGTCCGCCTCGCGCATCACGAGCAGCTTCGGTGTGGCGGCCAGGGTCTCGCGCCACCACTTCTCGAACGAGCGCACGTCGAAGACCTCGGCAGGGATGCGCTCGTCGTAGAAGCGGAAGACCGCCTCGTCGCCGGCGAGGATGTCGCGGCGGCGTTCGCGTTCCTCGAGCTTCTCGAGGCGCTTGCGCAGCTCGGCGTTGCTGCGCCAGAACGCGCTGACCCGCTTGTCGATGCGGGTCGGGTCCCACTCGCCCTCGACGAGCGCATGCCGCACGAACATCTCGCGCGAGGCTGCGCGGTCGATGCGGGCGAACTGCACGCGACGGCGGGGGATGATCTCGACCCCGAACAGCGTCACCTTCTCGTAGGCGACAGCGGCCCCCGCATCCTTCGACCAGTGCGGCTCGGTGATCTGGCGCTTCGCGAGGTCGCCCGCGAGCGCCTCGGCCCAGGCGGGATCGATCGCGGCGACCGTGCGGGCGTAGGTGCGCGACGTCTCGACGATCTCGGCGGCCATGACCGCCTGCGGGGCCTTCTTGCGCAGCGCAGAGCCGGGGAAGATCGAGAAGCGGATGCCGCGGGCGCCGCGGTACTCCGCCATCCTCTTCTTCTTGGGATCGATGCCCTTGCCGGTGTTGCGCTCGTCGAGGATGCCGATCTGCGACAGCAGACCCGCGAGCAGCGCGCGGTGGATCGCATCCGGATCAGCCGTGCCGGTGCCTCGTGCGTCTTTGTCCTTCACCAGCGACCGCAGCTGACGGTGCACGTCGAACCATTCGCGCACCCGCACGTAGTTCAGGTGCTCCGAGCGGCAGAGCCGGCGGAACGCGCTCGAGCCGAGTTCGCGCTGCTGCTCTCTGAGATGGTTCCAGAGGTTCAGGATCGAGAGGAAGTCGCTCGTCGGATCGGCGAACCGGGCGTGCATGCGGTCGGCCTCGTCGCGCACGCTCTGCGGCGCCTCCTGCGAGGGGCGCTCGCGCACGTCCTGGATCGACATGCCGGCGACGATCGCGAGCACGTCGCGCGTGACGTCGGCCCCGCCGGGTCGTCCGGCCTCGATGAGCATGCGGGCGAAGCGGGGATCGATCGGGATGCGCGAGATGTCGCGGCCGATGCGGGTCAGGCGAGGGGTGTCACCGCTTCCGGTCACGGCGCCGAGTTCGGTGAGCAGATCGACGGCGGCCTTCACGCCGCGGGAGTCCGGGGGAGTGAGGAACGGGAATGCCGTGATGTCGCCGAACCCGAGCGACAGCATCTGCAGGATGACCGAGGCGAGCGACGTGCGCAGGATCTCGGGCTCCGTGAACTCCGCCCGACTCTCGAAGTCCTCTTCGCTGTAGAGGCGGATCGCGATGCCGTCACTCGTGCGCCCGGCACGGCCGGAGCGCTGGTTCGCGGAGGCCTGCGAGATCGCCTCGATCGGCAGCCGCTGCACCTTCGACCGGTTGCTGTAGCGCGAGATGCGCGCGGTGCCGGTGTCGATCACATACCGGATGCCGGGAACGGTGAGGCTGGTCTCGGCGACGTTCGTGGCGAGCACGACCCGGCGCCGCACCCCGGCGACGCGGCTCTTCTCGAACACCCGGTGCTGCTCGGCGGCCGACAACCGGCCGTACAGCGGCAGCACCTCGGTGGGGAAGCGATCCTTCGAGTAGGCGCCGCGCACGGCATCCGCCGCGTCCCTGATCTCCGCCTCGCCTGGCAGGAACACGAGCACATCGCCCGGTTCCTCGCGGTCGAGCTCGCGCAGCGCGGCGACGATCGCGGTGACCTCGTCGGCCTCCTCGGCGTTCTCCGTCTCCTCCGTCTGGGCGCGATAGCGGATCTCGACGGGGAAGGTGCGCCCCGACACCTCGATGACCGGCGCCGGCACGCCGTCGGGCGAGGCGAAGTGCCGGGCGAAGCTCTCGGGGTCGATCGTCGCCGAGGTGATGATCACCTTGAGGTCGGGGCGTTCGGGAAGGATCCGCACGAGGTAGCCGAGCAGGAAGTCGACGTTGAGCGAGCGCTCGTGCGCCTCGTCGATGATGATCGTGTCGTAGCGACGCAGCAGCCTGTCGCGGTGGATCTCGTTGAGCAGGATGCCGTCGGTCATCAGCGCGATGCGCGTCTCGTCCGACACCTTGTCGGTGAAGCGCACCTTGTAACCGACGAGGGTGCCGAGCTCGACCTGCAGCTCTTCGGCGACGCGTTCGGCGATCGTGCGGGCGGCCAGTCGACGGGGCTGCGTGTGTGCGATGCGCTCGCGCCCGAGGTCGAGGCAGATCTTCGGAAGCTGAGTCGTCTTGCCCGACCCGGTGGCTCCGGCGACGATGACGACCTGGTTGTCGCGGATGGCGTCGGCGATCTCGTCCCGCGCAGCGCTGACGGGCAGCTCGGGAGGATAGAAGATCACGGGGGAAGGCATAGAACTCCCATCGTACGATTCATCCGTGAGCACTGTGTCGAAGCCCCTTCCTGCAACGCGGTGGTTTCGAGAGTTCGGGCGGACCCCGCGCATCCTCGGCCTCGACGTCGCCCGAGGCCTCGCGATCCTCGGCATGGCCGGCGCGCACATCGGCGAGACCGAGGCGTTCGATCCGTTCGACCTGTCGACGTGGACCGACCTGGTGCACGGGCGCTCGTCGATCCTGTTCGCGGTGCTCGCCGGAATCTCGATCGCCTTGATGACCGGGCGCAGCGCGCTGCCGGACCCCGAGCGGATGCCGAGCATCCGCCTGCAGCTCGTCGGTCGCGGAGCGGTGATCTTCCTGATCGGTCTGGCGCTCGAGATGCTGAACACGCCGATCGCGGTGATCCTCACCCTCTACGGCCTTCTCTACGTGGCCGTCATCCCGTTCCTCCGGTGGCAGCCCTGGAAGCTGCTGATCGCCGCCGGCATCCTGGCACTCGCGGCGCCGGCCGTGCTCGCGCTGCTGGCCGCCCTCACGCTGTACCCCACCGGAGCGGGCATCAGCCTCGTGCTCTACGGCTCGTATCCGATCACGGCGTGGCTCGCGTTCGTCTTCGCAGGCATGGCTCTCGGGCGCCTGCACGTCGAGAAGCTCGAGACCGCGGCGATCACGTTCGGCGTCGGCGTGGGGCTCATGCTCGTCGGCTATGGGCTCGGCCTCGTCGGGGGTGTCACCGGCATCAGATCCTCCTCGTGGATGACAGAAGGAGAGGGCGCCGCAGGATGGAGCACCTACCCCGATGCGCTGGCCGCGGCGGACCCGGCTGGGGCCGTCGTCCGGGCGATCTTCGCCGTGGATCCGCACTCCGGCGGAACGGCCGAGATCCTGGGTTCCGGCGGGTTCGCCCTGTCGGTCATCGCGCTGTGCGTGCTGCTCAGCGGACCGCTGCGCGCGGTGCTGCTTCCGCTGGGGGCGTTGGGATCGATGCCGCTGTCGGCTTACAGTGTGCACGTCGCGTCGGTCGCGCTGATCGCAGGACCCGGCGGCTTCTTCTCGAGCAACGCGTTCTGGGCTGCCACCGCGATCGTGCTCCTTCTCGCCACGACGCTGTGGTCGATCCTGTTCGGGCGAGGGCCGCTCGAACGACTCGTCGGCTGGGCTGCGACGAGGATGGCCGCGGTTCCCCCTGGGCCACCTGTCATCACAGGTCGTAGGGTGGGACCATGACGATTCCTGCACTCGAACTGAACGACGGCCATTCCATCCCGCAGCTCGGCTACGGGGTGTTCAAGGTTCCGGCCGACGAGACCGAGCGCGCCGTGAGCGAGGCGCTCGAGATCGGCTACCGCCACATCGACACGGCCGCCATCTACGGCAACGAAGAGGGCGTCGGCGCGGCCATCGCCGCATCCGGCATCGCCCGCGACGAGCTGTTCATCACCACCAAGCTCTGGAACGACCGGCACCACGGCGAGGAGCCGCGTGCGGCGATCGGCGAGAGCCTCGAGAAGCTCGGTCTCGATGCGGTCGACCTCTACCTCGTGCACTGGCCCACCCCGGCCAAGGACGACTACGTGCACGCGTTCGCCAAGCTCATCGAGCTGCGCGACGCCGGCCTCACGCGCAGCATCGGCGTCTCGAACTTCCTGGTGCCGCACCTCGAGCGCGTCGTGGCCGAAACCGGCGTCACCCCGGCGGTCAACCAGATCGAGCTGCACCCCGCCTACCAGCAGCGCGACGTCGTGGACTGGGCGACCGGGCACGGCATCCGCATCGAATCGTGGGGGCCGCTCGGCCAGGGCAAGTACGACCTGTTCGGCACGCCGGCGATCGCCGAGGCTGCAGCGGCGCACGGCGTCACCCCCGCCCAGGCCGTGCTGCGCTGGCACCTGCAGAAGGGCTTCATCGTCTTCCCGAAGTCGGTGCGGGCAGAGCGTCTGCGCGAGAACCTCGACGTCTTCGGCTTCGAGCTGACCGACGCCGAGATCGCGAAGATCGACGCGCTCGACCCGCTCGACGGCTCGGGCCGTGTCGGCTCGCACCCCGACGACGTCAACTGAGGCGTCCCGTTTCGACAGATGACGCCCCGTGTCGCTTCGCGCGACACGGGGCGTCGTCGTGAGTAGCGTCAACGGCATGACTGCTCCCTACCGCGTCGTCGCCGTCTCCGGTTCTCTGCACGAGCCCAGCAAGACCACGGCCCTCATCCGTGCGATCGCGGGGGCGATCGCCGAGCGCGCCGAGGTCGAGATCGAGGTCATCGAGCTCACCGACATCGGTCCGTCGCTCGCGGGGGCGCTTCGTCGCGACCAGCTGCCGGCGAGCGTCGAGGAGAAGCTCGTGGCCATCGAGGCGTCAGACCTGCTGATCGTGGGCAGCCCCGTCTACCGCGCGTCCTTCACCGGCCTGTTCAAGCATCTGTTCGACTTCGTCGGCCAGTACGAGCTCGTCGGCAAGCCGGTGCTGCTCGCGGCGACCGGAGGAGGAGAGCGCCACGCGCTGATCATCGAGCACCAGCTGCGGCCGCTGTTCGCCTTCTTCCAGGCGCTGACGCTGCCGCTCGGCGTCTACGCCAGCGACACCGACTTCGACGGCTATGTGATCGCATCCGACGTGCTCCGCGCACGGATCGAGCTCGCCGCAGACCGCGCGCTGCCTCTCGTCGGCTACGCCGCTTCCCGGCCCGTGGAGCTGCTCGTCTCCTGACCGTCTCGTCGAGGCCCGACCGGCGTAGCGTGGGCGTATGACGAACCGGCTCGCCGACACGCTCAGCCCCTACCTCCGTGCGCACGCGGACAACCCCGTCGAGTGGTATCCCTGGGGGCCGGAGGCCTTCGCCGAAGCGCAGCGGCGCGACGTGCCGCTGCTGATCTCCATCGGCTATTCGACATGCCATTGGTGCCACGTGATGGCGAGGGAGTCGTTCGCCGACCCGCACACGGCCGCCCTGATCAACCGCGACTTCGTGGCGATCAAGGTCGATCGCGAGGAGCACCCCGACGTCGACGGTGCCTACATGGCCGCAGCGTCGGCGTTCACGCAGAACCTGGGGTGGCCGCTGACGGTGTTCACGACTCCGCGGGGCCGCACGTTCTATGCAGGCACCTACTGGCCGCCCGAGGCGCGACAGCCCATGCCCGCGTTCCGCGACGTCCTCGCGGCCGTGAACGAGGCCTGGACCCTGCGCCGGGTGCAGGCCGAGGAGTCGGCGGATGCCGTGACCGATGCGCTCGCCAGAGCGGGGGCCGCCGTGCCCTCGGATCTGCCTGACGCCGCGGCGCTCGCCGGGGCGGCCGAGGCCATCGCTGCACGCGAGGATCGGCAGTTCGGCGGGTTCGGCGCCGCCCCGAAGTTCCCCGTCGCGACGACCCTGGGCCTGCTGCAGACGCCGCTGGTGCGGCGGGAGGCTCCGGATGCCGCGGCCGCGGCCGATCGGGCGCTCGCCGCGATGTCGGCATCCGATCTGCGCGATGCCGACGGCGGTTTCTTCCGCTACGCGACGCAACGCGACTGGACCGTGCCGCATTACGAGCGGATGCTGACCGACAACGCCCAGCTGCTGCTCGTGGCACTGGATGCGGGGGACGAGTCGACCGCGCGCGGTATCGCGGACTTCCTCGTGGGCACTCTGCGCCGCGAGGGCGGCGGTTTCGGTGCCGCTCAGGATTCGGAGTCGTGGATCGACGGTCAGCGCAGCGAGGGCGGGTACTACCTGCGACCGGTGACCGAACGGGCGGCACTCGAGCCCCCGGCTGTCGACGGCAAAGTCATCACGGGCTGGAACGGGCTCGCCATCGGGGCGCTGGCGCGCGCCGGGTCGAGGCTCGGCGAGCCCACCTGGGTCGCCGAGGCGGAGGATGCCGCGGCATACGTGCTGCGGGTGAACCGCGACATGGCGGGCGCTCTGGTGCGCGCGTCTCTCGACGGCGTCGCGTCGCAGGCCGTCGCGACCGCCGCTGATGTCGCGCTGCTCGCCGACGGGCTGTTCTCGCTCGCCGCCGCGACCGGCGATCCTCGATGGGCCGTCGAGGGTCGCGACCTGCTCGATGTGGTCCTCTCCGGCATCCAGGGCGATCCGCTGCTCGCTGAGCACGGCATCGCGGCCGCGCCCGATCAGACCGACGGAGACCTGCCTTCGGATGCGGCCGCGGTCGCCGCCGCATCGCTCACGGCCTGGCGGCTCGGTGCAGGGGACCGCTATCGCGAAGCCGCGGCAGTGCGAGTGCGGGAGCACGCCGGCTCGGCGATCGGTCAGCCGTTCGCGCACGGCAGCCTGCTGCGGGTCGCTGCGGGGCTCGTCGATGCCCCGAGGCAGGTGGTCGTCGTCACCGAGGCACCGCAGGGTGCTCTCGCATCCGCTGCTCGTCGGGCAGACGCCGATGTCGTCGCGATCGTCACCGCCGAGCAGGCGTTGGCATTCGCGGACGCCGGCTTCGAGCTGTTCGAGGGCAAGGGGACTGGCGGCGAGCAGGCGTTCGACTGCCGCTCGTTCGTGTGTCGGCTCCCCGTGAGCGATCCCGCCGAGCTTCCCCTCGCGCGGTGAGCACTCAGCGAGCGTTGCGCGGGTGTTCCCGCGCGGTGCGCTCGGTGCCGCGGCGGTAGTTCCCGGTCAGCCGCGCCATCAGCAGCTGCGCATCGCCCTGATCCACCTGAGCGAGGAACCCGCTCGCCGTGGCTCCGCGCAGCACGGCCGCAGTGACCCCGTGGTGACGGATCACGACGTCGTCGCCACGCACCGTGAACTCGAAACTTGAGGCGCTGCCCATCCTGTGATCGTAGACCGCCCGCCGCGCCGCGCATGACTGTGCAGTCTGCTCGCCTCTTCCGCGATTCCACCTCGCCAGTTGCGCGCGTTGCGCACCGCATGCTGCACCGATTGCCCACCTCTCATCATCCGGTCTAGTGTTGCGCGACAGCAGGCGCCGCCCGGACGCCACCGCATCTCAGCAAGGACGCTCAGACGATGACTCTTCCCACCCGTGCCGGACTCGACGCCGTGCCTGCCTATCGCCAGGGGCGTTCCGCCCCGGCCGGTGCCTCGAAGCTCTCCTCCAACGAGTCTCCGCACCCGCCGCTCCCGTCCGTCGTCGAGGCGGTGCAGCAGCGCCTCGCGACCATCCATCGCTATCCCGACATGAGCGCCGCCGCTCTGCGCGAGCGCCTGGCGGAGCGCTACGGCGTCGAGCCGGCGTCCGTCACCGTGGGTGCCGGGTCCGTCGAGCTCGCCTCGCAGCTCATCCACGCCGTGGCCGGTGAGGGAGACGAGGTCATGTTCGCGTGGCGGTCGTTCGAGGCCTACCCGTCACTCGTGCGCATCGCCGGAGCGACTCCTGTCGCGGTGCCGCTGAACGCCGAGCATGCCCACGATCTCGATGTCATGCTCGCCGCGATCACCCCGCGCACGAGGCTGATCTTCGTGTGCAACCCGAACAACCCGACCGGAACGGTCGTCGGAGCGGCAGAGCTGGAGGCATTCGTCGCGGCGGTGCCCCGCGACGTGCTCGTCGTGATCGATGAGGCCTACGTGCACTTCGACCGCACGGGGTCGCACGGGGCGGGCGTCGAGCTCTTCCACCGTTATCCGCACGTCGCGGTGCTGCACACCTTCTCGAAGGCGTACGGCCTCGCCGGTCTGCGCATCGGCTACGCACTCTCGCCGCTCGCGGTGGCCGACAATCAGCGCAAGGTCGCCGTGCCGTTCGGGGTGACCGATCTCGCCCAGGCCGGGGCGCTCGCATCCCTCGATGCGGAGGACGAGCTCGCGGTGCGCATCGACGAGGTCGTCGCGCACCGCGATCGCCTGTGCGCGCTGCTCGTCGATGCCGGCTGGCCCGCCGTCACCTCGCAGGCGAACTTCGTCTGGGTCCCCGCGGGCGACCGCACCGACGAACTCGAGTCCCTGCTGAACGAGGGCGGGGTGATCACGCGGGTCTTCGCCGGAGAAGGGATCCGCATCTCATCGGGTTCAATGGATGACATAGACCGGGTGCAGTCAGCGCTCCAGGCTGAGACCGCACTGCAGGAGGCACGCGCATGACCGAGGTTCCGACCACGACGACCACGACGAAAGGTCTGCACCCCGGGCTGACCCGCCGGCAGATCTCGATGATGGGACTCGGCGGCGCGATCGGCGCCGGGCTGTTCGTCGGTTCGGGCCAGGCGATCAGCATCGCCGGCCCCGCTGTGCTGATCTCGTACCTCGTCGCGGGTGGCATCGTGGTGCTGATCATGGCGATGCTGGCCGAGATGGTCGCCGCCCGGCCGAGCTCCGGAGCCTTCAGCTCGTATGCGCAGAAGGCCATGGGACGCAGTGCCGGCAGCGCGGTCGGCTGGCTCTACTGGATCCAGCTCGTCGTGGTGATCGCGGCGGAGGCGACCGGAGCCGGGGGGATCATCTCTGCCTGGATCCCCGGCATCCCGGCCTGGGTGTGGGTGCTCGTCTTCGTGGTGGCACTGACCGCGGTGAACCTCTTCGGGGTGCGCAACTACGGCACGTTCGAATTCTGGTTCGCAGCGATCAAGGTCGCCGCGATCATCGTGTTCCTCGTCGTCGGCGTGTGCGCCATCGTCGGCTTCATCCCCGGTGTTCCCGCGACAGGCATCGCCAACCTGGTCGACAACGGCGGCTTCGCACCGAACGGGCTGACCGGCATCGCTGCCGCGCTGCTGATCGTGGTCTTCGCGTTCGGCGGCACCGAGGTCGTCGCGATCGCGGCTGCCGAGTCCGACGACCCCGCGCGCAACATCCGTCGGATCGTGCGCGAGGTGCTCGTACGCATCCTGATCTTCTACGTCGGCTCGATCTTCGTCATCGTGTCGGTGCTGCCGTGGAACGACCCCGCCGTCAAGGACGGACCGTTCTCCGCCGTGCTCGATACCCTGCAGCTGCCCGGCGTCGGGCTCGTGATGGACCTCATCGTGGTGATCGCGCTGCTCTCGGCGATGAACGCGAACATCTACGGCGCATCGCGCATGGCCTACTCGCTCGGGGAGCGCGGTCTGGCTCCGCTCGCTGCGACCCGCACGACGTCGAAGGGCGTGCCGGTGGTCGCTGTGCTCGCCTCCGTCGCGTTCGGCTTCGTCACCGTGGGACTGAACTGGGCGTTCCCCGATGTGGTGCTCCCCGCGCTCCTCAACGTCGTCGGATCCACGCTGTTGGTCATCTGGACCGCGACCGCCGTGTCGCAGATCATCCTTCGCCGCCGCGCCGATCGGGCCGGGGAGGACATGCCTATGCGCATGTGGGGCTTCCCCTGGTTGTCGTGGCTGTGCCTGGCGCTCCTCGCCGGTGTCATCGCGCTCACGATGATCGACGGCGCCGCGCGCGTGCAGCTGCTGCTCACGATCGGCCTGACCGTCGTGCTCCTGATCGTCGCGCGACTCACACGGAACGCCTCCCGCCCCGGTGTCACCAGCGAGCGCGACAGCGCGGTGGTGGACTGACCGTGCACATCGACCGCCTCGACGCCGAGCTCATCCGCATGCTCACCGAGTCGCCGCAGCTGCCGATCCTCGAGTGCGCGCGACGTCTGGGGGTCGCCAGGGGCACCGCGACCAGCCGTCTCGCGCGCCTGCATGAGGGCGGGGTGATCGAGGCGATCGTGCCACGCATCGACCCCGCGGGCTTCGGCTACGGGGTCGTCGCGTTCTGCCTCGTCGAGATCGACCAGAAGGTGGGTCACGACGATGTCGCCACGGCGCTCGCCGATGCGGTGCCCGAGATCGTCGACATGCACACCGTGACCGGTGCGAGCGACATGCAGCTGCGACTCGTCGCTCGCGATGCGACCCAGCTGCAGGAGGTGCTCGATCGGGTGGCTCTCGTGCCGGGGGTCTCGCGCACGGCGTCATCGATCGCTATGCGCACCCACCTGTCGGGGCGCGTGCTGCCGCTGGTCGAGCACGTCGCCGGCGACGCCGGCTGACAGGTCAGATCCAGCCGGGCAGCCAGTTGTGGAGCAGCCAGAAGTCGTAGGGCACGCTCATGCCGGTCCACACCGGGTAGAAGAACACCGAGACGAGCAGCACCACGGCGAGGAAGATCAGCACCGTGCGCTCGCCTGACTGGCGGCGATGCAGCGGATCGTCTCGTCGCCCCGCGATCTGACGCAGAGCGACGGCGAGCGCGATCACGAGGAACGGCGCCATGGCGACCGTGTAGAACTGGAAGATCGTGCGCTCGGGGAACAGCAGCCAGGGCACGTAGGTCGCCGCGAGTCCGACCAGCGGGAACGTGAACGCGGGGCCGACCGGCGTGCGTTCGATCCACCCGCGTACGAGCCGGTAGATCAGGTAGAGGGCGGCGGCGACACCGGCGTACCAGATGATCGGGTTGGGGATCGTCGAGATCACCGCGATGCAGTGGTCGACACCGCAGGGCCCCGGATCGCTCCCCACCCAGACCGCCGTGGGCCGCAGCAGGAGCGGCCACTCCCACGCAGGGCTCGCGTAGGGGTGCCCCTTGCTGAGGCCGACGTGGAAGTTCAGGATCGCCTCGTGGTAGTTCCACAGTGCGATCAGCGGGTTCGGGTCACTCTGACGGGCATAGCCGCCGGCTGTGACGAGCCACCCCGTCCAGCTGACGAGGTAGGTGGCGAGCGCCGGCAGGACCAGCAGCACGAAGGAGACCGGCCCCTGACGGAAGGCCGCCGCGGTCGGCCAGAGGACGACTCCGGCGCGGCGTCTCGCCAGAGCATCCGTCACCACCACGTACAGGCCGAACGCCGCCAGTGCGTAGAGCCCCGACCACTTCACGGCGCAGGCCGCGCCGAGCGCGACACCCGCGGCGATCAGCCAGGGGCGCCGCCAGAGCACGGGACCCCACATCGGCTCGGGGGAGTCGGGGGCGCTGTGTTCGAGCAGAGGTATCGACCGGTCGCGGTCGATCAGGATGAACAGCGCGCCGAGCATCAGGAAGAACGTCAGCGGGCCGTCGAGCAGTGCGGTGCGGCTCATCACGATGCTGAGGCCGTCGATGGCGAGCAGAGAGCCGGCGACGGTGGCCACGACGATCGAGCCGGTCAGTCTGCGGGCGACCAGGTAGGTCAGCAGCACGGTGGCCGCGCCGAGAAGAGCCGTCGCGATGCGCCAGCCCACCGTGTTGTCGGGGCCGCCGACGGCCATCCCCAGGGCGATGAGCCACTTGCCGAGGGGCGGATGCACGATGAACGCCCCTGCGTCCGACAGCGGCAGCTGCTGCAGCGTGATGAACGCCTCGTTCGCGTCCTTGCCCCAGGTGCCCTCGTATCCCAGAGTCCAGAGCGACCAGGCGTCCTTGACGTAGTAGGTCTCGTCGAACGCGAGCTGGTGCGGGTGCCCGAGGTTGACCAGGCGCAGCACCGCAGCCAGGGCGGTCACCACGAGAGGTGCGAACCAGCGCATTATGCGCCCCCAGTCGGGGTCCTGCAGCACGCGGTCGCGCAGTCGCTCGTAGCGCGTCGGTCGCTGCTCGGGGGGAGGCAGCAGGGGCAGGGGCGCGGTCACCGCACCAGCCTAGACACTCCGTCGATGGGGCCCGCATAAGCTGGGCGGGTGATCATCCTCGCCGCAACACCGATCGGAAACCTGGGGGATGTCTCGCGTCGCCTCGTCGAAGTGCTGGAGAACGCGGAGGTCATCGTCGCCGAGGACACCCGCACCACGCAGAAGCTGATGCAGGCTCTGCAGATCGCGAACCGTCCGCGGCTGATCGCGCTGCACGATCACAACGAGAAGCAGAAAGCGGCAGAGCTCGCGACCCTCGCCATCGAGACCGACGTCGTCGTGGTGAGCGACGCGGGGATGCCGGCCATCAGCGATCCCGGCTACGGTCTCGTCGCCGAAGCCGTCGCGCAGGGCGTGACGGTCACGGCCATCCCCGGACCCAGTGCGGTGCTGATGGCCCTCTCGATCTCGGGCCTGCCGACCGATCGCTTCACCTTCGAGGGGTTCCTGCCCCGCAAGCCGGGGGAGCGGCGGTCGACCCTGCGGGCGCTCGCCGCAGAGCCCCGCACCATGGTCTTCTTCGAATCCCCCGCCAGGCTGGCGTCGTCGCTCGCCGACATGGGCGCTGCGTTCGGTGCCGACCGCCGCATCGCCGTGTGTCGTGAGCTGACCAAGTTCTACGAGGAGGTGCGTCGAGGCACCTCGGCCGAGCTCGTCGAGTGGGCCACGGCGGGGGTCAAGGGTGAGATCGTCGTCGTCGTCGAGGGAGCGCCGCATCGTGAGGCGTCTGCGGAAGACGCGCTCGCGCAGGTGCAGAGCCTCGTCGCATCCGGGGTGCGCCTGAAAGATGCGTGCGCCGAGGTCGCCGCGGCCACCGGTCTGTCGTCGCGCGACCTGTATCAGGCAGCGCTCGCCGCCCGCAGCTGATGGTGCAGGGCACTGACGCCGCGATCGGCTCCGCCTACGACGCGAGGGCCGCGGAGTACGTCGAGCTGGCCGGCGCGATCGAACAGATGGATGCACGGGATGCGGCGGTCATCGCTGCCTGGCGTGACGCGACCCCTGGACGGCTGCTCGATGCCGGATGCGGGCCCGGGCACTGGACCGAGTTCCTCGGCACGGGCGGGCGCGAGGCGCGGGGAGTCGACCTGTCGGCCGAGTTCATCGCGACCGCGCGGACACGGCACCCCGATGTCCCCTTCGATCTCGGGACGTTCCGCGACCTGCCGCTCGACGGCGGTTCCGTCGGGGGCATCCTCGCCTGGTACTCGCTGATCCACACGCCTCCGGCGGACCTGCCCGAGATCCTCGCCGAGTTCCGTCGCGTGCTGGCCCCCGGCGGCAGCATCCTCATCGGATTCTTCGACGGCGAGCCGCGCGAGCCGTTCTCTCATGCCGTCGCTCCGGCCTACTTCTGGTCTGGCGACGCGCTCGCGGGGCTTCTCACCGATGCAGGCTTCACGGTCGTGTCGAGTGAGACCCGCGGCCGGGAGCAGGGCGAGATCAGCGCCCGGCCTCACGGCTCACTCGTCGCGCGCAAGCGGTGACTCGCTTCCCGGGTACCCTGGTGCACACGCAACCGGAGGAGGACCGAGCGTGAGCAAGAAGGCGACCGTCTACGACGTCGCAGAGCGCGCGGGAGTGTCGATCGCCACGGTGTCGCGAGTGCTGCGGCAGCCGGATGCTGTGCGCCCCGCCACACGGGAGCGCGTGCTCGACACCGTCTCCGAGCTCGGGTATGTGCCCAGCGGCAGCGCGCGCGGCCTGGCGGAACGTCGCACCGGGGTGCTGGGACTGTACTTCCCGGGTTTCGACGCCTCGGAGGACGCTCCCGTGCTCGATGTGCTCGGCGGGGATCAGGCCGAGGTGCCGCCGTTCACGGTCGAGCAGGCCTCTGCCGACTCGGGGGCGCCGCACCCGACCATGCTCTTCCTCGACGAGGTGCTGCGCGGTGCCGAGCTGGAAGCCTGGAAGCAGGGGTTCGTGCTCATGATCGGCGTCGGGCGGGGCGACCCCGCCCGCGAGACGGTGCGCGACATCGCCGGCCGGGTCGACGGGCTGATGGTGCTGGCGCAGAGCGTGCCGGACGACGTGCTCGCGCGTCTCGCCCAGCGGATCCCTGTGGTCGTGCTCTCGGGTCCGGCGCGGGGCGACAGCTACGACCACGTGACAGTCAGCAACGCCGAGGCGATGTCGGAGCTCACACGCCTGGTGCTCGCGCAGGCCGACCCCGGAGGCCTGGCTTTCCTCGCAGGCCCCGAGGACTCGCCCGACGGCGCGCAGCGCTGGGAGGGCTTCGCTGCCGCCATAGCCGAGGCGGGCATCGCGGCGGACGATGTGACAGTGCTGCGCGGTGACTTCACGCGCGCATCGGGACGCCGCGCCGCCGAGGAGCTGATCGCCCGCGGCGCACCGGCCGCGGTGGTCGCGGCGAACGACCAGATGGCCCTCGGGGCGATCGATGCGTTCCGCTCGGCCGGCATCCGGGTTCCCGACGACGTGCGGGTCACCGGATTCGACGGCATCGAGGCTGCGGCGCTCTCGCGGCCGACACTGACCACGGTGCGCCAGCCGATGATCGACCTCGGCCGCGCCGCCGTGCAGCTGCTCGCCAGACGACTGGAGCAGCCGGATGCCGAGCCGATGACGGTGCGCCTGCCGCTGCAGATCCTCGTCCGCGAGAGCTCGCAGCGCCCCGCCTGAGCGGTCTGACGACCCGCTCAGGCGCGATCGTGCAGCGTGGTGCGGTAGCCGTCGGGGTCGGCGAACCTGAAGGTGCGGCCGAACGGGCCGTCGATCGGATCCGCGACGATCGTGTGCCCTGTCGCGGCGAGAGCGTCGTGGATCGCCTGCACGTCGCTGGCATGCAACCAGATAGCGGCGCCGATCCCCGGCGGCATCGACCTCGACACATCGCTCGGATACCTCCTGAAGGAGGCCTCCAGCGCGCTGCGTTCGGCGATGGAGGAAGTGCTGCGTCCACTCGGCATGACCATCACGCACTACTCGTGTCTCGAGCTGCTCGCCCAGCGGCCCGGCCTCTCGAACTCCGAGCTGGCCCGCGGTGCATTCGTGACGCGGCAGTCGATGAACGTGCTGCTGCAGGCGCTCGAGCGGGATGGATTCGTCACGAGACCGCCCGAGGCTCCGGCGGGCAAGGCGCTGCCGACGACGCTCACGTCGCGGGGGAGGAGCAGTCTGGGGCAGGCCACGGCGGCGGTGCGGTCCGTCGAGGTGCGGATGCTCGCGGGTATGACCGACGACGAGCAGGCGGCTGCGCTCCGGGCGCTGCGGAGCATGGTGCCCTCCCTGCACGATTCACCGCGATAAAGACAGGTTTGGCACCGCTCCCATCCTCGTCACGGTGGGGAAGTCACCCTCGTTGTGTGCTGGTCGAGGGGTTGCGCTCGCAAAATGTATGCGCTTACAATCACTCATGCGGCTTCGGCCGCGGGGTGCCCCGACCCCCGGGACCCCCCTTCATGACACAGACGACATGAGGTGGCAGTGTGGCGAAGACGCACATGCTCCGGCGCTGGCGGAGAGCCGCGATCGTGGGACTGGCGGCAGCAGCCGTCGTGCTCAGCGGTTGCAGCATGCAGATCAGTTCGCAGCCCGATCCATCGATCGGCGACGACACGATGCTCATCAATGCGGACAAGGGGAACCCGTTCTTCACGCGGAACTTCAATCCGTACCTCACCAACACGCGCACGGCGTCGAGGTGGATCTACGAGCCTCTGATCCTGGTGAACCCGCTCGACGGAACCGAGAACCCGTGGCTCGCGAGCGAATGGTCGCAGCCCGACGCCCGCACGGTCGTGATGACGATCCGCGACGACGTCGAATGGAGCGACGGCGAGAAGCTGACGCCCGATGACGTGGCGTTCACTTTCCAGCTGCTGAAGGACAATCCCTCGCTCGACATCAAGGGCGCCTGGCAGCACCTCGAGACCGTCGAGGTCGACGGCGACGACGTCATCATGCACCTTCAGACAGACGACGCCCCGTCGCTGCCGATCCTCGGTCAGACCATGATCGTGCCCGAGCACCTCTGGGCCGACGTGAAGGATCCGGGCACCTACCGCAACGAGAACCCGGTCGGCACCGGCCCGTTCGTGCTCGGCAACTACAACGACCAGCAGTACTCGGTCGACAAGAACCCCGACTACTGGCAGGCCGACAAGATCGAGATCGAGCACATCATCCTGCCGTCCACGAACTCGCAGCTCGACACCGTCACCCGCGGCTACGACTGGGCCTACTCGTTCATCTCCGACGTCGAGGGCACCTGGGGCGCGGCCAGCGAGCACAACGCCTGGTGGTTCCCGCCGGGTGGAGTCATCGCGCTCATGCCGAACCTCGAGGTCGCTCCGTTCGACGACGTGAACGTGCGCCGCGGCATCGCCCTCTCGCTCGACCGTGAGGAGATCGCCGAGACCGCCTCCGAGGGCTACATGGAACCGGCAGGGCAGACCGGGCTCATCCTCCCGAACCAGGAGGAGTACCTCGATCCGAGCATCCCCGATCAGGGCATGATCACGCAGGACACGGATGCCGCACTCGCCGCGTTCGCCGAGGCGGGGTACACCCTCGACGGTGACCGGCTCGTGGGCGCGGACGGCACCCAGCTCGAGTTCGCGCTGACGACCGCCAACGGCTTCTCGGACTGGACCCGCGCGGCGCAGACCGTGCAGAGCCAGCTCGCAGACGTCGGCGTCAAGGTGACTCTCAAGCTCCCGCAGCCGGCGGGATATCAGAGCGCCATCAGCAACGGCGACTTCGAGATGGCCATCGGCGGCATGGGCAACGGCAACGTCTACCAGGCGTTCAACAACCTGCTCTCGAGCGAGTTCTACGTGCCGTCCGGCGAGGCGACCGCGAACAACTTCGAGCGGTACCGCTCGGACGAGGCCGACGCCCTGCTCAAGGAGTACCGCGAGACCGTCGACCCCGCCCGCCAGACCGAGATCGTCGAGGAGCTGCAGGGCATCGTCTACGACGACCTGCCCGTCATCGGCCTCTACTACGGCGGGATCTGGGGCCTCTTCAATGACTCCAAGTTCACCGGCTGGCCCACAGAGGACGACCCGTACATGATTCCGCAGAACTACGACTCGGCGCCGCTGGGCATCTTCACCCGGCTCGAGCGCGTCAAGGAGGATGACCGATGAAGTACGTCCTCCAGAAGGTCGGGCTGTTCGTCCTCACGCTGTGGGCGGCCATCACGCTGAACTTCTTCCTTCCGCGCCTCATGCCCGGTTCGCCGGCAGACGCCGCGATCGCGAAGCTCTCGCAGAACGGTCCGGTGTCGGATGCGACGCGGGCCGCGATCGAGGCCCAGCTCGGCGTGCCGACCGGGTCGATCTGGGACCAGTACGTGGCCTACCTCGGTCAGGTCGCACGACTCGACTTCGGTGTCTCGTACACGTTCTATCCGCAGAGCGTCTCGAGCATGGTCTCGACCGCACTGCCCTACACGATCGGCCTGGTCGGCATCGTCACGATCCTCGCGTTCGTGATCGGCACCCTGATCGGCACCGCCGCGGCCTGGCGCCGCGGCACATGGCTCGACAGCCTGCCGACTCTGACGGGGTCGTTCCTCAGCACCTTCCCGTACTTCTGGACGGCGCTGCTGCTGCTGTTCTTCTTCGGCTACGTGCTGCACTGGTTCCCGACGACGGGAGCGTATGCGGCGACGACCACGCCCGGGTTCACCTGGGACTTCATCGTCGACCTCGCGCAGCATGCGGTTCTCCCCGCGCTGACCATCCTGCTGACCTCGCTCGGCGGGTGGATCATCGGCATGCGCAACGCGATGATCAACACGCTGGGTGAGGACTACGTGACGTTCGCCGAGGCGAACGGTCTGCACGGTCGCACAATCGCCCTCCGCTACGCCGCGCGCAACGCGATCCTGCCGAACCTCACCGGCTTCGGGCTCACGCTCGGCGGTGTGGTCGGCGGATCGATCCTCGTGGAGCAGGTGTTCGGATACCCGGGCATCGGCTATCTGCTCTTCAACGCCGTGATCGGGCAGGACTACCCGCTCATGCAGGCGCTCTTCCTGATGATCACCGTCAGCGTGCTCATCGCCAACTTCCTCGTCGACATCCTGTACGGCGTGCTGGATCCAAGGACCCGCCGATGACCTCCACCATGAATGTCAAGGTTCCCTCCGACCGGATCGCGGCTCCCAGCCCGTGGCGCTCGTTCGCCCGGATGGTGGGCACCCTCTGGTCCAACGGCAAGGCCCGACTGGGCCTCATCATCCTCGGGCTGTTCGTCGTGGTCGCGGTGTTCGCACCGCTGCTCGCCCCGTACGGCCCCAAGGTCAACACGTTCGAGCGCAACGCCGATGCGTCGGCCGCGCACTGGCTCGGCACCACCGCTGCAGGCGAGGACGTGCTGAGCCAGCTGATCTACGGTTCGCAGGTCAGTCTGCTGGTCGGCATGGCCGCCGGCCTGCTCTCGACGATCGTCGCCGTGCTGATCGGTCTCAGCTGGGGCTACATGCGCGGTTTCCTGGGGGAGGTGGTCGGCTTCATCGTCAACCTCTTCCTCGTGATCCCCGGTCTCCCGCTCATGATCGTGATCGCCGCGTACCTGCAGAACGGCGGCATCCTGATGATCATCGCGGTCATCGTCGTCACCGGGTGGGCGTGGGGCGCGCGCGTGCTGCGCAGCCAGACCCAGTCGCTGCGAGGCAACGACTTCGTCACCTCGGCGCAGTTCTCGGGTGACAGCCGGGCGCGCATCGTGTTCCGCGAGATCCTGCCGAACATGACGTCGATCATCGCCGGCACGCTCTTCGGAGCAGCGACCGCGGCGATCCTCGCCGAGGCCGGACTCGAGTTCCTCGGGCTCGGCGACTCCAGCATCGTCAGCTGGGGAACGATGCTCTACTGGGCGCAGAACTCCAACTCCCTGCTCACCGGGCAGTGGCTGCTGCTGTTCGCCCCCGGTCTCTGCATCGCCCTGCTCGCTCTGAGCCTGACACTGATCAACTTCGGCGTGGACGGCATCTCCAATCCGCGCCTGCGAGAGGGGAAGGGACGATGAGCGCCATGGAAGCGAACACCCCCGCGACCACGAACGACGTCCTGCTCGATGTCCAGGGCCTGTCCGTCGAGTACGCCTCGCCGGGTGCGACGCCGGTCACCGCCGTCGAGAACGTGTCGTTCACGCTGCGTCGGGGCGAGTTCGTCGGCCTCGTCGGCGAGTCGGGCTCGGGCAAGTCCACGCTCGGTTTCGCGCTGACACGGCTGCAGAAGCCGCCGGCTCGCATCAGCGACGGGCGGATCCTGTTCGACGGCCGCGACATCCGCGACCTCGACGCCGAGGAGCTGCGTCGACAGCGTCAGGGCGGGTTCGCGATGGTGCTGCAGTCGGGCATGAACGCGCTGAACCCCGTCCGCACGATCGGCAACCACTTCCGCGACATCTTCGCCGCGCACGGGCATGTGGCCCGAGACGCCCGGGATGCGAGGGCGAAGGAACTGGTCGGCAAGGTGGGTCTCGACCCTCTCGTGCTGTCGCGGTACCCGGGAGAGCTGTCGGGCGGAATGCGCCAGCGCGCGTCGATCGCCCTGGCTCTCTCGCTCGAGCCGCAGCTCATGGTGTTCGACGAGCCGACCACCGCGCTCGACGTGCTCGTGCAGCACGCGGTCATGGACACGATCCGCGACCTGCAGCGCTCCGAGCACTTCACCGCGATCCTCATCAGTCACGACCTCGGCATCGTGCTCGAGGCCACTGACCGTGTGATGGTCATGCACGAGGGGCGGATCGTCGAAGACGCGCCGAGCCTCGACATCCTGCACCGCCCGCAGGACGAGTACACGCGGATGCTGCTGAGCCACTACGCCGACCCTCGGGCCGAGTCGATCTCGATCCCCGGGTTCGTCGACCTCGGCACCCGGCGTCGCGAGGGGCACTCGCGCACCGATCTGACCGAGACCCTGCCCACGGTGTCGCAGCGCGACACCCGACGAGCCGATGCCGCGATCGTGGTCGAGGGCGTCTCCAAGCGCTACCCGGCCCCCCGTCGGGGGGAGAAGCCCGTGACGGCGGTCGACGACGTGTCGTTCCGTCTCGAGCCCGGTGAGGCGCTGGCGCTCGTGGGTGCGTCGGGGTCGGGCAAGTCGACGATCGCGAAGCTCATCACCGGGGTCGAGAAGCCGACCGAGGGCACCGTGCGCTTCGGTGACGTCGACGTCGCGACGCTGGGCCGCAAGGGCCTCCGCGATCTGCGCAAGGACGTGCAGATGGTGTTCCAGGATCCGTATGCCGCGCTGAATCCGCTGCACACGGTCGAGTACGCGCTCAGCCGGCCGATCCGCAACTACACGCCGCTGCGAGGGCAGGAGGCGAGAGCTCGCGTGCTCGAGCTGCTCGAGACGGTGGGGCTGACGCCGGTCGAGCAGTTCGCGGCGAAGCTGCCGCACCAGCTCTCGGGCGGCCAGCGTCAGCGTGTCGTCATCGCCCGGGCGCTGGCCAGTGATCCGCAGGTGCTGATCGCCGACGAGCCCGTGTCGATGCTCGACGTGTCGCTCCGAGCCGGCGTGCTCGCGCTGCTCGAGGATCTGCGCGAACGGTGGGGCATCAGCATGCTCTACATCACGCACGACCTGCTCAGCGCGCGTCTCGTCACCGAGAACATCCTCGTGCTCAACAGCGGCCGCGTCGTCGAACGCGGCGAGACATCTCAGGTGCTTCAGCATCCGGAGGACCCGTACACGGTCCAGCTGCTGGATGCGGTGCCGAACCCGGCACGAGCCGAACGCTGACCGAAGACCACCGCAAGACGAAAGGAGCACTCGTGCTCACATTCCCTGACGGCTTTCTCTGGGGTGCTGCGACCGCAGCCCATCAGGTGGAGGGGAACAACACGACCAGCAACTGGTGGGCCATGGAGCATGCTCCCGGCTCGCCCATGGTGGAGCCTTCGGGCGACGCCGCCGATCACTTCCACCGGTACCCGGAGGACATGCGGCTGCTGGCGGACGCCGGTCTGAACTCGTACCGCTTCTCGATGGAGTGGGCCCGCATCGAGCCCGAGCGCGGGTTCGTCTCGCGGGCGATGCTCGATCACTATCGCCGCATGATCGACACGGCTCGCGAGAACGGGCTCGACCCGACGGTGACCCTGATGCACTTCACCGTGCCGCAGTGGTTCCAGAAGGACGGCTTCTGGCGTGCGGACGACGCGGTCGACCTGTTCTCGCGCTACGTCGAGACGGTGCTGCCGATCCTCGAGGGCGTGACCTACGTCTGCACGATCAACGAGCCGAACATCGCGGCGATGCTCGCCGGGGGAGAGGATGCGGCCAACCTCGTCGCGTTCGGACTGCCGAACCCTGACCTCGCTGTCGCCGACACGCTGCTCGACGCGCACCACCGTGCGACCGAGATCCTGCACTCCGTCTCGGGCGTGCAGGCCGGATGGACGATCGCCACGCAGGCCTTCCACTCCACCGGCGAGCCCGGCGCAGACGAGATGCTCGCCGAGTACGGCGACCCGCGTGATCACTGGTACCTCGACCAGTCGGCGGGCGACGACTTCGTCGGCGTGCAGGCCTACACGCGCACCTTCATCGGACCCGAGGGGCCGCGGCCGGTCGCCGACGATGTCGAGACGACGCTCACCGGGTGGGAGTTCTTCCCCGAGGCGCTCGAGATGGGCGTGCGCAGCGCCTGGGAGCGCAGCGGTGGAGTGCCGGTGCTCGTGACCGAGAACGGCATCGCGACCGCCGACGACACTCGTCGCATCGCCTACACGCAGGGCGCGCTCGAGGGCCTGCACCGGGCGATCTCCGACGGCATCGAGGTGAAGGCGTACCAGCACTGGAGTGCACTCGACAACTACGAGTGGGCGAGCGGATTCCGTCCGACCTTCGGCCTGATCGGCTTCGACCACGAGACGTTCGAGCGCTCGCCGAAGCCGTCGCTCGCCTGGCTCGGCGAGGTCGCGCGTCGTAACGGGCTCTGAGCCGGACGACCCCGGGGCTCTGCCCCGGGGTTACCCTCGGATCATGAGCCATGCAACCCGTACGACGCGCGGTGACAGGCTCCGATCGGCGGCCGCCGGGCTGAGCGCGGCGGTCGTCGCGGTCGGCCTGGCGGAGCTGGTGGCCGCCATCGTCGAACCGAGCGCGAGTCCGTTCGCCGTGATCGGCAGCGGGCTCATCGACCTCGCGCCCAGCTGGGCGAAGGACACCGCGATCGCGCTGTTCGGCACCGGCGACAAGGTCGCGCTCCTCACCGGGATCGCCATCGTGCTGGCAGGACTGGCGGCGCTCGCCGGCATCCTGGAATCCCGCCGGGCGGGAGCGGGGTCGACGATCCTCGCTGCTCTCGGCGTGCTCGCTCTGGTGGCCGCGATGATCCGTCCTGGTGCGGGACCGTTCGCCTGGCTCCCCGGCCTCGTCGCGGGAGTGACGGCGGTCGTCGCGCTGCGGCTGCTCATGCGCAAGGTGCACCCGGTGCCGTATCTCCGCGCCGAGCATGAGGAGCGCCGACAGTTCCTCCTGTGGACCGTCGGTGTCGCAGCCACCGGCATCGTGGCGCTCGCCATCGGCAACGCGGCCCGCGGCGTGACCCGGTCGATCGAGGCGGTGCGGTCGACACTGCGCCTGCCGAAGGCCGCCACGCCGGCCCCTGCAGTGCCGGTCGCCGCAGAACTCGACATCCAGGGGCTTGCGCCCGTCGTCACACCGAATGCGCAGTTCTACCGCATCGACACCGCTCTGATCGTGCCGCGCATCGACCCGGCCGATTGGTCGATCCGCATCCATGGGATGGTCGACCGAGAGATCGTGGTCACGTGGGACGAACTGCTCACCCTGCCGATGCAGGAGTCGCATGTGACGCTCGCGTGCGTGTCGAACGAGGTGGGCGGAGACCTGATCGGCAACGCCCTGTGGCTCGGGCATCCGGTCCGCGAGCTCCTCGCGCGGGCGGGCGTCGACCGGGACGCCGACATGGTGCTGTCGACCTCGTCCGACGGATTCACGGCGTCGACACCGCTCGAGGCTCTCACCGACGACCGCGACGCCCTGCTCGCGGTCGGCATGAACGGTGATCCGCTGCCCATCGAGCACGGTTTTCCGGTGCGCATGGTGGTGCCGGGGCTCTACGGCTATGTCTCGGCGACCAAGTGGGTGACCGACCTCGAGGTCACGCGGTTCGACCGGGCGACCGCGTACTGGACCGACCGCGGGTGGTCGGAGCGCGGACCGATCAAGCTGCAGTCGCGCATCGACGTGCCCCGTCGGGGGACTCGGATCGAAGCGGGCGACGCCGTGATCGCCGGCATGGCATGGCAGCAGCATGTGGGAGTCGAGGGCGTCGAGGTGCGGATCGACGAGGGCGCATGGCGTCGGGCCGAGCTCGCCACCGCGATCTCCGACGACACCTGGGTGCAGTGGCGTCTCGACTGGTCGGCTGAGAGCGGAGCGCACACGATCGAGTGCCGCGCGATCAGCGCGGACGGCGAGACGCAGACCTCGGATCCGGCCGACGTCGTCCCCGACGGCGCTCAGGGGTGGCATCGCATCGAGGTGTCGGTCGCCTGAGCGTAACGACCCCCTGCATCCCACCTAGAATTGTCCCCATGCCCGCAGGCGAATCGTTCTACATCACCACGCCCATCTACTACCCCTCCGATGTGCCTCACATCGGTCACGGGTACACCTCGGTGGCGGTCGACGCGCTCGCGCGCTGGCACCGTCAGGGCGGCGATGACACGTGGATGCTCACGGGCACCGACGAGCACGGGCAGAAGATGCTCCGCGCGGCGGCGGCCAACAACGTCACCCCGCAGGAGTGGGTCGACAAGCTCGTGACCGAGGCGTGGTTCCCGCTGCTGAAGACCCTTGATGTCGCGAACGACGACTTCATCCGCACCACGCAGGAGCGCCACGAGACCAACGTGCAGACGTTCTTCCAGCGTCTGTACGACCGCGGGTACATCTACGCGGGCGAGTACGAGGCGCTGTACTGCGTCGGCTGCGAGGAGTTCAAGCCCGAGTCCGAGATCGTCGACGGCACCGGTCCGTTCGAAGGTCTGAAGGTGTGCGCGATCCACTCGAAGCCCCTCGAGCTGCTGCAGGAGAAGAACTACTTCTTCAAGCTCAGCGAGTTCCAGGACCGCCTGCTCGAGCTCTACAAGGCCCAGCCCGATTTCGTGCGCCCCGACTCGGCGCGCAACGAGGTCGTCTCCTTCGTCAGCCAGGGACTCAAGGACCTCTCGATCTCGCGGTCGACTTTCGACTGGGGAATCCCGCTGCCGTGGGACGAGTCGCACGTCATCTACGTGTGGGTCGACGCGCTGCTCAACTACGCCACCGCCGTCGGCTACGGCTCCGACCAGGAGACGTTCGACCGCCGCTGGCCGGCCTATCACGTCGTCGGAAAAGACATCCTGCGCTTCCACGCCGTGATCTGGCCCGCGCTGCTGATGGCCGCGGGTCTCGACGTGCCGAAGGGCGTGTTCGCGCACGGCTGGCTGCTGGTCGGCGGCGAGAAGATGTCGAAGTCGAAGCTCACCGGCATCGCGCCGACCGAGATCACCGACGTCTTCGGCTCCGACGCGTACCGCTACTACTTCCTCTCCGCGATCGCGTTCGGTCAGGACGGCTCGTTCTCGTGGGAGGACCTGTCGGCCCGTTACCAGGCCGAGCTCGCGAACGGCTTCGGCAACCTCGCCTCGCGCACCACGGCGATGATCGAGAAGTACTTCGAGGGCATCGTGCCGCCCCCCGCTGACTACACCGAGAAGGATCTCGAGATCCAGAGGATCGTCGCGGATGCGGCCTCGAATGCGGATGCCGCGATCGAGCAGTTCCGCATCGACGAGGCCATCTCGTCGATTTGGACGATCGTGGATGCCCTGAACGGCTACATCACCGCGAACGAGCCGTGGGCGCTGGCCAAGCAGGCGAACAGCGGAGACGAGGCTCAGCGCGGACGTCTGGGCACCGTGCTCTACACGTGTGCCGAGGGTCTGCGTGCCCTCGCGGTGCTGCTCTCGCCGGTGATGCCGCAGTCGACGGAGAAGCTCTGGGTCGCCCTCGGCGCTGCCGAGAGCCTCGGACGTCTGCAGGATCAGCCGATCCGTGAGGCCGGAGCCTGGGGAGCGCTGCGCCCGGGAACCAGCGTCAACGGCCTCAGCCCGCTGTTCCCGCGTGTGGAGTCCAACGCCTGAGCATGACCTACGTGCAGCAGCGAGACGGCGAGGGACGCAAGAACCTGCGGTATCCGGCGGCCCCCGAGCCGCTGTCCGTGCCCGTGTACGACAACCACGCGCATCTCGAGATCCTCGACGGCGATGAGCCGCTGTCGCTGACCGAGCAGCTGGATCGGGCCCAGGCCGTGGGCATCGCCGGGGTGGTGCAGGCGTCGGGTGACATCGAGTCTTCTCGGTGGGCGGTCGAGGCGGCGGAATCGGACTCCCGTGTGCTCGCGGCTGTCGCGATCCACCCGAACGACGCGCCTGCCTACGCCGAAGAGGGGCGCCTCGATGAGGCCATCGCGGTGATCGACGAGCTCGCCGCGCACCCCCGCACGCGGGCGATCGGCGAGACGGGGCTCGACTTCTTCCGCACCGGGCCCGAGCGCCGAGCACCGCAGTTCGAGTCCTTCGAGGCTCACATCGCGCTCGCGAAGAAGCATGGCATCGCGATGCAGATCCATGACCGCGACGCGCACGACGCGGTTCTCGAGACGCTGACGCGGGTGGGTGCCCCCGACCGGACCGTGTTCCACTGCTTCTCGGGTGACGACGAGATGGCCCGGATCTGTGCGGATGCCGGATACCACCTGTCGTTCGCGGGCAACGTCACGTTCAAGAACGCGCAGAATCTGCGCGACGCGCTGAAGGTGACGCCGCTGGATCGCATCCTGGTCGAGACCGACGCGCCGTTCCTCACCCCGACGCCGCTGCGCGGCCGGCCGAACGCGCCGTATCTCGTGCCGATCACGGTGCGGTTCATGGCCGCCGAGCTCGGCATCGAGGTCGACGAGCTCTCTGCCCAGCTCGCCGCGAACACCCTGCGGGTCTACGGCTCGTTCACCTGAGTCTCGATCGCCTGCGTGTCGGAGACCGGCTTCGCCGACACGATCTGCGAGATCGGCTTCCACACGAACAGCAGTGTGAGCGCAGCGCCGACGAACGCGAACCACCACGGAGCGGTGAGACCCCAGAACTGCGCGATCACGCCGCCCAGTGCTTGCCCGATCACCATGCCGCCGAACACGCCGACCATGTTGACCGAGGCGACCCGGCCCTGCAGCTCGGGCGGCACGAGGCGCTGACGGACGGTCGTCGAGATCGTGCCCCAGATGAACGCGTAGGCGCCGAAGACGAACATGATCACGAGCGCGACCCACCCGGTGCTGGTGAGCGCGAAGGCGAGGTGCATCAGCACTTCGAGAGACAGCACGACGCGCATGAGCGTCGCGAAGGACACGTGTCGTTCGAGCCACCCGAAGCACAGCGTGGCGAGGATGCCACCGGCGGCGGATGCCGTGGTCAGCGCTCCATAGCCGACGGCGCCCATGTTCAGGTGCTCGGTGGCGTAGAGCACGAGCACGCCCCAGGGGGCCGCCCAGGTCACGTTGAACACCAGGATGATGAGCACGAGCATCCGCACCGGCGGGTTCTGCCAGAGCCACCGCAGGCCCTCAGCGATGTCGGTGTGCACGTGCGTCTTCTCGGTGTCGCCCGTCGCCCGGGGCGGCACCGGCGTGCGGGCCATGCGCGAGATCAGCACGACCGCGAGGAGCACGCAGAGGACCTCGAGCAGGAAGGGCCACGCCGTGCCCGCGGCGAAGAGGAAGGCTCCCAGCGGAGGACCCGCGAACTGGTTCGCGACGAGGTACCCGGCCTGCAGACGCGCGTTGCCGATGCCCAGATCGGCGGGCTTCACGAGCATCGGCAGCAGCGTGCTTCCCGCCGTGTCGACGAAGACCTCTGCCGTGCCGTAGAGGAAGGCCACAGCGAGCACGATCCAGATGTTCGCCGTGCCCGTGAGCAGCAACGCGCAGAGGCCTGCGAGCACCACGGCCCGCGCCGCGTTGGCGAACATCACGAGGCGTCGGCGGTCGAACCGGTCGGCGATCGCTCCGGCGTGCAGCCCGAACAGCAGCCACGGAAGGAACTGCATGATGGCGCCGGCGGCGACGAGGATCGGCGATGACGTCATCGAGGCGATGAGCAGGGGAGCGGCCGCCAGAGCGACGCCGTCTCCGACGTTGCTCGTCCACGACGATGCGAGCAGCCAGCGGAAATCCCTGCCCATCCGACGGGGCGCGATCAGTTCACCGAGGGAGGGCACCACAGAAGACTACTGGCGGATTCGGACACCGGTGAGGGGTGGGGGACAATGGAGCAATGACAGTCACCCTGCTCGGCGCCACCGAGATCCGCCGCCTCGCCGCTCAGCTCGACGTCACCCCGACCAAGAAGCTCGGACAGAACTTCGTCGTCGATGCCAACACCGTGCGCAAGATCGTGCACGCCGCCCGCGTGCAGCCGGGGGAGCGGGTCGTCGAGGTCGGGCCGGGGCTCGGTTCGCTCACCCTCGCGATCCTCGAGACCGGGGCATCCGTCACCGCCGTCGAGATCGACCACCGGCTCGCAGCCCGGCTCGCCCAGACCGCGGTCGAGCACGGCGTTCCCGCCGAGAGGCTCACGGTCGTCGATGCCGACGCGCTGCGCATCACCGAGCTGCCCGGCGAACCCACCGTGCTGGTCGCGAATCTCCCCTACAACGTCTCCGTCCCCGTGCTGCTGCACTTCCTCGAGAACTTCTCGTACCTGAAGCGCGGCGTCGTGATGGTGCAGGCCGAGGTCGCCGAGCGCATCGCGGCCAAGCCAGGGTCGAAGATCTACGGCACCCCGAGCGTCAAGGCGGCCTGGTACGGCGAATGGAGGCTCTCGGGCACCGTGTCCCGTCAGGTCTTCTGGCCGGTGCCCAACGTCGACAGCCTCCTCGTCGGCTTCGACCGGTCGGAGGGCGAGCGCGGCACGGAGGATGAACGCCGACTCACCTTCACGATCGTGGATGCCGCCTTCAACCAGCGCCGCAAGATGCTCCGTCAGGCGTTGTCCGAGCTCTTCGGCAGCTCGGCCGCGGCATCCGAGATCCTGATCGCAGCAGGAGTCGCGCCGACCGCTCGCGGCGAGGATCTCACGGTCGACGACTATCACCGTATTGCGCGGCACGTCGCCCAGATCGAAGACACCGCCATCACCGGCTAACCTGGCACGGTGACCGAGTCTCCCCGCTTCCGTCCCAACGTCCCTGAGCTCCACCGGCCGTACGCTGCCGACGAGAGCCGCTACCAGCAGTTCGAGTACCGCCAGGTCGGCTCCTCGGGGCTCTACCTGCCGCCGATCTCGCTGGGCCTGTGGTGGAACTTCGGCGACAACATCCCGCTCGACAACCAGCGCGCACTGCTGCGTCACGCGTTCGACCGGGGCATCACCCACTTCGACCTCGCGAACAACTACGGGCCGCCCTACGGCTCCGCCGAGAAGAACTTCGGTCGCATCTTCGCCGAGGACTTCCGCCCCTATCGTGACGAGCTGATCATCTCGTCGAAGGCGGGCTGGGACATGTGGCCGGGGCCGTACGGCGACCTCGGGAGCCGCAAGTACATCCTCGCGAGTGCCGAGCAGTCGCTCACGCGCATGGGTCTCGACCACGTCGACATCTTCTACTCGCACCGTGCAGACCCGGTGACCCCCGTCGCCGAGACCGTCGGCGCACTGGACACGCTCGTGCGTCAGGGCAAGGCGCTCTACGTGGGCATCTCGTCGTACAGCGCCGAGCGCACGGCCGAGGCCGTCGCCGTCGCCACCGAGCTCGGCACCCCGCTCGTCATCCACCAGCCCGCCTATTCGATCCTCAACCGCTGGGTCGAAGACGGGCTCACCGAGACGCTCGAGCAGTCCGGCGTCGGCGCGATCGCCTTCACACCGCTGGCGCAGGGGCTCCTCACTGACAAGTACCTCGGTGACGGCACCGCGGCTCGGGCCCAGAAGCGCGGGTCGCTGCCCGATGCTCCGCTGTCGGATGCCGCTGTGGAGACGCTCCGGTCGCTCAACGCCATCGCCGAGAGTCGGGGGCAGTCGCTGGCTCAGATGGCGATCCAGTGGACGCTGCGCAACCCGGTGGTCGCCTCTGCACTGGTCGGGGCGTCGCGCCCCGAGCAGCTCGATGAGAACATCGCCGCCGTCAACGGACCGGCATTCACGGCTGACGAGCTCAGCCGCATCGATGAGGCGGCCGGGGCCATCGACGTCGACCTGTGGGCGTCGTCCACGGAGCTGTGACGGGAGCACCGAGATGAGCTTCGCCGCCCCCGTCGATTCCGTGCACGTGCGCGCGCCAGGCAAGATCAACGTCTACCTGGGCGTGGGCGGCCGTCACGACGACGGGTACCACGCGCTGGCGACAGTGTTCCAGGCGGTGTCGCTCTATGAGGACGTGATCGCCCGGCACGCCGACGACTTCTCGATCACGGTGTCGGGCGTCGATGACCCGGACACGGTGCCGCTCGACGATCGCAACCTCGCCATGCGAGCGGCGAAGCTGCTGGCGACCGCAGCCGAGTACGGCGGCGGGGTGGCGCTCGAGATCCGCAAGAGCGTGCCCGTCGCCGGGGGCATGGGAGGCGGGTCAGCGGATGCCGCTGCCGCCCTCGTGGCCTGCGATGCGCTGTGGGGCACCGGGTTCTCGACGGCGCGCCTGCACGAGCTCGCGGCACGCCTCGGCGCCGATGTGCCCTTCGCGCTCCACGGCGGCACCGCCGTCGGCACGGGTCGGGGAGACCAGTTGAACCCGGCATTGGCGAGAGGACGCTTCGACTGGGTGCTCGTCCCGAGTGACGAGGGGCTGTCGACGCCGGTCGTGTACGCGCGGCTCGATGCCCTGCGCGACGCCGAGGGCGCGCTCGCCGACGATCCGCCGCTGTCGCTCGAAGTTCCGGCGCCCGTGCTGCAGGCGCTGCGCTCGGGCGACCCGGATCTGCTGTCCGAGAGCATCTACAACGACCTGCAGGAGGCCGCCCTGCATGAGCGGCCGGAACTCGAGACGACGATACTGCGCGGCATCCATGCCGGTGCGCTGCAGGGGATCGTGTCCGGTTCAGGGCCCACCGTCGCACTCCTCTGCGCGAGCCCCGAGGGTGCGCAGGAAGTGCAGTCGCTGCTGCGCGAGCACGGGCTCGAGTCGCTGCATGTGCACGGCCCGGTGCCGGGCGCTCGCATCCTCGCCTGACCCGCGCTGTCGGCATCCTCGCGTCGGCGAGGTGCGTTCGGCGCGCTCGGCATACATAATGAAGAGACGATGTGACCGTGCACATACAAGGAGGTCTGTGATGTCGACTGCCTCCGAGCGTGCCCGGATGCCGAGCATCCGCGACGTCGCTCGACTCGCAGGGGTGTCGCACCAGACCGTCTCGAGGGTGCTGAACGATCACGCGAGCATCCGTCCCGAGACCAAGGCCAAGGTGCTCGACGCCATCGCGGTGCTCGACTACCGTCCCAATCTCGCAGCCCGGGCGCTGGTGACCAGCAAGTCCAACATGCTGGGCATCCTCGCGGCGACCGTCGGGGAGTTCGGGCCCACGTCCTCGATCGTCGGCATCGAGGATGCCGCCCGCGAAGAGGGGTACTCGGTCTCGACGCTCAACCTCTCGGCCACGACGCCGGAGGCGATCGGCAATGCCCTGCGGCAGCTGGCGCGCGAGCAGGTCGACGGCATCGTGGTGCTGGCGCCGCAGGTCAGGGCGTTCCACGTGCTCAAGGGCATGGCGGTCGAGATGCCGTTCGTGTCGCTGCAGACCGCCTCGGGCTCCGACGGGGTGACACTGTCGGCAGACCAGGTCGCGGGTGCCCGCGCCGCCACCGAGCATCTGATCGGGCTCGGCCACAGCGACATCATCCACATCGCAGGGCCCCAGGACTGGATCGAGGCCGAGTCGCGCATGCGCGGGTACCTGGATGCGCTGCGCGAAGCCGATCTTCCGACCTTCCCGCCGATCCGCGGCGACTGGACGGCCGACTTCGGCTACTTCGCGGGCAAGGAACTGTCGCGCCGCCGCGATTTCACGGCCGTGTTCGTTGCGAACGACCAGATGGCCATCGGTCTGATGCACGGCTTCCGGGATGCCGGCGTCCGCGTGCCCGAGGATGTGAGCGTCGTCGGCTTCGACGACATCCCCGTCGCCGCGCATGTCGCGCCGACTCTGAGCACCGTGCATCAGGACTTCCCCGAGCTCGGGCGCCGGGCGGTGCGGATCCTGCTCGCGCAGATCCGGGGTGAGCAGGTGCCCGAGTTCGGGCCGCTCCAGACCGCCCTGCGCACGAGGGAATCGTCCGCACCTCGATAGAGCCACAATTTGGCTCGTGGTCTTGACAGGGTCTCGGCGAGCGTAGACTATGTAATCCAATGTGAACGGTCACATCGAAGGTGACCGCCCGTCGCGAGGAAGATCTTGTGAGCACCACAGCAACGTTGCCGGTCGTGTCAGGCCCCATCCTGGAGATGCGCAGCATCACCAAGGAGTTCCCGGGTGTCAAGGCGCTGTCCGACGTGTCCATCACCGTCCGCGCAGGAGAGATCCATGCGATCTGCGGGGAGAACGGCGCCGGGAAGTCGACCTTGATGAAGGTCCTCTCCGGCGTGTACCCCTACGGCACGTACGAGGGGGACATCCTGCTCTATGGCGAGGAGCAGCGCTACCGCGACATCGCGGCGAGCGAGCAGGCCGGGATCGCGATCATCCACCAGGAGCTCGCGCTGATCCCCGAGCTCTCGATCACCGAGAACATCTTCCTCGGCAACGAGATCCGCAGCTTCGGCAAGATCGACTGGCGTGCACAGCGCCAGCGCACGGTCGAGCTGCTGGCTCGCGTCGGCCTGCGCGAAGACCCCGACGTGGCCATCAAGACTCTCGGTGTCGGCAAGCAGCAGCTGATCGAGATCGCCAAGGCCCTCAACAAGGACGTCAAGCTCCTCATCCTCGATGAGCCCACCGCCGCCCTGAACGAGAACGACTCGCAGCACCTGCTCGACCTGATCCTGGGCCTCAAGGCCAAGGGCATCGCGTCGATCATGATCAGCCACAAGCTCAACGAGATCGAGCAGATCGCCGACGAGATCACGATCATCCGCGACGGTCGCACGGTCGAGACGCTCGACATCTCGCGCGGCGAGATCAACGAGGACAGGATCATCCGCGGGATGGTCGGACGCTCGCTCGAGAGCCGATACCCAGACCGCACCCCCGAGATCGGGGAGGTCTTCTTCGAGGTCAAGGACTGGTGGGTGCAGCACCCGACCGTCTCCGAGCGCATGGTCGTCAAGGGATCGAACCTCAACGTCCGCCGCGGCGAGGTCGTCGGCATCGCCGGGCTGATGGGCGCGGGCCGCACCGAGTTCATGATGAGCATCTTCGGCCGCTCGTACGGCAACTTCCTGGGCGGGCAGATCGTCAAGGACGGCCAGGAGATCTCGATCCCAGACGTCTCCTCCGCCATCAAGCACGGTCTCGCGTACGTCAGCGAGGACCGCAAGGTGCTCGGCCTCAACCTGCTCGACACCATCAAGCGGTCGGTCGTGGCGGCCAAGCTGTCGAAGATCTCGAAGCGCGGCGTCGTCGACGAGCGCGAGGAGTACTCGGTCGCCGAGCGCTACCGCAAGGCGCTGCGCATCAAGACGCCGAGCGTCGAAGAGGGCGTCGGCAAGCTCTCGGGAGGAAACCAGCAGAAGGTCGTGCTGGCGCGGTGGATGTTCACCGACCCCGATCTGCTGATCCTCGACGAGCCCACCCGAGGCATCGACGTGGGTGCGAAGTACGAGATCTACGCGATCATCAACGAGCTCGCCTCGCAGGGCAAGGGCGTCATCGTCATCTCCAGCGAGCTGCCCGAGCTGCTCGGCATCTCCGACCGCATCTACACAGTCTTCGAAGGTCGGGTCACCGACTGCATCCCGGCCGACCAGGCGACACCCGAGGCCCTCATGCGCAGCATGACCTCCGCGACTCAGAAAGCATCAGCATGACCACCGACCTCACGACAACGAAGCGCGGCTTCCACTTCGGCGACATCCGCAAGATGTTCGGAAGCAACGGCACCTCGTCGCTGCGCCAGTTCGGCATCCTGGGCAGCCTCATCGTCATCATCGCCCTCTTCGAGATCCTGACGCTGCTCCGCAACGGACCGAACGGCGCGACTCTGACGTCGGGCAACCTGATCAACGTCATCAACCAGTACTCGTTCATCCTGATCCTCGCGATCGGCATGGTGATGGTCATCATCATGGGGCACATCGACCTGTCGGTCGGCTCGGTGGCGGCGTTCACCGGCATCATCGTCGCGAAGTCGATGGCCGACTGGAACCTCCCTTGGCCGGCGGCGATCCTCCTCGGCCTCGGTGTGGGTGCCCTCGTGGGTGCCTGGCAGGGATTCTGGGTGGCGTATGTCGGGGTGCCCGCGTTCATCGTGACGCTCGCCGGCATGCTCTTCTTCCGCGGCGCGCAGCAGTGGATCGGTGACGCTCAGACGATTCCGGTGCCCAAGGGCTTCCAGGTGATCGGCACCGGCTATCTGCCCGAGGTCGGGCTTCCGCTCGACTTCAACGTGCCGACGATGCTCCTCGCCCTGGTCGCCGTGGCGTGGCTGGTCTTCTGGGAGATCCGCACCCGTCGCCAGCAGCACAAGATGGGCTCCGACAGCGCGCCTCTGTGGGTCAGCGTGGTCAAGGTCGTGCTGCTCTCGGTCGTCGTCCTCGCCGCGGCGTGGATGTTCGCGACCGGTCGCCCCGGCACGAGCTTCCCGGTTCCGGGTCTGATCCTGCTCGCGCTGGTCATCATCTACTCGTTCATCACGCGGAACACCGTGTTCGGCCGTCACATCTACGCCGTGGGTGGCAACCGTCAGGCCGCACGCCTCTCGGGTGTCAAGGACCGCTGGGTCGACTTCTTCGTCATGATGAACATGTCGATGATGGCCGCTCTCGCCGGCATGATCTTCGTCGCCCGTTCGCAGGCGTCCGGACCGAACGACGGCACCGGCTGGGAGCTCGACGCCATCGCATCCGTGTTCATCGGTGGCGCCGCCGTCGCGGGTGGCATCGGCACCGTGATCGGATCGATCATCGGTGGTCTGGTCATGGCCTTCCTCAACAACGGTCTCGCTCTGCTCGGCCAGGGTGCCGACGTCGTCTCGATGATCAAGGGCCTCGTGCTCCTGCTCGCGGTCGGCATCGACGTCTGGAACAAGCAGCAGGGCCGCCCGTCTCTCATCGGTTTCATGATGCGTCGCTCGAGCCGCCAGCAGGACCCGGCCACCGAGACGTTCGAACCCAACAGGACTTACCAAGCCCCTCCCGTCGACAAGACAAGGGCCGAGTAAGCGGAATCTCCGCGCAGTGCTCGCACGCAGAATCCGTCACATCACACAGAAAGAGATCACATGAAGAAGATCATCGTCACAGCGACAGCGCTCGTCGCGACGGCTGCCTTCGCACTCACGGGCTGCTCCGGTGAGCGCGGCGGCGGAACCGACACGGGATCCGGCGAAGAGGCCGAAGCAGGCTTCGCCGCCGATTCTCCGATCGGTGTCGCGCTTCCCGACAAGACCAGTGAGAACTGGGTCCTCGCGGGCCAGCTCTTCACGGACGGCCTCGAAGAGGCCGGCTTCAAGGCCGACGTGCAGTACGCTCCGGCGAGCAACACGGTCGCCGAGCAGCAGAACCAGATCCAGGCCATGGTCACCAACGGCGCCAAGGTCATCATCATCGGTGCGAAGGATGGCAAGCAGCTCGCCACCCAGGTGCAGGCCGCCAAGGATGCAGGCGCGTACGTGATCGCGTACGACCGTCTGATCGAGAACACCGAGGCTGTCGACTACTACGTCGCGTTCGACAACTTCAAGGTCGGCCAGCTGCAGGGCCAGGCTCTGCTCGACGGACTCGCCGAGCGTGCGGGCCACGAGGCTCCGTACAACATCGAGCTCTTCTCGGGCTCGCCGGATGACGCCAACTCGAAGGTCTTCTTCGACGGCGCCATGGACGTGCTCCAGCCGGAGATCGACAACGGCAACCTCGTCGTCGTGTCTGGTCAGACCGAGATCGCGCAGACCGCGACCGAGGGATGGCTTCCGGAGAACGCGCAGAACCGCATGGACACGCTTCTGACCTCGTCGTACAGCGGTGACACCGTGGTCGACGGTGTGCTGTCGCCGAACGACACCCTTGCTCGCGCCATCATCACGTCGGTGCAGCAGGCCGGCAAGCCGGTTCCGGTCGTCACGGGTCAGGACTCCGAGGTCGAGTCGGTGAAGTCGATCATGGAGGGTATCCAGTACTCCACGATCAACAAGGACACCGCGCTGCTCGTCGAGCAGTCGATCAAGATGGTCGGCCAGCTGCAGAAGGGCGAGGAGGTCGACGTCAACGACGAGGAGTCGTACGACAACGGCGCCAAGGTTGTTCCGGCATACCTGCTCGACCCGATCATCGTCACGAAGGAGAACGCCGCTGAAGCCTACGCCAACGTGCCGAGCCTCCTCGAGATCGTGAAGTCGTACCAGTAAGCGATTCCGCTCGAACAACGACGAGCCGTCCGGACCTTCGGGTCCGGGCGGCTCTTTGCCATGTCGGGTCGACTTTTCACACCGCGCGCGGGCGAGCCGCTGGCGAGAAGCGGACGTCCTGTCGGAGGACGTCCGCACACGGTGCGCTAGCCCCAGAGGGGGTCGTCGGGATCGGGAGAGTCTGTGCCGTCGGCATCTGTCATGATGCGCGCTTCAGCGATCCACGACGTCAGAGCGCCATCGCGGAGGAGATGAGGTCGCGGTGTGTCGAGCAAAACGGAGGCGGTCACCTTGTCCAGCGGCTCATCGCTCGCGAAGATGACGACGTTGCCGAGTGGCCCTTCCGCATCTTCCGGCTCTGTGTCAAGCACGACAGCGACGTGATCGAACACGGTGCTCAGGGTCGCGGCCTGTCGTCGTGAGTATTCGAACGGATGCCCGTCGAGCAGGTTCACGGCGACCACGCCCGCTGCTGCGGAGCGGGCGGCGACCCGGCGATAGAACTCCTGGCTGGCCACACGATGCCGGATGACGGCGGCATCCCAGAGATCGACGACGGTGAAGCACGCCTCCACCCAATCGGTGTCGACTGCGGTGCGGTAACTCGCTGCGTCGTCAAGCCCGGGGGACGGAGATGACTGCACCGGCGATGTCTTCTCGTTCGGAAAAGCGGCGTCCGCGACCGTACGAGCGTCACCGAGGATGACTCGTATGTCAGACCCGGGAGGCAATGGCAGCGCGTCGATGACGGCGGCGTAGAGCGCGGGTTCGAACTCCACCACCAGCTGAGGTGATCCGGCGCGCGTCGCCTGGACGTAGCGTGCCAGCGTGAGTGCTCCGGCGCCCAGATGCACGGTGAACAGCGGCGCATCCGGCTCGGCGGCGGCATCCATTGCGCGGGCGATGTGTCGGGTGTAGCTGTACTCGAGGGCGGTGGGTTCGGTGATCGAGACGACGGACTGCGCAATTCCATCCACGCTGAGCTCGAAGCGACCGGGTCGCCTTCTCGACTGCACCAGCTTTGCCTTGCGGTCGGCTAGTGAGAGCGAGAACACCCGGCGACTCCATGGCACCTGTCTAGTTTAGGCGGGGGATCGGTCGGCGGCTGCCTCTCGAGGAGCAGAGCGCCGTAGGCGAATTTGCTCTCGGAAGGCCGAGCCTCCTCGAGATCGTCGAGTCGCACGAGAAAGCGATCAGTCATCTCGCAGAACAGGGCCGCTCGGACCTTCGGGGTTAGGGGGTCTTCCTTATTGGCGTGCTGCTGTGGTGCGTTCTTCAGCAGCCGACGCCGGCCGGGTTCTCGTCGCAGGTGTGGGCGACGAGCGCGGTGCGGGCTTCGAGGATGCGGATCTCCTGCGTGGCGCCACTGGTGGTGAGCTGCCCGGGGATGTCGATCCAGCCTCCGCCGAGGTTCACCTGCGCGGAGTATCGGATGTCCACGCGGGCCGGGTACACGCCGGGTTCGCGGTAGACATGGCTGGTCGGGGTCGGTGTGAACTGTGCTTGGCCGAGCGCCTCCCACGTCTGCCCCGGCGTTGTCAGTGTCGCCGAGCTGCCGTCGCCGTAGGTGTAGTCGTATGCAGCCGGGACGAATCGCACGCGCAGTGGCAGGCCGAACAGCTCGCCGCCTTGGATCTGCGGTGTCGCAGCAACGGTGAAGTTGGTCGGCATCCCAGCGATCCCGACGTTTCCGGGTTCGGCGGCGGCGACGACGGATGCCGGGGCGAACCGCGCGAGGTCGGAGATGGTGATCGTCGGAGTGCCCTGTGCGGACGGGGTCGTCGCCGGGGCAGCGGGCCGGTTCGGGCGGGGTGCGCATCGCGTGGTGCCCGAGTCGTCCATGCACGCCGCGAGGTCGATCGCTTCATCGCTCGGCACCGACGGTGTGCCGGGGCCGGATGGGCCGCCGGGGCTGCCTGGTCCGCCGTTGCTCTGTCGCGAGCTCGTGCCGGGATCGATGCTGGGCTGCTGTTGTTGCGTGCCCGAGATCGTAAGAGACGAGCCATCCGTGGAGCCGCACAGGCCCATCATCTGCGAGGACGTGGTGCAGGCCGAAGCGGGCTCGGTAGGGGCACTTGGTGCGGCCAGCATAAGCATGAGCGTCATCATCGCTGTCACTGCACTGATCAACACGCTTCCTCGTCTGCGGAATCCTCGTGAGCGATCAGTAGGTGATTGCCGTCGCCGGCGAACTCCACACGCTGCGCAACAACATCGCCTCGGTCAGGAGGCGTTAAGTCGATGCCGCCCGCATCAACGACTCGAAACTTGGATACGTCTATGCACACGATCCCTTCAACCGTCGTGGTCGGCTCGTCACCGCCTGTTTCGGTGCCGCGGAACGACAAGATCTTCGCTTCTCCGCTAGCACGTAACCCCCACTCGCGCAGTGACCTTTGAGCGTCGATGTCACTTTCGAGCGCGATGGATGTGAGGAACTCTTGTGGGTCTGGCTCTGATTCACCACGTACCCGAGCGCTTAGGGCGTCGAAGTACGCCCGGTACACCTCTTCCGCTGCCGCGAATGCCTCCGCCTCACTGGCGAACGCGGGTGTCGGCGTGGGAGCAGGGGCAGGCGCCGGAGCGCACCCGAGCACCTGGCCCAGCGTGAGCCCGACGATCACGACACCCGCACTTCTCCGATGCGTCGTCATCGCCGTCTCATCCCGGGGGCAGCTGTTGATGTCGGTCGAGTCGGGAGCGTCGGCAAGGGTCGCGAGCGAGGAGAGGTCACCGCGCCACCGTAGCCAAAGGGCAATAGGTGCTGTCGCAGTTATCCACAGCGCGAGGCGGCGACCGGGGCTTCCTCAGAACGGCGCGGGCCCAGCATCCTCCTCCACGGTGAAGGTCACCGTGTTCGGTGCAGGAGGAGTGTCGACGTAGGTTCGGCCAGTGGGACTCGTCCATTCCACGACTCCGCCTGGCTGCTGCTCGACGTGCCAGGGGGAGTGATGTTTCAGAACATGATGTCGGCGACAGAAGGACGCGAGGTTCGTCTCGCAGGTCGCGCCACCAGTAGAGGCAGCATGATTGTGGTCGAGATCGCATTTGCTAGCCACGATCCCGCAGGTGGGGAAGCGACATCGCTGGTCACGCGCACGCAGGTGTCTGCGCAGGTGGCGGCTCGGTCTATACCGATCGACCGCGAGCACCCGACCGCTGATCGGATGCGTCAACACCCGGTCCCACCCCTTCGTCTGGCCCGCCATCTTGCGCGCCGTGTCGACATCGATCGGGGTCCGCCCGTCGAGTTCGGCCGGCGGTGCCGCATCGGCATCAGACGAGGCGTGCGCGTCATCATCCATCAGCGTCGTCACCGGAACGGTGATCTCGATCCGGGCGTCGATGGCTCCGAGCAGTCCGTCTTCGCTGTCGTGACCTGTCGGCTGTCCGCTGAGCACGAGATCGGCGAGCAGGTCGGCACGGATCTCATCGACCGTCCGATCATCCGGCTCGAACTCGCTGCCGTCGCGAGCTGCCTGTCGCCTCGCGCGAAGGTTCTCGTTGCGCAGTGCGTGCGCCATCTGCGAGAGACGGTCGAACATGCCGTGGACGAGCGCGGCGGGCGCGTGCGTGTGCAGAGCCGCCATTCCGTCGTCGCCGTCCGTCACCCAGACCCGCCGCTGCGACCTCGCTCGACGGTGTCTCTCCGACACGGTCGTCGAAGCGAACCGCTCGGCTACTCGCCGGGCCAACGCACGCAGACGGTTGGGCGACTCCGCCTCGGCGATCGGGAGGATGACCGCGGAGTACTTCTCACGGTCGCTGGGCGACTCGATGCCCGACCCCGCGTCGACGATCACCCGGGAATGAGCCGGGCTGATCCGCCCAGCCCCCTGTGCCGCCCACACGGCCGGAAACTGATCGACCAGCAGCTCTGCGGCAGCCATCCGCCGCTCGATCGTGCGATCGCTGACGCGCTGCACAGCACCGATCTCGGCAGCCACGGTGCGAAGAGAGTGGTCTCCGCGATCGGGGTGATTACCTTGCTTGGCGATGTCGATCGCCAGCCGCCCGGCGATCGCCAGCAGCCCGTCGCGTGCGGCGCTCATGCTGCTCAGCGTCGCCTCCGCGACCTGCAGCGCGTCGACGAGATCGGCGAGTGTCGCGATCTGTGCGTCCGGCGCGTCGAGCAGTGCTGTCATGTCATAAGTAGATCAGAGACCACCGACATTCGAAGATAAATCCGAAACATTCCGATCTGGATATGATCACGGAAGAGTAACGGAAGCGTGCAACACTGACGGGATGCTCCTCCACGCGATCGACACAGGAACAGGCCCGGGCACGGTGCTTCTGCTGCACGGAATGATGGGGTCTTCCGAGAGCTGGAGGCGCGTGATCCCGGCGCTCGCAGCCAACGGCCATCGCGTGGTCGCCGTCGATCTGCCCGGTCACGGCCTGTCGGAGCGCGACCCGCAGCTCACGATCGAGCGTGCCGCGGCCTCGATGGTCGAGACGGTCCGGCACCTCGCCCCCGGGCGCCCGCTCGCCGCCATCGGCCACTCCTACGGAGCGACGGTCCTCGCCGCGGCCGCCGAGATGCTGCAGCCCGACCTGTCTGTGTATGTCGACGCGGCGTTCTCTCTGTCCGGGGGACACGACCGCGCGGCTCTTACGGCGCAGTACGCACGTGACCGCAGAGCGCGCCTGTCTCCGAAAGATCTGCTCGCATCCCGCCCTTTCTACTCCGCGCAGGATGCCGAGGTGGAGGCTCGCGCCGCCGCACTCTTCGACCCGGCGACGACAGCGTCCATCTCCTGCGACACGGATCACTCCTGGCTTCCCGAAGCCGGCTCGATCGTCGTGCGCGCAGAACCGAGCGCGTGGGTCAACGACGACGACGCCCGCAGATTCGCGGCGAACGGCGCCGATGTCCGCAGCATCCCCGGGGCCGCGCACACCATCTGGTACAGCCACTTCGACGCATTCACCGCGTCCCTCCCCGAACTCTTCGGCCCACCGCCACCGCACCCGCTGGCATAGCCTCGGATCATGACGACCGCGATGCCACCCTCGAACGCGGTACTCGCGGACTTCGGGATCCCCGCCGCGGATCACGAGGAACTCCGGAACCTCCCCGGAGGCCGCGGTCTCACCTGGCGTGCGGCCGACACAGTCCTGCGCCCCTCGGCCGGAGACGGCGAGACGCTGTGGAAGGCGAACGTCCTCGCGCAGCTGCCGCACACCTCGGCATTCCGCACGCCGCGCCCGATCCCGTCGGCATCCGGAGCGTGGACGATCGACGGCTGGGAGGCCTGGGAGTGGCTGCCCGGTCACACGGATGAGACCCGCGTGGCCGACGTGCTCGCCACCGCCGCCGCGTTCCATCGAGCTGTCGCAGACCTCGATCGTCCGGACTTCCTCGATGCCGCACGCGACCCCTGGGCGCGGTCGGACAGGATCGCCTGGCAAGAAGAGGACCTGCCGCCCGGCGACGCACTCCGGCGACTCGCTGACGCCTTCAGGCCCGTCGCCGTCCCGGCCCAGATCGTCCACGGCGATCTTCTCGGCAACGTGATGTTCGAACCCGGGCAGCCCCCGGTGATCATCGACTGGGCGCCCTACTGGCGTCCGGTCGGCTTCGCCGACGCGATCGTGTTGGCCGATGCCGCGTGCTGGCATCGTCTCGCACCGGCGGACATGCTGAGGCTTGCAGACGAGAGAGCAGACGGGCGCCAGCACATCATCCGCGCCCTCGTGTTCCGCATCGCGACCTTCCAGCTCCTGGGCGTCTGGGATGCCGAGATGGAGGCGCGTCATGCTCCCGTTGTCACCGCAGCGCTCAGCTGACCGGCTCACCCAGCGTGCCCGACTACCCTGGGGAGTGATATGGCACATCTTCTCGGGGCAGAAGCCCTTCATCTCGAATATCCGACGAGGGTCGTCTTCGACTCCGTGACCCTCGGCATCGAAGAAGGTGACCGCATCGGCATCGTCGGCCGCAACGGCGACGGCAAGTCGAGCCTCCTGGGGATGCTGGCAGGCCTCAAGGAGCCGAGCTCGGGCCGCGTCACGGTGCGCGGCGGAACGACCATCGGCGTCCTCGACCAGGCCGACACCCTCAGCGACGACCTCACGATCAGCGCCGCGGTCGTCGGCGACACCCCGGAATACGAGTGGGCGGGCGACCCCCGCATCCGTGACGTCATCGAGGGACTGCTGAAGGATCTGCCGTGGGATGCCGAGATCGGCTCTCTCAGCGGTGGTCAGCGTCGTCGCGTCTCGCTCGCCAAGCTGCTGACGGGCGACTGGGACGTCATCGCGCTCGACGAGCCCACCAACCATCTCGACGTCGAAGCCATCACCTGGTTGGCCGGGCACCTCAAGAAGAGGTGGAGCCCGAACTCCGGAGCGCTCATGGTCGTGACTCACGACCGATGGTTCCTCGACGAGATCTCGACCGAGACCTGGGAGGTGCACGACCGCATCGTCGAGCCCTTCGAGGGCGGGTACGCCGCATACATTCTGCAGCGCGTCGAACGCGACCGGATGTCGGCCGCCACCGAGGCCAAGCGACAGAACCTCGCGAAGAAGGAGCTCGCGTGGCTGCGCCGAGGCGCCCCTGCTCGCACCGCGAAGCCGAAGTTCCGCATCGACGCCGCCAACGAGCTCATCGCCGACGTGCCCGAGATCCGCGACAAGATCTCTCTGCAGTCGCTCGCGGTGTCGCGCCTGGGCAAGGACGTCGTCGACCTGCTCGACGTGGGAGTCACCTATCCGACCGTCGACGGCGGCACGCGAGAGGTGCTGCGTGACGTCGAATGGCGCATCGCGCCGGGGGAGCGCACCGGCATCCTCGGCGTCAACGGCGCCGGCAAGTCGACGCTGCTGGGCCTCATCGCCGGCACCGTCGAGCCGACCGTCGGCCGCGTGAAGCGCGGCTCGACCGTGAAGGTCAAGACGCTCACGCAGCGCCTCGACGAACTCGAAGATGTGCGGCGCGAGCCGGTGCGAGTAGTGATCTCGCGGCTGCGCACCTCGTACACGATGGGCTCGGGCTCGAAGGCGCAGGAGCTCACGCCCGGGCAGCTGCTCGAGCGGCTCGGCTTCGACTCCGCACAGCTCTCCACCCCGGTGAAGGATCTCTCGGGAGGCCAGCAGCGGCGACTGCAGCTGCTGCTCGTGCTCCTCGACCAGCCCAACGTGCTGATCCTCGACGAGCCGACCAACGATCTCGACACCGACATGCTCGCGGCCATCGAGGATCTCCTGGACTCGTGGTCCGGAACCCTGCTGGTCGTCAGCCATGACCGGTATTTCCTCGAGCGCGTGACCGACCAGCAGTTCGCGATCCTCGACGGCCACCTTCGGCATCTGCCCGGCGGCGTCGACGAATACCTGCGGCTGCGTCAGCTGCAGACCTCGGCGCCCGGCAAGTCTCAGACTGCCGTCAACACCGAGAAGAAGGCCTCCAGCCTCGACGGCGCCGCCCTGCGTTCGGCGCAGAAAGAGGTCTCGTCGCTCGAGCGCCGCATCCAGAAGCTCACCCAGCAGGTCGACAAGGCGAAGTCCGCTCTCGCGGAACACGACCAGTCGGACTTCGCGGGCCTCGGCGACAAGATGAAGGCGATCAGCGATCAGCAGGCCGAGATCGAGCAGCTCGAACTCCGCTGGTTCGAGCTGACCGAAGAACTCGACTGATTCGGGGTCTCGCCATTCGGCCCTAGCGGGAATACGGTGGCAGTGCGATGCGCTGTGCTCTGGGCGGGGTTCGATGCCATCTGGGATCGCACAGCTTGATCCTGCGGTACCCGGGAGGTTCAGATGGAAGGACTCGAGGTCACCGTCCTGATCGGACTCACGATCCTCGTTGGCACGATGCTGGCGCCGCGTGTGCGGCTCGCACTGCCGCTCGTGCTCGTCATCCTGGGTCTGCTGCTCGGCTTCGTGCCGCAGCTGCGCGAGATCCAGCTGCCGCCCGAGACCGTGCTGCTGCTGTTCCTCCCGGTGATGCTGTTCTGGGAGAGCCTGACCACCTCGCTGCGGTCGATCCGCCGCGACTTCCGCTACATCCTGCCGATGAGCACGCTGCTCGTGGTGGCATCCGCCTTCGCCGTCGCCGGCATCGGACTGCTGTTCGGGATGCCGTGGGAGACCGCCCTGATTCTCGGCGCTGCCGTCGCCCCACCGGACGCCACGGCCGTCGCCGCCCTCGGACGCCTGCTGCCGACGCGCATGTTCATGAAGCTCAAGGCGGAGAGCCTGACGAACGACGGCACCGCCCTGGTGCTCTATGCGATCGCCATCTCGCTGGCCCTCGGGGGCAACGTGACGCCGCTGTCGGTGACCATGTCGGTGCTCACCTCGTACATCGGAGGCATCGCCGCCGGTGTCGTGGTCGCCGCGCTCGGATACCTGCTGCTGCGTCGCACCTCCTCGACGATCGTCATCAACGTCACACTTCTGCTGATCCCGTTCTCGGCGTTCCTGCTGGCCGAGATCGTGCACGCCTCCGGCGTCCTCGCCGTCGTGGTCGCCGGCCTGATCGTCGCCTATGTGTCGCCTCGGGTGACGACCGCCTCGTCTCGACGTCAGGTCGCGGCGGCCTGGCCCTTCGGGGTCTTCCTGCTCAACGGCGCGCTCTTCGTCCTGATCGGGCTCGAGGTGCAGTTCGTCGCGCACGAGATCTCGGCCGCGGCGATCGGCCGTCTGGTGCTGATCACGCTCGCCGTGTGGATGACGCTGCTCGTCGTGCGCTACCTCTTCCAGGTGATGAACGCCCCGTTCCAGCGACGCAACCCCGCGCGCCCGTCGCGCGGTGCGCGGGCGCGTTCGATGGCGGTGTCGACCGTCGCAGGCATGCGAGGTGCGGTCTCGCTCGCGATCGCGCTGTCCGTGCCTGCCGCCAGTGCGACCGAAGGCGAGATCGCGGGGCGTGACGAGATCGTCTTCGTCACCGCCGGGGTGATCCTGCTGAGCCTGCTCGTGCAGGGGCCGCTCCTTCCGGCCATCGTGCGCTGGGCCCGATTCCCGGTCGACCACGCCGAAGACGAGGAGTACGAGCTGGCCGAGCGCACCATCTCGGGCGCGGCACTCGCAGCCCTCGATGACCTCGCGGTCGAGCACGGCGTCGGACAGGAGATCCGCGACAAGGTGCGCGCCGAGGGCTATCAGATGCTCGAGTTCTCGAACGCGCGCGCCCTGGCCCGCGAACAGGCCATCGTCGACGCCGAGGCGCAGGCGCTCGATGTGATGCTCGACGAGCCGGATCCCCTCGGCCGCGGCTCGATATCCGAGGCGGGGGACGCAGGAGCGGATGCTGCGCCGACGACGGTGCGGATGCCGGATGCGACGCGCCTCGTCGACGATGAAGACGGCACAGAGGGCGAGGTGAGGACTTTGCAGATGCTCGCGACGTCGGTCGACGTCGACGTCATGCAGCGCTCGCCGCTGCTGCGCCACGAGGAGCACACGCGTCTCAAGCTCGCCCTTCTCGACCGCAAGCGCGAAGTGCTGCTCGGGCTGCGCAGGGACGGCACCGTCGACGACCTCGTCGTGCGTCGCATCTCGGCGCGACTCGACCTGGAGCAGGTCAGGCTGCAGGGCATCGAGGACTACGACTGAGAGCTGTGACGCTCTGTGACGCTCGATTGTCGCGCACTGCGTCGCCCTGCCTAACGTATTCGAGTCCCCCAAGAGAGGAACCCGAACACTCATGTCCATCACAGCATCCCGTCGGACCACATCCGTCATCGCCGCGCTCGCCGCGGTCCCGCTCTTCGTCGCACTCGCAGGCTGCGCCACCGCATCATCCGACGCCGGCGCAGGCGGCGGTGACTCCGAGAACGAGACCGTCAAGATCGGGGTCGTCGGTAAGGGAGACGCGCAGTGGGCTCCTTTCGTCGACGCAGCCGCTGACGAGGGCATCACGGTCGAGCTCGTCGACTTCGGCTCCTACGAGCAGCCGAATCCCGCGCTCACCGAGGGTGAGATCGACCTCAACCAGTTCCAGCACATCGTGTACCTGGCCGAGTACAACAGCGCCTCGGGCTCCGACCTGACGCCGATCGGCTCGACCGCGATCTACCCGCTGGGCCTGTACTCGAAGAAGTACGACGACGTCGACAGCATCCCCGAGGGCGAGACCGTCGCCGTCCCGGATGATGCCTCGAACCAGGCGCGCGCACTCCTCGTGCTGCAGTCGGCCGGTCTCATCGAGCTCAAGAGCGGCGGAACGATCTTCTCCGACCTCGCCGATGTCGACACCGACAAGTCCAAGGTGAAGGTCACCGCCCTCGAGGCCGCCCTGATCCCGACGTCGCTGCCGGATGTCGCCGCGGCGATCATCAACAACGACTTCGTGGAGGATTCCGGTCTCACCTTCGACGACGCGATCGCGCAGGACGACCCGGAGGACCCGAACGCGCTGCCGTACGTGAACATCTTCGCGTCGCGCGCCGAGGACGCCGACAACGAGACGTACCTCAAGCTCGTCGAGATCTTCCAGACGAACGAAGACGTGCAGGCAGGTCTGATCGAGTCCTCGGGTGACACTGCGGTGCCGCTGCAGACCCCCGCCAAGGATCTCGTCGCCTCGCTGAAGAAGGTCCAGGAGGACACCGAGGCCAAGAAGTAGGACGACCGGGTGCAGAACACCCCCGTCCGATGAGGGAGAATCGGGTGGCGCTTCGTGCGTCACCCGATTCTTCGTTCCCGAAGCAGACCGGAGCACCACATGCCGATCGTCACCCTGACGAACGTCTCGAAGACCTACCCCTCCCGCACCCGTGAAGACGCCGAGGTCGTGGCCGTCGACGACGTCACCCTCTCGATCGAGAAGGGCGATGTCTTCGGCATCATCGGATACTCCGGAGCGGGCAAGTCGACGCTGGTCCGCTTGATCAACGCCCTCGAACCGGCGACCAGCGGCACCATCACGGTCGACGACGTGGACATCACCTCTCTCCGGGAGAGCGAGCTGCGCAAGGTCCGCGGGGGGATCGGGATGATCTTCCAGCAGTTCAACCTGTTCGCCTCGCGCAGCGTCAAGGCGAACATCGCGTACCCGCTCAAGCTCGCCGGCTGGTCGAAGGCCGACATCGAGACGCGGGTCTCCGAGCTCCTCACCTTCGTAGGCCTCGCCGACAAAGCCAAGGCGTATCCCGAGCAGCTCTCCGGCGGTCAGAAGCAGCGCGTCGGCATCGCCCGCGCCCTGGCCACGGGCCCTGCCATCCTGCTCGCCGACGAGGCCACCAGCGCCCTCGACCCGCAGACCACGCACGAGGTGCTGGATCTGCTCAAGCGGGTCAATCGGGAGCAGGGCGTCACGATCGTCGTGATCACGCACGAGATGGACGTCATCCAGACGATCGCCACCAAGGTCGCGGTCATGGAGAACGGTCGCGTGATCGAGCAGGGCGATGTCTTCGACGTCTTCTCCGCTCCGCAGAACCCCGCGTCGCAGCGCTTCGTCGGCACGGTCGTGAAGGGCATCCCCTCGCCGTCCGAGCTCGGTGTGCTGCGCGAGCGCCACCGAGGCCGCCTCGTCACGTTCTCGTTCCGCGACGGCGACTCGTCGCAGGCGCAGGTGTTCCTCGACCTCGCCGGGGCGGGGCTCGACTTCGAGCTCGTGTACGGCGGGATCAACGACATCCGCGGGCGGGCCTTCGGCCACCTCACGCTCGCGATCCGCGGCGAGAGCGCCGTGATCGACCGCACCCTCGGGGAGATCTCGCAGCGCGTCGAAGTCACCGAGATCGCCGGAGAGGAGGCGCGCTGATGGACCGTCTGAACGAACTGTGGCCCGAATTCTGGAAGGCCGCGCTCGAGACCCTCTACATGACGTCGTTCGCGCTCGTGCTCGGCGGCATCCTCGGTCTCGCGATCGGTGTCATCCTCTACGTCACCCGCCCCGGCGGGCTCGCCCAGAACCGACCTGTCTCCGTGGTCGCGAACCTCGCGGTGAACTTCTTCCGCCCGATCCCGTTCGTGATCTTCATGGCCGTCGCGCAGCCGTTCGCCCGCGTCGTCGTCGGCACGGGGATCGGCACCACTGCCGGAGCGTTCATCATCGGTCTCGCCGCGGCCTTCGCGATCGGCCGCATCGTCGAGCAGCATCTCGTCTCGGTCTCGCCCGGGGTCATCGAGGCCGCCCGCGCGATGGGCGCCGGCCCCTGGCGCATCCTGTTCACCGTGGCGATCCCCGAATCCCTCGGACCGCTCATCCTCGGTTACACATTCATCGTCGTCGCGCTCATCGACATGACGGCGATGGCCGGTCTCATCGGCGGCGGCGGTCTCGGAGCGTTCGCGCAGATCTACGGCTTCCGTCAGTTCGAGCCGCTCGTGATGTGGGCGGCGATCGTTCTGATCGTGGTGTTCGTGCACCTCGTGCAGATGCTCGGCACGCGGCTCGCGCGCAAGATCATGCGCCGCTGACGGGCGCTTCCTGCAGCGTGCGCGTCGTGGAGAACACTCTCGGCGCGCCGCTCAGCGGATCGATGAAGTGCAGTTCGCGCGCGAGCAGCTGCATGGGGTGATCGAAGTCGTCCGGCCGCTCGCCGCGCAGCTCGGGATAGAACGGGTCGTTCAGGATGCCGAGGCCGAGAGCGGCGAGGTGCACCCGCAGCTGATGCATCTTGCCGCTGTGCGGGCGCAGCAGCGTGTGCACGACGCGCTCGTCGGCACCGAGGACCTCGATCAGCGTCTCGGCGTTGGGCTCGCGTTCGTCGTCGACCTGGACCTTCAGCTCGTTGCGCAGCTTCACGATGTGATTGCGGTAGACGAGGGGGAATCGCGCCGCCTCCCAGTCGGCCGGCCGGGCGGAGACCGCCTCATAGACCTTCTGCACCTGTCGGGTCTCGAACAGCAGCTGGTACGGGCCTCTCGTGGCCGGACGCGCCGAGAACATCAGCACCCCGGCGGTCGCCCGATCGAGTCGGTGGATCGGTGCGAGCTCGTCGTTGCCGAGCAGGTTGCGGAGGCGGATCAGCGCGGAGTTCTGCAGGAACTTTCCGCCGGGGATCGTCGGGAGGAAGTGCGGCTTGTCTATGACGACGAGGTCGTCGTCCTGATGGATGACCTCGATCTCGACCGGCAGGCGCGTCTCGACGGGAGGATCACGGTAGTACCAGATGAACTCCTCGACGCCCAGGGGCGTGTCCCGCGCCAGGGGAGTGCCGTCGCGGGCCACGATCTCGCCGCGGTCGAAGCGGCTGAGCAGACCTTCGGGGTCGAGGTGGAAGAAGCGGTCGATCATGTAGGCGCCCACCGTCGGCCAGTCGCCGCTCATCGGAACGTGCAGGCGCGTGGCGCCGACGCCGTCGCGCACGGGAAGAGGGGAGAGCATCGCCATGTCGTCAGTTCCTCACGCGTCGAAACTGAGGCTCAGCTTGCGCAGCAGCGCAGCCAGGCGATCGCGGTCGCCGCGCGACAGGGCCCGCAGCAGGTCGTCCTCGACGTCGACCAGACGCGTGATCGCGGCATCCACCCGGATTCGCCCATCATCCGTGAGCGTCACGAGCACGCTGCGGCCGTCAGCAGGGTCGCCCTCACGCCGCACGAAACGACGCCCGACGAGACGATCGATGCGATTGGTCATGGTGCCGCTCGACACCAGCGTCTGCTGGAGGAGCTGCTTGGGTGAGAGCTGGAAGGGCGCCCCGGCGCGGCGCAGCGCCGACAGCACGTCCCACTCCCAGGCCTCCAGATCGCTCCGGCGGAACACGTCGCGACGAGCGCGGTCGAGCAGCCGGGTCAGGCGATCCATCCGCGACAGCACCTCGAGGGGTGAGAAGTCGAGGTCGGGTCGCTGGGTGTTCCAGGCGCCGACGATCCGATCAACCTCATCCGCCTCAGTCATCCGTCCATTATCGCCGGTAGCACGCAGGCGGACGTGGCAGACTTGATCCGCGGCTCCCTCGGGAGCAGCGGTCCGCCGTGGTGTAATGGCAGCACGACAGCCTTTGGAGCTGTTAGGTCTAGGTTCGAGTCCTGGCGGCGGAGCATGACTGGGAACAATCTCGCGATCATCATCCTCGCCGCAGGCCAGGGAACCCGCATGCGCTCGCGCCTGCCGAAGGTGCTGCACCCGATCGGCGGGCGCCCACTCGTGGGCCACGTCCTGACGACGGCCGGGCGCCTCGAGGCAGATCACGTCGAGGTCGTCGTGCGGCACGAGCGCGACCAGGTGGTCGCCGCACTCGAGAAGGACTACCCGGCCGCCGTCTTCATCGACCAGGACGAGGTCCCGGGCACCGGGCGAGCGGTGCAGGTCGCGGTCGACGCGCTCCCCGCGGACTTCGACGGCGACGTGCTCGTGCTCTCGGGAGACTGCCCGCTCGCGGATGCCGACACGCTGCGTTCGTTCCTCGACGCGCACCGCGCCGCCGAGGCAGAAGCGACACTCATGACCGCGGTGGTCGACGACCCGACCGGCTACGGCCGTGTCATCCGCGATGCAGACGGCGGAGTCGACCGCGTGGTCGAGCAGAAGGACGCCACAGCAGACGAAGCTGCGGTCAGCGAGATCAACGCGGGCATGTACGTGTTCCGGGTCGCGACGCTGCGCAAGTACCTGCCGTCCGTCGGCGTGGACAACGCGCAGGGCGAGATGTACCTGACTGACGTGCCAGGGTTGCTGCGCCGCGACGGCAGCCGTGTGGCGGCATCCGTCGTCTCCGACGTCACCGTCACCTACGGCGTCAACGACCGTGCTCAGCTCGCCGAGGTCGGTCGTCTGCTCAACCGCCGGATCGTGCGGCGCTGGCAGCTCGAGGGCGTCACCGTGATCGACCCGGCGACGACCTGGATCGACGACGACGCCACCCTGGCGCCCGACGTCACGATCCTCCCGAACACCCATATCCTGCGCGCCACGACGATCGCCGAAGGTGCCATCATCGGCCCCGACACGACCCTCGTCGACTGCGAGGTCGGTGAAGACGCGATCGTCCGCCGCACCGATGCCACGCTCGCGGTCATCGGCGCCGAGGCCACCGTCGGCCCCTTCTCGTTCCTGCGCCCCGGCACCGTCCTCGGGGCCCGCGGCAAGATCGGCGCTTACGTCGAGACGAAGAACGCCGAGATCGGCGAAGGCAGCAAGGTCCCGCACCTGTCGTACGTCGGCGATGCGACCATCGGTCGAGGCGTCAACCTCGGCGCCAGCACGATCACGGCGAACTACGACGACGTGAACAAGCACCGAACGATCGTCGAAGACGAGGTGCACACGGGGTCGCACACGACCCTCGTCGCGCCCGTTAGGCTGGGAGCCGGCGCCAAGACAGGTGCCGGCGCTGTCGTCCGCAAGGATGTCCCTGCCGGCTCCCTTGCCATGAGCGTCGCCCCTCAGCGCAACATCGAGGGTTGGGTCGAGAAGAACAGGGCAGGCACGGGCGCGGCAGACGCCGCAGCCCGATCCCGAGTGGCGGAGTAGGCAGAACGATGGCGCGCAAGAAGAAGACGGTCGATCTGGACAGGGACAACGGCATCGCTCCGGGTCTCGTAGCCAAGACCAAGAAGCGACTCGTGGTCGCCGGTGGTCGATCGCACCCCGCGCTGACCGCAGCGGTGGCCGCATCACTCGGAACAGAGGTCGTGCCGACCGAGCACCGCACCTTCGCATCCGGTGAGATCTACGCCCGGTTCGAGGTGTCGATCCGAGGCTGCGACCTGTTCCTGATCCAGACCTTCGGCGAGCCGGTCAACGAGTGGCTCATGGAGACGCTCATCATGATCGACGCCGCGAAGCGCGCCTCCGCCAAGCGCATCACGGTCGTCGCCCCCTACTATCCGTACTCGCGTCAGGACAAGAAAGGCCGCGGCCGTGAGCCGATCAGTGCCCGCCTCGTCGCCGATCTGCTCAAGACGGCCGGTGCAGACCGCGTCATGAGCGTCGACCTGCACGCCGCCCAGATCCAGGGATTCTTCGACGGCCCCGTCGACCACCTCTTCGCCAAGCCCGTGCTGATGGAGTACTTCAAGAGCACGCTGAGCGCCGAGGACCGAAAGATCCTCACCGTCGTCTCGCCCGACATGGGGCGCGTCCGCGTCGCAGACACATGGTCGGACAGCCTCGGGGCACCGCTCGCCATCATCCACAAGCGTCGCGACCCGAAGGTCGCCAACCAGGTCTCCGTGCACGAGATCGTCGGCACCGTCGAGGGGCGCACCTGCCTCCTCGTCGACGACATGATCGACACCGGCGGCACGATCGTGAAGGCGGCGCAGGCGCTGAAGGCGAGCGGTGCGCATCGCGTGATCGTCGCCGCGACGCACGCGATCTTCAGCGACCCGGCATCCGAGCGTCTGCAGGACGCGTCGATCGACGAGGTCGTGATCACCGACACGATCCCACTGACCGAGTCGCGCCAGTGGGACAAGCTCACGATCCTCCCGATCGCTCCGCTGCTCGCCCGCGCGATCCACGAGGTCTTCGAAGACGGATCCGTCACGAGCATGTTCGGCGGCGACGCTTAGGCGACCCATACTTCGGACACAGCCCGCGCATAGATGCTGTCCCTACGGTCGAACCACACACACCGATCAAGGCCGGGAGGACCATCATGATCCGCACGACTGTACCGACTTCTGTTCGCAAGGGCGCAGCCCTGGCCGGCGTCGCAGGACTGCTCGTCCTCGCGGGGTGCTCCGGCACGGCTGACGCCGAAGACCAGTCGACCGACACCGGGACCGACACGAGCACCGAATCGACCGATTCCGGAGCGGCGGCCGGCGGCGACTACACCGACGGCACCTACACCGCCGACGGCTCTTACCAGACCCCCGAGACGGTCGAGACGATCAGCGTGACCCTCACGGTCGCCGACGGTCTGGTCACGGATGTCGAGGTGACCGGCGACCCGCAGGCCCGCGAGAGCGAGCAATACCAGGGCGAGTTCATCGGCGGCATCGCGGATGAGGTCGTGGGCAAGTCCCTCGACGACATCGAGGTCAGCCGTGTGGCGGGCTCGTCGCTCACCAGCGGCGGGTTCAACGAGGCCGTCGAGTCGATCAAGGAGCAGGCCGCCGCCTGAGGCGCCTGACCACGGCATGACGGTCTGGCGTTTCGACGCGATCGGCACACTCTGGGAGATCGAGACGTCGCACGAGCTCGGCGCGGACGACCGTGAACGCGTCGGGGCCGAGATCGAGCGATTCGACCAGGAGTGGTCGCGGTTCCGAGAGGACTCATCGGTCACCCGTGTCGGCCGAGACGGCGGCTCGATCTCGTCTCCCGATGCGGGCGCGATGCTCGATGCCTACCGCGACCTGTCGAGGGCGAGCTCCGGGGCGGTGAACCCGCTCGTCGCGGAGAGCTTGGATGCCCTCGGCTACGACGCGTCGTACTCGCTCGTCGCGAGCTCCCCGATCGCCGCCCCGGCAGACTGGACCGATCGGGTGCGCTGGACGGCGGAGGAGGCCACGGCATCCGCGCCGGCTCTTCTCGACGTCGGGGCACTCGGCAAAGGGCGTCTGGTCGATCTCGTGGCCGGGGTGCTCGCCGACGTGCCCGGTGACCTCGTGGTCGATGCCGGAGGTGACATGAGAGTCCGCGGAGACGTGGTGCGGGTCGGACTCGAGCATCCGTACGATCCGACGAAGGCGATCGGCGTGATCGAACTGCAGGATGCCGCGCTCTGTGCCTCGGCGATCAATCGCCGAGCGTGGGGTGATGGACTCCACCACGTGCTCGACGCTCGCACCGGGGTGCCGGTCCGCACCTGGGCGGCCACGTGGGCGATCGCCCCTGAGGCGATGCGAGCGGATGCCGTCGCGACCGCCCTGTTCTTCGACGACGGCCCTGAGCTCGCCGCATCGTGGGGCGTCGAGTGGGTGCGCATGACGACCGACGGACGCGCCGAGCGTTCGCCGGGCTGCCCCGCACAGCTGTTCACCACCCGCCGATGAGGCATCGAAGTAGGGGAGAGTAGACCTGTGATCACTTCCATCACCGCGCTGCGGCAGCGGGTTCTCGCCTTGCTCGGCGGCATCTCCATGTACCGTCTGGTGCTGTTCGCCCTGCTCGCGCTGGGGCTCATCGCCGTGGTGCTGTCGGCTCTCGGCGTGATCGTCTCGCCGACACCGCTCGAGATCATCGCGTCCTTCATCGTGCTTGCGCTTGTCATATCGCTGGTGGACGCGGCGGCCCAGCGCATCCTGCGGCTGCCGTGGCGCATCGAGTCTTCGCTGGTGACGGCACTGATTCTGCTCTTCGTGCTCCGCCCCGGCATCGAGCCGAACGCCCTGCTCGGGCTGGCCATCGCCGGAGTCGTGGCGAGCCTGTCGAAGTATCTGATCGTGTGGCGGGGTCGGCACGTCCTCAACCCCGCCGCCTTCGGTGCGGCCGTCGTGTCGATCCTCGGATCCTTCGGTGCCTTCGAGTGGCTCGGGACGTCCTCGTCGTGGTGGGTCGGCACACCGTCGCTCTTCGTCCCCGTCCTGCTTCTCGGACTCGTCGTCCTCTGGCGCACCGAGAAGGTGCGCGTCGTCGTCGTCTTCCTCATCGTGGCGATCGCTGTCGCGATGCTGCGGCAGGCCGTGCAGGCTCAGGAGTTCTCGATCGCCTTCGATCCCGGCGCCGCTCTCTCGTTCGCGATCTTGCAGTCCCCGTTCCTGTTCCTCGGAGCGTTCATGCTCTCCGAGCCGCTGACTCTGCCGCCGCGCCGGTGGCAGCAGTTCTCGGTGGCGGTTCTCGTCGGAGCACTCGCCGGGTGGCCGATCGCGATCGGCGGCCTCTTCACCCTCGGGCAGGAGCGCGCGCTGCTCATCGGGAACCTGCTCGCGTTCGCCTTCGCGTTGCGAGGGTCGGTGCGGCTCGTGCTCGAGAAGCGGCAGTTCATCACGCCGACCGCTCAGGAGCTGACGTTCCGCGCACAGGGAAAGCTGAGATTCCTTCCGGGGCAGTACCTCGAACTGGATGTGCCGCACGCCCGACCGGATGCCCGCGGAACCCGCCGTGAGTTCAGCATCGTCTCGGCGCCGGCAGACCTCCCGACGCTCCGCATCGCCTACAAGGACGGCGATCAGAAGCATCCGTCGAGCTACAAGCGCGCACTGGCTGCAGCGGAACCGGGCTCAGCTCTCGCCGTGACGGGCACGTGGGGCGACTTCCTCCTCCCGCGTTCGGAGACGCCCGTCCTGATGGTCGCCGCAGGCATCGGCGTCACGCCGTTCGTGTCGCAGCTGCGGCAACTCCAGCTCACGGAGCAGCAGCGTGACATCGTGCTGGTCTATGTGGCCTCGGACAGCTCGGAGCTGGCCTTCCGAGACGAGCTGGCCGCCACCGGCGCGCGCGTCATCGTCTTCACGCGCGATGAGCCTGCGAACCTTCCGACGCACTGGACCTGGGCGCAGGGCGCGCGCCTCGACGCCGCAGGCCTCGAGCGTCACGTTCCCGACATCGGCGAGCGGCACTCGTACATCTCCGGTCCTCCGCGGCTCATCGCCGACCTCGCTCCCGCGCTGCAGAAGGCCCGCTCCCTCACGACCGACGCCTTCGCCGGATACTGAGCCGGGGTTCCGCTCGGCGTGCGTCTACTCCGAGGCATGTCCTGCGGGGTCAAAAACGCACCGGGATCGCCTGTATCCGATGTTCTTTTGACCCCGCAGCCTTGGGGACGGGACGTCAGTCGGTGGATGCAGTGGCCGGGCTCAGGGGGAGTCGCACCGTGAACGTCGTGTCGCCGGGTTGGCTGGCGACGGTGAGGTGGCCGCCGTGGCCCTCGACGATCGCTTTCGCGATGGCCAGTCCGAGGCCGGTGCCGCCGGTCTGACGAGCGCGGGAGCTGTCGCCACGCGCGAACCGGGCGAAGAGCTCATCGCGCACGCCGGGGTCGATACCGGGCCCGTCGTCGTGCACCCGCAACACGGCCTCATCGCCCTCGCGACTCACGCGCAGAGTGATCGAGGTGCCCGCGGGCGTGTGCGTCCGGGCATTGGCGAGAAGGTTCGCGACGACCTGATGCATCCGCCCCGCGTCGCCGACGATGACGATCGGCTCGTCCGGCGCCTCGATGTTCCAGTGATGGTCTGCCGCAGTCGGGCGTGCGTCGGAGAGGCCCTCGAGCGCGAGCTGGGTCAGGTCGACGGTGCCGTAGACCAGCTCCCGTCCCTCGTCGAGACGGGCGAGCAGCAGCAGGTCCTCGACGAGGCGCGTCATGCGCAGCGACTGAGCCTGAATGCGCTCGAGCGACGTGGTGGTGCTCTCGACGGCCGCCTCGCCACCCTGTTGCTTCAACGCGCGCAGCGAGAGCTCGGAGTATCCGCGGATCGACGACAGCGGAGTGCGCAGCTCGTGGCTCGCGTCGGCGACGAACCGGCGCATCCGCTCCTCGTTCTTCTGACGCGAGGCGAGGGAGTCGTTGACGTGGTCGAGAAGCTTGTTCAGAGACGAGCCGACCAGGCCGGTCTCCGTGCGCGGATCGGCCTCCGACGCGGGAACGCGCTCGGTGATCTGCACTTCGCCTCGGTCCAGGGGCTGATTAGCCACCCGGGTTGCCGTCGCCGCGACCGCGCGCAATGGTCTCAGCCCCACGCGGATGGTGATCGCCGTGGTGAGCGCCAACAGGATGAGGCCTCCGATCGTCGCCAGGGCGATCACCGTGAGCAGTGTCGTCAGCTGATTCTGGATCTCGGTCCGGGGGAGTCCGGTGACGACGTTGACACCGTTGGGTGCCGGCTTCGCGAAGACCATGTACGAGCCGAAGTCGTCGATGGTCACCACAGCGCTTGCGCGACCGTCCAGTGCGGCATCTATGCGATCGAGGTCATCGTCGGTCAGCGTCTGTGAGACGCCGCTCCACTGGTCCTTCGTGTCGGGGAAGACGACCCCGCCCGTGCCGCCCGCCGAGCTTGATACTGCGAGAAGGATTCCGGGCACGGGGTTGGTGCCGTTTACCACGTAGTCGATGGTCGCGTAGTCCGCCGGAACCTGGCTGATCCAGCGTGTCACCTGGTTTGAGTAGCTGTGCAGGCGATCCTCGAGCTGTCTCTCCAGTGTGCTACCGAGCAGAGCGCTGGTGATCACGGCGACGATCACGAGGATGAGCGAGACGAACCCGATCACGGCTGTCATCAGCCGTGTCTGCAGACTCATCGGTCGCCGAGCCATCCCCGTCAGGCTCACTGGGGCGCCTTGATCATGTAGCCGACACCTCGCACCGTGTGCAGCAGCGGGGTGCGCCCGGCGTCGATCTTCTTGCGCAGGTAAGAGATGTACAGCTCGACGACCGACGACTTGCCGCCGAAGTCGTAGCTCCACACCCGGTCGAGGATCTGGGCCTTCGACAGCACTCGTCGCTCGTTGCGCATCAGATAGCGGAGCAGCTCGAACTCGGTCGCGGTCAGCTCGATCTCGGTGCCGTCGCGGACGACCTCGTGGCTGTCCTCGTTGAGGGTGAGGTCGGCGACGCGGAGGATCGACTGGCCGTCGTCGGCCGTCGCGTGTCCGGTGCGGCGGATGATCGCGCGCAGTCGGGCGATCACCTCTTCCAGGCTGAACGGCTTCGTGACGTAGTCGTCACCACCGGCGGTGAGGCCGGCGACCCGGTCACCGACGGCATCCTTCGCAGTGAGGAAGAGCACCGGCACGAGGCTGCCGGATTCGCGAAGGCGCCGCAGCACGGCCATGCCGTCGAGGTCGGGCATCATGATGTCGAGCACGAGCGCGTCGGGTTCGAATTCGCGCGCGACCTGCAGCGCCTCCAGGCCGGATGATGCGGTGCGCACCTCCCAGCCCTCCATCCGCAGGGCCATCGCGAGGAGATCGGTGAGCATCTGCTCATCGTCGACGGCGAGGATGCGCAGGGGGGAGCCGTCGGGGCGGCGCAGTTCGGGGAGATCGGAGCTCATGAGTACATTCTGCGGAATCACCTATGGGGTTTCTATGGAGAGCGCTATGCGTGGGCTGTGAGATCCGCCGGCCATAGTCTTCTCATCACTCCTCCCTCGATCTCGCAAAAGTCCGCTCCCTAGCGTCATCATCGGCCCGCGAACGGCGCGGCGGAAGGAGACACATGTACGGGACATATCTGCGGCGCGAGTTGGCGGGCCGCAAGAAACAGACGATGATCGTCGCGATCGGGCTCGCCATCGCGATCGCCCTGGTCATCGTCGTCAACGCGCTCACCGCGGGAGTGCGCGATGCGCAGGCCCAGGCACTGGAGTCGGTCTACGGCGTCGGAACCGACCTCACGGTCACCGGGGCCGCGGCTGAGCCGGGGGAGGGCGGTGGTCAGCGCTTCGACTTCGGATCGGAGGACGGAGCCACCGAAGGCGACACGACGACGTTGAGTCAGTCGACCCTGATGACGGACTTCATGCGCGGAACTCTCGACGCGACCGTGCTCGACACGGTGACGGCGACGGACGGCGTGACGGCGGCATCCGCTGCGCTCAGCCTCACGAACTCGACCTTCTCGGGTGAGCTGCCCAGCGGCGGCTTCGGAGCGCAGGACGGAACCGCTGAAGGCACCGCTCCCACCGAGGGCGACGCACCGCCCCAGGGCGGCGGCGGTGGCGGCTCCTTCGGCGTCGAGTCGTTCACGGTGCTCGGCATCGATCCGGCCGTGACGTCGGTGGGTCCACTCGCCTCGGTCGAGATCAGCGACGGCCGCGCTCTCGACAGCGATGATGCGGGTGCGCTCGTCGCCCTCGTCGACGCCACCTACGCGAGCACGAACGAGATCGCCGTCGGTGACACGATCGACGTCGCCGGTTCCGATGTCGAGATCGTCGGCATCGTGGCATCCACCTCCGACTCCGCCGACACCGCGGCCAACGTCTACCTGCCCCTCGACACGGCCCAGGAGCTCTCGGGTGGCGGAGACGTCGTCTCCACCGTCTACGTGCAGGCCGAGTCGGCGGCGTCCATCGACGCTGTGCAGACGGCACTCGCCGACGAGCTTCCCGATGCCACCGTCACGTCGCAGTCCGAGCTCGCATCGACCGTCTCAGGGTCGCTGTCGAGCGCGACCTCGCTGATCACGAACCTCGGCACCTGGCTGTCGATCATCGTGCTCGCGGTCGCCGTGCTGCTCTCGGTGCTGCTGACGCTGTCTGGCGTCTCACGTCGCACGAGAGAGTTCGGCACCCTCAAAGCGATCGGCTGGTCCAACGGCCGTGTCGTGCGTCAGGTCGCGGGCGAGTCGATGGTGCAGGGACTCATCGGCGGCGCCGTAGGCCTGGTGCTCGGCATCGCCGGGATCGTCGTCATCAACCTCGTGAAGCCCACGGTCGCCGCGGCGGCCGCGGGCACTGCCGAAGGCGGCCCCGGGGGAACGGGTGGCGGACCCGCCGGAGGTGGCGGCATGTTCCAGACGCAACAGGCGGCCGACATCGTGCTGCAGGCCCCCTTCACCCCCTGGGTGCTGGTCGCGGCCGTCGGTCTCGCCGTGCTCGGTGGCCTCGTGGCCGGAGCGTTCGGCGGATGGCGGGCGGCGCGACTGAGCCCTGCCGAGGCACTGCGTTCCGTCGCCTGACGGTTCACGAGACATCACAGACAGAGTTCACGACACATCACAGACAGAGGAGAGACATCATGACCATCGCAGACATCGCCCCCACGGCGAACGGGACGGATGCCGCGGCGCCGATATACCGCGCGCAGAGCGTCACTCGCACCTACCGGCAGAAGGCAAGGACGGTGAAGGCGCTGACCGGTGTCGATCTCACCATCGACCCCGGCGAGTTCGTCACGATCCAGGGGCCCACTGGAGGAGGCAAATCGACGCTGCTGCAGCTGCTGGGAGCGCTCGACAAGCCGTCTTCGGGGTCGCTGAAGCTCGGCGACATCGAGCTCGCCTCCGCATCCGCTCGTGAGCTCACTCGCATCCGGGCCGAGGAGATCGGCTTCGTCTTCCAGGGGTTCAACCTCATCCCGACCCTCACAGCTGTCGAGAACGTGAACATGGCGCTCGAGCCTGCCTCGCTGAGCCGCGCCGAGCGATCGGCCCGCGTGGCGCAGGCGCTCGCTCACGTCGGCCTCGACGACCGTGGTGACCACCTGCCGACCGAGCTCTCGGGCGGTCAGCAGCAGCGCGTGGCGATCGCCAGGGCGATCGTGAAGCGGCCTCGGGTGCTGCTGGCCGATGAACCGACCGGCAACCTCGACGAGAGCATGCGAGACGAGATCCTCACGCTGCTCGAGGGACTGTGCGCCGAGGGGATCACCATGATCGTCGTCACGCACGACTCGGCGGTGGCTCGCCGGGCGACGAGGCGGCTGCGGCTCGCGAAGGGGACGGTGCAGGACATCACCAGGTGAGACAAGACGAAGGCCCCGGCGAGACTCGCCGGGGCCTTCGTCATGCGTCAGAGCGCTCAGTGCGTGTCTTCGGCTTCGATCTCGGTGCGGTCGCCCGACCACTGCGTGTGGAACGTGCCCGGCTTGTCGATGCGCTTGTAGGTGTGCGCACCGAAGAAGTCGCGCTGTCCCTGCACGAGGGCGGCCGGGAGGCGGTCGGCGCGGATGCCGTCGTAGTACGACAGCGACGACGAGAACGCCGGAGCGGGGATGCCGGCCTGAGCCGCCGCGATCACGACGCGACGCCACGGCGCCTGCGCGCGGGTGATCGCCTCGGTGAAGTAGGGAGCCGTCAGCAGCACGGGCAGGCCGGGCTCTGCGGCGTAGGCGTCGGCGATGCGGTTGAGGAACTGCGCACGGATGATGCAGCCGCCGCGCCAGATCTTGCTGATCGCACCGAGGTCGATGTTCCAGCCGTACTCTGCCGCGCCCGCGCGGATCTCGTCGAAGCCCTGCGAGTAGGCGACGATCTTCGAGGCGTAGAGCGCGAGACGCACGTCCTCGATGAACGCGGCCTCATCGGCGACGGTGAACGCGTCGTCAGGGCCGGGAAGGGAGCCTGCGACCTCGCGCTGCTCGGGGTGCGACGACAGCGATCGGGCGAAGGTGGCCTCGGCGATACCCGAGACGGGAACGCCGAGCGACAGGGCGGTCTGCACGGTCCACGCGCCGGTGCCCTTGGCCCCGGCCTGGTCGAGGATGACGTCGACGAGCGGCTTGCCGGTCTCGGCATCCACCTGGCGCAGCACCTCTGCGGTGATCTCGATCAGGTACGACTCGAGCTCGCCCTTGTTCCACTCGGCGAAGATCTCGGCGATCTCGGCGGGGGACTTGCCCGTGCCGCGACGGATGAGGTCGTAGGCCTCGGCGATCAGCTGCATGTCGGCGTACTCGATGCCGTTGTGCACCATCTTGACGAAGTGGCCCGCGCCGTCGTGTCCGACGTGCGTGACGCACGGCTCGCCCTCGGCGATCGCGGCGATCGACTTGAGGATCGGGCCGAGGGTGATCCAGGACTCGTCCGAGCCGCCGGGCATGATCGACGGGCCTGTGAGCGCGCCCTCTTCGCCGCCCGAGATGCCGGCGCCGACGAAGTTGATGCCCGTCTCTCGGACGGCCTTCTCGCGGCGGATCGTGTCGGGGAAGTACGCGTTGCCGCCGTCGACGATGATGTCGCCCGGCTCGAAGACCTCGACGAGCGAGTCGATCACGGCGTCGGTCGGGCCGCCGGCCTTGACCATGATGATCGCCGTGCGCGGCTTCTGCAGCGAGTCGGCGAACTCCTGGTACGTCTTGGCCGGGATGAAGCCGGCCTCAGGGTGCTCGGAGACGAGCGTCTCGGTCTTCTCGTAGCTGCGGTTGAAGATCGCCACCGTGTTGCCCTCGCGGCTGGCGAGGTTGCGGGCGAGGTTCGAACCCATGACGGCGAGTCCGACGACTCCGATGTTCGCTGATGCTTCGGGCACAGATGGCTCCTAGATCGAGAAGAAGGGGATGCTCCCAGATTATCGCGGCGTCCGGGGTGGTGCTCCCGTGTGACGGGTGGTGTCGGACGCGAGGAGATCAGTCCTTGCGGTACCCCGAGCGCCCGAGCGAGAACAGAGCCGCGAAGGTGAAGCCTGCGGCGCACACGGTCATCGCGCCGATGAGCCAGGCGATCGCGTGGGAGAAGAAGACGCCGTCGAGCATGTGGGAACTCCATGTTCTGCAGAGAGGGGATCGGTGTTCTCAGCCTATCGGCTCATCCGGTACCATGAGAGGAGTACCTCGGCGAGGGATGCTTCTGCGCGTGCGCTGGCATCCGTTATCGACGCGGCGAAGCAAGCCGGTGGCTTTCCTCACGTGTCTGCGTTCGAGAACAATTCCAAGACCACCGCGTAGCTGTCGCTGCGTGCCCCGAAGGAGAACCCCATGTCTGAAGACACCAAGGTCAAGGCCGAGCTCCGCGAGAGCTTCGGCAAGGGCTTCGCCCGTCGTCTGCGCGCCGCAGGCAAGATCCCCGCCGTCATCTACGGTCACGGCACCGACCCCGTGCACGTCGCACTGCCCGGCCACCAGGTCTCGCTGATCATCCGCCGCGCGAACGCGCTGCTCGAGCTCGACATCGACGGCAAGGACCAGCTCGCCCTCGTCAAGGATGTCCAGCGCGACCCGGTGCACCAGATCATCGAGCACATCGACCTGCTGGTCGTTCGCAAGGGCGAGAAGGTCACGATCGACGTTCCCGTCATCGTCACCGGAGAGCCGGCTCCCGGCACGATCGTCAACCAGGACGCGAACACGATCTCGATCGAGGCCGAGGCCACGCACCTGCCGCAGAACGTCGAGGTCTCGGTCGAGGGTCTCGAAGAGGGCGCGCACATCACCGCCGCCGACGTCACGCTCCCCAAGGGCTCGACGCTGCTCACCGACCCCGAGGTGCTCGTCGTCGCGATCGCGATCCCGGCTGAGGAGTCGCTCGGTGAGGACGAGGCCGGAGCCGACGAGGCTGCCGCCGAAGAGGCTCCCGCCGCGGAGTGATCTCCGCAGGCGCAGCGCACAGCTGACTGCATCACAGAGGGGGCGCGAGCAGATCGCGCCCCCTCTGTCGTATCCTGACCCGGGCACCGCGAAGGGCCCGCATGCGAGAGGACGACCACATGGCATCCACCTGGCTCGTGGTGGGGCTCGGCAACCCCGGCACGCGATACGAGGCCACGCGCCATAACATCGGCCAGATGGTCGTCGACGAGCTCGCCTCGCGTCGTGGCGAGAGCTTTCGCGAGCACAAGGGCGGGGCACGTGTCGTCGAGACCTGGGTACGTCCGGGCGGTGACAAGCTCGTGCTCGCCAAGCCCAACACGTTCATGAACGTCTCCGGCACTCCGGTGGCGGCTCTCGCTCGCTTCTACTCGGTGCCGCCGGAGCAGGTCATCGTCGTCCACGACGAACTCGACATCCCCTTCGACACCGTCAAGCTCAAGATCGGCGGAGGCCACGGCGGACACAACGGGGTGCGCGACATCGCCCGCGCCCTCAGCACGCCGGAGTTCCCGCGGGTGCGCGTCGGCATCGGCCGCCCGGTGGGTCGACAGGACCCCGCCGATTGGGTGCTCTCTCCGTTCGGCAAAGACGAGCGCGCGAACCTGCCGATTCTCGTGTCAGACGGGGCGGACGCGGTCGAGCTGCTCGTCGAGGAAGGCCTGCTCTCCGCGCAGCAGAAGCACCACGCGCCACGCTGATCCGAACGAGGTGCGGTCGTCGCACCGCTTCGTTACGGCAGGAAGCCGGTCGCGGTGCCGGTCGACAGGGTGACCAGCAGGACGACCCAGAAGATGATCGGGCCGAGCACCGCGACGACGAGTGCAGTGATGCCCGCGCCGCGCGCCTGCTTCCTGCGAATCGCGATGATGCCGATGACGATGGCGGCGATGCCGAGGATCGTCCCTGTCCAGAACGAGATCTCCGCCCACAGCACCTGGTCACGCGCGGGCGAGAGGATCGACAGGAAGTCGGGATCGGTCGTGTCGAGACCGCCCGGGAGGCGACGACCGATATCGAAGCCGGCGACTCCGGCGACGATCGGCGTGACGACAGCGGCCACGATCGCCAGGATCAGCGCCAGGATGCCCATCAGCCCGGACTTCTTCTCCCCGGTGATCGGCGCCTGATACGCGCCTGCGGGCGCCGAGTAGCCACCGACCGGAACCTGGTAGGCGCCGGGAGGCGCCGCCTGGTAGGTCGGTGCGCCGGGCTGCTGACCCGCGGGATGCGGGTACACGGGGGCGCCCGTCGGTGCCGGGTATGCGGGTGCGGGCTGGCCGGCGGAGAACGGCTGGGTCGGGGCGGCGGGAGCGGGGAAGGCCTGTTCGCCGTGTGCGGCGGGAGCCGCGGGGGGTGCGCCCTGGTAGACGGGAGGCGCGCCCTCGTACGCGGGCGGAGCCGGAGGCGTCGAGTACGAAGGCGGGGCGGGCGGCGCCGGCGCCGAGATCTGCGGCGCCGGTGACGACACGGACGATGCGAACTGCGGCTGCTCCTCGTCCGACCGGGGCACGGGAGGCACAGGGGGGACGGCACCGGACGGGGGCTGCTGCGGATCAGTCACGCCCCCATCCTATGGCTGTCGAGGTCAGACGCGACGAAGCAGTCCGACCCGGTCGTAGACCGCTCCGAGGGTCGCGTCGGCGACGGCATCCGCGCGCGCAGCGTTCTGCGCGAGGATCCGATCGAGCTCGGCCGGGTCGTCGAGAAGCTCGAGCGCACGAGCACGCACGGGTTCGAACTCGTTCACGACCACTTCGGCGAGCCCCTTCTTGAAGTCGCCGTAGCCGCGGCCCGCATACTCGTCTTCGATCGAGGGAACCTGTCGTCCTGAGAGCGCCGCGTAGATGGTCAGCAGGTTCGAGACGCCGGGCTTGCTCTCGCGATCGAAGCGGACCGAGCCTTCGTTGTCGGTCACCGCGCGCATGATCTTCTTCGCCGACTTCGCCGGGTCGTCGAGCATCCACAGCACGCCTGCGTCGCTCTCTGCCGACTTCGACATCTTCGACGTCGGGTTCTGGAGGTCGTAGATGCGCGCCGTGTCCTTCTGGATCACGGGTCGCGGCACGACGAACGTCTCTCCGAACCGCGAATTGAAGCGCTCGGCCAGGTCACGCGTGAGCTCGACGTGCTGCTTCTGGTCATCGCCGACAGGCACGACGTCGGTCTGGTAGAGCAGGATGTCGGCGGCCATCAGCACGGGGTAGGTGAACAGGCCGACGCTCGTCGCGTCGGCGCCGTAGCGCGCTGACTTGTCTTTGAACTGGGTCATGCGGCCTGCTTCACCGAACCCTGTGATCGTCGAGAGGATCCAAGCGAGCTCCGCGTGCGCGCGGACGTGCGACTGCACATACAGCGTCGACAGCGAGGGCTCGATGCCTGCGGCGATGTACTGGGCGGCGGTCCGGCGGGTCTTCTCACGCAGCTCGGCAGGGTCCTGAGCGACTGTGAGCGCGTGCAGGTCGACCACGGAGAAGTACGCGTCGTACGAGCTCTGCAGGTCCCGCCACTGCAGGAGCGCTCCGATGTAGTTGCCGATCTGCAGAGAGTCGGCGGAGGGCTGCATTCCTGAGTAGAGGCGAGGTTTCGTCACGGTATCAATCCTATGGGGGTGGTGGTGGTCCGCGAGCCGGCGGGGGAGACTCGCTCCATGACGACTGCTCCGGATGCTGCCGGCGCCGATAGGGAACGCAGCGATGGGGTCTCTCGCATCATCGGAGTCGTGCTCACGGTGCTGTTCGGCGCACCGTTCGTCCTGCTCGCGTGGGTGGCGCTGAGCAGCCGGTTCGGATGGACGAGCGGCGACCCGCATGGCTATGGGATCATCTTCGGCACGTTCCTCGCGCTCATCGCCGGCATCCTCGTCGCGATCGCGGTGCCGCTCGTGTTCCCTCGCGCACTCCGGGGCACGGCCTACCTGTGGAGCATGCTCGGATACCTCGCGGTCGCGGCCGCACTGGTCGTCGCTCTCGTCACTGCCTGATCGCACCCGGACCGAGACCCGGACAGCAGGCAGTCGGTGCGCGAGAGGTCAGTAGCTGTAGTCGACCACGACCGGAGCGTGGTCGCTCCAGCGCTGGTCGTACGCGGCCGCGCGGGCGACGTGATAGGCCGTGACCCGCTCGGCGAGCGCGGGAGTCGCGAGGTGGTAGTCGATGCGCCACCCCGAATCGTTGTCGAATGCCTGACCGCGCATCGACCACCACGTGTACGGCCCGTCGACCTCACCGTGGAACACGCGCCCGACGTCGACCCAGCCGAGACCGGTGCCTGTCGAGCCGTCTGCGGACTCGACCGTCTCGCCCGCCGCTCCGAGGAATCGGTCGAAGTACGCGCGCTCGCGGGGGAGGAAACCGGCCTTCTTGCGGTTGCCCCGCCAGTTCTTGATGTCGAGTTCGCGATGGCCGACGTTCAGGTCACCGGTCACGAGAGCGAGCGCGCCGTCATCATCGCCGAGATCCGCGAGACGCACACCGAACGCATCGAGGAACTTCCACTTCTCCTCCTGCTTCGGAGTGTCGGCTTCGCCGCTGTGCACGTAGGCGCTGACCACCGTGAGCGGGCGGTCTCCGATGAGGAAATCAGCTTCGATCCATCGCCCCTTCGAATCGAAGTCGTCGTCGCCGAACTCGGTGCGGGAGGCGATGGCCGGCACGCGGCTCGCGATCGCCACGCCGGCGCGTCCCTTGGCCGTGGCCTCGTCGTGCACGAACGTCCATCCGGGAAGCGCGGCCTCGAGGTGCTCGTCCTGCCCGCGGACCTCCTGCAGCGTCAGAATGTCGACGTCGGCCGCATCGAGCCAGCTGCTCATACCGTTGCGAGCCGCCGCTCGGATTCCGTTGACATTGACCGAGGCGATACGCAGATGAGGCATGCTCACCAGCCTAACGAGGACCGCCGACATCCTTGGACGGACGCTGCAGATCGGCCAGCAGACGCTGGGCGAAGGCGGAGCTCGCATCGACGGGCGGGGGAGCGGAGGCCTCAAGATCGGCGAGCTCCTGCTCCGTCGCATGCACGGCCCTGGCGGCGGCCCAGGCGCGGTACCACGGAGCCGTCTCGCGAGCCTCGTGCGCCTCGCGCACGCGGATGCGGGCTGCTGCCACCAGGGTCTGGTGTTCAGCCGCCCGCCGCTCCGCGTCGGACTGAGCCAGCAGCGGCAGATCACGATCCTTCGCCGCGACGGCGATCCACGAGGAGGCGACCAGCATCACCACGCCGTTCACCCTGAACCACAGCAGCAGACCGATGAAGATCGCGAACGTGGCGAGCAGCGGATTCGTTGGCGTGTAGCTCAGCAGGAATCCCGCGCCGAACTGGAGGATCGTCATCGCCCCGCCGCCGAGGAGCGCGCCCGGCCAGATCGTGCTCCAGTGCAGGGATGTGCCGGTCAGGAAGCGCACCATCGCCGCGAGTGCGCCCGACAGCAGCGCGAAGGACACGAGCACTGTGCCGATCCGGATGCTGGTGAGGCCGTCGAGGGCGGATCCCCATCCCAGCAGGCTCAGGATCCAGCTCATCGCGACCGCGCTGGCGGAGCTGAGCAGTGAACCGGCGATCAGCGACGCTCCGAAGATCAGCGCGGCGAGCAGATCCCTCGCCTTCAGGATGACGTAGCTGCGGCGGTCGGGCGGCAGGCCGAAGATGTCGCGTGTCGCGCGTCGCGAGAACGTCACCCAGCCGATGGCCGTCCAGATCACGGTTCCGAGCGCGATCAGACCGGTGATGCTGAGCAGCCCGGTCGTGCTCGCAGCGATCTCCTGCACCTGCTGGGGGGTGAACACCCCGCCCTCGTCCTGGATCAGGTTGGGGATGTAGCTGTTGATGATGTCGATCATGCCGTCGACCGCTTCGGTGCTGCCTCCGAGCCAGAGACCGGCGATGGCGAAGGCGAGATAGATCGCCGCGAAGATCGCGAACAGCGCCTGGTAACTCACGCCCGCTGCGAGGAGGAACCCGTTGTGCTGCAGGAAATGTCGCCACACGCGCACGGGGAACAGCCCGAGCGTGCGCTGGGTCAGTGCGGTGGCCCGTTCGACGGCCGCGTCGAGGCGGCGGGGCTCGCTCTCGGCGCCAGCGGGATCAGACACATCCTCACCCTATCCACACAAAGAGAACGGGCGGGCTCCGTGAAGGAGCCCGCCCGTCGTCGTCAGCGCGCGAGAGTCAGGGACGACCGCGAAGCACTGCCTGCTTGACCTCGGCGATGGCCTTGGTGACCTCGATGCCGCGGGGGCAGGCCTCGGAGCAGTTGAAGGTCGTGCGGCAGCGCCAGACGCCTTCCTTGTCGTTGAGGATGTCGAGACGGACCGCAGCGTTGTCATCGCGGGAGTCGAAGATGAAGCGGTGCGCGTTCACGATCGCCGCGGGTCCGAAGTACTGACCGTCGGTCCAGAAGACGGGGCACGACGAGGTGCACGCGGCGCAGAGGATGCACTTGGTCGTGTCGTCGAAGATCTCGCGATCCGCGATCGACTGGACCCGCTCCTTGCCCTTCTCCGGCACCGAGTTCGCGACGAGGAACGGCTGCACCTCGCGGTACGACGCGAAGAACGGCTCCATGTCGACGACGAGGTCCTTCTCGAGCGGCAGGCCCTTGATCGCCTCGACGTAGATCGGCTTCGAGATGTCGAGGTCCTTGATCAGCGTCTTGCACGCCAGGCGGTTGCGGCCGTTGATGCGCATCGCGTCAGAGCCGCAGATGCCGTGGGCGCACGAGCGGCGGAACGTGAGCGAGCCGTCGACCTCCCACTTGATCTTGTGCAGGGCGTCGAGGACGCGGTCGGTCGAGTACAGCTCCACGTCGTAGTCGACCCAGTGCGGCTCGGAGTCGATCTCGGGGTCGAATCGACGGATGTTGAACGTGACGATGAACGACTGGATGCCCGTGTCCTGCGTCGTGTCTGCGGGAGCTTCGGCGATGGCGTTCGACATGCTCAGTACTTCCTCTCCATCGGCGGGTAGTTCAACTCGCCCTGCTCGTTCTTCGTGAACACGACCGGCTTCCAGTCGAGCTTGATGTGATCGCTCGGAGTGGAGGAGTGCGGATCGCCCGTGAGATAGGCCATCGTGTGCTGCATGTACTTCTCGTCGTTGCGGGTGGGGAAGTCGTCGCGCATGTGGCCGCCCCGGCTCTCCTCACGGTTCTGCGCGGCATAGACGACGACCTCGGCGATGTCGAGCAGGAAGCCCAGCTCGACGGCCTCGAGCAGGTCGGTGTTGAACCGCTTGCCCTTGTCGTCGACGTGCACGTTCATGTAGCGGTCGCGCAGTTCCTTGATGACGCCGAGCACGTGCTCGAGCGACTCGTGCGTGCGGAAGACCTGCGCGCCCTTGTCCATCTCGTCCTGCAGCGCCTTGCGGAGCACGGCGATGCGCTCGGTGCCCTGGTTGTTGCGCAGGCCCTCGAGCATCCCGGAGACGAACCCGGCGGGGTTCTCCGGAAGCGGCACGAATTCGGCGGTCTTGACGTACTCCACCGCATTGCGGCCTGCGCGCTTGCCGAACACGTTGATGTCGAGCAGCGAGTTGGTGCCGAGACGGTTGGCGCCGTGCACCGAGACGCAGGCGCACTCGCCCGCGGCGTAGAGACCCGGGACGACGGTGGTGTTGTCGGCGAGAACCTCTGCGTCGTTGTTCGTGGGGATGCCGCCCATCGCGTAGTGGGCCGTCGGCATCACCGGCACGGGCTCGACGACCGGGTCGACACCCAGGTACGTGCGGGCGAACTCGGTGATGTCGGGCAGCTTGGTCTCGAGAACCTCGGCACCCAGGTGAGTGCAGTCCAGCAGCACGTAGTCCTTGTGAGGACCGGCGCCGCGGCCTTCGGCCACCTCCTGCACCATGCAGCGGGCGACGATGTCGCGAGGGGCGAGGTCCTTGATCGTCGGGGCGTAGCGCTCCATGAAGCGCTCGCCCGAGGCGTTGCGCAGAATGGCTCCCTCGCCGCGGGCGCCCTCGGTGAGGAGGATGCCGAGTCCGGCGAGTCCGGTCGGGTGGAACTGGAAGAACTCGAGGTCCTCGAGGGGGAGGCCCTTTCGCCAGACGATGCCGACACCGTCGCCGGTGAGGGTGTGCGCGTTCGAGGTCGTCTTGAAGATCTTGCCGAAGCCGCCGGTCGCGAAGATCACGGCCTTGGCCTGGAACACGTGCAGCTCACCGGTCGAGAGGTCGTATGCGACGACGCCCGAGATCTGGGTCTTGCCGTCGGCGTCCTTCACCGTGAGCAGGTCGAGGACGTAGAACTCGTTGAAGAAGTTGATGCCGAGCTTGACGCAGTTCTGGAACAGCGTCTGCAGGATCATGTGACCGGTGCGGTCGGCGGCGTAGCATGCGCGGCGCACCGGCGTCTTGCCGTGCTCGGCGGTGTGGCCGCCGAATCGACGCTGGTCGATCTTGCCCTCGGGCGTGCGGTTGAAGGGGAGACCCATGTTCTCGAGGTCGATGACCGCGTCGATGGCCTCTTTGGCGAGGATCTCCGCAGCATCCTGGTCGACCAGGTAGTCGCCGCCCTTGACGGTGTCGAAGGTGTGCCACTCCCAGCTGTCCTCCTCGACATTCGCGAGCGCAGCCGCCATGCCGCCCTGTGCCGCACCGGTGTGCGAACGCGTCGGGTAGAGCTTGGAGATGACCGCGGTCTTCGCGCCGGAGCCTGCCTCGATGGCCGCTCGCATGCCGGCGCCGCCGGCGCCCACGATCACGATGTCGAACTGGTGGTAGTGCACGCCGTCGCGCACGACGGAATCCTGGGTCTCGGTAGTCACTTCTCGTATGCCTTCTCTTCTACTTGCCCAGCGTCTGGCACTGTTCCCACAGTGTGCTCGACTCGGTCACGCCGAGGCACGGGTCGAACGTGAAGACGACCAGGGTGCCGAGGATGATGAGCAGGGCTGCGGCCAGGCCGAGGGCCCAGATCAGCGCCTTGCGAGCGGTGTTGTTCGTCACGTAGTCGTTGACGATCGTGCGCATGCCGTTGGCGCCGTGGATCAGCGCGAGCCAGAGCATGAGGACGTCCCACCACTGCCAGAACGGCGTGGCGAACTTTCCGGCGATGAACGCGAAGTCCAGGGCGTGGATGCCCTCGCCGACCATCAGGTTGATGAACAGGTGTCCGAAGATGAGCACGACGAGCACGACGCCGGAGGCGCGCATGAAGAGCCAGCCCCACTTCTCGAGGTTGAATCCGCGCTGACGGCGGACAGGGGCTGCGACGGTCTGAGCGGTCATCAGTGTCCTCCTCCGAAGCCGGCGAACGCGAGCATCAGGTGACGAGGCACGAAGCCCGCCATGATGATGCCCCACACCAGAAGCACGCCCCAGAACAGCTGGCGCTGGTACTTGGCGCCCTTCGACCAGAAGTCGACGGCGATGATGCGGAGGCCGTTCATCGCGTGGAACACGATGCCTGCCACCAGCACGACCTCGCCGAGCGCCATGATCGGATTCTTGTACGTGCCGATGACGGCGTTGTACGCCTCGGGGGAGACCCTGATGAGTGCAGTGTCGAGCACATGCACCAACAGGAAGAAGAAGATGGCGACTCCGGTGATGCGGTGAAGCACCCACGACCACATGCCTTCGCGACCCCGGTAGAGGGTGCCGCGTGGCGTCTTGGAAGTGGTTTCCGAAATCGACGGTGTCAAGCGAGCGCTTGTGGACACGGTCGTCCTCCCTGGATCGAAGTGACTCGGTCGCGTGCAGTGCGTGTTCCAAGCGTGAGCCTGCTGTCATCAGGCACGGCCGATCGGACACCATCCTATTCCCGTGAGACGACTGCGGGCGACGAAGGGGAGCCTAAGTGTCTCGATGTCGAGACTTTCCGTGGCGATACCCTGGCAGGGTGAGCCAACCCATCGAGAACTTCTACGCCGTGATCCCTGCCGGCGGAATCGGCAGCCGACTCTGGCCCCTCTCCCGCGCGGACGCGCCGAAGTTCCTGCACGATCTGACGGGTTCCGGGCACTCTCTGCTGCGCGACACGTGGGACAGGCTGGAGCCGTTGGCCGGGGCCGACCGGATCGCCGTGGTCACAGGTCGGGCCCACCGCGCGGCGGTGGAGTCGGAGTTGCCCGGAATACCGGATCTGAATGTGTTCCTGGAGTCGGAGCCGCGCGAGTCCGCGGCGGCGATCGGGTTGGCGGCCGCGATCCTGCATCGGAGAGACCCGGATGTGATCATCGGCTCGTTCAGCGCCGACCACGTCATCCGCAGCACGCGTGTGTTCGAGTTCGCCGTCCGCGACGCCGTCGAGGTCGCGCGCGAGGGATACATCTGCACGATCGGCATCTCTCCGACCGAGCCCGCGATCGGCTTCGGCTACATCAAGAGGGGCGCGGAGCTCCTCGTCGAAGGGGCGCGCGAGGCCGCCCTGGTCGAGAGCTTCGTCGAGAAGCCCGACCTCGACACGGCCAAGGCCTACTTCGCCGACCGCGGCTACCTCTGGAACGCCGGAATGTTCATCGCCAAGGCGAGCGTGCTGCTCGATGAGCTCGCCGCGAACGAGCCGGCCCTGCACGCCGGGCTGCTCGAGCTCGCCGAGGCATGGGACGACCGTGAGCGCCGCGGCCCCGCCGTGGATCGGATCTGGCCCGGGCTGAAGAAGATCGCGATCGACTACGCGGTGGCTGAGCCGGCTGCGCGACGCGGACGCCTCGCGGTCGTGCCCGGGCATTTCGACTGGGACGACGTGGGGGACTTCGCCTCCCTCACCAAGCTCATCAACAACGGTCGGAAGAACGACCTCGCCGTGCTCGGGCCGAAAGCCCGGGTGCTGTCGGATGCTGCCAGCGGGATCCTAGTCAGTCAGACCTCTCGCGTGATCAGCCTGATCGGCGTGAAGGACATCGTGGTGGTCGACACGCCAGACGCTCTGCTCGTCACGACGATAGAACATGCGCAGCGGGTGAAGGGTGTCGTCGAGTCCCTGAAGCTGACGGGGCGGAGCGACGTGCTCTGATGAGCACGCACCGTCGCTCATCGGCTGTCTTGGTTTCAGGTTTGTAACCATTCGCCAGTGCTTCGCCCTCGTGCATGCACAAAAGTCGAAACACTGGGTAACTTTGAGCGATCCGCGAGGGCCGCGGCACCGTTCAGGAGGCATGAGTTGACCATCTCCACCACCAAGAAGCTGCTCGGCGCGACCATCGCCGCTGGCGTCGTCTTCGCACTTGCCGGCTGCGGCCAGGCTCCCACCGAATCGGGCGGCACCGGCGGCGGCGAGGCTGACTCCGACTTCATCCCCTGCCTCGTCTCGGACGCGGGCGGCTGGAACGACAAGTCGTTCAACCAGTCCGCCAAGGAGGGCATGGACCGCGCAGCGGAGACTCTCGGCGTCAAGCCGATCGAGTTCGAGTCCGCCAACGACAACGACTACGCGCCCAACCTCGAGACCGCTGTCTCGGAGGGCTGCTCGCTCATCGTCGCAGTCGGCTTCAAGCTCTCCGCCGCGACCGTCGAGTCCGCTCTCGCCAACCCCGAGATCGACTACGCGATCATCGACGACTATGCCGACAACGACTTCGACGGCACCACCGATGCTCCCAACATCAAGCCCCTCGTCTTCGACACGGCTCAGGCCGCCTACCTCGGTGGCTACGCCGCCGCCGGCTGGTCTGCTGCATCGGGCGTGAACAAGGTCGGCACCTTCGGCGGAATGCAGATCCCGTCGGTCGCCGTGTTCATGGACGGCTTCCAGCTCGGAGTCGAGAAGTACAACGAGGACAAGTCGGGCGCCGTCGAGGTCTTCGGCTGGGACGCCGCCACGCAGAAGGGCTCCTTCACCGGCGGCTTCGACGCGAACGACACCGCCAAGCAGACCGCCCAGGGCGTGCTCGACCAGGGCGTCGACGTGATCCTCCCGGTCGGTGGACCGATCTACCAGAGCGCTGCGGCGGCCATCGCCGACAGCGGCAAGGACACGCTGCTGGTCGGCGTCGACAGCGACCTCGCGGTGGCCGATGAGAGCGTGGCCGATGTCACCCTCTTCTCGATCATGAAGGCCATCGACGTCGCCGTCGAGGACGCGACCGTCGCCGCATCCGAGGGCGACTTCGACCCGGCTCCCTACATCGGCACGCTCGAGAACGAGGGCGTCAAGCTCTCGGGCTTCGGTGCCTTCGAGGGCGACCTGCCCGACGGGCTGCTCGATGAGATCTCGGCTCTGCAGGAGCAGATCATCTCGGGTGACATCACGGTGGAGTCGGAGAACTCCCCGTAAGCAGTTCACATCCATGGCGGGGCGAGTGGTGCAAGCGGCCACTCGCCCCGCGCCGTGGACGGACGATGACGACTGTTCGCGGCGCATCCGGGCGATCCCCGTGCGATGCGCCGGAGATTCTTCGGACTCTTCTGGATGACACTTCTGGATAAGGTGCAGATATGAAGCTCGAACTTCGCGGTATCACCAAGCGGTTCGGAACCCTGGTGGCCAACGACCACATCGACCTGGTCGTCGAGCCGGGGCAGATCCATGCGCTGCTCGGCGAGAACGGTGCAGGCAAGTCCACTCTGATGAACGTCCTCTACGGGCTGTATCAGGCCGACGAGGGCGAGATCCTCCTGGACGACGTCGTCCAGCGGTTCCGCGGCCCCGGCGACGCGATGAACGCCGGCATCGGAATGGTGCATCAGCACTTCATGCTCGTCCCCGTGTTCACTGTGGCGGAGAACGTCATGCTCGGCCACGAGCAGACCAAGGGCCTGGGCACCCTCGACATCACGAAGGCGCGTGAGCACGTCCGCTCCGTCGCCGCCCGCTTCGGATTCGACATCGACCCTGATGCCATCGTCGGCGACCTCCCCGTCGGCGTGCAGCAGCGGGTCGAGATCATCAAGGCGCTCTCGCGCGATGCCAAGGTCCTGGTCTTCGACGAGCCCACCGCTGTGCTCACGCCGCAGGAGACCGACGAGCTGATGGGCATCATGCGTCAGCTGCGGGACGAAGGCACGGCGATCGTCTTCATCACCCACAAGCTGCGTGAGGTGCGCGAGGTCGCGGACACGATCACGATCGTCCGCCTCGGCCGCATCGTCGGCGAGGCATCGCCCACGGCGACCAACGCCGAGCTGGCCTCTCTGATGGTCGGACGTGCGGTCGAGCTCACCGTGCACAAGGACCCGCCGCGCCTCGGCGAGGGCGGCCTCGAGGTCAAGGGACTGCGCGTGCTCACCTCCGCGGGGGCGATCGTCGTCGACGGCATCGACTTCTCCGTGCGCCCTGGCGAAGTGCTCGCCGTGGCCGGAGTGCAGGGCAACGGGCAGACCGAGCTGGTCGAGGCCATCGTCGGCCTCGCGGCCAGGGTCGAGGGATCGATCACCCTCGGAGGCACCGAACTGGTCGGCAAGAGCGTGCGAGCGATCCTCGACGCGGGTGTCGGCTTCGTGCCCGAGGACCGCACCGAGGATGGACTCGTCGCAGGCTTCTCGGTCGCGGAGAACCTGATCCTCGACCGCACGGGCGACGAGGAGTTCAGCCGGGGCGGGACCATCCGGCGATCTGCGCTCGAGGACTTCGCCCGCGCACGGATCAGCGAGTACGACATCCGCACGCAGGGCCCGCACACCGCGGCAGGCACCCTCTCAGGAGGAAACCAGCAGAAGGTCGTGATCGCCCGCGAGATGAGCCGCGAGCTCAAACTGCTCGTCGCCGCGCAGCCGACCCGTGGCGTCGACGTCGGCTCCATCGAGTTCATCCACAAGCGGATCATCGAGACGAGAGACGCGGGGATCCCCGTCGTGGTCGTCTCGACCGAGCTCGACGAGGTGGCGGCTCTCGCCGACCGCATCGCCGTCATGTACAGAGGCACGATCGTCGGGATCGTTCCCGGCGACACCCCGCGCGAGACGCTGGGACTGATGATGGCGGGCGCCGCCGAGGGAGAGGTGGCCGCATGAGCGGTACGACGCCACACGGGAGCGACTCGGTGGGACGGGGTTCCGCCGATCAGCTCTCGGTGAACACGACCACGACGCCGCGCGATACGGGCGAGGTTCCGCCGCCCCCGCGCGGCAACGTGATCCTGAAGGAGATGCTCCGCGGCAGCGCCGTCACGACGATCCTCGCGATCTTCCTGGCGCTGGTCGTCGGCGGCATCCTGATCGCCTTCACCAACGAGGACGTGCTGGAGGCATCCGGCTACTTCTTCCAGCGTCCGAGCGACACCTTCGCCGCGATCTGGAACGCGGTCTACAACGGCTACGAGGCGCTCTTCCGCGGAGCGATCTTCAACGCACGCGGTGCGGATTTCGCCGCGCAGATCCGCCCGTTGACCAACACGCTGGGCTTCGCGGCGCCCCTGATCGCCGCCGGTCTCGGCGTCGCCCTCGCCTTCCGCGTCGGCCTGTTCAACATCGGTGCGCGCGGTCAGATGCTCATCGGCGTGGCGGCCGCTGGTCTCCTCACCTTCCAGCTCGACCTGCCGTTCTGGCTGCACATCCCGGTCACCCTGATCGCCGGCATCGCCGGCGGAGCACTGTGGGGCGCGATCGCCGGTCTGCTCAAGGCGCGCACGGGCGCCCACGAGGTCATCCTCACGATCATGCTCAACTACGTGGCGTACTACCTGCTGCTGTGGATGATCCGCACACCCGGTCTGCTGCAGAAGCCCGGCACGAACCAGGCCCTCGGCTACGCCACCCCTGAGAGCGCGCAGTTCCCCGAGCTCCTCGGGCCGCAGTTCCCGCTGCTCGACCTCGGGTTCGTGATCGTGATCATCGCGACCCTCTTCGTCTGGTGGCTGATCGAGCGCTCGTCGCTCGGAATGCGGATGCGCGCCGTGGGTGAGAACCCGCACGCCGCGCGCGCGGCCGGAATCAGCGTGCAGCGCGTCTACGTCTACGCGATGCTCCTGGCCGGTGCTCTCGCCGGTCTGGCCGGCATGAACCAGGTGCAGGGTGCGGTCACGACCGGTATCACCGAGACGATCGACGCCGGGATCGGCTTCGACGCGATCACCGTTGCCCTGCTCGGCCGCAGCCGTGCATGGGGCACCTTCGCAGCAGGTATCCTGTTCGGTGCCCTGAAGGCGGGCTCGTTCTCGATGCAGGCGCAGGACATCCCGGTCGACATCGTGCTCGTCGTGCAGTCGCTCGTCGTGCTGTTCATCGCCGCGCCGCCTCTGCTGCGCGCAGTGTTCTTCCTGCCGAAGTCCGACCTCGAGAAGGCGGCCAAGGCGAGAGCCAAAGCCACGAAGAAGGCGGTGACCGCATGACCTCCCTCGTCCAGAGCGAAGCCGCCGACGGAACCGTGCAGCTCGCCACCGTGCGCGAGCGGCACCTGAAAGCGCCGATCGTCCTCGCCGCAGCCACCGTGCTGCTGGCGCTCCTCTTCCTGCTCGTGCCACGCAGCGGCACCAGCAGCTTCCGACTCAACGACCCGTCGTCGCCGTTCGCGCTGCCCGACGTGGCGCTGCCGACCGGGCCGACCAGCTGGGTCGTCATCGTGATCCTCGCGCTGCTGTCGGTGCTCGCGTTCCTGCGGGCGTGGACGTACCGCAAGCCCTCGATCTGGCTGGTGATCGCCTTCAGCGTGATCGCCGTCTTCGGGTTCCTCGTGTGGGCGGGCGCCGGTGGCCTCGTTCCCGTCAGCAGCCTGCTCTTCGGAGCCGTCTCCCTCTCCGTTCCCCTCGTGTTCGGCGCCCTCGGCGGCGTCATCGGCGAGCGGGCGGGCGTGGTCAACGTCGCGATCGAAGGCCAGCTGCTCCTCGGCGCGTTCTCGGCCGCGCTGCTCTCGAGCGTCACCGGCAGTCCGTTCATCGGACTGCTGGGTGCGATGCTCGGCGGCGTGCTCGTCGCCGCCGTGCTGGCCGCGTTCGCGATCAAGTACCTCGTCGAGCAGGTCATCGTCGGTGTCGTGCTCAACGTGCTCGTCAGCGGTCTCACCGGGTTCCTCTACGGTGCGCTGCTCGCACCGAACGAGGCCGAGCTCAACACCCCGGTGCGCTTCAGCCGCATCGAGATCCCGCTGCTCAGCGACATCCCCATCATCGGTCCGGTGCTCTTCAACCAGACGTTCATCGTCTATCTCATGTTCATCACCGTCGCCATCGTCGCCTGGGGCCTGTACCGCACGAAGTGGGGGCTCCGGGTCCGCGCCGTCGGCGAGCACCCGCAGGCCGCGGACACGGTCGGCATCAAGGTCAACTCGACACGGTTCTGGAACGTGCTGCTCGCGGGCGCGATCGCCGGCATCGGCGGCGCGTACTTCACGCTCGTCTCGGTGCCGCAGTTCGGCAAGGACATGACGGCCGGTCTCGGCTTCATCGCCCTCGCCGCCGTGATCTTCGGACGCTGGGATCCGATCCGCGCGACGCTCGCCGCCCTGCTGTTCGGCTTCGCGACGAACCTGCAGAACCTGCTGTCGATCCTCAAGACACCGATCCCCGGCGAGTTCATGCTGATGCTCCCGTATGTCGTGACGCTTCTCGCGGTCGCCGGTTTCGCCGGTCAGATCCGCGGGCCGGCGGCCAGCGGCAAGCCGTACATAAAGTCCTAGGAGAGACATGACCGACATCGACTGGGACGAGCTTCGCCAGGTCGCGACAGACGCCATGACGAAGGCCTATGCGCCGTATTCGCGGTACCGCGTGGGAGCCGCCGCCCTCGTCGGCGACGGTCGCATCGTCGCCGGCTGCAACGTCGAGAACGCGTCGTACGGGGTGACCCTGTGCGCTGAATGTGCACTGGTGGGTGACCTGCACATGTCCGGTGGCGGCCAGCTCGTCGCCTTCGTATGCGTGAACAACGACGGACAGACGATCATGCCGTGCGGCCGCTGCCGCCAACTGCTCTACGAGCACGCGATGCCCGGGATGCTGCTGGAGACCGTCTCCGGCATCCGGACCATCGATGAAGTACTGCCGGATGCGTTCGGCCCCCGAGACCTGGAGGACGCCCGATGAGCGTTGAACCCTTCGACGCCGTCGATGTGATCCGTGCCAAGCGTGACGGAGGTGCCGTGCCCGAGAAGGCGCTGCGCTGGATGGTCGACGCCTATACGCGCGGCTACGTGTCGGACGCGCAGATGGCCTCGTTCGCGATGGCGGTCTTCCAGCGCGGCATGGAGCGCGACGAGATCCGGGTGCTCACCGAAGCCATGATCGCCTCGGGGGAGCGGATGAGCTTCGCGACCCTCGGCAAGAAGACCGTCGACAAGCACTCGACCGGAGGGGTGGGCGACAAGATCACCCTGCCGCTCGCACCGCTGGTCGCCGTGTTCGGCGTGGCGGTGCCGCAGCTCTCCGGCCGTGGACTCGGCCACACCGGCGGCACGCTCGACAAGCTCGAGTCGATTCCCGGCTGGCGTGCCGCGCTCAGCAACGAAGAGATCTTCGCGCAGATGCAGGGCGATGTGGGAGCGGTGATCTGCGCCGCAGGGTCAGGTCTCGCGCCTGCAGACAAGAAGCTCTACGCACTGCGCGATGTCACCGGCACGGTCGAGGCGATCCCGCTGATCGCGTCGAGCATCATGTCGAAGAAGATCGCCGAAGGCACGGATGCGCTCGTGCTGGACGTGAAGTTCGGCTCGGGGGCGTTCATGCAGGACATCGATCGGGCACGCGAACTCGCGCGCACGATGGTCGCCCTCGGAACCGACTCCGGTGTCGCCACGACCGCACTGCTCACCGACATGAACGTGCCCCTCGGGCGAGCGATCGGCAACGCCAACGAGGTCCGCGAGTCCGTCGAGGTGCTGGCAGGCGGAGGCCCCTCCGACGTCCGCGAACTGACGATCGCCCTGGCGCGCGAGATGCTCGCGCTCGCAGGACAGCCGGATGCCGATGTCGAGGCCGCTCTCGACGACGGACGTGCGATGGACGGCTGGAAGGCCATGATCCGCGCGCAGGACGGCGACCCCGACGCACCGCTGCCGACGGCACGTGAGACGCACGTGGTCACCGCTCCCGCCGACGGCGTGGTGTCTCAGATGGACGCGCTGCCGTTCGGCATCGCGGCGTGGCGTCTCGGTGCAGGACGCGCGCGGGCCGAGGACCCGGTCATCTTCGAAGCCGGCATCGATCTGCACGCCAAGCCCGGCGACCGCGTCGTGGCCGGCCAGCCGCTGTTCACCCTCTCCGCTGCTGATGAGGCCAGGTTCCCCCGCGCGCTCGAGGCGCTCGAGGGCGCATGGGCGATCGGTGACGAGGCTCCGGCTGCGGGTCCGATCGTGCGCGAGCGCATCTCGGCTTGATCCGCCGACCGCTAGCCTGAACACAGCGAATCCGCGACCGAGAGGAATCCCCATGTCGATCGACGCGAACGGCGATGTCACCATCCAGGGAGCGTCTCTGCGCAGCCTGCCCAAGGTGTCGCTGCACGACCACCTCGACGGCGCAGTGCGCCCGTCGACCATCATCGAACTGGCGGATGCGATCGGCGTCGGTGTGCCGGAGTCGAAACCGGCCGCTCTCGGCAAGTGGATCGCGAAGAAGAGCGACTCAGGTTCTCTGGTCGAGTACCTCAAGACGTTCGATCTGACGACCGCCGTCATGCAGACGACGGAGGGGCTGACCCGCGTCGCGCGCGAGTTCGTGCAGGACCTCGCACACGACGGAGTGATCTACGGCGAGGTTCGCTGGGCGCCCGAACAGCACCTCACCCGCGGTCTCTCGCTCGAGCAGGCCGTCGAGGCCGTGCAGCAGGGCATCGAGGAGGGCGAGGACGCCGCTGACCGCGACGGCCACAGCATCCGCGTCGGCCAGCTGATCACAGCGATGCGTCACACCGACCGCTCTCGCGAGATCGCAGAGCTCGCGGTCGGGTTCCGCGGACGCGGGGCCGTCGGATTCGACATCGCCGGCCCGGAGGACGGATTTCCCGCCTCGAACCATCGAGCCGCCTTCGACTACCTGGCCGAGAACTTCTTCCCCGTCACGGTGCACGCGGGAGAAGCCGCCGGTTCGGCCTCGATCCGTTCGGCGCTCATCGACGGGCGAGCTCTGCGCCTCGGCCACGGCGTGCGCATCGCCGAGGACCTGCAGGTGATCACCCAGGAGGGCGACGAGGTGCAGGTGCAGTTCGGCGATCTCGCCCGCTGGGTGCGCGACCGCGAGATCCCGCTCGAGCTCTCGCCGTCGTCCAATCTTCAGACCGGGGCGATCGCTGCGTGGGGCGACACCCTCGCCGATCATCCCTTCGACCTGCTCTACCAGCTCGGGTTCGCCGTCACGGTGAACGTCGACAACCGCACGATGAGCGCCACGTCTCTCACGCGCGAGCTCGCCAATCTCGTCGAGACGTTCGAGTACGACCTCGACGATCTCGAGACCTTCCAGTTCAACGCCGCGGCCGCGGCCTTCCTGCCCGTCGAGGAGCGCGAAGAGCTCGTGGAGATGATCGCCGACGGATTCGACATCTAGATCATGGCTTCCGGGGGGAAGCGACGCCGCGTCGGCGTCGCAGTGATCATCAGCGCCGTCGTCGTGCTCGCCGCAGGGGCTGCCGCGGCATACGCGTGGTCGACGCGTGCGCCGGAGGAGAGCGTTCCGCGCGCCGGCGCCGCGGCCATCGATCGTCCGCTGACACCCGCTCAGCAGCTGCTCGCCGATGCCGACGATCCGCTGGCGTGCGCGGTGAGCTTCTTCGGCGAGGGGGCCCCGGCCGAGCCCATGCTGCAGAGGCAGGACGCCCTCTACGCGGCGCTTCCGATCCCCGTGCAGGATGGGCGGGTGTTCGCGGGGTGGTACACCACCGAGGCGGATGCCGCCGCATACACCGTCGCCGCGCGGGTGAACGGCGCCGACCCTGTCGCCTGCGTCGATCAGCAGACCGAACTGTTCGCCGGGTGGACGACCCCCGAGGCGAACACCGCTGCCGATGTGCAGGTGCCGATCCTGATGTACCACCAGTTCACGACGAATCCGGACGGCGAGACGGGGTGGTTGCGCGGCAACTACGCGTACATCGGCGACTTCGACGCGCAGATGACTCACATCGCGACGACCGGGTTCTATCTTCCGACCTGGGACGAGCTCAGCGCGTTCATCGACGGGCGCCTCTCGCTGCCCGCCCGCTCGGTGATCATCACCGACGACGACGCCGACCAGACCTGGTTCGATCTGGCCGTTCCGGTGATCGAGCGGAACAGGCTCCTGTCGACGTCGTTCATGATCACGGCCTACCGGCAGGATCCGCCGCCGTCGATCTACGTGCTGCGCCGTTCGCACACCCACGACATGCATCAGGCCGGCGAGAACGGCAAGGGCCGGATGACGAACTGGACGGCCGACGAGATCGCGGCCGACCTGAATCTCTCAGGGGATGTGCTCGGGGTACGCGAGGTGATCGCGTATCCGTTCGGGCACTACAACGACACCGCGAAGCAGGGTGTCGCACAGGCCGGCTTCGAGATGGCCCGCACCATCGAACCCGGGTACGTCGAGATCGGGACCGACAAGCTCGCGCTGCCGGTCGTGCGCATCGACTACGGGATGGGCCTGGACTCGCTGATCAAGCGGATCGGCTGATCGAGCCGCCGCACGGGGCAGGATGGACCCATGACCGCATCCGTCTTCATCGCGGGCCCCGTCTCGTGGAACTCGATCGTCGTGCTCGATCGTCTGCCGGAGCCCGTGCCCCACATGCAGTTCGCCGAGGACTCGTGGGAGACGACAGGCGGCACGAGCGCAGGCAAGGCGCTCAGCCTCACCGCGCTCGGACGCCCCACGCTGCTGTACGCGGTGAGTGCGGCGGACGAGCCGGGTCAGCGCGTGCGGGGTGCTCTCGATCGGGCAGGTGTGCGCACCCTGTGGGGTGAGGGAGACGTCACGGAGCGCCATCTGAACCTCATGACCCGTCGCGGCGAGCGCGTGTCGCTCTATCTCGCGTCGCCCTCGGTGACCGGCGGTGCCGATGACGCTGCTCTGGTCTCTGCGATGCGAGAGGCCGATGCGATCGTGCTCGACCTCGCGGCGGAGCCCCTGAGGCTGCTTCCCGCGGCCAGAGCCACCGGGCGCCCGATCTGGGTCGACGTGCACGACTACGACGGCGAGGCCGACTTCCACACACCGTTTCTCGATGCGGCGGACGTCGTGTTCTGCAACGCCGACCGCCTCGCCGATCCGGTGGCGTTTCTCCGTTCGCGCATCTCGGCGGGAGCGTCGCTCGCAGTGTGCACGCTCGGCGCGGAGGGCGCTGTGGCGATCGATGCAGACGGCGTCGAGCACCGCGTCGCGGCCGTGCCCGTCGACGTCGTCGACACGAACGGCGCCGGCGACGCCTTCCTCGCCGGTGTGCTCGACGCCCGGCTCTCCGGCGCCGACGTGCCGTCGGCTCTCCGCGCGGGCGCGCGGACGGCGTCGGGGGTGCTCGGCACCAGGCACCTGCATCCGCTGCTCGATCCCGTGATCGTCTGACACCGGGGGCCTCGGACGCGGGCGGAGAGCAGATCAGCCCTGGGAGAGCTCAGCCATGAAGGGGTTCAGGAGATCGGCGATCTCGGCATGCATCTCGTCGTCCGCGATGGTCGGCGTCCCGTCGCCGGCCTGAGGGCCGTAGTCGCCGAATGACGCGTGGGATGCGCCCTCGATCTCGACCATCTCGGCGTCGGCGGGGAGCAGGTCGCGGGCCGCGTCGATCTTCTCGGGCGTCGAGAGCCCGTCTTCGCTGCCCGAGATGCTCAGCACTGCGAGGTCGGTGTCGGAGACATCGTTCGAGCAGTACGACCCGAACAGCACGAGCGCATCGGCGTCTGCGGCGAGCTGACACGCGCGCACGCCGCCCAGCGAGTGACCTCCGACCGCCCACTCGTCGATGTCGGGAGCCGCCGACGTGAAGGAATCCAGGCCGCGCAGGTCGAAGAACGCGAGGTTCAGCCACGGGCGGGTGATCACGACCGTCACGCCCTCCTCGGCGAGGCTCTGCAGGATCGCGGCGTACGCCCACGGGTCCACCTTCGCCCCGGGGATGAACACCAGACCCGTCTCGGACTCGCCGTCGGCGGGGGTGAGGACGATTCCCTGCTCGGCGTCTTCGACGTGGATCGCCGGGTTCTCCCGGACGCTCGCCAGCGGTGCCTTCTCGGCGGGCATCACCCCGATCTGGCTCCAGGCGACGATGCCGCCGATTCCGAGCACGAGGACGGCGACGAGTCCCCAGACGATCACCTTCAGGACACGACGGCCACGCTTCTTCTGCACGGATCAAGGCTAGAGCCTGCGCATGTGAACGGCCTCTGCCGCGAGGATCAGGGCCGCCGCCCCGTCTGGTCTTCCAGCGCGTGCTTCTCGCGGCGGACGGCACCGCGGTAGGCGTCCTTGTTGACGTAGTAGGCCATGCGGTCGAGTCCGAGGTAGCGATAGCCACCGGTGAGATCGGGCCACGGCTCAGAGGCCACCCGGTCTCGGAACCGGGTCACGGTGTCCGGGTCGTGCTCGAGGGCGTCGAGATAGGTCGCCAGCAGGTCGGCCTGCTCGTATCGTCCCTGCCAGCCGATGCCGGATGCCTCGATCATTCCCATGACGTACAGGCCGTTGAACGAGGCGGGGAAGATGTTCAGGAACAGCCGAGGGGCCGCGCCGCGCCAGTGCAGGTGCGCGCGGTCGACGAACGGATAGTCGAGCGTGTAGCCGGTCGCGAGGAGCACGAGGTCGTAGTCGTCGGCCGTGCCGTCGCGGAACCGCACGGTCGAGCCGTCGAACCGGTCGATGTCCGGGCGGATGCGCAGGTCGCCCTGGCCGAGGTGGTTGAGGATCATGGTGTTGACGATCGGATGCGATTCGTAGATGCGATAGTCGGGCTTCGGGAAGCCGAAGCGCACCGGGTCGCCGGTGAATGCCCGCAGCACGCGGCTGTCGACGGCCTGCTTGATGCGTGCGGGCAGCGGACGACCCTGGTTGAGGGTGTCGCTCGGGCGACCGAAGAGATACCGCGGGACGAAGTAGTAGCCGCGACGCACACTCATGTCGACGGACGCGGCGTGATGCACGGCATCCACCGCGATGTCGCAGCCCGAGTTGCCCGCGCCGATCAGGAGCACGCGCCTGCCCGCGAGCTGGGCGGGGGACCGGTAGGCGCTGGTGTGCATCAGCTCACCGGTGAAGGTGCCCGGGAAGGCGGGGATGTTCGGTTCGGCCAGAGTGCCGTTCGCGAGCACGACGCCGGCGTACCACCTGGTGTGCTCGCCCTCGGGGCCGTCGCTGGTGAGGTCCCAGCCGCCGCCCTGCGGTTCGAGACGGGTGACCCTCGTCTCGAACCGGAAGCGGTCGGTGAGCCCGAAGTGGTCGGCATAGTCGCGGAAGTACTGCCGCAGCACGCGGTGGCCCGGGTAGTCGACCGTCGATCGCAGGGGGAACTCGGAGAATTCGGTGGTGGTACGTGAGGAGATCAGGTGCGCCGACTCGTACATGGTGCTGCGCGGGTTGTCGATGTCCCAGAGTCCACCGACCCCTGCCGCGGCCTCGTATCCGTCGACGCCGATCCCACGTCTCGTGAGCGCTCGGGCGGCAGCGAGTCCTGACGGCCCCGCGCCGATGACGGCGTATCTGTTCATGCTGCTCCCGCACCTCGCTGTGCGCGCACCTGCGCCCTCCGCCGATCGTATCGGCAGAGGGCGCAGGCGATGCGTGCAGCGGCGCTCAGGAGGCGTTCAGGGCCGTCTGACGCGAGACGACGGCGTCGCGAACCGCAGGGAACAGCGGATGCTCGGGATCCAGTCCCGTCGTGCGCGAGGTGAAGGCGAGAGCGTCTTCGGTGCGCAGGGCCTCCTGCATCTCGACCGCCTGTTCGTCGTCGGGCGATTCGAACTCGAGCGCGGCGGTGACGGCGCCGACCAGTGCGATGGTGGAGAGTCCTCGCTCGGCGGCCATCGCCGCGGGGCCGATGAACCGCTCGTGCCGCGAGATCTTGCGCAGCGGCTGTCGTCCGACGCGCTGCACGGTGTCGACGAGCGCGGGATTGCGGAACCGCTCGAGGATCGTCGCGCGGTACTGGGCGAGCTCGGCGGGGTCGAGGCCGTGCTCGGCGACCAGGACCGCGGAGGTCTCTTCGAGCGCAGCCGACACGCGAGCGGCGATGTCGGGATCCGCCAGCGCGTCCGAGATGCGCTCGATGCCGGCACGAGCGCCGAAGTACGCCGTCGCGGCGTGCCCGGTGTTCACCGTGAAGAGCTTGCGCTCGATGTAGGGCGCGAGGTTCTCGACGAAATGCGCTCCGGGGATCTTCGGCAACGCGCCGCCGAAGGCCTCCGACTCGATCGCCCACTCGAAGTACGGCTCGACCGTGACGTCCACTCCTCCGTCCGCGGGCTGTCCCGGCACGATGCGGTCGACTGCGGTGTTCGCGAACACCGCGCGGGAGAGCAGCTCTTCGGCATCCACTCCCGCCGCCTTCTCGATCTCGGCGCGAAGGGTGTCGGTCGCGCCGATCGCGTTCTCGCACGCCATCACCTGCAGCGGTGCGGCGCCGGCCGAGCGGCGGGCGAGCCCTGCCACGATCGTCGGAGCCACGAAACGCAGCACCGTCGGCCCGACGGCCGTCGTGACGACATCGGCGGTCGCGACCTCGTCGGCGACGGCATCCGGGTCGGTTTTGCTGTTCACGGCGCGGAAGCCCGTGACCACGTGGTCGGTGCCGCCAGGGCCGGCTTCATGCACCGTGTAGGAGTCGACCGCGTTGATCGCGTCGACCAGAGCGTCGGCGACGTCGGAGAACACGACCTCGTAGCCGCCCTCGTGCAGCAGCAGTCCGACGAAGCCTCGGCCGATGTTGCCTGCGCCGAAATGGACGGCCTTCATCAGTCGTTCACCGCCGAGAGGAGTGCGTACAGCTCGTCCGGGGTCTGCGCGGCATTCAGCTTGGCGACGTCGTCCTCGTCGGAGAAGAGGATCGCGATCTGCGAGAGGATCTCGAGGTGCTCGTCGCCGCGTCCGGCGATGCCGATCACGAAGGTCGCGGGCTCACCGGCCCAGTCGACGCCGCCGTCGTAGCGCACGACCGAGAGAGCCGAGGCGAGGATCGCATCCTTGGTGTCGTTCGTGCCGTGCGGAATCGCCAGACCGTTGCCCATGTAGGTCGAGACGGTCTCTTCGCGTTGACGCATCGCGTCGACGTAGGCGGGAGTGACGGCACCGACGGATACGAGGATGTCGGTCGCCTCCTGCAGAGCCTCCTGCTGAGTGCTGGAGCCTGCGTGGATGCGGACCTGGTCGAGGGTGAGAACGCTCATGGTGATTCCTTCTTTCTGAGAATGTGGGGGCGGGGCGGATGCCGTGGCACCCGCCCCGCCCGGTCTGTCACGCGCCGGAGTCGCGCTGCTCGCGCACCATCTCGACGACCTCTTCGTACTTCGGAGAGTTCATGAAGTTGTCGACCGACACGTGGATCGAGTTCGGCGACTGCGCCTGCGCCCGGTCGGTCAGCTGCTGCTGCGTGATGACCAGGTCGGCGGTGCCGTCGAGGTTCGCGATGGCCTGGTTCGTGACGGTGACGCCCTCGACCCCTGCCTTCTTGAACTTGTTGCGCAGCACGCTCGCGCCCATGGCCGACGAGCCCATGCCGGCGTCGCAGGCGAACACGATGTTCTCGATGCGGCGGTCGGTGGTGACACCTGCGCCCGTGGCTGCCGCACCTGCCGCGCTCGCGGCGAGTCCGCTCAGCGCGTCAGACGACTTCCCCTTGTTGGCCTCGGTCTGTGCCACTGCTGCCGCGAATGCGTCTTCCTTGGCCAGATCCTTCTTGCGGCTCGCCCGGAGGATCAACATCGAGATGATGAAGGTGACGGCCGCCGACAGCACGACCGAAAGGATCACACCCAGATAGTCGGTGCGGAAGGTCTGCCCGAGCACCGCGATGATGCTTCCCGGTGCGGCCGGAGCGATCAGACCTGTTCCGAACAGCATGTTCGTGGTGACGCCGGTCATGCCACCCGCGATGAGCGCGAGGATCAGGACAGGCTTCATCAGCGCGAAGGGGAAGTAGACCTCGTGGATGCCTCCGAAGAACTGGATGACCGCGGCACCTGGAGCGGAGGCGCGCGCAGCGCCGATTCCGAACAACGTGAACGCGAGCAGCAGACCCACGCCGGGGCCGGGGTTGGCCTCGAGGAGGAACAGGATCGACTTGCCGTCCTCCGCCGCCTGCTGCGTACCCAGGGGCGTGAGCACACCGTGGTTGATCGCATTGTTCAGGAAGAACACCTTGGCCGGCTCGATCAGGATGCTGGTCAGCGGAAGCAGATTCGTCTCGATCAGCCAGTTCACGGCGGTGGAGAGGACGTTCATGAGCCCGTTGACCAGCCATGCGACGGGGTAGAAGCCGATGACGACCATGACGAAGCCCCAGATGCCCGCCGAGAACATGTTCACGAGCATCTCGAAGCCCGACTTGATCTTGCCGTCCCACAGCGAGTCGAGCCACTTCATCGTGTACGCAGCCAGTGGGGCCATGATCATCGCGCCGATGAACATGTGGATCTGGCCGAGCTGGTTGTCGTCCGGGAGGGTCGCGTTTACCTGGGCGATCAGGTAGTCCGATCCCGCGATTGCACCCATGACGGCGATCGCTGCGACGACGCCGCCTCGGGTCTTGTAGACGATCGTTCCACCGGTGTAGGCGATGATGATCGGCAGCAGGTAGTGGATGATCGGTCCGACCAATGTCGCGAGCTGGTCGTTCGGCGTCCAGCCCACAGGGATGAAGAACGCCGTGATGATGCCCCACGCGATCAGCGCGGGAATGTTGGGCATGATCATTCCGGACAGGAACGTGCCGAAGCGCTGCACGCCCGTTCGGAGGCCGCCTGCCTTCGTGGCGGCCGGTGACGTCGTCGTCATGATGTCGTCTCTTTCTGGTGAGGGGGGAGGGATGCCGCGGCGTCAGCCACGGCGAGGCGAGCACCGGCGGCGTCGTCGGCCGCCAGTGCGAGTTCGGCGAAGTTGCGGGCTTCGTCGAGAGTGTGCTGCGACAGGGTGTGCCGCACGTCTGCGAGGGCTGACGGCGCCATGGAGAGACTCGTGGCGCCGAGCCCCACGAGCACGACGGCCAGCATCGGGTCGGCGGCAGCCTCACCGCAGATCCCGACGGGTTTGCCGAGGCGGGCTCCTGCTGTGCCGACCTCGCGCACGAGCCTGAGCACGGCGGGGTGCCACGGGTCCTGGAATCCGGCGACGGAACCCAGCATGCGGTCGGCGGCCATCGTGTACTGCGTGAGGTCGTTCGTGCCGATCGATGCGAAGTCCGCATGCGCGAGGATCCGGTCGGCGAGCAGCGCGCTGGACGGGATCTCGACCATCACGCCGGCGGTCTTGAGGTTGTACTCACGGGCGAGCGAGGTGAAGTACTGCGTCTCTTCGACGGTCGCGACCATGGGCGCCATGACCCAGAGGTCGGCATCGGTCGCGGCATCCGCCTCGGCGAGAGCGGTCAGCTGCTCGCGCAGGATGTCTTCGCTCGCGCGCAGGGCACGGAGGCCGCGAAGCCCCAGAGCCGGGTTCTCCTCGTGCGCGTCGTTCAGGAATGCCAACGGCTTGTCGGCGCCGGCGTCCAGCATCCGCACGACGACCTTCTTGCCCGGGAACGCCGCGAGCAGCTCGCGGTACGACTCGCGCTGCTGCTCGACGGTCGGCGCCTGAGCCGATGAGAGGAACAGGAACTCGGTGCGGAACAGCCCGACGCCCTCGGCCCCACGTTCGACGGCATCGGATGCGTCTGCAGGTTTCCCCAGATTCGCCAGCAGCGGGATCAGCGTGCCGTCGGCGAGGGCGCCGGGAGTCAAGGGAGCGTCGTCCGCAGAGCGTCGGGCGGCTGCGCGCTGTGCGGCGCGCTCCTTCTCGTCGGAGGTCGGGTCCAGCGTCACGATTCCGGCGGCCGCGTCGACGATCACGGACTGGCCGGTGGTGAGAGCGGATGCCGAGGCCGCGCCGACGATCGCGACGATGCCCTTCTCGCGGGCGAGGATCGCCGTGTGCGAGGTGGGTCCGCCGTCGAACGTGACCAGAGCCAGCACCTGATCGAGGTTCAGCAGCGCGGTGTCCGCCGGGGCGAGGTCGCGGGCGACCAGGACGAACGGATGCCCCGGGTCGGGGACCCCTGGCGCATCGACGCCGCGAAGGCGGGCGAGCACGCGCTGGGCGATGTCATCGAGGTCGGCTGCACGCTCTCCGAGGTAGCCCCCGACGGCTTCGAGCGTCGCGCGGAAGCCCGCGAACGCGTCGTGCACGGCCCATTCGGCGGTCGCGCCGTCGTCGATGCGCGTGTCGACCTCGTCCTGCAGCGTCGGGTCCTCGGCGATCATCGCCTGGGCCTCCAGAACCTCCTGCGCCGAGCCGCCTGCCGTCTCTCCGCGGGCAGTCAGCTCCTGGGCGACGGCCGCGACCGCCTCGCGGACCCTGCTGCGTTCCGCGTCGGCTCCCTGGGTGCTGGGCGTGTCGTCGGGAGCGGGCAGCGCCTCGGTCATCCGCACGACGACGCCCTGGGCGACCCCGAGACCGATCCCGACTCCTCGCAGCTCGCTCACGCGCCGGCGTCCTGGTCATGGTCGGTCGTGAGCAGCTCGGTGAGCGTGTCGAGCACGCCCTCGGCGCTGTCGCCCTCGGCGGTCAGCGTGACGTAGTCGCCGTGCTCGATCGCCAGCGCGATCACCCCGAGGATGCTGGCCGCATTGACCGCCTTGCCCGAGTCCTTCGCGATGGTCACCGGGATCCCCGAATCCTTGGCCGCCTGTGCGAACAGCTTCGCCGGACGGGCGTGGAGTCCATGGGATGAGCCGATGCGGACGGTGCGGGAGACGGTCATGATGTTCCTTTCGGGGTGTTCCTGGCGTCGGCGACGATCGACCGCGCCAGCGCGAGCGTGCGGGTGCCGTCCCGGTCGGCGAAGACGTCGTCGGGGAGCACTGCCACCCGAGCGGGTGCGGCCCGGCGGATCGCCTCGAGGCGATCGGCGAGATGAGGACCGATGAGGATGAGGTCGTGGTCGCTGCCGGCGACGGACTGCTCCATACCGGCGGCGGTGTCCCAGTCGAGGCCCGCTTCGGAGGCCGCACGGCGGAGTCGTTGCGCGACGAACGTGCTCGACGCACCGGCGCCGCACACCACGAGGATCTTCATCGATGCTCACCTTTCCTGAGAACAGTCTGGGAACAGTCGGGGTGCGGTCGCCAACAGGTTCCTTTCCGCCCCTGCGGAACATCGGTTTCGGAGCGGGCCCCCCGCCTTCCTGACATCATGGAAGTCACGTCAGGACAGTGCAGTCGGCACGGAGGAGGGAGCATCATGTCGCGACAGCGTCAGGACCAGCTCCTGTCGTCTCTGCTCCGACAGGAGAAGTGGGTGACGGCAGCGAACCTCGCGGATCAGCTCGGCGTCACCCCACGCAGCATCCGCTCGTACGTCGCCGCCCTGAATGCGAGGACCGGAGCGGCGGATGCCGTCGAATCGGGCCCGGCCGGGTACCGCGCCGGGTCAGGGGCGCGGAACGCGTTGCGCGCCCGTCAGAGCGGTGAGTCCGCTCCGCGTGACCGCCTGCACGGTCTCGTGCGCACGCTGCTGGATGTGCCGGACGGCGTCGACGTCTTCACCACGGCCGAGGCGTTGCATGTGAGTGAGGCCACTCTCGAAGCCGACCTCGCCCGCGTGCGCGCTTTGATCGACGGCACCGATCTCACCCTCGAGAGAGACCGGGAGATCGTGCGCCTGCGCGGCAACGAGGCGGCACAGCGGCGCCTGCTGTCTCGGCTGGCGCACGACGAGATGGACGCCGCGTCGTTCCACCCCGAGACGTTCCGGCGAGCGCTCGCCGGAGGGGTCATTGCCGCCGATGCCGTCGCACCCTTCAAATCCGAGCTGGTGCGCGAACTCGGCGAGCAGGGCTACTACGTCAACGAGCTTGCGATCTCCGACGTCCTGCTGCACATCGCCATCGCCGCCGAGAGGGTCGCCGCAGGGCATGCGCTCGAGTCGGGGCCCGCCGGCGCACGCGAGGAGATCTCGCGGGTCGGCGCCGTGATCGCCCGCCTCGCTCAGCAGCACTTCTCTGTCACGCTCGGAGACGGCGACAGCGGCCATCTCGCGTCCCTTGTGCTCACCCGCATCGTGGCACCGGGAGAGGACGCTGCGGGTGATGTCGCCCGCAGCGGCGTCGACCCGCGGGTCGAGGCCGCCGTCCGAGCCGAGATCGCGAGGGCGGCGGAGGACTTCCAAGTCGATCTGGTCGACGAGACGTTCGTGCTGCGCCTCGCCCTGCACGTGCAGAATCTGATGCGGCGAGCAGAGGAGAGCGCGCTGACGCGCAATCCGCTGACCCGTTCGCTCAAGACCTCGTATCCGATGATCTTCGAGGTGGCTGTCGCGATAGCCAGTGGCCTGCACGACCGACTCGGCACGCCGATCCACGACGACGAGATCGCGTACATCGCCATGCATGTCGGCGGCCGCCTCGAGCGCAGCCGCAAGGCGGAGTCGATCCTCACGGCGACCATCGTGTGTCCCGGCTATTACGAGCTCCACGAGCTGCTGCGTTCGAGTGTCGACCGCTCCCTGGGCTCAGCGATCGAGGTGACCAGCGTCATCACCAAGGTCGACCCGGACTGGGCATCGTTCGACACCGATCTGGTGCTCAGCACGATCGAACCGGGGGCGTCGGGAGATCGCTTCGTGCGCATCCAGCCGTTCCTCACGGATGCCGATGTCGATCGGATCCAGCAGGCGGCGGCGCGCGTCAGGCGCGGACGCCGCCTGACCAGGCTCCGCGCCGAGCTCGCGCGCTACTTCGTCGCCGATGCTTTCGTCTACCCGCTGCCCGATGAGGGCGAGGAGGCGATCATCCGGCGGCTGGGCGGATTGCTCGTCGATGCCGGTCTCATCGGCGACGACTACGTCGACAACACGATTCTTCGCGAACGGATGTCATCGACGGCGTTCACCGATGCCCTCGCGGTGCCGCACGCGCTCCAGATGACCGCGACGCGCACCGCGATCGCGATCGGCGTCGCCGACGGATCGGCGGCCTGGGGTGAGGGGCGCGTGCAGGTGGTCGCCCTCGCCGCCTTCAGCGAGAGCGACCGCGCCGCATTCCAGACGGTGTTCGAGCAGCTCGTCGAGGTGTTCAGCGAACGAGACAGCGTGCAGCGGATCCTCCGCCGAGGCACGAGCTTCGAGGCATTCCTCGACGAGCTCGTCGCCGTCATCGACGGCTGACGACCGCGTCAGGCCCGAGGATCCAGCACGCCGGCCAGGGTGTCGAGGACCGATTCGGCATCCGCCGACTCCGCCGTCTCGAGCACCACCGCGTCGCCGGGCGCGAGTGCGAGGTCCATCAGCGCGAGAACGCTGCTGAGGTCCACGACTGCGCCCGACGACGTGCGCAGAGTCACGACGTGCGGGTGCGCCTGCACGAGCCTGACGAGCTCGGCGACGGGGCGCGCGTGCACCCCGTTGTGGGCGCTGATCACGACATGTCTTCTCGGCATGCGGCCTACGAGCGTTCTTCCAGGAGCACGCGCACCGCGGCCTCGAGCTCCGCGATCGTCGCACTCGCCCGGTCCGCAGAGTCGGCGGTGGCGTCGATGTAGACCTTGAGCTTCGGCTCGGTGCCGCTCGGACGCACGATGATGCGCGAGCCGTCTGCGAGCCGGTACCGCAGCACATCGCCGGACGGCTGTCCCTCATCGGCGTGAAGCAGATCCTCCGCAGAGGCGATGGCGTGGCCACCGAGCTGCCGCGGCGGAATCGTGCGCAGGGACAGCATCACACTGCCGATGACCGAGAGATCCTGCACGCGCACCGACACCTGTCCGCTGGCGAAGTGGCCGTAGGTGTCGCCCAGCTCCGACAGCAGGTCGGCGAGCGACTTCCCGCGCTCATGAGCCTCGGCCGCGAGACCGAGGACCGCGACGGCGGCCGAGATGCCGTCCTTGTCGCGCACGGTCTCGGGGTTCACGAGGTACCCGAGGGCCTCCTCGAACCCGAACACGATGCCGGGGGCGCGGGAGATCCATTTGAAGCCCGTGAGCGTCTCGTGGAAGTCGAGGCCGTGGTGCGCGGCGACGGCGCCGAGGCCGGGGGAGGAGACGAGCGAGCAGGCCAGCGAGGCCCCGGGAGTGCCCGCAGCCGCCCGAGCCGCGCGCGCACCGAGCAGGAGTCCGACCTCGTTGCCGGTGAGGCGACGCCATCCGCTCTCGGAGGACGCATCGGGGATGGCCACGGCGAGGCGGTCGGCATCCGGATCGTTCGCGATGATGAAGTCCGCCTGCACTCGGCGCGCCCGAGCGAACGACAGGTCCATCGCCCCCGGCTCCTCGGGGTTGGGGAACGACACGGTGCGGAACGTCGCGTCGGGCGTCAGCTGCTCCTCGACGACCATCGGCTGCGGATATCCGGCGGCCGACACGATCTTCGACAGCGTCTCCCAGCCGACCCCGTGCATCGCGGTGTAGACCCAGCGGAGGTCCGATGCGCCCGCAGGCGCAGGCGAGATCGCGGCTGTCGCCGCCACGTACGCCTCGACGACGTCCTCACCCGCCGTCTCGTAGTCGGTGGAGCGAGGCAGGGCCGAGACGTCATCCGCGTCGGCGACCCGCTGAATGTGCGCGGCGATCTCGGCGTCGGCGGGTGCGACGATCTGCGAACCCTGGTCGGCGCCGCCCAGATAGACCTTGTAGCCGTTGTCGTTCGGCGGGTTGTGCGATGCCGTCACCATGACGCCGGCGTCCGCGCCCAGGTGGCGCACCGCGAAGGCGAGCACGGGTGTCGGCAGCAGCCTCGGGAGGAGGATCGCTCGCAGACCTGCTCCGGCGAACAGCTCGGCGGAGTCGGTCGCGAACACCCGGGAGTTGCGGCGGCCGTCATAGCCGATGACGACCGTCGGCGTGCGGCCCTGCGACTTCTCGCGCAGGTAGGCGGCGAAACCCGCGGCCGCCTGCGCGACGAGCACGCGGTTCATGCGGTTGCTGCCGGCGCCGAGCGCCCCGCGGAGCCCTGCCGTGCCGAACGCGAGTCTGGCGCCGAAGCGGTCGTCGAGGTCGGCGGCCGCCGCCTCGTCGCCGGAGGCCGCGCGGGTGATGACCGCGGCGAGCTCGTCGCGGGTCTCGTGATCCGGGTCCTGTCTCATCCAGGCGCGCGCCTGCGCCAGGCGCTCGTCGTTCACAGCGCCTCGACCACTCGGGCCAGCAGCGCCGAGATCACCGGCTCGGCCTCGCGGCCGGCTTCGATGACCTCCGCGTGGCTGAGAGGCGTCTTCTGGATGCCTGCTGCGAGGTTCGTGATGAGCGAGAACCCGAGGATCTCCATGCCTGCCTCGCGTGCGGCGATCGCTTCGAGGGCGGTGGACATGCCGACGATGTGGCCGCCGATGTGCTTCGCCATCTGCACCTCGGCCGGCGTCTCGTAGTGCGGGCCGCGGAACTGCGTGTAGACGCCCTCATCGAGCGAGGGATCGACGCCGCGGGCGATGTCACGCAGGCGCGGGGAGTAGAGGTCGGTGAGGTCGATGAAGGTCGCCCCTTCGAGAGGCGAGTCGGCGGTGAGGTTGATGTGGTCGCTGATCAGCACCGGCTGTCCGGGGGTCCACGTCTCGCGGATGCCGCCTGCACCGTTGGTGAGCACCATGATCTTCGCCCCCGTGGCTGCGGCTGTGCGCACCGAGTGCACGACCCGGCGCACACCGTGGCCCTCGTAGTAGTGGGTGCGGGCGCCGATGACGAGCACGTTCTTGCCGTCGGGGGTGCGGATGCTGCGCAGAGTGCCCACGTGCCCTTCGAGAGCGGGCTTCGAGAAGCCGGTCACCTCGGTGGCGGGGATGGTCGCTGTGGTCTCGCCGATGATGTCGGCGGCCTTTCCCCAGCCGCTGCCGAGGGTCAGGGCGATGTCGTGCTTCTCGACTCCGGTCAGGCGCGCGATGTCGGCGGCTGCGTCGGCTGCGACCTCGAACGGGTTCGCATTCGGGTCGTCGAGGGGGTTGCTGTGTGTTTCGGACATGGATCCACTCTAGGAAGGTGCAGGCTCGGGGGCCAGGATTGCGGAAGAATGGAGATCATGTCTTCCACCCCTTTTGAGCGCACTCAGCGCGTCGCCGTGCTCGGCGGCGGTCCCGGCGGCTACGAGGCGGCACTCGCCGCCGCCCAGCTCGGAGCCGAGGTGACCCTGGTCGAGCGCGTGGGAGTCGGCGGTGCGGCGGTCCTCACCGACGTCGTGCCCTCGAAGAGCCTGATCGCGACGGCCGATGCGGCCATCGCGATCTCGGAGGCGTCCGACCTGGGTGTGCAGTTCTATGCGAAGGGCGAGCACGGCAAGCCGCTGAAGCCCGAGATCGCGATCAACCTCGCCGCCGTCAACAAGCGACTCATCGCCCTCGCCGGACAGCAGTCCGAGGACATGCGCTCCGCTCTGCTCGAGGCCGGAGTGCGCATCCTGTCCGGACACGGGCGCCTCGAGGGCCCGAACGCGATCATCGTCTCGACCGGTCACGGCGGCACGGACTTCGACCGCATCGAGGCCGACACGATCATCGTCGCCGTCGGCGCGTCGCCGCGCGAGCTGGACTCGGCGAAGCCCGACGGCAAGCGCATCCTCACCTGGACGCAGCTGTACGACATGAAAGCTCTGCCCGAGCACCTCATCGTCGTCGGATCCGGTGTGACCGGTGCCGAGTTCGCCTCCGCCTACATGAACCTCGGCGCGAAGGTCACCCTGGTGTCCAGCCGCGATCAGGTGCTTCCGGGCGAGGATCAGGACGCCGCGCGCGTGCTCGAGAAGGTCTTCAAGCGCGGTGGCATGACGGTGCTCTCGAAGGCTCGCGCCGAGAAGGTCGAGGTCACCAAGGACGGCGTGACGGCGACGCTGTCGGACGGACGCACGGTCGACGGCAGCCACTGCCTCATGGCCGTCGGATCGATCCCCAACACCGCGGGCATCGGCCTCGAGGATGCGGGAGTCGAACTCGACGAGAGCGGACACGTCCGCGTCAACCGCGTGGCTCGCACCTCGGTTCCCAACGTCTACGCCGTCGGCGACTGCACGAACTTCTTCCCGTTGGCATCCGTCGCGTCGATGCAGGGCCGCACGGCCGTCTTCCACGCGCTGGGCGACATCGTGATCCCGCTCGAGCTGATCAAGATCACGTCGAACATCTTCACCGCGCCCGAGATCGCGACGGTCGGATACTCCGAGAAGGACGTCGAGGACGGCGTGGCTGACGGGCTCGTCTACAAGCTGCCTCTCGCCGCGAACCCACGGGCCAAGATGATGGGCATCAAGGACGGCTTCGTGAAGCTCATCGCCCGCAAGGGCTCCGGCACCGTGATCGGCGGCGTGATCGTCGGACCGAAGGCATCCGAGCTGATCTACCCGATCGCCGTCGCGGTCGAACGCCGTCTGACGGTCGACCAGGTATCGCGTGTGTTCGCGGCCTACCCGTCGCTGTCGAGCAGCATCACCGACGCGAGCCGGGCGATGCACCTCGTCAACGCGAAGATCTCGTAGCTCGTCGAGACGGTCGGACCACGGCCGGTACCGTCGTCTGCGAAGACGGTACCGGCGCGAGTCCGACGGCTCGCCTCAGCGTGCCCAGACGGCCGCGTCGCGGCGATCCTGCGCGCGGAAGCTGTTGTTGCCCCGATGGGCGATCGCGGACAGCGCATGTGCGATCGCCGTCATCTCGCGCATCGACTGGTGCCATTCGCGCTGCGCCACACGATAGGCGACCTGTGCCTCTCCTGACCACTGCCAGGACAGCGCGTCCGCCGCAGCCTCGAGTCGATCGAGCTCGGCGTCGATCTGCCTCACATGCTCCGAGATCTCGGTGCACGCGGCGTCCAGCTGGTCGTGCTCGATCGAGATGATTCGACTGTTCATCTCACTCCCCTCAGAAGTCCTTCTGCGATGTGCAGGTCAGTGTGCCGTCGAGTGTCGCCGACGTCTCGAGTTCGGCCGGATACCCGTCGGTGGAGGTGCCGATTCGGGCTTCGGCGTTGTCGAACGTCACCGCGCCGTCATGCTCGAACGCGTCCGTCGTCAGCAGCCACCGGTCGTCTCCGAGGCTGATCCAGGTGGTCGCGTCCGCGGCACCGGAGATGGACGCGGTGAACGCCGAGAGCTCGCCGACGCGGTCCTGCGCGCTGGATGCGGTGAATCGATCGCCTGAGGTGACGCACTGCAGATCTGAAACCGAGACGGTCTGTCCTTCGCCCTCTTCGAACTGCACGGTCAGCGTGGATTCCGCGGAAGACGAGCAGCTGCTGAGCAGGATCGCGGCGAGTGCCGTGCCGACGACCGCGAGCGCGCGCTCACCGCGCACGGTCGTCACCCGAACCGGTCGTGTCGGAGCGGTCGCCCGGTCCGTACAGGAAGGCCGTTCGCACGGCTTCTCGCTGCTCGTCGTCCATATCGGCGAGGGCGGCCTTGAGCAGGCGGCCCGCCTCTTCCATCCGTGCGGCGAATGCCGGGGTCTGGGCGACGTCCCGGAGCGTCGCGCGTCCGGCGAGCGCCGCCTGAGCGCGATTGCGCACCGATTCGTCCATCTGCGGATCGCGGCTCAGGCGTGCGAGCAGTTCGCGGGCGCGGAGGTCGAGGGGACTTCCGGCCTGAGCGGTGCCGAGCACGCGGGGCTGGCCGGGGACTTCTCCTTCGGGAGAGATCGAGGGGTCGTCCATCATCAGTTCACCTGCGCATTGTCGTATCCGACGGGGAGGGGGAGGTCGGTGCCGCCCGCGAGCAGCGAGCTCAGCACTCCCACCGAGGCGTTCAGCGCGTCGAAGAAGGTCAGCACGGACTGCACGGTGTCGTAGGCGGACTTGGCGAGCCACAGGGCGTATCCGATCTCGATGCCACCGCAGAGGTAGCCGAGGATTCCACCGACGACCGTCTCGATCGTCACTGTGCCCGCCGCGATGCAGACGGCGGCCACGAGTGCGGCGTCGAGGATCTTCGAGAAGATGCCGCTCACCAGTGCAGCCGTGCTGATCATGCCCCGCGCCACCATCTCGAACTCCGGTCCGAGCTCGGCGATCTTGGTGCCCGCCTCGCGGAGGAGCTCCGCGAGGTCGGTGAAGAACGCGTTCGCGGCTGTCGCCGCTTCCCCGGTCCAGGATCCGGCGGTCACGGCCATCTCGTAGGCCACGTTGTCGCCCTGGGTGCCGGTGTAGGCGCCGAGCTTGCGGAGCGAGTCCGAGACTTCGTACAGCTTGTTCCAATCGCCGCTGAAGTTCTTGGAGATGACGTCGAGGTAGTTCCAGTCGAAGATCCAGTCCAGCACCTGGGCCAGCACCGACGACGGGCTCAGCCAGTCGGTCGTGAGGATGGTGGAGACCAGATCCTCCGGAGTCTCCGTGGCCGGAGGGGACAGCTCGTCCACTGCGTTGTGGGGCGAACCGGACGACGCGTCGTCCGCCGATGTCGTGGCACCGCTGCCGCCCCCGCCGGGATAGTTCCGGTCGAGGTCGGCTTCGATCGCGTCGTCGAGTTCGAGTGATCGGGTCGCGGTGCCCTGCAGCTCGGTCGCGGATGCCGTCAGCGCGGTGTTCAGTGCGCCGAAGTAGCTGTTGAGCGCCTCCACCGTCTCATTGGCCGCGAACAGAGCCTTCGAATAGACGAAAGAAGTGTCGAGGTACTCGAGCGTGATGTGGTCGGAGGCGTAGGTCGTGGCTGTGGCCGTCGATCCGGAATCGTCGGTCAGTGCGCCGGCGTGCGCCGTGAGTCGCGCGGGGTCGATCCGATACATGCGATCCTTCCTCGGTGGTGGTCCGGCGATCAGCCTACTTCGAATGCGCTGCGATAATGGTGGCCATGCGAACTGCCCTCGTCGAACCGCCGCTCCTCGTCGCGGAGGGGCAGCCGTGACGGATTCGTTCGCATCGCCGCGGTTGCAGGGATGGCCGGCGAAGTGGGGCGAACGTCGCCCCCGACGCAACACCGGCATGCTCTGGCTCGGCGTGGTCCTCTTCGCCGCCGCGGCCGCCATGGCCGGATTCTCCGGCGGCGCCGCGGGGCCGCTGTGGTCGGGGGCGTTCGTCGCGCTGTTCGGTCTCACGGCCCTCGCCGTCGCTGCCCGCAGGCCTTTCGCCGCAGGGAGCGCGCGTCTGGTCGACGCGGCGACGCTGACGCGCGGGCGGATAGGAAGCCCTGATGCACGCGTGCACTTCGTGCCGGAGCGGCGCCCGGGCGTCGTCACCCTGATGCTGTGCGTCGTGTGGGCGATCGCGCTCACGGCCGCGACGATCGTGGCGGTCGGGATCGGGCTCACCGGCCGACCGGAGGCCTTCCTCGGCGTGGCGGTGCTCGCGGCGACCGCCGCGCTGTTCGTCTACACGGCGGTGCGCGCGGCCATCACGCAATACCGTTCCGATTCCTTCGGCCGTCGACCGATGGGGCTGGGCATCGGCCCCGACGGGGTGCTCCTGATGCGTGCCACCGAGACCCTGTACGTGCCGTGGAGCGCGATCCGTGGTGTGGAGCCGGACACGACCGAGCCCCGGCGCGGCATGGACGAGCTCCCGCTCATCAGACTCCGCGTAGATCCGCGTCGCGTGACCGCATCCGACGGGATGCGCGTTCCCGCCACGGTCACCGTCGCCCCGGCGATGCTGAGGACGCACCCGCAGGTCGTCTGGTCGGCGTTGCGTGAGTTCCACGATTCGCCGGCGGCACGCGCCGCTCTCGGCACCTCGGCAGGGCAGCGGATGTTCGACGAGTGGTGCGCCTCCGCCCCTGCGGACTGAAGGAATGACGAAGGCCCCCGCCTCGAGGCGGGGGCCCTTGTCGTTCCTACGCGATCAGCTGATAGTGAGCAGCTGGTGCCCGGCCGAGACCGTCGCACCGGCGACCGCACTGATGTTCGCGATCGTGCCGTCCTTGTGGGCCTGCAGCGGCTGCTCCATCTTCATCGCCTCGAGCACGACGACGAGGTCGCCCTTGACGACCTGCTGCCCCTCCTCGACGGCGATCTTGACGACGGTGGCCTGCATGGGCGACTTCACGGCGTCGCCGGAAGCACCGGCGCTGACGGAGGTGGCGTGGCTGCGACGAGACGGCGGCACGGCGGCCGGTCGTCCGGCGGTGCCTGCGGCTACAGCGACGCGGTCCGGAAGGCTGACCTCGAGGCGCTTGCCTGCGACCTCGACCACCACCGTGTGGCGGTTCTCGGCGGCCGCGGGAGACTCGAGCTCGCCGTCCCACGCCGGGATGTCGTTCTCGAACTCGGTCTCGATCCAGCGTGTGAAGATGCCGAACTCGCCGTTCTCCGCGGTGAAGGCGGGGTCGCGGACGACCTTGCGGTGGAACGGGATCACGGTCGGGAGGCCGGCGACCTCGAATTCGTCGAGCGCCCGGCGCGACCGCTCCAGAGCCTCGGCGCGGTCCTTGCCCGTGACGATGATCTTCGCGAGCAGCGAGTCGAATGCTCCCGAGACCGAGTCGCCCGCGGTGACGCCGGAGTCGAGCCGGATGCCGGGGCCGCCGAAGGTCTTGAAGACGTGGATCGGACCCGGCTGGGGGAGGAACCCGCGACCGGGGTCTTCGCCGTTGATCCGGAACTCGATCGAGTGGCCGGTCGGCTTCGGGTCGTCGTAGTCGATGGTGCCGCCGGCGGCGATGCGGAACTGCTCCCGCACCAGGTCGATGCCGGTGACCTCTTCGGAGACGGGGTGCTCGACCTGCAGGCGGGTGTTGACCTCGAGGAACGACACGGTGCCGTCGGCGCCGATCAGGAACTCGCAGGTTCCTGCGCCGACGTAGCCGACCTCCTTGAGGATGGCTTTGGAGGCCGAGTAGAGCAGGTCGTTCTGCTCGTCCGTGAGGAACGGAGCCGGTGCCTCCTCGACGAGCTTCTGGTGGCGCCGCTGCAGCGAGCAGTCACGCGTCGAGATCACGACGACGTTGCCCTCCGCGTCAGCGAGGCACTGGGTCTCGACGTGGCGGGGCTTGTCGAGGTACTTCTCGACGAAGCACTCTCCACGACCGAACGCCGCGACGGCCTCACGGGTGGCCGACTCGAACAGCTCGGCGACCTCGTCGAGCTCACGGGCGACCTTGAGGCCTCGGCCTCCACCGCCGTACGCGGCCTTGATCGCGATCGGCAGACCGAACTCCTGGGCGAACGCGATGACCTCGTCCGCTCCGGCGACCGGGCCCGGCGTGCCGGGGGCGAGGGGAGCGCCCACCTTCTCGGCGACATGACGGGCGGTGACCTTGTCGCCGAGCGCCTCGATGGCCTCGGGGGAGGGGCCGATCCAGGTCATACCTGCACCGATGATGGCGCGGGCGAACTCGGCGTTCTCGGCGAGGAAGCCGTACCCGGGGTGCACGGCATCTGCGCCGGCACGGCGGGCGATCGAGAGGATCTTCTCGATCTGCAGGTAGGTCTCGGCGCTCGTGGCACCGCCGAGGGCGTATGCCTCGTCGGCGAGGCGGGTGTGCAGAGCGTCCCGGTCCTGGTCGGCGTACACGGCGACCGAGGCGATCCCCGAGTCGCGAGCGGCACGGATGATGCGGACGGCGATCTCGCCGCGGTTGGCGATGAGCACCTTGGCGATATCAGGCATGCTTGCCAGCCTAGCGAGAAGGGTGGCGTTCGCTTTGACGACTCTCCACAAGAAAGAGGGAGAAACGTCGACGAGACTCTACGACCAGAGGTCGGTCCACGTCACGCCGAGATCCGCAGCGAGGCGGCGGACGGTCGACAGCGACATCCCGACCACCGTCGACGGGTCTCCGTCGACGCGCGTGATGAAGGCTCCGCCCAGGCTGTCGACCGTGAATGCGCCGGCGACGAGCAGAGGCTCGCCGGAGGCGACGTAGGCCGCGATCTCGGCATCCGTGATGTCCTCGGCGAAGGTCACCGAAGCCTCCGCCGTCGCGGTGGCCTCGACCGGAGCGGAGCCGGGGGAGACCCGGAAGACCGAGTGACCCGAGTGCAGGATCCCGGTGGCGCCGCGCATCTCCTGCCAGCGCCTCGTCGCCTCCTCCGCCGTGTAGGGCTTGCCGTAGACACGACCGCCGATCTCGAACATCGAGTCCCCGCCGATCACGATGCCGTCGAACGACCCGTCCTCCGCGAGCCGCTGGGCGACATCCGCGGCCTTGGCGCGGGCGAGCAGCAGCACGAGGTCGGCCGGCGCGAGCTCGGCGCCGCGTTCGGCAGCGGCAGCGGCGGCGACCGCATCCTCATCCACGCCGGGCGACTGGGTCAGCGGTTCGATGCCGGCCTGTCGCAGCAGCATGAGACGGGCGGGAGAGGTGGAGGCGAGGCAGACGCGCATGTTCACCACCGTATCCTCGAAGGATGACTTCCTCCCCAGCCCTGCTCGATCTGGACATCACCGGCATCGCGCACGGCGGCACGTTCATCGCCCGACACGAAGGTCGCGTCGTCTTCGTCTCCGACGCCATCCCCGGTGAGCGGGTCCGCGCGCGCCTGACCGAGGATTCGACCGGAGAGTCGAAGAGCTTCTGGCGCGCCGAGACGGTCGAGGTCCTCGAGGCTTCGCCGCACCGCCGACCGCACGTCTGGGCGGAGGCCGACGTCTCTCGCACCCCGGAGGATCGGCCGGGTGGTGCCGACCTCGGGCACATCGACCTCGCGCAGCAGCGCGTGCTGAAGCGTCAGGTGCTGACTGAGGCGCTCGATCGCTTCGCCGGTCCCGGACTCGAGGCCCCCGAGATCGAAGCCGTCGACTCCACCGACGGCACCGGGTGGCGCACGAGGGTCACCCTGCACGTCGACGACGAGGGCCGGGTCGGGCCCTACGCCGCGCGCAGCCACCGCGTGATCCCGGTCAGCTCCCACCCGCTCGCCCGCCCGGCGGTCGCGAAGGCGGCGCTGCGCCTCGCCGGCGGCGACGCGGGAAGCGTCGACCTCGTCGAACCCGGCGACGGCGAGGTGCGGGTCATCCGCCGAGACCGCCTCGACGAGCGCCCGGCGCGGGGCCAGCATCGTCGGCCGGCCCCCGAGGTCGTCTACGAGCAGGTGGGCGACCGTCGGTTCCAGGTCGACGCCGGTGGATTCTGGCAGGTGCACCCCCGTGCCGCCTCGGTGCTCGACGGCGCCGTCTACGGAATCCTCGACGGCCATGTCGACCCCGAGAAGAAGCACTTCGATCTCTACGGGGGAGTCGGGCTCTTCGCCGCGTCGCTCGCGGATCTCGGCGGCACCGACATCGTCACGGTCGAGTCGAGCCGACGAGCGACCCTTCACGCGCAGCAGAACCTCGCGCCCCTCGCAGTGGATGCCGTGACGGCGAGAGTCGACCGCTATCTCGCCGGTGTCCCCGCGGGTACGCGCGCAGGAGCCGTCGTCCTCGATCCGCCGCGTGCGGGCGCCGGCCGCGCCGTGGTCGACGCTCTCGACACGCTCGCCCCCGAAGCCATCGCCTACGTCGCGTGCGACCCCGTCGCGCTCGCCCGTGACCTCGGCACCTTCCGTGCGCATGGGTGGAACGTGGGGACTCTGCGAGGGTTCGATCTGTTCCCGCACTCGCACCACTTCGAGGTCGTCGCGCTGCTCACTCGGTGACCGGTGATCTGCGGACGCTGACTACTCAGTAGGCTGGGCGGATGAGCAGGGTCGCACTCATCGACGATCACGAATCCGTCCGTCTCGGTCTCGAGGCGGCGTGCGCTCGTGACGGAGCGCAGACCGTCGTCTTCTCCGGCAGCACGGTCGTGTCGTATCTCGAGTGGAGGACGGCGACGTCGTCGCAGCCGGCCGACGTGGTGGTGCTCGACCTGACGCTCGGCGACGGCACCACGGTGACGGAAAACGTCCGCTCACTCGTCGCAGACGGCGCGAGCGTCGTGATCCACAGCGTCGCCGATCGACCGGCGGCCGTGCGCGAGGCGCTCGCCGCCGGTGCGGCGGGCGTCGTGAGCAAGTCCTCGGCGCTCGACGACGTGCTGGACGCCATCCGCACCGTCGCCCAGGGTGAGGCGCTCAACAACGTCGAGTGGGCGAGCGCCGTCGACGGGGATCGCGACTTCGCGGATGCCCAGCTGTCGACCCGAGAACGAGAGGTCTTGCGGCTCTATGCGGCCGGCCTGCCGCTGAAGGCTGTGGCCGAGCGACTCGGCGTGGCCTACTCGACCGCGAAGGAGAACATCACTCGCATCCGGGTCAAGTACGTGGAGGTCGGCCGACCGGCACCGACGAAGGTCGACCTTCTGCGCCGCGCGATGGAGGATGGGATCGTCGCCGCAGACGGGGCGCCGAGTGGCCGCTGATCCGCTCAGCATCCGCGAGGCCTGGAGCAAGATTCCTTCTCCCGGCAGCGTGGAGACCGAGTTCGAGCGCTTCACCGGCAAGCGCATGGAGCGCATCCTCGCCACTGTCGTCGCGATCGGATCGGGCGTTCTCGGAGCGCAGGCGCTGATCGCGGGCATCACCACCACATCGGGGGCGGATGCTGCGCGCATCACGATCCTGCTCGTCGTCTTCATTCCGCTGATCGTGATGCTCATCGCGTGCGTCATCGGCCGTGGTGTCAGGACGGCGTCGGGGGCGTTCGCGATCGTCTACACGGTCGCGCTCGGTGCGTGGCCGAGTTTCGTCGAGCCGGTGGGAGAGGCGGCCGACCAGCCATGGATCTTCTTCCTCGTCAACGTGGGCGTCGTGGCCGCCATGCTCGCATTCCCGCTCTGGCTCCAGTTCGCCTGGGCATTGTGTCTGCCGTTCGTCTACGGCTACGTCCGTCTCGTCGAGGGCGACTTCTCTCGTGACTTCTGGGTGACGACCGCCTTCGACGTGTCGTTCACGCTGATTCTCGGTTTCGTCATCATCGCGCTCGGGTGGATGTTCCGTTCGGTCGCCGCCGGCGTCGACGAGGCTCGCGCGCGGGCGGTCGCGTCGTATGCGGGGGCAGCGGCCGCGGCCGCGGCAGAAGAGGAGCGCGCGGCCATGTCGGCACTCATGCATGACAGCGTTCTCGCGGCACTGATCGCCGCCGAGCGAGCGGAGGGAGAGCGCGCGCAGGACCTCGCCGTGGGTATGGCGCGCGAGGCTCTCACCCGGCTGGCGAACACGGAGGCCGCAGTCGCTCAGGAGGGGAGCGATGAACCTGTGGGTGCGGCACAGGTCGTGGTCGAGCTCCGCAGAGCGCTCTCGGAGCTCGGGGCGGATGCGATCGTCGAGGAACGAGGCGGGATCGGCCTGATCCCCGGACGCGCCGCGAGAGCGCTCGTGCTCGCTGCCAGGCAGGCGCTCGGCAACGCCGTCACCCATGCGGGCGGGCGCGGCCTGCACATCCTCGTGGAGGGCCGAGGTGATGAGGGCATCACCGTGACGATCTCGGACACGGGGCCGGGGTTCGATCTTCGGGCGATCGGTGCCGACCGCCTCGGAATCAGAGCATCGATCTTCGCGCGCATGGCCGGAGTGGCCGGCACCGCAGAGATCGACTCGAGCGAGTGCGGCACCACTGTCACTCTGGGCTGGGAGCGTCCATGAACCGCACGGTGCGCAGCGTCGCGACCTCACTCGCTGTCGGCTTCGCGATGTACTTCGCCGCCAGAGGCGTCTGGTGGATCGAGCAGCCGTCCGCACCGCTGCTGATGGTCGCGGCGATCGCCCTCTATCTCGTCGTCGTCAACGTCGCGATCCTCTGGGACTCGGCGGTCTCGGTGCGGATGCCTCTCTGGGCGGCGCTGGCGACCCTGGTCTCGAGCATCCTGATTCCGGTGCTCGTGACGCTGTCTCTCGATCCGCTGACGCGCACGGCGCCGTTCGCGACCTGGTACATCGGTGCCCTCGGTCTGATGGGCGTCGTGTGCATCGTGCGGCGTCGCTTCGTCATCGGCTGGCTGGTGGTGGCCGTCCTCGTCGCCACCTCCTCGGCGTATCTGGGCTTCTTCGTCGCACTGTCGCTCGGTCTCGTCGGCTCGCTCATGTGGGTCGTGATCGCTCACCTGCTCGTGATCTTCTGGGACAGAGCCGTCCGCGACACCGAGCGTCTCGCGGGAATCCAGCAGGCGGTGTCTGCGTGGCACGCGACCCAGCAGGTGCGCCAGAAGGAACGTCGCCTGCGCACGCAGTTCGCGCTCGCGGTCGCCGGGCCCGTGCTCAGCCGCACGGTCGCCTCTCGCGGCGCGCTGAACGACGAGGAACGTCTGCAGGCGCGCCTGGCCGAGGGACGGCTCCGCGACGAGCTGCGCGGCGCGGATCTGCTCAACGACGCGGTACGTGATGCGATCGAGGACGCGCGTCGCCGGGGTGCCGTGGTCACGGTCTTCGATGAGGGCGGCCTGGCAGACGTCGACGAGGAGAGGCGCGCGACGATCCGCGACGAGCTCGCGCGAGTGCTGCGCGATGCCGATGCGGAGCGGTGGATCATCCGGGCGGCTCAGGATCCTCTCACCGCCGTGACGATCGTCGGTCGGGCAGGTGCAGGCGGACAGAGCGACGACGATGCCGTCGACGTGTGGCACGAGATCCCCCGAGACGCGCCGGAGGGCTGACGCCTGGCCCTGCCCTCGGCTCTGGCCGGGGGAGGGAGGTCAGAGTCGAGGTCAGACAGAGTGGGCGAGGGGCGGCGAATCCGCCTGCCCCTCGCCAAGCGGACAAGTTACCCGAAAACCGTCCGCTGGTGGCCGGTCTGCGTCTATCTACCCTGGGACAGAGAGACCAGCCGAACGCTGAGCGTCTTACTCAGTTTCGCGGTTAGTCAAGTCGTTGTCTGTAGGTATTTTGGGGGACACGGATGCGGCCCCGGTGCGAGAAGATGGGGCATGGGAATGCGTCGAGGAACAAACCTCCCCCGTATGGGCGACTTCAATCAGTCGGTCATCCTCGAGGCCATCCGCCGGTCGGGTGAAGGACTCAGCCGGATCGAACTCGTCGAGGCGACCGGTCTCTCCGCGCAGACGATCACGAACATCACCCGGCGTCTTCTCGACGAGGGGCTCATCGCCGAAGCCGGACGGACCATCAACGGGCCGGGCAAACCGCGCGTCACGCTGCGCCTGGTGGCGGAGAGTCGCTTCTCGGTCGGCGTGCATCTCGATCCGGCCGTGATCACGTTCGTGCTGCTGAACATGACCGGCGAGGCGGTCGGTCGGAGGGTCGTGCGCACTCAGGACCGAGATCCGAGCCGTATCGTCGAGACGATGGCGAAGACGATCGAGATCCTGATCGACGAAGCGGGCATCGATCGGGATCTGGTCGCGGGAGTCGGAGTCGCTGCTCCCGGCCCGCTCGACGCCGCGAAGGGCACCGTGATCGACCCTCCGAAGCTCGACGGGTGGCACCGTGTTCCGCTGCGCTCGGTGCTCGCGGAGGCGACGGGTTTCGAGGTCACGCTCGAAAAGGACACCACCGCTGCCGCGGTGGGGGAGCTGTGGACGGGAGATGCGACGTCCGAGGGGTCTTTTCTCTTCGTGTACCTCGGCACGGGGCTGGGAGCAGCCGCCGCGCGCGACGGCGGCGTGGTTGCCGGCAGCACCCACAACTTCGGTGAGATCGGCCACATCATGGTCGACCCGGAGGGGCCGCCGTGCGCGTGCGGCTCGCGCGGCTGCGTAGAGGTGGTGTGCACTCCGCAGGCGATCGTCGAGCAGGCCGAGGCGGCGGGGGTGTTCGACGATGAGCCTCAGGGCGGAGGCGCGAACGAGGTCGACGAGCGGTTCCTGCGCCTGTGCGAGCGGGCCTCGGCAGGGGAGCTGCCGGCGCTCGGCGTGCTGCGTCGTTCTGCCGGCCATCTCGCGGTGCTGATCTCGGTGCTCACGAACGTGCTCGACGTCGATCGCGTCGTCCTCGGGGGCCCGTTCTGGGGGCCGCTCTCCGATGTCTACCTTCGTGAGATCCCCGAGCCGTTGCACCGGAGGAGCGCGACTCGCGCAGTGCGCACACTGACCGTCGACGGTGCCGTCGTCGGAGACGACGTCGGTGCGGTGGGCGCGGCCTGTGTCGTGCTCGACGCCGTTCTCACACCCCGGGCCTCGGACCTGTACCTGGAGGACTGAACGCCGTCCCGCGATTCACATACCGGTATATCGGTTACGCCCCCAGGGCTATAACTCCATTCGATGTACTATCGAAGAGATGCGCCATCTGGGGTTACAAGGTGCCAGGGGCGACGGCCCCGCATCATCGGAGGGTCGTCTGCGTGGCCCGGTAGCTGGGGGGGGCTCCGGGCCTCGCAGGCACTCCGTGCCCGTTGCGGTCAGCCGGTGAAGCGGCCCCACGGGATGTCGCGTCGCAGCGGACGTCGCAGCGGTCGCTGTGTGCGGGCCCATGCCGACACGCGAGGCTCGTCTGCCACGGCCTCGGAAGCCTCCTGCGCGTAGGCGTCGCTCACCACCGCGATGAGAGCGGCGAGCTCCTCCTCGGTGGCGGCACCCCGAGTGATCTGCATCGTCGGCGGCTGGTGTTCCTCCGACGTCGCGTCCCGCGTTGCCCCGATGGTCACAGCGGAATGTTCCCATGCTTCTTGGGCGGCAGCTCGGCGCGCTTCCCACGGAGGGCGCGCAGCGCCTTGGCGATCGAGACCCGGGTGTTCGCGGGCTCGATGATGCCGTCGATCTCGCCGCGCTCCGCGGCGAGGAAAGGCGAGGTCACACTGTAGGTGTACTCGTTGGCGAGGCGCGTGCGCACGGCGGCGACGTCCTCGCCGGCTTCCTCGGCACGCTTGATCTCGCCGCGGTAGAGGATGTTGACCGCACCCTGACCGCCCATCACGGCGATCTCCGCCGTGGGCCAGGCGAGGTTGACATCCGCACCGAGCTGCTTCGAGCCCATCACGATGTAGGCCCCGCCGTAGGCCTTGCGGAGGATGACCGTGACCAGAGGAACCGTCGCCTCGGCGTACGCGTAGATGAGCTTCGCACCGCGGCGGATGACGCCGGTCCACTCCTGGTCGGTGCCCGGCAGGTACCCGGGCACGTCGACGAGCGTGACGATCGGGATCGAGAACGCGTCGCAGAATCGCACGAACCGGCTGGCCTTCTCGCCCGCCTCGATGTTCAGGGTTCCGGCCATCTGCGACGGCTGGTTGGCGATGATGCCGACGGAGCGGCCCTCGACACGTCCGAAGCCGATCACGATGTTCGGTGCGAAGAGCGGCTGGACCTCGATGAAGTCGCCCGCGTCGACGACGTGCTCGATCACGGTGTGGATGTCGTACGGCTGGTTGGCGGAGTCGGGGATGATCGTGTTCAGGGAGCGATCGGCATCCGTCGTCTCCCACTCGAAGCCGCTCTCGTAGGCCGGGATCTCCGCCATGTTGTTGTCGGGGAGGAACCCGAGCAGCGTGCGAGCGTAGTCGATCGCGTCGTCCTCGTCTTCGGCGAGGTAGTGCGCGACACCCGAGCGGGTGTTGTGCGTGAGGGCTCCTCCGAGCTCTTCCATGCCGACGTCCTCGCCGGTCACCGTCTTGATGACGTCGGGGCCGGTGACGAACATCTGGCTGGTCTTGTCGACCATGATCACGAAGTCGGTCAGCGCCGGGCCGTACACGGCGCCGCCGGCTGCGGGGCCCATGATGAGTGAGATCTGCGGGATGACGCCCGACGAACGGGTGTTCAGACGGAAGATCTCACCGTACTTGCTGAGCGCGAGCACGCCCTCCTGGATGCGGGCTCCGCCCGAATCGAGGATGCCGATGATCGGCATGCCGCCGGACAGCGCGAACTCCATGATCTTGATGATCTTGTCGCCCGAGACCTCGCCCAGAGAGCCGCCGAACGTGGTGAAGTCCTGCGAGTACACGGCCACGGTGCGTCCGTGGATCGTGCCGACGCCCGTGACGACCGAGTCGCCGTACGGGCGATTGCGATCCATGCCGAACGAGGTCGTGCGGTGTCGGACGTACTCGTCGAACTCGACGAAGCTCCCTGGATCGACGAGCAGTTCGATGCGCTCGCGGGCGGTCATCTTGCCCTTGGCGTGCTGCTTCTCCTGCGCGACCTTCTCAGCGTCGACAACGGCTTCGTTGTAGCGAGCGCGGAGGTCTGCGATCCTGCCGGCGGTGGTCGAGAGTTCGGGCTTGTCCGTCACGGATTCCACCCTATCGTCGGGTCGGCCTCGTCCGTTGGATGCTCGCCACAACGGGTCGCCGGATCCTTTGGCTGCTGTCGTGCAGTCGGCGCAGGTTGCGGCGGATGCCGAATCGCGTCAGTCCTGGACGACGTCCGACCTGCCGGATCCGAGCTCGCCCGGAAGATCGTGAGTTCCCGTCGGGCCGATCTCGTCGGCGCCGCTCTTGCGGCCACGACCGACGGATGCGATCTTCCGTCCTGCCCAGCCCACACCGCGTGCCGCCGATCCGGCCGCACCCGCGACGGCGCCCCCGACGAACTGCGCGCCGTGCAGCATCCGCAGTTCGAGCTTCTCCGCCCCGTCGACCGGCTCGAGCTCGAGGGGCATGTCCATCGGGGCGGCGCCGAAGGCATGATGCGATGTAGTGAGGACGCGGCGTCCGAGGATGTGGTTGCCCGCGCCACCCACGGCGGCACCGACTCCGAACGGCAGCGCCTTGCCGATGAAGGATGCTCCGCCCTTCGCGGCGAACTGCTTCACGAACCGGGTCTTGAGCTGGTCGACCAGCGGTCCGACAGCGGCCCGAGGAAGCGACTTGGTCACCGTCTCACCCCAGTACGACGATCGCGTGCCGCCGCGACCCGTCGCCTGTCCTGCCAGCTGTCCGACCAGCGCCACGCCCTCTTTGCCGAGCATCAGGGTCATGACCAGGGCCCTGGCCCTGTCGGGGTTGGCGACCGCGATCCCATGGACCTCGGCGACCGACTGCGCGAACAGTGCGGTCGATTCGACGAACCCCACGGTCTCGACCCCTGAGAGGGCGAGAGTGATGCCTGTGCCGATGCCGGGAACGACGGCGGTCGCGCCGACGGCGGCACCGCCGGTCGTGACAGCCGCGAGGTAGCGACGCTCGAGGATGCGGATGATCTGCTCGGGCGACGCGTGCGGGTTCCTCAGGCGGATGCTGCGGATATGCGCGAGCACGAGAGGGCGCTGGATGGCGAGAACGCGATCGAGTCCTCGGACCATCAGCGGGTGCTCCGCGGAGCCCACCGGCGGCACCCCCTTGTCCCACGCGGCGTCGTCGGGGAGGGAGTGGATCTTGTGCACCTTGGGGGCCATGGAACGATCCTAGGAACCCAGACCGCGAAAACGCCGAAAGCCCGGCTCCCCTTGACGGAGCCGGGCTTTCGTGGAAGCGATCAGACGAACAGGTTCGCCCGCTCGAGGTCTTCGGCGAAGTCGACCTCGACCGCGTACAGGTCGGAGACGTCCATCGGCTCGAGAAGGAGTCCGTCCTCCGCGATCGAGAGCTCGAGGCCGCGTTCGAAGTAGTCCTGGTCCTCGACCCGCTGCAGCTGACGCATGAACGCCTTCTTGTTCGCGGACGAGATGTAGTTGATGCCCACGGCCTCGCCGAGGCCGCCCTTGACGGTCTTGGAGAGCTCGTTGATGAAGCCCTCGGCGGTGACCGTGTACTTCACCTCTTCGTCGCTGACCTTGGAGGTGTTGACGGTGACGAACGACTGGTCGCGCTCGATGTAGGCGGCGGCCCGACCCAGGATCATCGGGTCGAAGACCACGTCGCCGTTCATCCAGAGCACGCCCGACTTGCCCGTGGCGCTGAGGGCGCGCAGCAGGCTCTTCGAGGTGTTGGTCTCGTCGTAGCGCTCGTTGTGCACGTAGTTGACGTTCGGGAATGCTTCGATGATGGTCTCGGCGCGGTATCCGACGACGGCGGTGATGCGGGCGTCCGATCCGAAGGCGGCGCGGATGTTGTCGTGCTGCTGGCCCATGATCGTGCGGCCGTCGCTCAGCTCCGTGAGCGGCTTCGGCAGCGCACGGCCCAGGCGCGAGCCCATGCCTGCTGCGAGGATGACGGTCTGAAGAGTCACGAGTGCTCCTAAAGGAAGTATGTGTTCACGGTCGGTTCACCGACCAGACACTTCGTCGTGCCGAGAGTCATGCTAGCGATCAAGCCTGGGAAGCCCCGGGGGTTGAGGTCGCTGTTGCCATTTCGTGATCCAGTACACACCCAACACTCAGATTCGTCCAGATCGGGGCGACGAGAGGTCGGTCTGACGATCCGAAGGGCGATTTGTTGCGGTGACCCGAAGAAAGTCGGCACCCGTTGATACCGTAGGACGGTGACTGCTTCTTCCTCCGACGACCGCACCGATCAGGTGGCTGACGCCGCGCCCGCCGCCCCGAAGAAGACTCCCGCCCGCAAGGCCCCCGCGAAGAAGACGACCGGCACACGTGCTCCGTCGAAGGCCGCAGCCGACAAGGCCGCGGCGACCGTCGAGGTGGTCGCCGAGCCGGCGCTGAAGATCGACCGGAGCTCCGCAAGCTCCGGTCCGCGATCCGCAGGATCGAAGAAGACGACGACCGCTGCGGCGCGCGCGGCCGCAGTCAAGAACTCGACGCGCGACACGACGGCTCGTGCGGCTGCGGCGAAGTCCGCTTCGGCACGTTCCGCAGCGACCACGGCGACGACAGCCAAGACCGCCGCTGCCAAGGCCGCCGCTGCGAAGACCCCCGCTGCGAAGACGGCTGCCTCGAAGACCGCTGCCTCAGGCACGTCGAACACGTCGGCCGCGAAGACCGCCGCCGCGAAGACCGCCGCTGCCAAGGCGGCCTCAGAGAAGAGCGCTGCGGCGAAGTCGGCGGCGCGCACCTCTGCCGCGAGAACAGCAGCGGCGAAGACCGCGGCAGCGAAGGCAGCGGCAGCGAAGGCGGCCGCTGCCAAGGCGGCTGCGGCGAAGGAGTCGGCAGTCGAGGCTGAGAACACTGTGGCGATCGAGGCCGTCGCTGTGGACACAACGGGAGCTGATGTGACCACGGCCGACGCGGATCCACGCGAGCTCGGCGTCACTGAGTCAGACACGACGGGCGAGGTTCTCGAAGAGAATGCCGCTGTCGAGACGCGCATCGAGACCCCCATCGAGACCCCGTCGCTGCCGCTGACGACCGAGGCGGCGGCATCCTCCGACGCGGTCGCCGTCGAGAGCGAAGACGATGCGACGTCCGCGCCCGTCGAGTCGACTCCGAGCACGCGATCCGCAGACGAAGCGTCGGCCGATCCTGCCCTCGACACGTCACCGGTCGAAGGCGCCACGGCGGAAGCCGAGCCGGTCATCGAGTCCGCTGAGGAGCCGACCGTCGACGAGGACGCGACATCCGAGTTCGTCGACGCCGTGTCCGATACGGATGAGACGGATGAGGCCGTCGGCGGAATCGAGGAGGCATCCGGCTCCGAAGCCATCCGCATCCGCGGCCTCGTGAAGAGCTTCGGCGACCACACCGCGGTCAACGGCATAGATCTCACTGTGCCCGCAGGGTCGTTCTACGGCATCGTCGGTCCCAACGGTGCGGGCAAGACGACGACGCTCTCGATCGTGGCGGGCCTTCTGCGTGCCGACGCGGGCGACATCGCGATCTGCGGCATCGATCAGTCGGCGAAGCCGCTCGCTGCGAAGCGCATGATGGGCGTGCTGCCCGATCGCCTCCGCACGTTCGACCGGCTCACCGGGCGGCAGCTCCTCTATTACTACGGGCTGCTGCGGGGGCTCGCATCGGCGGTGATCGAGAAGCGCGTCGCCGACCTCGCACGAGCCTTCGACCTCGGAGAGGCGCTGAACCGCGTCGTCTCCGACTACTCGGCCGGCATGACGAAGAAGATCATGCTCGCGGGCGCGATGATCCACTCGCCGCGCGTCCTGGTGCTCGACGAGCCCTTCGAGGCCGTCGACCCGGTGTCCTCCGCGGTGATCCTGGACATCCTGCGGGCCTATGTCTCGCACGGTGGAACGGTGGTCCTCTCGAGCCACGGCATGGACCTCGTCGAGCGCGTCTGCTCGCGCGTGGCGATCATCGTCGGGGGAGAAGTGCTCGCCGAAGGCACGATCGATGAGGTCCGCGCAGGGCAGACGCTCGAAGCGCGGTTCGTCGAACTCTCCGGTGGCATCGGAGAGGTGGAGGGGCTCGAGTGGCTGCACACGTTCTCCGACTGAGGGCGGCGCTCCTGATCGGATCGCTTCGCGGCGAACGTCGGGTGCGCACCCTGGTCATGCTCGCTGTCGTGGTGGTTCTGACGGCTGTGGTCTGCGCTGCGGTCCTCAGCCTCGACGACGCCCCTGTCGCTGTCGCGCGCACGGTCATCGTGCTCGGCAGCGCCGCTCTGCTCCTCGGATTCCTGGTCGGGCCGATCCTCGTGGGTGCCGTCGACCAGCTCGATCCCCGGCGTTTCGCGGTGTTCGGGGTCGACGAGCGGCAGATGCCCTGGATCCTCACCCTCGCCTCGTTCGTCAGCGTCCCGAGCCTTGCCCTGATCGCAGTGAACATCAGCGTGTGCATCGTGGCGATCAGGCTCGGCGCACCCTGGTTCGTCGCGGTGCTGATGAGCGTCGTCAGCCTGTTGTCGACGATCCTCTCGGCGCGCATCGGCATGGCGGTGAACGCGCTGCTGCTGCCGGAGCGTCGGTCGCGCGAGCTCACCGCGCTCTTCGCACTGGCCGTGATCGTGATCGCGTTCCCCGTCGCCGTGTTCCTCGCCTCGCTCAAGTGGGACGGGCAGGTTCCTGCGGCGGTCGCGTCGCTGACGGCGACGATCGGGTTCACCCCGTTGGCGGCGTCGTCGCGGTTCCTCTTCTCCTTCGCGACAAACGATGTCGCCGGAAACTGGATCAGCGGCATCGTGGCCCTCGTCACCATCCTGGTGCTCTGCGTGGCGTGGTCGTGGCTGGTGCGCAGACTGCTCACCACCACAGAGCGGCCCGTGACCCTGCGGGAGCGCTCGGGCCTCGGCTGGTTCGGCCTGCTCCCGTCGAACGCCTTCGGTGCGATCGCCTCGCGCAGCCTGGTCTACTGGCTGCGCGACCGCAGGTACATCATGAACCTCATCGTCGTCCCCGTCGCGGGCGTGCTCACCGTGCTGCCTCTCCTCGTCGCCGGAGTGCCGCTCGAAATCGCTGCGCTCGTTCCGGTCCCGGTGATGGCCCTGTTCTTCGGGTGGCTCCCGCACAACGACGTCGCCTACGATTCCACGGCGTTGTGGACGCACGTGGCCAGCGGCGTCCGCGGCATCCCCGATCGTCTCGGACGACTCGTCCCGGTCATACTCGTGGCTGTTCCGGTGCTCGCCATCGCCGTTCCCCTCACGCTGCTGTGGATCGACGACTGGCGTCTGCTCCTTCCGCTCACCGGCCTCGGGGCCAGCCTCCTGCTGTCGGCACTCGGATTCTCGAGCATCGTCTCGGTGATCGCTCCCTACGCCGTGTCGCGTCCGGGGGACAGCCCGTTCCAGCAGCCGCAGCGGCCGACGTCGCGCGGTGCATATGGCCCCGCCGCGGCGTTCCTCGGCGCGATCGTCGTGAGTGTGCCGACCATCTGGCTGCTCGTGCTCACGATGCTCGAGGGGTCGCAGTTCGCTCCCGCGACGTTCTGGGCGGGACTCGCGACCGGCATCGCGGTCTTCGCGATCGGCGTCGGTGTGGGCGGGCGCATCTTCGAGCATGAGGGCGAGCGGCTGATGGAGTTCGTCGAGACCGCGTGACAGCCGCCCCACGGGGCGCGTGCGCGGCTAGACTCTCGGCATGAGTACTCCGCTGGACAGCCCCGATCAGGGCGGCGTGGCAACGCTTGATCGCGAACTGGAAGAACTCCTCCGCGAGGAGAACCTCGAGCCGGGCGATCACGAGCGCTTCTCGCACTACGTCAAGAAGGACAAGATCCTCGAATCGGCGATCACCGGCAAGCCGGTGCGCGCACTGTGCGGCAAGAAGTGGACGCCGGGTCGCGACCCCGAGAAGTTCCCGATCTGCCCCACGTGCAAGGAGATCTACGAGACGATGGTCGGCTGAGTCTGCGCCGACTCGCCGGCAGTCAGCTCGCGTCGACGAAGACGGTGGGGATCGCCGGGTCGGACTTGCTGAGCGCGAGCGCCCGCACAGGAAGCTCCTCCCGCACCCGAAGGTGATGTGCCCGAGCGGAAGCGGTGCCTTCGGCACCTTCGAACGCCGTGTCGATCTCTCCGCCCTCGACGAAGGTCGTCTGCAGCGCCCGCCCGTCCGCATGCTCCGCCGGGGTGTCGAGCTCTTCGAAGCCGTCTGAGACGACGACCGTCTCAGCCTCGGCGACGCCGTCGACGAGAGTGCGGAATGCGGCCTTGCGCCCGCCGTGGGATGCCTTGTCGGTCGAGGCCTTGGCCACTCCGATCCACGCTCCGCTCGGATCCTGGCGAGCCACGAGCTTGTAGACCATGCTCGCCGTGGGGTATCCGGAGCCCGTGACCACTGAGGTGCCCACACCGTACGCGTCGACCGGTGACGCCGCCAGCGCGGCGATCGCATACTCGTCGAGATCGCTCGTGACCGTGATGCGCGTGCCCGTCGCACCGAGCTCGTCGAGCTGTGCCCGCACCTCTGCGGCGACGATCGGCAGGTCGCCCGAGTCGATCCGCACACCGCCGAGGCCGGTGCCGGCCACGCGGATGGCCGTCTCGACGCCCGTGCGGATGTCGTAGGTGTCGACGAGCAGGGTCGTATCGGTGCCGAGGCTGTCGATCTGCGAGCGGAAGGCCTCTTCCTCGGTCTCGTGCAGCAGGGTCCACGAGTGCGCGGCGGTGCCCATCGTCGGGATTCCCCAGCGACGTCCGGCCTCGAGGTTGCTCGTCGCGCGGAAGCCGGCGATGTATGCGGCGCGGGCCGCCGCGACCGCCGACTGCTCTGCCGCGCGGCGTGATCCCATCTCGGCGAGCGGTCGCTCGCCGGCGGCGATGCTCATGCGTGATGCTGCAGTGGCGACGGCCGAATCGTGGTTGAGGACGCTGAGAGCCAGCGTCTCGAGCACGACGGCGTCGGCGAAGCTGCCCTCGACCGTCAGGATCGGAGACCCGGGGAAGTACAGCTCGCCCTCGCGGTAGCCCCGGATCGAGCCGGTGAAGCGGTAGTTCTCGAGATAGGTGAGCGACTCGGCATCCACGACGTCGTTGTCGCGCAGGAAGCGCAGCTCGTCGTCTCCGAAGCGGAACTCGCGCAGCAGCGTGAGCAGGCGGCCGGTGCCGGCCACGACGCCGAAGCGGCGGCCTCCGGACAATCGCCGGGAGAACAGTTCGAACACACTGGGTCGTGATGCCGTGCCGTCGCGAAGCGCGGCGGCGAGCATGGTGAGTTCGTAACGATCGGTCAGAAGCGCCGTGGACGTCGTCATCCGCTCAGCTTAGTGACGACACCCGCACGGGTTGCTGAGCATGACGCGCTCGCGCGCAGGTAGGCTGGGTAGTCATGAACGACGCCCCGATCGGAATCTTCGACTCCGGTGTCGGCGGACTCACGGTGGCACGTGCCATCCGAGCCCAGCTGCCCCGGGAATCGTTCGTCTACATCGGCGACACGGCACACTCCCCGTACGGTCCGAAGCCCATCGCGGACGTGCGGCGGTACGGCCTCGAAGTCCTCGACACACTGGTCGAGCAGGGCGTCAAGATGCTCGTGATCGCGTGCAACACCGCGTCCTCAGCCATGCTCCGCGATGCCAGGGAGCGGTATGACATCCCTGTCGTCGAGGTGATCGGTCCGGCGGTGCGCCGAGCCGTCTCGACGACGCGCAACGGCCGCGTCGGTGTCATCGGCACTGTCGGCACGATCGGGTCGCGTGCCTACCAGGACATGCTCGAGGTGAACGAGCGCCTCGAGGTATTCACCGCCGCGTGCCCTCGTTTCGTGGAGTTCGTCGAAGGGGGCATCACCGGAACCCCGGAGGTGCTCGCGACCGCCGAGGAGTACCTCGCACCGCTTCGGGATGCCGACGTCGACACGCTGGTGCTCGGGTGCACGCACTACCCGTTCCTCCGCGGTGCGATCAGCTACGTGATGGGGGAGGGCGTCACGCTCGTGTCCAGTGACGACGAGACCGCCGGTGATGTGTACCGTCAGCTCGTGCGAGGCGACCTTCTCGCCTCTCCCGACGCCACGGCGTCGTACGTCTACGAGGCGACCGGCGACTCGACGACCGAGTTCACCGCCCTCGCCAACCGTCTGATGGGCCGGGAGGTGCGCGACGTCCAGCTCGTGCAGACCGGCGTCATCACCCTCCCTGCGACGGCCTCCGGGTCGTAGCTCTCCCGCAGCACCCGCTTCATCCACCTCCACCCGAAGGAAACCCATGACCAGCATCGTCCGCGCCGACGGCCGTTCCACCGACCAGCTCCGCGAGATCACGATCGAGCGCGGATGGAGCAGCCACGCCGAGGGATCGGCCCTGATCAGCTTCGGCGGAACCAAGGTGCTGTGCACGGCGTCGTTCACGAACGGCGTCCCTCGCTGGCTCACCGGCAAGGGCAAGGGGTGGGTCACGGCCGAGTACTCGATGCTTCCTCGCGCGACGAACAGCCGCAACGACCGGGAGAGCGTCAAGGGTCGCATCGGCGGACGCACGCACGAGATCTCCCGACTGATCGGTCGCGCGCTTCGCGCCGTTGTCGACACCAAGGCTCTCGGCGAGAACACGATCGTCATCGACTGCGACGTGCTGCAGGCTGACGGAGGGACGCGCACGGCCGCGATCACCGGAGCATACGTCGCGCTGGCAGACGCGATCGAGTGGGGCCGGGAGAAGAAGTTCATCGGCAAGAACGCGACGCCGCTGCTCGATTCGGTGGCGGCGATCTCGGTCGGCATCATCGACGGCGAGCCCATGCTCGATCTCGCATACGTCGAGGACGTCCGCGCCGAGACCGACATGAACATCGTCGTCACCGGTCGTGGGCTCTTCGTCGAGGTGCAGGGCACGGCAGAGGGGGCGCCGTTCGACAAGCGCGAGCTCGACGCCCTGCTCGATCTGGGCGTCGCGGGCTGCGCCGACCTGAAGGACCACCAGCTGAAGGCTCTCGCGGGCTGATGAGGGTCGTCCTGGCCACTCACAATCCGCACAAGGTCGCGGAGTTCCAGCAGATCGTGGCGTCTGCGCGCCCTGATCTCGAGATCATCGCGTATGACGGCCCGGAGCCGGTCGAGGACGGCGTCACGTTCGCCGAGAACGCGCTCATCAAGGCACGCGCCGCTGCGCGACACACGGGTCTCGCGGCCCTCGCGGACGACTCGGGCATCTGCGTCGATGTGCTCGGTGGGTCGCCCGGGGTGTTCTCGGCCTATTGGGCGGGGCAGAAGAAGGACGCCGCGGCCAACCTCGAACTGCTGCTCGACCAGCTGCACGACATCGCCGACCCGCATCGCGTCGCTCACTTCAACTCGACGATCGCACTCGTCACGCCGGATGGGCGCGAGCACGTGGTCGTGGGCAACTGGCCTGGTCGTCTCGCGACCGAGGCATCGGGCGGGGGTGGCTTCGGATACGATCCGATCTTCATCCCCGACGGCCAGGCCGCGGGGGCCGAGCGCACGGTCGGGGATCTCAGCGCGGAGGAGAAGCAGGCGCAGTCGCACCGCGCCCGCGCTTTCGTCGAGCTGCTGCCTCTGCTCGCTGATCTCTGAGCCGAACGTAACCACTACGCTTGACGTACTTCACGCGTAGTGGTTATGGTGGTCGGCATGAGAGACCTGACCTACTACATCGGAGTGACCCTCGACGGGTTCATCGCAGGCCCCGACGATGAGGTCGATTTCTACCCGGTGACCCCTGCCTTCGCCGAAGTCCTGGGCACGGAGTTCGCCGACATCCAGCCGGCTCACGTCCGCGCGGCCGGCGGAGGCGAAGACGAACCGCTGACCCGGTTCGACACGGTCGTCATGGGACGACGCACCTACGAGCCCGCGCAGGAGGTCGGCATCACCGATCCGTATGCGCACCTGCGCACGGTCGTGTTCAGCCGCTCGCTCGACGATCCGGGCGAAGCCAATGTCGAGGTCGTGAGCACCGATCCCGTCGCGCGGGTTCGGCAGCTCAAGGCGGAGGACGGGCTCGGCATCTATCTCGCGGGCGGTGCGTCGCTCGCGGGGGTCCTCCTCGATGAGATCGACCGGCTGATCGTCAAGAAGTACCCGGTGATCGCCGGCACCGGCATCCCGATGGCGCGCCACCCGTTCTCCCCGACGCGGTTCGCACTCGATCAGGTGCGCTCGTTCGACAACGGCTGCGTCGTGCTCGAGTACTCCCGGTCCCGCTGACGAATCGACTACTGAGAATCATCACCATTCCCGACTGGGCGGATCCCCGCCGACGCGCGTGAGAGCCGGTCTAGCCTGGAGACATGCACGATCATGCGCCCGCCGCCGGCGGCATCCGCTCGGCCAGCCATCGCCGCCTGCTGGCGATCTCGCTGACCCTGACCGCGACCATCATGGTCGTGCAGGTCGTGGGTGCGATCTTCACCGGTTCGCTCGCGCTGCTGGCCGACGCCGCCCACATGTTCACGGATGCGTCGGCTCTCGTGATCGCGCTCATCGCCGCCGCCGTCGCCGCGCGTCCGGCGGATGACCGACGTACTTTCGGATATCAGCGAGCCGAGGTGTTCGGAGCGCTGATCAACGCGATCATCCTGATCCTGCTTGCAGGCTGGGTCGCATTCGAAGCGGTGGGACGGCTGCTGAACCCGGGCGAGACCGAGGTCGTGGGCGGGCTGATGCTGGTCGTCGCGGTCGTGGGCCTCGTCGCGAACGCGATCTCGATGTGGCTGCTCAGCCGAGCACAGCGCACCAGCATGAACGTCCGCGGAGCCTACCTCGAGGTGATGGGCGACCTGATCGGGTCGGCGATGGTGATCATCGCGGCGATCGTGATCGTGACCACCGGATGGATGCCCGCGGATGCGATCGCCTCACTGATGATCGCGGTGCTGATCATCCCCCGGGCGATCTCGCTTCTTCGCGAGGTGTTCTCGGTGCTCTCCGAATCGGCGCCGAAGGGCACCGCGGTCAGCGAGATCCGCCAGCATCTGCTCGACTACGACGGCGTGATCGGAGTGCACGACGTGCATGTCTGGCAGCTCACGCGCGGGGCGCCCGTGTTCAGCGCACATGTCAGCGTGGACCCCGCTCTGCTGGCCGACGGACGCTCGACGAAGCTGCTCAATGATCTGCAGTCGTGCCTGGCGCACCACTTCGATGTCGCACATTCGACGTTCCAGATCGAGCCGGCCGAGCAGTCGGACTGCGAGCCGCATCACGCCTGAGGCGTCAGGCCTCGACGACGACCTCTGCGGGTGCCTTGTCGGGGCGCAGCCCTCGCCAACGCGAATGCCGGAGCACTCCGTCGGGAGTCCAGTTCGCGAACTCGACTTCGCCCACGAGCTCCGGCTCGACCCACAGAGCGTCCGAGGCATCGAGAGCCGGGACGCCGTCGAGCGGCGCCGACTCGACGCGCAGGGTCGCGAGGCGAGCGAGCAGGTCGCGCAGCATCCGGTCGGTGAAGCCCGTGCCCACGCGACCGACGTACCTCAGCCGACCTTCGTCGGGTACCGCGAGCAGCAGTGAGCCGAACGTCCCCTCGCGGTCGCCCTTGCCCGGACGGATGCCGACGATCACGACCTCCTGCATCCGCGTGTGCTTGAGCTTGAGCCACGAGGGTGAGCGCTGACCAGGACGATAGCGCGACGCCGGATCCTTGACGACGACACCTTCGAGGCCGAACTCGTCGCTCGCAGCGAGAGCCGCATCGAGGTCGTCGAACACGGGCGGCACCTGCACGGGCGCGTCGAGGTCGGAGATGACGTCCTCGAGCAGGGTGCGTCGCTGCGAGAGCGGCATCGAGCTGAGGTCGTGGCCGTCGAGCCGCAGCAGATCGAAGACCATGTAGACGATCGGGGTGCGCACGACCTCGCGCTCGATCTCGCGCGGTCGAGTCAGGTGCATGCGGTTCTGCAGCATCGAGAAGCTCGGCCTGCCGTGCGCGTCGAACGCCACGATCTCGCCGTCGATGATCGCGTCGGCCACCGGCAGGAAGGGCGCGCCGTCGGCCGTCAGCTCGGGGTACCGGGCTGTGATGTCTGTGCCGCTGCGGGCGTGCAGCAGCATCCGGCCGTCGGCCCAGGTGCCGATCGCGCGGATGCCGTCCCATTTGACCTCGACCCACGAGGGCGAGCTGAGGCCGCGCGCGATGGCCGGTGTGCCGTTCTCGGCGAGCATGGGGGAGACGGATGCAGGGGACCCTGGTGCGGACGCGCTCGCTGCCCCGGTGATTCGCGGTCGGTGACGCGGGAAAGCCGGTCGTGTGGCTGTCGTATCTGCGGGCACCTGCTCTGACTTCGCCTCGACCCGGCGCGGGCGCTCGGGGGGATGCTCGGTGCGAAGAGGTGCGAGTGGATCCAGCCCCGATTCCGCCCGCTCGAGCACGCTCGCGAAGTCGAGCTGCGCCAGATCGGGATCGTCGAGCTCCTCCCAGGTGCGAGGCGCTGCCACCCACGGCTGCGCTCGTCCTCGCAGGGAGTACGGCGAGATCGTGGTCTTCTTGCCGTTGTTCTGGCTCCAGTCGAGGAAGACCTTGCCCCCGCGTGCGGCCTTGGCCATGGTGCTCGTGGCGAGATCCGGATGCTCGGTCTCGATGAGCCGGGCGATCTCCTTGACGACCGACGAGATCTCGTCGCTGGTCTGCTGACCCGGCAGCGCCGCGTACAGGTGGATGCCCTTGCTGCCGCTCGTGACGGGCACCGGCACGAGACCGATGTCAGTCAGCAGGGCGCGGGCGATGCGGGCGACCTCGGCGCACTGCGCGAGCCCGACTCCGGGGCCAGGGTCGAGGTCGAGCACGAGACGATCGGGTGTGCCGGGCAGGCCATCCGTGTCGAAGCGCCACTGAGGAACATGGAGCTCGATCGCCGCGACCTGAGCGAGCCAGACCAGGGTCGGCACGTCCTCGACGAGGGGGTAGGCCTTGGGGCCGTCGGAGTGCTGGATCTCCTGTCGGGGTATCCAGCTCGGAGCGCCGGGTTCGAGCTGCTTCGTGAAGAACGCGTCGGCGGGAGCATCGGCGGTTCCGACTCCCTCGACCCAGCGCTTGCGGGTGACCGGGCGTCCGTCGAGCAGCGGCAGGATGTGGGGCGCGATCGCCGTGTAGTAGGCGATGATCTCGCCCTTCGTGGTGCCGGTCTCGGGGTAGACGACCTTGTCGAGGTTCGTGATGCGCAGTCGACGACCGTCGATCTGCACGTTCTGCGCCTCCGGAGCCATAGCGCCAGCGTAGTCAAGGTACTGGCCCCCATCGGGGCGGCTGGTGTTCACTGGGGGCATGAGAACGATCTGGAAGGGCGCGCTGACCTTCGGCCTCGTGAACGTGCCGGTCAAGGTGTATTCCGCGACTGAAGACCACGACGTGCCGCTGCATCAGGTGCACGAGAAGGACGGCGGACGCATCCGGTATCAGCGCACGTGCGAGGTGTGCGGCGAGACCGTGGCCTACGCCGACATCGATCGCGCCTACGTCGACGAGGGGCAGACGGTGGTTCTCACCAAGGAAGACCTGGCGGCGCTCCCGGCCGAGAAGAGCCGAGAGATCGACGTCGTCGAGTTCGTGCCCTCCGACCAGGTCGACCTGCTCACCCTCGACAAGCCGTATTACCTCGAGCCCGACTCGAAGTCGCCCAAGGCCTACGTGCTTCTGCGCAGGACGCTCGAGCAGACCGACCGCACCGCGATCGTGCGGTTCACGCTCCGTCAGAAGACCCGCCTCGCTGCGCTCCGCGTGCGGGGCAAGGTGCTGGTGCTGCAGACGCTGCTGTGGGCCGATGAGGTGCGCGAGGCGGCGTTCCCGGCTCTGGATGAGGATGTGCGGATCTCTAAGAAGGAACTCGAGCTCTCGGCTTCACTCGTCGACAGCTACTCGGCCGACTTCGACCCCGAGTCGTTCGTCGACGAGTATCAGAAGGAGCTGCGCACTCTGATCGACGCGAAGATCGAGGCGGGCGACACGTTCGACGTCTCGGAGACCTTCGGCGAGGCCGAGGACGACTCGAAGAGCGGCGAGGTCATCGACCTGATGGAGGCGCTGCGCGCCAGCGTCGCTCGCACGAAGGCCGCGCGCTCGGAGTCGTCAGATAAGAAGGAAAGCACCAAGAAGAGCCCGACCAAGAAGAAGGCGGGCTGAGTCCTCAGCCCGCCTCTCTCAGTCGTTCGGGATCAGTGCTTGCCGTCGCCGTCGAAGTCGGGAGCGCGGTCGAAGACCTCGGGGTCGAGCGCGAGCTCTTCGGCCTCGGCGGCGTCGGTCTCACCCTCGCCGGCCGCAGCCTCCTTCTTGGCCTTGTGGCGCTCCGAGAAGTAGTGCCAGACGGTGATCAGCGCGGTGCCACCGACGGCAGCGAGGAGGATCAGGTCGATGTAGCTCTCGACGAAGTGCGCGACCGGCGGGATGAACCCGATGGCGTAGCCGAACATCGTCAGACCGAAGCCCCAGAGGATGGCGCCGATCAGGTTGTACAGCGTGTAGCGGCGCCACGGCATGTGGCCCACACCGGCCGCGACCGGGGCGAAGGTGCGCACGATCGGCACGAAACGGGCGAGGATGACCGTGATGCCGCCGAAGCGCTCGAAGAAGGCGTTCGTCCGCTCGACGTTCTTCTTGCTGAAGAGCCCTGATTCCTTGCGTTCGAAGACCGCCGGCCCGCCCTTGTGGCCGATCAGATAGCCGACCTCGCCGCCGACGAACGCCGACAGGCCGATGAGCAGTGCGACGATCCACACGTTGATGCCGAAGACTCCGTGCTCCGAACCCGCGAGCGGGTGCGACAGCAGGCCCGAGATCACGAGCAGCGTGTCGCCCGGAAGCAGGAACCCGACCAGCAGGCCGGTCTCGGCGAAGACGATGAAGCACACCACGAGAAGCGCCCACGGCCCGGCCGATCCGATGATGGTGGCGGGGTCGAGCCAGGGGATGAGAGCGGCGTGATGCATGGATTTCCCGTCGTAGTGATGTGTGCGGCGGTACAGACACCTGTCGCGGGGAACACGACAGATCGGTGCGGAAGGTGGGACTTGAACCCACACGCCCTAGGGCACAGGAACCTAAATCCTGCGTGTCTGCCAATTCCACCACTCCCGCGCGGTGAGATAAGTCTACTGATCGGGGGATCCGTCGATGCTGGGGATCCGCCCGCAGCCCGAGCGCTGTCACTGTGGATAACTCCGACGGGCGGCGCTCGATCCTTGCGAGGATGCTCGGGTGATCCCGCCTCCCGTCCTCGTCGCCGAGCGCGTGCGGCAGCGACTCCGCTCTGAGGGCACGGATCCGACATCCGATCCCGCGGCGGCGCGCGCCATCGCGCTGGCGGAGGTCCGCAGGTTCAACGATCTGGCGCTCGCACGGGGCGCGGCGATGATCGACGACGAAGCCGCGTGCGTGCGCGACGTGCTCGCCTCGGTGAGCGGGTTCGGAGCGCTACAGCCCTTTCTCGACGACCCGGAGATCGAGGAGATCTGGCTCAACGGTCCCGAGAGCATCCACATCGCCCGCGGCGGAATCGCCGAACGCGTCGAGCTGCGTCTCACCGACGCGGCCCTGCGCGAGCTCGTCGAACGGATGCTGCAGTCGACCGGGCGCCGCGTCGACATCAGCCAGCCGTTCGTGGATGCGTCTCTTCCCGACGGATCCCGTCTGCATGTCGCGATCGCAGATGTCGTCCGCGGATCGTGGTCGGTCAACATCCGCAAGTTCCTGCCGCGCTTTCGCACCCTCGACGCGCTGGTCGAGAACGAGGCTCTGACCGCAGAGCTCGGCGACCTGCTGCGCGAGGCGATGCGTGCGGGTAAGAGTGTCGTCGTGTCGGGCGCCACCCATGCGGGCAAGACCACGTTCCTCGGTGCGCTGCTCGCCTCGTGCTCCGACCATCAGCGGATCATCACCGTCGAGGAGACATTCGAGCTCGCCGTGCAGGGGCCCGATGTCGTCTCCTTGCAGGGCCGTCAGGCGAGCCTCGAGGGAACGGGCGAGATCACGCTGCGCAGACTTGTGAAAGAGGCGCTGAGGATGCGGCCCGACCGCCTGGTGGTGGGCGAGGTCAGGGACGCGGAGGCGCTCGACCTCGTCCTCGCACTGAACACCGGTGTGCCAGGAGCAGCGACCGTGCACGCGAACTCCGCCGCCGAGGCGCTCGACAAGCTCACACTGCTGCCGCTCCTCGCCGGACGGAACTTCGACCGATCGTTCATCGTGCCTGCACTCGCGGGAGCCGTCGATCTGGTCGTGCACTGCGTACGCGGCGACGACGGGGTCCGACGGGTGGAGGAGGTCATCGCGCCCACCGGCGAGGTGATCGACGGTCGGATCGTCGCGAGAGAGGTTTACACCCGTGGCGGGCCCGCCGTCGCTGCCGGGACGGCATGGCGACGCGGCGAGCTGATGAGGGTCGGAGGCACCCCATGACGGTGCTGCTCGGAGCGATGCTCGCCGCCGGCGTGCTGTTGTGCACGTCGCCATGGCTGTGGCCTCCACGTCCGGAGGAAGAGAAGGTCAGACGCCGCGGCCATCTCTCTCGGTTGCTCGAAGAGGGTGGTCTCGCCGCCGTCAGCCCGCGCACACTTCTGTCGGTGATGGCGACGGTCGCGCTCGCCGCAGCGTCCCTCGTCTGGCTTCTCACGGCGATTCCCCTCCTGGCCGGGTTGGCAGGCGCGGCTGCAGCGGTGGCACCGATCGTGTTCGCACGATCGCGGCGGATGCGGCTGCGCAAACAGCGGCGACAACTCTGGCCCGACGTCTGCGATCTCCTGATTGCCTCCATCCGCGTGGGGCTGTCGCTGCCTGATGCCGTCGCGAGCCTGGCCGAGTCGTCGCCGTCGATGATCCGGCCCGCCTTCATCGTGTTCGCCAGGGATCTGCGCGCCACCGGTCGATTCGAGACGAGCCTCGATCGACTGAAGTCCGCGCTGGCCGATCCCATCGCCGACCGGATCATCGAGACGCTGCGCATGGCAAGACAGGTCGGGGGAACCGAGCTCACCGGCGTGCTGCGCGCGCTGTCGTCGTCGGTTCGCGCAGACGCTGTGCTGCGCGGCGAGGTCGAGGCCCGGCAGTCATGGATCCGCGGCGCGGCCGTGCTCGGCGCCGTGGCGCCCTGGGTGATCCTCTGTCTGCTCGTGCTGCGCCCCGAGGGTGCTGCCGCCTACGGCACCGCGGAGGGGATGCTGGTGATCTTCCTCGGTGCTGCCGTGTCGGTGACCGCGTACCGCATCATGATCCACATCGGTCGTCTGCCCGAGCCGGGGAGGTGGTTCGGGTGAACCCGGTCTCCGCGGTCGCGATCGCGATTCTCGGCGGCGTCGCGCTCGGGTCGGGCGTGCTCTGCCTCCTCGCCGCCATGCCGCACTGGTCAGCATCGCCCCTCTCACAGCGGATCGCCTCGTACGTGCGAGACGTGGTCTCTGATGACGACCTGCCTGACGGCGCACTCCCGCGAGTCGGAGTGCTCTCGGCGGGCGACCGGACGGTGTGGCTGCGATCGCGGGCGATCTTCGAGCGCCTTCTCGGCGGTGGAGAAACTCTGCGTCGCAGGATCGAGCAGGCCGGGCTCCCCCTGGAACAGGGCGCCTTCCGCGGGCGTCAGCTCGGCTGGGTGCTGGCAGGCGTCGTGACCGGCGCGATCGCCGTCATCGGCCTCGCCCTCGCGGGCCGCATGAGTCCGCCGATCGCGCTGCTGCCCGGCATTCTGGGAGCCGCCGGGGGATTCGGGTACGACATGCAGCTCACGGCGCGAGTCTCGTCTCGTCGAGCTCGACTGACCGACGAACTGCCGACGACCCTCGAGTTCCTCGCACTGTGTCTGTCGGCAGGGGAGGGGTTCCTCGACTCCCTGCGCCGGGTGGCCGCGGTCGGATCCGGAGAGCTCACCGGCGAGTTCCGCCGTGTGGTTCTCGCCGTGGGCACAGGTTCGCCGCTCGCCGACGCCCTCACCGAGATGGCCGTGCGGCTGCAGCTTCCAGGGCTCTCACGCGCCATCGACCAGGTGATCGCCGCTCTCGAGCACGGTGCCCCGCTCTCGGCCGTCCTGCACGCGCAGGCCGGCGACGCACGCGAGGATGCCAAGCGTGTCCTCATCGAACAGGCCGGACGCAAGGAGATCCTGATGCTCCTCCCGCTCGTGTTCCTGATCCTTCCGCTCTCCGTTCTCTTCGCCATCTATCCGGGCCTCTTCATTCTGCGTCTCGGCATCGGCTGAGCGATCAAGAAAGGACGACATGAACACTCCTCGACCTCACAGGGCGCGCTTCGCGACCTGCCTCTCTCATGCTCCCGCCAAGAATCTCCTCGACGACGAATCCGGAGACGTGCCTGGCTGGGTGCTGGTGACACTGATGACGGCAGGCCTCGTGGTGCTGATCTGGGCGGTGGCCGGACCTGCGCTCAGTGCGCTGTTCGAGCAGGCCATCCAGCGTGTGTCGGGACTCTGAGGGGCTATCTCGATGCCGGTCACATCATCACGGCCCTCTTTCACGGACGACCGCGGATCGAGCCCGGTCGAGTTCGTGCTCGCGGGAACGCTGCTCACCCTGCTCACCCTTGCCGTGATGCAACTCGCGCTCGCCGTCTACGTCCGCAACGTCGTGCACGACGCGGCGGTCGACGGGGCCTATCACGCCGCTCTGGCGGACACGAGCACAGAGCAGGGAGCCGAGCGTGCACGGGAGGTCATCACCCGCGCGGTCGGCGAAACCTACGCCGAGGATGTGACTGTCGTCCATTCGATGTCACTCGCTCAGCCGACGATCGAGGTTCGCATCCGCACCACACTTCCCGTGATCGGTCTCCTCGGTGTGCCGCTCGCACTGGAGGTGCAGGCGCATGCACCGGAGGAGTCGTTCGATGACGGATGACGACGGCTCGGCCGCCCTCGAGTTCATCGCCGTCGGCGTCATTCTGCTCGTGCCGCTCGTGTATCTGATCATCGCGCTGGGGGCTGTCCAGGAGCAGACGCTGGGTGTCGAGGCCGCCGCACGGCACACGGCACGGGCGATCGCCCTCGCGCCTGATGCCGGGACGGCAGCCATGCGGAGCGAGCAGGTGATCGCGAGCATCTCCGATCAGTACGGCCTCGATGCGGAATCCATCGAGGTGTCTGTGACCTGCGCACCCATCGAGGTGGCATGTCCGTCGGCGGGCGCGACCGTGACCGTGACGGTCGCGACGTCGGTGTCCCTGCCCCTCGTGCCGACGATCTTCGGAGTGGACGAGGCTGCATCGATCGATGTCGAGGGGGCGGCGGTGCAGAAGATGTCCCGTCTGTGGGGTGACGGGTGAAGCAGGCGGGCGACGACGGAAGCGTGCTGCTCCTGACCCTCGGCTATGCGCTGCTCGCAGTCGCCCTCATCTTCGTGAGCGTGTGCGCGACGGACCTGTACATCTCGCAGAAGAGACTCGATGCGATCGCCGACGCGGCAGCGCTCGCCGGAGCGGACGGATTCACCCTGGCGCTCGACGGCGAGGCTGCACACGCGGATCTCACCGATCAGGGCGTCAGAGATCAGGTCGAGGCGCTGCTCGCAGCACTCCCGGCGGCGGTGACTCTGGAATCGGCGTCGAGCCCCGACGGCCGCTCCTCGCGGGTGACCGTCGCCACCATGTGGAGTCCGCCGCTCGCGTCGCTGTTCGTTCCGGACGGAGTGCGACTGGAGGCGACGGCGACGAGCCGCACGGCTCTGCGTTGATCGGGACGGACCGGCCCGTCGCGACATCGGCCCTTCGCGACACCGGCCCATCGCGACACCGTTCCTTCACGACACCGCTCCTTCAGGACACCGGTCCTTCGCGAGGTCGTCAGTTCATCAGACGATCCCGCAGTCGACGCACCCGCCGTGGGAATCCATCCGGTACCTGCACGGGCAGCGCGTCGATCGGCCACCAGCGCACGTCCTCCGACTCGTCGCTCACGATCAGTGCCGTGTCATCTGAGACGACGACGGCGACCCCGATATCGAGGTGCGAGGCGCAGCGTCCGAAGGCCGAGGAGAGCGCGTGGTGGTCGAGGTCGTACACGAGAGGCTCGGCGAGGCCCGAGACGACCACTCCGGTCTCTTCACGCAGCTCACGGAGCGCGGCATCCGCAATCGACAGGTCGCCCGCCTCGAGATGTCCTCCAGGTTGCACCCAGAACTGCCCCTTGGCGTGGAACACGAGCAGGGTTCGAGTGAGTGTCGGATCGAAAACGAGCGCGGATGCCGTGGCGTGGCGTGGACCGTCGTCACGGGAGACGGGGCCGTGGTCGTCGGGAAAGAAGCTCGCGAAGTCGACCTGGGCAGCGCGCTCGCGCTCGGAGGACACCGCGGCGCCCAGAACCAGGAGACGCACATCGGCGCCGAGGCCACCGGTCATGAAGGCTCCTCTCTCGTGCGGGGCACGAACCGGGGGATCCAGCGGATGAACCCGCCCGCGCCGACCAGACCGATCACGCCCATGGCCGCCGCCGCGATCGGCAGGGACGCGATCGCGACGATCGCCGAGACCAGCAGGGGAGCGACGGCTCCTCCGGCATCCGTCAGCGTGCGCCACGAGCCGAGGAACGCGGCAGGCTCGCTCTTCGGGGCGACGTCGGCGCCCAGCGTCAGCAGAATGCCGCTCGAGAGCCCGTTGCCGACCCCGAGCACGGCGGCGAACATGCCGAACCACAGCACGGCCGCATCCAGATCATGTGTGAAGGAGAGCGCGAGGAATCCCGCTCCCATCAGCACCATCGCCGGCATCGCCGCCCAGAGCCGTCCGAAACGGTCCATCACCTGGCCGCTCGCATAGAACAGCGCGAAGTCGATCGCACCCGAGATTCCGACCACCAGCGCGATCGTCGAGGCGTCGAGGCCGAGCGACAACCCCCACAGCGGCAGCACGACCTGCCGTGCAGACCGTACGGCCGACAGCGACGCGGCGGCGAGTCCCAGTCGGCCGAGTACGCTGCGCTGCTGCCACATGGTGCGGAAGATGCCCGCGCGCGCTGCCGTGGGAATCGAACCTGTGACAGGCTCGCCCGAATCATCCGCAAGCGCAGCGGTGCGCACCGCAGTCGTCGGCGCGATCGTCTTCTCAGGATCCGGGCCGAACAGCACGAGCAGCACCATCACGACGAGGCAGCCCAGGAAGAACCAGATCGCTGCCGTCTCCGAACCGAACAGCTGCAGCAGACCCGCAGCGACGAACGGTCCGATGAAGATCCCGAGGCGGAAGCTGCCGCCGAGCAGCGAGAGGGCCCGCGCGCGGAAGGCGATCGGCACCCTCGTCGTCATGAAGGCATGACGTGCCAGACCGAAGGCGGCCGCGCAGAAGCCCAGGAGGAAGACGGACGCCGCGAGCACGCCGAGCGTGGGGGCGAAGACCATGCCCACGCCGGCACTGATCGCGATCACGCCCGCGATCACCATCGTGAAGCGTTCGCCGATGCGGCCCACTGCCCAGCCGGCGGGGAGGTTTCCGCAGAGCTGGCCGACCACGAGAGCGGAGGCCACGAGCGCGGCGAACGCGATGTCGGCGCCCATCCGCGCCGCGATCACCGGGATGAGCGGGATCACCGCGCCTTCGCCGAGCGAGAAGAGGACGGTCGGGAGGTACACCATCGGCCCGAACCGCCTCAGGACCGTGGATGCGCTGCTCACCCGTTTCACGCTACTCCCGTTCGAACGCCGTCCCCGCCCGCGCAGGCGGCACGTTAGGCTGGACGCGACATGCTCGAACTCGATCTCTCCGCCGACATCCAGGCCCTGCGACTCACCTACGGTGACATCCGCGAGGTCATCGATGTCGAGACCCTCCGCTCCGACATCGCGCGCCTCAGCGAGGAAGCCGGCGTGCCGGACCTCTGGGACGACCCCGAACGCGCCCAGAAGGTGACCAGCGCGCTGAGCCACCGGCAGTCGGCGCTCGCCAGGGTCGAGGGCATCGGTCGTCGACTCGACGACCTCGAAGTGCTGGTCGGGCTCGCGAACGAGATGGGCGATGAGGAATCCGCCGTCGAGGCTCGCGCCGAGCTCACCGCGCTCACCGAGATCATCAACCAGCTCGAGGTCCAGACGCTGATGGACGGCGAGTACGACGAGCGTTCCGCCATCGTCACGATCCGCTCGGGTGCCGGCGGCGACGATGCCACCGACTTCGCCGAGATGCTGATGCGCATGTACCTGCGCTGGGCCGAGCGTCACAAGTACCCCGTGAAGGTGCTCGACACCTCGTACGCCGAGGGGGCCGGCATCAAGTCGGCGACGTTCGAGATCGACGCGCCCTATGCGTTCGGCACGGTGTCCGTCGAGGCCGGAACGCACCGCCTCGCGCGCATCAGCCCGTTCGGCTCTGCCGACAAGCGTCAGACGTCGTTCGCCGCGGTCGAGGTCATCCCTCTCATGGAGGAGGCGACCGAGGTCGACATCCCCGAGAACGACATCCGTGTCGACGTCTTCCGTTCGTCGGGCCCTGGCGGACAGTCGGTCAACACCACCGACTCCGCGGTGCGCCTGACCCACCTGCCGACCGGCATCGTGGTGTCGATGCAGAACGAGAAGTCGCAGATCCAGAACCGCGCCGCGGCCATGCGAGTGCTGCAGACCCGACTCCTGCTCCTGCAGAAGGAGGAGGAGGCCGCGAAGAAGAAGGAACTCGCCGGCAACATCACGGCGAGCTGGGGCGATCAGATGCGCTCCTACTTCCTCTACGGCCAACAGCTCGTGAAGGACCTCCGCACCGGACACGAGTCGGGCAACCCGGCTGCCGTGTTCGACGGCGATCTCGACGGGTTCATCTCGGCCGGCATCCGCTGGCGCAAGCGCAAAGACGAGGACTGAGCGAAGGCTCACTCTCAGCGGGCGGCCTCTTCGAGGCGGCCCGCTTTTGTCGTCCCCCCTCGCGGTTCGTGTCCATGTCGGAGGCCGAACCCCGACGAGTGCGCGTGGCGACGGGCGGACATGGCCGGAGCTGAAGCGGGCCGGAGCCGAGATGGGCCCGTGCAGAAGTGGGCCGGGACGGAAGTGGGCCCGTGCCGGATGCCGAAGCATCGTGCACGGGCCCACCTGCGACGCGAACCGCCGGCGACCGCCGGACGGGTTCGCCTTGCGCTGTGTTCTAGCCGGCTGACGGGGTGACGGTGATGCGCGTGACCTCCTGCAGGACCTCGTCGGTGAAGATCACGTCGTAGGACTCGCTCTGCGCGACGTCGAAGGTGATCTTGCCGTCGACCGTGTCGCCGGGCTCGAGTTCTTCAGCCACGATCCCGTCGACGTAGTAGTCGTAGGTCCCTTCGACGCCTTCAGCGGTCTCGATGCCGAAGTTGAATGCGCTCAGGTAGCTCGTGCCCGAGACGCCGGTGAAGGTGACGTCGAGGATCACGTAACCGCCGTTGGTCGAGGGAATGCTCGAGCCGTCGCTCGTCGCCCACGTGGCCGAGTGGATCGTGACCTCGCTCGTGGCGGCCATCTGGTTGATCGGCACGGGGGAGCCCATCTCGCCCTCGACGACCTCGGGAGCTCCCGTGCCCTCTTCGTCGGTCCCGGGATCCTGTTCCGTTCCGGTGCCCGTGTCCGAATCGCTCGACGGCGGGGCCGTCGGCAGGTCGCGGACGGCCTCGGACACCGTCGCGAAGACGATGACGAAGAACATGACGACCGCGATGATCGCGCCGATCACCGACAGGATGAGGCCGGAGATGCCCGGCCACTTCTTGCCCTTGAGGAACAGCGAGATCAGCGAGACGATGAATCCGACGCCCAGCAAGAGCCATCCGAGCCAGAAGATCACGGGGATGCACGACAGGATGGTGCCGAGCGCTGCGAGCCCGAGCCCGACGAGGCCGAGGATCGAGGGCCCCGACGGAGCTGCCGGGGCCGTCGCTCCGTACGCGGGCGGGTAGCCCGTGGGAGCACCGTACTGCTGTCCTGCGGACGCATAGGGTGCGGCGCCGGGGTAGCTCGGCGCTGCGGCCCCCGGGTAGCCGGCGGTGACGGGGTACTCCTGGGGCTGCGCAGGAGCAGCGGCACCGGGGTACGAGGGCGCGCCCCCGCCATACGGCTGCACGGTGCCGTCGGCCGGCGCAGCGGCGCCCGGAGCGGTGAAGTCGGGTGCCTGCGCGCTGCCGGGTTCTTCAACGGGAGTCTCGGAGGCGGACCAGGAGGACTCGGACTCGGGAGCTGCGACCTCGTCCGCAGGCGCCTGCGCACCGGCATCGGAGTCGGAGGGTGCAGGGGCATTCCACGACTGGGTCTCGACCGCAGCGACGGATTCGATCGACGCGGCGGTCTCTGCGTCGGCCGCGGTCTCCGGGGAGCCTGCGGAGGAGGCGTCATGCGCGCTCTGGGCGGAACCGGAGTTCGTCGCCTCGTCGTCGGTCGAACCGGCGGTCGACGCATCCGCTGCGGGCTCCGTGGAGTCGACGATCGGAGCGAAGTGCTCGGTCCACTGGGTGCCGTCCCACCAGCGCTGGCGCCCGGATCCGTCGTCATACCAGCCTGCAGGCGTCGTCATGGTTCCCCCTCGGAGTATCGTCCACCCTGATGGCGTGGATCGCACCTCCATGTATAGCAGTGCGGTGTGACACGCAGGGGGCTCCCGCGGGGTGTCGCTCGCGAACAGATGAACGGGCGCGCTTAGGCTCGAACCGCCATGATTCGGTTCGAGAACGTCACGAAACGCTACCGCGGGACCTCACGGCCCGCTCTGTCCGATGTCGACTTCGAAGTGCAGCGAGGCGAGTTCGTCTTCCTCGTGGGCGCTTCAGGGTCGGGCAAGTCGTCCTGTCTGCGGCTGATCCTCCGAGAGGACGTGCCGACCACCGGTCGCGTCGCCGTGCTCGGACGCGACCTGCGTTCGCTGGCGAACCGCAAGGTGCCGTACTTCCGCCGCCACATCGGATCCGTGTTTCAGGACTTCCGACTGCTTCCGTCGAAGACCGTCTATCAGAACGTCGCCTTCACCCTGCAGGTGACGGGCTCGTCGCGCGGTTTCATCCAGCAGGCCGTCCCCGAGGCGCTCGCGCTGGTCGGGCTCGACGGCAAGCAGAAGAGAATGCCGCACGAGCTCTCCGGTGGAGAACAGCAGCGCGTCGCGATCGCTCGAGCGCTCGTCAACCGCCCCCAGGTGCTGCTCGCGGACGAGCCGACCGGAAACCTCGACCCGGCGACGTCGGTCGACATCATGCAGCTTCTCGCGAGGATCAACGCGGGCGGTACGACCGTGCTCATGGCGACGCACGAGGCGGGCTTCGTCGACCAGATGCAGCGCAGAGTGATCGAGCTCCGCGACGGCGAGATGGTGCGAGACGAAGTGCACGGCGGGTATGGCGACACATCCAACATCCCGCGCCTCGTCCCGGAGGAGGTGCGCGGTGCGGCAGCGGCAGCCGCCCTCACCGCGGTGCAGGAGGTGCAGCGCCAGACCGCCGACCTCTCGCTCGTCCGCGCTGCGCTCGCTGAGGAGCTCACCGCTCAGCGCAGGGCCGAGGGAGCATCCGCGGATGCCGTACCGACCGCATCCGAGACGCCGGAGGCGCAGGCCGCACCGATCGAGCCGCCCGTCGTCGAGGAGCAGCCCGTGGCCGTCCAGGCCCCTGTCGCGCCTCGGACGCATCCCATCGTGATGCCGCAGGTCGACGTCGCCGAGCTCGGCGTGGCCGATCGCCTCGGCCTGTCTGATGACGGTTCCGAAGAAGTGGGGCCGACGTCATGAGAATCGGACTCATCCTCACCGAGGCCCTCGGCGGCCTCCGACGGAACATCTCGATGGTCATCTCCGTCGTTCTCGTCACCTTCGTGTCGCTGACGTTCGTCGGCGCTGCGATCCTCATGCAGGCGCAGATCGGCACCATGCGCGGGTACTGGACCGAGCGGGCCCAGGTCGCCGTGTACATGTGCTCCGACATCTCCGAGCAGGACACCTGTGTCGACGGTGGTGCCTCGGAGGAGCAGGTGAACGCCGTGCGGGCCCAGCTCGAGGGCGAGGCGCTCGCCCCCCTCATCAGCGAGGTCACCTTCGACTCCAAGGAGGACACCTACGCCAAGCTCGTCGAGCAGCTCGGCGAGGACCAGGCGAGCGTCATCACCCCGGAGCAGGCGTTCGAGGTCTTCTTCGTCACCATGAAGGACCCCGGCCAGTCTCAGGTGATCTCCGAGGCGTTCAACGGCGTCGCCGGCGTCGAGCAGGTGCAGGACCAGTTGCAGTACCTCGAGCCGCTCTTCTCCGCGTTGACGGTCGCGACATACATCGCGGTGGGGATCGCCACGCTGATGCTGATCGCCGCCATCCTGCTGATCGGCACGACCATCAGACTCTCCGCCTACGCCAGGCGCAAGGAGATCGGGATCATGCGTCTGGTGGGTGCATCCAACCGCTTCATCCAGACGCCGTTCGTGCTGGAGGGCGTGTTCGCCGCGTTCCTCGGCTCGGCCCTCGCGAGCGCGGCGGTCGTCGCCGGGGTGCATTTCGGTGTCGACGGCTACCTTCGAGGACGCGTGCCGTTCATCACGACGTGGGTGTCGATGCAGGATGCCGTCGTCGTCGTCCCCGTGCTGATCGGGATCGGTGTCGTGCTGGCCGCGCTCTCGGCGGGCTTCGCGATCCGGCGCTGGCTTCGCACGTGAGCGGCTCGCCGGTATAGACTGACAGGCTGTCGTGCGCCCGACTCGGGCTCTGGAACACTGCGCGACACGGATCAGGAGAGAATCATGCCCAGGGAACGCGGGGAGAAGGTCATCGCGACCAATCGTCGCGCACGTCACGACTACAACATCGAGAAGTCGTACGAGGCGGGGATGGTGCTCACCGGCACCGAGGTCAAGTCGTTGCGTCAGGGACGCGCGAACCTCAGCGACGGGTATGCGTTCGTCAAGGGGAACGAGGTCTTCCTCGATTCCGTGCACATTCCGGAGTACTCGCAGGGGCACTGGACCAACCACTCCGCCAAGCGCGTCCGCAAGCTGCTGCTGCACCGCGAGGAGATCGCGAAGCTGCAGCATGCGGTGTCTGCCGGCGGCTACACGCTGATCCCGCTGAAGCTGTACTTCTCGGACGGTCGGGCCAAGGTCGAGATCGCCCTCGCCAAGGGCAAGAAGGAATACGACAAGCGTCAGACGCTGCGTGAGCGTCAGGACACCCGCGAGGCCGACCGCGCCATGCGCCTGCGCAACCGCGTCGGGGAGTGATCAGCGCGCGGGCGTGAAGCCGAACACGCGTCCGAGAAAGCCGAGCTCCCTCTCGAGTGCGTCGATGATGGTCTCGCTCGCACGGAAGCCGTGGCCCTCACCCGGGTAGAGCACGTACTCGTGCTCGACGCCTCGCTGCGCCAGAGCGTCGCGGATCGCTTCGGACTGCGACGGCGGCACGACACGGTCCTCCGCTCCCTGCATGAGCAGCACGGGCACGCCGATCCGATCGGCGTGCGTCAGGGGAGAACGATCGACGTAGAGCGCCTCGGCCTCGGGCAGCGGTCCCACCAGGCCCTCGACGTAGTGCGCCTCGAAGTCGTGCGAGTGCTCGGTCAGCATCCGCAGATCGGCCACGCCGTATCGGCTGATGCCCGCGGCGAACGTGCCGCCCCGCACCAGCGACGAGAGCACCGTCCAGCCGCCGGCCGAACCCCCTCGGATCGCGATGCGGTCGGGATCGGCGAGCCCGGCCTCGGCGAGGCCGCGCGCCGCGGCGATCACATCGTCGACGTCGACCACGCCCCATCCGCCGTCGAGTCGTTCTCGGTAGGCGCGCCCGTATCCCGTCGATCCGCCGTAGTTGACGTCGAGCACGCCGATGCCGCGGCTGGTCCAGAACGCGATGGCCGCGGACGAGGCGCCCGTCACATGGGCGGTCGGGCCGCCGTGCACGAGCACGAGGTAGGGCGGGAGCTCGTCGTCTGCGGCTGAAACCGACGGATTCACGGGCTCGTAGACGAAAGCATGGACAGGGCCGTGAGCGCCATCGACCAGGATCTCTGATGCTGCGGGCATCCACGTCGGGTCCGCCGGCGTCGCTCCCGCGACCACCTCTATGTCGCCGGAGTCGACGTCGACGCACCAGACACCTGGCGCGGTCGTCGAGCTGTTGCCGGAGAGGAGCACTCGGGTGCCTGCGACATCGTCGATGCTGACATGGCCGTCGGCGGCAACGGGGATGCGGTGGGCACCGCCGTCCCGCTCGATGACGTCCACCTCGTCGCGTCCGTTCGTGCGCACCGCCACGATGCGACCGTCGGCGAGCGGTCGATACCAGCGATTGCCGAGCACCCAGAGTCCGTATCCCGTGTCGGCGTCCGTGTCGTCGATCCGCTCTGCGGGACCGACCGCCTCGCGGCCGTCGACGCGCTGTCGGTGCAGCGCCCAGCGACCGGAGGGGTCATCCGAGTACAGGATCTCGCCGTCGTCCGTCCACTCCGGCTGGAGGGCGGCTCGCGTGGGCAGCTCCGTCCGGCCGGTGCCGTCGGAGAGCACCAGCGACGCGTCCTGCCACGGCATGCGTTCGCCCGACCATTCGACCCACGCGGCGCGAGTCCCGTCGGGAGACAGCGCAGGATGCGCGTAGAACGACTCTCCCTCCACGAGCACCTTCAGCAGCGTCGGATCGTCGGAGGCGGACCCGTCTGTCGGGATCTCGACGATGCCGCGCTGGTGCGGGTCGACCGAGAGGTCCTCCCGCACCGCGAACAGTCGCCCGTTCTGCAGGCGCAGGCCGCCATGTGCCGGCCCCGCGGGAGTCAGGGGCATCGGGGCGCCACCGCGGGGCATCCGATGCACACGCTGATCCTTGGCCTCGACGAAGAACAGTGTCCCCTCGGCATCCGCCGTCCACGCCCCTCCGCCGTACTCGTGCACGCGCGACCGTGCACTCCAGGGCGCGGGGAGGATCTCGGCGCCGCTGGAACTTCGTACCGTCAGGCGACCGCCCTCGGCAGGCACCGACTCGCCCCACCAGATGTCATCGCCGACGAAGGCGGCGCCGTCGATCCTCGGAGACGACGCGGCGATCCGGTCGGGAGTGAACGGAGAGGGCCAGGTACCGAACGGCGACGACATGGTTCGAGCCTATGGTGCACCGGCTCACGGCGTCACACAGGGTGGGTTTCGGGCCAGGCGACGAGGTCTCCGAGAATGCACGATTCCGGAGGCTCGTGTGCGGAGAGGGTCAGACGGAGCGGAGCACCGCGACGATCTTGCCGAGCACGACGGCCTCGTCGCCGAGGATCGGCTCGAAAGCGGAGTTCCGAGGCAGCAGCCACGTGTGGCCGTCTCGTCTCCGGAGTACCTTGACGGTGGCCTCGCCGTCGAGCATGGCGGCCACGATCTCACCGTTCTCTGCGCTGTTCTGCGAACGGACGACGACCCAGTCACCATCGCAGATCGCGGCGTCGATCATCGACTCGCCCGACACCTTGAGCATGAACAGGTCGCCCTTGCCGACGAGCTGACGGGGGAGCGGGAAGATCTCCTCGACCTGCTGGTCGGCGGTGATCGGAACGCCGGCGGCGATGCGCCCGACGAGGGGAACCAGTGCGGCGTCTCCGACGGGCGTCGCCACATCGGCAGGGTTCTCACCGCTCGCCCCGGGGAGGTCGATGAGCACCTCCATCGCGCGGGTCTTTCCCGGATCGCGGCGCAGATATCCGCTGAGCTCGAGCTGACCCAGCTGATGAGTCACGCTGGACAGCGACTTGAGTCCGACGGCGTCGCCGATCTCGCGCATGCTCGGCGGGTAGCCGTAGTGACTGATCGACGTCTGGATGACCTCGAGGATCGCCATCTGCTTCGGGCTCAGGCTCTTCCGGCGACGAGTGCGCGGGGCGTCGGCCTCGGGGGCGGAGTTGTCGCTCATGGTGCTCCTCAGGTGTGCGATCCGGCGTCTCAGTTCGAATGTCGGAGGCCCGTGATGGGGTGTTCCTATCGAAACCGTATCCGAGAAACGCGACGATGTGGAAGATCTGTTCGAGCGTGTCGGCCGATTCTCGCACTTCTGTTTCGAAGAACGCTTGACAGATGTTCGAATTCGAAGATAACTTCGGTACGTAGCTTCGCATCCCCGGCTCCCGGCCGAGGCGTGGATGCGAACGCTACGCCAACTTCACCGCCCACGCGGTAGATGCAGAGGAGCACGACATGAGCACCATCACCTTCAGCAGTGCAGCAGTCCTTCCGGCTCGTCCGGCGACGCGGCTCCGGCTGACGGCGCGTGGTCGACGCGTCGTGCTCGCCGTCGCCGCGGTGCCCCTCGCCGTCGGAATCGCCTTCGCGGCGATCAGCGGCGGCAGCGCGATGGCCTCGGGCGAGCAGGCGGCGACGGCGACGTTCGCGACCGTGACCGTGATGCCGGGCGACACCCTCTGGTCGATCGCAGAGGGCATCGCGCCCGAGGCCGATCCGCGCGACGTGATCGGCGACATCACACGGCTGAACCTGCTGCGCGGCGGGGAGCTGCAGATCGGTCAGGAGCTGGCGATTCCGGCGCAGTATTCGGAGTGAGCCCGACTTCCCCCGATTCGTGGAGCGAGGCGGGGGAGTTCCCCTTCATACTCGGTCCTCACGGGCGTTCATCGGGCGAACGCGGCCTACCATGGGAAGGGTGACTGCATCACTCGACGACCTGCCACTTCGCGACGACCTCCGGGGGCTCACGCCGTACGGAGCGCCTCAAGCGCCTCTCCCGATCGCACTGAACGTCAACGAGAACACGCATCCGGTTCCGGACGCCGTGGCCAGCGACATCCTCGATGACATCGCGGTCGCGCTCCGAGACGTCAACCGCTACCCGGATCGCGAGTTCACCACGCTGCGCGAGGGGTTCGCCGAGTACCTCGGCCACGGTCTCGAGGCGGATCAGATCTGGGCGGGCAACGGGTCGAATGAGGTCCTTCAGCACATCCTGCAGGCATTCGGGGGGCCGGGTCGTACGGCGTTCAGTTTCAGCCCGACCTACTCGATGTACCCGCTGATCTCGAAGGGGACCGGGGCGCGGTGGGTCGCCGGCGCCAGGCAGCCCGACTATACGATCACGCCCGAAGAGGCGGCAGCCCAGGTCAGGGATGTCGACCCCGATGTCATCCTCCTGTGCTCCCCGAACAACCCGACGGGCACACCGCTCGGTCTAGACGTGGTCGAAGCGGTCTACGAGGCATCGACCGGGATCGTGGTCGTCGACGAGGCGTACCAGGAGTTCGCGCCGCGCGAGGCGGCCTCCGCCCTGACACTGCTCGAAGGACGCCCTCGGCTCGCCGTGTCTCGCACCATGAGCAAGGCCTTCGCGTTCGCGGGTGCTCGCGTGGGCTACCTCGCCGCCGATCCCGCCTTCATCGACGCCCTGAGGCTCGTGCGTCTGCCGTACCACCTCAGCGCTCTCACTCAGGCGGCGGCGGTGGCCGCACTGCGCAACTCCGACGTGATGCTGGGCATGGTCGAGGAGATCGTCGAGCAGCGGGATCGCATCTCGGCGACGCTCGAGGCCCTCGGCTACACGCCGCACGAGTCGTGGTCGAACTTCGTCCTCTTCGGGGGCGTGGCAGAGCCTCAGAAGGTCTGGCAGCAGCTGTACGACCGGGGAGTGCTGATCCGCGACGTCGGGATCCCCGGACACCTCCGCGTCACCGCCGGCACCGAGGCGGAGACCACCGCGTTCCTCGATGCCCTCGCCTCGATAGGATCGGCTTCATGAGCACCCCCGCCCAGACCTCCCGCACCGCCACGCGTGTGCGCAGCACGTCGGAGTCCACCGTCGAGCTCGAGCTGAACCTCGACGGCACCGGTGCGAGCCGCATCGACACGTCGGTGCCGTTCTTCGACCACATGCTGACGGCGTTCGCGAAGCACTCTCTCACCGATCTCACCGTGCGCGCATCCGGAGACACGCAGATCGACGCCCACCACACCGTCGAAGACATCTCCATCGTGCTCGGTCAGGCGATCCGCGAGGCGCTCGGCGACAAGTCCGGGATCTCCCGCTACGGCGACGCGCTGGTCCCGCTCGACGAGGCGCTCGCCCAGGCCGTCGTCGACATCTCGGGGCGCCCGTACCTCGTTCACACGGGAGAGCCCGCCGGTTTCGAGCACCACCTCATCGGGGGGCACTTCACCGGGTCGCTGGTGCGCCACTCCTTCGAGGCGATCACGTTCAACGCCGGGCTGACGGTGCACGTGCGCGTCCTCGGTGGCCGTGACCCCCACCACATCGCTGAGGCCGAGTTCAAGGCGTTCGCTCGAGCATTCCGCCAGGCCAAAGCGCTCGACCCCCTGGTCGACGGCATCCCGTCGACGAAGGGTGCGCTGTGAGCTCGGCACCCAGGGTCGCCGTCTTCGACTACGAATCGGGCAACGTCCACTCGGCGGTGAAGGCTCTCGTCGCTGCGGGTGCGGACGCCGTGCTGACGCGCGATCGCAAAGAGGCGCTCGAGGCCGACGGTCTCGTGGTGCCCGGCGTCGGCGCGTTCCAAGCCGTCCGAGACGCGCTCTACGCGCACGGCGGCGACGAGATCATCGACCGTCGCCTCGCAGGCGGACGCCCCGTCCTCGGCATCTGCGTCGGGATGCAGGTTCTCTTCGCACACGGCGTCGAACGCGGGCATGATGCCGAGGGCCTCGGCGAGTGGCCCGGAGCGGTCACCGAACTCAACGCGCCCGTGCTTCCGCACATGGGGTGGAACACCGTCGAGCCGGGCGCCGATTCCGTGCTGTTCAAGGGCATCGAGAACGAGCGCTTCTACTTCGTGCACTCGTACGCCGCGCAGTCGTGGGAGCTCGATGTCATCCCGCCGTTCCCACAGCCCGTGCTCACCTGGTCGACCTACGGAGACCCGTTCCTCGCCGCCGTCGAGAACGGACCGCTCTCGGCGACGCAGTTCCACCCGGAGAAGTCGGGAGAGGCAGGAATCCAGCTGCTCCGCAACTGGGTCGACAGCCTGCGGTAGTTCATCTCGTGCCGAGGATCAGGTTTCATCGTTTGACATAAAACTACGTCCATGTGACGTCGCTGATCTCGAGCAGGGTAACCGCCCGTCATGTCGGCTAGAAACAGGACGGGCGGCGGCCCGAAATCCAGATCGACGCCGTCCAGAGGCCAGATCTTGCGGGCCAACCAGAAGGCTCCGAGTTCGTCTCGTCGAGATCCTCGCGGCCGTATCTCAGGACGAACTCTCGAGATCGACCCATACACGCCAGAGCATGCGCTTCTCATCAGGTAACGCGCTATCCTCGTAACGCTGGCGAGCGTGAAGCACGTGCCGGTTGTTGATGAAAATCATCTCGCCAGTTTCGAGTCTATGACTCGCGCCGATGCCGGGGGTGTTGAGCAGATCTTCGAAAGCGGCTAGAGCCTCAGCAGTGATCTCATCGTGTGGTTCGCCGTGTGCAAGTTCGCCTTGGTCCATCCAGTATCTGCTGTAGTTGATCCGGAAGTCATCTCCAGTTTGGACGACCGGCCGCAAATCGATGTGCTTTCGGTCCTGCCATCCACCTCCGACGTCGGGTCGAAGGAATGGAATCGGGTCGAGGAGTTTCTCCGCTAGGTCGGCTCGAGATGACGCAAGCGATTCGTAGACGTGTTTCCCACTGACAACGGACGAAGCGCCGCCGGTGCGAGCGGCGCGGCAGCACAGAAGCCCGATAACCTCTGGGGGACTAGGCGGGCGGCCGACGTCGACGTGATAGGCCATCTCAAGGTCTGCGCCGCGCGGGACTTCTTCGCCGACCGAGTACAAGCGGGCACCATCTTCGCTTTGCGCTCGCGGAGATCCAAGGAGTGCGCCGAGGCCCCAAAATAGGAGCCCGGCGTCATCGATGCCCCATTTCTGCAGGGGCCATGTACCGACCAAAGCAACTCCGGGGCCGTCTCGCAGTTGTTCGAGAATGCGATGAGCCAAGTCCTGCATTGTAGCGTCTGCGAAATCTTCCTTCGTCGCTGAGTCCAGCGTCACGCCACGCGATCGCAATGTATCCAGAAGTGAGTCCAACGCGGAGATCTCGCTGTCGGAGCAGCGTATCCGCCATCCGCTATCTGCGAGTTGTTCGGCATCCCAGGAACTTGGTGATTGGATGTGCCTTTTCATATGTATCCTTTGCAAGATGGTGCATTACTAGGCTGTTGCGGCTTCAACGAAAGCATCGTATGTCGTTCGCGCGATATTTCTCCAGTCGTGATGTTTGTCCAGGTCGGGTAACGTAGCGGGCTTGGCGAGGTCAAATGTGCGGTCGAGAACGCTTGCACGGATGCCACCGTCGAAGGTGTGGACCCAGTCGGCGCCGACAGTTTCCCGCATTTCGATGAACGTACCTCGGTGCGGAATCATTACCGGAACGCCAAATGACAAGGACAACATCGCGCTTCCGGAATTCACAGAAAGAGAGGTGGGAAGGATTGCAGCGTCGGCGGCCTGGTAATAGAGATGCATGTTGTCGTCCTCCACATACTGGACGTCAACGCGAGCATTGCCAACCTGCTGCGCCTTCTCGACGAGCCGCTTCGCGAATCGCTCGTCGAGAGCGTCTCCAACTATGTAAAGGAAGACATCCTCGCGGTCGCGGGTAACTTGAGCATGGCATTCGAGCAATTGCATCAGGTTCTTGTAAGGTCGTAGCATACCTAGGGCGATCACGATACGTTTATCTGGCGGGAGCGATAGTATTTCCCGAGCCGAGGCCTGGGAAACCTGACCGTCCCGATAGACACCTCGATAGTGGCCGAGAGGAATTACTCGCTGTTCCACATTTCGCAGCGTGGGGTAGTAGCGCTGGAAGTCATCCATAGATGTTTGGGACGCGCAGAGCACCAGATCGGTTTGTCGAACGAAAGCCTGCATGAAGAAGTCGACGACTCCTGAGCGGTCAGATTCGTGGGAGATGATGTTGTTTGCGCTCCATACCAGTCGTGCGCCCCGTCGTCGGGCGAGCCGTAATTGAAGGAGCAGACGTGCGGCATCGATTGCAGAGACTATTGAGCCGTGCTTGCGGTTGATGCACCACTCAGGCCAATAGACATGTATTATGTCGGCGCGCTCGCGCCAGAGTGATCGTGCAGTGAGTGGCAAAATAGTCACGGGTCCTGACGACTTGATGCCCTCGTAGAGCAAATTTAGGTCCGCATTCCCACCGATGTCGCCAAAGCGATGCGCGGCAAGAATCCTCAAAGTTCGTGTCTTCATGGGTGCTCCATCAATCTGCGCGCGGATCAGATCTCGATGCGGTGCCGCCTCTACGAACGGCTTGCGCGCAATAGTTGATGAGCGTCTCCATCTCCGCTGGTCCAATTACGTCGAGGTGAGACGTGCGAAGTCCAACCTCTAGCCAGCTTCGAAGCGATGCCATCGCGGCTGAGCCTAGAACGCCCGCAGGGGGCGGAGCCTCCACCCACTGACGCCTACTTGCGTCCAGACCAAGTAGAAAGCCCGCAGCCCATATCTCGTTCATGAGATGACCAGGCAACGCAGGTATCAAGCCCACTCGCGATTGTTCTGCGTCGGTCAGGACTTCTCTCCTGGTGACTCCGAAGAACTCGACTTGCTCTGGCCAGTGACCCCAGATACGCCAACGCCGCTTCGCGGGCCACAGCTCATCGCCCTGGATGGGCGTGTCGACGAGACAACGGGAGTCCTGCAATGTCACGGTGTGCAGGTAGTCCTCTGGTTTGCCATCGAGCGAAGCTCGTTCCAGATGGGCGATACGGGACCAATCCGGAAGCGTCGCCCCTGGGCGTCCCGCGAAGACAGTGGCGTGGCGCGGGCCTTCGTCCATATTTCCAGCGACGCTGTCACTCCCGCCGTGATCAACGAGATGCGGAATCGGTGTAAGTACCCTCACCTTGTGATCACGCAGAAAATCACCGATTGCGAGGTCATCAGCTTTCATCGTCGAGGGAAGCGCCTGAAGGTGCGAGGCAACCTCGCGCGCCAGCTCGTGAGGCATGATCAGCGCGAGAGAAGGCGTCCATTCCCATGGCACAAGGTTCGCGTATGATTGGCCAGCCACTGCCGCCGACCGTACCTGCCACGAATTGCAAGGGCTGTCGCTATTAGTAGACAGAGCGATCACGGCATCGGGACGGGCAGTGACGAGCTGCAGGACTGCTGCCGCAAAACCGGGGGCCGGCACTATGTCGTCCTGGATCACCATGTGATGGGTGCTCCCCGCGGGCGGAACCCACGCGATTCGTGCCGTGCGGAGTGGGCTAGGAATGCCATCGGGGTCGGGGTCAGTGACGACCGAGACCTCCAGCGGTGCGCAGAGCCGTCGGATAGTGCGAACATTCCTGCTTCGAGATGGGTGATGCATCATCGCGACGCTGATCGCCAGAGGCGCCCCGTCGCTCGCCTCGGGTGCGGTAACCGCCGCAGATTGTGAATCGGAAGCAGCGACATGACAGGGGTTTAGGATATCCACCTCAAGAACTCAGATGTAACTTACTGCGGACAGCGTGCTCTGGGCGCCGACTCCGGCGAACCGATGGCGAGCTGTGAGCACGGTTTCCACAGCATCGACCACTTGGTGCACGCCGTCGATTCCGCCAGCGAGGCGCTGCAGTTCCTGCTGTTGACGTGACACAAGATCCTCACCGCGCATCGCGCTCCTCATTCCGCGAGCTAGGGAATCGACCATGTCATCCCACATCGCGCCTCGGTTCATGGAGCACTCGCGGAGAAGCGCCCCCAGTTCTTTCGTCTCCGCCATCGCATCGGCGGAGGCAACTCGCATTTTCCGGGTGCCGACGAGCGCGTCGGGGAACACCTCAGAGGGGCCGTCGACGCCGGTGATACGTGCATAGTTCGCGTGGTGACCGTAGTGCTGCTCGGGAAGGAACAGTACCGGCGTGTCGTACGCGAGCGACTCGAGCACCGTCGTCAGTCCCGGCGGGGTCAGACATCCGATTGCGCGATTGAGTGTAGTCAGAGTGTCCTTGTGGCTGAGTGGTCGGAGCTCAATCCGCCGCGGGAGCGAGCGCATCGCTCGAAGGTGAAGAGGATTGCCGGCAAGGACAATCGGCGCACTCGTTCCAGCAGAGTCGGAGGCATCCATGAGTAGCTCAGCAACGGTGTAGATCCACTCTGCCGCCCGTTGATCATTCATCAAAGGATTTGTTAGCCCAGCCGTCGAGGCAAGCCACATGTCGCGGGGAACTGATGCTCTCTGGGAGAGATCGACGATTCCCTCTACATGGTGAACGACGTCATGGTCGGGAACTCGACGACAGTCTCGGTCGCCGGCCATCTGTGCGCAAGTGATGGTGCTCAAGCAGTTTGCCATGAACTGAGCGGTGTGCATCGGCACATCTCCGAGGTACGCGAGTGCATCGGCTGGTCCCGTAGTGCGTCGAAGCTCACGGAGATGATGCTCTGCTATCGGTTCGATTCCGTCCCAATTCCACATCCAATACAAGCTGTCCACATAGACGGAGGGGAGGTCATACGCGTGCGCCCACACCGCAAGTGCTGGCTCCATCACGCTAATGACTGCGTCTGTACCCTCCGGGGACACATCCACGAATCGGTCGAACTGCCGAATTGAGGAGAAGCTTGCTGGATTCGATCTCGCGAATGACAACGCGACACCGCTTCCGACGAAGTGGCACTCATGGCCCCGTTGGATGAGATTCCGGCTGATGGTCTCCAATTTCGAAGCGGGCCCGTATCCGTAATTTTCTGCGGAAACAGTAAACCGTGCCATCCAAACCCCCCTGGTCTCTCGGGCTTCATTGCCTGAGATCCGATCTTTGTGTACGACTTCGCGTAAGTCAAGTGAGTGGATAGATCAGGGGACACTTCGCCGCGCTTGTTCTCGGGTCCGGTTCGTCGTGATACCTTGTAGTTTCGTGTAGTAGCGCAACCGCGTCCCACCTTCTGAGAGCCTGTGAATGCCTAGATCACTCCTGGTTGGGACCCCTTGGAAGGGGATCCTCGCGTTCGCGACTCCTTTACTCCTGGGCAATCTGTTTCAGCAGGCCTATCATTTTGTTGATGCGATCGTGGTCGGACGGTTGCTGGGAGTGAGTGCGCTAGCGGCGGTCGGCGCTACGAGCAGTCTTGTGTTCCTCCTCATCGGATTCGCCTGGGGAGCGGCGAGCGGGTTTGCGATACCTGCAGCCCAAGCGTTCGGCTCAGGGGACCAGGCGCGGCTGCGTCGTTCGGTTGCGGCGGGAGTCTCACTGACTCTGTTCACGAGTCTGGTGATCACCATTCTTGGCCCGCTCGTGACCAAGCCGGCGCTCGTGCTCCTGCAGACCCCTCAGTCCCTACTGAATGATGCAACGACGTTCGCGCAGATCACATTCCTTGGTGGGAGTCTCATCATGGGGTCCAGCTATCTAGCGGCGCTTGTCAGAGCGATCGGCGATTCACGGACCCCATTGATATTTCTCGCTCTTTCGAGCGTGATCAATATAGCGCTTGTGTTTATTGCTGTCGGGGGTATCGGTCTTGGAATTGCAGGCGCGGCTCTGGCAACTATTGTGTCGCAGGGAATATCGGTAGTTCTTTGTCTCATCTACATCAGAAGGCGCGTTCCAGCTCTGCAAGTCGGAGTCGCAGACTTCCGCGGCGTCGGAGCGAGTTTGTGGGAGCACGCACGACTCGGCCTTCCCATGGGATTCCAGTCCTCCATCATCGCCATCGGGCTCCTTACCGTGCAAGTTGCGGTTAATGGGCTAGGGGCCGACGCCGTCGCCGCCTACACAGCAGCAGGGCGAGTGGATGGAGTCGCTGTTGCTTTCCTTTCGTCCCTCGGAATGGCGACGTCGGTGTTTGCAGCGCAGAATCTTGGCGCCGGACGCTCGGAACGCTTGCACAAGGGCGTCGCGCAGTCTGTTGTCATTGCTGGCGCGGCGGCTGTGGTTCTCGGAAGCGTTCTCGTCGTAGGAGGTGCCGCCATCGTTAGCCTGTTCACTGGGGAAGGCGCCGAGGACGTGATTCGCATGGCATGGATCGTGTTGGTGGTCAACGGAGCGAGCTATCCCGTGCTCGCGGTTCTCTTCATCTTCCGCTATACGTTGCAGGGTCTCGGCCAACCGCTGATGCCAACGCTGAGCGGCCTTGCGGAAGTGGCCGCGCGAGTTATTGCCGCCATCACTCTGGGCTCGCTGATGGGCTATGTCGGCGTCGCCCTCACCAGCCCCATCGCGTGGGCGGCAGCTGTTACGCTTTTGATCCCGGCTGTCCTACGAGCGCGCCGGAATCTGAGGGAAAGTTCGAGCGAAGCGTCCACGTTTGCTCGGAGTCCAGCCCACTAGCGGGAACGACGGCGACAGCCGTGTCGGGCACGAGAACACATCGCGACAGCGTGCGCGCATTCGAAGGCGTTGAGCGATGGGCAAGGTGCATAGGGCTATTCCCGCTCTGCGGATCCCAACCCCCGCCGGAGGGGCTAGCGAGATCGGTTATAGAGACAGATCTCGAATGTCGTGTCGTCGACAGTGTGGGTCTCAATGACGCTCTGCGTAAGTCTCGAGTCCGAGCCAAAGAACCGGTGTACTTCGTCGCCGCCGAGCCGAAGGCCGTGCGTTTCATTTAGGCAATGGGCGAGGATGAGGTCCCCGCCAACCGCGAGCGCCTCAACTATCGCTTCCCTGGTAGTAGTGAGATCCGCAGGTGATAGGTAGTACCCGACCTCCGACATCACGATCAGGTCAAAAGGACCTTCCAGGCTCTCCGCAGGTGGGAGAACGACCTCGCGGATTGTTACCTCATCATGGAATCGGGTGCGCAAGTGCTGCACCGCGACAGAGGATCCGTCGATTGCAGTCACGCTTGATGCGATCTCGCGGAGAGGCTCGATCATCGCGCCTGCTCCACTCCCAATATCGAGCGCACGGCGATACTGCGATTCTGGCGCGACCGCCAACGTCCGTCGTATCTTTTCGAGCTCGTAGGGGCTCGAGTAGGTCTGCCACGGATCACTCTCCTGCGTGTACAGCTCGTCGAAGAATTGGATGTTCCTCGTAGACATCGGGAGTTCGTTCATGTGATTCTGCCTTTCAGCGGTGGCCGTCACGGTGCACGAGAGACAGCCGTCTCCGCCCGCGGATAGGTGGTCTCTGCAGGATTCAGTGTATGTGGAAGTGTGCCCCGGAAGTGAGATGATTTGCGTGTCGCGACTACGCTAAGGGCGCAGTTGAGGGCAATGAGAGATGCTCGTTGTGTGAGACGGCTACGGCACGGTCATCCGTAAAGGATTGAAGACCCGCCGTCCGAAATGTGTCGTGTCCTTCACGCCGGTAGCGTTCCTCTCAGCGATACCAGTGGGCATTCGACACACGCGGGACCGTTTCGGCCCAAACTCGCAACGCGACAGCGGATCGGTCGCACTCGCGGATGTCGACTCTTGGTATGCTCGATAGTCCGAACGTTGATCGCGCGTCTGAAGGTCTTCTGCGTGTCAACCACCCAGTCGTAGAGTTGAGGCGATATGACCGCTGGAGAGTGGCGTCCCACTCTAATTCCGGATTTGGTAAGTCCGGATATACCCTTCATGAGGTCGGTTCAGGACGTACTGAATCCAGGGGTCGTCTTGGCATTCTCGCCTCATTTCGACGACGCTGTGTTCTCTGCTGGAGGCTTGCTCTCGGCTGCCGGACGGTTGGATTCCTTCACGGTCATCACGATCTTTGGAGGCCAGCCTCCCTCTGAGATTTCGGCCACAGCCTCCGCGTATCACGGCACTTGGGGCGACTTAGACTCGATGGTGGAGGTGCGACGTGCGGAGGACCGCGCGGCCATTCAACTACTGGGTGGCCAACACGAGCATTGGGATGAACTCGACGCCATCTATCGTCGTCAAGATGACGGGCGATGGCTGATCACCGAGGCGACTCCTACGAACCACCCGACTGTTCATGCCGCCTCGGAGCGGTTGCTTTTACAACGAATTGTCGCGCGCATACGGAGACGCCTGAGTGAGTATGAGGGTGGTGTGGTGCTCGCGCCGGCAAGCATCGGTGGGCATGTCGACCATGCGCGCGCGCGCGACGCCGTCCTCGAGGCCGTGGGTGCCGACGGGCGAGAGACGTGGTCGGTTTTGCTATGGAACGATCTGCCCTACGCGACACATTACGACGACGCGCCTCCACTTCTGCCGCCGAAATATGCGGTCGGTCCGTCGTTCGGAGTGACAATCGAACGAGATGACTGGATCCGGCGTATCGCGGCTAGTGCAACGTATTCTTCTCAGTTGAAGGGGATGGAGTGGGACGGGGTCAGTGTTCCCGAGCAGATCGATCGTTGGGCGACTCAGCGGGGGCGGCGCAATCCGCTGGAGACGTTTCGAGTTGCTGAGATCTCAGGCCGTCGGGGTGCTTGGAAGCGGTCATAGGGAGCAGTTGGTCAATGGACTCGGTCACCGCAGGAGTTGAGGCTGCACCTCAGCTGACCTAGAGCGTCATTTTGATCGGTGTCCTCAGGCGGCTATGGTCGGTCTTCGTATTGCCGTTTCGGCGCGCCCTCGTCATCAAGGACACCATGAACGACTTCGCTCAGTCTCCCTCTCTCACTCTGCTCCCCGCCGTCGATGTCGCCGGCGGCAAGGCAGTCCGTCTCACCCAGGGTGAAGCCGGCACCGAGACCAGTTATGGCGACCCGCTCGACGCCGCCGGGGAGTGGGTCGCGCAGGGCGCGCAGTGGATCCACCTCGTCGACCTCGATGCAGCTTTCGGTCGCGGCAGCAACACCCCGATCCTCCGCAAGGTCATCAAGCAGTTCAAGAACGTCAACGTCGAGCTGTCTGGCGGCATCCGTGACGATGCGACGCTCGAGGCGGCTCTCGAGAGCGGCGCGACACGGATCAATCTCGGCACGGCCGCGCTGGAGAACCCGGAGTGGGCCGCCGACGTGATCGGCCGCTTCGGCGAGGCGATCGCCGTGGGACTCGACGTCCGCGGCACGACGCTCGCCGCACGCGGCTGGACGAAGGAAGGCGGCGACCTCTGGGAGGTGCTCGAGCGCCTCGAGGATGCCGGTTGCAGCCGCTACGTCGTGACCGACGTCACGAAGGACGGAACGCTCAAGGGCCCGAACCTCGAGCTGCTCCGCGAGGTCACCGCCCGCACGCCGAAGCCTGTCGTGGCCTCCGGGGGCATCTCGAGCCTCGACGACATCGCCGCGCTTCGCGAGCTGGTGCCGTTGGGTGTCGAAGGTGCGATCGTCGGCAAGGCGCTCTACGCCGGCGCCTTCACGTTGGCTGAGGCTCTGGATGTCGCAGGGGACTGACGACGCCTGCAGCCACGGCTCACAGGGCCTCGGCTCACAGGATCATGCGTCGCCGAAGCAGGGAGACTCCGCAGGTGTGCCCTGGGAGGGGCGCAGCTTCGAGTCGAATCCGCATGCGGGGGACGACGGCTCCGCGGACCCGGCGCTTCTCGATGCCCTCCTGCGATTCCGTGCAGGTGAGGGCGCTCAGAGCGAGGTCGTCGACGCGTTCCGCACGGCACGGGTGCTGATACCTCTGGTCGCCGAGAAGGGCGAAGAGGGCGTCGCCCCCAGCGGTCTCGCGGTCGACAAGACGCAGGAGCTCTCCATCGTGACGGTGGCTGCGCCGGACGGTCGCCGGGTGCAGCCGGTGTTCTCCTCGGTCGAGGCGATGCAGCGCTGGGACGCCACGGCGCGACCGATTCCGGTCGACGCGACGCGCGCCGCACTCGCGGCGTCCGCGGACGACACCGACCTCATCGTGCTCGATCCGACCTCCGACACCGAGTTCGTCATCCGTCGCCCGGCAGTGTGGGCGATCGCGCAGGGGCACGGCTGGGAGCCGAGCTTCCTGTCACCCGAGGTGTTCGGCGCCCTGCAGGCGAGCGTCGCGCACGAACTCGCGGTGATCGATGTCGCAGTCGCCGCGGGTGACCCGGACGCGCGCCTGCGCGGGCCAGAGCTCATCGTCATACTCGAGCTGGTCGACGGCCTCGAACGCGAGGTGCTCGATGCCGTGCTCGCCCGCCTCGCACAACGCTGGGCGGCGGACGACCGCATCGCCGTGCTCGCCGACTCGCTGACCGTCAAGCTCCGTCGTTCGGCCTGACCGGAGCAGCGCACCCCATCGCTAGGGTTGCTGCATGCCCGTCGCCGTCCTCCTGCACTTCCATCCGGATTGGCCCTTTCGAGACGGCACGGTCATGGATGCGATGGCGAGGGACGGCCGGTATCGCTCACAGTTCGAGACGGGGACGTCGAACGGCGGGCTCACCGCGCATCGGCAGGGCGATCGGTGGCGCTGGGAGAGCCGTCTGTTCGACGGGAGATACGACGCCGGGGCGCCCCACGCGAGACCCGTGTACGGCGCGCTCGACCTCGGCGACGCGCACGGAGCATCTCCACGATTCGGGTCGTCGTTCGTCCGGCTCCGCTCCGAGGCGGCTGCGCGCGCCACGTTCTGCTACCCGGACTCGGTCTTCGAGCCCGACGGCGTCGTCGACCTCGATGGCGTCGACGCTCTGGTCGAGCAGATGCGATCGGGCGACATCGACCCGCTGGATCGCTATGTCGAGGCGCACGTTCACGGGGGAGTCGACTTCGCGGTGGATGTCGAGGAGATCGTCCTCGACCCCTGCTTTCGCGACTCCGACGCACATGCCGCCGCCGCTCGGCTCGCAGCGGTCGACTTCCATCCCGGTTTCAGGGCTGACACGGCCGCCCTCGATCCGAGGTATCGCGGAGCCGAGTACGTCGAACTGGCGAGGAGTCTGTCGGACGAACTGACGCCCGACGTGGTCGGAGCGGCAGCGCGCTCCGGCATCCATGAGCCGCAGGCGCTGAAGCGGGTCTGGCATCTGCTGGCACGTTTCGGACGCAGTCCGTCGCATGCGCCCCACTGACTCGTGTGTCGACGTGGTGCGCGCCGCCGACCGGACCATCTGGGAACCCTGCGGCGGAGCCCGCGATGCTCCTGGAACCCGGACCGCAGCATTCTGACGCTCAGGTCAGCCGCGTCGCACGGGATCCAGGAGCCCGCCACACGCGGTGACTAGTTGACCGGCCCGGTCCACTTCTCGCCCGGACCCTTGCCGATCGGGTCGGGGATGGTCGATGCCTCGCGGAACGCGAGCTGCAGTGAGCGCAGCCCGTCACGCAGGGAGCGTGCGTGCATGTCGCTGATCTCGGGCGCGCCGGCGGTGATGAGACCGGCCAGAGAGTTGATGAGCTTGCGAGCCTCGTCGAGATCGAGCTGCTCTGCCGCGTGCGGGTCGTCGGCGAGGCCGAGCTTGACGGCCGCCGCGCTCATGAGGTGCACGGCTGCGGTGGTGATGACCTCCACCGCCGGAACGTCTGCGATGTCCCGGGTGGCGGAAGAAGCCGCCTCCTCCTGCCGTGCCCAGCGCTCTTCGCGCTCGCGTGCAGCCTCGTCCGATGCCTGGTTCGTCACTTCGCCTTGCCTTCTGTTAGACTGTGTCGGGCTCCGGAGCGTCATGCTCCGGTACGAAAGAGGATTCACTTCCCACCCGCGCTTGCCGTTCCAGGCTACCGGGTCTTGCACTCCACCGGATCGCGTCGCCAGACTGATCCGGCAGGCAGGGTGCATAGCCGGCGTCTGACTGCCGGTGGGTGGGGACGATTCTGATTTCGCCCGGGATGCTGACTGCGTCCTGGTGGCTGAATCCCATCGTCTAAGGAGTTACGCATCAGCGATCCCCGCACCAATGAGCGCATCCGCGTCCCCGAGGTCCGCCTCGTCGGCCCCGCGGGTGAGCAGATCGGCGTCGTCCGCATCGAGGCGGCGCTGCGCCTTGCGCAGGAAGCCGACCTCGACCTCGTCGAGGTCGCACCGAACTCGAAGCCGCCCGTGGTCAAGATCATGGACTACGGCAAGTTCAAGTACGAAGCCGCCCAGAAGGAGAAGGAAGCTCGCCGCAACCAGGCGAACACCATTCTCAAGGAGGTCCGCTTCCGACTGAAGATCGAGGCGCACGACTACACGACCAAGCTCAAGCGCGCCGAGGGCTTCCTGAAGGCCGGCGACAAGGTCAAGGCCATGATCCTGTTCCGCGGCCGCGAGCAGTCGCGTCCCGAGCAGGGTGTCCGTCTTCTCCGCAAGTTCGCCGAGGACGTCGCCGAGCTCGGAACCGTCGAGTCGAACCCGACCATCGACGGTCGCAACATGGTGATGATCGTGGCTCCGCTCAAGAGCAAGTCCGAGGCCAAGCAGGAGCAGAACGCGGTTCGCGACGCCCAGCGCGCAGCGAACAAGCAGGCCGCCCGCGAAGCCAAGAGCGACACCGACGCACCGGCCGAGGCCGCAGCGGAGTAACTCCCGCCCCCAGACTCCCGCACCGCGGGTTGACACCGTCGCCTGAGAAGGCGCCATACGAAGGAAGAGAAGATGCCGAAGCAGAAGACCCACTCGGGTGCCAAGAAGCGCTTCAAGTTCACCGGCAGCGGCAAGCTGAAGAAGAAGCAGGCCGGGATGAGCCACTTGCTCGAGCACAAGTCGAGCCGTCGCACCCGCCGGCTCAACCAGGACCAGGTTGTCTCCAAGGCAGACACCAAGGTCGTAAAGAAGCTTCTCGGCCGCTGACGCGCCCGACGCACGAATAGGAACACAGGAAAATGGCAAGAGTCAAGCGGGCGGTAAACGCCCACAAGAAGCGTCGGGTCATCCTCGAGCGCGCAAAGGGTTACCGCGGTCAGCGTTCGCGCCTGTACCGCAAGGCCAAAGAGCAGGTCATCCACTCGCTGGTCTACTCGTACCGTGACCGTCGCAAGCGCAAGGGCGACTTCCGTCGCCTGTGGATCCAGCGCATCAACGCTGCTGCACGCCAGAACGGCATCACGTACAACCGCTTCATCCAGGGCCTCGGTCTTGCGGGTGTCACTGTCGACCGTCGTATGCTCGCCGACCTCGCGGTCAACGACGCAGCGACCTTCACGACGCTGGTCGAGACGGCGAAGAAGGCTCTGCCCTCTGACGTCAACGCTCCGAAGTCCGCTGCGTAAGCAGCTCTTCACCACAGAGGACGCTCTCCTTCGGGAGGGCGTCCTCTGTCGTTCGCCCGGCGTTTGCGCAGGAACAGCTCTGCCGTTCTCTAGACTGTGAACGTGCTGGAGAACCCCCGTTCGCCCCGAGTCCGTGCCGTCGCCAAGCTGACCAAGCGCAGCGCGCGAGCAGAGACAGGGCTCTACCTCCTCGAAGGACCTCAGGCGGTTCGAGAGGCGCTGACCTACAGCCCCGAGGCGATCGTCGAGTTGTTCGCGACACCGACCGGCTGGGAGAAGCATCAGGACATCCGCGCGAAGGCATCGGATGCCGGCATCGACGTCGAGCACGTCACCGAGTACGTGCTGAACGCGATGGCGGACACGGTCACGCCGCAAGGACTGGTCGCGGTCGTCCGGCAGGCGCCGACCTCCGTCCGCGACATCTTCGCGGACTCCCCGCGTCTCGTCGCGATCTGCGAGGAGATCAGGGACCCGGGAAACCTCGGCACGATCATCAGGGCCGCCGACGCGGCGGGGGCGGATGCCGTGGTGCTCACCGGACGTACGGTCGACCCGTACAACCCGAAGGTCGTCCGTGCCACGACGGGGTCACTGTTTCACCTGCCCGTGGCGGTGGGAGCCGAGCTCGCCGATGTGGTCGAGAAGGCGCACGCTGCCGGTCTTCAGATCCTCGCGGCGGATGTGAAGGGCGACGATCTGCTTCGGGCACGCGCGGACGGAGTCCTCGCCGAGCCGACGGCCTGGCTGTTCGGCAACGAGGCGCGGGGTCTCGAGGACGACGCGCTCGACCAGGCCGATCAGGTGCTGAAGCTGCCGATCTTCGGTCGGGCCGAGTCGTTGAATCTGGCCACGGCCGCGAGCGTCTGCCTCTATGAGAGCGCTTTCGCGCAGCGGGCGGCATCCTCCGCCTGATCGCAGCCGGCGAGGCGCTCTCTCGCTCTGCTGGTAGGTTTGTCCCTGCTCGAGCGGAGAAGGGGACCCAGGGTCGATGCGGATTCTGATCGTGGAGGACGACGAGCGCGTCGCCGCCGCACTCGAGGCATTCCTCGCCCGATCGGGCTATGCGTCCGTACGAGCGGCAGACGGAGCGTCCGCCCTGCAGCTGCTGGGTGCCGACACCGAGGTCGTGCTCCTCGATCTCGGTCTGCCCGATGTCGACGGCATCGATCTCTGCCGCCGGATCCGCGGTCGCTCCGAGGTTCCGATCGTCATTGTGACAGCGCGCAACCAGGTCACCGAGCGCATCAGAGGGTTGCGGGCCGGAGCCGACGACTTCGTCGTCAAGCCCTACGACGTGCACGAGCTCCTTGCTCGCATCGAGGCCGTCACCCGACGTTCGAGACCGGTGCGGCCAGAGTCCGAGGCGCGTGTGCTCCTGCACGATGGCGAGGTGGAGATCGACCTCGTCGCTCGTCAGGTGCTCATCGACCGGGCCCCGATCGAGCTCACTCGCAAGGAGTTCGACATCGTGTCGGTGCTCGCCCGGTACCCCGGTGTGGCCGTGCCGAAAGAGAGACTCATCCGCGAGGTCTGGAACACCGACTGGCGCGGGTTCGGCCACTCTCTCGAGGTGCATGTCGGCGCCATCCGCAAGAAGACGGGCCAGCGTCGTCTGATCGAGACCGTGCGCGGTGTCGGCTACCGGCTGGCCGGGTAGCCGTCGATGCGCAGACGTCTGGTCGTCGTGTTCCTCGTGCCGCTCGTCGCGATCCTCCTGTCGCTGGGTGGCGCGACGGCCTGGAGCGCGACCCGCAGCATCCAGCAGGCGTTCTACACCGAGCAGCTCGGCGACCTGGGGTACTTCGTGACGAGTGCACGACAGGCGCTGCGGTCGGGGAGCGCGACCGTGATCGATGCCGAGGTCGAGCGATTCCACGAGGTGTACGGGATCGACATCGTCGTGTTCGATCTCGCCGGCGGCGTGTGGGCTTCGGGACTGGACGCAGCCGAGGTGCTGCCCGACGACGATGCCGCACGCGTCGACCTCGCGCTCTCGGGGCGGCGGGCCGAAGCTCCTGAGCCGGTGTTCCCCTGGATCGCGGCCGAGTCCTCGCTCGTCGAGCCGGTGTTCGATGACGGCGACGTCATCGGCGCCGTCATGCTCTCCGCCGACGTCGAGGCGCCGAGGACGGAGATCCTGCGGCAGATCCTCGTGCTGTCGGCGGTGTCGGCGGTGTCGATCGGACTGGGCGTCTTGCTCGTGTTCCAGCTCGCCAGGTGGGTGCTCTCTCCGGTGCGTCGTCTCGACGAGGCGATGATCGCGATCGAGCGGGGGGAGATGGACGCCAGAGTCGCGGAGGACACCGGACCACCCGAGCTGCGCCGGATGACCCGCGTCTTCAACGGCATGGCGGATGAGATCGAGCGCGTCATGACGCGCCAGCAGGAGTTTGCGCTGAACGCCTCGCACGAGCTCCGCAACCCCCTCAATGCGCTGCTTCTGCGCGTCGAGCACCTCTCGACCGGCCTCGATGACGACTGGAAGGACGACGTCGAGGAGACGCGGGAGGAGGGACGCCGCATGGCTCGCATCCTCGAGACGCTCCTCGGGCTCGCGCGGGGCGGACGCTCAGACACCACGATCTCGGCTGTCGATCTGACGACGCTCGCGGCCAGGCGCGCCGAGGCCTGGAGCCAGGTGGCCTCTCACCGGGGGATCCGCACACTCTCGTCGGGGGACGCCCCGGTGATGAGCGTCACCGATCGCACGATCGTCGAGAGCGCGCTCGACGCGGTCATCGACAACGCGGTGAAGTTCTCTCCATCCGACACCGTCGTCGAGATCGGATCGCACCGCAGCGAGGGACTCTGCGTGCTGACCGTCCGCGATCACGGCCCGGGTCTGACCCGCGAGCAGGCCGAGAACGCCGCCGACCGGTTCTGGCGGAGCGACGACAGCGGCGGGGTGCCCGGTTCAGGGCTCGGCCTCGCGATCGCCACCGACCTCCTGGCGACGATCGGTGGCGAGCTGAGGGTCGACACGCCGGAGGACGGCGGGCTGCTGGTCTCGCTGCTGCTGCCGGACGGAGCTGCGGAATGAGTCCGCGCGGCAACCGGCACGCCCGCTGGCGCAGGATCGCGGCTGCGGCGGCCATGCTGGTGATCGCGGGCGCGAGCAGTGCCTGCAGCACCCGGTCGGACGAATGGGGTGACTCTCAGTACGCGATCGCCGGAGGGGGATCGAACGGGGTGTACTACGCCTACGGTGCGGAGGTCGCTCGCGCGCTGTCCGGCTCGCTGGACGTCCGCGTGGAGGTGGCAGAGACCGCCGGGTCGGTCGACAACCTTCTTCGGGTGAGTTCGGGGGAGGCTCTCCTCGGCTTCGCACAGGGGGATGCCGCGGCGGACGCGGTCGCGGGTGCCGGGGCATTCGACGAGGCGCTGCCGGTGCGGGCCGTCGCCCGCCTGTACGACGAGTACCTCCACGTGGTCGTGCGCGCCGACTCGGACATCGTCGACCTCGGCGACCTCGCGGGAAAGACCGTGTCGCTCGGCGCGGAGAACTCGGGCGTCAACGTCATCGCCGCACGAGCCCTGGATGCCGCAGAGGTCGACATCGCGTCGATCGCGGATCCGCAGCTCGACCTCAGCGCGTCGATCGATGCACTCGAGGGGTCAGGCATCGACGGATTCTTCTGGGTGGGTGGCATCCCGACTCCCGGCATCGCCGAACTGGCGAAGACCACCCCCGTGCGGCTGGTGCCGGTGGAGCAGACCTGGGTCACCGCGATCAACACGCGCTACTCCGACGCATACCGTCCGTCGGACTTCCCCGTGGGCCTCTACGGGCTCGACGAGTCGGTGCCGACGATGGCGGTCCCGAACTATCTGGTCACCTCGTCCGACACTCCCGACAGCATCGTGCGAGACGTTCTGACGAGCCTCTTCGACGGCCGCACGGATATCGCGCAGCGGGTCCCGGTCGCTTCTCTGCTCGACCGGAGACAGGCGATCTTCACAGGGCCGGTCGACCTCCACCCCGGTGCGATCGAGTACTACCGAGACCAGCGGGACTGAGGCCTCAAGAAATCCTCAAGAAGTCTCATGCCGGCATGCTGCTCTGCCAATGTGGTGGTCGATCGCGCTCGATTCGACGGAGAATTCAGATGCCACAGAGCCCACGCCCTTCACTCGGGCGCGCTCTCGGTCGTTCCCGGGGATCGTCGTGCGAGCGGATCCGGTCGGAGGCTTGCTGCAACGTTCTACTCGGGGGAGGAACCGCGCAGCAGGGACGCCCCCACGGTTCGCGGGGGCGGACCGTGGGGCACTCCGGCATCCGGACGGGATTCGCCTCTTCGCGTGGTTACGAACGTGTAAATGTCGACGCATCAATGTGGAGCCACGTGATCGACCTGGCTAGTTTGGAGAAATGATGACCTCTGGTAAGCCTCTCGTCGTGGTCGACAACGTCCAGAAGCACTATGGCGACTTCCAGGCGCTCACGGATATCGACCTCACCGTGAACGCCGGCGAGGTGGTCGTGGTGATCGGCCCCTCCGGCTCGGGCAAGTCGACCCTGTGTCGCACCATCAACCGACTCGAGACGATCACGAGCGGCACGATCAGCATCGACGGCAAGGCGCTGCCGGCCGAGGGCAAGGGACTCGCGAACCTGCGAGCCGACGTCGGCATGGTGTTCCAGTCGTTCAACCTCTTCGCGCACCTCACGATCCTCGAGAACGTCACGCTGGGCCCGATCAAGGTCCGCGGCATGAAGAAGGCCGATGCCGACAAGGAGGCAATGATGCTGCTCGAGCGCGTCGGCGTCGCCCAGCAGGCGTCGAAGCTCCCCGCCCAGCTCTCGGGCGGACAGCAGCAGCGCGTCGCGATCGCCCGTGCCCTCGCCATGCAGCCCAAGGTCATGCTCTTCGACGAGCCGACCAGTGCGCTCGATCCCGAGATGATCAACGAGGTCCTCGACGTCATGGTCGAACTCGCCCGTGACGGCATGACGATGATCGTCGTCACCCACGAGATGGGCTTCGCGCGCAAGGCTGCCAACCGCGTCGTGTTCATGGCGGACGGGAAGATCGTCGAAGAGGCGACACCCGAGGAGTTCTTCACCAACCCGAAGAGCGACCGCGCCAAGGACTTCCTCTCCAAGCTCCTCACGCACTGACGAGCTTCACAGACCTTTGCACACACAGCACACGAAGGAGACGCACATGCGACGCACACGCACACTGGCAGGGATCGGGATCGCGACGGTGGCACTGTTCGCGCTGACCGCCTGCAACAGCGGCAGCCCGTCCGACCCCGGCGCCGGAACCGGCGGCGACGAGGGCGAGGACTCCACCTGGTTCGAGGTCGCCGAGGACGTGCAGCTCGAGGGCAGCCCGACGTTCGACGCCATCCAGGAGCGCGACAAGGTCGTCGTCGGCGTCAAGGAGGACCAGCCAGGACTCGGCTACCTCGACGTGACGACGGGGGAGCGCACCGGCTTCGACGTCGACATCGCTCGGTGGATCGCCGCATCGCTCGGCTACGACGAGGACAAGATCGAGTTCAAGCCGATCGCCTCGGCGAACCGCGAGCAGGCGATCACGAACGGTGACATCGACTACTACGTCGGCACCTATTCGATCAACGACAAGCGCAAGGAGCTCATCGACTTCGCCGGCCCGTACTTCATCACCGGCCAGGGACTCCTGGTCGCCGCTGATGCTGACGACGCCGAGGCGCTCGAGGACTTCAACGGCAAGACCGTCTGCTCTGCGACCGGCTCGACGCCGATCCAGAACATCAAGGCGAACTTCCCCGAGATCAAGACGCAGGAGTACGACCTGTACTCCGCCTGCGTGCAGGATCTCATCGACGGCAAGGTCGACGCTGTGACCACCGACCAGGCGATCCTGATCGGTTACGCAGCGCAGTACCCGGACGACGTGAAGGTCACCGGCGGCCTCTTCACCGAGGAGCGCTACGGTGTCGGCCTCACGAAGGGCGATGACGCGCTGCGCACGCACATCAACGAGCTCTTCACCGACAACGGCGACATCTGGCAGGCGATCTTCGACGCGAACCTCGGTTCCAGCGGCATCGAGGTCGAGCAGCCCGAGGTCGACGCGTACTGATCGACATGGGCGGCCTCCTCAGGGAGGCCGCCCACTCATTCTGAAGAAGGGAGGGTGGCGTGGACGTCATCTTCGGCAACCTCGACCTGTGGGGACAGGCGATCAGCAACACGCTGATCGTGTTCTTCGCCGGCGGGATCATCGCGCTGATCCTCGGCCTCATCGTCGGGGCGATGCGCGTGTCTCCAGTGCCCATCGCGCGAGGCGTCGGCACCGTGTACGTGAACACCGTGCGCAACACCCCACTCACCCTCGTCTTCTTCTTCTTCATCTTCGGGTACCCGCAGCTCGGGCTTCCCGATCTGTCGAACCTCGTGCTCGGCATCCTCGCCATCGGCATCTACACGGCGACCTATGTCGCCGAGGTGCTGCGGGCCGGAATCAACACGGTCCCGGTCGGCCAGGCTGAGGCGGCGCGAGCGATCGGGCTTCCCTTCGGCCAGGTGATGGGCCTCGTGATCCTCCCGCAGGCGTTCCGCTCGGTGGTGCCTCCGATGATGAGCGTCTTCATCGCCCTGCTCAAGAACACGACCGTGGCGGCCGGATTCTCGGTCGCCGAACTGGCGGCACTGCGTTCGACCATCAACGACTCGGCCGATCGCCCCGGCAACCCGATGGAGGTCCTCCTCTGGGTCGCGGTGGTGTTCGTCGCCCTGGTGCTGCTGTTGAGCTGGCTGCAGCGATATCTCGAGAACCGATGGAGGATCGCGCGATGAGCTCTGTACTGTACGACGTCCCGGGGCCCCGGGCGATCGCCCGCAACCGCGTCATCGCGGTCGCCACCGTCATCCTCGTCCTCGCCGCTCTCGGCTTCATCGTCCTGCGGATGGTGGAGACGGGCCAGTTCTCGGCGGAGAAGTGGTTCGTCTTCACGTTCTCCAACGTGTGGATGGGCATCTTCAAGGCGCTGGGCAACACGCTCGCCGCGTTCGCGCTGGCCGCGGTGCTCAGCATCGTGCTGGGATTCGTGCTCGCGATCGGTCGGCTCTCCGACCACGCCTGGGTGCGGATCCCGGTGACCGCGATCACCGAGCTCTTCCGCGCGGTCCCGGTACTGGTCTTCATGATGCTGCTGTACTACGGACTGCCCGTGGTCGGCATCAAGATGGACCCGTACTGGGCGGTCGTCATCGCGCTGATGGCGTACAACGGCTCCGTGCTCGCAGAGGTGCTTCGGGCCGGTATCGAGTCCCTGCCCCGCGGGCAGAAAGAGGCCGGCTACGCGATCGGACTCCGCAAGAGCGGCGTCATGCGTCTCATCCTGCTGCCCCAGGCGATCCGGGCGATGCTCCCGGTGATCGTCGCCCAGCTGGTCGTGACCATGAAGGACACCGCTCTCGGGTTCATCATCACCTACCCGGAGCTGCTGTACTACGCGAAGCAGCTGACGTCGCAGCAGGGGCGTCCGATCCTGCAGTCGGCGTTCGTCATCGGCGGCATCTACATCGTCATGTGCCTCATTCTCTCCGGCATCGCGAAGTGGGTGGAGATCAGCACCCGTCGTTCGCCGAAGGTCAAGGCGATCCAGGCGGCCGGGGACCCGCGCCAGCACGGCGACGGCACCAACACCGAGCTCATCACCCTGCAGCGCGGGGGCGGTGTCGCGGGCGGGGACGGCCCCGGCCCGGTCTGAGCGTCCGTCGTGATGCGCGTCGAGCCGATCTCCGCCTATCCGCCTGCGACGAGCCGCACGCTCGCGGAGTGGATGGATGCTGACCTGGCCGCGCTGCATGGCACGGACTCCCGGTCTCGGCTGCGTGAGGTCGCCGATGCTCGCGCGATGCGCCGTGGGATGTGGGCCTCGTTCCTCGCGCTCGGCTCGTCGTCGGTTGTCTTCGGGCTCGTCCTGCTGGCGGTCGGTATGCCGCCTTCGGCATACGTGCCGTCGATGATCGTCGGTGGCATCGTCGCCGTCGTCTCCGGCGTGTTCCTCGCACGGGTGAGAGGCTGGATCCCGAAACCCGGCACGTCGTACACCACCCGGGGTGCCGGCTCGCTCGGAGGCGGCCTCATCGCCGCAGCCAGCATCTTCGGGGCGCTCAACGCCTTCCTGATCCCCGGAATCGTCTCCTCGGTCGACCCGGTGCCGCTCCTCGTCCTCGACGCAGGATTCGCACTCCTGCTCGTCTCGGTGTTCGTGATCCCGGCCGCGGTCATCGGCCGGGGGCGTCAGACGCTGCGTCGCGAAGCGGCGCGGGACCAGCGACTCGTGGCCGCGCTCGAGCGCGATCGGGTCACATGGGTGCCCCTGGTCGCAGTGCCGATGTTCGGCCCGCTCTGAGCCCGGCCCCGGGAAGGAGCAGTCCGCCGTCCCGGTAGACTCCTATCTCGTGTCTGAGTCTCCCGAAATCACCCCGGAAGCGGTCGAAGCCGCCGTCGCGGCCGCACTCGAAGCGATCACTGCGGCCGCCGATACCACCGAGCTGAAGGCGGCTCGAGCCGCTCATGTCGCAGACGGCTCGCCTCTCGCCGTCCTGAACGCCTCGATGCGGCAGGTGGCTCCCGAGAACAAGGCGGCTTTCGGCAAGCTCGTCGGGCAGGGGCGCGGTCAGGTCACGAAGGCCCTCGCCGCCAAGGAGGAGGAGCTGGCAGCCGCCGAGGTCGCCGCCCGTTTCGAATCCGAGCGCATCGACATCACCGCCGTTTCTTCCCGGACCCGCGTCGGGGCGCGGCATCCGCTCACCCTGCTCAGCGAGCAGATCTCCGACATCTTCGTCGGCATGGGCTGGGAGATCGCGGAAGGGCCCGAGCTCGAGCACGAGTGGTTCAACTTCGACGCGCTGAACTTCGACGTCGACCACCCCGCTCGCCAGGAGCAGGACACCTTCTACGTCGACCCGCCCTCGCGCCACCTCGTGATGCGCACGCACACGAGTCCCGTGCAGGTGCGCTCGATGCTCGACCGCGACGTGCCGATCTACGTGCTCTGCCCCGGTCGCGTGTACCGCACCGACGAGTTCGATGCGACGCACCTCCCCGTCTTCACGCAGTTCGAGGGGCTGGTCGTCGACAAGGGCATCTCGATGGCCCACCTCAAGGGCACGCTCGACCACGTCGCGCGTCAGCTCTTCGGACCGGAGGCGAAGACGCGCTTCCGCACGAACTTCTTCCCCTTCACCGAGCCGTCTGCCGAGCTCGACCTGTGGCACCCGACCTTCAAGGGCGGCGCCCGCTGGATCGAGTGGGGCGGCTGCGGCATGATCAACCCGAACGTGCTGCGTGCGGCGGGGATCGACCCCGACGTCTACAGCGGCTTCGCCTTCGGTATGGGCGTCGAACGCGGACTCATGTTCCGCAGCGACGTGCAGGACATGCGGGACATGGCAGAGGGCGATGTCCGTTTCAGCGAGCAGTACGGGATGGTGGTGTGATGCGCGTCCCGCTTTCGTGGCTGCGTGAGTACGTCGATCTGGCAGCGGATGCGACGCCCGAAGACGTTCTGGCGGCGATGGTCACCGTCGGCTTCGAGGAGGAGGATATCCACCGCTTCGAGATCTCGGGTCCCGTCGTGGTCGGACAGGTCGTCTCCCTCGAGGGGGAGCCGCAGTCCAACGGCAAGACGATCAACTGGTGCCAGGTCGACGTCGGCGAGGCGAACGGCGGCATCCGCGGGATCGTCTGCGGAGCGCACAACTTCGTCGCCGGCGACAAGGTCGTGGTGACCCTGCCGGGCGCTGTGCTGCCTGGGCCGTTCCCGATCGCCGCCCGCAAGACCTACGGTCATGTGTCCGACGGCATGATCGCCTCGGCGCGGGAGCTCGGTCTGGGTGACGAGCACAACGGCATCCTCGTTCTCGCCGACCTCGGAATCGACGCTCCCGTCGGCACTGACGCGATCAGCCTGCTCGGTCTCGACGATGTCGCGGTCGAGATCAACGTGACACCCGACCGCGGGTACGCGTTCTCGCTCCGAGGTGTCGCACGCGAGTACTCGCACGCCACCGGAGCTACGTTCCGCGACCCGGCCGAACGGGACTTCGCCGAACTCCAGCCCGGAACCGGTCATACGGCGATCGTCGACGACGCCGCCCCCGTGCGCGGCCGCGTCGGGGCGAGCGAGTTCGTCACCCGTGTCGTCCGCGACGTCGACCCGTCGCGCCCGACCCCGCCGTGGATGATCGCTCGCCTGTCGCTCGCCGGCATGCGCTCACTCGGCATCCTGATCGACATCACCAACTACGTCATGCTCGAGCTGGGGCAGCCGCTGCACGGATACGACCTCGACAAGCTTTCGGGTGGCATCACGGTGCGCCGTGCGACCCCCGGTGAGAAGATGACGACTCTCGACGGCCAGGAGCGGAAGCTCCACGTCGAGGATCTCCTGATCACCGACGGATCCGGGCCCATCGGCCTGGCCGGTGTCATGGGTGGTGGCACGACCGAGATGAGTGACACGACACGCAACGTCCTCATCGAAGCAGCGACGTTCGACCCGGTGACGATCGCGCGCACGGCCCGTCGTCACAAGCTCCCCAGCGAGGCGTCTAAGCGCTTCGAGCGCGGCGTCGACCCCCTCGTGCCGTTCGTCGCGGCTCGTCGAGCCGCCGACCTGATGGTCGAGTTCGCCGGCGGCACGCTCACCGAAGAGGGTGGCGCGCTGTTCGCCGAGGTCTTCGTCGCCGAGATCGAGCTGCCGCGAGGATTCGTCCAGGGACTCATCGGGGTCGACTACTCCGACGACGAGATCGTGGTCGCGCTCACGACGATCGGTGGCGAGGTCACCGAGACGGATGCCGGCTGGGTCGTCATCCCGCCGACCTGGCGCCCGGATCTCACCGACAAGTGGTCTCTTGCTGAAGAGGTCGCGCGCATCCACGGTCTCGACCGCATCCCCTCGGTGCTGCCGACGCCTCCGTCCGGCCGTGGCCTGACGCCGCACCAGCAGGGGCGACGTCGCGTGGCTGACGCGCTCGCAGCAGCCGGTCTCGTCGAGACGCCCTCCTTCCCCTTCACCACCGACGCCGAGAACGACCTGCACGGTTCGGCGTCGGGAGAGCACCTGCCCAGCATCCGGCTCGCGAACCCGCTCGACGGCTCTGCTCCGTTCCTGCGTCGCTCGCTCATCCCGGGACTGCTGCAGACCGCGCATCGCAACATCTCGCGCGGCCTCACGGATCTCGCGCTGTTCGAGACCGGAGTCGTGTTCCTGCCCGAGCCCGGTGTCGAGTACGGCACCGATGATGTGCCGCCGCTCGGCGTGCGTCCGTCGGACGAGACCCTCGCCGCGCTGAACGCGTCGATCCCGCCGCAGCACCGCCATGTCGCGGCGCTGTTCACGGGCAATGTCGTGGCACGCCAGCCCGGCCGTGCGGCTGAAGCGGCCGGTCTGTCGGAAGCGCTGGACGCGGCTCGCGTCATCGCCGCAGCTGCCGGCGTGGACATCGAGGTGGCCCAGGGCGAGCGCGCGGCGCTGCACCCCGGGCGCACAGGCGTGCTGTCGGTCGGCGGCGTCGAGGTCGGCTATGTCGGAGAACTCCACCCCGACGTCGCAGCGGGAGCAGACCTGCCGGGTCGCGCGACCGTGCTCGAGCTCGATCTCGACGGAATTCTCACGCTGGCGAACGCCCGTGCGGTCGCCGCCTCGCTGTCGACGTTCCCGGCCGCCACGCAGGACGTGTCGCTCGTGCTCGGGGCTGACGTCCCCGCCGGCGACGTCAAGGTTGCGCTGGCCGAAGGCGCGGGAGAGCTCCTCGAGGCGATCCGACTCGTCGACGACTACCGCGGAGACGGCGTCGCGGAAGGGCAGAAGAGTCTCACCTTCGCTCTGCGATTCCGCGCGGACGATCGCACGCTCACCGCGGCCGAGGCGACCGAGGCGAAGCTCGCGGGCGTCGCTGTCACGGCCGAGCGCTTCGGCGCGACGCTGCGCGACTGACTCAGCACTGCGCGGACTGCATTCCAGTACGGGATGCAGTCCGCCACGCAGCGATCGAGGCGTCAGATGTGGAAGTGACCGCCACCGCCGAGCCGACCTGAACCTGGCTTTCCCGCGAGGTAGCGTGTCGTGATGAGCATCCTTCCCCACAGCACGCCTGCGGCGGTTCCCGATGGCGTCCGACCGATGGGCGAGGCGCCCTTCCTCGACCCGGGCGATCAGATCTCCTGGCACTACCGGAAGCCGGGGTGGCAGCCCGGAGATGCGTCGACGATCACACCCATGCGAGTCGTCCGCGACGACGAGCGGGGCCTCGTCGCCTGGCTCGCTCCGGGCACGCTGCAGGAGGGGCAGGGCACTCCGGAAGGCGAGCGGATCCGAACGGTTCCGCTCGAGCGGCGATGGCTGGACCCGCGGACGCGGATCGTGGAGGAGTGGTGGGGCAACGGCATCCTGCGGATCGCCCCCGCAGGCGCCGCGTGGTCGGTGTGGCTCTTCTGGAGCGATGTGAGCGGGGCGGAGTGGCAGTTCGCCGGCTGGTACGTAAACCTCGAGAACGCGCACCTGCGCACCGACCGCGACACCTACTCGTCGGACCACATCCTCGATGTCGAGATCGAGCCGGACGGCCGGGTGCATCTGAAGGATGAGGATGAGCTGATCGCGGCCGTCGAGCAGGGCCGTCTCACATCCGAGCAGGCGGCGCAGATCGAGCGGCACGCCGACGCGGCGATCGCGTCGTACCGCGACGGTGACTGGCCGTTCGCCGCGGACTGGCGCGATTGGCGGCCGGATCCCTCCTGGACCGTCCCGGAGCTCACGGGGCTGTCAGACCTCCGTCCGCGGTGAACCCGGCATCCGCCGTGAGCGGAAGACACTTCCCCTCGCACGGCGGAGATGGTGGCATGGGTCCATGACTGACGCTCTGATTCTCGGCGGGACCGGCTGGCTGTCCGGTCGGATCGCCAGACGCATGCTGGTGAACGGGGCGGCGGTGATGTGCCTCGCGCGAGGAGGTCGACCGTCCCCGGAGGGTGCGAGCCTGGTTCTGGCCGATCGTGACGACGCCGACGCCTATGACGCCGTCCGCGGTCGCGATTGGGATCACGTGATCGACGTCTCCTCGAATGCGGCGCACGTGGCGGCGGCGGTCGAGGCGCTCGGGGATCGAGCCGCCCGCTGGACGTACGTCTCGTCGGTGTCTGCATACTCCGATGATGAGACGGTCGGGGCGGATGAGTCCGCGCCGTTGCATCAGCCGGCCGGCGCCGGCGATGAGTACGAGTACGGCGCGCAGAAGGTCGCCGCCGAGAACGCGGTTCGCACGCTCGGCGACCGAACGCTGATCGTGCGCCCGGGGCTGATCGTCGGGAAGGGCGACCCGAGCGACCGCTTCGGATACTGGGCTGCGGCGTTCCTGCGCGCTCACGACGAACCCGTGCTGCTGCCCCGTGCAGACGGGCGCGACGTGCAGGTGATCGATGTCGATGACCTGTCGGAGTTCATCAGCACGACGACCGCGACCGGAGTGATCAACGCGACCGGCGACCGGCACCCGATGGCCGAGGTCATCGAGGCGGTGCGCAGGCACGTGGGTCACCGAGGAGACACCGTCACGGCCACCGACGACTGGCTCGTGGCGAATGAGGTGGAGTACTGGGCGGGCAAGCGATCGCTGCCGCTGTGGCTCCCGAGCGACATGACCGGATTCATGACGAGGTCGAACGCGCGTTACCGTGCGGCCGGGGGAGAGCTGCGCCCGCTCGACGAGACCATCGCCGCGGTGGTCGAAGACGAGCAGGAACGCGGTGTCGATCGCGAGCGGCGGGCAGGTCTGACCCGGACAGACGAACTCGCGCTGATCCAGCTCCTGCGCTGACGGCGCGCTCGCTAGACTGCGAGCAGTGACACGGGGTGCCGCATCCGCGGCTGAGAACAGACCCGTCGAACCTGATCTAGTTCGTACTAGCGAAGGGATGTCGCATTGAGCGATCGTCTGCGTCCTGAATCCGAATCGACCCTGGCTGCCACGGCCGGAGAGCTCCTGTCCGAGCTGCGCGAGAGTCCACCTCTGACCCACTGCATCACCAACAGCGTCGTCACGGGGTTCACCGCCAACGTGCTGCTCGCCCTCGGCGCGGCACCGGCGATGGTCGACATCGTCGACGAAGCAGGAATGTTCGCCGGGGTGGCGTCCGGCGTCCTGATCAACCTCGGAACGCCGACCCCCGAGCAGCGGGCGGCGAGCCTCGAAGCCGCGGCCGGTGCCGTCGCCGCGGGCGCTCCGTGGGTGCTGGATCCCGTCGCGATCGGCGCACTCCCGGTGCGCACAGCCCTCGCCCACGAGCTGATCGCCTCGCGCCCCACGGCGATCAGGGGGAACGCATCCGAGATCCTCGCGCTCGCCGGACTCAGCGCAGGCGGCCGGGGTGTGGACGCGACAGACACGACAGACGATGCGGCAGAGGCAGCGCTCTCACTCGCCGCGCGTCATGGCTCTGTGGTCGCGGTGTCTGGACCGGTCGACCTGGTGACCGATGGCGTCCGTCTGCTGCGCATCGCGAACGGTCACGAGCTGCTCACCCGGGTCACCGGCGGCGGGTGCGCGCTGGGCGCGGTCATGGCCGCGTTCCTCGGCGCGGCGCGCTCGACCTCTGCCGATCCGCTCACGGCGGTGGCGTCGGCGAGCCTCGTCTACACGATCGCCGCCGAGAGGGCCGCGGTGCACGCCTCGGGCCCCGGCACCTTCGCTGTCGCTCTGCTCGACGCGCTCGCCGCCGTGCAGCCGGCTGACCTGGTGGCCTCCGCGCGCGTTCAGGAGAGCGCGCTGTGATCGCCGACCTCTCGCTCTACCTCGTCACGGATCCGGGCCTCTGCGGTGAGCGGGGTGTCGTCGAGACCGTGCGCCTCGCTGTCGACGGGGGAGTGCGCATCGTGCAGCTGCGCGACAAGATCGCGACGGATGCCGAGACCGCCGATCAGCTGGTCGAGCTGTCGCGCGTGATCGCCGGCCGTGCGATCCTCCTGGTGAACGACCGGGTCGATGCGGCGCTCGTCGCTCGCGCTCGGGGAGCTCGCGTCGACGGCGTGCATCTCGGTCAGGGCGATGCGTCGGTACTGCGGGCGCGCGAGCGACTGGGTGCCGAGGCGATCATCGGGTTGACGGCGAACACACCCGACCACTTCGAGACGGTGGCGGCTCTGCCCGCGGGCGTGGTCGACTACCTCGGCGTCGGTGTGATCCGCCCCACCGACACCAAGCCCGACCATCCGCCGGTTTTGGGCATCGACGGCTTCCGGTCGCTCATCGAGACGTCCGCCGTGCCCTGCGTGGCCATCGGCGGCGTGGACATCGATGACACAGAGCGACTCCGCGACGCGGGCGCGGCCGGCCTCGCGGTGGTCTCGGCCATCTGCGCCGCGGTCGATCCGAAGCAGACGGCGCAGAGTTTCCTCCGGCGGTGGCGAGCGTCAGGCACGCCGCGGGTGCTCAGCATCGCGGGCAGCGATCCATCGGGCGGCGCGGGAATCCAAGCCGACCTCAAGTCCATCGCCGCGAACGGCGGGTACGGCATGGCGGCTCTGACCGCACTCACCGCTCAGAACACCGTGGGCGTGCGGGCGGTGCATGTGCCGCCCGCGGAGTTCCTGCGGGAGCAGCTCGATGCGATCTCAGACGACATCGTCATCGATGCGGTGAAGATCGGCATGCTGGCGAATGCCGACGTGATCCGTGCGGTCTCCGACTGGCTCGATGCCATGCGGCCGCCGATCATCGTGCTCGACCCGGTGATGGTCGCGACCAGTGGCGACCGGCTTCTCGACCGGGAGGCCGAGGTCGCGCTGCGCGGACTCCTCGAGCGCGCGCATGTCGTGACGCCCAACCTCGCCGAGCTCGCCGCGCTGGCCGACCATCCGATCGACGGGTGGGATGACGCGCTCGCGGCGGCAGCTGCGCTCTCCGACCGTGTGGGCGCGGCGGTGCTCGTGAAGGGAGGGCATCTCGACGGCGACGACGTTCCCGACGCGGTGATCGACGCTGCCGACGGAGTGAGTCGGGGGTATCCGGGCGCGCGCATCGCGACCCGCAACACGCATGGCACCGGGTGCTCCCTCTCGTCCGCCCTCGCCACCCGCCTCGCCAGGGGCGAGTCCCTCACCGACGCGGTCGCCTCGGCCCGTTCGTGGCTGCGTGAGTCTCTGACGGAGAGCGATGCGCTCCACGTCGGACGAGGACACGGGCCGATCAACCACTTCGGCGGCCTCTGGCGACGTGGCGGACTCGAGACCACCCCCGACCGGGCGCACATCCGCGATCAGTGGTGGGAGCGGATCGCGCACCTGCGGGCAGATATCGACGAGCTGCCCTTCGTCGGCGCTCTCGCCGACGGGACACTCGACCGCGAGTGGTTCCTGTTCTACCTTCGCCAGGACGCGCTCTACCTCCGGGAGTACGCGAGGGTCCTCGCCGAGGCGTCTCGGCTCGCACCGACACCGCACGAGCAGGCGTTCTGGGCGGAGTCGGCGCACGGGGCGATCGCCGGAGAACTCGAACTCCACGCGTCGTGGCTGACCCCCGGTGCGGGCGTGGAGGCGGAGACTTTCGCCGCTGATCCGGCCCCCGCGACCGTCGCGTACCTCGACCATCTGCGATCCGTCGCCTTCGGCGCAGACTACGCAGAGCTCATCGCCGCCCTGCTTCCCTGCTTCTGGCTCTACACCGATCTCGGGACGCGTCTGCACGCGGGGGCGTTCGGCGAGTACGCACGCGATCCGCAGCATCCCTATGCGTCGTGGCTCGCGACCTACGCCGATCCGGCCTTCGAGGCGGCGACAGAGCAGGCGGTGGGCTACGTGATGGACGCGGCGGCGCAGTCGGATGCCCCGCGGCGTCGACGGATGCTCCGAGCGTTCGAGGTCTCGAGCGCCCACGAGCTCGCGTTCTTCGCGGCGCCAGCGCTCCACGTGCCTGCTGGATGACGGACCGGATTTGCGCATGCCGCGACGAGCGCGCTATCGTCGCGACATGCCTTCGGCCGCCACCGCAACTCTGACGCTCGCTCCGAGCGCCATCGCGGTGCGCCGACGCCGCAGCGGCCGCCGACTCTAGGCGACCCTGCGCTTCTGCCTGCGTACGCACGGCGGTCGAGTGCCGGTGTCGCCGCCCCGGTTCCCGACACTGCACCCCGCGTTCGCCGAGGGGTCCGACCGTTAAGGTAGAAGCATGACGTACTCCGTCGCCGTCTCCGGCGCATCCGGCTACGCGGGCGGCGAGATCCTGCGCCTCCTCGCGTCTCATCCCGACATCGAGATCCGCACCGTGACGGCTCACTCGAACGCCGGTCAGCCGCTCGTGCAGCATCAGCCGCACCTGCGGTCTCTCGCTCACCTCACTCTGCAGGACACCACACCCGAGACGCTCGCAGGTCACGACATCGTGTTCCTCGCTCTGCCGCACGGTCAGTCGGGTCAGTACACGGACGCGCTCGGCGACACCCCGCTGGTGATCGACGCCGGGGCCGACCATCGCCTCACCTCGCAGGCGTCCTGGGATGCGTTCTACGGCGGCGACTTCCACGAACCCTGGGCCTACGGGGTCCCCGAGCTGCTCGTCGACGGCATCAAGCAGCGCGAGACGCTGCGCGATGCGAAGCGGATCGCCGCCCCCGGATGCAACGCATCCACGGTGAGTCTGAGTCTCGCTCCCGGCGTCGCAGCGGGAGTGATCGACGCGGGAGACATCGTCTCGGTGCTCGCCGTCGGCCCCTCGGGTGCGGGGAAGAGCCTCAAGACCAATCTGCTCGCCAGTGAGATCCTCGGCAGCGCCAATCCCTATGCGGTCGGCGGCACCCACCGGCACATCCCCGAGATCCGCCAGGCGCTCGCCGCGGCATCCGGTGCTGCCGCCGACGGCATCCGCATCTCCTTCACCCCTGTGCTCGTTCCGATGTCGCGGGGAATCCTCGCCACTTCGACCGCGCCGATCGCCGGTGACGTCAGTAACGCGGAGATCCGCGCCGCCTGGGAGGACGCCTACGGTGACGAGACGTTCGTGCAGCTGCTGCCCGAGGGGCAGTTCCCGCGCACGGCCGATGTCCTCGGCGCGAACACCGCACTCATCGGCCTCGCGATCGACCGTGCTGCGAACCGCGTGACGGTGGTCGCCGCGGTCGACAACCTCGTCAAGGGCACCGCAGGCGCTGCCATCCAGTCCATGAACCTCGCGTTGGGACTTCCCGAGTCCCGCGCCCTCTCAGTGAACGGAGTCGCACCGTGAGCGTCACCGCCCCCGCAGGATTCGAGGCGGCCGGAGTCGCCGCCGGCCTCAAGTCGACCGGCAAGCCCGATGTCGCAGTGGTCGTCAACCGCGGCCCGCGCAAGGTCGGCGCCGCCGTGTTCACGAGCAACCGCGCCAAGGCCAACCCGATCATCTGGTCGCAGCAGGCCGTCGCCGATCGCGTGGTCGAGGCCGTCGTGCTCAACTCGGGCGGAGCGAACTGCTTCACCGGCAGCTTCGGTTTCCAGACGACGCACCAGACCGCCGAGAAAGCGGCGGAGCTGCTCGGCGTCAGCGCCGGCGACGTCCTCGTCTGCTCGACGGGTCTCATCGGGGTCGGAGACGAGGTCTTCCGCGGCAAGGTGCTCGCGGGCACCGAACAGGCGATCGCCGAGCTGTCGGCCGACGGCGGCGACGTCGCGGCGGAGGCCATCATGACCACCGACAGCGTCTCGAAGACCGCTGTCGTGAGCCGGGACGGCTGGACGATCGGCGGCATGGCGAAGGGCGCGGGCATGCTCGCCCCGGGCCTCGCGACGATGCTCGTCGTCATCACAACGGATGCCGTGCTCGAACCTCTCGAGGCCGACGCGGCGCTGCGATTCGCGACCGGCACGACGTTCGACCGCCTCGACTCCGACGGCTGCATGTCGACCAACGACCAGGTCACGCTGCTCGCCAACGGTGCCTCCGGGGTGACCCCCGACCTCAAGCACTTCTCGGCTGCCCTCGCCGAGCTCTGCCTGGAACTCGCGGTCAAGCTGCAGGGCGATGCCGAGGGCGCGAGTCACGACATCACCATCGAGGTGCGGCACGCCGCCAGCGAGGGGGAGGCCGTCGAGGTCGGCCGCTCGGTCGCCCGCAACAACCTCTTCAAGGCCGCGATCTTCGGCAACGACCCCAACTGGGGTCGGGTGCTCGCCGCGATCGGCACGACCAACGCGCAGTTCGACCCGTACGACGTCGACGTCTGGATGAACGGCGTCCGCGTGTGCAGCGAGGGCGGCCCCGACCGTCCGCGCGAAGAGGTCGACCTCACCCCTCGCGCCACGCACCTCGTGATCGACCTCAAAGTCGGCGAGGCCACTGCGACGATCCTCACCAACGACCTGACCCACGACTACGTGCACGAGAACAGCGCCTACGCCTCATGACCGACATCCAGGACACCACGCCTGACGTCGCCGCCGTCAAGGCCGCGACGCTCATCGAGTCGCTCCCGTGGCTGAAGAAGTTCCGCGACCAGATCGTCGTCGTGAAGTACGGCGGCAATGCGATGGTCTCGGACGAGCTGCAGGAGGCGTTCGCGCAGGACATCGCGTATCTGAGGTACGTCGGCGTGCTGCCGGTGGTCGTGCATGGCGGTGGGCCCCAGATCTCCGACATGCTGCAGCGCCTCGAGATCCCGAGCGAGTTCAAGGGCGGCTACCGGGTCACCAACACCGAAGCGATCAGCGTGGTACGCATGGTGCTCACCGGCCAGGTGAACCCGCAGCTCGTGTCGAAGATCAATTCGCACGGCCCGATCGCCACCGGGCTCAGCGGTGAAGATGCGGGGCTGTTCGGCGGGCGTCGTCGAGGTGTCGTGATCGACGGCGAGGAGATCGACCTCGGCCGTGTCGGCGATGTGGTGGAGGTCGACCCGACGCCCGTGCTCGACCACCTCGCGGCCGGACGCGTTCCCGTGGTCTCGAGCATCGCCCCCGACCTCGATCACCCGGGCCAATCGCTGAACGTGAACGCGGATGCCGCGGCTGCCGCGCTCGCCGTGGCTCTCAAGGCGCGCAAGCTCGTCATCCTCACGGATGTCCCCGGACTGTACGCCGACTGGCCCAACCGCGACTCTCTCGTGTCGCACCTCACGTCGGAGGCTCTCATCGAGATGCTGCCGACCCTCGAGTCGGGCATGATCCCGAAGATGAAGGCCTGCCTGGACGCGATCGAGGGCGGCGTCGACGCCGCCGCGATCATCGACGGACGCGTGCCGCACTCGGTGCTCGTCGAACTCTTCACCAGCAAGGGAATCGGAACAGAAGTGGTCATGGGAAGCGCAGGAGTGAAGGCATGAGCAACTGGCAGGATGACGCAGCGAGCGATCTGGTCCTCAACGCAGGCCCCCGACTGGCGATGCTCACCCGTGGGGAGGGGTCGTACCTCTGGGACTCCGAGGGCAAGCGCCACCTCGATTTCCTCGCCGGCATCGCGGTGACCTCGCTCGGGCACGCGCATCCGGTGTTCGTCGAGGCCGTATCGACGCAGGCCGCGACCCTCGCGCATGTGTCGAATTACTTCGCGACCCCGTCGCAGCTCGCGCTCGCCGCACGGTTGAAGCGCCTGGCCGGTGCCGGGATCGACGGGCGCGTGTTCTTCTCGAACTCCGGCGCCGAGGCGAACGAGGCCGCGTTCAAGCTCGCCCGCCTGCACGGCGGAACGGAGAAGCCGCGGATCATCGCACTCGAGAACGGATTCCACGGCCGCACCATGGGATCCCTCGCGCTCACGGCGAAAGCGGCGATGCGTGCGCCCTTCGAGCCGATGCCCGGCGGAGTCGAGCACATCCCGGCGACGATCGAGGCACTCGAGACCGCGATCGACGACCGTGTCGCCGCCGTGATCGTCGAGCCGATCCAGGGCGAGGCCGGCGTGGTCGAGCTTCCTGAGGGGTACCTCCAGGCGGCTCGGTCGCTCACCCTGAAGCACGGCGCGCTGCTCATCGTCGACGAGATCCAGACCGGCGCGGGGCGCACGGGTGCCTGGTTCGGCTTCAGCCACGAAGGCATCACGCCTGACGCCATCACACTCGCGAAGGGCATCGGCGGCGGCTTCCCGATCGGTGCTCTCGTCACCTATGGTGCGGCGAGCTCGCTCTTCACGCCCGGCTCGCACGGCTCCACGTTCGGCGGCAACCCGCTGGCGACGGCCGTCGCCGACGCGGTGCTCACCGAGATCGAGAGCGCAGGCCTCGTCGACAACGCCGCGCGCCGTGGCGAAGAGATCCGCGAGATCATCGCCGACATCGACTCGCCTCTCGTCACGGGAGTGCGTGGCCGAGGACTCCTGATCGGGGTCGCTCTGGGCGCCCCCGTCGCGAACGACGTGGTCGCGGCTGCACAGGAGCGCGGTCTCATCGTGAACGCCGCCAACCCCGAGACCGTGCGCATCGCGCCCGCCCTCACCATCGGAGACGCCGAACTCGCCGAGTTCCGCGAGCTCTTCGCCGCGTCGCTCTCCGACGTCCAGACATCCCTCGCCGAATCCGGAAAGGCCCTCGCATGACCCGCCACCTGCTGCGTGACGACGATCTGACCCCCGCTGAGCAGGCGGAGATCCTCGATCTCGCCATCGAGCTGAAGAAGGACCGCTGGGCGAACAAGGCCCTCGAGGGCCCTCAGACGGTCGCGGTGATCTTCGACAAGTCGTCGACGCGCACCCGCGTCTCGTTCGCGGTCGGCATCGCCGACCTCGGCGGGTCGCCGTTGATCATCTCGACCGCCAGCAGTCAGCTGGGCGGCAAGGAGACCCCCTCCGACACCGCGCGCGTGCTCGAGCGGCAGGTCGCGGCGATCGTCTGGCGCACGTACGCGCAGGCGGGGCTCGAGGAGATGGCCGCCGGCACGACCGTGCCCGTCGTCAACGCGCTCTCGGACGACTTCCACCCGTGCCAGCTGCTCGCCGACCTGCTCACGATCCGCGAGCACAAGGGCGATCTGAAGGGGCTCACCCTGACGTTCTTCGGCGACGGTCAGAGCAACATGGCGCACTCGTACGCGTTGGCCGGGGTGACCGCGGGAATGCATGTGCGCATCGCCTCGCCCGCCGACTACGCGCCGCGCGCGGACGTCGTCGAGGCGGCCGACCGCCGCGCCGCGGAGACCGGCGGCTCGATCACCCTGTTCACCGATGCGGTCGAGGCAGCGGCCGGCGCCGACGTCGTGGTCACCGACACCTGGGTGTCGATGGGCAAGGAAGAGGAGAAGCTCGCGCGCATCCGCGATCTCGGTGGCTACAAGGTGACGCCCGAGACGATGGAGATCGCCGACTCGGAGGCCATCTTCATCCACTGCCTTCCCGCCGACCGAGGCTACGAGGTCGACTCCGAAGTCATCGACGGACCGCAGAGCGTCGTGTGGGACGAGGCCGAGAACCGCCTCCACGCACAGAAGGCCCTGCTCGTCTGGCTGCTCGACAAGAAGGACGCATGATGGTCGACGCGAAGAACGACGGCACAAACGAGGGCGCGCTGTGGGGTGCTCGTTTCGCGAGCGGACCGTCTCCTGAGCTGGTCGAGTTGAGCCGGTCGACGCATTTCGACTGGATCCTCGCACCGTACGACATCGCGGGCTCGCACGCCCACGCGAAGGCGCTCGAGGCCGCCGGCTACCTCGAACCCGACGAGGCGGCGAGGATGCACGAGGGGCTCGACGCCGTGGCGCGCAAGGTCGCCGACGCCACGCTGCTGCCCGTCCCGTCGGATGAAGACGTGCACGGGGCTCTCGAGCAGGCTCTGATCGCAGAGCTCGGGCCCGAGCTCGGCGGGCGTCTTCGTGCCGGCCGCAGCCGCAACGATCAGATCGCCACGCTCGTGCGGATGTACCTGATCGACCACGCCCGAGTGATCGCGCGAGACCTCCTGCGGGTCATCGACGCGCTCGTCGCACAGGCGGAGGCTCACCCCGACGCGATCCTCCCCGGACGGACGCATCTGCAGCACGCGCAGCCGGTGCTCCTCGCGCACCATCTGCAGGCCCACGGGTGGCCGCTCGTGCGCGAGCTCGAGCGTCTGGTCGACTGGCGTCGCCGCGCCGGCGTCTCGCCCTACGGCGGGGGAGCCCTCGCGGGTTCGACGCTCGGACTCGACCCCGCACTGGTCGCATCCGAGCTCGGACTCGACCGCCCGGCCGAGAACTCGCTCGATGGAACCGCGGCGCGCGACGTCGTCGCCGAGTTCGCCTTCATCATGGCGATGACCGGGGTCGACATCTCGCGACTGAGCGAGGAGATCATTCTCTGGAACACTCGCGAGTTCGGCTTCGTCACTCTGCACGACGGGTACTCGACGGGCTCGAGCATCATGCCGCAGAAGAAGAACCCCGACATCGCCGAGCTCGCTCGCGGCAAGTCTGGGCGCCTGATCGGCAATCTCTCGGGGCTGATGGCGACGCTCAAGGGGCTTCCGCTCGCGTACAACCGCGACCTGCAGGAAGACAAGGAGCCCGTCTTCGACTCGGTGCAGACCCTCGAGGTCGTGCTGCCGGCTTTCGCCGGGATGATCGCGACGCTCCGGTTCGACACCGAGCGCATGGCCGCCCTCGCACCCGAGGGGTTCTCGCTCGCGACCGACGTCGCCGAATGGCTCGTGAAGCGCCGTGTGCCGTTCCGCGATGCGCACGAGATCTCCGGCGCGCTGGTGCGCGCCTGCGAAGAGCAGGGCATCGGCCTCGAAGACGCATCCGACGAGCTGCTGATCTCGGTGTCGCCCCACCTCGTGCCCGAGGTGCGCGAGGTGCTCACGATCGAAGGATCCGTGGCCTCCCGCACGGGCGTCGGCGGAACGGCTCCCGTCCGGGTCGCCGAGCAGCGTGCTGAGCTGGTCGCCAGAGCACAGGCGGCCGCGCACGCTCTGGGGCTCTAGCCGACGCGCAGGCGAAGCGCTCCGCATGACCGCAGACGGCCCGCGAAACTCTCGGCGAGAGTTCCGCGGGCCGTTTCGGCGCTCCGCAGAGCGTCTGGTCCGTGGGTGTCCGTGGGACTCAGTGCAGTGCGACGTCGGCGGCCGAGCGCGTCCAGCGGGTGAAGCGAACGACGAGTCCGGAGCGAGTGGGGCCGGCGAGGAACGGACCGGCGGATGCGGCGGCCCCACCGTCGAACGGCGCCACCCGCACCAGGCGCCATTCGCCGTCGTCGGCGCGTGCACGCACGATCACGGCATCCGGCCAGCGGCTCACACGGACCGTGATCTCGCTGCCGTGCCAGTCGTCGACGTAGCCGACCGACCAGTCCGAGCGGATGTCGGTGACGACGGCGCCGAGACCGAGATGGTCGTCGGCGTACTCGACGCCCGCCTTGATCCAGTGCTCGTCGTCGATGCGCACGAAGATTCCGGCCTGGTCGAACTGTCCGTCCCAGGGGGCACGGAACGATACATCCATCGCCTCGCCCACGGCCAAGGGAGCGAGCAGCGCGTGCTCGGTGTCGTGCACGAACCCGTAGGCGGTGTGCCGCCAGGCGTCACTGCCTTCCACAGCTGTCACGTCGAGGTGGTCGTCGCCGTGGGCGAGGTGGGCGGGAGCGTGGGTCCAGGATCCGTCGGACCAGGGGATGATGTCTGATTCAGGCATGTTCTCATGCTATAACCAAATAGGGCATAAATGAAAGTTATTCGTGATACGGTTATCACATGGTCATCGCCGTACTCGCCGACATCGTGGGCTCTCGCAAGCTCGACGATCGGTCGGCGGCGCAGCGCATCCTCGACGACACCATCGCTCGTGTCGAGAAGCATCTGCCCCTCGCGCACCACGCGCTGACGCCCACGGTAGGGGATGAACAGCAGGGCGTCTACCTCGAACTCGAGGACGCGATGGTGTCGCTGCTGATGATCCAGCTCGCGCTTCCCGATGGCATCGCCTTCCGCTTCGGGATCGGTATCGGAGACGTGAGTTCTGTCGACTCCGTGCACGGCGAACTCGCCGACGGACCGGGGTGGTACGCGGCACGCGCCGCGATCGAGACCGTGCACGCGAGGGAGAACCGCACCGTGCCGCGCACGCGGACGTGGATTGTCGGAGCCCCGGGGCAGGATGAGGTCATGGAGAGCACCATCGCCGCGTCGAACGCCTACCTCCTCGTCCGCGACGAGCTGGTCGGGGCGATGAACGAGCGTGAACGGCGTCTGACCTATGGGCGCCTGGTCGGCAGATCGCAGCACGACCTCGCCGCTGAGGAGGGCATCTCGCAGCCCAGCGTCTCGAAGTCGCTGCGCAGCGCCGGCAGCGCCGCCCTCATCGAAGGGGTGGCCGCGCTGAGGGGGTCGAGCGCATGATCGTCGCCGGATTCATCCTGCTGGCCGTGGGCTCAGCCGATCTCGTGCGCCAGTTCGCCCCACGCCGATGGGTCGGCTACCTCACTGTCGCAGTGATGCTCCTTCTGCTCGGCAGCGTGAGCGACGCCCTGCTGCCCATGGTCCTCGGCCTCGTGGTCGGCGCGCTCTGGGTGTGGTGCATGCCGGCGGAGAGGCGCGCGCCCCTCGGTTTCTGGCCCGCCGTGCTGCTCGGTGTGCTGAGCATCGGATCGGTCGTGTGGCTGGGTGCTCGCACGGATGCCGGTCTGATCGGGTCTGTGTGGAGTGTGCGCTCCCCGTTCGGAGAGATCCCTTTCGATCTCGCGCTCCTCACCATGGGCACAGGGGTGTTCCTGTTGGAGTCCGCGAATCTCGTGGTCCGGGCAGCGCTCGACGGCGAGCACACGTGGCGGCCTGCCGAGTTGAGGCGAGCCGCGGTGCTCGACTCTCCAGACGAGCAGCCGACTGCTTCCGACACCCCGGTCGCGCATCCGGTGGCCCCTGGCGCCCAGGCTGACGACGGCGCGATCGGAGTCATCGGTGAGGCCGGCGTGGGTGCGGCAGACGCGGTGGCGGCAGAGCAGTCCGAGCCGGCGGGCGAAGCCGACGCCGTGCCCGCACGCGATCCCCGGGCGGGTTTCAAGGGCGGGCGACTGATCGGCCCGCTCGAACGCATTCTCGTGATGCTTCTCACCCTGGCCGCCGCGTATCCGATTCTCGCCGCGATGCTGGCAGCCAAGGGAATCGTCCGCTTCCCGGAGATCTCTCGAGACGGGGAGACCGGAGCCCGCGCAGAGTACTTCCTCGTCGGCAGCCTCGTGAGCTGGGTCATCGGGTTGGGTGCCGCATTCCTGGTGTGGTGGGCGGCGCACAGCTGATCGGACGCCGTCACGGCGATTCGCCTGCCCGACCGCTGATAGCCTGAGGCGCGTGTCGAATTCCGCTCTGACGACCGCCCCGCCGGCGATCGACCCCACGTTCGAGAACGTGTGGGACGAACTGCTGTGGCGCGGCCTCGTCCACGTGTCCACTGACCAGGAGGCGCTGCGCGCCCTTCTCGCCGGGGACCCGATCACGTATTACTGCGGTTTCGACCCCACAGCTCCCAGCCTGCACCTCGGAAACCTGGTGCAGCTGCTGACGCTGCGTCGCATTCAGCTCGCCGGCCACAAGCCGCTCGGCCTCGTCGGCGGCTCCACCGGTCTGATCGGTGACCCTCGACCCACGGCGGAGCGCACACTCAACACCCGTGAGACGGTCGAGGAGTGGGTGGGGCGCCTCCGGACCCAGGTCGAGCGCTACCTGAGCTTCGAGGGCGAGAACGCGGCCCGAATCGTCAACAACCTCGACTGGACCGCGCCGCTGTCGGCGATCGACTTCCTGCGCGAGATCGGCAAGTACTACCGTGTCGGCACGATGCTCAAGAAGGATGCTGTCGCCGCGCGTCTGAACTCGGATGAGGGCATCAGCTACACCGAGTTCAGCTACCAGATCCTGCAGGGGATGGACTTCCTCGAGCTCTACCGGCAGTACGACTGCGTTCTGCAGACGGGCGGCTCAGACCAGTGGGGCAACCTGACCAGCGGCACCGACCTGATCCGTCGCGCCGAGGGGGCTTCCGCGCACGCCATCGGCACGCCGCTGATCACCAACAGCGACGGAACCAAGTTCGGCAAGAGCGAGGGCAATGCGATCTGGCTCGATGCCGAGATGTGCAGCCCGTACCGGATGTACCAGTTCTGGCTCAGCACGGCGGACGCCGACGTGATCGAGCGGCTCAAGGTGTTCACGTTCCTGACCCGTGCCGAGATCGAGGAGTACGAGGCTCTCGTCGAGTCCGAGCCGTTCCGGCGTGCAGCGCAGAAGCGCCTCGCGCTCGAGGTCGTGGCGACCGTCCACGGGATTGATGCGACGGCCGCCGTGATCGCGGCATCCGAAGCGCTGTTCGGTCAGGGTGACCTGACCGCTCTCGACGCGTCGACGCTGCGTACCGCCCTCGAGGAGCTCCCGCACGCGACAGTCGACGCCGGATCACCGGTCGTGGATGCGCTCGTCGCCACTGGGCTGGTATCCAGCCTGTCCGAAGCGCGCCGCGCGATCAGTCAGGGCGGGGTGTCGCTCGACGGCGCACGCGTCGAGGACGACTCGGCCACAGTCCAGGGGACTCTTCCGGGCGGGGTCTCCGTGCTGCGTCGCGGCAAGAAGACTCTCGCAGGAGTCTTCCTCGGCTGATGATCTGTTGCTGATCGTGTGACGGCGGTCGTCTGAGGATTCTCGGGCGACCGCCGTCACGCTTCCCCCCACCCAGCTCGTCAGGAGAGCCGATGCCGTTCACGCCGAGTCACGCGCTGGTCGCCCTGCCCTTCATCCGCACCCCGCTCGTGCCCGCCGCGATCGCGATCGGAGCCATGACGCCGGACCTTCCCCTGTTCCTCAGGGGGTTCGGCCTCCCGTATTCGTTCACCCACACGTTCGGCAACGTGCTCTGGACAGCGCTGGTCGCGTTCGTTCTGTTCCTGCTCTGGCGCGTGGTGCTGCGCCCGGCGGTCGGCGAGCTGTCGCCGCTCTGGCTGGCTCGGCGACTGCCCGCCGGGTGGTCGCAGTCCGGTGTCGAGGCGGCGCGAGCGGCCGTCGGCATCGGGGCGCAGAGTCGGCTGTATCCGCTCATGCTCGCGGCGTCGCTGGTTCTGGGTGTCCTGACGCACATCGTCTGGGATCTGTTCACGCACGAGGGGCGATGGGGAGTGGATGCGCTTCCCGCACTGGACGACATGTGGGGGCCGCTCACCGGGTACAAATGGCTGCAGCACGGATCGAGCGTGATCGGGTTGCTCATCATCGGCATCTGGGCGATCCGCCGGCTGCAGAGCGCCGACCCTCGCGAAGACGTCGAGCGCGCGATGCCGGCAGCCGTCCGGCTCGCCTGGTGGCTGTCGCTTCCCGCAGTGCTGGTCACCGCCTGGATCCTGGGATACGCGGCATACGGACCCTTCACCGAAGGGTTCACGTATCAGCATCTGGCCTATCGGATGCTGCCGCCGGCGTGTGCGCTGTGGGGTGTCCTGACACTCGCACTGTGCCTCTCGCTGCCGTTGTTCCGCCGCCTTCACCAGCGCGGCTGATCCGACCCCCAGGGGTGGGGAGCCGCGAACTCGAGGCCGGGAAGCGCAGACGCGGCGGTGGTGACCATCTGCCCGGCGACATCGAACACGGAGGTGTGGGCGGCGAGGTCCGGCTCCCGCCCCGCTTCCGGCTGTGAGGACCGCGACATGCCGAGAAGCTCGGCTGCCACGCGACGCAGTGAGGTTCGCACCACCCAGCCGCCGCCCTCACGCCGCCGTCGGTCGAGCAGCGAGACGACCGCGGCGGCGAGAAGATACCCCGTGCTGTGGTCGAGGGCCTGTGCGGGCAGAACCCCGGGGCGATCGCCGTCGGGGGTCTCGATCATGGCTATCCCGGACTCCGCCTGCACCAGACTGTCGAAACCGGCTCGGGACGGCTCCTCGATTCCCCACGCACTGAGCTGGGCGACCACCAGCGCCGGATGCCGTTCGAGGACTGCAGATGCAGAGAGACCGAGACGATCGAGGGATTCCGGCCGATACCCCAAAACGACGACGTCAGCCGCAGCGAGCAGCTCCTCGAACCGATCTGTGCGGGCCTCGAGCAATGTCGTCCTCTTGCCGTGGCCGGTATCGAGGTGCTGCCATTCGGGTTCGACCAGGCGCGGCGGGTCGACGCGAAGCACGTCGGCGCCCAGAAGTGCGAGAGTGCGGGTGCAGACGGGGCCGGCGATCACTCGTGTGAGGTCGAGCACTCGCACGCCGGCGAGAGGCGCGAGACTGTGCCGATGATCGATCCCGTGTCGGGCGGGGCGAGGTGCGAGACCGATCCGCTCGACCTGGAGCAGGGGAGTGGCGCGCAGTCTCGCGTCACGCTCTGGGGCCTCCGGCAGCACAGGCACAGCCAGCCCGCGTGCGAGCGTGATCCGCTCGACCGCCTCGGTGACACTCAGCGGCAGGATGGCAGTGCGCACATCGTCGGCGTCGGCGTCGGCGGTCAGTCCGAGTCCGGCCTGCAGGCGCATCGCGTGGTGCGGATAGTTTCCGTGCGTGCGGATCCACCCGTCGGAGGCTCGGAAGAACCCCGAGTATGGCGACCAGACATCGGGGGAGAGACCATCGATGCTCAGAGCCCGATCACTCCGGTACGCGGCGGCGATGCGATCGGGGTCGGGAGGCAGGCTTATGCCGGACGCCAGACAGACCGCGCGCACGCTCGCCCATGCCAGATCACCCGTTGCCAGGCGCGACGGGAGGGGCACGGCATGAGGGGGCGGGGCAGCGCTGGCGGCGGGGTGCGGCTCGATGCCGAGCTCTGCCCACACCCGGTCCAACAGCCCGAGAGCGGGGTCGAGATTCGTCGGCTCGTTCACGCTGCGATCGTACTCGTGGCGGCGATGTGAGACGAATACCGGCGCTGGACTGGGAAAAGATCCATCGAACGATGCGGCGACACGCCCGGGGGTGGTGGCCCGATTTGCCAGAACCCCGGAACCCACGTAACTTATTACTTGTTCGCCCCACAGGGAAGCGGAGAGGCCGAGAGCCTCACCCCCCTCAAGTGGAGAACCACCTCCCGATCCACTCACTTGTGAGAACAGGCGCTTGCGCCTAGGATGGGAGATCCACCCCCTCTGCGGCTGTCACCGGCTGCGTACCGGATCCAAGATCCGCACGGCGCGCTGATTTGACAAGCGGGACGGGATGGCTAAGATAGAGAAGTTGCCCTTCGGGCCTGGTTGTGATGACTGGGTCGTGGGAGCATCCGATCCTTGAGAACTCAACAGCGTGCACTTGTCAAATGCCAAATTATCCTCGTCT